>PERO01000001.1 GCA_002928875.1 Methylobacterium sp. | reverse complement strand
CCCCGAGAGCTTCAACGTGCTCGTCAAGGAAATGCGCTCGCTCGGCCTCAATGTCGAGCTGCAATCCTCGAAGGTCGGCAACGACAAGCTTCCGCCCGCGGAAGCCGCCGAGTGAGTTCGCCCGGGCGCGGGTTTCCGCGCCCAAGGCCGGGGGAGGGTGTCCCGTCCCCGGTTGCTAGCGCCCCGATTTTCGTTTTTTCCGGACGACCGGCCTTCCTCCCTCCGGTGTCCCTTAGGAGAATGTCATGAAGCAGGACGTCATGAACATCTTCAACCCGGCGGTCAGCCCGCAGGCGTTCGACAATATCAAGATCTCGATCGCCTCGCCGGAGAAGATCCTCTCGTGGTCCTATGGCGAGATCAAGAAGCCCGAGACGATCAACTACCGCACCTTCAAGCCGGAGCGGGATGGCCTGTTCTGCGCGCGCATCTTCGGGCCGATCAAGGATTACGAGTGCTTGTGCGGCAAGTACAAGCGCATGAAGTACAAGGGCATCATCTGCGAGAAGTGCGGCGTGGAAGTGACGCTGAGCCGCGTGCGGCGCGAGCGCATGGGCCATATCGAACTGGCCGCGCCGGTCGCGCATATCTGGTTCCTGAAGTCGCTCCCGAGCCGCATCGCCCTGCTGCTCGACACCACGCTGAAGGATATCGAGCGCGTCCTCTATTTCGAAAGCTACATCGTCATCGAGCCGGGCCTCACCCCGCTGAAGCAGTACCAGCTGCTCTCGGAGGATGAATTCCTGCGCGCGCAGGACGAATACGGCCAGGACAGCTTCACCGGCATGATCGGCGCGGAAGCCATCCGCGAGATGCTGCGCTCGCTCGAATTGTCGAAGATCGCCGGTGACCTGCGCGAGGAGATCGGCCAGACCGATTCCGACCTCAAGAAGAAGAAGCTCGCCAAGCGTCTGAAGATCATCGAGGCCTTCATGCAATCCGGCAACAAGCCGGAATGGATGATCATGACCGTCATTCCGGTCATCCCGCCGGATCTGCGCCCGCTGGTGCCGCTCGATGGCGGCCGCTTCGCGACCTCGGACCTCAACGACCTCTACCGCCGCGTCATCAACCGCAACAACCGCCTGAAGCGGCTGATGGAATTGAGCGCGCCCGACATCATCATCCGCAACGAGAAGCGCATGCTTCAGGAAGCGGTGGATGCCCTGTTCGATAACGGCCGTCGCGGCCGCGTCATCACGGGGGCCAACAAGCGGCCGCTGAAGTCGCTCGCCGACATGCTGAAGGGCAAGCAGGGCCGTTTCCGCCAGAACCTGCTCGGCAAGCGCGTGGATTATTCCGGCCGCTCGGTCATTACCGTGGGCCCGGAACTGAAGCTGCATCAATGCGGCCTGCCGAAGAAGATGGCGCTCGAACTCTTCAAGCCGTTCATCTATTCGAAGCTCGACGCCCGTGGCCTCTCGGCCACCGTGAAGCAGGCGAAGAAGCTCGTCGAGAAGGAGCGTCCCGAGGTCTGGGACATCCTCGACGAGGTGATCCGCGAGCATCCGGTGATGCTGAACCGCGCGCCGACCCTGCACCGCCTCGGCATCCAGGCCTTCGAGCCGGTGCTGGTGGAAGGCAAGGCGATCCAGCTGCATCCGCTGGTCTGCACCGCGTTCAACGCCGACTTCGATGGCGACCAGATGGCCGTGCACGTTCCGCTGAGCCTCGAGGCGCAGCTGGAAGCGCGCGTGCTGATGATGTCGACCAACAACATCCTGCACCCCGCGAACGGCCAGCCGATCATCGTGCCGTCGCAGGATATCGTGCTGGGCCTCTACTATCTCTCCATCATGGCCGATGGCGAGCCGGGGCAGGGCAAGGTGTTCTCGAACCTCGCCGAGATCGAGCATGCGCTCGCGGCGAAGGTCATTACCTACCATTCCCGGATCAAGTATCGCTGGGAAGGCATCGACCAGAACGGCAAGCCGTACCGGAAGACCTATGAAACGAGTCCGGGCCGCGTGGTGCTCTCGCAGCACCTGCCGAAGCATCCGCTGGTCTCCTTCGACGCCGTCAACAAGCTGATGACGAAGAAAGAAATCTCCGGGATGATCGACGTGGTCTACCGGAGCTGCGGCCAGAAGGAAGCGGTCATCTTCTGCGACCGCATCATGAGCATGGGCTTCTACCACGCCTACAAGGCCGGTATTTCCTTCGGCAAGGATGACATGCTCATCCCCGAGAACAAGTGGTCGATCGTCAACGAGACGCGCGCCTACACGAAGGAATTCGAGCAGCAGTACCAGGACGGCCTGATCACTCAGGGCGAGAAGTACAACAAGGTCGTGGATGCCTGGGCGAAGTGCTCGGACCGCCTCGCCAACGAGATGATGAACCGCATCTCGGCCGTGCGGAAGGACGATGCCGGCCGCGACAAGCCGGTGAACTCCATCTACATGATGAGCCATTCGGGTGCGCGCGGTTCGCCGACCCAGATGAAGCAGCTCGCGGCGATGCGCGGCCTGATGGCCAAGCCTTCGGGCGAGATCATCGAGACGCCGATCATCTCGAACTTCAAGGAAGGCCTGACCGTTCTCGAGTATTTCAACTCGACCCACGGCGCCCGCAAGGGCCTCGCGGATACGGCGCTCAAGACCGCGAACTCGGGGTATCTCACCCGCCGTCTCGTGGACGTGGCGCAGGATGCGGTCATCTCCTCGACCGATTGCGGCTCCGAGGGCGGCATCACCACCCGCGCCATCATCGATGCGGGCAACGTCGTCGCGTCGCTGGCGAGCCGTATCCTTGGCCGCACCGCGGCAGAGGATGTGGTCGATCCGGTCAGCCAGGCGGTCGTCGTGCCGCGCGGCCGCCTGATGGACGAGAAGGACGTCGCCAACGTGGCAGCGGCCGGCGTGCAGCAGGTGAAGATCCGCTCGGTGCTGACCTGCGAGGCGGCGCGCGGGGTCTGCGCGACCTGCTACGGCCGTGACCTGGCCCGCGGCACGCCCGTGAACATGGGCGAGGCCGTCGGCGTGATCGCGGCGCAGTCGATCGGCGAGCCGGGCACCCAGCTCACCATGCGCACCTTCCACATCGGTGGCGCGGCGCAGATCAACGAGCAATCGTCGCTCGATTCGAATTTCGAAGGCACCGTGGCGATCAAGAACCGCCATGTCGCCCGGAACTCGGAAGGCGATCTCATCGCCATGGGCCGCAACATCGTCGTGGCCGTGGTGGGCCCGGATGGCGTCGAACGCGCCACCCACCGCATCCAGTACGGCGCGAAGCTCAAGATCGACGAGGGCGACAAGATCAAGCGCGGCCAGCGCATCGCCGAATGGGACCCGTTCACCCGTCCGATCATCACGGAAGTGGACGGCAAGATCCGCTTCGACGATCTCGTGGAAGGCTCATCGATGTCGGAAGCGGTGGACGAATCCACCGGTATCGCGAAGCGCGTCGTCACCGACTGGCGCGGTTCCAGCCGCACCTCGGATCTGAAGCCCGCGCTGACGATCGTGGATGACGCCGGCAAGGTGATCAAGCTGCCGCGTGGCGGCGACGCCAAGTACATGCTGCCGGTCGACGCAATCATCGCGGTCGATCCGGCCGGCAAGGTGAAGGCGGGCGACGTGATCGCGCGTATCCCGACCGAAAGCGCCAAGACGCGCGACATCACGGGCGGTCTGCCGCGCGTGGCGGAGCTGTTCGAGGCGCGTCGTCCGAAGGAAGCCGCGATCATCGCGGAAGTCTCGGGCACGATCCAGTTCGGTCGCGACTACAAGAACAAGCGCCGCGTCTCCATCATCCCGGACGAAGAAGGGCTCGAGACGATCGAGTACCTGATCCCGAAGGGCAAGCACATCCACCTGCAGGATGGCGACCATGTGGAGAAGGGCGACTTCATTCTGGAGGGGCCGCCGGCACCGCATGACATCCTCGCCGTGAAGGGCGTGGAGGAACTGGCCGCGTTCCTCGTGAACGAGATCCAGGAAGTCTACCGGCTGCAGGGCGTGAACATCAACGACAAGCACATCGAGGTGATCGTTCGCCAGATGCTCCGCAAGTACGAGATCCAGGATCCGGGCGATTCCGATCTCCTGGCCGAGGAGCAGGTGGACAAGGTGGAGCTCGACGAGATCAACGAGATGCTGGCCGAGCAGGGCAAGAAGCTCGCGGTCGGTGTCCCGGTTCTGCTGGGCATCACCAAGGCCTCGCTGCAGACCCGTTCGTTCGTCTCGGCGGCGTCGTTCCAGGAGACCACCCGCGTCCTCACGGAAGCGGCGGTCAACGGCAAGGTGGATACGCTCGACGGTCTCAAGGAGAACGTCATCGTGGGCCGCCTGATCCCGGCCGGCACCGGCCAGATCATGAGCCGCATTCGCGAGGTGGCGACCCGCCGCGACGATCTGATCGTCCAGCAGCAGGAAACCGAGGCGCGGACGGCGGTGAACGATGCCTCGCCGGCCCTGCCGGCGGCGGAGTAAAGTCGGAAGGGCAGGGGCATTCGCCCCGCCCGCCTGTTCGAAGGGCCGGTTGTCGTAAGGCTCCGGCCCTTTCTTTATCGAGCTTCGTGCGGGCTGAAGCCAGCGATCAGGCGCGTTCGAGCCGGATGTCGCATTCCCGCGTCACGTAATCCCACTCGCGGGTGGCGCGCAGGCGTTCCAGCATGGCGTCGAAGGCCGGTTCGTCCTCGGCCGCGAATTCGAACCAGGTGAGAAAATCGAAGGTTTCGCCGAGATCGCGCCCGTGATGAAGCCGGCGCGCCACCGCGGGCAGGTAATCGAGCCCGATCGCGATATGCTGCGAGGTCTCCTCGAAGACCTGCCGCCGGGCATCCTGCGGCATGGCCCACCATTCCGCGGATTTCGAGATCGGGATCAGCGCGGCGCGGCGCGCCTGCGGCCGGCCGAGCCCCGCCTGCCGGCGTTGCAGCGCCCCGAGTTCATCGCCGTTGGTGTAACGGATATGGCTGGTGGTGCCGCGCAGGGTCCAGCGGGAATCAGCCGGCGCCACGATCTCGCGGCCTTCGCCGATCCAGACCCGCTCGGCCGGCGGCAAGGGTTCGCCGCGCACGGCATGCATGCCTGTCATGCGCCAGGGACCATGGTCCGAACCGCAGAAGGCGACGAGGAGAGGGGGTGTTGCGTAAGGTGTCATGATCGGGCAGTGTCGCCATTGCGGAAGGCTGCTCCAATGACGATTGCGTGATGGGAGCGGCGTTTCTTCGCCGCGAGACCGGCCATTGCCCATGCCAGGTCGGTCGATCGCCTCCCAGGGCCCTCGATCGGGCTGCCGGGGGCAGGTTTGCGAGGCAGCCGGCGTTTTTCCGGTTGACTTTCATGGGGTGGCGAGTCAGAAGCGCGCTCTCGGCAGGCTGTGAGCCCGGTGCTGCTTCGTTCCCGAAGCTTCCGGCTCAAACGCTGTCTTTCTTTCGACCTGAAGTGGATGGGGAGCAACCCCGGTTGTTCCTCCTGGTCACGATCGGTGGTCTCGGCCGCTGATCCTCTGTTTCGGCGCCGTTTGGGCCTCGCCTTGGCATGGCCCGAAGGGCGCGCTTTGTGCTTGACTGAACGGCAGGGCCGGGCGGCGGGCGCGAACCTCCCTCGGGAGGCCATTCGGGATGGGCCGCAAGGCCTGCAAAGGGTCGCTTCGGCGGCCAGAGATGAAAAGGGCATCGAATGCCGACTATTAGCCAGCTGATCCGGAACGCCCGGAGCGCGCAGAAGACCCGGGACAAGGCGCCCGCCCTTCAGTCGTGCCCGCAGAAGCGCGGCGTCTGCACCCGCGTCTACACCACGACCCCGAAGAAGCCGAACTCGGCGCTCCGCAAGGTCGCGAAGGTGCGCCTGACGAACGGCTACGAGGTCATCGGCTACATTCCCGGTGAAGGCCACAACCTTCAGGAGCACTCTGTGGTGATGATCCGCGGCGGCCGCGTGAAGGACCTTCCGGGTGTGCGCTACCACATTCTGCGCGGCGTGCTCGACACGCAGGGCGTGAAGGATCGCAAGCAGCGTCGTTCGAAATACGGCGCGAAGCGGCCGAAGTAAGGGGATATCGACATGTCTCGTCGTCACGCAGCTGAGAAGCGCGAAATCATCCCGGACGCCAAGTTTGGCGATATCGTCGTGACCAAGTTCATGAATGCGGTCATGTACGAGGGCAAGAAGTCCGTCGCCGAAGGCATCGTCTATGGTGCGTTCGACATCATCGAGACCCGTGCCAAGTCCGACCCGCTGCCGATGTTCAAGCAGGCGCTCGACAACGTCGCGCCGGCGGTGGAAGTCCGGTCGCGTCGCGTCGGCGGTGCCACCTATCAGGTGCCGGTCGAAGTTCGCCCGGAGCGTCGCCAGGCGCTCGCGATCCGCTGGATCATCACGGCCGCCCGCGGCCGCAACGACAAGACCATGGTGGAGCGTCTTTCCGCCGAGCTTCTCGATGCCGCGAACAACCGTGGCGCGGCGGTGAAGAAACGCGAGGAAACGCACCGGATGGCGGAAGCCAACCGCGCCTTCTCGCACTACCGCTGGTAACCCGTTTCGCGCTGACGAGGATCTGACATGCCCCGCCAATACTCGCTCGAGGATTACCGTAACTTCGGCATCATGGCCCACATCGATGCCGGCAAGACGACGACGACCGAGCGTATCCTTTACTACACCGGCAAGAGCCACAAGATCGGTGAAGTGCACGAAGGCGCTGCGACCATGGACTTCATGGAGCAGGAGCAGGAGCGTGGCATCACGATCACGTCGGCCGCGACGACCGCCTTCTGGCAGGGCCGCGACGGCAAGAAGAAGCGCCTGAACATCATCGACACCCCCGGCCACGTCGACTTCACGATCGAGGTCGAGCGTTCGCTGCGCGTGCTCGACGGCGCGGTCTGCGTCCTGGATTCGAACCAGGGCGTCGAGCCGCAGACGGAAACCGTCTGGCGCCAGGGCGACAAGTACAAGGTTCCCCGGATCGTCTTCGCCAACAAGATGGACAAGACGGGTGCCGATTTCTACAAGTGCCTCGACGACATCGTGAAGCGTCTCGGCGCGAAGCCGGTCGCGATCCAGCTGCCGATCGGCGCGGAATCCGATTTCAAGGGCATCATCGACCTGATCCGCATGAAGGGAGTCGTCTGGGATGACGACCAGCTCGGCGCGTCCTATCGCGACATCGACATCCCGGCCGACATGGTCGAGAAGGCGAAGCAGTATCGCGAGCAGATGGTGGAAGCCGCCGTCGAGATGGAAGACGCCGCGATGGAAGCTTACCTCGAGGGCAATGAGCCCGACGAGGAGACGCTGCGCCGCTGCATCCGCAAGGCCGTGCTGACCAGCGCCTTCTATCCGGTGCTCTGCGGTTCCGCCTTCAAGAACAAGGGCGTGCAGACGCTTCTTGACGCGGTGGTTGATTTCCTGCCGTCCCCGCTCGATCGCCCGGCGATCAAGGGCATCGACGGCAAGACCGAGCAGGAGACGACCCGTCCGGCTTCGGACGAGCAGCCGCTCTCGATGCTCGCGTTCAAGATCATGGACGACCCCTATGGCGTCCTGACCTTCTGCCGCATCTATTCCGGCAAGCTGGAATCGGGCTCCTCGCTCCTCAACGCGACCCGCGACAAGCGCGAGCGCATCGGCCGCATGCTGCTGATGCACGCGAACAACCGCGAGGAAATCAAGGAAGCCTATGCCGGCGACATCATCGCCGTCGTCGGCCTCAAGGAATCGCGCACGGGTGATACCCTCTGCGATCCCAACGCGCCGGTCATTCTCGAGCGCATGGAGTTCCCGGAGCCCGTCATCGAGATGGCGGTCGAGCCGAAGTCGAAGGGCGATCAGGAAAAGATGGCCATCGCGCTCGGCAAGCTCGCGGCGGAGGATCCGTCCTTCCGCGTCTCGACCGACCAGGAATCCGGCCAGACCATCATCAAGGGCATGGGCGAGCTTCACCTCGACATCAAGGTCGACATCCTGAAGCGCACCCACAAGGTGGAAGTGAACGTGGGCGCGCCGCAGGTGGCCTATCGCGAGACGATCACCCGCGCCGTGGACCACGACTACACCCACAAGAAGCAGTCGGGTGGTTCGGGCCAGTTCGCCCGCATCAAGTTCACGGTCGAGCCGAACGAGCCGGGCAAGGGCTTCGAGTTCGAATCGAAGATCATCGGCGGCACGGTGCCGAAGGAATACATCCCGGGCGTCGAGAAGGGTCTCGAGAGCGTCATCGGTTCGGGTCCGCTCGCGGGCTTCCCGGTCGTGGACGTGAAGGTCACGCTGACGGACGGCGCCTATCACGAGGTCGACTCGTCGGCGATCGCCTTCGAAATCGCGGCGCGTCAGGGCCTGCGCGAGGCCTTCCAGAAGAAGGAAGCCGGTGCGGTGCTGCTCGAGCCGATCATGAAGGTCGAGGTGGTGACGCCGGAAGACTTCACGGGCTCGGTCATCGGTGACCTGAACTCGCGGCGTGGCCAGATCCAGGGTCAGGACATGCGCGGCAACGCGAACGTCGTGAACGCCATGGTGCCGCTCGCCAACATGTTCGGCTACGTGAACACCTTGCGCTCGTTCTCCCAGGGCCGCGCCTCGTTCTCGATGTCGTTCGACCATTACGCCGAAGTGCCGCGCAACGTCGCGGACGAGGTGATCGCCAAATACGCGTAACCCTTACGCGCCCAGAAACAGCCGCGCCTCGCGCGAAACATTCGGAGAAGAGTTCG
>PERO01000014.1 GCA_002928875.1 Methylobacterium sp. | reverse complement strand
CAGCGTGTAGGCGGCGCCATAGGCTTCGAGCGCCCAGACTTCCATCTCGCCGAAGCGCTGGCCGCCGAACTGCGCCTTGCCGCCCAGAGGCTGCTGGGTGACGAGCGAATACGGACCGATCGAACGCGCGTGGATCTTGTCGTCCACGAGATGGTGCAGCTTCAGGATGTAGATGTAGCCCACCGTCACCCGGCGATCGAACGGCTCGCCCGTGCGGCCATCGAACAGGGTCACCTGGCCCGACGGATCGAGACCCGCCTTCTCCAGATACTGCTCGATATCCGCTTCCTTCGCGCCGTCGAAGACCGGGGTCGCGATCGGCACGCCGCGCGCGAGGTTCTTCGCGGTCGCCGCGAGATCGGAATC
Source organism: Methylobacterium sp. (assembly GCA_002928875.1). Classification (GTDB taxonomy): domain Bacteria; phylum Pseudomonadota; class Alphaproteobacteria; order Rhizobiales; family Beijerinckiaceae; genus Rhabdaerophilum. Next base: position 19,072 of record PERO01000014.1, on the reverse strand, counting down.
CGAGAGTTCGGTCACCTGCGGGTCCTGCCCGTAGATGTCTTCCATCTTCGTGCGCAGCGGCTTGGCATCGCCCGAACGCATGTAGGTGTTGACCGCGTCCGAGATCTGCTTGCCGAGGCCCGCGCAGGCCCAGCCGAGATGCGTTTCCAGGATCTGGCCGACATTCATGCGCGAGGGCACGCCGAGCGGGTTCAGCACCACGTCGACATGCGTGCCGTCATCGAGGAACGGCATGTCCTCGATCGGGACGATCTTGGAGACCACGCCCTTGTTGCCGTGGCGGCCGGCCATCTTGTCGCCCGGCTGGATCTTGCGCTTCACGGCGATGAAGACCTTGACCATCTTCATGACGCCCGGAGGCAGTTCGTCGCCGCGCTGCAGCTTCTCGACCTTGTCGAGGAAGCGCTGCTCGAGCGCCTTCTTCGCCTCGTCGTACTGCTTCCGCATCGCTTCCAGTTCGCCCATGAGCTTGTCATCGGGAACCGCGAACAGCCACCACTGCGACCGCGGGAAGCCATCCAGCGCCTCGCGGGTGATGTCCGTGTCCTTCTTGAAGCCCTTGGGACCGGCAATGCCCGGCTTGCCGACGATCATATCGGCGAGGCGGCCATAGGTGTTGCGGTCGAGGATCGCGAGTTCGTCGTCGCGGTCCTTGGCGAGACGCTCGATTTCCTCGCGCTCGATGGCTTGCGCGCGCTCGTCCTTGTCCACGCCGTGGCGGTTGAACACGCGCACTTCCACGATGGTGCCCTGCACACCCGGCGGCACCCGGAGCGAGGTATCGCGGACATCCGAGGCCTTCTCGCCGAAGATCGCGCGGAGGAGCTTCTCTTCCGGCGTCATCGGGCTCTCGCCCTTCGGCGTAATCTTGCCGACAAGGATGTCACCCGCCTGCACTTCCGCGCCGATATAGACGATGCCGGCTTCGTCGAGGTTCTTCAGCGCCTCTTCCGAGACGTTCGGGATATCACGCGTGATTTCCTCGGGGCCGAGCTTGGTGTCGCGCGCCATCACCTCGAATTCCTCGATATGGATCGAGGTGAACACGTCTTCCTTCACGATGCGCTCGGAAAGGAGGATCGAGTCTTCGAAGTTGTAGCCGTTCCACGGCATGAACGCGACGAGCACGTTGCGGCCGAGCGCCAGATCGCCGAGATCGGTCGAGGGACCGTCGGCGATGATGTCGCCCTTCGAGACCACGTCGCCCGGCTTCACCAGCGGACGCTGGTTGATGCAGGTCGACTGGTTCGAACGCTGGAACTTCATCATCCGGTAGATGTCGACGCCCGGCTTGGTCGGGTCCATGTCATCCGTCGCGCGGATGACGATGCGGGTCGCATCCACCTGATCGACCACGCCCGAGCGGCGGGCCGCGATCGCCGCGCCGGAGTCCCGCGCCACGACCGATTCCATGCCGGTGCCGACGAACGGCGCATCCGACCGCACCAGCGGGACGGCCTGACGCTGCATGTTCGAACCCATCAGCGCGCGGTTCGCGTCGTCGTTCTCGAGGAACGGGATCAGCGCGGCCGCGACCGAAACGAGCTGCTTCGGCGAGACGTCCATCAGGTCGACCTTCTCGACCGGAACGGTGATGACGTCGCCGGCATGGCGCGCGACGATGAGATCATCGCTGAGGCGGCCCTGGCCATCCGTCGCGACGTTCGCCTGTGCGACATAATGCTTCTGCTCTTCCATCGCCGAGAGATAGACGACCTCGTCGGTCACCTTGCCGTCGCGGACGCGGCGGAACGGGCTCTCGATGAAGCCGTACTTGTTCACCCGCGCGAAGGTGGCGAGCGAGTTGATGAGGCCGATATTCGGGCCTTCCGGCGTCTCGATCGGGCAGATGCGGCCGTAATGCGTCGGGTGCACGTCGCGCACCTCGAAGCCGGCGCGCTCACGCGTCAGGCCGCCCGGACCAAGCGCCGAGAGGCGGCGCTTGTGGGTGATCTCGGAGAGCGGGTTCGTCTGGTCCATGAACTGCGAGAGCTGCGACGAGCCGAAGAACTCGCGCACGGCGGCGGCTGCCGGCTTCGCGTTGATCAGGTCCTGCGGCATGACGGTGTCGATATCGACCGAAGACATGCGCTCCTTGATCGCGCGCTCCATGCGCAGCAGGCCCAGGCGATACTGGTTCTCCATGAGTTCGCCCACCGAGCGCACGCGGCGGTTGCCGAGATGGTCGATGTCGTCCACCTCGCCCCGGCCGTCGCGCAGTTCGACGAGCGCCTTCGCCACCGCGAGGATGTCCTCCTTGCGGAGAATGCGCACCGTGTCCTCGGCGTCGAGGTCGAGGCGCATGTTCATCTTCACGCGGCCCACGGCCGAGAGATCGTAGCGCTCCGGATCGAAGAACAGGTCCGAGAACATCTTCTCGGCGGTCTCGAGCGTCGGCGGCTCGCCCGGGCGCATCACGCGGTAGATGTCGAAGAGCGCTTCTTCGCGCGCCTCGTTCTTGTCGGCGGCGAGCGTGTTGCGGATATAGGGGCCGACATTGACGTGATCGATATCGAGCACGTTGAGCTCGTTGATGCCCGCCTCCTCGAAGAGCTTCAGCAGCTTCTCGGAGATTTCATCGCCGGCCTCGGCATAGATCTCGCCGGTATCCGGATTGACGATGTCTTCCGAGACATATTGCCCGATGAGATCCTCGTTGGTGGCGCGCAGGAACTTCAGGCCCTTCTCGGCCAGCTGACGGGCGGCGCGCACCGTCATCTTGCGGCCGGTCTCGATCACGACCTCGCCCGTCTCGGCATCGATGTAATCGACCGTGGCCTTGAGGCCCTTGAAGCGGTCGGGATCGTAAGGCAGCCGCCAGGAATCCTTCGTGCGGGTGTAGGTCACCGCGCGGTAGAAGGTGGAGAGAATTTCCTCGCCATCCATGCCGAGGGCATAGAACAGGCTCGTCGCCGGGATCTTGCGGCGGCGGTCGATACGCGCATGCACGATGTCCTTGGCGTCGAACTCGATGTCGAGCCACGAGCCGCGATAGGGAATGATGCGCGCCGCGAACAGCAGCTTGCCCGAGGAATGGCTCTTGCCCTTGTCGTGGTCGAAGAACACGCCCGGCGAGCGGTGCATCTGCGAAACGATGACGCGCTCGGTGCCGTTGACGATGAAGGTGCCGTTCGACGTCATGAGCGGCATGTCGCCCATGTAGACGTCCTGCTCCTTGATGTCTTTCACGGAGCGGGCGCCGGTATCCTGGTCCACATCGAACACGATCAGGCGCAGCGTCACCTTGAGCGGAGCCGCGAAGGTGATGCCGCGCTGGCGGCACTCATCCACGTCGAATTTCGGCGTCTCGAAGGTGTAGCGGACGAATTCCAGCAGCGACGCGCCGGAGAAGTCCGAAATCGGGAACACCGACTTGAACACCCCCTGCAACCCCTCGTCGGGGCGGCCGCCCTTGGGCTCGTCGACCATGAGGAACTGATCGTAGGATGCCTTCTGAACCTCGATGAGGTTCGGCATCTCGATCGCCTCGCGGATGTTCCCGAAGAATTTCCGGATCCGCTTGCGCCCCACCAGGGTGCTCACCTTACCCGACGGAGCCATGATCGCCTGCGCCATCTCGTTCCTCGCCAATCAAACCAGTCTGTGTAAAACGGTCGGCCGAAAGACTGCGACACGACCCCGCGAGGTCGCCCAGTCTTCGGGCGGAACGTCCGCCTTCAGAGCGAATTGTGTTTCGAAGGAAACCCAACGCGCTCCCGTTGCTTGACGCCCGCATGCTTCTCGCGATGAACCGGAAACCCCTTCATCGCGGCATGCTCAGGCCGGAACCGGCCCTCAGACGCCAAAAACCCCGCGCAGGAAAACCCCTGCGCGGGATGGAATTCGGATCACCCGGAGACCGGGCGACACCCTTACTTCAGCTCGACCTTGGCGCCGACCGCCTCGAGCTGCTTCTTCAGCTTCTCGGACTCGTCCTTGGAAACGCCTTCCTTCACGGTCTTCGGCGCGCCTTCGACGAGGTCCTTGGCTTCCTTGAGGCCCAGGCCGGTGATGGCGCGGACTTCCTTGATCACTTCGATCTTCTTGTCGCCGGCAGCGGCGAGAACAACCGTGAACTCGGTCTTCTCTTCAGCCGGGGCGGCAGCAGCGCCACCAGCAGCCGGAGCAGCGGCCACGGCCACCGCGGCGGCGGCGGAGACGCCCCACTTCTCTTCGAGCATCTTGGCGAGCTCGGCGGCTTCGAGAACGGTGAGGTTGGAGAGCTCGTCAACGAGCTTCGACAGATCGGCCATTGTACAGGTCCTTAATTCGGGTTTCGTTTCGTGTCTTACAAGGGTCGAAACGGCGGAAAAGCCATGCTTCCTGCCGGTCCGGTCGGGTTTTTTTCAGCTTCAGGCCGCCTGATCGCGGTTGGCATACGCCCCGAACACGCGCGCGAGCTTCGCGGCGGGTGCGGTGGAAACCTGCGCGATCTTCGTCGCCGGAGCCTGGATGAGGCCCACGAGCTTCGCGCGCAGCTCATCGAGCGAGGGCATGGTGGCCAGGGCCTTCACACCATCGGCGTTGAGCGCAGTCTTGCCCATCGCGCCGCCGAGAACCACGAGCTTGTCGTGCTCCTTCGCGAACGCCACCGCCACCTTCGGCGCCGCCACCGGATCCTGCGAATAGAGCAGGATGGTCGGGCCCTTGAGGTAGGAGGTGATGGACTGAACTTCGGTTCCGTCGAGCGCGATCTTCACGAGGCGGTTCTTCGCAACCTTCACCGAGGCGCCTGCCTTCTTCATCTCGCGACGAAGCTTCTGCATCTGCGCAACGGTGAGGCCGGAATAGTGCGCCACGACCACAACGCCCGTGTTCTTGAACACGTCGTTGAGCGACGAGACGAGCACTTCTTTTCCAGCTCTATCCACGTGCTTTCTCCGATTGGCCCCGGAAAGAAACCCGAGGCCCGGTTACGCTCTGCCTGGCGACCTTCACGAGGAGGGTGCCAGACGTTCGATGGCAGGTTGCCCTGCCATGCTCGCCACCCGGACACACCTTTCGGCGAAACCGGACGGCTCGCCTGTCCCCTCGGAACGCCACGGACCAACCCGCGCCAAACCCAAGGCCGAGAAACGAAACCCGCCAGCGCCCCGCGGAGCATCGCTCCCGGGTGCCGGCAAATCCCCTTCCCCATCTATGCAGGCCCCACCCGGCGATCGGCTTCGCCGGCGTTGGCTCCCCCTTGCGGAGAGAACCGGATTATGGCTGCCCCAGAGGCTCTTGCACCCGGACGCCGAAGCGAGGAGTGAACAGGAGGACATTCCGTTGGCGAGCGCACCTGCAGTCTCGGACAGGATCGCCCCGCTGTCGACACCCGGTCACCCGGCTTCTTGGCGTGGCGTGTTGCCATGATCGGCAACAGCGACAAGGCGGCGTGACAAGCACTCCCCCTCCATCGCGAATTGCGGCTTGTAATGACTTGTCCCCCTTGACGCAAGGGGGGTCTTGACAAATTTCGGAAAGGTGCTTCCGCCTTGCGCCGCTTCGGCTTATCGCAGGGCGATTGCGACCCCCGCCGGGCCTTTTGAGGGATTTTCCGCCGGGCCCGAAACCATGAACGGCTTTTCGATGAAGCGATAGGTGAAGGCGGAAATCGCCACCGTCAAGCCGAGCAGCGCGAGAATCACCCCGGCATTCGCGAGATCCGAGCCGAAGGTGAAGACGCGGCTGCTGCCATCGCCCGAGAGCGTCAGCTTCCAGCCCGTGACTTTCTCGAGCGTGACCAACGCGAAACGCAGGCCGAAGAAGATCAAAGTGTGGACGAGATAGATCGAATACGACCACAACCCCAGCGCCTGCACGGGCTTCGAGCGGAGAAACCGCGAGACGGCCCCTGTGCCATGCGAGAACACCACGACGATCGCGGCGAAGACGAGCGGCGCCAGCATGGAACTCGCATTCTTGCCCGTCATCGCCATCCACAGGCCGGCGATCGCCAGCACGCCGATCTCGAGCGCGAGGCCGGGCGTAGCCAGTGCGCCAACGCGCCAATGGCTCATGAGACGGTAGGTGATGGCGCCTGCAAAGAAACCGTAGAGCGCGCGCGGCAGGCCGAAATCATGCGTCGCGAATAGCCAGATCGGCGAGAACAGCGCGACCATCGCTGCCCCGCCCAAAGCGATCAGCACCATCGCGGCGAGCCGGCCCTTGGCGAAGAGCATCACGGCCGCAAAGACGAGATAGGTCCAGAACTCGACGGAGATGCTCCAGGCCGGGCCGTTCCAGGTCGTCGTGCCGTGCAGGTTCAGCGATTGCAGCATCAGGATGTTCGAGAGAAGAGCCGGCAGCGAGGTGGGACCCGTGAAGGCCGGATCGGCACCAAGCCCGCTCGCTTTCTGCAACGCCACCCATTTCGCGGCTTCGAGCAGGAAAAACGCACCGAGAATGATGATGTGCAGCGGCCAGACGCGCCAGAAGCGGCGCTGCATGAAGCTCCAGCCATCCCGTGCGGTGACGAGCCGCTTGCCCCAGGCGTGGCAGATGACGAAGCCCGAGAGCACGAAGAAAAAATCCACGAAGAATTCGAGATTCTTCCAGCCCGCGAGATCGCGGAACGGGTGGGCGACCGGCAGATGATAGAAGGTGATGGCCAGAGCCGCGAGGCCGCGCCAGCCATCGAGTGTGTCATATCGGTTCGCGGTCATGTGTCTCTCCGGCACAGGAACAATCGTGCACGAAAGAACAGCAATCCGCATGCTAATCGCGGCAGCCACGGCGTCGGCATCGCTGCGACGGTGAACGCCGGGTTAAACGCGGGCGAGAAACAAAAAAGCCCCGCGATTGCGCGCGGGGCTCGAAAGCTCGGGAATGGTCGGCCGTTTACTGCTGGCCGCCCGTCACGACGCTCGACACTTCCACCTTCACGCCCGGACCCATTGTGGAGGAGATGGCGATGCGCTGCAGGTAGGTGCCCTTCGCGCCGGTCGGCTTCGCCTTGTTCACCGCATCCACGAAGGCGCGGATGTTCTCGGCGAGCTTGCCGTTTTCGAACGAGGCCTTGCCGACGCCGGCATGGACAATGCCGGCCTTCTCGACGCGGAACTCGACGGCGCCGCCCTTGGAGGCCTTCACCGCACCGGCGATGTCCATCGTGACGGTGCCGACGCGCGGGTTCGGCATCAGGCCGCGCGGGCCGAGCACCTTACCGAGGCGGCCGACGAGGCCCATCATGTCCGGCGTGGCGATGCAGCGATCGAACTCGATCGTGCCGCCGTTGATCGTTTCCACCAGATCTTCCGCGCCGACGATATCGGCACCGGCCGCCTTGGCCTCATCCGCCTTGGCACCGCGCGCGAACACCGCGACGCGCACCGTGCGGCCCGAGCCGTTCGGCAGGTTGCAGACGCCGCGGACCATCTGGTCGGCATGGCGCGGATCGACGCCGAGATTCATGGCGATCTCGATCGTCTCGTCGAACTTCGCGGAGGCGCGGTCCTTCACCATCTTCACGGCTTCGTCGAGCGCGTAGAGCTTGGTGCGATCGATGCCTTCGCGGGTCTTGGCGACGCGCTTGGCGAGCTTCGGGGCATTCTTCACATTGCTCATGGCGCTCACCCAACCACTTCCAGGCCCATGGCGCGGGCCGAACCACGGATCATCGCGACCGCGCTGTCGATCGTGTCGCAGTTGAGGTCGACGATCTTCTTCTCGGCGATCTCGCGCAGCTGCGCTTCGGTCACCTTGCCGACGAAGGCGCCCTTGCCCGGCGTCTTCGAGCCGGAGGCCGGCTTCTTGCCGATCTTCAGGCCCGCCGCCTTCTTCAGGAAGAAGGTGACCGGCGGCTGCTTCATCTCGAAGGTGAAGGAGCGGTCCGCATAGGCCGTGATGATGACGGGGATGGGCATCCCCTTTTCCATCTGCGCGGTCTTGGCGTTGAATGCCTTGCAGAATTCCATGATGTTCAGGCCGCGCTGGCCGAGTGCCGGACCAACGGGCGGGGCCGGCTTGGCATCGCCAGCCGGGATTTGCAGCTTGATAAAGCCGATGATTTTCTTGGCCATCGTTCTCTCCAAATGAACCGGCAATGCGACAGCCTCGCGGCCATCGCGTCACAGGTTCCGTGAATGGACCGTGGTGGGGCTTGATGTCCGCCCTCCCGGAACGAGGAGAAACGGAACCGCCTGCCACGGCTTTGCTCACCGGGCGAACCCGATGAAGGCGCAGCCCTTACGTCCGAACAGGCAAAAAGGCAAGGGCTCGCGCAGAGTTGCGTCTATTCCCTGAACAGATCGGCATGCGTGCCGGCGCGGACGAACCAGATCATATCCCGCTCGACGCGGTAGATCAGCAGGAAGTCGCCGCCGATATGGCATTCGCGATGGTCCGACCACTCGCCTTTCAGCGCGTGGTCCAACCATTCCGGGCCGAGCGGGGCATCGTTGGCAATCAGCAACAGCATGGCCTGTTTCAGCGCGGCCCTGTCAAAGCGACCCGAGCGCGACAGGCGGTCCCAATCCTTGTGGAAATGCTTCGTGAAGTCGCAGGCGCGGGGAAGCCTCGCGCGCTTGGCCTCAGCGGGCCTTTTGCTCGAGGGCATCGAAAAGCGCCTGCCCCTCGCGGAAACGTGCCTCACGAAGCCGCATTGCGGCACGCGCCTCTTCCATCGCGGCGCGCGTCTCGGCGTTGGGCACCTTGAGTTCGAGCGGCAACGCACGATCCCGCGCGACGCGGGTGAGCGTCATGCGCACGACATCGGACACGGTGAGGCCCAATTCCGCGAGCACTTCCGTCGCCTCGTCGCGGAGGCGTTCGTCGATGCGGGCACGCACGAAGGCGGTATCGGCCATGGAAGCCTCCTGTCAGAGGCTTGAATGTAGCTCAAATGAGCAACAATGGCAACCCGACCTCACTTCAGCTTCTGCACCTGGCTGAATTCGAGTTCCACCGGCGTCGCGCGGCCAAAGATGGAAACCGCCGCCTTCAGGCGCTGGCGGGCCATGTCGACCTCTTCCACCGTGCCGTTGAACGAGGCGAAGGGGCCATCCGCCACCTTGACCTGCTCGCCGATCTCGAAGGTGATCGTGGTCTTCGGGCGCTCGGCGGTTTCCACCACCTGGCCCTTGATGCGCTCGGCCTCGGCATCGGGAATCGGGATCGGCCGCTTGTCGGCGCCGAGGAAGCCCGTGACCTTCGGCGTATTCTTGATGAGGTGATAGACCTCGTCGGTCAGATCAGCCTTCACCAGCACATAGCCCGGAAAGAACTTGCGATCCGTCTCGATGCGCCGGCCGCGGCGGACTTCCGTCACCTTTTCGGTGGGGACGAGGATTTCCTCGAAGCAATGGTCGAGGCCCCGCTGCTGGGCGCCCTTCTTGATGTCATCGGCCACCTTGCGCTCGAAATTCGAGAAGGCGTGCACGATGTACCAGCGCTTGGGACGGGCGTTGGGAGCGGCGGAAAGGCTCATCTCATCTCTCCTATGGCGCGGGCTTAGCGGCCGATGCCGAGAATCAGGGTCACGCCCCAGCGGATCACCATGTCGGCGAGCAGGAAGAAGATCGACGCCACCACGACCATCACGAACACCATCGCGGTGGTGATGGCGGTCTCCTTGCGCGTCGGCCAGGTGACCTTCGCGCCTTCGGAGCGCACTTCCTGGAAGAACTGGAACAGCTTGCCCATCGTTCGTCACTCCCCGGCCCGAGAGCCGCCTGATTGGATCACTGACACAAGACCTCGTTCGCGCTCCGCGCGGGTGAAGGATACCGTCATGTCAGGGAATTTCGCCGGTTCATACGCGAAAAGAGGTCGTGCCGTCAAATCCGCTTTTCAAGGGCCGTTAGCGGCGGGCTTGCGCGCAGGCCCGCGAGAGGCCACATCTCGGAGACCGGTGGGACATACACCCCTTTTCGCGCGATGGAGACGACATGATGGGCTGGTTTCGCGGGATGACCGCACTCGCCATGGCAGCGGCCCTGGCGCCCTTCATCTTCTTCGCGTTGCTGATCCTCACCGCCCTGGGCATCGTCGCGCTCAACACCTTCCCGCTGATCCTCGCTTTCGTCGCGTGGATCATGCTGTCGCGCCGCGCGAAGAAGGAACGCGAGGACCTGGCGAAGCGCGCGCCGCCGCCCCCGCCGATCGATGGCCCCCTGCCTTTCCCCAGCGAATCCTACACGCCGCCCGTGCATTTCGATCTCCTGCTCGAAGCGAAGGAGGAGATCGGTCGCATCCGCGGCGCGGCCGGCGCCATCGCCGACGGCGTGATCGCGGCGCAGTTCCGCGCGTTGGCCGAGCAGGCCGATGCGATCCTCGCCGAGGTGGTGGGCCAACCGCAGCGGCTGGGCCTCGCGCGGCGCTTCTTCTCGAGCCTGCTGCCGCGCGCGGCCGATCTCGCGGAGGGCTATCACCGCGCGGACCGCACGCTTGCCAACGAGGCGCGGCGCACGAAGATGCTGGATGTGCTCTATCGGCTCGATGCGGCCATGAAGGAAGCGCGGGAGACGGTTTCCAGCCCGGAAATCGCCCGCCTCGATGCCGATCTCTCGCTGCTGGCGAAGGATCTGAAAGACCTCAACCCGACTTTCACCCACGCGCCGCAGCCGATCCTCGCGCGCGTCGAGCAGGTGGTGAAGAGCGCGAAGACGAAGAAGGGCTGAGCCCGCCCGCGCGCGCCGGCCCCTGCCGCCCGGCCCGCTCCGGGTTCACGCCACTTGTTATTGTGCAGCGCAGCAACGATGTTGGGGGAAGCGCGTTATACACGCTGCCGTCCAATGCCGGGCGTCACAACAAGGACGGCTCACTTGCGCAAGCTTTCAGACACTCTGGCACGGCTTTCCGCCCTGCAGGCTCGACAGAGCCACCAGCCCAAGGTTTCGGATTTTCAGGATCGGCTGTCGATCCTGCCCGATTTCGGCTCGAATCCCGGCGCGCTTGTCGGAAAATTCCATCGGCCCGAGGGGCTCGCCGCCGGCGCGCCGCTCGTCGTCGTGCTGCATGGTTGCCTGCAGACCGCCGGCGCCTACGATCATCATTCCGGCTGGTCGCGGCTGGCGGATGAAGCGGGCTTCGCACTGCTCTTTCCGGAGCAGCAGCGCGCGAACAATCCCAATCTCTGCTTCAACTGGTTCCAGCCGGGGGATGTGCGGCGCGGGGCCGGCGAGGCCCTGTCGATCCGGCAGATGATCGAGGCGATGGTCACCATGCATCGGCTTGACCGGAAACGCATCTTCATCACCGGGTTGTCGGCGGGCGGTGCCATGGCCGCGGCGATGCTCGCGACCTATCCCGAGATCTTCGCGGGCGGGTCGATCATCGCCGGCCTCGCCTATGGCAGTGCCTCGACGATCCCGGAAGCCTTCGACCGGATGCGCGGACATGGCGGCCCGGACGAGGCGGCCCTGCAGAAGATTTTGCGCGGCGCGTCCTCCCATCCGGGACCGTGGCCGAAAATCTCGATCTGGCAGGGCGCATCCGACCGGATCGTCGACCGCTCGAATGCCGTCGCCCTCGCCGGTCAGTGGCTCGGCGTCCATGCGACCAGCGGTTCGCAATCCCGGAATGACGGGCGCAACACGTGGCAGGTCTGGTCCGATGCCGACGGAGAGGCCGTGCTGGAGATCAACATGATCGCCGGCATGGGCCACGGTACGCCGATCGACCCGGAGCGCCTTGGCACACCGGGCCCCTACATGCTCGATGTGGGGCTGTCCTCGACGCTGGCCATCGCGCAATTCTGGCGCATCGCCGAGGCCGAAAAGGCCAATGCCACCACAGCTTTGCGGCCCGTGCCGTCCGCCCCCCGCTCCGCCCCGGCGCGCGCGGAGGAGGAGCCGGCACGCTCAGCGCAGCCGACGGCCCGGCCGGCATGGCCGAGCCCGGAGATGGATGCGGATGCGGCTTCCGGCGTGCGCGGCATCATCGAGAACGCCCTGCGGGCGGCCGGGCTGATGCGCTGAGAGCACCGCGCGAGGCAGCTCCCGGCCGCCCTTCCGGCAGGCCGGCCGGGATGCTTTGGAATTGCTTAGCGAACTGGAATTGAATCGAAATTCACGCCAAGCATCCGGCTAGATATGGGCGGCTTGAAGCGAGAAATCCCGCCAGCCCTATGGATGGTCCTGCAGCAGAGAAAGAATTCAACTTTCTTCATCTGCGAATTCGTGCGATAGAAAAATCATCTCCTGATTTGCCAATGTTATCAGGAGCGCTTTCCAGTTCACCGTACGGCTCTGTGTCATCTGCCGCAAAAGGGTGAGCGTCTCGTTTTCCGTGCCGACTTTTCCTGCCGCGATGCTGCGGATGGCTCACCGTCGTCGAGCCATGGTCCGCTCGCGCGGCGCCACCTCGTCCGCCCGTGGAGCAAGACCGCCATGTTGACGCGTTCCCGGCAGATCATCGTGCGGTTCATGTCGCCTTTTTTGCTGCCCGGCGTCGATTCCATGCAACCCGCCGGGGAGTATCGCGTTGATCAGGACGAAGAACTGATCGAACTGACATCCCGTCTCGCCTGGCGCCGGACTGGTGCGTTTCTGCATCTGCCGGCCATCGGGCCCCATGTTTCCACGCGGCAAATGGTGCCGATCAACCCTGCGGATCTTGATGCCGCACTCGAAAAGGATCGTCCTTCGACATGAGAATTATGAACCCGCACCGTTCCAGCGCTCCGCAGCCCGAGGTTCCCTCGCATCTCTTTGCCGTTGGGCAGGCGGTCCGGCGCAAGGGCGGATTTGGCCGCCCGGCATCGCATCTCGATGTGTTCCGCATCACGGCGACGCTGCCGGAATCCGGCGGGTCGCCGCAATACCGCATCCGCAACGAGGATGAGCGGCACGAGCGAGTCTCGGTCGAGGAGGATCTCGAGGCGGTCGATGGCGGTCATTTCAGCCCGCCCGGCCGCACGAAGAAAAACGCGCTCGACCAATTGTTTGCCGGAGCGGGCGACACGACCAAGGACTGACGACGAAACCAGACCCTTCATCCGGGAGGATCGCCTATGTGGATCACCATCGAATTTTTCCGCACGCGACCGGCGGACCATGCCCACGCCCTTGTGGGACGGGAAACCGCGGAGGCCGGTGACCTTCTGGAAGCCATAGGCATCGGTCGCAGGCTGGGTCTGTCGCTGCATATGCCGCAGCGCCCCGACGGCCTGACGATCATGGATGGCGAAGGGACGATGCTCTATTCCGGCGCGCTCAATGCGCCGCCGGGCGAGCCCCACAACCATGAACCCCGGATCACGCCGAAAAGCTTTCGCGGCGGCCTGACGCTGTCACGGCGCGGCGATCACGAACTCAGCCGGTGGGAGAACGAAGGCGGCTCCACCCGGCCATCCGCGCCAGACGCCGCCCAGATCTGGCCCCCGCCAGCCGGCTGATCGGCGGGCGGGTCCCCGCCGGCGCGATTTCGCGGCGCAATCGACCATTCGGCTTTCCATCGGCGCGGGTTTCCCCTTCGCGGCGAATGGCGGCGCATGGCCAAGCGTGATGCGAGACCGATCCGCGTTCGCGCCCGGTGCCACCGCCCTGCCCCGAACCCCTTTTTCCCGACTCTGACCCTTGAACCCACCGCGACAGGAACGCCCGATGCTGATCCGCCACGGATGCGAAATCACCGTGAATTGCATGCAGGATACACCGCTCGTCTGCATGCTCTCCGCCCGCCCCGAACTCGACCCGTTGTTGCGCGGCACCGCCACGATGTCCACGGTTCCACCGGAGCCGATCTCCATCTATTTCGATCTCTTCGGCAATCGCTGCCGCCGCCTCGTCGCGCCCGCCGGCGATCTGACGATCTGGAACGACGCCACGATTGAGGTCGCGCGCGAGCCCGACCGCGTCGTCCCGCAGGCGCGGGAGATCCCGGTCGCCGAGCTCCCGGACGAGTGCCTCGTCTTTCTCATGGGCAGCCGCTACTGCCAGACCGACCTGATGAGCCAGGCCGCGTGGGACATGTTCGGCGGCGTGGCGCCCGGCTGGAACCGGGTGCAGGCGATCTGCGATTTCGTCCACCAGCATATCCGCTTCGATTATCAGCAGGCCCGCGCGACGCGCTCGGCCTTCGAAGCCTACGGGGAAGGGGTCGGGGTCTGCCGCGATTACGCGCATCTCGCCCTCACGATCTGCCGCTGCCTCAACATCCCGGCCCGCTATGTGAATGGCTATCTCGGCGATTTCGGCGTTCCCGCGGTCGAGCCCATGGATTTCGCGGCCTGGATCGAGGTCTATCTCGAAGGCGGCTGGTATACGTTCGACCCGCGCAACAATGTCCCGCGGATTGGCCGGATCGTTGTTGCGCGCGGCCGCGATGCCGCCGATGTGCCGCTCATCAACTCGTTCGGCCCGCATATCCTCAAATCCTTCCGGGTCTGGGCCTATGAGGTCGATTCGGCGGCCTGAGGCAAAGGCACAGCGGAAGGCCGTGTTGCGATCGCCGGCCAGGCGCGCCCGGCGCGGCCTTGCGGGGAACCGGCGCTTCGGGGCGCGCGTTGCCTCTTCGCGGACTGTTCCGACAGGGAGGCCCGAAGATGCATATTCGCTACGGTTACCGCATCGATATCCTGTGCGAGGCGCCGACGCTTCTCATCACCATGCTCGACATCCATCCGACGCTGAGGAGCGACATCACGCGGTCCGACAACATGGTCGCCCGGTCGATCCGGCATGTCCGGACGAAAATCCCGCATGACGAATTCCTCGATCCCTTCGGCAATCGCTGCCGGCGGCTGACCATGCCGGCCGGCGGGGTGATCCTGAAGGCCCGGGGCATCATCCACCATTCCGGCTTCCCGGAGGAGCGGAATCCGGACGCGCAGGCCCTGCCCCGCGCGGCGCTTCCGGCCGCGATCCGCCCGTTTCTCGGCAGCAGTCGCTATTGCGAGACGGAGGCGCTCGCCGAGACGGCCCGGACATGGTTCGGCGGGATCGATGGCGGCTGGGCCAGGGTGACGGCGATCTGCGAGCGGGTTCACCAGCACCTCAGGTTCCATGCCGGCCTCACCAACCAGCCGCAGGGTGCCAGCGCGGTTTACACATCACAGATGGCGGGATCATGCGACTTCGCGCATCTCGCCATCGCGTTCTGCCGGTGTCTCGATATCCCCGCCCGGTTCTGCCGCGGCCACCTGCCGGATATCGGTGTCGATCCCGTCGAAGGCGACCAGAATACCGGCTCGTGGTTCGAGGCCTATCTCGGCGACCGCTGGTGGACTTTCGACGCGCGCCACAGCACGCCTCGCATCGGCTATATCCTGATCGCGCGGGGCCGCGATGCGAACGACACCCCGGCACTGCAGGCGAAGGGGCCGTATCGCACCCGCCTGTTCCGGATGGTCTCCGAGGAGGTGGGCGGCGCGCGTTACCCCATGTCCTCCGCGCGACGCCGCGAACACAGCGCCCGGCACGGCCTGTTTGCCGAAGGAAAACGTTGAATCAAGGCCCGGAAGACCGGCACGGTCTCACCGGGCATGAGGCAGGACTGCCGGCCGGTCAGTGATACTTGACGCTGCCGTTTTCCTCGAACGTCGCCCGGATGGATTGCTTGAAGGCGTGCTCCTCGCCCTGGGTGCCGAGCGATTCCAGCAGGATGCCGCGCTCGTTCATGTGATCGAGCGTCTTGAGCAATTGCCGGGGCGAACCCGCCAGCCGGTCCAGCTGGCAGACCACCAGCGTATCCCCACGATAGAGCACATGGGTCAGCACACGCAGAAGTTCGGTGGGCGACGCATCATAGGTCGAGGCCCGTTCGACCACGATATGCTCGCACCTCGCCCCCTCCAGTCGCGCCAGCTGGAAGTGAAGGGTCTGCTCGGAAAGGTCCGCTCGAGCATATCCGATGCGCATGATGTCCTCGGCTTTTGCCGCACAGCATGAAGAAACGGTCCCGGCCTTTCAAGGAGCCTGGGTTGCGCGCAATGTCGCAGGGTGGAAGGACCGCCCGTGCGGAACCAGCCGGGGCTTACCCCGCCATGGCGAGACCGCGAGGCGGTTCCGGCACCTGTGACGGCCGGGCCGGCCGGGCCGCCGCCTGCGCGAGGATGCATCGCGCGGCCGTCTCGCCCAGTTCGTGCGCATTCACGAGACCCTGCATGAAGGGATAGCGGCGCAGCAGGTAGGGAATGGCGATGCACTGGATCGTGCCGGCCATCGGCTGCGCGAAACCAAGCCGGAATCGATCGTTGCCCGAACGTTTCGACCATCGCGCCGTTCGCGCGATGGTTGGAAGCCCGATTTCCGCCAGCTTGCGCGGCTTCTGCCCCCGCGCATCGACGATGGCATCGAAATGCGCCCCTTGGCCGAGGTGACCCACCTCCCCCTCCACGCGCTCGACCTCAAGGCGGCCGGCATCGTGCAGAGCCAGCAGGCGCCGGATCGAGCGGTGCGGCACGCTCGCGTAATTGTCGGTGAAGACCGATTTCAGGTGCTGATGGAAACGCGCAAGATCGGCGGCGGACAATTCCGCCGTGACGCATTCGAACACCTCGTGGGCGCGCAGGATCGCATAGCGCCATGGCGTCACCCGCCTTTGCCGGTTCAGACGCTCCGCTTCGGCCAGGTTGCGCTTCGCCCAGACGAACGGATCGACCGCGAGCCGCTCGGCGAAATGGGCCGCGGCGTAGGTCTCGACCGTCCGGGTCTTGAGGTCGATCGCCCGCGCATAGGTAGGGTCGAGCCGCGCCAGATCGTCGACCAGAAGCGCGAATAGCCGATCCAGCAATCCCGCCTGACCGCTTTGGCCTTCTTCCAGAGCGCGCTCTTTCGTCAGGCTCGGAAGCGGATCGAAGGGCAGCGGATAATAGGCATCCGCCTCGGGAAGCATGCCGTTGCGGGACATCATGGTCACGGAGAAGGTCCCGGCATGCTCTCCCGGCGACCAGATCGTGCGTCCGTCGATGGTGTCGAACGTTCCGCTCGCCGCGGCGATTGCCACCGCGACATCGATGGCGCTCAACGAGGAGCCGACGATCCCGATCCGGCGATTGGCCAGCATCCGCAACCGGGAAGCCGGCCAGGGGCTCAGCAGGCCGGATGCCGCGCTCTCCGGATCGTCCCAGTCGTGCCCCGTCGCGATGAGGACATGGTCATGGACCGATGCCCCGCCCCGCCCCTTGCGCTGCCAGCGCACCGCGCTGCCGGCATCACCCGGCACGACATCGGTGACGCGCGTATGCGGCGACAATTCGATTTGATGGCCGAGGGCGCGCCCGCGGGCCACGATTTCCGCGAGCTGTGCGGTGAAATATGCGCCGAGGGCCAGCCGGGGATAATAGGCGGCCTCGTCGATCGCGTCCCGCGCGATGCCGAACCGCGACAGGAACGTCTCGTCCTGTTCGCGCAACCATTCCGCGAAGGGCATCCGCAGCGGAGGCATCTCGCGGCTTGCGATGTTCGCGAGCATGCGCGGATCATTCAGACCCTCGCGGTATGGCATGCCCGGCCCGATCTGGCCGAATTGTTCGAAAATTTCGATCGAGAGCGGATTGTCGGACGAGATCAGCGCCTGAAGCGCGAAAAGAGCCGTCGGGCCGCCCCCGATGATGGCAATGCGCGGTCGCATGGATCACCCGAGGTTACACCCAGTAACGACGCTCGAACGGGCGGAATGTTCCCGCGCGACAAGACCCGGCACGCGCGCCATGGGAAGGCATGTTTGCGCTGTGGGGGGCGTATCCGGCGGCCGGCGCTCTGCCAGGCGGATGGCAATCGCGTGGATGCCGTCCGTGCCAGGTCATCTCGGGTGTCACCTGTCGGCAGCGCCATGACGAGAAACGGACAAGCACAGCAAGACGTCACGCCCCGATGCGACTGGAGCATGGTGAGCCGGTTATGCAATCACACCGGACCGCACGCGGAGCGCCCAGCCATAACCAACAAGTTTCAGAGATTTAGTCGAAGCGCTGGCAGGGGAGGAGGGATTCGAACCCACGACCTACGGTTTTGGAGACCGCCACTCTAACCAGCTGAGCTACTCCCCTTCGCGCGGACCAGTGCTCTACAAAGGTTCCGTGATCAGGGCAAGAGGGATTTGCGGCCGTTGCCCGGAACACCACCCTCGCCGCTTCATTCCGCCGCGCGGAAGGCCGCAATGTTCTGTCGGAGATGGGCCGGCGAACTCGTGCCCGTCAGCGTGAGGCCGGCTTCATTGGCCTGCCGGAGATAGCGGAACGCGTCGATCACGCGTTGCTCGCGTGCATCGGCCGGCAGATCGGCCACGGCGGCCCCCATGGCCAGCGGGCGATTGGCGATGATCCGCGTGCCTGATGCCGCGGCGAGTTCCACCAGCGGTTCGAGCGCGCGGTTCTGCACGTTGAGCGGCATCTGCAGCCAGTGGAAGCCCATCTCCAGCGCCAGTGTCCCCGCTTCCAGTTCGCTGATGGAAGCGCCGAATTGCGGGATATCCATGGCCTGCACGGCCTGCAGCGCCCAGCGCAGTTCCTCGCCGCGCAGGGCCTCCACGCTTGCCTTGTGCACCTGCAGCAGGTCGATGTCGCCGAGAAGCTCCACGGAGCGATCGAGCGAGCGCATCAGCGCCTCGTAGGAATGGTCGATGCGCGTGGTGCCGTCGTCGTTCCAGTGCTCGCCGAATTTCGTGGCGATGAAAATCGTCTCGCGCTGTTCCTTCGTCAGGCTCTTGAGGAAGGCCCCGAGCCGCGTCTCGCTCGTGCCATAGGCCGGCGCGGTGTCATAGACCTGGATGCCCAGTTCGAACGCGGTTTCGAGCAGGCGGCGCGCCTCGGCTTCAGCGGGCGGCGGCTTCGGCACATGGCCCCAGCGCCGCCCGAGGCTGACGAGGCCCAGACCGAGGGGAAAGAGATCCAGCGTGCGCGTGTCGATGGTCATCGGTCTGCCCCGGCTTGGCGGTTAATCCTCGGAAAGAAAAAGGGGAGCCGTGGGGCTCCCCTGATCGCTCTATCACGGATCGGAGCGGAAGCCGCCCCGAACGTCTTCAATCCTGGATGCTGGCCACGACGCCCGCACCACAAAGGAATGCGGTTGGTCGCATTCCGTCGTTGCTTCGATCAATCCTGGATCGAAGCAACAACTCCAGCTCCAACCGTGCGGCCACCTTCGCGGATGGCGAAGCGCAGCTTCTCTTCCATCGCGATCGGCGTGATCAACTCGACTTCAAACGA
>PERO01000007.1 GCA_002928875.1 Methylobacterium sp. | reverse complement strand
CATCCTGTCGAAGGAAATCTGGGACCGGCATCCCTGCTGCGCCTTCGCGGCGAGCCGGGAATTCGTCACGCAGGCCCCCAACACCTATGCGGCCCTGCTGCGCGCGATCATCGAGGCGACGGCCTTCGCCGCGAAGCCGGCCAACCGCAAGGACATCGCCGCCGCCATCGCGCCTGCGAATTACCTCAACCAGCCGGTGACGGTGGTCGAACAGGTCCTGACCGGCACCTTCGCCGATGGCCTGGGCAAGGTGCAGCAGGTGCCCGACCGCATCGATTTCGATCCGTTCCCCTATGAGAGCTTCGCGGTGTGGATCCTCACGCAGATGAAGCGCTGGGGCCAGATCAAGGGCGATATCGACTATGCCGGCGTGGCGAAGCAGGTCTATCTCGCGACGGATGCCACGAAGCTGATGAAGGAAGCGGGCCTGACCCCGCCGACTTCCACCACCAAGACCTTCTCGGTGATGGGCAAGGCGTTCGACCCCGCGAAGCCGGAGGAATACATCGCGTCCTTCAAGATCAAGCGGACGTAAATCCATGCGCGCCTCGCTGAACCTGCGGGCCGGTCTCGTCTCGCTGCTGATCCTGCTTGTCTTCGGGCTGGCATGGCACATCGCCGTGTCCGGCACCGGGCCGCAGCAGACGCTCGACCCCGAATATGCCAGGCTTCTCGGGCAGACGGCCGTGCAGGGCAAATCGGCGATGCCCGGCCCGGTCGACGTGCTCGCGAAAATCTGGAGCCATGCGAAGGACCCGTTTTACGACAAGGGTCCGAACGACAAGGGCATCGGCATTCAGCTCGCCTATTCCATCGGGCGGGTGCTGATCGGCTATTCCCTCGCGATCATGGTGGCGCTGCCGCTGGGCTTCCTCATCGGCATGTCGCCGCTGATGTCGAAGGCGCTCGATCCGTTCATCCAGCTGATGAAGCCGGTTTCGCCTCTGGCCTGGATGCCGCTGGCGCTCTACACGATCAAGGACAGCTCGATCTCGGCCGTGTTCGTCATCTTCATCTGCTCGCTCTGGCCGATGCTGATCAACACCGCCTTTGGCGTGGCGAGCGTGCGGAAAGAGTGGGTGAATGTTGCCCGCACGCTGGAAGTCGGCACCTTCCGCCGCGCTTTCACGGTCATCCTGCCGGCGGCGGCTCCCACCATCGTCACCGGCATGCGCATTTCCATCGGCATCGCCTGGCTGGTGATCGTTGCGGCCGAGATGCTCGTGGGCGGCACCGGCATCGGCTATTTCGTCTGGAACGAGTGGAACAACCTCTCGATCACCAATGTGATCACATCGATCCTCGTCATTGGCCTTGTCGGCATGCTGCTCGATCAGGCGCTCGCCCGCGTCGGCCGTGCCGTCAGCTTCCCGGAGTGAGACCATGAGCGGAAGCGGTTCGACCCCTGTCAACAGCGACAAGTTCATTTCCATCGAGGGCATTGCGCGGCATTTCGCGGCGCCGGGTGGCGGCCAGACCACGGTGTTCCGTGACATCTGGTTCGCGATCCCCAAGGGCGAGTTCGTCTGCATGATCGGCCATTCCGGCTGCGGCAAGACGACGGTGCTGAACATCCTCTCCGGCCTCGACCTGCCGGACGAGGGGGTCGCGGTGGTCGATGGCCGGGCGATCGAAGGCCCCTCGCTCGATCGCGCGGTGATCTTCCAGAGCCATGCGCTTCTTCCCTGGCGCACGGTGCTCGGCAATGTCGCCTATGCCGTCTCCTCGAAATGGCGCGACTGGAGCCGCGCGAAGATCGAGGAACACGCGAAAAAGTTCATCGAGAAGGTTGGCCTCAAGGGCTCGGAAGGCAAGAAGCCCGCGCAGCTCTCCGGCGGCATGAAGCAGCGCGTCGGCATCGCCCGCGCGCTCTCGATCGAGCCGAAAATCCTCCTGATGGACGAGCCCTTCTCGGCGCTCGATGCGCTGACGCGCGGCACCCTGCAGGACGAGGTGCGCCGCATCTGCCTCGAGACCGGGCAGACCGTCTTCATGATCACGCATGATGTCGACGAGGCGATCTACCTCGCCGACAAGATCATCCTGATGACCAACGGCCCCGAGGCGATGGTGGCCGAGATCGTCGAGAACCCGCTGCCGAAGGATCGCGACCGCAACCAGATCCACAAGCATCCGAGCTTCTACGCGATCCGCAATCACCTGATCGATTTTCTCGTCACGCGCTCGAAGACGTTCAAGAACGAGATTCCGCCCGATTACGACCGGCGCAAGCCGCCGATCGTGCGTCCCCAGGCGCAGCCGCTGCCGGTGCCGCCGCCCGAAGCCAACGGGCGCAAGGTCGCCTGAATTTCCCAACGATTTGCAGAAGGAGCCAACGCCATGAAGCGTGCTGACCTCACCGAGAAGATCCTCGACATCAAGCGCGAGAAGGGCTGGAGCTGGGCCTATATCACCGGCGAGATCGGCGGCATGTCGCCCGTGCTGGTGATCGGCGCGCTGCTCGGCCAGCACAAGCTGGTGAAGCCGCTCGCCGCCAAGGCCGCCAAGCTCTTCGGCCTCTCCAAGGCGGAGGAGGCGATGCTCAACGAAGTGCCGTATCGCGGCACCGCGATGCCGCCGACCGACCCGCTGATCTACCGCTTCTACGAGCTGGTGCTGGTCAACGGCCCGGCCTGGAAGGCGATCATCGAGGAGGAATTCGGCGACGGCATCATGTCGGCCATCGATTTCAACATGGAATTCGAGCGCGAACCGAACCCCAAGGGCGACCGCGTGAAGATCACCATGAGCGGCAAGTTCCTGCCCTTCAAGTATTACGGCAACGAGCAGGGCATTCCCGATTACGGCTTCAAGGAGGCCTGAGCATGAATGCGCGTCCGCCGCTTCCGCCATTCACGGCCGAAACCGCCGCGCAGAAGGCGCGGATGGCGGAGGATGCCTGGAATTCGCGCGATCCGGTCCGCGTCTCCCTCGCCTATACCGAGCAGAGCCGCTGGCGGAACCGCGCGGAATTTCCACGGGGGCGAGCTGAGATCGTCGAGTTCCTGACGCGCAAATGGAACCGGGAACTCGAATATCGCCTCATCAAGGAGGTCTGGGCCTTTGCGGGGAACCGCATCGCCGTGCGCTTCGCCTATGAATGGCACGACGATTCCGGCCAGTGGTATCGCTCCTACGGCAACGAGAACTGGGAATTCGACGAAAACGGCCTGATGGATGTGCGTTTCGCCTCCATCAACGACCAGCCGATCCGGCCGGAAGACCGGAAATTCCTCTGGCCGCAAGGGCGTCGGCCGGATGACCATCCGGGTTTGTCGGCTCTGGGCTTGTGAAGGGACTGCCCTCGGCGATCTCGTGCGCGAGGCGCAGATCGGCCAGGAATTCCGCCCACGCGACGCGCTTTTCCTCCCGCGTCGTCAGGCGCAGCAGTGCCGCCGGGTGCCAGGTGACCACCACGCGGCGATGCTCGGCATCGTGCAGGACATGGCCGCGACTGGCCCTCACCGGCGCCTCCCGGCCGAGCACGGCGCGGGCCGCCGTCGCGCCCATCGCGAGAATGACATCCGGTTCGACCGTCGTGATCTCCGCCCGGAGCCAGGGCGAGCAGGCCTGGACATGCGCCCGCGTCGGCGTCTTGTGCAGCCGATGCTTGCCGCGCGGCTCGAAATGGAAATGCTTCACGGCGTTCGTGAGATAGATGGTGTTGCGGTCGATTCCGACGCGCCGCAACGCTTCATCGAGCAATTGCCCCGCAGGCCCCACGAAGGGCTTGCCCTCGAGATCCTCGCGGTCGCCAGGCTGCTCGCCGACGATCATCAGCCGGGCGTCATCAGGGCCTGAACCGGGCACCGCCTGCGTCGCCATGGCGTGGAGGGGGCAGGCGCGGCAGGCCGAGAGGTCGCCGGCCGGTTCGGCGATCGGTGCATAGCCCGGCCCGCGCGCGGGGCGCGTCGCGGCCGGCGTGGCAATCATCGTCTGCATCCGCGCGCGGGCATCGCGGATCAGCGGGGTGATCAGTGCGGCTTCCGGCAGGTTTTTCCAGTATTTCACCGGCATTTCGGATTTCATCATGTCCACCTTCAGCCGCGCCGGGTTGAAGATGTTGGCGTAATAGGTGAGCCACAATGCTTCGAGCCGGTCGCCATCCGGCGCGTCGTGGCGCGCGGCGCCGCGCCCGAAGGTGAGGGCAGTGCCATCCCAATGCGCGCTTCCCGCCGGCGTGAGGATGGAGAAGACCTGGCTCGCGAAACGCCGGACGAAGAAGGGCGCGGTGAGCCGCAGGATGTGGTGTTCCGGCTCGAACCACGCCACGAAAGCCGGCACCTCGCCCTCCCGCGCGACCTCGCGGAAGCGCACGAAGGCGGTCATCTTGTGCCGGTCGCGCGCGACATTCTTCGCGAGGATCTGGGCCCGCGAGACATCCCCATCCGCACGGTTCGAGAGCAGGCCCGGCGTGGCTTGCAGCCGGAACAGCAGGCGATAGAGCAGGGCGAAACGCTCCCGATCGCCATGGCAGAGCGCGAGGCGCGCGAGATCGCGGAAAGCCTGCGGAGCGGCCACCGGCTCGACGGCCGGAAGCGGCGACGGCTCTGCACCGAACAGGCTGGCCGTCTCTTCCCGGACATTCCACTCGACGGCCTCGGGCGCGATGCCGGCCGCCGCGAGGCGCGCTGCCGCAGCGAGCCATCCCCCGAGATCATCCGGACCGCCCAGCACAACCGAATGTCGAGTCATCCGAAAAGCTCCAGCTGCGCCGGCGGCGGGCGGAAACGCGCGGCGAGCCGTTCGCCATCGAGCGTTGCGCCGGGCTGCCAATCCGCCGCCTCGATGAACGGCATGGCCTTGCGCACCATCGCGCCGAGCCGCTTCAGCCCCTCGATATCGAGCCGCCCGTGCCGGCGCGCGACGAGGATGCGATCGACGACCTTCGCGCCGAGACCGGGCACGCGCAGCAGCTTTTCCCGGCTCGCGCGGTTGACGCAGACCGGGAATTGCGCACGGTTCGCGAGCGCCCAGGCGAGCTTGGGGTCGATGCCCGTATCAAACATGCCGCCACGCGTGGCGCTTGCGATATCCTCCAGCGAGAAACCGTAGAAGCGGAAGAGCCAGTCGGCCTGGTAGAGCCGGTGCTCGCGCATCAGCGGCGGGGGCTTCAGCGGCAGCACGGCGGAGGCGTCGGGGATGGGCGAGAAGGCGGAGTAATAGACGCGCCGCAAACGATAGCTCGAATAGAGCCCGACGCTCGTCTGCAGGATCTCGACATCGCTCGCCGCATCCGCGCCGACGATCATCTGCGTCGATTGCCCGGCGGGCGCGAAGCGCGGGGCGCGCGGGCTCGCTTTCCGCTCGTTGGCGGCGTCCTCGATCTTGGCGCGCAGGCCGCCCATGGAGCGGCGGATATTCGGCAGGCGCTTTTCCGGCGCGAGCTTCGTGAGGCCGATCTCGGTCGGCATCTCGATGTTGATCGAGAGGCGGTCGGCATGTCGGCCGGCCTCCTCCAGCAGCAGCGGATCGGCGTCGGGGATCGATTTCAGGTGAATATAGCCGCGAAATCCGTGCGTGACGCGCAATTCACGGGCGACGCGCGCGAGCTGCTCCATCGTGTAATCCGGCGAGCGGATGATGCCGGAGGAGAGGAACAACCCCTCAATGTAGTTTCGGCGGTAGAAATCGAGCGTCAGCGTCACGACCTCTTCCACCGTGAAGCGGGCGCGGGGCACGTTCGAGGAGGCGCGGTTGATGCAATAGGCGCAATCGAACAGGCAGGAATTGGTGAGCAGGATCTTCAGCAGCGAGATGCAGCGGCCATCCGGCGCGTAGGCGTGGCAGATGCCGCTGCCCTCGGTGGAGCCGAGGCCGCCCTTCGCCTTGCCATCCGCCCCCAGCGACGAGCGCTTCGGCGCGGCGGACGACGCGCAGGAGGCATCGTATTTCGCGGCATCGGCGAGCAGGGCGAGTTTCGAGGCTATGTCGAGATTGGGCATGAAGGCACGACACCCGGCAATTATGTTCTTATTTTGTTCTTAAGCCGAATGCGGTTTTTCGTCAATGTCACACCGGAGGCCGGGCGCTTCGGGCGCCCGGTCGCTGGTGATGGGCCTTGCGTGTCAGGGGCGGGCTCTGCCGCCCCCTTGCGCCATCAACGGCCGGGATGCGCCGCCTGCTGTCCCGCGACGCCACCGGCTGCGCTGCCGCTCGGCCGAAAGCGGCGCGTGCGGGCCCGGCGATGCTCGCCGGGCTTGCCACCGCGTGCCTGTTCGGGACGCGACGGCTCGCCGCGATGGGCTTGCGGACGGGCAGGGCGGGGTTGCGGCCGCCGGTTATCCTCGGTGTCGCGCGCCCGGGGCTGATCCGCCACGAAGCCTTCCGGCAAGGCGAGAACCGGCACGGCCTGCCGCGTCAGCTTTTCGATATCCCGCAGCAGCGGGCGTTCATCGCTCGCGCAGAAGGCGATGGCCATGCCGGATGCGCCGGCACGGGCGGTTCGGCCGATGCGGTGCACATAGGATTCCGGTACATGCGGCAGGTCGAAATTGATGACATGCGTCACGCCTTCGACATCGATGCCGCGCGCGGCGATATCGGTCGCGACCAGAACCTCGCAGCTCCCGGCCCGGAAGGCGGCGAGCGCCTTTTCGCGCTGCGCCTGGCTCTTGTTGCCGTGAATGGCGGCGCTCTCGATCCCGTCACGCGCGAGGTGCTTCACGATCCGGTCCGCGCCATGCTTCGTGCGGGTGAAAACCAGCGTGCGGCCCTGCTTGCCATCCGAAAGGAGGCGCGACAGCAGCGCCGGCTTCGCGCCCTGCGAAACCAGCATCACGCCCTGCGTCACGCGTTCGGCGGTGGTCGCCACCGGGGTGACGGCGACCTTCACCGGATCGGTGAGGAAGCTGTTGGCGAGGCCGGCAATCGTGTCCGGCATCGTGGCCGAGAAAAAGAGGCTCTGCCGCTTCTTCGGCAGCATGGCCTGGATGCGACGCAAAGGCACGATGAAGCCGAGATCGAGCATCTGGTCCGCCTCGTCGAGGACGAGGATTTCCAGATCGCCGAGATGCAGGGCCTTCTGGTTCACGAGATCGAGCAGGCGGCCGGGCGTAGCGACCAGGATGTCGGCGCCGGTCGAGAGCTTTTTCGTCTGCTTGCCGATCGGCACGCCGCCGAAGACGACATCGATCGACAGATGCATGAACTGGCCATAGGCGCGGAAGCTGGCCGCGATCTGGCTCGCGAGTTCACGCGTGGGCGAGAGGATCAGCGCGCGGCAGCTCCGGGGCTTGCGGGTCGTGCCGCTCTTGCCGAGCCGTTGCAGGATGGGCAGCGCGAAGGCGCAGGTCTTGCCCGTGCCGGTCTGCGCGATTCCGAGCAGATCCTTGCCCGCAAGCGCATGGGGGATGGCCTGGAGCTGGATGGGAGTGGGCGTGGTGTAGCCCTCGGCCTCGAGCGCACGGTTCAACGGCGCGAGAAGGGCGAAATCTTTGAAATTGGTCAAGACGATGACTTTCAGGGTCAGCGGCCCGCAAGCCGCATGGGCCCGAACGCGGAGGCCGCGAACAGGCTGGAAAAAGCGACCCGCGTGAGGGGGAGCCCGAAGGGGAACGTTTGAAGGGGGAAGCCCGGCGCCTTCGTCTCCGGTAAAACCGGATCACCGGTCGTGGGACCGGGGCGCTGTCACGCTGCTTCGCACAAGCGCGCGAGGGCGCGCTGACGTTCTGAAGAAAGCTCTGCGCTTGGTGCAGAGCAATATCAAGTGTTTCCGAGCAACGTTGCACCGGGCGCAGAGCCCGGTTCGTCGTCGTTCAGCGCGCGGTGGCCGGCGCGGCGGCAGGGCGACCACGGCCACCCGCAACGCGCGGCTTGGCTTTCGGCGCCGGAAGGAGGCCGTCGCGCTGCATCTGCTTGCGCTGGGCCTTGCGGGCGCGGCGCACGGCCTCGCCCTTCTCGCGGTTCTTGCGTTCGGAGGGCTTTTCGTAGGCCTTGCGCTGCTTCATCTCGCGAAAGACGCCTTCGCGCTGCATCTTCTTCTTGAGCACGCGAAGTGCCTGCTCCACGTTGTTGTCACGAACCAGAACCTGCAAGGTTTACCCTCCGGATAGAGAAAAGAGGAAGGCGCGAGGCCGAAGCCCGCGCCAACAACCGGCCCCGCGATGCGAGGCCGGCGCGAAAGATCAATCGGCCAGCTGGAGGCGATCAGCCGCCGACTTGCCGGTGCGGCGATCGGCCACGATGTCGAAAATCACCTTCTGGCCTTCGTTCAGGCCCTGAAGGCCGGCACGCTCGACAGCGCTGATATGAACGAAGATATCCGTCCCGCCATTGTTCGGCTGAATGAAGCCGAAGCCCTTTTGGGAGTTGAACCACTTCACGGTTCCGTTGTGCATGGGAATAACCTTTGTAACACGAGAAAAAAGATCGGACAGGCGGCGCTGGAACAGCACCGATTGGCTCGACGTCGATCGATGAGAA
Organism: Methylobacterium sp.; assembly: GCA_002928875.1. Classification (GTDB taxonomy): domain Bacteria; phylum Pseudomonadota; class Alphaproteobacteria; order Rhizobiales; family Beijerinckiaceae; genus Rhabdaerophilum. Next base: position 12,303 of record PERO01000007.1, on the reverse strand, counting down.
GGAAGAGATCGTCGGCCAGGGCGAAACACAATTTCGCTTGGGCAAATTCAATCGGCCAAAACTCGATTGAGGTGCTTTAGCACGTCCGCCTCCGGATCGCAAATGCGCATCTCGGATGCCGCGTGACCGCGCCGCCTCAGCCGCTGGCCGGGCCCAGCAGGGCATCGAGCGTCGTATCCGCGACGTCGGAGCGGCCGGCGACGTCCATGACGACGATGCCTTCGATGAGTGTCAGCGTCGCGGCAGAGCCGGATTCGCCCCGGGGATGGCGCGCGGCAAGCCAGTCGAGAAAGATGCGGATGATCGCCTGGGCCGCAGCGCGATGCGCCGTGCCGCCACGCGCCGCGACCGACAGGATTTCGAGCCAAATCGCGCAATAGGGCTTGAACAGGTCGGAGCGCAGGAGAGCCACGATCTCGCGGACCAGCACGCCTTCCTCGGCGTAACGACGCGCCGGGATCAAGGCATCGAGCCCGGCCGCCATCTCGTTCGCCAGGTGCTCCAGGATCTCGGCGATCAGCGCTTCCTTGCTGCCGAAATGGTAGATCAGCATGCGATCGGACGTGCCGGCCGCGGCCGCGAGGGGGCGCAGGCTCGCATGGGTGAGCCCGGCTTCGAGCACATGCGCCGCCAGCGCCGCCAGCATGCGTTTCCGGTCAGGTTTCATCGCGGAAGCCATCTTGTAGCACACGCTTCATTTCCGTATGACGTAGCAAGTGCTACATCCGGCACGGCGAGCCTGGGGAGAGGGAGATGACTCTTTTGCAGATTCTGCCGGTTCTTGCCTATGCGGGGATCGTGATCGTTGTCCTCGCGGCGGCCATGGAATTCCGGCTTTCGCCCGCCCTGCGCTGGCTCGTGCCGGCGACAACCGGACTCCTGTTCACGCTCTTCTCTCTGGTCACGGTCTGGCAGGAGGGCATCATCCAGTTCTGGATCAATCACAGCACGAACCTTGCGGGCAATCAGGTCTGGTTCGATCTGCTGCTGGCCGTCGGCATCGCCTTCATCCTGATGGCGCCACGGGCCCGCGCGGTGGGCATGCCGCTGATCCCGTGGGCCATCTTCGTCCTGGCGACGGCGAGCATCGGGCTTCTGCCCATGCTGGCGCGGCTTTTCTGGCTGGAGCACCATATGAATCAGCGGAGCGCCTCCCGGTGATTGTATTCCGTGCCCTTCTGGGCCTGATTCTCGGAACGTTGATCACCTATACAGTGATCGTGGTAAATCGGCATGGCATGGGCCTGCTGCCGGTCTTCTTCGGGGACATCGCCGCCTTTACCTGGCCGGGCCAGTTCAACCTCGATTTCATGTTCATGCTGACATTGGCGGCGATCTGGGTCGCCTGGCGCCATCGTTTCAGCGCGGTCGGTCTTGGCCTCGGCTTCCTGGCGCTGATCGGCGGCGCCCTGTTCATGAGCTGTTACCTGCTGGTGGAAAGCTACCGCGCGAAGGGCGATGCCCGCGCCTTGCTGCTGGGTCGCCGGTCCGGCTGAACCTTCCGCCGATCAGTTGATCCGGCCGGTCGCCGTCCGGCCATCCGGAGCGGTGAGCTGCACCGCGCCCTTCACGCCGGCGGGCAGCGGCTCGGGGGCGTCACCCACGAGTTTCGCGCCATCCGGCGCAGGCTGGAGCGTGACGCGGATCGACTTTCCCGCGGCCGCGAGGATCGCCAGCGCCTTGAAGCCATTCGCCGGCAGCGGTTTGTCGTTCACGTCGCTGACGAAGATCTCGACGCTTTTCTCGCGGGTGACGACTTCGACGTGGTAATTCCCGGCATCCACGAGCGCTCCGCCGCGCGGGCCGACGCGCTGTTCGTGCGCCGGTGCTGCGACGAGGCTCGCAACGAGGATCAGGCCGGCGATCAGGGAACGCATCATGGTTTTCCTTCAATAGGCTTCGCGCAGCGAAGCGGGTTGGGTGGAAACCTGCGCCTCTTCCGTGCCTTGCAACGCGGCGAGACGCGCGAGCGGCTTCTCGCCGTAGCGCAGGAAAAGGACAGGCGTGAGCAGCATGTCGAGCAGGGTCGCGGTGACGAGCCCGCCGAAGATGGTGATCGCCACGGGGTGGAGGATCTCCTTGCCCGGCGCTTGGGCGTCGATCATCAGCGGCAGAAGCGCGATGCCGGCGGAAAGCGCGGTCATCAGCACGGGCGTGAGGCGTTCGAGGCTGCCGCGCAGCACCAGATCGCGGCCGAAGGGCATCCCCTCGTGCAGCGAGAGATTGATGTAATGGCTGATCTTCAGGATGCCGTTGCGCGCGGCGATGCCCGTGAGCGTGATGAAACCGATCATCGAGGCCACCGATAGCGGCTGGCCCGCCAGCCACAACGCCGTCACCGAGCCGATCAGTGCCAGCGGCACCGAACCCATGATGATGAGCGCCAGACGCACGGAACGATAGCGCGAATAGAGCAGCGCGAAGATCATCGTCAGGGACACGAGCGAGAGCAGCCCGATGGTGCGGCTCGCTTCCTCCTGCGCCTGGAAGGTGCCTTCGAGCGTGGTGAAGGTGCCGGTCGGCAGCGGATGGGTCGCGGCGATCTTGCGGATTTCGGCGATGATCGCGGCCATGTCGGTGGCGCCATCGGAATTCGCGAGCACCACGATGCGCCGTTTGCCGTTCTCGCGCAGGATCTGGTTCGGACCATCGGTCTCGCGCAGATCGGCCAGCGCCGAGAGCGGCACCCAGCCGCGCGGTGTCTCGATCAGCATCGAGGCCAGCGAACCGGTCGTGCGCGCCCGGTCATCGAGCCGCAGCACGAGATCGAAGCGGCGCGAGCCGTCGATCAGGCGGGACATCACGCGGCCGTTGGAGAGCCGTTCGAGCTGTTCGGTGATCGTCGCCGGGGTGATGCCGTAGAGCGCGGCGCGCGCGTAATCCACCGTGATGTCGAGATGCGGAATGCGCACCTGCTTCTCCACCTGCAGGTCGACAATGCCCGGCACGCCGGCCATTTTCGCGCGCAATTCCTCCGCCACGCGACGCAGCTGGTCGAGATCCTCCCCGAACACCTTCAAGGCGATCTGCGCGCGCACGCCCGAGAGCATGTGATCGAGCCGGTGCGAGATCGGCTGGCCGACATTCGTCACGAGCGGCAGCACGGCGAGGCGTTCGCGAATATCCGCGACGATCGCTTCCTTGCTGCGCGCCGAGGGCTTCAGATCCACCTCAATCTCGGAGGAATGCACGCCTTCCGCGTGTTCGTCGAGTTCCGCGCGGCCGGTGCGGCGGCCGACCTGCCGCACCTCCGGCACCTCTAGGATGAGGCGCTCGGCTATGAGCCCGATCCGCTGGCTCTCGGCGAGCGAGATGCCGGGGTTGAACAAGGTGTTGATCGTCAGCGTGCCTTCGTTGAAGGGCGGCAGGAAGGCGCGCGGAAGCTGGATGGCCATCCAGACCGCGCCGCCGACCATCAGCGCGACGACGAGCATCAGCAGGCGCGGCACGCGGAAAGCCACGCCCAGCAGGGCTGCGTTGCCGCGCTTCAGCACGCGCACCAGCCCGCTATCGCCATGCTCGAAGCGCTTCAGGCCCGGCAGCAGGTAATAGGCCATCACGGGCGTCAGCGTGATCGAGACCACGAGGCTCATCAGGATCGAAATGATGTAGGCCTTGCCGAGCGGCGCGAAGAGCCGCCCCTCGATGCCGGTGAGCGCGAAGAGCGGCACGAAGACCAGCACGATGATCGCCGTGGCATAGACGATGCCCGAGCGCACTTCCTGGCTCGCGGAAACCACGACATCGAAAGTGCTCCTCGGGTTGCCCGCCGCGCGGTTCTCGCGCAGGCGGCGGAAGATGTTCTCCACATCGACCACCGCATCATCCACGAGTTCGCCGATGGCGATGGCGAGGCCGCCGAGCGTCATCGTGTTGATGGACAGGCCCATCGCGTGAAAGACGATCGCCGTCGCCAGCACCGAGACGGGAATGGCGGTGAGCGAGATGATCGTGGTGCGGGCATTCAGCAGGAACAGGAAGAGCACGATGGCCACCACAGCCACCGCCTCGAGCAGCACCTTTTTCAGGTTGGCAATCGAGGTCTCGATGAAATTCGCCTGCCGGAAGAGGATGTTGTCGGCCTTCACGCCGGCGGGAAGCGTCCGCGCGAGATCGCGCAGGGCGCCTTCAAGCTCTGACGTGAGGCGGAGGGTATCGACATCCGGCTGCTTCTCGATCGAGAGTACAACGGCGGGCTTGCCCATGAAGCCCGCATCGCCGCGCTTCAGGCGGGCCGCGAAACCCACCTCGGCCACCTGATCGAGCCGGATCGGCGCCTCGCGGCTGACACCGACCACCAGTGCCGCGAGATCCTCCAGCTTCAGCGTGCGTCCGACATTGCGGATCAGGAACTCGCGCGAATACTGGTCGGCGAAGCCGCCGCCGGTGTTGCTGCCAAAGGCCGCGAGCACCCGTTCGATCTGCTCCAGCGTCACGCCCAGGGCGCGCATCGCGGCCGGGTTCGGCGAGACGCGATATTGCCGGACCTCGCCGCCCATCGGGATGACCTGCGCGACGCCGGGAATGGTCAGCAGGCGCGGGCGCACCACGAATTCGGCGATCTCGCGCATCTCCATGGGCGAAACCGTCTCGGGCCCGGTCAGCGCCACCATGAGAACCTGCCCCATGATGGAGGAGATCGGCCCCATCTGCGGCGTGACATTCGCGGGCAGGCGATCGCGGACAAGGGCCAGCCGTTCGGCGATCTGCTGGCGGTTCCGGTAGATATCAGTGTGCCAGTCGAACTCGACATAGACGATGGAAAGCCCCACGCCCGACACCGAACGCACGCGGGTGACACCCGGCACGCCGTTCATCTGCGTCTCGATCGGGAAGGTCACGAGTTGTTCGACCTCGGGCGGGGCGAGGCCTTCCGCTTCGGTCATGATGGTGACGGTCGGCTTGTTGAGGTCCGGTAGCACATCCACTGGCAGGCGCGTCGTCACGAAGGCGCCGTAGAGCATCAGCGCCCCGGCGAAGGCGAGCACCAGCAGGCGGTTTTTCAGCGATTGGGTGACGAGGAACGCGAACATGCTTCACCGCACCTGATGCAGGAGTTCCGCGCCGGTCGTCACGATCCGCGCGCCGGCTTCGAGACCCGAGATCACCAGCACGCGCTGCGCGTCGAGCGGCTCGACGCGCACCTCGCGCGGCACGAAGCGCTCGGGGTTCGATTGCTCGTAGACCAGCGTGGCGCCGTTGGCCGCGCGCACGATGCTGATCCGCGGCACGGCAAGGCCCGTGCGGCTCTCGCCGGTTTCCATCTCGACGCTGACCAATTGTCCCAGACGCAGGCTCGCCTCGTTGGCTTGAACCGAGAAATGCAGCGGCACCGCCTGATTGCGATCGGAAAGGCCCGCACCCTCGAAGGCAAGGCTCAGGGCGCGACCATCGGGCAGAACGGCGCTGCCGCGCTCGCCCGTCACCACGGCCGCATAGCTCAGCGCCTCGACCCAGAGGCGCGCGGGATCGACGATCTGAAACAGGATCGCATTCGGGTCGGCCATCTGTCCGGCCGTGACGCTCGCGGAGGCCAACACCCCGTCGACCGGTGCGACGAGCGCTTCCGGCTCGCGCTGGATGCGCTCCACCGCCTGGCGGCGCGCCTGCAGGCCGGCCTGTTCCAGTTCGGCATCCTCGACCTGCGCGCGCGTCACGGAACCCGGCGCCATCTGCCGGTAGCGTTCGAGCCGCCGCGAGACGAGCGCCAATTGCTGTTCCAGCTCGCGGATCTGCTGACCTTGCGTCGCGAGATCAGCTGTGGAGATCGCCGGCTGCACGATGGCGAGCACGTCGCCGGCCTTCACGCGGGCACCGAGCCGCCGGAAGCCTCCCGGCGGCGCCGAGATTCGCCCGGCCACCGAGGCCTGGACGACACCGCTGGCATTAGGATCGGGCACGATTCGGCCCGGCAGGGTAACCGCCCGCGGATGCGCCTCGGACGCAACCTTCCGGTTCGCGAGACCGAGGATGCGCTGGCTGGGTTTCGGCACGAAAACCGCGCCGTCCGGCAGGCGTTGCGCGAGATCGGTCGCGCCCGGCCTCGGCCGCCCCGGCTCCTCCTGCGGCACGACGAGCGCGGCCGTGAGGATGTCGATCTCGCCCTGAAGCGTGATCGTCGCGATCAGGTCGTGGCTGCCCGGCTTCAGGGCGAAAGGAGCGTCGATCTCGTAATTGCCGCCCCCCAGCGCGCGCGCCTTCTGCGGGCCGGCCGGCGTTTCGACATCCAGTTCGGCATCGCTGACAGGGCTATTGCCCAGAAAACGGTCGAGATGCAGGCGCAGCTTGCCATCGCGCAGCACGCCGACCAGCTCGAAAGCCTCGCTCGAGGCCTCGAAGCGCGGCGCGATGCTGGCGGAAACCGGCGGAGGCGGCGCGCCATGATCATGCCCTTCATGGGCGCGCGCCGGGATCGTCAGCACCCCAGCCACGAAGAGTGCTGCCAAGAAGCCCGCTGCCAAGAAGCCCGCTGCCATGAAGAGCCGTGCCGGCCGGGGCCACGCCAATTGCTTCACACCACGCTCCCATGCGCATCTCACCGGGTTTGCAGATGGGTTGCGCGGGATTCAGGCGGATTGCGCGATTGTTGCAGAATGTTTCAGGCCGCGTTCTTCGGCTGTTTTGGTAAATCGACGGTCACCGCGAGCCCGCCTGCGGCGCGGTTCTCGAGGCGGATCGTCCCGCCATGCCCCTCGACGATATCGCGTGCGATCGACAATCCGAGGCCGTAGCCGCCCGTTTCCGGCGAGCGCGAGGGCTCCATCCGCGTGAAGGGCTCGAACATCTCCGCCATCCGCGCTTCGGGAATGCCCGGGCCGCCATCGCTGAGAACGACGCGCACCAGCGTCGGGGTGTCGTCGCAGGCGATGGCAACCGCGCCGCCATACTTGATCGCATTGTCGATGAGATTGGCGAACGCGCGCTTCAGCGCGAGCGGCCGCCCCTCGATGACGAGCGGACCGGCCTCGCCAAGGATCGCGGTCGCGCCGCGATCGGTCGCATCGTCCACGAGCGTTGCGAGCAGCGCCGCGAGGTCGAGCGGGCGGATGTCCTCGTCCTTCCGGTCGCCGCGCAGATGGGCGAGCGTCTGGTCCAGCATCCGCTCCATGTCCCGGATATCGGCGACGAGGCCCGCGGCTTGCGGGGTGTCGCCCAGCGCCTCGGCGCGCAGGCGCATCCGGGTGAGGGGGGTTTTCAGGTCATGCGACACGGCCGCCAGCGTCTGCGTGCGCGTCGTCACCAGCTTGCGGATGCGCGCCTGCATGTCGTTGAAAGCGATGGCCGCATCGCGGATCTCGCGCGGGCCGCTTTCCGGTACCTCCACGCGGTCGGTGCCATGGTAAAGCTCACGGGCGGCGGCGGCGAACCGGCGCAGGGGCGTCGTCATCCAGCCGATCACCAGCACGGAGATCGCCGCGACGCCCAAAGCCATCAGGCTCGTCGAGATCCAGGTGCCATGCACCGATTGCGGCCGCGCATCGGGGGCGAAGATCGTCACGTTCACCCAGCTATCATCCGGCAAACGCAGGGAAATCAGCGCAAGATGCGGATCGCTGTCGCTCTTGCGGTTCGCGCCGATCAGGATGTCCTGATCGGTGAGGTCGGGCCCCAGTTCCCGCAGGCGCGCCCGCATGCCTTCCCAGACATCGGCACCCGGCCCGCCGGGCCGCGCGCGTTCGCTGGCACTCCAGTGCGCCTCGACCGGTCCGCCCGACAGGTCATGCGCCACGGTTTCGCGTTCGGCCGGCACGACCCGCATCACCGAGCGGCGGATGGTCAGGAGCCGGTCGGCGAGCCGGCTCTCGTTGGCGACGCTCATCTCGCGGTCGAGCGCGTGCTGGTAGGCGGAGAGGCTCGCGACATGCACGATGCCGACCCCGATCAGCATCAGCAGCACCGTGCGGGCGGCGAGCGTGTCGAGCCAGCGCATCATGTGCGGGTCACCTTCGGCACGAAGAGATAGCCCGCGCCGCGGATGGTGCGGATCATCGCGGGATCGGTGTCGCGCGGTTCGATCTTCTTCCGGAGGCGGCTGACCTGCACGTCGATGGCGCGGTCGAACACGGCGTCGGGCTGGTTTCGCGCCACGTCGAGCAGGTGGTCACGCGTGAGCACGCGGTTGGGCGCCTCGAGAAAGGCCGTGAGCAGATCGAACTCGCCCGTGGAAAGATCGACCATCACGCCTGCCGGATTGACGAGTTCGCGCCGCTCGAGCGAGAGCGTCCAGCCCTCGAAACGATAGCCGCGCACGGGCTGCTCGCCGCCGGGTGTGGCCATATTGCCACCTGTGCGCCGCAACACGGCCCGGATGCGGGCCAGCAGTTCACGCGGATTGAACGGCTTGGTCACGTAATCGTCAGCACCGAGTTCGAGGCCGACAATGCGGTCGGTGTCCTCGGCCCGGGCGGTCAGCATGATGATCGGCATGGCGCTGCGCTGCCGGATGAGGCGGCAGAGTTCCAGCCCGTCCGGCCCCGGCAACATCAGATCGAGGATCGCCAGATCGTGCCGGCCATGCTCCAGCCGCCGCTGCATCTCCGGGCCGTCACGCGCCGTCGATACCGTGAAGCCGTGTGATTCCAGGAAGTTGGCCAGAAGCGATCGGATCTCCTGATCGTCGTCGACGATGAGGATCGATTTTCCGTCCCGGCCGGGCGTCCCGGTCTCCTGCGCGCTGATCATCTGTGTCGCTCCCGCGCCTCGCATTCCCCTTCTGGCAGAGCCGGGGCGGCGGCGGCAAGAGGCGGGACAGGCAAGGAGCGGCACCGATCACGTGCTAAACGGTGATGCGGGCGCTGAATGATGAACCAAATCTGACAAAGTTGTGAAGACAAAGTGAAAGCATTCCCGCGTAGTCTATCAAAGTCGGCAAAAAGAAGACCGAATCTGGACAGGCGTGGAGGGGTTATGCGGGGGCAAGCTCGAAATTTCGAGAATATAGCAACGTGCCAAGTCGAAGGTCGGAAATCGCGACGAATTAGTGAAGTTCTTGCTCTGGCTTCTGCCACGATGCTCACGGTTGCTTCGCCGGCCGCTGCAACGACCCAGGAAGAACTTGTTCGTCTCCTCAAGGCCCAGGCCGCCGAACTCAAGGCGCTGCGAGGCGAGGTGGAGGCACTGAAGCGCGCGCGCAGCGTACCGGTCCAGGCACCGGCGACGGCGAAGGGCGGGCGCCCCGCACCGGCCCATGCCGACGACAAGAGCCTCGCGGAGCGTTTCGTCGAGAAGGGCCGCAAGCCGCGCACCTTCCGCGTGCCGGGCACTGACATCGACGCGCGCATCTACGGCTTCGCGAAGGCGGATTTCATTTCGCGCGTGAATGGCCAGACCAGCGGCGCGGAAGACCTCTTCGCGACCAACGCGATCGTGGTGAAGGGCGGCGCCTTGCGCGGCACCGATGCCCGCAACCGCGTGCATGCCCGCGAGAGCCGCCTCGGCTTCGAGTTCGGTCGCCCCACCAGCTACGGCGATTTCAAGGCGGTGATCGAGGCGGATTTCTTCGGCGCAGGCGGCAACCAGATCCTGTCCAACTCCGATACCTATCGCCTCCGTCATGCCTATGGCGAGATCGGCCCGGTGCTGGCCGGCCAGTTCTGGTCCACGGTGATGGATCCGAACGCCATTCCCAACACGCTCGATTTCCAGGGCTCGGCCGGCTACACCTTCATCCGGCAGGCGCAGTTCCGCTACACGCACAAGTTCGAGGGCGGCCATTCGCTGGCCTTCGCAGTGGAAAATCCGGAAAGCCGCGTGCTCAATATCGGTGCGACGACGGCCGTCAGCGCCCGCGACAATAATATCCCCGATTTCGTGCTGCGCGGGCGCACCGAGCAGGCTTGGGGCACGTTGCAGGCGGCCCTCCTCGTGCGCAACATCTCCGGTGGCACCGGGCGCGGCTTCGAGACCGCGGTCGGCGGCTCGGTGCATGGGCGCATCAACGTGCCGTTCCTTGGCCCCAAGGATAACATCGTCTTCCAGGGCATCTATGGCCGGGGCATCGGCCGCTACATCCAGGATGTCGCGGGCGGCAGCGCCGACGCCGTGATCAATCCGGCGACGGGGCGGGTTGAACTGCTGACCTCCTATGGCGGCTATATCGGCTTCCAGCATTTCTGGCTCGACAACCTGCGCTCCACGATCCTGTTCAGCGCGACCAATGTCGAGACCCGGGCCTTCCAGCCGAATGCGTCCTATCGCGGGGCCTATTACTCGGCGGCCAACCTGATCTGGTCGCCGGTGCCCGAGGTGGATCTCGGCATGGAAGTCCAGTGGGGCCAGCGCATCAACCGCGACGGCAATCGTGGCGAGGCTTTGCGCGTGCAGAGCTCGGCGAAATATACCTTCTGATCAACCGGTCGGGCAGGCCGCGCCCGCGCGAGCCACAAGCGATTGGAGAGAACGCCGCCAGGTCGAACTGGCGGCGTTTTTGTCGTCCGGAATGGCGGATGGAATGGCACCGCCGGCTGCAGAACGCATCCCATGCCTGAACACGGTCCGCGGCGCAGGCATCGCCACCGGCCGAGCCGGTTGCGGGCTTGCATCCGCAATCGGAGCCAGCCCGAAACGGCGGTTCAGCCGGACGCCTTCCGCCCGCCGCTGGAGCGTTTTCCGGCCAAGCGGATAGCGGTTCGCGGTGAGAAAATGCAGACAGATGGAGCGTGCCGCGACTGCCAGGTTCAGGCCACCCGGATGTCGCTCAGGAATCGCTCGACATCGACCTGCAATCGATTGCTTTGCGAAGCCACTTCCGCCGAGGCCGACTGCACCGAGACGGCGGCATCCTTGGTTTCGGTCGCGGCCCCGCTGACAACGGTGATGCTCTCGGACACATCGCCGGTTCCCTTCGCCGCCTCGGAGATGTTTCGCGCGATATCGCGGGACGTGGCGCCCTGCTCCTCCATCGCCACGGCGATCGATGTGGTGATCATCGAGATTTCGCTGATGGTCTTCCCGATCTGCTCGATCCGCGCGACGGAATTCTGCGTCGCATCCTGCATCGAGCGGATCTGGCTGGCGATGGTCTCGGTCGCCCTGGCCGTCTGGCTCGCCAGTTCCTTGACCTCCGAGGCGACCACGGCAAAGCCGCGTCCCGCCTCACCGGCACGCGCGGCCTCGATGGTGGCATTCAGCGCGAGAAGGTTGGTCTGGCTTGCGATGTTGTTGATGATCTGCACCACATTGTCGATGCTCGTCGCCATCTCGGCCAGGGCCTTGATGTTGCTGATCGTTGTCGCGGCCTCCGCAACGGCCTGCCGCGCGATGCCATCGGATTGCGCGACCTGATGGCCGATTTCGCCGATCGTCGAGGTCATTTCCTCGGTGGCGGCCGCCACGGACGAGACGTTGATCATGGCCTGCTCGGACGCGGCGGCAACGGAGGATGATTGCTGCGTCGTTTCTTCGGCGGTCCGGGCCATGTTGGCCGCGGTGCCGCTCAAGGTTTCGGAGGCGCTCATGAGGCCGCGCAAGGCCACGGAGATCTCGGTTTCGAAGCCCGCGATGAGTTCATCGACCCGCCGTTGTCTTTGCGCGCGCTCCTCCAGCATCGCATCCTGGTAGACGGATATGGCGATGTCCATGTCGAGCATCACGGCGCTGTTGACCGCCGCCAGGGCGGCCCCGAGCTGGTGCGGGCGCCAGCGATAATGCCGGATGACCACGCTCGTGAGGCGCGAGAGCACATAGGCATAGCCGCCGATATACCAGCGCGGCTCCAGTCCGATCCTGTGGTGGACCATGCCGATGGTCCGCACGCCCTTCATGTACGCCATGTCGAACTGGCCGTTGAAAAGCCGCTCCCAATGGCTGCCCTGAACCTTCTTCAGGCGCTCGACCTGCGTTCCCAGCATGCCGGCCAGCTTCTGCTCGCTCGTGACATGGGCATAGAAGCCTTCGAGGATATCGGGCAGGGCCGCGGCGACGATCGGCCAGAGTTTCCGCAGGATGTCGGCGGTCGTGGCATCGATCCGCAGAAACCTGAGGCGGATGTCCCGGTCGTCGATGCCTATGTTGGGAACGGCAATATCTCTCATTATGGCCTCCTGGCCTTGCAAGAAATGGCGGTCAGGATTCAATCTGGGGGTGAAATTTGCCCTAACGATCGGGGCGCCGGACGGCATCGGCGCGGCGGGAATCCGTGTCCTTCGGCGGGCATTGATCCAGATCAAATTCGTTCGCACGAATAAGTTCTGTCGTTTCGGACCACCCCGGTGTTACGCGCTGAGGCTCGCGAGCGCGACGGCTGGCGACATCCCGCTTCGCCGTCGAACACATCGCGCGGGAACGCAACGAAAACGGCGCCGG
>PERO01000009.1 GCA_002928875.1 Methylobacterium sp. | reverse complement strand
GACCTGCTTCAGGGCGAGGTCGGTGGATTCGAGGGTCTTGAGGGCCGTCGAGATGTTGTTGTTGACGCGGTTCAGGTTGGCCGAACGGCTCAGCATCGTCTCCGACATCGTGTACTTCGTGGCATCATCGGCCGCGCCGAAGATCGCCTTGCCGGTGGCAACACGCTTCTGGGAGATCTGGAAGAGACGGTTCGTGGTCTGGAGAATGTTGACGTTGGCCGCAGTGGCGGCGTTGAAAACGACAGACATGGGTGCACCTTCTGTTGCAATTGTACTGGCCATCCTGGCCAAGATCGACGAGGGCACAGACGTGCTGGCCTTCGACGCGCAGAAGGTGGGGTCGGCGTTTCTAAATCAGTCTTAAATCCAACGCGGGAATCGCCGCGGCGTGTTGGCAGGGTAAACGATTGACTTCTCGTTAAACTTAACGATCCGTTACGCCCCTGAAACAGAAAAGGGGGCGCATGGCCCCCTGTCCTTTGAAAAATGATATCTTTTTCTTCTCAGCCGAGCAGGCGCAGCAGCGATTGCTGGACCTCGTTGCCGATCGACACGGCCTGCACCGCGAATTGCTGGCGGGTCTGCAGAGCCAGCAGGCTCGCGCTTTCCTCGGTCGGATCCGACGCGACGATCTCGTCGCCCTGCGTCTTGGCCTCGCTCATATAGGTCTTGTTGAGGTCGTAGCGCGTGCGGATGTAGTTGTTGAAGGTCGCGAACTGCGCCTGCAATTGCAGCAGGATGGTTTCGGCCTGGCGGGCCTGCGTCGCCGAATTTTGCAGGAAGGTGTCGTTGGCCCAGCTCGCGCCCGGCTGCGACATGGTGAGATAGCCCGCCGCATTCAGCATCACGCCGGCGAGCCGGATGGGATTGCCGGAGAACTCGTCGAGCATCACCGAGACATTTTCGCCCTGCAGCAGGTTGCGGCCGTCCGGCACCGGGTTGTTCTGCGCGAGCGAATCGAGGTTCTCGATGATCGCATCGTATTGCTGGCCATAGGCGAGGCGGAGCGCATAATTCTGCGACAGCGTCGCTGCAAAACCGGTGACGATGCCGGGATAGCCCAGCACGCCGGCCGGGGCGAAGGCGCCGGACGCGCCGACGATGTTCATGTTGCCGCCATTCGTGTTGCGCAGGCGCAACTGGAGCGGGCCACCCGCACCACCCGACTGGTTCACGAGTTCGGCCCGCACGCCGGCACCCATCGTCGTGATGTCGGTGATGAACTGCCCGACCGTGGTCGCGGCGCCGTAATTGATCGTGCGGAACTGGCCGTTGCCATCCTCGAACACGATGCTGGAACCCGCAGGGATCGCGGTCGCGAGCGTCACGCCGGCGCCAGCCGCACCGGTGATGTGGCCACCATAGCTCACCGTGAAGCCGGTCTCGCCGGCTCCCGGTGCGGCAACGCCGTTCGCGAACAGGTTCGCCGCGTTGAAGACCTGCCCGTTCGGCGAGGTGAGCCCGGCGAGGTCGTCCATCACGTTCTGGTCGGTGTTCGGATTGAAGGTGAAATCCTCGTCGTTGATCGAGCGGAAGCGCAGGTTCGACGTTCCGGCGATCGGGCCCGGCACGAAATCCGCCATCACGCCGATATTGGAGGCGTTCAGCGCATTGGCGATCTCGCCCCAGGTCACGGTCGTCGAGTTGAAGGTGTAGTTGAAGGTGCGGCCGCTATCCGACGTGATCGAGAAGACCGAGCCGACCGTCACGCCGGTCACGACCGATGTCGGGTCGAGAGCGGCGGTGGAGGTCGTGGCGCGAACGCCGTTGGAGCCTTCGTTCTGCGCCTTCGAAATCAGGGTCAGGGCCGATTGCACGAGCCCCAGCATCTGCTTCAGCGTGTTGTCGGTGGTCTCGAGCGTGGCAAGGCCCAGCGAGACGTTGTTGTTGATGCTGTCGAGCTGGCGATTGCGGCCGAGCAGGTTCTCGCTGAGCCGGTAACGCGCGGAATCGTCGGTCGAGTTGAAGACTTTCTTCCCCGAGGCGACCCGCTGCTGGGTGAGATCGAACAGGTCGTTCGTCCGCTTGAGGATCGAAATGCTCGAGGTCATCGAGGCGTTGATCGGAATCATCGGCATCACCTTCTGTGAAGCACCGCCCGGCTCGCTTCTTGCGTCTTCCCGCCCGGCAGAAGCGGGCAGGGAAGGCCGGTGGTGGCTGTTCTCGGGAAAGAGGATGCACGCCAAGCGCCTAAGGCTTGGTTAAATTTGGTAACCTTAACAAGAAAGAAATCGCTAACCATAAACCGCGAAACAGCGGAACGCCCGGCGCGGGGGAAGAACCTAGCGCCGGGAAGGACCTTGCGCCGGGAAGGTCGTTATTCCCGCATCTCGATCGCCTTGATATAGGCGCGCAGCTTCAGCAGCCCTTCATAGGGGTATTGCGCGAGCACGCTCTGCGTATCCTGATCGATCACCTTGTAGATCAGTTCGCCGGTCTCGCGATCCACATCGAAGCTGGAGCTTGTCTGCTTGCTGCCGGGGCTGCTGCCGTCGCGACGGTCGCGGTTCTGGCGGAGCTGTTCCGCCCCGGCCTGGGCAGCAACGGCCTTGGGGGGAGAAAGATCCGTCGGCACGGCAGAACGCACCGGCGCGACTTCGACGCGCACCGGACCAGCAGCGGTGGCGCCGACCAACGGGGTCAAACGCGTTTCCATGGAAGCCTTCCTCGCTTCATGTCGGGTCGGGTGGAATACTCGACCGCATGATGACGATAGGGCAGGCGCATTTACGTTTCGTTCAGGAAAGTGGTTACGAGCGGCTGAATCCGGTCACGTCAAATTAACGCTTTTCGGTGCAGCCGACTGAATTCGCTCAAGAGAAACCCGCGAGCGGGACCTGCCCGCCCGATTGCGACGGTGAGCGGGGCAGGCGCCTGTCGCGGTCTCAGATCGCCTTCGAGAGGGCGAGCGGCGCGGTGCCGGCCTTCCGGTGCAGGCCGCCGCCCGGCAGATAGGTCTTCGGGCTCGCATTCTGCCCGATCGTATCCGCCAGATCCCGCATCAACCCTTCCGAGACCGTGCGCGCGGTGGAAACGATGGCCATGTTGAGGCTCATCAGCCGCGCGAAGGCCTCGTGCCGGTCACGCAGGGCCGGAAGATTGCCCGGCTGGAAGCGCCCGATCGCGATGGCGTTGGATTTCAGAACCTCGAGGCAGCGCGTGTAGCTCTGGGCCGCCTCGTTCTTCTGCATGGCGAGGGCGAGCGCTTCGCGCACCCGTCCCTTGCGGAACAGCTCGGTCTCCTGCTGGATCAGCGGCTCGAGGGCATCGAGCGAGGAGAGCGCCGAGGCGACGAGCGTTTCCGCTTCCTCCGCCCGCGTGACTTTCGGGCGCAGATCGGGGCGTTCAGAGGCCGGACCTTTGGGACGCATGGGCAGACAACTCCTGGTGACGCAACATTTCACGATAAATCTGCGGGGCGAGGCCCACGCCGCCCTTCGCGGCAATGGTCTGGCCATAGTTCTCGATCAGCATTCCCCGCCAGGCATCCTGGCCGGGGCCGTTGCCCATCGGGCCTTCGCCATCCACGCCCTCGAACATCGAGCCGAGCATGGTCTGGAAGAAGTTGGCCTCGAGGGCCTGCGCCGTCTCCCAACCCTTGCGGTTCACAGGCATGTTCTTGGGGAGAAGGCCGGCGGCCTTCGCCTGCTGGATCTGGATGGCATAATCGGAGTTCGAAGCGATCGCGGTCATCACATCACCTCGATATCGGCCTGGAGAGCGCCTGCCGCCTTGATGGCCTGCAGGATCGAGATCAGGTCGCGGGGGCCGACGCCGAGGGCGTTGAGACCGTCCACCAGTTCGCGCAGCGAGACCGAGTCCCGGACGATCGCGAGCTTCTTCTTGTCATCCGTATCGACCCGCACGCCGGTGCGCGGCACCACCACGGTCTGCCCGCGGGAGAAGGGCTCCGGCTGCGAAACCTCGGGCTGCTCGGTGATGGTCACGGTCAGGTTGCCCTGCGCCACCGCCACCTGGCTCACGCGCACATCCTTGCCCATCACGATGATGCCGGAGCGCTCGTCGATCATCACGCGGGCGCGCTGGTCGGGCTCGATGCGCAGCTGCTCGACCTCGGTCAGCAGGCGCACCATGTTTCCGGGGAACGCGCGCGGCACCTGCACCACCACCGTGGAGGGGTCGGTCGGCTCGGCCGTGTCGGCACCGAGGAAATCGTTGATCGCCGCCGCGATGCGCCGGGCGGTCGTCAGATCCGGGTTGCGCAGCGCGAGGCGCAGGTTGCTGAGCTTGTTGAGCTGGAAATCCACCTCGCGCTCGATCAGCGCGCCATTGGCGATGCGGCCCACCGTGGGAACGCCGCGCGTGATGCGCGCCGCCTCGCCCTCGGCCGCGAAGCCGGAAATGGCGAGAGAACCCTGCGCCACGGCATAGACCTCGCCATCCGCGCCCAGAAGCGGCGTCGCGAGCAGCGTCGCGCCCTGCAGCGACTTCGCATCGCACAGCGCCGAGACGGTCACGTCAAGGCGCGTGCCCTGCGTGGAGAAAGCGGGGAGGTTCGCCGTCACCATCACCGCGGCGATATTCGCCGTGCGGATGTTGGCGCCGCGGGTGTTCACGCCGAGGCGCTCCATCATCGCCTGCATGGACTGGCGGGTCATCGGGCAGTTGTTGAGCGTGTCGCCGGTGCCGTTGAGGCCGGTCACGAGCCCGTAGCCCACGAGCTGGTTCTCGCGCACGCCTTCGATGCTCGCGAGATCCTTGATGCGCGACAGCGCCTTCGCGTCCGGCGTCGCCGCCAGGGTGATCCCGACGGCCGCGAGGCTCGCCGCGAGGACGATGTCGCGCAGGCCACCCAGCCGCTCGATCAATCCGTTGTTCATCCGCATGCCTCTTGCTCCTCGTCGCGCCGGGCCCCGTTGGCATCGGGATCAACCGTCACTCGTTCTCGAAATCGGGTGAACGCACGCGAGACAGGAGACGTTCTGGCCCTTGTCCTGCGATTGGCATGCCAAAGCGGATTAAATGCTAAGCCTTTTGGAATATTGACGAAAATATCTCGGGTTTTCGGGGTTTCGTCAGGCCTTGCCCGGCAGTTTTCACCCCATGCGGCAGTTTTTTCCCGCCTTGGTTACCCTCGCTTAACCACTTGGCCGCAAAGTTCTGAAACCGGCGAAGCTCCGGGGGATCAGGGCTTCTGGATGAGGTTTGGAGAACCGATGCGGATTGTCGACCAGAGGAACGTGAACGCCGTCTCTTCCTCACGCTCTGCCCGGGCGGGCGGCGGTGTCGGCGCGCGCTTCACCCTGGATACGGGCACGGCGACCGCGAAGGCGGAGGGTGCGGCACCGGCCGCGATTCTCGGCGGGCTCGAGGCGCTCATCGCCATCCAGTCCGAGGATACGACGAAGGAACGCCGCCGCCGTGGCGTGCGGCGCGGGCAGGGCCTGCTCGACCTGCTCGACGAATTGAAGATCGCGCTGCTCGCGGGCAATCTGCCGCCCGATCTGCAGAACCGGCTCGCGGTGGCCATCCGCGACGAAAGCTTCAGCGGCGACCCGCGTCTCGACGGCATTCTCGAGAGCATCGACCTGCGCGCCGCCGTGGAACTGGCGAAATTGCGCAAGCTGCAGCGCGGTTGATCGTTCCGGATGCAACGAATTGCGACGTCCTGTCGCAGAATTGTCGCGTTTTCCTATGTTTTTCGTACCAGACTGCAATATCGGTTTGCGCCGTCATTGTTTCGTTGCGCCGCCCGCTGTATGTGCGGGCGACAGCGTTGCGTAGCTTCAAGGGAGTGAGTCGAGATGGCGCGCAGGGTGGAAGAAACGACGATGACGCAGGCTGACAAGGCTGCCGGCGCGAAGGTTCCGCCCGGCAAGATCGTCAATCTCGAATCCGGTTATCGTCCGACCGAGGACGAGCCCTTCATGAATGATCGCCAGCGCGAGTATTTCCGCCGCAAGCTGATCGCCTGGAAGGACGAGATCATCCGCGATGCGGAACTGACCCTCACGGCCATGCAATCCGACACCGATGCGCATCCTGACCTCGTGGATCGCGCCTCCTCCGAAGGCGACCGCGCCATCGAACTGCGCGCGCGGGATCGCCAGCGCAAGCTGATCGCCAAGATCGACGCGGCGCTCGCCCGCATCGAGGATGGCTCCTACGGCTATTGCGAGGAAACCGGCGAGCCCATCACGCTGGCCCGCCTCGATGCCCGCCCCATCGCGACGCTCTCGATCGAGGCGCAGGAGCGCCATGAGCGGCGCGAGAAGATCTATCGGGACGATTGATCCTCGAAGGCGCCGCTCTCCTGTTTCCAGCGAGAGACTTGCGGCGCGAGAAGATTGACCGGGCGATTAAGAATCGGGTCCGGACACCGATATACGGATAGTCTGCCCGCTTCTCAGCGCAGTGGAAGCCATTGTTTTGTATCGAATGAGCGCTTGCTCGGCCCCAAGGCATAATGCCCGTCGGCTCTGAATGAAAAAGCGTCCGTTGCGGTGAGGATCGTCCACTGCTCGTCAGAAGAATCGTCGCCGTAGGGCCACGTTTCGATCCTTCCGCCGAGGTCAAAATGGAACGTGGACTTCCCGTCCTGTGGGGTCACGTTCACCGCAGTCAGCAATTGGCCGGCTAGTTGGACGACCGCGCGTCCAATTGTTTCTCTCGTGTCTTCGCTATGTGCACTTTGCTGCCTGTCTTGGGTGATCCGCCAGTGGCAGCAATAGATCCACAAATGCCACTGGCCCTGAGCATATGCATGACGGCGCAAATCGCCCTTGCTCGACTGCCATTCACGCACAACCAGTCGAGGCTGTCCAAATTCGAAAGTCAGGAAGCTGCCATGCCCCTGCTGAGCGTTCCAAGCTGGCAAATTGAGCATTGGACGTACAAAATCATCCAGGGGCTTGCGCGCGTTTTCGATGCTCATCGGTGAGGTGTTCCCAAGATGCGCCGTGTTTGCAAGATGACTTCGCGGTAAATTACCGGATTAAGTCCTGCGCACGCCGCTTCACCCCTCGAACAAAGCCCGGTTCGCCTGCACCTCGGACACGATGAAATCCGCCACGGTGCGGATCCTCAGGCTCGCTTGCGTGTCGAGATGCGTCGCGAGCCAGTAGGTGCGGCGGAAGGAAAGCTCGGGCAGCACCACCTGCAGGTTGGCGTTCTTCGCCGCGTGGTAATCATGCAGCACGCCGATACCCGCCCCGGCCTGCACCGCTGCATCCTGCCCCACCGCGCTCACGCATTCGAGACGGCGGTAATCCGGCCCGAAGAGATCGGGCATGAAATTCAGCGCCGGCGAGAACAGCAGATCCTGCACATAGGTGACGAGTTGATGCGCCCTCAGCCCGTCGCGGGATTCCGGCTCGCCATGCTCGGCAAGGTATTGTCGCGCGGCATAGAGGTGGAGGGTGTAATCCGTCAGCTTGCGGATCGCGAGGCGGCCGGCTTCCGGCCGGTCGATGGTGATCGCGATATCCGCCTCGCGCTTCGAGAGCGAGAAGGCGCGCGGCACCGGCACGAGCTGGATCGTCAGGCCGGGATAAAGCGCCGCGAGCTTCCCCAGCCGCGGCGAGAGGAACAGGGTGCCGAACCCGTCGGGCGCGCCGATCCGCACCGTGCCGGAGACATCGAGCCCGGTCGCCGCGAGATCGGCCTGGGCCGAGAGCATCTCGGCCTCGATCCGCTCGGCCGAGGCGAGAAAGCGCTCGCCGGCAGGCGTCAGGGCGCAGCCGGTCGTGCGTCGCTCGAACAGGGTCGAGCCCAGGGCCTTCTCGAGCGCGGTGATGCGCCGCGCCACCGTCGCATGATCGAGCCCGAGTTGCCGCGCTGCCGCGAGGAACTGTCCGGAGCGGGCGACGGCGAGGAAGATGCGCGAATTGTCCCAATCCATGTCGTGATGAGATCCGTGTCTTGATAAGCCCAGAAATGCGGAGCGTTTGCGCCTTTCTGCGCCTTGTTATGCGCCAGTGCAAGTTATACCCATGGCACTGGAAGCCCAGAGAGGCGTTGGGAGGAAAACCGATGGTTCTGCAATCGCTGGCCGTGCCGATCATTCAAGCGCCGATGCTCGGTGCGCAGGGCGAAGCGATGACGCTCGCGGTCTCGAAGGCCGGCGGCATGGGTTCGCTGGCCGCCGCCTCGCTGAGCCCGGCGGCGCTGGCTGCGGCCGTCGCCAAGCTGCGGTCGGAGACCGATAAACCCTTCGGCATCAATCTCTTCATCCTGCCGCCGACGCAAGCCGATACCGACGCGGTGCGCGCAGCCATGGCGCGGCTCGCCCCCTGGCGCGAGCGCTACGGCCTGCCGGCGCAGAACATCCCGAACCAGTGGGCCGAGCCGTTCGAGCCGCAATTCGCGGCGCTTGTCGAGGCCGCGCCGCCGGCGGCCTCCTTCACCTTCGGCATTCTCACGCCGGAGCAGGTTTCGGCGCTGAAGGCGCGCGGCACATGGGTCATCGGCACCGCGACCACTGTCGCCGAGGCGAAGGCCTGGCAGGCGGTGGGGGCCGATGCGATCTGCGCCCAGGGTCTGGAAGCCGGCGGGCATCGCGGCACCTTCCTGAAGGACATCGCCGCGAGCCAGATCGGCACGCTCTCGCTGCTGACGACCATCCGCGAGGCGGTGTCGCTGCCGGTCATCGCGGCGGGCGGCATCACGGATGGCAAGGCGATCGCCGCCGCGCTCGCCATGGGGGCGGCTGCGGTGCAGGTCGGCACGGCCTACCTCCTGGCCGATGAGGCGACCACGAGCGCACCCTGGCGCGAGGCCATCCGGCAGGCCGATGACGATGCGACGCGCCTGACGCGCGCCTTTTCCGGCCGCTATGCCCGCGGCATCGAGAACGAGTTCATGCGGGCCATGCAACCCGTCGCCGACGAAATCCCGGCCTATCCGATCCAGAATGCGCTGACTCAGGAGATGCGCGCAGCCGCCGCGAAGGCCGGCGATGCGCAGGCCCTGTCGCTCTGGGCGGGGCAGAGCGTGGCGCTCGCGCAGCCCGGCCCCGCTGCCGAGATCACAAAACGACTCTGGTCCGAGGCGCAGGATGCGCTACGGATGGCCTCATCACGCTGGCTCTGAACCGGCGAAGCAGAACCCTCAGGAGGAACGCATGATCACCTACGGACATTTCATCGGCGGCAAGCATGTGCCCGGCACGTCGGGCCGCTTCGCCGATGTCTACCAGCCGATGGACGGCTCTGTGCGCGGCAAGGTCGCGCTCGCCTCTCAGGCGGAACTGCGCGCGGCGGTGGAAAACGCCATGGCCGCGCAGCCGGCCTGGGCCGCCACCAATCCGCAGCGCCGCATGCGCGTGATGATGAAATTCGTCGAGCTCGTCGCGAAGTACAACGATGAACTCGCCGAAATCCTGGCGCGCGAGCATGGCAAGACCATTCCCGACGCGAAGGGCGACATCCAGCGCGGTGTGGAAGTGATCGAGGTCTGCCTCGGCGCGCCGCATATGCTGAAGGGCGAATTCACCGATGGCGCGGGGCCTGGCATCGACATCTACTCGATGCGCCAGCCGCTCGGCGTGGTCGCGGGCATCACCCCGTTCAACTTCCCCGCGATGATCCCGATGTGGAAGCTCGGCCCGGCGATCGTCTGCGGCAACGCCTTCATCCTGAAGCCTTCCGAGCGCGATCCCGGCGTGCCGATGCGGCTCGCGGAAATCCTCATCGAGGCGGGCCTGCCGCCGGGCATCTGCAATGTCGTCAACGGCGACAAGGAGAGCGTCGACGCCATCATCGAGGACCCGGACATCAAGGCGATCGGCTTCGTCGGCTCCACGCCCATCGGTGAATACATCTATGGCCGCGGCTGCGCGGCGGGCAAGCGCGTGCAGGCCTTCGGCGGCGCGAAGAACCACATGATCATCATGCCGGATGCCGACATGGATCAGGCCGTGGATGCGCTGATCGGCGCGGGCTATGGCGCGGCAGGCGAGCGCTGCATGGCGATCTCGGTCGCCGTTCCCGTTGGCCAGAAGACGGCGGATGAACTCGTGAAGCGCCTCGTGCCGCGCGTCGAAAGCCTCAAGGTCGGCCCCTCCACCGATGGCACGGCCGATTTCGGCCCGCTGGTGACGCGCCAGCATCTCGACCGCGTGAAGGGCTATGTCGATCTTGGCGTGAAGGAAGGCGCGAAGCTGATGGTCGATGGCCGTGGCTTCACCATGCAGGGCTACGAGAACGGCTTCTACATGGGCGGCTGCCTGTTCGACCACGTCACGCCCGAGATGCGCATCTACAAGGAAGAGATTTTTGGCCCCGTGCTCTCGGTGGTGCGCGCCCAGGATTACGAGGCCGGCCTGAAGCTCGCGAACGACCACGAATATGGCAACGGCGTCGCGATCTTCACCCGCGACGGCGATGCGGCACGCGATTTCGCGGCGCGCGTGAATGTCGGCATGGTCGGCGTGAACGTGCCGATCCCCGTGCCGCTCGCCTATTACACCTTCGGCGGCTGGAAGCGCTCGGGCTTCGGCGATCTCAACCAGCACGGGCCGGATGCCTTCCGGTTCTACACGAAAACGAAGACCGTCACCTCGCGCTGGCCCTCGGGCATCAAGCAGGGCGCGGATTTCGTGATCCCGACGATGCGCTGAGGCCTATGCGCCGGACATGATGAAGCCCGCCCTTTCGGGGGCGGGCTTTTTTCTGTGCGCCGGGACCAGCAATCAGGCGAGGTCGCCCCATTGCGCCGGCACGTAGCGATAGGCCTGGCCATCGCGCACGATGCGGCCGAAACCGGGGAAGGGCACATGCGTCGCGGCGATCGGGATGCCGTCGGTCGCGACCATGTCGAAGATCTTCTTGCGCGATTCCGCCGCCTGCTTGCCGTCTGCATCGAAGGCGAACACCGTGTCGGGCCGCACCGTGTGGATCAACGCGTTGTGCAGCGTATCGCCCGCAATCAGCAACTGGTCCTTGCCGGAAGAGACGCGGATCACCGAGTGGCCGGGCGTGTGGCCGGCGGCGAGCTGCAATGTCAGGCCCGGCGCGATCTCGGCATCCTTCACCTTGCGCATCCGCTTCGCGTAGGGCGCGAGCGACTTGCGCGCGGACACAAAGAACGGCTTCGCGCTTTCCGGCGCCCGCGAGAAGATGCCCTCGTCGAGCCAGAAATTCGCTTCCGCCTCATGCAGGATCACCTCCGCATTGCGGAATCGCGCCTTGCCCTCGGAGGTGATCAGCCCTTCGGCATGGTCCGCATGCGCGTGGGTGAGGATGACCGCGTCGATCTGGCTCGGCTCGATGCCGGCCGCCGCGAGATTGGCGCGCATGCGGCCCAGCGTATTGCCGAACGCCTTGTTCGAGCCGATGCCGGTATCGACGAGATAGGTTTTCGCGCCCGTATTCACCACGAAGGCGTTGATGGCCGTCGGCGCGATGGTCTTCTGGCCGGCGGCCTCGAGGATGCGCTTCGCCTCGGCGGGATCGATGTTCGAAAAGGCCTCGATGCCGATCGGCGCGAAACCGTCGCTGAGCGCGGTGATCTCGATGGAGCCGATCTTCTGGCGGAAGACGCCGGGGACCTGTCGTCCGGCAAGCGGCGCCTTGGCGAAAGCGGGGAGGCCGCTCGCACCCAGCGAGGCGGCGGCGAGCGAGGAAGCAATCAGCGAGCGACGGGAAATCACGAGATGTTCCTTTCAGGAAGCAGGGACCGGCCGGTTGGAACCGGGGATGCGGGTCGAACTCAAGCCGTGACAAGACCAGACGAAAGATTTATGATCCGGTCGGAACAAATATCCGGCGGGCCGGAATGTTTGTCAATCAATATGATCCGACCGGTACAAAAATGACAATCCGCCCACGGGGCCGCCCACGCAGTTTTGATCGCGAGACCGCCGTGCGCGCGGCCCAGAAACTCATCTGGCAGCATGGCTTCGAGGCGATGTCGCTCTCGCAGCTCGAGGAGGCCATGGGCATCCGCAAATCGAGCCTCTATTCGGCTTTCGGCTCCAAGCTTGGTCTGCTGAAGGAGGCCGGCGATCTCTACCTTGCGGATTTCGTGCGCCAGACCGGACAGCTTCTGAGCGGTGTCGAGACGGCGACGGAACGGCTCCGGGCGATGTTCGGCCAGTTTGCCACGAATTTCGTGGAATCCGGCGGCCCGCTGGGCTGTTTCCTCGTCTCGGCCGCGCATTCCTGCTCCGACGACAATGCCGATGCCGTGACGATGCTGATGGCGCAACGGCAGGCCTTCGCCGATATGATCCGCGCCGAGATCGAGGCGGGGGTCGAGGCAGGCGAATTCGTTCCGGAAACGCCCGTGGCCCCGCTCGGGGATTTCCTCGTCAGCGTCGTGCATGGCATGTCGATTGGCGCAAGGGACGGCAAGACGGGCGATGCGCTGCGACAGATGGCGGATTTCGCGCTCTCCGTGCTCGAACGCTACCGTGCGCTGGCGAGCGAGCGACCGGGCGCGACCAATCGTCTCGAACACTCGGGCAGGGCCACGGCCTGAGGCATTCGCTCCCCGAACCGTGATCGACAGGGGAGCCCGAGTCGTGCCATCTTGCGCCGGCATGCGAAGGCATCGGATCGTTCTTTTCGTGATGGCGTTGCTGGCGCTTGCATCGGGTGCCGGCGCCGCGCCGCTTTGCGACGGCGATGGCGGTCGCTGCACGCTCGAAACGGGCTTCTACTACGCCGAGACGCCGCCGCGCTGGAATGGCCGCGATCCGCTCCCCGTGCTCGTGCATTTTCATGGCTTCCGGGAACTCGCGGCCGATGTCATCGCGCGCGAGGACCTGCGGGAAATCGCCGGCCGGCTGGGCTTCGCGCTCGTGGTGCCGCAGGGCGAAGGGCAGACCTGGTCGCATCCCGGCTCGCCGTCGCAGTTGCGCGACGATATCGCGTTCGCCGAAAGCTTGCTGGCGGATCTGCGCCAGCGCCTGCCCGTCGACGAAAATCGCGTCTGGTCCTCGGGTTTCAGCCAGGGCGCCTCGATGGTCTGGGCCCTGTCCTGCGCGCGCCCCGGCCTGTTCCGGTTGAGCATGCCGATTTCCGGTGCCTTCTGGCGACCGGAGCCCGAGAGCTGCCCGCCGGGCGTGCGGGCCATCCGGCATATCCATGGTTCGAACGACGTCACTTTCCCGATGGAGGGCCGGCCGATCCGCGGCGGGCTGTTCCATCAGGGGCGGATTCTCCACGCGCTCACGCTCGCGCGCCGTCTCAATGCCTGCCGCCCGCCGGAGGACGACATCTCCAGCACCAACGGCGCCCTGACCTGCCGCCGCGCCACGGGCTGCGACCGCGGCGGTTACCTCGAATTCTGCATGCATGCCGGCGGCCATGATTTCGATCCGAGCTGGCTCGAGGATGGTTTCCGCGTCCTTTCGGAAATGGGCGGGGAAAGCGCGCGAAGGCGTTAACGCCAATTAACTTTTTTGTTGGCATGATGGCGCGGGTTGACGTAGCGTTCCCATGCGGGACGACGGCAGCCATGCATGCGACGAAGCCTGCGAATGCTGCTCATGCGAACCGGGAGCTGGGGACGGTGCGGAACACGGGTAGGACGACCTCGCTCCTCGCAATGATCGGGGCGCTCACCAGCTTGATCGTGCTCATGGCCTTGTCGGCTCCGGCCTTGGCGACCGAGCCGCGCTGCAACAAGGCGCGGCATGTCGCCGGCAACGAGAAGCCGCTTCCCAATCTCGAAACCCGCCTCGAGACGGGCGAGCCGATCCGGATCGTGGCCCTGGGCTCGTCGTCGACGGAAGGCACGCCGAACCTGCCGAAAAAGGATATCTACCCCGCCGTGCTGGAGCGCGTGCTCGCCCGCGAGGTGCTGAACCCGGTCGAGATCCTCAATCGCGGCAAGGGCGGCGAGACCATCGCGCTCATGCTGGCGCGGCTCGATCGTGACGTCATCGCCGAGAAGCCCGATCTCGTGATCTGGCAACTCGGCGTGAACGATGTCCTGTCGATGGATGGGGTCGAGAGCGCTATCGCCGATATGCGGGTTGCGCTGCAGCGGCTGCGGGAACAGCGGATTCCCGTCGTGCTGATGGATCTGCAGGTCGCGCCGATGGTCGATCGCGACAAGGATACGCCGGTCATGCAGGCAGCGATTGCCGAGGCGGCGCGCGCCGAGGGCGTGCTGCATTTCCACCGTTACGACATCATGAAGAATCTGGTCAGCACGCAGACCGCCGCGATGGACGATCTCGTCATGGGCGATGGCCTGCACATGACCGCCTTCGGCCATCTCTGCACCGGCACGTTGCTCGCGCAGCAGATCGCCAAATCGAGCCTGATGCGCCTCGCGACCTCCCGCCCGCGCGACTGACGACACCTGAGCGTCGGGCGATACTCAGTTTTCGGCTGGGCGCCTGTCCGGCACGAGGCGAATATCGTCGCCGCCGGAATCCGCAAAGGCGATGCCGTTGCGCGTCTCGATCATGGCGCGGATAAGCCCGCCCTCGCCCAGTGGCGCGATTTCCTCGAACACATTGGTCTGCGGCCGGTAGCGCAGCAACATGCGTCGCCCGGCATCGGCCACCAGAACCGTCCCGTCCGCGCGCGCCAGCAGGGCCTGCGGCTGGCTCTCCGGCCAGGGCAGGGCGATGATGCGCCAGGTGCCGCGCCCGGTGGCGCGGGCGATGGCATTGGTCTTCGCCGAGGACACCCAGACCTCGCCCTGCGGGCCGGTCGCGAGGCCGCGCGCGCCGCGGAAACTCTCGGGAAGCGAGGTGGAATCGAAACGTCCGCGTTGCGGATCGAGGCGGATCATCCGGCCGGCCTTCCAGGCGCTGAACCAGATGGCGCCGCCTTCACCCGGCGCGTTCAGGCCAAGCCCCTGCAGGTCGTCATGCGAGGAGACGTCCACGTTGCCGGTCTCGGGATCGTACTTGCCGAGCCAGCCGGCGGAACCGGCGAACCAGATCCGCCCGAGGCCGTCGCTGCGCGCGCCGGACAGATCCATCGTGGGCAATTCGGAAGGCATCGCGATCCGGGTCAGTTCGTTCGTGGTCCCGTCGATCCGATGCAGCACGTTCAGGGTCTTGTCGGTCGCATACAGCGCACCGTCCGGCGCGAAGGCGAGGCCGAAGGGCTTCGCGCGCTTGCCGAGATAGAGATAGGTGATCTTCTGCGTCTCGGCATCGATGCGGCCGAGCGCGCCAAGCGGCGGTGCCGTGAACCAGATCGCGCCATCGCGCGGGTCGAGGGCCAATGCGCTCGGCTGGCTGTTGGCGATCAGTTCGACTTCGGTGACCGGCAGCGGTTCGAGCTTCTTCGGCACCGCAGCGATCGGGGCGGGGCCAGTGGCCGGCGGCGCGGCCTGCGCGAGCGCGGCGGAGAGGCCGAACAGGCTGACACTGCCCGCGAGCAAACAGGGCAGCAGGGTCGACAGGATCGGGCGGCGCGACTTCAGCATCACAGCGCCAGAGCGTGTCACACGCGCGGATCGAGCG
Organism: Methylobacterium sp.; assembly: GCA_002928875.1. GTDB lineage: Bacteria > Pseudomonadota > Alphaproteobacteria > Rhizobiales > Beijerinckiaceae > Rhabdaerophilum. Next base: position 10,050 of record PERO01000009.1, on the reverse strand, counting down.
CAAGCAGCGTCGCGCGGGACGATGCCGGATCGGAGGCGCCTTCGAGCACCGGCCTCGTGGCGAGCGCAGGCGCCGTTGCCGTGGCATTCTCCACTTTCGGCTTGCGGGCCGGGGCGAGCGCGCGGTTGCGCCATTCCATGAAGGCGCCCATGGCCAACATCAGCGCCGTCCCAGTGAGCACCGCCGCCGCGATCACCGCGGGATGATAGCCGTGCACCACGATGACGATGCCGCCCGCGATGCTGCCGATGGTGCCGAGCGCGAAGACCTCGAGCGAATGCTTGCCCATCAGCGCCGTGAGGCGGGCCCAGGGTGCGCCCAGCCAGAGCGCATCCGGGCGGATGAGGACCATGACCAGCCAGAATTTCGCCAGAACGTCGATCAGGCGGATGATGGAGAGATCCGTCTTCGAGATCGTGCCGATCCGCAGCGGATCGACCAGCCAGACGTTCTCGTAGCCGGGAATTTCACGCCAGGGCGCACTGATCAGGAACGCCGCGAGCGTGAAAAGCGCCGCGACCACCGTGATGCTGGCCGAAACGAAGGGCCGGCCGAGAAGGCCGAGGCCACGCTTTTCACGCATCCGCAGGCCGATCACGAATCCGATCGTGAAGAGCAACTGCCAGGCGAAGGGATTGAAGGTCCATTCGCGGGCCGTGCGGCTGTTCGGGATGTTGAAGCCGAAGGTCTGCACCGCGACCCACAGGGCGAAGCTCGCGAAAAGCGGGGCGCTCCAGTGCAGGCGATGCAGAAGGAAAAGCGCCGGCAGCGAGGCGAGCAGCAGCACATAGAGCGGCAGGATATCGAGGTACCCGGGCAGGAAACGCAACGTCACGACATGCGCGAGGAACCCGCCGGGATTCTGCAGGAACGTATCGAAGCCCAGGGCCTCGAGATGGCTCGGCTCGTTGAAATGTTCCGCCCCGATCACGCAGAGCGTCCCGACCATCAGGAACAGGAAAAGATGGGTGCGGTAGAGCTTCCAGATCCGCGCGAACACCGTCGCCAGACCCACGCCCGAAATGCCGTTCGCGAAATAGCGGTGATAGGCCAGGGCCGCGGCGAGACCCGCGAGCAGCACGAACACCTCGGCCGCATCCGAGAAACCCCAGGCGCGCGAGGTCAGCAGGCTCCAGGGCGTCGCGGGCATGTGATTGATGAAGATCATCACAAGCGCGAGGCCGCGGAACAGGTCGATCCGCCTGTCGCGATCCGGGTTCAGGGTGGACGCGGCACTCATGCCCAGTTGCTTCTCCTTCTGAGAGCGGTTCGGCCCGGCATGTCGTCGCCGGGTGCCCGCCTCTCTCGATCAAGGCCCGTGGCATGGCGAGCGAATGCGCTGACCATGCTTTCCGTTCTCTCAACAACAAACGCGCCACGAATGCGGCTGGTTTTGGACCGGGCGCCTCTTCACGCGAAATTGATTGGTCGGCTCGCGCCGTCGGTCGTCCGGCTGCTCATCCGGATATCACTAGAATAGGCACACCCTTAATGGAGCCTTAATACGGGCTTGCGAAAGTTGTGGCAATTTCGTGGTTCGCGGATCCGGCAATGCTCAATCCCTTTCGCTCGCTCACCATCCGCACCACCCTCCTGCTCGTCGGCATGGTGGCGATGAGCATTCTCGTGATGGCCGGTCTCGGCTACACGACCGTCGATCGCGTCACGGAGCAGAATGCGCGCACGCGCATCGACCATGCGGCCAGAACGGCGGCGGCGCTCGTCGGTTCCCTGAGTCCCCAGCGTTTCGAGGCGCGGCTCGATCAGGAAGGGCGGCCGCTCGCGCTTGTCTTCGCCGAGGGCGTCGCCGAAACGGCGCTCGAGCAGGATGCGGGCGATGCGAAACTCCTCGAGGTGATCGCGAACGCCAATCAGGGCGCGGCCAATCTCTACCGCTTCCGCGAGGCGACCCGCGAGTTCCAGCGCTATGCGTCGACCGTGCGGGATGCGCTGGGCGCGCCGGCACCTCTGCGCAGCTTTGGCCTGTCGCATCCGGCCTATGGCGCCCTGGCATCCGGCGCGGTGCATGTGGGGCAGGTGCCGATGCTGGGCCGGTTGCGGCTGGCCTATTTCGTGCCGATCATGACGCGCGAGCAGCGGGTCATCGGCGCGCTCGCCGTGGATATCGGGCTGGTCGATGATCTGGTGGCACCGCGGAACACCTTGCGGGAGGCGATCGGCCTGTGGTCCGGCATTCTCCTGCTGGTCGTGGCCTCGCTCGGCGCCTTCATCCAGATGCTGGAAATGCGGCCCTTGCGGGCGATCGCGCGGTTCTCGCACCGGTTCGTGAGTGGCCAGGCCGATCGCGAGGTGCCCGGACTGGGGCGTGCCGACGAGATCGGCGATGTGGCCGAAGGGCTCTCGCGCGTCATCGCGATGCAGTCGGATCTCGAGCGTCTCGCCTTCTCCGATCCGCTGACCGGGCTGGGAAACCGCACGCGCTACTTCGCCGATCTCGAGGCGCTGCTGGCCGACGGCGCCAGCGGCGCGCTGCTGATGATCGATCTCGACCGCTTCAAGGAAACGAACGACGCCTTCGGGCCGGCGGCCGGCGACGCCTTGCTGATGTGGGCGCGCGATCACATCCTCGGGGAACTCGAGGAAGGCGACCGGCTCGCGCGCCTCGGCGGCGATGACTTCGCGATCCTCAGCCCCGGCACGGCCGATACGAGGCGCGCCATGGCGCTGGCGCAGCGCCTGATGAAGCGCCTCGCCGAACCGGCGCAGTTGCCGCAGGGCGAAGTGCATTCCGGCTGTTCGATCGGCATCGCGCTGCTGCCCGGGCAGGCGGCGACGGCGGCCGAAGCGCACCGGAAGGCGGAACTCGCGTTGCGGGACGCGAAATCCCAGCAGGATGGGCGCTGCGTCCTGTTTCATGCTGCGCTGGACGAGGCCGTGCAGAACCGGATGCAGCTTGCCCGGCTGTTGCGGCATGCCATCGATCACGACGAACTCAACCTGCATGTCCAGCCCCAGATCGATCTGCGCACGGGCAAGCTCTACGGTTTCGAGGCGCTGGCGCGCTGGACCCATCCGACGCTGGGGGCCATCGCCCCGTCGGAATTCATCCCTGTTGCCGAAGCGAACGGCCTCATTCCCGCGCTGGGCCAGCGGGTGCTGGAGCAGGCCTGCTCGCTTGCGCGGCAATGGCGTGACGCGAATTTCGCCTTCGGGCGGATCTCCATCAACGTCTCCGCCATCGAACTTGGCCAGCCGAACTATGTCGCGCAGGTGCAGGATGCGCTGGCGCGTCACCGGATCGAGGGCGCCTGCCTGTGCCTCGAATTGACCGAAAGCGTGTTCCTGCAGCAGGAGGAGACCGTACTGACCGGCCTGTTCCACGCACTGCGCGACCTCGGCGTCCGGCTCAGTCTCGATGATTTCGGCACCGGCTATTCGTCGCTGGGCTACCTGAACCGGCTTCCGCTCGACGAACTGAAGATCGACCGCGCCTTCATCGCGGCGGCCGATCAGGATCCGCGCAAGCGCAGCCTGCTCGCCGGCATCGTCGCGGTCGGCAAGGGGCTGGGCCTGACGATGGTGGCGGAAGGTGCGGAGACCGAGGCGGAGCTTCAGGTGCTGCGCGAACTCCATTGCGACGTGGTGCAGGGCCATGTCATCGGCCGCCCGGTCTCGCCCCTCATGGCGCCCATCGAGGGCGAGAGGCTGTTCGGCGCCTTCCGGGCCACGCCCGCGGCGGCCTTGCGCAAATCGACGGCGAAACCCCGCGTCGCGTGAGGCCGGCGCCCGCTGTTCCGCCACGATAGGCTGGCCGTCAGCCGCTGGCGCGCCGGTGATCGCCGCACGGCGCGGGGTCATGCGACCGCGCATTCTCCATGCCCGTGCGACCAAATGATCAGGTGGCGATTGCCGAGCCCGCCCCTTTGCAACTCCCGCGCTTGTCGCGTTTTTTCGCCCGACGTTGGAAACACAGCAGGATTCACCAAAAATACAATCTTGAGTTGTTAGTTGTTGTCTCGATTTAAGCTGAAAACGGGACCGGATTTTCCGTTCGCTTCTGACAAAACACACGAGAACGCTTTGTCATTCTTACGAAAATGCCGATTTCCGGATGGGACTGGAACGAATTGTTAACAAGGGGCGGACCTAATGGCCGACGGGGAAGACAAGCAAGGGCCGAACACGATGCCGCACCCGCCGTCGCAGGTTGCCATCTCGTCTCATCCCACCGTCCGGGATGACGACGCCATCTATGCCAGCATGGTCGAGGCGCTCTACGGCACGCCCTCGGCCATCATCCTCGGCATGATGATCATCAACGGGATCGTGCTCAGCGCGTTCGTTCTCAGCGGCGATGTCTTCATTCTCGGTCTGGCCTGCGCGCTGCTCGTCATCAACGGCTTTCGCTGGTACAGCCATCGCCTCTACGACCGGCACGCCCGCGGCAAATCCGACCGCGCCGTGCAACGGAAATTCGAATGGATGGCGCTGACCGGAGCCTGGAGCACGGCGACGACGGTCGGTGTCTTCGGTGCCTACACGGTCATCGCGCATCCGTTCCAGGCGGCCTCGATCCTCGGTGTCGCGCAGACCATGGGCTATCTCGGCGGCGTGTCCGGCCGCAACACCTCGCGTCCCTACATCACGCAGATCCAGATGGCGCTCGTCTCCGTGACCTTCATCACGGGGCTGATTCTCAGCGGCGAGATGGCCTATGTGCTGATCGGGATTGCGGTCGCGTTCACGTTGCTCGCTACCGTTTCCAGCGTCCGGACGATCTACGAGGTCTATGCGTCGCGCGTGCAAACCATGCGCAAGCTGGAGCTGATGGCCACGCGCGATGCGCTGACCGGCCTCGCCAACCGCTACGCGCTGATGGAGCAGATGCAAAGCTGGCACGTGGCCGGCGAGCGATTCCTGCTGATCTCGATCGATCTCGACAATTTCAAGCATGTCAACGACATGTTCGGCCACAGCATGGGTGACGACCTGCTGCGCGAGGCGGCCCATCGGATCCAGCGGCATTTCACCGATTCTGATGTCGTCGCCCGTGTCGGTGGCGACGAGTTTCTCATTCTCACCCCGCGCACCGATGCCGTCATGGCCATGGCGCTCGCGACCGATGTCGTGAACGATCTCACCTTGCCGTTCGTCGTGCGCAACGTGCGCCTGCGGGCCGGGGCCAGCATCGGCATCGCGCTGGGCGAGGGCGTCGCGCCGGAAATCGCGCTGAAGCATGTCGATCTGGCGCTCTACCAGGCGAAGGAACTGGGGAAGAACCAGATCTGCGTCTACACGCCCGAGATGGGCGCGAAGTATGACGAGCGCATCCAGCTCGAACAGGATCTGCGCCGCGCGATCGAGAATGGCGAACTCTCGCTCGCCTACCAGCCGATCGTCAATCCGAAGACGCGCCGCGTGACGCTGGTCGAAGCCCTGATGCGCTGGAAGCATCCCGAGCGCGGCTTCATCTCGCCGGCGGTGTTCATTCCCATCGCGGAAGCGTCGGGGCTCATCACGCTGATGGGCACATGGGCGATGCAGACCGCCTGCCATCAGGCGGCCAGCTGGCCGGGCGATGTCGGCGTCAGCGTCAATCTCTCGGCGAAGCAGTTCCGTCACGATCTCGATCTCGTGGCGATCGTCCGCTCCTGCCTCATGACCTCCGGCATCGCCCCGCACCGGCTGACGCTGGAAATCACCGAGTCGATCCTCATCGACGATTCCGGCCTCGTGATCGAAACGCTCGAACGCCTGCGCGCCATCGGCGTCCGCACCGCGCTTGACGATTTCGGCACGGGCTATTCGTCGCTCAGCTATCTGGAGAAGCTGCCGCTCGACAAGATCAAGATCGACCGCTCCTTCACGACCTCCATCGACACCTCGAAACGCAGCGCGACCCTGATGCGGGGCATCACCGGGATTGCCCGCGATCTCGATCTCGAGGTGATCGTCGAGGGCATCGAAACCGAAGAGCAGCTCGACGCGCTGCGCACGTTCGGAATCGATGGCGTGCAGGGCTATGTCTTCGCGAAACCCATGGATGGCGTCTCGCTGCTGCCCTATCTCGTCCACAAGCTCAAGACGAATGGCGTGCTGACCAGCATTAACCAAGCGCGCAGGAAACAGCGGTCGGTTGGTTAAGGAACTGTTAATGTCATGGCGTAAAACGAGCACAGAGTTCAGCCATGACACCCAATCATCCTATCGGAAAAGATCTTCTGTCGGCCGCTGATCTCAGCGCGCCCGACCTCATTGATGTGATGGCGCGCAGCCGTCGCCTGGCCGTCACCGACGGGCAGAGCGGGGCGGCCTCCAACAGCCGCAAGATCGTTGCCAACCTGTTTTTCCAGCGCTCGACGCGCACCAAGCTCGGCTTCGAGGTCGCGGCGCTGCGGCTGGGGCATCGCTCGATCGATGCGTATGATCCGGAGCGCAATCGCGTGGGGTCGAGCAATGGCGACAGCTTTCCCGACCATATCCGCACGATCGCGCAGCTCGCCGATCTGCTGGTGATCCGCCACAGCGAGGAGCTGAAATGCCATGAGGTCGCACGGCTCGCGCCGGTGCCGGTCATCAATGGCGGCAACGGCTCGGACGAGCATCCGACGCAGGCCCTGATCGATCTCTTCTGCATGCTCGAGATGAAGGGTTCGATGGACAAGCTGAGCCTCGCCATCAGCTGCGATTCCCGCGCCCGCTACGCCTATTCGCTGCTGCTGCTGCTGAAGCACATGCCGCCGCGCCGGCTGACCTTCTGCGTCGATCCGGAGACGCAGTTTTCCGAGAAGACCCAGATCGCGCTCGACCATCTCGCCGATCTCGGGACGCAGGTCGGCATCGTCCACGACATCGAGGAATGCCTCGACCACGACGTGCTCAACATCCAGACGCAGGACCTGACGAGCAAGGTGAAATCGACGCTGGAGAACGGCGACCTGCCGAGCTACGCCGAGAAGGAACCCTTCGTTCTGACCGCCGACAAGATCCTGAAGGCGCGCTCCGACGCGATCATCCTCAACCCCTTGCCGCGTCAGGGCGAGCTGGATTCCTCCTGCGACACCCTGCCGAACGCCCGCTATTTCGAGCAGGTGAAGCTCTCGACCTATGTGCGGATGGCGGTGCTGGAACGCATGCTCGCCGGCATTCCGTGGACAGGCACCGGCGCGCTGGCCCGCGCCTGAGCGTCAGCGCCGGCGCTCGGGCTTCGGAATTCCGAGCCGCTGCATCCGCGAGATGAGGGTGGTCGGGCGCAGGCCGAGCAGTTCGGCCGCGCCGCCTGCGCCGAAAATCCGGCCTTCCGCCGTCTCGAGCGCCACGACGATGTTTGCGCGCTCCTCGGCGCGGATCTCGGCTTCGGTGCGCAGCTTTCCGGCCGGGTTCGCGACCGGCCTCCGCGGCAGGATTTCCCGCGCGGTGCCGGGCAGATCGAAGCGCAATTGCCCGTCCCGCGCGAGGATGGCCGCCCGTTCGATGGCGTTTTCCAGTTCGCGCACGTTGCCGGGCCAGGAATATTGCATCAGCCGGTCCATGTCGCCGCGTGACAGGCGCAAAGGCGGGATGTTCAGCTTGCGGATCGCGCCTTCGAGCGCGTGCTGGGCGAGAAGCGGGATATCCTCGGGCCGTTCGCGCAAGGGCACGCATTCGATCGGGAAGACATCGAGCCGGTAATAGAGGTCTTCCCGGAAGCGGCCCTCGCGCACATCCTCCTTCAGGGAGCGGTTGGTCGCGGCGATGATGCGGACATCGATGACGCGCGTGCGCTCCTCGCCGACGCGTTCGAGTTGCTTCTCCTGCAGCACGCGCAGCAGCTTGCCCTGCAATTCGAGCGGGATCTCACCCACCTCATCGAGGAACAGCGTGCCGCCATCGGCGAGTTCGAAGCGCCCCACGCGGTCGCGCAACGCCCCGGTGAAGGCGCCCCTGGCATGGCCGAAGAACTCGCTTTCAAACAATTCGCGCGGGATCGCGGCGCAGTTCACGCGGATGAGCGGCCGGCCCGCGCGCTTCGAGGCCTCATGAATGGCATGCGCCACGAGGCTCTTGCCCGTGCCGGATTCGCCGGTGATGAGCACCGTGGCATCGGTCTGCGCGACGAGTTCGATCTGGCTCGCGGTCTTCGCGATCGCCGCGCTCTTGCCGATGAGGCCGCGATAGCCCGTCTCGGTGCGGATTTCTTCCTGCAGGTATTCGTTCTCGCGTTCGAGCCGCTCGCGCAGGCGATCGACCTCGGCGAGCGCGGTGCGGAGCTTCTCCTCGCTCTCGCGGCGCAAGGTGATGTCGCGGAAGACGATCACCGCGCCCAGAAGCTTCCCCCGGTCGCGGATCGGGGTGGAGGTGTATTCGACATAGAAGGGCGTGCCGTCCTTCCGCCAGAACACCTCCGTATCCACCTGCCGCACCGCGCCATCGCGGAACGCCGCGTAGATCGGGCAATCGTGGCTGTGGTAATGCCGCCCATCGGCATGGGTGTGGTGCACGGTGTCGTGCATGTTCCGCCCCACGAGTTCAGTGGCGGCATAGCCCAGCATGCGCTCGGCCGCGGGATTGACGAAGGTGGTAATGCCTTCCGCATTCACCCCGTAGATGCCTTCGCCCGCCGCACTCAGGATCAGCCGGTTCTCGCGCTCGATATCCTGGAAGAAGCGCTCGACACGCTGCCATTCCTCCACGCCCTCGCGCATGAAGAGATCGGCCTCCTGGTCGATGAGGCGGCGCTGGCGCTCCTGGATGTCGTGCAGGGTCACAAGCAGCCAGGTGCCGTCGGCAACCGGCATCGCGGCACCGGAATATTCGAGCGTCAGCCGCGTCCCGTCGGCATGGCGGGGGCTGAGCGCATGCGTCCAGTACCGGCCCTTGGCTTCGGTGGCCTCGGAAAAAACGATGAGTTCCGGCACCTGGCCGGGATGCAGAGCGCTCGCGCGCATGCGCTGCAGCGTCTCCCGGCCGTAGCCGAGCAGGGCGGCGGCGCGCGGATTGGCGTCGACGATCCGGTCGTCGCGCGGGTCGATCACCAGAGCCGGCTCGGCCCCGAATTCGAAGGCGAGCCCCAGGGCCGGCGAGGCGGAAACTACGATATCTCGCAGCATGATTACGAACTTTCGTAAATTACGAAAAATCGTAGCATGACCGTCAGGAAGAACAAGCCGGATTCAGCCATTTCCACAGGCGGATCGCGCAGCATCCGGTGTGGCACGCGCCTTGCTAACGTTCTTTTCACGTTTTTCTCCGGGAGGCCTGCATGTCGACATTCTCGAATCCGTTCTCCAGCGTTGTTCGCCTGATGAAGGGCTGCATCTGCGGCCAGCACGGCTCGGCCGCCGAACACGACCGGGCCCTGAAGGCCGAGGCCGTCGAGGCACCGCTGACGAGCGACGAAAGCCGCTTCCGCCGCGTGGTGGAAAACACCGTGATGCGTGCGATCTTCCCCGTGGATGCCGAGCGTCGCGCCTTCCTCAAGGCCGTGGGCGCGTCGACGGCGGCCGCGGCCCTGTCGACCGTGTTCCCGATCGGCACGGCGACGGAAGTGCTGGCGCAGGGTGCGCCGCTCGAGAAGAAGGACCTCAAGGTGGGGTTCATCCCCATCACCTGCGCCACGCCCATCATCATGGCGCATCCCATGGGGTTCTATTCCAAGCAGGGCCTCAATGTGGAGGTCATCAAGACGGCGGGCTGGGCGGTCATCCGCGACAAGACGCTGAACAAGGAGTATGACGCCGCGCACATGCTCTCGCCGATGCCGCTGGCGATCACCATCGGCGCCGGTTCCAACCCGGTGCCCTACACGATGCCGGCGGTGGAGAACATCAACGGCCAGGCGATCACGCTGGCGATGAAGCACAAGGACCGGCGCGATCCGAAATCCTGGAAGGGCTTCAAGTTCGCGGTGCCCTTCGATTATTCGATGCACAACTACCTGCTGCGCTACTACCTCGCGGAAGCGGGTCTCGACCCCGATACCGATGTGCAGATCCGCTCCGTGCCGCCGCCGGAAATGGTCGCGAACCTGCGCGCCGACAACATCGACGGCTTCCTCGCGCCCGATCCGGTGAACCAGCGTGCGGTCTATGACGGCGTGGGCTTCATCCA
>PERO01000010.1 GCA_002928875.1 Methylobacterium sp. | reverse complement strand
TTCTCGATATCCTCCCATCGAACCGGCGCGGCGATGGTGCCCTGATCGCGCGCGGTTTGAATCACGCCGTGCAGGCGGGCCGGCCAGGAAAAGGTCTCCGCGGCCGGAAACGCCGAAGCGTCGAGCCCGCGCAGGCCGGCCTCGGCCAGTCGATTCCGCAGGTCCGGCGACGGAAACGGTTCGCTTGGCAATGGATTTCCCCCGGTTTCCGCCCCGCCCGACAGAACAATAACCGAGGCCTTCGGGCTTCAACAAGCGCGGTCCCGACCGGCCCCGGCGTGGCATAGGGCGGTGCGGTCCGCCGCTTGACGCTCCAAGCTGAACGTGAAATTCTATCACATAGCGAATATTTGTTCGCAATCCGAGCATTTTTGCCTTCGACCAACAAGAACTCCGATCCGTCGATCCCGCGACGGGCAGCTTCGAAAAAGGAGGAACGCCATGCAAAGGCGCGATTTTCTCAAGACGGCCGCCGGCGCCGCCCTGGCTTCCGGCTTCACGCTGGGCGTGACGGCGCAAGGCGCCTGGCCCGACAAGGGCAAGACGATCCGGGTCATCGTGCCCTGGCCGCCCGGTGCCGCGAATGACGCGCTCGGCCGCCTCGTGGCGCAGCGCCTGCAGGAAACGATGGGCGCGACCGCGATCGTCGAGAACAAGGTCGGCGGCGCGGGGCTGATCGGCACCAACGAGGTGATCAATGCCGCGCCCGATGGCTACACCTTCCTCGCGAGCGCCTTCAACACGGCCGTGATGCCGAAGGTGCTCAAGGCCGCGACCTTCAATCCCGAGGTCGATCTCGAGGCGGTGGCGCGCACGGCGGTTGCGCCGCTGGTGCTGGTGATTTCGGCGCGGCGGCCGGAAAAGACCCTGAAGGAACTGATCGAATCCGCGAAGAAGAACCCGAAGGATTTCAACTTCGCGATTTCCTCGCTCGGTTCGGCCGGCCATCTGGCGACGGTCGATTTCCTGCGCCGCACGGGGCTCGACATCAATCTCATCCCCTATCGCGGCACGGTGCCGGCCCTGCAGGATCTCATCGGGGGAAGCGTGCAATTGCTGATCGATCCCACCTTCGCGCTGCTGCCCCAGACGGCGGACGGCACGAAGGTGCGCGCGCTCGGCATCGCGAGCCGGACGCGCTCGGTGCTGGCGCCGGATGTGCCGACCCTCTCCGAAGGCGGCGTGCCGGATTTCGTCTTCAATTCCTGGTACGGCATCTGGGCGCCGAAGGGCACGCCGCGCGACATCCAGGAGAAGGTGAATGGCATGGTGCAGGCCACCATGAACGATCCGGAAATCTCGAAGAAGCTGCGCGCGACCCTCATCGAGCCGATCGCCGAGAGCATCGCGGAGACGCGCAGCTTCATCGCGAGCGAGGTGAAACGCTCGGGCGAACTCCTGAGCCTCATCAAGTACGAGCCGACCTGATGGAAGGAGCGATGCGCCACGCGCTGGTGACGGGCGCAAGCTCGGGCATCGGCGCGGCCATCGTCCGGCGCCTGCTCGCGGAGGGCTGGCGCGTAACCGGCGTGGCGAGGCGCGCGAGCGCGGCCGCGCCGCATTTCCGCCCCTTCGCCTGCGACCTCGCGGATCGATCGGCACGCGAGCGGCTTCTGGCGGAAATCGGGCCCGTGGATGCGCTCGTGCACGCCGCAGGCTTCATGGAAACCGGCGCGCTCGGCGGGCTCGATCCCGCGGCGCTCGCGCGGATGTGGGCGTTGCATGTCGCGGCGGCCGAGCATCTCGCGAACGGCCTCGCGCCGGGCATGGATGCCGGCGGGCGGATCGTGCTGATCGGCAGCCGCACGGCGAATGGCGCGCCGGGCCGCAGCCAATATGCCGCGACGAAGGCGGCACTGGTGGCGCTGGCGCGAAGCTGGGCGATGGAGCTTGCGGCGAAAGGCATCACGGTCAATGTCGTGGCCCCGGCCGCGACCGACACGCCGATGCTGAACGATCCGGCGCGCGCCAGCGTCGCGCCGAAGCTTCCACCCATCGGTCGGCTCATCCGGCCCGAGGAGGTTGCGGCGGCGGTGGCGTTCCTGCTCTCGGCCGAGGCGGGCGCCATCACCGGACAGGTGCTGACAATCTGCGGCGGCTCGTCGCTCTAGGAAGGATTTTTCGGCATGGCCAGCGACGCGCCGGACAAGACGGCAGAAGACAATCCGAAGAACCTCGTGCAATCGGTCGCGAAGGCCTTCGCGGTACTGCGCGCTTTCGATGCGAACCTGCCCGAACTGACGATTTCCGAGATCGCCGCGCGCACCGCGCTCGATCGGGGCACCTCGTTCCGGCTCGTGCACACGCTCTGCGCGCTTGGCTATCTCGCGCCGGTGCCGCGCGCGAAACGCTATCGGCTCACGCTGAAATGCCTCGAACTGGGCTATACGCCCCTCGCCCGCGCCGATCTCAAGCGGCTCTCGAAACCCCTGCTCGACGAGATGATCCCGGATGTCGCGGATGCCGCTTCCCTCGGCATGCTCGACGGGCCGGATGTGGTCTATGTCGAGCGCGCGCAGGTGGAACTGCCGCAACTGAACCTCGACCGCCGGCCCGGCAGCCGCATCGGCGCCTATGGCTCGGCCCTCGGCCATGCGCTGCTCGCCTGCCTGCCGGTGGAGCGCCAGCGGGCGCTGCTCGAGACCTCGAACCGCATCCGCCTTTCCGAGAAGACGCTGGTCGAGGTCGATTCCATCCTCGCCCGCCTCGCGGAAGTGAAGGCGCGCGGCTACGCGGTTTCCGATGGCGAGAACGCCTATGGCCTGCGCACGGTCGCGGCGGCGATCCTCGACACGGATGGCTCGCCGATCGCCGGCGTGAGCCTCACCATCCATGCCGAACGCATGCCGATGGAGCGTTTCGCCGCGCGTGCGATCCCCGAGGTGCGGCGCATCGCGCAGGACCTGACCAACGCCAACGCGCAATCCTTCGGGGCACTGCGCCTCGCGCGCTGACCACCGCAACATCCCACGACGAGCACGAGATGACCATGAAACCCCATCCCAGGAACCTCTTCAAGGCGCGGCTCGGCAAGGCGCAGCAGATCGGCTTTTTTGCCACGCTTGGTTCGCCGGGCCTCACGGAACTTCTCGCGGGCACAGGCTTCGACTGGGCTCTCGTCGATACCGAGCACTCGCCGGTGGAAGTTCCGGATGTGATCGAGCATCTGCGCGCCATCGAAGGGGCGGGCATCCCGGCCCTCGTGCGCCCGGCCTGGAACGACATGGTGCTGATCAAGCGCATCCTCGACCAGGGCGCGCAGACGCTGCTGATCCCCTATGTGGAAACCGCCGAGGAGGCGCGCGCGGCCGTCTCCTTCACGCGCTTCCCGCCCGGTGGCGTGCGCGGCGTCTCGGGCGCCTCGCGCGCGGCGAATTACGGCCTGACGCCGGGCTATTTCGCGGCGGTGGAGGCCGAGATCTGCGTGATCGTGCAGATCGAAACGGCCAATGCGCTCGCCCGCATCGAGGAGATCGCCAGCGTCGACGGGGTGGATGCGGTGTTCATCGGGCCCTCGGATCTCTCGGCGTCGATGGGGCATCTCGGCAATCCGCTGCACCCCGAGGTGCAGGGCGCCATCGATGACGGCTTCCGCCGCCTGAAAGCCATCGGCAAGCCGATCGGCTATCTCTCCGGCAACGAGGAGGAATTCCGCCGGCGACTCGGCCAGGGCGTCGATTTCATCAGCTTCGCGACCGATGCCGTGATCGCGCGCCAGGCCGCGACGAGCCTGCTCGCGCGGCTGAAGGGCTGATCCGTGCCGGTGCGCTTTCACGGCCTGCGGCTTCTCGCGGATGATCTCACCGGCGCGCTCGACAGCGCGGTGGCGTTCGTGCGGGCCTTCGGGCCGCTGGAGGTCGGCCTTGAGCCGGGAAACATGGCCTCGCTCGTGCTCGACAGCGCGACGCGCGAATTGCCGGCCGCCGAAGCGGTCGCGAAGGTGAAGGCCCTCGCGCCCGTTCTGGCGGCATCGGACGGACGGTTGAGCTTCTTCAAGGTCGACAGCCTGCTGCGCGGCCATGCCGGCGACGAACTCGCCGCAATCCTCGCCGCGAACACCTATACCCGCGTGATCCTCGCGCCGGCCCTGCCCGGGCAGGGGCGCCGGACCGAGAATGGCCGGCAGGTCGCGCAGGGCCAGCCGATCGGCGAGGATCTCGCGGCGAGCCTCTCCCGGCACGGCCATGGCGTGGCATTGCGCCCGCCCGGACCACCGGCGGAACAGGGCATCACGCTCTTCGATGCCGCAACGGATGCCGATCTCGATCGGCTCGTGGCACATGCCCTTCCGCTGGCGGGGTCGACCCTGTGGGTCGGGACATCCGGTCTCGCCGGAGCGCTTGGACGGGCGCTCGGCGGCCCCTCGGTGAAGCCTTCGCCGCGACCATCCCTGCCCCTGCTGGGATTCGTCGGCACCGATCATCCGGTCATGCAGGCCCAGCTTCGGCAAGTGCGCACCTTGCCCATCGCGCCACGGCCAGTGACGGCCGAGACGTTGCGCGCCTTGCAATTCGCGCTCGAACAAGGCTCGATTGTCGTGACCTGCGACCTGCCGCGCGGCATCGGCCGGGCCGAGGCGCATCGGCAGATCGCGCACGCCTTTGCCGAATGCGTGGCACAGATGCCTGCGCCCGGCACATTGTTCGTCAGCGGCGGGGAAACCCTGCGCGCGCTGCTCGCACCGCTGGGCGCGCGAGCCCTGCGCGTGGAGGCGGAGCATCTCCCCGGCATGCCACTTTCGCATCTCGTCGGCGGGCGCTGGAACGGCCTGCCGATCCTCACGAAATCCGGAGCCTTCGGCACACCGGATCTCCTCGAAACGCTGATCGGCGGGCTCGCTCCCGCCGGAAAGGCCGTTGCTTCATGATACCGCATCTCGCCATCACCATGGGCGATCCGGCAGGGATCGGCCCGGAAATCATCGCGCGCGCCAGCCGGCGCCTTGCACCCGACATCGCGGCGGGCAGGCTGAAGCTGCTCGTCATCGGCGATGTCGCGGCACTCCGGCAGGCGGAGAATCTCACAGGCGCACCGGCCATTCCGGAAACGACGATCGAGGCCGAATGGCCGGCTCTCGCCTGCCTGCAGGCGGGGGAGCCGGGTGGGCCGATCGTCACGGGCGAGGTGGGCGCGCCCGCCGGTCGCATGGCCTATCTCGCGATCGAGAAAGCCGTGCAATTCGCGCTGCAGAAGCGCATCCACGGCATCGTCACCGCGCCGCTGAACAAGGAGGCGCTCAATCTCGCAGGCTACCATTATGCGGGGCATACCGAGCTTCTCGCCGAACTCACCGGCGTGAAGGGCTCGGTGATGATGCTCGCGCATGGCAACATGGTCGTGAGCCACGTCACCACCCATGTCGCGCTCGAGGATGTGCCGAAGCGCGTGACGCCGGAGCGCATCCGCCGCGTCATCGACCTGACCCATGCGGCGCTGAAGGGCCTCGGCAAGGCGAAGCCGCGCATCGCGGTCGCGGCCCTCAATCCGCATGCCGGCGAGGGTGGCATCTTCGGCCGGCAGGATATCGACATTTCCGCCCCGACCATCGCGAGGGCGAATGCCGATGGCCTCGATGTCGTCGGCCCCGTGCCCGGGGACACCGTGTTCGTGAAACTGCGCGCCGGGCAATACGACGCGGTGATCGCGATGTATCACGATCAGGGCCATATCCCGGTGAAGCTCCTGGGCTTCAACGTCGATCCCGCCACCGGCAAATGGGATTCGCTCTCGGGCGTGAACATCACGCTCGGCCTGCCGATCATCCGCACCAGCGTCGATCACGGCACGGCCTTCGACATCGCCGGCAAGGGGATCGCTTCCGAGACGAGCCTCATCGAAGCCATCGAATATGCCGAGCGCCTCGCGGCGCATTGAAGGGAAACCAGGATGGTCACAAGCGATCTCGCCCGCCCCATCGAATTGTTGCGCCCGCCGATCATCGAGTTCGGCAGCGGCACGCTCGCGAAGCTCGGCGACTGGGCGCGCGCGAAGGGCTACAGGCGGCCCTTCATCGTGGCGGGCTCCTCCGCCGCGGCGCGCGTGGGAATGCTGGGCTTGCCCGGCGATATCGGCCTCTTCGGCGCGGTGGCGCGCGAGCCGGATGTTCCGAATTTCGAGGCGGCGCTCGCGGCGGCCCGCAAGCATGATCCCGATCTCGTCGTGGGATTCGGCGGCGGCAGCCCCATGGATGTCGCGAAGCTCGTTGCGGCGCTTCTCGATGGCGGGCAGAGCCTTGTCGATGTGGTGGGACCCGAGAAGGTCGCGGGCCGCAGCGTCGGCCTCGCGCAGGTGCCGACCACGGCCGGCACCGGCTCGGAGGTCGGCACGCGCGCGCTGGTGACAGACCCCGCGAGCCGCAACAAATGGGCGGTGCAGAGCCGTTTCATGCTCGCGGATATCGCGATCGTCGATCCCGCCATGACCGCGACCGTGCCCGCCCGCATCACCGCCGAAACCGGGGTGGATGCGATGGCGCATTGCGTGGAAGCCTTCACCAACCTCAAGGCGCACCCGATCATCGATGCCTATGCGCTGGAAGGCGTGCGGCTCGTCGGGCGCTATCTCGCCCGCGCGGTCGCGAATGGCGCGGATACCGAGGCGCGGGCCGGCATGGCGCTCGCCTCGCTCTATGGCGGGCTCTGCCTCGGCCCGGTGAACACGGCCGGCGGGCACGCCATCGCCTATCCGCTCGGCACGCGGCACCACATTCCGCATGGCGCGGCGAACGCGGTGATCTTCCCGCATGTGCTGGCCTACAACGCGCCCGCCGTGCCGGAAAAGACGCGGCTGGTGCTTGAGGCACTGGGCCTGCCCACCTCCACCGATCCGGCCGAGGTGAGCCGGCTCGCGGGCGGCTACTGCCAGCGCCTCGGCATCGAGATGCGCATATCGGCGCGCGGCGTGCCCGAGGGCGATCTCGAGGCGATGGCGGATGAGGCTTTCGCCATCAAGCGGCTCATTGACAACAACCCGCGCGAACTCACCCGCGCGGCGATCCTCACGATCTACCGGCAAGCCTTTTGAGGGGGAAACCATGATTGGCGATGATGTTTCCGGCCGGATGGATGGCATCCTGCGCCCGCGAGAGGGATTTGCCGGGCAGAGCGAGGCCTTCCTCCCCTCCCCCTGCCCGCAGAACCATGCCGCGAACCTCATGACCCTCGGCGATGGTTCGCTCGCCTGCGTCTGGTTCGGTGGCACGCAGGAGGGCATGGCGGATATCTCGGTGCATGTCTCGCGGCTCGAACCCGGTGCCACGCGCTGGAGCGAGGCCGTCAAGCTGGTCGATGACCCCACCCGTTCGGAGCAGAACCCCATCCTCTTCCCCGCGCCCGGCGGCGAACTCTGGCTGCTCTATACCTCGCAGAAATCCGGCAATCAGGATACGGCGGTGGTGCGCCGGCGCATCTCGCACGATCACGGCCGCAGCTGGTCGGCACCGGAGGCGATGATCGCCGAGGCCGGCACTTTCGTGCGCCAGCCCATCCTCGCGCGGGCCAATGGCGATCTGTTGCTGGGCACCTTTCTCTGCCGCACCGTTCCGGGGGTGAAATGGGTGGGCGACGACGACATTTCCGCGCTCCGCCTCTCCCGCGATGGCGGGCAGAGCTGGCGGCGGATCGACGTGCCGGAGAGCCTGGGTTGCGTCCACATGAACATCGTCGAGGCGGGAGGCGGCGAATTGCTGGCGCTCTACCGCTCGCGCTGGGCGGATTTCATCCATGCCTCGCGCTCGTTCGATGGCGGCCAGAGCTGGAGCGCGCCACAACCCAACGAACTCCCCAACAACAATTCCTCGATCCAGGCGACGCGCCTCGCCGATGGGCGGATCGCGCTGGTCTACAACCATTCGAGTGCGGCCAACGCCACGGATCGGCGCCTCTCGCTCTATGACGAGATCGAGGATGACGAACCGATGGAGGCCCCCGCCGCACCGGTGCCGAAGCCGGCCCGTACCGCCTTCTGGGGGGCGCCGCGCGCGCCGCTGATGCTGGCGATCTCGGTGGATGGCGGGCGGACCTGGCCCGATCGCCGCCTGATCGAGGATGGCGACGGCTTCTGCCTCACCAACAATTCGACCGACAAGAAGAACCGCGAACTCTCCTATCCCAGCATCCACCAGATGCCGGATGGCAGCCTCAACATCGCCTTCACCTACCATCGGCAGGCGATCAAGCATGTGCGGATCGCGGCGATCTGAGCGAGACCGGCCGTCATCCCTGCGCGATTTTTTGAGTTGCCGCCCGGCAGCAACCGCGCAACCATCCCGCCGACAGTTCGAAGCAGCTTTCCGGCCGGCGGGCGTTCCCCGCGACGGCCGAAAGCCCGGGAGGATGCATGGCGCACGGCGACCACGATCATCATCATGACGATCATGATCATCACCACCATGATCACGACCACGACCATGAGCACGGCCACAGCCACCTCTCGCCGATGGCGGCGCGCGTGCGGGCGCTCGAAACCATCCTCGTCGGGAAGGGGCTGGTCGATCCCGCGGCACTCGATGCGATCATCGAGACCTACGAGACGAAGATCGGGCCGCGCAACGGCGCGCGCGTCGTCGCCAGGGCCTGGGCCGATCCAGCTTTTGCCGCGCGGCTGAAAACCGATGCCACGGCGGCCATCGCGGAACTCGGTTTCACCGGGCGGCAGGGCGAGCACATGGTGGCGGTCTTTAACGACGCGGCGACGCATCACATGGTCGTCTGCACGCTCTGCTCCTGCTACCCCTGGCCGGTCCTGGGCCTGCCGCCGGTCTGGTACAAATCCGCGCCCTATCGCTCGCGGGCCGTACTCGATCCGCGCGGCGTGCTCGGCGAATTCGGCGTGACGCTGCCCGAGGGCAAGCAGATCCGCGTCTGGGATTCGACCGCCGAGACGCGTTATCTGGTCGTGCCGGAGCGCCCGCCCGGCACCGAGGCGCTGTCCGAAGACGCGCTCGCCAATCTGGTGACACGCGATTCGATGATCGGCACCGGCCTGCCCCTCGCCCCGGAGAAAGCGGCATGAACGGCGCGCAGGACATGGGCGGGCAGATGGGCTTCGGCCCCGTCCGGCCCGAGGCGGACGAGCCGCCCTTCCACGCCGATTGGGAAAAGCGCGCGCTGGCGATCACGCTGGCCGCGGGCGCGATGGGCCATTGGTCGATCGACGAAAGCCGCCATGCGCGCGAAAGCCTGCACCCGGTGGATTATCTCGCCTCGAGCTATTACGAGATCTGGATCAAGGCGCTCGAAACCCTGCTCGAGCGCCATGGTTTCGTGAGCGCCGCAGAGCGCGCCGCCGGCCAGCCGCTCGGTGAAACCCGCGCGCCCCATCGCGTGCTGCGGGCGGAAATGGTGCCGGGCGTGCTCGCCCGCGGCGCGCCGGCCACGCGCGAGAAGCCGGGCGCGCCGCGCTTCAAGGCCGGCGACCGGGTGCGCACGAAGGTGATGCATCCCGCTGGCCATACGCGCCTGCCCCGTTACGCCCGCGGCAAATCCGGGACGATCGCCCTGCTGCATGGCGCGCATGTCTTCCCCGATACGCATGCCCATAGCCGGGGCGAGGCGCCCGACTGGCTCTATACCGTCACCTTCAGCGCGCGAGACCTGTGGGGCGACAGCGCCGACCCCACGGTGACCGTCTCCATCGATGCCTGGGAGGCCTATCTTGAACCGGAGGGCTCCGTCGATGCCGACCCTGCCTGATCCCGCAACTTTGCAGGAATTGCCGGGCCTGCCCTGCGATGCGGCCGGACCGGTCTTCGCCGAGCCCTGGCAGGCGCAGGCCTTCGCGCTCGTGGTGGATCTGCACCGGCGCGGCCTCTTCACCTGGCCCGAATGGGCCGAGGCATTGTCGGCCGAGATCGCCGAGCATGGCGGGCGCGATGACGGCTCGCATTACTACGACTTCTGGCTCGAGGCGCTGGAGCACCTGCTGATCGCCAAGGGCGTGAGCAGCCATGACGAGGTGGACGATCTCGCGGCCGCCTGGTCGCGTGCCGCCGAGGCAACGCCACACGGCACGCCGATCGAACTCGCGAACGATCCCCTGTCGCGCCGCTGACTGACTGCACATGAAAAAGGGACCGGCGCATCGACGCCGATCCCGCTCCGGGGAGATCGTCCGTCCCGGATCGCCACCCGGACGAATGGGCTCAGATGGATTTCGGCTCGCTGCCCATCAGCGACATGACCATGCTGTCGAAGGCGTAGTCCGAGATCCGGTAGTACTGGTAGAAATCCCGCCGGAAATCGACCATCGACTGCATGATCGTCTTGAAGGTCGCGTTCTTCTGGGCCGTTTCGGCATATTGCTCGAAGGCGGCCTTGTGCAGGCCGGCGAGGATTTCCGGGCTGAAGGACCGCAGCTCGGTGCCGCTGCCGACGAGGCGACGCAGGGCCGCGGTGTTGCGCGCATCATACCGGCTGATCATCTCCTGATGCGCATAGCTGCAGGCCGTGCGCAACGCGGCCTGGTAATGCTTCGGCAGGGCCGCCCAGCTCGCATTGTTGATGATGACGTCGATATTCGCCCCGCCATCGTGCCAGCCGGGGAAGTAATAGTATTTCGCGACCTTGTTGAAACCGAGCTTCTCGTCGTCATACGGGCAGACGAACTCGACGCCATCGATCGTGCCACGCTCGAGCGAGGGATAGATGTCGCCCGGCGCGATGACCTGCGGCACGCCGCCGACACGCGCGAACACTTCGCCCGCAAAGCCGCCGATGCGGAACTTCAGGCCCTTGAGATCGGCGAGGGTGTTGATTTCCTTGCGGAACCACCCGCCCATATTCATCAGGTTGTTGCCGGAGGAGATGCGCAACAGATTGAACTTGGCGAGGAAGTCGCCGAGCATCTTGTCGCCGCCGCCTTCCATCAGCCACGCCGTCATCGAGCGTGCATTGAGCAGGAACGGCATCGAGGTCGCGAGCGAGAAGACCGGGTCCTTGCCGTGGCTGAAGAACAGCGCGGTGGAACCCATCTCGACCGTGCCGTTCGACACCGAATCGACCACCTGCAGGCCCGGGATGATTTCACCCGCGGCGAAGGTCTGGATCTTGAATTTCCCGTCGGTCGCCTCGCCGACATATTTCGCGACCGTTTCCGCCGATCCGAACAGGACATCGAGCGATTTCGGGAAGCCGGAAACCGACCGCCACGAAATGTTCGGCGAACTCTGCGCGATGGCGGGTGAGGCAACAGCGCTGGCGGCGAGGCCAGTCAATCCTGCCTTCAAGATACGACGACGATGCATGCCTTTTTCTCCCCTGCTCTCACCGCGCGCGGTCGCGAAGCGGTGCTCCAATCCGGACAAAACCGGTGATCCGGCACGACCGGGCCTGAGCCGCCATCGTGCCTTCGCCGGCGGACACGCTCGATGTTTGCTTCCCCATGGTGCTGTGGCGCCCCGTTTTCCGGTGGTCACCCAGTCAGCCAGACAAACAATCGAGGTGCCGCGAGGCTTTTCCGGTACCAGCGCGCCTTTCCCGGTCGCGCCATGGGAAGCTAGCAAGCGAACCGCGCCGTGCATGGTTCCGGTTCTGCGAAAAACGGTAGAGCCACCGCCAGCCGGGAATTCGCCCCGGGAGTCCGGGCGCAGGGCCTTCGAAAGGCCGGTTCACGCCGGCAGGGCCCGGTTTCGGCGCTCGCCCGAAGGAGCCAGTGGCCCTAACGATTTTCAGCGGACCGGAACCATGCAGCCCACCCCTTCCGCATTACCTTCCTCGCAGCGCATGATGCCGAAGCGCAGTTGGAGCATGACAAGTGGGTAAGACGCCGAAACCTATCGCAGGAATGACCCTGTTCTCCGTGACGCCTCTGAACGAGCGCGACGAGATCGACATGGCCGTATGGCAAGCGCATATCGAATGGGCGCATAGCCACGGTGCGGATAGCGTCGCCCTGTTCGGCAGCACGGGTTCGAACGGCTTTTTCGCCGAGGCGGAGAAGATCGCCGCCTTCGAGACGATCATCCCGGCGCTCGCCGGCAAGCTGCCGGTGCTCGCAGGGATCGGCGCACTGACGACTGGCGAAGCCGTCCGCATGGCGAAGCGGGCCGAGGCGGCCGGTGCCGATGCGCTGCTTGCGGTGACGGTGAATTACTGGCGCCCGACCGAGCGCGAACTGATCGCGCATTACGCCGCCATTGCCGGCGCGACCGCGCTGCCGCTCTGGCTCTACAACAACCCGCCGCTGGCCGGCATCGATCTCACGCCCCGGATCGTGGCCGAAATTGCCAAGGTCGCCCCGACGGTCGTGGGCATGAAAGACAGTTCGGGCGATCTCAAGCGGGTCTTCATGGTTCCGGAGATCACCGGTGGCAAGGTCGCCGTCGGCCTCGGGCAGGATGTGCTGCCGGTCGAGGCGCTGATGGGCGCTTCGCCCGCATGGTTCACCGGGCTCGCGAATTTCCACCCCGCCGGCTGCAGCCGGCTGTGGGATCTGGCCAAGGGCGGCCACGCGAGCGAGACGATCGCGCAGGCGCGGGCCCTGTTCGCGCTGAGCGAATTCGGCGGCCGCTATGGCATCGTCCGGGTCGCGCACACGGCGCTCGGGCTGATGGGCAAGCCGATCCGCGCCCCGCGCGCACCCCTGCGCAATCTCGACGAGGCGGCGACCGCCGAGCTGCGTCAGCTGATGGCCGAAGCCGGCCTTCTCTGACACGGGAGTCGCGTGCAGCGCGGTGGTACGGGCCCTCCTTGCGGAGGAATATCCCGCGCTGCACCGGCTTCCCACCCGGATCGCGAAGGGACCGGACGATCATGGAAGGCGTCAAATCCGTCGACAGCGCGTTTCCGGACGAAACGCATGCAATTCGGGCTTCGGCTGCGCCGCTTTCCAGGGAAAGCCGGATCGGGCAGGCCTGCATCGAGGCGCTGATCGATCGCCGCTCGGTGCCGCCCCGCCATCTGCAGGCGCCGGGCCCCGATGCCCGCGAGCTGAACCGCATCGTCGCCGCCGGCCTCGCGGCGCCATGCCACGGGCGCTTGCCGCAATTCAGCGTCATCGCTATCCCGCCGGAGAATCGCGGCCACCTCGGCGATGTCTTCGTCGCGGGTCTTCGCGAAAGCGAGCCTGATCCAGCCGCCGAGCGGATCGAGCGCCTGCGCGAGAAGGCCATGCATGCCCCCACCCTGCTGCTGCTCGTCTGCCATGTCTTTCCGGCCCTGCCCGAAATCCCCCGCGAGGAACAGATCGCCTCGGCCGGCGCGGCGCTGGGGGCCATCGTCACGGCAGCGGATCTGCTGGGCTATGGCGCGATGGCCGTGAGCGGCCAGCACATCCGCTCGAAGGCCATTCGGGAGGCGTTCCGGCTGGCGAGGCACGATTTCCCGCTCGCCTTCATCGCGATCGGCACGCCCTCGCGGCGGCGGAATGCGTGTGCCGCGCGGCGGGCGCCGGCCGAGGTTCTGACAACCTGGCGCCCGGATATGACCGGCTCTTTCTGATTTCGGACGATCGCGCGGCCCGTTCAGCGCTTTCAGGCACGCACGGATTTCACCACGCGCAGGAAGCCGTCGCTGAAATGCCGCGCCGTGCGCTGGTAGCCCGGCAGGCGCGCCAGCACATCGGCCTCGAGTGTCGCCGCGCGTGCCGGGCCAAGTGCGGCTTGCAGCGAGGCGGCATATTCCGGGATCGCGCCCCATTCGCGCACGGTGTCGGGGGTGATCTCGCCGTGGAACTGCAAGCCCCAGGCCCGGTCGCCCCAGCGGAAGGCCTGCACCTCGCAAAGGTCGGTGCGGGCGAGCGGCACGCTGCCCTCGGGAAGCCGCTGGATTTCCGCGCTGTGCCACTGGAAGGTATCGAGCGGCGAGGGCAGCCCTGCGAAAAGCGCATCCGCCGCGGCTGCCGCCGTCAGTTCCACCGGCGTCGGCCCCACTTCCGAGCCTGCGGCCAGGGCGACATGCCCGCCCAGCGCCTGCGCGAGCAATTGATGCCCGAGGCAGACGCCCAGGAAGGGCCGCTGCAGATCGCGGACGAAATGCGCGATCGCCGTCATTTCCGGCACGAGCCAGGGATGGCTGTCGACCTGCCAGACATCCATCGGGCCACCCATCACCACCAGCGCATCGAAGGCGGAGAGGTCGTCCGGAATCGGCTCGCCCTGATCGAGTTCCACGGCCTGCCAGCGGATGCCGGCCTCCCGCCAGAAATCGCGGAAGACGCCGGGATGCTCGACATCGACATGCTGGAAAACGAGAAAGTTCATGGGTGTTCCGTCTGGTTTTTTCGGAGAGCCGGCGGATGTTGCGCCATCTAGACCGCGCCGTCAGCCGGCGGGGAAGAGCCATTTCGTGTGCGGATCATGGCGCCACCGGGCTGCCGCAGGCGCCTGCGCTTTCGGGGCGGCCGGCATCGCCCGTCATCCCGCAGCGGTTCCGTCCAGACAGGCGGCGACGCGGCTGATGGCGCGTTCGATCTCGTCCTCCTGAAGCGCCGCATAGCCCATCACCAGCGCGCGGTCGCCGAAATGCGCGGCATGGGTGCGCACCCCGGCCTGCTCGGGCGTGTAAAGCCCCACGCCGGCCTCCCAGGCCTTGGCCGCGAGCGCGGATGCCGGGCCGAGATGCGGCGGCAGACGGCAAAGCACATGCAGGCCCCCTTCTTGCCCCGAGACCTCGACCTCCGGACCGAGACCGACCGCGAGCGCCCGCAGAAGCACGTCGCGCCGGGCCCGATAGGCCGTCCGGACCCGGCGCAGATGCGCCTGGAAATGCCCCTCGCGCATGAAATCCGCGAGGATCGCCTGGTCGAGCCAGGGATTGCCATAGCTGCCGAGGCTCTTCACGGCGATCGCCGCGGAGACGAGACTGGCCGGCAGGACCAGATAACCGAGGCGGATTCCGGCGCCGATCACCTTCGAGAACGATCCGAGATAGATCACCCGCTCGCAGCGATCGATGGAAGCGAGGGCGGCGAGCGGCGGCCGGTCGAAGACGATCTCGCTGTCGTAATCGTCCTCGATGATGAAGGCATCGGTGCGTTCCGCCCAGTCGATCAGCGCCTGCCGGCGCGCCAGCGACAGGACGGCACCGGTGGGAAACTGGTGAGAGGGCGTGGTGTAGACCAGCGTCTGGCCGGATTCCGGCAGGCATTCGACGCAAAGGCCGTCGCCATCGACCGGCACGGGGGCGATCTCGGCCCCGTAGCTCTCCATCACGGACGCCACAGCGCCATAGCCGGGATCCTCGATGTGAAACGTCGTATCCGCGGAAACGAACAGCCGGCCGACAATGTTCAGGCCTTCCTGCGCGCCGGCGGTGACGATGATCTGGTCGGGCCGCACGAACAGGCCCCGCACGCGGCCCAGATGCTCGGCGATCGCCTGGCGCAGCGCGAAATTCCCGGCCTGATCGCCGTAATCCGAGAAGTTGACGGCAGCGGCATGCGAAAGGTTCTCGAGCGTCAGCCGGCGCCAGACGCTGCCGGGAAACAGCCGGGCATCCGGCTTGCCATACCAGAAATCGAAGCGCGGGCGCTTCGTCGTGCGGCTGATCAGCACCGGCGTTTCATAGCGCGCCACCTTGCGCAGCAGCGCGGAATTCCGGCGGCGGACAGCCGCCTGCCGCGGCTCGGCCGGCACTTCCATGTCGGTCAGCGTCTCGCAGACGAAGGTGCCCGCCCCGCGCCGCGTCTCGATATAGCCCTCGGTGGTCAGCCAGTCATAGGCGAGCATCGCCGTGTTGCGGGCGATCTTCAGGCTCTGGGCCAGTTCCCGCGTCGAGGGCAATTGGAAGCCGTTGCGATAGGAGCCGTCGAGGATGCGATCGCGGATGAACCGGTAGATCTGCTCCTGCAGGGTGACATCGCCATCGCGCTGGAGGTCGATCAGAAGCGACATTCGAAAACCCGTCCTGACGATCGCAGGATGGCCGGGCTGCGTTCCGGGGGCGGCACCATCGATTGATGGGCAAGTGGACCTACGAAGCCTTGCATCCCGCACGTACCTAAGGAGCCACAGTAAGACAAATCCGCCGGGGTGCAAGTCCCGGCGGCCGGCGGGCCTCCCAAGATCCGGATGGCACGCCCCGGCAATCATGCAAGCCCGAGGCCAAGGGTCCGGCTCGGGTTTGCACCGATGACGGGGCGACATCCGCGACCGGTCAGGCCTGCCGTCCGGGCGCAGACGTGCAGGGGGAGCAGGAATGACAGCTGAGCAGCCGGTTCGACAACGGATCAAGACCACCTGCCCGCGCGACTGCTACGACGCCTGCGGCATGGTCGCCATCGTCGAGGATGGCGCGATCAAGAAGGTTCTGGGCGATCCGGAGCATCATGTCGCGAAAGGCACGCTCTGCGGCAAATGCGCGATCGCCTATAATGGCGTGTGGCGTGACCCCGCCGCCCGCCTGCTCCATCCCATGAAGCGGGTTGGCCCGAAGGGGTCCTCGCAGTTCGCCCGCATCTCGTGGGACGAGGCGTTGGGCGAGATCGCGACGCGGCTGGGAAGCCTCGCGGCCGCCGGCGCGCAATCGAGCGTCATCCATGCCCATTATACAGGCACGGTCGGGCTCATCGGCGGCTGGTTCCCGCTGCGTTTCTTCAATCATTACGGCGCGACCGAGATCGACCCCGACACGGTGTGCAACAAGGCCGGGCACGTCGCGCTCGATTATGTCTTCGGCACCTCGCTGGAGGGCTTCGACCCCGAGACACTGGCGGATGCCGCGACGATCCTGGTCTGGGGCGCCAATCCCGGCCATTCCGCGCCGCATCAGCACAAGGGATGGCTGCGCGGCACGGAAGCGAAGGTGATCGTCATCGATCCGATCGTCACGATGACGGCGCGCGATTCCGACCTTCACCTCCAGCTGCGCCCCGGCACGGATGCGGCACTGGCTTTCGGCCTGCTCCATGTGGCAAAGCGCCATGGCCTTCTCGACCGGGATTTCATCGCAAGGCATGTGCTGGGTTTCGAGGAGATCGAGGCCGCGATCGATGCCGCCGATCCGCAGACGACCGCCCAGCGCACCGGCGTGCCGGCCGGGCTCATCGAGGCGGCGGGCGTCGCCTATGCGCAAGGCCCCTCGATGATCTGGCTCGGCCAGGGCATGCAGCGCACCACGCGGGGCGGCAACGCCTTCCGCGCCATCGCGGCGCTGGCCGCAGGCACGGGGCAGATCGGGCGTCCCGGCACCGGCACCTGCTACATGAACGGCCCGGCGACGCGCGGCATCGACATGAGCATCGCGACCGCGCCGGAAATCGCGCGCGAAACGAAGCTCGTCAGCCACATGGACCTCGCCGGGACGCTCGAGAACCCCGCCGCCGCGCGGATGTTCTTCACCTGGAACTGCAACCCGCTGGCATCCTCGCCCGATCAGGCGCGCCTGCGCGCGGCGATGGCGCGCGACGATCTGTTCGTCGTGGCCTGCGATGTCTTCCCCACCGATACCGTGGCCCATGCCGACCTCGTGCTGCCGGCCGCGAGCTTCCTCGAATGCGATGACATCGTCGCCTCCTATTTCCACCACACGCTGTCCGCGCAGGTGAAGGTGACCGAACCGCCGGGCGAGGCCCTGCCGAATTCCGAGATTTTCCGCCGCCTCGCGCGCGCCATGGGCTATGCCGAGCCGCTGCTGTTCGAAAGCGATGCCGACCTCCTGGAGCGGTTCCTCGCGGCCACGCCGTTCGAGGGGCGCTTCGCCGATCTCGCCGCGCAGGGCACGGCGATGCTGTTCGACAAGCCGCGCCTGCAATTCGCAGACCTGCGCTTCCCCACGCCTTCGGGCCGGATCGAGATCGCCAGCGCGCGGGCCGAGGCGGATGGCCTGCCGCGCGTGCCCGAGCCGCATGCCGATGATCCGACGCCGCCCGGCCGCATCCGCGTGCTGTCGCCGGCCTCGGCCTGGCAGATGAATTCCAGCTATGCCAATGATCCGGGCATCCTGCGCAATATCGGGCCGCTCGCGGTGCATCTCTCGGCGGGCGATGCGGAGCGTCAGCAACTGCAGGCCGGCGAGATCGTCGATCTCGTGAACGAGGCCGGCACCCTGCGGGCCGCAATCGACATCACGGACATGGTGATGCCCGGCACCGCGATCATCTACAAGGGCCGCTGGCCGGGCCACGAGCCGGGCAGCGCGAATGTCAACGTGCTGCATGCCGGCCGGAAGAGTGACATCGGCGCCTCGACCTGTGTTCATTCCATCGAAGCCGAAATCGTCAAGTCGGGAAGCGTCCGGTCATGATCCGCGTGGATGTCGCCATTGTGGGAGCGGGCCCCGTCGGCCTGTTCGCGGTCTTCGCCTGCGGGCAATTGGGGCTGCGCTGCGCGGTGCTCGATGCCCTGCCCGATCCCGGCGGGCAACTGACCGCGCTCTACCCGGAAAAGCCGATCTACGACATTCCCGGCCGGCCAACGGTGCGCGCGGGCGAACTGGTGGCCGATCTCGTGCAGCAGGCCGCTGCCTATGATCCGGTCTACTGGCTCGGCCAGCGGGCCATGGCGCTGGCGGAAGACAGCGATGGCACCTTCCGGATCACCGGTTCGGCTGGCGAGACGATTCTCGCGCGGGCGGTCATCATCGCCGCCGGGGTTGGCGCGTTCGGGCCGAACCGGCCACCGCTTCCCGGGATCGAGGCCTACGAGAACCGGGCGGTGTTCTATCACGTCGCGCAGCTCGAGCGGTTCCGCGGCCGGAAGCTGGTGATCGCGGGTGGCGGTGACAGCGCGGTCGACTGGGCGCTCTCGCTGACCGGCGTGGCCGCGGAGGTGACGGTCGTGCACCGCCGCGACGATTTCCGCGCCCATCCGGCGAGTGTCGCGCAGATGAAGGCCGATCCGCGCATCCGCCTGCTCACGCCCTACCAGCTCGCGGGCCTCGTGGGCGACGGCGTGACGCTCTCCGCCATCGAGGTCGAGCGGATCGGAGGGGCGCGCGAACGGCTCGAGGCGGATTGCCTGCTGGCCCTGTTCGGCCTCACCGGCGATCTCTCCAGTCTTGCCAGCTGGGGCTTCGATCTCGACCGGAAGACGATTCCCGTCGAGCCGGTGACCTGCGCCACGTCCCGCAAGGGCATCTATGCCATCGGCGATGTCGCAGCCTATCCCGGCAAGCTGAAGCTGATCCTCACCGGCTTCGCCGAGGCGGCGAATGCCGCGCGCGAGGCCTATGCGCGGGTCCATCCCGGCAAGGCGCTGCATGTCGAGCATTCGACGAGCAGGGGCGTGCCGGGATTTCAGGCACTGGAGCGGGCCGGCTAGGCCGGCTGTCCGGAAGAGGACTGACGATGAAGATCATGGTGCACCGGCCCGATGGTTCGATCGAGGCCGTGAGGGGCGAGGATGGCCTCTCGGTGATGGAGGCCCTGCGCAAGGCCGCGCTGGTCGAGGGCGAATGCGAGGGCGCCCTGGCCTGCGCGAGTTGCCATGTCTGGATCGAGCCGGAATGGGCCGACAGGCTGCCGCCCCCCGATGGCGCCGAGGAGGACATGCTCGACGTGGCCTTCAACCTGAAGCCGACCTCGCGGCTGTCCTGCCAGATCATGCTGACCGATCAGCTCGACGGGCTGGCTCTACGGATTCCCGCCAGCGGGTGACGGATCGGCATGCGGAGGGTCCCGGAGCGGAGGATTGCCGGGTGCCGGATGGCGCGGGGACGGCGGGCGCGAAAGGCCCGTGCGGAGCGCCCTTGACGTGCAAAAACTGTGGCCGATCCGCCACATGTTGCAATGCACAGCATGCCGCGACCGGCTCCGGGGCGTCAGGCCGCCCGCCAGCCGTTGCACTTGTTGGGTCTCGCTGCCATTTTCGATTGATTGCCGCAAACACGGCAGTTATTCGGGATCCGGTGATCCATCCGGCCTCGCTGAAGACACGGTGACCGCATACGAGATGATCCCGGTGAACAGGCTGTACCGTCGAATGTCGGGGGATTTCACCATCCCCCTTGCGCTCGCGGAAAAGTTATCCATGTCGTCGCGAATAAAATGACATAAGCCCGCGGATGCGCAAGGAAGTTCCGTATGGTTGAAGAGTCTTTGAAAATCATCCTCGCACAGCCGCGCGGCTTCTGCGCCGGCGTCGTTCGCGCGATCGAGATCGTCGAACGGGCTGTCGAACTGAACGATTCGCCCGTCTATGTGCGTCACGAGATCGTGCATAATCGTCACGTCGTGCAGGATCTGAAGGCGAAGGGCGCCCGGTTCGTTGCCGAACTGGACGAAATTCCCGATGGTGCCGTCACCGTGTTCAGCGCCCATGGCGTCTCGCGCACGGTCGAGGCCAATGCGCGGGCCCGCGGCCTCGAGGTGCTCGACGCCACCTGCCCGCTCGTGCGCAAGGTGCACAAGGAAGGCGCGCGTTACATCGCCAAGGGCCGCACGCTGGTGCTGATCGGCCATGCCGGCCACCCCGAAGTCGAGGGCACGATCGGGCAGATCGACGGTACCGTGCATCTCGTGCAATCCGTCGCGGATGTGGCCTCGCTGCCGATTCCCGTCGACGCGCCCGTCGCCTACATCACCCAGACGACATTGAGCATCGACGATACCCGCGCGATCATCGAGGCGCTGGCCGCCCGTTTCGCGGATCTCGCCGGTCCCGATACCCGCGACATCTGCTACGCGACGCAGAACCGGCAGACGGCCGTGCGGCGCCTCGCGCCGATGGTCGACCTGCTGCTCGTCGTCGGCGCCCGCAACAGCTCGAATTCCAACCGCCTGCGCGAACTCGGCGAGGAACTGGGCGTGCATAGCCGCCTGATCGCCGATGCGGCGGAACTCGATGCCGCCTGGCTCGAGGGTGTACGCACCATCGGGTTGACCGCCGGCGCTTCCGCGCCCGAAGTGCTGGTCCAGGGCGTCATCGCGCGGATCAAGCAATTGCGACATGCGGAAATCTCGGTGCTGGACGGCATCGAGGAAAATGTCCATTTCGATCTGCCGCCGCAGCTGCAGGCCGCCCGTAAGGCCGCGGCCGACGCGCCATCCACTTGAGGAACACACCGTGTCCATTCCCGTCAGCCAGATGATCCGCATCGGCACGTATATCGCGCGCCAGCACCTTGCCGGCCGCAAGCGCTACCCGCTCGTGCTGATGATGGAACCGCTGTTCCGCTGCAACCTCGCCTGCGCGGGCTGCGGCAAGATCGACTACCCCGACGAGATCCTGAACAAGCGGATCTCGGTCGCCGATGCCCTGCATTCGATCGATGAATGCGGCGCGCCCGTCGTGGTGCTCGCCGGCGGCGAGCCGCTCCTGCACAAGGAGCTGCCGCAGATCGTGGAAGGCGCGATGGCGCGCAAGAAATACGTCATCGTTTGCACCAACGCGCTGCTGCTGAAGAAGAAGATCGACCAATACAAGCCCAACCCCTTCTTCACCTGGTCGATCCATCTCGATGGCGACAAGGAAGCGCACGACAAGTCCGTCTGCAAGCAGGGCGTCTATGACATCGCGGTCGAGGCGCTGAAGCTCGCGAAGGAAAAGGGCTTCCGCGTCACCATCAACTGCACGCTCTTCAACGACGCCGATCCCGAGCGCGTGGCGCGCTTCTTCGATGTCGTCACCGCGCTGGGCGTCGACAACATCACGCTCTCGCCGGGCTATGCCTATGAGCGCGCGCCCGACCAGAAGCACTTCCTGAACCGTCGCCAGACGAAGGAACTGTTCCGCGGCATCTTCCGGCGCGGCAATGGCGGCAAGCGCTGGAAATTCAACCAGTCGAGCCTGTTCCTGGATTTCCTGGCCGGCAACCAGTCCTATGCCTGCACGCCGTGGGGCAATCCCACGCGCACGGTCTTCGGCTGGCAGCGCCCGTGCTACCTGCTCGGCGAAGGTTATGCCAAGACCTTCAAGGAACTGATGGAAGAGACCGATTGGGACAAGTACGGCGTCGGCAATTACGAGAAATGCGCCGATTGCATGGTCCATAGCGGCTTCGAGGCCACGGCCGTGAAGCATGCCGTCGCCAATCCGCTGGCCTCGGCCAAGGTGGCCCTGTTCGGCGTGCGCACGGAAGGCCCGATGGCGCCGGATATCCCGCTCGACAAGCAGCGCCCGGCCGAGTTCGTGTTCTCGCGCAACGTGGCGCAGCAGCTCGAGCTCATCAAGGAAGCGAAGGTCGCTTCCAACGGCAATGCCAAGGCTCCTTCGCGCCCTCGCTCGGAGGAAAAGCCCGGCGAGAAGATCGAGCCGGCGGCCTGATCAGGCCGCTCCGGCGAACAGGGTGGCCGCGCTGGCGGCCGCCGCTTCCAACCGGGTGAAGGCGCGCCGGCTGTCCCGCGCGAGACCCGGCAGCAGCGCGATCTGCGACGGCTGCCGGACGAGGCTCGCGATCACCGCGCCGATCGACAATCGCCCCGTGGAATCCAGCGCCGACATCGCCAGCGGCGGCAGGGCACGCTCGGAATCATCGCTCACCGCACGCAGGATGATGAAGGGCAGCCCCGCCTTTGCGCAGGCCTCGGCCATGACATGCGATTCCATGTCGGCGGCAATGGCACCCGTCCCGGCATGGCAGGCGGCCTTGCCGGCAGGATCGGTCAGCGCCTGATCGACGCCGGCGATGAGCCCGCCCGATGCGTCGGGATTGGCCCGCCGCAGGGCCTGAGAGAAGGCCGGGTCGGCGGCGAAATGCGCCGTTTCGGTCACGACAGCGTCGGCGATCACAAGGCGGCCCGCCGCAAGATCGGGCGAGAGCCCGCCACACAGGCCGAAACTCACCGCGAGGCGATAATTCTCCAGCGGCTCGCCGGCGAGTATACGCGCAAGCCGCGCCGGATCGGCAGCCGAGACGATCACGCGACCCGCGAAACGCGCCGCAAGCCGCGCCTCGGACGCCATGCCGCAGATCGCCAGCACGGAAGCGCGGGGATCCGCCACGCTACATTCCGGCCGTCACGACGCCGCTGTTGCTGGCCACGAGGTTGCGATAGCGCGCCACGGCCCAGAGCGGAAAGAACTTCGAATAACCGTGGTAGCGCAGGTAGAAGATGCGCGGAAAACCGGTCGCGGTGTGAAACGGCTCCTGCCAGAACCCGTCCGCGCCCTGCTCGCGCGTGAGATAGGCGATGCCGCGCGCCACGGCCTCGTGCTGGTGCAGACCGGCCGCCATCAGGCCCAGCAGCGCCCAGGCGGTCTGCGAGGCGGTGCTCGGCGCCGGCTCATAGCCGCGATAGGCGAGCTTGTAGCTGTCGCCGCCCTCGCCCCAGCCGCCATCCGGGTTCTGGATGCCGATCAGCCAATCCGCGCAACGCCGGATGGCGGGCTCCGTCTCGGCATTGCGCACGAGGTTCAGCGCGCAGAGCGCCGACCACGAGCCGTAGATGTAGTTCATGCCCCAGCGGCCGAACCAGCTGCCGTCCTTTTCCTGCTCATCGAGCAGGTTCTGCACCGCCCGGCGCAGGGTCTCGCTTGTCTCGGTCGTCTCGCCGAGCTGCGCCAGCATGGAGATGCAGCGCGCCGTGACATCCGCCGTCGGCGGATCGAGCAGCGCGCCATGGTCGGCGAAGGGGATGTGGTTGAGATAATGGAAGTTGTTGTCGGCATCGAAGGCGCCGAAGCCGCCATTGCGGCTCTGCAGGCCCTCGATCCATTCCCGCCCGCGCGCGATCGCCGGATCGAAGGCCTGGCCGCCGCCCTTGTGCGCGCGATCCATCGCCATGACGACGACCGCCGTGTCGTCGAGATCCGGATAATGCGGGTTGGCATACTGGAAGGCCCAGCCGCCGGGCCGCACATCGGGCCGCCGCGCGGCCCAGTCGCCCTTCACGTCGAGCACCTGCAGCGGCGCGAGCCATTGCAGCGCGGCTTCCACCGGCTTCGTCACCTTGCCGTTCTCGGCCTCGAGCAGCGCGTGGCTCACCAGAGCCGTATCCCAGACCGGCGAGAGGCAGGGCTGGCAATAGGCCTCCTCGTCCGTCTCGATCACGAGACGCTCGATGGCGCGCCAGGCCTGGATGACGCGCGGATCATCCTCCGGCACGCCCAGCACGTCATACATCATCACGGCATTCGCCATGGCGGGGTAGATCGCGCCGAGCCCATCCTCGCCGTTGAGCCGCTCGTCGACGAAGGCCACCGCCCGCTCGATGGAGCGCCGGCGGGGACCGGCGGGAAAGCGATGCTGGATGCGCTGCAGAACCCGGTCGATCGCCCCGAACACCGAGGCCCAGGGCGAGGTCTGATGCGCGCCGCGCGGCCAGTGGCGCACGGCTTCCGGCGGCGTCGTGAACAATTCGCGGATGCCCACGCCCTTCGGGTTGCGGGCCTGCGGCTTCAGGCTCTGCAGCACCAGCAAGGGCACCAGCACCGTGCGGGCCCAGTAGGAGATTTTATCCAGATGGAACGGAAACCAGCGCGGCAGCAGCATGATTTCGATCGGCATGGCCGGGGTGGCACGCCAGGGCACCTCGCCATAGAGCGCGAGCAGGAAGCGCGTGAAGACGTTGCTCTGCGCCGCCCCGCCGCGCGAGAGGATCGCCTCGCGGGCCTTGACCATCAGCGGCGAATTCACATCCTCGCCGATCATCTTCAGCGCGAAATAGGCCTTCACGCTGGCGCTCATGTCGAAGGCGCCGTCATGGAACAGCGGCCAGCCGCCATGCGCACCCTGGATGCGCCGGAGATAGACCGCGATCTTCGCTTCCAAAGCCGGGTTCGAGCGGCCGAAATAATGCAGCAGCAGCACATATTCGGCCGGAATCGTGGCGTCGGCCTCCAGTTCGAAGACCCAATGGCCATCGGGGCGCTGCGCTGCGAGCAGCGCGTCACGTCCGGCGGCGACGACCGCATCGATTCGGGCGAAATCGGGCCGGCCTGCGAGGCCGGGAGCTTCGTTCTGCACGTGTCTTACTCCTCCGACGCCGCGATGGCGGCTCAGCCCCCGGCCAATACCAGCGCGGCCGCGCGGTTGCCAGAGCGAATGGCCCCTTCGATGGTGGCGGGCAGGCCGGTCGCGGTCCAGTCGCCGGCGAGCGCCAGATTGCGCCAGGCGGTCTTTGCCTCGGGACGGCGGGCATTTTCGGCCGGCGTTGCGGCAAAGGTCGCGCGCTTTTCCTTCACCACCTGCCACAGGGGCAGCGGCATCGTGAGCCCGAGCGCGAACTGAAGCTCGGCCCAGACCTTCTCGGCCAGCGCCTGCCGGCCCTCCTCCATCAGGCGATCGGCGCCGCTGATCGTCACCGAGAGCCGGTCCGGATAGCCGAAGACCCATTCCGCCGTGCCGCCGACGAGGCCGATGAAGGGCGGCATGCCCGGTGGCGGCGCCACCTTGTAATGCAGGTTCAGGATGGGGCAATGCCGCTCCGGCACCGTGAGGCCGGGCAGGATTTCCGCTGCCGGACCCGGCGGGACGGCAAGCACGACCTGATCCTGCGGACCGAGCGGCTGGATCTCGCTCATGAATTGCAAGGCGGTGACGCGATCCGCCCCGAAATTCAGCGCGCGCAACCGCCGCCCGAAGGAGATTCCGGCTCCCGCGCGCTGCAGGGTCGCGAGCGCCGGGTCAACGAAGGCATGGCTGAGGCCCTGCCGCGCCACCAGCGGCCGGCACATCCGGCCGCCTGCCGCCATCGATTCGCGGATCATCGCCGCCGCGAGCCGGGTCGAACCCTCGGCCGGGTCGATATTGAGCCCCGCGAGCAGCACCGGGCCCCAGAGCCGATCATAGAGCGGCCCGGCGCAGGCCATCACCTCGCCGATGGGCCGGTCGCGCCGCGACAGGAGAATGCCGAGCGGCGCGGCGTAATCCGAGGCCCGCGTGCCGGGCACGCGCCGCTTGCGCGAGAAGATCCACCAGGGCAGCGGGCCATCGTTGAGCCGCAGCGTCCAGCGTTCGCCGGAGCGCAGATCAAGGAAGGGAAAGGCCGCCTCGTCCGGGCCGATCAGGGCATCGCGCGCGCCGATCATCTCGAGGAAACCGAGGGCGGCCCGGTTCGCGGACAGCAGCAGGTGATTGCCATTGTCGATCGTGAGGCCGAGCGTCGCGTCATGGTAGGAGCGGCAGCGCCCGCCGGCCTGCGGCGCGGCCTCGTGCAGGGCCACGCGCCGGCCAGCGCGGGCCAGCGTCACGGCGGCGGCGAGACCCGCCAGCCCGGCGCCGATCACATGCACCGTCCCCGTCATCATCCGATCCCGTATCGCAGGACGGCCCAGAGCAAGGCCCGGCGATTGACGCGAACCCGCTCGCGCGGTGCAACCCAGCCGCGACGCAGCAGCCGATCCAGCACGGAGCGATAGGCCGCGGCCATCAGGCGCGGCGCGCGCACCTTCCGACGTGGCTGCGCGTTCATGATGGCGTCGGCCGCCGCGAAATGCGCCGCAGCCTCGCGGGCGAGCCCCCGACACAGGCCATCGAGCGCGGGATGCGCGAGAATCGCCGTCGCATCATCCGTGGCAATGCCCGCCGCGGCGAGGCTTTCGCGCGGCAGGTAGAGCCGGCCCATCGCCAGATCCTCATCGAGGTCGCGCAGGATGTTGGTGATCTGCAGGGCACGGCCCAGATGATGGGAGAGCGTCTGCCCGGCTTCGGACGGCAATTCGAAGATCCGCACGGAGAGCAGGCCCACCGCCACCGCGACGCGGTCGCAATAGAGGTCGAAGGTGGCGCGGTCCGGCGCGCGGATGTCGCGCTCGACGTCCATCATCATGCCGTCGATCACGGCCTGGAAATCGGCTTCCAGCAACCCGAACACCCGCACCGGCTCTTCCAGAAGCCGGGTCTTGGGGTCGGGCTGGCCCCGATACAGCCCCTGGATGGCCTGCCGCCACGCCATGAGCCGGGCGAGGCGCAGGCCACGATCGCCCGCGCCATCCGCGATGTCGTCGACCTCGCGGCAGAAGGCATAGACCGCATACATCGCCTCACGCTGGTGCGGAGGCAGGATGCGCATGCCCAGATAGAACGAACTGCCGCGCGCGGGCAGATCGGTTGCGGCGGGTTCGGCCGCGCCGGTGCCGTCATGCATCGCGGCGCTCATCGCATCGGCTCCTGCGGCGCGGGCAGGCGCTTTCCGCCGAGCAGCCGCCCGATCGCCGTGGACAGGACGCCCGAGAGGGCCGCGCGGGCATAGCCGGCCTTGCCGAGAGCCACGCGCGTCGCCAGTGGGTCTTGCGCCGCGAGCATCGGCGTGAGCGTTTCCGCGACGCGCTGGATGACGCCGACTTCCAGCGCCAGCCGCAGATCGGCGATGCCGGGCGCGAAGGTCGCGCTGACCTTCAGCAGGTCATGCGTGCCGTCGATGACGCGATCGAGCACGGCGCGCAGGCCGGGCGTGAGCGAACCGCGCGCGAGATCCTCCGCGACGACGCCGTGCTGTTGCATGAGATCGAGCGGCAGATAGATGCGCTGCATGTCGCGATAGTCGCGGGCGCAATCCTGCATGTGGTTGATGATCTGCAGGGCGGTGCACAAGGCATCGTTGGCGGGCCAGAGCGCCTCGGATTCGCCATGCAGATCGAGCACGAAACGCCCGACCGGCGCGGCCGAATAGCGGCAGTAATCGAGGAGATCGGCCCAGTCGAAGGTCTGCGCCTTGTCGACGTCGCGGCGGAAAGCCACCAGCATGTCCAGCGCGTGGCGGGGCTCCATGCCCCGTTCCGCCAGCGCCCGGCGCAGGGGCGTCGCCTCGGATTCATCGGGGCCCGTGCCGAGCAGGCCGGCTTCCAGCCGGTCGAGCAGCGCATGCTTCACGGCCGGCGGCAGGGTCGCGTGGTCGGCGATATCGTCCGCCGCGCGCACGAAACGGTAGAAGCCGAGGATCGCCGGCCGGTGCCGGGGCGCGATCAGCGCCGAAGCCACGGGAAAGTTCTCGTCGCCGCCGGATTTGCCGGAGAGCACATCCGCGACCCGGATATCCTCGGCAAGAGGGGTTTGCTGCGCCATGCTCATGACGAATGCCCGCCGCGCGCCACATCCTGGTAGCGGCCCTTCCACTCGCCGCCCCGCCCGCGCCAGTGCCGGATGGCCGATTCGACAGTGAAGGCCGCATAGGCGATGGCGATCAGCGGCAAGGTCAGCGCCAGCACGGGTGACAGCCTGTAGAACCGCAGGATCGGCACGAAGGAGGCCATCATCGCCAGCGTCACACCCAGACCGATCCAGCCGGCGAGACCATCGGCCAGCACGGCCAGCGCCGGCGGCACCATGTAGGTGAGCCCGAGGCCCAGCATCGCCAGCACCAGCCGCAACGGCGAATGCTTCAGTTCGGCATAGGCCGAGCGCACAACCATGCGGCGGATGGGGCCGATGCCGGAATAGACCCGCAGGCTCAGCGCGCGATCGGTCAGCGCCAGCGCGACGGAGCCCTGCCCCTTCATCAGCCGCCCCAGCGCGCAATCGTCGATGATGGCGGTGCGGATGCGCTCGAGCCCGCCCGCGCGCTTAAGCGCTAGCCAGTCGACCAGCATGCAGCCGCCGGCGGCCGCCGCCACCGGGCTCTTCGGGTTCGAGACCCAGGCGAAGGGATAGAGTTTCGCGAAGAAATAGATAAAGGCCGGCACCAGCGCCTTCTCCGCCGGGGTCGCCACGCTGAGCCTGGCCATCAGCGACACCAGCACCCGGCGTTCATGGACCGCCTTGGCGGCCAGCATCCGCAGCGTATCCGGCGCGAGCGCGATATCGGCATCGCAGAACAGCACAAAATCGGGGGCGTCATCCGCCGCCTCGACCGCGGCGAGGCCGGTCGCCATCGCGAAGAGCTTGCCGGTCCAGCCGGCGGGCAGCTGGCGATTGCGCAGTACCGTCAGGCGTTCGGGCACATGGCGCGCCTCGGCGAGCGCCTCGGCGATCGCGCCGGTGCCGTCGCAGCTGTCATCATCGACGAGAACCACCCGGAAACGGCCGGGATAATCCTGATCAAGCAGTGCCCCGATGCTGCGGCCGATGCATTCGGCCTCGTCGCGCGCCGGAACGATCACGGTCACGGAGGGCCAGGCCTGCCCCTCGGTCAAGGTGCCGGACCAGGCGCGATCATGGTCGCGACAGGTCCAGAACCCGCCGCGCGCGAACAGCAGGACGCCCCAGACCAGGGCCGAGGCCAGGGCCAGCGCCAGCATCACGACAGGCGCCCCGTCTCGCGGAACCACGCGATGGCATCCCGCAGGCCCTCGACATGCGGTCGCGGCGCGTAACCCAGTTCGCTTTTCGCCTTCTCCGGCGAGAAATACATCTTCTGGCGCGCCATCTTCAGGGCATCGCGCGTCAGCATCGGCGTGCGGCCCGTCAGCCGCGCCACCCATTCCGAGACATGCGCGAGCGGCACCAGCGGCGCGATGGGAAGCGCCACGAACCGGGCCTTGCGCCCGGTCAGTTCCGCGATTTCGCTCAGCATCTCGCCCATCGAGACATTGTCCCCGCCCAGAATATAGCGCTCGCCGGTGCGTCCCTTCCGCAAGGCGGCGAGATGGCCAGCCGCCACGTCATCGACATGCACGAGATTGAGGCCCGTGTCGACATAGGCCGGCATGCGGCCAGCCGCGGCTTCGAGGATCATGCGCCCGGTGGGTGTGGGCTTCACGTCGAACGGGCCGACGGGCGTCGACGGGTTCACGATCACGGCCTGCAGGCCCTCGTCGCGCACCATGGCCTCGACCACGCGCTCGCCGAGAAGCTTGCTGCGCTTGTAGGGTCCGATGGCGGTTTCGGCCTTGCCGGCGCAGGTCTCGTCGGCCACGCCATCGGCGGCCGGCGTGAGCGTCGCGACACTGCTCGTATGCACCACGCGCTCGACCCCGGCGTCGAGCGCGGCGCGCATCACGGTGCGCGTCCCCTCGACATTGATCGCCATCATGGTGGCGGGATCGGGCACCCAGATGCGGTAATCCGCCGCCACATGGAAGGCGTAGCGCACACCGCGCATGGCCTGTGCCACCGCAGAGGGATCACGCAGATCACCGGCGACGATCTCGCTCACGCCCGGCGTGGTGATCGCGGCCGGGTCGCGGGCGAGCGCGCGCACGCGAAAGCCCTCCGCCAGCAGGCGGCGGATGACGGCGGCACCGACAAAGCCGGTCCCGCCCGAAACGAAGACAAGATCACCCTGCACGAATGGCGGCTCCGCCGATTCCGGCCCTATGCCTTGACCGCAGCCAGCGCCGGCCGGGTCGTCACGTTCCGTAAGCGGTCGATCCCCCGGACGCAACGCACGATCCCCGC
>PERO01000013.1 GCA_002928875.1 Methylobacterium sp. | reverse complement strand
CTCAAGCGGCTTCTGCCACGCACATCCATAGACACTTGGTCCATCGCTGAGCAGCGTCTTCAGCCCAAGCGGATCAGGTTGCGTATATGAACCGCGACCGGCTTGCCGGAGGCTGATAGCATCTCATGAATGTCGGGTTTCGGCGTTTGCGCACCTCACCTGGAGCGTCCGAAACGCGGGCGCGAAGCAGACCAAAAAACTTGGGGCGCTTCAGGGGATCAGGCAGTCAGACCTTACGCACATTTGGCGGAGAGGCATTTCCGAAAGGCGGCTTTCAACTCGGGCGTCGTGCGTGTGGGCCTGCTCTCGTCGCCCCAGTAACCGTCCGAGATCAGCCGGTCAATCAGCCAGCGATACGCATCCGGGTTGGCGTTGTAGCCCACCTCCAAAGCGTCGATTGCCTCATCCAGGCGGTTCTTCATCCGGAAATAGATGACCATCGCGCTGTGCGCCTTCATGTAGCCCGGCGTCTTGCTGATGATGCTCCGAATTTCGGCGAGCCCCTCTTCTTCTTTTCCGGCCACGAGCAGATATTCACCAAACAGAAGCTGCAATTCGACAAGGTAGGGTGCCATTTCATAGGAGGCACGCATAGCGCGCACGGCATCCTCTATGCGGTCGGGTTGGCGGCGGAAATGCTGCGCTAGCAAGCGATGGCGGAAGGGTGTCGGCTCCATGGCGATCGCCGCGCGAAGATCCGCCTCCACGACCTCCCTCGGCGCGCTGCTCCATCGCGCGGTCGCCCGTCCCTCCAGCGCCGCGGCTCGGAAACTGGCGACCTTGCCGTTCTTCCCGATCAGATTGCCCGTTTCCACCTCGCCCGGGGGCATGGCCAGAATTTTTTCGTAATCCTCGACCGCGCGCTCGGGCTTTCCAAGCCGCTTCATGACATCGGCGCGATGCAGCAGGGCTAGGCCGAATTTGGGATCAATCCGCAAGGCATGCTCATAGGCCTCCAGCGCGGCGATCGTGTCCCCCATCTC
The DNA here is from genome assembly GCA_002928875.1 of Methylobacterium sp. Classification (GTDB taxonomy): domain Bacteria; phylum Pseudomonadota; class Alphaproteobacteria; order Rhizobiales; family Beijerinckiaceae; genus Rhabdaerophilum. The sequence continues at coordinate 36,117 of PERO01000013.1, read as the reverse complement.
GAGGCGGACGGTACCCAAGAAATCCCAGGCGCGGGCGCTGGATGGTTCCGCCCGGATCGCCATCTGCGCAAAATGATGCACACCCTCGACATCATGCATTTCCATGGCCGCCCAGGCCCGGCTCACGAACATGTCGGCCGAGGTGGCGTCCAGCGCCAGAGCCGAATCGTAACTTTCGATCGCTTCGGCAAGGCGGGCAGTCCGATGATATCCGCGACCTAAAATGTAGAGCAGGCCGGCGCGGGTCTTGGCCTCGTTGCCGGCTTCGGCGAGCGCGGCCATGCAAGCCGGGATGACACTTGCCGGCTCGGCGACGAGGCTAGCATTGTCGCAACGGGCGCCTGAACCCTGCGCTAAACCGGATGACCCTTGGAAGCCACTCGAAAAACCTAAAGCAATCAAACACATCAACAGGCGGAACTGTCTCAAGATCTCCTCCGACGCCACTGCGCCAGAAAAAATATTCCTATCCCGTGAAAAATCAGATCATCAAATAACTCAAATGCCTGGCAACATGCCGGTGAAGTTATACAAAGAGGTGCTTATTGGCTTGTGCCAATGACGTTGCCCCCAAATTTTATCGAGTTTTGAGTTCGTTTCCGGCTTTGGTTTCGACCCGTTGCCGCTCACTTGCTTGCTTCCGAACGCGCACATGCAGAAATAGCGGCACCACTCGAGTATCTTGGACCGCGGGGAATTCCGACGCGGTCGTTTCGTCCGCCATGGGCTCCCCAATTTCCTCGATCACGAAACCTGTTCCGATCAGGAGGTTGAGCCAACTGCTCAGCGTGCGATGAAACCGTGGCACCCGAAAGGGCGCGGTCACCGCTTTTTCGCCTGCGGGGGCGTCACCGAAGTGCCATTCCTCGATACGACCGTCACTGGTCTTGAAGTAGTCCGCGACATGCACCGCAATCGTCGTCCCGTCCATGTCCCTGATGTTCCGCCGCGTCGGCGGACAGAGGCATGGATGCAGGATCGAGAACTGCAAGAAGCCATTCGGGCGCAGCACGCGATACACCTCCGACAGAACAAGCCGGTGATCGGGCATATCCATCATTGACATGAACGCAGTCGCAAAATCGAAGCTATGGGCCGAAAAAGGAAGATCCGTGCCACTCGCCACCTGATAGGTGATCCCGCCTCCAGCCTCTCGTGCATGCTTGATGAAGGTTGGCGCTATGTCGATCGCCTGCATCAGCGCGCCTTGCGAAGCAAGCAATCGAGTGTTGCTACCCTTGCCGCAGCCGAGATCAAATCCCTGCAAACCAGCGATCGGAGGCAAAATGGCAAGAAAGGCGGGTGTGTTGTGGCGATCGCGATAGACATCGTAGCCGGCGCGCGAATGACGCGTTCACGTCTCAGCATTGCCTTCCCAGCAGGCCGCCACAAGTTCGAGATCCGATTGGGTCATATCGCTACGGTTAGCGGCCAAAATCTCGAATGTCACCTCTCTACAGCGGCGCTGGTCACTTCAGCAGTGAAGCTAGTCTTGTCGAACGTCTGCTATCGGCAACGCCAAGGATCCGCCTGAACGGCAAAATTGGGGCGCGAAGCTGCCGATGATTTGTGATATAAAGTGGCATGCCGTTTCAGCCATTTTTTGATCTGTCCGACACGCATCCCGCTTTGGCGCATTCGCCGGTGATCCGGGGCCTGACGAAGACCTTTGCCTATCTCGAGGAAAATGGGCCCATCGGTTTGACCCCCTCGGGAAACCTGAAACGCGTCTTCGTTACATGGGCTGCCGAGGCCTTCGATTGGCCCGGCCACCGACCAGACGATCTCTATGCAGTCAACAAGGTCCTGAACGAGTGGGATTTCTTCCCGCTGGCCGAACTTCACGACATCATGCTGGCGCTCCGGATTGGCCGGCATTTCAAGGGCACGTTCCGGCTGACACCTTTCGGCAGGACCTTCGTCGGTCATCCTGGCCGCCTCTTTGAGCTTGTCGCGCCGTTCTATTTGTTTCGTGTCGATCACACCCACCACACAAGGTTCGACAAAGCACTGCTGATCGGCAACTGGGATATCTTCCTCAACGTTATCAACGTTTTAGCCGCCGGCGGTGTCACAGCCGAGCAGCTGCGCGCGGCATTGTACGGACCACCAGCGCCCGGGCCCCATTACGATCCATTTCCGGGGAAACTCTACGTCGAGGTTCTTCGCCCCCTTTGTTGGCTTGGACTGCTCCAGGTCGTTGGCGAAGAACGCCTTACGGGACGCGACAATGTCTATGTCAAGACACCGCTCTGGTACGCTGCGTTACAGCTCGACACGGATAGGTCTTTGAAAACGATCGTGACGCACTGAGCACCCCTCGCGAGCAACGGACTCGCTGGTTTAGGCTCGTGCCATAGCTCATTGCGCTGTCATGCACCGCCCGGATTCCATCGACGACGATAGCCCGGCTGTGCAGTACCCGTTTCCGAACCAGTATCCGGGGCGAGCGGGACACAGCATCGGCGGCTCGAGTGACTATCTGATCGCGGCCGGTCGCTTTTGGCGGGGACCTCGTGGCGCCGCCGGAGAAGGGGGTTCCCAGAGATGCCATCGCAAAGGCATGAGATGCGATGTATCCCAAGTCACGAGTTCAATTGCCTCTTTCAGCGTCGGCATGGCAATGTTGTGCATATAGACAGATGTATTGATCGTCTTTCCCTCATGGCCGACAACCTGCTCTCGTATAGCGTCAGAGACCTTCGCCATTTTCGTGTTGACTGCGTGGCGCCACGAATGAAAACTGAGTTTAGGATTGGCCTTTTTCACACCTGATTTAAACATAACCTTGTCGAATGACTTGGCCAGAAGTGCCCCATGACTGGTCTTTGCACCGCGCGCCCGAAGATCGGGGAAGAGGTCTGCATCCCCCTTCAGCTTGCATTTGAGCGTTTTCACGTACCGTAGGAAACCGAGACGAAGCAATTCGCTATGGATCGGCACCTTTCGCTCGCCAGCCTCTGTTTTGACGTCGCGATTGGCATTCTCCCGAATGTGGATGATCACGGCATCCGTATCGATATCCGCCAGCTTGAGGCCAGCGATCTCGGCTTGCCGGGCTCCGGTGAAGGCCGCAAGGAGCACGCCCCAATAGAGAGAGGCTTCAGGCAGAACAGCGCGCGGTGACCATTCCGGGCTGGCAAGCAGCTGTGTCGCTTCTTGATCGCTGAATGCGGGTTTTTTCAGTTTTTCCTTCTTGCTGATCCTGGGGCGGCGCGACTCAATCAGTTTTGACCAGTCCTGGCAGAGTTTCCTCAACGAACCAAAGGCATAAATCGCGCCGATCTGGGTCATATGACGATTGATCGTCTGCTTGCTGAGCCCCGTCGGTTTTTTATCCCTTCTTGCCGTCTCGATCACCTCGTCGAGATCAAGCTCGAAATCCCGGGGTGATTTGCCGTAATGGCGCGGGAGGCGCGTCAAAAGCTGGCGATACTCAACAAAGTTGAGTTCGTTCAGGGCGGAGGTAAGCTGCGACTTGGCCATGCGCTGGAAAAGATGCGCAACCCCTCGCACCTGCGCGGCGGTTTTTGCTCCCCAGGTGCTGGTGCCGATCAGATCCTCGACCAGTTGGTCAATGGTGATCGCGGATTGGGCGGGTGGATCAGGGTCGATCACCTCGCTCCCGGCCGGCACGGGTCTGGACCCAGAACGCGGGAGTTCGGTGACGGTGACGGTGACGACAGGAGGCAACACCAGGGCTTGGGCTGAACACGTTTGACTGTCGGCACTCGCCTGATCCGTGACAGCAATCCGGATATCGTCTCTCGCGATCCGGTCGGCCATTTGACATGATGGGCGCATCCAGGCCTTTTCACAGGCGTCAAACGAAATCCTGGGCTCACCTTTCGCGACCGGCTGCTCGGGTGCATTCAGCGCCCTCGTGTAGAGGCGCTCGGCTTCAGATTCGATCTCGGCACGGCGCGTCGCAAGACCGGCACACATTGACCGCACCGAATTCTCGCCAAGTGCACCTTCCTCGATCAAGGCGCCGTCGAGCATCGTCAGATCGGGTACATTGGCGACACTGGATCCGGGGCGATAGGCCTCGCGGGCATAGCCGCGTTCAAGGCGATGCAGGATCTTGGCAATTTCGAACTCGGTAAGGTCGTGCGGCCCATGCTTGCGGATTGCGGCCAGCGGGTTCTCGATGTCCTCGCCTTCCGCGGCGGCGATCCGGTTCAACGTCGCATAGATCCGCGCCTGCGACCGCCTCTCCGTCAGGAGTTGATCGGCCTTGTGCTCGCCCCGGGCACGCGCGGCGAGAACGGCCACCCGGTCTTCCTCGACACGCTGCCGGGTGGCGAGATGCAGGCTCGCGAGATGGGCCAGCAGTTTTTGGCGGGCGGATCCGACGGGGTAGAGCTGCATGACGTCCTCCGAGGCAGCCGTCATCGCGATCGCCAGCGAGATCGCCCTGGACGGTTCACGCTCGTCGAGACTCAGCGCAACGACTGTCGTGCCATCCGGACAAACCAGACGCCGACGCCACCAATACATGGCTCCACGGCGATACAAATGAGAACATAATGGCAACTTTATGGCTCCTTTTGTACAGGAGCGCGTACAGTCGGGTGTACAAAGGCTCGAAAATCATGAAGATTTACGAGCTGTTATCCCAACGATATCAAAGACTTGGTATGAAAATCTGGCTGGGGCGCCAGGATTCGAACCTGGGAATGGCGGAATCAAAATCCGCTGCCTTACCTCTTGGCGACGCCCCATCGCGCGCGGACCGGAATCGACCCGCGCACCGCGAAAGCCTGTAGCGCCTCGCCGCCCGGGCTTCAACCGATCTCGCTTGAAAAATGCGTCTTCTGCGCCACAGGCCGGCCGGGAATGGCAGGGACGGCAAAGAGTTGGCCTCGCGCCCCGCGAGAGGCTTGCAAGGGCGGCGGCAGGGCTGTAAGGAACCGGCCTCGCGTCGGTCGCGGAGTGTAGCGCAGTCTGGTAGCGCACCTCGTTCGGGACGAGGGGGTCGCAGGTTCGAATCCTGCCACTCCGACCACGCGATGTCCCGAGACAATCGAACCTGCTTCTCCACGAGGCCATCGCCCCAGGGGCTTCGCCCGGGCTGATGGGCATTGTTCTGGGTTCGAATCCTGCCAATCCGACCACGCGATGTCCCGATTTCCCGCCGGCGGCGCTAGCCCAGCACCCGTTCCGCTTCCACGGCGACACTGAACAGAGCGTTGAGCGTGGCGGCCGGCACCTGCGTGCCGATCACCGCGCCCTGCGCATCGAACCGGTCGAACCATCCGCCCGCGAAAGGGCCGGCCAGATAGGTCGCCATCACATGTTCGATGAGGCGTTCGGCCGATTGGTCGGCGCGGTCGGCGCCGGTCCCGGCTTGCGCGAGCCAGGCCCGGATGAGCGCCGTCTGCGACGAGAGCAACCGGGAGAGCTTGCGCGGCTGGCTCAGCGTATCGATTTCGTCGATGAGGAAGCCATGCACCGGCTCGGCAGCCCGCAGGGCGGCACCCAGGAAATGCGTGCCGAGCGGCGTCGCCGGCTCATTGAGCATCTGGTCATGCCGGCGCAGCAGGCCAACCCATTCCGCCATATGCCCCGGCGCGACGATCGACGCCCCGCCCTCCTCGATCGGCTTCCAGTCGTCGTCGAAGAATTCCAGCAGCAGCCGCGTCTTGCGGTCGAGGAAGGTGCGCTCGAGCAGGCGCCGGTAGCGGGCGGCCTCCGCCAGCGCGTCGGGATGGCCGACGGCTTCCGCCAGCGCCAGCATGGCCTCGAACATGTGCATGTGCGGGCTCTGGCGGCGGGGCAACGCCGCAGGTGGCGATTCCCGCAGGAAGCCCCTGTCATCGGTGAGTTCCTCGCGCAGGAAGGCCAGGACGACATCGAGCAGCGCCCGCACCTGCGCATCGCCCGAGGCCCGCGCGAGCCAGGCGAGCGCCAGCAGCGCGTAGGCGTGATCGGACGGGTCGCGGCGCGCCTCCGCGATCGATCCGTCCGGCTGCAGGCTCGCGACGAATCCCGACCGTCCATCCGGCGACCAGGCGTGGGACAGCAGATGCTCGAGCCCCTGGAAGGCCACGCGCAGGCTGTCGGTCCAGCCCAGCAGGCTCGCGCGCGCCAGCACGTGGATCTGCCGCCATTGCACGCCCGTCCGGCGCAGGGCCGAACCATCCGGCCGGCCCTTGAAGTCGAAGGCTTCGTGAAAGCCGCCCTGCCGGTCGTCCCACCCTTTCGACGCCCAGAAGGGCAGGCATTCGTGCTTCATCCAGGTCGTAAATTCGCGGGCAACCCGGCTGGGCGGACGCCCGCGCCGGAGCGAGGCCGCGCTGAGACCGCGAAGGGGTGGGGCGGAAGCAGGATGGGGCATGAAGGGCGCGGGAATTGATGAGATCACTCAAACGCTATCACGCCGGACCACAAGATCGCCATCGGTCCCGCGGGAGGAATTGTCAGCCGGGGCCCAAAGGTCTATGCCCACTGCCTCTTTTCCGATTGTGACCATTTTCAGAGGCTTCCCGCATGCCGTCCCAACTCGCTCCGCCCTGGCCGCGCCGGCCTGAAGGCCGCGTCCTGGTGATGGGCATCCTCAATGTGACGCCGGATTCGTTTTCCGATGGCGGTTTCTTCGCCCAGACCGAGGCGGCGATCCATCATGCCGAGGAGATGGCAATCGAGGGCGCCGACATCCTCGATATCGGGGGCGAATCGACCCGTCCCGGCGCACAGCCGATCACGCCGGCCGAGGAGATCGGCCGCGTGGTTCCGGTGCTGAAGGCGCTGCGGGAGCGGCATTTCGAGACATCGATCTCCATCGACACCTACAAGAGCGAGACGGCAAGGGCCGCGCTCGCCGCCGGCGCCACGATCGTGAACGACGTGTGGGCGCTTCAGCACGATCCGGCCATGGCCCATCTCGTGGCGGAAGCCGGTGCCGGCCTCGTGATGATGCATAACCGGGCGGTAAAGGACGAGAGCCTCGACATCGTCGAGGACATGAAGCGCTATTTCGATCGATCGCTAGGGATCGCCCGGATGGCGGGCATTCCCGAAAACCGGATCGCGCTCGATCCAGGCGTCGGTTTCGGCAAGACGCTCGACCAGAACCTGCTCGCGATCCGCGCCATTCCCGAACTCAAGGCGATGGGATTGCCGGTGCTGCTGGGCGTTTCGCGGAAATCCTTCCTGGGTCTTCTCACCAACCGCCCGGTGATGGAGCGCCTGCCGGGCTCCGTCGCCGCCGCGATGCTCGGCGTCGATCTCGGGGCGGATATCCTGCGTGTCCACGATATCGGGCCGCATCTCGATGCCTTGACGGTGCGGGCCGCCCTGCGCCCGGAGACGACAGCATGATGGCCGAGCCTGTTTTGCCCCGCGACCGGATCGTCATCCGGAAGATCGCCGTCTTTGCCTATCACGGGCTTTACGAGGAGGAGGCGCGGCTCGGCCAGCGCTTCAACATCAGCCTCGAATGCTGGCTCGATCTCTCCGCGGCCGGATCGGGCGACGACCTGACCCAGGGCGTCTCCTACGCCGACCTTGTGGCGACCGTGCAGGAGATCGCGGTGGGCGAGCGGTTCCGCATCATCGAAGCGCTGGGCGAACGCATTGCGGCGACCCTGCTGGAACAGCAGCCGCGGATCGCCGCCATCGCCGTGACGGTGGAGAAACCTGCCGCGGCCATCGCCGCCCTGTTCGAGACGGTCGAGGTGACCATTCACAGGAGCCGCGCGCGTTGATGAGTGCCGGCGTTGTGGCGTATCTCGCGCTCGGGGCCAATCTGGCCGACCGTTTCGATGCGCTGCGCGAAGCGACAGCACGCATCGCGGCCGTGCCGGACATCACGCTTCTGCGCTGCTCCCGCGTTTACGAAACGCCGCCTTGGGGCAAGACCGATCAACCGGCCTTCGCCAATGCCGTCATTGCGATCCGCACGGGGCTCTCCGCCCGGCGCCTACTCGAAACCTGCCTCGACATCGAATTCGCGATGGGCCGGGTGCGGCTCGAACGCTGGGGACCGCGACGCATCGACATCGACGTGCTGACCTATGGCGACGCGCGCATCACTGAGCCGCATCTCACGATCCCCCACCCCGCCATGGGCGAGCGAGCCTTCGTGCTGGTGCCACTGCTCGAAATCGCGCCGGATTTCGCGCTCGGCGGGGAGGCGGGACAAGCCCTGCTGGACCGCCTCGATTGCAGCGGCATCCGCCCGCTCGACGATCTTTGCAAGCCCGCCAGCCCATGAAAAAGGCCGGGTTCGCCCCGGCCTCGTCCATCCCAGTCCAGGATGCGCCAATCAGGCGCGACGCGCCCGCTTCACAAGCGCCCAGGCTGCCGGCAGCAGGGCCGCGCCAAGCAGGGTCTTGAACAGGGTCGCGGCATAGAACGGTGCCACGCCACCGAGATAGGCCTTCCCCGCACCGATGAGCGCCGCGAGCCAGGCGAAACCGAACAGGAAGATCACGGCATGGCCGATCGTCATCGCGGCCAGCGCACCGAGCGCCGAACGGGTCCAGCCACGCTCGGCGAGGAGGCCGGTCACGAAGGCGGCGGCCACGAAGCCGAGGAGATAACCGCCGGTCGGGCCCATCATATAGGCGAGGCCGAGGCCCTTTTCCGGCGTTCCGGCGAAGACCGGCAGGCCGGCGAGGCCCTGCAGCATGTACAGCATCACCGTGGCGGTGCCGAGGCGCCAGCCGAAGGCGGCGCCGATCACCAGAACCACCAGCGACTGCATCGTCATCGGAACCGGATAGAACGGCACCTGCACCTTGGCGGAGAGCGTGAGAAGGCCCGTCGCAAGAAGCGCGATCGCGCCATCGCGCAGGAGCGAGCGGCTGCCCTTGCCGGCGAATACGGTATCGATCAGGGTGGCGCTGTGCTGCATGGACATCCTCTTTCGCTGTCGTCCCCCGGGCCGGCGATGAGGCTGAAAACCGTTGCGCCAGGCCCTGCCGGTCTATAGGCCGGCATACCTGTAATGACAAGTTGGCGAAAGGGCTTGGCCATGGATGTCCCCTTCAACCTGGCCCCTCCCGAAACCGCGCGGCTGGAGCCTGTTGCGCCCGGCATCCGGCGGCTGGTGGCGGGCAATGCCGGGCCCTTCACCTTCACCGGCACCTGCACCTATCTCGTCGGCACCTCCGATCTCGCGATCATCGATCCCGGCCCGGACGATGGCGCGCATTTCGCCCGGCTGCTGGCCGCGATCGGCGATGCACGGGTGGCCGCGATCCTCGTGACGCATACCCATCGCGACCATTCCCCGCTCGCGCGGTTCCTCGCGGAGCGCACCGGCGCGCCCATCCATGGCTGCGCGCCGCATGCGCCGGCCCGGCCCCTGCGGCTCGGCGAAGTGAACCAGCTCGACGCCTCGGCCGATCAGGATTATCGCCCGGATATCGAGAGCCTGGACGGGGCGCGCATCGCGGTCGGCGAACACGTCTTCGAGGCGATCCACACGCCGGGCCATACCGCGAACCACATCAGCTTCGCGCTCGATGGAACGGGCATCGTCTTTTCCGGCGATCACGTGATGGGCTGGTCCACCTCCATCGTCGCCCCGCCCGACGGCTCGATGGCGGATTACATGGCATCCCTCGAGAAGCTCGCGCGCCGGGAGCAGGACACGCTCTACCTGCCGGGCCACGGTGGCGGCGTGACCGAGCCCCGTCGCTTCACCCGCGCGATCCTGAGCCATCGCAAGCAGCGCGAATCGCAGATCCTGGAGCGTCTTGCGGAAGGGTCACGCAACGTGGCGCAGCTCGTGGAGGAAAACTATCCCGGCCTGCGCCCCGAGCTGAAGGGCGCGGCCGCTTTGTCCTCCTTCGCGCATATCGAGGACCTTTTCGCGCGCGGGCTGATCGAAGCCGATCCCGAACTGGCGATGGATGCGGTGTTCCGGCGCCGCTGAGCCGCGCCCGGCCCTCATTCGCGCTGCGCGAGGATCTCTTCCGTCAGCCGGCGGATGCGCTTCGCATTGGCGCCGAAATCATGCCGGCCAATGCGGCTCGCCGACCGGATATCGACCCGCGTGCCGGCCGGGCTCGGGCGGATGCGGATCGTGATGTCATCCTCGAAGCGCATCAGGAAGGTTTCCGAGACGGCCTCGATCCGCCCCTGTCCGGAGCGGCCGCCCGGCGCGGATTGCTCGATCACCCGCCAGCGCAGCGCCTGCACCGCCTCGAGGACAAGCCGGAAGGCCGGCTCGGCCTCCATGTCGAGCACCATCGGGCGCAGGTCGGAATAGGCCGGGCGCTGGCGCTCGCGTTCGCGCGGGTCGCGCACCGCCGGCACATGGCCCCTGCGGGCCGCCAGAGCGGCGGAGGAACGGGAGAATTCCGGCGGATCATCGAGATCGGTCGTCACATCATTGAGCAGCGGCAGTCGCCCCGCCTCGATCGCGAGCCAAGCGGGCCCCGCGAGGACGGCGAGCGCGAGGACCAGCGTCCGGAACAGCCGGAACAGGCCGATGCGCCCGTGTCGCCACATGTCGATGGCGCCAACCCCTAGAACCGCCAGCGCCAGCATGGCCAGCAGCGCCGCCACGACGAGAACCACCACCGCGTAGGTGGGTTCGACCCGCCCCGATCGCGCCAGCAGGATCGCACAGATCGCGAGCGGCACGGCGACCAGCGCCAGGCGCTCCGCCCAGAGGATGAACCCCGATTCCCGTGCGAAAGGCGGCGACTTCAGCATGAATGCAGGGCTCCGGCGACGCCACCTCGCGCCTCGAAGCGCCGTGCCGCCACGCCATGCACCGATTGGAGGAGGAGTGCCCGCATCGCGACCGTTCGAACCTTCCCGGTTGTCCATGCCTTTCTGGCATGGCTCTCCTGCAACCGGAAGGGTGCGATTGCGACAAACACTTGAAAAGACGGGCGAGCCGGGTCAAGGGTGGGGGCATCATGGACGATCGCAGCGTGACTCCCGCCCGCATCTGGTTCCGCTTCCTGCGCATGCATCAGCGCGGCCATTCGGCGATGTCGGCGCGCCTGCGCGGCATCGGATTGTCGGTCGCGCAATTCGACCTTCTCTCGACCCTGACCGAGGACGAGGGCATCACCCAGCGCGACCTCGCCGAACGGCTTTACGTCACCAAGGGCAACGTCTCCGGCCTCGTGGATCGGCTGGTGGAAGCGGGCCTCGTCGACCGCAAGCCCATTCCGGGCGATCGCCGCTCGCATGCCCTGCACCTCACGGCCGAGGGACGGCGCATCGCCGCCGAGGGGATGGATGTGCAGAAGCGTTTCATCCAGGAAACGATCGGGCGCTTGCCGGCTGCGGATCTCGATCTGCTCGATCGGACGATCTCGCGCTGGCGCGACACCTTCAAGGACCTCGACGCCAAGAATTGATCGTACTGCCGTTGACCGCAGCGACATTGACCGCAGCGACGTGGAACTTTGACCCCGCGGACGCGGCAAATCTTAACCCGTGTTAACGGAATGTCGCGGGTTTTCCACAATCGCGCCCAACGCCAATCACGATGAGCCGCGATCAGTGCGGGCAATCCGGGTCGACCCGGTGCCCCAGAATGTCATGAGGAAACAGCATGCAACCGGCCTCGCTTTTCGCGGAAAGCCTTCGCAACCGTGAAACGATTCTCCTTGCCCGCGAGCGCATCGCCGCCGCCGGCCATATCGCGAGCCATTACCGTGCCATCCGCCTGCCGGCGCTCGCCGCGGCCGCCCATCGCATCGCCGAGCGTCGCCGGGCGCGCGAACAGGCGAAGCAGGCGACCAAAACCGGCTGGAGCGACTGATCCCGCTCTCCGGGGAACAAAAAAGGCGGCCCGCAAGGCCGCCTGATGTTTTTTCCGGAGCGCTAACTTTAGCGCACGATGACTTTCGAGCCGAGCTGCACGCGCGCATAGAGATCGATCACGTCGATGTTGTGCATCCGGATGCAGCCCAGCGACACGGGATGGCCGATCATCTCCGGCTCGTTCGTGCCATGGATGCGGTATTCGGTATCGCGGCCGCGCTCGTCATAGAGATAGAGGCCACGCGCGCCGAGCGGATTGTTCGGGCCGCCAGCCACGGTCGCCGGCAGGCCGGGCGCCATCGAGCGAGCTTCCTTGCCGGGCGTCCAGGACGGCCATTCGACCTTGCGGCCGATGGTAGCCGTGCCGCGCCACTGGTGCGATTCCATGCCCGGCGAAATCTCGTAGCGCAGGACCGTCTGCGGGTCCTCGACGAAATAGAGGAACCGGGCCTCGTTATCGATGATGATCGTACCGGGGGTCTTTTCCCCGGTCGAATTCGGCATCCGGATCCGCGCGCGCGCCGGATCGAGATCGCGCGAGAAGCTCTGCGGCGCAAGCGCCAGCAACTCGACATCCCGCTTCGACAGGCTGGGGTCGGGGAAGGAGGTGTAGGTGTTGCACGCGGCGGCCGCCAGCGAAACGCAAGCCGCGACACATGCTTTGAGAACGCGAGACAGTTTGAACATGGTTTCTGTAGAATGGCTGATCATGGTTGTGATTTGATTAAAGGCGGTTCGGTCTTTCGACGAGTGCAGGAAAGCCACACCGCATCCTTCCATGCTGCACTGCGTGATTTTCTTGGACGCGACGGCTGCGCTACAACGGCTTACAGCGTTCAGGCCGAGGGCCCAAGGTCATAATCGCCGGTTCCATCCGGCAAAAATGCAGCGGACACTCGCAACCATGACAAGCTTGCTGATCACTGATTCGGTCTTTCAGGGCCATACCATGCCCGCCGGCCATCCGGAACGCCCCGAGCGTTTGCGGGCGATCGAGCGCGCGCTGGCTGTCCCGGAATTCGCCGCGCTGCAGCGCGAGGCCGCGACGCCTGCGCCACTCGATGCCGCGACGCTCGCGCATCCGGACGAATATGTGCGGATCATCGCCGCCAGCGCCCCGAGCGAGGGGTTCCGTTTTCTCGACGCCGACACCTCGATGTCGCCCGGTACGATGCCCGCACTCCTCGCCGCGATGGGCGCGGCCTGCCGCGCCGTGGATACGGTGGCGACCGGTGCCGTGGCCAATGCCTTCGTGGCGAGCCGTCCGCCCGGCCACCACGCCGAGAAGGCGACGCCGATGGGCTTCTGCTTCTTCAACACGGTCGCCATCGCGGCGCGCCATGCGCAAAAGGCGCACGGGATGACGCGGATCGCCATCCTCGACTGGGACGTGCATCACGGCAACGGCACGCAGGATATCTTCTGGGACGACAGGGACATCCTCTTCATCTCAAGCCACGAGATGCCGCTCTATCCCGGCACGGGTGCGGAAAACGAAACCGGCCGGCATGGCATGATCCACAACGTGCCGCTGCTGGCGGGCACCGATGGCGCGACCTTCCGCGCGACCTATGACGCGAAGGTATTTCCCCGGCTCGAGGCCCACAAGCCGGAGATGATCCTGATTTCCGCCGGCTTCGACGCGCATCGCCGCGATCCGCTCGCCAATCTCCGCCTCGAGGCCGAGGATTTTGGCTGGGCGACGCAACGCGTGATGGAGATCGCCGACCGGGTCTGCGGCGGGAAGATCGTCAGCCTGCTCGAGGGCGGATACGATCTCGAGGGGCTTTCGACCTCCGTCACTGCGCATATGCGGGAACTGATGAAGGCTTGAGGCGACGCCTGCCGTCATGCCCGGACTTGTTCCGGGCATCCACGTCTTTCAGAATCAGTCTTGAATGGAAAAGGCGTGAATGGCCGGGCTGAACCCGGCCATGACGCCGCTCCTCTAGAGCGTCTCCGTTCCCGCGATCTCGATTCCGAAGGCGCCGAGGCCCACGAAGGCGCGGTTCCCCGTCGTCGAGAGGTTGCGGATCGATTGCACGCCGAGATCGCGCAGGATCTGCGCGCCGAGCCCGACCTCGCGCCAGGCCTGCGCGCGCTGCTGATCGGAATTCTGCGGCTGCAGCCCCGCGCTCGGCACGCCGGCCGTGCCATCCCGCAGATAGACCAGCACGCCACGCCCCTCCGCCCTGAAGCGCTGCAGGGCCGCATCCACACTGCGCCCGCCGCCGAACACATCGGTGATCGCATTCGCGCGATGCAGGCGTGTGAGCACGGCACGGCCATCGCCGATATCCCCATAGACCAGCGCGAGATGCTGCACCTCGTCGAAGGGGGTCGTGAAGGCATGCCCGGTGAGCGTGCCGATGGCGGTTTCCACCGGGAAGGTGTTCACGCGCTCCACGAGCTTCTCGCGCGCCTGCCGGTAGGCGATGAGATCGGCGATCGTGAGCCGCGCGAGCTTGTACTTCGTCGCGAAATCTACAACCTGCTGGCCCTTGGTCACCGTGCCGTCGTCGTTCACGAGTTCGGAAATCACGCCCACCGGGGGCAGGCCCGCGAGGCGGCAGAGATCGACCGCCGCTTCCGTATGGCCCGAGCGCATCAGCACCCCGCCCTCGCGCCCGATCAGCGGGAAGATGTGGCCGGGCCGCACGAAATCGCCGGCCTGCACATTGCCATTGGTCAGCGCGCGCACGGTTGCGGTGCGCTCATCCGCCGAGATGCCGGTGGTCAGCCCCTCGCGGTAATCGATGGAGACGGTGAAAGCGGTGGTGTGCGCGGAATCATTCACCGCGACCATGGGGTCGAGCCGCAGGCGGCGCGCCTCGGCGATGGGCAAAGGCGCGCAGACGATGCCGCTGGTATGGCGCACGATGAAGGCCATCTTCTCCGCGGTGCAGAGCGACGCCGCGACGATGAGATCGCCCTCGCCTTCGCGATCGTCATCATCGGTGACGACGACGATCTCGCCGCGCTTGAAGGCTTCGATCGCGGCGAGAACGCGGTTCGTGATGTCGGGCATGTCGTTGATCCGTTCCGTGGGGCCGAGCCCGAGAAAATCATTGGGCGTGACGGCGCCGCCCGTGGCACGGGCGATGCGTTCCGCCGTTTCGCGCGAAACCCAGCCGGTGCCATCCTTGCAGAGCGCCGTGATGCTGGCCGGCGACAGGCCGACGGTTTCCGCAAAGGCGGATCGCTTCGTGCCCGTACGCTTCAGCCAGCTCTCGAGTTTCATGCGGCTTCCCTGCGCCGCGCGATGACGGGCGTCAATGAAAAACGGCGGATGAACAGACAAATTTCAGTGGTACTGAAAAATTCGATCTGCTCAGCCGACCTGTCCGCGATGCCGCAGGTAATGATCGGCCAGCACGATGGCCAGCATCGCTTCGCCAACGGGCACGGCGCGGATGCCGACGCAGGGGTCGTGGCGGCCCTTGGTGCGGATTTCGGTCTCGTTGCCGTAGCGGTCGATCGTGGCACGCGGCGTGAGAATCGACGAGGTCGGCTTCACGGCGAAACGCGCCACGATGGGCTGGCCGGTGGAAATGCCGCCGAGAATGCCGCCGGCATGGTTCTCGAGGAAGATCGGCTTGCCGTCATTGCCCATGCGGATCTCGTCGGCGTTTTCCTCGCCGGTGAGTTCGGCCGCACCGAAGCCCGCGCCGATTTCCACGCCCTTCACGGCGTTGATCGACATCAGCGCTGAGGCGATATCGCTGTCCAGCTTGCCATAGATCGGCGCGCCGAGCCCCGCCGGCACGCCCTCGGCCACGATTTCCAGCACCGCACCGATGGAGGAACCATCCTTCCGGATGCCATCGAGATATTCGGCGAAGAATTCGGCGGCCTGCGCATCCGGGCAGAAGAACGGGTTGCGATCGACCTCGTCCCAGTTCCAGTTGCGGCGGTCGATCCGGTGCGGACCCATCTGCACCAGCGCGCCGCGCACGCGGCAGCCCGGCACCACCTTGCGGGCAATGGCGCCGGCGGCCACGCGCATCGCGGTCTCGCGCGCCGAGGAGCGCCCGCCGCCGCGCGGATCGCGGATGCCGTATTTCGCGTCATAGGTGAAATCGGCATGGCCAGGCCGGAAGCTCGCGGCGATCTCGGAATAATCCTTCGAGCGCTGGTCGACATTGTCGATCATCAGCCCGATCGAGGTGCCCGTGGTGCGCTGGATGCCATCGGCCTCGGTGAACACGCCCGAGAGGATGCGGACCTGGTCCGGCTCCTGCCGCTGCGTCGTGAATTTCGACTGCCCCGGCCGGCGGCGATCGAGATCGTGCTGGATCTCCTCGACGCTGAGCGGGATTAGCGGCGGGCACCCATCCACCACGCAGCCGATGGCCGGCCCGTGGCTTTCGCCGAAGGTGGTGAAACGGAAGAGGTGCCCGAAGGAATTGTGCGACATGACGCCGGGCTTTAGCGGGAAAGCCCTGTTCTGTAAAAGGGGGGGTCAGCGAACCTCTAGGCGGAAGTAGTAGACATCCGTCGTGTTGATCTCTTCCACGCGCAATTCGAGGTGGACGGTATCCCATCCTTTGAACCCGGACACGGATTGATAGTAGATGGCATAGCCCTGCATTGGGGTGGATGGACAGTCTTTCGTTGTCGGCAGAATGGGCTCGCGCCGAATTTCTGCCACGCCATGGGCCGGTGAAAGCACCAGTCGGGCCGTTTCACCGACCTTCGGTTGACAGGTTTTTGGATCGATCGAATTGATCAATCCGATGCGCGTCATGGAACCGGCCTCGACACGAGTTGCCGTTTGTTGAAACGGCTCCGCGATGGCTGGCAGAAGCGAGAAAAATCCAAGGAGCGTGATACAAATCCGGCGAAACAGGCCCTGCATCCGCCCTTTCCTCGTCCTTATTGCACGGTGATGGCAAAGCTTTGTCGCCGCGAGGTCATGCGAGGCGCTTCGATGAACGGTGCGTAGATGAAATCCACCGTGACGTAATCAGTGCCGCGAAACCCCGGCTTCGGCGTATAATAAATCATCTGGACCTGCATCTGGAACGGCTTGCACTGCGCACCACTGACCGTGCGGCGCTCGGGAACAACCTCAACCTTGCCGTTTTCCGGCTGCGTGGCGATTCGACTTTCCGGCGTGGTCGACGCCGCGCATTCCACCGGTGAATAAAGTGCGAAAGAGCCGATCGCGGTACGTTTGCCGGCCGCAACGGTGCGGGCTTCCTGCGCGAGTGCCGGCGCGGCTGCGAACAGGCCTGCGATGACTGCGAGCTGGCCAATACGTCTTGCCGTCAACATAGCATAATCCCCCTTATGCTTTTGCATCAACAACAAGGAGGATTGCATTGAGACAATAACGTGTCTAGTGCGCCGTCGCCGCCATGGGCTGGGCCGGTGCGCCGCCCCAACGGGTGTTCGGCGGGATCTGCTCGCCCTTCATTACCAGCGTCAGCGGGCTCAGCTGGGCAAAATCGCCCACTTTCGTGTCATAGAGCACGGTCGCGAAGGAGCCGATGGTCACGCCGTCGCCCACTTCGATCCGGCCGACCTTCATCACGCGGTCTTCATAAAGATGTGTCTGAAGGCACGAGAAATCGTTCATCGCGACGTGGTCGCCGATCGTGACGCAATCGAACTCGGTGATGTCGGTCGTGTCCATGTAGACGCCCTTGCCGATCCGGCAGCCGAAGAAGCGCAGGATGAAGGGCAGGTAGGCCGTGCCGCGCAGATGCTCCAGCAGCACCTTGCCACCGAGGCCCCAGTAGAGCACCGCGACCGCCTCCGTGCGCATGGCCCACCAACTCCACATCGGGCGCGCGAGCGGCTTGTAGACGCCCATCATCGCCCATTTGATGGCGCAGACGCAGGCCACCATGAACATCGGCATCACCACGCTCGCGGTGACGAACCAGCCGGCGGCGGCGGCGTAATCCTGCTTCTCCAGCGCCGGATAGACGAAGAAGAACATCGCGATCGAGCCCAGCGTCAGAAACAGCATGGTCGGGAAGGTCGTGTGCATCGCCTCGAACACGGCGCGCCACAGCTTCATCGCGAACGGCGGCTCGTAGGTCCAGTTCGCGGCGACGCCCTCGAATTTCTGCCGCACCGGGAACTTGATCGGCGGCGAGCCGAACCAGGTCTCGTCGCGCTGGGTCTCGCCCGATTCAGGCGCCTTGGATTTCACGCCGATCAGCGTGCCTTCGCGCAGATGCGCGCCATGGCCGATCACCGCGTTGTTGCCGACGAAGACGCGATCCTCGATCAGCGTCGATTTGAAGGTCACCCAGCCGCGATGGATGTCCTCGTCGCCGAGCGAGCATTCATCCGCCATGAAGCTCTTCGAGCCGATGGTGAGGAGATCATACCGCGCGCCGATATTGGTGGAGATTTCCGCGCCCTTGCCGATGCGCGCGCCCATCAGGCGATACCAGGCCCGCATGTAGATCGTCGCGTAGAGCGAGGAGAGCGTGTCGAGCGACACCTCCGTGCAGAGGTTCACGATCCATTGCCGCAGGTAGTACCAGGAATGCAGCGAATAGGTGCCGGGCTGCAGCCGCCGCGGCATCAGCGTCCAGCGCACGAGAATGACGAAGGCGATGGTGAAGACCACGAGCGCCGCGCCCATGATCCAGGCGACGAGGGGCAGCACATGGTACCATTGCACCCAGTCGGCCGTGTTGATCAGCACCGCCTCGATCGTGTCATAGACGAAGAAGGCCGGGAAGAGCGGCATCAGCCCGATGCCCGAGACCATGATGATCAGCAGGCCGTAGACCCAGTATTGCAGATGCGCCCAGATCGGACCGGGAAGCGAACGCTCCGGCAGGGTCGCGGGGTCGACCATGCCGACCTTCTTCGCGGGCGATCCATCCCAGATCTCGAATGGCCGGATCTGCACGCCGGCGGGAATGGCCGACATGTCCTCGATGCGCGCATCATGGCCGATGCGGCAGCCGGCCGGCACCATCACCTGGTTGCCGATGTAGCTGTCGGCACCGATCGTCACCTCGCCGATGATGAGTTCGCCGGCCACCACCTCGGCATTCGCGATATTCGCCTTGTGGCCGATGGAGGCCCCCGAACCGATCTTCACGAGATCCGCCGCGCCGAACTCGGCATGCGCGATCATCACGCCCGAGCCCACCTTCGCGCCGAGCATGCGCAGATAGAGCCGCATGATCGGCGAATTGGCGAGATAGCTCGGATGCGCCAGAGCATAGAGCCGCTGCACGAACCACCAGCGGAAGAAATAGGAGCCCCAGAGCGGGTATCGGCCCGGCCTGGTGCGGCCCATCACGATCCATTTCAGCGCCACCACCAGGAAAAGCGTGCCGAACTTGATGGCCGCATAGGCCGTGCACAGGATGCCCACCTGCTGCCAGAACGTGAAGTTCTGCTCGTGGATGATCATGTAGGTGAGGAACACGCCGAGCCATTGCAGCGTGGAGATCGTCAGGATCAGCGGCATCGCCAGGCCTTGCGCGATCGTGCAGGCGATGCGGCGCGCGAGCGGCGGGGGCGAGAAGGAGAGATCGGGCGGCGGACCCTTGAGATGGCCGAACTTGGCATCGAGTTCCGCACCGATCTTCCGCAAGGTGCGATGCTGGTAGATGTCCTGCAGCGTGATGCCGGTGAAGCTCGGATTCTCGCGGATGATCGAAATGAACTGCGCCGCGATCAGCGAATGCCCGCCGAGATCGAGGAAGAAATCCGCCTCGAAGGTGATGGCCCGGCCCGGCAACACGCGCTTCGCTGCCGTGAGCAGCAGCGCTTCGGTCTCGGTGCGCGGCGGCTCTTCGTCATTCGCGGCGATGATCGCCTCGGAGAGCGGCATCGCCTTCAGCGCCTTGCGGTCGGTCTTGCCGGATGTCAGCCGCGGCAATTCGGGAACGGTCTCGAAACGCTCCGGGATCATGTAGGGCGGCAGACGCCGCTTCAGTTCCTCGCGCAAGGTCGTCGCGGCGATGATCGCCTTCGGCTCCGGCACGCAGAAGGCCACGAGCCGATCCATGCCGGCATCGCCGCGCACCACCACGGCGGCCTGGAGCACGTCGTCGCAATCGACGAGCGCGCTTTCGATCTCGCCGAGTTCGACGCGGAAGCCGCGGATCTTCACCTGGTCGTCGATGCGCCCGTGGAAGGCGATGTTGCCCTCCGCATTGAGGCTCACCGCGTCGCCGGACCGGTAGAGGATGGGGTCGGCGGTGCTGTCGCGGAACGGGTTCGCGATGAATTTCTCGTTCGTGAGGTCGGGCCGCGCGAGATAGCCCTGCGCGACGCCGGGGCCGCCGATCAGCAGTTCGCCCTCCTGACCCGGGCCGAGCAGGTTCAAGTTCTCGTCGACGATATAGGCCGTGTAGTTCGGGATCGGCCGGCCGATGGTGACCGGCTTGCCGCGCTGCACCTCCTCCACCGTCGCCACCACGGTCGCTTCCGTGGGGCCGTAGGTGTTGAAGATGCGCCGGCCCGGCTTGGCCCATTTCTCCACGAGCGCCGGCGGCAGCGCCTCGCCGCCGAGCAGGATCAGCCGCAGGCTGGGGATATCCGCCGGCAGCACCGAAAGCAGCGTCGGCACGGTATCGATGACGCTGACCTTCTTCTCGGTCAGCAGCGCCGGCAACTTCTCGATATCCGCGAGCACCTCGGGGGTCGCGACATAGAGCGTCGCGCCCGCGAGATACGGCACCCAGATCTCCTCCATGGAGAGGTCAAAGGCGAGCGAGGCGCTCTGGAACACCACATCATCGTCGCGCACGCCGTAGACGGCGTTCCCGGCGCGCAGGAAGTGGCAGATGTTGCCCTGCGTGATGACGATGCCCTTGGGAATGCCGGTGGAGCCGGAGGTATAGATCATGTAGGCCGCGCTGGCCGGATTCGCCGCCAACGGCTCCGCCTCATCCATCGGGCCCTCGCCCAGCAGCGCGAGCGCATCGTGATGGGGAACGGGGATCGCCTTGCCTTTCGAAAGGCCGGCCTCGTCGGTGACGATGCCGATCGCCCCGCAATCCGTGAGGCAGGTGGTGATGCGATCGACCGGCGCATCCCAGTCGAAGGGCAGGAAGGCCGCGCCTGTCTTGGTGATGGCCACCTGCGCGAGAAGCAGGTCGATGCCGCGCGGCATCCAGAGGCCCAGCACGCGGCCCGGCGCGGCGCCCAAAGCGGCCAACCGTCGCGCGGCGCGATCGGTCAGGCGATCGGCTTCGCCATAAGTGATCCGACGGTCGCCTGAGACGTAGACAGGCTTGTCCGGATGCGCGGCCGCGCTCGCCCGGAAGATCGTGGCCAGCGTCTCGGATCGAAGCAGATCGGGATCGACGGGGCCGGCGAGGAATGCACTGCCCTCCGGGTCGGCAACCGACTCCGAAGGCTGAAGAACCGCCTCAGTACCGCTCATTCCATCCCCGCTTCACCGGGTTGCCCCGGTCGTGCTCGTCCTGCAGGCGGATAGACGCGAAAATCGATCCCGCCGTCAATCGAAACCGCGCAAACGAGGCGCTTCGGCGCCCGAATTGCGGCCGGATGCCGGGAAATGAGCGTGCGTCGTCAGCTGGACCCATGTTGCAATGCGCGCACTGAACCTGCGCTGAACGACGACTTGCGACGCAATGTCGCATGCCATCAGGGTTCCCAGTGCCCGGGTCCCGGCAGCCAGTCGTGGCGGCCCGGCGCGATCCGCAGCAGCTTTCCCTGCCAGATATCCGCACCGACGGCATTGCGCGGGGTGACTTCCGCCAGCATGACCATCAGCACGCGCGCGACGCCGCCATGCGCCACCAGACATGTATCGCCTTGCAGGGATTCGAGCCAGCCCGCCACGCGCCCGCGCACCATCTCGTAGCTTTCGCCGCCCGGCGGCACGAAATTCCACTTGTCGCGGCTGCGCGCCTGGGCGCCACCGGGATCGCGCGCGACGATCTCCTTCCAGGTGCTGCCTTCCCACCGCCCGAACCCGATCTCGATCAGGCGATCGTCGGTTGCATAATCGTCCGGGGAGAGCCCGAGCCCGGTGCGCAACAGCGCCATGGTGTCCCGCGTCCGGCCCATCGGACTGGCGACGAAAGGCAGGCGGACGAGCCGGTCATGGCCGATGCCCTCGACCCGGCCGGCGCGGATGGCTTCGCCGATGGCGGTGGCCTGAAGGCGGCCCTTGGCGTTCAGCGGGATATCCGTCTGGCCCTGCAGGCGACCTTCGGCATTCCAGTCCGTTTCGCCATGCCGGAAGAAGTAGAGGACGGGCATGGGCGCCGGCGAAAGCCTTACTCGACCGTGACGGTGGCGGAGATGGCCCGCACGTCGCCGTTCGGATAGACCACCCGGAACTCCACCTTGTCCTCGCCTCTGAAACGGCGATCGGAACGGTAGGTCACCGCGAGCCCGTTGGGCGAGGTGCCGATGCAGGTGCGGCGCGGCGCGCCCGGCACATCGCGCAGGTTGATGGGATGCGTGCGCGTGCGCAGCTTGCCGCCCTTCGGATCGCCGGCGAACTCGACCCTCGGCGTCGCCCCCACCTTGCACTCGCGATCGAGCGTCAGGTAGACGCCGAGGAAGATGTCGGTATTCGCACGCCCCTTGCGCGTCACCTCCACCGGCGTCACCACCGGCGTATAGGGCGGCGGCGGGTTGCCGTTCGGCACGAGCTGGAAGGTGGGCGGGGTCGCCGGGCGCGGAACCGGGGTGATCGACTGGGCGAAAGCGGGCGAGGCCACCAGCAGCGCGAGAAGTCCGAAAACGGAAAGCCGGGAGCCGCGCACGGGATGCCTCAATCCTTGTCGAGCGAGAGGTCGGGCGCGTCCGGGTTCTTCATGCCGACGACATGATAGCCCGAATCGACATGCATGACCTCGCCGGTCACCCCGCGGGAGAGATCGGAGAGCAGGTAGAGCGCGCTGTCGCCAACTTCCTCGATGGTCACGGTCCGGCGCAGCGGCGCGTTGTACTCGTTCCATTTCAGGATGTAGCGGAAATCGCCGATGCCGCTGGCGGCCAGTGTCTTGATCGGGCCGGCGGAGATCGCGTTCACGCGGATGTTCTGCGGGCCGAGATCGGCCGCGAGATAGCGCACGCTGGCCTCGAGCGCGGCCTTGGCGACACCCATGACGTTGTAATGCGGCATCCACTTCTCGGCGCCGTAATAGGTCAGGGTGATGATGGAGCCGCCATCGGGCATCAGCTTTTCGGCGCGCTGGATGATGGAGGTGAGCGAGTAGCACGAGATCAGCATGGATTTCGTGAAATTCGCCTCGGTCGTCTCGACATAGCGGCCGGTGAGTTCGTCCTTGTCGGCGAAGGCGATGGCATGCACGACGAAATCGAGCTTGCCCCAGGTTTTCTGGATTTCGGCGAAAACCGCGTCGATGGAGGCGGCATCGGTCACATCGCAATGGCCGACGACAATGCCACCGAGTTCCCTGGCGAGCGGCTCCACGCGCTTCTTCAGTGCATCGCCCTGATAGGTGAAGGCCAGCTCCGCGCCCGCCGCCTGGCAGGCCTTGGCGATGCCCCACGCGATGGAGCGGTTGTTGGCGAGCCCCATGATCAGGCCGCGCTTGCCGCGCATCAGCCCGTTGCCCTCAGAGCCCCCGCTTGCTTGTGCCATCATGTCCGACCCTGGAAACCGGTTGTACCATCTTCGCGTCCGTCAGGAAGGGAAGCGGAATCCCGGCTTCGACAAACGGCGCATGCGCGCGACACCCTTTAAGCATTCCGGCGCAAGGTGCAAGCGGCTCGGGCGCAAAGCTGCGAAAACTCAGCCGGGACGCCGCCGGAAGAAGCCTTCCACTTCCGGATCATGCGGACCGAGATCGATCTCGAGCGTGACGAAGAGATCGCCGGCCTGATCACCCCTGGGCAGGCCCTTGCCGCGCAGGCGCAAGGTCTTGCCGCCACTGGTCCAGGCCGGAACGGTCACCTCCACCTCGCCCGTCAGCGTGGGCACGCGCACCGAACCGCCGAGCACGCAATCGCGGATCGGGACCGCGACCGCGACGCGCAGATCGTTGCCGTCGACCGCGAAAGTCGGATGCTTCGCGTAGCGGATCGTCACCAGTGCATCGCCATTCGCCGCGCCGAAGGGCGAGGGATGCCCCTGCCCGCGCAACCGCATCGTGGTGCCGCTGGCCACGCCCTTCGGCACGGTGATCTCCAGCATGCGGCCATCGGGCATCGCGACGCGATGCGCGCCCCCGCTCGCGACGCGCTCCAGCGGCACGTTCGTCTCGACCGTGATGTCCTCGCCCGGCGGCGGGCCGCGCCGCCCCGAGCCGCGCTGCGCATTTGGCTGCCCGGCGAAGGGGTCCCGCGGGCCCCCCTCGAACTGCCGGAACAGGTCGGAGAAGACGTCGCGGGGATTGCCGCCGCCGCCCGCGCCGAAATCGAACTTGAAGCCGCCGGTTCCGCCACCGCCCGGAAATCCGCCGCCGAAATCCGAGAAGGCCGCGCGCGGCTTGCCCTCGGCGTCGATCTCGCCGCGGTCGAACTGGCGGCGCTTCACCTCGTCGCCGAGGATTTCATAGGCGTTGTTCACTTCCGCAAAGCGGTTGGCGGCCTTGGCATCGCCCTGATTGTGGTCAGGATGATAGGTCTTGGCGAGCTTGCGATAGGCGCGCTTGATCTCATCCGCCGAGGCTTCACGCGTCACGCCGAGGGTCTGGTAAGGATCAGGCATGGTTTTCCGAGAGAACCAGAAGGGTTGGAAGCTTGTCGTCGGAAAATGGGGTGTTCGCGCGCCTGTTGCAACCGTGCAACGCGAGATCTTCACTCGCGGCGCGGAGCCACCGGAGCGACAGGCGGGGTCGCGAGCCCCTGCAGCATGGCGGGGCTGGCTTTCGGCAGCGCCTGATCGAATTCCCGGACATGCGCGTTCTGGCCGAGCGGCTTCACATCCCGCATCGCCCATTCGCTGGGGCCGACGCGGCAGGCCTGGCCTTCATGCGCAACTTCCCGCGCGCTGTTCCGCAGATCGGGTTTCTGGATGACGAGCGCGCGGAAGGGCCGGCAGACGGTGTTGCCCACCACCGCGAGTGCCCCCGTGGGCTCGAAGCGGCCCTGGCGTTTCGAGGCCGGATTGTCCCAGTTGACCGGCAGCCCCGCACCCTGCGGATCAACCGCCAGCGACAGGGCCGCATTGGCGCGGCGCCAGTCCTCGTCGTCGAGCGGAATGGCGAAGGTCGCGGTGCGGACGGGCGTGATGCTCGCGGTCGTTTCTTCGTCCTCGCCGAAACCGGGGATGTTCCAGGTCAGAGCGCAACCGGAAGCCAGCATCGACAGCGCGAGAGCGAGAAACGCCCTTTGTGCACGCGCACGGCGATTGCGCGAAGCGCCCGGCTTCCTGTATCCGTCAAGGGTCCGAACCGGACGCGGCTGCACGCGACTTCTCCCATACACGCGTTTGCCCCATTAGAGTTGGAAAGCGTTAATGAGCGGTGACCTCGAAGACCCATCGGAGCCTTTCGCGCTGTTCGATGAATGGTTTGCGCTGGCCAAGGCGAGGGAGCCCAACGATCCCAACGCCATGGCGCTCGCAACCGTCGATACCCATGGCCTGCCGAATGTGCGCATGGTGCTGATGAAGGAGATCACGCCTGCGGGCGTGGTGTTCTACACCAATACCGGGAGCCAGAAGGGCGGCGAGATTGCCGGAAACCCGCAGGCCGCAGTCGTGTTCCACTGGAAATCCCTGCAGAGGCAGGTGCGTTTCCGCGGCCCGCTCGCACAGGTGAGCGATGCCGAGGCGGATGCCTATTTCGCCTCTCGCGCGCGCGATAGCCGCATCGGCGCCTGGGCCTCGCAGCAATCGCGCCCGCTGGAAAGCCGCTTCGCGCTCGAAAAGGCCGTGGCACGGGAGGCGGCACGATTCGGCCTTGGAGAAGTGCCGCGCCCGCCACACTGGACCGGCTTTCGCCTCCGGCCGGTTTACATCGAATTCTGGCAGGACAAGCCCTTCCGCCTGCACGAACGCCTGGTCTTCCGGCGCGAGAGCCCGGATTCCGGCTTCCGGACCGAACGCCTTTACCCGTAACCTTCCCGAAGGAGCAGAACGATGATGGACCGATCCGGTTCGAACAGCGGGGCCGAGCGCCGCACGCTTCTGCTCACCGGCGCCTCGCGCGGCATCGGGCATGCCACGGTGAAGCGCTTCAACTCCGCCGGCTGGCGGGTGCTCGCCTGCTCGCGCCAGCCCTTCCCGGAAAATTGCCCCTGGGAGGGCGGCCAGGATGATCACATCCAGGTCGATCTCGCCAATCCCGAGGACACGACGCGCGCCATCGACGAGATCCGCTCCCGCCTGCCCGACGGGCGGCTGCATGCGCTCGTCAACAATGCCGGCATCTCGCCGAAAGGGCCCGGCGGCAGCCGCATGGGTTCGATCCAGACCCCGCTGACCGATTGGCTGCAGGTCTTCCAGGTGAACTTCTTCGCCTCCATCATGCTCGCCCGCGGGCTGATCGACGAGTTGAAGGCCACCAAGGGCGCGGTGGTGAATGTCACCTCGATCGCGGGCGTGCATGTCCACCCCTTCGCCGGCGCAGCCTACGCGACCTCGAAAGCCGCGCTCGCGGCACTGACCCGCGAGATGGCGGCGGATTTCGGGCCTTATGGCATCCGCGTGAATTCCATCTCGCCCGGGGAGATCGACACCTCGATCCTCTCGCCGGGGACGGAAAAGATCGTCGAAACGCTGCCCTTGCGCCGCCTCGGCACGCCGGAAGAGGTGGCGAAGGCGATCTATTTCCTGTGCACGGAGGCGTCCTCCTACGTGACGGGCGCGGAATTGCACATCAATGGCGGGCAGCATGTCTAGGCCGGTTCTGGCCGCTTCCATCGCCGTGTTTCGCGAGGGCAAGGTTCTGCTCGCCCAGCGCGGCAAGGCGCCGGCGCTTGGCCTCTTCTCGCTGCCGGGCGGCCGGATCGAGCCCGGCGAGCGCATGGCGGACGCGGTTCTGCGCGAATTGCAGGAGGAGGTCGGCCTCACCGCGCGCATCGCCGGCTTCGTGGATCATGTCGAGCATATCGAGCACGGCCCCGATGGCAGCCTTGTCGCGCATGCCGTCATCTGCGCCTTTGCGGGCTACTGGACCGGCGGCGAGGCGACGTTATCCGACGAGGCCGTGGCGCTGATCTGGGTCGATCCGCTCGATCCCGGCGACCTGCCGATGACGCGCGGCCTGCGCGACGTTCTGCGCAAGGCGCATGGCCTCGTGGCGGAAGAAGCGATCGAGGCCGCGTGATGCGCTGGGCGCTGGCTGTCCTGCTGGTCGCCGCCACCGCCCTGCCCGGCTCCGCACAGCCGGCCAATCCGGCCGCCACGCCACGGCGGCCGCCGGCACAGACGCCGGAAACCCCGCGCGCGGCACTGCCCGCCGAATACGAGAAGCCGATGCTCGAACTCTCCGAG
Organism: Methylobacterium sp.; assembly: GCA_002928875.1. GTDB lineage: Bacteria > Pseudomonadota > Alphaproteobacteria > Rhizobiales > Beijerinckiaceae > Rhabdaerophilum. The sequence goes on along the minus strand of PERO01000013.1, from coordinate 9,005 downwards.
ACCCTCGGCTCGCTGGCCTTCCTCACCGCGCTCTGCCGGCCGGAGGAGCGGCCGAACCCCTGGCAGAAGCGCATGGAAACGCTGGTCACCAGCGAGGGGGCGGCACAGGCCAACCGCGAGCGGCTGATGGGCGCCTACAACACTGGCTTTGCGGCCTTTTCCACCACCTATCGCCAATGCACGGAGGCGGCCTGGGCAGCCCGTGCAATGCTCGTGCGGGATGCCGGCCGGCTGGCCCGCACGCTGGAGCAACGGTTCGGCGGATAGCATCCACAGGGCTATCCTCTTGAATTCAAAGAAAGTGGGGAAGCGCGTTAACGTTTTCGCAACTCCTCGCTCGCTTTCGCGGGAACGAGCCGTTAGGGTCCATCCTACGGTGGCGAGAGCGGGTGGGGACCTCCTGTCGCAACCGGATCCGCGGGGCATTCGCCACGCAGAATCGCTTGCCAGAAAGACCGGAACAGCCCGTGCAGACCGCCAAGCCCATGGGAACCGCCAGCGACGCGCATTTCGCCGAACAACGGCGCGCGGCCTATGGCTACATCAACGAAGCCTTCGCCGAGGGCCGGCATGACGGCATCGACGGCGATTGCCTTGCCCATGCGGCGCTGTTCGCCGCCTTCGTGGAACTGGTCGCGACCTACGGCGAGGATGCCGTCTCGAAATTCGCCGAACGCCTGCCCGAGCGCATCCGCAGCGGCGAGTATTCCGTCCGACTGAAGAACTGAGCGCTCGGGTTTGATGATTCCCTGGCGCATCCGTAGCGGCGAGTATTCCGTCCGACTGAAGAACTGAGCGCCGATCGCCCGGATGCCGCCGCATCGGCCTGCGGCTTGCACGATCCCGACAATCCTCCGCGCTTTCGTACCGATCCGTAACGGGTGCTGTGCCAAAGCCGGACGTGCAAGGGAGAGGCCGGCATGCCCGTTGTCCATTCGATCCAGCATCTCCGGGCGCTCGCGGCCCTTGGGGTGGTGGCGGCCCATCTCGAAATTTACCTGCAGCGTCTGGGGCAGGCCGTGCCGTGGCCGCATTTTCTGAGCTATGGCGTCGATCTGTTCTTCGTCATTTCCGGCTTCATCATGTGGGTCACCACGGCCGGGAAGCCCGTCACGCCGCGCGCGTTCCTTGTGAAGCGGCTCGCGCGAATCGCGCCGCTCTACTGGGCGGTGACGGCTTTCGCGCTGCTGGTTCTGCTCACCAATCGCAGCCTGATGCCCGCCGGCGCGCTGGATTGGGGCCATGTGCTGGCCTCCTTCCTGTTCCTGCCCGCGATTCACCCGGTCAGTGGCGAACTCCAGCCGTTGGTGACGGCGGGATGGACGCTGAACTTTGAGATGTTCTTCTACGTGCTCTTCGCGCTGGCGCTGTTCCTGCCCGAGCGGCTGCGGCTCGGCACCGTGCTCGCGATGCTCACGCTCACTGTGGCGCTTGGCGCCTTCAAGCCCGCCGCGACGAGCCCGCTTGCCTTCTTTTCGGATAACATCATCCTCGAATTCGGCCTCGGCATGCTGGTTGGCGCGGGTTTTGTCGGCGGGAAGCGGCTTCCGGCCTCGCTGGGCCTCGCAGCTATCGCCGTGGGCCTTGCCGGCTGGATGATCGGCTCGGAGTTCTTCGGCCGCATCGAGCCGCGCGTCCTTCTCGTGGGCATTCCGGCGGCGCTGATCGTGCTCGGCGCGGTGATCCTCGAACAGAACGGGCGCGCGCCGCAGAGCCGCCTGCTGCACCTCTTCGGGGACGCCTCCTATTCGATCTACCTCACGCATGGCATCGTGCTCTCGGCCTTCACCCGGTTCTGGACGAAGCTCGTGCCGCCGGGCCTTGCGACGTCGGTTGCCGCGTTCTCGATGGCGGGATTCCTGATTGCGAGCCTTGCTGGGCTCATCGTCTATGCGCTGTTCGAGAAGCCGGTGGGCCGCCTGCTGTCCAGCCGCAAGCCGGAGATTGCACCGAAGCCGCAAAGGGTGGCGCTGGCCATTCGCGTGCCCTGAGGCCTTGTTTCTAAAGGCCAACCCAGCGCGCCAGCGCGATGACCGCGACGCCAAACAAGGCCGCGAGCACATCCTGCCCGGTGAGCTTGGCGAGGATCAGCACGGCGACCGAGGCGATCCATTCGGCCGGTCCACCGCGCATCGCCGCGACCGCGACGATGCCCGCCATCACCGACAGCGGCGTCGCGCGCAGGGCCGCCTCCAGCCTGGGCGTGATCGTGACGTAGCGCATCGCCAGAAACCCCGCGACGCGGCAGCCATAGGCGGCGAGTGCCATTGCGAGAAGCAGGATGGAGAATTCGACATTCGTCATGCCGCGCGCTCTTCCGTGAACCGCAGCCACGCGAAGGCGCCGCCGGCGATTCCCGCGATCACCGGGGCCCAGGCGGGTGAACCGAGCCAGGCCACGCCCAGAGCGGCGGGAACGGCCACGGCGATGACGCCCCAATCGCTTTTCTGCCTGAACATGCCCACCATCATCGCGGCGGAGAAGGCGATCAGCATGAAATCGAGGCCGAGCACCTTCGGATTGGGCGCATAGCCGCCGACCATCGAGCCCGAGAGCGTGCCCACGAGCCAGGCGAGGCAGGGGCCGAGGCCGGAACCCAGCACGAAGCCGGCATCGCGCTCGCCATTCTCGTAGGCGCTGAGCGACATCAGCCAGTTGCCATCGCCCAGGATATAGAGCGTCGAATAGGCCTTCAGCGGCGAGACCTGTCCCAGCCATGGCCGCAGGGTCGCGCCGAACAGCACATAACGGGCATTGATCACGAGGATCAGCGCCACGACCGACCAGAGAATCGACGCCGTGAGCGACGTCCCGGCGGCGAGAACGGATAACGTCGCCATCTGCGCCGAGCCCGAATAGACCACGACCGAGAACAGGAAGGCCTGGAATGGCGTGAATCCCGCCTGATCGGCCACGAGCCCGAAGGCGAGGCCATAGGCGAAGACCCCCAGCGCGAAGGCATTGCCGCGCCGGAAGCCGCGCCCGAATCCGGCGCGCGTGAAGGTGACGGCCTCGCTCATCGGCTCGAAACTCGCCTCAGCCCCGCAGGGTTTCCTGGAAGCGCACCGCCTCGCCCTGCGACGGCGTGACGAGTTCGCCCTCCCACATCACGCGCCTGCCGCGGATGACGGTGCCGACGGCCCAGCCCTGCACCTCGACACCATCATAGGGCGTCCAGCCGCAGCGCGAGGCGATCCAATCGTTGCGGATGGTCTCGCGACGCTTCAGGTCCACGATGGTGAGGTCGGCGTCGTAGCCCTCCGCGATGCGCCCCTTGCCGGCGATGTTGAAGAGCCGCGCCGGGCCGGCCGAGGTGAGATCCACGAATCGCTCCAGCGAGAGCTTTCCCTTCGAGACATGGTCGAGCATCGTTGGGACCAGCGTCTGCACACCGGTCATGCCGGAATGCGAGGCGGGATAGGCATGGTGCTTCTCTTCGTGTGTGTGCGGCGCATGATCGGAGCCGAGAATGTCGATCACGCCGGTGCGCACGCCCTCCCAGATCACGGCCTGATGCGCGGCATCGCGCACCGGCGGGTTCATCTGCGCGTAGGTGCCGAGGCGCTGATAGCAATCGGGCGCGACGAGCGTGAGATGATGCGGCGTCGCTTCGGCGGTGGCGATATCCTTGTGGTGGGCGAGGTAGCGGATTTCCTCGGCGGTCGAGATGTGCAGCACATGCACGCGCTTGCCGTGCTTGCGGGCGAGCGTCACCAGCCGCTCCGTGGCCTTCAGCGCGGCGATCGGGTCCCGCCAGACCGGATGCGAGGAGGGATCGCCCGGCACGCGCAAGGCCATCCGCTCGCGCAGGCGCGGCTCGTCCTCGCAATGGAAGGAAGCGCGGCGCGAGAGCTTTTGCAGGATCCGCTCGAGATTGTGATCGTCCTCCACCAGGAGATTGCCGGTGGAGGAGCCGATGAAGACCTTGATGCCCGCCGCGCCCGGCAGGCGCTCGAGTTCGGGGATGTCGTCGACATTCTCCGCCGTGCCGCCGACGAAGAAGGCGAAATCGCAATGCATGCGCTTGTGCCCGGCCGCGACCTTGGCGGCGAGCGTTTCGGCGGAGGTGGTCAGCGGGTTCGTGTTCGGCATCTCGAACACCGCCGTCACGCCGCCCATCACGGCGGCGCGCGAGCCGGTTTCGAGGTCTTCCTTGTGGGTGAGGCCAGGCTCGCGGAAATGCACCTGCGTATCGATGACGCCAGGCAGGATCGTCAGGCCGGTGACATCGATGGTTTCCCCGGCCTGATCCGGCGAGAACAGGCCGATTCCCGCGATTTTTCCGTCGCGAATCGCGAGATCGCGCTCCCCGCGGCCGTCCTGGTTCACCACTTCGCCGCCCTTGAGGATGAGATCGAAGGCTTGCGGCATGGCGGGGCTCCCTTGCGGTTCGGACCCCGGTTGCTTATCTGCCGGGACCAGCCGAAACAAGCGCCGGAGAGGCGGAAGGATCGCAAATGGTCGCGCCGCAATTCATCCCCCTGCCCGAACGCAACCTGCTGATTGTGGCCGGCAAGGATGCCGCGCATTTCCTGCACAACCTCGTCACCGCCAATATCGAGACGCTGAAGCCGGGCGAGATGCGCCCGGCTGCGCTTCTCACGCCGCAGGGCAAGATCATCGCCGAGATGCTCGTGGCGAATGCCGGCGAGGAGGGGGATGCGGAACGGCTCTATCTGCTCGACGTCGCGGCGGGTTTCGCCGAGCCGCTGCTCGAAAAGCTCGCGCAATACAAGCTGCGCGCCGAGGTGACTCTGGGCCAAGCCCCGGCCGGGACGATGGTCGCCGTCCTGCTCGATGCGGCGGAGTTCGCAACCGACGAGGTTTATGCCTTCGCCGATCCGCGCCATGCCGGCCTCGGGCTGCGGCTTGTCGGGCCGGAGGCCGCTTTGGCCGCCATCGGCAAGGGTTTCACGCAGGCCGGCGCGGAGATCTATCACCAGCGTCGCGCGCGCCTCGGCGTGCCGGAAATCGGCAAGGATTATACGACCCTCGACGCCTTTCCGCATGAGGTTCTGCTCGATCAGCTCGCGGGCGTGGATTTCCGGAAGGGTTGCTATATCGGCCAGGAGGTCGTGAGCCGCATGGAGCATCGCGGCACGGCCCGCACCCGCGCGCTGCCGCTGCGCTTCACCAACGGCTTCGGCGTGATCGGCGGCGCCCCGGTGATGGCGGGCGACCGCGCCATCGGCGAGATCGGCGAATGCTTTGGCGACCGGGCCATCGCCCGCATCCGGCTCGACCGGCTGGAGGATGCGCTGGCCGGCGGTGCGAGCCTCACGGTGGGCGGCGTGGCTGTCGCTTTCGACAAGCCGGACTTCGCCCGCTTCCCGGTGCCCGGCCTCGGCTGAACCTCTCGCCTCTTGAAACGTCGCGCGCCGCCCGCGATAACGCGAGGGATGGCCCGCTCCACTGTTTCCCGTCGTTCCCCCTCCGCTGCGCCGCGCGCCTGGCAGCGCATGCTTTCGGGGCGACGGCTCAATCTGCTCGATCCCTCGCCGCTCGATATCGAGATCGAGGATATCGCCCATGGCCTCGCGCGCGTCGCGCGCTGGAACGGCCAGACCTTCGGCGCGCAGATCTATTCGGTGGCCCAGCACTCGCTGCTGGTCGATGCAATCGCCGGGCATTTCGCACCCTCGATCTCGCTCTCGACGCGCCGCGCGGTTCTGCTGCACGATGCCGCAGAATACGTGATCGGCGACATCATCTCGCCCTTCAAGGCGGTGATTGGCGAGGCCTATCGCGAAACCGAGCAGCGTGTCCTCGCGGCGGTGATGCAGCGCTTCGATCTGCCGGCACCCATGACCAAGATCGCGCGCGATCTTGCGAAGAAGGCCGACCATGCCGCAGCCTATCTCGAGGCGACGCGCCTCGCCGGATTCTCGGAGGCCGAAGCGGCTGAGATTTTCGGCGTGCCGCCAGCCTTTCCTTCCACCATCCACGCCCTGCTGAATCCCTGGGGCGCGGACGACGCCAAGATCCGCTTTCTCGCCCGTTTCGCCGAACTTCAGCCGAACGCCTGACCCCCGAGGCCCCTTATGCCGCGCATCCATGTCTGTTCGCTCGACCGCCTGCATCGCACCGTCGCCGAAACCGGCGCGCGCGATGTGCTGACCGTCATCAAGAATATCGGGCAGGTGGAAACGCCGGAAGGCGTGGAGCAGATGCGCCATCTCAAGCTGGAATTCGCCGATATCTGGCGCCCCACCGAGGGCGAGGTGATGGCGAACGAGGCGCATATCGAGGAGATGCTCGGCTTCATGACGCGCTGGGATCGGGCGGCCCCGATGGTGATCCACTGCTATGCCGGGGTGAGCCGCTCCACCGCCTCGGCCTTCATCGCGGCCTGCGCGCTGCGCCCCGAGACGAGCGAGGCGGAATGGGCGCAGCGCCTGCGGCAGGTTTCGCCCACCGCGACGCCCAACATCCACATCGTGAGCCTTGGCGACCGGCTGCTCGGCCGCAGGGGCCGCATGATCGAGGCCATAGAAACCATCGGCCGTGGCGAGGATTGCTACGAAGGCGTGCCATTCAGCCTCGAGATCGGGCCGCGCGCCCCTCTGGGAGGCTGAATGCCGCCGGCGGGAAACGCGCTCGAGATCAACCTCACCGCCGTCATCCTGATGATCGAGCGGGACATGCCGGTGGTCTATGCCTCGGCCTTCGACGTCGCCGGCAGCCCCGGCCTGCCCTCGGGCCCCTTCGAGCCCACCGTGCATCGCACGCTGGAATTGGGCCTGCGTGCTTTCGCGAGCGAGCAGGCGGGGTTGAGTCTCGGCTATGTCGAGCAGCTCTACACCTTCGGCGATCGCGGGCGGCAGGCCGAGGAACGGCTCGCGACCGCGCCGGACATCGAGAACCCGCATGTCGTCTCGATCGGTTATCTCGCCCTGACGCGGCAGGAGGGCGAGCGCGTCCCGTCCTCGGCGCTGCACGGAATCTATGGCTTCTTCCCGTGGGAGGACTGGCGCGGCGGCCGCCCCGCGATCATCGACGGCGATATCGCGCCGCGTCTCAGGGAATGGGCCATGGCGCCTGCGGAACCGCTGGCCAGGCCCGGCCTGACGCGCCTCGAACGCGCGACGATGCTCTTCGCGCTCGATGGCCGGGGTTTCGACGAGGAAAAGGTGCTGGAGCGTTACGAGCTGCTCTATGAAGCCGGCCTTGTCGAGGAGGCCCGTCGCGACGGGCGCGCGGCGGCACAGTTCTGGGCGAACCGGCCCGCGCTCGGTCTCACGATGCAGTTCGACCATCGCCGCATTCTCGCGACCGCGCTGGGGCGCTTGCGCGGCAAGCTGAAATACCGGCCTCTGGTGTTCGAGTTGCTGCCGGATCGCTTCACCCTCACCTCGCTCCAGCAGAAGGTGGAGGCGATTTCCGGCAATCACCTGCACAAGCAGAATTTCCGGCGGCTCGTGGAATCGACCGGCCTCGTGGAGGCAACGGGCGAACAGACCACCACCGGCGGGCGTCCCGCCGCCCTGTTCCGCTTCCGGCGGGAAGTGCTGGTCGAGCGGCCCGCCCCCGGCCTGCGCGTGGGCGCCCGCACCTGAGGGCGCGTGGAAAACGGCGCGTGGAAAAACCGGCGCCCAAGGGTTCCCCTTCCGTTTCCCCTCGCCTACATTCCGGCCATGAGCAAAGAGACCAACCCCGATTCCGCCCTTGCCCAGCTTCCCTTCGAGGAAGCGATGCGCCAGCTCGAGGGCATCGTCAGCCAGCTTGAGCGCGGCGAGGTCAGCCTCGAGGAATCCATCGGGCTCTACGAACGCGGCGAAGCGCTGAAGAAGCGCTGCGAAACGCTGCTGCGCGAGGCCGAGATGCGCATCGAGAAGATCCAGTTCGGGCCGGATGGCAAGCCCACCGGGACCACGCCGCTCGACGCCTGATCGACGTTCTCTCCCCTCACCAGAGGATTTGCCGATGTCGTCGCTTCCGCATGAAGACCCCCTCCCCGGCGATGCCCGGGCCTGCGCCGCCATCGAGCAGGTGATCGTGCCGCGCGCGCGGGATATCGGCGGGTTCGAGGTGCGGCGCGCGCTCCCCTCCATCGGCCGCAAGATGGTCGGGCCGTTCATCTTCTTCGACCAGATGGGGCCAAACGAGTTCCTGCTCGGGCAGGGGCTCGATGTGCGTCCGCACCCGCATATCGGGCTCTCCACCGTCACTTACCTGTTCGACGGCTCCATCGTGCATCGCGACAGCCTCGGCGTGACGAAGGAGATCACCCCAGGCGCGCTGAACCTGATGACGGCGGGCAGCGGCGTGACGCATTCCGAGCGCACGGGCGATGTCGCGCGCGCCACGGGCCAGCGGCTGTTCGGCATCCAGGCCTGGGCGGCCTTGCCGCAGAGCCACGAGGAAACATCGCCGGCCTTCATTCATCACGCGGAAAGCGAACTCCCCCGCATCACCGGCGAGGGCAAGCGGGTGCGGCTCATCATGGGTGAAGGTTACGGCCAGCGCTCGCCGGTGGCCTTCCCGCATCCCGCCTTCTATGCCGAGGTGATCCTCGCGCCGGGCGCGGTGCTGCCGCTCGATGCCGATTACGATGAACGCGCGATCTACACGGTCTCGGGCGAGATCGACATCGCGGGCGATGTCTTCGCGCCCGGCCAGCTGCTGATCTTCAGGCCCGGCGACCGGATTTCCATCCTCGCCACCACCCATGCGCGCTTCATGATCTTCGGCGGCGAGCCGATGGATGGCCCGCGCCATATCTGGTGGAATTTCGTCTCCTCGCGCAAGGAACGGATCGATCAGGCCAAGGCCGATTGGGCCGGCGGGCGCTTCGACAGCGTGCCCGGCGAGACCGAGTTCATCCCCCTGCCGGGCGCCTGATAGCGCTCTCCTTGCAAGGGTCCGGAAGTGTTGCCGGCTTGCATCGGCGGCGCCGGAATTCGCCGGTTCCTGCCCCGATCCCGGCTCCGGAAACCGGATTGTGCGTTGCCGGTGACCCTGATCCGGTTATATGAGCCGGATGATGAAAAGACCTGAGACACCCC
>PERO01000011.1 GCA_002928875.1 Methylobacterium sp. | reverse complement strand
GTTTCGGGCCGGACCCGTTGAATGTTGGCGGTATCGATCTCGGCCGCGATCCGGCCGATCTCCCTGCCGCCCTCCCGCTATGTCCTGTGATCCGTTGGATATCCAGGTTCAGGAAAACGGGGCATCGGGAAAACGTGGGTCAAACCAGTTCCTGCTCCAGCGCCCTGGCCGTCGCGCCCTCGAGACAGCCGATCCGGGCAAGTTCAGATCTCAGCTTCGCGGGGCTCATATCCTCGATCGGCAGGGTCACGAAGGCTGCGACGCGCGCACTCAACTGTCGATAGGCTTTGCGAAGGGCCTCGCGGCGCTCCACGGCGCTTGCCCCGGATTCCAGCGGATCGGGAATGCCCCAATGGGCGACGAGGGGGTGTCCGGGCCAGTTCGGGCATTTTTCGCCAGCCGCCGCGTCGCAGACGGTGATGACGAAATCCATCCCCGGCGCTCCCGCCTCGGCGAAGGATTGCCAGGTTTTCGAATGCAGTTCGGCCGTCTCATAGCCAAGGCTGCCGAGCAGGCGCAGCACTTCGGGATCGACGAATCCCCTGGGGCGCGAGCCCGCTGAAAACGCCTGGATGCGACCTTGTCCCTCGCGATTGATCAACGCCTCGGCCATGATCGACCGCGCCGAGTTCTGCGTGCACAGGACAAGCACCGTATACCGGGGCCCGCCTTCCTTCCTTTCCTTCAGCGCGGGAATCGCCATCGGCGGCCGCTGCATTTCGGTCGGCCCGAGGCAAAGCCCCAGAGCCTCGAGCATGCGCGCGGTCGCCGCGCGATCCACCGCATAGACCACGCGCCGCCCATCCTTGCGCGAGCGGATGAGGCCCGCACTCTCAAGCTGGGCGAGATGGGTCGAGAGCGTATTGTGCGGAACCGCGATCAGCCGGGCGATATCGCCGGCGCCGAGACCATACGGCTCGTGGCGCGCGAGCAGGCGAAGGACAGCGAAGCGGGACGATTGTGCAACGGCCTGCAGTTGCTCGACCAGAAGGTCGGGATTGAACGGTGTCGATGCCATGCCGCTCGCTATCTCCCTCGCTGCAGATCCGGTCAACCCGGCATGGCCGGGCGATGGGAGGATAGACCCACGGCCGGGCCAAATCTATCTTGTCGATAATCGTCGACAAATCGAGATACCTGAACTAGACCCGGAGGGGCAAGGCCTCCGGCTGGAGATGCCTGACTGATCCGGAGGTCTCCGACCGACGAGCGGAGACCCAAGCGAGAGCGAGGGAGGGTTTCCGATGAGAGTAGGCATCAACGGCATGGGCCGCATTGGCCGGCTGGCTCTCAGGGCCGCGCTCGGAGGCGCCCGCAGGCCGGCGGATGACCCCCGCCGGGCCAATCGGCTCGAGGTCGTGCATGTCAACGAGATCAAGGGAGGTGCGGCCGCAACGGCTCATCTGCTCGAGTTCGATTCGATGCAGGGCCGCTGGCATGCGGCCATTGCGTCGGAAGGCGAGGCGTCGCTGCGCATCGACGACCGGGCGATCTGCTTCACGGAACACAAGACCTCGGCGGAAATCCCCTGGGCTGATCTCGGTGTCGACGTGGTGCTGGAATGCACCGGCAAGTTCCTCGATCGCAAATCGATTGAAGGGCATCTCCAGCGGGGCGCCAAACGGGTGATCGTGGCGGCGCCGGTCAAGGTCGACGGCGTGCTCAACATCGTCGTCGGGGTGAACGAGCATCTCTACGAACCGGCCCGGCACGATATCGTGACCGCCGCCTCCTGCACCACGAATTGCCTCGCGCCGATGGTGAAGGTGCTGCATGGCGAGATCGGCATCCGGCACGGGCAGATCACGACGATCCATGACCCCACCAACACCAATGTGGTCGTCGATGCGCCGCACAAGGACCTGCGGCGCGCCCGTTCGGCCATGCTCTCGCTCCAGCCGACGACCACGGGCAGCGCGACCGCGATCGGCCTGATCTACCCTGAACTCAAGGGCAAGCTCGATGGCCATGCCGTCCGGGCTCCGGTCCTCAATGCATCGCTCACGGATGGCGTATTCGAAATGGCGCGTCCCGTGACGGCCGCAGAGGTGAATGACCTGTTCCGGGCGGCAGCGGCCGGACCCCTGGCCGGCATTCTCGGCTTTGAAGGCCGACCGCTGGTCTCCATCGACTATCAGGGGGATACGCGCTCCGCGATCATCGACGGGCTTTCGACGCTGGTGACCAACGGGACCATGCTCAAGGTCTATGCCTGGTACGACAACGAGATGGGCTATGCCTGCCGCATGGTCGATCTCGCCTGCCATCTCGAAGCCGTGGGGCTATGAGATGGCCTCGCCGGATGCTGCCCCGAATGCCGCCGGGCTGCGCAACTACGCCATCGTCACGGCCGCCTATTGGGGCTTCACGCTGACGGATGGCGCATTGCGGATGCTGGTGCTGTTCACCTTCTTCAAGCTCGGTTATTCGCCCTTCACGCTCGCCTTCCTGTTCATGCTCTACGAGGCCGCGGGCATCCTCGCGAACATGATCGGCGGATGGCTCGCGGCGCGATACGGCATCAAGCGGATGCTGATCACCGGGCTGACGACGCAGATCCTCGGATTTCTCACGCTCTCGGCCATGGAGCCAGGCTGGCCTTCGGCGTTTCTGGTGACATGGGTCGTCCTCGCGCAAGGCATTTGCGGGATCGCGAAAGATCTGACCAAGACCGCCTCCAAATCCGCGATCAAGCTGACCGAGGCCGAAGCCAGGGGCCAGGCAGAAGGCCGGCTCTTCCGATGGGTGGCATGGTTCACGGGGTCGAAGAACGCGATGAAAGGCTTCGGCTTCTTTCTGGGCGGTGTGCTGCTGGAGGCCTTCGGCTTTTCGCTCGCGCTCTGGCTGATGGCGGGCACGTTGGGCCTGATCCTTGCCGGGGTCTTTCTCTCGCTGCCCCCGATGCAGGGCAAGGCCAAGGCGAGCAAGAGCGCCCGCGAATTGTTCGGCAAAAGCCGCGGCGTCAACCTGCTGGCCCTCGCCCGGATCGGCCTTTTCGGCGCCCGCGATGTCTGGTTCGTCGTCGGTGTGCCGGTTTTCCTCTATGCCAATGGCTGGACGTTTCCGATGGTCGGGGCGTTCCTCGCGCTCTGGACCATCGGCTATGGCGTGGTGCAGGCGGCCGCGCCCGCCGTCGTCAGGCGCAGCCCCGACGGGCTTTCCAGCGAGGTTCCCGCGGCACGGCTCTGGTCCTTCCTGCTCCTGCTGGTTCCCGCCGGTCTCACCGGCATCCTCGCGCTGGACCTCGCCCGACCCGATCTGGTGCTGGTCACGGGTCTCTGCCTGTTCGGCGTGATTTTCGCCGTGAATTCTTCCGTGCATTCCTACCTCATCCTGGCCTATGCCGGGTCGGAGAAGGCGGCGGAGGATGTCGGGTTCTATTACGCCGCCAATGCCCTGGGGCGCTTCCTGGGAACCTTGCTGTCGGGGTTGCTCTACCAGCTCGGCGGCCTGCCCGCCTGCCTGATCGGTTCGGCGGCGATGCTCGCGACGTGCTGGCTGGCTGCCCAGGCGTTGCCGAGCCAAACGGCCAAAGGGCTGTCGTGACCCGAACGGGAAGCCTGGCGTCGCAGCACCAGCGGGGCCGGTCGTCCGGAAACGCCGCCCGCGTCAAGCCGGTTTGGGCGCCTCAAGCAGCATGAACAGGCCGAATGCCAAGACTGCAATGCCACCGCAGACCCACAGCGCGGCGTCAACGCTCAGATGCGCCATCCCCAGTGCGAACAGGAAGGGGCTGGCGGCGTTCAACAGAAAACGCAGGCCCGTGATGCGCCCCACCAGGGTTCCATAGCCCTGCGGGCCGAAGAGCTGGAGGGGCACCGTGCCACGCGCGATGGTGATCATGCCTTGCGCCGCGCCGTAAAGCGCCGCGAAAGCGATGGCGGTCCCCAGCGAGCCCGGCGTTGCGAGCAGGAGCGCGATACAGGCCGCCAGCGCACCGAGGGCGACGCGACCGGTCATCAGGGAATCGAAGCGGTGACCGCAGAGCACTTCGATGAGGCGCGCCACGACCTGCGCCGGCCCCATGACCATGGCGATCACCGCAGCGACTTCCGCGGTGAAGCCTTCATTCTCGATGATGCGCAGCATGTGAACCGGAAAGGCGGATGTGACGAGTCCCGCCATGACGATGGCTGACGTGTAGAAGACCAGCGCGCGCCGCCGGGCCTCGCCGACGAGGACGGGCGGCGATTCCCCTGATGTCGTCGCCGCCACGGCCGTGACGACCGGTTTGGCAAGGCCGAGAACCAGAACGTGGAGCGGGAAACAAACAGCGAGATGCACGACCGCGAAGATCAGAAGCGTCCAGCGCCAGTCGAGGGCACCCAGCATCCACTGCGTGAGCGGCCAGAAGATCGTGGAGGCGAAACCGGCAATCAGCGTGATCAGCGTGATGCCGCGCCGCGCTTCGTAACGGTAGATTTGCGTGAGGCCGGCAAAGGCCGCCTCGTAGAGGACGAGGCAGGCCGCCGCTTCCATGAACACGACGGCGACCGAGAAGGCCCAGATATTGGGCGCCATGGCACAGGCAACGAGACCGCCCGCAGCGGCGAGCGATCCCACGCTCATCACCTGCCGCGCGCCGCGCCGGTCGAGTTCCCGCCCGACAACGGGCGCAACAAGCCCGCCAAGAAGCAGCCCGACAGTGAACGCGCCGAAGAACCAGTCAATGCCCACGCCGAATTCCCGCGAGATCGCCGGAGCCAGGACGCCATAGGCATAAAAGAGCGTGCCGTATCCGATGGTCTGGGTCAGCCCGAGCGCCAGAACGGTGCGGTCATTGAAGCCCGCGAAAAGCGCGGCGGCAGAGAGGCGAGAACCGTTGGACATGGCAGACTGGCGATAGCGAGTGTTCATGACAGTTCTGCAATGGCCACGCCACTGGCTTGCCGGTTGATGGCACATACCGCCGGTGCGACGCGCCGGAAGCGTGGATCCCTGCGGACAAATCCCCCGACCGCTTCTGTCACATTTGCTTCATCGGAGCCTGATAATCCGGCTTGTAAACGTTTTCATCTTCCATCTCTCGGGCAAGCAGGTCAGCTTTGGCGGGCACCATTCACGACGTGGCAGAGCGAGCAGGCTGCTCCATCGCGACCGTGTCGCGCTATGTGAACGGCACGGCACCCCTGTCGCTCGAAACGCGCGAGCGGATCGAGGCGGCGATTGCTGCCATCGGTTATCGCCCGTCCGAGATCGGGCGGAGCCTCAAGCGTCAGGCGACGCGCACGCTCGGCATCATCGTGCCCAGCCTGACAAATCCGGTCTTTGCGGATTCCGTCACGGGCTTTCAGACGGTGGCGCGCGCCAGCGGCTACACCGTGCTGATCGCGACAAGCGAGTATGATCCGGAGGTGGAGGCGCAGGCTGTCGAGACCTTCCTCGGACAATCGGTTGATGGGCTCGCACTGACGGTGTGCGATGCCATGGCGAGCCCGGCGCTGGCCGTTGTCGATGCCAGCGGCAAGCCGGGCGTGCTGCTTTACAATCAGGCGGACCATGCGAGCCGGCTGGCCGTCACCGTCGACAATGTGCGGGCCGCGCGCGAGATGACCGAGGCCGTGCTGGCCAAGGGGCATCGTCGCATTGCGTTCCTCGCGGGCCGGTTTGCCGCCTCCGATCGCTCGCGGTTGCGCTATCGCGGCTATGCCCTTGCCCTGGTCGAGGCTGGCCTGAAGCCGCCACCGCCTGTCGAGCTGGATTTCCTCGACGATGCGCCAGACGCAGCCATCGCAGCCCTGATCGCGGCGGAGAACCGCCCGACGGCTCTGTTCTGTTCCAACGATGTCCTGGCGCTGGCGATCATCGGGGCGCTGAAGCGGCATGGCGCTCAGGTGCCGCACGACATGTCGGTCGTGGGCTTCGATGGAATTGCCCTGGGTCAGATGGTCGAGCCCACGCTCGCCAGCGTGGCCCAGCCCGCCCGCCGGATGGGCGAACGGGCCTGCACGGATCTGCTCGCGTTGATCAGCGGCGCCCATTCCCGTCCATCGGAATTCCTCGGCCACGAGATCCGCCTGGGTGGAAGCCTGGGGCCAGCGCCCCGGATTCCGGCGCCGATCCGCGCGGCCGGGAGTAACCCAGGTTCAACAACCCAACAGGAGAGTGCGTGATGAAAACGAACCTGCTGGCCCTCGCGGCCGCCACAGTCCTTGTCTCCGCAGCGGCCTTGTCGCCTGCGCCAGCCCGCGCTGCCGACGTGATCTGCTACAATTGCCCGCCGCAATGGGCGGATTGGGCCTCGATGATCAAGGCGGTCAAGGACAAGCTCAACCTGACCATGCCGCATGACAACAAGAATTCCGGCCAGGCCCTGTCGCAGCTGCTGGCCGAAAAGGCGAACCCGGTCGCGGACATCGCCTATTTCGGCGCGACGTTCGGCATCAAGGCCAAGGCGGAAGGCGTGCTCGCGCCCTACAAGCCCGCCAAATGGGACGAGGTTCCCGCCGGCCTGAAGGACGCCGATGGCCACTGGCACACCATCCATTCGGGCACACTGGGCCTCTTCGTGAATGTCGATGCGCTGGGTGGTCGCCCGGTGCCGAAGTGCTGGGCCGACCTGAAGAAGCCGGATTACAAGGGGATGGTGGGATATCTCAACCCGTCTTCGGCGGCTGTCGGTTATGTCGGCGCGGTCGCGCTGAACCTCGCGCTGGGCGGCACGGCACAGAATTTCGATCCGGCCATCAACTACTTCAAGGATCTCGCGAAGAACCAGCCGATCGTGCCGCAGCAGACGTCCTATGCGCGGGTCGTCTCGGGCGAAATCCCGATCCTCTTCGACTATGATTTCAACGCCTATCGCGCGAAATACACCGAAAAGGGCAAGTTCGAATTCGTGATTCCCTGCGAAGGGACCGTCTCGTTTCCCTATGTCATCGGTCTCGTGAAGGGAGCCAAAAACGAGGCAAACGCCAGGAAGGTGCTGGATTTCATTCTCTCGGATGAGGGACAGACCATCTGGACCAACGCTTACCTGCGTCCGGCGCGTCCGATCCCGCTGAAGCCCGAGGTCGCGGCCCGCTTCCTGCCTGCCACGGAATATGCGCGTGCGAAGGATGTCGATTGGGGCGCGATGGAAGTGGTCCAGAAGGGTTTTTCGGACCGCTATGTCGCCGAGGTGAAGTGACGGACGAGGACATGCTCCCTCCAGAGCCCATTCCGCTGATGCCGGCGGGATGGGCGAGATTTTTCCGATGAAATCCAGACAGTTGTTCTCCCTCGCTTGCATGGTGCCCGCCGTGATCGTCATCACGGCGTTCTTCCTCATCCCGGCCGTGCAATTGCTATTCATCGCCAGTGGCGGCGAGGCGGGATTGTCGCGCTATCTCGCCGTGCTGACGACGCCCCGCTACCGGGATGCGCTGCTCTCGACGGTGGCGCTTTCGATGGTTGTCACGGCAACGACATTGCTCATCGGCGGCATTGCGGGAATCTTCCTCGCCCGGAACCGCTTCCCCGGTCACGGCTTGCTCGTCGCGATCCTGACCTTTCCGCTGGCCTTCCCCGGTGTGGTCGTCGGGTTCATGGTGATCATGCTCGGGGGGCGCCTTGGCCTTGTGGGGCAGATCAGCGAGGCCCTCGGGGCGGACCGCATCGTCTTTGCCTACTCGATGACCGGGCTTTTCGTGGGATATCTCTACTTCTCGATCCCGCGTGTGCTGCTGACGGTCATGGGGGTCGCCGAAACGCTGGATAACCGGCTGATCGAAGCGGCACGATCCCTCGGGGCAGGACCTTTCGCCATCCAGCGCGACATCGTCCTGCCGGCGCTTGTTCCGGCTTTCGTCGCCGCCGGATCGATCTGCTTTGCGACCGCGATGGGTGCGTTCGGCACAGCCTTCACGCTCGCAACGCGGATCAACGTTCTGCCCATGGTAATCTACCAGGAGTTCACCGAGGCCGCCAATCTGGCCATGGCGGCCGCGCTCTCGGTTGTGCTCGGGCTCGTCGCCTGGGCCATTCTGGCGCTCGCGCGCCTGAGGGGCGGCGACAATGTCGCCGCGGCGGGGTGAGCCATGAACCGGCTGGCTTATGCGCTCGCCCTGTTCTTCACGGTGTTGACGGCGGCCTTTCTGGCGGTCCCGGCGCTGATGTCCATGCTCGCCGGCGTGACGCAGATCTACGCGCGCGGCATCGCCTCCGGCCTGACGATCGACTGGATTCTCGAGGTCTGGCGCCTTTATGCCGACACCATCGGGCGATCGATCGCGATCGCGATGATGACGCTGGTTGTCACCCTGCTGGTCGGCATTCCGCTGGCTTACGCCTTTGTCGTGCGTCCCTCGGCGCTGACGCGCGCGCTGAATGAGCTGATGACGCTTCCGCTCGCCGTTCCCGGCCTCGCCGTGGCGCTGGCGATGCTGCAACTCTATGGCAACATCGATTGGTTTCGCCGCTCGTCGCTGTTCATCGTGGCGGGCCATGTCATCTTCACATTGCCCTTCATGGTCCGCGCCGTTGCCTCGACCCTCGGCGCCATCGATATCCGGACGCTCGAAGAGGGGGCGGCATCTCTGGGCGCCGGCCCCCTACGCCGCTTCCTCGATGTGGTCATACCGGCGGCGATGCCCGGCGTGCTGGCGGGATCGCTGATGGTGGTGACGCTGTCGATCGGCGAGTTCAACCTCACCTGGATGCTGCACACGCCGTTGACCAAGACCTTGCCCGTGGGCCTCGCGGACAGTTACGCCTCCATGCGGCTTGAAATCGCCTCGGCCTATACGCTGGTCTTTTTCATCATGATCGTGCCGCTACTGGTCGCGATGCAGCTTGTAGCGCGCTCCAAGAGCCGCAAGGGAATGTCTGCATGAGCACCGGTGTCAGCGTATCCCTGCGCGCCATCGCCAAGACCTTTCCCGATGGGACAAGAGCGCTCAAGCCGACCGATCTGACGGTCGCGAAGGGCGAAACCCTCGTGTTCCTCGGGCCTTCCGGCTGCGGAAAGACCACCTGTCTGCGCATCGTCGCCGGACTGGAAAAACCCGATGCCGGTGGCCGCGTGCTCTTCGACGGCGCGGATGTGACGGAAACCGAGATCGAGCACCGCAATATCGGCATGGTCTTCCAGTCCTATGCGCTGTTTCCGAACATGACCGTGGCCGAGAACATTGGATACGGTCTGAAAATCCGTAAGGTGCCGCCAGCCGAACGCGCGAAGCGTGTCGCGGAGATGCTGGCTCTGACCGGTATCGAGCCCTTGCGCGACCGGCGCATCGACCAGCTTTCGGGTGGCCAGCGCCAGCGTGTGGCTCTGGCGCGCGCCGTCGCGATCCGGCCGCGCGTGCTCCTCCTCGACGAGCCGTTGACGGCGCTCGATGCAGCCCTCCGCGATCGTCTGCGCACCGAACTCGACCAGCTTCTGCGATCGCTCGGCATTACCGCGATCTATGTCACGCATGATCAGGCCGAGGCGATGAGCCTCGGCGACCGTATTGTCGTGATGAAACAGGGTGAGATCGTGCAGGTCGGCACACCGCGCGAGGTCTATTTCGAGCCGAACAGCCGCTTTGTTGCGGAGTTCATCGGGGCCGCGAATGTCATCGAGGGGATGGCATCGGAGGGAAGCATCCGGTTTCCGGGCGGTCAGCTGATGCTTCCGGAACCCCCTGCGGAGGGGCGTTGCACGATCATGCTGCGCCCCGAGGCCATCGAGATCCGCGCCCCCGCGGGCGAAGACTGGACCGGCACCGTGCAGGGCGTCAGCTTCCTCGGGGATCGGCAACGGGTCACCATCGCAGGCGCGGCCGCCGAGATGATCGTCGCCGAAGCGCCGAACAGAACAAGGCTGAAGACCGGCGATCGCGTGGGTCTCGCCGTCGCTCCGCAGGCCCTCCGCATTCTCCAGGACTGACATTCATGAGCCTGACATTCATGAGCCGCCCCCTGCTGATCGCCCAGATCACCGACCTGCACATCAAGCCGCCGGGAGCCCTGGCCTATGGCAAGGTGGATACCGCCCAGGCTCTCGTCAGGCTGATCGAGACGCTCGAGGCCTTGCATCCGCGCCCGGACCTCGTGATCGCCACGGGCGACCTCGTCGATGGGGGCAGCCCGGAGGAATATGCGCATCTCGGCGCGTTGCTCTCCGGATTGTCCCTGCCGCTGCTGGTCTGTCCCGGCAATCACGATGACCGCGTCCACCTGCGCCGTGCCTTTCCCCATCAGCCCTTCGCGACCGACCTCGCGTGCAACACACGACATGACCTCGGCCCGCTGACGCTGCTGATCGTGGATTCGAGCACGCCCCGCCAGCCCTATGGCACGCTCGACGGCGAGACACTCGACTGGCTTCAGCGTGAACTCTACGCGGCAGCCCGTCGCCGGGTTCTGATCTTCCTGCACCATCCGCCTTTTCTGACCGGTATCGAGCATATGGATCGGCAGAATCTCCGCGATCACGCCCAACTCGAAACTCTGGTGCGGCGCCATGGCGATGTGCGCCTCATCGCCGCCGGGCATGTGCACCGTCCGGTGCTGACCGCCTTTGCGGGAACGATCGCAACCATCGCTCCCGCCCCCAACCATGCCGTGGCTCTGGATCTCGACGGGTCGCTCGCGCCATCCTTCAGGCTCGAACCGCCGGGCTTTCACCTGCATGTGTGGTGGCCCGAGACGGAAGCCTTGGTCACCCATCTCGTGCCGGTCGGGACCTTTGACGGTCCGCATCCGTTCTTCGGCGAAGACGGCAAGCTGCTCTGACGCGCCGCTCAAGCGCTTGCGTAAGGCGCACTCGAGCCGCCGGGCTTCACGTCATTCCCGGTCCGGGGGCGAGAACACGTTGGGCGTCCATCCGGGCGCGCAGGGGCGCAGGGAGAGGGGCGTCCGTCACCAGAAGGTCGAAGCTGTCCAGCCTTGCGATCTCCAGCCGGGCGGAGCGGGCGAATTTCGAGGAATCGGCGATCAGCGCCTGCCTGCGCGAGACTTCCATGGCCGCCTGCTTCAGCGCGATCTTGTCGGCATCGAAATCGAGCACCGCCCCGCCATCCTCGATGGCCGAGCAGGCGATGATCGCCCAATCGAAGCGATGGCGCTTCACATGGGCGAGGGCCACCGGGCCGGCCATGGAGAGATCGCGGCCGATCACCCGTCCGCCCGTGAGGATGATCTCGAGGCCGGGCGCATCGAAAAGGATCTGCGCGATGTTGGCGCTCGGGGTCACGACCGTCAGCCGCCCTTTCGTCCGAAGCGCCTGCGCGGTGGCCTCGGCTGTGGTGCCGACATCCAGAAAGATCGATTGGCCCTCCTGCACGCGGCTCGCCATCAACGCGCCGATCCGGGCCTTGTGGCCGGCCTCGCGCTCGCGCTTGACCTCATGGCTGAGGCGTTCACCCGAACCGCGACGCCCCGCCCCGCCATGGAAGCGCTGGATGAGACCGAGTTCGTCCAGCCGGATGATCTCGCGGCGCACGGTCTGGCTCGAAACGCAGAACTCCTCCGCCAGCGCCTCGATCGTCACGAAGCCAAGTCGCTCGACCCGCTCGATAATCTGGCTTTGGCGATCATTGAGGTTGTTCTCGTCCAGCATCGCGACTCTCCCTGTCGAGGCCTCCATACCACGAAACGGCAGTCTGTCATATAATTGACATCTGACGGCGTTAAATGGAAGATATCTTCCAATTGCTCCAGAGAGAGCCCCGAGGAAGCGCCAGACCATGACCCTGTTTCTGACCCTGCCCGATTGCCTGCGGGACGATGCCGGACGCCGTTTCGATTGGGCCGCGCATCGCTGGGTGCCAGCAGAGCCCGACCCTGGCCTCGGAAACGCGATTGCGGCGCGTGAGGCGCTTCGCATCGCGATGAAGGCCGGCGCACGACGCCTGCCGGTGGGTGTGATCGGCCCGAATGATGCTTCCGCGTCCGAACTGGCCATGGCCGAATCCGCGGGGCGGGGCATCGCGCAACTGGGCCTGCCGCTGATCTGCGGCGGGCGCGGCGGCTGCATGCAGGCCGCCTCGCGCGGCGCGACCGAGGCGGGCGGGCTGGTGATCGGCGTGCTGCCTGCCAGCGATCCCCTCAGCGCGAACCCGTTCGTGAGCGTGCCCATCGCCAGCGGGATTGGCGAAGCGCGCAACGCCATCATCGCCTCGGCCTGCTTTGCGCTTGTTGCGGTCGGCGGCGGGCATGGCACGCTGTCCGAGATCGCGCTTGGCCTGAAGATGGGGCGTCTCGTCATCACCATGCCCGATGCGAACCGGGTCGATGGCGCGCTCGAATGTGCGGAGATCGAGACCGCCATGGAGGCCATTGCCGAGCGGTATTTCAGGATCGCGCCATGAGCGGCATGGCGATTTCCGGCCGCCCGACTGGCCTCGGCAGCGCGGCGCTTGCGCTCTACGCGGCCTATCTCGTCACGCCGATGGCGCTGATCCTTGTGGGTTCGGTCGGCGGGGTGTGGAGCAACACGTTGCTCCCGGTGGGCCTCACGGGCCGCTGGTTCGAGACGCTCGTGGCGAACCCCACCTTCCAGAAGGCCTTCATCACCAGCCTCTGGGTTTGCGCCTCCACCGTGGTCGTCTGCATTCTGATCGGCGCGCCTCTGGCCCATGCCGTGGCGATGGCAAAGAGCCCTGGGCTCGCGATGTTCGGGCGCATCCTCTATCTCACGCCCGTTGCAGCCCCCGCCGTGGTGCTGGGCTTCGGCTACATGCTCGCCTTTTCCACCGATGCACTGCCCTTCCTGGGAGCGGGGTGGCTGACGGTTGCGGCGCATGTCGTGGTGTGCCTGCCCTACTTCCTGCAGACGCTGGTGGCCGATCTGAAACTGCAGGGGGTGGAGGCGCTGGAGCAGGCTGCGGAATCGCTCGGCGCGCCCTTCCATCGGCGATTCCTCGATATCGTGCTGCCCGGCCTCGTGCATTCCATCGCTTCGGCGTCGATCCTCGTCGCGGCCTTGTCGATCGGCGAATTCCAGCTCACGAACCTCATAGCCGGCTTTCTGCACCGCACTTATCCTATCGTGCTGCTTCAGGCCTTCTATGGCGCGACGGGCTTTGCCTGTGCTGCGACCGTGGTGCTTCTCGCGCTGGCACTGCTCGCGGCGATCGCGGGATCGCTGGTTGCGCGCGGCGCGACCGCAGGCCGGGGAGGCGTGGCATGACCGTCTCGCTCGACCGTGTCAGCTTCACCTATTCCAGCGGTGGCGCTGGGCTGGAGGACATCTCGCTCGACATTCGCGAGGGCGAATTGCTGGCCGTGATCGGCCCCTCGGGCTGCGGGAAATCGACGATCCTCAAGCTGATCGCCGGTTTTCTCATCCCGCAATCCGGGCGGATCACCATCGGCGGCGAGGACATGACGCAGGTGCCGCCGCGCAAGCGCGATCTCGGCATCGTCTTCCAGAATTACGCGCTCTTCCCGCATATGACGCTCGCGGCCAATGTGGGTTATGCGCTGAAACTGCGGCAGGTTCCGGCCGCCGAGGCGGGCGAGCGCGTGCGCGAGGCGCTCGGCATGGTCGGGCTCGGTCATTTGGCGGATCGCCTGCCGCGTTCGCTGTCCGGCGGGCAGCAGCAGCGCGTGGCCCTGGCCCGGGCGCTGGTGTTCCGCCCCCGTGCCCTGCTGCTCGATGAGCCGCTTTCCGCGCTCGATGCCACCCTGCGTGGCGAGATGCGCGACGAGATCGCCCGCCTCCAGCGGCTCCACGGCATCGCGACCCTGCACATCACGCATGACCAGGAGGAAGCGCTTTCCATGGCGCATCGCGTCGCGGTGATGCGCGACGGGCGCATCCTGCAGGTCGACACGCCCGAGCGGCTCTATGCCCGGCCCGTGAGCCGCGCCGTTGCCGCCTTCGTGGGGCAGGCGAACCTGCTCGACGGCGTCGTGATCGATCCCCTGAATGTCCGCACGCCGATCGGCAATCTCGCCTGCGGAGCGCATGCCTTCCCGCGCGGGATGGCGGTGACGGTGCTGATCCGCCCGGAGGCCATTCGCCCGGTCGAAAGCGCTGCGGGCCCGAACCGCTTCGCGGGGAGCATCACGCGCGACCGGTTCCTCGGCGCGCTGCGCCGCTTCGATTTCACTTTGGCGAATGGCGTGCGGCTCACGCTCGAAACCGATCGACATGTCGCGCCGCCCGGCGCGATCGAACTCCCCCCCGCCGCGGTGCAGGTCATCGCGACGGGGCAAGAGGGCGCCGGCAGAAGCGCCGAGACCAAGAACGTCAACCCGGCCGTTCCGGCCTGATCTCCAGAGGAGCATTGCATGACCATCGACCGTCGCATTCTGCTGCAAGGCCTCGGCGCTTCCGCGCTGGCGCTCACCGTGGCACCGGCCCGCGCGCAGGCCCCCGCCAATGTCACCGCCGGCCCCGAACTCTATGCCGGCGAGAAGGCGCTCTATGAGGAAGCGCTGAAGGAAGGCATGGTGATTTCGAACAATACCGGCCCGACCTGGGCCAACTGGGCGGCCCTGTTCCGCGCTTTCGGCCAGCGCTACCCCAACATCAACCTCGTCTATAACGATGTCGGCTCGGGCGTGGCGGTGAACGCACTCGATCGCACCAAGAACCGCCCGCAGGTCGACACGATCTACTATTTCGGCGCGAATGGCGTGGATGCCCAGAAGCGCGGCCTGCTCGCCCCGTTCAAGCCGACCAATTTCGACAAGCTTCCGGCACTCGCGAAGCATCCGGCCGGTGAGTGGTTCACCATCCACCAGCTCGAAATCGTGTTCATCGTGAACAAGAAGCTCGTGAAGAACACCCCGAAGAGCTTCGCCGACCTCGCCAAGCCCGAATACAAGGGCAACATCGTCTATCTCGATCCGCGCTCCACGGGCGTCGGCCAGGTCTTCACCTGGGCGGCGAATTTCGCGCAGGGCGGCAGCTACACCAATCTCGAGCCCGGCCTGAAATACATGGAGCAGCTCCACAAGGGCGGGAACGTGCTGCGTGTGGTGGGCACCACGCCCTATGCGCAGTTCGTGAAGGGCGAGATCCCGATCTGGGTGAATTTCGTCAATGACGGCCTGCGCGCGAAGTTCATGGATGGCATGGGTGATGATGTCGAGGTCGTCTCCCCGGCCGAGGGCACGGTTGCCGCGCCCTACACGATCAGCCTCGTGAAGAACGGCCCGAACCCCAATGCCGCGAAGCTCTGGCTGAACTTCATCCTCTCGGATGCCGGCCAGGCTCTGTTCGCGGAAGGCTTCGTCACCCCGTCCGTGCCGGGCGTGGCCCTGCCGGATGCGGTGAAGTCGCGTCTCGTGACTCACGCGAAATCGACGTTGCTCGATCTTGATCAGTCCGCCGCGCAGCTTCAGGCGCTGCAGGGCGGCTGGGCCAAGGCCGCGCTCTGATGGCGTTTCCCCGCGCCGGCTTGTCCTCCCGCAACGGCGCGGGCACCCGGGCGATGCTCGCATCGCCCGGACTTCTGCTGTTCCTGCTGTTTTTCTTCATTCCCCTCGGCTTCGTGGTGGCCGAGGCGGTTGCCGGCGGCACGCATGGGCTGCGCACGCTGCTGGCCTCGCGCCCCTTCTGGACCGGCCTTCTCAATTCGCTGGTGCTGGGCGTGCTCGCCGCGACGATTTCGCTGGGCGTAGGCCTCGCGGTGGCCCTGAGGCTCGCGCGCATGGCCGAAAAGCCAAGGCTCGCCTGGCAATTCCTGATCGCCCTGCCCCTCACCTTTTCCGGGCTGATCGTCGCCTACGGCTTCATCCTCGCCTTCGGGCGCGCGGGCTTCGTGACACTGCTGCTCGAGCGGATTGTCGGCATCGACCCGGTGGCGTTCTCGCAAGGGGTCTATTCGCCTTATGGGCTCGCCTTCGTCTACGCGTATTACCTCATCCCGCGTGTCGTGATGATGCTCACTCCGGTGCTCGTGAATTTCGACACAGCCCAGCTGGCTGCGGCCGAAAGCCTCGGTGCGAACCGCATGCGCACGCTGATGGATATCCTGCTGCCGCAATTGAAGGCGCCGATGATCTCGGCCTTCGCGCTGGTCTCGGCCGTGGCGATCGGCGCCTATGGCACGGCGCTGGCGCTGGTCGGCACGCAGGTGAACATCCTGCCCCTGCAGCTTTTCACGATGGTTTCCGATGCGGGGTCGGATTTCGCCGTCACCGCGACGCTCGGCCTCGTGCTTGCCGCGCTCTGCACCCTGGTCATGGGCCTTGGGGAATGGGCGGGAAAGGGACGCGCGCCCTGACGCAGGGCTCGTCTCGACAATTCTCTGCCCTAAGGCTATGGCGGATCATGCTCACATTCCGCCAGATCGAAGTCTTCACGGCCGTCATGCGGGCCGGCAGTCTGGTTGGTGCAGCGCGCGACCTGCGCATCTCCCAGCCGACCGTGACGCGCATGATCCTGCGCATCGAGGATCAACTCGGCATAACCCTGTTCGACCGGGTGAAGGGCCGCATCCTGCCCACGCCCGAGGCCGGGCGTTTTCTCGGCGAAGTCGATCGCGCCTTCGAACAGATGCGCGGCGCCATCGACCGGGCAGCGCTGACGTCGCGGTCGGGACGCTCCCTTTTTCGCCTTGGTGCCTCGCCCAGCCTCGGGCGCGGGCTCGCGCCGAATTGCCTGGCCCGGCTGGCGGAACGCGATCCGCGGTTGTCCGTTCGGCTCGATGTGCTCTCGGTCTCGCAGGTCATGGGTTATCTCGTGGACCAGCAGGGCGATGCGGCGCTGACGCTTTACCCCATTCTCCATCACGATGTGCGGAGCGTGGAAGTCGGCACGGGGCGGCCATTGCTGGTGCTTCCCCAGCGCCCGGATTATGCGCAGGTCCGAACCCTGTCGGATCTCGCACCTCTTGAGCCGAACTGGCTCCTGTTCGAGCCCCGATCCATGCATGGGGAAATGCTCGCCGGGCTGCTCTCCGATGCCGGCTTGCACCCCGCCTGGGGCCATCTCGTCCGCTTTGCCGAGAGCGCGATCGCGCTGGCCGAGGCCGGAATGGGGGTGACGATCGTTGATGAATTCTCCGCCCGCGCGGCGGATCGAACACGCCTGCGGCTCCTGGAGATCGAGACGCCGCGTCGCTTCACCGTGCATTTCCATCGCGGTCTGGGGCAGGGTGTCGGCGGCGGCGCGGAGGCATTCGAGGCCTTGCTGCGCTCGGAACTTCAGGGAAGTATATAGCCCCGGGCTATAGAGTTCCGATCAAACGCACATTGCCGGGAGCAATGTCCGCGCGCATCCTTTCTCCAAAGACAAGAATGGAGGAAATGACGTGATGGACGATTGTCGTACACTTTCGCGCCGCTCCCTGCTCGCGGGAACGGCTGGCCTCGTGGCTCCCCTCCTGCTGCCGCATCTGGCCCACGCGCAGGGCCAGTATCCGCAAAGGCCTGTCACCCTGATTGTCACCTTCGCGGCGGGGGGAGGCGTGGATACCGTCTCGCGCCTTTTCGCGGATGCCCTAGCGACCGGCCTCTCCGGCAAGGTGGTCGTCGAGAACCGGGCTGGCGGCGGCACGATGATCGGCACGCAAGCCGTGGCGGCGGCCGATGCCGATGGCTACACGTTGCTGGCAGCTCCCACCACGATGGTCATCAACCCGGCGGTGCGCGCCTCGATGCCCTTCGACTGGCAGAAAGACCTCGCCATGGTCGGGCTGATGGCGAAGCTGCCCTTCGTGGCTGTGACCCGTCCGAATTCCCCACTCAACTCGATCGCCGATATCGCATCCCTCTCGAAGCAACGCGCCGAGCCACTCACCTTCGCCTCGGGCGGAACGGGTACCGTGGCGCATCTCGCGGGCGAGCTTTTTGCCCTGCGGACCGGCGCCCGCATGCAGCACATCCCCTATCGCGGCGAAGGGCCGGCGATCATCGACGTGCAGGGCGGCGCGCTCGATCTCACTTTCGCGACACTCGCCGCGGTGGCCGGACAGATCGAGGGCAAGCAATTGAAGGCCCTCGGGGTGACGACGTCCGAGCGCGCGCAGCTCGTGCCCGGTGTGCCCACGATCCAGGAGCAGGGCATTGCCGGTTTCGACGTCTCGGCATGGGTTGCGTTGATGGCGCCTGCCAGGACGCCGCCGGCGGTGATGACCCGCTTGAAGGCGGCGCTGGATCAGGCGCTGGAGAACCGCGCCCTGGCGGAAAAGCTCACGCAGATCGGCGCGATCCCGGCCGCGAAAGGCATGGATGGCGCGGGCTTCGCCCAGCGTGAGGCGGAAACCTGGGGCAAGCTGATCCGCGATGCCAAGTTGAGCTTCTGACATGTCCAAGGGAGGCCGACCATGCGGGCATGGCGAAAGCTCGCGCCGGGTGCAGGCGCTTTCCTCGTCGAGGATTTCATGCCTGTCCCGCTCGAAGGCGAGTTGCGGCTCGCCGTCGAGGCGGTTGGCATTTGCGGAACCGACCTGCACATCGTCGATTGGCATGGCGGTTATGAAGGCATGGTGCGCGCGCTGCCGGTGACCCTCGGCCATGAGATTGCCGCGCGCGTGCTTGCCGGCGATGGTCTTCCGCCGGGAACGCGCGTGGTCGTTCGTCCATCCGTGACCTGCGACGGTGCCTGCGGTGAGGGCGGGGCCGATCACGAGGATTGCTGCAGCCGACGGACGGGCCTGGGCATCTATCGCGATGGCGGTTTCGCGCGCGAAATGACGGCGCCGTTCCGCAATTGCCTGCGCGTACCCGAGAGCACGCCATCGCATCATGCCGCGCTCGCCGAACCGCTGACCGTCGCACATGAAGCGGTTCGAAACGCCGCGTTCAAGCCAGGCGACGACGCGCTGGTGCTCGGCCCTGGCCCGATCGGACTCGGCGCGGCCCTGTTTGCCCGCGATGCCGGGGCGCATGTCACGATCGTCGGCCGCGATGATGCTGCGCGCCTTGCGATCGCAGGGCGTCTGGGTTTCGGCCGCTGCATCGATACCGGCAAACGCACGCTGGCCGAGGCGCTTGCGGCGGAGCAAGCACCGGTGCGCTTTTCCGCCATCATCGAGGCGACCGGCGCGCCGCCCGTGTTGGCTGCCGCGCTTCCCCTGCTGGCCCAACGGGGGCGGCTCGTGATCGCCGGAATCCACCCGAAACCGGTGGAAATCGATGTGACACGCCTCGTGCGCGAACAGCAAAGCCTGATCGGCTCTTATCGCGCGCTGGTCGCAACCTGGCCGGTGGTGCTCGACTGGATCACGCGCAACCCGGATCTGGTGGAGGGGCTGATCTCGGCGCGCCTGCCGCTGGCGCGCATCACCGAGGGCTTTGATCTCATGCGACGGCGTGCGGTGGCCAAGGTCATCGTCGAGCCCGAGGCTGGCCAAGATGGATGAGCACGGCTCTGCTGTCCTGCTCTTCGGCAATGATGTGCGCGAGGGAGCGCGCGCGGCCTATGAACGCTGGCATTCGGGACATCACGTGCCGCAACGCCTCACCGTGCGGGGTATTCTCGGGGCGATCCGCTTTCGGCACGCGGGGGCGGGTGGGCCGGAATTCCTCACCTTCTACCGGCTGGCGAAAGCGGAAATTCTCGAAGGCCCGGCCTATCGCGCGCTGATCGAGACACCGGATGCCGGAACGCTCGCCATGCGCCCGAACCTCCGCGCACCCCGGCGATTAGTGATGCGCGCGGGGCCGGTTCCGGCCATTCCCGAAGGCTTCGCAATGGTGGTGGAACAGGCGCCCGCGGATCGCCCCTTTCCGCGCACGCGATGGCGAGCCGCGGTGGTGATCGACGGGCCGCTCGTGACGGCGCAGCGCAATCACCCGATCATGGGCGGCGCGGAGCTTCCCGCAGGACATCTGCGCCTGGTCTTCGCACCGGCCGAACGGCTGTCGGAATGGACCACACCCGCTGGCGCAACGCGGCTCGGCGGGATCTATCAGTCTCTGGACCGCTTCGGCGTCGATGTCGGTTCACTCCGATGAGAACAACGCGGCTTCGCGCCTCACCCAATCCGCGAATACCCTGAGTTCCGCGCTGTGCTCGCGCCCCTCCGGCATGGTGAGCCAGAAACCGAGGGCGCTGTCGACCGAGAGTTCAAGCGGATTGACCAGCGCCCCGCTCTCCAGTTCATCACGCACGAAGCATTTCGCGACAAGGGCAAGACCGAGGCCGGACATCGCCGCGCGGATCACCACCGAGAGATAGCCGTAGCGCACGGTATGCGCCGGCACTGCGCCGCGCAGGCCATGCGCCTCGGTGAACTCCGCCCAGTAGGTCGGCATCTGGAAATGCTGCAGATAGCTCATGCGCTGGATATCCGCGACGCTGGTGAGCCCGCCGGAGCGTTCCAAAAGGTGCGGGGCCGCGACAAGCACGACCTTGCGGCCGAAGAGCAGATACGCCTGGCGGCCGGGCCAATGGCCGGTGCCGTGGCGGATATCGAGATCGGGCTCCTCGGCCTCGGTCTCGCTCACGTAATTCGTGAACTGGATGTCGATGTCCGGATGCTCGGCGGAGAAGGCAGGGAAGCGCTCGATCAGCCAGCGCTCCCCCACGATCGCCAGCATGTGGAGGCGGATTGGCGGGCGACGATCCTTCCGCTCCTCCAGCCGTCGGCGGCCGCGCGCGAGCTGCTCGAGGGCGGATTCCGCATAAGGGCGATAAAGCTCGCCGGCTTCCGTCAGCTTCACGCCGCGCGGGCCGCGCTCGAAGAGCGTTGCTTCGAGCAGGACCTCCAGCGCCTGGATCTTCTTCGAAACCGCGCTCTGGCTGAGATGCAGCTTTTCCGCCGCGCGCGCCGTGGACCCCTCCGCCGCGACGGCGAGAAAGGCGCGGAGCGCTGTGGTTGAAGGCGGAAAATGGCTCACCCGGCCAAATTATCACATTGGAAAGGAAGCGCTATTCTTTTTTTGAATATCGGATGGGAAGACAATTCGTTTGTCACGCCGCGACACCTGCGCGCACCTTGCCGACACCGCTGCCCAGAATGGAAGGCGCGGCCGGGGAGGACAAACGACGTGAGCAACCAGGCCATCCGCCTGTGGGGTGGGCGCTTTCGAAAGCCGCCGAGTGCGGCGCTGATGGCCTTGTCGAGCGCCGCCACGCAGCATGCCCGCCTCGTGCCCTATGACATTCTCGGCTCCATCGCCCATGCCGGGGCGCTGCATGCCTCGGGCGTGATTTCGGGCAGCGACCGGGCGACGATCGTCGAGACATTGATCGGCATCCGCCAGGATGTTCTGGCCGGCACGCTCGCGCCGGAAAGTTTCGACGAGGACATCCATACCTTTCTCGAGCGCGTGCTGATCGAGCGCATCGGCGCCACCGGCGCGAAACTGCGCGCGGGCCGTTCGCGCAACGATCAGGCCGCGAATGATCTGAAGCTCTATCTCCGGGCGGAAGCCCTTGTGCTGGTCGAACGCCTCGCCGGTCTCGCGGAGGCGATCGCCCGGCGCGCGGAAGCGCATGACGACGCGCCATGCCCCGGCTTCACGCATCTGCAGATCGCCCAGCCCGTGACCTTCGGCCATCTGCTGATGGCGCATGCCCAGCCGCTGGCGCGGGATATCGAGCGCTTGCGGGACTGGCATGCCCGCGCTGCCGAATGTCCGCTCGGCGCCGCAGCGCTCGCCGGCACGGCCTTCCCGGGCAAGCCGGGCGAGACCGCCCGCCTCCTCGGCTACGAACGGCCGGCGGAAAATTCCATCGACGCCGTCGGCGCGCGCGATCATGTCGCGGAATTCCTGTTCGTCACCGCGATGATCGCGACGAACATCTCGCGCCTCTCGGAGGAAATCACCCTCTGGGCCTCGCGGCAATTCGGCTGGATCAATCTCGATGACAGCTTCGCGACCGGCTCCTCGATCATGCCGCAGAAGAAGAACCCGGATATCGCCGAAATCGCCCGGGGGCGTGCCGCACGGCTGATCGGCGATCTCGTGACCATGCTCACGGCGCTGAAGGGCCTGCCGCTGGCCTATAACCGCGACCTCGCGGAGGACAAGCGCGCGGCCTTCGATGCCTGCGACGTGCTGGAACAGGTCGTGCCGGCGTTGCGCGGCCTCGTCGAGACCATGCAGATCGAGACCGCACGACTGGCGGCCGATGCCGCCGAGGGTTTCGCGCTGGCGACCGAGCCGGCCGATTACCTTGCCGCGAACGGTGTGCCCTTCGCCGAAGCGCATGAGATTTCCGGCGCGCTCGTGCGGCGTGCGGAGGAGCTTGGCCTGAGGCTCGACGCGCTCGGCGCGGAGGATCTCGCCCGGGTCGACCCCCGCCTCGGCGCCGACCTGCTGCCGCGCCTCAAGCCGGAATTCGCCATTGCCGCCCGAACCGGTGCCGGTGGAACGGCCCCCGTTCGCGTGCGCGAGCAGATCGCCCGTTTCCGCGAACGCCTCTCGAGGCATCGCGCGTGGGCGGAAGAGAAGATCGCGGAGACGCACCATGCGTGACCATGCCACCCCCGCCCACCGGGACATTCTCGATCTCGCCGGCCTGAAGCTCGTGCCGCGCCGTTACTACGGCCGCTGGATCGCCGCCGCGCTCATCCTGCTGGCGCTCGGCTACATTCTCCGCGCCTTCGCGATGGGCCAGATCGAATGGAAGGTGGTGGGCCAGTTCTTCACCGCGCCGGCCATCCTCGCCGGCCTCGTCAACACGGTCATCATGACGATCTGCGCGATGGTCCTCGGGCTGACTTTGGGCGTGGTCTTCGCGGTGATGGTGATGTCGCCGAACCCGGTGCTGAAGGTGGTGGCGACCTTCTACATCTGGCTCTTTCGCGGCACGCCCCTGCTCCTTCAGTTGCTGATCTGGTTCAACCTCGCGCTGGTCTTCCCCAAGATGGGCATTCCCGGCCTGTTCGAGGCGCGGACGGTCGACATCATGACCCCGTTATTCGCGACCATGCTCGGCCTTGGCATGAACCAGGGCGCCTATACGGCGGAAGTGGTGCGCGCGGGCATCCTCTCGGTCGATACCGGGCAGACCGAGGCCGCGAAATCCATTGGCATGACGCGGCTGACGACACTCCGGCGCATCATCCTGCCGCAGGCGATGCGCTTCATCATCCCGCCGGTCGGCAACGAGTTCATCTCGATGGTGAAGATCACCTCGGTGGCCTCGGTCATCCAGTTCTCGGAAATCCTGCGCAACGCCCAGACCATCTACTACGCCAATGCGCGCGTCATTGAACTGCTGTTCGTGGCCGCCGGCTGGTACCTGATCGTCGTCACGTTCCTGCAGATCGGCCAGTTCTTCCTTGAACGACACTACGCCAGGGGGATCGGCCCCAGCCGGCCGTCGCCCGCCAACGAGGAGGGCAAGGCATGAACGGCCCCGTTCCTGTTTCCCTGCCCTCGGGCTCCGAGGCCGCAACCCCCCTGGTGCGGGTGCGCCAGGTGTCGAAATTCTTCGGCAGCTTCCGGGCGCTGAACGATGTCTCGATCGATATTCCCCATGGCCGGGTGATGTGCATTGTCGGGCCGTCCGGATCGGGCAAGTCGACGCTGCTGCGCTGCCTGAACCAGCTCGAGAAGATCGATGCCGGAGCCATCGCCATCGACGGCGAATTGCTGGGTTTCCGCCTGCAGGGCGACGCCTTGCATGAACTTTCCGATGCCGAGATCGCACGGCAGCGGCTGAAGACCGGCATGGTCTTCCAGCGCTTCAACCTCTTCGGCCATCTCACCGCAATCGAGAACATCATCGAGGGGCCGGTGACAGTGCTGAAGCGGCCGAAGAAGGAGGCGATCGAGGAGGGCGAGGCGCTGCTCGCCCGCGTGGGCCTCGCCTCGAAGCGCAACTCCTATCCGAGCCAGCTCTCCGGCGGCCAGCAGCAGCGCGTGGCGATCGCCCGGGCGCTCGCGATGAAGCCGAAGCTGATGCTCTTCGACGAGCCCACCTCCGCGCTTGACCCCGAACTCGTCGGCGAGGTGCTCGCGGTCATGCGCGCGCTCGCGCTCAGCGGCATGACCATGGCGGTGGTGACGCACGAGATGGGCTTCGCCCGCGAGGTCGGCAACGAACTCGTCTTCATGGATCACGGCGAGATCATCGAGCGGGGCGACCCGCGCGTCGTGCTCGACCATCCCGCCAATGCCCGCGCCCGCGATTTCGTGAACGCCGTCATCAAGTAACCGGTCCAGCGACCCCCGACTGCCATAAAGCCAGAGGAGACGACCATGCGACGACCCCTTTCAACCCTTGCCATGCTTGCCGCTTTCGCAATGTTCTCGGCCCCTGCCCTCGCGCAGGAGCTTCCGGCCCGCGTGAAGGCGGCCGGCAAGATCGTGATCGCGACCAACCCGAATTATGCGCCGATCACCTTCAAGGACCCTGCCACCAACAAGCTGGCGGGCTTCGATGTCGAACTCGGCGAGGCGATCGGTGACGAACTCGGCGTGAAGGTGGAGTGGCAGGAGATCGCCTTCGCCCAGATGCTCCCCTCGATCCAGACCGGCCGCGTCGACATGGCGATGGCCTGGATGAGCGACAACCCGAAGCGGCGCGAAGTCGCGGATTTCGTGAACTATGCCGTCTCCGGTGCGCAATTCTACACGATCGATGCCCTGAAGGAGAGCATCAAGGGGCCGGAGGATCTCTGCGGCAAGTCGGTCGGTGCCAGCCGCTCCACCACCTGGCCCGCCGACATCGAAAAGTGGAGCGCCGAGAATTGTGTGGCCAAGGGCAAGCCGCCGATCACCGCGGTGGGCACCGAGGGCTCGGTCGATGCGCGGGCGCAGCTCAAGACCCAGCGCCTGCAGGCGGCCGTCCATGGCTCGGAAGTGATGCAGCATTTCGTCAAGCTCGAGCCGAACACCTATTTCCCGCTCGGCCGCCCCTTCACGAATGCGCTGGTCGGCATTCCCTTCGCGAAGACGCCCGAGGGCGCCGAGCTTCGCGAGGCGGTGCGCGGCGCGATGGCGCGCCTGCAATCGAAGGGCATCTACGCGCAGTTGCTGGCGAAATATGGCCTCTTGAACAACAGCCATTCGCCGGTCACGGTCAATCAGGGCTCGTAAGCCCTGCCTGGATGGACGCGGGCCGATGCGCCTCTCCCCGCATCGGCCCGCATCCGTTCGCATCTCGTCCGGAGGTGAGGATGCCTCGTGAAGTCATCGACTTGCCGCCGCTCGCGCCGGGGCTCGTGCCGCGCCTGTCGGTTCTGCGCTTCGGCGAGGCGGACCGCGGGCCGAAAATCTACATCCAGGGCGCGCTGCACGCCGATGAGGCGCCCGGCACGCTGGCGGCGCATCGCCTCGCGGAGCGGCTGGCAGCCCTGCCGGGAGAGGCGATTTGCGGCGAGATCGTCATCGTGCCGGTGGCGAATCCGATCGGCCTTTCGCAACGCGTGCTCGGCCTGCATCTCGGGCGTTACGCGCTGGAGGACGGGCGGAACTTCAACCGGGGCTATCCGGATATCGCCGAGGCGGTCATTGCCAGGCTTGAAGGCCGGCTTGGCAGCCATGAAGCGCAGAACACCGCGCTTCTGAAGGCAACCCTGCGATCCGTCCTGGCGGCGCAAGCTCCGGCCGAACCCGTGCCGGCGCTGAAGCACAGGCTGCTCTTACTCGCCATCGATGCGGATTGGGTGTTCGATCTGCATTGCGATGCCGAAGCGCTGCCGCATCTCTACACGCAGCCCGGATTCGTGGCGGAATTCGCGCCTTTTGCCCGGCTGATGGGAGCGCGCGCGATTTTGACCGCCGAGGCCTCCGGGGATCACCCGTTCGATGAGGCGATCTCCGTCGTGTGGGAGCGGGTGCGGGCGGCGTATACGCTTCACCCCCTGCGCCGCGGGGGGATTGCGGCGACGGTGGAACTGCGCGGCCAGCAGGATACCGAGCCGCAATTCGCCGAGCGCGATGCCGAGGCGATCCTCGGTTTTCTCACCCGGATCGGCGTGATTGCCGGTGAACGGCCAAGGCTGCCGGAGGCCGCCTGCGAGCCCACCCCGCTTGCGGGTTGCTCGCTGATCGAGGCTCCGGCCACGGGCGCGCTGCAATGGCACGTGCCGCTGGGTACGGATCTCAAGCAAGGCGAGGTCATCGCCGGCATCATCGATGCCGCTTCCGGCCAATCCACTGCGGTCATCGCGGAATGTGACGGGTTGTTCTTCGCCCGCAGCCAGCTCCGGCAGGTTTTCCAGGGGCAGAAACTCGGCAAGATCGCCGGACGGGAGCCGCTTCGCTCCGGGCCCTTGCTCGGGCCGTGAACAGCGCAATCAACCTCTTGAAGAGAGAGATGGTGCCCAGGAGAGGCTTCATACCTTTCATCTAAAATTTTATTTTCA
The DNA here is from genome assembly GCA_002928875.1 of Methylobacterium sp. GTDB lineage: Bacteria > Pseudomonadota > Alphaproteobacteria > Rhizobiales > Beijerinckiaceae > Rhabdaerophilum. The sequence goes on along the minus strand of PERO01000011.1, from coordinate 24,303 downwards.
AACATGAATTTTCGCAAGTAACTTGGTTGAGGCCAACAGCAGGGCCAACATTTTTAGCGGCTGCTTGCGAAAATCAGCGGCTATTGGCGACCGTTGCGTTCTCCAGCAGAGTTGCGGTGTGGCAATACAAAGGGCGCTGGATAGGCGGGAGCTCGAAAGCAAGGTTTCGGAGGGTCTGGTTTGCACCCGCGTTTCAGACACTCAAGGTGAAGTGCGTAGACACCGAAAACCGACATTGACGAGACTCCTTTGGCCTCAGGGAAATCATGGAAAGTTTGGTTTCGTATCCATCGAAACCTGGCAAATGCGTGTGTCAACGAAGGTGAATTTCTGGAAGCCACGAGGTTAGTGAAGGGACCAGATATAGATGTACTCGTTTAGGTCGGTAGCAACTTCGCCATGGCGCGCATGGCACCCAAGGCAAAAACCCTTTTGGCCAGTCCGTCATCGCTATCGGACACCACCATCTGATGGCGCGTTCTTCGGGCCAACAGCGTCACGGATAAGTTGGAAAAGTTTAGTCCGCGGCTCGATAACCCCTGGGGTCTGTCTTCGAGCGTTTCTGGCGGGATCCATGATGGCGCGATATCTCACGAACCGCGCGCCCAAACGTGCCCCTGCGTGCGGCTGGTCACATATCGGCAAGGCCTCATAGGGATCGAGCCTTCTCGACAACCAGCTTCCGGAACCACGCGGCTGCCTGATCGGTACGCGCCGAAGGGCTCCATAGCATGTCAACGAACCACGGTTCAGTTTCGAGAGGGAGCGCAAAGCAGCAGAGCTTGGGGCTCAGGATACGCTCCGCCGCCCGACGGGGCAGTATAGCGACGAGATCCGACACTGCCAGAACCCTGGGCAACATCAGCATGTAAGGAACGACCAGCGCGATGCGGCGGCGCAAGCCAAGTTCCTCCAGTGCTTTATCGATGGCGCCGCGCGCATCCCGTCGCACCGAAACCAGCGCATGGGGAAGGCGGGCAAATGTCTCGATATCGATCCTGCCATCCGACAGAGCCGGATGATCCGCCCGCGCAAGGCCGACAAAGCGCTCCTCGAACAAACGAGACCTGATCATGTTCCGGGGCGGATCCGGGAACACCCCGATGGCGAGGTCCACCTCGCCACGGTCGAGCATCATGCCGATGGCATCCTTCTCGTAGCCCGCGATCCGCAAATCGACATTCGGCGCTTCGAGACGTATCGCCGCCAGCAAAGGTGGCAGAAGCACGAGCGTCGTGAAATCGGTGCTGGCGAGCGTGAAGGTCTCCGTCGCCTCTTCAGGAAGAAAAGCGACATGCCCGTCCACGATGGATCGCATCCGGGTCAGGAGCGGGTTGATCTCGAGCGCCAGCTGCCTGGCTTTCGGTGTCGGCTGCATCGAGCCGGAGGCGCGGATGAAGAGCTCATCCCCGAACAGCAGGCGTAGCCGGCGAAGCGTATCGCTCATAGCCGGCTGGCCGATCCCCATGCGCCGGGCCGCATTGGAGACGCTGCGTTCGACGAACAATGCATCGAACGCCAAGAGTAGGTTCAGGTCAATGTCATTCATCTTCATCAATTGAAACGATATCAAAAATCGACGCGATCGATTGGTTTTTCCGGGGCATCCCCCCGACTTTCTGGAGGTAATCCCGCCAGAGAGGGCACCATGACCGACAATCTTGTCATCGTTCGGCAGTTCATCATCGAATTTCTGGGTCGCGGCAACCTTTCCGCAGCCGACGCGACTGCCCATCCCGATATCCGCGGCATCACCGGCCTGAAGCCGATGGGGCCGATCGAGGGTCTTGGCGAATACAAGGCGATCCTGACCGGGTTTGTTGATGCCTTCCCGGCCGAATCCCCGCTCGAGATCATTGACCAGTTTGCCTCCGCCGATGGCACCCGCGTCGTCACGCGGTTCCATTCCCGTCAGCGCCACGCGAAGGACTACTACGGCATTCCCGCCTCAAACCGGGTGATCCTGTTTGATGAAACCCATGTCGCGCGGCTGAAGGATGGCCTCATCGTCGAGAACATCGTTTCCGCTACGAATCTCGAATTCGAGATGCTGATGGCCCCCGTTCTCTCACCGATGATCCTCAAATGATGAGCACCGTCACGCTGAGCAGACGGGCCTTCGGAAAACTTGCCATCGGTGCCGGTCTGTCTGCGACGTGGATCGGCCATGCAACGGCGCAATACACTCTCGGAACAGGCCTCGATATCGTTCAGATCAATCGGCCCGGCGAAGGTGCGGTCAATTCCTACATCCTCTCGGGAACGGATTCGATCGCCATCCTCGATGGCCAGCGGACCGGCATCGAGGCCCGTCAGGTTGTTGCGTTGGCGCGTGGTATCGGCAAACCCGTTGATGCGATTGTTCTCTCGCACGAGCATCCCGACCATTTCGGCGGTCTCCAGATCCTCGCCGATGCCTTTCCGCAAGCGCCGATTCTCGCCAGCGAGACAACAGCGCGTCTCGTTGTACAGAATGGCGCGGCGACGCTCGCCTTCATGAAAACGGTGTTCGGCAACGCCATGCCGGATACCGTGCCGAGGCCAACCCGCATTCTCGCGGATGGCGAGAAATTGCGCCTCGCCGGGCTCGATTGGGTTGTCGATCAGCGCGGCCCTTGCGAGGCTCTGGGCATGACGATGCTGCATCAGTCCGAGCGCAACATCCTGTTCGCAGCGGATCTCGTCGGCAATCGCGTGACCCCTTGGCTTGTCGACAAGAGCACTGGCGCCTGGCTCGCCGAACTCGAAACGGCCCGCACGCGCTATGCCGGCATCATCACATGCCTTCCGGGCCATGGCGCGGCAGCGCCGGCGCGCGCGTTGATGGACCAGGAGATGTCGTATCTCACCTTCTTCCGGGATCTGGTCCGCTCGGAAATGGCCGGTGCATCCCCGCTCTCCGCCGAGGCGAAAAGGCGCATCCGGGCGGCGACCCTTTTGCGCTTTCCGGGCTATCCCGCAGTCGCGCCGGCTCCCGATCTGATTGAACTCAATGCGGATGCCGTCGCGACCGAGCTGCGAGGCTGACATGGAAGAGCCGAGGCCTGACATCATGAACAATTCTCTCCGGAAGATCGCCATCATCGCAGGCGCCGGGCCGGGCATGGGCTTTGCCATTGCCCGGCGCTTCGCGCGAGAGGGCTATGATATTGGCCTCATCGCGCGCGATCAGGGACGGCTCGATGCCTTCGCAGCGGAGCTTTCCCATCTGGACATCCGGACTTGCGCGGCAAGCGCCGATCTGTGCGATCTCGACGCACTCAAAGCGGCCTTCGATACCATCCCCATGACGCTGGGGAACGCATCGGTTCTAGTTTACAACGGGGCGCGCTGGCACGAACAGAAGGCCATGGAGATCGACCCCATGACCTTCAACTGGGATATTGCGCTATGCTGCACGGGCGCGCTTGCCTCGGCGCAGCATGTCTATCCGGCGATGAAGGAAGCGCGAAAGGGTTCGATCCTGTTCACGGGAGGCGGGCTTGCGCTTTACCCGGAATATGGGGCGAATGTCTCGTCATTGACCGCCGGCAAATCGGCCTTGCGCGGCCTGACCTATGCAATGGCGAAGGAGCTTGCACCCGAAGGCATTCACGTCGCCACCGTGACCATTGCAGGGCAGGTCTCCGAGAATACGGCCTTCACGCCCGAGGCCATTGCCGAGCGATACTGGCTGCTTCACCAACAGGAGCCGGGGGCCTGGACGGTCGAAAGCGTGTTCGAGGGCAAGTGAAATGGGCTGAGTAAGGGATGGTGTCGCCCGCTGCCGGTTTTGCGGACATCGAGATTAGGTGTTTTGTGAAGCCAGCCGTACCCCGTCCTTCCCGGATCGGCGGATTAGCGCCGCCATTCCGGTCATTGAGAGCCTGAATGTCTATCAACAAAACCGTCCATTCGCGATTTGCCGAAAACCGAAGCTCTCAGTTCGAAGACAAAGGGATAACCCAGCGAAAACACGCAGTTTGAAGCTGATCTCTTCGAGGAGAGTGTTTCCCGGCAAGTCAGCTCTGCCAATTCTTTGCGGCACCGATATCAAAGAGGCGTTGCGCCACGATAACCGCGGCAGGTGCGTTGATTGCAGTCGCATCTGCGCCAACTTCCGCAACGCTTTCGGCATTTTCGATGAAAGGCGGGCCGCCGACCATGATGGCGATGGCCGGGTTGCAGGATTGCGACCGGATTGTGCGAATTGTCGATTTCAATTCTGCGGCCTGAACGCTCGAACCAATCGTTAGTCCAGCCACGGCGAACCATTCGGCAGAAACAATGTCCGTGATCTGCCGGAGCGAGGCTCCAGGCAAGGAGTTGACGGTCCAGCCCCCGGCGCGCAGGAACGTTTCGACCATTTTGGCGCCGAACGAATGCTGCTCATCGGCCAGCGTGACCATGCAAACCTTGCGTTTCTGGCTAAAGTCGAGAACCGCGTGCGAACGGCTAAACATGGCCAGGAGTTGCTGCAAGTGCGCCATACCGAGTGTGACATCGATAAAGCTGCACTCGTCATTGTCCCACATGGTGCCTAGACAACGCGCGGCCGGCTCCAGAAGGTGGATGAACAGGTCATCGATCGAATGACCTTCGGCCTCCAGTTCGCCGATGAAATCAGACGAGAGATGAATGCTTGGATCGAGGACCAAATGTGCCAGCTTTTCGATGTCGCGGATTGCCAAGCGCTTCGGAGCCCTGGCATCCGCCGGAAAAGGCTGGGTGTGTGTCATCAAAAGACGCGGCATTACGGCGGATTTGACGATCGAGGCGAGCCGCTTCTGCGTCGTCGGCAGATCAATGTTGGCGATCAGCTCGGGCGCAATGAACGGGGTGAGTAGCATTGCCGTCTCCCGATCACTGAACCGTTTCGGGGCGCTCGAGAGCCCTCTTGTCCAGCGTTCCCATTCAAGCTGAAGGCATTAACGGGGCGGATCAACGTGGCGTTTGCGCACAGGGCGGGCCGAAAACGGTCGTGATTGACGTCCCAAACAACGCACGCCTGATACGTCCGTCGTGCCTTGCCCGGTCATCGCCCTTCAGGTCGCAGCTATGCCGCGCAGTCCATTGAGCTGCAAAGGGCGGTGGTTCGGCAGGGCCGCAATCCAGTCGGGGGGCGTTTGTGCCGGCTGACGTCGCCTGGCATCCGGCGGAAACAACGCGCCTTTGGAAGCTGCTGCGAGGTTCAGGCCAAGAAAGGCGATCAAGGCGACTGTCGAGGATAGGGTCGAGATCCACTCCTGTTCAAAAGACTTGGCTTCAGGTCGAGAAAAAGGCCGGACTGCTGCCCGGCCTTTCACAAGGTTCGCTCTCGATTCCGGTCCCAGTACATCCGTGGTAACCGGAGAAAGCGGAGCCTTTAAGCAGATGCGAGTCGTTCGGCAGCCAGCTTGCCGGAGCGATTGTCGCGCATGGTTTCGAAGGCGATCTTTTGCCCTTCATTGAGGCCATGCATGCCGGCGCGCTCGACGGCCGAGATATGGACGAACACGTCAACACCGCCGTCGTCCGGTTGAATAAAACCAAAACCCTTGGTGGCGTTGAACCATTTCACTGTGCCGGTGGTCATGAAAAACCCTCCTTTTTGGCAATAGAATTCCGCTCACACGAGATGTGTGCCGGGGTAACGATTTTCGAAAGGGAGGATTTCGTCAGAGCGCGCCAAAGCGGCAGAAAACAAAGACCGGCCGAACAAATATCGATACTATCTTATACGCTGATATTTTTATGCTGGCAAGCGTTCTTACGTGTATGACCATTTATAATATTTTTTCGCCGGTCATGATCGATGAAATCGTATCGGAAGGCCCGCAGAACAGCGCACCAAAGCGCCTGAAGTGGTCAGAAAAGTTGCAAGCAAGAGCCCGCCACTCCACTCCTGGCCCCGCTTCGGTCAACCGGAGCCTCTCGACATCGCATCAAAACCGGCCATTCCCGAGGCCTTCGAACGCGGGCGTTCAGACATCGAGGACCAGCTTTCCGGCGTGCTGCTGGCTCCAGGCGCAGATTGATGCGGTGATGGGTTTCAAAGACATGCCCAAGGGTGTGAGCTGATATTCAACCCGCGGCGGGATCTCGGCGAAGACATGGCGTTCCACAAGACCGGCGCGTTCGAGCTTGCGCAATGTTTCGCTGAGCATCTTTTGAGTGACGCCGACCAATCGTCGTTCGAGTGCATTGAATCGGACAGGTCCGTCATCGAGGGCATAAAGGCAAAGAAGGGCCCATTTGCTGCCAACGATCTCAATCAGTCGGCGCGCCGGGGAACCGAGGCCAAGAACGCAAGCTTCCGGTCGGCTGGCACGCTCCATACTTACCTCTGCGTCAGTCCCTGACTTTGAAGTGCCTTCTTGGAAAGAACGATCGCCTTCCAGATATGGGCTCCGTTCATTCACTTGACCGGGAGACTGACCCATGACCGACACCCTTCCTTCCGCCCATGCTTCGCCGCTCGAAATGGATGTGAACACCGGAAAGCGAATATTCCAGCTCAAGGGCTTCGAACACCAGTGGGGTTATGCCCAGGCCGTGCGTGTCGGCAACACGATCTATGTGTCCGGAACGGTGAGCATTGATTCGGATGGCAATCCCACCGCCAGAGATGACATGGCTGGCCAGGTCCGAAACGTCTATGCCGACATCATGGCCTCGCTTGCGGCCCATGGCGCAACCCTGAGCCATGTCGTACGCGAAGCGCTCTATACCACTGATATGGAACGCTTCCTGTCTCTGGGTGCACCTGTCCGGGCCGAAATCTATGCCGGACACGCACTTCCCGCTTCCGCGCCCTGGATCGAGGTCAACCGCCTCGCCAATCCAGCGTTTCTCTTCGAAGTGGAGGTGATTGCAATGCTACCCGATGCGTAAGAACAATGCGGCCTTTGTCGGACTAATCACCCTTTGCATCGGGCCGCTTGCTGTCTTGCCCGCTTGGCCAGTAAATGTCCGTGAGCCTAGCCTGGAGGCAAGGCCGCTGCCCGCGCTGGCGAGCGAAGTTGCGCCGCAGCTTCGGCGTTGCGCACGATGCGCGCTTCGCCCCAGGCCTTCAGGCTTTCGATGACGGGCGCGAGCGACCGGCCCTCGGCCGTCAGCGCATAATCGACGCGTGGCGGCACCTGCGGGAAGATGGTGCGCGAGATGAGCCCCGCTTCCTCCAGTTCGCGCAGCTGCTTCGTCAGCGTGCGCTGGGTGATGGTGGTAAGCTCTCGCTTGATCTGGTTGAAGCGCTTCGGCCCCGGCAGGAGGTGGTAGAGGATCACGCCCTTCCATTTGCCGTCGATGAGATCGAGCGTGGCCGCTACCGGGCACCCCTCCGCTTCATCGTAGCGCTTGCGTTTCAGCATCAACGGTATCCTCTCGGGCACTATAGGCAGCATTTGTGCGTATCGACCCTTTGGATATCTGTACCCACCTCTCGTCCGGCAAGGCCTGTGGAGGCCTCCAGACGGAGAAAAGATCATGAAAGCGGTTGGCTATCGGCATTCCCTCCCCATCGATCATGCGGAGTCGTTGCTCGATCTCGATTTGCCCAGGCCCGAGCCTGACGGGCGCGATCTGCTGGTTCGCGTGAAGGCCGTGTCGGTCAATCCGGTTGATTTCAAGGTGCGCCTGCGCGCCGAGCCGCCTGCGGGCGAGGTGAAGGTGCTCGGCTTCGATGCGAGCGGCATCGTCGAGGCCGTGGGGCCGGATTGCACGCTGTTCAAGGTTGGCGATGCGGTCTGGTATGCAGGCGATATCCGCCGTCCCGGGACAAACGCCGAGTTCCACCTCGTCGATGAGCGCATCGTGGGCCGTAAGCCGGCCTCGCTCGATTTCGCGGTTGCAGCCGCCCTTCCGCTCACCACCATCACGGCTTGGGAACTGCTCTTCGACCGGCTCGAGGTCAAGCGCCAAGGCGGCGCGGATGCATCCCTGCTGGTGATTGGCGGCGCGGGTGGCGTCGGCTCGATCCTGATCCAGCTCGCCCGGCGTTTGACACGCCTCACCGTGATCGCCACGGCCTCGCGTCCCGAAAGCCGCGACTGGTGCCTCAAGCTCGGCGCGCATCATGTCGTGAACCACACGGATGAGATGGCGGGCGCGATCAAGGCGCTCGATGCCGCGCCTGTCCGTTACGTCGCCGCCCTCACGCACACGGATCGGCACTGGCGGGCGATCGCCGAGATCGTCGCGCCGCAGGGCAAGGTGGCGCTGATCGACGACCCCGAGCCCATCGACGTGCGCCTGCTGAAACAGAAGAGCGTGTCGCTGCATTGGGAACTGATGTTCACACGTTCCATGTTCGAGACAGCCGACATGGCGGCACAGGGGCGGCTGCTCGGCGAGGCGGCTGACCTGATCGACCGCGGCGAACTGGTGTCCACCGCCGCGGAATCCCTGGGCACGATCAACGCCGAAAACCTCAAACGTGCGCACGCCTTGCTCGAAAGCGGGCGCACCATCGGCAAGATCACCCTGGCCGGTTTCTGAAGCTCACATTTGAAATAGGATGTTGTCATGACAACGCTTTATCTGGTCGCCAGCCTCACCGCGATACCCGGCCGCGAGGCCGAACTGAAGCAGGTTCTGCTCGATCTGCGGGGTCCCTCCCGCGCCGATGACGGCTGCCTGCAATACGATCTCCATGCCGATCGTGAAAACCCGCGCCACTTCCTGTTCTTCGAGTCTTGGCGGGACGAGACATCCTGGCGCGCGCATATGGAAACGCCGCACCTCAAGGATTTCAATGCGCGATCCGGCGATCTCGTGGAGAGCTGGGTGCTGCACCAGCTCGATCGCCTGTGAAATCCGGAGGGCCTTCGAGGCCTGATGATCCATCGCCTCGAACCGGCGGAGCAATCCGCCGGGCTCGTAATGTCTTCTGGAGTTGACCCGCCCACGCCGTGAACCGTCCACGGAAACGTGCCAACTCCACAGGTTCGTACCGTGGTGGGGGCGCTGCTTCATCCTCAAACGCAACCAAGCCCTCAATTGGCGGGCGATAGAACAAGAGCGCGATTGGCGGGTTGCATCGTGATGAATGCACGCAAAGGTTCTTTGATGATGGGCGGCGCAGTCGTCGTTGTGTCGTCTCTCGCCGCGGGAGCCCAGACAACCACAGACCTTCCAACGCCTCCCCGGCGAGCCGAAGCGCCGGCGGCCTCCGCGATATCACAAGACGACTGCCTTGAACGGCTAAAACGCGGCGGCATCGTAATCGAAGCGGCTGGGGCGTCATCGCAGAGCAACGCCGCTTGCGAGATTGCCTCCCCTGTCACTCTCGTGTCGGTCGTTGACTCCAAAATCTCCGGGCTTTCCATTGCCTTCAGTGATCGGCCGCGCGTGTCCTGCGCGATGGCAGAGAAATTTGCTTATTTCTCCAGGGACATTGTGGCTCCCTTGGCGCGTGGCATCTTCGATCGGGATCTCGTTGCGATATCCACAGGGCCGGGGCACGAGTGCCGGCCGCGCAACCGCCAGTCGGGCGCGAAACTTTCCAGCCACGGCCAAGGCAATGCACTTGATGTCTCCGCCATGGAGCTTTCCGGACGATTCAAGATCACGATCGAAAACCCGGGAAATCCAGCGGCAGAACGGTTGATCGCAGGCATCAGGGCTGCTGCCTGTGGCGTGTTCAACACGGTTCTCGGGCCGGGATCGGACGCAGCCCATCGCGACCATATCCACCTCGACATCGAGGTACGCGGGCGAGATGGCCGCTCCAAGTTATGCCAGTGAGAAAACTGGCACATCTCGGCGCTGGCTGGACGGAGTTTGGATCACAACGGATGTGCAAATTCCGGGCAGACAATGCACCGGCGCTACTTGTAAGCTCATGCTTTAATTGAGGAAATACGTCGCGGATTTTTGTAAAAAGGGCTCCGCGCCTGTCAGTCGCTCCTATGATGGATGTGCTTAGCAGTCCGGCGGCTTCGCGCCCGCGTTTTGGTCATTCACGGTCTTGAGGAGACGCACCGAAACTGGACATTCATTGGCTCTAGAAAACCGGGGCGATTGAGACTGCAAATCTCACTCTATCGTGAGCGCCTCCAGGGCCGCAAGATTGATGCCCTTGGTGTCATCGGAATCGGAGGAAACGGCTATGCCTACCAAGGGCCCCGGATCCCGCCCGAACGCGCGACGAAAATCGACAGCAAGATCAGCGGTTTCAGAAACGAACGAGGAATTGGTGATGCCGCCGGGCTGTCGCAGGATAAGCTTGCCCGAGGCGCCCATATGCGGGCTCGCGACGACCTGTCCGCGCGTTCCGCTCCCGCCCCAGATGTAGACCAGCGCCGCGCCGGATGACCACCACATCGCCGAACTGAGCGAAGTCGCACCCTTGGCGCTCCGGGCGCTGCCTTCGTCCTTTGCGAATACGAAATAGAGCGCGATAGCGCGATCGTCTGTACCTTTGGTTGCCAGATTAGTCGCCGGTACGGATTGATCGACCTTCCAGCGCCATCTTGCTCGCCTCTTGGCCCATAGGCTTACATCCAGCTCACGCCAGATGACACTGGCGGCACCTTCCGCGCGGATGGTAAGCCGGCCTGGCCCCTGGGCGCGAAAATCAACTGGATTTAGCCCCTGGAAATTCAAGGTCTTCCAACCCTGTCCCGCGAGAAGGGGGCCGAAATTGATGGGCTCGGCTTGAGCGGGCGAGAGGCTCTGAGCCACCACAAGACATATGAGGATTACGATCTGGCGCATGGTATCAGAATCATGGTGCGTCAGCGCTGATTTGGCCAGCCGATGCTGGATTGCCGCTGTTTGCGGCTCGGCCGACAACCACTTCAATCAGGAACGACGCGCGTCATGCCGCCCGAGATTCAAGGAGCGACGCGCCGCTGATCTCGCCAAGTGGCTAGACTAAAAATCGAGCTGTCGGACGGTCGCGTGTATCTCCACGCCATACTTCCCGGGACCGTGCCTGCCGCTCAAACGAAAAGAACAATCCTGCCCATGGCCGGTTTTTTTGCACCGCCCTACAGCGCCACACCGGACCCTTCCACGGGCCAGTTTGGCCACTGCCCTCAACAGCCGGAACTTCGCCCGCCTTGAATCGCCCTTGGTTTGCCCAAAGCCTTTTGGCTTACGCCAAGCGGCCATGGCTGGCTGGTCCAGCATTGCAATAGCGAAGGCAGGCTTCGGCTGGCGTCGACTGCTCCCGGCTTCATCGGCGGCTTCGCGCCCGCAAGGCGGTCGTTCAAGGGCCCTCGGCGAGATACCGGAACCGGAGGTTTTTGAACCGCAATTGCGAACACGGAAGTTGCGGCACAGCCGGGCATTTGCCCTTGAAGTGATGCAGCGACGCAGCCTTCAGGGGCTTTTTGCCAAACCTACGCTTCGGCGCGGCTTACGCCATGTGCCCGCCGGTCACGTCGAGATCCATGCCGGTCATGCTTGTTGCTTGGTCGGACGCCAGAAACATCACAGCGCTGGCCATCTCCTTCACATCCATGATGCGCGGCGTGACGAAGTTCGGTGCGACCTGCTCGTAGGTGATCTTCTGGAACTCGAAGCTCTCGCGCAGCTGCGGGGTGTCGACTGCCAGCGGCGAGATGGAGTTCACTCGGATGTTATGTTTGCCGTTCGCCTTCGCGACCGCCTTTGTCATACCGATTATCGCGTGCTTGGAGGCGTTGTAGGCGGCTGTGTTCGGAAAGCCCATATGGCCGGCGACAGAAGCGTTGTTGACTATCACGCCGGAACCTTGCCGTCGCATCTGGGGCACGGCGTACTTCATGCCGAAGAAGGCGCCACCGGCGTTCGTCAGCATGATGTCCAGATAGTTCTCGGTCGTGATGTCCTGCACCTCACCCGGCGTCATGAAAATGCCGGCGTTGTTGAACAGCACGTCGAGTCGGCCGTAGCGCGTGATCGTGGCGTCGATGAAAGCCTTGACTTGGGCGTGCTCGCGGACATCCGTGCGCATCCAGGTTACGTCGCCGCCAGCAGCCTTAACCTCGCGCTCAACCTTGCGGCCAAGCTCATCGCGTCGGGCGCAGAACATGACCTTGGCGCCCTCCTTGGCAAACGCCCGCATGCAGGCCTCGCCGATGCCGGAATTTCCGCCGGTGATGGCAACGACCTTGCCGGCGAAACGGCCGCTCACGCTTTGTGCGGCCGTGGGCTTCGTCATGAGGGTCGTCGCGGCGGTGCCGGCGGCGACGAGGGTGGCTCCCGATAGGAGCTTGCGGCGGCTGCCGAATTGCTCAGTCTCTGACGTCATCTTCGGCTCTCCATGTTTTGGCGGGGAGAGCTTGGCGCGGTTTGCGCACCGATGCGGCCGCATGCTTGCGGCGACGGTCAAAAAATTGCTCTCCCGATGCGTCGCCGAAGTGGAATTGCGCCCTCTCCTCCTAGCATTATGCTGCACCGCGGATAAATTTCGGCGTCGAGCCGCGATTAGACAAGGGATGGCCGTGGATGAGGGACCGGCGATTGCGCCGGACTAAGCGATGACTAAATCCTTTCTGCACGAGCCGTTTGAAAGTCTTCTCGGCTTTTATAAGCATGCTTACGGACAGTATATTGTGGAGAATCATACACTTGGCAGCAGAAGGTCCACACTTCTGGCGGTAGAGCAATCAGCCGGCGACTGGTCCGATGCGCCAACGCAGGATCTTGTACTGTGTTGTGTGACCAGCGGCCGAACGCCAATGACGATGAATATCGGCGTCGGCCGCCGGGCGGCGGTCATGTGGCCTGGCAGCTTCTTCATCATACCGCCGAACTTCGCGACGACCTTTCTGGTCGATGTGGCGCATCGAGGGGAATTCGTCGCCCTCAACTTCCGCCGGCTGCTGGACGCCACGGGCGGCGAAGAAAGCGACCTGCCGCCCGACGGCGACTTCGGCTGGTTACACGGGCCCTTTCACACCGATAAATACACGCTCTCCGCCATGGACGCGCTCTGGCGAGAGGCGCGCTCCGGCAACCCCCACGGGTCGCTCGGGGTCGACGGCACCACGCTGCAGCTCATGGGCGCATTGCTGGCGCTGCGCGACGCCAAACCGGCCGCGCCCGCCCGCTCCGGTCTCGCGCCCTGGCAGCTAAGGCGCGTTTTCACCTTGTTCGAGGATAGGCTCGCCGACGACATCGCGTTGCCCGAGCTCGCCGCGCTCGTCGGCCTCTCGCCCTCGCATTTCTGCCGCGCCTTTGCCCGGTCGACCGGGATGCCGCCACACCGCTGGCGCATGAGGCGGCGGATCGAACGGGCGAAGGAACTGCTCGCCAACGGCACGCTCTCAGTCACAAACGTCGCGCTTTGCCTCGGCTTCTCGACGCCGCAGCACTTCGCCGCCGCCTTTCGGGCGCAGGTCGGCACCACTCCGAGCGACTGGCGGCGGGACAGGCTGAGCTGACGCATTGGCCTGCCCCCGGTTTTAATCCATCGCCTGCTCTTCGGTCACGTCCATGGAAGGCAACGTCCCGACAATAACCCCACATCATGAAGTGACGCGACGAGCCTCTGCCGCCGACCGCATGATCACCAAACTGCAATGGTCCCTAGCTATGTCGGCGTATCGACTGCATTCGGTCCGAACCGGTGCGAGCAGAGGCCGTTGGCTCAGAGCACGGTGGGGCCGGATGCAAGGAACCAGAAATTGCTGGATTGGCTGATGCAGTAAGCTAGGCCTTGTAGCGTAGACGTGAGACGGGGTCTGGTCTCAGAAACATGATTTTGAGACCGACAAAAACGGTTGTTTCCGCCATTGCTCCGACCGACGCATTTGAGCGCAGGGCGAAGTCGCGGTCGGTTGCCAGAAAGCCTTCGATTTGTGCAAATCTCTGGTGCATAAATCTTGAGTTATGCTGACCGAACAATCTGGATGACCTCTGATGCGAGGAGCTGCAAGGTCGCTTCAAATGATTGGTTTGCGGTATTGATCGTCAAATCTCCAAAGGATCGATTGCCGTAACCTTCCTGGATCATGACCACGATTCGGGCTTCTTCAGCGCCACTGAACCTGCGGCCGCGTGCCGGTGCCACGATGTCGTCGAAGGAAGCTCCGAGGTTCACAAAAACAGGCCGAACGCCGGCGTCGCCGAAGCTTCGCTTGTAGAAAATCCAAGTGAGACAACCCAGTGGATACGCTACAACCACAAGCGGCCGGTCTTGTAGCATCGTGAGACCGTTTTTCAGGATTGCACGACTCGTTCGCAAGATCGAACAATACCAAGGGTGCGCCGGATCGGAATGGTCGTCACCATCAATGAAGCCGCCGTCTAGCCTTGCGGCCAGTGCGCGACCGAGACTGGTTTTTCCGACGCCGATTGGGCCGCTCAGGAAGATGGCGTGCTTGTGCATAGCGGGATCATGGTACCGAATGCGCCCCAAGCGAGCGAGTGAGGGATCGGCGCAGAATTCTTGATTTACGCGTGGCTGCCTATTCCGCTTCGCGCCCGCATCGCGGCGGTTAAGGTGCTTCATTTCGGATCGCCAGAACCGGCCACTATTGCAAATACAGTTCGGGACTTGGTCGCGCATCAGCATTCAATCCCGATCGGCATCGAGGATGTTGCGCAAGGCGGCGAGTCGCGGAATGAGTTCCGAGATCTCTTGCAAATCGAATTTCGCGAGCAGGTTTTCGGCCCAGGGGCGTGTCGCGGCAATGCAGGCCTCCCGCATCGCGCGACCCTCTTCTGTGATGCGCACGATCTTCGAGCGCCCATCCTCGGGGTCGGCATGGATAACAACCAAACCTTTCTGCTCCAATCGTTGCAGGGTGCTGGTCATCGTCCCTTTCGTCACCTGAAAGGCGCGCGCGAGTGTTGCGGGCGATTTCCCGTCAGACACTCGCACGCAATGGTTCAGCACGGTGAACTGCGCCAGGGTCATGCCCGCCGGCATCAGTCGCTCGAACTGCGTCTGCGACAGCTGCGCAAGGATGCCGATTTCGGTGAAAAAGGCGAAGAAGGCATCCGGATTGGTCATGCGCGGATCAGCTTTGCCTCCAAGGGCCAACGTGGAGTGGGCGCCACTGGAGCTGCGTAGCCGAGCCGCGCGAGCATTTGAAGTGTTTCACCCGTTTCAACCCTGCATAACCGCCGTGCTTCGGCAAAAAGCGGCGCCATTTCCGGATATTCCTGCAAGGCCTGGCTGACGGGATGCAGACCAAGCCCAAGCCGCGTGGTGAGAAGATTGAGCCTGAGATAGCTTCTGCCCGCTGCGAGCTGATGTGCGCGGCTGTTTCCAAGCCCAGTGAGCCAGACGAAACGCGGCGTCTGCGCGAAAATCTGCCGGTAGCGGTCGATCTGCCGGGTCGTTTCGGCGGATTGCGGATCATTCGAAGCGTCGCGCACCTTGTCGGGGCCGAGGACGCTCAGTGCCTCGAAGAATGGGCCGCGCAAGGAAATTCCGTCCGGGTTTGCATCGATCTCGCTTGCTCCTACTCGCAACACATCGATGCTCTCACGCAAGGTGTGCGGGGTGCGCATTTCACGCTCGAAGGCCGTGGAAGCCATGGAAATCAGGGCCTCGGTCTCATTGTGGCTCCTGCTGTAATCGAAGCGGATGAGATCAGAGCTCGTAGTCTGAAGGGCTGCAAGGCTTTCCGGCGGAACGGGGCGCGCGAGATCGAACGGGACCTTGGCCGAGCGTCGATCGCGGATGAACCCCGCCAGTGGATCGGCAGCCAATCCCGGCTCGGCGACAAAGCGCAGGCGCGCGACCGGGCGGGCATCCAGCCGTTCTTCGCCTGCGCCTTCCGGAAACGCATCGACCTCGATCTTCAGGCCGCGACGCGATGCAGCGATGCTCGCAAGCTCAACAAAACAGCCGAAGCCGATCACGATCTGCCGGTCGAAGGGATCCGTGTGCGGCAATCTGCGTGCCAGATCGCATGAGATCTCCGCCTGATCATCGCCCATGAGCCGGATCTGCCAAGGCTGCATATTGTGCGGATTGGGCGCGAGGATCGCATGGCGGAACGCATCCAGCCGCGGATCAAGCTCGGTCACGCCAGCCTGCGCCCAAGGCTGCAGGGCTTTTTGCGGCACGCGCGTCACGCGCCAGGCTGCACCCGCGCCCATCAACGCCAGCGTTCCCCCGACACCGAGAATGAGATTGCGACGATTGACCATGACCTCCTCCATTGGTTTGATGTCAAACTATAATCGTTCGATATCAAACTTTATGGGAGGGCACAAGTGGTTCATTGTGAAGCTTGCGCGCCAACAGGGATCATCGAATGCGATCGGCTGCTTCGCGCCCGCGTTTCAGTCGCGCGTTGGGCTTGAGGCTTTACCCGATAGCAGCCGGATGTTCGATTGGCTCTTTGCGCAGCACTCCTCGGATCGTCCGATAAAGCCGTCCTCCATGTGCCGCTTCTTTCCCGCTGGCCGACATGATTCAACATGTGCGCTCAGGAAGATGTTGGCGGAGGAGCCGACATGGTGCTTTGGTCGCCAACGCTCCGCTTGATCGCTGAAGCGTTCTCCATCAATCTGCGCCCGATTGCCGCAAAAGACGGGACCGGAAGGGAGGGTTCTATGCGCGCAGCTAGGGCCCGGCTAAAGCAAGTGTCTCGCCGTCGCGTCCTCGCTGGAGGGCTTGCGACGGCAACCCTGGCGATGCCGACCCTCGCGCGCGCGGCGCGGCCCGTGCTCTTCGGCCTGACCCCCGTTTTCCTCGACTCGGATATCCAACTGATTGCCGACCTAGAGCGCTACCTGTCGCGCCAGATCGCGCGACCGGTGCAGCTGGTGAAGCGCCGGACCTATCAGGAAATCACGTCCCTTCTGGTCGCCAACCAGCTGGATGCCGCGTGGATCTGCGGCTTTCCGTTCGTGCAGAACCGCGAGCAGCTGAGGCTGGTGGCCGTTCCCCTGTACCAGCGCGCGCCCCTTTACCGGGCCTATATCGTCACGCGGGCCGGACGGGAGAGCCAGACGATCCATTCCCTGCGCGGCGACATTCACGCCTTCTCGGACCCCGACAGCAATTCCGGATTCCTGGCGACGCGCTCCTTGCTGGCGGGCTTGCGCGAAAGCCCGTCGACCTTCTTCGCACGGACCTTTTTCACCTTCGGGCATCGCAACGTGATCCGCGCCGTGGCATCCGGACTCGCGCATTCGGGATCGGTGGACGGCTATGTCTGGGATGTCATGCGCGAGATCGAGCCGGCGCTGGTTTCCGGCACGCGCATCCAGCACATTTCCGAACCCATGGGCTTCCCGCCGGTTGCGGCGGCGCGGGGTGGACCCCGCCTTGCGAAACGCCATCGCTGCGGCCCTGATCAGCATGCCGGACGATCCGAATGGCCGGGCGATCCTCGGCATGTTGCGACTGGATGGCTTTGTCGCGGGTGAAGCGAACCTGTTCGACAGCATCGCCGAGCATTGGAAGCGGGCGCAGGAATTCGGATGATCGGGGTTTTCCATCCCCAGCGCTGGCCCCTGGCCGTCCGCGCGCCCCTCATCGTGGCTTTGCTGATGATCGGCATTGCGGCCGCGATGTCGAAGGTCGTCCTCGATCGCCTCGCGCGGGACCAGGCCCAGAGCTTCCGGCAACTGACCGGCGCCTATCTCGACGGCCTCTCTACGGCGCTGCATTCGCCGGTCATCCGGCAGGAGCCGTGGGAGGCATTCGATGTTCTCGATCGTGCACGGCACAAGTATTCCGGCGTGAACCCGCGGATCGTCCTGGTGATCCTGCCGAATGAATCCGTTCTGGCAGCACTCGACCCGGCAACGTATCCCGTCGGGTCGATCGCGCCGGAGAAGGCGCGCATAGGCCGCAGCGATCCGGATCTCTCCGATCCCGGCGGGCGCGTCTGGGTCCACAGGACCTTGCGCGAGGGCGGGAGGGAGATCGGCCGGATCGCGGCCGAGATTGATATCGCGAACATTCAGCGGGTCCGTTCCGATACGCTATGGACCCTCCTCGGCGTCAATGGCGCGCTGACGCTCCTTTTTGCCGGACTGGGCTGGTTCGTTGTCCACCGGACTTTGCGGCCCTTGCTTCGCCTTTCCAGCTATCTGGCCCGCGCCGGCGACGGACGACTGGAACCCATCCCCGATCACAAGCTGCCGCCGCCGGATACCGAGGCCGGCAAGGCTTATCGGCGCTACAACGCAGCGGCCCTCGCCATCAGCGAGCGCGAGGCCCTGCTGCACCGTCTGGCCGATCAGGAGCGCCGGGCTTTGCTCGGGCGCTACGCATCGGCTATTGCGCATGAGGTCAACAATCCGCTGGGCGGCCTGTTCAACGCGGTGCGGATGATCCAGCGCCATGGCGACGACCCCGAGCGGCGCGAACGGGCCGCGACGCTGCTCGAACGCGGCCTGACCGGGATCCGCAACATCGTCCGGGCCTCGCTTGTCGTGTGGCGTGGCGAGACGGATGACCGGACATTGACCAGCGGCGACATCGAAGATCTGCGCTTTCTGGTCGAGAGCGAGGCGTTGCGCCGCGACCTGCAGCTCGAATGGACCAACGAGCTCGGCCCCCACTCGTCCATCGCGGCCCAGCCGTTCCGCCAGATGGCTCTCAATCTCGCGCTCAATGCCTGCGCAGCTTCCCCACCGGGGGGCCGGGTCTGTTTCAGCGTGCGATCCGATCGCGACGAGACCGTGCTGCACATCTCCGACGAGGGGCCGGGGCTGCCGGCCGATTGCCGTGCGATGCTCCTCACTGCGGCCAGCGCGACATCGGCGCAGGATGCCAATGCTGGCCTCGGCCTGTGGATCGTCGCGCGGATTGTCTCGGATCAGCGCGCCACGCTTTCGATCGAAGGTCCACCCGGCACCGCGCTCACCGTCAGGATCCCCCATGCTCAGCCAGATCTCCGAACCGCGGCCTAGGCTGCCCATCCCAGGGCGCGGGCCGCTGATCGTCCTCATCGAGGATGATCCCGTGATGGGGCAATCCCTCATCGAGTGGTTCCATGTCGAGGGCTACCGGACCGAGTGGTTCCGGACGGGTCGCGATGCGATTCAGCAAATCGGCGAGGCCGACCCCGATGTCGTCTTGTGCGATATCCGGCTCCCCGACCTGACCGGGGAGGAGATCTTCAAGGTCATTGCTCCGCAGGCCTTCGGCACGCCGTTTCTGTTCATCACCGGTTTCGGAGATATCGACCAGGCCGTGCGCCTGATGAAGGCTGGCGCAGCCGATTACCTGACCAAGCCCTTTGAAATTGATGCGCTCCTCCAGCGGATCGAAAAGCTCATTGCGTCGCGCTGGGCTCTGACGGACGGCTACGAACTCGGCCATTCGCCAGCGATCGCCACCGTCGAGCGCCAGTTGCGGCGTCTCGCGACCGTCGATTCAACGGTCTTGCTGACGGGCCCCAGCGGCGCCGGAAAAGAGGTCGCGGCGCGTTTTCTGCATGCCAAGGGGGCACGGAATCGCCAGCCCTTCATCGCCCTCAACTGCGCGGCCATTCCGGCGGAGCTGCTGGAAACCGAGATTTTCGGCCACGAGAAGGGGGCCTTCACCGGCGCGCAACTGCGTCGGATCGGCTATGCCGAGCAGGCAGGCGACGGAGCCCTCTTCCTCGACGAGGTCGCCGACCTTCCGTTGGGCATGCAGGCGATGCTGCTGCGGCTCCTTCAGGAGCGATCCTTCATGCGTGTTGGCGGCGACCGGCTGACCCCCTTTAGGGCGCGGGTGATCGCGGCGACCAATGCCGACCTGACCCAGCGGGTGAAGGACGGGCGCTTCCGCGAGGATCTCTATTACCGGCTGGCCGTGATCGTGGTCGACATCCCCGCTTTGCGGGCGCGCCCCGAAGATATCCTCGGTCTGGCCAATCGTTTTCTGGGAGAGTTTTGCGCCGGGTTTGGCATGGGCCAGAAGCAGTTCTCCTTCCTCGCGGAGGATGCCCTGCTCGCCCACGACTATCCTGGAAACATTCGTGAATTGCGGAACAGGGTGGAGCGGGCGGTGGCATTGGCCGAGGCCGATCTGATTGGACCGGCTGACCTCTTTCCGGAACGAGGATTCCGGGGCGACCGGACGGACCCGGTGCTTTCGCTGCAACAGACCCGGGACATCGCGGAGCGGCGGGCAATCCTTGCAGCGCTCGCCTTGACCAAGGGCGACGTGACGCTCGCCGCCCAGAAACTGGAGGTCTCGCGATCGACCCTCTTCGAGAAGATCAAGAGGCTCGATATTCGGTACGAGGGCTGAACCAGTCCGGAAAATCGGACTGTTTTCCGGCGAAAGTCCGAGAATGCGGACAAACCTGTCGTCGATTTATTGAAAAAGCAGTGCTTTTTGCCGGATATTGTGCACGGCACCATGGCATCTCGACTGCATCTCCCTCCGCAGGGCGCCCATCAGAGCGCTCCGCCAGTTTGATCGGAGGGGAAGTCGATGTCGGAGACACGTCAACGCGCTGCGGCAGAAGCGCTTGTGAAGGATGTCCTGAAAAACGGGACGAACATGGATCGCCGAAGCCTGTTCGTGGCAGCCAGCGCGTTTGGCGCGGCCACGATGATGAGTTCGGATACGGCCGCCCAGCAGGCGCCTGCGACGCCACCGCCGGCCGCCCCTGCCCGCCGCATCCTCATCAAGGATGACAGCCGCGTGCTGAACATCGGCGCGACCGTGCGTTCCGGCAATTACTGGAATTTCTCGACCTTCATGACGCCGGTCGAGGAGTTCTATGTCCGCAACCACTATCCGACACCGACGGTCGAACAGAAGCCGGTTCTCGATCGCGCGAACTGGAAACTGAAGATCCATGGCTCTTCGGTCGAGCGGCCGCTGGAGATCAGCTATGACGACCTGATCAAGATGCCCTCGAAGACGATCATCGCGACCATGGAGTGCCATGGCAATGGTCGGACGCTGTTCTGGGAACAGGGCGGCTTCACGGGTCAGCAGGTGGGCGGCGGCAACTGGGTTCTCGGAGCGGTGGGACAGGCCGAATGGCAATATGTCTCGATGGCCGACATCTTCTCCCGCTGCGGCATCAAGCCGAATGCCCGGACGGTGCTGTTCTGGTCGGGCGTCGATGGCAATGACATGGGCCGTCCAATGCCGTTCGCCGACGTCCTCGCGCAGCAGCATGACATGGGCATCTGCTACGCGATGAACGGCAACCCGCTGACGCCGGACCATGGCGCGCCCGTGCGCGTGGTCGTGCCGGGCTGGGGTGGCACGGCCTCGATCAAGTGGGTGACCGAGATCCGCGTGTCCGACAAGCGCATCTGGACGCGGCTCAACACCAAGGGCGAGGTGTTCCTCGGTCCGGATTACCAGGCACCGGAATTCGATGCCGCGAATGACGAATTCCTGCCGGGCATCACGCCGGCCGATATCAAGGGTCCGATGGTGACCTGGATGCCGCCCAAGTCCCTGATCACGGTTCCGCTTGTGATTGAGCAGTCGCCGTCGATCCCGGCGAATTATCCGCTCAAGAAAGGCGAGCTGCCGAAGATGGCCGCCGGGCGGCACACGATGCGCGGCTATGCCTGGGCGCCCCAGCACGGCGTGAAGCATGTCGAATACCGCCTGAATGGTGGCGCCTGGCAGATGGCCACCCTGCGTCAGCCCAATCTGGGCAAATACACGTGGGTCCGGTTTGACTTTCCCTGGGATGCCGCGGCCGGCACGCATGTGATCGAGACGCGCACCACCGACAATGCCGGAACAGTGCAGCCCGAGAAAATCCCGCTGAACAGCCTCGGCATGGCGAACTGGTCAATCCCCAAGTTCAGGATCGAGGTCGCGTGAGGCTTCGCCACGGCAGGACGCACTCCGCGTGGAGTGCGTCCAGTCCCATGTTCGCATCAAAAAAATGGCTACCCCATGAAGAATAAACTCGGATTCATCGGCCTGATCGCCGGGGCAGGCTCCCTTTTTGCGGGCGTGCTCCAGGCTGCGTCGCCTTCAAAGCAGGTCACGGAGGGCAAGGCGCTTTACGAGCAGGCTTGCATGCTTTGCCACGGCGCCGATGGCAAGCGGGGCCAGGGTTTCCAGACTCCGATCTGGGGCCAGGGCTCTCTGATCGCGACGAAATTCGGAAACGCGCAGGGCCTGATCGACTACATGCAGTTGATGCCCTTCAACGACCCAGCCCTGCTGACCGAAGAACAGAAGCTCGCCGTGGTCGCCTACATGTTGTCGAACCACGGGGCGATAGCCGCGTCCGACACGTTGGACCCCAGTAAAGCGGGCAGTGTCCCAATAAAGTGACCAGGTACCGGGAGCAGCGCAAAAGAAAATTTACCAACTGGTTATAGATGGCTGTCATTATTGTTTTGAAAAATTTTCTGATCGAGGCCATTCATGCTGAAGAAGCATCTGATCACGGGCCTGGCGCCAAAATACGCAGCCGGTTCGACGGCTATCTTTTCGGCGGCGTTTGCCATATGCGCCGCCCTTTCGTTCGGCTCGGTCCAACGGATCAATGTCGAGGCCCAGCAATCCGATGTCGCGGCAGCCGCCGCGCAGGTTCGGGAATCCCTCCGCAGCGTCAACCAGCGGATCCTGGCCTATGCCGAAATCATTGCGCGGAAGCCCAATGTCGGATTGACCCTGCAGATCGCCAACGAAACGCAGCTGAGTTCACTGGCCACAAGCGAGTTCGAAAGCCTCTAGCGGGTCGATCCCGTTGTATCGACCTTCGAGCTCACGGATGCCAACGGCATTGTGGTGATGCGCGGGCATAATCCGGGCCAGCGCGGGGACAACAAGTCTCAGGTCAAGGAAGTCAAGGCTGCTCTCGGTGGGACTTCCACTCTTGGACTGGCGGTCTCCCCGACGACCGGCCAGGCGGCGTTCGACGGTGTCGTGCCGGTTCACGCTGCACGCGGTCTTGTCGGAACCTTGAAGATCGGTGCGCGGGCCAGTGACGCCCTGCTTCACGAAATCAAGGAGAAGACCGGCGCGGAAATCGCCGTGTTCTTTGCCGGGAAGATGACCCTTTCCACGCTGGGCTCCGGCAAGCCGGTCGCCATCGATCCGGAAGCGCTGAAGGAAGCCATTGCCGGCACGCACGCACTCCGTGCGGTGGATGTCGCGGGCGAGGTTTACCTGGCCCATCTGCAGCACATGCCGTCGATCTCGGGCTCGGAAGGCATCGTCGTCGCAACCCTGCGGCCGGACCGGATCTTCAAGGCGCGCAGCGACGAATTTCTCAGCCAGCTCTCGCTCTATGCCCTGGTCTGCCTGCCCGTTGCCCTGCTGCTCGGCTTGGCCATTGGCCGCGTGATGGCGCGCCCCCTGGTCCGGACATCCGGTGCCCTGAAGGGCCTTGCGCGGGGGGAAAGCGGCACGCTCGTCGAGTATGAGGGCAAGCGGGACGAAATCGGCGACATGGCCCGCGCCTTTGCGGCGCTTCGGCAGGACGTGCTGAATTCGTTCAAGCTGCGCCAGACGGTGAGCGGCATGCCGATCGGCGTGATGACGATCGATGCCAGCCATGAGTGGCGCATCGATTACCTGAACCCCGCGCTGGCCCGCCTCTTGTCCACAGCGGGCATGAAAACCGATATTGCCGGCGCCAAGGCAGCGGAACTGATCGGTTCGGCGGGCCTCGATGACCATTGCCTCGCGACCTTGCCCGAAGAGGGCATGCGGACCACCCTGAGACACGGAGAACGCCTGTTCACGCTGACCGCGGCGAGCATCCTCGCGCCGGATGGCAGCCGGCTTGGCGCGATGGTGGCGTGGGAAGACATTTCCGGGCGGCAGCTGCTCGCCAGCCGGTTCGAGAGCACCGTCACGGGCGTTGTCGCATCGATCAGGAGCATGTCCGGAGATTTGCGCAGCCATGCCGAGTCGGTCCGGATGTCGGCAGCCGCAACGCTCATCCAGGCCGAGGGCGTCGCCCGCTCGTCGGAAGAGAATTCCGCATCCGTGACAACGATGGCCTCGGCCGCCGAACAACTCGCGGCTTCTGTCGAGGAGATCGCCAACCAGATCGGCCAGTCGACCGAGATCTCGAGGGATGCCGCGGAACAATCGCGGCTGATGGTCGACGTTGTCCGCGACCTTCAGGAGGCGGCCAGCCGGATCGGGGTTGTTGTCCAGCTCATTGGCAATATTGCCAGCCAGACCAATCTCCTCGCGCTGAATGCAACGATCGAGGCTGCGCGCGCCGGAGAGGCCGGTCGTGGCTTTGCCGTGGTGGCCAGCGAAGTGAAGGCTTTGGCAAACCAGACCGCCAGTGCCGCCGAGGAAGTCGTGACTCAGGTCACCGGAATCCAGGCCAAGACCGGGGAAGCGGTCACCGCCATCGACCGGATCAATTCGATCGTGGAGAAGATTTCCCGCCTCTCGACCGGCGTCGCGGCGGCTGTCGAGCAACAGCGCAATGCGACCGGAGAAATTGCCCGAAACACCCAGCAGACGGCGTCCGGCACGCATGAGGTTGCCCA
>PERO01000015.1 GCA_002928875.1 Methylobacterium sp. | reverse complement strand
GCGGCGCCGCGCTCGCCGGTGGTGCTGCCACCGCCTACAGCCTCGGCGCGGCCGGCCATTCCGGTCTCCAAGGTGTGGCGTCGGGACTGGGTGGTGTTGTGCGAGCCGCCGGCACTGCCGCGACGTCGCCGCTGCGCCGCGCCGCCTCTCGTGCCGCCGACAGCATGCAATCGAGCTTCAACGCTGGTGGGAAGTCCGTTCTCACCGGCGGCAACTCGACCGCGGAGGCGACCGCGGCGCCCGTCGCCAGCGGTCCTCCCGATTGGGTCAGGCGCATGCGCCAGTCCCAGCGCACGACCCACGCTGTCCAGGCCACCGCGCACGCCGTCCGCTCCGGCGACGCCCATGGCGGCGGCTCTTCCGTCAATCTTTCCGAAAGCGACCGCTGATGTTCAAACGACCTTCGACCCATTACGGCAAGACCCCCGAGCCCGAAACGCCCTATCAGCGCGCCGCCCAGGTCTGGGACGATCGCATCGGGGCCGCCCGCGTTCAGGCGAAGAACTGGCGACTGATGGCGTTCGGATCGCTGATCCTGTCAGCCGGCTTCGCCGCCGCACTCGTCTGGCAATCGGCTCGCGGAACGATCGTGCCCTGGGTGGTGCAGGTCGATAGGCTCGGCCAGGCGCAAGCCGTCGCGCCCGCCGTCGCCGACTATCGTCCGACCGATCCTCAGATCGCATTCCATCTCGCGCGCTTCATCGAGCAGGTGCGATCGATCCCTGCCGACGCCATCATCGTCCGGCAAAACTGGCTGCGCGCCTACGACTTCACCACCGATCGCGGCGCGGCCGCGCTCAACGACTATGCGCGTTCAAACGACCCGTTCACCAAGGTCGGCCGCCAGCAGGTGGCGATCGACGTCTCCAGCGTAATCCGCGCTTCGCCGGACAGTTTCCGCGTCGCCTGGACAGAGCGGCGCTACGAGAACGGCCAGCTCGCCGAGACGACCCGCTGGACCGCCATTCTCACCATCGTCGTGCAGGTGCCGCGCAACCCCGACCGGCTCCGCGCCAACCCGCTCGGCATCTACGTCAACGCCATCAACTGGTCACGGGAGCTTGGGCAATGAAGCCGTCTTTCCGTAAAGCCGGAAATCCGGCTTCTCGCACTTCCACATTTGCGGCTTTGCTGATTTCAGCGAGCGCCTTGGCGGGCTGCGCCACGACGCAGAGACCCCCTGAAATCTCCTACGACGATGCCGCGCCGGCAACGCTCCAGGCCGAGCCGCCGGCGCCGGTGCAGGTCGTCGAGCTGCCGCGCCCCTTGCCGCTACCCGGACAGATGAAGCCTGTCGAGCCGTCGCGTCGCACGCCCGAGCCCACCGACCCGGCCGCCCGCGTCAACCAGGCCAACGCCGCCGCTCGGGTCCAGCCCGTTCGGGACGGCTTCATCAACGCCATGCAAGTCTATCCCTTCACGGCCGGCGCACTCTATCAGGTCTATACCGCCGTCGGTCAGATCACCGACATCGCCCTGCAGCCGGGCGAGCAGCTCGTCGGCTCCGGTCCGGTCGCAGCCGGCGATACCGTGCGCTGGATCATCGGCGACACACAAAGCGGCTCCGGGGCAAGCACGCAGGTCCACATCCTGGTGAAGCCGACGCGGTCCGATCTGATGACCAACCTCGTCATCAACACGAACCTGCGCACCTATCACATGGAGCTGCGCTCGACCGAGCGCACCTATATGGCCTCGGTTTCCTGGCAATATCCGCAGGACCAGCTCATCGCACTTCGGCGGCAGAACGCGCAGGCCGAAGCCGCACGCCCGGTCGCGACCGGTGTCGACCTCGCCAACATCAACTTCCGCTATGCGATCGAGGGTGATCGCGCGCCGTGGCGGCCGCTCCGCGCCTACGACGACGGACGGCAGGTGTTCATCGAATTCCCGCGCGGCATCGGCCAGGGCGAGATGCCACCCCTGTTCGTGGTCGGACCGGAGGGCAACACCTCCGAACTGGTCAACTACCGAGTCCGTGGCAACTACATGGTCGTCGACCGTCTGTTTGCGGCCGCCGAACTGCGCTTCGGCGCTGGCAACCGCCAGAAGCGCGTCCGGATCACCCGCACCGATGGGAGGCCGACGTCGTGAGCGAGCCCGCAAGCGAACAAAAAGAAGAAGACGCGCCGCTGACCGGAGCAGCCGCCGACGCGGCCGCCCCAATGCGGCTCCGCGCCGAACCGCCGCGTGTCACGCGGCTCTCGCGCAAGGCGCTGGCCGGCATCGGTCTCGTCGCGAGCGTGGGATTGGGCGGCGCGCTGATCTACGCGCTCCAGACCCGCGACGGGGGCAGGCCCGCCGAGGAACTCTATTCGACCGAGAACCGCTCGACCGCCGACGGTCTCGCGGGGTTACCGCGCGACTACAGCGGCATTCCCCAGCTCGGTCCGCCACTACCCGGCGATCTCGGGCGGCCGATCCTTGGCGCGCAGAACCGCGGACAGCCCGTGCCCCCTGGCGTCGCGGCACCCAATCCTGGCCTCAGCGCCGAGGAGCAGCGACGGCTGCAGGAGATCGAGGCCGCGCGTACAGCCAGGCTCTTCGCCGGCACGGAAAATCGCCCGATGTCATCGCCGAGCCCCGGCGCGGCGGCGGCTGCACCGCAGCCCACACCTGACCTGGCGAGTCTGGGCCTGGCTCCGCAGCCCGCCACGCCATCGGCGCAGGATCGGCAGCTCGCCTTCCTCAACGCCGCTGCCGATCGGCGCACCGTCGCGCCAGATCGCATAGCGGCGCCGGCATCGCCCAACATTCTGCAAGCCGGCGCCGTCATCTCTGCCGCGCTGATCACCGGCATCCGATCCGACCTTCCGGGCCAGATCACCGCGCAGGTGACGGAGAATATCTATGACAGCCCGACGGGGCGCATCCTGCTGGTACCCCAAGGCACGCGCATCATCGGCCAGTACGACAACAATGTTCAGTTCGGCCAGAGCCGCGTGCTGCTGGTCTGGAACCGCCTGATCTTCCCCAATGGCCGCTCGATCGTCCTCGAGCGCCAGCCCGGCGCTGACGCCGAGGGCTATGCCGGTCTCCAGGACGGTGTCGACTATCACTGGTGGGATCTCGCCAAGGCGGCCGGTCTCTCCACGTTGCTCAGCATCGGTGCCGAGCTTGCCACCAACGACGACGACCGGCTGATCCAGGCTATCCGCAATGGCGGTCAGGACACGATCAACGACGCCGGCCAACAGATCGTCCGCCGCCAGTTGAACGTCGCCCCGACGCTGACCATCCGGCCCGGCTTTCCGGTCCGCGTCATCGTCACCCGCGACCTCGTCCTCGAGCCCTACGGAGGCTGATATGACGAAGCTGAAGCTGGGAGCCATCGCAGACGACAAGCCGGTCAAGCTCACGATCGAGCTTCCTGCCGCCGTGCATCGGGATTTGGTCGCTTATGCCGAGATCCTGGCTCGGGAAACGGGACATCCGGCAGCCGATCCGGCCAAGCTGATCGTCCCCATGGTCGAGCGTTTCATGGCGACCGATCGGGGCTTTGCGAAGGCGCGACGGCAGCGTCAATCACCTGCCGGCAGCGCGGGATAGCGCTCTTGAAGCAAGCTGATGAAACCCGCCAGCGCTGGATTGTCGTTGTTGGGCTGCCAATAGGCGGCATAGCTGATCCTGCTCGGCCCGTTGCCGTCGCGCGCCTCGCGATAGACCACGCCTGTGTAGGCAGCGCCAACGCAGGCTTCGCACATCAGGCTGACGCCAAAGCCAGCCCCGACCAGGCTCTTGATGTTCTCGCGGCTGACATCGTGGCTGATGACCTTGGGCCGCTCGCCCGGCGCCGCAAGCTTCGCCAGAAGGATGTCCTGGATCTCAGGACCGGGATCGTGCTGGCTGAACAGGAACGTCTCGTCCTTGAGGTCCGTCCAATAGACGATGTTGTTGGCGGCGAGCCGGTGGCCCTCTGGCAGCGCGACCATGATGCGTTCGCTCCAGAGCCCCATCACCTTCCCCTCGCCAGGAACCGGATCACCGGTAACGATGGCGACGTCGAGCCGCCCGGCGTCGACGCCGGCGAAGAGGCAAGCGCGAGCGCCCTCATATGTCCGGATCTCGACCTTGGGGAACCGCGATGCATACTCGATCAGGCTGGCCCGAAGATTTCCCGCCGAAAGCGAGGTGTAGAATCCGACGGTGAGACGGCCGGCCTCGCCCCTACCCATTTCCTTGGCCGTCGCGGCCATGTGGTCGACGGTTTCGACCAGGTGCCGAGACGTGCGCAATATCTCAGCCCCCGCCGTGGTCAGTCGAACGCCCCCGCTGGTTCGCTCGAACAACACGACGCCCAGACGAATTTCCAATTGCGATATGCAGCGGCTCAGGGTGGATTGCTTGACCCCAAGCGCCTCGGCCGCCCGCCGGAAGCTCCCATAGTGCGCGGCGGCGACGGCATAGCGCAGGTGCCTCAACTCAATTTGCGCCTCCAGCGGCCGGAACTCCTTTGTGATTCCGGTGAACTGCAGCCGTGGCACTCCCGGAATGAATGCCGCGGCCAAACGGCAACCGCCTCAACCAATATGGGAACTGCGCGCTGGGATTTTCATGGTTCCCGCGGGCAGCCGACTCGGATCGGCAGAAATGCTGACAGGACTGTAGTCAGCTCATGTTAAAATGCTATTGCGACGCGTTTGCATCTAATTCGTCCGAAATGGACGTATATCAGCCGGAGTGCCACGCGACTCCTGAAGGAGCTTCGCGCCTGGTGCCGCTAAGCTGCTTGGCGGCCCGGACCATACAAGCCGTAGCCTACCTTTATGAGCAGGCCTTCTTCACACATGCGGGCAAGGTAGCAGCGAGGCACCCCGATGTCGGTTAGATCGCGCGTTCGCACTGTTCCGTGTTCAACTGCGAGGGCGACGGCTCGGTCCCTCAAAGAAGGCTTGGGGCCGCCGGCGAGGCGTAGCCTTTCCGCGCGATCCCGGTCACGCTTGCGCATCTTGGGCGGTTTTGGCGTAGTCGGGAGTAGGGAAATCGAGAACTCGTAGTTCGCGTCTTCATCGACCCCGGGGAGCCATTTCCCTTTTCTGCCATTGAAAAGATTGATCTTTTTGGGGATTTTCCCCACAAAGCCGATCGCGTGTGGGGAAATCAGTTCTTTTTTGGTTCTCGTGTCAGGAGACTGGCTGCTCCTTCACCGAGCCGCTTACGACTCGCATTGCGCGTGTAAGCGATGCTCTGATTGGCAGTGGTCCAGCCGAAAATCGCTCGGAGTTGTTCGTCCGTCGCACCTTGCTCGGCCGCCCTGACCGCCGCAGCCTTACGGAGCCCATGGGCAGATCCGGGAACGCCGGCCTCATTACAAATCTCACGGAACCAGTTTCCGAACGATGCGGCAGCAAAAGGCTTACCCCTCGTCGTGACAAGGAAAGCCATATGGCCGCTTGGGCATGCGGCGATTGAATCTTCTAGGCATGCCAGCAAGGGTATCGTGACGGTAACCCCCGTCGTATTGGCCGTCTTGGAAGGTGTAAATGTGAGGATGCCGTTTCGAACGTTCGATCGACCCAGCCTAACAACATCTTCGCGCCGCGCACCGGTATAAAGAAGGAGATCCAATGCAAGGCGCTCGCGGGTTCCGACCGGCCACTTCGCCTCGAAGGCGTCGATCTCTTCAATCGTCCATGTATGGTACCCTTTTACGGCAACGCGAATTTTGTCGACCTCGCGAGCAGGGTTACTCGTCACGTGCCCCTGTTCGGCCGCCCATTTGAACAACCCGCGCATGGCCTTAACGAAGTTGTTGGCGGCTTCCGGTTTTTCCGCGCGCTTTTCACGGCCCTTAGCAATCACTGCTGGCGTAATTCTGCGGAAATCCACCATGCCGCTTTCTTCTGCGATCCGGTTGAGGATGTTGGCTCGGGTCTGGCGAGAAATCGGTGCGAGGCGTCTGACCGTGCCCGACTCAAGGTATTGTGCGATCAGCCAGCCAAGCGTCCCGCCCGGGAACCGCTTTTTGCCGCCGCGCTGATGAGCCACGCCTGCAAGTGCATCCCGATACGCTTCGGCGAATTCGGGCGAGTGGGGATTGGCGGGCAGCTTAATCCGCTTCCCCTTCCCGCGCCGGAACCAGAATACGCCACGCTCTCGGGAAACGTATTTCCAACGGAGTTTCATGGTCAGAGCTCGATATCGTTGCCGTCGTCGAACTCACGAGACGGCAGGGAATTGATGCAGGCTCGCAAGTCATCGACTGACCAGACCAGGACGTCACCGAGGGCACGCCCCGGGGGCAGAACGCCCGCAGCGACAAGACGGTCAAAGTAGGCCGCGGAAATGCCAACCATCGCGGCAGCTTCAGAACGGCGGACCGCCAGCAGCGTTGGCAGGCGAGTTGCAATCTGAGCGCGCGTCGTCATGGCTGCATCCCCCGTGGTCTCAGGGGGCAGGCAGTTTTTGCGGATTGGGTACCGGGGCGGGCACAACCATTTTTCGGGAATTGCATTGAGGCCTCCATTTTGAAGGCCTCCGAAGTTTCACATTTTGAAGCACCGCTCACCGAATCGAATTGGCAAGTCTGGTCCAGAGCCCGTTTGAGCGTTGCAATTTGTTGTCCTCCCAAATCCGGAGGACCATCCCATGCCGCGACAGGCACCCGAGACGACCAGCTTCGGTCGCCCTTTCCAAAGCATCATTTCTAATGCCGATCGGCACCCATCACAGGCCGGGCGCGTGCCCGACGTGGTGGTGCTTATCCTGCCAGACGCTGCGTCTGGCCCCGCCGGCTGGCGGGCAACTTGCCGGGCGAATGGCCCGGCCAGCGTCGCAGACCTCACGGAGTTAAGCGGAGCGGTTTTCGGTACGAAAATAACTCCCAGTGAGTTTGGTGGCGAATTCGCCACCAAACTCACTGGGTTCGCCCGCGGGATCCGCGGGGGACGGTCGGAAGCCCGGGCGCATGTCCGGGCAGGGTATAGGTTAACGTTGATTGGGGGTGCCGAATGAGTGCCCCCGGCATAACCGAGTACGCCTTCGCGCGGTGCGACCGTCTGAAAAGCCTCGCGCAACTGCGAAAGGCGCAGAAGCACGCCGATCGGGCGAAAAGTGCACGATGTGTTGTGCGCCCCGGTACCAACCCCATCGACGATCAGGTGCGTTGGAGCTTAGGTGCGGGCGACGGTGCGTTTGACCTCATCGCGGGTTGGCGCCTCGCGAAGGGCTCGGCACGCGAGCGCGCTAAGGCGCCGATCTGCTTACACCTCATCCTAGGCGTATCGCCTTCTTGGATCAGCACGGCTGGCGGGCTGCATGACCGGACCAATCCAGCCAACGTGGCCCTGTTCAAGGCGGCGCGCAACTTCGTCGAGAGAGAAATCGGCACAGTCGCAGCCGCCCGACTCGACTTGGATGAGGTCGGCGGCGGCGTGGTCGACGTGTTCGCTGTGCCCATTTTTGGCCGGCAGCGGCGCCTACGCAAGGATGGCACTCGCTCGCCTGAAAACGTGCTGGAGATTTCCGCCAATAAGGCCTTTGCGCGGCTCTGCGAAGTTACAGGCGAAAAGGGCGACTACGCCGCCTTGCAGACTTCATGGGCCGATTACGCCCAACGGCACCTCGATCACAGGCTTGCGCGAGGGGAACGCAAGTCAAAAACCGGGCGCTGGCATCTCGAAACCCCTGCTTTCAAAGAGATGATGCGGAGAACAACGATACTGAAAGCGGAAGCAGATGCTGCTCAGGCCGTTCTTGACCAACTCAAGGCCGAGCGTCAGGCGCTCGATGAGATGCGCCGATCGCTTGAATGGCGCGAGGCGAGCGTAGCACGGCAAGAGGAGCAATGCCGAACCGAGATTGACCGCGAGGTCCAAGCGATCACCCGGGCTTGGGCGAAATGCGCGAGTGGGCAGCAGCTTTCCGACGCCGATCGGGCCTTGATGAGATCTCCCATGGCCGCAGAGGCCAGCAATGCACTGCAAGCGGCGATCTCCGCGGTCGAAGCTGCAAAAGTGACACACGAAAAGCGCGCTGAAGAGCTCCTACGCGAGGAAGAGCGCGTGAACAGGCTGAAGAATGCAGCCGATGATTGGAAGCGCGATCTCAGTCAGCGACAGGTTAAGATCGACCGCGACGAGGAGGCGAACCGGACGCGTGAAACCAACTTGCGCATGCGCGCCACCGACATCGAGAAAAAAGAGTCCCGGCTCGGCATCGCGCAGCAGGAAGCGCAGGCCGCGAGCAAGCATGCCGCCGATCTCATCGAAGAAGCCGAAAGCCTTAAGGGCCGCATCATGGCTGCTCTCGATGCCATCATGCGGTTGTGGCAAAGCGCGTCAAAACAAGGAGATGAAGAGATCTTGAACCACGCGGATGTGGCGAGCTTGGCGGAGTCCGGAAATCTGATCCACGAAGAGATCGAAAGCCGGCGGCGTGGTCTCGAATCCATGAGGCAGAAGGTCGGAGCGGAAATCGAACAGATGCGCGCCCAGAGTCAAGAACGTGGCAAGCAAAGATCCGAATTGCAGACTTTAAAGGCTGATTTGGACGAGAGAGATGCAGAAATTTCTCGAAAAAAGTCCGAACTTGACTTTCGAGGCGCCAAGATCACCGAGCGGGAGATAGCCTTTGAAGGTACCGTGGCAAAGCATGAGAGCCGCGTTGCAGCCGATCTTGACCGTATCAGACGCTTAGTGCTGGAGCTTCGGCGGCGCCTAATCGGCGCCCCGATAGCTGGGGACCAAGCCACCTTCGCTGACCCCATGTTCAGAAACATTTACGAGGAGGCCGATGCAACGCGAAAGGCGCTCGACGCCGACATCGCTTCAAAGCGGAAAACCCGCGATGAACTGGTCGCGGAAAGCGAGGCGCTCGAGCGCCAATCGGCGAAGATCAAAGGCATTGGCGCTGCCCTTGCGGCATGGCTAGGGGGTGAGCGGGGCGATGCGCTAAAGAAAGAACTCAGCAAACCGGAAGCCAAGCCCTTCGTCGATGCCTTTAATGGCACCTTTGCCCAAATGATGGATCACCGGAAGCGGCGCAAAGCTGAAATGACTCAATTGACCAAACAGATTGCGGAGCTGCATGTCGGGAAAAAGGCAGCCGAGGAAAACCAAGCGGAGGCTGACAAGCGATTGGCAGAGACGAAAGCCGAAGCAGATGTTCTTGCAACCCTGATCGAGGCCAATAAGGAGAGAGCCGAGCGCTTCGAGCGCAATCTAACAAAGAACATAGCTTATCTCGAAAAGCTCGCCGCGCAGAATGAAGAAACATCACCGGTGCCGAAGTTGATGAAACAGATCGATGCGGCCAAGGCCCAGGTGGCCGAGGTTCCCCGGCTGCGCCGGCCACAAAGGCCAGCCGGCATGGAGCTCGACTAAGCTGCCCTGATGCGGGCATATTCTCCCTCGGATGCAGAAAACGGGACAGGCTTGCGCGCTCGAACGGCAGCCATGGCTGCGAAGTCGAGCCAAGAAGGCGAATCATCGAGGTCCTTCAGAGCCAGGTCCCAAAAGTGGTCAAGCGGCCCTCGGATGCCCAATTGAAACCGGGCACGGTACTGAAGATAACACACGGCCGTCCCCCCATCGATGATCGGATCGAGTGCCCGGGCCACCTGCCCCAGAATAGACGCTACCCGAAACATCGGTCGGACAAAAAGGTAGTCCGCAGCATAATCGCAAGCGAGAACTGACGTCTCCTTTGCCACGGCCATCGGGTCAATGTAGCCAGGCATGCCAAGATGGTCAGGCACTGGCCGGAACGCATTTCGAGAGCTGCGATCAAACAGCATGGTCTCATAAGCCTCTCGTTCGACCGTCTCGTCACGCCCGCCATCCCGAAAGAGAGAGTTGCGGCTATGGGCGCTTTCCTGGATCCGCAGGCGAAGGACACCAAGGTCGCGTAGAAGAAAAATCAGTTCGCGGATTTCATTGCTGAGAAAATGCGGTTTCATATTTTCGATGACGACCTCAGACAACAGGCTCGCTCGGAATGTCTCACGACGGGTCGGTTGGGCCACGACCCTTTCGAGGTCCCGGGGATGTGGAAGCCCGAGGATCAGAGGGTGGGAATCGTTTCGTTCTGCACAACGGACCCTCCCCTGCTCGAGTTCATTAATGATAGCCTTTAGCGCGAGTGGATGACCCGCAGATTGGAGTTTTGTTCGGATAAGGGCGAGCACACGCCCCATTCCGCTTTCGATAGCCTCAAGATCTGAAACGCACCAATGGCTTAGGAGATCATCGCCTTCGCTCGTTCGCGGATGAGCCCGGACGAGGACATAGGGGCGGCCCAACCGCTTGCCGTCTCTGCTGCCGGCGCCGAAAGCCGGTTCGATTTGCCGAGCCGGATCCTTAAGCCAAGGCCGCGAAGGTACATTGGTTGCATGGACGGAGTT
Source organism: Methylobacterium sp. (assembly GCA_002928875.1). Classification (GTDB taxonomy): domain Bacteria; phylum Pseudomonadota; class Alphaproteobacteria; order Rhizobiales; family Beijerinckiaceae; genus Rhabdaerophilum. The sequence continues at coordinate 47,559 of PERO01000015.1, read as the reverse complement.
GGCCAGATGGGCTACCCGGAACGCCCCTCTCTCGGCCGCTTTGGTTTCCTCGCCTATCGGAAATTCAAGGTTTAAGGCGCCAAAATTCCGGACGTCGGCTTCCGCCAACTGGATTGCTGGTAGCGAAGGAAGGCCATGTTTCAAAGCCAAGTCCAAGCGCGCACGGCCATCAAGGCCGAAAAAACGTCCTTGTTCATCCTTCATGTACAAAACCGGATGCGACAGAAACGGGACCACGTTTTTTCCAGGCAGAGATAGGGAAGTGTCCTTAAAGAACTCGACAAGGTTATCGATTGGGGCTGGCCGGCTGGGGATTGGCTCAAATTTGCAGAAGTACAACGCAATATCCTGCAAATGGATTGATGTTCCATCGGGCAGGATCGCGGTTTCACCCGGATGACAATGCGGCCAGCTCAAGATTGCTTTCAATTCAACTAAAGGTATCAGCACGCAGGAGCTCCTGCCAGAACTGTTAGCAGTATAGACTACCCTGCTCCCGTGATCATGGGCTTACAGTTGTACCGAAAATTCTAGAGAAACCCGATTTTTCTCGTCATTTTTGGGCTGATCGTGATCATCCGCGCGCGCTCGACGTCATCCGCCAGGAGCACGCGCCGCCCGGCCGCAACCGCGAAACCCACGGCGAGATCGATGACACGGCGCGCGGCGCGCGGGTGGATCGAGCGCAGTGCGGCGAGCGTGCCGGGATCAACGTCAATCTCGGCAGGAAACCAATCGCCCCACCGGGTGATTGCGGCCTGGATCATGGCGCGCAGGATAACACCCATCTCACTGGGAGTTGGTTGTACAACCTCGAGCAACAGCATGCGGTCGATAATCGGAGCTGGGATTGTGGCTACGTCATTCGCCGTTGCGATCCACTGGACGCCATCGGCAGCTATGGGGAGCTTCAGGTATTCATCGACGAAGTGCCGAGCCGTGTCTGACTCTAGAAGGTCATGAAGCGGATCGAGGAGTTGGCCGAATTCTGACCGCGGGCACGACTTGTCGACTTCATCAAGGACAAGGATGGGACTTGCCGTTTGTGCCGTCAGGAGGGCTCGCGCTACGACGCCCATAGATGGCGTGCGCCATGTCCAATCGAGTCCGCTCAAGACCCCTGCCCCGGTCTGAATGGTGACAGGTACTTTCTCGACGCTCGTCTGGAGCGCGCTCGCCATGGCGTAGGCTGCGCGGGACTTCCCGGCACCCGGCGGGCCGACCAACAACAAAGGCGGGAGGCGCAACGGCATAGCGGCAAGAAGCGATGCGCGGGCCGCTGAGATCACAACCTCGAAAAGCGCCTGGAAATTCGACGCGGCGTCGGCAAGCGCTTCAAGATCGGCGATCATCGCGTCGGTTGCCACGATCATCGGACGCCAGCCCTGCATCGGGTCATAGGCCATGGCCTTAAGCGCCTTGTTGCGTTTGCGCAGCTTGTCGTCGTCGTACCGGTCGCCGAAATCTTCTCCACCAAGCTCGCTCGCCGCCGGCGCAGGATCATAGATCCGCTTCAACCAACGCGGCACACCTTCAGCGTCAGCATGAAGGACCTCGGTAGCGATCGGGTGATCCGGGGGAGGCTTTATCCCTCCCCCCTCTTCCTGATCGGGGTTCCCAGCGTCAACTTCGCTGTTTTCGGAGATTTCGTCCTCGAAGGGGTTTCGTTCGTCGTCGTCGCCCATGAACGCAGCCCGGGATTTGCGACCGCCCATCACGCTGCCTCCGCAGATTTTGTCGCGGCGGGCATCAGCGGGGCGAGAATCTTGGCGAGGCACGCGACAAGCTGCGGAAACTCAAGCTGCGGACGATACAGGTAGAGCTCCTTGACCCGCGAGATCCGGACCGTCTCGTACATCAAGGTATAGGGTGTAAGCAGAACGCCTTCGGGGTCTCGCCTAACCGCACGCAACCTCGCCTTGCCCTCGGTCGTGGCCAGAAAGGCATCCAGGGCGCGCTCGGCCATCATCGCATGCACTGCCTGATCGACCGTCTCGACCGGCACGTCGAGGCGAATTTCGACCTCGAGGACACCGTTTCGAAGGAAAAATCCCGGCGGCAGGTCACGGCGTTCCTTGGCAGGATCGACTTGCCAGGGTACCAGCGCCCATTCGTCCGCCTGCTCGATGGTTTCGAGCGCTTCGATCGGCTGGTCCAACCGGCCGAAAAGCGAGCCATAGTGCTTGCGCCTCAAATCGACGACCCGTCTTTGCGCATCACCTGCGCTGGTGACCCCCAACTTGTATGCGGTCAGACCTAGTGGCCTAATGAAGTTCGCAAGCCCGCGGCTCCCTGCTGAATAAATCACGACGCGGTGGGTGCCGCCCGCGGCATCGACCAAGCGGTTGGAAAGGACAGCCTGAGGCGGCGGCCCAAAAGTGACGGGCGTCGTTGCGGGCTGGTGGGACCTCTCTTCGGCCTTGGGGGTTGTCGAAATCGGGATTGTGTTGATTGTGCAGTCGTTCTTGGACATGGGTTGTCGACCGGCAAAGCCGGTTCCTTTTCTGGGGATGATGCTGGGATTGGGATGCTTTTCCGCGGGAATTGATGGTCCAGCAGGAGCAAAGAATTGAGTCAGTTGAGAGAATCCGAAGGGGACCCGGGAGGCGCTTCGGCCGTGATCTTCAGCGCGACGCCCAGGAACTGGCCGTCAGCGGTCATTGCGGCGATCGCTGCATTGGCATGCAGCGCGGCTTCCACTGGCGGCAGGACGTCGCGTGACAGCGGGCCGATCGCCGTCACCTTGTGCGCGAGCTCCGCCTTGCTCGCAGAAGGCAACACGGCGAGCGCGAGGACCGCCTCACCATAGCGCCAGGCCAGCTCATCCGAAACTTCGACGGGAAGTGCATGTCGGCCCCGGAGCGCCGACCGGATCGCGATAAGCCGGTCGCACCGCGAGGAATGATCCAGTTCAAATGCGGAACGCTGGCGGAGTTTATTGAGCAATGCCTGGGCGGCAAGCGTCTTCAGCCCCGCGGCTTTCGCCGAAGGGTTATCGTCATAGGTATTCATGGGGATCTTTCGTAAAATTTCGCGCCCCCGTCGGCGCGGGTTACTCCTCAATTTCTTAGGATGGGGAGACAGTTTCGGGGCATTGATGGAAATCAGACTGTAAAAAATTCAAAAATTATTACAAAAACAAAAAGAAATAAACGTTGTTATGTTAAAATATATTGATGCACATCAACCCCAGTCTGCGGCGATGGTCTCGGCCTGACGGACAACCAAGTCCACCGCAGCCTTCTGAAGGTCTGGCGGATAGCCATACCGAGCGAGCAGCTTGCGCACCTCTATTCGCATCTTGGCCCGCACGCCCTCCTTGCGGGTCCAGTCGATGGTTGCCGATGCCCGGATCGTCTGCACCAAGAGCTTTGCCAATGTGCGCAGAGTGTCGTGGGCCATCAGCTCTCGAGCTGAACCGTTCGCGGCCAACGCCTCATAAAAGGCGACCTCTTCCTGCGACAGTCCTAGTTCAGCCGCACGCGCCGCGTGGGCTTTGATGTCGTGTGCAAGGGCGATCAACTCCTCAATGACCTGCACGCTGTCCACCGCGCGGTTGTGGTACTTGCGCAGCGTCTCGTCCAACCGCTCGCTCAGCTTCTGCGACTGGACGATGTTTGTCCGGGAGTGTGCCCTGATCTCGTCTGCGAGCAGGCGACGCAACGTCTCTACAGCGAGGTTTTTCTGCTTGGTGCCACGCACTTCAGCAAGGAACTCGTCTGAGAAGATGGAGAGGTCCGGCTGCTCCAGCCCTGCCGACTTGAACACGTCAAGAATGCCGTCGGCCATCACAGCCTTTGACAATAGCTGCCGGATGTCACGCTCCACCGTGGCGCGACTCCGTCCAGCGCCAGTAGTGTATTTCGCCAAGTTCGCCCGCAACGCCACGACCATTGCAATCTCGTGCGCACGGCCCTTGACTCGGTCGTCACCTGCGCTGATCGCATAGGCAACTTCCAGCTTGAACCCCGTCTCAATGAAGGCGTCACGCCTGCCCGTTTCCAGCAGATGTTCGAGGCATTGCTTGAGGATCGTCAGGCGTGTGGTTGGTGGGGCAGAGAAGAAGTTCGTCCAGACGACACCGTCCAGCAGTGCCAGCGCGCTTTCAAGCAGCGTGAGCGTCTGACGCGCGGCCTCGTCGGGATCCATTCGCACTTGGTCGCGGTCGCCCTGGGTATACTTCTCCAAGGCGGCCTTCAGCTCAGAGCCGATCCCCAAATAGTCGATCACCAGCCCCCCGGGCTTGTCGCCCCACACTCTGTTGACCCGTGCTATGGCCTGCATGAGGCCGTGGCCGCGCATAGGCTTATCAATGTAGAGAGTGTGCAGCGATGGCGCATCGAACCCCGTCAGCCACATGTCACGCACGATCACGAGGTCAAAGCCAGACGCGGGATCCTTAAACCGGGTCGCCAATGCCTCCAGCCGGGCTTTGGTGCGCAAGTGGGGTTGCAGCGGCTGAGGATCGTCTGCGCGGTTGCCTGTGATCACCACCTTCAGGAGACCCGACTTGTCGTCGCTGGCGTCAGCTGAAACCCAAGTGGGCCGGAGCTTGGCGATCTCGTCATAGAGCATCACAGCGACACGGCGGCTGACCGTCACAATCATTGCCTTGCCGCCTGCCATGGCGTCGCGTCGCGTGTCGAAGTGTTCCACCACGTCTGCTGCGATCTGGGCCACTCGCTCAGGCGCGCCCACAACCTCCTCGAAACGTGCAAGTTTGCCCTTGATGCGCTCGACGGCGGCGTCATCACCTTCGGCCAGTTCTTCGGCTAGCGCATCAAGTTGCGCACGTTCGCCGTCATCAAGGGCTAGGTGGAGACGAGCAAGTCGAGCGGTGTAGTGGATCGGAACCGTCGCATTGTCCTGCACGGCACGGGTCATGTCGTAGGTATCGATGAGGTCGCCGAACGTGCCGTAGGTATCCCGGTCCCGTTCTTCGATTGGCGTGCCCGTGAAGCCCACGACCGTTGCATGTGGGAGCGCCTGCCTGAGATAGTCGGCAAACCCGACGGCCTCCCGCATTCCGCCATCACGCTCGATGTATCGCTTCTTGAATCCATATTGCGTGCGGTGCGCTTCGTCCGCGATGACGATAACATTGTCGCGGGCGGTGAGCAGAGGGTGGGAGCCGTCTTCACCCCTGAAGCGCTGAATGGTCGTGAAGACCAGTCCCCCGATGTCGACTGCAAGCAGACGGCGCATCTCCTCTGCGGTCTCGGCCTGCCGGGGTGTGCCACGCAGTGTCGCCCCGTGGTCGGCAAAGGTGCCGAAAAGCTGATCATCGAGGTCGTTACGATCTGTGACCAAAACGATGGTGGGGTTCTTCAGGGCCTTGGCCAACTGGAGCTGTCGCACGAAGAACAGCATAGTCAGCGACTTGCCGGACCCTTGCGTGTGCCAGACAACGCCGCCCTTACGGCTGCCGGACTGAGAGGCCGTGAGGGTGGACGCGAGCGCCTTCCTGACGGCATGGAATTGGTGATAGGCAGCGAGCTTCTTGGACTTGACGGTGCCGTCCTTGACCTCGAAGGCGACGAAGTCACAAATCAGGTCGATGAACCGCTCGGGCGCGAACACACCACGGATAAGGACTTCAAGTTCAGACCGCCCCGCGTCATCAAGGCCGACCCCGTCAATCGTCCGCCATGGGGCGAAACGGTCCAGTCGGGCTGTCAGTGACCCGATGCGAGCGTTACTGCCGTCACTGATTACAAGCACCTGATTGGTGCGCATCAGCTCTGGTGCCCTGGTCTTGTAGGTCGTCAGCTGGCTGTGGGCCTTCTCCAGCGTCGCAGAGGCGTCCGATGGGCTTTTCAACTCCAGCAACGCCACGGGCAGGCCGTTGATGAACACTGTCACATCTGCGCGCACCGTGCCTTTCTCGCCCTTCACGATGAACTGGTTGGCGACCAGCAGGCGGTTGGCCTGTGGGGCCTCCTGATCGATGATCCTGATGCCGATTGTTCGCGTGGTCCCCTTCTCGTTCACCTCGATCGGCACCCCGCTGACGAGGAACGGGTGGAACAGGCGGTTGTTCTCGACAAGGTCCTGGCTCTGCGACGCCTTGATCTTGAGCACTGCCGAGTTGACCATGTCTGCGGTCGCCTCGGGGTTTAGCGAGGCAATGGCGCTGCGCAGTTCAGGTTCTAGTATAGCTTCGCGATAGGTCGCCCGTGCACCCATAGGCCCATCCGGTGCGAGATAGTCACCCGGCACGCTCCGCCAACCAAGCAACTCGAACCACGAGAGCGCCGCCAACTCGACGGCTTCCTCGGCCAGTTCCATGCGTGGACTGTCGGGGGGTGTGGGGTAGGTATCGTTCATGCGCCCTCCGGTCGACCGAGCACGAATCGGGCGCGCTCGCGCCGGAGCATTTCGTATGGGCTGATACAGGGAACGGTCAGTCCGATGCAGGCATTGGGTATCTTGATCTTGCGAACCGTGTCTGCTGGGACCTCATGGGTCACCACAGTGCAACGGTGCGCGAGAGCGTGGGAGACCAGCCAATAATCAGCAACCTGTAGGAACGTCGCGATTGCTGCACGCTCATAAGCCTGCGATGCTGCCCAAGCACTCACACGCCCCAGCGCTGGAACAACCGGATCGTCAGGTTGCAAGAAGAAGGAATCGCCTCGCGCCTTTGCCCATTCGGCGAGATCGTCGCCACCAGCAACCAGCTCGTCGGAGACCTTATCAATACTGCCGACCACACCAGCCGCGTTTTGGTCGATGAGCCATTCCCAGAAGGCCGGGCAAAAGTCGAAGCCATAGTGCAGGTTGCGTGCTTGGATGAAAATGTTGGTGTCCAGCAGGTAGCGCATCAAAGCATCGCCCCGACCTCACGACCGATAGTGTTGAAGGTCTCCGTCTTGGTGACCCCCAACATGCGGAATGCGTCACGATAGAGTGTCTGGCCCTCCAGCGTGCTTTCAACCAGTGCACGGGCGAAGCGCTTCCCGACGCGGGACAAGGTGGTTCGGTAAAAGTTACCACCACCGGATCCGGCGGCTTCGGCCAACGCTCGGAGACGTTCACGCTCCATGGCCCATGCCTGCCCGAAGGCATCGCGCGTGATAACACCTGCATCGAGAAGCCGCCGCAGGATCACCAGCGTGCTGACTTTGAACTGACGTGCGAGGCGCTGCATCGCCGCGTCGATGGCTTCGCCGGGCTGTACGGCCAACCGGAACGCCGCCAGCGGCACCAGAAGCTCAGCAGCGACGGCGTTGCACCAGACCTCTTCCCGACAGTGCCCGTTCAGAGTTGCAGCGGTCGCATCGGAGAGCGCAGACGCTCCCAGCCAGAGGTGGGCGAGTTCGTGCGCGAGCGTGAACATCTGGCCGGATTTGCTGTCGGCCCCGTTGATGAAGATGAGCGGCGCGCGGCGGTCTGCGAGCGCGAAGCCCCGGAACTCCTGCGGGTCGAGGGCGCGGTGGGTGTTGGACAGAACGATGCCGCTGACCATCACCAGCACGCCGAGCTTCTCGGCTTGTCCGATGAAGAGACGCAGAGCCTCCTCCCATGTGCGGCAGGTCGCGCGGGCGGCAAGGTCGAAGCCGAGACGCTGTGCCATCGCCGCCGCGACCTCCTCGGGGCGCTGGTCAAGCGTGGCGCTGGCCACGAAGTCCGCCTCGGGCATACGGCTGGCAAGGGAGAACTCGCGATACCACCCCTGCCGCTCCTGACAGGCATAGAGCATGTCGATCAGGTTCGGGCTGGCGCGGCGCACACCTCGCCCGTCATGGGTGCGGAAGTCGGGGATCGGCAGCGGCTCGTCGGGCGGTGCCGGGAGGAACAGGTAGCCCAAGGGCACATGAACGGCGCGAGCGAAGTCCTCCAGCTGCTTAAGCGTGGGCCTCGTGTCGCCCGCTTCCCACTCTTGGAGCTTGGGGAAGCGCCCCGTCAACTCGTCAGCCGCCATCACACCGGCGCGCTCTCGCGCCCAGCGCAACAGTTCGGGTCTGACGGCAACACGCGTCATGCAGCGACCTCCTTGTCTGCATGTTGGTCATCGTTTCGCTCAGCCTCCCAATCGAGGCGGGCAGCATCATAGGTCGTCTCGTCGAGGTGGAACAGCACATAGCTGGGGTCGAAGGTCGCGCCTGCGATCTCGATCACCTCGTACTCGTCATCGAGATAGGCATTGAAGGCGTCTTGGTCATCGTAGCCGGGCTTGTCCGCTGCCGCTCCCTCTGGAGTGGCCCTGCTCCAGGCGACATCGAACAGGAACGCCACGAGGCTGTCACAGAGCCCGCCCAGCATCAGCGCGTGCTGGCGTTGAAGCGTGCCCCAGTCGAGCGAGCCGCCATGGCGCATGTTGGGGATGTTGCTCAGTTCGGCGAGGGCGTGAGCCATGCCGTTTATGTTGCCAAGCAGCCGCGTAATGGTCTCGTTGATCTTCACAGCCTCAGGGTGATCCTCGACCGAGAAGTCCATGGCGTTCAGCAGCGTGCGCGTGCGCTGATGGAACTGCTCATCCTTGCCGAAGGTGATGCCGAGATGCGGGCCGATGGTGGCGTGCGCGGCCTCGAACAGAGTGCGGACGCTCTGGAGGCAGAAGGCGGGCTGGCTCTCGATGCTGCGCTCCAGCGCCTCGATATGGATGCGCAGAGGCTCTGCCCGGTCAGGGTGAGCGTCGATGAGCGCGCGGAGCATCTGGAGCGTGTAGGGCATGCCTCAGGCCGCCTCCACGTCTTTGCCCATATCCTTGATGCGGAGTTCGCCGGAGATGAGCTTGGGCAGTAGGGTATCGCGGGTCACTGCCAGCCGGGCGTTTTCCCGTAGGACCAGCTTCAACCGGTCAAAGAGCGGCTCCGCGATGTTGTCGAACGCAGCTCGCACGTTCGGTTGCGCAACGCAGACCTTTAGACGGATCATGTCTTGACGGGTGACATGCCCAAGGCCGGTTGTTTGCTTGTCGCGAGCAATCTCGATCAAGGTTGGCTTCAGGAACTTCAGCATCGCGAACAAGTGCGCCTCGGACGCTTCCCCATTCGGACGCACCACGAAAACATGCTGGTTTAGCCAAGCGTCGCCGTGCACCCAGAGAAAGGTGTCGATGGATGTATCGGGGCTGCCAGACCACGAAAACAGCATCTCCCCGTCTCTGATGCGGTAACGGTCTCCGAGGTCGGTGTTCGTCCACTTCGTTCCCTCGCTGAGGCCGTTCTTCAGCTCTGCGATCTTGACCACGGGCAGCGCATCGGGTGCGTCCGAGAAGTGCATGTCTTTGTAGGCCGCACCATTCACCCATGTAGCTTGATCCAGTAGGGACTTCTCACTCCACTCCACCGGCAGGCCATCGTCACCAAACCTGTCGGGGAACAGGGCGGCGGTGGCGGCGGGGAGGCCGGGGTCTCGGCCCTCGGCCTTGGCGCGGACGGGGTCGAAATCCACGAACCAGCTCTTGAACAGCGCCCGCGCCATCTCCTCCAGCGTCGCCGCCATGCGCCGGTTCAACTCGATCTTGTCGTCGAGGGAGCCGAGAAGAGTTGCTATAGATCGCTGACGTTCGATGTCGGGCAGTGTAATCGACATAGCCCGCTGATCACCGAGGCTGACATACTCTGCCATGTCCGTTTGCCCTGACACCCCCTTGTACTGGGAGTAGAATTCCGGGCCTGTCAGCCAATAGTAGAGATATCCTGCGTCAATCTTCTCTTGATTGAGTGACCTCCAGTAACATAACTGAGGAGAGTACACGAACTGAGGTGTGTCGGTCTTAACTCGGGCAAATCGTCCAACTGTGCCTTTCGATGTAAAGACTGTATCGTTGGGGCGGCTCAATTTTTCAGCTGGGACGTTTATGGTGTCTACGTCGATCAGGTCAGCGCCGTCAAACAGAAGCTGGCCATCAATATTGCCCGCGCGAGCGAACGGGAGCCCCTTGTCACCAAGCTCAGAGTTCTTGGCTCGATAACCATCACCTAATGCAATAACACCGCAGTTAATGAGCGCACTCACGCGATGTCGTGTAGGCTCACCAACCATGGCCGACCCCTGCCAACGCCTTGCGGATGCGCTCGTCCAGCTTCACACCCTCGGCCATCTGTTCGCGTAAGGCGCTGGTCAGCCGCGTCATCCTGGCGTCGAAGCCTTCCTCGTCCTCCTCGGCAGCCACGGTGCCGACATAGCGCCCCGGCGTGAGCACGAAGCCCTGATCAGCTACCTCCTTGAGCGTGGCGGACTTGGCGAAGCCGGGCACGTCCTCATAGCCGCCGCGCACTTCCCGCCACGCGTGGTAGGTATCGGCCACCTTGGCGATGTCCTCGTCGGTCAGTTCCTTCAAGGTGCGCGACACCATGGTGCCGAGGCCCCGCGCGTCGATGAACAGGATGTCGTTCGTCCGGTCCCGGAGCTTCTTGTCGCGCGAGAGGCCGTTCGACTTGTCGCGGGTGAGGAACCACAGGCAGACGGGTATCTGCGTGGTGGAGAAGAGCTGGCCCGGCAGCGCCACAATGCAATCGACAAGGCCGGGGTAGTGCACCTGCTTGCCGCCCTCGCCGACCGTGATGCCTTCGATCAGCGCGCGGCGTATCTCACCTTCGCCGGACTGCTGGCTGGAGAGGGAGCCGTTGGCCAGAACCACGCCTGCATAGCCATCCGGCGCGAGGTGGTAGATGATGTGCTGGAGCCACGCGAAGTTGGCGTTACCCGCAGGCGGCACGCCATAGCGCCAACGGGCGTCCCCCTTCAGTTTATCGCCGCCCCAGTCGCTGTCATTGAAGGGCGGGTTGGCGAGCACGTATTTCGCCATGAGGCCCTTGTGCAGGTCCTCGTGGAAGGTGTCGGCCCATTTGGAGCCAAGGTTCGCCTCAATGCCCCGGATGGCAAGGTTCATCTTGGCGAGCCGCCACGTGGTGGCGTTGCTCTCCTGCCCGTAGACCGCGATCTGGTCGCGGGCCTGCCTGGGATCGACGTTCTTGCCCGCGTGCTCCTCGACGAAGCGTTCAGACTGCACGAACATGCCACCCGACCCGCAGCATGGATCGTAGACGCGTCCCTTGAAGGGCTCCAGCATGGCGACCAGCAGCTTCACCACGCAGCCCGCCGTGTAATACTGCCCGCCGCGCTTGCCCTCCAGCTTGGCGAACTCGCCGAGGAAGTACTCATAGACGCGACCCAGCACGTCCTGCCCGTGATGCGCGCCGTCGAACTTGATGTCCGAGAACAGCTTCAGCACCTCGCCCAGCTTGGTCTGGTCCAGCTCCTGCCGGGCGTAGTTCTTGGTGAGCACGCCCTTGAGCGTGGGGTTCTCCGCCTCGATGGCGATCATGGCCTGATCGATCAGCTCGCCGATGGTCGGCTTGGTGCTGGTGGCGTTCTCCTTGAGGAAGGTCCAGCGCGCCCGCTCCGGCACGAAGAAGATGCCCTCGCTGATGATGAGGTCGCGGGCGGCGTCGGGGTCGTCGAGCAGGGACGCTTCTTCCGGGTTCGCCTTCACCTCGTCGATGCGGGCATCGAAGCGGTCGGAGATGTACTTCAGGAAGATCAGGCCAAGGGCGACATGCTTATATTCGGCAGCGTCCATGTTGCCGCGCAGCTTGTCAGCCGCTGCGAACAGCGTGGCAGCAATGGAGGGGCCAGACTTCACGGCCTTTGCTGCACTATTCTTGCTCCCCGGCTTTCTCCCTCGTGGCACGACGCACTCCCCAGACCCTGAATTTCCCGTTGACCGGGATTTTATGGTCAACATTAGGTTAACAGGCCGTAGAGTCCATCACCGCCAATCCAATAAATTTGGCAGGGAACACAAATCATTCGAGGTGCGGCTGCCAGGCGCCATTGTCCAGCGAATAGCGAAGTGATGACACTGCCGTTGATATCGAAAGGGCAAGTTCGGCTACCGCGTGGGGAAGCGCGGAAATTCTCTATAGAATTCAGTGAGCGATCGCATCCCACAAAATCGGGTTAAGTCACTGATTTTCCGCCATTGTGGCCCGACAGCTCGAGGAGCCAATCTGTTTTCACCCGCCATCGCCTGCCCGCAGGGCTTCGCATGAGCGAAGCGCGTGCGCCGGGGCGCGTCGTCAGCCCCAGGCGGCGGTGAGCGAATCGGCATCCGTGATCACTGCCACGTTCTGCAGGGCGTAGTTCACCGAGGCTGTGTGCCATTCCGCGTTCATCGTGGAGCAGCAATCCTCCGGCACCACCATGAAATAGCCCTTGTCGGCGCCCGTGCGCGCGGTGTGCTCGATCGACATGTTGGTCCAAGCGCCGGTGACGATCACGATGTCGCGCTTCAGGGCCTTCAGCACTGTTTCGAGGCGCGTGCCCTCCCAGGCGCTCATGCGCTGCTTCTCGACGATGTGATCGCCGGGCTGCGCCTCGAGCCCCGGCACGGGCGCGACGCCCCAGGTGCCGCGCACCAGCGCGCGGGCATCGGCGAGCCCTTCGAAAAGCGGCGCATTCATCGTGACACCGGGACAGCCCGGCTCCACAACGAACCAGACGTGAATCACCGGGATGCCACGCTGCCGCGCCGCCGCCGCGAGGCTTGACGCGTTTCCGATCGCGTTCTGTTCCCGGCAATGCACGGGCGAACCGGAGGAAGCGAAGGCACCGCCCTCCATCACCACGTCGTTCTGCATGTCCTGGATGATCAGCGCACAACGCGCGGGATCGAGGGCGTAGCCCGCCGCGGCCTTCTTCGCGCCATTCCGACCCACACTTGCGCCGGCCTGCGGGGCGGAAGCGCGGCCGCTGGTGCCCTGCCGCATGTAGGGCTCGCTGCGCGGCGCCACCCGGGTTTCCACTGCGTAGACCGAATGCGTCGCCGTGAGGAACAGGGTGCGGAAATCCGGCCCGCCCCAGGTGAGGTTGCCGACGAGTTCCGGCACGCGCAGCTTGCCGATCAGCCGACCATCGGGTGCATAGACCCAGACGCCGCCAGGCCCGCAGACCCAGACATTGCCGAGATAATCGCATTTCATGCCATCCGGCACGCCCGGCTCGCTGGCCGAGACGATTCCCGAGGCGAAGATCCGGCCATTCGCCAGCAGGCCATCCGGTCGCACATCGAAGACGCGGATCACATGCTGGACCGTGTCGTTGATGTAGAGCTTGCTCTCGTCGGGGCAGAAGCAGAGGCCGTTCGGCTGGTCGAACAGCATGCGCTCCACCAGCAATTGCGGCGGCCCGCCGCCGGGCGGGATGCGATAGACGCCCTGAAAGCCGAGCTGGCGCGGCCGCTCCACGCCATAGACCGGCATGCGCCCGTACCACGGATCGGAGAAATAGATCGCGCCGTCGCTCTTCACGACGACATCGTTGGGGCTGTTGAGTTCGCGCCCCTCGAAATGCGAGGCCAGCACCTCGCGCCGGCCATCCGGCCGCTCGCGCACCAGCGTCGAGGTCGCATGCTCGCAGACGATGAGGTTCAGCTCGGCATCGTAGGTCATGCCGTTGCACTTGTTCGCCGGGCGCATCACCTCGGTGATGCCCGCGCGATCCCAGCGGCGGCGCACATCGCCGGGCATGTCCGAGAACAGGAGGTGATGCTCCCGCGGATGCCAGATCGGCCCTTCGGTGAACTGGAAGCCGGTGCCGAGCTGCCGGACCGGCGCCCAGAGATCCAAAAGTTCGGCAAAAGCCGGGTCCAACGCGACATGGGTTGTCATGAGCGTCCCTCCGCCGGGTCAGGAATGCGGGTTCAGACCGGGAACCAGTTGCGCTTCGGCACGCTCTGCAGCATGGGCCCGGGCACGGCCATGTCGAGCCGGCCCACCACCTGCCCCGCCTCGATCTTCGCGGGCTTGTCATGCACCGGCAGCAGGAAGCGCGAACCGTTCAGCAGCTTCTTGATCGCGGCCTTCTCCTGCCGTTTCGTGGTGCCGTGATTGCCGGTGACACGCGGCTCGTCCGCATGGATCTCGTGATACGGGTCGACGATCTGGTCGTTGAAATCGTAGATCACGTCGCCGCAGATGGTGGCGCGGCCCTCGGCGGTCTCGACATGCACGTTCATCGAGCCCTCGGTATGGGCGCCCGCCGCCTCGAGAGAGCAGCCGGGGAAGAGTTCGATCATGCCGGTGAGTTCGAGATCCTCGAGCCGCAGCGCGTGCTTCGTGTGCAGGCGATCGATCAGATGCTTGATGTCCGGTGCGGGATATTGCGGATGCATCAGGCCCGAGACGGAATATTCGAGTTCCCGCCGGTTCACGATCACCGTGGTGTTCATGGGGAAAAGTTCGTCCTTCCCGGCATGATCGATGTGCAGATGCGTATGCGCGACATAGCGCACGTCGCCCATGCGCACGCCGTGCTTCATCAGCTGGTTCTCGATCATGTTCTCGTGGAATTGCAGGCCCCGCATGCCGAGGCTCTCCATGATCTGGTTGTGGCGATAGCCGGTATCGACCACCACCGGCCACGGCCCGCCAAGGATGAGAAATCCGTAGGTATAGGTGCGCTTGCGCTGGCCACAGCCGCGACCCAGCACGAGGAAGCTCGATTCCAGCTCGATATCCCCATAATCGAGCACCTTGATTTCCAGCGGCATGGGAGTTCCTCCTCGTTATTTCAGCTTGTAGATGCGACGGGCGGTGCCCGCGAAAATCTGCGCCTGCTCCGCGGCGCGAAGCGTGGCGACAGCGGCGCGATGCGCGGCGATGAGATCGGCGTAGCTCGCCCAGAGCTTCTCGATCGGGAAATTCGAGCCGAAGAGGCAGCGCTCCGCGCCGAACAGCGCGATCGTTTCGCGCGCGACGAAGGCGATATGGTTGGGGTCATTCCGGCGCAGGAACGTGCCGAGGCCCGAGAGCTTGCTCACGACATTCGGCTGCCCCGCGAGAAGCGCCATGCCCTTGCGCCATTCCGCGATACCCGGCTCGGAGAGGTCTTCCAGCATCCCCGCATGCTGAAGCACGAAGGTCACGTCAGGGCAGGCGGCGGCGAGTTCGGCCGCACCGGCCATCTGCCCCGCAAAGACCTGCAGATCGAAACTCCAGCCATAGTCGCCAAGCCTTGCGACATTGTGCTGAAGGATCGCGTTCCGCGCGAGATCGGGGCCGGAAGCGAAGCGATAGAGCGGGTTATCATGCCAGTGGAGCTGCATGCGCACGCCACAGACGGATGGCCCCGCGGCCAGCGCATCGAGCTGCGGGCGGACATCCTCCGCGAGCATGTCGGCATAGGCCACGATGCCGACCGGGAACCCCGCGCGCCTGGCCGATTCCGCCACGAACCGCACCTCGTCCATCGCGCGGCCCGGCGCCCAGTTCGCCTGGACATAGACCGCGCCGGTGATGCCGCCGGCGGCTGAATCGGCGCGGTATTCCTCGATTCCGTAATCCCGGCGGATCGGCTCGTAGGGCCCGAAGATGCGCGGCTGCATCGACCCCATCAGCCAGGGGAGATCGGCCTGCCGCCAGATGTGGAAATGCGCGTCGATCATGCCGCCCTCCCCCGTTGAGGCGCAGATCCCTGCCCCAGCGCGAGCAGATGCCGGCAGATCGCGGCGGTGGAATTGCCGTTCGAGAGCGAGGCCAGCAGCGGGCGGATCGCCGCCAGCGCTTCGGTCTGCGGCTGGTAATCCGGGTCGGCCGCAAGTGGCGAAAGCCAATCGATCCGGAAAGCGCGCGCAGCGAGCCGGCGCACCGCGCCGATCATCGCGGAGGGGTCACCGCGTTCGAGCCCATCGGAGAGGATCGCCACCACCGCGCCGCGCGCATAGCCCGCGAAGCGCGGCACGGCGAGGAAGGCGAGCAGCGCATCGCCGATCCGCGTGCCGCCATCCCAATCGGCCACGAGGCCCGAGGCCTGCGCCAGCGCCTGTTCGCGATTGCGCAGCTTCAGCGCCCGCGTGACCCGCGTGAGGCGCGTGCCGAAGGTGAAAACCTCGACGCGGGGCGCGCTCTGCACGATTGCATGCGCCAGCGCGAGATTGGCATCGGTGCGTTGCTTCATCGAGCCGGAAACGTCGATCATCAGCAGGATCGGGCGCGGGCGGCTCGCACGGCGGCGACGCGTCAGGCGCATCACGTCGCCATCGGTGCGGATCGCGGCGCGCAGGCTGCGGGCGAGGTCGATTGACGCGCCGCGCTTTGCCCGACGGTAGCGATAGCCACGCCGGCGGGGCAAGGCGGCGGGCAAATCCCGCGCGAAACGGGCGAGCACATCGCTGGCATCGGGCGGCTGGAGCGCACGGATCGCGAGCGCCTCGGCCTCGATCGCCTGCTGGCCTGTCTCGTTGATGTCTTCGCCGATGAGGATCTCGCGGCTGCCCGCCTCTTCCTGCACGGCCATCTCGTCGTCGGGCTGCCAGTCATCGGCCTCGCCGGGTTCGGCGACGCCGCCGAGGAAATGGAAATCGAACAGGGCGTCGAAGGTCTCGCGCTGCTGCGGTTGGGGCGCGAGCGTGGCCCAGGCCGCCTGCCGCACCTGCTCCAGCGAGCGGGGCCCGAGCACGGTGATCGCCTCGAGGAAGGTGATGGTCTGGTCCGGCGCGATCGCGAAGCCATGCGCCCGGAGAAGCGCCGGAAAGGCCACGAAGGGGCGTGACGCCGCCGGAAGCACGGATGCGCTCATGCCGCCACCGCCGCGATGAGGGAATCGAGCCGGGGCCGGAGGAAAGCGAGGTCTTCCTCGTCCTTCAGGGCCGCGCCGATGGAGCGTCGGAACGCCTCCGGCCATGGTGCACCGGTGCGCGCGAGCGCCGTCGCGGCCTCGGCCCAATCCACCGCTTCCGCGACGCCCGGCGGCTTGGTCAGCGGCTCCTGCCGCAACAGCCCCACGGCATGCACCACCGCACGCGCCGTGCCTTCCGCGACAGCCGAGGAACGCAGCATGATGATCGCCGCCTCGCGGGCGGGATCGGGATAGGCGATGTAATGGTAGATGCAGCGGCGGCGCAAAGCCTCGTGCAGGTCGCGCGTGCGGTTCGAGGTGAGGATCACCACGGGTCGTTCGGCTGCGCGCAACGTGCCCCGCTCGGGAATGGAAATCGAGAAATCCGAGAGGAATTCCAGCAGGAAAGCCTCGAATTCGTGATCGGAGCGGTCGATTTCGTCGATCAGCAGCACTGTTGCATCCGGTCGCCTCAGCGCCGAGAGCATCGGCCGCTCGATCAGGAAGTCGTCGCGATAGAGATCGGCGCTCTCCCCTTCCCGCGCCTGCCGGATCGCGAGCATCTGGCGCGGATAATTCCACTCGTAGAGCGCCGCGCTGGCATCGATCCCCTCGAAGCATTGCAGGCGGATCAATTGCCGCCCGAGAATGCCGGAGAGCGCCTTCGCAGCCTCGGTCTTGCCGACGCCCGGCGCACCTTCGAGCAGCAAAGGTTTGCCCAGCGCCAGCGACAGGAAGGCCGCCGTCGCGATGGCGTCATCCGCGAGGTAATAGGCCGCGCGCAGGGCTTCCGAGAGGGCTTCGGGGCTCGAAAGACCGTTGGGGAGCGCGCGGATGGTCATGACTCAGAGCGCTCCGCCGCGACGCGCCTGCGGCTTCGCACCGCCATTCGCCCGGATGCCGCGCAGGATCTTCTCGGGCGTGATCGGCAGATCGTTCACGCGCACGCCGACCGCGTTGTAGACCGCGTTGGCGATCGCCGGCAGCACGGGGTTCGCGCACATCTCGCCCGGCCCCTTGCCGCCAAAAGGCCCGTCCGGCGCGGGGCGTTCGAGAATCGTGATGGAATAAGGCGCAATGTCGCCCGGCCCGGGCATGAGATATTCGTTGAAATCGCGCGGGCCGTGATCGGGATTGGGATAATAGGGCTCGGGCGTCTCGTAGAGCGCGTGGCTGATGCCCATCCAGGCCCCGCCGACGAGCTGCTGCTCCACCATCCTCGGGTTGATGACGCGGCCCAGCTCATAGGCCGAACTCATGCCGAGCACTGTCACGTCGCCCGTCTCGTCATCGACCTCGACATCCGCCACGAGGCAGGCATGGGCGAAGGCCGTGTTGGGGTTCATTTCGCCGGTCTCGGCGTCAACCGAGGAGAGCGGGATCAGGAAGATTCCTCTCCCCGCAATGGTCTTGCCCTGCTTGAATTGCGCGGCCTGCGCCGTGGCCCGCACCGTGATGGAGCGCGAGGGCGCGCCCTTCACATGGATGTTGCCCCGGCCATCGGTGACGAGATCGGCCGCGTTGACCTCCAGTTCCTCGGCGGCGGCTTCGAGCAGCACGCCCCGCGCCTCGCGCGCGGCGGCGATCACGGCATTGCCCATGCGATGCGTGCCGCGCGAGGCGAAGGAGCCCATGTCGTGCGGGCCGGTATCGCTGTCGGCGGTATCGACATAGACATCCTCGATCGGCACGCCGAGCGTCTCTGCCGCGACCTGGCGGGTCACCTGCTTCATGCCCTGCCCGAGATCGATGGCCGAGAGCGCGACGGTGAACTTGCCGTCGGGATTCGAATGGATCAGCGCCTGGCTGGGATCGCCGCCGAGATTCATGCCGATCGGGTAATTGACGGATGCCATGCCGCGCCCCCTGAAGCGAGCCATCTCAGCGCCTCCGCGTGCCGAAAACCGAGGAGAAGCGATGCGCGCCGTGCTGCGAGGCCGGCGCGTTGGCAGGCGCCGCAGGCGGCGGAGCGACTGGCGTGGGTACCGGAGGCGGCGGCGGCTGATAGGCCGGCGGAGGCGGCGGTGCGGCCGGCCGATAGGGCTCGTATTGCGGCACGGCGGGCGGCTTCGCGCGGTTCTCGGTCGAGCCTTCCATGATCGGCTGCCTGGTGAGCGGAATGCGCGTCGCGCCGGCCGGCAGCGTCTGCGTGGGCCGGCCATTGCGCGTCTCGGGCCGGCCGATGCGGCCGTTTTCGTCAATCGGCGTCGCGGGGATCTCCGCGCGTGCCCCGCCTCCGCCATGAAGCGAGGACTGGCGCTTTGCGTCCTCGGAAAGCGGCCAGCGCGCCTTTTCGGCCGCGACCTGCACGCATTCGATCAGCGCCGTGTTCTTCGCCACGCGGCGATGCGCCTTCATGTCCCCGTCGCGATAGGCGTTCAGGATACGGAACTCCATCGGGTCCATGCCGCAGGCTTCCGCGCCCTTGTCCATGTGGACTTCCAGCGCGAAATCCACCGCCGTGATGCCAAAGCCGCGCATCGCCGTGGAGGGGCAGCGATTGGTGTAGGCGACATAGATGTCGGAGGCGACATTGGGGATCGTATAGGGCCCCGGCAGGTGCGCCGTGCACTTGATCGCGGCATAGCTCGAGAGCCGCGTATAGGCCCCGGCATCGAAATAGGAGCGGATGTGCCGCGCGAGAATGCGCCCGTCCCGCGCGATGCCATCCTTGATGTAGATGCGCTCGGCGCCGCGCGGGCCGCCATAGAGCATCTCCTCCTCGCGATCGAGCACATAGCGCACCGGCCGGCCCGTCATCATCGCGCCGAGGATGGAGAGGGGCTCGGTGAGCGAATCCACCTTGCCGCCGAAGCCGCCGCCCACCGTGCCGCCGATGAAATGCAGGCGGTTGGAGTCGAGGTTCACGATCTTCGCGGCCGTGCCGAGCGAGAAGAACAGCCCCTGGGCGCAGGAATGCACGACGAAGCGATCATTCTGCTCGGGTGCGGCGATGGAGCCGTTGGTCTCCGTCGGCGCATGCTCGATCGGCGACATCTGGTAGCGATCCTCGACGATGAACTCGGCCGACGCGAAACCGCGCTCAACATCGCCGAAGCGCAGCTTCTGGTGATCATATTTCTCGTGATATTCGAAGGTATTGCCGGGATAGGTCTCGTTCACGACAGGCGCGCCGGGCTTCAAGGCCTCCTCGACATCGAAGACCGTGGGCAGCGGGTCATACTCCACCCGCACCAGCGCCCGCGCCGCCAGCGCCTGCGCCTCGCTCTCCGCGATGATCGCGACGATCGGCTCGCCCTTGTAGCGCACCTTGTCGACCGCAAGCGTGGGTTCGTCGTCCTTGCCGAAATTGATGAGCGAAAGCAACGTGTTCTTGTTCACCGGCACATCCGCCCCGCGCAGGATGCGCTTGACGCCCTGCGCACGCTCGGCGGCGGAGATGTCGATCCGGCGGATGCGGGCATGGTGATGCGGCGAGCGCACGACCTTCAGATGCAGCAGCCCCTCGAAGGCGTGATCGTCGAAGAACGGCGAACGGCCCGTGACATGGCCGGGCATATCCTGCCTTTGAATGCCCTTGCCGATGACGTTGAGATTGTCGTCGCGCTCGTTCTGGAAGAGATCCTTGCGGAATTCCATGGCATGGGCCTCCTTCAGGACCGGCGTTGCGCGGGGCTGACCCGCGCGGCGGACAGGATCGCCTGGATGATCGGCTCGTAGCCGGTGCAGCGGCAGATGTTGCCGGCAATGGCGTCGATCACCTCCTCCCGGCTGGGATTGGGGTTGCGGTCGAGCAAAGCCTTCGCGGCAATCAGCATGCCGGGCGTGCAGAAGCCGCATTGCGCCGCGAAATGCTCCATGAAGGCGTTCTGGAGGGGATGCAGGTTCGGCCCGTCCGCCATGCCCGAGACCGTTTCGATGCTGGCGCCCTCGCAAGCCGCCGCGAGCGTGAGGCAGGCGAGGTGCAACTCCCCGTCGATCAGCACCGAACAGGTGCCGCAGGTGCCCTGCCCGCAGCCATATTTCGGGCCGAACTCGTTGAGACCGCGCCTTAGCACCGTAAGGAGATTGTCGGCGGGATCGGCAAAGGCGGCGCGATCGGAGCCATTCAGCCGGAATTGCATGGGAACTTTCGCCATTTCGCCCTCCCTATCCGCGCTCGCCGAGCAATCGCGCGAGATGCACCGGCAGCACCTCGCGGCGATACCAGTCGGTCGCGATCGCGTCGGTTGCGGGCGACACGCCTTCGAGTGCCACCGCACGGGCGGCGGCGATGCCCGCCGCATCGAGCGCCTTGCCCTCCAGCGCCCGCTCGACGCCGCGCGCGCGGATCGGCATGGGCGCCATCGCGCCATAGGCCACGCGCGCCGGCCCGATGCGGCTCGCGCTGCCCGGCAGATGCGCCGCGATGGAGAGCACCGAGAGGCCCTTCGGCTTCACGCGGCTGACCTTCACGAACCGGAAATCCGCCGGGTTCTGCGGCCGGTTGAACTGCACGCCCGCGACGAGCCGCGCCTCGCCGCGCGCCCGGCCCGCCAGGAATTCCTCCAGCGGCACGGCGCGCGCGCTGCCATAGCCCGCGAGCACCATCACCTGCGCATCGAGCGCCAGCAGCGCGACGGTGAAATCGCCATAGGGCGTCTCGGCGAAGAGATTGCCGCCGATCGTCGCCATGTTGCGGATCGCCGGGCCGCCCACGGCACGCGCCGGGGCGTGAAGGAAACCAAGCTCCCGGTTCGCCAGCACCGCCGCCATGGTCACGCCCGCGCCAAGTTCGATGCGATTGCCGGAAACCTGCATCTGCCGGAAGGCTGGATCGGTGATGCGGAGCAGCGTTCCCTCCGTCAGACGTCCCTCGTTCACGTCGCGCATCACCAGCGTGCCGCCCGAGAGCAGCCGCGCGCGCGGATCGGCGGCGAGGATGCCGGCGGCTTCGGAGAGGCTCTGGGCCACGCGCAGACCAAGGGGCATGTCAGGCTCCCGTTTCCATGTCAGACTCCGTTCTCTTGGAGTTGCGGCAACTGGCGCACGGCTTCCATGCCGGCGACATAGACATCCTCGCCCACGATCCGCGCGAACTCGTCCTCGCGGCCCGCCGGCGTGGTGAAGCGGCTTTCCCAGTGCCAGAAGCTGCGATTGCCATCGGTGACCGGCAGCAGCCGGATATGCGCCACGTAATTGAAGAGCGGGATAGGCGTATCGAGCAGGCAATAGCTGTAGCTCATCTCGAGATCGGAGAGGCTCAGCAGTTGCTCGCGCAATTCGCTGCCATCGCGCAGGGTGAAGCGGCGCACGCAGCCCACCTTGTCGACGGGGTGGCCGCGCTCGATCTGGCTCGTCGCCACGATGGGGTGATACTGGTCATGCGCGTTGAAATCGCGCACGACAGCCCAGAGGCGATCGACCGGCACATCGATGATCGTGCTGCGCACCACCCGCGGCATCTCAGCCTCCGAAGGCCCGCTTCAGCGCGTCGAACCCGCCCTGAAACACGTGGCCGCCAATGCCGGAGACGAGATCGGCCTCCTTGTCGGGCGCGCAATCGAACTCCGCCGACCATTCGATGAAGGTGCGGTCCTGGTCGGTGATGGGTGTGAGGCGGAGCGTCGCGACGTAGTTCGTGAGCGGCATGGGGCTGTCGAGGATCGAATAGGTGCAGAACATGTCGTAATCCGAGAGCCCCAGCAGCTGCTCGCGCAGCCGGTCGCCATTCCTGAGCGAGAAGGCCCGGATGCAGCCGACCTTGTCGGCCGGCTCGCCGTTCTCGATCCGGCTCTCGGCGATGGCCGGATGCCAGTTCGGCAGGCCGTTGAAATCCCGCACGCGGGCCCAGACCCGGCTCGCGGGGGCGTTGATCACGCTGGATGTGTAGACGCGCGCCATGGCTCACCCCGTCATTTCTTCTCGCCGCCGCCGTCTTTCGGCTTTGGCGGCTGGGCGTCCTTGGCGACGCGCTGCATGTCGGAGGCCTCGCGCATCAGCCCGCCCATCTTGGCGAGGCTGCCGCCCTCGATGCCGATCTCCTTCAGCACCTCGTCGATCAGCGGCGCCTGCACGCGGTAGCGCAAGGCGCTCTCGATCACCTCGTCGGTGGGCGTGCGCGCGACCGAGTTGCCGCCCCCGCCGCCGAGCCCGTCGACATGCAGGATCTTGATGCCGTCGATCTTCTCCATGGGCTTCACGCTCTCGCGCACGATGCCCTCGATCCGGTCGAGCAGGCGGCGACGGAACAGGCCGTAGCGTGCGCCGTCGGTGAGGACATTCTCGGCCTCGTAGAGCAGGCGCTGCGCTTCCGCCTCCACGGTGCGGCGCACCTTCTCGGCCTCGGCAGCGATGCGGGTCTCCTCCGCCGCCTTCTCGGCCATCATCACTTCCACGGTCTTGCGGCGCTTGGCGCTCTCGCGCTCCTGCACGGTCTTGACCTGCTCGGCGGCCTCGACAGCCTTGGCCTTGGCGATTTCGGCCTGCGCGGCCGCCGCGCTTTCCTCCAGCGATTTCGTGTAGAGCGTGATGGCCTTCTCCATCGCGGCGTTCTCGACATCGCGCTCGCGCTCGATCTCGAGCTTGCGGAGATCGCGCTGGCGACCGACGCGCGCCTCGTCAAGCCCGCGATCCGAGGCGATGCGCGCGCGCTCCACCTCTTCATTGGACGCGATCTGCGCTTCCTGCAGCGCCTGCACGCGCGCGATCTCGAGCTGCTCGATCACCCGCTTGCGTTCGAGGCGCGCGGCTTCCAGCGCCTGCTCGCGGGCGACATCGGTGCGTTCCACCTCCTGCTTCGCGACGATTTCCGCCTGCCGCAGGGCCTTGTCGGCATCGGTGCGCTCGGCCTTCTTGGCTGCGACGACGATGGCGCGATCCTCCTCCGCGAGTTCGACCATGCGCTTCTGCTCGATCTGCAGGATCTCGCGGGTCTTGGTGGATGCGATGCGCTCTTCCTCGATCTTGAGTTCGGCAGCGATGCGCTGGCGCTCCACGGCATCACGGCGCTGGATCTCCGCTGCTTCGAGTTCCTCGGCCCGGCGGATTTCGAGCCGGCGCGTTTCGAGTTCGGAGGCGATGCGCTCGGCGGCGATGGCCTTTTCCTGCGCGATGCGGGCGGCTTCGGTCGCCTCGCGGGCCGAAATCTCGGCCGTTTCGACCACCTTGTTGCGCTCGATCTCGAGCTTGCGGCGTCCCTCCTCGAAGCCGATACGCTCGGCGGTGACGGCGTTCTCCTGCGCGATGCGGGCTTTCTCCACCGCTTCGCGCGCGGCGATCTCGGCCTCGTCGAGCGCCTGGTTGCGGGCGATCTCGAGGTTGCGGACTTCCTGCTCGCGAGCGATCCGCTCGGCATTCACGAGCGCCTCCTGGGCGATGCGGGCCTTCTCGGTCGCCTCGCGCGCGGCGATCTCCGCGGCTTCGAGCATGCGGGTCCGCTCGATTTCCTTCTGCCGCGTTTCGAGGTCGGAGGCGATGCGCGCGGCCTGAATGGTCTTCTCGTTGGTGATGCGGGCCTTCTCGATCTCCTCGCGGGCCATGATTTCGGCCGATTCCACCGCCTTGGTGCGCTCGATCTCGCGCTGGCGCACCTCGCGCTCGGACGCGATGCGCGCCTCGCTGATCGCGCGATCATTGGCGATCTTCGCCTTCTCGATTTCCTCCCGCGAGAAGATTTGCGCCTGCTCGGCCTCGGTGTCGCGGGCCGCGCGCTCGCGCGCCACCTCGGCGCGCTGCATGGCGCGGCGGATCTCGATCTCGCGCTGCTGTTCGAGGCGCGCGGTCTCGCTCTCGCGCTCGATGTCGAGTGCCTGCCGTTCCGCCTCGAGATTGCGCGCGCGGATCCGGATCATCGAATCCTGCTCGATATCGTTGCGCAGCTTCCGCTTCTCCTCGATCTCCTCGATGATCCGCGTCAGACCCTCGGCATCGAAGCGGTTGGAAGGGTTGAAATATTGCAGGTCGGTCTGGTCGAGATCGGTGATCGCGACCGATTCCAGCACGAGGCCGTTCTGCTCCATCATGTCGACCGCGGCATCGCGCACGCGCTGCACGTAGGTGCCGCGCTGCTCGTGCATCTCCTCCATCGACATCTCGGAAGCAACCGAGCGCAGCGCGGAGATGAACTTGCCCGAGAGCAGCGCATTGAGTTGATCGGGCTGGAGCGTGCGCCGACCGAGGGTTGCCGCGGCAATCGAAACCGAGGGCTTGTCCGGCCGGACGCGGACATAGAATTCCGCATCGATATCCACGCGCATCCGGTCCCGCGTGATCAGCGCATCCTCCTTCGCGCGCGTCACGGCGAGGCGCAGCACGTTCATGTTCACCGGCGTGACATCGTGGATGATCGGCAGCACGAAGGCGCCGCCATTGATCACCACCTTTTCGCCGAAGAGGCCGGTGCGGACGAAGGACACCTCCTTCGAGGAGCGGCGATAGAGCCAGTTCACCAGGTAGACGACGATCGCGATCACGATCACCGCCACGATGAGCCAGAGAATGAGCGTTCCGATCAATTGCCCGGTCATGTCACGTGTCTCCCCTCAGCCTTGCTCACGCCGTTTCCGGCGAGCCGCCCGCGCGGCTGATTGTCTTGAAAGCCCTGGTCTGTTCGCGGATCGCCACTTCCACCGGCAGGCGCTCCATCGAGGAAGCGCCATAGAAGCCGTGGCAATGGCGGGTGTTCTTCATGATGAAATCGGCATCCCCCGGCTCGGCCACCGGCCCGCCATGGACGAGGATGATGGCATCGGGCTTCACCGCCAGAGCCGCTGCCGCCCAGGCATCCACGATCGCCGGGCAATGCTTGAGCTTCAGCGCCGTTTCCGCGCCGATCGAGCCGCCAGTGGTGAGCCCGAGATGGCAGACGATGATATCCGCGCCCGCTTTCGCCATGGCCGCGGCATCGGCCTCGGAGAAGACGTAAGGCGTGGTGAGCAAACCCTTCGCGGAGGCGAGCCGGATCATCTCGACCTCGAGGCCGAAACCCATGCCGGTTTCCTCGAGATTCTGGCGGAAGACGCCGTCGATCAGCCCGACGGTGGGGAAATTCTGCACGCCGGAAAAGCCGATGTGCTTCACGTCATCGAGGAAGACATCCATCTCGCGGAAGGGGTCCGTGCCGCAGACCCCGGCGATGACCGGGGTCTTCCTCACCACCGGCAGCACCTCGCTCGCCATCTCCATCACGATGGCATTGGCATCGCCATAGGGCATCAGGCCGGAGAGCGAGCCGCGCCCCGCCATGCGGAAGCGCCCGGAATTGTAGATGACGATGAGGTCGATCCCGCCCGCCTCCTCGCATTTCGCGGAGAGGCCCGTGCCGGCGCCGCCGCCGACGATCGGCTCGCCACGCGCGATCATCGCGCGGTAGCGGGCGAGCAGTTCGGTGCGGGTGAAGCGGGGCATGGTTCAGGTCCTGCTGGTCGCGCCCTTGAAGCGGCCCTGATGCAGCGCGCGGAAATGCTGCACGAGCGCCGCCGCGAAGGCGGGGTCGTTGATGTGGAACGGAAGGCGGATCAGCTGCCGCGTCGCCGTGATGCGCACGGTCTGCTGGAGCGCATCGAAGAGGGCGGCATCGGCCGCGGGGTCCCAGAAGGGCTGGCCGGGCGCATCGAGCGCGGAAACGCCGCCCTCGGGGATGAGGAAGCGCACCGGGCCGTCCATCCGGTTCAGGCGTTCGCCGATCCACTGGCCCATGCGGCGGTTTTCGTCGGCCGTGGTGCGCATCAGCGTGATCT
The DNA here is from genome assembly GCA_002928875.1 of Methylobacterium sp. GTDB lineage: Bacteria > Pseudomonadota > Alphaproteobacteria > Rhizobiales > Beijerinckiaceae > Rhabdaerophilum. The sequence continues at coordinate 21,310 of PERO01000015.1, read as the reverse complement.
GCGGATTGTGCGGGTAGAAGAGCCGGTCGCGGTAATGCGCGGGCACGGTTTCGGGCGCGGCAAAGTTCACCATGTCGAGCGCGCCGACCGAGCCGATATAGGGGATTTTCGTGCGGATGATCGCGCCGAAGCGATCCTCCGTGGCGGGCAGGATGCCGCCCATCAACATGTCGCAGACTTCCGTGGTGGAGACATCGATCACGCCCGGCACGAGGCCGGAATCGATCAGCTTCTCCATCGAGCGGCCGCCGACGCCGGTCGCGTGGAAGACGAGCGGTTCCCACTCCTTGTCGATGAGCCGCGTCACCTGCTGCACGCAAGGCGTGGTGACGCCGAACATCGTGAGCCCGACGAGCGGCTTCTCCGGCGCGGGACGCCGCGTCGCGGGGCCGTGCTGCTGTTCATGGAACGCGCGTGCCATCGCGGCCATGGCCTGCGCGGCATTGCCCAGCACGGCGCGCGAGACGCGGTTCAGGCCCTGAACATCGGTCACCGAATGCATCATGGTGATGTCGGTCGGGCCGACATAGGCCGCGACATTGCCCGAGGCCATGGTCGAGACCATCAGCTTCGGCACGCCCACCGGCAGGGTCTGCATCCCGGCGGTCGCGATGGCGGTTCCGCCCGATCCACCGGCCGAGATGATGCCGATCACGCCCTGCTGGCGGCTCATCCAGGCGCGGAAGGCGTCGGTCATCGCCGCGACGGCCTTGCCGCGATCCCCCGAGGCGATGCCCGCCGAGCCCGTGGGCGAGGCCAGCGCCACCTCCTGCGCGGAGACATCCGCGCCCTGGTTGCGGCCATTCGTCGAGAGATCGACCAGCCGCGTGCGCAACCCCGCCGCCTTGATCGCGTCGCGCAGGAAGCGCAACTCCTCCCCCTTGGTGTCGAGCGTGCCGGCGATGATGACATGCGGCTCCTGCGGCGCACGGGCCGCGAGCGGCGAGACATCGCCGACGCGCCGCCCATCGATCGTCGCGAGCGTCGGCCGGGAAATCGTGCGCGCCTGCGCCTCGATCCGCGCGGCCGGCACATCCTGAGACCAGCGCGTGGGAAGCGTCGGGTTCGCATTGTAGACGCGGATCGGACCCTGCGGCGCGACGGGCGCGGGTCGCGCTTCGCCGGCTGGCGGGTCGCCCGCCGGCGCTTCCGCCTCCTCGTGGCTGTGCCGCCCCACGCCGAGCAGGCGCTGCTGCAGATCGCGATCCGCCGCGATCACCGACGAGGCGATCACCCGGTGAATGCGCCCGTTGACCATGATGGCGATGGTGTCGGACATCTGCGTCGCGACGCCGATATTCTGCTCGATCACGAGGATCGAGACATCGCCCTCCGCCGCGAGGCGCACCAGGGTCTCCTCGACATGCGCGACGATCACGGGCGCGAGACCCTCGGTCGGCTCGTCCATGATGAGCAGGCGCGGGTTCATCAGCAACGCGCGGCTGATCGCCAGCATCTGCTGCTCGCCGCCCGAGAGTTGCGCGCCGCCATTGCGCCGCCGTTCGGCGAGCCGCGGGAAGACCTCGTAGATGCGCTCGGGCGTCCAGGCGCCCTTCCCGCGCGACATCAGCCGGAGATGCTCGTCGACCGTCAGCGAGCGCCAGAGCCGTCGCCCCTGCGGCACGTAGCCGATGCCCATCCGGGCGATCTCGGCCGGTGTGCGCCCCACCAGTTCCTCGCCCATGAAGCGGATGGAGCCGGAGGAGACCGGAACAAGGCCCATAATGGCCTTGCAGGTCGTCGTCTTGCCCATGCCGTTGCGGCCCACCACCGCGACGACGCCCGAATGCAGCGCGAGATCCACGCCCTGCACCGCATGCGAACGGCCATAGAAGACGTTGACGCCCTGCAATTGCAGGACGGGTGCGCCCTGCCCCCGGTTGCCGCGCTCAATCATGGCCGCCTCCGAGATAGAGTTCCTGCACCTCGGGATCGTCCTCGATCTCCTCCGGGCGGCCCTCCTTGAAGATGCGGCCATTGTGCATCATCGTCACGCTCTCGACGACGCGCAGCGCGACATCCATGTCGTGCTCGATGATGATGAAGCCGATATGGCTCGGCAGCGTCGTGAGGATCGAGACGAGATCGCGCCGTTCGGTGGGCGAAAGCCCCGCCGCCGGCTCGTCGAACAGGATGAAGCGCGGCGCCCCCGAAAGCGCCAGCGCAATCTCGAGCTGGCGCTGCTGGCCATAGGCGAGTTCCCCCACGAGCCGGTTCTTCTCGGCCGAGAGATGCACCGCTTCCACCAGCGTCTCGGCGGCGTGCACGAGGGCATCGTCGCGGCGCGGGCGGATCAGCGAGAAGCGGTTTCGCGACACACCGCGGCAGGCGAGATAGACATTGTCCAGCACCGAAAGGCCGGTGAAGAGCGACGAGATCTGGTAGGTGCGCCGCAATCCGCGCCGGATGCGCTCATGCGGCGGGAAGACCGTCACATCCTCGCCGAAAAAGCGGATCAGCCCGGTCGTCGGCAGGAAATCGCCGGTGATGCAGTTGAAGAGCGTGGTTTTCCCCGCGCCGTTCGATCCCAGAACCGCGCGCCTTTCGCCGGGCCGGACGGAAAGCGTCACGTCGGAAATCGCGGCCAGCGCGCCGAACATCTTGGTGATGCCGCGCAGTTCGAGCGCATTGCCGGCGCTGACATTGGTCTGCCCCAAAGTCACGCCGCGCGGCGGGGTCACGGGCGCGTTCATGCCGCCCCTCCCGCGCGTTCGTCATCGCGCTTCTGCCGGCGCGCGCGCCAGCGATCCCACAGGCCCAGCACGCCATCGGGCGAGAACAGCACCACCGCGAGGAAGCCCAACCCGATGATCAGCTTGAAGCGCTCGGCGGAGAAGCCGAAGAAGCCGAGGATATCGGGCGAAAAGACCTGCAGGATCACATAGATGAAGGCGCCGATGAACGGCCCCAGCGGCCGGCGCATGCCGCCCACCACCGCCACCACCAGCACGTCGATCGCCGCGGGAATGCCGATCGTGCCTGGCGCGATCTGCGCATTCTGCCAAACGAGCAGGATACCCCCGACCGAGGCGAAGACGCTCGCCAGCGCATAGGCCGCGACGCGATGCGCCATGACGTTGAAGCCGAGGGCGGCCATGCGGCGCGGATTGTCGCGCACGCCCTGCAAGGCCAGCCCGAAGGGCGAGCGCGAGACATAGACCACGGCGCCATAGGAGAGGGCCGCCAGCGCCAGGCTGAGATAGTAGAACGGCACGGGATCGCGCCAGTTCACCCCGAAGAGCTGCGGCGGCAGCACGAGGTTGAAGCCGGAATAGCCGTTGAAGATCGTGTAGTTCTGCCGCGCGAAATAGAAGAAGGCGGCCGCGATCGCGAGGGTGATCATGATCGTGTAGATGCCCTCGGTGCGCACCGCGAGCGCGCCGCACAATGTGGCGAACAAAGCCGCGATCAGGAAGGCGGCCGGAATGACGATCCACCAGGCAAGCCCGAGGCTGACCGTCACCGTGCCGGAGGAGCCGAGGATCGCGACCATGTAGCCGGCGACACCGGCAATGCTCATCTGGAGAAGGCTCACCATCCCGCCATAGCCGGCGAGGAACATCAGGCTCAGCCCGATCATCCCGAGGATGAAGGTCCAGCCCATCACCTGGAACAGCCAGAAATTGTTCGCGACCACCGGCAGGAAGACGAGCACCACCGCCAGCGCCCACCATTGCGCCGGAATGCGCTCGAACCAGTATTTCCGGTCGGCACGGTTCACGAAACCCGGAGCGTGATCGGTCATCGCCATGGCTCAGCGCCTCGCCTCGAGCAGACCTTGCGGCCGGAAGGCCAGCACGGCCGCCATGATCAGGAAGGTGAAGACCACCGAATAGGTCGGCGCATACACAAAGCCCATCTGCTCGGTGACGCCGATGACCAGCGCGCCGATGGCCGCGCCGACGATGGAGCCCATGCCGCCAACGATCACCACCACGAGGCTCGCCAGCAGGAAGCGCGTATCCTCGCCCGGCGACAGCGACTGGAAGGTGCCGCCGACGATACCGGCCATGCCGGCAACGCCCGCCCCGAAACCGAACACGACGAGGAAGACGAGCTGGATGCGCACGCCGGAAGCGGCCAGCATCTCGCGATCGTCCACGCCCGCACGGATCAGCATGCCGAGGGCGGTGCGGTTCAGCACCAGCCACATCGCGACCCCGATCACGATCGCGGCGATCAGGATCCAGATGCGCACGGCCGGATAGCGCAGCCAGTTGGTGGCGCCGGTATTGGCATTGATGGAGTTGATGATCGGCAATTCCATCGGCCCCTGCAGGAAGGCCGGCGCGAGGATCGAATAGGATTGCCCGCCCCAGAACCAGAGCATGAGATCGGCAAGCACGATCGAAATGCCGATGCTCACCAGCGTCTGGCGCAACTCCTCGCCTTCCATCTTGGAAAAGATGAAGCGCTGCATCAGCAGGCCCAGCAGGCCCACGACGACGAAGACGACCGGAAAGGCGATGAACCAGGAACCGGTCGCGCTCGAAATCTCGTAGCCGAGATAGCCGCCGAGCAGGAACAGCGAGCCATGCGCGAGGTTCACCACCCGCATCAGCCCGAAGATCAGCGTGAAGCCGGCCGCCACGAGGAAATACAGGGCGCCGAGGGTGATGCCGCCGAGCAAGGCATTGAGGAAGATCTGCTTGCGGCCCCATTTCGCCACGAGGTCCGGCGGCCAGGGCGCGAAGACAAGCCAGAGGAAGATCGCGATGAGAATCGCGACGATCAGGCTCCGGATCGGATTGCGCTTGATGATGTCATCCATCGCGGCGTTTCCCGGAAGCCCCTGCGAAACGGCCGGCGCCGCCTTGTGGTGGCGGTTCGCCGGTCGAGGATGACGCCCTGCCGCCACCCTTGCCCGTGCAGACTAGGCCGGGGGCCGGGCCAGGCGCTTTCCCGAACGTCTCATCTTTCGAAGCAGGCGAGGCGATCAATGGACCGCCCCGAGCACGCTGCGACGGTAGGCACTCGGGGGCACCACGCCATTCGCGATGAAGAACCGCGAGAAGCTCGCGGGCGTGGCAAAACCGAGATCGAGCCCGATCTCCGAGACGGTTTCCTCGCCGCGCGCCAGCCGCTCGATGGCGCGTTCCATGCGCAGGGCATTGAGATAGAGGGTCGGCGGCAGGCCCATCTGCTCGCGGAAGAGCTTGAAGAAATGCGGCCGAGACAGGCCGGCTTCCCGCGAAATCGTGCCGAGATCGATCGGTTCGCCCAGCGTCTCGTTGAACAGATTGATGGCGCGGCGGATGCGGAAATCACGGAAGCCGAACCGTTCGCGTTCCCCCCGCCCGCTGCCTGCCTGCCATTGCCAGGTCTGGTCGAAGGCAGCCTGGGTCAGCGCGCCGAGGCGGTCCTCGAAGGCGGCATGGTCGCCGCAATGCGAGGAGAGCATCCGCACCGTGTCCTGGACGAGGCCCCGGATATGGGTGTCCACGGCGAGAACCGGACAGCCGAAACGCAGGATTTCGGACGCCTGCCCGCTCGCCTCCACGAACCAGCCAGGGCGGATGTAGAGAACCAGCGCCAGCGTGGGCACGCCGCGCGCGGCCGGCGCAAAGTAATGCGGCTGCCAGGGGCTGATCGCATTGCCTTCGAGCGGATTGAGCGGAAAGGCGCGCCCGTCGATCACGACTTGGGCCGGCGCTCCGCTGACGTGGAAGACAATATGCCCTTCCCGATGGGCATGCGGCACCATGATGCGGTCCAGCTCATAGAGACAGGCCCGCCCGAACGCACCATGTGCGACGGCGTGAGCAACGCTCATCGGTTTCCTCCCGCAGGTTTTTTTTCGCGGTTTACGACGAATGTATAAGCTGCCGGGCTGCTGGCAACAGGCTCCCGGCGGGAAAGTTGTCGCGGTTTCACCATGCGGCCTCCAGGATTTGCCGGCAGTCGCCGGGCGTGAGGCGACGGGGATTGGCGAGCGCGGCGGGGTCGTTGGCCGCCATCTCGGCGAAACGGTCGAAACGATCCCGGTCGATGCCGATCTCGCGCAGGCTCGTCGGCAGGCCGATCCCGCGCGCGAAGGCGCCGATTTCCACGCTCAGGGAGGCCTTGCCCTTTCCGCTCGCGAGTGCGGCAGCCAGCGCGGCATAGCGATCGCCCACGGCCTGGGCGTTGAAATCCGCCATCGCCGCCAGCAAGGGCGCGTGAAGGTCGCCCGGCAGGAAGCCCGCCTGCAATTCGGGCTCGATCGGCAAGGCGAGCGCATCCACCCCGCCCACGGCCTTCTCGAGGGCAAGCCCCGCGGTCATGGCGGCGGCCATCACCTCGCGCAGGGCCTCGCGATGGCGGGGCGTGCCCAGCACGACCGGCAGCCACCGGGTCATCCGGCGCACGGCCTCCAGCGCCAGCCCGTCGGCCGGCGGGTTGTAGCTGGGGCTGGCATAGGCCTCGATCGCGTGAACCATGATGGCCATCGCCGAGGCCGCGAGCCGGCGGGTCGGCGCGTGTTCCAGAACGGTGGGATCGACGATCACCAGATCGGGCCGCGGGCAGATGGAGGGCCGGCCGTCGCGCGGGCGGACATGGCGCCCGAGACCGAGATCGAACACGCCGACCGGCACGGCGATGACGGTGAGGCGCCGGCCGCGACGGCTGGCCTCGCCCGCGACCAGCCTTGCCTGGCCGATGGCCGCGACACCCCCAACGGCGACCAGCGTGCTGGTGCCGATTTCGGCGAGGCACGACAGGGCGGACCGCGTTTCCGCGCGCATCGGTGCGCCGGCCGGCATGTTTCGCACCGTCAGCGACACCCGGTCGAGAACCTGGCGCACGCGCTCTAGGGTGGCATCCACCCCGGGTTCCGCATCGGTCAGCAGCATGGCGGCCGAGAACGCGCCGGCTTCCTCCGGCAAGGCGTCCTCGATGGCGGCTTCGGCGAAATGCGTGCGCGCCAGGTAGCCTATCATGGTCATCGGCAGCACTCCCGGCGAGGGCGCTCTGACGTCGCCCATTGGTGTCTTCGCGGAGGAGAAACGACGGACCCGGAGAGGGCCCGTCGCCTTGTCGATGGCGGTGAAGCGGCGGGATCAGCCGCCGGCGCGCAGCTTGGCGCAATCCACCACGTTGCGCGAGGGCAGGCCCAGCGCCCGGAACTGCTCCGGCGTCATGCCGAGCGTCTGGGTCACGTTGTCGGCGCGCCCCACCATCTTGCTGGTGAGGTTGCCGTCGGGGCCGTCCACGACCTCGTTGATGAAGACGGTGCCGGTGGCCTGCCGGTTCTCGTTGATGGTGATCTTGCCGACCGGGCTGTCGAGCTGGAGCTTGTTCAGCGCATCCTTGAACTTGGCCTGATTGCCGGAAACATCGCCGCCTGCCGCTTCGAGCGCCTTGATGGCGGCCTGCGTCGCCACGTAGTAGCCGAGGCCGAACAGCGACGGCGTCGGGAAGCGCTGGTTTGCCGGGAAGGCTTCCTGATAGCGCTTCACGTAGCTTGTCCAGGCCGGGTCGGTATTGTCTGCCGCGAAGGGGCCGGAGGTCGGCGTGCCCTTCAGCGCATCCTTGGCGCGGCCGCGCGCGGTCAGCACGGTCTGGTCGGCCATGATCGTGCCGCCGATGAGCCGCGTCTTCTCGCCGGCCTGCTGATACTGGTTCAGGAAGTTGATGGCATCCGTGCCGCCAAGGCCGAGATAGATCGCATCCACGTTATCCGGCAGCTGCGCGATGATCGCGCCGAAATCCGCCTGCCCCAGCGGCTGCCAAAAGCGCTGGACGATGTCGCCGCCCGCCTTGCAGAAATCCACCGCGAAGCCCATGAAGTTCGTGTAGCCGAACGAGTAATCCGCCGCGATGGTGGCGACGCGCTTCCAGCCCTTGGTCTTCACGGCATAGGTGCCGAGGCCATAGCCCCATTGCGAGCCATCGAGGTTGAAGCGGTAGAAATTCGGTGCCGGGTCGACCCAGGTGGTCTCGAGCGCGCCGGAAATGCCGTTGATCACCACCTTGTCGGGGATGGTCTTGGCGAAATCGCGCATCGCGATGCCTTCCGAGCCGGAAAGCGGGCCGATGATGAAATCCACCTTGTCCTGCTCCACCAGCTTGCGCGCCATGCGCACGGTGGTGTCCGGCTTCGTGTCGGTGGGGGCGACGACGATCTCCACCTTCTTGCCGGCGATGGTGTTGTTCACCTCCTTGAGGGCGAGTTCGACGTTGCGGACACCATCCTGGCCGCCCGCGGCGAAGGCGCCTTCCAGCGCCACGAGGATGCCGATCTTGATGGTGCCGCCCTGCGCCCATGCCGCTCCCGGCAGCATGAGGGCGGCGGCGGCGACGGCGGCGAGCAAAGTCTTGCGCATGTATCTTCCTCCCTTTGGCGCGAAGGCCCGGGACGATTCGCAGTCCGGTCCCGAGCTTCTTCCCGTGTTGCGCGATCTTCAGCCGCGCCTGATCGAAAAGCTGCCGTCAGAGGCCGGGGTCGCCCATATCCCAGCGTCTCATTTTGTGCGGGCATCCGTTGGAGCAGCACCCCCGGACCGGCATGCTCACGCCTCCGGCAGCCTTGTTGCCGGCCATGCTCTGGCGTTACCGTCGCCGGACGAAAAGCGAGGCAATGGCCTGAATTGGGGGGAGAAAACATGAACCGGCTGGATCTCGGCAACCGCGTGGCCATCATCACCGGAGGCGCGCGCGGCATCGGCTATGCCATCGCGGAGCGCCTGCTGCGCTCGGGCGGGACGGCGGTGCTCTGGGACATCGATGCGACGGCGCTGGCCGAGGCCTCGGCCGCCCTCGCGCCGCTCGGCCCCGTCAGCACCGATCTGGTGGAACTCACGGATGAGGCCCCGGTCGCCGCCGCGACTGCGCAGGCGATGGCCCGGCATGGGCGGATCGACATCCTCGTCAACAATGCCGGCATCACCGGCGGCAATGCGAAGCTCTGGGAACTCGATCCGGCCGTCTGGCGGCAGGTGATCGAGGTCAATCTCGTGGCGCCCTATCTCGTCTGCCGCGCCGTCGTGCCGGCGATGCTCAAGGCTGGCTACGGGCGCATCGTCAATATTGCGTCCATTGCGGGGAAGGAAGGCAACCCGAACGCCTCGCATTATTCCGCCTCGAAGGCGGGGCTGATCGCGCTCACGAAATCGCTGGGCAAGGAGCTGGCGAGCGCGAATATCCTCGTCAACTGCATCACGCCGGCTGCGGCGAAGACCGCGATCTTCGACCAGATGAAGCCGGAATTCATCGAGTTCATGCTCTCGAAGATCCCGATGGGCCGCTTCGTGCAGGTCGACGAGATCGCCGCCATGGCCTGCTGGCTCGCTTCCGAGGATTGCTCCTTCTCGACCGGCGCGGTCTTCGACATTTCCGGCGGTCGCGGGACGTATTGAGGCAAGGCGCGATTTCCCGCCATAAACATCATCCGCCCGAATGCGCGCCCGCCCCACAAGAAAAGCTTAACCATGCGCCGGCCATGGTGGCGGCATGGCATTTGGCACGGCAAAGGAAACAGGTCGATGGCCCTGACGGCAGCCCTGCGGCCGCGCGGGCGCCTGCGGCCGTTCCGCGACGCCCTCTGGCACTATCTCCGGCGCCAGCAGGCCTGGTCGGATGTCGAGCGCCTCGGCACGCTGGTTGCCGATGGCCTGTGTTTTCTCGCGCCCGCCATTGCCTTTGCGCCGCCCGCCATCGACCACGCGCTGGTGATCGACGCCGATGGCTGCCGGCTGGCCACGATTACGCCGGATGGCCGCGTGAATGCCTCCGGCCCGGCCTTTCCGGTGGCGGAACTCGACCGGCATCTCGCGGCCTGGAGGCAGCGGACGGAATGGGGCCGCAAGCCGGCGATCGGGCTGCTGCTCGCCGATCCGATCACCCTGCCCTTCCGGCTCGACCTGCCCTATGCCCCGCTCGAGGCGGTCCCGGCGATGGTGCGCGAGGCCCTGATCGCGCGCTCGCCCTTCGGCGCGGACGCGACCTGGTTGCATCTGCGCCTGCTTCCGGGCGAGGGACGCAAACTCGCGGTGGACGTGATGATGGCCGAGGCCCAGCTGCCGCGCCAGGCCCTCGCGGCGCTGGAGGCCCATGGCCTTGCGCCTCTGGCCTGCGGCCTGCTCGCGGAACATGGCGACCGTCTCGCCTGGCACTCGGCCATGGCCGGCGGCCTGTCGTTGCCTCAGGTGCTCGGCCTGCTTGGCGCGCGCCATGCACGAACCCTGCGCCGGCTCGCCCGGTTGCTCGCGCTGCTCGCCGCCATCGCGATCGTCAGCGGGGCCTGGAATACCTTGCAGCTCGCCGAGGCGCGCAGCGAGCGCCAGCGCGCCGAAAGCCAGTTCCGGCGCGTCGCGCAGGTCGCGGGCGATGCCGCGCTCGTCGCGGATCACCGGCAGACGACGCGGCGCACGGCCATGATTCTCGACCAGCTCGCGGGAAAACTGCCGTCGAATGTCTGGCTCGAAAGCCTGAAGATCTCGCGCTCGGAGATCGAGATGAGCATCGCCGCGCCTGTTCTGACGGAGGCCCTGAACGGGCTATCCGCCATGCCGGCCCTGTCGGGCGCGCAATTGCGTTCGCCGATCTCGCGCGAAGGGCAGGATGGGGTGGAACGCGCCCGGGTTGGCGCGCGCATGACGGGTTCCGCGACGCGAAGCGCCGGAGGCACGCCATGAGCGCGCGCGGGCTCTCGCTGCGCCTGTCGGGGCTGGATTATCGCGGGCGGGCCATGGGCGCCGCCCTCGCCGCCGCTGCGACGGTGATCGGCCTCCTCGCCGGCCTGTTCCTGCTGATCGCGGGCTGGAGCTTCGAGACCAGCCGCGAGATCGGCGAGGCGCGCGCGGTGGCCGCCGGAAGTTCGCAGATGGTGGCGCAACGGCAGCAGATCGCGGGCGTCGGCACGCAGCTTTTCGCCGGGGCGACGCATGTCGATGCCGTGGCGGCGATGCATGGCGCGGTGCGCGCCCTCGCCGATCGTCACCGGGGCGTTGTCTCATCGGTCGCGGTGCTGCCGGCCGCGCGCCGGGGCAGCCTCACCCTGCTGGTGCTGCGCTGCGGAATCCTGATCCCCGAGGCGGAACTTCCGGCCTTCCTTGCCAGCATCGCGGCTCATGCGCCCACGCTCGGCATCGAGGGGCTGGAAATCGTGCCGGCCCGGCAGGGTGGCACCACCGGCGCGCCGGCGCGGATCGGCGGACCGGATGCGCGCCTGCTGCTGACGATCGATCTCGCCGGCTTCAGCCGCTCGCCCCTGCCCGAGGGTGGACGGCCATGAGGATGCTGCGCAGGCCCGAGGCCCGCGCGGTTCTCGCGCGGGTGGATGCCCTCACCATGGCCGCCGCGCTGGGCTGGGTCGCCTGGCTGTGGAGCCCGGTGCTCTTCCCCGAAAGCCGCGAGACCCGCAGCCCCGCCAGCGCCGCGACGGAATCCGCGTTGGCGCTCGGTCAACTGACCGAGAAGCCGCTTTTCGATCCCGCCCGGCAGCGTTATGTGCCACCCCCGCCGCCGCCCGCCGTGGCATCGGCACCGCCGCCTCCGCCGCCACCGCCACCCGGTTTTGCCGAAAGCCATGTCGTGAAGGGCGTTGCGCGCAACGGCGACATCCGGATCGTCTTCGTCTCCGAACAGGGGCAGGCGATCGTGCATCCGCTGAAGGTCGGCGACCGGCTCGGCACCCATGTCGTGCGCGAGATCGGCGTCGCGGATGTCACCTTCGACGCCGAAGACGGCCAGTCGGTGGTGCTGCCGCTGCCCCGCGCGGCGACGCGCTAGAAACGCCCCATGACTGGCCTTCCAGCGGCCGAAATCGCCACCCTCGCTTTGCTCGCCGTCGCCATTCTCGATCCACGCGGCGGCGGGCTCGTGGCCGGGCTGTGGCGGCGTTCGCGCGGCTGGGCTTGCCCGGTCGCGCGGGGTCTTGCACCGCCGGTCGGCTTCCGGCTGGCGAGCGTGGTGGTTGTGTTGCTGCTCGTCGCGAGCCTTGCCATGGCGGTGATCGCCGGTCGCGCGCAGATCCGCCCGATCGAGATGGCGATCGCCGTCCTTCTGGGGCTCGCGCTGGCCCTGCTGAGCCTCATCGACCTCCGGCAGTTCCGCCTCCCCGACCGGCTGACGCTCACGCTGCTGGTCGCCGGGCTGCTGCAGGGGCCGGAACCGCTCGCGGCTCTTCTCGCGGCGATTGCCTGCGGTCTCGCGCCCTATCTGCTGTCACAGATCGTCGCGCGCATCACCGGGCGCGAGGGCATGGGCGCCGGCGATGCGAAGCTGATGGCCGCCATGGGGGCCTGGCTCGACATCCCTGCCACCGCTTTCGCCGTGGCGGCGGCCGCCCTTGCGGGCATCGCCTGCACCCTCGTTCTGGCGCGGATTCGCGAGCGCCCGGCCCGGCTGTTGCGGCTTCCGTTCGGCCCGTTCCTGTGTGCGGCGTTCTGGCTGGCCTGGATCACGTTTCGGTGATCGATCGCATCGTAACGCCGTGCTTAGCGAAGGGTTAGGCCATCCCTCGGTAGATCGCAGGCAGGTGACAGGAAGTTCGGACCCGCCCATGCGCGATGCTGCTGCGCCGGCACTCGCCGGCCCCCGAGATCTCGCGAACGAAACCCTCGCCCAGCTGGTGGAGGAGGGACGGCTTCAGGCGAAGGCGCTGAGCGAGGCCCGCAAGCTCGCGGCCGGCGCGGAAACGGATATCGCCGCGACCCTCGATCGCCTCGGTCTGGTCTCGCAGATGACGTGGTCCGAGGCGCTGGCGCGCATTTCCGGCCATGATCTGGTGCGGCTCGACGATTGGCCGTCGGATGCGGCTCTCGATGCGGCCCTGCCGATCGAGTTCCAGGAAATCCATGGGGCCTGCCTGCTCGCGCTCGACGAAAGAAGCGCGACGCTCGCGGTCGAGACGCCCGACAACCCCATGCTCGTGAAGGCGGCGGGCCTCGCGCTGAAGCGGGAGATCCGCCTCGTCGTGGCCCCCGCGCGCGACATCGAGGCGGCCCTGGCCCGGCGGCGCGCGGCCCTCGAACAGGAGGGCGAGGCCTATCGGGTTCTCACGCCCGGTTCGGAAGACAATCTCGACACGCTGATCGAACTCGCCAATGACGCGCCGACCATCCGGCTCGTCGATTCCCTCTTCGCCCGCGCGATCGAGCGGGGCGCGACCGACATGCATGTCGAGCCGCTCGAACGCGAGGCGCGCCTGCGCCTCCGGCTCGATGGCCTGCTGATCGAGGATACACGCATCCCGCAGGAGGCCTATCCGGCGGTGGTCTCGCGCATCAAGATCCTGAGCGGGCTCGATATCGGCGAGCGCCGCATGCCGCAGGATGGGCGCATCCGCCATCGCACGCAAGGACGGCAATTCGACGTGCGCGTCTCGACCGTGCCGACCGTGCTGGGCGAATCCATCGCCATGCGCCTGCTCGACATGCAGCACTCGGCCGGCAGCCTCGACGGCCTGTCGATGCCGGCGGACGTGCTCGCGACCTATCGCGCGGGGCTCGCGCAGCGCTCGGGCCTCATCATCGTCACCGGGCCGACGGGCTCGGGCAAGACCACGACCCTGCACGCGCTGTTGTCCGAACTGAACGATGCCAGCCGCAAGATCGTGACCGTGGAGAACCCGGTCGAGATCCGCATGCCGGGAATCGTGCAGGTCGAGGCCAACCCGCAGATCGGGCTCACCTTCGCGGCCGCCCTGCGCACCTTCCTGCGCCAGGACCCGGATGTGATCATGGTCGGCGAGATCCGTGACGTCGAGACCGCGCGGGTCGCCATCCAGGCCGCGCTGACCGGCCATGTGGTGTTCTCGACGCTGCACACGAACGATGCCGCAACCGCCATTCCCCGCCTCGTCGACATGGGAATCGAGCCGTATCTGGTCGAGGCGGTGCTGAAGGTCGTGGGCGCGCAACGCCTCATCCGCCGGCTCTGCCCGCATTGCTCCGAGCCCCTGCCCCGCAACCATCCGCATCGCTTCATCGCCGAGGAGGCCGCCGGCCCCGGTAGCCCCGGCGGGAAGCGCGAACCCCGGCAGGCGCGGGGTTGCGCGCATTGCGGCATCACCGGCTATCTCGGCCGCCGCGCCGTGTTCGAGGCGCTCGATCCGGAGGCGATCCGCGCGGTCGGGCGCAAGGACGACCCTGCTTCGCGTAGCATGCTGAACCACGCGATGACCCTCGTGCTCGAGGGCGAAACCACGGTGGACGAGGTGCTGCGCGTGCTCGACGCCGTGCCGCGACGGGCGGCCTGACCATGACGACTCCCTTCGCCTATGAAGCGATCGATCAGGCCGGCCGGCGCGTTTCGGGCATCGTGCACGAAGCGGACCGGCACCGCGCGATGCGCAAGCTCAACGGACAGGGGTTCCACCCCACCCGCATCGAGAAGGCGCAGCAGCAGGCCCGCGACACGGCCGGCGAACCGGTCGCGAAACGCAAGCTGAAACCGGCCGAGGTGGAACTCTTCATCCGCCAGCTCGCCAAGATGACCGCCTCGAGCATGCCGCTCGACCGGGCGCTGGGCGTGATCGCGGCCGTGCCGTCCGATCCCGCCGCCGGCTTGGCCCATGCGCTGCGGCTCAGCCTGCGCTCCGGCATTCCCCCGTCGCGGAGTTTCGCGCAGCATCCGGAGGCGTTCGATGCCGCCATCGTCGCGCTCATCGAGGCGGGGCAGGTTTCCGGCCAGATGAGCCAGGCGCTGGAAGAGGCCGAACGCCTGCTGACGCGGCGCAACCAGCTGCGCCAGCAGATCCTCTCGGCCTCGATCTATCCGGCGATCCTTGTCACGGTGGCCATCGCCTCGGTGCTGGGCATTCTGCTTTTCGTCATTCCGCGCTTCCAGAGCCTCGTGGCGGACCCCTCCATCCAGCTCCCGCTCGCGGCGCAGGTGGTCTTCGGCCTGTCGGCCTGGCTGTCGGGGCTCGATCTGCTGCTGTTGCCCGTGCTGGCCGCGCTGGTTTTCGGCACGGTGAGCCTGGCGCGAAGCCCGGCGGCGCGCGAAGCGCTCATCACGGCGCTGTCGCGCCTGCCGCAGGTGCGCATGCTGATCGAGGAAGTGCGGGCGACGCAGTTCTGTCGCCTCGCGGGCGCGCTGCTCACGCGCAACGTCTCGCTGCTCCCCGCGCTCGATATCGCGATGCGCATGGAGAAGGGCGCCGCCGCGACCGCGCTCGCCGAGGCGCGCCGCCATCTTCAGGAGGGCGCGACGCTCTCCGGCGCGCTGGAGAAGACCGCGCTTTTCCCGCCCATCGTCGCGCGGATGGCGCGGATCGGCGAGGAAACCGGCACCTCGGGTGCCATGCTGCAGCGCGCCGCCGACATTCTCGACGAGCGCATCGAGCGGCGCACCAAACGATTTCTCGTCCTGTTCCAACCCGCCATCCTGCTTGTGCTTGGCCTTGTCATCGGAGGACTCCTCTATGGTCTTTTCAGTGCGATCCTCGCGATCAATCAATCGATCCTCTAGGCGCCGGCGGCGCGGCGAACGCGGTTTCTCGCTGGTCGAGATCCTCGTCGTCGTCGCGATCCTCGGCATGCTGGTCGGTCTCGTGGGTCCGAACGTGCTGGGCCTGTTCCAGTCCTCGCGCGCGAAGACCGCCGAGGTGCAGGTGGAACAGCTGCGCTCCGCGCTCGACATGTTCCTGCTCGATACCGGCCGCTACCCCACCGAGGCGGAGGGCCTCGCGAGCCTGGTCGACAGCCGCCAGAACATCGCGGGCTGGCGCGGGCCGTATCTCAAGGGCGGCAAGGTTCCGCAGGACCCCTGGGGACGCCCGTTCCGCTATGAGATCGTCGACGGACAGGCCCGCGTCACGGTGGACCCGAACGCGCGGGCGGAGGGAAGCGCCAATGGCGCGACGGTCGCGCGCTGAGCGCGGCTTCACGCTGATCGAGGTGCTGGCGGCCCTGTTGATCCTCGCCGCGATCGGCAGCGGCGCGAGCCTGTTCTTTGGGCCGTGGCGCGCGCGTGCCGTGCTGCTGTCCGAAACGCGCGGCACGGCGAACTGGCTCGAACAGGTGCGCGGCCGGGCGATTGTCGGCGGGGCTCCCCTCGCCGTGACCTTCGCCGGCGGTGGCGCGCGACTTGAGGTCGAGGGCGCGCTCGAACCGCGGGTCCAGGCCCTGCCAACCCAGTTCCGCGGGCGGGGCGCGCTGGTGTTCCGCCCCGATGGCAGCGCCGAGGGCGGCGAAATCGAACTCGGCGACGGGTCGCGCCGGGCCCTGATCCGGGTCGAGGGCGTGACGGGCCGCGTGCGGATCGTCGAAGCGCACACCGAACCCGGCAAGGGAAGCCTCTCCCATGCGCGCTGATCGCCTCATGCGTGCGGATCGCCCCATGCGGCGGCATCGCACCCGCCGGCGCGAGGCCGGTTTCTCGCTGATCGAATCGTTGGTGGCGACAGTCATCGCGGCCGCGGTGCTGGCGGCCTTTTTCAGCGCGGGCAGCGCCGCCGGTGCGCTGCAATACCGCGCCGGGCGCAACGCGGCGGCCATCGCCATCGCCCATGATCTCGCCCGGACGGTGGGAACGGACATCCCCGCCGTGCCGGGCAGCCGATCGGGCGTCGCCGCCGACGGCTCTGCCTGGCGCATCGACATCCAGCCGCTGCCGGTGGTCTTCATCGGCGGGCAGCCCTCCGCGATGAAGGGGCTCGTCAGCGCGCGCATCCGCGTCGCCGGCAAGGGCGGCGAGGCGGAACTCGCGATCGTCCGGCCCGAGGCGCGCTGACCATGGCACGCGGCGCGCGCGGCTTTTCCCTGATCGAGGCGCTGATCGCGCTGGCGCTGTTCTCGATGATCGTGGCGCTGCTGCAAGGCGGCGTCTGGTCGAGCCGGCTGCTGCTGCGCGCCGTGCAGCCCGATCGCAACGTTGTGGTCGATACGCTGATCCTCGGGCGCGTCCTCGATTCCTGGCTCGGCAGCGCCACCCTGCTCACCGACCGGCAGAATGGCCAGCCGCTGGGAATGTCGGGCGATGCGCGCGCGGTCAGCTTTCCCTATCTCGCGCGCGACCGGGGTGATGCGCCCCACCTCGCCATCGCGCGATTGCGCATCGAGCGGGGCAGCGGCGATCTGTGGCGGCTCAGCGCCGAGAGCGTGCCGCTCGGGGAGCAGCCCGGCGATACCGGGCCCGTGACGCTGGTGGAATGGCGCGGCGAATTGTCGTTCCGCTATGCCGCGCTCCGGGCCGATGGCAGCGCCGAAACCGTTGCGCGCTGGGCCGATTCCGGCCTGTTGCCGGCCCGCGTGTCGCTCGTCGGCCAGGCCGGCCCGGTCCATACGGTGCAGCTCGGCCAGCAGCCCTGCCAGGCGCCGAGAGACCCGGAAAAGGCAGCAAGGCGCGAGCCGCAGGCGCTTGCCTGCGCCGCGCCGCCGCCCGGCGAGAGCGCGCCGAAATGAGGGATACACGTGACCTCAGGAGGCATGAGCGCGGCTTCGCCCTCATGGTGACGCTCGGCTTCGCGCTGGTTCTGGGCCTTTCCGCCGCCGCGATCAGTGCCAGTGCACGCTTCAACGCGGCGCTGACACGGAATTCCGCCGCCCTGCTGGCGGGTCGCGAATTGCTGCGCAGCGCCGAAGCCGTCATCGCCATCGATCTGCGGCGCAGCGCGGGAATGCAGGCGATCCCGCGGAACGGTGCGCCCGTCGCGATCGACCTGCCGGGCGGCCGCGTGATCGCGCGGATCATCGATGAACGCGCGAAATTCGATGCCAACCAGCGCGAGCCGCGCGCCTTGCACACCTTTCTCGCGCAGGAAGGCGCGAGGCTGGGCGTGACGACCCTGCCCTCGTTGAATCTGATCGAGCGCGAACGCCTGCGCCAGCCCTTCGTGAGCCTGCCCGACCTCGCCCTCCGGCTTGGCCTGCCGCCGGAACTCCACACCGCCGTGGCGCGGACGCTGACCGTCTACAACCCGGACAAGGCCGTGAACCTCGCCCATGCCGACGAGGCCGTGCTGGCCCTCATTCCGGGCATGACGCCGGGGCTTCTCGCGGAGATCCGCCGGGCGCGGCGGCTTGGCAGCCCGATGCCGGCGGCCTCGGCGATTGCCGATTACACAACGAACGAGGAAGGCCCGTTCTTCACGCTCGAACTCGAGGCCCACCCCGAGCGCGGCGCCACCGCCCGCCTCTCGACGGTGGTGACGGCCGCGGGCGAGGAGATGCGGATCGTGGAAGCCGTCCGCTGAACGGCGGCGAACCGGCTTCCGTCCCTCTCAATACGCCGCCTTCACGCAGTTCGCATTGCGCTTGCAGGGTACGGTCTCGACGAGGCGGAGCTTCTCGATCCGGTCCTTCATCTGCCGGGTGACGTTGCGGGCATCGGTCCGGTCGTTGACGATCTGCGCCGAGATCAGCACCAGCAATTCGGTCTTGTTGTTGGCCCGGCTCTGCGTGCCGAAGACGCCGCCGAGCACCGGGACATCCGCGAGGAACGGCAAACCGCCATTGGTCGATTGCAGGTCGGTCGAGAACAGGCCGCCCAGCACGACCGTCTCGTTGTTGGCGGCCGTGACGACGCTGTTGAGGCGGCGCTGGGAAATGGTCGGCGTCAGCGTCTGGCCACCGCGCTTCACCGAGGAAACCTCCTGGATGATGTCGAGCATGATGTTTCCGGAGGCGCTGACGCGCGGCGTGACATCGAAGATGATGCCGGTGTCGCGGAAATCGATCGAATTGACGATCGCGTTGCCGAGGCTGCCCGTATCGGTGCGGGTCTGGCGCGTGACCGGCACCTGATCGCCCACGATGAGGCGGGCCGACTGGTTGTTGACGACCATCAGGTTGGGCGAAGACACGACATTGACGCGCGTGATCTGGTTCAGCGTGTCGATGATCGCCTGGCTCGACAGGCCGACCGCGAGCGATGCGCCCGCCGCCTGCAGGCCGCTGGTGCCCCCGGAGCCGGGAATGAGATTGCCCTTCAGGCTCGTGCCGTTGATCACCCGGTCGATGTAATATTGCGCGCCGTAGCGCAGCTCGTCCGTCAGCGCGACCTCAATGATCGTCGCCTCGACGAGAACCTGCTTTTCCGGAATGTCGAGCGTGCGCAGGAATTCCTTCACCTTGTCGAACTGCGCGGCCGTGGCATAGACCAGCAGCTTGTTGCTCACATCATCGACGACGATGCGCGCGGGGTTCTCGCCCCCGCCGCCCGCTGCCGGCAGGCCCGCGCCGCCCTGTTGCAGAAGCGCCCGCGCCGGGTCCACCGGCCCATTGCTGCTGACCCGGGTCGTGCGGCCGGGCGAGACGCCGCTGCCGGCCCCGATGCCGCCGCCGCCGCTCGACCCGGGCGTGACGCCACCGCCGGTCGATGTGCTGCCGGTTCCCGATGTCAGCCGGCCCGTTCCCGGGCCGATGCCGCCGCCGGGGCTGCTCTCGAGCCCGCCGGCCGCGAGCCCTCCCCCGTTCCGCTCGCCGGCGCGACCCGCCGCCGCTTCCCGCGCCGAAGCGACGACCGGCAGGCCCAGCCCGCCCGCGATGAGCGGCGCGACCTGCGCCGCGCGGGCATGGCGCATCTCGTAGGTGAAGAGCCGGAAGGCCGAGGCCGAGGGCCGGTCAAGCCGCTGGATCCAGCGCCGAATGCTGCCGAGCACCTGCGGTGACTTCGCGACCACCAGCAGCGCGTTGTTGGCGTCAAGCACCGTGACGCGCGCGATGCTGCCGTTGATGTTCTCGTTGGCGAGGATTTCCGCGAGGCTGCGGTTCATCACTTCCGCCGGCATGGTCTCGATGCGGAAGAGGCCTACCGACTTGTTGGCGAGCCAGTCGACATCGAAGGTCCGCACCGTCTCCATCAGCGAATTGAAATCGGCGCCGCTGCCGCGCAGCACCAGCACGTTGCGTTCGTTGTCGATGCGCACGACGGCGTCGGGCTGCAATTGCTGGATCAGCTCGGCCATCTCCTTCGCCGCGACATGCTTTAGCGACACGGCGCGGCTGCCATAACCCACCTCGGGGTTGGCGCCGCCGCTGCGCACCGCGAGCGCCGCGGCCGGTGTCTTGCCGGCCTCGGTGGGAACGATGGAAAAGGCGCCATCCTTCTGGACCAGCGCGGCACCGTTCTGGCCGAGCGCGTTCTCGAGCAGGGCCACCGCCTGTGTGGTGTTGACCGGTGTGGGCGTGCGCACGGTGATGGTGCCGGTGACCTTCGGATCGACCGTGAAATTGACCTTCAGGAGGTCACCCAGGATGGCCTGCGCTGCCGTCTCGACATCCACGCTGACGAGATCGATCTCGACCTGATTGCCGGGCGCGATCCGCACCCCGTTCTGGCCGGCGGGGCGGATCGGCGAACCGCCGGGAAACAGCGCGATATCGCGCGACGACGACGACGAACGCCCGGCCGGCGGCGCGGACGGGGCCGGGGCCGGACCGAGCGCCGCGGTCTGCACAGCATCGTCGGCGAGCGTTGGCGCCGAACGGTCCAGAGCCTCCATGTCCCGCCGCGCCGTCATCTGGCAGGCAGCAAGCGTCAGGCAGGCGATCAATCCAATGCAAAGGCGCATCCGAGCACTCCAAGTCGGAATCATGCCGCGCTCGGCGCCACATGAGACATCGGAACACTCGACGATTATGGTTAATGAAACATTTATACCTGTCGGTCGCATCGATATTGATCATTTTTTGGCGCTATTGATAATAAATAATCGTCGTTATCCTCCAATTTACAGAGATTTAGAGCCTACATTAATCCATGTTTTATTCAATCTGTCACATTTTTTCTTATTTTTGTCCGTTTTTACCGTCGATGCCCCTGGCTTCTTTTATAAAATCCAGTTTGAATGCTGCCGGAACCCCGTCAGGCCGTCCACGCGTGCGGGATTGCGGGAAGCGGACCAGAGCCGCTGTTTATGCAAAAACGCGGTCCTGCAGGTCACAGGATGCCACGATCCCTGCCGTTGCGACATTCTGGCCCGCGTGCAGGCGTTGTTTTTGCACGAATGAAGACAAATCCGCTGCCACGGCACCAAACAGGATGATCAGGCTGCCAGCGCGTTGATTTTTATGACGAAATTTTTCGTTCTGGCCTGAAAGGCTTGATGTCTTGTCACTCACGTAAACGTGAAACGATGGTGATCTTCATGTCGCGCTGCGGTTTTTGCCAACGTTTTCCGCGACTTGAGCCGAGATCGACCGGGTGGCGAAAGCCGTATCCGGGGCGCACCCTGTCTTGATCCTGAAGAACGTCTTGAAATCCCTGCGGATCGTCGCGCCGCTCGATCCGGTTCGCGAAGACAAAAGCGTCTCACTTGCTTGCCCGATGCGCCTGCAAGGGAAACGCTGCTGGGGCGGTGCCGATCAGCGCAGGATGCCCCGATCGAGTCGAAGAACAGCCTGCACGCGCCCTTTCGAATTGTGTCCAAAACCTGACGAAA
>PERO01000016.1 GCA_002928875.1 Methylobacterium sp. | reverse complement strand
AGTCGCCGGCCTTCTCGCCAGTGCGCTTCCAGCCCGCACCGATCTCGGGTCCATCGGCGTCGCTGCCGAGATGAATGCGGTAGTCGGGCGCGTTCTCGGCGTCGGAATGCTCCGCCGGCACGAGCACCAGCTCGGCATCGAGGCCAAGCGTGCGAACACGTCCGACATAGCCATTTCTGGTGCGCGTGAAGTGACCGATCAGGGACATGACAATCTCCATGGCTGCGCGGTGGGGTTGGTCATGGGCGCACCGTCACCGCGTCGGCGCGCGCCAGACGAAGCGGCCATCGCCGTCCTCGTCGGTGTAGAGAGGGGTGGCTCGGCCGATGACCGAGGCGGCGGGAAGCGGCCCGAAATAGCGGCCGTCGAGGCTGTCGCGGACCTGCCAGTTCATGAGGAACAGCTCGGTTGGCGCGACGGCGCGGCAGCCCTGCCAGACTGGTAGGGGTCGGCCCAGGCGATCGCGTTCGAGCGCTTCGCCGATAGCGATCCCATCGACGGTGACGCTGGCGCCAGATCGGCAGACGCGCTGTCCGGGAAGCGCGGCGACACGCTTCATCAGCGGCACGCCACGCGGTAGATAGCCGCGATCCGACAGGAAGGTCGCAAGGGGTTCGGGCGCGTCGAGTGCGACGAGGTCCGTGACCTCGAGCGGTGTCGAAGCGCCGATGGTGTAGAGCCCGACGGGCGCGCTGGCCGAGGCGTTCCAGACGAGTCGGGGCGCGACGTGGACCAGCGACAGCGCGCCGATCAGCAGCACGGCGACAGATGTCGTCATGACATAGCCGAAGCGCGTCACGGCTCGGCCCTCCGCCGCAGGAGCCAGGCGCTGTGCTGTTCGCGGGTGTAGGCCCGCGGCGTATCGCCGGCGGTCAAGCGGTTATGGACATGACGCCAGTAGTCGGGCGCCGCGTCGGCGGGATCGATGCCAAGCGCTTCGATGGCGTCGATCAGGATCAGCACCCGCTCGACGGTCGGCCAGCCGCCCAGCTTCAGCAGGATGTCGCCACCCGGGCGCACGAAGGGCAGCGTCTGATAGGGCTCGCACGCGGTCACCGCGCGCACGATGTCGATGCGCGAGACAACAGTGCCATAGTCGTTGGAAGCCCAGCGGACGAAGGCGAAGACTGTGCCGGCCGGAAAGGAGAGGATCCGGCGCCGGCGGTCGAGAATTTGCTCCTGGACCTCGCGGCCGAAGCGAATCCAATGCTCGATCTGTTTCTCGCGCCAGACCAGCTCGACGCGCGTGAGGCTCGCCGGTCCTGTCGATGGTTGAACGGGCTGCGCGCGGGACGTTGACGATCCGGTCATCGCGCGTCTCCGTCAGCGGCGGGAAACTCGCGCGCGAGAAGGTCGCGCAGCATGTCGGCGACGGTCTGCCCGCGCTGGAATGCGGCGACCTTGATCCGGCCGCGAAGTTCGGGCGTGACGTCGATCGTCAGGCGGGCGGTGTAGGCAGAAGCATTGGGCTCGCGGTCGCGTCGCGCATCGGCCGCCTTGATCCAGCTCTCGGGATCGCCAGGGCGCATCGCGAAGCTGCGCTTGCTCATGGCGCGAGCCTCCGCACCTCGGCCGCGAGCGCGGCGATTTCAGCCGAGGCCGGGCTGTCGGCAGTTGCCTCGGAGACGAGCCGGCCGGACTGGGCGGCGTCTGCAAAGGCGACACGCTGGCCGATCGTGGCGGCGAGCACGGGCGGATCGTGATCGACGAGCGTCTGGGCTGTTTCGCGCGCGATGATGGTCCGCGCGCCGCAGCGGTTCAGAACGAACCGCGCGACGAGCTGCGGACGATAAAGGCGCGCTTCCCGAAGCAGCGCCAGCATTTCGGCCGAAGCCCATCCATCGAACGGCGACGGCTGGACGGGGATGAGCACGAGGTCGGCGGCGAGCAGGGCCGAACGCATGAGGCCGGCGACGCGCGGAGGTCCGTCGATGACGACGTGATCGGCATCGCGGGCGAGCTCCGGCGCTTCGCGATGCAGCGTGTCGCGTGCCAGGCCGACGACACCGAAGAGGCGCGGCAGGCCCTCGCGGGCGCGCTGCTGCGACCAATCGAGGGCCGAACCTTGCGGGTCCGCGTCGATGAGGATGACGCGCTTTTCCTGGCCAGCCCATTCGCCGGCGAGATGCAGCGCGAGCGTCGTCTTGCCGACGCCGCCTTTCTGGTTGAGCAGCGCGACGATCATGGCGCGCTCCTCGGCGCTCGCGGACAGTTATCCGCACGCGTGCAAAAGCGCGTGTCCGTTAGAAAGATTCCGAAGGAATCTGGGTTAGAGAAGTTACGGGGCCTGCAAGCTGCTGATTCAGCTTGGCGATTCGACGATTCCGGTCCTCGATAGCACGAAGGTCCGGTCCCCGATGGCACGATAGTGCCGGTCCCTGATAGCACGAGGCGATTCACAGCTTATCCCCAGGGCGTGGCGTTGCGCGGCGACGTCGGCGCGGTGTTCCGAAGGACGCGGGATCGATCGGCGTGAAGCAGAGGACTTCCGGGCCGCCCACGCATGGCTCGATGGTCAGGCGATAGCCGGGGAGCGGTTGGCGGCGGACGATGTCGCGCAGGTCGTAGGCGAAATGCTTGAGCGGTGAGAGGCTGCCGGACTTGGCGTGGAGATGCGCGAAGTCGAAGCTCCAGCCGAACTCCTGCCGTCCGCCATGCTTGCGCACCAGACGATAGAGCCAGCGTTCGAGTCCGCCCGTGAGATCGAAGTAGGCGCGGTCGATCGTCAGCACGAGCGCGTCGTCGAGAACGGCAGCGTAGAACCAGTCGGGCAGGATCAGTTCGAGGCCGAGCGGCCGGCCGCGGTGATCGGCGCGCTCCTTCCACTCATTGATCCAGGAGAAGCGGTGCATCCGCCGCTCGGTCGGCTGGCGGATGGATGTTGCCACCGTGGTCGACTGAAGCCGATCCAGCGCGGCCTTGAGGCGGTCATAGTCGCGCACACTGACGCCGCGGCCGATGAAGGTGAGGATTTCGTAGGGGGTCGTCGCCATGAGGCGCGATGGACGCAGGCCGATGTCGCGCGCCTCGACGATCTGGGAGGCCGCCCAGATCAGCACGTCCGCATCCCAGATGGTCGCCATGCCATGTTCGGGCACCGCCTCGACGCGGATGACGATCGAGCCCGCCTTGAAATCGATCGGGGCGAGGCGCTTCGACTTGGCGAGCGAGAAGAACGGATAGGCCATGAGGTCCTGCGCATCTCGCGGCGCGAGCTCGCCCGGCAGCGCTCGAAAGAGGTCGAGTTGCTCGCGTTCATGGCCAGGATGGCGGGACGACATGCCGGCGCCTCAGCGGGCGTGGCGGCCGGCGTGGACCGGCGTTGTCGATTCATGGCGCTTGGCGGGTAGGACGGTGCCGCGCGGGTCCGACGTGGAGGTGACGGCGCCCCGATCTGCCCAGGCCTGCAGGTCGTCTATGGAGTAGACGACACGGCCGCCGAGCTTGCGATACGCAGGGCCAGTTCCGTAGGTCCGGTGCTTTTCGAGGGTGCGGCCCGAAAGACCGAGGAATCGGGCAGCTTCGGGCGTGCGAAGAAAGCGCGGCGGCAAGCCGGCGGGATTGGCGGACATGAGCGGACCTCCGTGGCGTTCGTTGAGGCCGCCGGCGAATGGCGGCGAACGAAGGTCACGGTGGCGGAGAGCTACCGGCTGGGGGGATGGTGAAGATAGGGGGGTGCTATTTCGCACCCCCCTTGAACCCGACGTTCCGTCAGCGCCGTCGGCGGCGACGCAGGAGGTCACGATAGCCGCCATTCACCATGGCGAGGCCGTCGCGCGCGAGCCGGATGGTGGCATCGCGTAGTGGCGACGTCTTCCACGCGTCGGACGCGACGCGGGAGGCTCCGAACATCACCTCGGCGATCTCCCGATAGGTGGCGCGGCAGGTCCGGGCATCGAACGCCCGCAACATGTGACGGAGGCGCTGCCGGCGCTGTGGCGTCACGCGCAGGTCAGCAGCCGGAGGCGGCGCAGTGAGCGCGCTCAGGAGGCGCGAGACGGCATCGAGCCGGTCGGGCGCATCGGTGTCCAGCGGGATGACTGCGGCAAGCGCCTGATCGGGAGCGGCGTCACCGATCAGGACGAAAGGGACGGCGCTGCCACCGTCGCCCTGGATTGCGTGGAGTTCGTGCGTGCTGCGGTGTGCTGCGCTCGGATCAAGTGCGGGGAGTGGTGCTCCGGCCGAGCCAATGCCTGGCGTGGCGATCAACAGGATCTTTCCGGGATCTGCTTCCGTGGTCCAATGGATCGGCTCGTCTACCGCGCTGAGGCCTGGATTGGCGGGGAAATTGCAACCCCCAGCGCAGGCGGAACGAACTCGTCGCCTGCTCGGGGTCATCCATTTCGTTCAGTGCCCTTGCGTAGTCTTGCTGATAGTCAGCGTTGCGGCGTAGGCACTCCCACGCGAGGTCGGAAACACCGAGATCGTCGAAATAATCGTAACTGGTCGAGGATCGCCACTGCGACGGGTCCGGCGCCATCGGTTACCTCCTGGCTCACATGGTTCATGCATCCGGGCCGGATACGATCCCCGGTTGAGCTGCATCAGGGAAGACCTCGGATGAGCGCCACGTGATCGCTCGAATGCATCGCATTCGAGCTCAATGCTGGCCCTTTCGGAGCAGGTCACGATAGCCATGTTCCGTCATCCATCGCGCGCGCAGGAGATGACTTTCGTGGACGTGCCGGGCACGCTCGGGATCATCGTGGGGGTCGATGCCGAACAAAATGGCGACGGCTTCCCGCCAGTCCGCACCATCGGCCTCGGCGTCGAGAAGGCGGACGTAAAGCTTCAGATGCTTCATGTCATAGTCGGTGGCCGTCGCGCACCGGGGCGGTTCATCAAGAAAATCCGGCGCGGTCATGATGGGTCCCCCGACACATCAACGGCGACTTCCATTCGATCTGAACTCAATCTTAACCAAGTTTTGAATGGTCGTAAGCTGCACGGCGCTGCATCGCGTGATGCAGCATGAGCATCGCTCAGCGCCAAGCGGTCAATGTTCGCCGCTGGTCCGTCGTTTGGGCCGTTCGAAAAATGCGACGGGATCGACTTCGAGAACGGCTGCGAGCTTTTCGAGCATGTCGATGGTTGCGGCATGCTGTTCCCGCTCGAGCATGCCGACATAGTTGCGGTTGATCTCGGCACGATCAGCAAGTTCCTCCTGCGACAAGCCTTTGGCGTGTCTCAGCCGACGCAAATTCCTGGCGACGATCTCCCGCAATCTCATGCGGTGAGGTCGCCGTTCCCCCTAATATACTGCCACCCAGTAAACTAGTGATTCATACCGTCGGAAAGGCGCAAAGTCATTTTTCTGGGATGATCGGGAGCGTTCGGCGCGCTCGCGGACGGAATTCCCACAGGCCGATGGCCCCGCCCGGACCGTCCGGGCGGGGCATCCGAGGCGGCTCAGTCGCCATTGCGGCGGCTGGGGCGGGACCAGATCAGGCTGTAGCCCTCACCGTCCTCGTCGTCGAAGAGGTTGGCGAAGATCGGGGCGGTGAAGCTCGGGTCGTCGAGCTTGAGGCCCAGATAGTCGCGGCCCTCGTTGGAGCGCTTGGACCAGGCGGCTCCGATCTCGACCCGGCCGACGTAGACGCGGTGGCTGGGGGCGTTCTCGCCGGTGGCGCGCGTGTCGGGAACGATGCGGACGTTCTTGGCCTGGACGCTGAGGGTGACGATTTCGCCACTGAACTCGTTGTTGCCGGTCTTCTTGAAGGTGCCGATGGTCGCCATGTCAGTTCTCCTTGATCACTGTCTCGAGCCCGCACCATTGCGGCCTCGATGGCGATCGGCAGGCCGGAGGCGATCGACGGCGCACCCCGCAGGGGCTCGACAGCAAAGGAGGAACTTTCTTGCCTCGCGAGGAATGGGCGTGAGCCCAGGGGAAGAAAGTTTCGACGCCGCTGTTGCGCCACAGGCGATCGAGGCTTCAGCCGGCCTACGGCTAGATCACGCCATTGAAGAGGCCGCTTGGGTGCGCTCGATGTGCGCAGGGATCACGCATTGAGAACTTGGCGACCCGTCGCGACCTCCAGGAAGCGGCCACGACGTTCAGAGCATCGGCTTTCCGCCAAGGACGGGCAGGCAGGCCGTATCCCGCCGATAGGAACACCACGGCGCGGCGCCTCCATCCTGCGGCCTTGACCGACCGTCGAATGGGCGGCCTGGGCTGCGAGGGCGTCGAGGGCACGAACCTCCACGCCTCGAAAGCCGTGGGCCTGACACCGTCCGATGATCGACAAGAATACCGACGGGAACAGAGCGGCTTGGGACTGCCTTGGTCCGCCGGCGCGTCAATGATGTTCACGCCGTGGCGATATCCCGCCCGGACGGTCCGGGCGAGGCCATCGTCGTTATCCGAACGAAGGCCGTGATGCCGACCGCAACCGCGCCGATCACGGAGAAGACGAGCTGCCAGGTTTCGGACGGCATGGCGTGCTTCACGATGCCGTGCGTTGCGTGGTAGCCGGCGATCGCGGCCGGGGCGACGAAGGCGAGCGCGACCAGAAGCTTCAGCCACATCGGACGGACGAAGGCGAGCAGGAGCTGGCCGATGCCGAGAATCGCGCCGGCGGCGACGACGCCGATGGCGATGGCTCCGAGGGCACCGGCGCCGGTCTGATGCGCCCAGACGCCGATGGTCACGCCGGCAAAGGCAGGCAGCGCGAACACGGCGAGCTTGAAGAGCAACCAGCAGAGCACGCCTATGGCGGCGAGCGATCCAAGGATGGCGAGGATGATCATGGTGGTGGTCTCCGTGAGAATGAGTCTGACGGTTGCGCCTTCCACCACCACCGCGGCGCGAGCGGCAGCATAGCCGAAGTCGGCTCGCTTCGGGAGCGGAAATCGAACCGATCTCCGCCCGCGAAAGCGGTTCGCCTCCGGTCAGGAGACGAAGGGATCGATCTCGGCCACGATTTCGGCATCGCCGTCGAACTCGTTGGAGGGGACGACGGAGAGCGTGCCGTCTCCGGCCCTGAAGATGACGATCGCGACCATCAGCGTGGTGGCGAGGCTGAAGGCGAAGGCTTGAGCGTCGGTGAGAGACATTCGTTCCGGCTCCTGTCTGGAGGCGGGGGACCATCCCCCGCGCGACAGGCGCCCGATGTGTCCGGCCGAGGGCCGCAATCACCGCGGAGGCGAAGCCTCAAGGCCGCACGCTCGCGTAGCGGACCCTTCACGGGTTGATGGCGTCAGGCCATCGGCTGGGCCAAGGATCGGCGCATAGGAAGCGGGAGATGGTTTCCGTTCCCCTCGGGAGCCGGCACGATGGTACGCGACGCCCAGATGCCTGCATTAGACTAGGATGTGAGTGCGTCCAGAACCGGGCACTCGGGAACATCTTCGCCGGAACATTGTGAGGCCGTCGTCGCCAGCACCCTCTCGATCCGCTGCAAGTCGGCGATCTTCGCCCGGACGTCGGCCAGATGCCGCTCGGTCCGCTTCTTCACTTCGGCACAGGTTTGCGTGCCGCCGTCGACGAGTTCGAGGAGGCCGCGGATCTCTTCAATGGCGAAGCCGAGCTCACGGGCGCGGAGGATGAAGCGCAAGCGGCGGACATCGCTCTCGTCGTACACGCGATAGCCTGACGCCGTGCGAGGCGGATCACGCATCATGCCGATTTTCTCATAATAGCGGATCGTTTCGAGATTGCAGCCCGTGCGCTCGGCCAGTTTGGCGCGCCGCAACCCTCGCCCTGAATCGCGGTGCCTCATGCTCCGAAAAACCCTCTTGAGTCTGTAGTTGCTACAGACCTTAGCTTGAGGTCGAATGAAAATCGAGGGTCGAGTCGCATGAGCAATACCGATGTCGAAGCAGCGGCGCTGAGTGCGCCTCAGCAAGGCGAGGACCGCAAGAAGACCTTGTTCGCGGCAGGAGGCGTCGTTGGCGCCATCCTCGCTTCGACCTGCTGCGTCGTGCCGCTGCTGTTTGTCACGCTGGGCATTTCCGGCGCGTGGATTGGCAACCTGACCGCGCTTGAACCTTACAAGCCCTATTTTGCCGCCGTGGCGCTGGTCTTCATCGGCCTGGGCTTCCGGCAGATCTATTTCAGGTCCAAGCCCACCTGCGTGGACGGGTCCTACTGCGCGAAGCCGCAGTCTTCCGTGATCACCAAGACCGCCCTCTGGTTCGCGACCGTAGTGGTTCTGTTGGCGCTGACGATCAACTGGTGGGCGCCGTTCTTCTACTAATCGGAAAAAGGAGCATTTTCGTATGAATCGACCTCTTGTCCTCGCCGCCGCTCTGCTTTCGATCGCCGGTTTCGGCGCAGTGGCCGTGACGACCGTTTCTCCCGTCGTCGCTCAATCTGCCACCGTACAGGCGGCAACCCGGACCACGACCTTCGCCGTCCAGAACATGACCTGCGCCCTTTGCCCGGTCACGGTGAAGAGGGCGATGGAGGGGGTCAAAGGCGTGAGGTCGGTGTCGGTGGATTTCGATGCCAAGACGGCGACAGTCGTCTACGACCCATCCGTTGCGACCCTGGATGCGATTGCCGCCGCCTCCACGAATGCGGGGTATCCGGCGTCGGTCAAAGGCTGAGACCAGTGAAGGACGCGACCATCCTCAAGACAGGCATCATTGGCTCCGTCGTTGCCGCGATCTGCTGCGCAACGCCCGTGTTGGTCATCGCGCTGGGCGTGATCGGTCTGTCCGCCTGGGCCGGTTGGCTCGACTACGTGCTCCTGCCATCACTCGCCATCTTCGTGGGCATGACGGCCTATGGCCTGTGGCGACGGAACCGCGCGGCCGCCTGCTGCGCGACAAATGATCAGTTCAACAAGGAAAGAGCCTGACATGGCGGACTGCTGCACCCCGACCTCGCAACGCCGGGCGACATATGACCTTGCGGTCATTGGCGCCGGATCGGCCGGGTTCTCTGCGGCTATCACTGCAGCGGAGCTTGGTGCCAATGTCGCACTGATCGGACACGGCACGATTGGCGGCACCTGTGTCAACGTCGGCTGCGTCCCTTCGAAGACGATGATCCGCGCCGCCGAGGCGTTGCATGGCGCTCGCGCTGCGCGTCGGTTTCCCGGCCTTGCCGGAGAGGCGGGCGTCGTCGACTGGGCCGGTCTCATCGCAGCCAAAGACGAGCTGGTCGCAACCCTGCGGCAGAAGAAGTACGTCGATCTTTTGCCGGAATATAACGGGGTTGCCTATCTGGATGGTCCCGCGCGCCTGAACGGACAGGGCGTCATCGTGAACGGCGAGGTGGTCCCGGCCGGCAAGATCATCATTGCGACCGGCTCTTCGTCGTCGGTCCCCGATATCACCGGCATTGCAGGCGTCTCCTACCTCACCAGCACAACCGCGCTCGAGCTGCCCAGGCTTCCGCGCTCACTGCTGGTGATAGGCGGCGGCTATATCGGCTGCGAACTGGCACAGATGTTCGCCCGCGCCGGGACGACGGTGACGCTCGTCACCCGTCGCCGCCTGCTGCCGGACGCCGAGCCGGAGATATCCGAGGCTCTCACCGGCTATCTCCGCGACGAGGGCATCACAGCGCGCGCAGGCCTCTCCTATCGCAGGATCGAGCAGACGGACCGTGGTGTCGAGCTGACGGTTTCCATCGACGGGGCGGACGAGGCGATCACCGCTGAGCAAGTTCTTCTAACCACCGGCCGGTCTCCGAACACCGGTGGCCTTGGACTTGTTGAGGCAGGCATCAGGCTGGGCGACAACGGCGGTATCGTTGTCGACGAGCGGATGCGCACGTCGAAGCCCGGTGTCTATGCAGCGGGTGACGTCACGGGTCGCGACCAGTTCGTTTATATGGCGGCCTATGGCGCCAAGCTCGCCGCGCAAAACGCGCTGAACGGCGACAGCCTTGTCTACGACAATGCCGCCATGCCCTGGGTGACGTTCACTGATCCGCAGGTCGCGGGTGTCGGGCTGACCGAAGAGACGGCCCGGGCCGCCGGCTTCGAGACCAAGACTTCGATCGTGTCCCTCGATCAGGTACCGCGGGCGTTGGCCGCCCGCGACACGCGCGGGCTGATCAAGCTGGTCGCCGACGCCAGGACCGACCGTCTGCTTGGAGGGCAAATCCTTGCGCCCGAAGGTGCTGACAGCATTCAGACGGTGGTGCTGGCCATCAAGAACGGCATGACGGCGAAAGCGCTGGGCGAGACGATCTTCCCGTATCTCACCACGGTCGAAGGGTTGAAACTCGCGGCGCAGGGATTTGGTAAGGACGTGGCCAAGCTCTCCTGCTGCGCGGGATAGCAGCCGCGCCTGCAAATGACCGGCAACGCAGTTTCGGTATAGCACCAAGGGCCGCACCCGCCGCGAACCTGGCCTCCTGTGTAAATGGGAGCAGATGGGCAGGCGGCGCTTACGCGCCGCAGAACTTCCAGACTGGGATGCCGAGCTTCTTCGCCTTGTCGGCGAGGTTGTCCTGGATGCCGGTGCCGGGGAAGACCATGACACCGATCGGCAGCACATCGAGCATCTGATCGTTGCGCTTGAACGGCGCGGCACGGCCATGCTTCGTCCAGTCGGGCGCGAAACCGATCTGCGGCACGCCCCGGTGATCGGCCCAGCGGGACGCGATCTTCTCGGCGCCCTTCGGCGACTTGCCATGCATCAGCACCATGTCCGGATGCTTGGCGTGGACTTGGTCGAGCTTCGCCCAGATCAGCCGATGATCGTTGAATTCGAGCCCGCCGGTGAAGGCGATTTTCGGACCCGACGGCAGGAGCACTTCCTGTTCGGCGCGCTTGCGGGCGGCGAGGAAGTCGCGGCTGTCGATCATCGCCGAGGTGAGATGGCGGTGGTTGACCTTCGACCCGTTGCGCGGGAGCCAGGGCTTGCCGGCGTGACGCTCGTAGTGCTCGCCAGCCTGGTCGCGCATCAGCTCGAACGCATCCTGCCGCTCGACCAGCGTCCTGCCTTCCGCGATGAGCCGCTCGAGTTCGACCGATTTGACTTCGGTGCCATCCTGTTCCCGCTGGGACCGGCGCTGCGCCTGCTCATTGTCGTCGAGGTCGCGGGCAATCCGCTCGGCGGCGCGGTGGAAGACGTTCACTGTCGACCAGAGGAGATCGTCGAGGTCGGGCTCGAGGCGGGTGTCGCCCAAGGTGGCGATCAGGGCGTCGAAGATGTCGGCGATCGCGCCGGCGACGATGTTGCCCTCGGGGAGCGGTCGCGGATCGGGTTCGTCCGCGAAGGGGCGGTAGCCATAGAGCTGAAGCTCGATCAGGGCGTGGTCGGTCGGGGAAGAGGTGTGGTGCGGTTCATGGTCGTCATGCTCGCTCATGGGATGCTCCGTCGGTTTGGACCGCGACCGTCGCGGCCTTCATGGCGACGAAGCCGTCGGGCGGGCCGGATTGGCACCCGGAGCGACAGCGCAGGGCCGAAGCGCAGCGGAGGGCCGAAGGGGCCGACTATTTTGGTTCGCGATGGAAAGGCCCGAAGGGCCGCCGGAAAATAGTCGGCCACAAGGTTGCCCGGCCGGGCCGCTTGACGGCCGATCGCCCTCTCGAAGGCCGAGGCGCGGTCCTCTTCCGATGGGTGAGCATCCGGCGACGCGGTTGACGGCGGGTCGCCCCGCATCCCATTCCGGCTACGCTGCGAGTTCCATGAAGCGGGCGACGTCCTGCGGCACGATCTGGACGCGGATGGCCGCCCGCAGCGCATCGATGCCGAGCACCCGCAGATCCTCGTTGAAGTCCCCGAGCGCCGGCGACAGCACGATCGCCTCGATACCGGCCTGTTCGGCCCGGTCGATCAATGCCGCCGTCGCGCCGTCGCCTGCCGGATCGTCGTCGCGCGCGATGTAGAGCCGGCGCAGGATGTCCGGAAAGAGGATGGCGGAGAGATGGGCGGCCGAGAGCGCGGCCACCATCGGCATGGTCGGCAGGATGCACCTGAGCGACAGCATGGTCTCGATGCCTTCGCCGGCCGCCATCACCGAGCCCGCCGCGCCGAGTCGAACGGCGTGACCGAGAAGGTCACCCATCGCCCGTCGCGGCGTGTCTATCGGCGCCTTGCCGAGCGTCGCCTCATCGAAGCCGTCAGGGTCGAGCCAGGTCCGGTGTGCGCCGGTGAGCTTGCCGCCCAAGTCGGTGACGGCGGCGATCATCGCCGGCCACGTCTCGGTAGGCGAATGTTCGTCGGGCCGGTAGAAGCAGCGCGGATGGAAACGCAGCGAGCCGGTTTCGTGCAAAGCCGTAATGCCGCGTTTGCGTAAATACGTCTCTGCGAGAGTGCGTGTCATCGGCTGCGATATGGCAAAGAGCCGCCGTGCGGCCTCCGGCGATCCGGTCGGTGCGTTCGGCTTGCGCGTCCGGCGCTCGTCGGATTCCGGTTCGGGATGCCGCAGGCTGAGAAAGCGCCGAGCCTCGTCAGCGACATCCTTGAAGTCGAGGAGGCTGCACGCCTCGCGGATCACGTCGAGCAAGTCGCCATGCTCGCCGGTCGCCGCGTCGGTCCATTTGCCGGCCGCGCCCTTGCCGGTCTCCGGTCCCTTGAGACGCACGAACATCGAACGGCCCGGCGTGTTGCGCACGTCGCCGACCAGCCAGTAGCGGCCCTGACGGAAGCCGGAGGAGAGATAGTGCCGGCACACCGCCTCGGCCTGCCGGCCGAGACGCTGCGCCAGGTCGGAAGCGTCGTGACGGACCATCACGCAGCCTCCCGTTCGGAGACGCGCTCGACGGGATAGCGTTCCAGCACTTTGGCCAGCACGCCGGCACCGTTCGCGTCGGTCGGCACGAACATGCGCAACTTCCACGAAATGATCTCGTGAAACAGGCCATAGGCGCGCAGGCGGTCGCGCATGGTGTCGGTGAAGCCCGATAGTTCGATGCGATGGGCGCCCATGACGCGCACGCGGCGAAGCTGGAGCCCTTCCGCAAGGTCGAGGATGGTGCTGCCGTCCAGCAATGCCGCGAAGGCATCGCCCGCCGTCAGCGTGCTGGGGCCGGTCGCGAGCGCGCCCGCGACCCAGGCGGGAGAGACGCGGCGGCCGATGATGCGTTCGCCCTCGTCGGTCTGGAGCCGATAGACCCGCGTCGACTCGTTCGGCAGCCGCTTCCAGATCGGCAGCAGGAGGCCGGCGACGATGTGGATCGTCGAGTCGGAGAACTCCGGCACCTGCGCCACTTCGCGATTCCAGGCGGCGGCGAAGGCGTCGCGATCGGCTTCCTGCCAGTGGCTCTCCGCCATCATCTTCAGGGAAGCGTGATGATGCTCCATGGGCCGAAGCAATCGCACCCGGCGTTCGATCTCGCCGTCGTCGAGCATCACGCTGGGCGCTGGGATCTGCACCGCAGGGCGCCCCGAGCGCTCGTTGACGAGCAGGACCGCGCGAGGATCGGAGAGGTGGTCGAGCGCCTGGCCGAGGGCCAGCGGCCGGTTGCGCTCGCGCTGCGCGATGGTGAGGAGGCGCGTTTCGGCACCGGTTGCGGGATGGGTGTAGATGGTGCGCCGGTCGGCGACGACGAAGCTCTCCGCTTTCAGCGTCTCCAGTCCGATATCATAGGTCCCGCTGGTAATAGCGCCCTCGATCCTCGCATTGAGGAGCTGCTCGAAGGCCGTGAACAGCACGCCCTGCAGGTCGATGGTGAGCGCCAGCAGCCGATTGAGGAAGGTGGTGATCGGCGGCAGCTCGTCCTTCAGGCCGCCATCGTCCATCAGGGAGAGGCCAGTAGCGCTCTCGAATGTCTGGAGCGAGCAACCCTCGACTTTGCCGCGCACGATCAACATGTAGAGCTGTCGCAGCGCGTCGCGGGCGTAAGGGCTTTCCAGATTGTCCTCGGGCCGGAACAGACCCTGGCCGCCGGTCTGGCGCTGGCCGCGCGTGATCGCGCCCAGGGTGTCGAGCCGGCGGGCGATGGTGGAGAGAAAGCGCTTTTCGGCCTTCACATCGGTCGTGATCGGACGGAACAGCGGCGGCTGCGCCTGGTTCGTCCGGTTGGTGCGGCCGAGACCCTGGATAGCGGCGTCGGCCTTCCAGCCAGGCTCCAGCAGATAGTGGACGCGCAGGCGCTGGTTCTTCGCCGACAGCTCCGCGTGATAGCTGCGCCCGGTGCCGCCGGCATCGCTGAACACCAGGATGCGCTTCTGGTCGTCCATGAAGGCGGCGGTCTCGGCGAGGTTGGCCGAGCCGGCGCGGTTCTCGACCGTCAAACGGTCGCCTTTGCGGACAATGCGGCGCGAGCGCCCGGTCACTTCGGCCACTATGTCGGTGCCGAAGCGCTGGATGATCTGGTCGAGCGCGCCGGGAACAGGTGGCAAGCCGGCGAGCTGCTCGATCAGCCGGTCACGCCGAGCGACCGCCTCGCGGCTCTCGACCGGCTGGCCGTCGCGATAGACGGGCCGGGAGGAGAGATTGCCCTCAGAATCGGTGAAGGGCTCGTAGAGCTGCACCGGGAAGGAATGCTGAAGGTATGACAGAACGTATTCGCGCGGCGTGATGTCAACGCGCACGTCATTCCATTCCTCGGTCGGAATCTCGGCGAGGCGCCGTTCCATCAGCGCTTCGCCGGTCGAGACGATCTGCACGACGCAGGCGTGGCCCTCATCGAGGTCGCGCTCGATCGAGCGGATGAGCGTCGGCGTCTTCATCGAGGTGAGCAGGTGTCCGAAGAAGCGCTGCTTGGTGCTCTCGAAGGCCGAGCGCGCCGCCGACTTCGCTCGGGCGTTCAGCGTGCCGGTCTCGCCGGTGATGTTCGCTGCCTGCATCGCCGCATCGAGATTGTTGTGAATGATCGCGAAAGCGCCGGCGTAGGCGTCATAGATGCGCCGCTGCTCGTCGGTGAGCTGGTGTTCGACCAGCTCATATTCGACGCCGTCATAGGAGAGCGAGCGCGCCGTGTAGAGGCCGAGTGATCGGAGATCGCGGGCGAGCACCTCCATCGCCGCGACGCCGCCGGCCTCGATCGCCTCCACGAACTCCGCCCGCGTGGCAAACGGAAAATCTTCGCCGCCCCACAGGCCGAGCCTCTGGGCATAGGCGAGATTGTGAACGGTGGTGGCGCCGGTCGCAGAGACATAGACGATACGCGCATTCGGCAGGGCGTGCTGGAGGCGGAGCCCCGCGCGACCCTGTTGCGATGGGGCGACGTCGCCCCGTTCTCCCTTGCCACCGGCGGCGTTCTGCATGGCGTGGCTTTCGTCGAAAATGATCACTCCGTCGAAGTCAGAGCCCAACCATTCGACGATCTGCCTGACGCGCGAAACCTTCTCGCCGCGCTCGTCGGACCGTAGCGTGGCGTAGGTGGTGAATAGGACGCCTTCCTGAAGCGTGACGGGCTTGCCCTGCGGGAACCGCGATAGCGGTGTCACCAGCAGGCGCTCCATGCCGAGCGCGGACCAGTCGCGCTGCGCGTCCTCGATCAGCTTGTCGGACTTGGAGATCCAGAGCGCCTTGCGGTGCCCGCGCAACCAGTTGTCGAGGATGATGGCGGCCGACTGGCGGCCCTTGCCCGCGCCGGTGCCGTCGCCCAGCATGAAGCCGCGCCGGAAACGGACTGCGCCCTTCGCATCGTCGGGTGCTGCCGTGACGAGATCGAAGGTGTCATCGACCGTCCAGCAGCCTGCCAGATGGTCGGAATGCGCCTCGCCAGCGTAGATCACGGTTTCGAGCTGGGCATCGGACAGGATGCCGTCGGTGACGAGGTTTTCGGGCAGGCGCGGACGATAGCTGGGCTTGGGTGGCGCGACCGAGGCCATCGCCGCCGACTGTACGAGCTTGGTGGGATGCGCCTGAGAGCCGGGAATACGGATCGCCTGAAGTCCGTATTCTTCGTAGATCGCATCGGTCAGGCGTGTGCTCTCGGCCGGTGCCCAATCCACGGTCTCATAGCTGAGGTCTACGCCCTCGGGTTCGGCGAGCGAGGCCTTCGCGGGCGGCTTCGAGGCGGCCCGTGCAAGATAGCCGCGCACGGTCTTCGGCACAGGACCAGATGCAACGGGAGCGGCGATGGTCGCGGCTACGGCAGGACGAGGCGGCACATGCTCGGCGATCCAGTCGATGAGCGTTGCGACGTCGGGGGCGATGCCAGGGGATGCGGGGAGTGCGGCCGGATCTTCGGCCGGCGCCTTGTCGATGACGGTGAGCCGCGTCTCAATCGTCGTGCCGTGCTTGGCATAGACCGCACCAGCGATCGCAGCGGTGAACACCACGCGGCCGCGCTCCTGCAGACGGACAAAGGCGTCGCGCCAGGCCGGCGCATCCGGCGAGAAATTCGCGCCGGTGATCGCCACCAGACGCCCGCCCTCGGCGAGCCGGGCCAGTGCCGAGGCGACATGGCGGCAGGCGGCGTCGGCCATCCGGCCAGAGACGTTCGCCATCACCGAAAATGGCGGGTTCATCAGCGCGACGCTCGGGATCGCCGCCGGATCGAGATGATCGTCAATCTGCGCCGCATCGAAGCGCGTGACGGGCACAGCCGGAAAGAGGGAAGCGAGAAGACCTGCGCGGGTATCGGCCAGCTCGTTGAGGATGAGCGTGCCGCCGGCAATCTCGACCAGGATGGCAAGCAGGCCGGTGCCGGCCGAAGGCTCCAGGACGCGATCGGTCGGCGTGATGGCGGCCGCGGTTAGTGCGGCGAGACCGAGCGGGATTGGCGTCGAGAATTGCTGAAAGGCCTCGCTCTCGGCGGAGCGGCGTGTGTGGGTGGGAAGAAGACCCGCGATCTTGGCGAGCAGCGGCAGCGCGGCGGCCGGAGAGCCGGCTTTGCGGAGAAGCGCCTTTCCGTATTTGCGCAGGAACAGGACGGTCGCCGCCTCGCAGGCGTCATAAGCCGTCTTCCAGTCCCAGATGCCCGACGTGTCGGAAGCGCCGAAAGCGGCTTCCATGGCCGAGCGGAGGATTGCGGCGTCGATGCGCTGGCCGCGCTCGAGCTGCGGGAGGAGTTGGCGGGCCACCGTGAGGGTGGCGGCGGCGGTGTCGATAGGCGGGACGGACGACAGCGGCGCGGCCGGGGCGGTCGCGCGCGAGGAAAGACTGTGCATGGGGAAAGCCTCGAGGAGAGCGGGAACGGGACGAGCCTGCCGGCGCTCTCTCTCGACCGCGCGGGCTCAAACCCGTCCCGGCCTGTCTCTCCCTCTCAAGCCGGTCGGCCGTGGCCGACATGAAACAAGCGCCCGGCCGTGAAGCGGGGCGCTTGTCTGGGTAAGGAGAGGGAAGCGGGACGGCCGAAGTCGCCCCGCATCGCCCGACTATTCTGCGGCGACCGGTACGTCGTCGTCGCCCGAGAGGAACTCCGGCAGCGTTTCGATGTCGCCGTCGGTCTCTGCATCGCTGCCTCCGGCCAACGGCTCCTCGCCGTCCGCGAGGCGCAGCGGTTCGGGCAGCCAGCCGGTTTCGGCCAGCAGCCGTTCCGCCTCCTTGGCCATGTCGCCCTTTTTGAGGTGATCGATAAGCTGCGCGGCCCGCTCGCCCGCGCCCTCGCGCACCGCTTCGAGAATGCGGCGCTTCGGCACGCGACCGAGATAGTTGTCGACCGTTGGCGCCCAGCCGACTTCCACCATGTCGAGGCCGGTGGCCCGGGCGAGCCGGTCGGCCTGAGCGAGACGGCGTTCCAGGCCGTGCTGGGAGACGCCGTTGCCGCCATACGGGTTCGGCTTCTCATAGAGGGCGTTGACGCCGTAGCTGACACAGTGGGCGAGCAGTGACAGCCGGCTCGTTTCGTCGAGCGCCGCGAGCCAGTCCCACAGCGCCTGGTCGTCTTGGGGCAGATCGGCCTTCCACGCCTCGTGCCGCTCTGCGATTGATCGGGCGGACGGGCTGTCCTTGAGATCGGCGGCCTGGACCGGGAAGAAGACGTGGCGCACCGAGGCCTCCAGGCATCCGCCGCTCGTGACGGCGCGCTGGAAGGTGTCGACGATGAGCTTGTGCAGCAGCGCCGTCAACGCGACATGCGGATTGTTGGCGACCGCATCGCGCAGCGCCAATGTGCGATGGGCGGTCAGCTCCATCACCAGCCGGTCGGGCAGCGGCCTGACCACATCGTCTTCCTCGTCCTCGGGCTCGGCCGGCTGGCCGCCGATCGTGATGACCGCGCGCTGCACGGTGGATGCGCCCGCTTCGGCGCCATCCTGATCGGCGGAGGCGACGTCGCCATCGATCTCGTGCCCAGGATCGACGGCCGGCGCTTCGTCTTCGGGGCGGACATAGCCGCGATCGACAAAGAGCCTGCCATCGGGGCCGATGCTGACGAAGACACCGGCGCGAGCGATGTCGGCGGGATCGTAGGTGACGGGGCGATCGTCGAACTGGCCAAGCGCAGTCTCGATCTCGCCGAGCCGTGCGTCGACCTCGTCCGGCAGCTCGTCGGCGTCCTCATACTCGGCCTCGAGCTTCTGGTATTCGGCGTTGAGCGCGTCGATCGTCGCCTGTTCCTCGGCCGTCAGGTCGGGCGTTACGCCGTCGAGCTCACGCAGCCCAAGAGTATGGCCGTAGGGGAAGTCGGTCGCGACCTCGATCCACTTCCAGCCTTCGGCGGCGATGGTCTCCGCCTCGGCCTTGAGCTTCGCCGCGACCAGGTTGTCGAGCAGGGCGATGTCCTCGAGCCAGCCGCCATCGTCCTGCTGGAAGAGATCGCGCAGGACCATGCCGCCGGCCGCTTCATAGGCGTCAAGGCCGACGAACATGGCGCGGCGGTCGGAGGCGCG
The DNA here is from genome assembly GCA_002928875.1 of Methylobacterium sp. Lineage (GTDB taxonomy): Bacteria > Pseudomonadota > Alphaproteobacteria > Rhizobiales > Beijerinckiaceae > Rhabdaerophilum. The sequence goes on along the minus strand of PERO01000016.1, from coordinate 68,708 downwards.
CGCCGTCTTCTCGGTCAGCATGCGGCGGATCTGATAGGGCTCCTTCGACCACGAGCCGGAGATCGTCTCCCAGACCTGCTCCTGGCGGGCATGATCGGAGCTGACGGTGAAGGCCATCAACTGCTCAAGAGAAATGCCATCCTCGGCATAGATATCGAGCAGCTTCGGCGAGACGCTGGCGAGCCGCAGGCGCTGCCTCACGACATTGGCCGAGGTGAAGAAGGCCGCTGCAATGTCCTCCTCGGACCGCCCTTTCTCGCGCATCGCCTGGAACGCGCGGAACTGGTCGAGGGGATGAAGCGGCGCTCGCTGAACGTTCTCGGCAAGCGAATCGTCTTCAGCGAGGATGTCGGTCGCCGCATCGCGCACCACACATGGCACGGGCGCGTTCTTCGCCAGGCGCTTCTGCTTGACCAACAGTTCGAGCGCCCGGTAGCGGCGGCCGCCGGCGGGAATCTCGAACATGCCGGTCTCGGCGCCTTCGGCGTCGAGGACCGGCCGGACGTTGAGGCTCTGGAGGAGCGTGCGCCGGGCGATGTCCTCGGCCAACTCCTCGATCGAGACACCGGACTTCACGCGCCGCACGTTGGACTGGGAAAGCACCAGCTTGTTGAAGGGGATGTCGCGCGAGGACGACAGGGTGATTTTCTGAACAGCAGTAGCCATCGGGAGTTCTCCGCGACGGGCGGCCGAAAGCCTCTCTCCCGGCCTCCAACCCGTCACGAAAATCCCCTCGGCCCTCTTCCTCTCGCAGCGGCGAAAGCGGAGGCCGAGGGGTGAAGGAGGAAGGGCCGGCGCGTTACAGACACCGGCATCCGGTTAGCCCCCAGAACGGGGACGCGCCGCGACGGCAGCCAAAAAAAACTTCGTCCAGCAGTCCGTCGGCCGCCCGCAGCGCCCGTTCGGACGACAATGACGTCGGCTCGAGCCTCGCCAGCTCACGGGTGCGATGGCAGCGATAATAGGGCGACAAGATCCGCGTCAGCATCCGCGTGTCCGGATGGCGGGGATGAAATCCGAGCCGTTCCGCGGCGGCGAGTGCCTTGATCAGATCGTGCCGGACCTCAGCGCGGCACCGATCGTCATCCCATCCCGCGAAATGCAGATAGGATTTCAACGCCAGCTCGACAGCGCATCCGATGAGTTGGAGAAAGTTTTCGCGAGAATGGTGATCGCTCGCGGACACGAGGTGGCGTGCTCCGGCAAGGAAACCGACGGCATTGTCGAAGAGATACTTCCCCCGCCAACGTGTGGGGGAGCCGCGCGCCGGCGCGGACGCATGACCGGCCGCTGCGGATGACGGAGGCTTCTGTCGGTGGCGTCGCCGGCGCGATGGAGATGGCGCGCGCATCAGGCCGCCTCCCGCTCGCCGGTGTCGACGGACACCGCGAACGGGTCATGTTCGGGCAGGAAGCTGAGGAGGTAATCTGCAGCCTTGCTCGCCTGCGATGCTGCGCGGACGATGGCTCTATTGTCCTCGCGCAGGACCTCAGCCCATGAGCCGATGTAATCGGCGTGCCGCACGGTCGGCACGATGCCGAGTGCTGCACAGCAAAATGCCGCTGAGATCTCGGCGACCAGCTCCTCGAAGGCGTATTTCTTCGTGCCAAAAGAACCGGAAAGGTCTCGATTCAGGCGATGCGGTGCCCCGCTGGCATGGGAGCATTCGTGTAGGGCCGTTCGATGCCAGTTGATAGGCTCGAAGAAAGCCTGGGGCGGCGGGACCATCACATAATCGCGCGCCGGCACGTAGAACGCACGGTCGCCACCAATCCGGAAATCGATCCCGCTCGCCTTGATCAGCGCATCCACCTTCGGCTCGATCAGGCCGGGTTCGGGCGGCGGCGCGACAATGGCGAGGTCGTCGGGCAGGCGCTCGCATTGCGCCAGGTTGAAAACCGTGAAGCGCTTCAGGAACGGGATCGCCTGGGCTTCCTCCCCAGCTTCGCGGGCGCGCTGCTTCTCGTCGTCGGGGACGAAGCGATCGGCATAGACGACCGTGGTTCCACGTTCGCCTTGGCGCACATTTCCCCCGAGAGAGAGGGCCTGACGGAAAGTCAGCCAGCTCTGACCCGGGAAGCCACGCTCGATCACGGCACCCCAGAGGATCAGCACATTGATGCCGGAATAACCTCGGCCCGTGGCGGCGTTCTTCGGCATGGCAAGCGGCGCCTTCGCCGCCGCCGTTCCCCACGGCTGGACCCAGGGTAGCCTTCCGCCTTCCAGCTCGGCGAGGATCTTTCCGGTGACTTCGTCATAGAGGCTCGTCCGGTCGGAGCCGGAACGGGCGCGCGTAGCATGTCTGGACATCGCGGGTCTCCGCGACGGGCGCCGGAGGCCTCTCCTCCAGCTTTCAACCCGTCACGGAAATCCCGACCTGCACTCCCACTCTTGGGGGCGTTGCGGGGTCTCCCCGCTGACCCGATGTCCATCTCCTGATGGCCCGAGCACGACCCTGTGCGACCGTGCCGCCAGCGCCGGCGATGCCGGCGCGCTGCTCGCGACGGGAGAAGGATGGTGGATCAGGAAGTCATCTACATTGGACTGGACGTGCATAAGGCGACGATCGCGGTGGCGGTCGCGCCGGCCGGGCGATCAAGCGAGGTCAGGTTCCACGGCACCCTGTCGCACCGGCCAGGCGCGCTCGTGGAGTTCGCGCGTCGGCTGCTGACGAAGCACCCTGGGGCGCGGCTCTCCTTCTGCTACGAGGCCGGCTCGTGCGGCTATGGCCTCGCGCGCGAACTGGTCGACGCCAGTCACGAGTGCCTCGTCGTCGCGCCGTCGTTGATCCCGAGCAGGCCCGGCGACCATATCAAGACCGACAAGCGGGATGCGACCACGTTGGCGAAGATGCACCGCGCCGGCGAGCTGACGTCGGTGTGGATGCCGGACGCCCGCCACGAAGCGGTGCGGGACCTGGTCCGTGCGCGGGAGACGGCCATGTACTGGCGGAATAAGGCTCGGCAGGCGCTCTCCAGCTTCCTGCTCCGGCACGGTTACCGCTACGGCGGACGCAAAGCCTGGACGGTCGCATACTGGCGTTGGCTCGCCACCATCGAGCTGGAGCACCCGGCCAAGCAGATCACGATGCAGGAGTACATCCTGGCGATCCAGGAAGCCGACGCTCGCCACGATCGCCTCGTCAAGCAGATCGAGGCCGTCGTACCGAGCTGGTCGGCCGCGCCGCTCGTCAATGCTCTCCAGGCTATGCGGGGCATCGCGCTGATCACCGCGGCCACAATCGTCGCGGAGATCGGCGACCTTAGCCGGTTCGCCACGCCGAGGCACTTGATGGCGTACCTTGGGCTAGTGCCGGCCGAGCACTCGAGCGGCACGAAGATCCGGCGCCGCGGGATCACGAAGGCCGGCAACACGCGTGCGCGCCGGCTCTTGGTCGAGAGCGCCTGGACCTACTGCCGCGCGCCTCGGGTCAGCCAGGAGATCCAGCGCCGTCAGGAAGGCGTCGAGCTGGAGATCGTCAAGATCGCCTGGAAGGCGCAGCTCCGGCTGCACGACCGTTATCGCCGGCTCGCCGCGACCGGCAAGCCGAAGAACGTCGTCATCACGGCCGTCGCGCGCGAGCTCGTCGGCTTCATCTGGGCGGTCAGCCGGCGTGTCGAGCTGCCCGGCGAACAGCCTGTCGCGCAGGCGGCTTGAAGCCCGTATCAGGACCGGAAAGGAGGATAGCACCAGCACATCTCGTCGGTGCGCAGTATCGGGGGCGGGGCCGGTCAGGAGAACCCTCGGCCCCTTCTTGTGGCCGGCCATCGTGCCGACGCCCGCCCGCTGACAGAGGAAGCTCCGAGACGAATACCGAGGTCTTGCGGTAACCAACCCGCGCATGAGTGTCTGATCGACCGTCGTCTTGAGCCCCGCCTCCGACCCTGCGCATGGACGTCTGATCTTTGGCTCGGCCAGCCGCCGGGTGCTTCGTCGCGCCCTCAGCCCTTGACAATGGACATGAGAGAAGGGGTCGGCTGAGACGGCAGGCTCAGCCGCAGGGGAAGGCCTTTCCCCATCAGTCAGTCACACAATGCTGGCGGCTTCGTGAGTCCCAACCGCCGTGCCGCTGACTTCCAATTATCACGGTCAGCAACTCTGCACCGGAGCAAAGGACCTTCTGAAGCCTTATCCTCGCCTCTCGGCGTTAGGGGCTACCGCCACGCCTCCTCGAATTGTTCACGCAAGGTCACCATTCGGGCGGGCAGCGAATGCTCGCATGTCATTCCCAGGTATGTGGCTGCACGCGTTGCACCGACATAGAGATACTTGTCGAACAGATCGGGTTGATTCTCTGCAAGCGTATCGACGCCGACAAAGAAGACGGCTTCGAATTCCAGCCCCTTGATGTGCTGGACATTGAACACTCGCACGGCGTTCTCGCGCCCTCGGACTTGGCCATCAGGACACGGGATCACGCGGATATTGTGCGCGACAAGAGCATCACCGAGCGCATCCGCCACGGCGCGAACATCAGCTTCGCTGTTCACAAGGACCGCAATGGACGGCAGTTCTCCAACGAAGTTTTCGATTTCGAGAACTCGCTGAGCCAGCCACGCTGCAGTCTTTGACGTGTCATTCATGTTCAGCGCGAGAACCGGTGGAACGCCTTCGTTTTCGGCGTAGTCCGGAAGCACGACTTCGGCGGCGCCGTTGCCGGCGAGACGTACCAATTGTCGCGCAAGCTCGTGCAGCCGACGGCTTTGTCGATAGGCAACCGAGATCGAGCGGGTCTCGATATCAGGGATCACCCACCGCATTTGCTCGACTGAGCGAGTGCCCCAGCTTGTGACACGCTGGTTGAAGTCACCACAGGCAAAGAATGACCGCGTTCCGGGGCGCGCCAGCGTCGCCATACAGGAAAGCTGAATGGGCGAGAAATCGGTAGCCTCATCGACGAGCACCTGCGTTCGGTACAGGTGGTTCAATCGTTCCAGAATCGATCGCGCCGGGTTTTCAGTGTCGACAAGACGACGGGCACGTCTCACCAGGTCGTCCGTGCCGCGCATCATGGCGAGAAGGATGATGTCGACTTCGAGGGGATGAATGTCCGTAGGACTGAAGCCTTCAGGTCGATACCACAGGGCCTCCGCCTGACGAGCGCGGCGAAAGCGACGATAGCGCTGAGGCACGCCGTCCACATATCTTCGTACGGGGTTCACGAACCATCGCAGTGCGGACTGGATCAGAAGGCTTTCGCCGATTGCCTGCAGGTCGGGATCAGGGAGTGTCCTGTCGCCGAGCCATTCGATGATGCGGCCCGTTCGGCTGGCTTTAGCTACCGTTCGTTTTCGGGCGCGAGCGCGAGCCTGCGAGCGCACCACGCGCATGTAGTGGTTTAGGGCGGCAGCCCTGCCGACGCGCGGCGGGCCGGCGTCGTCTTCATCCTCGCTATCTTGATCGTCTGCCTCATCGATAAGGTCGGACAACCCTTCGACAAAGCTCCCGAAGTCGTCGAGGAAACGACGGTCCTTGTTGACCTGCAAATTCAGCGCTCCACGGATCTTCGCATCCGTGGCGTCCTTTCGGGTTTCCACCATTGCGCGAATTTCGTCGGCTATCGGCAGCAACGAGAGGAAAATATGTGGCGCCTCCGCTTCATCTGTGCCGATCGTGGCGAGAAGCCTCGCGCCAACGCGTGCAACATCGGGCGCAGCATGCTCGCTCAAGCTCCTGGCCGAGGCTCGCATCTCATCCCAATAGGCGGCTTTCTGCCATTGGTCGAAATCACTGAACCAGCCGATCGCGTCGTTTTCCGACTCGGCTTTGAGGGTGCGCGCGGCTTCTTTCAGCACATAGGAGCTGCTGTTGGATGCTGATCGGAGAATGGAGAATTCGTTCCGGGCGAGGTCGTCGCGAAAATCGGCCCAGGTGCTGATGCGATCGTCAGGAGCAGGGATTCCTTCGCGGTTGAAGGCTTCCTTGACATAGAGTTTCAGCAACTCGGTAGGCGTGAACATGACCCAATCCCGGGCATGGTTAGTCTGGCCGTCGCGCGATCCTGCACCGATGGCCCGCTGCTCGTCCTCGTCGAGAAACGCAATGTCGAGCTTCTGACCGAGGCGGCGGATCAATGTGGTTGTCTTTCCGGTGCCTGGTGCGCCCAGAATCAGAAGACGGCTGTTCAAAGGCAGGCGGAAGATGTCGTCCTGGTATTGGTCGAGGATGGGCTGGTCTCGCAGGTCCATCTTCGTAATGACACTGCGGCGCAGCCCCTCGCGGACATTCGCTGCCTCACTTTCTTCTCCCAGCAGGTTGTCGAGCAACGTAGCGTCGATGTCCGGCTCACCCCGTTCCAGGAGCCTGCGAAGCGACTCAATCGTCAGGGGACCGTAGGCGTCTCCCTCGACGATCGAATTTCGAGCATCCCATTCGCCGTCGGCGAATTTCGGCTGAAACCGCGCATATTCCAGAACTTCGACCGAAATCGTGTGACCGTCGCGACGCAAGGTATGATCCGCTCCGACGGGAAGTGCCGCCAGTCGGCCTACAGGGGAACGATAGCTTGCCAGCTTTATCCGTTTGTCCGCGACGGAGACGGGCGCTGCGCGACAGATGTAGTATGTCGTTTTGGAGCCCTCTTCATCGACAACCGCCACGCGTGCGATGGCGGGTTCGAGTGAAAGCAGCCGGTAGCCGTCTGCGTTTTCCTGATCGATGCGGCGCCTATTCCTGTCAGGTTCCGGGGACGTCCAGGTGTTGTCGGCGATCGGTACTGAGAGGCTGGCTTTGGTAGCGGAAGCCAGATGGTTCCTGGCGGCGTCGGCAATTGCTGCGAAGGTGCCGAGGCTCTCGCGGGCTACGTCTTCAAGCGGTTTCTGATCATCTTTCAAGCTGGCCATCGAATCGCCCCCGCACGGAACCATTGCTTTTGTTGAATACTAAAGGAACCGAAGCCCGCCGCTTCCACGGTTGGCGTGTAGGCTTCTTGCGCACAGATCGGCGGCAAATAGCCTCGATCGGACTATCGCGCTGGATCATCGAGAATCCCCGGCTCGAGTCGGATCTGCAGATCGGCCAGATCGACGGTATTCATCCCAGCTCCGACCAATGTCTGCAGGTAATCCAGCAGGTCGTCCTGCCGCGGCTGGCCGAAGGCTAGACGGTAGACTGTAAGGCTGCGTTTGAGCCACGCTAGGCGGGTGACCTCGCGGCTGAAAGGCAGCATCGGTACGCGCCGTTCGACGCGGACGGAGCCCTCATAGATCCAATAGGGGATGAGGTCTGTGTCGACGGGGGCTTCGGATCTGGCCTGGTCGAACATCTGCCTCCAAGGATCATCCGGCGTATGGCCATTGCCCCGGACCGCGGAGACCTGGCGTTCCGCCAGATTGAGGCGCACGGCATGTCCCTTGAAGCGGTGAACGCGCCCTTCGCGCTGTTCCAGGTCGACCGGATTGCCCGGAAGATTCCAGTGGTAGACGCGGTAGCAATACGGGTGGAAATCCAACCCCTCCTGGCCAATGGAGGTGGTAGCGAGGACGAAGGGCCGGAACGGGGAATTGAACGCGTCCCTGACGCCGCCGAGGCGCGCAACGGCGCCTTCCTCGTCCCGATAATCGGCCAGGCGCATCGCGAAACGGCCGCGCATCTGGAATTTCCCGATCGTGAGGGCATCGCCTTCGACGTGGACGTCATCGACATCGATCTGCGAGGGCCGAATGGACAAGGCTGTCGCCATCGCCCGGGCGACGCCGACGGCCCGCTCTGCTGGCGGCCGAGAACCCAGGCCTTCAGCATCGACAAGATAGTGCGCGTATTCATCCAGCACGGCTTGGAGGTTCTGGTCGACGCCATAGGTCAGAACGCGATGCCAATAGCGATCGTCGGCGCCGCGCCGGAGGAGGGCGATGGCGTCGTGCTGGTTGAACAGCGTGCGGAACGCCCAAGCGACCTCGGCGGCGGCGCTGAGCAAACGTGGATGGTCCCAAGCAAGCTCCGGCGCGATCCTGCGCAGGGCGCGCAGCGCGCACACCGCCGGACTGCCCAGCGCCACGTCAACGAGCAGGTCGCGAAGATCGTCGGGGAGAGCACCGAAGTCACGTTGCTTCGCGGCGCTGCTCAATTCTGCGACGTGCTCGCGAAATCCCTCCTCACTGGCCAATGCGGCCATACCTCCCGGCGCCGAAAGCCAAGCGCCAGCACCCGAGCCCAGCAGCTCGTCAATCACGGCAGGGGCGGCCCATTCGTTAACGGCGGTCCCGCCATCCTGCGCCGCGACTTGCCTGAGCGCGTCAAGCGCCGGCTCGAGACGGTCGGCAATGGCCGCGCGCATTGCTTCCTGCGACCGTAGCTCGTTTCGCTCGGCGAAGATCGAAAGCGGGTCGGCCATCTCGGCCAATTTGGGGGACGGATAGATCAGCAGGAGCGTCCGCAGTCCGGCCAACCGGCCCTGGTCCTGCCGAAACTGCAACGGCCGCAGGCGATGATGCTCGAAATAGCGCCGGCCGGATTCGCCGACGCCCATGCGCCGCTCCGCCTCATAGGACAGGAGCGCAGCGATGGCGTCGGGCACCATGGACCAAGAGGAGAAGATGAGTGCCTTGGTCAGCGGCGGCTGCGATCTCTGGGCGCCATAGTAGGGCATGGCTGCCGGGATCCAGAGGTTCTGTTCAAGGCCAGCGCCGAATATGTCATCCATGATCGCACGCATGCGACCGTTGGCTGGATCAAGCGGAGCGTAAGCGTCGAGCGAGTCGTGATCGAGCATGGCAGGCCGCGCTGCCAGGATCGCGTTGCGAAGCGCTGCGGATGGCGTGTTCGTTCGCTCTTCCAACAGGCGCTTCAAGCTGTAGTGTCGCATGAAGTTCAGTAGGTATGGCGCTGATTTCCAATACTCGATGATCTCGGGGGCATCGAGCGCACGCGCCACATTCGAGACCGCGGCCGCCTGCGCGAGATCGGCCGGCGCTACCGAGACGGCCACGGGCGGCTCGCCCACCATGGAATCGCGCTCGACAGTGCTGGCGACGCGCTCGGTGCGCGCAATTACCCGGCGTAGACGTTGCTCGACCGTCTTGCGCGCCTCGACTGCGGCGGCATGTGACGCGGGCAAGCCGTGCAGGAACCCGCGGAAGGCGCGCATCTCGCGCGCCAGCGTCTTGGCTACCTCCGGCCCCCTGTCGCGGCCGTAGAGAAAGCTCAACGTCTCCAGGAAGTCCTGATAGTGATCGCCTTCGTCGGGCTCGTCGCCGGCAAGGGTCAGCATGCGATAGGGCGTCGCGGACAGGAGCAAGGTTCTGGCGGCGTGACCGTCGCCGCCTGAATAGTCGAACAGTTCGCGCGCCAGGATCGCGGCGTCGCTGTCGCCGTGCAGCAGGTCGCGGAAGCGCTGAAACTCGTCCATGATGATCAGATCAGGCTGAAGCGCATCCACGCAGGCGTGAGACAGCTTCGCGCGCAACCTTGCCACGAGGCTGTTGCGCGGTTGGGTCATTTCCCACGGGTACGCGTCCCGCCGGCGCGGGAACATCTCGCAAACGCGCTCCAACTCCTGGAAGAGATCGCGATCAGCCTGCACATCGCGGCGGAAGCGTTCGATGATGCGCGTGTCGACGCCGCGCAAATCCAAGCTGTCGACGGCCCAGGTCCAGCCGTCAACGCCGGCGGTGACCTGCAGTAGGTTGTGGAGCCCGCGCGGACGCGAGACGAGATCCTTCAGCAGGTGCAGCAACAGCGCGCGCTCTTGCGTTACGCCGGTCGCCGATCGGAGATCGAATGTGGTGCCCGGAGTGAGGCTGATAAAGTTGACTTTGTTGGCGTCGAGTCCCTCCTGGTCCCGCAGTTGTAGCGGTATCAGCGTCATTCGGGTCGGCAGGGCTAGTTCCCGCCGGCCGAGGACGTTCAGCCGGTTTAGGTTTTGTGCCGCGATCGCCTGATTCGAGCAGATGTAGAGGATGTCGATCCGCTCGACGCTGTCCCACAGATGCTCGATCATTCGGGCGATAACGCCGCGGGCGACCATGGTTTTGCCCAGCCCCACCTCGTCGGCCACCAGGAACTGGTGGACAGGATCATCCGGGCCGTAGAGCCGGTCGAAAACGTAGTCGACGGTGCGGCGCTGGAACGCCTTCAGGGGCTCCAAGGCCGGCGCAGCGCGGAACCGTTCACTGGACATGCACGCCCCCTTGAGCTTTGAGCGCGACGCGGAATGTCTCCCAAAGGGTGCGGAACTCGGCCGGGATGGGGTCGGCTTCGCCTGGCTCGACGGTCTCCAATCGGGTGATCAGCCGTTCAATAGCGCGGAGCTGATCGCCGCCCCGGCAGAAGGCGCGCACCATCTCCTCGAGGAGCGGCGCGTCATCGGCGGCCATGCGCCATGCGCCGTGGCCGGAGCCCTCTTGTGCGGCGAGCGCGGCGGCGAACGGGTCGCCAAGTTCGGAGAGCAGCAGCCGCAAATAGCGGAAAAAGGCATCCTTGCTGTCGATCACCCAGCGCAGGATTGCGGCGTGCCGTTCCGGAGGCAGGCCTTCCAGAAGGAGGCCGGTGCTGAACAGAAGGGAGACTTCGCCATTCCCGTCGACCAGATGGAAAGCGAGGAAGCGTGTAAGATCGATCAGCGGCATTGCGCCGAGATCAATCGGCTGCCCCAGCCGCAGCCTCTCAAGAGCATCTTGGCCATGGCCTTCGCCGCGCGTGATGGGCCATATGCGCAAGGCACCGATGCCGGCGAGCGGGAGCGGTGTGGAAGGGATCAGCCAGACACGCCAGAGCAGACCGTCGTCATCGGCTGATTGGGTGCGCTCGCAACGAAGCTTCAAGCCGCTGCAACAAATGTCGCGGCGAGCGGCATCCAACCGCGCCTCGGCTGCCCGCAGGGCTGAATCGACGGCGACCAGTTCGTTCGGCACGAAGGGACGTGTGAGCCGACCAAACCCCTTTTCGCCGAGAATCTCCTCGATGCTGCCGACACGTGAGCGCTTGCCGGTGAGCGTGGCGAAGACCTCGATATTGCTTCCCGACAAAAGAGCGGGGCGGGTGGCGTTACCGGATCCGACCGTGATCGTTGTGTCCCAGCCCATCTCGGTGATGAAGGCCTTGGCGTGCAACCCCTGGAGAGCGGTCGCGTCTACTTCCTCGCCATCCTCGGTGGCCGCCATCTCGTCCATCACCGCCACCCGGGCGAAACGGCCGAGCGTTGCAGCAGGGACCAGCGCGAGTTCATCCGAGCGGCCGATCAGGACGGGTTTCTCGGCGCCGGCGAGATCTGCGAGCATTGACAGTGCCGTGTCGTCGCAGAACGGTGAGATCACGCCGAGCCGGGCGCAGGGTTCGGGACGCCATTGCTTGCCTCCCAGACCATTCACGGCGAACGCGAGGCTTTGAAAGGGTTCGGGCAAGCTCCAATCGGTGCGGCGCAGGTCCTCGGCAATTCCCTCGGTGAGGTCGCGAGCCCCCTCGGGCAGACCGGCCGTCGCAAAGTACGGCAGGCGGCGAATGAGATCGGCCAAAGGTCGATTGAGGGCCTGCGGCCGTCGCGCGACCACGCCGTCGAGCGTCAACGCGATATCCCACGAGCGATCGCGGGTGAGATTGCGCGACAGCACCAGCAGGCGAAGGCGAGTCGGTTCGTCGGAGCGTACCGGCTTGAAGCGGAGCGCCCATATCTTGGGATGGAAAGCGCCGCCGCTGGGCGCCGCGACCTCCACGATGATACGTTCTAGCAACGAGCACAGGCGAGAATGCGGTCGCGTGTGCGCCTGGATATGTCCGGCGTCAGTGAAGACAAGGAGACGGCCGGCGATGCGCTCGGCTCCTTCGAGCAGCGCCAAGGGATGAGTCAGAATGTCCTCGCGATTCTCGGCGGCAAACAGCGCCAGGCTGACCGGCACCGCGAGTGCCGTCTCGAAGTCGAGCGAGAACGTGGTGGCGACGGCGGCGTCGAAGATATAGCCGGCCGGCGGCTGGAGGTTGGCGCCGTAGAGGGTTCGCTGTTCGGGATCGAGGCTGCGCCTATTCAGCATGAGCCAGGTCCCTCAAATGCGATCTCGCCTGGTTCCAGCGAAAGTTCAGGCGGTCGACGCCGGAAGCACCAGTCCAGCGATCGCGGACGGCGTGGTTGGCGTAGCGCGATTGACTGGTTTTCAATCGGCGTTCCCGCTCTTCCACGAGTTGTCGGGCCGCAGGCGCGGAAGCAATCTGCGTGGTGCCATCGACCACGAGTTCGAGCCACTGCGCCACGAAGCGCTTGGCCGCGGGCCGGACGCTGTGGGCGGGATGTTCGACGGCGTCCCAGAAATCGTCGAGGGACCAGTTGCGAACGACGGAAAGATCCAGCTCGGCGGCCCAGGCCGCAATGCGCTCGCGATAGTCCGCGACCCAATCGTCACGACCACGCAATTCGCTGAGCGCGAGATTGTAGAGGAGCGCCGCCCCATGCATCACATGCGAGAATATCTCGCCGTGGCGGACCAGACGGCGCGCGTCCGCCGGAAAGGATGCCAGATGTGGATGGGTCCAGATATGGTCGCATTCCGCATCGATACCGTCACGCGCCAGCATGGTCAGTAGCGCCGCCGGTTGGGCCGCAACCAGGCGATCGATGATGAACTGCGCTTCGTCCGCGGTCAGGCTGAAGGCGGCGCAGTCGAGCAGGCCGTTGGGCGCCTGTGGCAAGGCTGGATTCCAGATAGCTGCCGCCCGTGAACCTGCCGCGGCGTCCTCGCTGTCCGACGAGACGCGCGGCCGCTTCAGGCCACGCAGAGAGATGAAAAGGCTATCGATCGAGCCCGGGAAGAGGCGGATGCCCCAGGCGCCGAGCCCGGCCCAATAGACTGAGCTGGGCAGCCGCTGCAGCCTTGGACCGGCGTCGCGGCCGATGATGCCATTCGACTCTCCGCCAGCCTTCAGCGCGTCGGCTAGCCGAATTTCCAGGGCGCGCGCCTCGGTGCGAAGCTGGCTTTCGGGAACGTCCCGACCTTCCAGCGTGCGGAACAGCCAGGGGATGAAGAGCATATACCGCAAGCGGGTCTGGATCGTGCTCGTCCCCGGAAAAAGGTGGTCCGCGATCGAATCCCGGATGGCGCCCAGCCCCAGCTCGTCGCGGCTTTCGCGCTCCTGAAAGAGAGCCATGATCCGCTGCGCGCGCTGGCGCTCGGCTTCATCGAAATCGATCCAGGCAAGAGATGACATCCGCGTCGCGTCCCGCTTTCAGGCAACCGCGACGGCCGGGTTCGTGCGTCCGACGGGGATGATTGCGCCGGAGGTCACCAGCACGATCAGCCCGCGTTCGGCTTGGGTCATATCCAAATAGGCGCGCACTTGAGTGCGATAGTGGTCGAGCGTCTCGGGCGCGGGCGCGACGTCGCTCTTCCAATCGACGATCACCTGAGGCGCGCCATCGGGGCCAAAGGCAATCGCATCGGCGATCCCGGCCGTTGCTTCCTCCTGCTCTTCGGTCAAGATGGAGGCGTAGACTGGAAATTCCGGCAAGAGACCGGGCCGCAGAGCGACTATCTCCGGCAAAGCGAGAGCGCGAAGAACACAAGCCGCGAGTTCGGCCGCTGCAAGTCCCTGAGCAGGGTCAGGGGCCACCGGCTGGCCAATGGCGCGGATCAAGGCTTCGGCGCGGGCAATGAGAGCGGGCTCCGTCTCCGCTGTTTCGCCAGTGAGGACCTCTTCGATGAGCTTGTGCAGAATGACGCCGCGCTCGCGACCACCTTGGATCGTCTGGACGATGCCGTCCTCAACAGGCGCATCGTCGACATCGGTCACCAGGATCTCTGGTAGCTCGGCATGCAACGCCGGTCCGGTGGCATTCTCGTCGCGGCTGGGGGCGAGCCAGACAATGCGCTGGCGGCGCTCTGCGATCATCTCCGCTTCGGCCGCGAAGATTTCGCGGGTCTGGGGATTCTGCGCGCCAGCCCCATCGGACCCGACCTCGGGCGGCAGATGGCTAAGATCGAGCGCCGGCAGTTCCGCCAGCGACAGGTCCAGAAGGGAAATCCAGGCCGATCCCTTCGCAGCGACATCGAGCCTCGGCAGAACCAGCAGCTCGCGCGCCCGCGTAGCGGCGACATACCAGAGACGGATGCGCTCGCGGTCGAGCTCGGCCTTCTCTGCATCGCGCGCCGCCTCGTAACCCGTCGGCTTCACGCCGAACACCGGACAAAAGAAGCGGCCGGTGGCACGGTCGGTGATCGCGCTCTCCGGTGCCATGATCTGCGTCATTGTGTTGACGGGGACGACGATCGGCCATTCCAACCCTTTGGCGGCATGCATGGTGTAGAGCGCAACCGCCTCCTCCTGAGCATCGGGGCGGCCTTCGACGGCGCGGGCCTCGTCGGTCCACGCGGCCGTCATCGCCTCCGCGAAGGCACGCAGGCCGCGGACCGCATACGCCCGGCTGAGGCTAAGATAGAGATCGACATTGGCGAGGGCACGCTCGGCCTGGTCGCGATGCCGATGAAGGAGGATCGGCCGCACGCGCAGCACGTCGATGGCCTGCGACAGCAGGTCGTGCGGCGTCGTGGCGTTCATCCTCAGCCGCAGCGCCTGAAGTTTCTCGATGATGTCGCGCGCATGTGGATGAGTGATCGTTTCCGGAGCCACGTGGAGGTCCAGTCGCGGCAAGGCGTCGGGCGCATCTTCGGAGCGCGGGAGCGCCCAGACAATGTCCAGCAATTCTTCCTCAGTCAGCCCGACCAGTGGACCACGAAGCAGCGCGCCCAGCGCGAGCGTGTCGCGGCGGTCGGCAAGCACTCGCGTGAGCGCGATGAGGTCCTGGATCTCTTGGCGCCGGAACAGTCCCTTGCCGGCCTGAGTCGCAACTGGAATGCCGCGCCGCTCCAGCGCTTCTTCATAGCGCCACAGATCGCTTCCCGTCGGCGCGAGAAGAGCGATGTCACCAGGCCGGCAGGCGCGGCGCTCACCGGTTTTGCGATCGAGAATGGCCTCGCTGCCGATCAGGCGCGCGCACATGTCGGCGACAGCCTCGGCTTCGCCGTCGCGCTGGCGTTCGGCCGAGGCCTTGCCGTCGGCATCGGCCACGGCAATGTCGAGGGCCGCGACGCACAGTCCGTCGTTCCGTTCAGGATGGAACGCATCAAGAGCGGTGAACCCCGGCTGGCCGTTCTCGGCCGACAGCAGGAGTTCGAAGCGATCGTTCACATAATTCAGGATTGGTTCGCAGGACCGAAAATTGGTCGAGATCGACACGACGCTGTCGGGTGCCTGCGCAAGGAAGGTTTCCCGCGCCTGGATGTAGGCCGCCACGTCGGCGCCACGAAAGCGGTAGATCGCCTGTTTGGGGTCGCCCACCAGGAACAGCGCTCCCGGCCGGATTTGGAACGTGGTCCAATCGTCGCGGTCTGCTCCAGCCTGCGGGTCGCCGCACAGTCGCCAGAAGATTTCGGTCTGCAAAGGGTCGGTGTCCTGAAACTCATCGACGAGGACATGCGCAAAGCGCGCGGCCAGCGCACGGCGCACCGCTCCATGGTCGCGCAACAGGGCGCGTGCGGCGAAGATGAGGTCATCGAAATCGAGAAGCGCAGCCGAGCGCTTGTAGTCGCGGAAGCGATCCATGACCGGCTGCACTAGCTGGACGAATTCGGCGAGGATGCGCGACGCGGCCGCCTGCGACAGTACGGTCCATGCTTCGCAACAGGCTTTGTAGTGGCCTTCCGCGCCAGCGTTCAAGCGATCGCCATCCGCCTTGGCGAGGCCCGCGTGTTTGGCGGCTTCGCACCACTTGCCTTTCTTCTTGTAGGCGCGAAAGCTTCCTCCGGCCGTGCAGAGATCGGGATGGGCGCGCGCGAGCAACAGCCGCACCAGATCGGCCGGCTCCGCCGGCGAGATTGCCTCAATGGCTTCGGCCATTTCCAAGAATCGCGTCGCGATGTCAGCGGTCTCCGGCTCATCGACTCCGGCCGTGTGCAGCCAAGATGCGAAGCCGTCTGCTGTCTGCCGGACGGCTCCGATGAGCGGTTCCAGCGCTTCGGGCGCCTCAACAGCCAGCGTGCGGCGGCTGCGGAGATGCGTGAGAATCTTGTGGATCAGCCCGACGGTCTCGCCCGGATCCTGCAGGACCATTTCGGCAAGCAGTCCGCCAGCATCGTCGGCAAGTTCCTCCCGAAGCCAGATTTCAACGATTTCCGCAAAGGCGAGGTCCGCCTGGTCGCGGTCCATCACGACCGCCCCGGGATCGATGTCCGCCTCGACGGGATAAGGCTTGATCAGGCGTTGACAGAAGCCGTGGATGGTCGAGCAGGTGATTTCATCGATCGCCGCGCTGTTAGCCGCGAGATTGCGGCGTTGGTCTTCGGACAAGCCATAGGGCAAGGCAACCCGAAGCTCGGCGGGAATGCGACCTGCCACCAACTCGCCAACGAAGTCGCGGACACGGATGAGAAGCTCGCTGGCCGCGAGCTCGGTGAACGTCACCGCGGCGATCGTCCTTGGCGCAATGCCTTCGGCCAGCATCAGGGCGATGCGACCGGCCATGACGGCGGTCTTGCCGGAACCCGCACCGGCTTCGACCAAGAACGAGCGGTCGTGAACCGCGATCACAGTGCGCCGCGCCACATCATCGGCGAGCGGTTTCAGCGGGGCATTCATTACTGAGCCTCCCAGACCTGCGCGGCGTCCCCGAGGCGCTCGGTGGCGGCGGCAATCTTGCGCTTGCAATAGGTGGCGCCGGCGTTAGCCGGCAATGCGAAGGCGAGGTCGTCATATGTCCCGCCGGTGTCGGCCCCGAGTACGGCACCGCCGGCAAGGAGACTGGCGTGCGCGGCGGACAGATAGCCGGCGACGTCCGCTAAAGTGCCTTCGGGATCCTCGAGCCGCAGATCAACCTCATCGCGGGGAAAGAGCAGGGAGGCGCTGATGGCGACATCGTCGCCGAGCATCGCCTTCACGGCGAAGGCATAGAGACAGCGCTGCAGCTCCTTGCCGCCATCGAGAATGATGGTGTCCTTGGGCTTACGGCCGGTCTTGTAGTCACGCACAAGAGCGCGGCGGCCGCCGGCGGAGACATCAAGCCGATCGATGTAGCCGGCGATCCGGAAGTCAGTGCCAGGAATTCCGACGCTGGCGGTGGCGTCCCAGGGCAGCGCGTCATTGGTCTTGGGCTCGGCGCCTCCGAAAGGGACCTCGCCGAAGGCGCGGGCATCAGGCAGGCGCTCGTCGCCAAAAGCGAGGGCTCGCCGGCTCAACTCCCGCGCCTCGTCGAGGGTGCGCCGCCAGATTACGCGCGGCGGCACAGGACGTTCGGTTTCCCAGATTTCGGCAACCTCACCGGCAGCGCCATCGACGGCGCTGGCAATCTGTTGCCCCGTTGCAGCGGCCAGTCCGCCATTGGCTTCGAGTGTGCGGAGAGCCCGATCCAGAATCTGGTGAACGAGATCGCCCATTGCCAGCGCATCGAGAACGAGCGGGTCGTCGCCGCTTTCGGGCGCGCGCCAGCGCAGGCCGTAGTGCCAGACGAAGCCGAGCGGATTGCGCAAGAGCTTGCGAAGGGAGCTGGCCGATTGGGTGCGCGCCAGGATGGCCTGGATCACCGGATGGTCGGCACGAACGAGTCCGTCATGGGGAGTAATCTCCTCCCGCAGCCAGTTGCGCCAGCAGGCGGCCGCCGAAACGGCTTGCGGGAGCGCGCGGAATTCCTGCGGCCGGGCGGTCAGCCGGTCGGTTTCGCTGAAGGCGTGATCCGGCACCCGGTTGCGCCGGAGATAAACCTCATCGGGCTGGCCCTGCAGGAGGGTGCTGCGGCCGAGGAGGCGGCCATCGCTGTCCCGTCGCGCCCGCGACAGGACAACCTGGCGCTCGCTGGTCGCGAGGATTGTTGCGAAATCCCGCCGGTCGGCCGCGCCGACAGGGAGCGGGTCGAGCTCAGCCGTGGGGATGATGTGATCGGAGAGGAGGCGATCTTCCGAAATGCCGCGCGGCCAACGCGAGGAATTGAGGCCGAGGAGTCGAACGAAGCGGCGCGGCGATGCCGCCAACGCGCTTGCAGGCATCCATGCGACCGAGACGCAGGCATCCAGACCGTCGTCCTGCTTCAACGTCTCCAGGGTAAGATCAAGCGAGGCGGCCGGGCCGGCAAGGAGCGCCTTGCGCCAGATGGCCAAGGTCCTGCCATTCAGCAGTGCTTCACCAACTGCTTCGGCCGCAGCTACGCCCTGCGACAGCAGACCGATAATCTCGCGCAACGCCGGACCATGATCGATTTCGTCGGGCCAGTCGGCAGCGGTCAGGCGGTCGAGCAGGTGGGTCCAGGCTTGGGGCGACGCCAGGGGAGCATCTGCCGGCAGGACGCGCGTCCAGTCCGGTGGCAAAGCCTGAAATGCGCCGGGATAAGCGGCCAGCAGGGACGACAGACGCCGCATCCGCGTTTGACAAAGCCCGCGCACAAGGATGTCCGCGAGCGCGGCGGCTGCCTGACCTTCCCTACAGGCCGTGATCTTGACGCCATGCACAAAGTGAAGGTCGAGATTGGCGTCGGCCCGCAAAGCCAGGAAATGGTCGTCGTAATCAGCCGGCGTGACCGATGCGATGGCGATCTCGGCGGGATCAGCCGCGCCGGACGCGACGAGCTGCCGTGCCCAACGGAGCGCCTCGATGGCTTCGTGATAGGCGGTCGAGGCGCTGACGGTGACAATCTCTGGCGTGTGCGGATCACTCCGCGTCACGTCGATAACAGCTCCGTCGAGCCAGGCAGGCGTCGACCGCGGACCGGCGCTCCAGGTAACCGGCACGTGCTGAGCGATAGCGTGCAGAAGCGGCCGCCAGCACGGCGACAGCTCGGTTATTCCGACGATCTCGATCGGCCCGAAGAGGGCGTCGACATGGTCCAGCCGCTGCAAGGCTGCCGCGACCAAATCGACCGGACGCATCATGGCCGGCGGCAAGGCGGCAAGCACTGCTTCTTCAAGGCTGGCGAGAGATGCAATGCGTGGGTGCTCGCTGGCACGCGCCTGCAAGTCGACGCCCGCGCGCCATGCCTTGCGGAGCGTTTCAGTGGCGGCTCCCACCATGCCTGGCAGAGCCTTGAGGCCATCAAGCTCGCCTAGCTCGACGTCCGGCAGCATCCGCTGGATGGTGGTGCGCAATGTCTCGTCGTCGACCGGACGCGACAAGCCGCCGGCCAGGCGCGCGGCGAGCCCCTCGAAGGTTATGATCTGGAGGCCATGACGGCGCTCACGTGCGGCGGCGAGCCGCACTTCACGCATCGCTAATCGTCCGTGGGCGACGATCGTGCGCCGTTCTTTTGGTTGCATTGGTTGCCCCCGCCCTAAAGCCCGTTGCATCGCTTCTGGTGGATGAAGGCGGCGCGCTCTTTGACGCGCCGCAATCCACCTTGACCGATGCCCCCGATATGAATAGTAATTACACGGGTCGCGTCGATATGTCCATATAGCTTTTATGCGTATCGGCAAACGGAGGTGGAGCGATGGATGCCGCTGTGGCGCTGAAATGGGGCGTAGAGCGCCGGCTCGAATTCATCGAGTTCCGCCTCTTCTGGGACGGGGGCGTGAACCGCTCCGACATCATTGATGTGTTCGACGTGTCAGTGCCTCAAGCGTCGAAGGATTTGACGCTCTATCAGGAGCGAGCGCCACACAACGCCGTCTACGACAAGAGTGCTAAGCGCTATGTTGCGAGTCCACAGTTCTCGCCAATTTTCCTGAAGCCTGAAGCCGAGCAATACCTCAACCAGCTTCGATCCGTTGCCGACGGTATCTTGGACTCATCCGAGTCTTGGATAGCGCATCTTCCGCCCTACGGCGGGCCGCCTGTCCCGGCCCGGGGGGTGAACACCGAAACATTGCGAACAATCGTCGCCGCGATCCGTCAAAAAGAGGCAGTGGAAGTAAAGTATCAATCGCTATCTAGCGATGATCCCAGGTGGCGATGGATTGCGCCGCATGCGATCGGCTTTGACGGATACCGCTGGCACACCCGTGCCTTTTGTGAGGTCGATCGCACGTTCAAGGATTTCCTGCTGTCCAGAATCATTGAGACCAGATCACTTCGACCGAGCGAGGTATCGGCTGAGCATGACACCGACTGGAACGAATTCGTCACACTGGAAATAGGGCCGCACCCAGACCTTTCCGAAAGCCAGAAGCGGATAATCGCCCTCGACTATGGCATGCGAAGTGGGCGCGCACAGATTCGTGTTCGAAAGGCGCTGCGCTACTATGCTCTGAGGCGATTGGGTCTCGATACGCCACCGGCCGCTCGTCGCCCGCAAGACCAGCAAATCGTGCTTCTGAATGAACGGGGTGTCGATGAAGATCATCGATAACACCTCGCAGCTGTTCGGTGACGATCTGAAAGCGACAGTCGGGCGTGGCGCCCGACTGAAGATCGCTGCGTCGTGCTTCTCGATTTACGCCTTCGAGGCGCTCAAGTCTGAGCTTTCGAAGATCGAAAGCCTTCAGTTCATTTTTACCGCACCGACGTTTGTGCCGATGGAGGTCACGGACCGCCTGCGCAAGGAACGGCGAGAGTTCTTCATCCCAAAAGCGCGGCGGGAGAGTGGCCTTTACGGAACGGAGTTTGAAATCCAGCTCCGCAACAAGCTGACGCAAAGGGCCGTGGCGCGCGAATGCGCCGACTGGATTCGCAAGAAGGCCAGGTTCCGGTCGAACACCACGAAAGCTCCGATGCAGCAGTTCCTGCATATGGCGAGCGATGACGGCGGAATTGCCTACATGCCGATCGGCGGCTTTACGGCCGTCGATCTCGGCTACCAGAAAGGCGATGCCGTCTCGAATTTCGTGACGCGGTTCGACGACCCGAACCACACTCAGATGTACCTCCAGTTGTTCGACCAAATCTGGTCGGACCCGGAGAAGCTCGATGATGTCACGGCCGCGATCTGCGACCACATTGAGTCCGTCTATCACGAGAACTCGCCGGAGCGCATCTACTTTTTGATGCTGTACAACATCTTCCAGGACTTCCTTGAGGATATCGACGAGGACGTTCTGCCAAACGACCTCACCGGGTATCGTGACAGCGTCGTCTGGAACAAGCTTTTCAACTACCAGAAGGACGCCGCCACCGGCATTATCAACAAGCTCGAAACCTATAACGGCTGCATCCTCGCCGACAGCGTCGGTCTGGGTAAGACGTTCACCGCGCTGGCGGTCATCAAATATTACGAGCTGCGCAACCGCGCCGTCCTGGTGCTCTGCCCGAAAAAGCTCGCGGACAACTGGCGGAATTACAACACCAACCTGACGACTAACATCTTCGCCAAGGACCGGTTCAACTATGACGTCCTTTGCCACACCGATCTGTCGCGGACATCGGGCGAGTCCTTCGGCATTCCGCTCAACCGTGTGAACTGGGGGAATTATGACCTCGTCGTGATCGACGAGTCGCATAATTTCCGGAACAACGATGTCTTCAAGGATCGGGAGACGCGCTACCAGAAGCTGATGAACAAGGTCATCCGCGCAGGCGTGAAGACCAAGGTTCTGATGCTATCCGCGACACCGGTGAACAACCGCTTCACCGACCTGCGCAACCAGCTTGCGCTTGCGTATGAGGGGCAGTCGGAGGCCCTCAGCCAGAACCTGAAGGCACAAACCAGCATCGAGGAAATCTTCCGCCGCGCGCAGAAGGCTTTCAACGCCTGGACGATACTGCCGCCGGACGAGCGAACTGCGGCCTCGATCCTCAAGGCGCTGGATTTCGATTTCTTCGAGCTTCTCGATGCCGTGACGATCGCCCGGTCACGCAAGCACATCGAGACCTTCTATGACACGAAGGACATTGGCAAGTTTCCCCAGCGTTGCAAGCCGTTGTCGTTTCACTGCCCGATTACGCAGCGTCCAGACGTGATGGGCCTGAATGACATCTTCACTCAGCTATCCGTGCTGAAGCTCGCGGTATATGCGCCCATCAGTTACATCCTTCCGAGCCGACTGCGGAAGTACGAGGAGATTTACGACACCCAGGTCGAGGGCGGCCGGGGCAAGCTGCGGCAAGCCGATCGCGAGCGCAGCCTTCAGGCGCTTATGACCACCAATCTGCTCAAGCGCCTCGAAAGCTCTGTCGAGGCGTTCCGTCTCACCCTGCGTTCGCTCAGCGGGAACATTTCGCGCGCCCTGGGCGCCATTCGTGACTTCGAGCGGTCAGGCGGCACGCAAAGCGTGAGCGATTTTCTGGCGGACGAGGAATTGCTCGACGCCGAAGACGACGATCTGGCCGGGCTGGGCGACATCACCGTTGGCAAGAAGGTGCAAATCAGCCTTGCCGATATGGACCTGCCGTCATGGAAGCACGATCTCGAGGCCGATCTCGCGCTCATCGAGGACCTGATCGCCTCGATGGACAAAGTCGGCCCGGACGATGACGCCAAGCTCCAGCACCTCATGCAGGTGCTCGGGCAGAAGGTGAGCGAACCGCTTAATCCGGGCAACAGGAAGGTGCTGATCTTCACGGCCTTCGCCGACACGGCAAATTATCTCTACGCCAATCTGGCACCGTTCGCGCAGCAGCTGGGGTTGCAGACCGGAAAGGTGACGGGCTCCGGCGCGCCGAAAACCACCCTCAGAAAGAGTTATGACTTTCAGGGCGTGCTCACACTCTTTTCGCCGCGGTCCAAGGAGAAGGCGGTCGTCCTGCCCAACGAACCGGGCGAGTTGGATATCCTGATCGGCACGGACTGCATCTCCGAAGGCCAGAACCTTCAGGACTGCGATTACCTCGTCAACTATGACATTCACTGGAATCCGGTGCGCATCATCCAGCGCTTCGGCCGAATCGACCGCATCGGCTCGCCGAACACCCAGATCCAGCTGGTGAACTACTGGCCCGACATCACGCTTGACGAGTACATCAATCTCAAGGAGCGCGTCGAGAACCGCATGGTGATTGCCGACGTGAGTGCCACCGGCGACGACAACGTCCTCACCGCCAAGAGCAGCGACATCGCCTACCGCAAGGACCAGCTGAGACGCCTTCAGGAAGAGGTCATCGAGCTGGAGGACGTGAAGACCGGCATCTCGATCACCGATCTCGGCCTGAACGATTTTCGGATGGACCTGCTCAACTACGTCAAGGAGCACGGCGAGCTTGATAACCTGCCGAACGGGATGCATGCCGTCGTCCCCGCTCAGCCCGATCTGTGTCTTCGGCCTGGCGCGATCTTCGCGCTCAAGAACATCCACGACAGTGTCAACATCAATCAGCAGAACCGGTTGCATCCCTACTACCTGGTCTACATCGGCAATGACGGAGAGATCGTCGCCGACCATACCGAGGTGAAACGCCTGCTCGACCTCATCCGCACAAGCTGCAAGGGCCGGCCGGAGCCGATCCAGGAAGTCTGTCGCGCCTTCAATGAGCGCACGCAGGACGGCCGGAAGATGGATCGCTACTCCGAGCTGTTGAGCAGCGCCATCCGTTCGATGATCGAAGTGAAGGAAGAGAAAGATATCGACAGCCTCTTCAGCGGTGGTCGCACCACGGCGCTGTTGCATACCATTGCGGGGCTGAATGACTTTGAGCTGATCGCCTTTGTCGTGATCGAGGGGGCCGACGAATGACAGCCTTCTTCGACTATCCCAAGAGCGCGGCCTTCGGCCGGGTCGTGCCGAAGAACAAGATATACGAGCATGCCGGCGCCAACACCGCGCTCAAGGATCTGTTCGTGCGCGAGGTTGATCAGATTCTCTGGCGGTTCAAGCTGGCCCCCGAGACGACCAATCTCGACGCCACCTCGGCCGTGACCGAGATCCAGGTGTTCGGGATATCGCTCAAGACCGGACGTCTCGACGAGGCCGTCCTGCGCGCTATCGACAAGGCGATTCCATTTCCCCTGATCTTCGAGCTGACCTGGCGCGGCAAGCGCAAGGCGACGGCCGCGTTCAAGCGCCCGAGCGAGGCGGACGGTTCGAAGTGGGTGATCAGCGAGTATTTCGCGACCGATTGGGCGCCGGATGATGCGCCGCGTGAGCCGCTGCCGGTCGCGCTCGATCTGGGGGCGCTCTATGACCGACTGCTCACCGCCATGATGCCCGCGTCCGCGCAAGTCAGCGAGGACATCCAGATGCGGGTGGACCGGATGGAGGCGATCCGAGCCAAGACGCGGGAGCTAGAGCGGATCAAGGCGCGGCTTGCCCGCGAGAAGCAATTCAACAAACGCGTGGCGATCAATGCGGAGCTGCGCGCGGCGAAGCAGGAACTGGAGCGGCTGACTGCGGGCGATCCCGTCGGTGCTGCGGCGGAAAAGTAAGAGGACAAGGATGGAAAAGTTGAAGATGCACAGCCCCGACCTGCAGCAGGACAACATCGCCAGAATTCGCACGTTGTTCCCTGGATGCGTCACCGAGGCGACGGACGATAGCGGGAAGGTGCGGCTGAGAGTGGATTTCGATCAGCTTCGTCAGGAGCTAAGTGATCACCTCGTGGAAGGGCCTCATGAACGATATCGACTGGACTGGCCGGGCAAACGGCAGGCGCTGGCTACGGCGAATGCTCCGATCGCCAAGACACTTCGGCCTTATCGCGAGGAAAGTGTCGATTTCGACGCAAGCCGTAATTTGTTTATCGAGGGGGACAATCTCGACGCTCTGAGGATTCTTCAAGACACGTACTTGGGATCGATCAAGATGATCTACATCGACCCTCCCTATAACACCGGCAATGATTTTCTGTATAACGATGACTTCAGAGAGAGCTCGGAGGAATATTTCCTGCGCTCAAACCAAAGGGATGAAGCCGGCAATACCCTCGTGGCCAACACGGAGGCGAACGGACGCTTCCATTCCGATTGGCTCTGCATGATGTACCCACGCTTGCGACTTGCTCGCAACCTCCTCCGGGATGATGGCGTTATTTTCATCAGCATTGATGACAACGAGGCCCACAATCTCCGGAAGATCTGCGATGAAATCTTCGGAGCAGAAAACTTTGTATGTACGTTTGTTCGTCGCCGCCGAATGGCGACTGGAATGCGCGATACCGCAGTTTCGCCAGACCACGAATACGTCGTCGCGTTTGCAAAGAATATTAGTCAGGTAAAGCTGTACGGGTTTGCTCGCAAAGAAAGTGATTTCCCCTTCTCTGATGAAAAAAGTGCATACCGCAGCACGGACCTAACGGTCGGCATGACTAAGGAAATGCGACCGAACCAATATTATGCAATCCGTCACCCGACATACGGAACAGAATACTTACCTCCGGATGAGAGGGTGTGGCGATTTGAGCCGAAAACCATGGAGCAACAAATAAAGGACGAAAACATTATCTGGCCCGATGACAATCCGAACGGAAGGATGACCAGACCTCGATTCAAGACGAGATACTTTGAGGGGGAAGAAAAGTTGAATCCTATCTCGTCATGGATCCAGACGAAAACTGACGGCGCGCAAGAAGGGGAGTCCAATGGTTTAGCGGCTGGGCTAAATCAGGAAGGAACTAAGGAATTGCGTGACCTGTTTGGTTCCCAGTTGCTTGAGTATCCGAAGCCACTTTCTTTGTTGCGCGGGCTTATTCAAATCGCAACAAGGAATGGAGACATAGTCCTAGACTTCTTTGCAGGGAGCGGGACAACTGGTCATGCCGTTCTTGAAACCAACCAACTAGACAAAAATATACGGCGCTTCATTCTTGTGCAGCTTCCAGAGGCTTCCGAAAAGAGCGGATACTCAACCATTGCGGAAGTTACGAAGGAGCGCGTCCGCCGTGCTGGGCAGAAGCTCAAGAGCGAAAATGTGGACGCCGAGGGTCTCGACGTCGGCTTTCGCGTCCTAAAGATCGATACGTCGAACATGCAGGACGTGTATTACCGTCCGGATGAGGTCGATCAGAGGGACCTGCTCCACGCGGTCGACAACATCAAGCCCGACCGCACGCCCGAAGACCTTCTCTTCCAAGTGCTGGTCGATTGGGGCGTAGACCTGACCCTGCCGATCCGTCGCGAGACGGTGCAAGGCAAGACTGTCTTCTTCGTGGACGAGAACGCGCTGGTTGCCTGCTTCGATTTGGGCGTGACCGAGGAGCTGGTAAAGGAACTCGCCGGCCGCGAGCCCCTGCGCGTCGTTTTCCGCGACAACGGGTTCGTCTCGGACGCCGTGAAGATCAATGTCGAGCAGGTCTTCCGCCAGCTCTCCCCCGGCACCGACGTCAAGTCGATCTGAGGGGGCGGGCATGAAGCTGAAATTCAAGGTCCAGCCCTATCAAACCAATGCCGTGGAATCGGTCGTCGATTGCTTTGCTGGGCAGCCGTTGGTCAGTGGTGTCACCTATCGGATCGACCCTGGCCGGAAGGCGCAGGCGAGCGCCTTCGAAGAAGGGTTCAAGAACGCGGACATCGCGCTCACCGACCTTCAGGTGCTGGCCAACATCAAGGAGGTCCAGCGGAGACAAAACCTGCCCGTTTCCGACGCGCTGGTTTCCAGTGCCGGGTGCAGGTTCAACCTCGACGTTGAGATGGAGACGGGCACTGGCAAGACCTACTGCTACATTAAGACCATCTTCGAGATGAACAAACGCTACGGCTGGTCGAAGTTCATCATCATGGTGCCCAGCATCGCGATCCGCGAAGGCGTCTTTAAGTCGCTGCAGATCACCGCCGACCATTTCACTGAGAGCTACGGCAAGAAGGCGCGCTTTTTCATCTACAATTCTAAGCGGCTGCACGAGCTGGAGAGCTTTTCGTCCGACGCGGGCATCAACGTCATGGTGATCAACATCCAGGCGTTCAACGCCCGGGGTGCCGACAACCGGCGAATCTATGACGAGCTGGACGACTTCCAGTCGCGCAAACCCATCGACGTGATCGCCAGCAACCGGCCGATCCTGATTCTCGACGAACCGCAGAAGATGGAAGGCGCCGCCACCATGGAGGCGCTGCCGAAATTCAAGCCGCTGATGATCCTTCGCTATTCAGCCACGCACCGGACGCAGCACAACCGCGTCCACCGGCTCGACGCGCTCGATGCCTATAATCAGAAGCTGGTGAAGAAGATCGCCGTGCGCGGCATCCAAACTCGCGGCCTGGCCGGCACGAACGCCTATCTGTACCTTGAGGGTATCGACATCTCGAAGAAGTCTCCGGTGGCGCGGATCGAGCTGGAGGTGAAGCTCAAGTCCGGCGAGATCAAGCGTCAGCTCAAGCGGCTGGAGTTCCGCGACGATCTTTTCTCTGAGTCCGGCGAGCTGGACCAGTATCGCGACGGCTTTACAATCTCGCAGATCGATGCCCGCAACGACACCGTCGAATTCACCAACGGTGCGGTGCTTCGGGCGGGCGAAGCGACTGGGGACGTTTCCGAGCGCGACATCCGGCGCATCCAAATCCGCGAAACCATCAAGGCGCATCTCGACAAGGAGAAGCAGCTCTTCGCCCAGGGCATCAAGGTGCTTTCGCTCTTCTTCATCGACGAGGTGGTGAAGTACCGCGACTACGAGCGACCCGACGAGAAGGGCGAATATGCGCGCGTCTTCGAGGAGGAGTATGAGCTTCTCAAGGCGGAATATCTGTCGGAGCTCGCGATCGACAATGAGGTCTATCGTAAGCATCTCGGGGCAATCGAAACGTCGAAGACCCACAACGGCTATTTCTCGATCGACAAGAAAACCAACCGGCTGAAAGATCCCACCGTTGGCGCTCGCTCGGTCGATTCGGACGACGTGGACGCTTACGACCTGATCCTAAAGGACAAGGAGCGGCTGCTATCCTTCGGCGAGCCGACGCGCTTCATCTTCTCGCATTCGGCGCTCCGCGAAGGGTGGGACAATCCCAATGTCTTCGTCATGTGCATGCTCAAGCACAGCGACAATACGATCTCGCGCCGTCAGGAGGTTGGTCGCGGCCTTCGGCTTTCGGTCGACCAGCACGGCGACCGCATGGATCACCCCGCTGTCGTTCACGACATCAATGTGCTCACGGTCGTCGCCAGCGAGAGCTACAAGGATTTTGTCGGCGGCCTGCAAAAGGAGATTGCCGACACGCTGTCGTCCCGGCCCCGGAAAGCGACCGAGGCGTATTTCACCGGCAAGACCATCGCAACCGAGAGTGGTCCGGTCGAGATTACGCCGGCCATGGCGAAGCAGATTTATCGCTACCTAGTGAAAAACGACTACTCCGACGACGCGGATCAAATTTCCAAGACCTACCACGAGGCCAAAGAAGCCGGGACTTTGGCGGACTTGCCGGACGAGCTGAAGCCCCATGCGGAGCAGATTTTCCAACTCGTCGATAGCATATTCAGCGACGCCCAACTGCCGAAGGTGGATGATGGCCGGAAGCCCAAGACCAATCCGTTGAATGACAATTTCGAGAAGAAAGAGTTCCGGGAGCTTTGGGCACGTATCAACCAGAAGGCCGTATATCGCGTCGAGTTCGATTCCGATGAGCTTATCCGCAAATGTGTGAACGCCCTTGATAGCCAGCTACGGGTCACGCCGCTCCAGTACACCGTTCAGACTGGACTCCAGGGCGACGGCCTTACGGATGATCAGCTGAAAGCTGGCGACGGCTTCAAGCTCACCGGCTCAACGACCGAGCGCGGTGGGTCGGTCCATTCACTCGTGAGATACGATCTTCTCGGCAACGTCGCGGAAAACACCGAACTCACGCGAAAGACAGTGGCCGAAATCTTCACCGGGGTTGCCGCCAGCGTATTTGGCCAGTTCAGGGAGAATCCAGAGCATTTCATTTCTGAGGCCTCGCGCATCATCGCCGAGCAGAAGGCCACGATGATCATCGAACGGCTCGCCTATGACGGCCTGTCCGATCGCTACGACGTGGACATCTTCACGGCCAATCAGACCGGACAGGACTTCTCCAAAGCCAGCTCGAAGCTGAAGAACCACGTGTACGATTATGTCGTCACAGACTCGGACATCGAGCGTCGGTTTGCCGATCAGCTCGATGCAAGCAGCGAAGTGGTGGTCTATGCGAAGCTCCCTCGCGGCTTCCTTATTCCGACGCCGGTGGGCGATTACAACCCGGACTGGGCGATTTCCTTCAAGGAGGGCAGCGTCAAGCACATCTATTTTGTCGCCGAAACCAAGGGCACGATGTCCTCGATGAAGCTCCGCGAGATCGAGAACACCAAGATCGAGTGTGCCCGGAAGTTCTTCGACGAGATCGGCCGGAGGGTCACGGAGGATCGCGTCAAATACGACGTCGTGACGAGCTACGAGAAGCTAATGGATATTGTTGGGCGTGCAGCCCACTGATCGGGCTGCCTGAGACATTGGCCGCGGAGAGAAAGCCAAGCTGACTCAGTGGCACTGTGACCATCTCCAAGGCGTCAATTCCCGCCTTGGGGCGCGTGACGTTCCCTCAGCAGGTCCCCAACGCTCCGCCCGTCCACGCGGCACACTGCGATGACTCGATCATGGGAGATGACGCGTCCGCTCCGGCCGCGGCGAGCCTCGCATTGCGCTCTGCGGCCGAACGCGATCTGCTCAAGTAGCATCTTTGCACGGCGGCCTTCGGGGGCGTGAAGCTCAGGCGCATCAAAGTCGGCAAGCCGGACCTCGATCCAATTCTGGGGGTCCGGCGACTGACCAACGCAGAGGCTGTCGCCGTCACCAACGTAGCGTATCAAGCCCTCAAATTTTTGCCCGGCCGCTGCAGGAAGGCGCCCTTCGCACGGGTCGGCCTGTGCCGGCGCAGCCCACGAGAGTAGCATGAGCGCGAACGCCGCTGATAGGAGATGGCGAGCGAGGCGAGGCGTGCCGACTGGGCGCTCTGAGCTGGCCGCCATGTAGCGGACGATCCAATTGATTCTCGGTGAAAATTCCATCGCCGATGCCCGCGCTAGCCGAGACCGACTTTGTAGCGTGCGAGAAGTTTGGCCAATCTGGTCCGGTTCGTTGTCATAGGCTGAGGATCGCTCGGAGCGAGGTGATCGCCGACGTGCTCAAACAGCGCGACACAAATCTCGCCATTGTCGTGATTGGAGCGGTAGGCAATGCCATCCGGCACCGTAGGATGGTCGTGGATGGCTTGCGACCACTGTTGGGCGACGGCATGAGGCCCACTCGTGACGGCACCGGTCGCGCCGATCTGCGCTAGGCCGGGGCCGTGAAGGGAAACCAAGCGGAGGGGCGCAGAGACCTCTATCTCGGAGAAGGATCGCGCCTCCAGGAAAGTCAGGGCAACAAAGCGTGCGCCAACGCTGCGTAGGCAGGTTTCCGCAAAGGCACCTTCAAGTGTCGTCGCAAGATAGCAGACCCCATAGATCTTTGCCGGATCGTCGAAGCGATTGCCGCCTGTCGAGCCAAAAAAGAGCGGGCCGCGGTCGCTGCGGTGGATGCGTATAAGGCGAGCGCCGCTGGGAATCTCCTCAATAGGGAGCTCGCGGCTGGCGAAATCGGCGGGCGGAAATGGACCGGGACTAGGCGGCGCCATGTTCGCCGTAGGCCGCCGCTGCCGTCACCACGCCTTCGATTTTGCCCTTGCGAAGCTGATCGATCGGCCTCTTGCCGCCAAGGCGCTGATCGCCCGTGAGCATGAAGTTGACGCGCATCCATGGGTCGTCAACTGTGAAGGCATCGAGCACCTCCCGGATGCCCGGCAGCAGGCCGTTCTTGCCGATCTGGAAGGCCGGGTAGACATAACCGTCTCCAACGTCGAGCCAGAAGACCTGGTTACGCTCCCGCTTCCGGCCGAGGCCCTGCGCGGTAATTCCTAGATGCTCGGCGAGCTGCTGCGCAGAGAGTGCACCGCCTTCCGCCTTCAGCATTTCGCGCTTCATCTCTGATCCGCGGAGGAAAGCCTCTGTAAGCGGATCGGGCTTGTCCGGCTCGATTTCCGCCCCGATGGCGGCGGCTTCACGCAGTGAGCTAAACAGCACATCTGTGTCGGTCGACGCGCCGACGGCGGCCAACAAGCGCTCGCGTGGCATGCGCTCGGCAATGCGTGCGAGAGCTCTGCCGGTTCGAAGGACAAAGGCCTCGACAAGATCCTCGCTCGGAGCCGGCTCCGAGCGGCGGCTGCGCGTAGCTCCCGTGGACGTGGCGTTTCCTCCGAAGTGGCTGGCGCGACTGCGGCGGCGAGTTCCGGCTGAAGCTGTGGGCGCCATGGCGATATCCCTTGGAAAGGTTCAATTGTCGTGATAGATATAGCCAGAGAAAATGGAAAATGCAATTGCGATTGTCATGCAAGCACAGAATCCCGCCAATTGTGCGATTTTGCACTCCTCCAGGGTTCGATACCCTGCGCCAAGAGCGCCGAGTGGCGCCGGATACTGGAAATTGTGTGCCGGTAGAATGCGCCGCAACCCATTGATGTGCGTGCTCTTTTCTCGATTTCGTGCAATCTTGAGTGAATGGATGTCAAGGCTGCAGAACCCGCTTCAGCGGAAGTCATCGACTTCTTCGACTACGCCTCACCCGAGCCGCGCACAAGCCCTCGGAGGAGTTGCATTCAGCGCCGACCCGAGACCACTCGATCCGGGATGGAGATCACTGACGATTGGCCCGCACGCGTACCAGTTACCGAGGCTGAACTGGACCTGTTCGAAGCCCATTTCGGCCCGCTCATTGATGAGCTGCTGCGCTCGACAGACTGACTTGCTGAACGGAGGTCCTGCATGAACGCCAGAGCAACCCCAGCCCTGGTGCCGCCGGGGCGTGCCGCTCTCTATCTCCGCGTCTCAACTGGCCGCCAAGCCGAGCATGATTTGTCGATTCCCGATCAGCGGCGGCAGCTTCGCGCCTATTGCGACGGGAAGGGGATTGCCGTGGTCGCCGAGTTCGTCGAACCGGGAGCATCCGCTACGGACGACCGTCGTCCCGAGTTTCAGAGGATGATGGACGCCGCAGCGGAGAAGCCCGCGCCGTTCGACTGCATTATCGTCCACTCATTCTCACGATTTTTCCGCGATCAGTTCCAGCTCGAGTTCTACGTTCGGCGGCTGGCGAAGAACGGGATACGCCTGATTTCCATCACGCAGGATCTCGGTGATGATCCAATGAGCGTGATGATGCGTCAGATCATGGCGCTGTTCGATGAATATCAGTCGAAGGAGAATGCCAAGCATACCCTTCGCGCCATGCGAGAGAACGCGCGCCAGGGATACTGGAACGGCTCGCGCCCGCCGTTTGGCTACAAAATCGCAGTCGCTGAGCAGCGAGGCGCGCGCGCAAAGAAGAAGATTGAGCCAGACCCCTCGCAGACTGAAACTGTTCGGCTCATGTTCCGCCTCGCTAGAATCGGTAGTGAAGACGGTCCCATGGGTTCGCGTCAGATCGCCGACTACCTTAACGCACATGGCATTCGGACCCAGACGGGTGGCCGGTGGGGCGTCGGCGCAGTCCACCAGATTCTTACGCGTGAAACATACATTGGCAGGCATCGATTCAACGTCTCGGGCAAGCGGAAGGGCGAGAGGAAATCCGAGGATGAGATCGTTGAAATGGCGGTCGAGCCGATCATCAGCGAGGAAGAGTTCGCCGAAGTTCAGAAAGTGATGCGATCGCGAAGCCCGCAGCTCAGAGCGCCTCGGTTTGTCTCCGCTGGTACGCTGCTTGGCGGAGTGTGCTTCTGTGCCGACTGCGGCGGAGCGATGACGCTTCGCACCTCCGGAAAGGGCGACCAATATCGTTACTACACCTGCTGCACCGCTGCCCGACAGGGGAAGAGTGGTTGCCGAGGACGCACCATTCCGATGAATGAGCTGGACGAGATGGTTGTGGGCCATCTCGAGGAGCGGCTGTTGGCGCCCGATCGGCTGGAGGAACTGCTCTCCGGTCTCCTGAAACGCCGGGAGGAGCATACGGAGCGTCTACGAGGGCGGGTCGCCGAACTGAGGAGGCAGGCGGCAGACGCCGAAGCCAAGCTCACGCGGCTTTATGAGGCAATCGAGAACGGTCTCGCTGACCTAGACGACTGCAACCTGAAGGGACGAATTGTCGAGCTGAAGCGGATGCGCGATGCTGCCAGGGCAGACGCGGACCGGGCGGAAAGCCGTGCGGACGATAAGGGCAAACGGCTGACCCCCGAGCTTTTGCGCCGATTTGGGATCGAAGCGCGCAAGAAGATCCGGGCGCGTGACGGTGGTTTCCGTCGAAGCCACGTCCAGGCGCTGGTCCAGCGTATCGAAGTGGGAACAGACGAAATTAGGATTATGGGTTCGAAGCCAAGGCTCCTCCAGACGCTCGTGGCGTCCGGAGGAGGCTATGGAGTGGAAACGGCGACGCACGGCGTTCGCAGTTTCGTTCCGAAATGGCTCCTCGAGCTGGACTCGAACCAGCGACCATTCGATTAACAGTCGAACGCTCTACCAACTGAGCTATCGAGGAATGCCTAGAGCCGCGACATAGAAAAATCGGCCGGCGATTGCAATCCCTGAAATCGCGCCAACGCAGTTAAGATTTCCTGAAGGTTCGCGCGCGGCGCGATAATTCGTCGGGAAAGCGCGATCGCAGGTTCCGCGACGCTTGCGCTATCGATCACGCGCTTGTTATACGGGCCCCCGATTGCAAATGGTGGCCTCGTGGCGGAGTGGTTACGCAGAGGACTGCAAATCCTTGTACGGGGGTTCGATTCCCTCCGAGGCCTCCAGAATCGCAAATCCGGGCCGGCGCCCGCGGGCCGGACCGGTTCACTCGGGGGAGCCCAGCATGCCGGACTTGTCGCTCGCACGTCGCGTGATGGTCGATAACCAGATCCGCACCTTCGACGTGACGGATCGCGAGGTCCTGGCGGCATTCGACGTCGTCCCGCGCGAACGTTTCGTCGAGCCGGCGGATGTGCCCCTGGCCTATTCCGATGCGAAACTCGTCGTGAAGGGTGCGACGGAGAGCCGGGCTTTGCTGGTGCCGCTGGTGCTCGCGCGGCTCGTCCAGGCGCTCGCCCCGAAAGCCGGCGAAAGCGCGCTCGATTGTTGCGGCGGCCTCGGCTACTCGGCGGCCATCCTCGCGGATCTCGGCCTGAAGACGACCTTTGCCGAAACCGATTCGACGCTGGTGGCCCGCGCGAGCGAGGCCTTGGCCGGCACACCGGAACCGGTTCGCGTGCTGCCGGCGGCGCCGCTGACGGCGACCAGCGTGGCCCTCGCCGGCGACAGCTTCGACCTGATTCTCGTGAATGGTGCCATCGAGCGCGAGCCGACGGCCCTGCTCGCCTGCCTGCGCGACGGCGGTCGGTTGGGAACCGTGGTGAAGCAGGGGCGCGCGGCGCAGGCTCGCATCTATCTGCGCACCGGCGATGTTTTCTCGCACCGGGTCGCGTTCGATGCGCAGGCTGCCGTGCTTCCCGGTTTCCGGGAGGAGCCCGGCTTCGTGTTCTGAGCTGGCCGGGCGCAGTGGATCTGCGACTGAATCTCTGAATGATTTCATCATTTTGTCATCGCAGCAGTCGATCTGTGCCATTTAGGAAACAGGTTCTGACGAATCGATGTCAGGCCGCTCACCAAAACGCTAAGAACATGTTTACAGCGCCGATTTGCTGACTAGAACTATCGGGACCGGCGTTGTCGGGGGCGGTCGCTTCCGGCTGTGTCCATGTTTTTGGTCGTCGTCGGCCCTTCCGGACCTTTGAATTCCGGCGCAGGTGTTTCGAGGAGTTTTCATGCAGCGCGTCACGGCTCTGGCTCTTGGATTGGCGCTCGCGGTTTCCCCGCTCGCCCTTTCGGCCGCCTCTGCGCAGTCTCTGGAAGCCGCGCTTTCGAGCGCCTACCGGGCAAACCCTGATCTCAACGCGACCCGCGCGAACCTTCGCGCCGTCGACGAAACCATTGCGAACGCGGCTTCGATTCACCGGCCCCGCGTCTCGGGCTCGGCCGATTACGGCTATACCGGCACCAGTTCGAGCAGCGGCGGGAATCGCGGCACGAGCGATCTCAATCCGGCGGGCATCGGCCTTTCCGTCTCGCAGACGCTCTATAACGGCGGTCGCGGCGGCAATTCCGTGCGCGCGGCCGAATCGAACGTGCTCGCCTCGCGCGAAACCCTGCGCAACACCGAGCAGAATACCCTGCTCGATGCCGTGACGGCCTACATGAACGTGGTGCGCGACACCGCGATCTTCGGCCTCCGGCAGAGCAACGTGAACGTGCTCGCCGAACAGCTTCGCCAGACCCGCGACCGGTTCGGCGTGGGCGAAGTGACGCGCACCGACGTGGCGCAGGCCGAGGCACGCCTCGCGGGCGCCCGCTCTGATCTCGCGCTCAGCCAGTCGAACCTGCGCGGCTCCGTGGCGCGCTTCAAGCAGGTGACGGGGCTCGAGCCGAAGAAGCTCTCGCCGGTTCAGCCGGTTGCGGCCGGGCGCCTGCCGAAGACGCAAGGGGATGCGGTGGCGCGCGCACTGCGTGACCATCCGGCCATCGCCGCGGCACTGCACGGCGTCGATGCCCAGCAGTTGCAGGTGAAGATCGTGGAGGGCGAATTGCTGCCCACGGTCACGCTCACCGGTTCGCTGGCCCGGCGTTTCGATTCGCAGGTGAGTGGCGACCGGCGCAATTCGGCCTCGCTCGTCGGCGCGGTCTCGATCCCGCTCTATGATGGCGGCTCGACCTATGCCCGCACCCGTCAGGCCAAGGAAACGCTTGGCGAGCGGCGCATTCAGGTCGATTCGGCGCGTGACCGCGTCGTGGCGGCCGTCGTGTCCTCCTGGGCGCTGATGGAAGCGACCAAGTTCCAGATCGAGGCGGCCACCGCCCAGGTCCAGGCCGCGGAAATCGCGCTGAACGGCGTGCGCGAGGAATACAAGGTCGGCCAGCGCACCACGCTCGATGTGCTCGACGCGCAGCAGGAAATGCTGAACGCGCGGGTGGCGCTCGTCAGCGCCCAGCGCGATCGGGTCGTCGCGACCTATTCGGTTCTGTCGTCCACCGGGCAGCTTTCGGCCCGCGCGCTGGGGCTGAAGGTCGCGACCTATGATCCGAAGGTGCATACCGAGCAGGTGCAGGACAAGTGGTTCGGCCTGCGCACGCCCTCCGGCGACTGATTTTCGATGGATGAATTTCGGGCGGGGGGCAGCGGCTGTCCCCAGGCTCATCGGGTTTCGGCCAAAACGGGGCCTTGATCGCAAGCGCAAGAGCCGCGATTGTTTTTGGGTGATTCTCAACGGTTTGTGCAGGATTTGTCCGCATCCTTCACCGTCGAATCGCCAGGGTGTCGTTCGGGACCCCCTGACCGGAACGGAGTGATCCATGGCCAACAATGCCGCCGCCCTCCAGCCAGGCCAGCAGCCCGGTGCCGAGCCGTCGATGGAGGAGATTCTCGCCTCCATCCGCCGCATCATCGCGGATGACAGCCTCGGCACGAAGAAGGACAACACCCCCGCCGCGGCGCCTCCGCCCCCTCCGCCGGCGGCTGCTGCGCCTGCGGTCGTCGAGCCGGAAGAGGATCTCGACGCCGACGTGCTCGATCTCGCCGAAGTGGGCACGCTCGCCGCACCCGAGCCGGACGACGACATGATGATCGGCGAGGCCGAGGACGTGACCGCCGAAGCAGAGGAATTCCCCGGCCTGCCCGAGCCGGAGGCCGTGATGGTCCTGCCGGAAGACATGCCGGAGCCGGTTCCCGTGATGGTGACCCCGCCGCCGCTGGCCACGCCCGTCGCCATTCAGGAGCACATCATCAGCAGCCAGACCAGCGGGCTCGTCGCGAATGCCTTCGCGACGCTCTCGCGCAACACGCCGATGCCGGCCCCGGGCCGCAGCCTGGAGGATGTGGTCGCCGAAATGCTCCGCCCGATGCTGCGCGAGTGGATGGACAGCCATCTGCCCGGAATTGTGGAGCGCCTCGTGCGCGCCGAGATCGAGCGCGTGGCGCGCGGCGGCTGATCGCGCCGTTGACGGTGGATGCCGGTCCCGCGCCGGCAATCCAGACGAATGCTTGACGCATAGCGCCAGCACGGTATTCGAAAATCACGGTTCGGGCGTCCCACCGGGGCGCCCCTTTTCGTCGTGCGGCTTGCCTCCGCGCGACCGGTGACGGATTTCGACACGATGATGGAAAAGACCTTCGACCCCGCGCGCATCGAGGCCCGCTGGAGCGCGGAATGGGAAAAGGCCGGAGCCTTCCGGGCCGGTCGCGTCGCGGCCGAGCCCTTCACCATCGTCATCCCGCCGCCGAACGTCACCGGCTCGCTGCATATGGGCCACGCGCTGAACAACACGCTGCAGGATATTCTCTGCCGCTACTGGCGCATGAAGGGCCGCGACGTGCTCTGGCAGCCCGGCACGGACCATGCCGGCATCGCCACGCAGATGGTGGTGGAGCGCCAGATGATGGAGCGGCAGGAGCCGAACCGTCACGCCATCGGCCGCGAGAAATTCCTCGACAAGGTCTGGGCCTGGAAGGAAGAGAGCGGCGGCACCATCATCAACCAGCTGAAGCGGCTCGGCGCCTCCTGCGACTGGGATCGCGGGCGCTTCACCATGGGCAATCGCGAGGATGGCGAAAAGGGCCAGATGCAGCGCGCCGTGCTGCAATTCTTCGTGACGCTGCACGAGAAGGGTCTGCTCTACAAGGCCAAGCGCCTCGTGAACTGGGACCCGAAACTGCTGACCGCGATCTCCGATCTCGAGGTCGAGCAGAAGGAAGTGAAAGGTTCCTACGCGTGGGCGCGTGCCTCCCGATCGCCGGACGAGCCCAATGCCCGAGCGGACGAGCATCGTCCGGAGCGAGGGCAGGAGACCAATTCTCCGGAGGTGATCGGGCAAGAAAAACCCGGCGAGGTGGACAAGGAAGGAAATCCCAAGGCGTTTTCTTCGGAGGCTCTCGGCAAGCTGCTGGCGAAGGAGCCGGGCGGGCATCTCTATTACTTCGATTACCCCATCGAGGGCGAAACGTACGACCCCGCGAGCCCCTCGACCTTCATCCGTGTCGCCACCACGCGCCCCGAGACGATGCTGGGCGATACGGCCGTGGCGGTTCACCCCGAAAACGAGCGGCTGAAGCCTCTTATCGGCAGGCATGCCGTCCTGCCGCTGGTCGGCTGCCTCATCCCGATCATCGCGGACGAGTATGCCGACCCCGAGAAGGGCACCGGCGCGGTGAAGATCACGCCCGCGCATGATTTCAACGACTTCGAGGTTGGCAAGCGGCACAACCTGCCGCTCATCAACATGCTCGACCGCGAGGGGGCGGTTGATCTCTCGGAGGCGGCTTTCGCGAATATCCCCGCCGAGACGCGGGCGCTGCACGGCCTGCCGCGCTTCACGGCGCGCCTGAAGGTGGTCGAAATGATGGAAGCGGCGGGCTTCCTCGCGAAGATCGAGCCGCATGGCCAGCAGGTGCCGCATGGCGACCGCTCCGGCGTGCCGATCGAGCCGTGGCTCACCGAGCAATGGTATGTGAACGTGAAGCCCTTGGCCGAGCAGGCCATGGCCTGGGTGCGCGCGGGGAAAACGCGCATCATGCCCGCGAACCGCGAGGCGGATTTCTTCCGCTGGCTCGAGAATATCGAGCCGTGGTGCGTCTCGCGGCAATTGTGGTGGGGGCACCAGATCCCGGCGTGGTACGGGCCGGATGGCGATTATGTGATCGCCATCAGCGAAGCCGAGGCGCTTTCCAAATACTCAGAGCGAGCCAAAAAGCCCGCACAGATTGTTCCTTTTGAGCAGGCGAATAAATACTTTCAAGAGTACATGTCTGCGGCTCAAGTTAGGAAGCATCTGGCATCAAAGACGGAGACCGAGCATCGCGCATTTCACGGTGATCAGTATTGGATCGAGCTTCTTCGTCTGGCTGAGGCGGATACCTTTCTTCCAATCACCCGCGATCCCGACGTGCTCGACACATGGTTCTCCTCGGCGCTCTGGCCGTTCTCGACGATGGGCTGGCCGGATTCCACACCCGAACTCGCGCGGTACTATCCCGGCTCGGCGCTCGTCACCGGCTTCGACATCCTGTTCTTCTGGGTCGCGCGCATGATGATGGCGTCGGCGGCCACCGATCAGGCCCCTCCCTTCCGCGATGTCTATCTCCACGGCCTCGTCCGCGACGAGAAGGGCCGGAAGATGAGCAAATCCGTCGGCAACGTCATCGATCCGCTGGTGGTGATCGATGCGCTGGGTGCCGATGCCTTGCGCTTCACGCTCGCGAGCCTCGCGGCGCAGGGGCGCGACCCCAAGCTCGGCGTGAAGACCGCTGAGGGCTATCGCAACTTCTGCACCAAGCTGTGGAACGCATCGCGCTTCGCGGAGATGAACGAGTGCCGCGCCGTGGCCGGGTTCGACCCGGGCAGCGTGACGCTGCCGCTCAACCGCTGGATCATGGCCGAGGCCGACAAGGCTCTGGCCGAGATCGAGGCGGGAATCGAGGGCTACAAGTTCAACGAGGCGGCGCTCGCGGCCTATCGCTTCACCTGGAACATCGTCTGCGACTGGTATCTCGAACTCGCGAAGCCCGTGCTGCAGGGCGAAGATGGCGCTCCCAAGGATGAGACGCGCGCGGCCGTGGCCTTCGTGCTCGACCGCACGGTGGCGATGCTCCACCCCTTCATGCCCTTCATCACGGAGGAGCTGAACGCCGCTTATGGCGAGCTTGCCGGCGTGACGCGCGGGCAGTTGTGCACCGGCTCGTGGCCCAAGCCCATCGGCCTTTCGGACGCCTCTGCCGAGGCCGAGATCGGCTTCACGGTCGATCTCATCTCCGAGATCCGCTCGGCGCGCGCCGAAATGAACGTGCCGGTGGCGACCACCGCGCCGCTGGTCTTCGTGAATGCCGATGCGGCGGGCGTCACGCGTGCGAAGGCGGCGGAGGATGCCTTGCGGCGCATGGCGCGCGTCTCCGAAATCCAGTTCATGCATGAAGCGCCGGCGCAGAGCGTGCAGATCCTCGTGCGGGGGCAGGTGGCATGCATTCCGCTCGCCGGCATCATCGACATCGCGGCGGAGAAGAAGCGTCTCTCGGGCGAGCGCGAGAAGCTCGTGAAGGACATGGACGGCACCCGCCGCAAGCTCGACAACCCGGATTTCGTGGCCCGTGCGCCCGAAGAGGTGATCGAGGAGAACCGCGAGCGCCTCGCCGAGGCCGAGAACCGCATCGCGCGGATCGACGAGGCGCTGAAAAGGCTGGGGTGAGCCTCATTCCAGCGCGGGCGCTCTAAGGCGATTTCGTCGCGCCCGGCACCGTGCAGGGGCAGTTGTTCGAACCCAGGAGCGACCGGCCCTGCAACGTGGTGCGCAACGGCACGAACGCCTGGGGCACGCGGATCATCATGAATGACGGCCAGCGAAACATGGCCGGCTCTTGGGGCTATCGCAACGAGCGCCCGAGCCGTCCGTTCAGTTTCTATTAAAAGTCGGCGGGCCCGGCCAACGCGGCCTTTGTGCTGTTTCCGCAACAGCCCGGGGGGATTCGAAATCCGCCCCGGGGCGGCGCGGCATCCGCCGCTTTTGCGCCACAAACTGCGCGCCATCCATAGTGCCGCTAACGGCCTTGGAAGCTTACGATTTTTCCGCCTGAACGGCGGTTTGGTCGGTTAACCAAACCGTCTTCGCATGCCGGCTCCGGTGATTGAGACAGGCGCGCACCTGTGGCAATCGCTAGGGCGGGTGGAAACGGCGAGAAACATCGTGCTTTCAAGGACGGGAAGGACCGGCGCATGACTGAATTCACATACAACAAGGCGAAGCTCCCGAGCCGTCACGTGACGGAAGGGCCGGAGCGGGCGCCGCATCGCTCCTATCTCTACGCGATGGGCCTCACGAAGACGCAGATCCACCAGCCGCTGGTCGGCGTCGCGTCTTGCTGGAACGAGGCCGCGCCGTGCAACATCTCGCTGATGCGCCAGGCGCAGGCGGTGAAGAAGGGCGTCTCCTCTGCCGGCGGCACGCCGCGGGAGTTCTGCACCATCACCGTCACCGATGGCATCGCCATGGGCCATCAGGGCATGAAGTCCTCGCTCGCCTCGCGCGAGGTGATCGCGGATTCGGTCGAGCTGACCATGCGCGGCCATAGCTACGATGCGCTGGTGGGCCTCGCGGGCTGCGACAAATCGCTTCCGGGCATGATGATGGCGATGGTGCGCCTCAACGTGCCGTCGGTCTTCATCTATGGCGGCTCGATCCTGCCCGGCACCTGGCGCGGCCAGCAGATCACCGTGCAGGACGTGTTCGAGGCGGTCGGCAAGCATTCCGTGGGCGCGCTGGACGACCAGAGCCTCGAGGAAATCGAGCAGGCGGCCTGCCCCTCGGCCGGGGCGTGCGGCGCGCAGTTCACCGCCAACACCATGGCGACCGTCTCCGAGGCGATCGGCCTCGCTTTGCCCTATTCGGCCGGCGCGCCGGCGCCCTACGAGATCCGTGACAGCTTCTGCATGACGGCCGGCGAGATGGTGATGGAACTCATCGCCAAGAACATCCGCCCGCGCGACATCGTGACCCGCAAGGCGCTCGAGAATGCGGCCGTGGTGGTCGCGGCTTCGGGCGGCTCCACCAACGCGGCTTTGCACCTGCCGGCCATCGCGCATGAATGCGGCATCGATTTCGACCTGTTCGACGTGGCCGAAATCTTCCGCAAGACCCCCTACATTGCGGACCTGAAGCCCGGCGGCAAATATGTCGCGAAGGACATGTTCGAGGTCGGCGGCATCCCGCTGCTGATGAAGACCCTGCTCGACCATGGCTACATGCATGGCGACTGCATGACAGTCACCGGCCGCACCATGGCCGAGAACCTCGCGAACGTGAAATGGAACCCCAACCAGGACGTGGTTCGCCCGGCGGATAACCCGATCACCGTCACCGGCGGTGTCGTGGGCCTCAAGGGCAACCTCGCGCCGGAAGGGGCGATCGTGAAGATCGCCGGCATGGCGCAGGACAAGCTGGCCTTCACCGGCCCGGCGCGCTGCTTCGACAGCGAGGAACTCTGCTTCGAGGCCGTGAAGAACCGCCAGTACAAGGAAGGCGAGGTTCTCGTCATCCGCTACGAGGGCCCCAGGGGCGGCCCCGGCATGCGCGAGATGCTCGCCACCACGGCGGCGCTCTACGGCCAGGGCATGGGCGACAAGGTCGCGCTCATCACCGATGGCCGCTTCTCCGGCGCGACGCGCGGTTTCTGCGTGGGCCATGTCGGCCCCGAAGCGGCGGTGTGCGGGCCGATCGCGCTCATCCGCGACGGTGACATCATTGAGCTCAATGCGGTCACAGGTGTGCTCAACGTTCGCCTTACGGATGCCGAATTGGAAGCGCGTCGTGAGCATTGGAAACCGCGCGAAACGGATTACCAGTCCGGCGCGCTTTGGAAATACGCCCAGCAGGTTGGCCCCGCGCGTGATGGCGCGGTGACTCATCCGGGCGGCAAGGCCGAGAAACATGTCTATGCGGATATCTGACACGTTCCGACCCTCGGCGGCGCCTCTGGCGCTGGTCATCGCGCTTGCCGTGCAGGGCAGCGCGCTGGCGTTTGACGTGAAGGAAGGGCCGGCCCCGGCCAATCCGCCCAAGGGCATGCTGTTCAATTCCATCGGCGATTCGCTGCGGGAGGGTCTCAACGCCCTCTCCAGCGGCAATTCCGAAATGGCGGTGCAAGCCCTGGGCTATGCGGCCCGGGAAGGCAATGTGGCCGCGCAATGGAAGCTCGGCCGCATGTATGCCGTCGGCGAGGGCGTGCGCCGCGACGATCTCAAGGCCTACCAGCACTTCTCGGAAATCGCGAACCGCCACGCGGATGTGAGCCCCGATTCGCCGCAGGCCCGCGTGGTGGCGCAGGCTTTCGTGGCCCTCGGCGGCTATCATCTCGCGGGCATCCCGAATTCCCGCGTGAAGCGCGATCCGACGCGGGCGACGGAGATGTTCCATTACGCCGCGTCCTATTTCGACGACGCGGATGCGCAATACCATCTCGGCCGGATCTTCTCGGAAGGTGCGGCCGGCCCGCGTGATCTGCATCAGGCCGCGCGCTGGTTCAATCTCGCGGCCGAGAAGGGCCATGTGCCGGCGCAGGCGCGGCTGGGGCAGATGCTGTTCAACGGCGATGGCGTGCCCCGGCAGGGCCCGCGCGGGCTGATGTGGATGCAGGTCGCGGCCAACAAGGCCTTCCCCGGCAAGGATGACTGGGTGGTGGAGCTCAATGCCCGCGCCCGCTCCATCGCCTCCGAGGATGAGCGTCGCCTCGCCGATGCCTACTTGCGCAAATACGAGCGTGCCGGCCGCTGAGCCTCACAGCCTGAGCCGGCACCAGACCGGCACATGGTCGGACGGTTTCTCCTCCGCCCGCAATTCCCGGTCGATTCCCGCTTCCACCAGCCGATCCACGACCTGCGGCGAGAGCAGCAGGTGATCGATGCGGATGCCGTTGTCGCGCTGC
Source organism: Methylobacterium sp. (assembly GCA_002928875.1). Lineage (GTDB taxonomy): Bacteria > Pseudomonadota > Alphaproteobacteria > Rhizobiales > Beijerinckiaceae > Rhabdaerophilum. The sequence goes on along the minus strand of PERO01000016.1, from coordinate 25,526 downwards.
CACGCCCCGGCCTGATAATCCCAGAAGGAATAGAGGCGGTCGCTGTCGCTTGTCGCGCGGATCGCATCCGTGAAGCCGAGGGCCGCGAGCTTGCGGAAATCCGCCCGCGATTCCGGCTGGAACAGCGCGTCGCCACGCCAGTTCTCGGGGAAGCGCGCATCCTCGGGCTGGGGGATAACGTTGTAATCGCCCGCGATGACCAGCGGCTCCTCCAGCGCCAGCAGGTCCTTCGCATGGCGGGTCAGCGCCGCCATGAAGTTGCGCTTGTAGGCGAATTTCTCGCTGCCGAGCGGATTGCCGTTCGGGAAATAGACCCCGGCGATGCGCAGAACTGAGGGATTTTTCGTGGTCGCCGGCCCTTGCCCCTGCGGCAGGCTCACCACCCCCTCGATATAGCGCGCCTGCTCGTCCTCGAAGCCGGGCAGGCCGCGATGCTCGATGGCGATGCCGTGGCGGGAGAGGATGGCGACGCCGTTGAAAGTCTTCTGGCCATGCGTCTCGACCTGATAGCCCAGGGCCTCGATCTCCTCACGGGGGAAGGCCTCGTCGAGGCATTTCAGTTCCTGCAGGCAGACGATGTCCGGCGCGCGGGTTTGCAGCCAGCGCGTGAGATGCGGAAGCCGCTGGCGGATGGAATTGACGTTGAAGGTCGCGATCAGCATGTCCATCCTCTAGCAGCCCGCGCGCCCGAAGGGCAGGGTGGGCGTGCATTCTCGACGGGGATAGCCGCATGTTTCAGGCCGAACGCTCCTTTCTCGCCGCCTATTGCGAGCGCGCGGGCGATCCCGCCTTCTGGGCCGAACCGCTGAATGCGGTGACCAACGCGGCGTTCCTGCTCGCCGCCGGGCTGGGATTTCACCTGCTGCGCGGCCGGCGCGATCTGCCGCTGGCGATTCTCGCCGGCCTTGCCTTCGCGATTGGCGTCGGGAGTTTCCTGTTCCACACCATCCCCAACCGCATCACCGTGATGCTGGACGTGCTGCCGATCCAGGGGTTCATCCTGCTCTATCTCGGCGTCGCGCTCCGCCGCTATCTCGCGTTGCCGCGCTGGGTGGCGGTAATCGGCCCGGTGCTGTTTCTCGTAGGCAGCAGCGCGTTGGTCTCGCTCGCGGGCAGCCGCGCGCTCGGTGGCGGCATCGGCTATGTCCCGGCGCTCGCGGCCTTGTTCGGCGTCGCGCTCGCGGCCCGGCTCAAGGGCGATGCGGCGAGCCGGCTCGCGGCCCGGCATCTCGCCGTAGCTGGCTTGATCTTCGCGGTCTCGCTCACCTTGCGGACGCTCGATCGTCCGCTCTGTGGCGCCGTGCCCGCGGGCCTGCACTTCCTCTGGCATCTCGCGAACGCGACGGTGCTGGCGACGCTGCTCCTCGCGCTGGCGCGGCATGCCCGCCGGCTGCAACCCGGTCTATCGCCCGCCTGAGCGCCAGCCATCCGCTCGATCGCCGAAGTTTCCGGCACGGGCCATGCTCCCGAGCTTGCAAGGCCTTCGAGCCTGTCTCGCCATGACACGGAGCTGCGCGGATGCTGGACTGGTTTCTCCAGAAGGTTGCGTCAAAACTGGAATTCGAAAATCTCGCGGTGGCCGGCCTGCTGCTCGCGACCGCGCTCGGCTCGGCGCTCTATGTCTACTGGACGACCACGCGCGAACGCAGCTGGCGCGAATTTTTCGAATTCCTCTGGCCGCACGAGATCATGACCCACCCTTCGGCGAAGGCGGATTTCTGGTTCTGGATCACCCGGCGCATCGCCTATCCGTTCCTGATGATCCCCGCCGGCGCGGTGTTCGTGGCCGGCATGGGCTATCTCACGAACCAGGCTTTGGGCGGGTTGTTCGGCATCAGTGAACCGCTGCTCGGTGCGCCTGGCCCGGTGCTGATCGTGCTCTTCACGGTCACGATGCTGCTCGCCTATGACCTCTCCTATTACCTCTACCATTATGCGCAGCACAAAATCCCGTTCCTGTGGGAATTGCACAAGGTGCACCATTCGGCCGAGGTGATGGTGGGCATCACCAAGGACCGCGTGCATCCGCTCGACGACATGATGAACCGCGTCTGGGACGGCGTGATCCCAGGCATCGCCTTCGGGATCTGGACGCTGCTGTCGCTGGACCCGGTGGAGGCCACCATTTTCGGCCTCAACGTCTATGTCATGCGCAACATCCTGATGATGGATTTCGTGCGCCATACGCATCTGAAAATCTCGTTCGGCAAGCTGAACGACGTGGTGCTCTGCCCGCACTGGCACCAGCTGCACCACAGCGCCGACCCGAAGCATTACGACAAGAATTTCGGGCTGCTCTTCTCGTTCTGGGATCGCTGGTTCGGAACGCTCGCGGTGCCGGCGAAGGACGAGAGCTTCCAGTTCGGTCTCGTCGAGCGGGATCGCGATGAGTATCAGTCCCTGTTCGGCCTCTGGGTGCTGCCGCTGATCCGCATGGCGCAGCACATTCCCGGCCTGCGCCGCCTGATTGCGCCCGGCCCACACCGCAAAACGGCGGGAACGCTGGCCACCACACCCGAAAGCTCTGCCTCATGAATGCGCATACGCCTCTGCCCGAGATCCGCGAGCGGATCGAGATCATCCGTGACGCGGAGGGTCTCGCGCGGCTCGCCGGGCCCTGGCAGGCCCTGTGGTTGCGTGCAGGTGCGCCCATCTTCCAGAGCCATGGCTGGATTTCCGCCTGGTGGAACAACATTTCGGATCGTGCGAGCCGTGCGCTGGTGATCGCGACCGCCTGGCAGGGCGAGCAACTGATCGCCGTGCTGCCGCTGGCGACCCATCCGCATCGAGGCCTGCGCGTGCTCGAATGGGCGGGGCGCGATGCCTGCGATTATTGCGATGCGCTGGCCGCGCCCGGCACGCCTCCGGCCGTGCTGCATCGGCTGTGGACCGAGGCGGCGGCGGTCTCGCGCTTCGATGTGAGCCTGCTCAATCGCCTGCTGCCGGATGCCTCGGTGTGGTCGCTGGAGCACGCGAAGGGGTTGCGTCCCCGTCTGACGGGAAACCGGCGGCTCGAGCATTCCATGCGCGTCACCGGCGATTGGGCCAGCGGCGAGGCTTGGTTCGGGCATTTTCCGAAGAAGATCCGCCAGAACTATAAGCGCGGCCTGAAATTCCTGCAGGAGGGCGGAGCGCGCGTGGCCTTCCGCCTGCTGCCGCCGGAGGAGGATTTCCGGCCGGTTCTGGTCGAGCTCGCTGCCTTCAAGCGGCTCTGGCTCGCCCGGACCGGCATCACCGCCCCGTTGTTCGACGAGGGCGCGCCGCTGCTGCCGGCGCTCGCGCAGGTTTTGCACGAAGCGGGCATGCTGCGCATCTTCGTGCTGGAGCGCGACGGGAAGGCGATCGCGATTTCGATGAATTTCGTGGAAGCACGCAGCCTGCGCGCCTTCGTCACGGCCTATGATCCGGTCGTCTATCAGGGTTCGCCGGGCATGGTGCTGATGATGGATTACATCCGCTGGGCCTTCGATCACGGCCTCGAGGAGGTGGATTTCCTCACGGGCGACGAGGATTTCAAGAACCGCTTCGCCAATGAGGCCGTGCCGCTCGCCTCGATGGCCGGCGCGGGCTCACCCCTCGGCCATGTCGCGATGCTGGCGGATGAGGTGGGCAGCCGCGCCCGCACGCGGCTGCGGCTCTGGCGCGCCCGTCGCACGGATGGGGCGGCTGCGACCGCCGCGGCGGAGTAGGGGCCACGAACCCCGGAGCGCCGGGCGGGGATCAGTGAGGGGCTCAAGCGGAACGGCCAGTTTCTTTCCGGCCAGCCATGACCTCATGCGAGCGTTTCGTAGAGATCGTTCCAGTCCGGGTTGTCCGCCATGATCAGCCGCGTTTTCCAGGCGCGCGGCCAATGCTTCATGGTGCTCTCATGCTGGATGGCATCGCGGATATCGTCATGGAACGCAAACCAGACGAGGCGTTTCAGGCCATAGCGCCTGGTGAAGCCGGGTACGAGCCCCTCGCGATGTTCATACGCCCGCCGGGCGATGTCGTTGGTGACGCCGCAATAGAGCGTGCCATTCGGGCGGTTGGTCATGAGGTAGACATAGCCGCCCATGCTTGCCACGCACCGGATTGCTCGAACGTCATGGCCGGGCTTGGCCCGGCCATCCACGACTTTATGCCGCCCGTCTTTTCGGAAAAGGGGCTTGGATTGCGCCGCGTTGCCCGTGCTCAGGCCGATAGCAAGACGTGGATGGCCGGGCCAAGCCCGGCCATGACGTCGAGAGAGGAAAGGCGGGCGGCTGTTCCACCCTCCACCGTCATGGCCGGATTCATTCCGGCCATCCACGTCTTGAAACAGGAAAGGCGAGAGCTTTCGCTCCCGCCTCCCTGTTTATTTGAGCATCTTGATGATTGCCGCGATTGCCCAGAAGCATGCTGCAACATTGATGTTCACGGTGATCCGGAAAGATTTCCGCATTGCGTAATCCTCCGGGCCACGCCGGCGCAGCCCAAAAAGGGTTGCGTTTAAGGCGCCTGATCGGAACGGAACTTCGCGCCGTTCATCAGAGCATCGCTAGTCCTTAAGCCTTGTACTTCAGCTTTTGGACGCCCCAAGTGGAGGTCGGGTATCCATCGGTTGGTCTTGCATAGCAGAGGACTCCTTTGGGCCGACGTCTTGGGATGAGGTAGCCTGAGATCGGGTAGCCGCTTTTCCTAGCGGGGCGATCTCAGGGCCTCATATTTCTCACGAACACCCGGTCGTGCTGCCACACGTGTCGCACTTCAGACACGTGCCGTTGCGCACGAGCGTGAAGTTGCCGCATTCGCCGCAGGCATCGCCCACATAGCCCTTCATCTTGGCGATGGAGCGCTTGGTGGCCATGTCGTCGGCCTTCGCGGCCGGGCTTGCCTTTGCTGCGGCCGCTTCCGCGAAGCCGAGGCTTTCGATCGCCGCGGCGATGTCGGCATCGGGCTTCAGCGCGGTCGCGCCCGAGGTGTGCAAGGCATAGACCGTGGAGGAGGCCTGAGCGGTGGTGCCGCCCCCCGTCACCGCGAGGAGGTTGGTGGAACGCCCGCGCACGAGGCCGGTGGAGATGTGCCGCGTCGCGGGCGGCGGAGCGGCGTCTTCCGGCAGGCCCTCGGCCTCGTCGCCGCGACCGATGGTCGTGGAGCCGAGATCATCCGGCGTCACATGGGCCAGATCCTCGCGGCCGAGATAGGAGACGGCGAGCTCGCGGAACACGTAATCGAGGATCGAGGTCGCGTTCTTGATCGCGTCGTTGCCCTGCACCATGCCCGCCGGCTCGAACCGGGTGAAGGTGAAGGCATCGACATATTCCTCGAGCGGCACGCCGTATTGCAGGCCGAGCGAGATGGCGATCGCGAAGTTGTTCATCATCGCGCGGAAGGCGGCGCCCTCCTTGTGCATGTCGATGAAGATCTCGCCCAGGCGGCCGTCATCGAATTCGCCGGTGCGCAGATAGACCTTGTGGCCGCCGACGATCGCCTTCTGCGTGTAGCCCTTGCGGCGGTTCGGCAGCTTCTCGCGCTCGCGGATCTTCTCGATACGCTCGATGACGCGCTCGATGATCTTTTCCGTGACCTGCACGGTGCGCGCCGCCGCCGGCTGGGCGAGGAGCGCTTCCACTGCCTCGTCGGCATCCTCGGCCTCGTCCTCGATCAGGGCCGAGTTCAGGGGCTGGCTGAGCTTCGAGCCATCGCGATAGAGGGCGTTCGCCTTCAGCGCGAGCTTCCAGGAGAGGAGATAGGCGCTCTTGCAATCCTCGACCGTCGCCTCGTTCGGCATGTTGATGGTCTTCGAGATCGCGCCCGAGATGAAGGGCTGCGCCGCCGCCATCATGCGGATGTGGCTCTCGACCGAGAGATAGCGCTTGCCGAGGCGGCCGCAGGGATTGGCGCAATCGAAGACCGGGTAATGCTCGGTTCGCAGGTGCGGGGCACCTTCGAGGGTCATCGCGCCGCAGACATGGATGTTCGCGGCCTCGATCTCCTTCTTCGCGAAGCCGAGGAAGGGCAGAAGCTCGAAGCTCATGTCGTTGAGCTGCTCGTCGGTGACGCCGAGCGCCTTCATCTGCTCGTCGCCGAGGGTCCAGCGGTTGAAGACGAACTTGATGTCGAAGGCGGAAGGCAGGGCCTTCTCGAGCTTCTCCAGCGTCTCGGCCGTGAAGCCTTTCGCGGCGAGGCTCGTGTGGTTGATGCCGGGCGCCTGGCGCAGCGAGCCATGGCCCACCGCATAGGCCTCGATCTCGCCGATCTGCGCCTCGGAATAGCCGAGCGTGCGGAGCGCGGGCAAAACCGCCTGGTTGATGATCTTGAAATAGCCGCCGCCCGCGAGCTTCTTGAACTTCACCAGCGCGAAATCGGGCTCGATGCCGGTGGTGTCGCAATCCATCACGAGGCCGATCGTGCCCGTGGGGGCGATGACCGAGACCTGCGCGTTGCGATAGCCGTGCTTCTCGCCGAGCGCGAGCGCCTCATCCCAGGCGAGCGTGGCGCGCGGCAGCAGCGCCGGAATCGGGCAGTTCGCATGGTCGAGCGGCACCGGGTTGACCGAGAGGCCCTCATAGCCCTCGGCCTTGCCATGCGCGGCGCGGGTGTGGTTGCGGATGACGCGCAGCATATGCGCCGCGTTCTTCTTGTAGCCGGGGAAGGGGCCGACTTCCGAAGCGATCTCGGCCGAGGTGCGGTACGAGATGCCGGTCATGACAGCGGTCAGCGCACCGCAGAGTGAGCGGCCCTGATCGGAATCGTAGGAGAGGCCCATGGTCATCAGCAGGCCGCCGATATTGGCGTAGCCGAGACCCAAGGTGCGGAATTCGTAGGAGAGTTCCGCGATCTCCTTCGAGGGGAACTGCGCCATCGTGACCGAGATTTCGAGCACGAGGGTCCAGAGGCGGATCGTGTGCTCGTAGGCCTTGATGTCGAACTGGCGTGCCTCGGCATCATAGAACCGCAGCAGGTTCATCGAGGCGAGGTTGCAGGCGGTGTCGTCGAGGAACATGTATTCCGAGCACGGGTTCGAGGCGTTGATGCGCCCCGAGGCCGGGCAGGTATGCCAGTCGTTCATCGTCGTGTTGAAATGCAGGCCCGGATCGGCCGAGGCCCAGGCGGCGTAGCCGATCTTCTCCCACAGGTCGCGGGCCTTGAGAGTCTTGGCGATCTTGCCGTCGGTGCGGCGGATCAGCTTCCACTCGCCGTCATTCTCGACCGCGCGCAGGAAGTCATCCTTCAGCGAAACCGAGTTGTTCGAGTTCTGGCCGGCCACCGTGAGATAGGCTTCGCTGTCCCAATCGGTGTCGTATGTGTCGAAGGCGATATCGGTGTAGCCCTGCTTCGCGAACTGGATGACGCGCTTGATGTAATTGTCCGGCACCATCATCTTGCGCGCGGCCTTGATCTCGCGCTTCAGCACCGGGTTCTGCTCGGGGTCGAAGCAGGCATCACCCGGGCCGTCGCAGTTCACGCAAGCCTTGATGATCGCCTTCAGGTGCTTCTGGACGATCTTCGAGCCGGTCACGAGGGCCGCGACCTTCTGCTCTTCCTTCACCTTCCAGTCGATATAGGTCTCGATATCGGGGTGATCGGCATCGACCACCACCATCTTCGCGGCGCGACGCGTGGTGCCGCCCGACTTGATCGCGCCCGCCGCGCGGTCGCCGATCTTGAGGAAGCTCATCAGGCCCGAGGAGCGCCCGCCGCCCGAGAGACGCTCGCCCTCGCCGCGCAGGGCCGAGAAGTTCGAGCCCGTGCCCGAACCATATTTGAAGAGGCGCGCTTCCCGCACCCAGAGATCCATGATGCCGCCCTCGTTCACGAGGTCGTCCTTCACGGCCTGGATGAAGCAGGCATGCGGCTGCGGATGCTCGTAGGAGGATTTCGACTTCGTGAGCTTGCCGGTCTTGTAATCGACGTAGAAATGGCCCTGGCCGGGACCGTCGATGCCATAGGCCCAGTGCAGGCCGGTGTTGAACCATTGCGGCGAGTTCGGGGCCACGCGCTGGGTCGCCAGCATGAAGCACATCTCGTCATAGAAGGCGTGGGCATCGGCCTCGGAGGTGAAATAGCCACCCTTCCAGCCCCAATAGGTCCAGCAGCCGGCGAGGCGGTTGAAGACCTGCTTGGCGCTCGTTTCCGAGCCATAGCGCTCAGCCTCGGGCAGGCTGGCGAGGGCGGCCTCATCGGGCACGGAGCGCCAGAGGAACGAGGGGACATCGTTCTCTTCCACGCGCTTCAGCTTCGCCGGCACGCCCGCCTTGCGGAAATATTTCTGCGCCAGCACATCGGCCGCGACCTGGCTCCAGAAATCGGGAACCTCCAGCCCCTCGAGGCGAAACACGATCGACCCGTCGGGATTCTTGATCTCCGACTTGGTCGTATGGAAGGTGATCCCCGCATACGGGGACTGGCCTGCCTGGGTGTGGATCCGTTCGAATTTCATATCAGTCCCCTTGGGCCGTCCCGGGCCCATGTTCATGACGGGACGATCATCCCGTCGAGCCACGCTTGAACCGCGCGGACCCCGCCTGCCGATTTGTCGTTATGTTCAACGCCCCTCCGCCGTCTCGCGGTTCCATCCTCTTGTGCGCTTGCCGGGGTTTCTCCCCGGTCCGGCCATCGGGTGGTTGGTCCGGCACGCGCCTTCGTGAAAAGCCGTGCGGTCCGCAAGTCTTTGGTTCTGGCAAGCTAGATTGCACGACGAAGCCACGTCAACATCTAGTTATGCCCGATGCTCAGGATCGCAACATCTGGTGGAGAAGTTGTGAATGTTGGGGACAAATGGGCGATTCTCGCCAAAGTCCTCTATTCTTTTGCGGATTCCATTCCGGCGAACGGCACGAACAGGGAAGCGCAAAAAATCAAGCCGGATTCTGCCGGTTCCCGCGCCTTCGCAGAGGCATTTCCGGGGCCCGATCGGGCCGGATCCGCCGCAGCCTGTGGTGAACACGCGGGGTCGAATCGCGCCTGGGTTGCGCAAGAATCGCCCTGCGAGGTGGCCGCCGACCGTGCGACTCAGCGTCCGCGCATGTAGCGCATGCCAGGTGCATGTCAGGCGCATGACAGGCCTCGGCCGGAGAGCCGCCGCAAGCCGCATCCCTGTGGATGATGCGCGCGCGAAGCGCCTTTACGCGGCAGGCCGAATTTGCGAGAAGCGCGGACGAGACTTGCCCGGCGCATCCGGGCTCCCGTCGCATCCTGGTTCGAGGCGCGCATGAAGACCTTCCTTCTCCAGTTCTTCACCTGGTGGAACGGGCAGACGCTCGGCACGCGACTCTTCACCTGGCGCAAGGGCGAGAAGGTCGGCACCGACGAGTTCGGCAACACCTATTACCGCAGCCGTGGCGGCGCGAAGGACCCCGCGCTTGGCCATGAGCGTCGCTGGGTGATCTACAACGGTGAAGCCGACGCCTCGAAAATCCCGCCGGGCTGGTATGGCTGGATGCATCACCGCTTCGATACAACGCCCGCGCAGGAGGATTACCGCCCGCGCGAGTGGGAGCAGCCTCACAAGCCGAACGCCACCGGCACGCCCAACGCCTACCGCCCGGAAGGCTCGGTGCTGCGTTCCGGCGAGCGTCCGCCGGCGACGGGCGATTACGAACCGTGGGACCCCGCGCGCTGAAGCCGGTTGGCACCGCCCTTTTTCCGGCACGATTCGCGTGCTAGAGCCCGCGGGCCGGGCAGCGGGACGTCGCTCCCGGATGACCGAGTTTTCAGGGCCCTATGCCGCCGATGAGCCGTTCTCTCCGCATTTCCGGTTTCGCCGCCACGGCCCTGCTCGCGCTTGCCGTGGTGCCGGCGCGAGCCGACAAGATCAAGAACCCGATGGCGGTGTTCTCCGGACTCGACAAGATCACCGGGCGGATCATCACCTTCGAGGCGGCTGTGGATGAGACCGTGCAGTTCGGTTCGCTGCAATTGACGGCGCGCGTCTGCTACTCGCGGCCGGAATACGAGAATCCGCAGACCACGAGCTTCGTGGAAGTGGATGAGGTCGGCTTCGACAACAGCTACAAGCGGCTCTTCACCGGCTGGATGTTCGCCTCGAGCCCCGGGCTCAACGCCATCGAGCACGCGGTCTATGATATCTGGCTGTCCGAGTGCAAAGGCGGCAAGGATATCATCAAGACCGCGCCGGAAGTGGAAGACGAGCCGCCGCCACCCTTGCCCGCCGAGACCCGCCGCAATGCCCGGCCCGCGCAACCCCTGCCGGGTTCCCGGCCGCCGGGGCCTGCCGGTGCGAACAACGCGCCCCTGCGCCTGCCGGGCGCGGGCGCGCCTCCCGGTGCCACACAACCGCCCCGGCCCGCGCCGCAGCAGCGCTTCTTCCCCACCAATAACGGGGCAGGTGGCTTGCGCGATCCGGCCGGTCAGGGCCGCTGAGGCGTCTCAGCCAGGGCGGCCAGCACGATCTCCGGCGTGGGGGTGACATCCTTCGGCCAGATGCCGAAATCCGCGCGCTGGTGAATCGCGCGTTCCAGCATCGTCCGGTAGCGCAGCCGCGGGATCTCGATCGCGCCGAACTGGCGCAGGTGATCCGTGACAAACTGCGTGTCGAGCAGCCGGTAACCGCCGGCGCGCAGCCGCGCCACGAGATGGACGAGCGCGAGCTTCGAGCAATCCCGCTCGCGGTGGAACATGCTCTCGCCGAAGAAGGCCGCGCCGATCGAGACGCCGTAGAGCCCGCCGACGAGCTCGCCCGCCTTGCGCACCTCGATGGTGTGGCAATGCCCCATCTCGAACAGGGCGCCATAGAGCCGGCGGATGGGACTGTTGATCCAGGTCTCGCGCTCGGGCCCGCGCGGGGCGGCGCAGGCCGCGATCACGCCGGCGAAATCGCGGTCAGCCAGCACCTCGTAATCATGGTGCTTCACGAGCCGCGCGAGGCGATGCGGCAGATGAAATTCCTCGAGCGGAATGATGCCGCGCAGCTTGGGCTCGATCCAGTGGAGGCCGGGATCATCCGCGCTCTCCGCCATGGGGAAGATGCCGGCGGCATAGGCGCGCAGCAGGATCTCGGGCGTGACGGGGAAGTCCTCGCTCATGCCCGAAATCCGGAAGCCCTCACGCCGGCTCGTCCATCCCGCCGGCCTTCAGGAACTTTTCCAGCCAGTGGATATCGTAGAGCCCGTCCTGGATCTCGGCATTGCGCACGAGCGTGCGGAACAAGGGCAATGTCGTCTCGATGCCATCGACGACGAATTCGTCGAGCGCGCGCCTGAGGCGCATCAGGCATTCGTTGCGCGTGCGGCCATGCACGATGAGCTTCGCCACGAGCGAATCGTAATTCGGCGGGATGCGATAGCCCTGATAGACCGCCGAATCGACGCGCACGCCCAGCCCGCCCGGCGGGTGGAAATAGCTGACCAGCCCCGGCGAGGGGCGGAAGGTCGCGGGGTGCTCGGCATTCACGCGGCATTCGATCGCGTGGCCATTCACCTTCACATCCGACTGCTTCACCGAAAGGCCCGCGCCGGCCGCGACCTTGATCTGCTCGTTCACGAGATCGATGCCAGTGATCATCTCCGTGACGGGATGCTCGACCTGGATGCGCGTGTTCATCTCGATGAAGTAGAACTCGCCGTTCTCGTAGAGGAACTCGATGGTGCCCGCGCCACGATAGCCAAGCTTCTTCATCGCGTTGGCGACGATTCCGCCGATCCGGTCGCGCGCCTCGGTGTTCAATGCGGGCGAGGGGCCTTCCTCCCACACCTTCTGGTGGCGACGCTGCAGCGAGCAATCGCGCTCGACGAGATGGATCGCATCGCCCTGGCCGTCGCCGAGCACCTGGATCTCGATATGGCGCGGCTTCTCGAGATATTTCTCGAGATAGACCGCATCATCGCCGAAAGCAGCCTTGGCTTCGGTGCGCGCGGTCTGCAACGCCTCGACGAGATCATCCTCGGTGCGCGCGACCTTCATGCCGCGCCCGCCGCCGCCGGCCGCGGCCTTCACGAGCACCGGATAGCCGATGCCCGCGGCGATGCGCTTCGCCTCGACATCATCGGTGATGCCGCCTTCCGAACCGGGCACGACCGGGATGCCGAGCGCCTTCGCGGTGCGCTTGGCCTCGATCTTGTCGCCCATGGTGCGGATATGCTCGGAGGTCGGGCCGATGAAGGCGATCTTGTGCTTCTCCAGTACCTCGGCGAAACGGGCATTCTCGGAGAGGAAGCCGTAGCCGGGATGCACGGCATCCGCGCCCGTGATCTCGCAGGCCGCGATGATCGAGGGGATGTTGAGGTAGCTATCGCGTGGGGCGGGCGGGCCGATGCAGACGCTCTCGTCGGCGAGCTTCACATGCATCGCATCAGCATCGGCGGTGGAATGCACCGCGACGGTCGCGATGCCCAGCTCCTTGCAGGCGCGCAGGATGCGCAAAGCGATCTCGCCGCGATTGGCGATCAGAACCTTGTCGAACATGCGGGCTCCTGGGCATTTTCAAGCGAAGTGGATACCGGTCCGCGTGAAGAAAATGCGATAAAAAACAAATGCGTTACTCGATCACGACGAGGGCTTCGCCATATTCCACCGGCTGGCCATCCTCGATGAGGATATGCGTCACGGTGCCGGCGCGCGGGGCGACGATCTCGTTGAAGGTCTTCATCGCCTCGACGAGCAGGATCTTCTCGCCCGCCTTCACCACCGTGCCGATCTCGATGAACGGCGTCGCGCCCGGCGAGGGCCGGCGATAGGCCGTGCCGACCATCGGCGAGCGCACCGCGCCAGGATGGGCCGAGAGATCGTTCACGGCCGGCGCCGCTGCGGGCACGGCCATCGGCGCGGCCGGCGCGCTGGCCATCGCCGCCGGTGCCGTCACGATCTGCTGCACGGGCGCGGCCTGCACGGTGACCTGCCGGGCGACGCGAATGCGCAGATCGCCCTTCTCCACCTCGATCTCGGTGAGATCGGTTTCCGAAATCAGGGCCGCGATCTCGCGCACGAGCGTGGGATCGATCGGCAGCTCCTTGCTCGGCGAACTCCGCGTGGGCAAGTTCTTCGCAGGCATGTCTTTGGACATGGGCAATTTGACCTTCTTGAACGGAACACTCGTTGGCCCGCCGGCTCAGCGCGCGGGCGTCATCTCCAGCAGGGCCTGGAAGGCAAGGCGGTAACCCGCAATCCCGAAGCCCACGATGATACCCGCCACGACCGGCGAGAGATAGGAATGATGGCGGAATTCCTCCCGCGCATGCACATTCGAGATATGCACTTCAATGGCGCGCGTGCCCGCGCCCTTGATGGCATCGCGAATCGCGACCGAAGTATGCGTATACCCACCCGCATTCAGGATGACATCGGCGCCGGTCCGCCCGGCTTCCTGCAGCCAGGTCACGAGGTCGCCCTCGTGGTTCGACTGCCGGCAGGTGACCGCGACGCCATGCTTCTCGCCCAGCGCGCGCATCTCGGCCTCGACATCGGCAAGCGTGGCGGCGCCATAAATGCCGGGTTCGCGCTGGCCGAGCAGATTGAGATTCGGCCCGTTGAGAACGTGGATCTGGCGCATGGCGCGGCGTGACACTCCCCGAACGATGGCGGCCCATTCCGGATCGGGCCGACGCATCCGTGGCGGGGTGTCTAGTCGCTTCCGCCGGGAATTGCAAAGCCGGCGTTGCGTCGTTCGCCTTCAATCCCCCGAAAAGGCTGTCATAATCCGGTCCGGAACCGGGGAATTTCAGCACTCGGCCTATCAGCACTCGGCCTTCTTGCACTTGCGGAAATTCGCGATGCGGCTCGCCAGCGCATCGTAGCCGCGTGCGCCGACCACGATATCCTCCGCCACGACATAGGATGGCGTGCCGTTGATGCCGAGCGCGCTGGCGATCATCTTGGTTTCCTCCACCGCATCCTCGAAGCCGGGCTTCGCGAGATCGGCCTCGAGGCGCTTCATGTCGACGCCAAGGCTTTTCGCGACGCCGAGCGCCTCTTCCCGGCCGATGCGGCCCTGCTGGCCCATGAGATTGAAGTGGAATTTCCAGTAGGTGTCCGGCGAAACCTGCTTCTTCAGCGCATAGGCGATCGCGGCGGCATCCTTCGAGCCTTCCGAGAGAATCGGCAGGTCCTTCAGGATGACGCGGAGATTCTTGTCTGTCTCGACCAGCTGCTTGATGTCGTTGAGGCCGCGCTTGCAGAAGCCGCAATTGTAATCGAAGAACTCGACCAGCGTGACATCGCCGTTCGGGTTGCCGAGCACGACATGGTGGGGCGACTGGTAGAGCGGGCTCCTGGGATCGGCCGTCACCTGCTTGATGGCGGCGGCCTGCGCCTCGGCCTGCCGGCGCTCCAGCTCGACAGCGGCTTCCTGCAGGATTTCCGGGTTCTTCACGATGTATTCGCGGATGATCGCCTCGATCTCCGCGCGCGTGAACGCTTTTGGGGCCGTGCTTTGCTGCGCGAGCGCGGGGAGGGCGAAAAGGCCAAGCGCGAGGCTCGCGGCTGCGAGGCGGGGGAACGAGAAGGCCATAGGGCGCTGTCCTTTGTCGGCGGAATACGGAAGACCCAGATCTATCCGTCAGGTGTTGCGTTCGGGTTTCTGTTCGAAGATGTCGGTCGCGAGGCGATGGCCCGGCGTTCCCGCCGGCAGAAGCCCCATGGCCCGGCGCGCGAGGCGGCGGGCTTCCTCGTTCTGGCCGGAGATGAGCGCGGCCCGGGCGGCGGCGAGCGAAGCATTGCCTTCGTCGCCCTTCCGCCCATAGGCCTGCGCGAGATAGCTGAAACCTTCGAAATTCTCCGGGTCCCGGCCCGTGGCATTCGAGAGTTCCTTGATCGCTTCATCGACGAAGCGCGGATTGTCGGTCGCCACCAGCGCATGGCCCAGCAGCGTGCGGATCAGCGCTTGGCCGGGCGCCAGCGCCACCGCCCGGCGCAAGGGCGGGATGGCTTCGTTGGGACGCCCCGCTTCCAGCAGGGCCTGCCCCTTCAGTTCCCAGAAATAGGGGTTGCCCGGCTGGCTCTGGATCAGCGCATCGATCTGGCGCTGCGCCGCGTCGGGCTGGCCGGCGCGATATTCGATGATCGCGCGGGCGTAGCGCGCCGCGAGCGAGGTATCGTAGACCGGGTAGCGCCGCGCGATCTCGCTGGGGCTGCTCGTGAAGGCATAGAGTTTCGCGCGGGCGAGATCATGCCGGGCCTGCCGCGCCGGGGGGTCCTTCGCGTTGAAATGCGGGCTTTGGGGTGCCGTGTCCCTGAGGATCGCCACGCGATCCGCCGCCGTGGGATGGCTCTGCAGGTAGCGGTCCATGCGCGTGGCGGCGAAAAGCTGCTCGCTCGCCATGCGCTCGAAGGTTTCGAGCATGCCGCGCGAGGACTGGCCGGTCGCCGCCAGGAATTTCAGCGCCGCGCGATCCGCCGCGGCTTCCTCCGTGCGCTGATAGGCCAGGAGATAGCGCCGCGCGAGTTCGGAACCGCCGGTCAGCGCGCCGAGAGCGCCGCGCGAATCCGAGCCGACCTGCCCGCCGCCGCCGCGTGCGCCCCCGATCACCGCCGCGCCACCCAGCAGCGTGCCAATGATGGCGATGGCCTGCGCATTGCCGAGTTCCTGCCGCAGCCGGGCGAGGTGCCCGCCGGCGATATGCCCCGTTTCATGCGCCAGCACGCCGATAATCTGGTTCGGCGTCGTCGATTCCATGATGGCGCCGATATTCACGAACACCCGCCGGCCATCCGCGACGAAGGCGTTGAACGAGCGATCCGCCACCAGCACCACGCGGATGAAGCCCTTGCGCAGACCCGCCGCGGCTAGCAGCGGATCGAGATATTCGCGCATCAGTTGCTCGATCTCGGCATCGCGGATGAAGCTCAGGCGCGGACCGCGCTGCTGCTGCGCGAAGGCCGGGGCGAGGCTCTGCAGCAGGAGCGCAAGCGCGACCAGCCCGGCCGCGAGAATCCGGACCGGGGAGGGCAGGGAAGCAGACCGGGCGACGTGGCGCATTGCGGCTCGGCAGATCAGGGAACGCGTCAGATTGCAGTAGGTCAGCATGCCAATGCGGTCAATTCGGGGCAGGGAGGCCCATTTGACAATTCCGTGAGGCCCGACCAAGGGAGAACGGCCCAGTTTCAGGACCTCCCCATGCATCGCCCGCCCGGTTCCATGCCCGTTGCGTCCCGCCGCTCGAATATCGCCTCGTTCATCGCGATGGACGTGATGCGCGAAGCCAAGACGCTCGCGCGCGACGGCGCCGAGATCGTGCATTGCGAGGTGGGCGAGCCCGGTGCCGCCCCGCCGCGTGCCGTGCGCGAAGCGGCCATCGCCGCGCTCTCGGGCGGTCGCGTCAGCTACACCGAGGCGCTCGGCATCCCCGCTTTGCGCGAGGCGATCGCCAGGAACTATGCGGCGAAGTACGGCGTGCATGTCGACGCGTCCCGCGTCATCATCACCACGGGTTCCTCCGGCGGGTTCGTGCTCGGCTTCCTCGCGATGCTCGATCATGGCGGGCGGATCGGCATCCCCAATCCGGGCTACCCGGCCTATCGCAACATCCTCGATGCGCTCGGGATCGAATCCGTGCCGATCGAGACCGGTGCCGCGAGCCGCTACGCGCTCTCGGCCAGCGCCATCCGCGCCGCGCATGCCGAAAAGCCGCTCGACGCGGTGCTGCTGATGAGCCCCGCGAACCCCACCGGCGTGCTCACCCCCGCTTCCGAGGTGAAGGCGATTGCGGAGGCTTGCGCCGAACTCGGGATCTGGCTCGTTTCCGACGAGATCTATCACGGCCTCACCTATGATGGCGAAGAGGCGACCGCTCTGGCCCATTCGGACGATGCGGTGATCGTGAACTCGTTCTCGAAATACTACTGCATGACAGGCTGGCGCGTGGGCTGGCTGGTGGTGCCGGAACGGCTCATCCGGCCCATCGAGTGCCTGCAGCAGAATCTCTCGATTTCCGTGCCCTATCTCAGCCAGATCGCAGCGGTGGCGGCATTTGACGCGACTGAGGATCTCGAGATCATCAAGGCGGGCTATGCGAAGAACCGCGCGATCCTGATGGAAGCGCTGCCGCGCCTCGGCCTGCCGCCCTTGCCGATGGACGGCGCGTTCTACGCCTATTGTGACATCGCGCAATATTCCAACGATTCCATGGATTTCTCGCGTCGCGCCCTGCGTGAGGCGGGCCTCGCCATCACCCCCGGCCTCGATTTCGATCCCGTGGGGGGAAACCGCTTCGTGCGCTTCTCCTATGCGGGGAGCGAGAGGGATATCGTGACGGCGGTGCAAAGGCTGGAGGGGTGGCTTACCTCAAATAGTTGACGACAGCCGATTTAATCAAATCAGATCCAACTGTGGGCTTCGGGTCAGACGTGGCCGTCTTCTGGATAAAGGGCTTGGAGTCTCGCGCCTGGGTAGTCTGGTACTGATACGTAGGCATCACGACGTGGGTGCCCGTTGCTCCTGAACGGCGTTCTTCATTCTTTTTATTCGTTGTCGCCATGTCCCGTCTCCCTCGGGTTAAGTTCGGCAGGGTAAAAATGCTTTCTTTTTATCCACTTAAAGCGCTCATAACGCGTGACCACGGCTATGTCCGTATCTCCACCAACAGTGTCCGCACCCGGCTTGAATCGGAAGTAGCGCTTCGTAACATCAACCAAGAAATCGGCAAGCTCTATAGCGTCCTGAATTGGCATAGCAGGGTGATGCAAAGAAACTGAACTGCGCGCGTGAAGGCCCGAAACGAAAGCGTCAATGTTTGGTTGAGGCACTGCGTTATCCTGCATAAACATGGTTAACGAATGGTCAAAGCCATTGAGTAGCCGAAGAATTGGCTCTGGTTGACCGCCAACGAATATGCCGCTCTCTGGGTTCCCGCACATGCGCTTTGGTCCGACCAGAGCGCCATTTTGAATGGCCATGTACCAAAGTTCTGGAGTGATGCTATTGCTAGAAAAGCCACCAATCCAAAACTCTAACGTATGTGGTGCGGCCACTGGGTGTTGAGAAAATTTCTCCTCAAATAGAAACTTTGCTGCGTCGCCAGCGATCTTTTCTAAGTTGATATTATCATTGAGAAAAAATTCATCGCCTTCTTTAGTTAGTCTGCTACGAAATTCCTTGACCAACTCCTGAATTGATGCGGAGCCGATGCTGCCCATTCCTGCAGTCATCGCTGAAACAGCTTTTCCACGAACTAAGTTGAAGACTTTATTTCCGTATCGATATACGTTTAATATCTCCGAATGGTCGCCGCGGGTCATCACTAAGCTGGTAGCGCTGTCTGCTGCCATTACCAAGCCGTCATGTACACAGATTGCAACACATACGGTCATCTGCTGCCCATCGGAATCGTCGCGCTAAGGAGATCAGTGATGCCAATCTCCGTCAACCTAATGTTGGCAATACTCACCGTTCTCCGCGTGCTCAGCTTCGCCATATCCGTGCTCTTCCTGCTGCTGGCGATCCGCGCGCAGTTCGACGAGAGCCTCGCAATCGGCTGGGGGCAGGCGAGCCTCGGCGCGCTCGCCTTCGCGGCCACCGGTGCCGCCTGCGGCTGGCTGCGAAAGCAGCTCGAAGCGCGCATCAAGCGGGGTTGACGCCCGCGTGGCACGCGGCGAAAAGCGAACCATTCCGCAATCCGCCAGCGAGGCCGGTTTCATGTCGCTCGATATCCGTTCCGCCCATCCCAAGCAGTGGATCAAGGGCGCGAAAGCCGATTGGGAAATCATCATCGGCATGGAAATCCACGCGCAGGTGAATTCGAACGCGAAGCTGTTCTCGGGCGCTTCCACCACCTTCGGTTCCGAGCCGAATGCCAATGTCAGTCTCGTCGATGCCGCGATGCCCGGCATGCTGCCTGTCATCAACCGGGAATGCGTGGCGCAGGCCGTGCGCACGGGCCTCGGGCTGAAGGCCGAGATCAACAAGACCTCGCGCTTCGACCGGAAGAACTATTTCTACCCCGATCTGCCGCAGGGCTACCAGATCAGCCAGTTCGCGCAGCCCATCGTGGGCGAGGGCGAGGTGATCGTCGATGTGCCGGGCGAGCCGGAACCGATCATGGTGCGCATCGAGCGCCTGCATCTCGAACAGGATGCGGGGAAGTCGATCCACGATCAGGACCCGTTGAACTCCTTCGTCGATCTCAACCGCGCGGGCGTCGCGCTGATGGAGATCGTCTCGAAGCCGGATCTGCGCTCGGCCGAAGAGGCGCAGGCCTATGTGACGAAGCTCCGCACCATCCTGCGCTATCTCGGCACCTGCGACGGCGACATGGAGAAGGGCAACCTGCGCGCGGATGTGAATGTGTCTGTCCGTCAGCCCGGCCAGCCCTTCGGCACGCGCTGCGAGATCAAGAACGTCAACTCGATCCGCTTCATCGGGCAGGCGATCGAGGTCGAGGCGCGCCGGCAGATCGGCATTCTCGAGGATGGCGGCAAGATCGACCAGGAAACCCGCCTCTACGATCCCGGACGGCGCGAGACGCGCTCCATGCGCTCGAAGGAAGAGGCGCATGATTACCGCTACTTCCCCGACCCTGATCTGCTGCCGCTGGTGCTGCCGGAAGGTTTCGTGGAGGAGCTGGCGCAGCACCTCCCCGAGCTGCCGGATGCCAAGAAGGCCCGCTTCATCAGCCAGTACGGCCTCTCGGCCTATGATGCGAGCGTGCTCGTGGCCGAGCGCGAGAGCGCGGATTATTTCGAGGCCGTGGCCAAGGGCCGCGACGGCAAGACGACAGCGAACTGGGTCATCAACGAGCTGTTCGGCCGGTTGAACAAGGACGGCAAGTCGATTGAAACGACTCCGGTTTCGGCGAGCCAGCTCGGCGGCATCATCGACCTCATCGCGGCGGGCACCATTTCGGGCAAGATCGCGAAGGACCTGTTCGAGATCGTCTTCACCGAAGGTGGCGATCCTGCTGATATCGTTGAGAAACGCGGCATGAAGCAGGTGACCGACACGGGCGCGATCGAAAAGGTCGTGGACGAGATCATCGCCGCCAACCCGGACAAGGTACAGCAGGCGAAGGAAAAGCCCACGCTTCTCGGCTGGTTCGTGGGGCAGGTGATGAAGGCCTCGGGCGGCAAGGCCAATCCGAGCGCGGTGAACGACCTGCTGAAGAAGAAGCTGGGGATCGAGTGAGCTTCACGATCCGGCTTGCGCGAGCTGACGATGCGCCAGAAGTGCGGGCATTGCTCGTGCGCACATGGCATGCGACCTACGACTCCATCTTCGGCGCTGAGAAGGTGACCGAGATCACGGATCGCTGGCATGCTGAGTCCGTTCTCGTCGCTCAAACCGAGTCTGAGTCCACGAAATTTCATGTTGTCGAGATCAACGGTGCGATCGTCGCGACAAGTCTTGCGAAGGCGGGGCTTGATGGAAACGTCGAGTTATCCCGTCTCTATGTCGATCCGAGACACCAACGCGCTGGATTGGGCCATGCGTTGCTGAAGAGCGTCCAGTCCGCCTTTCCACAAGCCCGGCGGATGAAACTGGAAGTCGAGCCGGCGAATACCAAGGCACGATCATTTTATGCTCAATTCGGATTTGGGGAGATTGCCCGAACCGATGCCTGCGGCGGCGACGCGGGTGTGGCACAGGCCGCACTCATTCTCGAAGCACCATTGCCTTTGGCGCGCATCCGCCCCGCCAACGACGCCGATGCGCAGGACCTTTTCGGCCTGCTGACCCTCTGCTTCGCCGAATATCCCGGCTGCTACACCGATCCGCACGACGATCTGCCCGATCTCGTGAAGCCCGGCCACTGGAAGGAGCGGAGAGGGGCGGATGGCCGTTTGCTCGGCGGCGATTTTCTCGTGGTCGAGGATGAGCGGGGCCGGGTTTGCGCCTGCATCGCGCTGGATTTCCCGAAGCTCGAGGCCGATGGCACTCCGGTCGCGGAGCTTCACCGGCTCTATGTGCGGGCGGACCAACGGGGCAGGGGGCTTGCGGCGCGTCTCGTGGCCCATGTCGAGGCGATGGCGCGCGAGGCCGGCGCGCGGCGCATCGAGTTGTGGTCCGACACCCGGTTCGCGACAGCGCACCGCCTTTACGAGCGGTTGGGCTATGTGCGGGGCGGCGCGCGCACGCTGGCGGATGTCTCGAATTCGCGCGAATTCTTCTTCGCCAAAAGCTTGTGATGGCCACTCCGCCGCCGCATGCGATTTTGCCTGCGGCGGCGGAGTGGCGAACAAAAATCGTCACAAAGCGTTCATTTTCAGCTCAGGTAGAATTTGTTAACCTGCGATCATGGCCGTTCCGGCCCTCTTCATGAAAGGTTCCGATGATGTCGATCATGACCCGGAAATCCGCCGCCCTGGCCGCTGCCGCCGTGCTGGCGATCGGCGCGTCCACGATCACCTTCAGCGACGCCGAAGCCCGTTGGCGCGGGCATTATCGTGGCGCCGGCCTCGCCGCCGGCATCGTCGGTGGCGCGCTGATCGGCGGTGCCCTGCTGGCGCCGCGCGTCTATGCGCATCCCTATTCGTATTCCGGCCCGATCTACGTGGATGAGCCCGCGGAATGCTACATCCAGCGCCAGCGCGTCTGGAGCGAGCGTCGCGGCCGCTACATCCTCGTCAACCGCGAAGTCTGCGATTGATCGGCAATCCCGGCGCCTGATGTTTCGCCAGTCGAAAGCCTCGCCCCAAGCGGCGGGGCTTTTTTCGTTGGCGTTTCGCCATCAGGGCAGCGGCAGGATGCCCTTCAACAGGGTGAAGCTCTCCGCGAAATGCGTGCGAAACCATTCGGACGACACGAGCAGGTGGCTCGGCGCGAAGAAAACGCAGATCCACCCGAAGGCACCCACGATATTCGCGGCCATGAACGCCGCAGGCGGCATGCGCGAGATCCCCGCGACGATCGGGATCAGCACCCGGATCGGCCCGGCGAAATGGCCGATGAACACGCCCACCACACCCCATCGCCGGGTGAAATCCTGCGCCTTGGCCACGGTCTCCGTGTAGTTTCGCACCGGCCACATCGTGAGGATGCGCCCCTGCATCGTGGCGCTCATGAGGTACATCAGGGAGAAGCCCAGGCTCGCGCCCAACGCGCCGGCCAGAAGTGACGGCAGCAGCGGCACGCCGCTCGCCGCCATCAGCCCGCCGATGGCGATCAGCATGAATGTGGACGGGATGAAGATCGAGAGAACGATGATCGTCTCGCCCAGAGCCATCAGGAAAATGATCAGCGGCGCATAGGCCTGGTTCGCGCGAATGAAGGTCAGGATGTCGTCGGTCGTCAGGTTGAACGGCATGGCATCCGCTTGCGCGCGAGGAAAGTCCGCCCGGAGGTAATCGAGCCCGTGGCCTTCGTCTAGGGCAGGGTCGTGGAAAAGCGGCGGATCAGCGCCCCTGCGCCTTCAACCGGGCCCGGCATTCCACGTTGAAGACGCGCCAGGTCTTGCCGTCGGCGGCGAGCTTCGTCTTGTTCTCCCGCCATTCCTTGCCGCAGGCGCGCATGCGGTTGTCGTTGGCAAGCTGCGCCTCCGACCTCTTGCGCTTGGTCTTTGGCGCCTCGGCCGCGGCGACCTGCGCGGCGGGCGGTTCCGGCGCGGTGCGCGCGGAGGAGGCCGGACGCAGCGGGTTCAGCGGCGCGGGCGCGGTCTGGGCCAGAGCGAGGGAGGCCGGCAGGCTCGCGGCGATCAAGAGGGCGGCGAGGCGGCAGGCGAGAGGACTGCGAGACATGATGGCGGCTTTCGATGCAAGCCGGAACGCGGCTCCGGCCCGCGAAGCTTAGCGCCGGCCGCGCGAACCCGCCAGTGGCACACCGCAGGGTTGTCGCGCTCCATCCACGGGCTTCGGCAGGCCGCCCCTCACAACTGCGCGAGGCGCGAACGCTTTTTCCCGCTGCCCCCCTGCCCATCGGCGGCGCATGCGCCTATGGTCTGCCCGGCCCGAAAGGCCGGCTCCACTCACAGGACGGACCCGCGATGAAACCCATCGACCTCTATTACTGGCCCACGCCGAACGGCTGGAAGATCTCCATCATGCTCGAGGAATGCGAGCTTCCCTACGAGACCCATCTGATCGATATCGGCAAGGGTGACCAGTTCAAGCCGGAATTTCTCGCCGTTTCCCCGAACAACAAGATTCCCGCCATCGTCGATCACGACACCGTCGGCGGCGAGCCAATCTCGGTCTTCGAGAGCGGCGCCATCCTGCAATATCTCGCCCGCAAGACCGGCAAGTTCTACCCCGTGAATGAGCGCCAGCGCGTCGAGGTCGACCAGTGGCTGTTCTGGCAGATCGGCGGCCTCGGCCCCATGGCCGGCCAGACGCACCATTTCCGCATCTATGCGCCGGAGAAGATCGAATACGCCATCAACCGCTACACCAACGAGACGAAGCGCCTCTACGGCGTGATGAACAAGCGGCTGAAGGATCGCGAATATCTCGCAGGGGATTATTCCATCGCCGATATCGCCTGCTATGGCTGGGCGAAGCTGTGGGAGCGCCAAGGCCAGGACATTGCCGAATTCCCGCATCTGAAGCGCTGGCTCGAGGCAATCGCGGCGCGGCCGGCGGTGCAGCGCGGCCTCGCCGTCAGCGCCGAGAAGCGCGACCCTTCCGGCCAGCAGATGAAGGACCCGAAGGTTCAGGAAATCCTGTTCGGCAACAAGCCGAAGGGGTGAAGGGCCGCGCGCCCCGTCATGGCCGGCCTCGCGCCGGCCATCCTCGGGTTCCCGGTCGCCCGTGCACCCGGTCTTAGTTCACCCGCGTCCAGCTCACCGAACGGCAGATGAGCCCGCCCGCGACGCAGCCCTGCGTGACGAGCGTGTTGCCCGAGAGCGTCATCTTGCCCGAATACGTCTTCAGATCCTCGGGGTTGAAGGCCTTGCCGGTCCAGGTGTTCTCGCCGCTCGGCACCATGTCGAAGAAGACGCGCAGCCCGACCTTCGACTTGGTTTCCGCCTGGTTCTTCAGCCAGACCACGGTACCGCACAGCGTTTCGCCGCATTTGGCGAAGCGCACGCGGCTCTCGCCGTTTTCGCGCTGCCACGTGCCGATCGCATCCTGCGCGAGCGCCGGAGCGGGGAGGAGCGCGAGCAGGATCGTTGCCGCCCGCGCCCGTTGAGAGAGAAATGCCATCTGTGTCTCCTGCCTATGCCTGCGATTCACCGCAGGTCGGCGCGGAGACTGTCGGATGGTTTATTCATAAACAATAACCGCGGGCGGCGGCTTCTCTTCATTTTTGCGTGACCGGCAACGGTTTTTTCGGCCCGACCCGTTTGGCCCGTTCGGGCGGCAGCGTCCCGGCGGTCAGTTCGAGCGCGACCAGCTGACGGACCGGCAGATCCAGCCGCCGGCGATGCAGCCGGCCGTGGTGAGGGCGTTGCCCGAAACCGTCATCTTGCCGGCATAGGTCTTGCCGTCCTCGGGGTTGAAGGCCTGGCCGGTCCAGGCATTCGCGCCGTTCTGCACCATGTCATAGAAGACGCGCTGGCCGACCTTCGATTTCGACTCGGCCGGGTTCTTCAGCCACACCACCGTTCCGCACAAAGCCTCGCCGCATTTGGCGATGCGGATGCGGGATTCGCCGTTCTCCCGCAGCCATGTGCCGGTCGCATCCTGCGCAGCAGCGGCGCCGGGCAGAGCGATTGCCCCGGTCATTGCAGAGATCGCCAGCGCCATCCGTGTCATCCGAGCCATGTCGTCCTCCCTCATCCGGGCCGTTGATCGCGGACGCCCCGAGCCCGGTGCGGGGCGGCGCTGAGGGCAGGATAGTTCGTTGGTGAACGATGTCCAGCGAGCAGGTGGCCGCACGGCCTTTGGCGCGGCATGGTTTCGGGAAGCTTCCGTTTACCCTCGGCCGACCGGAAGGAGGGTGCTGAAATCACTGGCGAAATCGGGATTCTTGCCTCAACGGAATCTGAATCGGACCAAAAGCGGGAGATTTTGGTAACGACGCTTTTTCAGCGGTTTTTCGAGAATTTTCCTCAAATTCGAAGCATCCGATCGGCACCGAGAAACGAGCGCCGGGGGACAACAGGACCTGAGGCAAGGGAACAGACCGATGGCGACGATGTGCATGAACGGATCCGGCGAACTGGTCACCAATCTTCTTGAAAAGGCTGTGGATTTTGCCACAGGTCGCTCGGGCGCGCTCGATCTGGTCGAGGCGCATAAATGGTTCAACCTCGCCGCGATGCGCGGTGATGCCGAGGCCGCGCGCCGCCGGCAGGAACTGGCGGCCGAGATGGCACCGGGCGAAATCGCCCATGCGCTGCGCCTCGCCCGCGAATGGATTTCCCGGCACTGACGCCCCGGCTTCCGGCCCTGAATTCCGCGTTTCCGCCACGGCCCCGGCGCAACCGACCGGGAAAGCGCACCCTTCGCACTTGAAACCGCGGCGGCTGTCGGGCATAGACGGCGCACGCCGCTTCGCCGGCGACGGAGACGTGGCCGAGAGGCTGAAGGCACTCGTTTGCTAAATGAGCATACCTCGAAAGGGGTATCATGGGTTCGAATCCCATCGTCTCCGCCATTTTTGCCTTAAAGCCTTGAAAATGCTATGAAATTTGACATCTGAAGCCCTCACGGCAGCGTTTGGTCAAAATTTTGGTCAAAATTCCCGTCTCCACGCGAGCGGCACGGCAAGGTTGAATTGTGTCCAAAACCTGACAAAA
>PERO01000017.1 GCA_002928875.1 Methylobacterium sp. | reverse complement strand
ATCCTCGGGCATCGCAACATCCCGGTGCAATCGGTCGGCTGCTATGTACCGGGCGGCAAGTTCCCGATGGTCGCTTCCGCGCATATGTCGGTGCTCACGGCTTCCGTCGCGGGCGTGCCGCGCATCATCGCCTCGGCCCCGCCCGTGAACGGCGAGCCGCATCCGGCGATCGTCGCGGCAATGCATCTCGGCGGCGCGCACGAGATCTACGTGCTCAGCGGCATCCAGGCCGTGGGCGCGATGGCGCTCGGCACCGAAACGATCCGCCCGGTGGATATGCTCGTCGGACCCGGCAACGCCTTCGTGGCGGAAGCGAAACGCCAGCTCTATGGCCGCGTCGGCATCGACCTCTTCGCCGGGCCGACCGAAACCATGGTGATCGCGGATGACACCGTGGATGCCGAACTCTGCGCGACCGATCTCCTCGGGCAAGCCGAGCATGGCTACAACTCGCCGGCCTGCCTCATCACCAATTCGCGTCGCCTCGCGGAGGGCACGCTGGCCGAGGTCGAGCGGCTCCTGAAAATCCTCCCCACCGCCGACACCGCCGCGATCTCCTGGCGCGATTACGGCGACGTCATCCTCTGCGACACGCATGAGGAGATGCTGCAGGTCGCGAACGACATGGCCTACGAGCATGTGCAGGTGATGACCGACCGCGACGACTGGTATCTCGCGCACATGCATTCCTATGGCGCGCTGTTTCTCGGCGCGCGCACCAATGTGGCCAATGGCGACAAGGTGATCGGCACGAACCACACGCTGCCGACCAAGCGCGCCGGGCGCTACACCGGCGGGCTCTGGGTCGGCAAGTTCCTGAAAACGCACAGCTATCAGAAGGTGATGACCGACGAGGCCGCCGCTCTCGTGGGTGAATATGGCTCGCGGCTCTGCATGCTCGAAGGCTTCGTGGGTCATGCCGAGCAATGCAACATCCGCGTCAGGCGCTATGGCCGCCGGAACGTGCCCTACGGCGTGGCGGCGGAATGAGCATGCCCGTGACGCTTCCCCGCATGCCCTCCTTCCGGCTCGACGGGCGGCGCGCGCTCGTCACCGGCGCGTCCTCCGGCATCGGCCTCGGCGCAGCGGCGGCGCTGGCGGAAGCCGGCGCGGAGGTGACGCTGGTCGCCCGCCGGCCGGACGAGCTTGAAGCCGCGGCCGCGGCCATCCGCGCTGCCGGCTGGAAGGCCGAGGCGAAGGCGCTCGACATCACGGACCTCGCGACCACCGCGGCCTTCGTGGCCGAAGCAGGCCCCTTCGAGGTGATGGTGAATTCCGCCGGCATGGCGCGGCACGCACCGGCGCTCGACACCACGCCCGAGGATTACGATGCCGCGATGAGCCTCAATCTCCGCGCGGCCTATTTCCTCTCGCGCGAAGTGGCGCGCGGGCTGATCGCGGCGAAGAAGCCGGGATCGCTGATCCACATCTCCTCGCAGATGGGCCATGTCGGCGGGCCGGATCGCGCGGTCTATTGCGCGAACAAGCACGCGCTCGAAGGCATGACGAAGGCCATGGCGATCGAATGGGCGCCGCATGGCATCCGCATCAACACGCTCTGCCCCACCTTCATCCGCACGCCTCTGGCCGAGAAGACGCTCGCCATCCCCGAGCGGAAAGCCTGGATCCTTTCGAAGATCAAGCTCGGGCGCGTCGGCGAGATCGAGGATCTGATGGGCCCGGTGGTCTTCCTCGCCTCCGACGCCTCGGCGCTGATGACCGGCACGCATCTCCTGATCGATGGGGGCTGGACCGCGGAATGAGCACGTCACGCCCCCTCGAAAAGGTGACGAGCGCGGATGTCGCGCGGCTCGCGGGCGTCTCGCAATCGGCGGTGTCGCGCGTCTTCACGCCCGGCGCCTCGGCCTCGGCGAAGACGGTCGCTAAGGTGCGCGCGGCAGCCGAGCGGCTCGGCTATCGCCCGAACGTGCTGGCGCGCGCGATGATCACGGGACGCAGCCGCATCATCGGGCTGGTGGTGGCCTATCTCGAGAACCAGTTCTACCCCGTCGCGATCGAGCGCCTGTCGAGCGCGCTGCAGGACCGGGGCTATCACATCCTGATCTTCATGGCCGGGAACGGCGCGGAGAATGTCGAGCAGGTGGTGGATGAACTCCTGGATTATCAGGTCGATGGCATCATCACGGCCTCCGTCGCGATGACGAATGACCTCACCTCGCGCTGCCAGGCGGCGGGCATTCCGGTGGTGATGTTCAACCGGGGCCAGAACGATCCGCGCCTCAGCGAAGTCACCTCCGACAACCGCCTCGGCGGGCGGCGTGTGGCGGAATTTCTCGCCGCCGGCGGGCATCGGCGCATCGCGCATATCATGGGCTGGCAGGGCTCCTCCACCGGCCGCGACCGCGCCGAGGGCTTCCGCGAGGGCCTCGCGGCTGCCGGGCTCGCTCCCTTCGCGATGGTCGATGGCGAATATTCCCGCGAGCGCGCGGCGGAGGTGGCGCGCGCGCTCTGCACCGGCCCCGAACGCCCCGATGCCATCTTCGTCGGCAACGATCACATGGCCTTCGCGGTGATCGACGAACTCGTCCACAACCTCGGCCTCAAGGTGCCGGAGGATGTCTCGATCGTCGGCTATGACGACGTGCCGATGGCGAGCTGGGCCGCCTACAGCCTCACCACCATCCGCCAGCCGGTGGAGGCGATGGTGGATGCGACCGTGGCAACGCTGCTCGGCCAGATCGAGGGCGATACCGAGCCGCATCATCACCGCATCGACGGGCCGCTGGTGATCCGCCGCTCCGCCCGCATCCCGCAAGGACATGCCGCATGACGACGTTTTCGAAAAGCTGGCCGGATTTCCGCGATTACATCATCGATATCACCAGGGAGATCTGGGAAGAGCGCAGCATCGGCACGCTGCACCACTACTACGCGCCGGATATCCCCGTGCGCTCGCCCATGGGGGTCAGCCGGGGCAATGAAGCGGTGATCGCCGCGACGATGGCGACGGTGCACGAATTCCCCGATCGCCAGCTCTATGCGGAAGACGTGATCTATTCGGCCGACGAGACGCACGGCTTCCTCTCGTCGCATCGCATCCTGTCCACCGGCACGCATCTCGCCGATGGCGCCTTCGGCCCGGCGACGGGCAAAAGCTTCCAGATCCGGATCATCGCGGATTGCGCCGCTAGGAACGACCAGATCTATGATGAATGGCTGATCCGCGATTATGGCGGCATTGTCCGCCAACTCGGGATGGAGCCGCAGGAATACGCCCGCGCGCTCATCCGACGCGAGGGCGGCGCGGCGAAGGCCAAGCGCCCCCTCACCCCGGAAACCGATGTGCCCAACGTCTATCACGGCCGGGGGAACGCCAACCCCTGGGGCGAACGTTATGCCGGGATGCTCCGGCGCATCATGGCGGCGGATTTCAACCTGATCCACACGCATTACGATCGCGCGGTGATCGGCGAATATCCGGGCGCGCGGCAGGCTCTGGGCCGCGAGGCGGTGGCGAGTTTCTGGGTCGGCCTGCGCGCGGCCTTTCCTGCCGCGACGTTCGAGATCCACCATCAGATCGGGATGGATCAGGACATGCTGCCGCCGCGCGCCGCGCTCCGCTGGTCGCTCACCGGCACGCATGACGGCTGGGGTGCCTTCGGCCCGCCCACCGGCGCCCACGTGCATGTGATGGGCCTCGCCCACGCGGAATTCGGCCCCTACGGCCCGGACGGCATCGGCCTGCGCCGGGAATTCGCCCTCTATGACGAGATCGCGATCTGGAAGCAGATCCTCCTTCACACAGGTGACGCATGAACGTTCAAGAGATGGAAGCCCGGATCGTCCGCTACGGCGATCTCAAGCCCTGCAAGACGGCCTTCATCGATGCCCATACGCCGGGCTCGGATCAGAAAGAGAATTTCACGATCATCGGCGCGGGTGTTTCCGAGAGCCCGGATCAGCACATCCATATCCGCGAGACGCCGGGCTTCAACATCGGGGCTGCGGGCCAGCCGCCGAAATGCCGCAACTCGCTGCATTCGCATCGCACGGCCGAAGTGTTCTTCGTGCTCAAGGGCCGCTGGCGCTTCTTCTGGGGCCGCTGGGGCAAGGCCGGCGAGGTGGTGCTGGAGGAAGGCGACATCATCAACATCCCCACCGGCATCTTCCGCGGCTTCGAGAATATCGGCACGGATTACGGGATGATCATGGCGATCCTCGGCGGCGACGATGCCGGCGGCGGCGTCATCTGGGCGCCGCAGGTCATCGAGGATGCGAAGGATCACGGCCTCGTGCTCGGCAGGAACGGCAAGCTCTACGACACGAAGAAGGGTCAGCACCTGCCAACCGACGTGCCGCCCATGCCGCTTCTGACCGACGACGAACTCAAGGCCTACCCGGAACCCACCACGGCGGATGTGGTGCCCGGCCATGTCGCGCGCTACTGGGACCTGATGGCCCTCTCTGATTATCAGCCGGCAAAGGTGATCGGTGCGGATGGAAAGCTTCGCGATCGCCCCGGTTTCGAGGTGGAGTTCCTGTCCCGGAATTCGATTTCGGCAGACGAATATTCCACACCCCGCCACGAGATCCTGATGCCGATGCGCGGGCATTGGCGTCTCTCCTGGGCCGGAGGCTCCACCGTCCTAAACCCCGGTGACACCGCCGCGATCCCGCCCGGCCTGCCGCACAGCCTCGCGCCCTCGATGACGGGCGACGCCTCGCTCTATCGCGTGAGGAACACCGACGACCCCGCCGGCGCGACCGGCCGCCTGCTGTGAGATTTCCGATGACGCTTCTCTCGACCCATGTCGGCTCGCTGCCCCGCTCGCAAAAAGTCGTGGATTTCCTCTTCGCCCGCGAGCGCGGCGAACCTTACGATCCGGCCGCCTTCGATGCCGCAATGGCCGAAGCCGTGATGGAACTGGTGCGCCGGCAAAAGGAAGCGGGAATCGATATCGTCTCCGACGGCGAAACCTCGAAAATCTCCTACGCCACCTATGTGAAGGACCGCTATACCGGCTTCGCCGGCGATAGCCCGCGCAACGCGCCGGCGGATCTGAAGCTCTTCCCCACCTATCTCGAGCGGCTCGCGAAGCAGGGCGG
Source organism: Methylobacterium sp. (assembly GCA_002928875.1). GTDB lineage: Bacteria > Pseudomonadota > Alphaproteobacteria > Rhizobiales > Beijerinckiaceae > Rhabdaerophilum. Next base: position 90,989 of record PERO01000017.1, on the reverse strand, counting down.
CACGCCGAAATATGCGCGGCCGCAATGCGTGGGCCCCGTCGCCTCGAAGGGCCAGGGCGAATTGCAGAAGGATATCACGGCGCTGAAGGCAGCGATGGCGGCGCATGGCGTCGAGCGCGGCTTCATGAATGCCGCCTCGCCCGGCGTCATTTCGCTCTTCCTGCAGAACGTGCATTACTCCAGCCGAGAGGCCTATCTCGAAGCGCTCGCCGAGGCGATGCGCGAGGAATATCGCACCATCATCGAGGCGGGGCTCGATCTGCAGCTCGATTGCCCCGATCTCGCGCTCTCGCGCCACATGCTCTTCACGCATCTCTCGGACGAGGAGTTTCTCGAGGTCGCGGGCCTGCATGTCGAGGCCCTGCGCCATGCGGTGGCGGGCCTGCCCGAGGAGCGCATCCGCCTCCATATCTGCTGGGGCAATTACGAGGGCCCGCATTGCTGCGACATCGACATGGCGAAGGTCTTCCCGCTGCTGATGAACGTGCCCGCCCGCTACATCCTCTTCGAGACCGCGAACCCGCGCCACGGCCATGAATGGACGGTGTTCCGCGACCGCGCCAACGAAATCCCCGAGGACAAGATCCTCGTGCCGGGTGCCGTGGATACGACGACAAATTTCGTCGAGCACCCGGAACTGGTGCGCCAGCGTCTCGAGCGCTTCACATCCATCGTCGGCAAGGATCGCGTGATCGCCGGCTCCGATTGCGGCTTCGGAACCTTCGCCGGCTTCGGTTCGGTCGATCCGGAAATCGCCTGGGCGAAGCTCGCCACCCTGAAAGAGGGCGCGCGCCGCGTCGCATGACCCCGCTGCTGCTGATCCCCGGCATGATGTGCGACGCCCGGCTCTGGGGCGATTGGCCGGCCCGGCTCGCGCGGCGCATGGTGATCCACGCGCCCTGCACCGAACATGAGACGGTTGCCGAAATCGCCGCGTCGATCCTCGCCGAGGCTCCGCCGCGTTTCGCGCTCGCCGGGCTCAGCATGGGCGGCATCGTGGCGATGGAGATCCTGCGGCAGGCGCCGGAGCGCGTCGAGCGGCTCGCGCTTCTCGACACCAACCCCTTCGCGGAGAGCGAGACCATCCGCGCGCGTCGCCAGCCGCAGATCGATCGCGCGCTCTCGGGCGATCTTGCCAGCGTGATGCGCGACGAGATGAAGCCGCATTATCTCGCGCCGGGCCCGCGCAACGCAATCGTGCTTGATCTCTGCATGGACATGGCACTTCATCTAGGCCCGGAAATCTTCGCCCGGCAATCGCGGGCCTTGCGCGATCGGCCCGACCAGGCGGAAACGCTTGCTCGCTTCACCGGCCCTGCTTTGGTGCTGATGGGCCGGCATGATCGGCTCTGCCCGCTCGAACGCCACGAGGCGATGCACCGGATGATGCCGCAATCGCGCCTCGTGATCATCGAGGAGGCGGGCCACCTGCCCACCCTCGAGCAGCCCGAACCCACCTTCGATGCGCTTCACACCTGGCTGGAGGCCTGATGAACCCGGATCTGCTCGCGCTGTTGCGCAAGGTCGATACCCCCACCGTGTGCAACGCCATCGAGGTGGTGCAGGGCCGGCGCGGCTTCTCCCGCTTCACGCGCGGCACGATGATCGCCAGCGCCCCGCAGGAAGGCGCGATGGTGGGTTATGCCGTCACTGCGAAGATCGCGGCGCTCGCCCCGCCGATGGAGGAGCCGGGCGTCATCCGCGCGCGCCGTATGGCCTATTACAAGGCGATGCATGATGGCCCGAAACCCTCCATCGCCGTGGTGGAGGATCTCGATTTCCCCCATTGCATCGGCGCCTATTGGGGCGAGGTGAACACCACGATCCACAAGGCGTTCGGGATGTCCGGCGCGCTGACGAATGGCGTCGTGCGCGATCTCGGCGACCTGCCCGCGGGCTTTCCGGTGGTTGCGGGCTCAATCGGGCCGAGCCACGGCTATGTGCATGTGCGCGAACTCGGGACAACCGTGAAGATCTTCGGCCTCGAGATCAGCCAGGGCGATCTCGTCCATGCCGATCGCCACGGCGCGCTGGTGATCCCGCCCGAGGTGGTGGACGGGCTCGGCGCGGCGATCCGCAAACTGCTCGACACCGAGAAGCTGATCCTCGAACCCGCGCGCCAGCCCGGCTTCGATTTCGCGGCCTTCGAGGCGGCGTGGAGCGCCTTCGAAAAGGCCCGGACCTGAGGGGAACCGGAGAGGGGAACCGCTGGCGTATCTCTCGCGTAAAGGGGGCAGCTTCCACCGCCCTCGTCGAGCGCCGATACCCGAGTCATGACCGCTGCCAGAGCCCGCCACCTCCCCCTCCTCGCGACCATGCTCCTCGCGTCACTCCTGCCGGCGATGGCGCAAGCGCCCGATCGCGTGCGGATCGGCGATTTTGCGATCGACCGCACGGAGGTGACGATCGAGCAGTTCCGCGCTTTCGCCACGGCCACCAGCCTCGTCACGGCCGCCGAGAAGGCGGGCGGCGGCTTCGAATATGCCGGTGGCTGGGTGCGTCGCCCCGGCTGGAGCTATGCCAGCCCGCAAGGCGCGCCCGGTGCGGCGAACGAACCCGCGACGCATCTGACGCACGAGGAAGCCGCGCGCTTCTGCGCCCATCGCGGCGGGCGGCTCCCCACCCTCGCGGAATGGCGGCGCGCCGCCTTCACCGAGACGCGCACGACCCCCACGGATGGCTTCGTGACGGGCCGCACCTATGCCTATCCCGTGGGCGACGGCCCCGAGGGCATGAACAACAATCGCCGCGCGCATGTCGCGGTCGCCACCACGAAACGCGGGGTGAACGGCCTCTACGACATGGGCGCCAATGTGTGGGAATGGCTGGCCGACCGGCGCGGCAAGGATGCGCTCACCGCCGGCGGCTCCTGGTGGTATGGCCCGGAACAGGCCCGCGCCGAGGCCGTGCAATGGAAGGCGGCGGATTTCTTCGCCGTCTATATCGGCTTCCGCTGCGCCTATGATGCGCGGAGCTGAGCGCGCGATGCCCCGCCTCGCCCGGTGGCTCCTGCTGCTCCTCGCGATCGTCGCGGCTTTTCCGGCGACGCCGCTCCGCGCCTCCGAGGCCGAGGCCTGGGCCTCGCTCGCGCGCGGCAGCATCGCGCTGTTTCGCCACGCGAATGCGCCGGGCGGGGGCGATCCGGCGGGGATGCGGCTCGGCGATTGCACAACCCAGCGCAACCTCGATGAGCAAGGGCGTGCACAGGCCCGGCGCATCGGCGCAGCCTTCCGCGATCGCAACATCGCGGTTGCGCGCGTGCTCACCTCGCAATGGTGCCGCACGCGCGAGACGGCGGAACTCGCCTTTCCCGGCCGCGCGGAGGATGCGCCGGCCTTCAACTCCTTCTTCGGCGACCGGGCGCAGGGACCGGCCCAGACCCGGGCCGCGCGCGCTCTTCTGCAAGGCTGGAACGGCCCCGGCGCGCTCGTCGTCAGCACGCATCAGGTGAACATCACCGGACTCACCGGCATCGTGCCGGCCTCGGGCGAGGGCGTGGTGATCCGCTTCGAGGGCGACACCCTGCAGATCGTCGGGCGCATCAAACCCTGATCGGATCAGCCCTCGAGGCTCGCGAGGCTGGCGAGCCCGAAGGCATCGAGAAAATGCGGCGTCGTCACGTAGGTCGCGGGCGCGCCGGGCTTCGCGAGGCGCGGGCCATTGGCAATCAGGCCCTGCTGCTTCAGCCAGGCGAGCATGTCGCGGCTCACGGCGCGTCCCGCGAGATCGGACAAAGCCTCGCGGCTGACGGGCTGGCGATGCGCGATCAGCGCCAGCACCTCGAGTTCCGCCTTCGAGAGATCGACATGGCGCCGCTCGGGCAGCCGGCTCGCGGCGCGAATGGCCGAAATGAAGCGCGGCCGGGTGCGATGCTGCCAGCCGCCGGCGACCGGCACGAGATCATAGGGCCGGGCCTTCAGTTCATCGCGGATATCGGCGATCAGATCGTCGAGCACGCAGGATGCGCCGACGAGGCCCGCCAGGGTTTCGCGCGGCACGGGCTCGGCGCTGGCGAAGATCGCCGCTTCGACGCGCCCCATCCATTCGCGCCAGCGCAGATCGGCCGGCAAATCGGCCAGTTCGCGATCGAGCGGGAGCGGCGCGGGCGAAGCGGGTCGCGTCATGCTCAGAGCCCGTAGAGCCGGAATGTCGCGCGCGGCGTGAGCAATCGCAGCGCGCCTTTCGCGGCGAGGCTCTCGCAGAAGCGGCGCGCGGCGCGATCCGAGCCCATCGCTTCCGCCATCCGCCAGGGCGCGACGCAATCCGCGCCGAGGATCAGCGCGAGCCCGGCCTCGGCCTCGCGGGTGCGCAGCCGCCCGGCGGCCTCGGCGAGCCGGTCGGCGCGCGAGCCGAGATCGAGCGCGAGGCGATGCGCGGCGAGCCCGGCGCGGGCCAATGCGACCGGGCGCATCGCCTGCCCCCCGGCTTCGAGCAGGCGCAGGCGCTTGCCCTCATCCCCGCGCTTCAGCGCCGGATCATGCGCCGCGAGGAGATGCAGCGGCAGCAGCGCGGGCCAGCCGAGCCGTTCGGCCTGCGCGATATCCGCCATCAGCAGCGCGCGGATCTCGTCGGCGCCGGCGCGATCGGGCAGCGCATCGAGCGCGCGGCCGGCGAGACGGGTGGGCGTCTCGACCACACGCATCAGCAGGCGATGCAGGCGGCTCGCGAGGCCGGGCTCGTCGCCTGTGCGTGTGAGGTGCAGCGCATCGCGCAACGTTTCGGCATCCGTGCCGGTGCGCAGGAGCCGCGCGCCGGCGATCGCTGCCTCCAGCGCGAGCCGCTGGCGGAAGGCACCGAGGAAGGCCGGCGTTGCGCGGATCAGCCCATCGAGCGCGAGGAACACCGCGCCGGCCCGGAAATGGGCATCGGCCAGCGGCGCATCGCCCTGCGGGGATTCCGCGCTCACCCAGCCCGGAAGGGGCCGGAGCGTGAGCGGGCCGGTCGAATCAGGCGCATCGATCATGCCGCGAGGATAGGATTGCGCGGCGCTTTGGCCAGCGATTTCCGGCCGCATGCGCCGCGCCCTTCTCGCGCGCCCGCCCATGACGGGATGCACGAAAGGCGCGCATCGGGCCTCGACATGCAATCTGGAATTGTATTTCCTCGTTGGGAACAACAACAGGGTGATTCGCGGCCGGTCCTCCCGCCCGCTTCTCGCCCCGGTGATCACCCAGAAGCGGAGATGCCCCATGCCCCACGATCCACGGATGACCAGGAAGGCCCTCCGGTTCAGCCTGCCGCTGACCCGGCGCAAGGCGATGGCGCTGGGCACGATCGGCGGCGCGGCGCTGGCGGCGCCCGCCCTCGCCAACCCGCTGCCGCAGGTGAACTGGCGCATGCCGATGTTCGTGCCGCGCACGGCGGATGCGGTGGTGGAGGCCGCGACCGATTTCACCCGCCGCGTCTCGGAGGCGACCGAAGGCCGCTTCCGCATCCAGCCCTTCGGCGCGGGCGAGATCGTGCCGAGCGGCGCGGCCCTGCTCGATGCCGCCGAGACCGGCACGGTGGAATGCGCCTTCACGCTCTCCTATTATTCGATCGGGAAAGACCCGGCCTATGCCTTCGGCTCGGCCCTGCCCTTCGGGTTCAACACGCGCGGGCAGGCGGCCTGGCTCTTCCGCGCGGGCGGCCTCGAATTGCTCAACGCCTTCTTCAACGCGCGCGGCACGCATGCCCTGCCGGTCGGGAACTCGACCGCGCAGATGGGCGGCTTCTTCCGCAAGGAAATCAACAGCCTGGACGATCTGAAAGGCCTGAAGATGCGCATCCCCGGCCTTGGCGGCACGGTGATGGCGAAGCTCGGCGTCATCCCCCAGCAGATCGCGCCCGGCGACATCTACGCGGCACTCGAACGCGGCGCGATCGATGCGGCGGAATGGGCCGGGCCCTATGACGATTTCCGCTTCGGGCTGCATCGCGTCGCGCCCTATTACTACGCGCCCGGCTGGTGGGAGGCGCAGGCCACCATCATGGCCTTCGTGCACAAGCCGCATTGGGATGCGCTGCCGAAGCTCTATCAATCCATCCTCCAGACCTGCGCCACCGCGACCTGGACGAGCCATGTCGCGCATTACGACGCGATCAATTCCGGCGGGATCCGGCAGATCGTGGCGGCCGGCGCGCGGGTGCGCTTCTTCCCGAAATCGGTGCTCGATGCGGCCTATGAGGCCTCTTTCGAGACCTTCGAGGCCTTGCACCGCACGAGCCCGGATTTCGCGCGGATCTACCCGCATTGGCGGCGCTTCCTCGACGAGCACGAGCTTTACGCCCGCATCGGCGAAGCGAGCTACGACCATTACGTCCACAGCCATCGCCATGCCGCCGCCCCCAGCTCGAAGGCACGCGCGCAGCTCGAATGAGGGTTGTTCCGCGCGCGCTGTGCGCTTGGCGCCGCGCGCGGGATCGCCGCCGGAGGGAGGGCCGGGCTGCCGGACCTTAACCTCGCATTAACCATAAATTGCTACTTCTGGTTGTATTCAAACCCGGTTCCGGTTCCCCTCCCGCTGGAGGGGATTCCAGCCCGAAAAACCCGTGAGAACCATGGAAATTGGCTCCGTCCACGATCACATCGACCCGAACAATCCGGTCTGTGACCATGCCGTCCTGCTGGTGCCGCGGAAGGACCTTTTCCTGAACGAGGCTTTGGGGGCGCTCGCGGCCCGCGCGCTCACCTATCTGCAGGCCGGCGTGCCGGTGCATTTCCGCGGCCCCGCCGGCACCGGCAAGACGACGCTCGCCCTGCAGCTCGCCGCCGAACTCGGCCGGCCCGCGATCCTGATGACCGGCGATGGCTGGATGACCGCCGGCGATCTCGTGGGCAAGGAGACGGGCGTCAGCCACCGGCAGGTGGTCGACAATTTCGTTCATAACGTGCGGAAAACCAGCACGGAATCCGCCGCGATCTGGTCGGAGGACCGGCTGACGGCGGCGATCGAGAACGGCTTCACCCTCGTCTATGACGAATTCACCCGCTCGCCGCCGCGCGCCAACAACCCGCTGCTGATGGCTCTGGAAGAGCGGATGGTGATCCTCCCGCAGCGCTCGCGCGCGAAGATCTACGTGAAGGCGCATCCGGAATTCCGGGTGATCTTCACCTCGAACCCCGAGGATTATGCCGGCGTCTCCGCCCCGCAGGATGCGCTGCTCGACCGGATGATCACCTTCGATCTCGATCGCCACACGCGCGAGACCGAGATCGGCATCGTCGCGAACCGCTCGGGGCTCGACCCCGAGCAATGCGCGGTGATCGTCGATATCGTGCGCAAGGTGCGCGAGGAGGCCGGCGCCGCGCCGGGCTCGCTGCGCGCGGGCATCATGATCGCGAAGGTGGTGCGCCAGCTCGGCATCGCCGCGTCGCATCAGGAGCCGCAATTCGTCCAGCTCTGCATCGATGTGCTGCATGCCCGGCGACCGGGCGAGCGCGACAACGACCGGCAGGAGCGAGACAAGGGCCTCGCCCAGCTCACCCGCCAGGTGCAGCGCCTGACTTCACCCCGGCCGCGCGCGAGCGTGGCCTGACAACCGGGAGCGCGTGCGATGGCCCAAACCGACTTCCGACAGATCAAGCGGCTCTCGACCATCTCGAAAGCGCCGCCGCGCTCGCGGATGCAGGCCGCGACCGAACTCGCCCGCCTCGAGGCCGAGCGCGATCGCCTCCTGCGCGAACTCTCGCTGCTCGAAGCCCGCCGGCGCGTCGCCGCCAGCGCCCTCTCCGACACCGAGAGCCGCGCCAAGCAGATCCACGCGATGCTCGACACCTATGGCCCCGGCGAAGGAGCGCGCTCATGAAGGCCGCGCCCATCAACATGCTGGAAGCCACCCGCAAGGCGAAGAGCGCGCTGCAGGAAATCGTCGGCCGCCAGACCGAGACCGTCGCGCGCTGCAACCGCGAGGGCGAGGAATGGACGCTCGAGGTGGAGGTGGTCGAATCCAAGGCGCATATCAGCGACAACGACGTCATCGCCGCCTATGAGCTGGTGCTCGACGCCATGGGCGAGGTCCTGCGCTATTCCCGCCTGCGCCGCTATCGCCGGGCCGATGCCCCGCGCGATGCCGCAGCCTGAGGGGTCGGGCCATGTCGAATTCCATGTCGCAATCGATCCACTCCCCGCTGCGCGCGGATGGCCTCGCGGACATCCTCGAACGCGTGCTCGACAAGGGCATCGTGATCGCCGGCGATGTCGCGATCTCGCTCGTCGGCATCGAACTGCTCACCATCAAGGTGCGGCTCCTCATCGCCTCGGTGGATAAGGCGCAGGAGCTGGGCATCAACTGGTGGCAGAACGACCCGATGCTCACCAACCGCACCAGCGCCATCGAGGAGGAGAACCGCCTGCTGCGCGGCCGCCTCGCCATGCTCGAAAAACGGATGGCCGAAATCGGCGCCTGACCGGGAAGGAACAACCCATGACCAAGACCCCGAGGGGTGCCGCCGGCCTGCACGAGATCAGCCAGCGGCTGAGCGAATTGATGCAGTCGGTGGAGCAGAAATTCCAGGATGCGGGCAAGAATGCTCAGGCCAGTTCTGAACGCCCGGCCGGCGCGGAGGGCGAGACCGGTCGCGGCGGCACCCGCGTCTTCGAGAGCCCGGATGGCCGGATCCGCGCCGAAATGGGCTTGCGCATGCGTATTGGCGGGCTTCCCGTGAACCCGCGCCGGGCCGGTGCGGGCAGCGGCTCTGCCGAGGATGCCGCGAGCCGCGCGGAGCGCCGCCCTGCGCCGCGCGCGTCCGATGCGCCGGACGCCTCGCCCGATCTTCCTGCCGGGACATCCGATCCCAGCCCCGCCTTCGAGATCTTCGAGGAAACCGACCATCTGCTCATCACGCTGGAGCGCCCGGCCTTCGAGGGACAGCCGGTGGCGATGCGGCTGGAGGAGGTCGTGCTCGTGGCCCGGTTCGATGGCCAGACGCTCGGCGAGGATCTCATCGAGGAGCGCATCCCCCTGCCCGCCGGCGTGCCCGCGCACAGCACCATCAGCCATGCCTGGCGCAACGGCATCCTCTGCATCCGCATCGAGACCAGTGGCCAGGAGAGCTGACGCGATGCCCGCCTATCTCTACGCCATCCTGCGCGCGGCCGAGGCCCAGGCGGTGGACCTGCCCGTCGTCGGGCCCTCCACCGGCAACCTGCAATGCACGCCGATGGGCCGCCTCGCATTGGCCTGGAGCCCGATCGACGCGCCGGAGGCCTTGCCCTCGCGCCGCAACATGCTCGCGCATACCAAGATCCTCGAAGCCATGAACCGGCAGGGGCCCATCCTGCCCTGCCGCTTCGGGATGATCGCGCCGTCCATCGCGGCGCTCGAAAAACTGGTGCTGCCGCAGCAGGCGAGCCTGCTCGACACGCTCTCCGGCCTCGAGGGGCGCATCGAACTCGGCCTGCGCATCACGCTCCACGAGCAGGCGACCATCGCCCGCATCGTCGCGAGCGAACCGCGCCTGCGCGAGATCAGCCAGCGGGCCGACCGCGCGCATCCGCGCGATGCGCATCGCCTGCGCCTCGATCTCGGCCGCGAGGTCGCGAGCCACCTCGCCGCGACGCGCGCGGCGGTCGCGCGGCAGGTCGCAAGCCTGCTCGCGGATTGGGCCGAGCGCAGCGTCGTGCATGCGACCAGCGACGACCTCACCGCCTTTCACGGCGCCTTCCTCGTGCGTGCCGCGGATGAGGCCGCGATCATCGCCGCGATCGAGCGCTATGATGGCGAGAACAGCGATTGGCTCGCGATCCGCTGCGTCTTGCCTGCGCCGCCGTATAACTTCGTGGCCTTCTCGCTGGCCCCCGCGGCTGCGGCCGCCTGAGGGGGATGCGATGGGCCTGTTCGCCACCCTCCTCGCCTTCCCGGTCACCCTGCCGGTAAAGGGCGTGCTGATGCTCGCCAACAAGCTCGCGGATATCGCCGAGCGCGAGGAGAACGCCCCCGAGGCGATCAAGCGCGCGCTGGTGGCGCTGGAAACCCGCTTCGAGGCCGGCGAGATCGACGAGGAAACCTTCGAGCGCGAGGAAATGGTGCTGCTGCAGCGCCTCAATCCGCCCCGCCCGCCGCTGGAAGACACGGATGCGGAGAGGGGCGCGGGATGAACCACAATCCGCCCCTTCCGCCGCGCGAAACGCTGTCGCTCACCGTGCATTCGGCGCAGGCCGGCGATGCCGATCGCGGCTATGTGCGGCTCGACCCCGCGAGCCTCGAGGCGCTCGGCCTCGGCATCGGCGATTTCGTCTCGGTCGCGGGAACCGCTTCCGCCTATGGCCGCGCGATGCCGATGCCGGCGGAATTGCGCGGGCGGCGGCTCGTCGCGATCGACGATCTCCAGCGCCAGAATGCCGGGCTCTCCGTGGGGCTCGAGGCGCGGGTGGCCCGCGCCGAACCGGCTGTCGCGACCAGGATCGAACTCGACGGGCTCGATGCGGCGGCAGCGATACTGCCTGCGAATGTCACGCCCGGCGCCTGCGGGCTCGAGCATCTCGCGCTTCACGCGGGCCAGCAGGTGCGGCTCACCGCGCCCGGCGGCCGGGTGGTCCGCGCGCGCGTGCGGGCCACGACGCCCGAGGGGCCGGTGGTGATCCGCGCGGCGACGGCCGTGAGCCTCCTCGCCCCGGCCGCGAAACCCGCGAAGCCCCGCCACGCCGATGACATCCGCTATGCCGATCTCGGCGGGCTCTCCCGCGAGGTGGCGCGCGTGCGCGAGATGGTCGAATGGCCCATGCATCACGCCGGCGCGCTTGCCGAACTCGGGATTTCCCCGCCGAAGGGCGTGCTGCTCGTCGGCCCGCCCGGCACCGGCAAGACGCAGCTCGCGCGCGCCGTGGCGAACGAGGCGAGCGCCACCTTCTTCCAGATCAACGGGCCGGAAATCGTCAGCAAGCATTATGGCGAATCCGAAGAGCAATTGCGCGCGATCTTCCGCAAGGCCGAGGCCAAGGCGCCCTCGATCATCTTCATCGACGAGATCGACGCCATCGCCCCGAAGCGCGACGGCCTCGCCGGCGACCGGCAGGTGGAACGGCGCATCGTGGCGCAGCTTCTCACCCTGCTCGACGGCATGAATGCGCGCGGGCAGGTGGTGGTGATGGCGGCGACGAACCTGCCCTCCGCGCTCGACCCCGCGCTCCGACGCCCCGGGCGGTTCGATCGCGAACTCGTCTTCTCCCCGCCCGATCGCGCAGGCCGCGAGGAAATCCTGCGCATCCATGCCCGCGCAATGCCGCTCGCGCCGGAGGTCGATCTCGCGGAGATCGCCGGCGCGACGCATGGCTATGTCGGTGCGGATCTCGCCGCGCTCGTGCGCGAGGCCGGCATGGCCGCCTTCCGCCGCCATGTGGCGAAACCGGGCGGGATGGCGAAACCGGGCGGGCCTGCGCGCGTCACGCCGGCGGATTTCGCGCAAGCCATGCGCGAGATCGGCCCCTCGGCCATGCGCGAGGTGGCGCTCGACATGCCCACCACCCGCTTCGAGGATGTGGGCGGCACGGAAGCTTTGAAGCAGACGCTGATCGAAAGCGTGATCTGGCCGATGCGCCATCCCGAACTCTTCGCCGAGGCGCGTCTCTCGGCGGGCGGCGGCGTGCTGCTCTATGGCCCGCCCGGCACCGGCAAGACCCTGCTCGCGAAGGCTCTGGCGCATGAGGCCGGCGCGAATTTCATCGGCTTGCGCGGGCCGCAACTCGTCAGCGCCTATCTCGGCGAGAGCGAGAAGGCGATCCGCGATCTCTTCCAGCGCGCGCGGATGCTGGCGCCGGCCATCCTGTTCTTCGACGAGATCGACGCGCTGGCCCCCCGCCGCTCGGCCAGCGCGCATTCCGCCGTGGAGCGGATCGTGGGCCAGCTCCTCACCGAACTCGATGGCCTTGAGGAGCGCCGCGGCGTCTTCGTGCTGGGCGCGACGAACCGCCCGGAGGCGATCGACCCCGCGCTGCTCCGCCCCGGCCGCTTCGACCAGCTGATCGAGGTGCCGGTGCCGGATGAGGTCGCGCGCGAGCAGATCTTCCGCATCCATCTGAACAATCGCCCGCTCGACGCCTCGGTCGATCCGCAGGCGCTGGCGCGCGCGAGCGACGGCGCGGTGGGTGCCGATATCGAGGCGATCTGCCGTGTGGCGGCGCTGGCCGCCGTGCGCCGCAGCCTCGCGGCCAGCCCGGCGGTCGTCGCCGGCCGGCAAGCCATGATGCCGATCGGGCAGGCGGATCTTCTCGCCGCGCTCGCGGCCTCCCGCCAGCGCTGGAAACACCCCGAACCGACCGACGGAACCGATCGGCGGGCCACAGAAAAACAAGAGGGCTGCGAAACCATGACGGGAGAACAAACATGACGAGCCTGATGCTTCTGGCCGTCTGCCCCGCCGGCGGGCCGGCTCTGCCCGCCCTCCCCTGGGGGGACGCGCGCGCGATCGTCGCCGGCGATCTCGCAGGCGTCGTGTTCGCGAAGCCGAAGGCGGGGCTCTTCGGCCTCGGCCGCGATCATCTCGCGAAAGGCCTGCTCGATCACCAGCGCGGCCTCGAAGCCGTGCAGAACGGCCGCGCGCTCGTTCCGGCGGTGTTCGGCGCGGAATTCCGCGGCGAAGCGGAGGTGAGCGCGTTCCTCGCGGCCAATCGCGCGCGGCTCCACGCGCTGATCGAGCGCTACGGGCTGTTGCGCGAATTCCGCGTGACGATCCGCTGTGCGCCCAACGCGCAGGAGCGGCTTCTCGCGCAATTCACGCCGGAGGGTGACGGCGCGGCCCTTCCCTCCGGCCATGCCGCGCGCCGGCTGCGCCTGCGCCTGCGGGCGATGCTCGAACCGGTCGCCCGCGAGACGCTGGAAATGCCGACCGACGGGCCGGACATGCTGATCAACATCGTGGTGCTGATCGGCGCGGAGGCCGAGGCGATGCTCGATGCGACGCTCGCGACCATCGATGCGCTGGCGCCGGATCTGCTGCAGATCCGCTGCGCGGGACCTTTGCCCGCCTGCTCCTTCGCGAGCGTCTCCAGCGATCCCGTCAGCGCGGCACGGATCGAGACCGCGCGGATCGAACTCGGCCTGCCCGCGCCCGCGCCGGGCGAGAGCCTCGCGGCCGGCGAGATCCGCCGCGCGTTCGTGGCGCAATCGCGCGAGGCGCATCCGGATGCGGGCGGCAGCCCCGCGCGGTTCGCCGCCTTGCGGGAATCCTTCGCGCTGCTCCGCTCCATCGTGGAGCAGGATGGCGCGACGCCCGACAACCCCGCGCGCCCGAACGATGCTCCGCCGCCCCTGCTGCGGGTGGTGCGGGCCGACCAGCAACCGAGCCCCTAGAGGAGCCGCAGCATGCCTGCCTTCCTGCCGCATGGCATTGTCCACCAGCGTGATCTGCCCTCGCTCGCGCGCATCATGGCCTCGGGCCAGAGCGGCCGGCTGGAGGTTCTGCCCTTCTCGGAAATGGCCGCCGTGCTCTCGCGCTTCGAGGGCGAGGCGCAGGCCATCGCCGAGGCCTTCGGTTCCTCCACCGATATCGCGACGCTCGCGATCGAGCATCACCGCGTGCTGGCCGAGATCGCCGCGCGGGTGGATGTGGTGCCGATGCGGATGCGCGCCTTGCTGCCGGATATCGCGAGCTTCGCGGGCTCCATCGAGGGGCATGCGGGCGATTTCCGGCGGCTGCTCACGGTTCTGGGCGGGCAGGTGGAACTCGCCGTGACGCTCCGCCCGGCGGCCCGGCCCGCGCCCCTGCCCGGGCCCGCGCCGACGGATGGGCGCGGCTACCTGCGCCAGCGCAAGGCCGTGAAGGACGACAAGCGCCACGGCACGTTGCGGCTCGAGGAGGCGATGGCGCTGGTGGAAGCCGCGCTCGCGCCGTGGATTTCCCGCGCCTGCGACGTGTTGGTGCCGCTCCATGGCGCGAACCCCACGCGGCGCGACCGCGCGCTGCTCGTGGCGCGCGAGAACCTCGATGCCATCGCCGATCAGCTCCCGGCCATTGCGGAACGCCTCTCGGAAGCGGGCGTGACTCTCGATGTCTCCGGCCCCTGGGCGCCCTTCCATTTTCTCGAAGCGGAGGCGAAACATGGCTGATCCCGTGACGCTGGCTGACGAGCCGGAGGATGCCGAAACGCTGGTCGATCTCCTCGATCGCGTGCTCGATATCGGCGTCATCATCGAGGGCGAACTCGTGCTCGCGGTCGCCGATATCGATCTCGTGCAGGTCGGGCTGAAGCTCTTCGTCTCCTCGGTCGCGACGCGCCAGCCGGCGATGACGCCCACATTTCCCGCCACGGAGGCCGCGGCATGACCCGGCTCGCGCTTCTCGGCATCGCCGCGGATGGCCCGGCGCTCGCACCGCGCCTCGCGCCCTGCCCGGAGGCGGCGGATGCGGCCGCGCTCCTCGCGCATCACCGGCAGGTGGTGGCTGAGGCCGAGGCGGGCCGCTTCCTGCCCGCGCCCTGGGGCATCGCCTTCGAGAGCCCGGCGAGTGCCGATTCCGCGATCGACCGGCACGCGCTGATCCTCGCGGATCGCCTCGCGAGCCTCGGCGGCGGCGTCGAATGGCTCCTGCGCGGCACGCTCGCGCCCGAGATCGAGGCGCCCGAAACCGGCCGCGATTTCCTGAAGGCGCGGGCGCGCCGGCAGGCGGGGCAGGCGCGGCTCGCGGCCGAAGCGGGCGCACGCGCGGTGCGCCTTGAGGCCGAGGGCAGCCGCTTCGTGGCGCAGCGCAAGCGCGGGGATGACACCCTGGATCTGATCTTCTGGATGGATCGCGGCTGGACGCGCCCGCGCCTCGCGGCCTTGCTCGCGGGCGAGGCCGAGGGCCTCTGCTGGCGGCTTACCGGGCCCTGGCCGGCCTATGCGGCGGCGGGGCTCGCACCGCTGTTCCTGGACCGGAGAAAACCGGCATGACCGGGCATCCGCACCCCTTCCGCATCAGCGAACTGCCCCTGCGAGAATTGCCCGGCCTCGCGGGCCTCGATGCCGCGATGAACGCGCCGCGCGGGTCCGCCCCCACGCTCGCGATCGACCCGAAGAATGTCGAGCAGGATCTCGCGCGGCTCGCCCTCGCGCTGATGGAATTCCTCCGCCAGCTCATGGAGATGCAGGCGATCCGCCGCATGGAGGCGGGCTCGCTCAGCGCCGAGCAGGAGGAGGTTCTGGGCACCACCCTGATGCAGGCGCGGGCGCGCATCATCAGCCTCGCCGCAGAATTCGGATTGTCGCCCGGGGACCTCACCATCGATCTCGGCCCGCTGGGCCGGCTGGTGTGAACAGGCCCGGGCCGGAAACGCTATCGGAGGAGCCACAGGCATGACAAGGACCGCGAACCCGCCCGATGCGCCCGGCGAGGAAGCCGGCGGCCATCTGATCCACGCGCTCGGCAAGGCGGAGCAGGTGACCTCCGCGCTCAACCGGTTTGCCGAGATGTTCAGCGCCAGCATCCGCGCCGCGCAGGCACCCGACCTCTGGGACGAGCGCATCGCCGCGCTGGAGGAACGGCTGGCCGCGCGCATCGCCGAAGCCCTCGACCGGAAACCCGAGCCACCGAGGCGCGAGCCGGGCCCGGCCGCATTGTTCATGGCCCAGAAGGCGGGGCTGGAGCGGCTGCTGATCGGCTTCCGCGTGACGCTCAGCCATTATTCGCAGCACATGGAGCAGATGAGCGCCCAGCGCCTCGCCCCGCCCGATCTCTCGCCGATCCTCGAACGGCTGGCGATGCTGGAGACGCGCATCGAAACGCTGGCGAACGCGCCCGCGCCCGCCCTGCCGGAGAAGCGCGAACGCGAGATCGAGGCAATGCCGACCTTCTCTGCCGAGCAGGCCATCGGACATCGCCAGATGGTGGGCATGCGCCTGCTGCTCCGGCAATTCGGCATCTATGCCGAGGGGATGCGGCTCGCGACCGAACGACTGACCGAGCGCGTGCGCGTGCTGGAGGAAAGCGGGCCGATCCCCGCTTCCCCGCCCATGCCCTCGCCCATGCCCTCGTCCGCGCCGGCAGCGCCCGCCTTCGATCTCGCGCCGCTGCTCGACCGGCTGGAGGCCATCGAAAAACGGCTCGAGGCGAGAGATCTCGAGCAGAGGCCAGCCCCTGCGCCCGACCTCCCGCTGATCTCGCCGGAGATGCTGGCCGAGAAGGTGCGGCAGGAGAGCCAGGGCCGGCAGATCCAGCAACTGGGCGTCGGCCTGCAATTGCTCGGGCGCAGCGTCGCGGAGGAGTTCGAGAGCATGCGCACGCGGCTCGATGCCCTCGTGGAACGCGCGCCCGCTGCCGCCAGCGTCGCCCCTGCGACCGGGGCGGCAACCGATCTCGCGGGGCTGCGCCCGGGCCTCGAGAAATCCGTCGTCGCCTTCCAGATGCTGCTGCGCCGGCTCGGCGAGGGGGTCGACCGCTTCGACGAGGCGACGCGCAACCTCGCGAGCGTGGAGAGCGTGCCCGCGACGGCTTCGGAGACATCCCCCGATCTCGGCGCATTCCGGCCGATCCTCGAAACGCTCGCGGGCGAATTGCAGCGGCTCGGCGAGAAGATCGACCGGTTCCCGCCGGAGCCCTCGCCCGATCTGCAAGCGATCGCCGAGGCCTTGCGCGAACGCCATGCCGAGATGCGCGAGGGCCTCGCGGCGGAGGTCGCGCCGGCCGAGACGCTCGCGCGGCAATTCCTCGAGGCGGTCCGGCGCACGGAGGCGATCTGCCTCGATCTCGCGGATACCGCGCGCCATCTGCGCACGGCGCGCGGCGCGCCGGGGCGGCCCGCGGGCGAGGAGGGCCAGCAGGCGATCCAGGCCGCAGCGCAAGCCATCGCGGCGCAGACCGCGGAGTTCCTCGCCATCGCCGCGGCGGTGAGCAAGGAGGTCTCGGCGCTCGCCCCCCAACCGGCCAAGGCGATGAATGGCTGAAAAGAATCCGCGCGGAATCACCGCAGCTTAGGATTGCTTTAACTTCTATACACAACTTATAATTGCAGACAGACAGGCCATCGCAACTGATTCTCGTAAGCCTGCCGATGTCGCACAAGCACGAGGAGAGGACAGCATGTCGGACGAGACGTTGGGGCACCTCCGGAAAGTCGCCGGCCGCTTTGAGTTTTCGTATCCCGACTGTGATCTCGTGGTGCGGGGGCCCTATGCCGAATGGGTACTGGAGGCCGCCGCCGAGATCATAGCCCGCACGGAAAAACTGCGGGCGGAGGGCTCGACGGAAGAGCTGAAGATGCTCGCGGAATTCGGCGAGCCGAATGCCGACATGGAACTCGACGCCCAGAAGTTCCACGCCAAGAGTCGCTTCGAGGCGGTGCCGCAATGCATCATCTCGATGGGCGAAAACGATTACCGCTGGGTCCAGCGCGACGGCCGCAACGCCCCCGATCACGTCTATGTCGAGCGCATCGTCGATATGTCGCTCACGCGGGGCAAGAACTGGCTCTCGAACGAAGACTAACCCCGGTCATCCCCTTCAAGACAGGCGCTCGGAAAGGTCACGAGTATGGAAGTCATCCCCTTCGGTTCGAAAGACGTCGACAACATCCTCCAGCGGGAGCCGCATCGCGCGGAAATGCTGCCCTTCGGCGCGGTGATGCTCGATCGCAGCGGCAAGATCTTGAAATACAACCAGGCCGAGGGCCTCATTGCCGGGCGCGACCCCGGCTCGTGCCTCGGCAAGCGCTTCTTCGATGACATCGCGCCCTGCGCCAAGGGCAAGCGCTTCCATGGCGAATTCCTGAAGTTCTACCAGACCGGCAACATCAACACGCTGTTCGATTACGAGTTCGACTACAAGATGAAGCCGGTGCGGGTGCGCATCCACATGAAGAGCGCACCGGACGGGCAGACCTGCTGGATGTTCGTCAAGCGGGTCTGAGGGCGATGCAGGGGCGGCGCGCATCACTGCAGGAGATGCCGCGGCTCCGCCCTTCCGCGCAAAACGTGTTCCACCCGGCTCGCCGCACCCCCGGTGCCGTCGAGCCAGCCTTCGAGGAACACCGCGACCTCGAAATCCGCGTCGACGCAGTTCGTCACGAAGCCGCCGCGCTCCAGGAGTTCGAACCGCACGCCGGCGAGCGATGCCTGCTCGATCCAGTAGCGCGGATCGAACACCAGGTAGCGGGCGGCCTGCAGGCCCGCCTCCCGGGCAATCGTGAGGCGGCGGGGTTCGACGGTCGGCCGGAATGCCATGGCTGTCCTCTCCTCGTGGCTTCTCGCTGGGTGGCTTCTCGCTGGGTGGCGTCTTTTCGGTTGTCCTCTCCGGAGGCGCGAGCCGGAGAATGGCACAACCCCAGATTGTCGTCAGCGTTTACCTGATGTTAACCCTACCGCCGCTGGGAACCGGGCCCCGTCCTCGATGAATTCGATCACGCTCACCGACGAGTTTCGCGCCCTGGTCCCGGCCCATCACGGCCGCGCGACGCCGCGTCCGGGCCACTCCGCCGCCACCGGCCTGCGCCTCCAGCGGCCGGGCGCGCGGCCCCTGCGCCTCGAGGCGGAGCACCTGCTTTCGGCCCAGCGCGCCGCGACGCTCGAGCCCGACATGACCCTGCATATCCGGCTGTTCTCAAGCCCCGGCGGCGAACTCGTGCTGGTGCTGGAACGCAGCCTCGCCGGCGGCCGCCCGCAGCTCGTCCGTGCGGTACGCGGCACGCGGGCCGTGCTCATCGCCGAGGATTTCACCCGGATCGACGCGAGCGCGCTGCTCGCCTTCCCGGCGGAGATGCTGCTCGGAGAGCCTGCCGAGGCGGTGCTCGCCGCCCATGCCGCCTTCAGCCGGCGCATCACGCAGATCCGGCGCGATTTCGCCCTGCTCTGCGCCGAGGTGCTCAACCCCTCGCCGGTTCCCCCTCCTCCGCCGCCCGCATCCCCGACGGCGGAACTCACCCCCGAACGGAGCGATCCATGTCTCGATTGAACGTGATTGAACAGGCGCTGGAGCGCCCCGCGGAAGCCATGGCGATGCCCTCGCGCAGCCCCGAACCCGGTATGCCCGTGCCGGCCCTGCCGGAGGCGGTGAAGCTGCGCCGCACGGGCGGGCGCGCCGTGAAGTTCCACGGCACATTGCTCTGCACGGCCATGAGCTACCAGCCCGGCCTGCCCTTCTGGTACGAGATTTCCATCTACCGGAAAACCACCGGCGCCTTCGTGGTGGCCGTGAAGATGTTCACCCGCGACGAGAACCAGCGCGACCTGTTCCGCGTCTATGGCGCGGACGAGTTCGAGGAACTCGTCGAACTGCTCGAGGGCTACGATCCGACGATCGACATCGACGCGATCGAGCTGGAAAACCCCGGCGAGGACGTGGCGACCAGCCTGCTCGCGCTGAAGGGCCTCGGCATCCGCCTGCGCATGGAAGAGGCGAAGCGCCAGTTCGGCGACCTCGTCGGCGAGATCCTCTACGAGCTGGATGTCGGCTGATGGTGCTGGCGCGGCTTTCCCTCGCGCCCGGCCGGGCCCGGCGCACGCGGCGGCTCGCGCTCGATCCGGCCTCCATCCGGCGCATCACCGTCTCGCTGATCGCGAGCGAACTGGAGCGCTTCCGCCAGTGCTCGGTCTCGCCCGAGACCTGGCTCGGCTGGGGCGATGACCTCGGCCTCGACGAGCGGGGCATCGGCTTCGACAGCCTCGCCCTGCTCGATCTCTGCACCGCCACCAACGAGTTCTTCCACCTCTTCGAATCCGGCGTGGAGGATTACCTCTTCGTGCGCCGCACGCTGGGAGAATGGGTGACGGTGATCGCGCGCGGGCTCGAACTGCGTGCCGACCATCTCGGCTTCCGCACCTCCGGCTCCACGGGCCGGCCGAAGCTCTGCGTGCATTCCATGCGCGGGCTGAACACCGAATTGCAGACGCTCGGCGAGATCCTGCCCGAGGCGACGCGGGTGGTGAGCCTCGTGCCGCCGCATCACATCTATGGCTTCCTGTTCTCCGTGGGCCTGCCGCTGCATCTCGACATCCCGGTGATCGATGCGCGGGGGATCGCGCCCGGCGCGCTCGCGCGGCAACTCACGGCGGGCGACGTGGTGATCGCCACGCCCTTCCTGTGGAACGTGCTGCTGCGCAACATCCGGCAATGGCCGGAGGGCGTCACCGGCGTCAGCTCCACCGCCGCGATGCCCATGGATCTCACCGAGACGCTGAAGGCCGCGGGGCTCTCGCGCCTCGTGGAAATCTATGGCTCGACCGAGACCGCCGGCATCGGCTGGCGCGACGATCACGCAGGGCCGTTCCGGCTTTTCCCGCATTGGCGGTTCAGCACGGATGAGCGACGGCTCTGGCGCGATCTCGGCGACGGATCGCCCGAGGAAATCCCGATCATGGATCGGTTGGAACGCCTCGGCGAGGATGGCGGTTTCCGCCCCGCCGGGCGGCTCGACCAGGCCGTGCAGATCGGCGGCACGAATGTCTATCCCGCCCGCATCGCCGCCGTGATCGAGGCGATGCCCGGCGTCTCGCGCTGCCTCATCCGCCTCGACGGCAATGCCGAGAACGAGGCCGCGATCCGCCTCAAGGCCTTCGTGGTGCCGGACAAGGGCCAGACGATCGACGATCTCGAGCAGCGCATCCGGCAGGAGCTTGCGCAATGGGTCTCCGCCGTGGAGCGGCCGGTGCGCTACAGCTTCGGCACGGAATTGCCGGTGAACGCGATCGGCAAGGATGCGGATTGGTGACACTCGGAGGGTGAGAGAGCGGCGCGCCGGCCTTCCGGCATGCGCGCGCAGCCATGATCCGATCAGGACTCGGTTTTGCGAATTTCAATGGATCGCGTTTGGAACGTCAGCTTTTCGGGCGATCCATGGCCTTCGCGGCCTCGATCCACGCCTCGACATTCGTGAGCCGGCCGATCTCGCCGAGTTCGCGCCGGAGCCACGCCGCATCGGTCTTGCTCAGTGACTTCAGCGTGTCGATGCCAAGCTGCGAGAGGCGCCAGCGCAGGCCCGGCCCGAGAATGCTGAGGACCGAGAGATCGAGCATCACCTCCGGCTCCGCCTCGGGCGCATCCGGTGCTTCCGCCTCGGGCGTTTCGATCGCGGCAGGATCGATATCGGGCGCGGAGGCTTCCGGCGACGCCTCGGGTTCGGCCGGATCGGCAATCGCGCCGCCGGTTGTGTCGCGCACGATATCGGCGATGCGCTTTCCGCGACCGCTGATGGGGCCCGGAGCCGTCTTGCGGCGGTGCGCAGCCGGCGGCGCATCCGCCACGGCCGGCGTTTCAATGGGCACGGATGGCATGGATTTCGCGGAACGCTTCGCGGGTGCGGGCGCGGCGGGAATCTCCGGTGCGGAAACATCCGGCGCGGCAATCGCGGGTGCCGCGGCCTCCGGCTCGGGGCTGGGTTCGGGCTGACCGGGCACCCAGCGCGGGCGCGCATCGCGCCTTGCCTTCAGCCGTTCCTCGCGCAAACGGGCGAGCGCGGTGCGCGCATCGGAACGCGCCTTTTCGGAGGCTTCGCGGAAGGAAATCACCTGAGCCATCGCCAGAGATCCGGAACTGGAACCGAGGGAAAGAAGCGGCTTGCGCCCGGGAGGGGAGAAGGCGCAAGCCGCGGGGAAGCGGTGGCGTCAGGCCCGCTGCGGATCGACCGTCAGGCCCACCGCTTCCGCATATTTCAACCAGGTCTCCACCGAGGCGACGACCACACGGGCCTCGATCGCCAGGAGTTCGATGCCGACCAGCGCGACGCGGACAAAGGCGTCGACCACGACACCCTTGTCGAGAATGCGATCGATCACCTCAGCCAGGCTCGATGACGCAACGCTTTTTTCGATAGCCATGATTTTCCTCACGTTTCAGACGTTGAAGCGGGCAAGTGCCGGCGAACAACCCTGCCGTCATCTCGTCGCATTACAATTTTAGGTTGTATTGATGAACAATGCCCTAAATCATGACAATTCGAGCGAATTCCTGCGCTTTTTCAGGCCGCCATCGCCTGGTCCTGCGCCTCGAACTCGATGCCGAAATGCTTTTCGCCGGCCCAGACGATGCGGCCCGCCTGCACCCGGCCATCCTGCCGCTCGACCGTGACCGCCATGCCATGCGCGGCGCCGGGGATCGCCGCGATCCGCAGGCCGGTCGGGCTTTCATCGACGACCTTCCCGCGATGCGCCTCGCCCGCGAATGTCACCGTCGCGACCTCGTCGACCGGCACGCGCGAGGCGCGCCGCTTTTCCGCCAGGGCCAGCACGCGCTCGATCGCGGTCTGGATGCGCGGCTCGAGTTCGCGCACGGCCAGCGCGATCTCGAAGACGCGCACCTTGCCGGAGGAGGCGATGGTCGCGGTGTTGTTCGCCGAATCGACCAGGAGGTCGACATTCGCGCCCAGCATCTGCGTCGCCTCCTCGGCGCTGTCGATGCTCATCACGATCTCGTTCGTGGCGTCGGTCTGCTGCTCGATCGCGGATTGGATGCGCGTGGTGCCGCCGGCGATCTCGGAGATCGCATGGTCGATGTCCTGCATCGCCCCCACCGTGGTGGTGACGGCCGACTGGATCGCCAGGATCTCGCTGGTGATGGAGCCGGCGGCTTCCGAGGTCTTGCGCGCCAGCGCCTTCACCTCGGCGGCCACAACGGCAAAGCCCTTGCCCGCCTCGCCCGCGCGCGCGGCCTCGATGGTCGCATTCAGGGCGAGCAGGTTCGTCTGCGCGGCAATGGTCTGGATCAGGTCCATGATCGCGCCGATGCGTTCGGCCGCGGCGCGCAGCGCGCCGAACGTGTCGCGCGCATCGCCGAGCAGCGTCGTGACATGCTCCACCGCCTGCGCCGAGCTGACCGTGCGCTCCGACACCGTTTCCACATGCGTGACGAGGTTGCTGATCGCCGTGCCGATCCGCGAGACGACATCCGACGTGCCTTGCGCCGATTCCGAGAGCGAGCCGGAATCGGCCCGCAGCACCTGTGCGGTCGAAACCATCTGCGCGGCGATCGAATCCATTTCCTCGGATTGCTCGGAGAAATTGGCCATCATCATTGCGATCTCGCTGCGCACGGTCAGCGCGAATTCGCGTAGCAAATCCACTTGCCGCCGCTGCGCCTCATCGGCAAGGCGCGCGCGTTCGCCGGCGAATTCCGCCTGTTCGCGCACCAGTTCGGCCTCGCGCTCGGCCCGGGCAACCACCAGCCCGAGGGCCGGCATCACCATGCGGGCCACCAGCCAGGTGGTGCCGGCCAGCCCGATCAGCAGCAGGCTGAAGATGGCCAGATCGGTTCTGTTATGGATGAGATCGGTCTCGCGATCGACCACCGTGCCCGCCTGCTGCAACGCCGCCTGCAGCGCGGAGAGCTCGCGCCGCCACGCCGCGCGGGCCTCCGCGCCATCCGGCTTCCCGCCGGCCTCGAGGTTCGCGATGAAGGCCTCAAGCCGGGGTGAGAGTGCGCTCGCCTCGGCAACGATGCCGGGATCGGGCAGCAGCGCACCGAGCCAGCGCCCGCTCTTCACATCGCGCAGCATCGCACCCGTCGCCTTCAGATCCTGCGCCACCCGCGTGGCGCGTGCGAGAAGAGCCGTCGCCGCCTCGCCCGCCGCACCGGCGCCGAAGGCCGCATCCACCGCTTCGAGTTCGCGCAACAGGCCTTCCTGCCGGGCGAGGATGATCGCACCGCGCGCGTTCAGGTCTTCCGCGACATGCATGGAGGCGCCAAAGCCCCAGATCATCAGAAACACGCCCGCGAAAGCCGCGAGCGCGAGGCGAATGCGGGAGCGCGTCCGCTGCGGAGGGAGCGCGGGCGCGCCGTCCCCGGGCGCGGGTTCGGACACCTCGGGCAAGGACATGACGGAAATCCCCCTTATGCAATCTGAAGTTGCATTACAGGTTGAGTTCCCTAAGATTTGACTAAGTGCCGCCTGCCTTTTTGCGTTATGGCGCTTGCATGCTGGGGGTTCTCGCCCCCTCGACCAGTCGAAACCTGGCGCAACCGGTTCACGCCATCCCTTGGACACCCGCCTCTCGACGGCGCTTATCATCCGTATGGTGCCAGAAAACGCCGTGCCCTCTGCCGGTTCTCTACGTCCAATAAGTTTGCCTTATCGGACATGACAGGTTTAGGCTTGGGGAATGATGATTCCAGGCGATTCGGACCCAGAACGCAGCCCTCCCGCCCGCGCGGACAACGCGAGCGCTGCGGCACTGGTCGCCTCGCCGCATCCGGAGCTGTCGACCGACGCCCCCGCGCCCGCCCTCGCGCGGCTCGTTGAAACCGCACGCGACTATGCCGCCCGCCGCGCGAGCGCCAACACCCGCAAGGCGTATCAATCCGACTGGAGCCTTTTCGAGCGCTGGTGTCGCCGCAAAGGCTTCGATGCGCGCGCGCCTTCGCCGGAAGCCGTGGGGCTCTATCTCGCAGCCTCCGCCTCGGGCGACGGCATGCCCAGGGCAGCCGTTTCCACCATCGAACGGCGACTGGCGGCGATCACAACGACCTACACCTCCACCGGCACGCCCCTGCCCCGGCAGGATCGGCATATCGCCGACGTGATGGCCGGCATCCGCCGCCAGCATGCCCGCCCGCCGCGGCAGAAGGAGGCGCTTCTGGCCGAGGATATCCTCGCGATGATCGACACCTTGCCGCAGGATCTGCGCGGCTATCGCGATCGCGCGATCCTGCTCGTGGGCTTCGCGGGCGGATTGCGCCGCTCCGAGATCACCGGCCTCGATTGCGGCCCCGATCAGACGACCGATTCCGGCGGCTGGGTGGAGATTTTGCCCGAAGGCGCGCTGCTGACCATTCGCGGCAAGACCGGCTGGCGCATGGTGGAGATCGGGCGCGGCACGCGTGAAGCCTCCTGCCCTGTCCATGCGCTCGAGACATGGCTCAGGCTCGGCCGCATCGCGCATGGCCCGGTCTTTCGCCGGCTCATGACGAAGAATGGCGGCGTCGGCAGCGAAAGGCTCGACGACAAGCATGTCGCGCGGCTCGTGAAGCAGACCGCCCTGAAGGCGGGGATCCGCGCGGATCTGCCGGAGAAGGATCGCGCCGCGCTCTTCGCCGGGCACAGCTTGCGCGCGGGTCTCGCCTCCTCGGCGGATGTCGATGAGGCGCATGTCCAGCGGCAACTGGGGCACGCCTCCGCCGAGATGACGCGCCGCTACCAGCGCCGGCGCGAGCGCTTCCGCGTGAACCTCACGAAAGCGGCGGGGTTGTAGCGGCGGGCCTCCGTCAGGCAAAGCGCGGATGGGCGCGCCGAACTTCCTCGCGACGAATTTCCTCGCGGCGGATCTCCTGCACCATGGCGGCGACCTCGCGCAGTTCGGCGACCAAAGGCGTGGAATTCCGCCAGACCATGCCGATCGAGCGCGTGGGGCGCGGCTGGGCGAGCCGCTGCAGGGCGACGCGCGCCGAGCGCGTCTCGACCGAAAGCGCCATTTCCGGCACGAGCGTGACGCCGATGCCCGCGCTCACCATCTGCACCAGCGTGGAGAGCGACGACCCCTCGATGAGGTCGCGCGGCGGATTCTGGGCGGGCGCGCAGAAGGCCAGCGCCTGCTCGCGGAAGCAATGCCCCTCCTCCAGCAGCAGCAGGCGCATGGTGCGCAGGCCCTCGGCATTCGGCACGGGATGATCCGCCTCCTCCGCCGGGCGGACCAGCACGAATTCCTCCTCGAAAAGCAAGGTGCCGGTCAGGCCGTTTTCCGGCGCGGGCAGCGCCAGGATCGCGGCATCGAGCCGGCCATCCTGCAATTCGTCGATGAGCTTCTGCGTCACCGCCTCGCGCGGGCGTAGTTCGATGCCGGGAAAATGCCGCTGCAACGCGGTCATCAGATCGGGCAGCAGATAGGGCGCGACGGTGGGAATGATGCCGAGGCGAAGCCGCCCGAGGCCCGGCCCGCTGCGGGCCCGCGCGAAATCCTCGAGTTCGTCCACCGCCTGCAAGATCGCGCGGGCGCGGCTCGCGAATTCCTCGCCGAGATGCGTGAGACGCGCCTGCCGCCCGCCGCGCTCGATCAGCGGCGCGCCGAGCAATTCCTCGAGATCGCGGATCTGCGTGGAAAGCGCGGGCTGCGAAATCGCGCAATCCTCCGCCGCGCGGCCGAAATGGCCATGGCGGGCCAGCGCATCGAAATAGCGCAGATGCCGCATGGAGAGTGCTGTCATAAGTTTTCCCTATCGAACTGTTCAGAAAATGCAATTGGAGACTATCGAATCGGCCTGTTACACCGGAGGCAACGGGCGAAAGGGCCTTGGCTCACGCCTCCCATCCAGCATTTTTCAAGGGAGTTTCCGATGGACGGAATGGATCTGAGCCGCACGGGCCAATGCCCGGTTGCCCATGGCGCGCTGACGAATGCCGGAGGCGGCGCGATCGCCTGGTGGCCGAAGGCGCTGAACCTCGACATCCTCCATCAGCACGACACCAAGACCAACCCGCTGAAGGGCTTCAACTATCGCGAGGAAGTCAGGAAGCTCGACTACGCCGCGCTGAAGCGCGATCTCCACGCCCTGATGACCGACAGCCAGGATTGGTGGCCGGCGGATTGGGGCCATTATGGCGGCCTGATGATCCGCATGGCCTGGCATGCCGCGGGCTCCTACCGCGTGCAGGATGGCCGCGGCGGCGCCGGCACCGGCGACCTGCGCTTCGCGCCGCTGAATTCCTGGCCCGACAACGCGAACCTCGACAAGGCGCGCCGCCTGCTCTGGCCCATCAAGAAGAAATACGGCAACCGCATCAGCTGGGCCGACCTGATGATCATGGCCGGCACGGTGGCCTATGAATCGATGGGCCTGAAGACCTTCGGCGTGGCGCTGGGACGCGAGGATGTCTGGCACCCGGCGAAGGATGTCTATTGGGGTTCGGAGAAGGAATGGCTCGCGCCCTCCGACAACCGCTATCTCGACGTCACCAAGCCCGACACGATGGAAAACCCGCTCGCCGCGGTGCAGATGGGCCTGATCTACGTCAACCCGGAAGGCGTGAACGGCAAGTCGAACCCGCTGCTGACCGCGCTCCACATCCGCGAGACCTTCGGCCGCATGGCGATGGACGACGAGGAGACCGTCGCGCTCACCGCCGGCGGCCACACCGTCGGCAAGGCGCATGGCAACGGCTCGGCCGCCAATCTCGGCCCCTCCCCGGAAGGCGCGGATATTGCCGAGCAGGGTCTGGGCTGGATGAACCACACCACGCGCGCCGTGGGCCGCAACACCGTGACCTCCGGCATCGAGGGCGCCTGGACCACCCACCCGACCAAGTGGGACATGGGCTATTTCAAGCTGCTCTTCGGCTATGAGTGGGAACTCAAGACCTCGCCGGCCGGCGCGCATCAATGGATGCCGATCAACATCAAGCCGGAAGACATGCCGGTGGATGTGGAAGACCCCACGATCCGTACCATGCCGATGATGACCGATGCCGACATGGCCATGAAGATGGACCCGACCTATCGCGCGATCTGCGAGAAGTTCATGGCCGATCCGGCGAGGTTCGACGATGCCTTCGCCCGCGCCTGGTTCAAGCTGACCCATCGCGATCTCGGCCCGAACACGCGCTATATCGGCCCGGATGCCCCGAAGGAGGTTCTCGTCTGGCAGGACCCGGTTCCGGCCGGCCCCACGGGCTATGATGTCGCGGCGGTGAAGGCGAAGATCGCGGCCTCCGGGCTTTCGGTCGCCGATCTCGTGGCGACCGCCTGGGATTCCGCCCGCACCTTCCGCAAGTCGGATTATCGCGGCGGCGCCAATGGCGCGCGCATCCGCCTCGCCCCGCAGAAGGATTGGGAAGGCAACGAACCGGCCCGCCTCGCGAAGGTGCTCGCGGTGCTCGAGCCGATCGCGAAAGCCTCCGGCGCGTCGATCGCGGATGTCATCGTGCTCGCCGGCAATGTCGGGATCGAGAAGGCGGCGAAGGAAGCGGGCTTCGACATCACCGTGCCCTTCGCGCCGGGTCGTGGCGATGCCACGGCGGAGATGACCGACGCCGATTCCTTCCAATGGCTGGAGCCGGTCGCCGATGGCTTCCGCAACTGGCAGAAGAAGGATTACACGGTCTCGCCCGAGGAAATGCTGCTCGATCGCGCGCAGCTCATGGATCTCACGGCGGCGGAGATGACCGTCCTTCTCGGCGGCCTGCGCGTGCTCGGCACCAACCATGGCGGCACGAAGCACGGCGTCTTCACCACCCGCGAGGGCCAGCTCACGCCGGATTTCTTCGTGAACCTCACGGATATGGCCTATTCCTGGGTGCCCACGGGGAAGAACAGCTACAACATCGTGGCCCGCAAGACCGGCGCTGTCGCCTTCACCGCGACGCGCGTCGATCTCGTCTTCGGCTCGAATTCGGTGCTGCGCGCCTACGCGGAAGTCTACGCGCAGGACGACAATGCGCAGAAGTTCGTGACCGATTTCGTCGCCGCCTGGACCAAGGTGATGAACGCCGATCGCTACGACCTGCAGGCCTGAACGGGCCGCGCGAACCCCACCCAGCGCCCGGCGGTCCCGTACCGCCGGGCTTTTTCATGCGCATTCCGTTCTTTGGCAATCGGTTTGCGCGTGGTTCACACCGCGCCCTTCCCGCCCCGCATCGCCTTCAGTTTCGTGCCGATCAGCGCCATGAGGATGGGCCCGACGGAGAATTGCCCCTCGCGCTTCTTCTCGGTCAGCGCCCGGAGATAGCCGCCGGGGAAGCGGACTTCATCGCCCTTCTGCAGGATCGCCGCGACGACGATCGCGGCATCGGCCTGCCCCATGGTCTCCACCGCATCGCGCCAGGCATCGGGCGAAATCCCGAGCATGGCCCTGACAAGCTCGGCGGCCTTCAGGAATTCGGCCCAGTTGGGCGGTGAGGCGTCCGGCGCCTCCTGTCCGGGGATGTAATCGCGGATATCCGGGCAGGCCTCGAGCACCATCGGCAGCGGCGTGCCCGGGCTCGGCCGGGATGGCCCCATTGCGACCGCCTCCCCTTCCCTCCCCTGCTCCGCTTGAGCCGAACCAAGGGTCTCAGGATCGGACTGGCGCTCGCCGCTCCTGTCTTTCTTGAAAGCAGGTTCAGATTCGTGAAGGTCTGGTTTTGAATTCTGTTTGTGGCGCTCGGAATGGGACTCATTGGCGCTTGAATCTGAGGAATTCGTGAAGAGTTCCAGGTGCTTCAGGATATCTCCCGCGAAGCCCTCGAGATCGGCCGCAATCGCCTGCAGATCAGCGAGGTCTGATGAGCGCTTCAGGCGCCCCACAGCCACGAGATATTGCCCGTGCAGGCCCTGCCAATCTCCGGGAAGCGCCTCTTCCATGCCGAGCAGGATCATCTTGGTGATGTCGCGGCGCGCCAGCGTGATGCGCTCCCGCGCGAGCCTCAGCGCCCGGCGCTCCGCCTGAACCTCGGCCGCAAGCGCTTCGAATTCCTCGGCCCGCGCGACGAGCGGCGTCAGCTCGAACCCGAAGGCGAGGCTCACTTCGCCATCCATCCCGCGCCGGGCGTAGCGCTTGCCGTTGGGGCTGTCCCTGCGGATCACGATGCCGGCCTCCACGAGCGCTGCGAGATGCCGCCGGAGCGTCGCCGGCGCGATGCCATGGGCGCGCTGGCAAAGCTTCTCGTTCGAGGGGAAGACGATCGGCGTCTCGCCCGCAACCAGCATCGTCTCCTGATGGAACGACAGAAGCGCCGAGAGCACGGCAATCGCCCTGTCAGGCAGGCCAAGCCTGTCCTTGGCTTCCGTGATCGCCTGGAAGATTTTCCACTTGTGGACGGTCTTCTCGGGTTGAACCGCCCTTGCCTGCTGCTGCGTGGCGATCAGGCCAAGCGACAGCGTTCGCCGCCCGAAGGGCGTCGTCACCAATCCCTGTTGCGTCATGGGTTTTGCCTCAATCAGGCAAAAGAAATCCGGCCGCCGCGATGGCAGTTGTCCGCTCGGGACTCTTGACAGCGATTCGTGGAAGTGGGATTCTCGAGTTGTCCAGACTACGAGAGAGGCTTCCGGTGGAAACGTCGGGGGCCTTTTTCTTTTGTCGAATTGTCCTTTCCTGTTCGAGTGGCGGGACGGAGGCGCCCCGGAGGATCATCGGGCCTCAGCCGCCCTGTTCTCCCTGCGCCTTGTAGGCTTCGAAAAGTTCGGGCAGGCGCGCCGTCAGGAACGCCCCGAAACCTCCGGTTTGACTGGTCTCGATGGTCAGCGAGAGGCCTCGCCGCGTCTCCTTCACGGCGGCGACCACCTGCCCCTCGCGGGTCCTGACGACGGATGTCTCCTCCGTGGCCGTCTTGGGCAGCGCGGCTGCGAGCAGGGCGGAGAAACGCTCATCCGATGCCAATTGCCGAAACCCGGCCCGCGCGATTTCGGCGGTGACGCGTTGCGCGGCGCCCTTGCCGCGCAGGGCTTCCGCGAATTGCAGCCATCGGCCGCGCCCGATCCGGGGTGCCTTGCCGATCGCCTCGACGACCGATTCGGGAATGGCGGAAGCCACCGCGATCAGCTTGGACGCCTCGGCCCGGTCGATGGTCAGCGCCTGCTGGATCACGGCGCGGCCATATCCGCCCGCTTCGAGCCGCGCCGCGAACAGCGCGCGCTCGATGAAGCTCAGATCCTCCCGCGCGGAATTCTCGAGCCCTTGCGCCACGACCAGCTGTTCATCCGTGAGCGGCCGGATGGTCGCCTTGACGGGGAGGCCGAGATCCCGCGCCGCCCGGACGCGCCGATG
This sequence comes from Methylobacterium sp., assembly GCA_002928875.1. Taxonomy (GTDB): domain Bacteria; phylum Pseudomonadota; class Alphaproteobacteria; order Rhizobiales; family Beijerinckiaceae; genus Rhabdaerophilum. The sequence goes on along the minus strand of PERO01000017.1, from coordinate 60,442 downwards.
CCCATAGGCCACCTGATAGCGCCCGGCCCGATCCGGGTGAGGGCGGAGCAGAACCGGCACTTCCTGACCCTGCACCTGGATCGACTGTCGCAGCGCCTCGTAAGCGGCATCGTTGTCGGCAATGAAGCGATCGACGACGGGCGAGGGATCGATCAGCGCGGTATCGAGTTCGACGATCGCCCCCTGCCCGACCAGTTGCCGCCGCAGCTCCTCGTTCTCGCGCTCGATTCCCGACAGCGCGTCCTTCACGGCCTTCACGGAGCCCGAGGCCATGCGCGGCCCCTCCGGCGCCATGTTGTCCGCAGACAACATCGCCGAGGCCGGCCGCGCGAAAAGATTGCGGATCTGGTCGGTGCGCTTGTTCATCGTCCCCAGACCTTTCGGATGAGCTGCAGGATTTCGCTGTTCACAGCATCCACCGATTCCAATGCGCGGTCATAAGCTCCACGACCGACAAGCCCTTTTTCGAGCTCATAAAGCGATTGCTTGGTGAGGCCGGCATTCGCGATCGCGGTGGATTTCCAGGCCGTCGCGCGCAGCACATCCTCGCCGAACAGGTTGCGAAGCAGCGCGACGATCTGCGTCTCCGGCACGTCGTTGGGGTCGTGGCGGGTTACGACATAGCGGATGAAATCGTAATTCAGCGCGCCGCCGGCATCCTCGATCACCGACATCAGGTCGGAGGTCATGAGCAGGAACTGCGACATCGAGGCGACATCCACCATCTGCGGGTGGATGGTGACGAGCAGCGATGTCGCCGCATTGAGCGCACCCATGGTGAGGTAGCCGAGCTGCGGCGGGCAATCGATCACCACCACGTCGAACTCGTCCTCGACCTGCCGGATGCAGGCATCGACGCGGCGGAAGAAGATGTCGCCGCCGCGCAGCTTCCCCTCTATCATCGCCTGCGGGGTATTGTGCTCGAACTCCATGAGTTCGAGATTGCCGGGAACGAGCGAGATGCCGTGGAAATAGGTCGGGCGGATCACCGCCGACATCGGGCGCCGCTCGCGATCGTAACGCAGCGCGCCATAGAGCGTTTCCCCTTCGCCGATCTCGAGTTCGGGCTGATATCCGAACATCGCCGAGAGCGAGGCTTGCGGGTCGAGATCGATCGCGAGAACGCGATGGCCCTTGAGCGCCAGAAACTGCGCGAGATAGAGCGCGGTCGTCGTCTTGGCCGAACCGCCCTTGAAATTCGCGACCGCGATGACCTGAAGCTTGTCGCCCGGCCGGCGGAAAGGCAGGAAATCCAGCGCCTCCCGCGGGCGCGCCTCCGCCAGATAATGCCGCAGCGCCATCACCTGATCGGCGGAATAGGAGCGTCGGCCGCCATGCCCGGTCGCGGGCATCGGCCCGAGGCCGTCGAGCGAGAGTTGGCGGAGGTAGCCATCCGACACCCCGACGATCCGCGCGACCTCGCCGGACGAAAAGGAACGGAGGCGCTTCTTCGCGGTGGGCGGAAAAAGCTGCTCGTTGAGCACCGTCAATTGCGCGGAAAGCACCTGCGCCTGCCGCGAAATCCGCGCCAGCGTCTCGCCGGTTTTCTGTTGCGCCGAAGCCTGTGCGGCCACTCACGTCCTCCCGAAACGGTTAATTGCCGTCAAACGGCGAAATACCGTTTTAGAGGAAGCCTTGATTCCTGCGGATTGGCAAGAAAATAAGGGTTAACGAAACCTTACCGGTTTTTCGGAGCTTACGCATGTTGTCCGCGGACAACAAAGCCTCTCCTCGCGCCATCCCGCATGCGAGGCGAGGCGACCGGAACAGCCGCGCGAGGCCAGCACCGGAATCGGGTGGCTTCCGGCTTCAGGATCTGGAAGCAAGGACCGGCGGATTCTCATCCCGCCACCCAGCTTTGCGAACCACGAGCAAGAGCATGAGCAAGTCGCCAGCGAACCTCCATCGCGCCCTCGATGAAGCCGCCTGCTGGCAGGCGGTGCAGACCCGCGACAAGACCGCCGACGGGCAATTCTGGTACGGCGTGCGGACGACCGGCGTCTTCTGCCGGCCGCATTGCCCGTCCCGCCCGGCGCGGCGCGAGAACGTGACGTTCCACGCGACCCGCGCGGAGGCGATCGAGGCCGGATATCGGCCGTGCAAGCGCTGCAAACCGGACGACGAACGGCGATAGCCGCGTCATCCCGGACCATCCGGCCGCGCTCCACCGGCGCCCGACCGCTGCGTCTCGTGAGACGCACTTCGCCACATGGACCGGGCCGCGATCGGTTATCACGAAATCGTGAAGTCCGACCTTCGTCGCATGGGTGACAAGATGTCGGCCTCCCTTACCTTCCTTGGACGCGATGCATGCCATGGGCGGGCTAACCCATGCGCGGGATGCAGCCGGAAAAAACACGGCGGATGCGCCGGAACGGGGAGGTTTCGAATGGCCAGACTGAATGTGAACGGGCGCGTGGTCGAGATCGATGCGCCGGCCGACACGCCGCTGCTCTGGGCCCTGCGCGAGCAGGCCGGCCTCACCGGCACAAAATATGGTTGCGGCATCGCCCAATGCGGGGCCTGCACCGTGCATATCGACGGCGAGGCCGTGCGCTCCTGCTCCATCACACTCGAGGGCGTGAGCGAGAACCAGAAGATCGTGACGATCGAGGGCCTCTCGCCGGATAGCTCCCACCCCATCCAGAAGGCGTGGCTGCAGCTCGAGGTGCCGCAATGCGGCTATTGCCAGTCGGGCATGATCATGGCCGCGGCTGCGCTCCTCGCGAAGACGCCGAAACCCACCGACGCCCAGATCGACGAGGCGATGACCAACATTTGCCGCTGCGGCACCTACAATCGCGTCCGGGCGGGCATCAAGCTCGCGGCCGGCGTTTGAGGAGAATGGCCATGAACGCGATTGTCAGGAACGCACCTTTCTCGCTCTCCCGCCGCTCCATCCTCAAGGGCGCTGCGGCTTCCGCCGGGGCCTTCACGCTCGGTTTCGCCGTGCCGTTCTCGGAGGCCGAGGCGCAGGCCGGCACGCCCGAGATCAACGCCTGGGTGGTGATCCACCCGGATGATCGCATCATCGTCCGCATCGCCCGCTCCGAGATGGGGCAGGGGACATTGACCGGCCTCGCCCAGCTCGTCGCGGAGGAGCTGGAGGCCGATTGGTCGAAGGTCGGCTGGGAATATCCCACACCCGGCGAGAACCTGAAGCGCAACCGCGTCTGGCGGAATTTCTCCACCGGCGGCTCGCGCGGCATCCGCGAGAGCCATCAATATGTCCGCGAGGGCGGGGCGGCCGCGCGCATCATGCTGGTGCAGGCGGCGGCGAATGCCTGGAACGTGCCGGCTTCCGAATGCCGCGCCGCGAAGAGCGTCATCACGCACACGCCCACCGGCCGCAGCGTGACCTATGGCCAGGTGGCCTCGGCCGCCGCGAAGCTCGAACCGCCGAAGGAGGTGGTGCTGAAGCCAGCAAAGGACTGGACCATCGTCGGCCAGTCCGTGAAGCGGCTCGACACGGCCGACAAGCTCAACGGCAAGCAGGTCTATGGCGCGGATATCCGGCTGCCGGGCATGTTGAACGCCGCGATCAAGGCCTGCCCGGTCTTCGGCGGCAAGGTCGCGAGCTTCGATGCCGCGAAGGTCACCGGCATGCGCGGCGTGAAGAAGGTCGTGCAGATCGGGCCGAACGCCGTCGCGGTGATCGCCGAGACCTGGTGGCAGGCGAAGACCGCGCTCGACGCCCTGCCCATCACCTGGGACAATGGCCCGAACGTCAACGCCTCCTCCGAGACCATCGCGGCGATGCTGCATTCGGGCCTCGAGGCCGAGCAGGCCTTCGAGGGCAACAAGGCAGGCGATGCCAGGGCCGCCATCGCGGGCGCGGCGAAGAAGGTGGAAGCCACCTATTCCTACCCGTTCCAGAACCATGCCTGCATGGAGCCGATGAACGCCACCGCGCTCTGGACGCCGCAGAAATGCGAGGTCTGGTGCCCCACGCAGAACGGCGAATCGGCGCTTGCCGCCGCCATCGAGGCCTCCGGTTTGCCGGCGGCGCAATGCGATGTCCACAAGGTACATCTCGGCGGCGGCTTCGGCCGGCGCGGCCGCTCGGATTACGTGACGCAGGCGGTGCTGATCGCCAAGGAAATGCCCGGCATCCCCGTGAAGCTCCTCTGGAGCCGCGAGGAGGACATGCTGCAGGGCACCTATCACCCGATCACCACGGCGCGGATGGTGGGTGGCCTCGACAAGGATGGCAATCTCGTCGGCCTGCACATGCGCATTTCCGGCCAGTCGATCCTCGCGGGCGTCAACCCGCAGGCCTTGCAGAACGGGCGCGATCCGGTGGTGTTCCAGGGCCTCAATCCGGGCGGGCAGGAAGGGCCGTTCGGCTATGGCATCCCGAACCTGCTGATCGACCACGCCATGCGCAATCCGCATGTGCCGCCGGGCTTCTGGCGCGGCGTGAACCTCAACCAGAACGCGATCTATGTCGAATGCTTCATGGATGAGCTGGCCCATGCCGCGGGCATCGATCCGCTCGAGTTCCGCCGCAAGCTGATGAAGAATGCGCCGAAGCATCTCGCGGTGCTGGAAGCGGTGGCGAAGGGCATCGGCTGGGGCGCGCCCGCGCAGCCCGGCACGGCGAAGGGTCTCGCGCAGATCATGGGATTTGGTTCCTATGTCGCGGCGGCGGCCGAGGTCTCGGTGTCGAATGCCGGCGAGATCAAGGTGCATCGCATCGTGGCCGCCACCAATCCCGGCCATGTGGTGAACCCGGATCAGGTAGCGGCCCAGGTCGAGGGCTCGTTCGTCTATGGCCTCTCGGCGGCGTTCCATCAGGAATGCACGGTGAAGGGCGGGCGGATCGTCGAGGAGAATTTCGACACCTATCCGGCTTTGCGCATGGCCGAGATGCCGAAGGTCGAGAGCATCCTGCTGCCCTCCGGCGATTTCTGGGGCGGGGTCGGCGAACCCACCATCGCGGTCGCGGCGCCGGCCGTGATGAACGCGATCTTCGCCGCCACGGGCAAGCGCGTGCGCTCGCTGCCGCTGAAGAACGCGGATCTGCGCCGCGCATGAGGCGTGTGGCGCTGGTGATCGGCCTTGCGGCTTGGCTCGCCGGGCCGATCGCGGGGCGGGTCGCGGTCGGTGCGCCGATGGAGAAGGGGGCGGTACCGGAAGCGGCGCCGCTCGCCACGTCCCGCCCGCCCGATCCGGCGAATGGCAGGCGGATCGTGGTCGACCGGCGACGCGGCTTCTGCCTGCTCTGCCATTCCGGGCCGTTCCCGGAGGAAAGGTTCCATGGCGATCTCGCGCCCTCGCTCGCCGGTGCGGGATTGCGCTGGAGCGAAGGGCAGATCCGCGCGCGGCTGATCGACAGCACGGCGATCAACCCGGACACCATCATGCCGCCCTATTTCAAAAGCGAGGGTGGCTACCGTCTCGGCAGGGCCTTTGCCGGCAAGCCGATCCTGAATGCGGAGGAAATCGAGGATGTCACGGCCTTTCTTGCCACGCTCCGGGATTGAGCAGCAGCCCGCCGCCCTGGACCGCCGCGCCGTTCTCGGTGCCGGCGTGGGCCTCGTCACCACGCTCGCGATCGCGCCTGCGCGGGCGAGCAGCGAACTCGCGGCCGCGATCCGGGGCTTCACCGGCGGGGCCGAACCGAAAACCGGCAAGGTGACGCTCGACATCGCCCCGCTCGTCGAGAACGGCAATGCGGTGGGCGTGGAGGTGAAGGTCGACCACCCCATGACGCCGGATAACTTCGTGCGCGACATCGCGATCTTCACCGAGAAGAACCCCTCGCCGGATGTGGCGGTGTTCCACCTCTCGCCCAAGATGGGCCGCGCGCATGTGGTGACGCGGATGCGGCTCGCCACCACCCAGAACGTCGCCGCCGTGGCGCGGCTCTCCGATGGCAGCACCTGGCAGGATATCCGCGAGGTGATCGTCACCATCGCCGCCTGCACCGAAGAGTGAGGGGAAACTATGGCCACCGCCAACATCCTCGTGCCCCGCAACGCCATCCGCGCCGGCGACGTCATCCTGCTGAAGACCATCATCAGCCACCCCATGGAAACCGGCTATCGCCGCAACGAGACGGGCGGGGAAATTCCGCGCAATATCATCCGCCGGATGATCTGCCGCTATGACGGGCAGGAGGTGTTCTCGGTCGAGATGCATCAGGCCATAGCGGCGAACCCGTTCATGGCCTTCTCGCTCGTCGCCACGAAGAGCGGGCCGGTGGAGATCGAATGGGTGGGCGATCACGGCTTCAGCCATCGCCAGTCGGCGCAGATCACCGTCACGGGCTAGGCCTTTGGGACGGATCGTCGCCCTGCTGATCGCGGTGCTGGCCGCCGCGTCCGTCCGCGCCGAGGGCGTGCAGGTGCCGGGCATCGCACCGGCGGATCGCCGCTCCGGCTTCGAGACGATGGGGCCGGATGTGCAGGCGATGCAGCGCGACGATTTTTCGAACCCCGCGATGCTTGGCGTCGCGGCGGGCGAAGCGGCGTGGAGCCGCGCGCCGGAGAACGGCAAGCCGGCCTGTTCCGGCTGCCACGGCGATATCGATGCCGCGATGCGCGGGGTGGATGCGCGCTATCCCGCCCGCGACGCGAAATCCGGCGCGGTCCTCGATCTGCCCGGTCGCATCCAGACCTGCCAGAGCGTCAATCAGGGCCTTTCGCCCCAACCGCGCGAGAGCGATGGCCTGCTGGCGCTGCAGGCCGCCATCGCCTTGCGCTCGCGCGGGATGCCGATCGAGCCGCCCTCCGCGCGCGGCCTCTCGGACGGCGTGCAGCGCGGGGAGGCGCTCTATCGCCAGCGCTTCGGGCAGCTCAATCTCGCCTGCGCGCAATGCCACGACGCGAATTGGGGTCGCGCGCTCGGCGGCACGCGGATTCCGCAAGGGCACCCCACGGGCTACCCGCTGTTCCGGCTCGAATGGCAGAGCATCGGCTCGCTGCAGCGCCGCCTGCGCAATTGCCTCACCGGCGTGCGCGCCGAGCCCTTTCCGTCAGGCGCTTCGGAATGGCTGGACCTCGAACTCTTCCTGCGCGAACGCGCCGCCGGCATGGCGAGCGACGCGCCCGGCGTGCGCCCCTGAGCCGGAAGCGATGCAAGATCCGGCCATGCCGGACCGGAAAAACCCCGGTTTTGCACGCTCCCAAGGCGCGATCCGCGGCTTGCGCATCGAAAGATTGCATCGTCGATGCAAACCGAATTGCCATGCACAAAGCCGGCACATAATCTCCCCTCGAGCGGAACGTCATGCATGCTCTGCATAAAAACCGGATGGGCCTGCGGGCCCTCGCCATAACAGGGAGACGACCATGAACATTTCTCGCAGGGAAGCCTTGGCCGGTGCAGCCGCGCTTTCGGCGCTTGTCGCGGCGGGCGGGCCGGCGCGCGCGCAGGCGAAGTTCTTCCGCATCGGCACGGGCGGCACGGGCGGCACCTATTACCCGATCGGCGGCATCATCGCGAACGCGATCTCCGGCGACAAGGTGAATGCCAGCGCGGTGGCCACCAACGGCTCGGTGGCGAATGTGAACGCGATTGCCGGCGGCAACGCCGAATCCGGCTTCAGCCAGGCCGATGTCGCGACCTGGGCCTATACCGGCACCGGCATCTGGGAGGGACGCCCCAAGATCGAGGAACTGCGCGCCATCGCCAATCTCTACCCCGAGACGGTGCATGTCGTCGTCCGCAAGGGTTCGGGCGCGAAATCCATTGCCGATCTCAAGGGCAAGCGCATCTCGATCGACGAGCCCGGCTCGGGCTCGCTGGTGAATGCGCGCGAGATCCTCGCGATCTACGGCATCCGCCAGGGCGATTACCGGGCCGAGAACCTGAAGCCGGGCCCGGCCATCGACAAGATCAAGGATGGGGGCCTCGATGCCTTCTTCTTCACCGGCGGCTATCCCTTCGGCGCGCTGACCGAACTCGCGGCCACGCATGGCTTCGAACTGCTGCCCATCGAAGGGCCGCAGGCGGCGGCGCTGAAGAACCGCTTCGGCTTCTTCGCGGATGATGACATTCCGGATGGCGCCTACAAGGACATCAAGGGCGTGAAATCGCTGGCCGTGGGCGCGCAATGGGTCACCTCGTCGAAGATCGACGACGATCTCGTCTATGAGGTCACGAAGGGCCTCTGGGGCGACAAGACCCGCTCCGCGCTCGATAGCGGCCACGCGAAGGGCAAGGCCATCACGCGGGCGACGGCGCTGACGGGCCTCGGCATTCCGCTGCACAAGGGCGCCGAGCGCTTCTACAAGGAAGCGGGCCTGCTGAAGGCCTGATCCACGGGAAGGCTTGAGCCCACGAGGCCGCTTCACCCCGCACGGCGCGTTGAACTGCGCCCGTGCGGGATTTCATCGAAGAACAACACCGCACGACGCCGGCAGGCGCGGCGCGGCCAGAAACGGCGAGCCTCGGGACGGGCTCGCCGCGCCTGGCAATTGGGGAGGCTCGACGCATGAGCGCGGCACCGTCGGATCAGCTCGACCTGAAGAAGGCGCAGGAGATCGAGGAAAGCCTCGATCATGAAATCCGCTTCCGGCCCTTGCTGCCGCTGGCGGGATGGCTGGTGGCGGGCCTGCTGCTGGCGCTCTCGCTCTTCCATTACTACACCGCCGGCTTCGGCCTTCTGGCGGAGGTGACGCATCGCGGCATCCATCTCGCCTTCGTGCTGGGGCTGATCTTCCTCGTCTTCTCGGCGCGGCCATCCGACAACAAGGCGATGCCGAAAGCGGGGCTTCTGCGCCCGCTCGGCATCGGCATCGTGGATTGGCTGCTCTTTGCGGCGGCCATCGTCTCGTCGCTTTATGTTCCGTATATCTTCGAGGATCTCGCCTTCCGCGTCGGCAACCCGCTGACGCTCGATTGGGTGATGGGCACGCTCGCCATCGTGGTGCTGCTCGAGGCGACGCGCCGCGCCATCGGCTGGCCCCTGCCGATCATCGCCGTGGTGCTGATCCTCTATGCCATGTACGGCAACCACCTGCCGAGCGTGTTCGCCCATCCCGGCAACAGCTGGAAATCGGTGGTGAACCACCTCTATCTCACCTCGCAGGGCATCTATGGCATCGCGCTCGGCGTGGTGGCGACCTACGTCTTCCATTACGTGCTGTTCGGCGTGCTGGCGACGCGCATCGGCCTCGGCAAGCTCTTCATCGACCTCGCGACCGCGCTGGCCGGGCGCTTCTCCGGTGGGCCGGCGAAGGTGACGATCTTCGCCTCGGGCCTGTTCGGGATGATCTCCGGCTCCTCGATCGCGAACACCGTGACCGTCGGCTCGCTGACGATCCCGATGATGATCCGCACCGGCTATCCCCGGCATTTCGCGGGCGCGGTGGAAGCCACCGCCGCGACCGGCGGGCAGATCACCCCGCCGATCATGGGTGCGGCCGCCTTCCTGATGGTGGAATTCCTGAACCTGCCCTACCAGACCATCATTCTCGCGGCGATCGTGCCGGCCTTCATGCATTTCTTCGGCATCTTCTGCCAGGTGCATTTCGAGGCGAAGAAGCTGGGCCTGAAGGGCGTGCCGCGCGAGGAATTGCCGAAGGCCTGGGAGATCCTGAAGAAGGATTGGGCGGCACTCGCCCCGCTTTTCGTGCTGCTCGCGGTGCTGCTCTCGGGCTACACGCCCTATCTCGCGGCCTTCTGGGGCATCACCGCCTGCATGGTCGTGGGGCTCACGAACCGCAACCCGATCGTGGCGCTCGTGCTGCTCGCGGGCGTGATGATCGCGGTGGCGACGGGCGCGATCGTCGAGTGGCATGGCCTCGCGATCCTGTTTTCGCTCTGCGTCGCCGCCAGCCTCTGGTGGTTCCTGAAGGACAAGGCGACGGTGGCGCGCGCCATCGACATCGTCGATGCCTTCGTGCTCGGCGCCAAATACGCCATCGGCGTCGGTGCGGCGGCGGCCTGCGTCGGCATCATCGTCGGCGTGGTGACGTTGACCGGCGTGGGCTTCAAGCTCTCGGATATCGTGGTGGGCGCGGCGCAATCCGGCGCTTCGGCGGTGATGGCGCTGGCACCGGCAGGCCTGTTCGAACTGTCGAATGTCACCCTGCTTTTCACCCTCATCATGACCGGCGCGGTCTGCATCCTGCTCGGCTGCGGCATCCCCACCACGGCCTGCTACATCATCATGGTGACGATCGCGCAGCCCGCGCTGGGCAAGCTCGGGGTGGAGCCCATCGTCTCGCATTTCTTCGTCTTCTATTACGGCCTGCTCGCGGATGTGACGCCGCCCGTGGCGCTCGCGGCCTATGCCGGGGCGAGCATGGCGGGGGCGGAACCGTTCAAGACAGGCAACACCGCCTTCCGCCTCGCCATGGCGAAGGTGCTGGTGCCCTTCGTCTTCGTGTTCTCGCCGGCGATGCTGCTGGTGACGAAGGGCTTCACCTGGTTCGATTTCTGGTTCACCACGCTCGGCTGCCTCATCGGCATCGTGATGCTCGCGGCGGCGCTGACGGGCTATGGCCTCACCCATATGAAGCGCTGGGAGCGCCTGCTGCTTTTCGCGGGCTCGGTGCTGGTCATCATGCCGAACATGACCGGAACCCTCGTGGGCATCCTGCTTTCCGTGCCGGTGCTGGCGCGGCAGGTGATCCAGTCGCGCCGGGCGGAGTCGTTCAGCATATCCTGATCCGGAGGCGGATCCGGGTTTGCCCGCGCGCCACCGCGTGCGAATATGCCAGCCATGCGAGACAGAATCGTCATCGACTGGGGTACCAGCAATTTCCGCGCCTACCGGTTCGGCCCGGGCGGCATGGTGATCGACCGGCACCAGGCGCCTGCCGGCATCCTCACGGTCCGGGATGGCGATTTCGAAGCCGTCCTGCGCCGGGAAATCGGCCGCTGGATGACGCCCGAGCGCGAGATCTTCCTCTCCGGCATGATCACCAGCCGCAATGGCTGGGTGGAAACGCCCTATCTCGAATGCCCGGCGACGCTGGCCGGCATCGCCGCGAAGGCGCAAAGGCGCAAGCTGTCGGATGGCGTGCGCCTCAATTTCATGCCCGGCGTCTCGACCCTCGCGCCCTCGCCCGACGTGATGCGCGGCGAGGAGATGCAGGTGTTCGGCGTCGTTGCCGAGAACAGCACGGCGACGATCGTCCTGCCGGGCACCCACAGCAAATGGGTGCGCGTGGTCGATGGCGCGATCACCGGGCTGCGCACCTTCATGACGGGCGAACTCTTCGCATTGCTCGGGCAGCATTCCATCGTGGGGCGATTGATGCCGAAAACGCCGGCGCCCTTCGACGAGGCAGCGTTTCTCGCGGGCGTGGACCGGGCCTTCGGCGCGGAATCGATCAGCCTGCTGAATGACATCTTCACCGCCCGCAGCGGTGCGCTGCTCGGCGCCTTTCCGGTGGAAAGCATCGCCTCCCGCCTGTCCGGCATGCTGATCGGCCATGAACTCGCGGCCGGCCTCGCGGAGGCGGGGCAGGGGAGCCCGCGGCTCGTGATCGTGGGCGACACCGCGCTCGTCGACCGCTACAGCAAGGCGCTGGCCCATCGCGGGCAGGCCGCCGAAATCGGCCCGGCCGATGCGGCCGTCGCCGGCTTCCGCAAGCTCGCGACCCCGGCGTGAGCGACTGCGCGCAGCCCCGCCGGCGTGGATTTCCGCCTGCGCTCCGGCCATGCCCGGTCTCGCCGGATCGACGGATGACATGCCATTCGCCTCGCCATTCGATAGCGCAAGGCTATTCGACGGATGGGGGCGGATGCCGCAGGGTGACATCGCCCGCGCCACGGGCCGTTGAGGTGAGCTGCGGATGATTGGCAGGGGCAGGCTGGGCCTGAGAACTGTTCTGCTCTTCGCGATCTGCGCGAGCGTGGTTCTGTGCGGCGTGCTGGTGCATCTCAGCTGGCTCGGCGTGATGCGCTCGGTCTCCCAGAGTTTGCTGGGCGCGCTCGAGGAGCGCATCGCCGATTCCACCCGGCGCGAATGGTGGTTCGGCGTCGTCTCCATCGAGAAACAGGCGGAGGCGCTGGCCGGGAGCCTCGTCGCCGGCACCGAGCCGGAATTGCTGCGCAAGACCGTGGAGGCCGCGAGCGCGCTCGGCACCGGGCTCGGCTGGATCGCCGCCCAGCGCGACGGCCAGCCCATCGAGATCGAGGCGCTGCCGGCCTTCGCAGGCCCCGGCGACCGCGCTGCCGCCGCGACATGGCTCGGCGCGACGCGCTCGATTACCACCCCGCGCTGGGTGCGCCTGCTGCCGATGGCGGAAGGGGGAAGCCCGGCGGTCGGCTATGCCTATCCCTTTGCCGGCGGCATGCTGCTGGCCGCGATCCCCGACGATCTCCTGCAGCGCCGGCTGGCCGAGATTCCGGTCGGCAAGACCGGCGGCACCTTCGTGCTCTCGGCCAAGGGCGAGGTGATCATCGCCGCGCGGCAGGCAACCCAGGCCCCTCTTGCCGCGCCATTGCTCGCGGCCGCCGAAGCCGCGGGCCGGGCGGTGGCGCGGCGCAACGCGCGGGATCTTGACTCGCCGGAAAACCTCAATCTCACCGTCGAGGGCGAGCAATTCGCCGTGCGCATCTCGCCGCTCTGGTTCCAGGGCTGGCAGATGGCGATCGTGCTGCCGGAAGCGGATTATCTCGGAGCCGTGGAGGGCATGATTGCCCGCGTGACACTCGGCATCGCCTTCTTCGTCCTGCTCGTGGGGGCGGGGGCGATCTGGGGCACCCGCCGCTACGTCGCCGCACCGATCGGCGAAATCGCCAATGATCTGAGACATGTGGAACGTTTCGAACTGGAGATGGTGACCCGCCGCCGGCACATCATCAGCGAATTCGATCTCCTCTCCTCGGCGCTCACGCGCATGAGCGCGGGGCTCGCGGATTTCGCGAAGTTCATCCCGACCGAGCTGGTGCGCAAGCTCATCACGCAGGGCGCGCGCGCCGAACCGGGCGGGCGGAGCCAGGAAATCACCGTGCTCTTCGCCGATCTTGCCGGCTTCACCGCCTTGTCCGAGCGGGTGGGCGATCGCACGGTCGCGATCGTCAGCCGCTTCCTCGACTTCGCCACCGAGGAAATCGTGCGGTCGGGCGGCACGGTCGACAAGTATATCGGGGACGCGGTGATGGCCTTCTGGGGAGCGCCGGTCCATCATGTGGACCACGCGCGACTGGCCTGCGAGGCCGCTCTGGCCATTCTCGAACGGTTCCAGGCCGTGCGCGCGGAGGACCCGGATTTCGCGCAGCTTGGCTTGCGGATCGGGCTGGAAAGCGGCCCCGCCATCGTCGGCATGGTGGGCTCGGCGCGCCGGCTGAACTACACGGCGCTCGGCGATACTGTCAATCTCGCGAGCCGGCTCGAAGGTGTCAACAAGGTCTATGGCACGATCATCGCGATCGGGCCGAATTGTCGCGACCTCGCGGGCGAGGCGGTGCATGCGCGCGAACTCGACTGGATCCGCGTCTATGGACGCAGCCAGGAAGTGCCGGTTTTCGAACTTGTTGAGCTGGCAAAACAATCGGCGCCTGCCTGGATCGAGCCCTACGAGGCCGCATTGGCAGCGTACCGGATCGGCGATTTTACCGAGGCCGAGGCCGCTCTGGACCGCGTTCTGGCGCTGCGACCGGAGGATGGCCCGGCCTTGCGGCTGATGCGTCGGGTGCGGCAGCTGGCGGACAACCCGCCCCCGCCGGATTGGCAGGCCGTGACCGAACTGGACATGAAATAAGGCTTCACAGACGCGTCGGGGCGAGCCCTTGCGGCCCGGCTCGAGCCGGGTGTTTCGCGTTCGATAGCCATGGTTAGCCACAACAATAGCTGTTCGCTATGGAAACCAGACCTGACAGGCATTTCCGGCATTTGCCTTGTCAAGCCTAAATGACAGTGGCTTTGAACAGAGAGAATTCCATCCTATGGACCGGCGAACACTCCTGTGCATGCCTCTGGTGGCCTCGGCCGCACAAAAAAACGTTGCGGCATATGGTCGCACCAGAGAGATCGAGGCGCGTCAGGGGCGCCTCCTGACGGCGCAGAACGCGCGGGATCTTCCAGTCGTTCGCGCAACGCCACGCGCTGTCCCGCGCTTCGCGCCGGCCAGCCACGAGCCGTTCCGGAGGCCGGATGCGCGGATGAAGCGCCGCAGCACCGTCCTGACGGCCGGCTTTATCGAGGCGCCGCTTTCGTCGGGAACGGCCTGCCGATCCCGAATACCTGGCCTTCTCGTCAACGTCCTGTGCATCGAGACGCACGCCCACCGGCGGATCGCGGCTCTCTTCACAAAGGAGGAGAATCCGCAATGACACCCCCTGCTCGAATAGGCCGCTTTTCGGGCCTCTCCGTCCCGCTGCTGGTGGCGGGTCTCGCCGCCCTGACGGTGGCGGGTTTCGCCCATTCGCAAGACCCGCGGGAAACCGCGCCGGCTCCGATGGTGGCGGCCGCGCCGGTCGCGGTCGTTCCGGAACGTCCGGTTCCGGAACTGGTCCGGGAAGCCCGGCCGATCCGGCACGGTGTCTGCCTCTATTCCCCGGGCGACGAAGACGAGCCGATGGACGACCCCGATCACGCGCTGCGGCTGAGGGACCGGCCGACGGAGCCCGCGCAGTGAAGGAAAGCGAAGCGGGGGCACCCGCTATCGCCGGGACGGCCATGACCATGACCGGGGGGCATGCCGCCTTCCGACATCTGCTCATTGCCCTGACGGCGTTTCTCACGCTGATCGATCTGTTCGCGATTCAGGCGATCCTGCCATCGCTCGCGGCGATCTACCGGGTGAGTGCGGCGGAAATCGGCTCGGCGGCCAATGCCTGCACGCTTGGCATGGCGGTATCGAGCCTCGTCACGGCCATGCTTTCCGGCCGCCTGCCGCGACGGGCCGGCGTGGCCGTGAGCCTGATGCTGCTGGCCATACCCACCTTCCTGCTGGGCTTCGTGGACAATCTCTGGCTGTTCACCGCCATGCGCGTGCTGCAGGGCGTGCTGATGGCCGCCGCCTTCACATTGATGCTCGCCTATATCGGCGAGGAATTCATGGGAGCGGGCGCGGCGCCGGCCTTTGCGGCCTTCGTCACCGGCAATGTGCTCTCGAATTTCGCGGGGCGTCTGCTCTCCGCCAGCGCCGCTGAGGCCGTGGGCATCATCGGAACGTTCCAGATCTTCGCGGCCCTCAATCTCGCCGGGGCCATCCTGGTCTGGTTCACGCTTCGGGGCACCGCGCCGATGGCCAAGACACAGCGCGCCGCCAGCGCCTTCGCGGTGATCGGCGCGCACCTTGCCAATCCGGCCCTGCGGGCGGCCTTCGGCATCGGCTTTCTCATCCTGTTCCTGTTCATCGGCGTCTTCACCTACGTGAATTTCGTGCTGGCCCGCCCGCCGATCTCGCTGGGGATGATGCAGGTCGGCACGGTCTATTTCGTGTTCGTTCCCTCCCTCGTCACCACATTGCTGGCGGGTCGCGTCGCGGCCCGTCTCGGCCCGAAACCGGCCCTGATCGCCTTTCTGGGCGTTGCACTGGCCGGGCTCGCGCCGCTTGGCGCGCCGGCCCTGGTGCCGGTTCTCGCGGGCCTCGTGCTCGTGGCGATCGGCACCTTCGGCGCGCAGGCCATCGCGACCGGTATCGTCGGCATGGCGGCGAAGGGGGAGCGCGGGGCGGCGAGCGGGATGTATCTCGCGAGCTATTTTGCCGGCGGACTGGCCGGCTCGATCCTGCTCGGGCAGATCTTCGAGGGGCTGGGCTGGCCCGCGACCTTGCTCGCCATGGCGGGCGCCGCGCTGCTCGCGACGGGGATCGCGGCGCGTCTGCCCGTCAGCCTGTTCTCACCACCCCCCTACGAAAATGTTATCCGCCGTCATCGGGAAGTCGATTAAAACCGTCTCGCCTCCCTGGTGATCGGAGACATGCGGATGGAGATGCACGAGGTTAAGTATTTTCTCGCCGTGGCGGACCTCCTGAATTTTACGCGTGCGGCAGAACACTGCAATGTCGCGCAACCGTCGCTCACCCGGGCCATCAAGAAACTCGAAACCGAACTCGGCGGCCCGCTTTTCCATCGCGAACGCCAGAATACCCATCTCACCGAACTCGGCCGCATGATGCTGCCGCATCTGCGCAACACCTACGACGCGGCGCAATCCGCGCGCGAGCTCGCCCGCAGCATCCGCTCCGGCGAGACGATGCCGTTGCGCGTGGGCATCGGCAATGCGGTGCCGCTGAGCGAGCTTTCGGGCCTCTTCGCCGATCTGCGCCAGACCATCACCGGGCTCGAACTCACGATCCGCCAGAGCCCGGAGCCGGAAATCATCGAAAAGCTGCTCGCCGGCGAGCTCGACATCGCCTTCATCGGCGAGCAATCCGCGATGTCGGACCGGGTGCGCGCCTGGCAGCTTTACCGCGATCGCGGGCTGATCGCGATGCCGATCGACCATCGCCTCGCGAATGCCAGCACCATCGCCGTCGAGGAGATCGGCCAGGAGAGCTTCATCGCGCTCGCCGGCATCGCCGATCGGCAGGACCTGCGGGAGGCCTTCGGAGAACATGCGCCGCCCGTGCAGCACAGTTCGCACAGCCACAGCGAATTGCTGATGATGGTGGAGCAGGGTTTCGGCCTCGGCATCGTGCCGGCGCGCGCACGGACGCCCGAGAACGTCACCTGCCGGCCGCTCGAGGACGAACGGCTCGAAAAGGCAGTGATGGTGGTCATCGTGGCCGGACGACCGTTCAACCGCGCGACCGACATCTGCATCCGCCTGACGCGGGCCCGCGCGTGGCAGCCCTGCGCCGCAGCGCTCAGCGCGGCAGCGCCTGAAGAGCCGCAATGATCTCGCCGGGCTCCATCCGGCGCTGCCAGTTGGCATCGACATAGTGCCGGATGATCCGCCCCTCGCGCGAGACGATATAGGTGGCGGGCACAGGCAGGAAACCGCTTGAATTCCCGTAGATCGCGGCCGGGACGACGCCATGCGGCGCGAGCAGCGCGATGAGGCTGTCGGGCATGCGAAACAGCAATCCGAACTGCAGCGAGACCCCCAGATCGGCATCGACGAGAAATTCGATCCGGTGCTTCAGCCGGATCTGCAAAGCGAGGCCGCGCCCGGTCGTCTCGCCGGAAATCGCCACGACATGCCCGCCCAAAGCTGCGATCTCGGCCTGCACGGCGGCAATCGCCGCGAGGCTGGTCGCGCAGAAATCGCACCATTTGCCGCGATAGAAGACGAGCACCAGCGGGCCCTTCGCCAGCAATTCCGTCGAGGTGACGATGCGCCCGTCGAGGGTCGGCAAGGCAAATTCCGGCAACAGGTCACCGGTGCGGCGCGCGCCGGCCGTGACATCCAGTTCGGTCAGGCGCGCGATCAGGGCCCTGTTGGCCTCCGCGATCTCGGGCGCGTTCTGGCCGATCAGACGCTCGATTTCCGCCAGTGTCTCATTGAGCGAACGGATCATGCCGACAAACTGCTTGAGCCACCCGGAAAAACAAGCCGATTCGCAATAGTCATTGCCTATGGTCGCCAAAGGCAACGGGCATTTTCCTTGCCCAGGCCCGGGGAGCATGGTCCGCTCGGACACCGAGCACGAGGATAAAGCCATGACCATGAACGCCACGACGGCACCCACCGCGACGGGCACGGGCCGCCTTCTGGCCGGCCGCCGAGCGATCGTGACCGGCTCGACGAGCGGCATCGGGCTCGGCATCGCCGAAGCGCTGGCCGAGGCCGGCGCGGATATCGTCATCAATGGCCTGGGCGACCTTGCCGCCATCGAGGAGACCCGCCAGGCCCTGGCCCGGCGCTTCCAGGTGAAGGTGCAGTTCGTGGGCGCGGACCTCGCGGGCGCCGCCGGCGTCGAGGCGCTGATCGGCGAGGCCGAGGCGGCCATGGGCCCCACCGACATCCTCGTGAACAATGCCGGAATCCAGTTCGTTTCGCCCATCGAGGAATTTCCGGCGGCGAAATGGGATGCGATCATCGCGCTGAACCTCTCGGCCGCCTTCCACGCCACGCGCGCGGTGTTTGCGGGTATGAAGGCGCGCGGCTTCGGGCGCATCATCAACATTGCCTCCGCGCATGGCCTCGTGGCCTCGCCCTACAAATCCGCCTATGTCGCGGCGAAGCATGGTGTGATAGGCTTGACGAAGACGGTCGCGCTGGAAGGCGCGCAGCATGGCGTCACCGCCAACGCCATCTGCCCCGGCTATGTGTGGACCCCGCTGGTCGAGAAGCAGATCGCCGAGCAGGCGGCGGCGCACAAGATTTCACGCGAGGCGGTGATCCGCGACGTGCTGCTCGCGGCGCAACCCAACAAGGCTTTCGCCACCACGGCGGAAATCGGTGCTCTCGCGGTTTTCCTCTCGAGCCGGAACGGTGCCTCGATCACCGGAACGGCACTTCCAGTTGATGGGGGCTGGACGGCACATTGAGCATCGGCGGTCGATGGAACCGTCGGGGGCATACGGGGTGAATGTAGCCAGGATGACTGGAACGGGCATGAGCGAAGCGAAACACAAGGTCGTCATCATCGGTGCGGGATTCGGAGGTCTGGCCGCCGCGCGCGCGCTGGCGCAGGCTCCCGTGGACGTGACGGTGATCGACAAGCGCAACTTCCACCTTTTCCAGCCGCTGCTCTACCAGGTGGCGACGGCCGCGCTCTCGCCCGCCGACATTTCCGCGCCGATCCGCTCGGTCTTGCGCCATCAGCGCAACACGCGGGTGATGCTCGCCAAGGTGAACGACATCGACCGCGCGAACCGGCAGGTGATGACCGATGCCGGCCCGGTGCCCTTCGATACGCTGGTGGTCGCCACCGGCGCGCGCCACTCCTATTTCGGACGCGAGGAATGGGCCGATCTCGCGCCGGGCATCAAGACCGTCGACGATGCGACGCGCCTGCGCGCCCGGCTGCTGATGTCGCTCGAACAGGCGGAAATCACCGCCGATCCGGTGGAGCGGCAGAGCCTTCTCACCTTCGCGATCGTCGGCGGCGGACCGACCGGCGTGGAACTCGCCGGCGCCATCGTGGAACTGACGCGCCATGCCGCGCGCCGCGATTTTCGCCGTTTCCAGGCGAACGAGGTCCGCGTGCTGCTGGTGGAAGCGGGCAAGCGCCTGCTCGCCACCTTCCCGGAGCAACTGGGGCATGCCGCGCGCCGCGCGCTCGAGGGCATGGGCGTGGAGGTGCGCGCCGGCCAGCCCGTCTCCGAGATCACCATGGACAGGATCCGCATCGGTGACGAGACGATTCCCACGCGCAACGTGGTCTGGGCCGCCGGCGTGCGCGCCTCCGCCGCCGGCCGCTGGCTCGATGCCAAGGTCGATCGCGTCGGTCGCGTCGAAGTGGGACCGGATTTCAGCCTGCCGGACGATCCCTCGATCTTCGTGATCGGCGACACCGCCTCCGCCATGCAGCCGAACAAGATGACGCTGCCGGGCGTTGCGCCCGCCGCGAAGCAGGCCGGGCAATATGTCGGCGCGCTCATCGCCGCACGGGCGAGCGGCCGCGCGGCGCCGAAGCCCTTCGCCTATCGCAATTTCGGGGCGCTCGCCACGATCGGCCGCGATTATGCCGTCGCGGATCTCGGGCGCATGCATCTCAAGGGCCGGCTCGGCTGGTTCTTCTGGTCCTTCGTGCATGTCTGGTTCCTGGTGGGATATCGCAGCCGCGGTGCGGTCGCGCTGTCCTGGGCCTGGTCCTATCTCACCTGGGAGCGCGGTGCCCGCCTCATCACCGGCGCGGAAGTGGCGCTTGCGACCCGCGCGGGCGAAGACGCCGCACCCGAGCCCGCAAAACCGCGGCTCGAACCCGCCATGACCTCCGCCAGCTAGGCCGGCGGGGCTGGAACGACCCTGTCGGCCGGGCCGACGGGGGATGCGATATCGGTCGCGCAACAAGCACGACCCTTGCGCCTGAAAAACGCCGGGCGCGCTTCCCAAGGGGGAAACCATGAACACGCAGTCCAACGTGAAGTCGCTCGACGCCCGCCTTCAGGGCCATAACAGCGAGCACGGCATTCGCAAGGTAAACCTGGCATTGCAGGGCGGAGGCGCGCATGGCGCGTTCGGCTGGGGCGTGCTCGACAAGATCCTCGAGGATGGCCGCCTGAAGATCGAGGGCCTCTCCGCCACCAGCGCCGGGGCCATGAATGCCGTCGTCTATGCCTATGGCCTGATGAAGGGCGGCAGCGAGGGCGCGCGCGACAAGCTCGAAGAATTCTGGCGCATCGTCAGCGCGAAGGGCCGCTTTTCGAGCCCCTCGCAGACCACGCCGATCGACCTGTGGCTGCGCGCGCTGGGCATGCAGGAGACCGTGAGCTACCAGTTCTTCGACGCGATGACGCGCGCCTTCTCGCCCTACCAGTTCAACCCGCTGAACCTGAACCCGCTGAAGGATGTGCTCTGCGAGGTCGTGAATTTCGACGAGCTGCGCCAATGCAAGACCACATCCTTGCGGCTCTGCGCGACCAACGTGAAATCCGGCAAGCCGAAGATCTTCACGAACGAGATGCTCTCCGCCGATGTGGTGCTGGCCTCGGCCTGCCTGCCGATGCTGTTCCGCGCGGTCGAGATCGATGGCGAACATTACTGGGATGGCGGCTATATCGGCAATCCCGCGATCTACCCGCTGATCTACGATGTCGAATGCCGCGATATCCTCGTGGTGCATATCAACCCGATCACCCGGCCGGATATTCCGCGCAGCGCGCCGGCGATCTACAACCGCATCAACGAGATCAGCTTCAACTCCTCCCTCATCCGGGAAATGCGCGCCATCGCGTTTGCGACGCGGCTCATCGACGAGGAATGGATCAAGCCCGAATATCGCGACCGCATGAAGCGCCTCAACGTGCACGCGATCCGCGCGGACGAGGTGATGAGCGAGTTCTCGGTCTCCAGCAAGTTCAATACGGATTGGGATTTCCTGACGCATCTCAAGGCGTTGGGACGCAATGCCGCCGCCCTGTGGCTCGATGCGCATTTCCACGATATCGGCGAACGCTCGAGCGTGGATATCCGCGCCGACTATCTCTGACAGGCCGGTCGCGCGGATTTAACCCGGCGCGGCCGTTGCCGTTGCGCCGGGCGGATCGATCCCATCCTTCGGAGGCAGCCGATGGCGGTGCGGATCGCCCATCTCTCGGATACCCATCTCTCGCCGCGTAACAGCCTGTTCCAGGGCAATTTCGACCGCGTCGCCGCCGATATCCGCGCCATGGCACCGGATTTCGTGATCCATACCGGCGATCTCTCGCTCGATGGCGTGCTGCACCACGAGGATCTCGCCTTCGCCGCCGCCAGCCATGGCGGATTGGGCACGGAAGTGCTGCTTCTGCCCGGCAACCACGATGTGGGCGAGGCAGCATCCTTCACCGGCGGCGTGCCGGTGACACCCGAGCGCGTGGCCCGCTATCACAGCCTCGTCGGCCCTTCGGCCTGGGTGCGGGATTGCCCCGGCTGGCGCCTCGTGGGGCTGAACACGCAGGTTCTCGATCTCGACACGCCCTTCGCCGCCGACCAGTTCCGCCTGCTGCAGCAGGCCTCCGAGCAGCTCGAGGGGCGCCGGCTGCTGCTGGCTCTGCACATGCCCATGGCGGCGGAGCTTTACGACGAGCCGGATTCGCCGCCGCAATGGTTCCTCTCGCGGCGCGCGCGCCAGCGGCTCTGCCAGGCCTGGGGCGCTGCCGCGCCGACGCTCGTGCTCTCCGGCCATCTCCATCAATGGCGCGCGCCGTGGATCGGGGCGACGCGCCATTGCTCCGCGCCGGCGACGTCCTTCGTGGTGCATCCCGACTGGCAGCAGACATTCGGGACCCGGACGGTGGGCTATCTGCTGCACCATCTTCACCCCGACGGGCGGCACGAAACCGAATACCGCCCGGTGCCGGGGCTCGTCTGCCACGACATCATCGATCATCCGAGCATCTATGGCTGAGGCGCCTCAGGGCCCGAGATAGCGCGCCAGCACTTCCGCATAGCGATCCGCGCCGGTGGCGTGCGGAAACAGCGTGACGAATTGTCCCTTCGCATCCATCAGATAGGCCAGCGAGCCGTGATCGATGGTGAAGCCGCCGCCATGCTGGTGGTGATGCGTCTGCCGGCCGGATTGCGGCGCGACCGCGAGTTGGCGGCGATGCACGCGATAGATTCGCGCCACCGCTGCAAGTTCGGCCTCCGTGCCCGTGAGGCCGACGAAACGCGGATGCAGCCCGGCGAGATAATCGCGCAAAACGGCCGGGCTGTCCTCCGGATCGACCGTGACGAAGACCGGCGTGACGCGATCGGCCAGAGCTCCCAGCCGGTCGAGGGCCGTCGCGATCATCGGCATGTCGATGGGGCAGGTATCCGTGCAGCGCGTGAAGCCGAAATAGACCAGCATGTGCCGGCCGAGGAAGTCGCGCTCGGTCACGCGCTGGCCATCCTGCCGGGTCAGCGTGAAGGCGCCGCCGAAGCGCCCGGCCAGCGGATCGGGCCGCGCGGCCGGGGGCTGGGCTGGCGTCGCCCCGTGTCCGGCGCCATGGCCGGCGCCATGACCCGCGCCGTGGCCAGCACCGTGGCCCGCATGCTGCGCGAACACCGAAAATGGCGTGCCGAAGCCAAGCCAGAGCCCGGCCGCGAGCCGCATCACGCGGCGGCGATCGGGCCGGTCGGCCGGAAACCGGATCGTCATGCTGCGAGCCTCGCCGGAATTGCGGAGGGGTTCGGGATCATGAAACGCGCGCCATCACTGCGGCGGCGGCACGAGGCCCTTGATGCCGAGCGGCCCGACCTCGCCGATGATCGCCTTGGTCTCGGGATCGTCGCGGAACCATTCGGAGGATGCGCCGTTGCGGGCGGTCCATTCCTGGATGAAGCGCTCCGCCGGCTGGAAATCCGCCGAGCCCTCGTGCCGGATGCGCTGCAGGAAGAACAGGGTGATGACGGGATTCTCGATCAGCAGCCCGTCGGCCTCGATGCGCTTGCCGCAATAGGCGAGGAGATCGGGAACGGCATTGGCGAAATCCACCTGGCCCTTCGCGACCATGCGCAGGCGCCCCTCGGCATCGACGATGCCGAGCTGCCGCCGGCCGCCGCCGCAATTGGCCGGGCAATCCTTCTTCAGATGGCAGAGGACATCGACCACCTGGCCGATGACCACCTGCTCCTTCTCGCCGGCAATGCCCCAGGGATCGGCCGCACGGGCCGGAAGCAGCGCAGCGACCAGCAGGAGGAGAGACAAACCGACGATCCGCATGCGCTGGCCTCACTGTCCGAAGGGCTGGATGCCATGTTCGGCATGGGTCATGTTGATCACGCCCTTGTCGTCGGCGACCTGCGTGACGAGCAGGTATTTCACGCCGTCGCGTTCGAGCAATTCGCCCTCGACCGTCACCTCATGCGCCTGGAAGCGCGCGAGGCGCGGCGAATTGACCGCGAGATCGTCGTTCTCGATCTTGAGGATCAGGAACAGGTTGCCGTCCTTGTCGCGGATGGCGACCGGAATCCCCCCGAGCGTGCACCAGACCGCGCATTGGTAATGCGCCGTGCCAAGCCCGAACATCAGCCCGGAGACATTGCACCAGGTATCGACGATCTCGCCGCTGACCTTGACCATCTGCGGCGGCGGTGCGGCCGGCGCGGGGCCCGACTGGGCCTGCCCGGTCGAAACCGGCGCAAGGCCGATCAGGAGACCGAGCGACAAGGTCGCAAGCAAATGTTGCATTTCTGCCTCAGTTGGAGATTGGGCCGATCTTCTGTAGGAAGCGCCGGATTCAACCACGCCTTGCCTGGTGCAACAAGCCGGACCCATGGGAAATTCTACGTTTTTTCGTGACATCAACTGGCAGCGGAGACACGATTTTGTGATTTCTTTTTTGCCATCTGCGTGCTGTCATGTTCCCGTCGGGTCTTGGCCTGCAGAATAACGTGGCTCGCTGATACGGGCGTTTCGCCACGGGATTGCATCGGGGAAGTGCAGTTCTTTGCAAGGTTTCAGGCGGCCCGCCCTGCCGCCGCGTAGGGAGGGGGCCTGCGACGATGACCGGATTTGGCGCAAGGACGCAACCCCGTCTGATGTCTTCTCGACCCACGCGCGTTCTCTTCTACAGCCACGACACCTTCGGGCTGGGGCATATCCGCCGCACGCGCTCGCTGGCCAACGCCATCGTGGGCAGCGGGCCGGATGTCTCGGTGCTGATCCTCTCCGGCTCGCCGCTGGCGGGCAGCTTCCATTTCGGCGAGGGGATCGATTTCGTCCATATCCCCAGCGTCACCAAGACCAAGGCCGGCACCTATTCGAGCGCCAATCTGCGCATGGATATCCGCGAGGTCGTGGATCTGCGCCGCGCCATCATCTACGAGGCGACGCGCGCCTTCCGGCCGGATGTGTTCATCGCCGACAAGGAGCCGACCGGCTTCCAGGGCGAATTGCTGCCGACGCTCGAATTCCTGAGCAAAACCGGCTGCCGCATCGTCCTCGGCATCCGCGACGTGCTGGATGATCCCGAGACCGTGCGCAACGAATGGATCTCGCGCGGGGCGGTCGAGGCGGTTTCGGATTTCTACGACGACATCTTCGTCTACGGGCTCGAGCGCTTCTTCCGGCCGCTGGACGGCGTTCCCCTGCCGGAGCGCATCGCCTCAAAGATCACCTATACGGGCTACCTGCGCCGCACCGTGCCGCGCGGGCCCGCTGCCGTGCGCTACCCCAAGATCGCGAAGGGTCCGTTCATCCTGGTCGCGACCGGCGGCGGCGGCGATGGCGCATCCATCATCGATCTCGCGCTTTCCGCCTACGAGGCGAAGCCGGACATGCCGATGCCGGCGCTGATCGTCACCGGACCCTATCTGTCGCGCTCGCACCGGCACGAATTCGCCGCGCGCATCGAGCGCCTGCCGAATGTCGATCACATCGCCTTCGACCCCAAGATCGAGCGTCTCATCAGCCGGGCGGCGGGCGTGGTCGCGATGGGTGGCTACAACACGTTCTGCGAGATCCTCTCCTTCGACAAGCCGAGCGTCATCGTCCCGCGCGAATTCCCGCGCAAGGAACAGGCGATCCGCGCCCGCCGCGCCGCCGAACTCGGCCTCGTGCGCGAATTGCGCGAGGGGCCGGACCGTCTCGCCAATGTCGAGCAGATGATCCACGAGCTTTCCACGCTCGGCGACCGGCCCCGGCCCTCCAGCGTGAAGCTCGAGAACCTGCTCGACGGTCTGCCCACGGTCTGCGACGAACTGATGCGGCCCCGCATGCCGATGGTGCTGCCCCGGAAAGAGCTGATAAGAAGCCACTGATGTTTCTTCCGGCCGAAAGCGGGCGCACGGGGCGGCGGCTTGCCGTCATCCTCAAGGGCTATCCGCGCCTCTCCGAAACCTTCATCGCCCAGGAGATCCTGGGCCTCGAACGCGAGGGCTTCGCGATCGACATCTGGTCGCTGCGCCAGCCGACCGACAAATATCTCCACCCGATGCACAAGAGCATCGCGGCCCCGAAATTCTACCTGCCGGAATATCTCTACCATGCCCCCTGGCGGGTGATGAAAGGCATCGGCTGGGCCCTGCGCCAGCCCGGTTTCGGCGCGATGGCGCGCGTCTTCCTGAAGGATCTCGCGCGTGACCTCACGCCGAACCGCCTGCGGCGCTTCGGGCAGGCCTGCGTCTTCGCGCGCGAGGTGGACCCGGCGATCCGGCATTTCCACGTGCATTTCCTGCACACGCCCGGCAGTGTCGCGCGCTATGCGGCGCTGCTCACCGGCCGGGAATTCACCTTCTCCGCGCATGCCAAGGATATCTGGACCATCCCCGACTGGGAGAAGCGCGAGAAGATCGCGGCCTGCCGCTGGGGCGTGACCTGCACGCGGGATGGCTGGCAGGAATTGCGGCGCGCCGCCGGCCCGGAGGCGGCGGACAAGGTTCATCTCGTCTATCACGGCCTCGATCTGACGCGTTTTCCCGATCCGGCCGCGCGTCCGACCCGCCCGACAGACGGGCCGGTGCAGATCGTCTCGGTGGGCCGCGCCGTGGAGAAGAAGGGGTTCGACGATCTCCTCGCGTCTCTGGCCCTGCTGCCGGCGGATCTCGACTGGCGGCTGACGCTGGTGGGCTCCGGCCCGTTGCTGCCGGCCCTGAAGAAGCAGGCCGAGGCGGCGGGGATCGCCGCGCGCCTCACCTTCACGGGAGCCTTGCCGCAGGACCGGGTGATCGGCCATCTGCAGGCGGCTGATCTCTTCGTGCTGCCGAGCAAGCCCGGTGCGGATGGCGACCGCGACGGATTGCCCAATGTGCTGATGGAGGCCGCTTCGCAAGGCCTGCCGCTCGTCTCGACGCGCTTCGCCGCCGTGCCGGAATTCATCCGCGACGGCGAGGAAGGCCTGCTCGTCCCGCCGGGCGACCCGGCGGCGCTGGCGGGCGCGCTCGAACGCCTGATCCGCGATGCCGGATTGCGCGCGACGCTCGGGGCCACGGCACGGGCGCGGGTCGCGCGGGATTTCTCGTTCGAGGGCGGCCTCGATCGCCTCGCGCAATGGCTCGCCCAGGCCGTCGACAAGAGCGTGGACGAGGCCGTGGACGGGGCGGATACCGGCCCGCGCCGCGCATGATCGCGCTGTTCCTCGCACCGATGAAGCCGCCGGATCATCCGGTGCCCTCGGGCGATCGCACCATCGCCCGCCACTGGATCGCGGCGCTGGAAGGCCTGGGCTGGGAGGTGCGCCTCGCGAGCCGCCTGCGGACCGTGGCCAAGGCGGGAGGCGAGGCGGCCTTCGAGGCCCTGTTCCGGCAAGGCGCCGCAGAGACCGCCCGCATCCTCGCCGATCCCGCGCTGATCGCCGGGGCGCGCCTCGTCTTCTGCTACCACAATTACTACCGCGCGCCCGATTGCATCGGCCCGGAACTCGCTCGTGCGCTCGGCGTGCCTTACGTCGTGGCCGAACCGAGCCTCGCGGGGAAACGGCTCACCGGGCCGCATCGCGCGGGCGAGATCCGCGCGCGGGCGGGGGTCGCGGCGGCGCGGCTCATCGTCGCGGCGAGCGCGGCGGACCGCCCGCTGCTCGAAAGCGTGAGGCAACCCGGCCAGCAGATCGTGACGATCCCGGCAGGGCTCGATCCGCGAGCCTGGCCCATGGCCGAGGCGGCGGCGGCGCGCGGAGCCGCAGGCGAGGGACCGTTGCGGCTCATCACCGTGGCGATGATGCGCGAGGGCGCGAAACTCGCCTCCTACACCTTGCTGGCCGAGGCGATGCAGGCCATCGCGACCGAGGATTTCATCCTCGACATCCACGGGGACGGACCGGCCCGCGCGACGGTCGCGGCGCTTTTTGCCCGTTTCGGCGACCGCGTGCGGCTTCATGGGGAAAGCGGGCGCGAGACGCTCGGCGAGGCGTTCCGGACCGCCGATCTCTGCGTCTGGCCCGGTCTGCAGGAGGCCTATGGCATGGCCTATCTCGAAGCGCAGCTCCATGGCGTGCCGTGCCTCGCCGGGCGCATCGGCGGCGTGCCGGAGGCCCTCGCGCCCGCGAGCGTGCTGGTCGATGCCGTGACGCCGGAGGCCTATGGCGCGGCCCTGCGGGCCCTCTCGCGCGATCGCGCCGGGCTCGCGGAACGGCGCGCGTTGGTGCGGCGCTTCATCCTGGCCGAACGCAGCCTCGCTTCCATGGCGGCGCGCTTCGCGGAGGCCGCGCGATCGGCGGGCATCGCGCCGGCAGGGGAGGGCGGATGATGCCGCGCCACGTCTTCATCGTCGTCACGCATCTGCTGGGCGTCGGGCATTTCGCGCGGATGGCCGCGCTCGGCCGGGCGCTCGCGCAGGCCGGCACGCGCGTGACGCTCGTCTCGGGCGGGCGCGTCAATGCCACGATCGAGACCGGCGGGCTCGCGCTGGTGCAGCTTCCGGCCGTGCATTGCCGGAACGGCGATTTCTCGCGGCTTCTGGACGATTCCGGGGAAGTCATGCGCCCCGAAACACTGGCCGAGCGGACAAGGCTGCTGCTCGAGGCCTATGAGCAGGCGGAACCCGATTGCGTCATCACGGAACTCTACCCGTTCGGCAGGCGAGCGCTTGCGGGGGAATTCGAGGCGCTGCTCGCCCGGATCGCGGCGCGCCGGCCGCGCCCGCTGCTGCTCTGCTCGATCCGCGATGTTCTCAACCCACCCGCGAAGCCGGGCCGGGCCGAAAGCGTGCTGAACCGGCTCGCTGCCTATGACGGCGTGCTCGTGCATGGCGACGACACTTTGCCGCTCGACCGATCCTGGCCCGTGACGCCCGATCTTGCCCGGCAGATCCATTATGCCGGCTATCTGCGCGATGCCACGCGCGATGCGGCCGAGGCCGTGCCGGAAACCGCGCGCTCCGGCATTCTCGTCTCGGGCGGCGGCTCGGATGCCGGGCTCGCGCTCGCGGAAGCTGCCCTTTCCGCGGCGATGCTGCTGAACGACGAGCCCTGGCACATCCTCGTCAGCCACGCGATCGCGGCCGAGCGGCTCGCGGCGATGCAGGCCAGCGCCCCCGCGCATGTGACGGTGGAACCGGCGCGGCGCGATTTTCCCGCGCTGCTCGCGCGGTGCCGGGTCTCGGTCTCGCAAGCCGGTTACAACACGATGCTCGATCTCGCGGCGGCCGGTCCGCGCGCCGTTTTGGTGCCCTTCGCCGCCGGGCAGGAGCGTGAGCAGACCTTGCGCGCGGAGGCGATCGCGGCGCGGGGCCTCGCGCGGATCGTGCGCGAAACCGAACTCACGGGCGAAACACTGGCCAATGCCATCCGCAGCCTCGGCGCGGAGGCGGCACCGGACTGGTCGGGCATCCGGCTCGATGGCGCGGAACGGGCCGTCGCGACCATCCGCGGGCTGGCCCTGTCCCACGAGGCGAACGAGGCCGCCTGGGCCGGGCTCGACGCGCTGCTCGAGGCGATGGCGGAGGCCGGTGACCGGGTCGATCTCTGGCTGCGCGACGACGATGTCGTGGCCGTCACCCCCGCTCTCGAACGCTTCCTCGCGCAGCTCGCGCGCCACGCGATTCCCGCCGGTCTCGCCGCCATTCCCGCACGCCTCGAACCCGGCCTCGCCGAACGTTTCGCGGCCGAACCGCTCGCCCATCACCTGCTGGTGCACGGCCATCGTCACCAGAACCACGCGCCCGCCGGCCAGCGCGCGGCGGAATTCGGGGCGCATCGCGAGGCGGGTGTGATCGCGGCAGAACTCGCGGATTCGCTGTCGTTGCTGCGTGATGCCTTCGGCGCGCGCGCCCTGCCGGTTTTCGTGCCGCCCTGGAACCGCATCGACGAGGGGGTCGCGCGGCGCCTGCCCGCCTTGGGCTATGCCGGCCTTTCGACCTTCGCGGAACGGCGCGAGGCGGGCGATCCGCCCGGCTTCGTGCAGGCGAACTGCCATTGGGACCCGATCGACTGGAAGGGCACGCGCGGGCTGAAGTCGCCGGCGAAGCTCATCGCCGAACTCGCCGCGCTGATCGCGACGGAGCGCGCGAAGCCGGCGGAAGCACGCCGACCCATCGGCCTGCTCACGCATCATCTGGTGCATGACGGCTGGATGGAAGCGTTTCTCGAGCGGCTCTTCACCCGTCTCGCCAACGCGCCCGCCATCCGCTTCCGGACGGCGGAGGCGGTGTTCGCCCCTTAGAGCATTTTCCGGCCAAGTGGATACCGGTTGGCGATCAGAAAATGCGACAAGACAGAGAGATAGAGCGGTCGATCTGATAGAGTCAGATCGGAAACCGCTCTAGTGGTAGGGGTCCGCGGCGTCGCGCAGGCCGTCGCCCAGGAAGTTGAAGGCGAGGATCACCAGCACCACCGGGATGACCGGCGTGATGAGCCAGGGATAGAGCGCCACCACGTTGATGTTCTGCGCCTCGTTCAGCATCACGCCCCAGGAGGTGATGGGCGGGCGCAGGCCGAGGCCGAGGAAGCTCAGCGCCGTTTCGCCCAGGATCATCGTCGGGATGGTGATCGTCGCCGAGGCGATGAGATGGCTCATGAAGCCCGGCACCAGATGCCGGAAGACGATGCGCGGCGTGCGCGCGCCCATCAATTGCGCGGCGAGCACGTAATCTTCCTCGCGCAGGGACAGCAGTTTCGAGCGCACCGAGCGCGCGAGCCCGGTCCAGTCCATCAGCCCGAGGATCACCGTGATGCCGAAATAGACGACCAGCGGGCTCCAGTGCGGCGGCATGATCGAGGCGAGTGCCAGCCAGATCGGGATATGCGGCAGCGACTGGATGATCTCGATCGCGCGCTGCACGACGAGATCGAACAGGCCGCCATAATAGCCCGCGAGCCCGCCGATGACGATGCCGAGGACAAAGCTGATCGTGATGCCGATGAGGCCGATGGTGAGCGAGATGCGCGCCCCGATGAGGATGCGCGAGAGCATGTCGCGCCCGAGCCGGTCCGTGCCGAGCAGGAACAGCGTGCCGCCCTCGCCCGCGCAGACGAGGTGCCGGTTGCCCTCGATCAGGCCCCAGAAGCGATAGGAATCGCCCTCGCAGAAGAAGCGCAGCTTGTGGATGGTCGTGCGATCCTCGGTGTATTCGCGCTTCAGGTTCTCGAGGTTCAGGTTGTAGATCGTGCCATAGGTGAAGGGCCCGACAAACGAGCCCTCATGGAAGAGATGCACCGATTGCGGCGGCATGCGGATGAAATCCGAGTGCCGCTTCTCGTAATTGTAGGGTGCGAGGAACTCCGCGATCGCGGCCATGAAGTAGATCGCGAGGATCACGACGCCGGAGATCACGGCCAAGCGGTGGCGCTTGAATTTCCACCACATCAGGGTGGTCTGCGAGGCGAGATAGACCTTGCGCTGCGCATCCGTCAGCGTTTCCGCCGCCTGCGGGTCGAAGGGCTTCTGGGAGACGGAATGCGCGAGGCGCTCGCCGGGCGCGGGCAGGTGCTGCAGCGTCAGGCTCATTTCGTGGCCTCCCCCTGGAGCCGGATGCGCGGATCGAGAAAGGCCAGCGCGATATCCGAGATCAGCGTGCCGATCACCGTCAGCAGCGCGAGGAACATCAGGAAGGAGCCCGCGAGGAACATGTCCTGGCTCTGCAGCGCGCGCAGGAGCAGCGGGCCGGTCGTCTGCAGCGAGAGCACCACGGCCGTCAGTTCCGCGCCCGAAACGAGCGTGGGGAGGATGTCGCCGATATGCGAGATGAAGAAGTTCAGCGACATGCGCAGCGGATATTTCCGCAAGGCCCGCCCCGGCGGCAGGCCCTTGGCCTTCGCGGTCACCACATATTGCTTCTGCAATTCATCGAGCAGGTTCGCGCGGATCTTGCGGATCATGCTGCCGGTGCCGCCCGCGCCGATGATGAGCACGGGAATCCAGAGATGCGCGAGGATGGACTGCGCCTTTTCCCAGCTCATCGGCTGGTTGAAATATTTCGGGTCCATCAGCCCGCCGATGGAGAGGCCGAACCAGACATTGGCGAAATACATCATCACCAGCGCCAGCAGGAAATGCGGGATCGCGATGCCGAGAAGGCCCACGAAGGTCAGCCCGTAATCGCCCCAACTGTATTGGTGGGTGGCTGAATATATTCCTATGGGAAAGGCAATGATCCAGGTGAGCAGGATCGTGCAGAAGGCGAGCAGGATGGTGAGCCCGAGCCGCTCGCCGACAATGGCGCTGACCGGCAGGTCATATTCGAAGGAATAGCCGAAATCGCCCTTGAAGAACCCGCCGACCCAGCGGAAATACTGCGTCACCGCCGGTTGATCGAGGCCATATTCCTTGCGCAGGAACTCGATGCGGCCGAGATCCGCCCGCTCGCCCTGCGCCTGCAATTCCGCCACGTAGGTCTCGAAATAATCGGTCGGCGGCAGGCGCATGATCGTGAAGATCAGGATCGACGTCACCAGCAGGGTGGGCACCATGATCGCGATGCGGCGGAGGAGATACTTGATCACGGCCGGTTGTCCTTTTTGGCCCAGAAGAAGGTTTCCGGGTGATACGCGCCGAAGAAGGCGCGCGGCTCGAAGCTGAAGATGCCCGTATCGGGCACGTTGCGCAGGTCGGAAGCCACCACCACGGGCTGCTTGGTGCGGTTGACGAGGCCGATGGTGAATTGCTGCTCGGCATGGATCGCGAGCATTTCCCGCCAGATCCGCTCGCGCTGCGCGGCATCAACCGACATCGCCCATTGCCGGTGCAATTCGACGAGCCGCTGCGCGGCCGGCAGGGCGGGCTTCTCGCCTTCCTTGCCGCCCGTGGCGACATGCTGGCCCCAGAGCGGCCATTCGAATTGCGTCGGGTTGTTCGGCGCGAGTTCCTCCGGTTCGTGATCGGGGCTCGGCGTCGCGTTGTCGAGGCCATGCCAGACCGAGATCTCGTTCTGACCGGCGATCGCGCGGCGCCGGAAGACGTCACGCTGGGTGGAGCGCACGAAGATGCGGATGCCGATGGCGCGCAGGTCATCCGCGACGAGTTGCATCACGTCGGTTTCCTCCGTGCTCTCGCCGGTGGTCTCGACGGTGAGGAAGAGCGGGCGGCCATCCGGCAGCAGGCGGGTGCGCTCGACATTGCGGCGCGTGAGCCCGATCTCGTCGAGCAGGCGGTTGGCCTCCTCGGGATCGTAGGCGGCGAAGGCCTGCGCCTGCCGCGCGTCATAGAGCGGGGAGCCGGGCAGCACGGAATTGCCCGCCTCCGTGCCGAGCCCGTAGAAGATGACCTTGTTGAGATCCCGCCGGTTGATGCCGAGCGACAGGGCGCGGCGGAACCGCACGTCGCGGAAGAGTTCGCGCAGCACGGGGTCGGCGGTGTTGAGGTTCGGCTTCAGGGCGATCTGCGAGCCGGTGCCCTGGTCCCAGAGCAGCACGCGATATTTCTGGCGCTTCTCGTGCTCGCGCAGGAAGGTGTAGTTGTCGAAGCGGATATAGCGCGCCTGCAGGTCCACCTCGCCCGAGGCGACCTTGGCGGGGATCAGCGAACCGGTGCTGATCGACATCTCGATCCGGTCGATATAGGGCAGTTGCTGGCCGTTCTCGTCGACGCGATGGAAATAGGGGTTGCGCTCGAAGACGAAGCGCTCGGCCGGCGGGGCCACCTTGTTGATCCAGGGATCGAGCACCGGCAGATCCGGGTTTTCCGGCCGGTAGGAGCGCGATTTGCGCTCGTGCAGCGCGCCCCAGTCGCGCACGCGGACCTTGGCGATTTCGGCCTCGAGCTTCGCCTTGTCGGCGTATTTCTGGTGGAACTGCTTCATGTAATGCGCCGGCATCATGATGACCTGCGGCTGCCCGCCCGCCAGCGCCGGCAGGAATTTCGGGTTCGGCGCGGGCCAGGTATAGCGCACGGTCAGCGGGTCGATCACCTCGAAGCGCGGCGGCTTGCCATCGGCGAGCAGGGCCAACGGCAGGCCCGAGCGGGTGAGGCGGTTGTTCTTCGCCACATCCTCCCACCAGTAGCGGAAATCCTCGGCCGTGAAGGGGTGCCCGTCCGACCAGCGATGGCCGGGCCTGAGACGCAGGGTGAAGATGCGGTCGCCCTCCACCTCCACGCCGGCGAGAAGATCGGGCTGGAGCTTGCCCGGCACGTCGAAGCCGACGAGCCGCGCATAGCCGTAGATCGTGACCATGCGGATGTCGCGCTGGTCACCCATCAGCATGCGCAGGGTGCCGCCATATTGGCCGGTCTCGCGCCCCATCGCCGAGAGCGGCACGACGCGCGGCGTGGTCGGCAGGCGCTCCGCCATCGGCGGGAGCTCGCCCTTCGCGACCTTCGGGGCCAGCATGGGGATCTCGACCAGTTTCTCACCCGCGGCGACGGGCGGCGCGGCGAGCGCGAGCGCGAGGAGGCCCGCGCGCAGGAAGCCGGCCAGGAGACCCGGAGAGTATGGCGCCCGATGGCGCAGGGCGGCGTCACGCATCGACGGCCTCCTTCATGGGTGCAACGACGGGGCTCGCGCGCATCAGCACCCGATGGCCGGGCTCTATCTCGTGGAGGACAAGGCCCTCGCCGCGGAATTCCTCGCCCCAGCGCGCGGAATCGGAGCCGTTGACGCGCTGCAGGTTCGCGAAATCGAGCGGGCGATCGAGATCGGCATGCGGCACCGCCGCCAGCAGGGCCTGCGTGTAGGGGTGGGTGGGGTTGCGGAAAAGCTGGTCGCGGCTCGCGAGTTCCACGATCCTTCCGCGCGCCATCACCGCGATGCGGCTCGCCATGTAATGCACCACCGCGAGGTTGTGCGAGATGAAGATCGAGGTGAGGCCCAGCGAATTCTGCAGATCCTTCAGAAGGTTCAGCACCTGCGCCTGCACGCTCACATCGAGCGCGGAGACCGGCTCGTCGCAGATGATCATGCTCGGCTCGAGCGCGAGCGCGCGCGCGATGCCGATGCGTTGCCTTTGCCCGCCCGAGAAGCTGTGCGGATAGCGGTTCAGGAAGCGCGGATCGAGCCCCACCATCTGCATCAGCGCCTCGGCGCGCGTTCGCTGCTCGGAGGGGGAGAGCTTGCCCTGGATCATCATCGGCTCGCGCAGGATGTCGAGCACGGTCATGCGGGGCGAGAGCGAGGAGACCGGATCCTGGAAGATCATCTGGATGTTGGGGCGGAAGGTCCGCAGCGCCTGCGACCCCAGCGCGAGCACATCCACCGGCCCATCCGGCCCATGGAAGGTGATGCGCCCGCCATCCGCCCGCCGCGAGCGCATGATGAGATGCCCGACGGTGGTCTTCCCCGAGCCCGATTCCCCCACGATGCCGAAGCATTCGCCGCTGGCGACATCGAAGCTCACGCCATCCACCGCCTTGACGGTCGCGCCGCTCTTGCGGAACAGCGCAAGATTGCCGCCGCCATAGCTTTTCTCGAGATCGCGCACCTCGAGCAGGGTCTGCCCCAGGGGCACGGCGCTGCGCGGCTTGCCCGTGCGCGGCACCTCCACCGAACGCAGCGAGACGAGCCGTTCGCCCGGTTTCATGTCGAAATGCGGCGAGGCGTTGAGCAGGGCCTTGAGATAGGGGTGGCGCGGCTCGCGGAAGATGGCCCCGGCCTCGCCCGCCTCCATGATCTCGCCCTGATAGATCACGAAGACCTCGTCGGCGAGGTTCGCGACCACGCCGAGATCATGCGTGATGAGCAGGATCGCCATGCCGAATTCCTGCTGCAGCGCCTTCATCTGCGCGAGAACCTGGGCCTGGATCGTCACGTCGAGCGCGGTGGTGGGCTCGTCGGCGATCAGCAAAGCCGGCCGGCAGATCAGCGCCATGGCGAGCATCGCGCGCTGGCGCAGGCCCCCGGACAGTTCGAACGGATAGCGCTCATAGGCCCAGGCGGGATCGCGGAAGCCGACCAGCGCGAACATCCGCTCGGTTGCCTCGCGCGCTTCCTTGCCCTGCACCTTGCGATGCAGCGTCAACGCTTCCTCGACCTGATCGCCGATCGTGTGCACCGGCGAGAGCGAGGACATCGGCTCCTGGAAGATCATGCCCATGCGCCCGCCGCGCAGCGCCTGGTAGGCCTGGCCCTCGCGCGGCAGGGTCGCGAGATCGGTCTCGATCGCCGGCGTCGCCGGATCGCGGAACAGGATGCGGCCGCCGGTGATGTGGCCCTTCTTCGGCAGCAGGCCCATGACGGCCTGCGAGATCACGGTCTTGCCCGAACCGGATTCGCCCACCAGCGCCACGGTGCGCCCCTGCTGCAGGCGCAGCGAAACGCCCTTCACCACCTCGTGAAGCCCGTCCTGCACCTCGAACGCGATCCGCAAATCCTCGATGCGGAGTAGATCCTGTGTCGTCATGGTGTCTCCGCCTCTGCCACATCCTGCCGCGCCCCGACCTTGATCGCCTTCAGATCGGACACCGCATAGGCGGCGATCGGCACGTCCAGCCCCTCGACATCGATCGTCACGCTGCGCAGATTGGCCCGGTCGAGCTGCGCCAGCCGGGCCGTCGTCTTCGAGATGATGCAATCGGTCAGCATGGATTTCGTCGCATCCTGCAACGCGACCGCGCTGCGCACGATTTCCCCGAAGGCCATCAGCCGCGAGCGGGCCTCGATCTCGCCGACGCGGGCGAGTGTCACCCGGCCGGAATGGATGCCGATGCCCACGCGCACCGGCAGCGGCAGGGCGCCGCCCATCTCGCGATTGAGGGTCTTGAGAAGACGCGCGATGTCCTTCACGCAGGCCACCGCATGGCGTGCGCCGAGCCTTGGCCGCTCCGCATCGAAGAACGCCACGAGATGGTCGCCCTCGAAGGAACTCACGACGCCGGAATGGTTGTGCACCGCCTGCTCCAGCTCCAGGGCGAGCCGGTTGACGAGCGCGGACAATTCGTAAGGCTGCTGCGCGCCGACCAGCACCTCGAAGGCGCGGACATCGACGACGAGGATCGTCACCTCGCGCTCGGCCGCCCAGCGCTCCGCCTCGGCACTCGTCTCGGAATCCTGCGCCCGGCCGAGCAGCGGCACGAGGATGCTGACCGAGACATCCCGATCCGGCTGCACCTGGCAGGCGAGGCGCACATTCGGCGGGGCGCCGATGCGGTCGAGCGTCGCGCGCTCCACGGTGTTGGGCTCGGGCAGGCCGTCGAGATCGGAGAGAATCTGGATGCGGCAGGTGGAACAGCGCCCCTTGCCGCGGCACACGGCCGGGTGCGGGATGCCGTGGATGCGGCTCGATTCCAGGATGGAGGTGCCGCGCGGCACCTTCACCGGTCCGCGGCCGCGATAGGTGATCGTCAGCCGCGCCCCGAACTTGCGGCGCAGGAACTGGATGTTGAGCACCACGATGAGCAGCAGCCCGAGGAGGCCGAGGCCGAGATAGGCGAGTTGCAGCGTGAATTCGAGCTGCAGCATGTTGTGCATCGCCTGCGGCGACATCGGGAAGGCGACCTGCAGATGCAGGGCCTCGCGCCCGCCGGCAATGAACCCCGCCAGCGCCAGCAGCGGCAGGCCGATGGCGATCGCCTCGCCGAACGGCCGGAACCGCGGGAACCACGGGCGGTGGCGAAAGGTGATGTAGAGCCCCAGCACGCCATGGAACCAGGCGAGCGTGACGAGGAAGGATTGCCAGAGCGCCTTCTTCGACCACAAGGCCGCCAGAACCGGGCCGTAGAAGCCATGGCCCTGCCCCTCCCAGGTCATCGCGACGCGCGTGCCGATGATGTGGGGCAGCAGGAAGAACGGGATGATGAGCCCGCTGGCGATCTGCAGCGCTTCATCGAGGGGAATGCGAAAGGTCTTCCGCCCGGCGATCCGCCACAGACCCAGCAGGACATGCACCGCGAAGGCGCCATAGAGCAGGGAGAGGCCCACGGCGTTGTTCCACAGCGCCCAGCGCCAGGTCTGCACGACATCGAGAACCGCAAGCCCGAACACACCCAGCGCGTGGTTCGCGAGATGCATGAACAGGAACACGAAGATGAAGGTACCCGACCACAGGCGCAACGTGCGCTGCACGGAGGTGGAATCGACCCAGCGCCGCCAGCGTGCGCGGGCGGGCAACGTCTCCTCTCCGGGTGGCACGCGCATGTTCATGCATGCGCCTCCTCGGCCGGCTGGCGCATTGCGAGCAGTTCGATGACTCGCGCCAGTTCCTTCATCACCGCCATCGCGGTGTGCGGGCAGTTGGTCGCGAGGTCGAGCAGCGCCGTCCGCGAGACGCGCAGCGCGCGCACCTCGGTCTCCGCGCGCACGGTCGCGACATAGGGCTTGTGCAGGAGCGCCCCGACAATGCCGACGATGTAGCGCAATTCGAAGGCCCAATCCGACAGGGCGAGCCGGCCGGACAGGATGATATAGACCATCTCGGAAGGGTCGCCGGCCTCGAAGATCGCCTGACCCGGCTTGAAGACCATGTGATCCGAGCCGAGCGCGAGCATGCGCAGCCGGCTCGCCGGAACGCTCGCGAAAACCGGCGAACGCTGCAGGAGGTCGAGTTCGTCATCGATCGCCATGTCCCATCTCCCTTTATGCCGCGCCCGCTTCCGCCACGACCCTGGGCTCCGCCTTCGGAGCATTCAGCACCCGGTCCTCCAGGAGGCCGGCACCATCGAAGAACAGGGCCCGGTCGAAGCCCTCGAGGCTCGTTTCCCGCGGGCAGGTCACGATGAGGGTCCGCCCCTCGAAATGTTTCTGCAGCGCGGCCATCACCTTGGCCTCTTCCTGCTGTCCCAGCAAGGTCGTCGCCTGATCCAGTATAACCGTATCCGGCCGCGCGAACACCGTTCTTGCAAGCGCGATCGTCGCGCGCTGCTCGGGCGAGAGCAGGCGACCGCCCGGACCCGCCTCGCGCTGCAGGCCGAGGCCGATCACGAAGGGCTGGATGCCGCATTCCTCGATCACCGCCCGCACGATCTGCTGCACCGTCTCCGCTGCGCGCGGCTCGCCATAGACCACGCGGCCGAACAGCACGTTCTCGAACACCGACATCGTGGTGATGAGCGCGCCGCGATCGTAGAAGCGGATATCCTCGTAGCCCCGCTTCGAGATGTACTGGCGGAAGCTCGTCCGCGCGCGCAGCACGCGCATCTGCAGGGCCTCGTCGATCAGGCCGAGCCGATGCTTCGGCTCGATGTAGTTCAGCGCGATCTCGATCAGCCGCCGGCGCGTCTCGCTGCGGGCGCGGCCGAAGCCGTTCTTGCGGATATCCTGGCAGTGGCGCTGCAGGCTTTCGGGATCGGAGAAGTCGAAGAAGGAATAGCGGTCGGCGATGGCCCGGCTCGGCCGCCCCTCGGCGATGACGTCGAGCACCGTCTCGCTGAGCTTCAGGCCGATATCGACGAGCGGGCGCGCCAGCGCCTCGGCGCGGATCATGGCGTTGAGGAAGGGGTCGCCCGCGAGGTTCTCCGGCGCGAAACGCGGGCCGATCGGCGCGCCGAACAGCAGGTTCTCGCCGATGGAGGCCGTGGCATTGTAGCGATCGACCTCGAAGGTCTCGACCAGCGCCTTGCTGCCGGCATCCGCGAGCCGCGTGCGGAACAGGCCGCGCGCATCGAGGAGCTTTTCCTGCACGGAGGCATCGTCCACCGCGCCCATCGGCCCGCGCAGGCCCGCCTCGTAGATGCCCTCGAAGCCGCGCACCACGGAAAAGGCCGCGACGATCGCGTCGTCGAGTTCGTCGGGCCCGGCAATGCCGAGACGGTCGTAATCGATCCAGGCATCGCTCGCGCGGTGGAGCGGGTTGCCGGTCAGCATCGCCTCGCGCAGGTTGTCGACGCTCTCGCGGCGCTCCGGCCGGTCGGGGCCGGCTGATTGCGTCTTGGCGACGAGGCTGATGTTGTCGCGGATCGTGCCGGACATGATCAGCGGATCGCTGCCGAGATAGGCGATGCGCGCGCCACCGGTCGAGAGGCCGGAGAACACGCGGTCGCCCACGCTCACCGTGCCGCTATATTCGGTGATCTGCCCGCCGAGGATCTTCGCCAGCGTGCCTGCGCCGCTGCCCGACACGCTGACCAGCGCGACATGCTGCGGGCGTTCGAGATTGAGCGTCAGCCGGTCGAGCAGCAGCGCGCCGCGCCGGTCGGCATGGCGCAGGGCCGAGAGGCGGATCGGGGCGTCGGGCGGGGGCGGCGGCGCGCCGTGGGGCGTCTCCTCGTCCATCTGCAGATGGCGCGAGAAGGCGGCCTGCACCTGATCGAACTTGATGGTGGCGTCGGCGCGCTGCTGGTCCCAGTCGATCAGCTCCTTGATCGGCGTCGGCAGGTCGCGATAGGCGGCGATCACCGCCACGAGCTGGCCGATATCCATCTCGCCCTTGAGCGCGAGGTAGCCGCCCAGGGTGTAGAAGAAGAACGGAGTCACCTGCGCGAGCAGGTTGTTGAGGAACTTCACCGCGAATTTGCGCCGGTAGAGCGCCTCGCGGATCTGGTAGAGCAGGCCCAGCCGATCGCCGATCTCCGCGCCGTGATAGGCCTCGGCATGGTGGGTGCGCAGCATCGGCGCGGCATCGACCATTTCGCTGACGCGGCCGGCGAGCTTGCGCGATTCGAGCTGGCGCAGCCGGCCGAGCCGCTGCTGCTCGCGCCGCAACCGCGGAATGACCAGGCCCTGCACGCCGATGATCGCCGCCGCGAGCAGCCCCATCATCAGGTTCTGCACCATGATGAACAGCAAGGCGGTGGTCGCCTGCACGACGAGAAAGGCCGAGGTGACGAAGGCATCGCCGAAGAAGCCGCCGATCGGCTCCACCTCGTCCTTGATCATGCTCGCCACCTCGGCAGACTTGGTGGCGCGCAGGTCCTCCGGGCTGAAGCGCATCACGCGCTCGAACAGTTCGAAGCGCAGCCGGCGCAGCAGACGTTCGCCGATGATGCCCTTGCGGATGTTGATGTGATACTTGAATCCGCCGTTCAGCAGGCTAAAGAACAGGAAGAGAAAACTGAGATAGAGCAGGAATTCGAGGCGCATCACTTCGAACCCGTCGAAGAGGCGCACGTCCTGCCCCCCGAGGAAGGCCGGCCAGCGGAAATGGATCTCGAGGATGCTGACGCTCGTGACCCCCTCGGCGAAAGCCTTGCCCTGGATGGCGTCGTTCACGATCTGCTTCGGCAGGTCGAGCGACATCCAGTAGACGGGCAACGACAGCAGGATGAGGGCCAGCACGAAAAGCTGCTCCCGGCGGCTGTGTCGCCACGCGTAAGAGAACAGTCCCTGACCCATTTGCACCCTCTTCGAGCGATCAAGGTCGCATTCGGCGTCAGAGCAGGTCAAGCCATAGAACGGCATTCGCCGGATCACGGAACGTTGATGAACCGCCGCAATCCCGCCCGCGCCGGCCTTCCGGCCAGCCGCGGGGGACCGGCGACCATGCGCCAGCAAGGGGGCAAAATATGGGTAGGCTGAACTTGGGCAAGCTGAACTTGGGCAAGCTGAACCCGGCCATTCTGGCCATCCTGATGCTCGGTGCGTTCCCGTTGGCCAGCGGGGTTCCCGCCCGTGCCGCCGAGCCGGGGCGCTTCCAGCTCTCGGATGATTTCGAGGCCGGCCGCTTCTCGGAGGCCGGCGGGCTCTTCTACAAGGAGAATGCCGAGCAGGCGCGCGGCATGGTGCGCTTCCAGAGCGAGGTGGTGCGCAACGGCCGGATGGCCCTCGAACTCTCGGTCGAGCCGAGCTGCAAGGTCACCGGAACGGGCTGCTCGGAACGGGCCGAGGTGTGGGAGCGCGTGGAGCAGCTCGCGCCCTACGATCAGCCGCTCTGGTATGCCTTCTCGATGCGCCTTGGCGATCCCATCCCGCGCGAAATGCACCGGCTGGTGATGGCGCAGTGGAAGCGCGAGATCATCCCCGGCGCGGATGGCGATTATTCGCCCTTCCTGGCCCTGCGCCTGTCGCGCGGGCGGCTCATCGCCACGGTGGTGGGCGATGAGGTGCGTTACGCGAAGAAGGGTGTTGAGCCGCGCGCCTCGGGCTGCCTGCCCGGCGAGAGCCCGGCCAATGCGCCGGACGATCACCGGCAGGTGCGCGCCACCGTCGCCATCGAGGGCGGCCTCGGCGTCGCCCATGCCGAGGCGGAGGGCTGCGCGCTCGATCTGCGGGTCACCGAGCGCGGCGGCGCCTGGCCGAAGGCCGATAGCGGCTGGGTGGATTTCGTGTTCATGGTGAAGCCCGACCCCGCCGGACAGGGCGTGATCGAGATCGCCGCCAACGGCCAGTGGATCGCCACCGTGGAAGGCGCGATCGGCCATCGCGGAGCGGGCCTCGACAAGACCCAGTATTTCAAGTTCGGGCCCTATCGCGCCCACCGGCCGGATCGCTGGGTGATCTATTACGACGATTTCAAGCGTTCGAGCCGTTGCATGGATGTGGCGGCCGCTCCATTGTGCAATGCGATCAGGGCCGCGACCGGCCGATCGTGAGCCCCGCGCGGGCGGTCCTTCCGGTGCCGCCCCGCCCATCTTCTGCGAGACTTCGCCCGTGATGCCGAACCAGCCCCCGCGCGGCGATGCGCCATCCCCTGTCCATTCCCTGCCGGCGCATGCGGCGCGCCTGCTCGCGGGCATCGCGCAGCGCGATGTCACGGTCGGCATCATCGGCCTCGGCTATGTCGGCGTGCCGCTGGCGCTGACGGCGGGCGAGGCGGGGTTCCGCGTGCTCGGCTTCGACATCAACGGCCCGCGCGTGGAAGCGCTGAATGCCGGCCGCTCGATGATCAAGCACATCCCGGACGAGCGGATGCAGGCGGCGATTGCGGCCGGGCGCTTCGAAGCTACGGCGGATTTCGCCCGGCTCGCCGAGGCGGATGCGATCCTGATCGCGGTGCCCACCCCGCTCACGCGCCACAAGGAGCCGGATCTCTCCTTCGTGCGCCGCACGGCCGAGAGCATCGCCGGCGCGCTCCGGCCCGGCCAACTCGTCGTGCTGGAATCGACCACCTGGCCCGGCACGACCCGCGAG
Organism: Methylobacterium sp.; assembly: GCA_002928875.1. GTDB lineage: Bacteria > Pseudomonadota > Alphaproteobacteria > Rhizobiales > Beijerinckiaceae > Rhabdaerophilum. Next base: position 18,209 of record PERO01000017.1, on the reverse strand, counting down.
GTGGTGGCCCCCATCCTCGCCGCCACGGGCCTTGTCGAGGGCGAGGATTTCTTCCTCGCCTTCTCGCCCGAGCGCGAGGACCCTGGCAATGCCCGCTTCAGCACCGCGACCATTCCGAAAATCGTCGGCGCGGATGGTGCGGCTGCCGCAGCGCTGGCGCAGGCGCTCTACCAGTCGCTCGTGGTGCAGGTCGTGCCCGTGTCCTCCACCGCGACGGCGGAGGCCGTGAAGCTGACCGAGAACATCTTCCGCTCGGTCAACATCGCGCTGGTGAACGAACTCAAGGTCATCTTCGATGCGATGGGCATCGATGTCTGGGAGGTGATCGAGGCCGCCCGCACCAAGCCCTTCGGCTTCATGCCGTTCTATCCCGGCCCGGGCCTCGGCGGGCATTGCATCCCCATCGACCCCTTCTATCTGAGCTGGCGGGCGCGGCGCTTCGGCATCGTCACGCGGTTCATCGAACTCGCGGGCGAAATCAACACCGCGATGCCGCATTACGTGATCACGCGGCTGGCCGAAGCCCATGATGCCCGCACGGGGCGCGGGCTTCGCGGCGCGCGCATCCTCATTCTCGGCGTCGCCTACAAGAAGAACATCGACGACATGCGCGAGAGCCCGGCCCTCGTGCTGATGGATGCGCTGATGAAGCGCGGGTCCCAGGTGCGTTTCCACGATCCCTTCGTGCCGGTGATCCCGCCGACGCGCGAGCACCCGGATCTCGCCGGCCTCGCCTCCGTGCCGCTTGACGAGGGCATTTTGGCCGAAACCGACGCCGTACTCATCGCAACCGATCACGATGGCGTGGATTATGCGGGCCTCGCCGCCCGCGATCTGCTCGTCGTCGATACGCGCAACGCCATGGGCGCGCGCGGGCTCGCCGGGCCGCAGATCGTGAAGGCGTGAGAGACGGTTCAGCCGCGTTGCGCGGCCGGAGCAAGACCCGGCCCGACCCCACGGCTCGGGCGCGATTGAGAACAAAAGAATGGCCGGAGGTCGGGACACCTCCGGCCATCCGCTCGACCACCTGGGCGGGGCAAGCCCGGTCTGGTCGAAAGCTGGTCCATCGCGCGCAGTTCGAAACGCGCCTCAGTTGCGTTGCGTGATGGAAATCGCGTAGGCCGGCTGACGCTCGACGAAGAGCGGGTCGTTCTTCGGGCCGGCAAGGCCGTCGGCCAAAGTGGTGGGATCGAAGATCTGCCCGTCGCAGGTCTCGTTCTTCTCGAGGCCGGTGATGGTCAGCGTCGCGACCTTCACGGTCGGGCGCTTGTCCTCGTCGGTCCACTGCTCGGTCGCAGGCTTCTGGGCATCGGCGGCGTTGCCGAGGATCGCGACGACATCAAAGCCGGTGGGCTTCTTGTCGGCGAGACGGCCCTTGAGTTCATCCACGAGGAAATCCGCCGGCTTCGCCTTGGCCTCGTCGTCCGTCAGGCCGACTTCGCCGCCCTGCGGCACGAAGCGGAACTTCACGATCTGCTGCGCGCCCTGCGCGTTCGTGAAGGTGTAGGGGTGGATCGCCCAGTAGTTCTGGCCAACCCACGAGCCCGGGACGGGCTTGGAAGCCAGGTACTTGCCCTGGTTGGTGGTTTCCGGGTTGGCTTCCGTGAAGGCCTTGATCTTCTCGGCATCGGGCTTGCCGTCGGCGCCGGGCAGGCGCGCCTGCAGGAAGGCCAGCATCTGCGCGGGCGAGCGCACGAAATTCACGGGCGCATTCACCATCACGAACTCGCTCTGGCCCGGCCCGTTCGGATCGATGCGCAGCGAGAGGCCGCGATTGACGGTCTTCGTGGCATCCGCCACCTTCGGATTGCCGCCGCCGACCGAGAACCGCACGATGGCAGCGGATTCCTTCGCGAAAGCGGCAGATTTGGTCAGTTTCGCGGCATCGGCTGCCGGCGTGAAGCGTGCGGTGAAGCACTGGCCCTTGGCGCCGCTCGGCCGCGCCTTCTGCTTGCCGGAGAGCGTCCGCATCGTCTCCACGATCGCCTCCGTGGGTTGGCTCTGGGCCATGGCTGGCGCATGCAGGCCAACAAGCCCCATCGCGACGAGGGCCGGAAAGGCGGTGGAGGTCCGGAAATTCATGAAGTGCTCCCTACTTTGGTTGTAGCCCGGGTGTTTTACCGGAAGCGCACGTCACCCCGCGAACACGGTTTCGCCAGTGGCGCGTGAGGATGGATGCCGGCACGCGCGGGTTGCGCGCGGGGGCGAGGCATGCTGAAACCGGGAGGCTTCCCGCGCTGCCCGGCGCAACCCGGAGAAAGGCGCAACCCGGAGAAAGCCGATGCCGTTCCGGCTCCTCGCATCCTCATCCGCCAATGCAACGGCAGGTCGTGCCCTGCGGCGCAATCGTTTTGGCGCCGCGCTTCCCGTTCTGTTTGCCGGCTTCCTTGCTGCCGGTCTGGTGACCGGCCTGATGGCCGGGCGGCCCGCATTGGCGCAGGACGCGGCAACGCGCCGCATCGTCTCGCTCAACATGTGCACGGATCAGCTGCTGCTCGATCTCGCGCCGCGCGCCGCGATCGCCGGGCTCAGCCCCTTCGCGGCCGATGACGCGCGCTCCTATCTCGCGGAGCGGGCGCGCGGCCTGCCGCTCCTCTCCGGCACGGCCGAGGAGGTGATGGTGATCCGGCCGGATCTCGTCGTCTCGGGCACCTTCACGAAGCGGGCGACGCGCGAGTTCATCCGCGCGCAGGGCGTGCCGATGGAGGAATTCGCACCGGCGCGCACCCTGGCCGAGACCCGCGCGCAGATCCGCCGCTTCGGCGAGATCACCGGAGCGCGCGATGCCGCGGCGCAGCGCATCGCCGCCCTCGACGCGGCGCTCGATGACTTGAGAAAAGCCGCCAACGCGCGAAGCCTGCGCGTGCTGCCGCTGGCGCGGCGCGGCTGGGTGTCGGGCGCGGATTCGCTGATGGGCGAGTTGCTGGCCGAAGCGGGGCTCGTGAACGCCGCGGGCGAACTCGGTCTTCAGGCCGGCGGGTTCGTGAGCCTCGAACAGGTCGTCGCCTTGCGGCCCGACGCCATCCTGCTCACCCGCGACGATGACCAGGCCGAGGATCAGGGCCGCGCGATGCTGCTGCATCCCGCCATCGCGGCTTTGTTTCCGCCCGAGCGCCGATTGATCATCCCCGAACGCCTGACCGTCTGCGGCGGACCGATGCTCGGCGAGGCGATGCGCCGGCTCGCCGCCGCCCTGGGACGCCTGACGCCGCGCGATGCTGATTGAAGCCGACACCCTGACCATCCTGCTCGTCGCGCTGGTGGCGGATGCGCTGATCGGCGATCCGGACATGCTCTGGCGGCGGTTTCCGCACCCCGTGAGCTGGATGGGCGCGCTGATTTCCGGGCTCGAACGCGGGTTGAACCGGGAGGCCCTGTCGTTCGGGTTGCGCCGGGCGCTCGGCGCGCTGGCGCTCGTCGCCGTGCTCGCGATCTGCGGCACGATCGCGATCGCGGTCGATGCCGTGCTGAGGCTTATGCCGGGGCATCCCGTCATCGCCGGGCTCGTCGCCTCGGTGCTGCTCGCGCAGAATTCGCTTTATGCGCATGTCGCGCGGGTTCGCGCCGCTTTGGCCGGGGAGGGGCTGGAGGCCGCCCGCCGCGCCGTCTCCATGGTGGTGGGGCGCAACCCGGAGAGCCTCGACGAGGCGGGTATCGCGCGCGCCGCGATCGAGACCACGGCCGAGAATTTCTCCGACGGCGTCGTCGCGCCGGTCTTCTGGTTCGCGTTGCTCGGCCTGCCGGGCCTCGTCCTTTACAAGGCGATCAACACGGCGGATTCGATGATCGGGCATCGCAATGCCCGCTTCGAGGCCTATGGCTGGGCGGCGGCGCGGCTCGACGATCTCGTGAACCTCGTGCCGGCGCGCCTCGCGGGCCTGCTCGTGGCATTCGTCGCGCCCATCGCGGGCGGGCGGATCGGGCCGGCGCTGAAGATCATGATGCGCGATGCGCGCGTTCACAAATCGCCGAATGCGGGATGGCCCGAAGCCGCGATGGCCGGAGCGCTGGGCGTCGCGCTCGCGGGGCCGCGCCAATATGGCGACAGGCGGGTGGATGACCCCTTCCTGAACCCGGAAGGGCGCGTGGCTGCCGATGCCGGCGACATTGCCCGCGCGCTGCGCCTGCTGGTGGCGGCCTGCGGGCTGCAATTCGTCCTTCTCGCCGGGCTCGCCTTATTGGCCGCGTGAGCGCGCGATATCGAGGATCGCATCGAGATCGAGATGCGCCTCGCAATGATCGGCCAGCGCCTCCAGCGTCGCCTCGATGCCCTGCGCATAGGCGAGTTGGCTCGCCCGCCCGAACCCCGCGAGCCAGGCCGCGCGGAATTGGTCCGCGCCGAAGAGCCCGTGCACATAGGTGCCCTTGATGCGCCCGTCGGGGCTCGTCGCGCCGTCCATCCGCCCCGCGATCTCCAGCACGGGCCGCGCGCAATCCGGCCCTGCGGATCGGCCGAGATGAATTTCATAGCCGGCAATCTGTTCGCCCGTCGCGAGGTCGCGCGCGGTGACGGGCGCGGTGATCTTGTCCGGCGTCAGCACCGTCTCGATCTCGAGGAGGCCGAGGCCTTCTACCGCGCCCGGCGCGCCCTCCACGCCGTCCGGATCGCGGATCATGCGCCCCAGCATCTGGTAGCCGCCGCAGAGGCCGAGCACATGCCCGCCGCGCCGGATATGCGCGCGAAGGTCGATCTCCCAGCCCTGCGCGCGGAAAAACGCGAGATCGCCGATGGTCGATTTCGATCCCGGCAGGATCACGAGATCGGCGTCGCCCGGCAAAGGCTCGCCCGGCGGGATCAACCGCAATTCGACGTCGGCCTCCTGCCGCAGCGGGTCGAGATCGTCGAAATTCGCGATGCGCGCGATGATCGGCACGGCGATCTTCAAGCGCCCCTTGCCGCCCGGCCCGCTCGCGAGGTCCAGAGCATCCTCCGCCGGCAGGCGGAACGCGGCGGGAAACCACGGCAGGATGCCGAGCGCCTGCCAGCCGGTGCGGTTCGCGATCTCCGTCATGCCATCCGCGAAGAGCCGCATGTCGCCGCGAAACTTGTTGACGAGAAACGCGCGAATGAGCGCGCGCTCCTCGGGTTCGAGCACGGCATGCGTGCCGACAAGGCTCGCGATCACCCCGCCGCGATCGATATCGCCGATCATCGCGACGGGCACGTCAGCCGCGAGCGCGAAGCCCATATTGGCGATGTCGCCGGCGCGCAGGTTGATTTCCGCCGGGCTGCCCGCGCCCTCGATGAGCACGAGATCGGCCCCGGCCGAGAGATGCGCGAAGCTCTCCAGCACGGGCGCCATCAGCGTCGCTTTCCGCGTGCCGTAATCCAGGGCGTGCAGGGTGCCGAAGCGCTTGCCCTGCACGATGACCTGCGCGCCGGTATCGGTCTCGGGCTTGAGCAGCACCGGATTCATGTGCACGATGGGTGCGACGCGCGCGGCCATGGCCTGCACCGCCTGCGCGCGGCCGATTTCGCCGCCATCGACCGTCACGGCGGCGTTGTTCGACATGTTTTGCGGCTTGAAGGGCATCACTTTGAGGCCCCGCCGCACGAAGGCCCGCGCGAGCCCGGCGACGAGGGTCGATTTCCCGACATTCGAGCCGGTGCCCATCAGCATGATCGCGGGCGCGGGTTTCCAGCCTGCCATCACGGCGCCTTCAGCGTGATGGGCAGGCCCGCCGCCACGAAGAACACGCGCGGCACCGCCAACGCCACGGCCTGATTGAGCCGGCCCTGCGCGTCGCGGAAATCGCGGCCGAGTTTCGTCTCCGGCACAAGGCCCATGCCGACTTCGTTGGAGACGAGGATGACCGGACCTTTCGCGCCCGCGAGGCTTTCGAGCAGGGCAGCCTGCGCCAGCGCGACATCAGCTTCCGCCAGCATCACGTTCGAAAGCCAGAGCGTGAGGCAATCGACGAGCAGCACGCGATTCCGTTCGGCCTCGCGGCGGATGGCATCCGGCAGGGCGATGGGCTCCTCGATCGTCTCCCAGCCGTCGCCTGCGCGATCCGCCTTGTGGCGGGCAATGCGGGCGCGCATCTCCTCGTCGAAGCCCTGCGCCGTGGCGATGTAGATCCGCACGAGGCCGCTTTCCCGCGCGAGGCGTTCCGCGAAGCCGGATTTGCCGGAGCGTGCGCCACCGAGGACGAGAGTGGAGCAGGGCAGGGCAGGGCCGATCGAGGGGTATTCCGGCTCATTCATGCGAGGCATCCGGGTGAGGGCGGCTCGCCTCCGGTTCGCATGTTCTTCGATGGGCGGCAACCCGCCGTCATGATCCGGCGCGCGGCTGGCCGCGTAGATGGATTAGTACAACTGTCATAGGCTATTCCATGCTCGGGATCGCGTTGAAGATGCTGTTCGGCGACATCGTGAAGATGCTCGGCCTCGTGATGGGCATCGCCTTTTCCACCTTGCTGATGGCGCAGCAGGGCGGCTTCTTCATCGGCCTCATCTCGCGCGCGGCGAACACGGTCACCGAGGCGCAGGGCGTCGCGATCTGGGTGATGGACCCCAAGACCGAGACTGCCGAGGGCCCCACCGCGATGCGCGACGTGGAGCTTTACCGCGTGCGCGGGGTGGAGGGCGTGCGGCAGGCCTCGCCCCTCGTGCAGGCGACGACGACGCTGCGCACGCCGCAGGGCCGCTCCTCCGCGGCGGCCTTCCTCGGGGTGGATGATGCGAGCCTGCTCGGCATCAATCCGCGCTTCGTCGTGGGTTCGCCCGAGGATCTGCGTCGGCCCGATGCCATCGCGCTGGATCAGCTCGGCTTCTCGCGCCTCTGGCCGGGCGAACCGCTCGCAACAGGCAAGGAGATCGAGGTGAACGACCGGCGCGCCACCGTCGTCGCCATCACCGAAGCGCTGCCGGGATTTACCGCGCCGGTCATCGTCTATACCCGACTCTCGCAGGCACTGTCCTATGTGCCGGGCGGGCGCAACCGCCTCTCCTTCATTCTCGTGGAGGCCGAACCCGGCCGCGACCCTCGCGCCATCGCGCAGGCGATTTCCGCGCAGACCGGGCTTCTCGCGCTGACCACACCGGAATTCCAGCGCCGCACCATCGATTACGTGCTGAACAATACCGGCATCGCGCCCTCCTTCGGCGTGGTGATCGCGCTCGGCGCGGTGGTGGGCATCCTGGTGACGGGCCTCACCTTCACGCTCTTCGTGAACGACAACCTGAAGCAATTCGCGGTGCTGAAGGCCATGGGCCTCTCCAACTGGCGCTTGCTCGGCATGGTGCTGGCGCAGGCGCTGGTGGTCGCCTTCATCGGCTATGCGATCGGTCTGTGGATCGCCTCCGGCTTCTTCGACGCGGTGAACCAGCCCTTCTCGGATCTCAAGGGCTTCTGGCTGCCCTGGCAGATCGCGGTGATGGTGGCCGGTGCCACGGCCGTGATCGTCTCGCTCGCGAGCCTCATCGCGATCCGTCGCGTGTTGCGGCTCGACCCCGCCACCGTGTTCCGGGGCTGAACCATGCCGGCCATCGTCACCACGGGCATCACGAAATCCTTCGGCGCGGGCGAGACGCGCACATCGGTGCTGCGCGGCGTGGATTTCGAGGCGGAAGCCGGCGAGATGACCTTTCTCGTCGGCCCTTCCGGCTGCGGCAAGACGACCTTCATTTCCATCCTCTCGGCCCTGCTCTCGGCCGATGGCGGGGCGCTCTCGGTCTTCGGCACGGAGCCGAACCGGCTGAAATCGGGCGATCTCGTGCGCTTCCGGCGCGACATGGTGGGTTTCGTCTTCCAGCAATTCAACCTGCTTCCCGCGCTCGATGCGGCGGAAAATGTCGCGGTGCCGCTCATCATCCAGGGCGTGTCGCCGCGCAAGGCCCGCCAGCGCGCCTGCGCCTGGCTGGAGCTGCTCGGGCTCGGCGCGCATCTCGGCAAGCTGCCTTCCGAACTCTCCGGCGGCCAGCAGCAGCGCGTCGCCATCGCCCGCGCGCTGATCCACGAGCCGCGCCTGCTCGTCTGCGACGAGCCCACGGCCTCGCTCGATGCCGAGACCGGGCGGCAGGTGATCGAACTCCTGCGCGAGGTGTCGCTGAACCCGGAGCGCGCCGCGATCATCGTGACGCATGACGACCGCATCTACCCCTACGCCGACCGCATCGCCTTCATGGCGGACGGACGGCTGACCCATGTGGAGCGCCCGGACCCCGCCCGGATTCCCGCCCGCCCGATCCGCGGAGAGACACAACCATGACCTTCCCGAAGATCCGCTTCCCCCGCATCCGCCGCGCGCGCCTGCTGATGGTCGCGATGCCCGCCCTCGCGGCCCTGCTGCTGACGCTCGCGACGCTCTCCATCGTGCGTTCGAACGCCGCGCCGCAGGCGACTTCCGCGAGCGCCGGCGCGCCGCGCTCCACCCTCGTCGCCGGGGCGGGGATCGTCGAGCCCTCCGGCCGCGAGGTCGCGGTCGCGACACCCGTCGCGGGCGTGGTGCGTGAAGTCCGTGTGAAGCCGGGCGACCGCGTCAGCCTCGGCGACGTGCTCTTTGCGCTCGACGACACGATCCTCGGCGCGACGCTCGAACAGCGCCAGCAGGACCTGCGCGCCGCCGAGATCCGCCTCGCGCAGACCGAGGGGCGCGTGGGCCAGCTGCGCGCCGAGATGGAGGCCGCGCAAGGCGCGGTGGAAGCCGCGCGCGCCGATCGCGACGAGGCGAAGGACCAGGTGGAAACCGGCACCCAGCTCGTGGGCGGCGCGATGACCCAGCGCGAACTCACGCGTCGCCGCAACGTGCTGCGCGTGAGCGAGGGCCGGCTCGCCGAGGCGACGGCCCGCTTCGAGGGGGCGAAGGCGGCGCTGGCGCTGATCGACCCCACCGGACCCGGTGCCTCCTGGCTTGCCGACCGGCAGGCCATTCGTCAGGCCGAGGCCGCGCTGGAACTCGCCCGGCGCGAACGGCAGCGGCTCGTCATCCGCGCGCCCTCGGACGGCACGATCCTCGCGGTGAACATCCGTGCCGGCGAATTCGCGCTCACGGGCGGGGCCACCGCGCCGCTCTCCATGGGCCTGCTCACGCCGCTGCATGTGCGCGTCGATATCGACGAGGCCGACCTGCCGCGCCTCGCGCCCAACCGGGGCATGGAGAGCCGCGCGGCGCGCGCCGCCCGGCGCGGCCTGCCGAACGAGGCGATACGCTTGCGCTTCGTGCGCGCCGAACCGATCCTCGTGAACAAGCGCAGCCTCGGCGGTGGCGCGGACGAGCGCGTCGATACCCGCGTGCTGCAGCTGATCTATGCGGTGGACGACCCGGCGATCGACCTCAGACCGGGCCAGCTCATCGACGTGACGATCGACGCCGCGCCACCAGGGGAGGGATGACATGCCCCGCAAGCCGGGCGATCGCAACCGCGATTACCTCGGGAAAAGGCAGGCGATCCTCGACCGGCTGCACCGCGCGCTGACACCGCCGGCCGGGCCACCCCCCAGCCTGCGCGACCTTGCGCAAGCCGCCGGGGTGAGCGTGCCGGTGCTGAAGCACTATTTCGGCAATCGCGCCGCGATCATCGCGGCGGTGATGGCGCATCAGGGTGCGCAGGGGCGGCCCTATCTCGCGCATCTCGCGCGCGCCGATCTGCCCTTCGCGGCCTCGATCCGTGCCGCCATGCGTTTCATGGCGGAGGGGCTTTTCGAGGCGCGCGTCAGCGATATCCACGCCTTCGGCCTCGCGGAAGGCACGCAGGATGGTGCGACCGGCCGCGCCTATCTGGAGCACCTGTTCGAACCCACCCTGCAGGCGCTGGAGGCCCGGCTCGCGGCGCATGTCGCGCGGGGCGAGATGAAGCCGGTGGAGCCGCGCCTTGCCGCGCTGATGCTCCTCGCGCCGCTTGTGCTGGGGGCGCTGCACCAGGACCATCTCGGCGGTGACGTCGTGCGTCCGCTCGACCGGGAGGCGCTGGTCGCGGCCTTGGTCGACAGTTTCTGCGCAAGCCACGCCGCAGCGGCATCGTGAAGCGCCGGCCGGATATCCCTGATCACAGCAAATCCCACTCAGCCTCCTGCCGGATGGTGTCGAGCAGGCCGCGCAGCTTCGCGGGCATCATGCGACGCTCGCGCGTGACCACCTGAACCGGCAGCGCGGGCGGCTCGAAATCCGCCAGCAGGCGCACGAGCCGGCCCGCCGCGAGGTGGCCCGCGACCTGATAGCTCAGCGCCAGCGTCAGCCCGCCGCCGGAACAGGCATGCCCGATCGCGACATCGGCGCTGTCGGTCGCGAAGGCCGGTGGCAAGGCGAGGCTCGTCGCGCCGCCCGGTCCCTGGAAGTTCCAGCGATTGCGCGGCGCGAGGGGCTGGAAGGCGATGAGCCGATGCGCCGCGAGATCCTCCGGCCGGGCGATCGGGGGCGCTCCGGCGAGATAATCCGGCGCGGCGACGAGCACCCGCCGCACCGCACCGACCCGCACCGCGATGTCGCTGGTATCCTCGAGATGGCCGATGCGCAGAGCGGCGTCGATGCCCGCCTCCACCAGCCTTTCGTTGCGGTCGCTCAGCAGCAATTCCACCGTGAGACGCGGATGACGCAGGGCGTAACGGCCGAGCAGCGGCGCGAGATGCAGGCGACCAAAGACCAGCGGCGCCGTGACGACGAGATGGCCCGTGGGCTCGGCCGCGCCGCGTTCGAGCCCGGCGCGGGCCTCCTCGTAATCGGCGAGCAGGCGGCGCGCGGGATCGAGGAAGCGCGCGCCCTCGTCGGTGAGGCTCACCGCGCGGGTCGTGCGGCGCAGCAGCCGCGCGCCGAGATCGTCCTCCAGCGCCGCGACATGCCGCGTCAGGGCCGAGGTGGAAAGGCCGAGCTGGCGGGCCGCCGCGGCGAAGCCGCCATGGTCGGCCACCGTCACGAAGGCGCGCAGCATGTCGAGCCGGTCCATGATGTTGCCCCGCCGATTATCCCGATTTACGCAACGAACTTCTGCGAAGAAATCGTATTCTCTTTATCCCACGCGTCAATCATTCCTGTTGGCACCGGCGGGCGTTGGGCCTGCTGCCTACACAGGAGAGCCTGTCATGTCCCGCATCCCCACCCCCGCCTCGATCGAAGCCGCCCCGGAAGCCGCGCGTCCGCTGCTCGAGGCCGTGAACAAGCAGCTCGGCGTGGTGCCCAACCTGTTCCGTCTGGTGGCGACGAGCCCGGCGACGCTTGAAGGCTTTCTCGGCCTCAGCGGCGCGCTCGGCAAGGGCAAGCTGAACCTCGCCACCCGCGAAGGCATCGCGCTCGCCGTGGCGCAGGCCAATGGCTGCGGCTATTGCCTCGCCGCCCACACCTATATCGGCGCCAACATGGCGAAGCAGTCGGCCGAGGAACTGGCGCTGAACCGCCGGGGCAGCTCGGGCAATGCCAAGGAAGCGGCGGCGATCGGCTTTGCGCTCGCCATCGTGCAGAAGCGCGGCCAGGTTTCGGAAGCCGAGATCGCCGCGGTGCGCGCCGCGGGCTATTCGGATGCCGAGCTGCTCGAAATCGTCGCGCATACCGCGCTCAACACGCTGACGAACTACATCAACGAGGTCTTCGCGACCGATATCGACTTCCCCACGGTCGCGCTCGCCGCCTGAGGCGCACTTCCGTTCGAACAGGCCATTGTCGCCTGAACCCTGGCGCGCGGAGCCGATCCGCGCGCCATCGGCCGTCATCCGTCAGGTCCGGCCCGATCAGGTCCGACGCAGAACCTCGCGCACGCGGCCCAGCGCATCGAACCCCATCTGCATCATCAGGTCGAGCATATCGAGCGGCACCCAGTTCTCGCGGATCAGCCCCTCGTGATGCAGGTAGAAATCCATCACGCGCATGAAGACCGGCTTGCCCGTGGGCGGCAGGCCGGCAAAGCCGCCGCCGGCATGCACCGCATAAACCGAGGGCCAGCCGCCGGTGACCGAATAGGGCCCGTCGCCGATGCGGATGTAATGCCCCGCGCCGTGGCGGTTGCGCTCGGCCTGCACCTCGTCGAACGTGCCCTGCGGGCGGTGAAACGCGATGCGGAAGGGCAGCTGATGCCCGTCGACGAAGCCATCGAGCCCGCGCGTGGTGCCGATGCCCGCCGGGCCGTACCACATCATTTTCGGATGCCAGTGCGCCTTCTGCGGCATGGCGATGAGGTTCTCGCGATTGAGCTTCGCGCGATCGTCGAACTCGGCGAGCGTGCGGTGCATGGCGAGCGTCTGCGCGATGCTCGCGACGGATTGTTCCTGATCCGAAACATCGAAGCGCACGCCGTCGGCGGTGATCGGCGCGGGCCACATCTCGGGGCTGCCGAGCGGCGGCGCGATCGGCCAGAGGCCGACCTGCCGCATCAGGTCGAGCACATCCCAGAGGAGGTTCGCCTGCAGGATCATGCCCTCGGCATCGATTTCGTAGACCTCGCCATAGCGCAAGTAGACGGGCCGGTTCGTGGCGGGCAGGCCGAGCCAGTCGCCGCGCATCGTGCCGCAATAATGCCCCACCGCCGCGAGGTAGCGGCGGTTCTGGTAGGTTCCGCCGACGAAGATCACGTCGCGCCGCTCGAGATCCGGGCAGGCGCGCTTCAGCGGCAGGAAGGCCCGCGCCAGCACTTCCGCGCGGCCCGCGCAATGGTTCACCGGATGCGCGACGCGCCATGCCGCATCCGGCCGTGCCAGGGCCGCGAGCGCCGCTTCGAGCTGGTCCTCCCGCGCCTCGGCCAGCGCGTGGAGCCGCTGGTGGAACTGGCGGCGCAGCGCCGGGGCGGGCGAGGCGAGGGGATCGAAATCGGCAACCATGGGCGAGATCCGGCAACAGCGGGGCAGGGTGGTTCGGGGCCCGGTGCGACGCGGCGGCGGCCGCGGGAATCCGGTGCGACAGGCAGTCTTCCCCATTTTGCAAACGTATTCAAGATTGCTGTTGCATACGCTTGCAGAGCATGCTTGCATGGCTTTCTCGAAAGGCTGCCGGCAGAATGTGGCCCGTGGGAGACGGGTGACCGGCAAGCTCTGAAGGGCAAGCTCTGAAGGGGAGGATCGGGCGCATGATGAGGACCATGAAGACCGCTTTGTCGCTGGCGGCCCTGCTGGCCGCGGGAGCGGCACAGGCGCAAGCGAATTGCGGCGCGACGAGCGGCCGGGTGAACATCGTCGGCAACGAATTCCCCGCGATCAAGACCGTCGCCGCCAATGCCGCGAAATGCCAGACGGGCTCGCTCACCGTGAAGTCGAACCTCACGGCCAACCATCAGCGCATCAATCTCGCCGGCATGCAGGGCAATCCGGCGGAATACACCTCCGCCATCATCGCGACCTCGTCCATCGTGCCGCTGATCAACGAGAACGTCATCCGCCCGCTCGATGCGCTGATCGCGTCCGACGGCAAGGACATTCCGAAGAACCAGCTCATCACCATCGACGGCAAGGTGATGGCGGTCGCCTTCATGGCGAATTCGCAGCACCTCGTCTATCGCAAGGACATCCTCGCGCAGGTCGGCGCCGAGCCGCCCCGGACCTACGAGGACATGATCCGCATCGGCAAGCTGCTGCGCGAGCGCGGCATCGTGAAGAACCCGATCGGCGGCGCCTACAAGGCGGGCTGGTCGCTCGCGCAGGAATTCGTGAACATGTACACGGGTTACGGCGGGGATTTCTTCAAGGCGGGCTCGGCGGAAGCGTCCATCAACAATCCGCGCGGGATCGCGGCGCTGAACACCATGAAGGCGCTGACCGAGCTGATGCATCCCGATTTCCTGACCCATGACAACAACGAGACCAGTGCCGAGTGGAAAGCCGGCAATGTCGCGATGATGAACATGTGGGGCTCGCGCACCGGCGTTCTCATGGCGAAGGACGGCAACGATCCGAAGGTCGCCGAGAACACCGCCGTCGCGGCCCCGATGACGGTCGGCGGCGGCACCGTTCCCGCCACCACCCTGTGGTGGGATGGCTGGACGGTGGCCCGCAACATCTCCGACGAGGATGCCCGCGCAACCTTCCTCGCGATGAAGAACGGCATCTCGCCCGCGATCCTCACCGACGAGACCATGGGCCAGGCGGTGTGGATGATTGCCGGCTACAAGCCCGCGCCCGTGAACCAGGGCGTGATGCAGACCATGGCGCTCGGCGCGAAGCCCTACCCGATGCTGCCCTATATGGGCCTGCTGCACACGGCACTCGGCGAAGGCATCGCCCCGTTCCTGCAGGGTCGCAAGGATGCCGCGGCGACACTGGCCGATATCGAGAAGGCCTACACCACGGCCGCGAAGGAAAAGGGCTTCCTGAAATAAGGTTCTCCCCCGGGGCGGGTGGCCGGGCTGACCGCCATCCGCCCCGACACTTCTCCGATTTTCGCGATTCCCCCGAAAACCCTTGCGCGGGACATGCCAGCGACCATGGCGTGTTCTCCCGTGACGGCAGAGGCATGAACGAGGAGGCGGCATGCGGCACGCGACCTTCCTGCGCTTCTTCTGGCCCACGGCCACGGCGATGCTGCTCTTCATCGCTCTGCCGATCGTCTCGGTGCTGATCCAGTCCGTGCATGTCCCGCATGACCGGGTGGTGGTGGAGGTGGAGAATTGCACGCCCTTCGGCTGCACGAAATCCACGACCATCGACCAGGCCGCGACCGCGAAATTGCGCGAGGAGAAGCCACTCGGCCGCTTCGTGGGCCTTGCGATCTACACCGACCGCTCGCATCTCGCCTTCGCCGAACTGGGCGAGGCCTGGAGCCGCGCCGCGGGCCCCGGCGAGTTCTTCGCCCGCGTGATGAACCTGCCCTTCTATCGCGCGCTCGCCTTCACGCTGACCTACATGGCGGTGGTGACGCCGCTCTCCATCCTGCTCGGCTTCGTGGTGGCGCTCGCGGTGAATGCCATCCCCCGGCTCCTGCGCGGGCCCATGATCTTCTTCTCGCTGCTGCCGATGATCGTCACGCCGCTCATTGGCGCGCTGATCCTGTTCTGGATGGTCGATTCGCGCGGCATCATCGGCGCGGCCGTGCAATGGGCGGCGGGTGATCCGAACCTCTCGCTGAAGGCCTCGACGCCGCTGACCTGGATCATGCTGCTGGTCTATGGCACCTGGTCCACCGCGCCCTTCGCCTTCGTGGTCTATTATGCCGGCCTGCAGACCGTGCCGCAGGATTCGATGGAAAGCGCGATGCTCGACGGCGCGACGCGCTGGCAGCGCATCCGCTACATCGTGCTGCCGCATCTCGCGCCGCTCACGGTCTTCATGTTCCTGATCAAGATCATGGACAATTTCCGCGTCTTCGAGCCGATCGTCAGCTTCAATGCGGGCGCGCATGCGCAATCGCTCTCGTATTTCATCTATTCCGATCTCGGCGGGGAGACGCGGCTCCTCTCCTCGGCGGCAGCGACCTCGGTGCTGACGATCGCCGGCGTGCTGGTGCTGCTCTCTCCCGTGCTGGTGCGCACCTGGCGCCAGTTCGGCAAGGCGTGAGGAGGAAGCCATGGCCGCCGTTGCGCAGAAACGCCCGCTCACCCTCAACCTCGTGCTGAGCGCTTTCCTGATCCTCTGGCTCGTGATCGCGATCTTCCCCTTCGCCTGGACCCTGTGGGGCAGCTTCAAGGTGGAGGGCGATTTCTTCTCGAAGGCGAGCTGGATGAACGCGCTGACCGGGCCGCTGACGCGGCTCGAACATGGCAGCGCCTTCACCGGGGCGGGCTATCGCGGCGCCTGGGTGCAGGAGGAATTCTGGCGCGCGGCGCTGAACTCCGCCATCGTGGTGGTCTGCGTCGTGGTGATCTCGCTCACCTTCGGCACGCTCGGCGGCTATGCCTTGAGCCGCTCGACCTACCGCTACGCCTTCTGGCTGCTGCTGCTGGCGCTGGTCTTCCGAGCGATGCCGCCGCTGACGCTCGTTTCGGGCTATCTGCTGCCCTTCTACCAGTGGAACCTCTGGGGCCACCTGCCCACCGCGATCATCGTGCTCGTGGCGATCAACCAGCCCTTCACCTTGTGGATGCTCACGGCCTTCTTCCGCAACATCCCCAGGGATCTCGACGAGAGCGCGCGCGTCGATGGCTGCACGCCGTTCCAGGCTTTCCGCCACGTCATCATCCCGGTGATGTGGCCGGGCGTGATCACCACGGGGCTCTTCTCGTTCCTGCTCGCCTACAATGATTTCGTCGTCACCGCGATGCTGCTCTCGAAGCAGAACCAGACGATGATCCCGAAGATCGCGAGCTTCCTCGGCACCACGCAGACCGAGGGCAACGTGATGTTCGCGGTCTCGTCGGTGGTGTCGGTCACCGCGCCGCTCTTCCTGCTCGTGATGATCTTCCAGCGCCAGATCGTCTCCGGCCTCACCGCCGGAGCCGTCAAGGGATAAAGACAATGGCCGATATCCAGCTCGTCAACCTCTCGAAGCGCTGGGGCGCCGTCACCGGCGTGAAGCGCTTCAACCTGCACATTGCCGATGGCGAGTTCCTGGTGCTGCTCGGCCCCTCGGGCTGCGGCAAGACCACCACCATGCGCATGATCGCCGGCCTCGAGGATGTGACCGAGGGCGAGATCCGCATCGGCGACCGCCTGGTGAACCATCTCGACCCCAAGGATCGCGACATCGCGATGGTGTTCCAGTCCTACGGGCTCTACCCCACCATGACCGTCTACGAGAATATCCGCTTCCCCCTGAAGGTGCGGAAGATCCCGGAAGCGGATCACCACGAGCGCATCATGCGGGCGGCGGCGACGGTGGAACTCACCGAACTGCTCGACCGCAAGCCCGCCGCACTTTCGGGCGGGCAGAGGCAGCGCGTGGCTCTGGCCCGCGCCATCGTGAGGAAGCCGAAAGTCTTCCTGATGGACGAGCCGCTCTCGAACCTCGATGCGAAACTGCGCGTCTCCACCCGCGCGCAGATCAAGAACCTGCACCACGAACTCAGGACCACCACGATCTACGTCACCCACGACCAGATCGAGGCGATGACGCTCGCCGACCGCGTGGTGGTGATGAGCAAGGGCGAGGTGCAGCAGGTCGGCACGCCGCTCGAAATCTACGACCGACCCGCGAACACCTTCGTCGCCTCCTTCATCGGCAATCCGGCGATGAACCTCATTCCCGGCTTGATGCAGGGCGGCACGTTCACCGCGCCGGGCATCACGGTTTCGGGCCTGCTCGCGCATGACGGGCCGGTCACGCTCGGCTTTCGCGCCGAGGATGCGCAGGTGGCGCCGGCCGGCGAGATCACCGCGCCGGTCTATTCGATGGAACTGCTGGGCGATTCCTCCATGGTGACCCTGCAGCTCGCGCCCGGAACCTTCGCGGCCATCAAGACCCCGAAGGATTTCAAGGCCGCGATCGGCGATACCCTCTCCGCGCGCGTGCCGCCGGGCATCTGCCACCTCTTCGATGCGCAGAGCGGCCAGCGGCTGGGAGGAAACGCGTGAGCGCCACCGCTGCCGAAGCCGAGGCGCATCTCGCCCGCTCGCGCGAGACATTGGCCGTCATCCAGCGGATGGAGGCGGCGTTGGCCGCGAATTCCAACGCGATGGACCAGCATTTCCATGCCGGGTTCACCTGGCGCGGCAATGCCGGCTGCGGGGTGAAGAACGGCCTCGCGGAGTTTCGCCGCAACTGGCAGCTTCCCCTGCGCGCGGCCTTCACCGAGCGCATCTACCGCACCGAGAAATTCCTGGCGGATGGCGATTGGGCCTCCTGCTTCGGCGCGATCGAAGCCACGCATTCCGGCGCCTTCATGGGCATTCCGCCCACGGGGAAGCGCGTGACGATCCCCTACATGGATTTCTGGCGCGTCGAGGACGGGCGCATCGCCGACAACCCGGTTTTCGTCGATTTCGCGAGCGTCCTGGCCCAGCTCGGGCGCGATGTCTTCGCGGGCGAGGGCTGGGAGGCCTTTGACCGCGGCGAGCGCCTTCCGCCGGCCCCGCCGGACACAACCCCTTGAGGACAGAGCCATGGCGATCACATCCCTGAAATCCGGCAAGCCGGCCGATCAGCGCGCCGAGGACGATGCGAAGGTCCGCGCCACCGTCGAGACGATCCTGAAGGATATCGAGACGCGCGGCGACGCGGCGGTCCGCGATCTCGCGCTGAAATTCGACCACTACGCGCCGCCGGCCTTCCGCCTCACGCCGTCCGAGATCGAGGCGGCGATGGCGAAGGTCGCGCCGCGCGACATGGAGGATATCCGCTTCGCGCAAACGCAGATCCGTCGCTTCGCCGAGGCGCAGCGCGCGAGCATGCAGGATATCGAGGTGGAGACGCTGCCCGGCGTC
>PERO01000005.1 GCA_002928875.1 Methylobacterium sp. | reverse complement strand
TGGCTGGTTGATTGATGTCAGGGCCTTCGTGCACTTGGTCCGCAATCAACAGGCAAGCTGACTCATTGGGAAACACCCCGTCAAATACTATGCAGCGCGCGGATTGAGCGTTTATTGCCTCGCGAATGCCGTCTTGAATTTAAACAACATGTCGGCTGGCTAGGTTTGGGGACAGAGGAGCACCTGAACGGCTGTTTCCCGCCCTTGGCGAATTCTTTTCTCCGATTGGAACCAGCGGCGACTCGTGCACCGGTCTACGCATCGCCAAAGCCCTGATCCCGCATGCGACTGAGCGCATCAAGGGCATAACGCGCTTGCAAGTCGGAGGGAATTCGGCGGGGCACGGACGCACATACCTCGAGGATCTGCAAGTCCTTCGGCGTCAGACGCTTCCGTTCTCGCCCCCAGGCAAGGATGCTTTTCCAGAATTCAGCGCCTAGGTTCACCACTTGCGCTTGGGCATTGAT
Organism: Methylobacterium sp.; assembly: GCA_002928875.1. Classification (GTDB taxonomy): domain Bacteria; phylum Pseudomonadota; class Alphaproteobacteria; order Rhizobiales; family Beijerinckiaceae; genus Rhabdaerophilum. Next base: position 128,728 of record PERO01000005.1, on the reverse strand, counting down.
GCCCTCGGTCATCGCCTTCTTTGCCTTCTCGTCGCGCTTTGCCGCCTTGGCGATATCCACGAGGGTCAGGCAGGTCTCGAAGTCATCGTCATAGTTCAGCGTTCGACCCTTCATCCCATTCCAGCAGGCCTGCTGCTTTGCCCATTCCGACATGTTGCGGACACCCGCCGGAGGGTGAGTGATGACGTCGTGTGCCTCTGCGGCCGCCAGAAGTAGCGCGCGCTGCAGGGCATCGGGAACAGACTGCCGCCGCCAGATCGCGTCAAGGTCGAGGACCTGTTTCTCGCCATTGGCATCGTGGAACACCTTGGCCATGGCGTAGGTGACGATATTGGCACGATAGCCACCCTCGTACCAGGACTGCTTCGGAACCTCGGTCTCGAGCCAGCGAAACACGATCGCCTTCGAGATCAGCCGCTTGTACCATAGCTCGTCATACCGGGCATCGCTCTTCGACCATGCTTCGCCGATGTCCTTGGCGAATTCCGCGAAGTTCTTCTGGGCGCCACGCGAAACGATGTGCGGCTGGCCGACTGCCGAAAATTCGAACTTTGCGAGATCGGTCTTGCTGAAGAGCTGCGTTTTCGGGAACTCAAGATCGAACTTCTTTACCTGGGCCGGTGTCAGCTTGGCGCGGGCATTGATGAATTGCCCGCGCGAACGCTCGTAGAACCACTTGGTGTCGTGACGCTCGCCAGCATGCGCCGGGAAAAGGACGCTGCGCGAGAACTGTTCCATCCGGATGTGGAAGGGATGGTTTGAGAAGAAATCGGCAGCGTTCACCTTATTCTGGGTGTTCGCGTATTCCGAGATCTTCGGGACGATGTCTTCAGACCTCTCGAGAGGAACGACGGTCAGTTTCATCTGCACGAACACTTGGCGGAGCTGTTCCTTTGCAAACTTCAGCCCGGCGTGGATTGACCCGGTTGTCTGCGCGCCATTGACGATCTGCAGGTTGCTGATGGAGGCGACAGCCAACCCGTCATCCGTCCTTACGCAGGACACGGCATCGGCAGTGGCTGACAGGCCATTATTGTAAGGGAAGAAGAGCTCGGGTTCATCCTTGATGGTCTTCTGGATACCCTTGTTGGTTTTGGCTCTCGCCTGAAGGAAAGACCGGACGTTGGCCTCAAGAAGCCGGGCGCCCCACTTGTCATAGATCGCGGCCAATTGCTCGCCCGGAACGATCAGCAGGTAGCTTTCGAGGGCGGCGCCGGATTGCGACGCCTGGAGTGCAGGAAGGGGTGCCCCGAAATCCCTGGCAAAGTCGATGACCATATCCTCGCGGGCCTGTCCCGAGCGGTCGAACCGCTCGAAGCGTGCCAGATCCCAGACCGACCACGTAATCGGTACCTCGCCGACTTCTGCCAGTTTCACTGTATCGTCGCGGCCGATGTACTGCCGGTTGGAAATGAGGATCAACTTGATCTTCGTAATCTGCGACCAGGTCGTGATGATCAGGTCCGAGACCTGAAAGCCAGGGTTGGCCTCGTTCAGCGAGTCGCGGAATTCTTCGGCCTTTGCTTTCTTCAGGAAGCGGATCAGTGGATTCAGGATCGGGGGCACATCCCCCTTGCCAAAGGTCTGAACCGTGTCGCTGTCGGCATAGTCGCAGACGATCAGCCCCAGCACACCGTCGCTATCGCGCGGGTCACCCGCATAGCCGTCAATCCGCAGTCTCTGAGCACCTTCACCGCTTTGGTAAAATGCGCGATCAGCGACCTCTAGTTCGCCGGCCTCGGTCAATCGTTCGGTCATCCGGTCGAAGAATGCCTCCACAGGGAAGATGCCGCTGGCGTCCGCTTCGCGTCGTATATCGGCCATCAGGTTCTGGTGATATTCGTCGAGATCGCTCATGGCTCTGCTTCGTTCAGCTTTTGCTGCACCGCGCCCCAATCCGACAGGAATGGGGTGCAGGCAGAAAGTGCAAGGGCATAGGAAACCGTGGACAGTCCGAGTGGAACGGGTGCAGCAATCCGCGGGAAGCCCTCGGTCACAGCGTGGAAGTCGGGGGGCGACACGATCCAGCGCCAGGCCGAATAGTCGTGCAGGCTGTCAAATCCGGCGTCAGCCAGGTGCAGATCCCAATCCATGATGGCCGACGGTTCGGTCCGTTCCAGAAGATCGGTGACTTCTGACACATATTCGGCCAGCGTCCGGCCGTGCGGCTGCTGCACCTTGTCGACGGCCAGCACCGCTAGCCAAAGGCGCCGTTCCGGCACATCTGCCAGCTGAAACTCGTTCGTGATCTTCACGAACGGCTGCGAAGCCCCGCGCCTCGCCTTGACCTCGATGCAGTCGGCCTTCAATTCGAAATCCTTCGGTGCGCCGGAAGGGCCCGTCCACGCGGTCAACGCCGGTTTGGCGCCGAGCGTGGAAATCAACAACTTCAGCATCTCGATCTCGCCGATCAGCCCCTTCTGGGCTTCTTCTGACAAGACCTCGAGCTTTCCGCCACGCAGCAGAAAGTGCCAGCGGAAGGTGCGGCCTATGGCGCGTTCGAGGACTTCGGCCTCTGTCCCGGCAAGCTCGCCAGCCGCGATCACATCCCGGCAGAGGGTCTCGAACAGTTCGAGTTGCGCGCTGTCCTTGAGCCGGACGTAGAGGATCGGGCCGCCCGGTAACGTCTGGAACCGGATTTCGAGGTTCCGGAGTTTGGGCAGGTCCGGGGTGGGTTTCGGCAGGTCTGCGATTTGAAGCACCAGCGCGACATCAGCGCGCGGCATGACCGCCCAGAACCAGTTCCAACGGGCCGAGGCCGAAACCCGGCGCGTGTCCACTTTCCCTGGCTCGAGGCCGGACCATGGCGTGTCAGTCGGTATCACCGAGCGCTTCCTCCTCGATTTCTTCCTCGCCGAACATCTCGCGCATGCGGATGGTGTTGACGATGTATTCCACGGTGCCGCCCTGAATCTCGGATGGCGGGAAGCAGATGCTCCATGCCAAGACCACATCTGGCGATTTTGCCTTCAGTTCTTCTGGAGCCACAGGTTCGACGAACCGGAGGATGATCAACGGGCGGCGCCCCCGGACTTCGCAGAAGATGCGCGGCGGAAGGGTTTCCGGAATAGGCTTTCCGCCACTGATGCGTTCTTCGCGAAAAGCACTGGTGGCTGCGTCGATCTGTTCCTTGCTCAGCCCAACACGCTCGTCGCCGGGCGAACCGACTCGTCTGCTGGTGCCGCTGATTGCAAGGACGCCCTGGCGCAGATCTGGCTCACCGACCGATCGCCCGAAGGCCCGCATATGTATGCCGGACAGCTCGGCGGATGTTGCATCTGCCTTCTGTGCGCTGGCGAAGAGGACGTCCCATTCCCTTAGCTCGGTGTCGGCGCGCGCTTCTATATAATCCGACATCAGCCTCGGATCGGTGAGGGGATCAGAGGCATCGGCGCGAAACGCACGCAGGAAATTGCGGATCAGATCGACCGGGACGCCACCGAAGAGGGTTCCGCGGGAATGGTATTGCGGCGGTAGACCGCTGGCCTTGACTGCTGCCGCCAACGCATCCCCGGCCTGTCGATTGCGGTCCAGCTGATCGCGATCAGTGCGGATGCGTGTCGTTTCGACTAGCTTGCCGGCGAGGCCGACTTTCATCGGGAACTCGCGCCCCGTGCCCATCTTGTTTCGAGCCGTCACGATCAGCGATTCCGGATGGCTCCGCACGGCGAGGCCGAACTGCTCTGGCGTGGCCTTGGCCAGCTCCATGCGCTTCAGCTGGGTCTGAAGTTCATCCATCGCTTCGTGGATATGGGCATACCAGCCAACACCATCTGCGGGGATCCATATCCGGCAAAGATCTTCGTAGCCCGGCCGGTAGCCGAACCATCGGCCCATCTGCATGAGCGTGTCATACATTATGGAATTTCGGAGGAAGTAGCTTATGACCAGTCCTTCCAGCGTCAGGCCGCGCGAGAGCGAGAAACCGCCGACGGCAATCACCGTCACGCCATGCTCACCGGCCTGGTCGTAGTCGAGCGGTTGCGACCGTTTCGACGCGTTGACCTCGACAACATGCGCGGCAACCAGCACCTCGTGCAGACGAGCCTGGACAGTAGGCCAGTCCGTGCCCTCGGCTTCGGCGAACTCGGCTTCCCAGACCGCATATAGGGCAGCAATCTCGGGGTTCCGCAGCGCTGCCTCCCCCTTGGCCCCATCGACCGCGACGGCGTCCCGTATTCTGTCGACCACATCGGCCACCCGAGACCGCAACCGCCCCTGCACATCAGTGAAGCGCGAGGCGTTGATCAGCATTGAGGCATGCGCGGCCTGCTGGCCCCGGGTATTCCGGATTGCCCGCGCGACGATGAAGGCGCGCACGGCGCGGATGAGGCTCGCCGGCAGCACGTCGATCGGGTCGTCGATCTTGTGCTTCAGCGGCAGGATGTCCTCGTTGTCGTCGATCAGGCGGACATGCCGTTCGCGTGCATCAAGGAACACCTTCTGCGCCCCGAAGTAGTTCGACGGCGCGTCAAGGCCGATGATGAAGTGGCGCGGGAAAAGATCCTGCTTCAGCGTCTCGTCGTCAGTATCCGGGTCGATGAAGATGTTGGCGAAGGGCGTAGCCGTGTAGCCGACGTAGCAACTGCGGTGGAACAGCGAAAGCAGCTCTCGAATCTGGCCATTGATGCGCGTCACTTCATCACGCGCATAGGCGGTGTTTATCGAGGCATTGTCAGCCTCGTCATCGATCAGCAGCATGGGCTGGCTGACCATCTGGGTCCCTTGGTGAACGGAGTGTTCCTTGAGCCATTCCAGCAGGTTCTTCAGTGTGCTGGAGTTTTTCTTTATCACCAGCACGACGGGAACGTTGTATTGACTGATCTGGCTGGTGTTCGTGGTCGCGGTCGCCTTGTTGAAGTCGCGTAGGGTGTTGGTGAGAGAGACCGGAAACTCGCGCTGATCGAACTGGCCCACACCGATGATCTTCTGGCGCTGCGCCTTGTTGGCATGGGCCAGCCTACCAGTATCCCGGCCAATGAAACCCTCGTCGATGCGGGCCTGGGTCTGGTTGCGCAGGTTGTTGTGGATGCCGGCGATCACGACGATCAGGCGATAGCCCGCATCTGCCGCCTTGCATATCAGTCCGGTGTAGTTGGCTGTCTTGCCGCTCTGCACATGGCCTACGACCATCCCACGGCGGCTCCATGGGCTCTTGTCGCGTGGATTGCCAAGTCTGTCCAATACCTTGTCAGTGACGGTGTCAGTGGCGTCAATAACCGATTTTGGCAGGCCCTTTTTGAATAGTAGCTGTCGGTAGCGACCCCAGTAGAAGTCGCCGATTTCGCCCTTGATCTTGGCGTCGTTCAGCCATGGTTCAAAATCCTTGGTGTCCACGACCGCACCAAGGCCCATGCTGATGCCATGCTTTTCTTCAAGTAGGCGTGCAACTTGCTCAGCTTCGTCGGCGCTGACTTTCCCATTGAATGTTTGATTCTTGAGCTGCTCAGCTATCGCTGATCGAATCTTCTCTGCCGTTAGCGGTTTTGGCAGCAACCCGATGTCAATCTGAACGATGCCTTCTAGAGCGCGCAGCAGAGGGTTCATTCGGTTTCCTTGGTCTCAATTGTCGCCGCGATGATGCGTTCCGTATCTTCCCAGGCCGATCTGAACGGATCGACGTCTTTCATCAGCGACTTGATTTCCTTGATGTCCTTGCGCGCGCTCAGAAGCACGGAGAGGGTTGCCTGTACGGCTTGCGCAAGCGTGTCTTCGTCCACCCGATCCGGGACGATCAGCTCGGCCGTGCCGGCCATGTCTGCGTGCAACGTTTCGATAGGCAATGACGCCCCGACCAGAGCAATACAGTTGAAGAAGCCGCGCCGGAGGTCTGGGTGTAGGCTTTCGGCGAAATCGGCAAAGGCGGGATGTTCGATGTTCGGGCGGTAGCGTATCTGCCCGTCGGCCTGGATACGGTGCCACATGGGAAGCCGTTCATGATCGACGAGCTTTTGGCCCCGCTTGCTGTAGGTGCGCTTTGAACCGGCGAGGATGCGCTCGATGACCCTTTTCAGGCGATCGCGCACGACTGCTGGAAGCTGTGCCGAGGATTTCTTGACATCGATCTTCCAGTCCGCGTCCATGCTGTTGGGAATGTCGACCCTGACACGGGACAGCTTTGTCAGTTCCGATTGGCGACACAGACCGAACCAGGTGCCGTGCAGGATCAGTCGCTTGCCGCGATACAGATAGAAGCCCTGCGATTTCAGGTGACCTTCCGGCCCGCCGATATCCTCCCAGTCCATCTTGGAAATTTGCTTGTGATGAGGAAGCGTGAAGCTTTGAATCTCCACATCTCCCCTGATCAGGGTCAGCTTCTCTTCCGGGTCTGAAATGGTCGCAGGGTTTTTTCGGGCGAATGGATCAATGGGCCGAAGTAGCCGCCCGTTCAGGAGAATGCGCAGTGGTTTGGCGTCCTCCATAAACCGATGAAACACAAGGCGCAGGTGGCGCTCTGTTTCAGCGATCCTTTGGTTGATGACCTCCGCGCGTTTGGCGGCATTGTGCGAATAACCGCCCGTCAGTCGGTCGAGTTTTTGCCACAGTACAAGCGTGCCCTGCTGCCCCAGCTTCTCGATTCCAGGGATGAGGTCGAAATGATCGGGCAATTGAACCGCCCATTCGTTCCGTTCGGCAACATCATCAAGATCCCAGATTGCTGCGCTGGTTTGCCCGGAACGCCGGGACACGACCGTGAGTCGCCGGCACTGGGAGAAGCTGGCACTTTTGAGGCCTAGGCCAAACCTGCCTAGGTCTGTTTCGTCACGCATGGCCAGCGGGTTCCTGCTGCCTGGTCGCATCGCCGCGACAAGTTCGTCTTCGATCATGCCCACGCCATCGTCGATGATCGCGATATAGGGCTCTTCCGAATAGGTCTCCGTGACGATCTCGACCCGGTGAGCGCAAGCGGTAATTGAATTGTCAATGATGTCCGAAATGGCTGTTTCGAGGGAATAACCTATGTCCCTCAGGCCCTCGATCAATGCCGCTGCGTGAGGGGTGGCATTTGACCGTCTCGAAACAACAATCTCCTGCATGCGAACCCTTTGCAGTGCGATCACGATGCACTCTGTCTCTAACGGATTGTCGTTACAAGGTGGGCGAGGTCAAGCCTCGCCATTCGCCCCTCCTATGTGTCTGTAGAGCGTGGCTTTGGACACCCCAAACCGAGCAGCAACTTCTTTCGATGTGAGCGTGCCGTCAGCCAGGAGAGCCTTGGCGGCCGTCGCGTCCTTTTCAGATAGCCTACGCGGTCGCCCTCCGCGTTTCCCTTTCCGCTTCGCTTCGGCCAGCCCCGCCACGGTTCTTTCACGGATCAAGGCCCGCTCGAACTCGGCAATTGCCCCGAGCATGTGAAAGACGAGCATCCCGCCCGGCGAACTCGTGTCAATGGCATCTGTCAGCGAGACGAGGCCAATACCCCTGCTCTTCAAGTCCTCGGCGGTTTGGATGAGCTGCTTAAGTGAGCGCGCCAAGCGGTCGAGCTTCCAAATGACGAGAGTGTCGCCCTCGCGGAGAATATCCGTCAGGACGCGTTGCAATTCGGGGCGGTCAACCTTCGCACCCGAAGCCTTCTCGACAATCACGCGCTCACACCCCGCCTCGTGCAGCTTTTGCAATTGGAGGTCGGGATTCTGGTCAAGCGTCGAAACGCGGGCATAGCCAATGCGCATCGTGCGGTCTCATTTCTCGTCAGAACGCTGACAGAATACGAGACATATTTCAAGACTTGTTTTGCGACATGAAAAGAGGCCTGTGGCTGTTCTGCCAAGGCCCCTCTCCACACCGTCTCAAAAACGGTCTGTTTCAATACCGCCACTGGAAGCATTGGATGATCGCGACTTGCCTAAAGTAGACCTGTGGTTTGGGACAAAATCAGGTTCGGCTCGTGTCCTAGCCAACACTTGCGAGCTAAATTTCCAATAACTAACTTGGGTATTGACCTAGGAGGTTTTCATGCAGGAAAAACTTAAAGCCTTAGAGATCGCTGAGCGGCTGAAGAAACAGGAAAAGTGGGCATCGCGAGGGAAAATTGGGATCTGCGCCGTAAGCGCGCTGATTGGATCAATCCCATTAGCAGGCGGCTCGCTATCTCGAGTAATCGACGAAGTCGGTGGACGGATGGTAGATCCCGAAATTGATAAGCGACTGGCGGAACTCTGCACAGTAGTTGCAACATTAGAACCGACGCTCGATCGCATTGACAGCATCGAAGCTACGCTTTCTTCTCTTTTGAATACAATCAATTTAAACAAGTCCGTGAATAGACGATTTGAAGATATTTTGCGCTCAATTTATAAAAATAATCACGAATTCAACGCATTTAATGAATATTCAGAGCAAGAATTTGTAAATGTCGCGATAAAAAATATGGATGCTCTATTTTGCACAATAGGCGGTCTGACGGTTTTAAACAAGGTGAACACTGAGGGTAGTTCGGTTAAATTTCAAAGCGCGCAGGGTGGGAAGCAATATGTTAAAGATAGTAACTTTTCAGGGTCGCCAGGGACAGGAGCGGTTACGATGGATAGGCTATCTCTATCTGGTAGTATTGGCACGCTGAACGGTCCAGATGGGTCAGGAGTAACCCTTGGCCAGGGAGCCGGAATTAGTTTTTCACAGGGTTCTGCACTCATTTTCCGTAGGCCTTCCTTGCCGAAAAAGGAATAGACAAAAGGCTGATGCTAAGTGAAAATCTCTACGATCTGGGAAACGTCTACCGTAGGACTCCAGTCTGGCTAAGAAGCGAGGAGCCCAATGCTACAATTCGCTGTTATATTGGATCGGCTATGATTCTTTTGTCAGCCTTGTTTATTGATGCGCACCTTGGCGATTGGCCAGATCAGGCATTTTTGGGAACGTTTTAAGCGGAGATTTTTTTGGGAAGCTGGCTGACCGGCCCAGTCTAGACGCGCAACTGAAGTGTGTCGCGCTTGCTTGATAAATATATATGATAATATCCTCTATCAGATAAGAGTGAACCTGCTCATGGCAGCACGAACGCTCAACCCATCCAGACCTAAAAGAGGCCCTTCAGGTCGCGGCGGCCGTCAACCACACGCACGATCTCAATTTCATCGACCGGTCCCACAGGCAGGTCAGGGTGAATTCGATACAGCAGCAAGTAGGGCCGTTCGATCAACATCCGGAACCCGGGGGCTATATCCGGCCGCGCAACGCCAAGACGGGGTTGCTCGCGAAGCAGATTGGCCAGACAATCGATGCGGTCAAAGCATCGCTCAGCCGCAGCCGGCTGTTCGAGGCCAATCAGTTCGTAGATGTCGAGAACGTCGAGGCGAGCCTGCCGGGTCCAGTTCAGGCTACTTGGCATCCGGGGCGGCTTTCGCTGCCGTGGCCAATCGTGCCCGCGCTTCCCGGCGCAGCGCGCTCATATCCGGATCTCCCGCAGAGCCGCTGGCCAGGCCTTCATCCCAGAGCTGGCGGAGGCGCCGGATATCTTCCCGCTGGAGCTCGCGCTTCATCTGCCAGTCGCGCAAAGCCTCACGAACCACTTCGCTGGTGGTCGCATATTCACCCGCCTCGACAACCGCGCGGAGCGCAGCCACCTGTTCCGACGTCAGGGCAATGCTGACTTTTTCGACGTTGGCCATGGCCTATCACTTTCTTTTGGTAGCAAATCTTACTACTTTATGCGCCCAATGACAAGTCTCGTTCCCGACAGCGGTCTTGCCCTACCTGCCCTGGTGACAGAGGCCGGCGATCGCGCGTCGTACCGCTTCCTCGAGTTCTTCACGGCCCGGATCCGCAATTCGCATACCCGCCGATCCTATGCCCGGGCGGTTGGGGATTTCTGTGCCTGGCTCGAGGCGCGGGGCTTGCGCGACATCACCCAGGTGAATTCTTTCGTGGTCGCAGCCTGGGTCGAGCATATGCAGCAGGAGCACCCCGCCCCGACCGTGAAACAGCGCCTTGCGGCCGTGCGAATGATGTTCGACTGGCTGGCGACCGGTGGCGTCATGCCCTTCAATCCGGCGACGGCGGTACGCGGCCCGAGGCACAGCGTGAAGAAGGGCAAGACCCCGGTATTGGCGCCGGAGGAAGCCCGGCAGCTGCTGGACAAAATCGACATTACCACGCCGATCGGCTTGCGCGATCGAGCGCTGATCGGGCTGATGGTTTATTCCTTCGGACGGATTGGAGCTGCGCTGGCCATGCAGGTGGAAGATGTCTTCCCCCAGCAGCGGCGTCTCTGGGTTCGGCTGCATGAAAAGGGTGGCAAGGAGCATGTCATGCCCTGCCACCACAATCTCGAGGAGTACCTGCACGCCTATATCGAAAGGTGCGGTCTTGCCGAGGATCCTGAGGGACCGCTGTTCCGAACGATCGGCCGTGGCACCAAAGAACTGACCCGGACTCCTCTCCCCCAGGCCAATGCCTGGGCGATGATCCAGCGTAGAGCCATGTCAGCCGGCATCGAGACGAAGATCGGGAACCACACCTTCCGGGCGACCGGGATTACCGCCTACCTCAAGAACGGCGGCACGCTTGAGCGGGCCGCGCTCATGGCCAACCATGCATCAACCCGCACGACCCAGCTTTATGACCGGCGGAGCGACGAGATCAGCCTTGATGAGGTGGAGAGGGTGATGATCTGATCGCGACTATGAACCGCTGATGCAGTTATTCAGCAACCTCATAGCAACAGGCTGATCATCGTAACAGAGAATTGCCAAGGAGCCGACGTGCCAAGATCACCGGTGCGAACAAGTGACCGGCGGGATCGCTCGCGCCCTTCGTCACGGTGGTCATGGCCACCACGGTGATCTTCGCCGCTGACCACCTGCGCGCTGGCACGCTCCACGTAGATTTCATTAACCCTAAATTTGCCGATGGGGCCGATACTTCCGGGAAAAGGGGTGACACTATGGTCGATGTTTTTTCGACGAGCTGGCAAGAGCTTCTGTCTGCGCGCGTGGAATATTTGGTCGGCCAAAAGCTGAAGCTCAGCCAGGAGCTTCGGATAGTCGAAAAAGAGCTCAGGTCGATCAAAAAAATTGCGAAGGTGCCATCGACGAAGCCGCGGATCAGAGCCAGGGTGAACGACCCTATGCTTGACAAGATCGTCGAGGTTCTTGGCGATGGCGTTTCACGGAAGCGTGTAAACTTGATCGAAGAGCTGACGCGCTCAGGTTTTCCGGATGTTTCAGGGGATGTGACGGCGCTGACACGCCTTCTGAAAAAAGCGGTCGCTGCCGGGCAGATCGCGATGCAGGGACGTTATTACTCGCTGCCAAAGATCGAAGCTGCTCGAACCGAGGCTGTTGAGCCGACGAGGCGGGCGAGCTGACCGGCCATTCGTTGTTTCGTCGAATATAGGGCATGGGGGCCGGCTAGGAAGTCGCCGGGTGACAGGCCCTGTAAACGTCCCGGCGGCGCCTCAAGGCCTGTGCCAGGAAGCCCGCGGCAGGGCGCCGTGGTTTTCCGTTCTGTTCCGCTTGCCGACTGTACAAATGACTGTTAAAACGCTTGTGCATTGGTCAAAAAGAGCGTGTGAATTCAAAGACTTGAACCAAGAAAATCCTAGCTGAGAATCCTGGCGCCCCAGCCAGATCCCCGGCCAGATATTTCAAATTCCTTGAGTTTTAGTCTGGGGTGGGGCCATGGGCCTCCCCCTTGTGGCGGGCCTGCCACGCCGATGGCACCCGGCACACGAAGCCCGTGCTGCGACAACGGATGCCGCGCGATCAGGGTCTGCGTTATCAAAACCTGAAGGTTTTTTTGAAACCTTTCCGCATCACTTCATCATGGTCCGGATTTCCATGCAGCATCCTTTCAAGCGCCGATCCTTCGCGGTCGATATGGTTCTCGCCTTTGCGGTCATCGTGGGCATGTGCGGTCTGGCGGGCTGGATGGTCTCGGCCATGGCGCAACGCCTCGTCTCTGACACGCGCGATGCGGTCTGGGAGGCTGGCGTTCCACCGACCTATGTCCACGACCTGATGGACGCGCAGTGGCGCAACCATTTCGACATCGTTGCCGCGCTCGACGAGCCGAACCAGCTCGGAAAGGTGCGCGAATCGATCGCGGCGCGGCGGCAGGCCGTCGAGCCCAACTGGTCCGGCCTTGTCCGGCTCTCGGTCGATTTCCCGCCGGACATCCGCAAGGCCATTCTCGATACCGAACAGGCGCTCCAGCAGGCGGCCGAGGCGATGGGCGCGACGCTCGCGGGGCAGGGCGACCGCAAGAGCCTCCTCGCGCGGCAAACCGAGCGGATGATGCGCCTTGCGGAAACATCCGGCACGATGCTGGATATCATGCGCTCGCGCATCCAGCTGGTGAGCGCGCGGGCCGAGATCACGGCGCATGATTCGCTGATGCGGCTGCTGATTCTGGGCCTGCTCATCGTCGCGAGCCTGGTCGGCGCCTTCGTGCTGCTCTATGCGCGGATCGTGCGGCCCGTCAGCCGGCTCAGCGCTGTGATGACGGCCTTGCGTTCGGGCCGGCACGATGTCGAAATTCCCGCGACCCGACGCCATGATGAGGTCGGTCGGCTCACCGAGGCCGTGCGGGCCTTCGGTGCAAGCCTTGTGGAAACGGAGAAGCTGCGCGCGGAACGCGAACTGGAGCGCGAGGCCGCCGAGACGGTCCGTCGCGAGAGCCTCGCGCGCCTCGCCACGAATTTCGAATCGCATATCGGAAACGTCGTCTCCGCGCTGACCCGGGCCGTCGCGGCCTTGCAGGCATCCGCCGAATCGATGGCGCGCGAAACGGGTGCCGCGACCGGGCAGGCCACGGCCGTGGCCGCCGCCTCCGAGGAAGCCACCGAGAATGTCCGCGCCGTCGCGCAATCCGCGAGCGATCTCTCGCGCGCCATGAACGATGTCGGCGCGCAGGTTGCCGGCTCCGGGGAGCGCATGCGGCAGGTGGTGGTGCAGGGCGAGCATGCCAATGCCGACATGGAAAAGCTCGGGCGGGCCGCCAATTCCATCGGGGATGTCGCCCGGCTCATCCGCGCCATCGCCAGCCAGACCAATCTGCTCGCGCTGAACGCGACGATCGAGGCTGCCCGGGCGGGCGAGGCCGGTCGCGGTTTCGCGGTGGTGGCGCAGGAGGTGAAGGAACTGGCGTCGCAAACCGCGGGCGCCACCGAGGAAATCGCCGGCCAGATCGCGGCGATCCAGTCGGCCAGCGCCAACGCCATCGAGGCGATCCGCTCGATGACCCAGACTCTGGGCGAAGTCGCGGCCCTGTCGGAAAACGTGAGACTGGCGATCGGGCAGCAGATCGAGACGACGGAGATCATTGCCGGCAATGTCGGCGAGGCCGCGCGCGGCACGATCGAGGTCACCCGGAACGTGACCGACGTGACTCTGGCGATCCGCAATTCCGGCCATCTCGTCGAGGAAGTCCGGAATTCCGTGCGCGATCTCGGGGCGCATGGCGATACCCTGAACGCGGAGGTCGATGCCTTCCTGCGGTCGATCCGGGCAGCCTGAGGGTCACGCGGGCGAGAGCGGGCCCGGTTCAGCCAGCGGCACGCGGCACGGCCTTCTTCAGGAAAGCCTCCAGCGCGCTCCAGGTCGGGCCGGCACCGCTGCCGGCGAGGGCGCTGGCTCCATGGGTCGCATTCCTGGCGCGAAACTGCGTCTTGGTCGCAGCAGGGACGGCCGCGAGAATGGTGGCCGCCTCGTTTTCCTCGCCCGAATCGCTGGCCGAGGACACGAAAACCGGCTGCCGGACCTTCGCGGCGGCCCGGCGGACCGATCCGGCGTCCCGGAAATATTCGCCCGGTGAGAAGGCGATGACTGCCGCGATCTGCGGATCTTCCGCCGCGAGCAGGAAGACGAGCGAGGCCGAATAGCTTGATCCGACGACGACCACCGGACCGCGCCGTCCCTCTGCCCGCGCCCAGGCCAGAGCCGCGCGAAGGTCCGGCAGCGCTGCCAGGAATTCCGCGCGTCCGCCGGCGCCATCCGCCGTTTCGTTGCGCCGCCCGAATGCGTTTCCGCCCGAACGCTGGTCGATCCGGAGCGTATCGAAACCGAGCGCCTGGAAGCGGGGCGCAATCGTCTGGTATTCGCCGCGATTGCTGCCGGCCTGATGAAAGAGCAGCGCGATCGGTCGCGCCGGATCGCCGCCGCCGTCGAAGGTGCCGTGCACGACGACGCCATCCGCCGCCATCAATCGCACCGCGCGTTCCGCCGCCCGCGCTCCGGCGAGAGGCAGAGCGAGGGCCAGCACGACCAGCATGAACAGAACCTGGCGATGCGCCGGATGGCGGATGTGACCGGACATGGAACCTCGCTTGTGACGGATGGCCGAGCCTCGGGCCGGGCGCCTTCGTTCGGCTGCGGAAGGGCGCGACGCGGCGCCGGACGATGGCCGCAAGCTCTCACCGCGCATGATCACATACCAGTCACGCCGCGCGGAGCCCGCAGCCGCGAATCGGGGCCGAAACGGCGCGAAGCCATCATGCTTGTGTCAAATCCGGTTGACGTCCAAGTCCTGCGATGATAGCCAGCTTGAATGAACGTTCAAGAAAGGAACTGAGATGCGGATTGCGATCGTGGGTGCTGGCGGCGTCGGTGGATATTTCGGCGGTCGCCTCGCCGCTGCGGGCGAGGATGTGACGTTCGTGGCTCGCGGGCGGCATCTCGCAGCCATGCGGGAGAATGGCCTGAAGATCGTCAGTCCGCGCGGGGATGCGGTGGTCACGGGTTTCCGGGCGGTGGAAACCATCGGAGAAATCGGCACCGCCGATCTCGTGATCGTCGGCGTTAAGCTATGGGACACCGAGGAGGTTGCAGCGCAACTCGGTCCGATCGCCAAGGCGGGAGCGGCAATCGTCTCGTTCCAGAATGGCGTGAACAAGGATGAGGTGCTGGCCCGGCATGTGCCCCGTTCGGCCATCATCGGCGGTCTGAGCTACATCGCCGCGTCGATCAGCGAGCCGGGGGTGATCGGGCATTCCGGCCAGTTGCAGAAGCTGGTGTTCGGCGAATATGGCGGCGCCATTTCGGCCCGTTGCGAGGCTTTCCTCGCGGCCTGCCAGAAGTCCGGCTTCGATGCCGAGATTTCCGGCTCGATCGAGCGGCTCATCTGGGAAAAATTCGTCTTTCTGGTGGGTCTCTCGGGGTCCACGACGCTGTTTCGCACGACGGTCGGCCCTGTCCGGGAGGATGCCACGAAGCGCGAGCTTCTCCTTAACCTCATGCGCGAGGTCGTCACGATCGGTCGGGCCAAGGGCGTGCCTTTGGCCGAGACCTTCGCCGCAGAGCGGCTCGCCTTCGTCGATACCCTGCCGCCGGGCATGCCCTCGTCCATGAAGGTCGATCTCGAGCGCGGAAACCGCCTCGAACTGCCCTGGCTCAGCGGCGCGGTGGTCGAATACGGGCGTCAACTGGGCATCCCCACCCCGGCCAACGATCATGTCGTGGCTGAACTGATGCCCTTCGTGAACGGAAAGAACTGACACCATGGCGTTGCCCGCTCTCACCCTTCGCGCGCTCACCGCGACGCCGGTCGATGTGCCCATGCGCCGGCCGCTCGGCACCAGCGCGCGCACCATCGATCGGGCCTCGCTGCTCCTGGTGGATCTCGCGACCGAGGAAGGCCCGACCGGGCACGCCTATGCCTTCTGCTATCTTCCGTCGATCGCGCGCGGGCTCGTGCCGATCGTGGCCGAGCTTGGCGAGAGCCTCGCGGGGCTGCCGCTCAACCCGGTGGATATCGCCCAGCGGATGAAGCGCCATTTCAAGCTGCCGGGCCTCGCCGGGCCGCTGACCATGGTCGCCTCGTCGGTCGATACCGCCGCCTGGGGCGCCATGGCGACGGCCGCCGGCGTGCCGCTCGCCACCCTGCTCGGCGCGGCGCCGAGGCCGTTGCCGGCCTATAACAGCAACGGCCTGGGCATCATGTCGCCGGAAGCGGCCGCCGACGAGGCGGAAGCCTTGCTCGAGGGTGGATTTCGCGCCGTCAAGCTGCGCCTCGGGCGTGGAGCCTTCGAGAAGGATCTGGCGGTTGTCCGGGCCGTCCGCCGGCGCCTGCCGGCGAGCATCCACCTCATGGTCGATTTCAATCAGGCGCTGGCCCCGGCCGATGCCTCCTGGCAATGCCAGGCGCTCGACGACGAGGGTCTGTACTGGATCGAGGAGCCCACCCGGCACGACGATTACGCGCAACTGTCGCGCATCGCTGCCGCCGTGCGGACCCCGATCCAGATCGGCGAGAACTTCACCGGGCTGGAACCCATGGCGGCTGCCCTCGCCGTGCAGGCCTGCGATCTCGTGATGCCCGATCTCGACCGCATCGGCGGCGTCACCGGTTGGCAGAGGGCGGCCGGCCTGGCCGAGGCGCATCATTGCCTCGTCTCGTCGCATCTCTTCCCCGAGGTCAGCGCACATCTGCTGATGGCGACGCCGGGCGCGCATTGGCTGGAATATGTCGATTGGGCGGAGCCGCTGCTGGTCGAACCGCTTCAGATTGTTGATGGCATGGCCGTGCTGCCCTCGACACCGGGGAACGGCATCGCCTGGGACCCGGCGGCGGTCGCCCGCTACCGACTGTCGTGAGGCGAATGATGGCGACAACGGCATCCCGGCAGGCATCGATCAGCGCCATCGCGCAGCGCCAATGGGCGGATTACCGGGCACTCGTGCCGGGGAGCTTCTTCGCCGAGGATCATGCGGCGCTCTCGCTCGACGAGGCCTATGCGGTGCAGGCCGAGGTCGCGCGCCTGCGCTGTGACGCCGCCGATGCGGTCGCGGGCTACAAGGTAGGCTGTGTGGGGCCGGGCGTCGTCGAGCAGTTCGGCATGAGCGGGCCGATCCATGCCCGGCTGTTTCGCAGCGAAATGCGGGCTTCGGGCCAGCCCGTGCGGCATGACGGGTTCGCCAATCTCGCCATCGAGGGCGAAATGGCTTTGCGCATCGGTGCGGATGGGGTGATCGCGCAGGCCTTCCCCGTCATCGAACTGCATCACTTCGTGTTTCGCGGCGCGCGGAAGACCCTGCCCGAGCTGGTCGCGAACAACGGCATTCATGGCGGCGTCGTGTTGCCACCCGAGGCGGCCATGCAACCGCTCGATTTCTGGCCGAATGACGCTCGCCTCGCTGTGACGATCAACGGCGTGGTGGTCGATACGGGCGCGCTCTGGCCGATGCCGGGCGGGGCCGAGGCGTCTGTGACGTGGCTCGCGGGGGATCTCGCGCGCCGGGGTGCCGCGCTTCGCCCCGGCGATCTCGTTCTCGCGGGCACGCCGCTGGGGCTTTTCCCGGTTTCGCCCGGTGATCATGTCGTGGTCGCGGTCGATGGCCAGAGGATCGTGGAATGCCGGATCGTGTGAGTTGGCCGGGTCGCATTGCCATGTCACCGGGTTGCGATGTCATGAGAGGGTTGCGATGAGCCAGGCGAAACGTTTCGACCCTGTGGAAAGGCTGGACCGCGCGGTCGATGCCTTCTGGCAGAACGGCTTCGAGGCCAGCGGCATGCAGGCCCTGTGCAAGGCCATGGGGCTGTTTCCGGGCAGCCTTTACGCGACCTATGGCGACAAGCGGCAGCTGTTCCTGAAAGCGATCGAGCGCTACATCGCCCAATGTTCGCAGCAGGCGCTCGACACCCTGCGGCGCGACCCCTCCGGCCTTGGCGCGATCCGCGCCTATTTCGATGAACTCGTCGAGGGCATTCTCACGGGGCGCCGGCGCTGGGGCTGCCTGCTCACCAATGCCATCGTCGAACTCGCGCAGAAGGAGCCGGAGGTGGCGGCGATTGTCGGCGAGCATCTGAAGAGGCTTGAAATCGCCTTCGACGAGGCGATCGAGCGCGCGCAGAAGGCCGGCGAATGCGAGGTCGAGGCAGGGTCCGGCAGCGCGGCGTTTCTGGTCTGCGTGGTGCAGGGTCTGAACGTGCTGGCCCGCACCTCGCCTTCGCGGGCGCAACTCGCTGGCCTCGCCGATCACGCGATCGCATCGCTCCGGCCGCGGGCGGGGATGGACCCGGCGCACCGAACCGCACATTGAGGGTCGGCTCAAGCGGCCACGGCGTTACCGCCAAATGCCACAATCGACGGGAACTGGTAGGCCAGAATCGCGTGCTGCTGGCCTGATCAGCCCCGGAAGGCGCGCATCTCGCGCACGAGGAAGCGCAGCAATTCTACCGCGGCCGCCGGCAGCGCGCGGCCAAGCCGCGTGACGACCTGCGATTGCGTGTCGTCGAGGATCGCGCTGCGGATCGGCAGGGCAACGAGCGTGCCGGCCGCGCTCTCGGCATTGATCGCGAAGGCGGGCAGGAGGGTCAGGCCATGACCGTCGCGCACGAATTTCCGCAGCATTTCGAGCGAACTGGTGTTGAGCCTCGGGCTGAGAACCAGCCCTTCCGCCTGCTCGGCCAGCGCGATGCGCTGCCGCGCGCCGCTGCCCACCGGCAGGAGCGCGAGCGGATACCGCGCGATCTCCTCCAGCGAGATCGCGGCCTCGCGGCGGGTCAACTCTTGATCCGGGCGGGTGATCAGGGCGAGGGGCTGGGTGACCGCTTCCACCACGCGCACCCGCGGATGCGGGGGCACGTTGAACCCCATGCCGAGATGGAAGCGATCCTCGGCGACCGCCTGCGTGATCTCGTCGGCGCCACCGATATCCACCGTCAGCGTGATGCGCGGATGGCGCTCCCAGAACCGGGTGAGCGGTCCCGACATGATGTCGGACACGAACCCGCCGCCGATGATGAGCGAGATATGCCCGCGCATCAGCCCGCGCATCTCGCGGATGCGCGCGATGGCGTCGTCGCGTTCCGTCATCTGCTGGCGGAAATGCGTCGCGAGATATTCGCCGGCCTCGGTGGCGCGCACGCCGCGCGGCAGGCGCTCGAGCAAGGCGATGCCCAGTTCGTTCTCAAGATCGGCGATCTGCCGGCTCACCACCGAGGGATTGACACCCAGCACATCCGCAGCCGCCCGCACGGAACCGCGGCGGATTGCCTCGACAAGATAGCGCAGGTGATGATCATCCAGTCGTTCTGCCATGTCCCTGGGCAAAGTCTGGAGCGGGTGTTGCTCTGGAGTCAACGGTAAAGCACGGCGCGATGCCTATGCAGAGCCGGCAAACGGCGAATAGCCTTGCTTCCGGGGAACAGGGAGCAGTGCAGTTCATGCCTGTCGGCATAATCGGGCTTGGCAATATGGGCCGGGGCATGGCGCTGTCGTTGCAGCGCAACGGTCATGCTGTCCTCGGATTCGACCTCTCGGCCGAGACGCGGAGTGCACGCATGGCCGAAGGCCTCGCTGTCGCCGCAGCGCTGCCGGAGCTGATCCGCGCTTGCGACACGATCATCCTCTCGCTGCCCCATGCCGCCGCTGTCCGCGCGGTGATCGAGGGGCCGGAGGGCGTTCTGGCTCATGCCGCGCTTGGCACGCTGGTGATCGACACGACGACCTCCGAACCCGCCGTGACGCGCGCGCTTGCCGCGACGCTCCGCGCGGCCGGCCATGCCCTGCTCGACGCGCCGGTTTCCGGCGGCCCGAAAGGGGCGCTCGCCGGCACCATGACCATGGTGATCGGCGGCGAGGCCGGTGATCTCGCCCGCGCGATGCCGGTCCTCGAGGCGATCAGCGCGAAGCGCGTGCATGTCGGGCCGAGCGGGGCGGGGCATGTCACGAAGCTCGTGAACAACCTGCTCTGCGGCGCGCATCTCGTGCTGCTCGGCGAGGCGATGCAGATCATCGAAACGGCTGGGCTCGATGTCGCAACCGTGTTCTCCGGCATCAATGCCGGCTCGGGACGCTCGGGCGTGAGCGAGGTGAACCTGCCGACCTGGATCGCCAATGGCGCGTTCAATTCGGGCTTCACCATGGGGCTGATGCGCAAGGATATCCGCCTCGCCGCCGCGCTTTTCGCGGAACTCGACCTCACGCCGCCGCTCGCCGCCGCGGTGGCCGGGCTCTGGGCGGCAAGCGCCGTGGACTTGCCCGACGGCGAGGATTTCAACCGCATCGTCACGCTGCGCCAAGCGGAGCGCAGGGCATGAGCCTTGCCCCGATGCTCGCCGCCTGTCTCGAACCCCTCGCGGCCGTCCTGCCGGCGATCGGCTCGCGGATCGGGGGCGAGATCGTCGCGGGCGAGGGCGAGGCGATCACCATCGCCAATCCCGCGAACGGGCAACCGCTCTTCACTTATGCCGATGCCGGGGCGCGCGTGGCGCGGCAGGCGACGGAAGCGGCGCGCACCGGCTTCCGGGCCTGGTCGGGGCTCACGCCGGCGCAGCGCGGGCGCATCCTGCAGGAGATCGGCCGGGCGGTGCGCGCCGAGGTCGAGGCGCTGGCGCGGCTCGAAAGCCTCTCGGCCGGCAAGCCCATCCGTGATGCCCGCGTGGAAGTCGCCAGGGTCGCGGAGATGTTCGAATATTATGGCGGCTGGTGCGACAAGCTGTATGGCGAGGTGATCCCGGTTCCGACCTCGCATCTCGTCTATACCCGCCGCGAACCCTTCGGCGTCGTGCTGCAGATCACGCCCTGGAATGCGCCGATCTTCACCGCCGGCTGGCAGATCGCGCCGGCGCTCGCGGCGGGCAACGCCGTGGTGCTGAAACCCTCCGAACTCACGCCGCTGACCTCGCTCGCGCTGGCCGGCATCGCCGAGGCGGCGGGCCTGCCGGCGGGCGTGGTGAATGTGCTCGCGGGGTTCGGCCATACGAGCGGGCAGGCGGCGCTCGAGGCACCGGCGGTGGAGAAGGTGGTGTTCGTGGGCTCGGTGCCGACGGGGCGGAAGATCGCGGAAGCTGCAGCGAAACGCCTCATCCCCGCCGTGCTGGAACTCGGGGGAAAAAGCGCCAACATCGTCTTTCCGGATGCGGATCTGGCGCGCGCGGCCATCGGCGCGCAGGCCGCGGTCTTCTCCGGCGCGGGGCAGAGCTGCGTTGCGGGTTCGCGGCTCCTCGTGCATCGCCAGGTGCATGACGAACTGGTGCAGCGCATCGCCGAGGGCGCGCGGAAGCTGAAGCTCGGCGATCCGCTTGATCCCGCGACCGAAATCGGCCCCATCAACAATGCCCGGCAATTCGCCCGCGTCACGGATCTCATTGCGGCGGGGGTGCAGGAGGGTGGCCAGCTGGTCACCGGCGGCGCGCACGAGGGTGAGGGCTATTTCGTCGCGCCGACGCTCGTCGCAGGCCTCTCCAACCAGGCGAGCCTCGCGCAGGAGGAGGTGTTCGGCCCCGTGCTCGCGGCGATCCCCTTCGAGGATGAGGAGGAGGCGATCGCGCTCGCGAACGGCACCGCTTTCGGCCTCGCCGGCGCGGTCTGGACCGGCGATGTCGGCCGCGCGCATCGCGTGGCGGCGAGCGTGCGGGCGGGGACGTTCTGGGTCAATTCGTACAAGACCATCCACGTCTCCGTGCCGTTCGGCGGCTTCGGGATGAGCGGCTATGGCCGCTCCAGCGGGCTCGATGCGCTGCACGAATATACCCGCGCCAAGGCGGTGTGGGTGGAGACCGCGGCCCAGCCCGCCATCGCCTTCGGCTATGCCGCCGGGTTGCGGGAGTAATCCATGGCGAGCAACCTCCGCATCAACGGCCCGCGCCTCGTCTCCACCCTGATGGAGCTTGCCGCCATCGGCGCGACGCCGGAGGGCGGCTGCCGGCGCCTTGCCTTGACGGAGGAGGATCGCCTCGGGCGGGATTGGCTCGTGGCCCGGATGCGAGGCCTCGGGTTGGATGTGCGCGTGGATGCGGTCGGCAATATCGTCGGCATTCTCAAGGGCCAGCAGGATGGCCCGGCGGTGATCCTCGGTTCGCATATCGATACGGTCGGCACCGGCGGGCGTTATGACGGGGCGCTGGGCGTGATCGCCGGCCTCGAATTGCTGGCGACCCTGCGCGATCTCGGCCTGCAACCGAAGCGCGACCTCGCGCTGATCGCCTTCACCAACGAGGAGGGCGCGCGCTTCCACCCGGATATGCTCGGCACGGTCGTCTGGGCCGGGGCGATGAGCGCGGAAGAGGTTTATGCCGAGCGCGATGCCGAGGGCTTCGTGCTGGGCGAGGAACTCGCGAAGATCGGCTACAGGGGCGCGGAAAAGCCCGGTTTCCTCAAGGCCAAGGCCTATCTCGAACTCCATATCGAGCAGGGGCCGGTGCTGGAGCGCGAGGGCTTCGGCATCGGCGCTGTCACGGGCGTTCAGGCCATCACCTGGCTGGAATTCACCTTCACCGGCCAGCCGAACCATGGCGGCACGACGCCGATGGCGTACCGGAAGGATGCCGGCCTTGCCGCCGCGCGCGTGAATCTCTTCGCCCATGAGGCGACGCAGCGGATCGAAGGTCAGCTCGCGAATATGGGCGTCATCCGCGTCGAGCCGGGCAATGTGAATGTCGTGCCGGAGACGGTGATCTGCGCGCTCGACCTGCGCAATCCGGATGATGCCCTGCTGGCACAGGCAGAAGCCGAGATCCGCGCTTTCGCGCTTGAAACGGCCGCGCAGGCGGGAGTGGGTGTCGCAATCCGTGATCTCGCGCGCTTCCCCGCGCAGCCCTTCGACGAGAGGCTGATCGCAAGGGTTGAGAAGGCCGCCATGGCGCAGGGGCACACGGTGCGGCGCATCGTCTCCGGTGCGGGGCATGATGCGCAGATGATGGCGCGGCTCTGCCCCACCGCCATGATTTTTGTTCCCTCCATCGGCGGCCTCTCGCACAATCCGAAGGAGTTCTCGACCGAGGCCGACATCATCGCGGGCGCGAATGTGCTGGCCGAGATCGCCTGGGAGGAAGTCAATGCCTGAACGCGCGATCGCGCAACTCTCCGCCGCCGAACTGGGTCGCGCCTATGCGGCCGGCCAGCTCTCGCCGGTGGAGGTCGCACGGGATCACCTCGCCCGCATCGAGGCGTTCGAGCCTGCGGTGAATGCCTTCGTGCATCGCGACGCCGAGACGACGCTCGCCATGGCGCGTGCCTCCGAGGCGCGCTGGCAGGCGGGTACACCGCTCTCGCCGCTCGATGGCGTGCCGGTGACGATCAAGGACAACCTCGCGGTCAGGGGCTGGCCGAACCGGCGCGGCTCGGCGGTGTCCTCGGCAGCGCCCGAAGCGCAGGATTGCCCGGTGGCCGACAAACTGCGCGCGGCCGGCGCGGTTTTCCTCGGCAAGACGACAATGCCGGAATATGGCTGGAAGGGCTGCGCGGATAGTCCGCTGACCGGGATGACGCGCAATCCGTGGGATCTCTCGACCTCGCCGGGCGGCTCCTCCTCCGGCGCGGCGGTCTGCGCGGCGCTGAACTTGGGCTGCATTCATTTCGGCACGGATGGCGCGGGTTCGATTCGCATCCCGGCGGCCTTCACGGGTGTCTTCGGCATCAAGACGAGCTTCGGTCGCGTGCCGGCCCATCCGATCTCGACCATGGGCGTGCTGGCGCATCTCGGCCCGCTCACGCGCGATGTGCGCGACGCGGCGCTGGCGCTTGACGTGATCGCCCGGCCCGA
This sequence comes from Methylobacterium sp., assembly GCA_002928875.1. Classification (GTDB taxonomy): domain Bacteria; phylum Pseudomonadota; class Alphaproteobacteria; order Rhizobiales; family Beijerinckiaceae; genus Rhabdaerophilum. The sequence continues at coordinate 105,302 of PERO01000005.1, read as the reverse complement.
TCCGCGCGACATGATGGCGAACCTGCCGCCGGAGAAATTCGCGCAAACGCTCGAACCCAACCTCAAGGGCCTGCGCATCGGCTATTCGCCAAGGCTTGGTTTCGACGTGGAGGTCGATCCGGATATCGCCCGCCTCACGCGCGAGGCGGTGGAGGTGCTGGCCTCTCTCGGGGCGTTGGTGGAGGAAGCCGATCCCGGTTTCGCCGATCCCATCGCTCCGCTGATGACGCTCTGGGCCTCCGGTGCGGCGCTGGCGCTGGCGAGCATTCCGCCGGAGGATCGCGCGAAGATGGATCCCGGCCTCGTCGAGATCGCGCGGATGGGCGAGGGCATTTCCGCTTCGGCCTATGTCGATGCGCTGCTCTATCAGCGCAACGCGCTGGCGATGCGCATGAACGCCTTTCACGATCGCTTCGACCTCCTGGTGACGCCGACCCTGCCCCTGCCCGCTTTCGAGGCAGGACGCCTCACACCCGGGCATGGCCGATATGGCGAGGATTGGACGCGCTGGACGCCGTTCACCTACCCGTTCAACCTCACGCAGCAGCCCGCGGCTTCCGTGCCCTCCGGCCTCACGCGGGGCGGGTTGCCGGCCGGATTGCAGATTGTGGGCCGCTATGGCGCGGATCGGCTCGTGCTGGCGGCGGCACAGGCTTTCGAGCAGGCGCGACCATTCGCGCCGCTCGTCGCGCCGAGAACTGGTTCCGATGTTGCAAGGTAAGCGGGAGCGCGGGGAGGCGCGGGGAGACAAGGCAGCAAGACTTCGCTTCGAATGGGCCACTTGAATTCCACATGCGACGAGGCCGGGCCTCACCGGTCGGTCGCCCATAAAGACAGGGAGACTACGACGATGGATCGCAGAACCTTCATCAAGACGACCGGCGGAGCGACTCTGCTGGCCGCAACCGGCGGGCTCGCCATGCCCGCGCTGTCGCAAGGCGCGAACAGCCGCGTGCTGAAATTCGTGCCGCAGGCGAACCTCGCGAATTTCGATCCGATCTGGGGCACGCAATATGTCGTGCGCAACGCCGCCGCGCTTGTCTGGGATACGCCCTACGGCATCGACGAGAATTTCCAGCCCAAGCGGCAGATGGTCGAGACCGAGAGCGTCTCGGCCGACGGTCTGGTCTGGACCTTCAAGCTGCGCTCGGGCCTGAAATTCCACGATGGCGCCCCCGTCACGGCAAAGGATGTCGTCGCCTCGCTGGTGCGCTGGTCGGCGCGCGACCCGATGGGCCTGATGATCCGCGCCATCCAGAACGAGATCGTCGCGGTGGATGACCTCACCTGGCGCTGGTCGCTGAAGAAGCCCTATCCGAAGATGTTGCTGGCGCTCGGCAAGAACAATTCGCCCTGCACCTTCATCATGCCGGAGCGCATCGCCAAGACCGATCCGTTCCAGCAGATCACCGAATATGTCGGCTCGGGCCCGATGCGCTTCGTGCGCAACGAATGGGTGCCGGGCGCGAAGGCGGTGTTCGAGCGCTTCGCCGATTACAAGCCGCGCGAGGAGAAGGCCTCCTGGCTTTCGGGCGGCAAGCGGATCAATTTCGACCGCATCGAATGGGTCATCATGCCGGACCCCGCGACCGCTTCGGCAGCCCTGCAATCGGGCGAGGTGGATTGGTGGGAAACCCCGCTCGCCGACCTCATTCCGCTGCTGAAGGCCAACCGGAACATCAATGTCGATATCGCCGATCCGCTCGGCAATATCGGCGCCTTCCGCATGAACCACCTGCATGCGCCGTTCAACAACGTGAAGATCCGCCGGGCGATCCTCACCGCGATGAACCAGGAGGATTACATGCGCGCGATCGTCGGCGACGACAACGCGCTGTGGAAGCCGCTGCCGGGCTTCTTCACGCCGGGCACGCCGCTCTACACCGAGGCGGGCGGCGAGGTCCTGAAGATGAAGAACATCAATGCCGCCAAGAAGCTGCTGGAAGAAGGCGGCTACAAGGGCGAGCCGGTCACCTGCGTGGTCGGGCAGGATCTCGCGGCGGTGAAAGCACAGGGCGAGGTGACCGCCGACCTGCTGAAGCGCCTCGGCATGAATGTCGACTTCGTCGCGACCGACTGGGGCACGGTGGGTGCGCGCCGCGCGCAGAAGACACCGCCGGGCCAGGGGGGCTGGAACATGTTCCACACCTGGCATGCGGGTGCGGATTGCATCAACCCGTCCTCCTATACCGCCATCCGCGGCAGCGGCGACAAGGCGTGGTTCGGCTGGCCCACCAGCGAACGCGTGGAGCAGGAGGTGCAGAACTGGTTCGACGCGCCCGATCTCGCCGGCGAGAAGGCCGCCATGGCACGCCTCAACCAGGCGGCCCTGGAGGATGTCATCTTCGCGCCGACCGGCCTGTTCCTGAGCTACCAGGCGTGGCGGAAGAACGTGACGGGCGTGACCAAGGGCCCGCTGCCGTTCTTCTGGGACGTCTCGAAGGCCTGATCGCGAACGCCAACTCCAGCAAGGGGAGGGAAGAGATGTCCGGGTTTCTGCTCAGACGCGCGCTCGCGACCATTCCGGTCATGGGGTTCGTCGCGCTCTTCGTCTTCTCCCTCCTCTATATCGCGCCGGGCGACCCCGCCGCGATCATCGCCGGCGACCAGGCCACCCCCGCGGATGTGGAACGCATCCGCGCGGGGCTCGGCCTCGATCGGCCCTATCTCGTGCGGTTCGCGGAATGGCTGTTCCGCGTGCTGCAGGGCGATCTCGGCACCTCGATCTTCACGAGCCTGCCGGTTGCCGATCTCATCGCGCAGCGCATCGAGCCGACGCTCTCGCTGATGATCGTGACGCTGGTGCTGGCAATCGTCTTCGCCGTGCCGCTGGGCGTGATCGCGGCGTGGAAGGCGAATTCCTTCATCGACCGGGCGATCATGGCGCTTTCGGTGCTGGGCTTCTCGGTGCCCGTCTTCGTGGTGGGCTACCTGCTCGCCTGGATCTTCGCGCTGAAGCTCGATTGGCTGCCCGTGCAGGGCTACACGCCCATTTCCAACGGCTTCTGGCCCTGGCTCGAGAATCTGATTCTGCCCGCGATTGCGCTCGGCTTCATCTATATCGCGCTCATCGCGCGCATCACCCGCGCGACCATGCTGGAGGTTTTGCAGCAGGATTACGTGCGCACCGCGCGCGCCAAGGGGGTGAGCGAAAGGGCGATCCTGTTCCTGCACGCCCTGAAGAACGCGGCCGTGCCCATTGTCACGGTCATCGGCATCGGCATCGCCCTGCTCATCGGCGGCGCGGTGGTGACGGAGAGCGTCTTCGCGATCCCCGGTCTCGGGCGGCTGACCGTCGATGCCATCCTGCGGCGCGATTACCCGGTCATCCAGGGCGTCGTGCTGATGTTCTCGTTCGTCTACGTGCTGATCAACCTCATCGTCGATGTGATCTACACGCTCATCGACCCCCGCATCCGGTATTGAGGGGCGCGCGCGATGTTGCAGAACCCTCGCCCGCCCGATCTCGTCGTCGCGCCCGACCTGCCGGATATCATTCCGCAGAAGACGCCGCGCAGGGGCTTCCTCGGCTTCGTCATCCGCAATCCGGCCATGGCGGCGGGGCTCTTTATCCTCGGTTTCATGGTGTTCGTCGCGGTTTTCGCGCCGCTGCTCTTCACGGTGGACCCGACGGCGCTGGCGCCTGCGCGCCGCAACCGCGTGCCGAGCGAGCTCTACTGGTTCGGCACCGACCAGTTGGGCCGCGACATCTATTCCCGCGTGATCTATGGCGCGCGCGTCTCGCTGATGGTGGGGTTCGGCGTGGCGGTGGCGGCCTCGGTCGTGGGGCTCCTGATCGGCCTCGTCTCCGGCATGGTGCGCTGGAGCGACGGCATCATCATGCGGATCGTCGATGGCATGATGTCGATCCCGCCGATCCTGCTCGCCATCGCGCTGATGGCGCTGACGCGCGGCTCGGTGGGGAATGTCATCCTGGCGATCACGCTGGCGGAAATCCCGCGCGTCGCCCGCCTCGTGCGCGGCGTGGTGCTGACCTTGCGCGAGCAGCCTTACGTCGATGCCGCCATCGCCGCCGGCACGCGCACGCCGATGGTGATCCTCCGCCATATCCTGCCGAACACGCTCGCCCCGATGATCGTGCAGGCCACTTACATCTGCGCCTCCGCGATGATCGTCGAAGCGATCCTGTCGTTCATCGGCGCGGGCATTCCGCCCACCATCCCCTCCTGGGGCAACATCATGGCCGATGGCCGCACGCTCTGGCAGGTGCGCCCGCATATCGTGATGTTCCCGGCGATCTTCCTGTCGCTCACCGTGCTCGCGGTGAACCTCGTGGGCGACGGCCTGCGCGACATTCTCGATCCGCGCATGGCGAAGAGGATCTAATCTCATGCCGTTGCTGGAAATCGAAAACCTCCAGACGCATTTCCGCACGCCGGATGGCGTGAACCGCGCGGTGGATGGCGTCTCCTTCGCCATCGAGGCCGGCGAAACGCTCGCGTTGGTGGGTGAATCCGGCTGCGGAAAATCGGTCACGGCGATGTCGATCCTGCGGCTCATCCCCGAGCCGCCGGGCAAGATCGCCGGCAGCATCCGCTTCAAGGGCCGGAACCTGCTCGATTGCTCGAAGGCCGAGATGCGCCAGATCCGCGGCAACGAGATCTCGATGATCTTCCAGGAGCCGATGACCTCGCTGAACCCGGTGCTGACCATCGGCAAGCAGATCGGCGAGACGCTTCAGCTCCATCAGGGCCTCTCCCGCAACGAAGCGCAGGCGCGCGCAGTCGAGATGCTGACCCTCGTCGGCATTCCCGAGCCGGGCCGCCGCGTGAACGAATATCCGCACCAGCTCTCCGGCGGCATGCGCCAGCGCGTGATGATCGCGATCGCGCTCGCCTGCTCGCCGCAATTGCTGATCGCGGACGAACCGACCACGGCTCTCGACGTCACCATCCAGGCGCAGATCCTCGATCTGATGCGCGATCTGAAGACCCGGGTCGGCGCGGCCATCATGCTCATCACGCATGATCTTGGGGTCGTGGCCGAAGTCGCCGACCGGGTGGTGGTGATGTATGCCGGCCGCAAGGTGGAAGAGGCGCCGGTGCGCCAGCTCTTCCGCACACCGCGCCATCCCTATACGCGCGGGCTGCTCGGCGCGGTGCCGCGGCTCGGTTCCTCCGTCGAGGGACATGCCACGCGGCTCGCGGAGATTCCCGGCCTCGTGCCGAACCTCAAGAAGAAGATCGCGGGCTGTGTGTTTGCGGGCCGCTGCCCGGTCGTGCAGCCGGTGTGCCGGGAGGTCGCGCCCGGCCTCGAGATGAAGGCGCCGGGGCAGATCGTCGCCTGCCATTTCGCGGAAAAGGATGTGGCGGCGCAGTGCGCGGGAGCACCGGCATGAGCATCCCGGTGCTTGAGGTCAACGACCTGAAGAAGCATTTCGCCTTGCCCGGCGGCTTCCTCTCGCCGCGCGGCTATGTCTATGCGGTCGATGGCGTGTCGTTCTCGATCGAGAAGGGCGAGACGCTGTCGCTTGTCGGCGAATCCGGTTGCGGGAAGTCCTCGGTCGGCAAGGCGATCCTGCGGCTTTATCCATTGAGCGGCGGGCAGGTCTCGCTCTCGGGTCAGCGCGTCGATGATCTCTCGCCCGGCAAGCTCAGGCCCTTGCGTCGGCAGATGCAGGTGGTCTTTCAGGACCCGTTCTCCTCGCTCAATCCGCGCATGCGCGTGCGGGACATCCTCGCCGAGCCCATGACGAATTTCGGCCTCGCCTCGAACCGCGCCGAGATCGACCGGCGCGTCGGCGACCTGATGGAGAAGGTCGGCCTGCCGCGCGAGGCCGCAAGCCGCTGGCCGCATGAATTCTCGGGCGGGCAGCGCCAGCGCATCGGCATCGCGCGCGCACTGGCCGCCGAACCCTCGCTCATCATCTGCGACGAGGCCGTTTCCGCGCTCGATGTGTCGGTCAAGGCGCAGATCGTGAACCTGCTGCAGGATCTGCAGAAGGAACTCGGCCTCGCGTTGTTGTTCATCAGCCACGATCTCGCGATCGTCGAGCACATGACGCATCGCGTGGCGGTGATGTATCTCGGGCGCATCGTCGAGAAGGGCCCGCGCGATGCGATCTTCTCGCGGCCGCTGCACCCCTATACCCGCGCGCTGCTCTCGGCCGTGCCGGTGCCCGACCCCGAGACGAAGCGCGAGCGCATCCTGCTCAAGGGCGATGTGCCGAGCCCCATCAACCGGCCCAGGGGCTGCCATTTCCACACCCGCTGCCCGTATGCCTTCGATCGCTGCCGCAGCGAGGAGCCGCTGCTGACCAGCCGTGGCGTGCAGCACGTCGCCGCCTGTCACCTGCATGATCTGCCCGAGGCGGAAAACCCCATGCTGAAACCGGTGGCCGGGTGACATGTCGGGCTGGATTCTCAATCCGTCGCTCGATCGCCACCGCGCCTATGGTGCCGAGGAGCGCGCGATCCTCTCGCTGGATGGCGCGCGGATCGCCCGTGACACCATCGCGCAATGGGAGGGCTACGCGCCGACGCCGCTCCGCGACCTTGCACCCATCGCGGCGGAATGCGGGCTCGGCCAGATCCTCTACAAGGATGAGGGGAAACGCTTCGCGCTCCGCAGCTTCAAGGCGCTGGGCGGGGCCTATGCGGTGCAGCGGATTGTCTCCGCGCGCGGCTCGGCCGAAGGGCTCACGGTCACCTGCGCCACCGATGGCAATCATGGCCGCGCGGTCGCCTGGGGGGCGCGTCGGGCCGGTGCGCGGGCCGTGATCTATGTGCATGAGGGCGTGAGCGAGGGCCGGGCCGCAGCGATCCGCGGCTTTGGCGCCGAGGTGCGCCGCGAGGGCGCACATTACGATGCCTCCGTCCGCGCTTCCGCCGATGCCGCTGCGAAAAACGGCTGGCAGATCGTCTCGGATACCGCTTGGCCGGGCTACGAGGATGTGCCGCGTGATGTGATGCAGGGCTATGCCGTGCTCGCGATGGAAGCCGAGGAAGCGGGAGCCAGGCCCACCCATGTCTTCGTGCAGGGCGGCGTCGGTGGCCTCGCGGCGGCCGTGCTCTCCTATCGCTGGGAGAAATACGGTTCGAGCCGCCCGAAGCTGATCGTCGTCGAGCCGGACAAGGCCGCGTGCCTCTATGAAAGCGCCTGTGCCGGCGCATGGACGACAGTCGGCGGCGATCTCGATACGGTGATGGCCGGGCTCGCCTGCGGCGAACCCTCGACGCTCGCTTGGAAGCTTCTGCAACCCGGCGCCGATGCCTTCATGACCGTCACGGATGATGCGGCGAAAGCCGCGATGCGCCGGCTCGCGGAACTCGGCATTGTCGGCGGTGAATCCGGTGTCGCAGGGCTCGCGGGCCTCCTGCGCGCCGCGAAAGACCCTGATATGCGCGCGGGCCTCGGGCTCGATGCGACCGCGCGCGTGCTGCTCTATGGCACCGAGGGCGCGACCGACGCTGAGGTCTATCGCGCGATCGTGGGGAAGACACCGGAGGAGGTCGCGTCATGAGCCGCATCGTCACGGTCGGAGCCGCGCAACTCGGCGCGATCCAGCGATCCGACAGCCGCAAGGCCGTTGTCGCGCGGATGATCGAGCTGATGCGGCAGGCGAAATCCGGCGGCTGCGATCTCGTGGCGTTCCCGGAACTCGCGCTCACCACGTTCTTTCCGCGCTGGTTCATGGAGGATCAGGCGGAGATCGATGCCTTCTTCGAGCAGGAAATGCCCTCGAACGAGACCGCGCCGTTGTTCAACGCCGCGCGGGAACTGGGCCTCGCCTTCATGCTGGGCTTTGCCGAAAAGGTGGAAGAAGAGGGCCGGACGCGCCGCTTCAACACCCAGATCATCGTCGACAAGAGCGGCAAACCAATCGCGAAGTATCGTAAGATTCACCTGCCCGGCCATGCCGAGCACGAGCCGTGGCGGGCCTTCCAGCATCTGGAAAAGCGCTATTTCGAGGTGGGCAATCTCTCCTGGCCGGTGGTACGTGCGGGGAGCGATCTCCACGGCGCGCTGCTCGGCCAGATGATCTGCAACGATCGCCGCTGGCCCGAAAGCTACCGCGTGATGGGCCTGCAGGGCGTCGAGATGATCCTGCTCGGCTACAACACGCCGGTGCATAACCCGCCCGCGCCCATGCATGACCGGCTCGGCGATTTCCACAACCATCTCGTGATGCAGGCCGGTGCCTACCAGAACGCGACCTGGGTGGTGGGTGTTGCCAAATGCGGGCTGGAAGAGGGCTGCGAGATGATCGGCGGCTCCTGCATCATCGCGCCCACCGGCGAAATCGTCGCGCAGGCCGTGACGCGCGAAGATGAGCTGGTCGTTGCCCGCTGCGATCTCGATCTCGGGCAGAGCTACAAGAATTCAACCTTCAACTTCGCCCGCCATCGCGAGCCGGAGCAATACCGGCTGATCGTGGAGCGCAAGGGCGCCGAGTTGCCCAGATAACCATCGAAGAGGAAATCGCCGTGCATGATCTGATCCTGAAGGGCGGGCGCGTCATCGACCCCTCGCAAAAACACGATGGTGTGGCCGATGTCGCCTTCACCGGCGGCAAGGTCTCGGGCTTCGGCAAGGACCTGAAGGGCGGACGCGAAATCCGGGATGTCTCGGGCTTCATCGTCACGCCCGGCCTCATCGACATGCACACGCATGTCTATTGGGGCGGCACCTCGCTCGGCATCGATGCGGACGAGTTCTGCCGCACTTCGGGAGTCACGACCTCTGTCGATACGGGCTCGGCCGGCCCCGGCAATTGGCCGGGCTTCCGCAAGCACGTGATCGAGCAGGGGCAGGCGCGCATTCTCGCCTATCTCCATGTGAGCCATGCCGGCATCTACGGTTTCGACAAGCGCGTGATGGTGGGCGAGAGCCGCGACCTCGCCATGATGAACCCGGTGGCCTGCGCGGAAGTGGCCGATGCCAATCGCGATCTCATCGTCGGCATCAAGGTGCGCGTGGGCCTGCATGCCTCGGGCGACCAGGGCACGGCACCGTTGAACATCGCCCTGCAGGTGGCCGAGCAGGTCGGCATGCCGCTGATGTGCCATATCGATCATCCGCCGCCCTCCTACGAGGAGGTGATCGCCATGCTGCGTCCCGGCGACGTGCTCACCCACGCCTTCCGGCCTTTCCCCAACGCGCCGGCGACTGCGCAGGGCACGGTGAAAGCCGAGGTGCTGGCGGCGCGCAAGCGCGGCGTGCTCTTCGATATCGGCCATGGCAAGGGCTCCTTCGCCTTCAAGACCGCCCGCGCGATGCTGGCGAATGGCTTCCTGCCGGATACGATCTCCTCGGATGTGCACCAGCTCTGCATCGATGGCCCGGCCTATGACCAGGTGACGACGATGTCGAAATTCCTCTGCATGGGCATGGGGTTGAGCGATGTGATCGCGGCCTCCACCGTCAATGCCGGGATGATGCTGCAGCGCATGGAATACGGTTCGCTGAAGGTGGGTTCCCTCGGCGATGCGACGCTCCTCACCATCCGCGAGGGCAAGTTCACCTACATGGATGTGGTGGGCGAGGAGATGATCGGCAACCAGAAGATCGTCTCGGAGGGCGTGGTGCTGAAAGGCAAGTGGTGGCACCCCCGGCGCTCCAACCGCTTCCCGAAACTCGCCAGCTGAGGCCCGTGATGACACCCGAACAGCGCCTGTCCGAGCTTGGCCTCACCCTGCCGCCGCCGCCGAAGCCGGCCGCGAATTACATTCCCTTCCGCTTTGCCGGCAACCTGCTCTACCTCTCGGGCCATGGTCCGGTGCGCCCCGATGGCAGCGTGAAAGTCGGGCGGCTCGGCCGCGACATGACGATCGAGGAAGCCTATCAGGAGGCCCGCCTGACCGGCCTGCAACTGCTCTCGACCGCGAAATCCGCCCTGGGTGAACTCTCGCGCATCGAGGCGGTGGTGAAGCTGCTCGGCATGGTGAATGCGGAGCCGGATTTCGGCGAGCATCCGCGTGTCATCAATGGCTGTTCGGATCTCTTCGTGGCGGTTCTAGGCGAGGCGGGGCGTCACGCCCGCTCGGCGGTGGGCATGGGCTCGCTGCCCGGCCGGATGGCGGTGGAGATCGAGGTGATCCTGCTGGTGAAGCCATGAGTGCCGCTTCATCCCTCAAGGCGCAAATCGCCCGCGAGATCGGCACGCCCGCGCTTGTGGTTGATCTCGATGTCGTCGAGCGCAACATCGCCCGCGCGCAAAGGCTTTGCGAGGCCGTTGGCGTGGCCAATCGCCCGCATATCAAGACGCACAAATCGACGCGCCTGATGCAGATGCAGCTCGCGGCGGGCGCGAAAGGCATCACCTGCCAGAAGCTCGGCGAGGCCGAGGTGATGGCCGAGGGCGGCGCCACCGACATCTTCATCTCCTACAACCTGCTCGGCGAGGAGAAGATGGCCCGCCTCGCGCGGCTGATGCAGGAGGCGGAGGTCATTGTCGCGGCGGATAACCCGCTCGTCGTCTCCGAACTTGCGAAAGCCGCCGCGATGGCCGGGCGCGATCTCGCGGTACGCATCGAATGCGATACGGGCCGCAAGCGCGCGGGCGTGGAAACGCCGGCGGAGGCGATTGCGCTCGCGCGGATCATCGCCGCGACACCGGGCCTGACGCTGGCCGGCCTGATGGTCTACCCGCCGGAAGATGGGGCGGACGTCACCAATGCCTTCGTGGCCGAGGTGAGGAAGGCGCTTGCCGCCGAGGGCATCACCTTCGACGACCTTTCCTCCGGCGGCACGCCGAACCTGCTGAACCTGGGGTCGCTGAAAGGCCAGACCGAGCACCGCGCCGGCACCTCGATCTTCAACGATCGCATGATGATGGCGGCGGGTTTCGCCAGCGTCGAGGATTGTGCGCTGACGGTCTACACCACGGTCGTCAGTCGTGGCGGGCCGGAGCGCGGCATTCTCGATGCCGGATCGAAGACGCTCACGACCGAGACCGGCTGGGACCTCAAGGGCCACGGGCTCATTCTCGAGCATCCCGAGGCGGTGGTTGCGCGCTTCGCCGAGGAGCACGGAATCCTGGATCTTTCCCGCTGCAACCATCGGCCCGTGGTGGGCGAGGTGGTGCGCGTCATTCCCAACCACATCTGCCCGGTGGTCAATGTGGTGGGCGAACTGGTTTACATCAGGGGTGACGCGATCATCGGCACGGAGGATGTCGCCGCGCGCGGGAAACTGCGCTGACCGTCACAGGCTGCGCTCGATGATCCGGTGTTCGAGCACGATCTCTGACGGACCCTCCCCATCCAGCAGCGCGGCCACGATCGCCCGGCCATAGGCATCGTAGGGGATGCGGACCGAACTGAGCCCCGGCGCGAGCCACGCATTCATCGGGGAATCGTCGAAGCCGATGAGGCGCGGAGTCGTCCCGCCCTGTCCCGCGTCACGCCAGGCGCGGGCGATGCCGAAGGCGATGAGGTCGCCGGTGCAGATCACGAGATCCGGCCTATCGCCGCGCTCGATGAGGTCGCGCCCCGCCACCAGTCCGATATGCATGTGATCCGGCGAACGGGGGGAGAGCACCCGGCGATCGGGCAGCGGCATTCCGGCCGCGGCGAAACCGGCGCGAATGCCCTGCACGCGCTCGCGTGTGGCGGAGGATGCCGTCGGCGCATGCACCAGGGCCGCATCGGCGAGGCCATGCGCCAGCGCCCAGCGCGCGACATCGGTGCCCGCGCGGCGATTGTCGATGCCGATGAAGGGGCGTGCCGCGCCGGTCGGGTCGCGGCGGTTCACGAAGATCAGCGGGATCGGGCCCGGCGTGGCGCGTCGCAGCATCCGGCTATCCACCGCGCCCAGCAGCACGATGGCCCGGGCCTGCTGCGCCAGCATCTCGCGGATGTATTCGTCCTGCAGGTCCGGCTGGTCATGCGTATCGCACAGCACCATCACGAGCCCCTTCTCGCGCAGGGCGGCTTCGGCCGAGGCCGCGATGGCGGTCATCACCGGGTTCGCGAGATTGGCGGCGAGCACCGCGACGAGGCGGCTCGTGCGCTGGCGCAGGTCGCGCCCGGCGCTGGTGGGGCGATAATCGAGCGTGGCGATGGCCCGGCGCACGCGCTCGACCGTTTCCGCCGAGGCCTTGTTGGCGACGCCATTCACCACGCGGGAGACGGTGGCGATCGATACCCCCGCAAGCGCCGCGACCTCCTTGATCGAACTGGACTGGATCGTTCGCTTCGTCATGTGGCTTGCAGTTTTCCGGGCCAATGCTAGTCTCGCAATGAGGAAAACGTTTTCCTTGGTTTTCCCTCACGGTCAAGATCTGATGATCCGAGCCGTCGATCCGGAAGACCAAATGTCCAAGAGCCGGAAACCGGCCATCCGACAAGCCCAGGGGAGGAACGCATGGGCACCTTACGCACAATCGCATGCGCCGCATTCGCGGCGGCCCTGTCCGTGCTGCCGGCCAAGGCCCAGCAGCTCACGGTCTGGCATGATCTCGGCGATAACGGGATCAAGTGGTTCGAGGCGCTTTCCGCCGAATTCGCCAAGCAGAAGCCGGGCGTCACCGTGCGTTCGCAGAGCTTCCCGACCGATCAATGGTTCGGCCGCGTCATCAGCGCGCTGAACACCGATACGGCGCCGGATCTCATCTTCAACAATTACGAGCGCGTCATCCGCATCCAGAACCAGACGAACAAGGTGATGGACCTGAAGGCGCTGACCGCGGGCATCGCCGACAAGTCGTTCCTCTCCGAGGATGACATGCGCGTCGCGACCTACAAGGGCCGGCAGATCATCATCCCGATCCAGCGCGTGCAGATGGCCTTCGGCGTGCGCAAGAGCTGGCTCGACAAGAATGGCGGCAAGTTTCCCGAGACCTGGGACGAGGTGAAGACGCTCGCGGCCGCCTTCCGCGACAAGGACCCCGACGCCAATGGCCAGGCCGACACCTTCGGCATGGCCTTGCAGGCCGCGAAGCCGCGCGATCTCATCCACATGCTCGATCTTTTCATCTTCGGTTCGGGCCTGCGCCACACGCTGATCGACCCCGATGGCAAGATCACCATCGACCAGCCCGCCCATGCGCAGGTGCTCGAAGAGTTCCTGAAGACCTATTCCACCTACAGGTTCGTGGCGCCGGACACGATCAACCACTCCTTCGCCGAGATGTATCAGGTGATCGAGGGCGGCCGCGGCGGCATGTTCCGCGTGGGCGACTGGAACGTGCGCAAATGGGATGGCGCGCAGGTGCTGAACGGCGATTTCGTCTCCGGTCCCTGGCCGAAATTCGCGGCCGACCGCCCGAATGCCGTGGTGATCGGCGGCATGCGCGGCGTGGCGATCCCCGAGAACTCGCCGAACAAGGCGCTGGCGCAGGAATTCGCGGCCTTCATGCTCACCAAGGCGGCGCAGCAGGCTTCGCTCGAGAATGTCGGCGCCGGCGTGCGCAAGGATCTCGACGTGTCGAAGCTCTCGCCGCGCTCGCAGTATTTCGCCAAGGCCGAGCATCGCCTCGTGGCCTATGATTTCCCGGAATCGATCCACGCCTTTTATCCGGAGCTGGAGGCGGCCTTCCATCGCAAGCTGCTGGCGGGCATCGCCAATCCGCCGGCGGACTGGAAGGCATTCATCGCCGAAACCGCGAAGGAAATGCGCGAACTCGCCCAGAAGCTCAAGAGTTGATGCGGGCGGACCTGGTCCTCCCTGACTGGCCCGCCAGCTGTTTCCCGGCTGGCGGGCATTCTTTCCCGAGGGGCGCGGGGCGATGACGGATCTTCTGGCACGGATGGCGCGGGACAGGATCTTCTACCTGTTCGTGGCGCCCTTTGCCGCGCTCACGATCCTGTTCGGCCTCTGGCCGATCCTGCTGTCGATCCAGGTCTCGTTCACCGCTTCCGCCAGCGCGCTGAAGCCGAACCCCAGCTATGTGGGCTTCGCGAACTACGCGAGCGTGCTGGCGGACCCGATCTTCCTCGCCTCGCTGTCACGGACCTTGCTCTACACCGCGCTTGCCGTGGTGGCGAACCTCGCCTTCGCGCTGTTCTTCGCGATGCTGCTCGATTCCGCCTTGCTGAAGCGCGGCAACCTGTTCTTCCGCCTCGCGATCTTCCTGCCGGTGATCACGCCGGATGTCGCGGGCTATGTCGTGTGGCGCTGGCTCTATGACCGCTCGTTCGGCGCGATCAACGCGGCGCTGAAGATGCTCGGCCTGCCGGCTTTCGGTGGGCTTTCCAGCGTCGATACTGCCATGCTCGCGGTGCTGATCGCGGAACTCTGGCATCATGCCGGCTTCTACATGATCATCTTCCTCGCCAATCTCTCGATGCGCGACCGGACGCTGGAGGAAGCCGCGCATGTCGATGGCGCGACCGCCTGGCAGCGCTGGTGGTATGTGATCCTGCCGCAATTGCGACCGGCGATCGTGATCAACACGGTCTATGCGCTGATCCAGTTCCTGAAGACCTTCACGGTCGTCGTGGTGATGACCAAGGGCGGGCCAAACGACCAGACGAATTTCGTCTCCTACTATGCCTATCAGCTCTTCGATCAGGCCCGCTACGGCGAGGCGACGGCGATGGCGACGATCCTTTTCGCGATCGTCATCGCGATCTCGCTCACCGCCTATCGCATCGGGGACCGGGAGCCCGCCCGCGCATGAGCCCGCTGCGTCCCAACCGCCTGCTGCAGGCCATGGGCTACCTCGTCGCCACGGTCACGAGCGTGCTGTTTCTCTACCCCTATTGGTGGATGCTGGTTTCGGCCTTCCGGCCCACGCGCGCGATCATGTCCGATCCGCTGCGGCCCTGGCCGGAAGCGCTGAGTTTCCAGATCTTTTCCGAAATCGGGCGGATCGGCGGCGTGAACCTCTCGACGTACGCGCTCAATTCGGTGCTGATCACCAGCGCGGCGACCGTGCTCGGCGTGGGCGTGACGGCGCTCGGCGCCTATGCGCTGGTGCGGCGGCCGCGTGCGCCGGGTTTCAGCCTCGTGCGCTACGGGTTTCTGGTCACGATCATGTATCCCTACATGCTGCTGGTGATCCCGGTCTATCTCGTGATGTTCCGGCTCGGATTGCTCGGTTCCTATGCCGGCATCATCCTGTTCCTGGCGCTCGGCCCGCTGCAGTTCTTCCTTTTCGAGCAGTTCTTCCGGAAGATCCCGTCCGAGGTCATCGAGGCGGCGCTGATCGACGGCGCGAGCGAATGGCAGATCCTCACGCGCGTGGTGATGCCGATGGCCATGCCGATCACGGCCACGGTCGCGCTCATCACCTTCCTGCTCAACTGGGCGCAATGGTTCCCCATCCTGGTGATCTCCCGTTCGCCCGATACCTACACGCTGCCCGTGGCCCTGCTCTCGATGAACAGCGAACTCGGATCGAACTTCCAGGGCATCATGGCGCTGGCGGTTCTCACGACCCTGCCGGTGGCGGCCCTGTTCCTCCTTGCGCAGAAGCGCGTGATGGAGGGCATGGCCTCGGGGGCGGTGAAAGGATGATTCCATGCTGAAGTCGCTGGACAGTCGCGAGAAGCTCGCGCTCCAGATCGAGGCGGCGCGGGAGGCCACATTGCGCTGGCTCGGCGCCATGCAGGCCGAGGGGCAGGCGAGGGGCGTGATGCGCATCAGCGCCGCGCAGGACCCGGCGGCATGGCCGGGCATGCTGCTGCCCGGCACCTATAACGGCCTGATGTGCCTCGATCTCCTCGGCGGCCTGGGGGATTGGTCTGCCGCCGAACGGGCCACGCTGGCCGACTGGCTCGAACGCCACAGCCTCGAGGATGGGCGCATCCGCGTGCCGGGCATGACGGATCGCGACGTCTTCAAGAAACCCGACCTCGCCGAGACCTGGCGCTACATCGATTTCCACGTCACGAACTACACGCTCGGCGCGATCGAAGCGCTCGATCCGGAGCGCATGCCGGTTCTCGAATTCGCCAAGCCCTATCTCGACGAGAAGACCCTCGGGCACTGGCTGAGCCTGCGCGACCTGCGCGACCCCTGGCAGGAGGGCAACAACATCGTCAACCTCGCGAGCTTCCTGCTTCTGCTGCGGCGGCATGGCGACGGACCGCGCAGCGGCGAGGAATGGCGGGACGCGGTCGATCGCGCGCTGAAGCAGCTCCTCGGCTGGCATGACCGCCTGCGCGAACCCACCACCGGCTTCTGGGGCGTGGGGCAATTGTCGGATGCGACGCGGCTGCTCCACGCCTTCGCGGGCTCCATGCACAATTTCCACCTCTGGTATCACGAGGGATGGCCGCTCGAATGGCAGGAGCGGGCGGTGGATTACTGCCTCTTTCTGCCGCCGCGGATCGACAGTGCCTGCATCGATGTCGATGCCGTGGATGTGCTGGTGCATGGCTGGCGGCTGCTCGACCATCGCCGCGGCGAGATCGAGGCCTGGCTCGCGGCCATGCTTCCCGAGCTTCTGGCCTTCCAGAATGCCGATGGCGGCTTCTGCGATGTGCGCAACGGCGTGCGCCGGCAGGATGGCTGGGTGAAGGGCTATGAGGAGCCGCAGGGGCTTTCGAACACCTTCGCCACCTGGTTCCGCTGGATCGCCATCGCGATGATCGCCGATGTGCTCTGGCCGCGTCGCTGGACCTGGAATTTCCGCCGGATGATCGGCATCGGCTATCGCATGGCGAACTGGCACGGGGTGCGATGACCGCCGATTCCGGGCCTGCCGACGATCCGTTCCATCACCTTCATGATGAGGATTACGCGCGGCCCTTCGCGCGCCGCATGGCCACGGCCGGGACGCTGGTGACGCGCGCCGGACGCGATGGGATTTCGCTCGATGGCGAATGGCATCTCACGCTCGACCTTTTCGACGAGGGCCTGCGCCAGCGCTGGTTCGAACTCGACGACAATCCGCCCTCGCAATGGGCGACGCCCCGCGATTACGAGATCGAGGCCGGCGAACGCGTGCCCGTTCCCTCCTGCTGGAACGTGCTGAAGCCGGAATGGACGCATTTCGAGGGCGGGGCCTGGTACACGCGCTGGTTCGACTGGCAGCCCGGTGAAGCGGGCGAGCGAACGGTGCTGCATGTCGGCGCCGCGAATTACCTCGCGCATGTCTTCCTCAACGGCGCGCATCTCGGCGGGCATCAGGGCGGTTCGACGCCCTTCTGCCTCGAGGCGACGGCGCATCTCAGCCCCGGCCGCAATCGCCTGCAGGTCTATGTCGAGAACCGCCGCCGGGCGGACCGCGTGCCGATGCATCATATCGACTGGTTCAATTATGGCGGGCTCTATCGCGAGGTCGCGCTTCTGCGTCTGCCGCCGGTCTTCGTCCGCCAGGCCAGCGCGGC
This sequence comes from Methylobacterium sp., assembly GCA_002928875.1. GTDB lineage: Bacteria > Pseudomonadota > Alphaproteobacteria > Rhizobiales > Beijerinckiaceae > Rhabdaerophilum. Next base: position 88,062 of record PERO01000005.1, on the reverse strand, counting down.
GCTGACGGCGGATGGCGCGGCGATCCGGTTCCGGCTTGTCCTCTCGGATGCGGCGGATGGCGAAGCGCTGGTCGAGATCGCGGAGCTGGGCCTGCGCGCGGTGGTTCCCGTCAAAGCCGGGCAGGGCGAGATGATCGTTCCGGCCAAGCCCGTGCGATGGTCACCGGCCGCGCCGCGGCTCTACGATGTGCGGTTCGCCTTCGGTGCCGATGTCGTGACCGAGCGGATCGGCTTTCGCACGCTGGAGGTACGCGGCACGCAGATCCTGCTCAACGGCGCGCCGATCTGGCTGAAAGGCGTCTGCGTGCACGAGGATGACCTCGCGCTGGGGAAAGTCGCGACCGAGGCGGATATCCGCCGCCGCTTCCGGCATGCGCGCGAACTCGGCTGCAACTTCCTGCGCCTGGCGCACTATCCGCATCATGAAGCGGTGGCGCGCATCGCGGATGAGGAAGGCCTGCTGCTCTGGGCCGAGGTGCCGGTCTACTGGGCGATCGATTTCGCCAATCCCGCAACGCTGGCCGATGCCCGCAACCAGCTTTCCGAACTCATCATCCGCGACATCAACCGCGCCAGCGTCATCCTCTGGGGCGTGGGCAACGAAAATGCCGATACCGATGCCCGGCTCGCCTTCATGGTGGAACTCGCGCGGACGGCGAAGCATCTCGATCCCTCGCGACTCACGGCAGCGGCGTGCCTCATCAACCGCGAGCGTTTCGCCATCGAGGACCGGTTGGCCGCGCATCTCGATGTCATCGGCCTCAACGAATATTTCGGCTGGTATGAGCCGGATTTTTTGGGCCTCGACCGGCTTCTCGCGAATTCCGATCCCGGCAAGCCGGTGATCGTCAGCGAAACCGGCGCCGATGCCGCACCCAGCCATCGTGGCGCAGGCCGGGTGCTCTTCACCGAGGATTGGCAGGCGGATTTCTACCGCGAACAGTTCCGGCGCCTCGCGGCCACGCCCTACATCGCCGGGCTTGCCGCGTGGCTGCTCTACGATTTCCGCACCGAACGCCGGCAGACCCGGTTCCAGCGCGGGTTCAACCGCAAGGGATTGCTGGCGGAGGACAAGAAGACGCGCAAGCGCGCCTTCTTTGCGCTCGCCGAACAATTCGCGACGATCGGCGAGGACGGCACCCGGCATCCGGACTGAGTCCTCGCCGGTCGCCGATCGTCAGGCCTTCGCGAGGATCACGCCGTCATGCCGCTCGAGGAAGCGCATCAGGCGATCCGCGTAATCCGTCACGACGGCGCCGGCGACCGAGGGACGCGCGGCGAGCGCCTTGCGCCAGGCCTGCACCTTGGGAAGACCGGCAAAGACACCGAGATCGCGGATGCGGTCGAAGGTCTCGAAATAGCGGAAGGCCGGCGCGAAGGCGGCATCCACGAGGCTGAAGTTGGCGCCGGCGAAGAACGGACCCTCGCCGAGCTGGGCTTCGACCCGGGCGAATTTCTCCTTCAGCAGGGCAATTCTCGCATCGAAGGCCGGCCGGTCCTTCGTGGTTTCCACGGTCCAGATATCCGCGAGAATGCTCGAGGCGAACTCGATCCAGGCGCGGTGCCGCGCTTTCGCCAGCGGATCGGCGGGGTGCAAGGCCGGGCCGTGCGTTTCCTCGAGATATTCGGCGATGACCGCGCTTTCGAACAGGATCTCTTCGCCGACCTTCAGCAACGGCACCTTGCCGAGCGGGGAGATCGCCTTGAACCAGTCCGGCTTGTTGGAAAGCTCGATGTCGATGCGCTCATAGGTGACGTTCTTCTCGCGCAGCACGATCGCGGCGCGCTGCACATAAGGGCAGAGATCGAACGAGACGAGGGTGAGGGGCGCGCTCATGCCTGCCCCCCGAACACCAGCGGACGGCTCTTCTGCAAGGCATAGGCGCCTTCGCCCAGCAGCACCTGCACGCCGGCGAGAACCGTGAGGTAGAGCGGATATTCCCAGCCGCCATTGGGGTAGCCGAACATCCAGCCATTGCCCCAATGCGCCCAGGTGGCCCCGGCCAGGATGGGGAGGAGCGCCAGCGCAACGAGGCGCACCTGCACGCCGAGGATGAGCAGGATGCCGCCGACGGCTTCGAGCGCGAAGACGACATAGGCGAACCATTCGGGCAGGCCGATGGACACGAAGAACTTCGCCGTGCCCGGCAGGGTGAACACGAACAGCTTCAGGATCAGGCTGTGCGCGATGAACATCGTCCCGAGGGCAATCCGGAGCACGAAGGCGGCGAGCGCGGTGGAACGGGTTTGATCTGTCATGGGGGCTTCCTTTTCAATGCAGGTGCATCTATATCGATGCCGATGCATGGAAAGTCAAGATCCATGCAACTGCATTGAAATGGAGAAGCGATCATGGCTGGGCCGGAAGCACCGTCGGACACCGTCATCACGGCCTGGGCGCGTCTGCTGCGCGCGCAGCGCAAGGCGCTCGATGGTGTCGAGGCGGATCTGAAGGCAGCGGGCTTCCCGCCGCTCGGCTGGTATGATGCGCTGCTGGAACTGCGCCGGGCCGGTGCCGAGGGCCTGCGGCCCCTGCAACTGGAGCCGCGTCTGCTGCTGGAGCAGCACAACATCTCGCGCCTGGTTGACCGGCTGGTGCAGGCCCGGTTTGTCGCACGCAAGCCCTGCCCCACGGACGGGCGGGGCTACATCCTGACCTTGACGGATCAGGGCGCCGATCTTCTGCGCCGGATGTGGCCGGTCTATCGCGCGGCGATCCAGCGGCACGTCGGCAGCAAGCTCGCGAGCGAGGCGGATGCCGCCCGGCTCGCGGAGTTGCTGGCTCCGATCATGCGCGATTGACGGTTCGTCAGCGCCCGATGCTGGAATATTTCAGACCCGCCGCCTGCGCCTCTTCCGGGCGGAAGACGTTGCGCAGATCGACGAGCACGGGCGCCTTGAGGCGGCGGACAACATCCTTCAGGTCGAGCGCGCGGAATTCATCCCATTCCGTCACGATGCAGGCCGCATCCGCGCCATCGAGGCAGGCAAGGGCGGAGGGCGCGTAATCGACGCCGGTCAGCACGTGCCGGGCCTGCTCCTCGCCCTCGGGGTCATAGGCGCGGACATGCGCGCCGGCATCCTGCAAGGCCTGGATCACGGCGATGGAGGGCGCGTCGCGCATGTCGTCGGTGTTGGGCTTGAAGGTCAGGCCGAGGATGGCGATCGTCTTGCCACGCACATGGCCGTCGAGCGCGGCGATCACGCGGCGCGCCATGGCACGCTTGCGCTTGTCGTTCGCGAGCACGACGCTTTCCACGATGGAGAGCGGCACGGCATGGTCGTTCGCCGTGCGGATCAGCGCCAGCGTGTCCTTCGGGAAGCAGGAGCCGCCATAGCCCGGTCCGGCATGCAGGAATTTCGAGCCGATGCGGTTGTCGAGGCCGATGCCGCGCGCGACTTCCTGCACATTCGCGCCGACAGCCTCGCAGAGATCGGCCATTTCGTTGATGAAGGTGATCTTGGTCGCGAGGAAGGCGTTCGCGGCGTATTTGATGAGTTCCGAGGTGCGCCGGCCCGTGAAGACCAGCGGCGCCTGGTTGAGATAGAGCGGCCGATAGATCGCGGTCAGCACATCGCGCCCGCGCTGATCCTCGGCGCCGACCACGATGCGGTCGGGCCGCTTGAAATCGTTGATCGCAGCACCTTCGCGCAGGAATTCCGGGTTCGAGACCACGGATACCTCGAGTTCGGGACGCTCCTCCTTCAGGATGCGCTCGACCTCGTCGCCGGTGCCGACCGGCACGGTCGACTTGGTGATGACCACGCAGGGGCCGGTCAGGGACCGGGCGATCTCGCGCGTGGCATCGAACACATATTGCAGGTCGGCATGCCCGTCGCCGCGCCGCGACGGCGTACCGACCGCGATGAACACCGCCTCGACATCCTTCACCGCCGCCGCGAGATCGATGGTGAAGAACAGGCGATTGTCACGCCGGTTCTTCGCCACGAGTTCGGCGAGGCCCGGCTCGAAGATCGGCATGATGCCCTCTTCCAGCCGGGCGATCTTGCCCGCATCCTTGTCGATGCAGGTGACCGTATGCCCGAAATCCGCGAGGCAGGCGCCCGAGACGAGCCCGACATATCCCGAACCGACAACCGCAATACGCATGATCCGTTCCTGTTCCGTCGTTTCGCGCACCAGGCGCCGGGTTGAAGCAGTGGCTGCCGGACCCGGATTGGCGAGACCCGGCCACCGATCTATTGCACCGCAGCAATAAGCACGGAGACCGTTACGTCAAGATGATCCATGCATCCGAATGGGTGGGTTGCAGCCGGCGATGACCCTTCAATTGTAATGGCTGCGATACCAGCGCACGAATTGCGGTATGCCCGCCGACAAGGGTGTCGAGGGTTTCTGGCCGGTCAGCGCCTCCAGCAGGGCAGCGCTTGCGAACGTCTTCACGACATCGCCGGGCGGCAATGGCTTCAACACCTTCACGGCTTCGAGGCCCAGCGCCTTTTCCAGTTCGCTCACCAGTTCCGACACCCGCTCCGGCTGGCCGCCACCGATATTCACCAGCCGGTAGGGCGCGACCGGGCTCAGCGTATCGCCTGGAAGCGCCGTATGCCCCGTCCGGGCATCGGCGAGCGGCGGCGGCAGCTCCGCCAGCCGGAGGATGGAGGTCACGAGATCGTCGATATAGGTGAAATCGCGCCAGGCCTCGCCATGGTTGAAGATCTCGATCGGCTGGCCTTCGAGGATTTTCCGGGTGAACAGGAAATAGGCCATGTCCGGGCGTCCCCATGGACCATAGACCGTGAAGAACCGGAACGCCGTGGTGGGCGTGCCGAAGAGATGCGCGTAGCAATGCGCCATCAGTTCCGTCGACCCCTTGGTCGCGGCATAGAGCGTGATGGGGTGCACCGACGGATCGGTTTCCTCGAACGGATACTTGTCGTTCGCGCCATAGGCGGAGCTTGTCGAGGCCAGGAGCAGGTGCTGCACGGGATGGGCCCGGCAGGCCTCCAGCAGGTTGAAGGTGCCGACGACATTGGCGCTGATATAGGCGCGCGGATTTTCAATCGAGTAGCGGACGCCGGCCTGTGCCGCGAGATGGATGACGCGATCTGGCCGGAATTCGCCCATGAGCTGAAACAGCGTGGCATGGTCTTCCAGGGCCATCGTCACGTGGCGGAAACCGGGCGCGCCGCCGAGGATCGCGAGCCGGCGGTGCTTGAGATCGACATCGTAGTAATCGGTCAGGGCATCGAGGCCGAGCACGGCATGGCCTTCGGCGAGCAGGCGTCGGGCGACGTGAAACCCGATGAAGCCGGCATCGCCCGTCACCAGATATCGCATGAACCCGCTCCGGTTGGTCGTCACGCTGCCCCGACCGGCCGCCGGGCGTCGCCGGATCGCGCAAGCGAGGCCGATCCGACGGCATCGGCCGATGATCGCGCGGCCTTTATAGGCTGGGCCTCATGGCCTTGTGGAGGTGGCGCAGCGGATTTTGCACCGGATCTCGCGCATTCGTGTGCGCAAAGTTCGCCGGTGCGGGCTCGGCCTCGCGGGTCAGAGCGTCGTCAGGCGCAGGCCCGGTCCCTTCGGCTGGCGCGGCACCGCCACGAGCATGGACTGGCCGCCCTCGTCCACGGTGGCGATCGGCCGGATGCCGGAATAATCCGCCTCGCGGGCCACGCCGCCGCGCTTGTTGTCGAGGAAGAGCCATTCGCCCTCGTGCCGCACGGCGAGAACCGCATGGAACTGGCCGGACACGTTCTCGAAGATCGCCACGATCCGCATCGCGCCGGGATCGACGCCCAGAGCGCGCAGCATCATGTATTTGGCGATGGCGTAATCCTCGCAGTCGCCGGCGCGCTCGACGGCTTCGAGCGGGCTTGCCCAGTAATCCGCCACGCCGTTCATCTGGAAATCGGTGGCGTAATGGATCGAACGGTTCAGCGTGGCATGCACGTAATCGAGCTGGTCGAGGCCCTTGCGCTGCGCTGCGACCTTGCGGATCTCCAGCCATTTCGCCGCGCCGGGGTGGCGGCAGGCGCCGGCCGCGCAATGGGCGATCACCGCCTCGTCGCGGCTCCAGCGCACGAGCATTCCGGTCCATTTCGCGGCCAGTTCGCCACTGGGAACCGGCACGGCCATCGCGCCGAAGATCGTCTCGACGGGCTGATCGTTCGGCCGCAGGCGCAGGCCGAGATCCTGCGCGGCGGGCGGCGCATCGGCCTCGAGCGATGCCGGCTCGATGGCCGGCGCGGCCGGTCCGGCCGGGATCGCGCCCTTCGCCTTCAGGGCGGCGATGCGGTCGGCCAGCGTGAAGAAGGTCAGGCCGGGGGCGGGTTGCGCCGCCGGTGCTGCGGGTGCGGCCCGGCGGGGTCCGCTCGCCGAGGCCGGCAGGGCGACGGCAGCAACGCCCAGAAACAGGGCAGCGGCGCGACAAACCGCGCCTCGAAACGCGAGACTAGACATGGCCACACCCTGTTGTTCCTCGGGTGCTGCCTGTTGTTCAGGCTTGTCTAGCGCTCTTTGAGAGCCTCATCCCGAAGTAATCTTGCTGGCTTAAGCAAGTACGAGAGGATGCTTTTCCGGCCGGTTAATATCTCCACCTGGGCCACCATTCCCGGAAGTATTGGTAAAGGATTTGCCTGCGAACCCAGGTGATTTTTATCGGTCTGCACGACGATGCGATAGAACGCCTCGCCGCGCGGATCCGTGGTGGTATCGGCGCTCACCCGTTCGACGCGGCCCGAGAGCGAGCCGAATGTCGCGCTGTCATAGGCGGTGATCTTCACCACGGCGCTCTGCTGCGGGCGAATGAAGCCGATATCCTGCGGCCGCACGCGAGCCTCGACCAGAAGCGTATCGTCGAGCGGCACGATCTCGACCAGGGTTGCCGCCGGCTGCACCACCGCGCCGATCGTCGTCAGGTTGATCTTGTTGACGATCCCGCGCACGGGCGCGCGCAATTCGGTGCGGCGCACCCGGTCTTCCGCCGCCCGCAGGGTCTCGTCGAGAACAGCGAGATCGCCGCGCGTCTTCGCAAGATCCTCCTCGGCGCTGGCGCGGAACGCCAGGATCGCACCTTCGCGCCGGGCCTGCGCCTCGCGGATGGCGCCTTCCGCGCGGGTCAACGAGGCCCGCGTCACGTCGATCTGGCCGTTGAGTTCCGCGACCTGCCGGTCAAGCCGCAACATCTCGATCTCCGGGACCACGCGATCGGCAAACAGGCGTCGGGTGATGGTCAGTTCGCGCTCGAGCAGGGGCTTGGTGCTCGCGAGCCGCCGGGCCTGCGCCTCCATCTCGTCCTTCTCGCGGCTCTTCTGCTGCGCCTGCTGGTCGAGCACTTCCAGATCCTGCAGCAGCTTGCGCACCCGAGCCTCGTAGAGCGCGCGTTCCGCAGCAGCCGCCGCCGGGTTCGCGTCCTCGGGGAAATTCAGCACGCCCGGTCCGGACCATCGCGCTTCCTGCTCCAGCCGGGCATGGCGCGCGCGCAAGGCAGCGCGGCGCTCGCGGGCCTCGCCGAATTGCGAGCCGAGCACGGTGTCGTCGATGCGCATCAGGATGTCGCCCTGCCGCACGGTCTGGCCTTCGGTGACCAGGATCTCCTGCACCAGCCCGCCTTCAAGCGACTGGATCGTCTGCACCTGGCGGGAGGGGATGACCTTGGCGGTTGCGCGCGTCACCTCGTCGACGATCGCGAAATAGGCCCAGACGAGCGCGATAACGAGGAAGAGGAGGCTGGCGCGGATGATCAGCACGAGAGTCCGCGGGGTCTGCAGCTCCACCGCCGCCTTGAGGTCGTTCGCGAAGGCGAAATCGCCGGGCTTCACAGCGGGCCTCCTGCGGGCGGGACGGGCTGTGCCGGATGCAGGATCGGGCGACCGCTCAGCGCGCTCAAGACCTGATCGCGCGGGCCATCGGCCACGACGCGGCCATTCTCGAACACGATGATGCGGTCCACGATGCGCAAGAGCGAGACGCGATGGGTGGAGACGATCAGCGTTGTGCCGTCCTGCATCGCGGCGATCCGCTCGCAGAATTCCGCCTCGGATTTCAGGTCGAGGGCGCTGGTGGGCTCGTCGAGGAACAGGATGCGCGGCTTGCGGATCAGCGCGCGGGCAAGGGCGATGGATTGCCTTTGGCCCCCGGACAGGCTGCGGCCGCCCTCGGCGATGCGCGCATCGTAGCCGAGGGCGGATTGGCGCACGAAGGCTTCCACGCCCGTGATGCGCGCGGCCGCGATCACCTCCTCGTCGCTGGCATCGGGCCGGCCGATCGTGATGTTGTCACGCAAAGTGCCGAACATCAGCTCGCTGTCCTGCATCACGAAGCCAATGCCGGCGCGCAGGTCAGCGGGATCATATTGGCGAAGGTCGACGCCATCGACCATCACGCGGCCGGCCTGCGGCTCGTAGAAGCCGGAGGCGAGCTTGCCCACCGTGGTCTTGCCCGAGCCGATCCGCCCGACAATGCCGACGCGTTCGCCGCCGCGGATGGCAAAGCTCACCCCCTTCAGGGCATCGTTCTCGGCACCGGGATAGCGGAATGTCACGTCCTCGAAGCTCAGCACGCCTTCGCTGACGGTCCGCGCGACGAAGACGCGGCCATCGGGACGCTCGACCGGCAGCGCCATCAGCGCATCGATGCCGCGCAGCGCCTGGATCGTCCGGGCGCCGCGGGTCAGCACGGCGGCGAGGTTGCCGACCGGAGCCAGCGCCCGCCCGACCAGCATGTTCGCTGCCACCAGCGCGCCCATGGTGATCTGGTTGTCCAGCACCAGAAACACCCCCCAGATGATGACGAGCAGCGACGCGATGTTCTGGGCGGAATTCGTCAGCGTGAGGCTGAGGGTCGAGAGGTGGTGGACCTTCTCCGCCGCCCGGGCGGAAGCGGCCACCGACCGCTCCCAGCTCGCCTGAACCCGGTTCTCCGCGCCAAGCGAGCGGATCATCTCCAGGCCGGAGATTGCCTCGACCAGGATGCCGTGACGCGCGGCGGATTCCGCCTGCACGGAGCGCACGGCCTGATCCAGCGGTTTCTGCAGGACATAGGTGATGCCGAGCACGATGGGCAGCAGCAATAGCGGGATCAGTGCCAGCGGCCCAACAATCAGGAACATCACCACGATGAAGAGCAGCGCAAATGCCAGATCGGTCGCCGAAATCACCGTGCCGGATGTGAAGAACTCACGCACGCTTTCGAACTCGCGGATCTGTGTCGCAAGCACGCCCGCCGAACTCGGCCGCACCGCGAGCTTCAGCCCCAGGATGTGCTGGAACAGCCGGGAGGAGAGGGTCACGTCGACTTGTTTGCTTGTCAGGTCGATGATCCGGCTGCGCACCAGGCGCAGCGCGAAATCGAAGGCAAAGGCGATCAGCACGCCAATGGAAAGCGCGATCAACGAAGCGATCGCGCCATTCGGCAGCACGCGATCATAGACGTTCATCACGAAAAGCGGGAAGGCCAGCGCCATGACGTTGATGATCAGCGCGGCGACCGCGATATGCATGTAATTGGAGCGGAAGCGCGCCAGCGTGGCCCAGAACCAGTGCGGCGGCTTCGATTCGCGAATGCCGCCGCGATCGCCGGTCCCGACGACCGGCGCGAAGAAGAAGGCGTAGCCGGAATAATCCGGCTCGAAGGCCGCGGCCTGAACCGGGCGGGCGATCGCGGAAGCCTCGAGCGGATCGATGATCGAGACCGTGCCCGCCGCGCCATCGCGGGAGGCGAGGATCACCGCTCGCCCGCTGCGCGTGATCAGGATCGCGGGCAGCACCAGATTGGGAATGTCGGCGAGCGTGCGCTCGACTGGCCGCGCGAGGAGATCGGCGCGGGATGCCGCGCGCTCCATCTGGCCGGGCCGGAGAATGCCGTCGGTGATCGGAAGCCCGGACAGCAGCGCATCGGGGCTGACATCGCGGCCGTGATGCCGGGCGATGAGCAGCAGGGCGAGCAGGAGGGACCTTTGGCCGCCGGCTTCCGGCGGAGAAGGTGTGGTCGATGCGCCCGTATCCGCTCTGACGGGCGGATCGGCCGCTTCAGCGGACACCGGTCCGGGTTCCGCCAGCCGGCGCCGGATCCGGCGGGATGAGATTCAGCGGCGGCAGCAGCGCCCCGGTCTCGCGCAGGCCGCGCATCGGGTTGTTGGCTTCGGATGGCAGCTTCACGCCCACATTCGCGAGCAGCGAGCCGGTGGCCGCCAGAAGCTGATAATCCGCGAGGATCACCAGCCCGCGGGCATTGATGAGGCCGACCGCGGCGTTGTAGCGGGTCTGCTCGGCATTCAGCAGGTCGAGCAGCGTGCGCTGGCCCAGCTCATACTCGCTGCGATAGGCGCTGACGACGCGCTCGGTCGCGCCGACCTGGCCCGACAGGGCACGGATCCGCTCGTCCAGCGAGGCGCGGGCGGCGATGGCGCGATCGATCGATTCGAGGGTCTGCCGCTGCAAAAGCGAGAAGCGCATCTGCTGCTCGCCGACCCGCTCGGCCAGTTCATTCTGGCGCGCCGTGTCGGTCCCGCCCGAATAGATCAGCCAGGATGCGGAAAGCTTTGCCGAATAATCGTCGTAGCGGCCGTTATAGTTCTGGGTATTCTTGCCATAGGCGGCCCGGCCCTCGAAGGTGATGGTCGGGACATTGGTGCCGCGCGATGCCTCGCGCTGCGCCTCGGCCGCGTTGGTGTCCGCACCGGCGGCCCGCAGCGTCGGATTGTTCTGGATCGCCTGCGACAGCGCGACCTGCCGCGACGCGGGAACGCCGCGCGGGCGCGCCGGCCAGACCAGCTGCTTGGGCTCGCGCCCCACGCTGCGACGGAACAAGGCAACCGCCTCGCCGAGGCGCGCCTGCAATTCCGCGCGCGCCGCTTCCGCCGCGAGAACGCGCTCCTGGACCTGATCGAGGTCGCCACGACCGGCGCGGCCGCCCGCGAAGCGCACCTGCACGTCGGAGAACAGCTTGCGATGCACGGCGATGTTGCGGTTCGCTTGCCCGATCATCTCCTGCAGGCGCAGGATATCCGTATAGGACTGGACCGTATCCAGCCCGACCAGTTCGCTCCGCTCCTTCACGCGCCAGGAGGCGGCATCGATGCGGGCGACCTGCCGCCACGTTTCGTTGGCGGTCTGGAATCCGTCGAAAATCAGCTGGCGGACCGTGACATTGCCCTGCCGGCCCACATCGAAGGTCGAGGAGCGGAGAGAGGCCACCGGGCTGTCGAACTGGCGTTGCCGCTCCGGTCCGATATCGCCCTGGATGCGGATCTGGGGCAGCAATTGCCCCTGGGTCTGGCGGAGCTCGAAATCGGTCGCGCGCCGGTTGGCCGTCGCCTCGCCGATGGCGGGGTTGGACGACACCGCTTCACGGATCGCCGATTCCAGAGTCAACTTCTGGGCCTCGGCGGATGTCGCGAGCACCGCGAGCAGGAGCACGAAAGGCAGACGTTGAAACATGGGAGCCCTTGACCTCAAAAACAGTCGGAAACTTGCTTGGAATTCCGGAACGAGATCAACACGAAATGGCTCCCGCGTTGATGCATTGCACAAGATTATGCGGCCCTGTTGCAGCTCTGCCATAGATCGGCCGCCACAAGAGAGTTCAGGCGAGGCGAATATCCGTTGCGGCCACCGTGCCGCCGCTTTCCAGCTTCGCGAGTTCGATGGAGGCGCCAGCGCCCGCTCCGTCCGCGTCGAAGAAAAGCGTGTTCGACGTGGTGTCGAACAGGAAACGCTGCGTGGTATCGGTGAAGCCGGCTCCGGACACGAAGCGGGAATTGTCCAGCGTCCCGGTATCGGCACCGCCCACCGCAAGGCCGGTCCCGAAGACGCTGAAATCCAGTTCCATCGTGTCGAAGCCGCTCTCGAAATCGACGATCGTGTCGCGACCGATCTCGGCCAGCGGCGTATCGAACACGATCGTGTCGGCGGCGCTGCCCGTCGTCACGCGGTCATCACCCGCACCGAGACTGATGCGGTCGTCGCCGGCGCCGGTAATGACCTCGTCATTGCCAGCCCCGACCGAGATGATGTTGTCGCCGTCGCCGGTGATCACGACATCATCGCCCGAGCCGGTGGTGACCGTGTTGCCGCCATCCCCGGCGCTGATCGTGTTGTCGCCGTTTCCGGTGGTGATCCTGTCGTCGCCCGTGCCGACTGCGATCACGTTCTTCCCGTCGCCGACATTGATGACGTTGTCGCCATCGCCGGCATTGATCAGGTTGTCGCCGTCGCCGGCAGTGACCAGGTCGTCGCCTTCCGCGGCTTCGATCAGATTGCTGCCGTTGCCGACCTTCACTTCGTTGTCGCCTGTACCGCCATCGATGACGTTGTCGCCTTCGCCGCCATCGATGATGTCGTCGCCGTCGAGGCCCAGGATGCGGTCGCTGAACCGCGTCCCGGTGAAGGCGTTGAGGCCCGTCGTGTCGGCCACGTCGGCCACCACGGGAATATAGGCGGTAGCGGTTTGCGTGACGCCATTCGCATCGACCAGCGTCACCACGATCTCGCGATCCGAGGTATCCAGCGCGAAGGTGGTTTCGGTGTTCACGTAGCGCAGGTTCTGGATGAATTGATCAACCTGGGTCTGGGTCAGGCCCCCGCCGACAAAAGGAGAACCGACAATCTGCTGGCCATCGAACTCGAAAGCCGTGCCGGCGCTGCCCGCGATGAAGCTGAGCGAGCCGCCTCCCGAGAGGAAGCCGATCCGGTCCACAAGCGTCAGATAGCCCCGTTCCCCTATCGTGGTGGCCTGAATCTCTGCCGAGATCGACAGGGCCCCCGGGCCATCCGCGGTATACTGGAACACCGGAACCTTGCCGTCATCCGTCTGGACGATGGTCACACCGTCATCGATTGCCGGCTTGCTGGTCGAGCGGGCCGCCTCGACCTCGCTGAGCCCGCGATAATCCACGCCGGGATTGGTCGTGTCGAGATCGAGCCGCCCCTCGACTCCGCCTGTATCGTTCGCACCGAAGACATTGATGCTGACGGTCGTCGTGTCGGTCGCACCAAATTCGTCGGTCACGGTGACCGTGAACTGCTCCCGCACGAGCTGGCCGGCGACCAGCGCCTGCGTGTCGGGGTCGGAATTGTCAAGCGTGTAAGTCCATTGGCCCGTGGTCGGGTCGATCGTGAAATCGCCGTAGACGCCGCGCGCGTTGCCGCTCCAGGCGAGAACGGCGCCGTTATCGACATCGGTCGCCACGATCCGGCCCGTCGCCACGGGGATGCCTGGCGTGGTGCCACCCCCGCCGCTGCCGGCTTCGACAACCGTGCCGAACAGGGTCGAGGCCGAAGCCGGCGCCTCTCCTTCCGGGAAGAACGGCTCGTCGGGAACAAACTCGGTTGCTTCCGTGATGACCGGCGCGTCATTCGTGCCGACCACCGTGATCACGAGCTGCGCGGTGGAGAACTGGCCGAAGGAATCCTGCACCGTGTAGGTGAAGATCTCCTGCACGGACTGCCCTTGCGCCAGGGCGTTGGTGTCGAGATCGGCGTTGTCGAGCACGTAAGTATAGGTGCCGTTCGCGGCGAGCGTCACGGTGCCGTAGGTTCCCGCGATCGGCGTGCCGAGATTGCCGGTGGCCGAACTCACGGCCCCGAGCTGGATGCCGACCAGCGTGATCGGCGCCGTGCCCGTATCGTTGGCCAGCACCGAACCGGTGACGGAGGATGTGCCGGCGAAGGGCGCATTGCCCGGCTGCACGCCCGCTTCGGAAACGCTGCCGCTGTCATTCGCGGCAGCCAGCGTGTCGAGCGTCGTCGGCAGGTTCGGCGGCGTCGTTCCGAACCCGCCATCGGTGCCCGTGAAGGTCGAGGCAGGCAGCAGGCCGAACTGCGCACCGTTGATCTCGACGCCGGGCGTGAGGTCGCCGATCGGCTGGAGCGACGAGCCCGGAGGTGCGGCCGCGAGGTTGATCCCGCCCGAGCCGAGCGGGCCGACATTGATGCCGGCCGCCGTGAGGATTTCCGTATCCGTCGTGATCGGGAACTGCGCCGAGAACTGCACCGCGGTCAGCGTCGTTCCGGGCGCGAAATTGATGTTCACATCCGGCGAGGGCGAGCCGTCCGTGAGGTAGAGGCCATCGAGCACCATGAAGCCGCGATCGGGGAACAGAACCACGAGGCGGTTGCCGAGTTTGACGAGCGTGATGCTGTCATTCGCGATCGGCTGGAGGTTCAGCGTGTCGCCCGGCTCGAGGCGGTAGACGACGGGCGTGCCGGCATCCGGTTTTGCAACAGTCACAGTCCGCCCTGCGGCGGCCAGAACAATACCTGGCAATGGCAATTCCGGCACGAACATGAGCATTTGACTCCAACTCGATGACCCTCATTTACTTATTGTTAGGGATGTTGGCAGTCAACACTTTCGGGCCGGAACGATCTGCCATTCGGAGGTCGTGGTAAATGCCGGCGGACCACGACCTCCTTCAGGTCAAATCATTGAATTTCAAACGATCCGCAGATTGGCATAGGCCTGGACGATCGTGGCCGCCGCGACGTGGAACGTGCTCGCAGGATGCGTGCCGTCCGTCGTCGCATTCGGCAGGAACTTGCCGGGATTGGCGGGGTCCTCCCAGGCGGAGCCGGGGTCGAGATACCCGTCGATCAGCCCGATAGCCGCGGCGTCGATGATCGCGGCGTTGACGGTCGCGCGGTTGGCCGCGAATTGCGCGTTGATCGTCTGCCCGGCAGCATCCGCGAAGGTGCCGCTGGTCTGGCACGAGACGAGGCATTGATGCACGCGCAGGCCACGACGCTTGCAGCTGTCCCAGACGTCGCGCAGATAGGCGATCTGCACCGCCGGCGCGGTGGGTCCGATCTGGTTGATGCCGAGCGCCACCAGCACGTCGGTCGCGTATTGCAGCGGTGCGCGCTTGCGCCAGGACACGGCGTCGCGGTTCTGCGCGGGCGTATCCGAGGCGCGCGACAGGTTGACCCAGGGGATGTTGGCGAGCGCCAGCCCCCGCGTCGCATAGCCGCGATTGCCGGCACCGTCCCCGCCCGAGAGGTCGCCCTGGCCCTGCGTGATCGAATCGCCCCAGATCGCCACGGCGGGATAGGGGTAGCGCGGAATGCCAAGGATCGCCGCCGGCCCATAGGCGAAGGAAACCTGCGTGCCGTTCGTGCCGGCCACGAGTTCGCCGGTGGTGTAGATCTGGTTGGTCGCGTTGGAATTCTGGAAGGCCCGCTCGGCGGTGCCGCTCAGCGAGGCCGAAAAGCCGACCGGAATGAACTGCCCGGCGGTGATTTCCGCCGCCGTTCGCACCCAGGCGTTGGTGCCGGCCGCGAAGTCGATCCCGAGCGGGTCGGTCATCGCGGCATTGGCGGACGGATCGATCGTCCTGGCCTGCGCGCCATCGAACAGAAGCGGATAGGCCGCGGCGGGCTGGGTGAAATCGGAGACGACCTGTTCGGTCTCGATCGCCGCGCGCACTGTGATGGGGTTCGGCCCATCGGCCTCGCCGGTCCCTGATCCGATGGTGAAATTCGCGAAGACGAGCTGGATATCGTGGCATTCCGGCCCGACCCGGAAGCGATAGCGGCTCTCGACCCGCGTGATGCTCGAGCCGCCGACATTGGCGGATTGCCCGAGCGATTGCCCGCGCGAGGCGACGATCTGAAGGCGCGGACGCGCAACCCTGCGAAGCTCCACCATGGTCAGATCCTCACCAATGCGACGACCGGCTCCTTGCCGGACAGGACAAGGACGCCGTTCGTGGTGACGAATTCCCAGATATAACCCTCGGGGGCGGCGGAGCCGGCAAAGGCGGAGGCCTGTGTGCGGCGCACAGGCAGGCCGGCAGGCGAAAAGCCGAATTGCAGCATGGTTTCTCTCCGGAAGAAGGGGGGGGAAGAAAAAGTGGAACCGTGGCGCACCGCGTGCGCGGCGGCGGAAGGGCCGGTCAGATCGCGTAGCCGTGGATTTCGATGCCCGTGCTGGTGCCGGTGGCCCAGATCCTGCGGATCGACAGCGGTTCGTAGCTGATGCCTTGCGGGAAGCTCAGCGTGACGGTCGCGAGATCGTCGTTGGCCAGAACGGGCGTCACGCGCACGCTCGCGCCCTGCAGCGACAGGGGCACATAGACGCGGAAGGCCTTGCAATAGAGGGGCAGATCCGCCCCGTCATTGGGTGTGAGGGCTTGCGCGACCGCACCCGGCTCGCTGGGTGAGCGCGAGACCGCCGCGTAGGGATCGCGGGTTGGATCGTAGGAATTCGGCACGGATGTCTCCTCGGTTCACGATGGAGAACCGAGTGTAAGGCCGTGCCGGAAGCCGGGGATAAGTGGCTCAGTTCTCGCGCATCGAGCGGTAAAGACGCTCGGTCAGCGGCCGCAGGAGGTAGTTCGCCACCGTGCGCTCGCCGGTCGTGATGATCACGTCGGCGGTGAGGCCCGCGGAGAGCTTGTCCTGGATCTCCTGCGGCAGGGTCGCCTTGTCCACCAGCACCTCGGCCGCGAAATACACATCCCGGCCATTGGGATCGAGGATGCGGTCCCGCGAGATGCTGCGCACCTTGCCGCGGATCACCTTGTTGCCCCAATAGGCGAAAGCCGGGAAGCGGATTTCCGCCGCCATGCCATCCGAGACGCGTTCGGCGTCGTTCGGATCGACGCGGGCGCGGATCACGAGTTCGTCGTTCGCCGGTACGATATCGAGGATCGGGTCACCGGGCCGGATGACGCCACCCACCGTGAAGATGCGCAATTGCTGCACGGCGCCGGCGAGCGGCGCGCGGATTTCGGAGCGCTTCTGCAGGTCGGCGGTGAGCAGAATCTGCTGGCGGACATCGCTGATCTGCTTGCGCACATCGACCAGCAGGGTCGAGGCTTCCTGCCGGTAATCCTGCAAGACCTGATCGCGCCGGAGCGTCAGTTCGCCCAGCTTCTCCTGCAGTTTCTGGATCTGGATCTGGCCATTCGCGACCACGCCGGTCAGCCGAAGCTTCTCGCGTTCAAGCGGCGCCATGCGCGTCACGGGAACCAGCCCGCGCTTGAACAGCGGAACGAGGTTGTCGACTTCGCTCGTCACCTGCTCGAGCATCGCCTGCCCGGTGTTGATGTCGCTCCGGGATTGCTCGAGTTCGCGCCGGGCCTGCTCGATCTGTGCATCCGCGATGCCGATATTCCGCGTGACGGCATCCCGGCGGCTGGAGAACAGCCGGCGCTGGTCGGCGATCACCGAGCGGATCGCCGCGTCATCCGCGCGGCGCATCACATCGGGCGGAAATTCGATCCGCTCGCGGTTCTCGAATTCGGCAAGCAGGCGTGCTTCCTGCGCGAGCAGGATGGTCATCTGGTTTCCGTAGAGGTCGCCCTGGGTGTCGAGCCGCGTCGGATCGAGGCGCACGAGCACCTGGCCCAGCTTCACCTGGTCGCCGTCGCGCACGAGGATTTCCTGCACGATGCCGCCTTCGAGATGCTGGATCGTCTTGCGGTTGGATTCCGATTGCACCACGCCCGGCGCGATGGCCGCCGCATCGAGCCGCGTGAACGTGGCCCAGAGAACGAACAGCCCGAGGCCGCCGAGAAGCACGATATAGCCGAAACGCAGCATGCCGCGCCAATCGCCCGAGGGGACAGGCACAACGGAATCGGGCAGCGTCGCCATGTTGACTTCGGTGGCCATGCTCTCTCCTACGCTGCGGCGATCGAGCCGCCCGGCTTGCCGGGCCGGTTCCGGTCATCGGTGAGTTCCTTCGGCCGCACCGAGGCGATGCGATCCATCACCTGGTCGCGGGCGCCGAAGGCCTGCACCGTTCCGGCATTGAGCACCAGAACCTGGTCACAATAAGCCAGCATGTTCATGCGGTGCGTCACGAGGATCACGATCGCGCCATTGTTGCGCAACTTGCTGATGGTGGCCGCCAGTTGCTGCTCACCCGTCGCATCGAGGTTGGAATTCGGCTCGTCGAGAACCACCAGCCGCGGGTCGCCATAGACGGCGCGGGCGAGCGCGATGCGCTGGCGCTGGCCGCTCGACAGCACGTGGCCATCCGGTCCGAGGCGCGTGTTGAGCCCGTCCGGAAGCCGGCTCACGATATCCTGGATGCCGGTCATCCGCACGGCGTCGATCAGCTTCTCGCTCGTTTCCCGCGAGGATGGCTCGAAGCGCGCGATATTCTCGGCGAGCGTGCCGGGCAGCAGGTCGACATCCTGCGGCACGTAGCCGATATGCTGGCCGAGCAGATCCTGATCCCAATGCGAAATCTCGTTGCCGTCGAGCAGGATGGAGCCGCGCTGGATGGCCCAGGCCCCGACGAGAACGCGGGCGAGCGTCGATTTGCCGGCACCGCTGGCCCCGACCACCGCGACGACGCGACCCGGATCGACCGAGAACGAGACGTCCGTCAGGATCATCGTGCCGCTGTTGCGCGGCGCGGCCCCGACCCGCGAGACGACCAGCGGGCCGTTCGGCTGGGGCAGGGGGATCCTGTCGGTGAATTTCGCGGCTTCCTTCAGCACCAGGTCCAGCCGGTCGGCCGCCTGCCGCACGTTCCAGAAGCCGCGCCAGGAATTGGCGATGATGTCGACCGGCGCCACCGCGCGACCCACCAGGGTCACCGCCGCGAAGATCACGCCGGGCCCGAGTTTCTCGTCGAGGTAGAGCAGCACGCCGCAGGTCACCATGATCGGGAGATACATGTGCCGCAGGAAGCGCAAGAGGTTCACGAACAGCTCGGAACGGCTCGAGGCCCCGTAAAACCAGCCGATCGCGCGCTGCTGGCGCGCGCGCCAGCGCAGCGTCAGCGCCGGCAACATGCCGAGCGTGCGCGTCGTTTCGGCGGTGTTCATCACGGCTTGCCCGAAATTGGCAGCGTTCGCGGCGGATTCGCTCGAGCGCATCATGTCGTCGCGCGCCATGATCTGGCTGCCGATGGCCAATCCGGCCACCAGAACCGTCAGGAACAGCAGCGTCACGCCGAGCCAGGGATGGAACATGAACGCCGCGACCACGATGACCGGGACGAACAGGAAATCCATGAAATTCAGGATCAGGTTCCCGCCCAGGAAGTCACGGATCGTGTTCAGATCCTGCAGCGCGAGATTGCGCGATTGCAGCGATGCACCCGCCTGCCGGTTGACGGCATTGAAGACCTTGGCGCTCAGCTTTTCGTCCACCGCGATGGCGATACGCTGCATCGTCTTGATGCGCACATACTCGATCCCGGTCCAGATGATGGTGAGAAACACCACGATCATCGCCAGCGCGATCAGCGTCGAGATGTTGCGGCTCTGCATCACGCGGTCGAACATCTGCAGCATGTAGAGGGACGGCAGCAGATGCATCATCGCGATGACGAAGGAGAACACCAGCAAACCGAAGAGAGCCGGCGTGAATTCCCGCAGCTCGACCCATAGGTGATGATCCGGACGGAATTTCATGGAATCGATTGTAACCTGCGCAGTTGCTCAAACCCGGCTGTCGTCCACGGCCCCGGCCCCGCAACCCATGCCCAAGCTTTTTTTAACACACCCCATCCGAGGGGGCAATTGAACCGTGTTGCAGTGCAAGGTGGAACGTGAAAAGGGGTAAACCGAGTTGCCAAGCCGCGCCTGTTCATGGAACATAAAGGGCGTCCGGGCCGCGCGAAAAGTGTGCCGTGAAGATCAAGAGTGAGGCGCCACGCGGTGGTTAGGGCTGCATCTTCGGAAGCGAATACGCGGTCGGCGCCCAAGGCGCGGCGCATGGTGCTGCATGTCGGCTGCGGGCCGAAGGGGCTCCACCGGCTGCATGGCGTTTTTCACGATCCGGCCGAATGGTCGGAGGTGCGTCTCGATCTCGACCCCGCCGTGCAGCCCGATATCGTCTGCTCGACGGCCGATATGCGCCGCCATGTGCGCGACGGCGTGTTCGATTCCGTCTGGTCCTCGCACAATATCGAGCACCTTTACGACCACGAGGTGCCGAAGGCTTTCGCGGAAATCCGCCGTGTCCTGCGGTCCGATGGCGCCTTTCTCGTGCGCTGCCCGGATCTCGAGGCCGTGGTCGAGGCGATGATGCAGGGCGGGCTTGAAAGCGTCGCCTACATGTCGCCCGCCGGGCCGATCACGCCCCTCGACATGCTCTACGGGCATCGGAAATCGATCGAGCGCGGCAACACCTTCATGGCGCATCACACCGCCTTCACCGATCTCCGGCTTGGCCGCATGCTGCTGGAAGCGGGTTTCGTCAGCGTCCGCACCAAGCGCGCACCGGTCTTCGATCTCTGGGCCATCGCCTTCGCGGAGGATGCGGATCAGGCGAGCTGGCTCGCGCAGCTTGCGGCCGCCGGTCTCGCCTTCGAGGAATGACGCCGCCGGAGCGCCATGCGGTCCGTTCGCTGGCGGCCGCCCGGGCGGGTCTCTCCCTGGATCGTGATTCCCATGTGCCGGGTCTGGTCACGGCCTGCCGCCAGGCGATGGTCGCGGGCGATGGTTTTCAGGCCTTTCTGCTGTCGGACCGGCTCTGCCGCATCACCGGCGGGCGCGAGGCTCTGCCGTTCCTGTTGCGCGCCGGGGCTTTGGCACTGCTCGGCGCGGCCGAGGCCGCGAAAAGCGATCTGGAGGTCGCGGCGGAACTCAATCCGGATCACCCGCTCGTTCTCGAAGCGCTGCTGACCAGCACGGATCCGGCCATCCGGCTGGAGGCCGCGAAGCGCGCGGCCGGGCTGCCGGAGACGCCGGAAATCGCCTGTCGCCTGCTTGCCGAGGCGGGCTTGAGCCACATCGTCCGGCTTTCCACGCAGCAGGACCGGCTGCACATTGAGGCGATCTGGCGCGGAGAGTCCTCGTTCACGCTCACCCTTGCCGGAGGCTCCGAGCGCGCGGACGAAACCATTCTCGCGACCGCGCGCGGACCGGGCGCCTATGACTATGCCGCGACGTTCGAGCGACCCTGGCCGGCAGGCTGGCCGTCGCTCGTCGCCACGGTGAAGGGCGCGCCAGCCCGGGCGGTGCTGGTCGCGCCCGTAGTTCTTCTGGCCGAGCAGCAGGCGCCGCCGGAGAACCGACGCGGGCCCGGCCCGCCCGGGCTCCTCGTTGTCGTGCCGGTCTATGGCGATGCCGAGGCCACGCGGGAATCGCTCGATGCGCTCTTCGCCGCGCGCGAAGGCGCACCGCCGACGCGGATTGTCGTCATCGACGATGCGAGCCCCGAGCCCGCGATCTCGGCGCATGTCGCGGCGCTGGCCGAAGCGGGAATGATCACCCTGATCCGGAACGAGGCCAATCTCGGCTTCGCGGCTTCCGTCAATGCCGGCCTCGCCCTGCGGCAAGCGGGGGAGGATGCGTTGCTGCTCAATGCCGATGCCTTCCTGCCCGCCCGTGCGCTCGCCCGGTTGCGCGCTGTGATGGAAACCGACGCATCGATCGGCACGGTGACCCCCTTCTCGAACAATGGCGAGGATACGAGCATTCCCGTCCGGCTGCAGGCGAATGACCTGCCGGGCGTAACGCAACGGGCCTTCATCGATCGCCTGGCGGAGGAAACCAATCGGCTCGACGCTGTCGAGATGCCCAACGGTGTCGGCTTTTGCCTCTATATTCGCGGTGCCCTCCTCGATGCCATCGGAGGTTTTTCCGTGCGTTTCGAGCGCGGCTATTACGAGGACGTGGATTTCTGCCTGCGCGCCCGGCAGGCCGGGTTCCGCAATGTCTGTGCCACCGGAATCTATGTCGGGCATGCCGGTTCGCGGTCGTTCGGGGCGGCCAAACGGCCGCTCGTGCGGCGCAATCTGGCCCGGCTCACGGCGCGTTACCCGCAATATCGGGCCGAAAGCCGGCTCTTCATGCGCGACGATCCGTTGCGCCCCGCGCTGGCGCGGATCGAGGAAGCCTTCGTGCGCAGCCTCGCTCCGCCCCGGCTCGTCGTCGCGCCCGGTGATCTTCCCGAGGCCATCCTCGATCCGATCCTCGACCATCTGCCGCCGGGCCCGCTCGAAACCCTGTTGCTGGCCGCCGACGAGACCGAAGACGGCCTCGCCTGCCGCCTGCGCGGCGTCACCGGGCCTTTCCCGGTCGATCTCGCCTTCCCTGTCGCGGCCGGGGCCGATCCGGTTGCGATGCTCCGGGCGCGCCTGCCGCAGGGATTGGGCGAATTGCTCCTCATCGATCCGGGGCACTTGCCGGCCGGGTTCGGCCAGGCCTTGTGTCGCATGACGCCGCGCATCGCCCTGGCCGTCGCCGATCAGGAAGCCTTGCGATTGCCTCCGCTCCCCTGGCTGCCAGCGGCACCGGCGATCCTGCTGGCGGCGCCGGCGCTCGGCGCCTTCGCCCGCGAGGCGTTTCCGGGTGCGGCACTGCAGGTTCTGAAGCGGCGGGAACTGCCGCGCGAACCCCGCGCGCCCTGGAACAGGGCGGAGCGCCTGCTGGCGGTGCTGCCGCAAGGCCGCGATCCGCAGGAACTGGCGCTCGCACGCGCGCTGGCGCAGCATCTCTCGGGCCGCGATGTCGGCGTCATTCTCGTCGCCGATGGCGAACTCGAGGATATGACGGTTGCGCCGATCTGGATCACCGGGGCCATTCCGCGGCCCCAACTCGCGCATTGGCTGCGCCGGCTCGGAATCGCGGCCTGCCTTCTCCCGAGCCGCCGCTATGCCGCGGCCGATCCGGTGGGCGATGCACTCGCTGCGCAGGGTTTCGCGGTGGCGCGCTGGCAACGCGCCTTCGCGCCCGCGCCCCATCTCGACCTGCCGCCGGACATGCCGGATGCCGAGGCGGTCGGCATGGTCGCGGCGTGGTTCGAATCTCTTGTGGCTGCGCGGGTTACAGCCGCTCGATGACACGCTCCGAGCAGCCGGAATCGCGGATGATCTGAACGTGATCCGCCCAGCAGCGGCGCTCGAAATCGAAATTCTCGACAATCGTCGCGCGCGCGGCCCGGCGGATGGGCTGGAACCGCGCGGGATTGGCCAGCGCCTCGATGATGCGCGCGGACAGCGCCTCGACATCGAAGAACGGCACGAGAATGCCGTTCTCGCCGTGCTGCAGAACCTCGGCGACCGGCGGGGTATCCGAGCCGATCACCAGTGCGCCCATCGACATCGCTTCCAGCATCGACCAGGACAGCACGAAGGGGTAGGTGAGGTAGACATGCGCGGCCGAGCGCGCCACCAACGTCTGGTATTCCTCATAGGGCAGGGCGCCCAGGAAATGCACGCGCGCGGGGTCGAGATGCGCCCCCACCTCCGTCAGCATGGCCGTCCGCCAGTTCGGGTGATCGAGCGGCGGCGCACCATAGGAAACCTCGTCGCCGCCCATGATGCAGATCTGCGCACGCGGCCGCGCCTTCAGGATGGCCGGCAGGGCCCGCATGAAGATGTGGAAGCCGCGATAGGGCTCGAGATTGCGCGACACGAAGGTGACGATCTCGTCCTCGGCACCGAAGCGCCGCCCGGCGACCTCGATTTCTCTTTGCGGCTCGCGCGGGGCGAGGCGGTCGGTGTCGAGGCCGTCATGCGCGACGCGGATCTTCGGCCGGAATTCGCGCGGAAACACGCTCCGCTGCCAGAAGGTGGGTGCCACCGCGAAATCGGCATCCGCGAGCGACAGCAGCGTGGCGGCATTGCGCAGAACAACCCGCGTCTCGCCATCCACGCCGAAACTCGGGAATTCGCGATCGAACCCGACATCGATGCCGCTCGGGGCATAATAGAACTCGGCATAGGCGCAGATCGTCGCATCGGGGAAAAGCGGGCGCAGCGGCAGCGCCTCCCCCCAGCCCGGATGCACATAGATCAGGCGGGGGCGAAAACCGTCGAGTTTCAGCAGGTTCGCCGCATAGATCACCTGTTCGGCGCGTCGGCTTTCGATTTCGAAGCGCCGCGCGAAGGGATGGACATGGTCGAGCTTCGGGGCCGGAAAAGTGTAACGCTGCATCGTGACGCCCGGCATGCCCGGCGCGCCCTTCGATGCAATGGCGGCGACGCGCAGCCCCTTGGCCACGAACATCCTCGCGAGGTTTCGAAATTGCGCCGGAAAATTGTTGTGCACGAACAGCACATCGACTTCGCTCATTTCGAAAGGCCGCCTGACTGAAGAAATTCGTCGATCGAGAACAGCGAGCTGTCATCCAGCAGCACAGGCTGGTCCAGCGCGTCGCTCGGGGAATAGGTCGCAAAGGTCTCGCGCGGGGCCGGTGGAATGGGTGTCGTCTCCGGTGCCGGTACATCCTGAATGACGCCTTTGGCAAGCCATCGCTGCGAGAACAGCATCGCCCCGGCCAGCTCGAAAGCCAGATTGGCATCCGCCGTCAGGGCAGCCACGCGCCGAGGCCCGAGGGCGCGCAGCCTTTCGGCCGAGACCGTCAGCAGCGTTTCGTCCGGATGCGATTCCGGGGCGTAAAGCGGCACGAGGAGATCGGCGGCGATCAGCAGCTTGGCCGCATTGGCGAGCCGGGCACTGCCGCGCCCCAGCCGTTGCAGAAGGTCGAGCGCCATCGCGAATTCGGGTCCCGGCTTGCCATCCGCGCCGCGCAGGGCAAAGCGCGCATCGCCATCGGTTGCGAGCGCCAGGGCGACCTCGGGCTCCTCCGGCTCCGCACCACGCCGGAATGGCAGGGCGCGGATCGCCATCGGCGCATAAGGCGGCAACCACCGCCGCTCCGGCGAAAGCAGCGGCGCCTGGTGCAGGCTCGAATGCAGCAGCAGCACCACATCCGGCCCCGCGCCGTAACGGATCGCGATCGGCCCGTAATGGGAGAGGTGCAGCAGTTCCGTATCCGCGATCGGGGCAGAGAGCAGCTCGTCGAAGCAGCTGAACTCGCCCGGTCGCGACCACGAGACGAGGCCGGAACGGCCCAGAGGCGTGAATTCGATCATGGCCGGCCCGGTCTCCGGTATCATGACAGTTCGAGGGCCGCGGCATTGCCCTCCGGCCGGGCGCCGGCCTTGGCCAATTGCAGCAGAAAACCGATGCGGAACAGCGAAATGCGCTGATAAGCCATGAAGAGGCCGGCATCGACGCCGTGCCGCTCGACAATCGTTGCCAGCAGCGGATTGCCCAGCTGGCTTGCCGCAATCACCGAGAGGTCGGACCGCCCGGCGCGCCGGCCCTGTCCCAAGTCGAAATCCAGGGGCCAGGGTTCGAGGAGACCGGCCGCATCGAGATCGCGCGAGAGCGCCGTCGTGGCTTGCAGCCCGCGCGCGACCTGAAGCGCCAGCCGGGCCCGGATGACCGCGCCGGTGCTCATGCGCCCGTTCGCCATCACGATCGGGGCACCGACATCCGTCGGCCGGTCGGCAATCACGCGGTCGACGACGAGTTGCTGGCGCTCGATCGATTCAGGATCGGGGACCGCGAAGGGATAAGCCTGCAGGCAGAGCGGCAACGGGGCGCGGTTTTCCGGATAATGGCCTTCGCCCTCCGGCAACAGGCTGCGCAACGCGACGAGCACCAGCCCGTCATCCGAGCGGCGCCAGCACAGGGGATACCACCGTGCGAGGACCTGGCATTCGCCGAGCGTCACCGGCGCGTCGCACAGGAACCGGACGAGCCGATACGATGGTGCCGCGTAGATGCGCTCATGCCCCCATTCCATCCCCACCACGGTGGGATTTTCGTAGAACGAGTTCCAGACGTCCATGCGACCCATACTGGCAAAGGGACAGATGCAAAACAAGATCGCGGCGTGAAGGCCTCCTGCCGGGCGCCCGCGGTTGCTCGTGACATAAAAAGAAGGGGCCCGTAAGGCCCCTTCTCAAACTTGCCGAAGATCGGTCCCGGATCAGGGAGTCTGATCGGAGAAGATGATCTTCTCGATTTCCGAGTAGGTGAGCGTGTCGCCGTTCGAGAACTCGATGACGCCGCCCGCATTGCTGACCACATCGGTCGAGGCGTAGCCGGTGACATTGAGCGTATCGAAGCCCGTGCCGCCCACGACCGTCGAATTGCCTTCGCCATCGAAGAAGAACGTGTCGTTGCCCGAACCGCCCGTGACGCTGGATTCGCCCGCACCGACATAGACGAGGTCGTCGCCCGTGCCAGCGATGATCGTGTCATTGCCGCCGCCACCAAAGATGGTGTCGTTGCCGCTGCCACCATCGATCGAGTCGTTACCGCCGCCAGCCACAACGCTGTCGGCACCCGTGCCGGCATCGATCGTGTTGTCGCCGTTGCCCGCCTGGATGACGTCGTTGCCCGAACCAGCCGAGATCGAGTCGTCACCGCCGCCAGCAAGGATGGTGTCGTTGCCGTTGCCGGCATCGACGAAGTTGTCGCCGCTGCCGATGTCGAGCAGGTCGTTGCCGTTGCCGCCATAGACCGTGTCGTTACCGCCGCCGGCGATCACGGTGTCGTTGCCGCTGCCGGCGTTGACGACGTTGTCGCCGTCACCGACGAGAAGCGCATCGCTGCTGGAGCCGGTGGAGCTCACCACATCGTTGCCGTCACCCGTCACGACCACGCCCGAGCCGCTGGTCGAAATGTTGGCGGTGACATCGTCGTTGGTCGCGAAGATCGTGGCGCGATCGGTCGGGTCGATGTTGACCGGGCCCGACGGGCCGCCCTCGAAGAACGCCACTTCCTCGCCGGCACCGGTGGTGCTGTCAGCCGGAAGCGTTTCGGTGCGGGCGAGATTGCCTGCCGTCGAGCCAGCGCTGAACACACCGCCGTTGGTCAGCGCCTGCAGAATGGCGTCACGCTCGCCGGTGGAGAACACCCCGGTATCGTCCAGCTTGTCGCTGAACTGTGAGAAACTGTAATCGTAGGTTGCCATGATACCGATCCTTCAGTGGGCTAACTTGTTCAATGGGATTGCGAACCGGGACGTTCCGCCCGGAAAAGTCGAACGCGATCTGATTTGAGGCGCAGAGGATTCTGCGTCTTTGCCAAGGCCGTTGGAGAGACAGCCTGATGCGCAGGCGTGATGTCATGAGCCGACGCAACCGGCTCGTAGGGACGCGGGGCGACCGGCACATAGGCCGAACGCAGGTCGGGTTCTTCTCCAACGAGCCCAACGGTGAGGCGCAGCCCGACGAGTGGCTCACGCCCCGAAGGACCCGTGACCTCGACCGACGCACCCGAAACTGAACGAACCTGAGCGCCGAGGAACAGCGCATCGACATTCAAGCGATAAGACGCGGCCCCGGGGCCAACCAGCCGCAGCGAAAGCGCGACGATCGGCGCAGCCTTGCCGCGCGAGCCGACGAAATTGCCGGAAGCCACGATGGGCGATGAGCGGCGACCGCGCGCTTCCATCACGCAGGACGCCACGATGTCGACATCGGCCGGCCGATCCGGCCAGACGACCTCGACACCCTCGATGACCATCGGAAGCTGCGGTCCGCAAATCCATTCGCCGGGCGAGACGACCACGTCGCCGCGCCGCGCCACATGGGCCAGCATGCCGGGTTGCGTGAGCGTGCGCGGTGCGATCGCGACAGGGCGCGCAGCCGGCGCACTGGCAAAGGCCGGGGCGGAGACCGAGACGCGCTCGAACACCAGCTGCGCATCGCGGCTGCCGCCGACGCGCTGCGGAATGATGGTAGCCTGAAGCGCCGAATCCTGCATGGCGCGCACGACCACCGCGTCACCGGGGGCGTAGAGGCGCGGCTCGATCGCGCCGTCCGCCGAAACGATCTCGACACCGGAGCCCGGGAAAGCGGAGAGGACAATGGTCGGCGCCTCGAGGCCGCCGCGCGACGAGGCGTAGCGCAACACGAAAAGGCCAGCCGAAACACGGACCTGCCGGCCCGGTTGCGTTGCCTCGTTGATGTAGCGCGCGTCGTTCACTCGAATTACTCACTCGTTGGCGACCA
Organism: Methylobacterium sp.; assembly: GCA_002928875.1. Classification (GTDB taxonomy): domain Bacteria; phylum Pseudomonadota; class Alphaproteobacteria; order Rhizobiales; family Beijerinckiaceae; genus Rhabdaerophilum. The sequence goes on along the minus strand of PERO01000005.1, from coordinate 60,374 downwards.
AAAGGCCAGTTTGCTTATTCTCTATTCAACGTGCCGGAAACCATTACCGGTTTGTCGATCCCATACGGCCTTGACAGCCGTATGACATAAACTGTCAAGCAAGCCCCGTGCCACCCCTTGCGCGGGCCTCCCGGAACAATCCTGAGAGGCTCGCATCAAGCGCGGATCACTAACAGACGCTTAAGGTGGAGTAAAGAGCCACCAAAAACCTCAGTTTCCGTTGCCGTTAATGCTTGTACTTGCGTAAAATGCGATCAAAGTTCTACGCAATCGGCTCATCTCAACCCTAAGAAGTACGCCAATCGATTCGGCTCGACTCGACCAGTGCGCGAAATGGCTCTCGCATTGAGGCAAGATTTCGGTAGGAATCAGCCTGAAAAGCCGCGTGGACCGGGAAAGGCTCAATCGGGGCTAAGCTGCCGCTCAACCTCTGCGCGATGCTCTGCCTGACGCGCGAGAACGGCCGGGGCCAGATTAAATTTTTGCACTGCGACATCCTGGCACGCCAGAATTTCGGAGACGTGCCGCGCGGGATCGAGCCGGTGGGTGATGCTGCCGCCATGCCGGCGGTGGACGTTGAGCGGTTCGGCGACATAGGCGATGCGCAGGCCGGGGGCCGAGAGCGCCTCGAGATAGAGCCGCCAGTCGCCGGCCATGGTCAGTCCGGCCAGTTCTGCACCACAGCGTTCGAGCGCGGCCATCAGCACGTCCCGGCGCCAGATGACGGCGCTGGCATTCACGATGACGTTCTTGATGCCCAGGAAACGCTCGACGAAATCGCGGCCCTCGAATATCCGCGTGGCGGCGAGGCCGTTGAATTCGAGTGAATCCGCATAGCCGCGGTAGCTTTCGAAGACGAGGTTCCCCTCCTCGTCGATCGCGCGGGAATCGACGAAGGCGAGGCCGATCGAGGGGTCGGTCGCCATCAGCGGCATCACGGTCGCGAGCAGGCCGGCATCGGCGAGATCATCCGCCTCCGCGATCCAGATGAATTCGCCCGATGCGATCTCGGCGCCCAGCCCCCATTGGGCAAAGACCGAGCCGGAATTGCTCGTATTCGCGATCAGCTTGATGTCCCGCCCGGCTTCCTCGGCGGTTTCGACGATCACATCGATGCTGTCATCGGTGGAGGCATCGTCGAGCACCACGAGTTCGCGGATCGGGTGCGTCTGCGCGAAGATGGAATCGAGGCGCTCGCGCAGATGGCGCGCATAGTTGAAATTCGGCACCACGACCGAGACCGGAGCCAGTTGTGGCATCAGTGCCCGCACCAGATCCGCGTTGTAGCGGCCGAATTCGAATTCGTAGGCCACCATGTCGCGCGCGCGGGCCAGCATGTCGTCATCCGGGGGCGCGTGCAGCACGCTCGCCACCCGCTGGGCCATGGCGCGCACATCGCAATAGGGGGCGACATGGCCGACCTTGCGCTGCTGCAGCAATTCCGGCGCGCCGCCTGTGCCCTCGAAGGCGAAAACGGGCAGATCCGCCGCCATCGCCTCGAGAATGACGGTGGGGAAGGGGTCCTCACGCGAGGTCAGCAGGAAGGCATCCGCCGCGCTGAGCCAGGGCACGACATTCTCGCGATAGCCCGGCAGATGGAAGCGCCCGGTGGCAATGCCCTCCGCCAGTTCCCGCTCCATCCACTGCCGCAATTGGGGATCGAGCGCGCCCACCCAGGCGAAATGCACCCGCGTGCCTTCCGCCTCCATCCGCCGCCAGGTCTGGAAGAAAAGGTCGAAGCCCTTGCGCATGTCGCCGTAGCCGACGCTGACCACGAGATGGTCGCGGGGGCCCAGCCCGAGTTCGCGACGCAGGGCATCGCCTTCTTCCTGGTCCGGCTCGAAGATCGTGTAGAGTCCCTGCGGACGGATGACATGCCGGTCGGATGGGCCGATCCCGAGCGCTTCCAGCAACGATCCGCGCACGACCTCGTTGGGGAAGACCACGAGATCCGCGTGCGTGATGCCGTTGCGGGCCACCGCCTCGAGCTGCTTTTCCTGCAGGAGGCGCGGCATTTCGTGCACGAGCAGCATGACGCGCAGGCCTGCCGCCTTCAGCGCGGCCGCTGCCGCGCCGGTCGCGCTGGTGTTGCACAAGGCATGGCGGATGCCCTGATCGCGGAACCAGATGACCTTGTCCGCGAGATCCTGCCGCCCGCCCGCCACCGTCAGCGGGGCCACGGCGCGATAGGAATCCTCCAGCCGGCCGCCGGCGAGCAGCAGGAATTCGATGTCGAACCCGAAGCTTTCCTTCAGGGTCCGGCCGATATTCAGCAGCAGATGCTGCGCGCCGCCGGGGAAGGCATCATGCCCGACGAGAAGAAGTTTCTCGCGCTTGCCACCCAAAGCGGTGAGGCCGGCGACGGCGCCCGCCGTGGCATTCAGGTACGCCGCACCGAAATGCTGGTCGGGCTCGAGGTAAGCGCCCTCGCACCATTCGTTCCAGGCGTTCACGCAGACGATCGGTTCGCCGAAGAAGGGTTGCGATTGCGCCCGCTCCACCAGCGCCGACAGCCAGCGACCGTATTTCTCCGGCGTCGAATGCGCGAGCGCGAGGCCCGTGCCTTGCCGGCGCGCATCGTTGTCCCAGCTCGGCACTGCCGTGCGGATCAGCGGGTAGGGCGAGGGCGGCTCGCCCAGCGCACGCTTCACCACGGCATCGTAATCGTAGACCGAGCCGTTGAAGCTGTCGTCCAGCAGGTCGAGGCTGTCATTGATGCGCTGCAGCCCGACCGTCAGCTTGTGGGGAGGAAACTCGATGGCGCCATCGAAGCCGAGCGGCCGCGGATCGATGCTGTCGAAGCTCTGGGCCATCACGAAGATGGGGTCCTCGTCGTGGCGCTCGCGAAACAGCTGACGCCACTCGGCCACCATGTCCGGCGTGTCGGGGATCAGCGACGCGCGATAGACCATCAGCAGCGGCCGGCCCTGGATGCGGATATAGCGGCGGTCGTCGAAATGCCGCGCGAAGTCGTCCACCAGGGCGGCATTGTCGGCCCGCCGGTAATCCTGCGCGATCAGGACTTCCTTTTCCATCCCGTCCCAGCGCCGCGTCCAGTTCTCGTTCGCCCACATCAGGCAGAACGGCATGTCGATGTCGTCGTGGCGGAGGAAGGCCTCGACCGGCCGCTCAAGCAGGCGCTGCCGGTTGAACCAGTAGTAATAGAAGACAAAACCGTGAATGCCGCCGGATCGCGCCATCGCAACCTGCCGGCGCATCGTCTCGATGTCGTCGAGGCAGTAGAAGCCGAGATCGCGCGGGATTCGCGGTTGGTAATGGCCCTTGAAGCGCGGCATGCCCCGCGCGAGGTTCGACCATTCCGTGAACCCCTTCCCCCACCAGCGGTCGTTCTCGGGAATGGCGTGGAATTGCGGCAGGTAATAGGCCAGAACCTTGGCCCGGCGGCGCACGGTGGGGCTCAGCGGCCGCAATTCCTCGAACTGATGGCCGGGCCGCGCGAAGCGGCGCATCTCGGCCGCGATGCTGCCCTCTTCCGAGCGCGGCAGCGGATGGATGCCCGGCAGGTCGCGGTTCTCGCGGAAATGCAGCAACGGGTTGAGGTCGGTGCGCCCGCGCAGGTAGCGCTGCATGTAGTAGCGCGTATCGAAGGCCTCCGAGGGGTTCCTGCCTTCGCGGAAACCCTGCCGCAGGAAGTGATCGAACGGATCGACGCCCTCGGCTGCAATATCCGGATAGGTCGCGAGGTAGTAATCGGCATCGAATTCCGGAATGGGACTGTAGGGTCCCTTCGCATGCGTCAGATAATGGGCGAGCGCGTTTTCCTTCTCGCCGAGGCGATAGCGCTCGCGATATCAGGCCGGATCGAAGAGCGGCGAGGGCCTGAAACCCTGCCGCTCCCCCGTCTCGAGATAATGCAGGAGGGCATTCTGGCCGCTGCGCGCCGCTTCAGGTGCGTTCTGCAGATAGTAGAACGGGTCGAAGAGCCGGTTCGGCTTGCGGCCCTGATGCACGCCATGCAGCAGGAAATGCTCCGCGGGGTCCATGGTCTCGAAGCGCAGGTCGGGATTGGTATCGCGGTAGTAACGCGGATCGAAAAGTCCCGAGACCGTCAGCATCACGCGGCTGGTCCGGAGCCAGTTCGTCCCCCGGTCCTCGCCCGGCGCGGGAACGGGCGGCGTCAGCGCCTCGCTTCCCTTCGAGCCGGATTTCGTGCGCGTCATGGCTGAACCCGATGGAGCATGCGGCGATCAGATGCCGGCAACCATGCGAAGATAGCCGCCATAGCCGCTCTTGCCGAGCGCCTGCGCGCATTCTGCCAGGCGCTGCCGGTCGATGAAGCCTTTCTGGTAGGCGATTTCCTCGGGACAGCAGATGCGGACGTTCTGGCGTTTCTCCAGCGCGCGGACGAAGACGATCGCATCGACCATCGAATCCGGCGTGCCCGTGTCGAGCCAGGCAAAGCCGCGGCCCATGCGCTCCACCGCCAGCGCGCCCCGTTGCAGGTAGGTCTTGTTCACATCGGTGATTTCGAGTTCGCCGCGGGCCGACGGCTTGATCGAGCGGGCGATGTCGACCACCTGCTCGTCGTAGAAATAGAGGCCCGTGACGGCCCAGTTCGATTTCGGCGCGACCGGCTTCTCCTCGAGGTCGACGGCACGGCCATCCGCATCGAAGGTCACCACGCCGTAACGCTCCGGATCCGCCACGTGATAGCCGAAAACGGTCGCGCCCGCTTGCCGGGCATCGGCCTGTTTCAGAAGCTCCGTCAGGCCGTGGCCGTGGAAGATGTTGTCGCCGAGAACGAGGGCGCTCGGATGCCCGTTCACGAAATCCGCGCCGATGATGAAGGCCTGCGCAAGGCCATCGGGGCTCGGCTGTTCGGCATAGCTCAGCTTGATGCCCCAGCGTTCGCCATTGCCGAGCAGGCGCTCGAAATGCGGCAGGTCATGCGGGGTGGAGATGATGAGAATGTCGCGGATACCCGCCAGCATCAGCACCGACAGCGGATAATAGATCATCGGCTTGTCGTAGATCGGCAGGAGCTGCTTGGAGATGGCGAGCGTGACGGGATGAAGGCGCGTGCCGCTGCCTCCGGCGAGGATGATCCCCTTGCGTTGCTTCACGGTCATTCCACTCTCCTCTCGACCCGTCCGGTCCCGTCCGGCGGGGCACGCCTGCACCGGCCTGCCCCTGCAGCCGGATGCTCATGCGGTGTCCGCGCCCATGGACACCCCGATCATCGAAGATCCGTGAGAGCCAACGGCATTTGCGCTGCACCGCACACAAACCATAGCCCCGGCCTTGTGCCAAAGACAACGCCGCTCCGCAACGGGAAGCGCGTAAATCGCAGCGTAGTAAACATGCGCGCCGCGCAAGTTGCGCAAAAAAGAAAACTCCCCGTTGCCGGGGAGTTTCCAAATTTTCCGAAGCGTCGGTGTCGCGGATCAGGCAACGGCCACGCTGGTGACGCCGAGGGCCTCGGCGCGCTTCGCGATGAGGCGGCGGACGGCGGCCGGCACCTGGCGATGCGAGCGGGCGCGCGGCAGCGACATCTCGACGAGCGACGGCAGCGAGCCGTAGAGGCGCTCATGCTCGTCCCAGTTGTCGAAGTTCTCGCGCTCGACGTTGTCGACGAAGCTCTCCGCCGGGGTGCCTTCCGCGAGGATCACGGTGTGCTCGGGCAGTTCCACGTTGTAGTAGGAGAACACCATCGGCACGTTGCGCTCGCGCGTGATCGTCGTGCCGTTCACCAGCGCGCCGGCATGGACCAGCGTGCCCTCGACGAGGATCGCGTGGTTCGGCGAGACCAGGAGGTCACGGGCCGGAACGTTCTCGCCCAGCGCGCCCGCCGCGATGCGGATCGGCAGGATGCGGAGCGCATCGCCGAACAGGCGCGACACGGTCTGCTTGCCGAGCCAGCGCACCGGAAGCGCGCGGCCATCCTGCGTCAGCACGAGATCGCCGATCGAGAGCGTCTCGATCGCGCGCTCGCCAGCCGGCGTCGCCACGAGGGTGCCCGGATAGAAGCAGACGGCCGACGAGTTGGTGAGGTAGTTGATGCCGTTCGTGGTGCCCACGCCCTGGCCGTTGATCGTGACCGAGCCGCCCGGAATGCCGGGGCCCGTGGCGATCACGGTGTTGTTGTCCACCACCGTGAAGGTGATGTTGTTGATGTCGCCGTTGGCATCGGTGAAATCCAGCACGTCGCGGCCAACGCGGAAGTCGGTGATGACGTCGTCGCCGCCGCCGGTGATGACGAAGCGGTCATCGCCCGCGCCGCCGGTCATGACGTCATCGCCACGACCGCCGATGAGCGTGTCTTCGCCGGCGCCGCCGTCGAGCACGTCGTCGCCGTTGCCGCCGGAGAGCATGTCGCTGCCCGCGCCGCCTTCGAGAACGTCGTCACCGGGGCCGCCATCGAGCGTATCGCTGCCCGCGCCGCCATAGATTTCGTCGTCGCCGTTGCCGCCATTCAGCTGGTCGCTGCCGGCACCGCCGAAAATCACATCCGCGCCGCCGCCGGCGTTCACGATGTCGTCGCCCGCACCGGCGCGGATGGTGTCCGCCGCGTTGGTCGCGCCGCCCGGACCAACGTCGATGATGTCGTCGCCGACCGTTCCGTTCACATTTGCCACTGTCGTCACTCCATTTCGGATAATTAATCGAAAGCTAATTGCGAAAAAGGATGGACAGCACGCCGCAATCGAAGTCAACGTGCAATTGTTGATTTGAGACGTGAGTACCAAATTTTGAGACGAAAGATACAACTTCACGGGATGCGATGATCTTGCCGGACATTGACCATGCCAACGACAGCGAGCGTCGCCTCGGCTCTCCGGTGTCGGTCCCGACAACCCGGCCCGGCCTGTGGGAGCGCACGGCCAACGGCGTGACCCTGACCCGCGCAACGCTCGCGTCAGGAGAGGAATGGCGGATCGCCCCGGAAGACGGGCGGCCCAGGGGGTTTCTCGCGCTGCATGTCGTGCCGGCCGGGCTCGAAGGGTCTGGCAATCCGGGCCGGGCCCATCCGCGTCTCGTGCTGACGGATGGCAGCGAGGCCCTGATCTTGTGCCATGGTAGCGCGGAGCCGATGCGCATCACGCGAGTCAGTCTGCCCGCCGAGCGGCTCGGCCAAGCCGGGACGTCCGAGGTGCGGGGCATCGTGGAACTCGATGCGGCACGGCCCGGCACGCTGGCGCTTGCGGCCTATGTCACTGCATTCGGCGATGCCTGCATGCAGGGACCGGAGGAGGGGCAGGAGGAGGACATGGAGGGCTTCGCGACCGCCATCGCCGATCTGCTGCGGCACGAACTGGAGCGGCGACGGCGCGCGCGTCTCGCGACGCTGAACGGGGCGGAGCGGGCGCGCGTCGAGGCGGTCTGCGCGTTCATCGAGCGGCATCTCCTGTCGCCGGAACTGTCGCCCGAACTGATCGCCGGCGAATTCGCGATGTCGCGGGCGACGCTCTACCGGCTGTTCGAACCGCTGGGAGGCGTGGGACGACACATCCGCCAGCAGCGCCTGCACTGGGCGGCCCAGCGCATCGCGCAGGAAGGCGCTTCCCGCCGCACGCTCGCGATGCTGGCGCGCCGGCTCGGATTTTCCGGAACGCGCGGGTTCGTCAAGGCGTATCGGGCGGCCTTCGGCCAGGATCCCGGCGGCTGATCGCTGCCGTGGCGGGCCTCACTCCGCGCGGGCGAGAAACGCCTCGTGGAGTGCGATGTAATGCTGGTACGCCTCCCGCTGCGGCCCGATCAGCGGCAGGAAAGCCTCCCGTTCCGCAGCATCGCCTTCTCCGCCGAGGATCTGCGCCACGCGATGCGGCTTCGGCCCGTGAAAATGCAGGATGCGCGCATCGGGGTTCATGCCCTGGAACGGCCGCCAGTTGAGGCGGGGATCGAGCGGCTCCCAGTCGTCCCGCAAGGCTTCGTTGAGCAGGGTCTGGTCGAAGGAATGGGTGCGGCGGCTGTAGAAATGTTGCGCGCGCGCGTGCGCGACCACGCTGTCCCGTCTTGCCCGGAATGCGGCGCAGTCGAACAGCAGCACGCCGCTGTTGAAGGCGGAGACCGGCCTGTAGCCCTCCGGCCCGGCCACCAGCTCGGGGGCGGCGGCGAGCAGTCCGGGTTCCGGCAGCAGGTCGAGCGGATCGCCGAGAAACATCACGTCGCAATCCGTGTAGAGGCAGCGCGCGCCTTCGACGTGATCCACCGCGCAGAGCCGCAGATAGGCACCGGCCGCATGTTCCGGCGTGAAGGGCGTGCCCTCGTTGGCCCGGATCGTCTCGGCGGATTCGAGTTCGGCGCGGAACGGCACGGTCGCGGATATCACACGCACCCCGCGCGCCCTGAGCCAGGCGACCACGGCCGTCTCCTGCTGCCCGTCATAGAGGCAGACCGGGCGCAGCCTTGTGTGGGTTTCGGCCGAGAGGACGGCCACCTTGATCATGTCGGCGAACCAGGACGAGGACTTCTCATCGAAACAGAAGACCCATTCCATGCCGACAGGCCTCCTGACAGGTGCGCTGGGAACGGCCGTCGCGGGAGCCCGCGCCTCCGGCAAGCCGCTGATATGTTGCGGACGGGCGCCGGAGGCAAGGTCGCCGGGCGATGTTGGCCCGGCCCGTTCGCGCGGGCAGTGCCCCCGAAGGAGCAGGGGAGGAGGGGATAGAATAACGACGTTGAGGTGGATATAGAGATCGGCAACCCGGGCGAAAACGATCCGGGACGTTGCGAATGAATAGGAGATCGCGTGTCCGGTTTGGAAATGGCTGCGCAAGTGGAGAGTCCGCAGGCGACGGAGCCCGTCGTCGCTGAACCTGTGGCGGCGGCATTCGAGGGGCAGCTCGAATATTGCGGATCGGATGAAATTCGAGGCTGGGCCTGGGACCGGCGGAACACGCAGGCCGTCTTCGTTTCGATCGCCATCGATGGCGATCCCGTCTGCACGGTGATCGCCGACCAGCACCGGGCGGATCTCGAGGAAAGCGGCAAGCGCGATGGCCGCTGCGGCTTCAGCATCGTGCCGCCGTCCTGGTGCCAGGACGGGCGCATCCACCAGGTGCGGGTGTATGTCCTGAATGCCCGGCCGGAATTCCTGATCAGCGAGACCTCGGTGCGCTTCGCGAAGCAGGCGGTCGCCCCGCTGCCCTGGCCGTCGCGCGCCTTCTTCCACCTGCCGCAGGAGCCGGGCAGCCAGACACAATCGGCGCGCGCCCTGCTGGGGCGCAACCGCTGGCTCTTCCTCGCGGATGACAGCAACCGCTGCCTGATGCAGATCACCGGCCGCTTCCCGGTTTCGGACAAGGCGCTGGCCGATTACCGCGCGAGCTTCGTGCGTCGCCGCGCCATCCTCAACGATCTCGGCATTCCCTATCTCTTCTTCATCGCGCCGACGAAGGAGGTCGTGTGCAGCGATCGCCTGCCGCGCGGCATCGAGGTCGATCTCGATCGCATGCCGGCCTCGCGCATCAGCCGGGCCGTGGCCGAGGACGGGTTCGACATCCAGCTTCTCGCGCATGCCCTGCGCGCGGGCGAAGCGGAGCGCAGCACCTATTTCCGCACGGATACGCACTGGAACGCCTATGGCGCGCATGTCGCCTACCGCCACGTGATCAACGAGGTGGGCAAGATTGTCGCCTGCGGCGCGCCGCATCCCTACGCCAATTTCGCGCTCAAGCCCTATGCCGGCTGGCGCGGGGATCTCGCGCACAAGGAAAAGGTGTGCCTCGGGGACGGCATCGACGATCTCGTTCCGGTTTCGCCCAGCGCCTTCCCGCGGTCGGTGTTCGCGGAGGATATCGAGCAGCTTTTCGATGAAAGCGGCATGGTGAAGGACGTGAAGCCCGATGACCATCTGCGCATCTCGCGCACGCGGGATACGGTGGTGCGCGAGCATGTCGACAAATCCCTGCCGCGCGCCGTCTTCCTGCGCGATTCCTTCACCCTGCCGATGATCCCGATGCTGCAGCGGCATTTCAGCCGCTCGGTCTTCCTGTGGACACCCGATCTTTACGTGGATGTCATCAAGCGGGAAAAACCGGATGTCATCGTGCAGATCATGGTCGATCGCTTCTTCGTGCGGGTGCCGGACAACATATGATGACCGACCGTTCCCGCGCAGCATCCTGCCCCTGCCGCTCTGCCCGATCCGGAGCAGGGTGGGCGGCAGCCGCGCGCCGGGTGCTTCCGCTTCTCGCGGCCTTTGCCGCCTTGCTGGCCGGCATCCTGCCCGGCGGGCCGGGCGTTGCTTTCGCCGAAGCGCCGTTCGGCACGACCGGCCGGCGGCTCGACGTGCAGGTCAATCCGCCGCGCGGCGGCGAGCCGGCGGGCCAATGGTATGTCGTGGTCTGGTCGCTGAACCGGCCGGATGTCGATGTCGTCAGCCGTTTCGATGATCTAACCCCGCGAACGAGCCGTGGCGCGGGGCTGTCGCTCGCGGTGGACGACAAGCGGGTGCGCGGCATCATGGATACGCGGGACCTGCCCGCGCCGCGCGGCAAGCTCGCCACCGTGGTGCTGCGCAACAACATCATGCCGGGCGATCGGGCCTGGGAGGGCTCCCGGGACGGCATCCGGTTCGACGTTCCGCTGCGCATTCTCGAATCCGAGCAGCAGGGCAATGCGGTTTCCTATATCGCGGCGACCTTCATCCTCTCCTCGGCGCGCTCGAAGCGGTCGTTCTGGCTGCAGGTCCAGTTCTTCGATACGCGTGGCCGGCGCAGCGCGCGCGAACTCGCCGCGCCGCCGCACAAGGCGTTCGACCGGTTGCTGTGTTCGCCCACGCGTTCGACCAATTTGCCCATTCTTTCAGCAACGGCGGGCTCTCCGTCGCGCTTCGTCTCGTTTTTGCCCGGTTCCCCCGATCTCGTGAGTCAGGCGGGGCCGACCGGCACATTCCGGTTTGTTATTTCGAAGGAAAACCTGCGCGCCATGCTGTCCACACTCGGCAACAGCAATGATTGGTGCACGAATGGTACGGATTTTGCTCCCGACGATTTGGATTTGATCGAATTGCGGCAGGCTTCCGTTATGGTTGAGACACATTTCGGCACTATCCCTGCTGGCACGCGGTCGGACAGTATCTTTTCGCGGCTGCATTTCGAGGCTCAAGTGCCAACGGTGATCCATCGGCGATCTCCCTAGGCGGACAGGAAATTCTGGCGGTTGTTCCTCGAATATTGACGGGCGTCAGGCGTATCGGAATCGGGCATATGATCAGAGACAGTGACGTCACAGGGTTCATTGAGGCCTGCGCCTCGGGAGCCGGCTTCATCGTCGTTTCGGGCTGGGCGGCGACGAAGGACAACAAGCGTCTGGAACAGCTTGTGCTCCAGATCGAAGGCGTGGGCGACCTCATCGTCACCGATTTCTGCTACCGGCAGGACCTCGCGGCCGCCGGCATCGCCGATGGCTACGCCGCGTTCGAGCGTACCGTGCGCACGACCGAGGGGGCCCCGGCGCGTCCGGTGATCCACGCGCAGATGCGCAACGGCTCGGGCCTGCCGCTCTCCTCCTTTGGCACCCGTTACGTGCCCTTCGAGCCGCGCGGCTCGATCGACTGGGCCAATGACGAGGAAGTTGCGGGCTGGGTCTATGATCCTGCTGTCGGCATCGGCCTCGATGGCAGCGCCTGCGTGCGGCTCAATGGTCGCGTCGAAATCCCGATCGACATCAACCTTCCCCGTCCCGATCTGATGATGGATCGCGGCGGCGGCGAACAGCTTTTCGGCTTCGCCACACCCACCACGCTGGTGCGCGAGGAGCGTGCCCGCCAGGCCGGCGCGGCGACGCTCGTGGAACTCGTCTCGAGCGGCAAGGTCCTCGACCGGCGCAGCCTCCCGCCGCTCGGCAAGGCCAACCCGCCGCCCGAGAGCGGATCGAAAGCCGAACCCGCCGCGAAACCCGCGACCGCGCCAGCGAAACCGGGCGTTGCCGAGAAGCCCGAAGCCGCGAAATCGCCCAGCCCGGCCAAGCCGGCTGCCCGCCCGGCCACGGGCGACCTGCAGGTGAAACCGGAGGAAATCGTGGTCGCCGGCCGCGTGGTTCTCGTATCCGGCTGGCTCTCGCGGAAGGATCAGTCGGCGCTGGATGAGCCGGTGATGCTCGCGCTGCCCGGCGCGGAGCCCGTGACAATCGCCGCGCTCGACCATCGCGCCGACCTCGCGCGGAAAAACATCGCCGGCGGTCTCGGCGGGTTCCACGCTTTGTTCGAATTCGAGGGCGAGCCGCCCGCGCTGGACACGCTGGACGTGATGCTCGACGGCGCGAGCCAGTCGGTGTCGCTGAAGAGCTGCCGCCGGCCGGCGCCATCGCCCGGCTTCACGCTAGCGCTGCATGAGGGCCGCGCGATCACCGGCAGCGTGTTCGATCTCGCGGCCTTGTCGGGCAAGGCCAGCTACGCGGTCGAAATCGGCAAGGCGAGCATCCCGGTCGAGCTGGCCGAGCCGCGCTCCGGGCGTCGCATCTGGACGAAGAAGGGACTGCTCGCGACGGATTTCTCCATCGGTCTCGCGGCGATCTGCTCGGCCATGCGGGCGCTGGGCGAGCCGGATGGCGAACCGGAAAAGATGTTCCACGCCGCGCTCAAGCAAGGCGAGAAGGTGCTGGCGAAGGCGAGCGGCAAATTGCTTCTCGCGCATCGCGGCAAGCTCGAGGATGCATCCGGCCACCGGATCAAGGGCTGGCTCGCGGCCTCGCCCGACACGCCGGCCGAGCTCGATATCTATCTCGACGGCACGCGCTACACCACCATCAAGGCCGACCGGGTGCGCACCGATCTCGTCGCGAAAGGCATCGTGAAACGCGGCGGCGGTTTCCAGCTCGACATCGTGAACCCGCTCGGGGAATCGCGCGAATTCTCGGTGGCGATCCATCCCGCCTACCAGAAGCGGCCCATCTCGGGCTCCCCGCAGAAGCTGACGCTCGCCGCATCGCCGCGCGAGAAGGCGAACCCCTATTCGACCATGCTCGCCGCGCGCGAGCGCAGCGTCTCGATCATCATCCCGGTCTACAACGCGGCGGATGATGTGGAGATCTGCCTGAAATCGCTCTGCTACTGGACGACCTTTCCCTGCCGCGTCATCATCATCGACGATTGCAGCCCCGATCCGCGCATCCAGCAGATTCTCGCGCCCTACAAGGCCTATGAGGGCTTCGAGATCTACAAGAACGAGGTCAATCTCGGCTTCACGAAGACCGTGAACCGCGGCATCGAACTCGCCGGCGACGACGATGTCGTGTTCCTGAATTCGGATACCTTGCTCACCCCGCTCTGGCTGCAGGGCCTGCGGGCCGCGGCCTACAGCGCGCCGCGCATCGCGACGGTCACGCCGCTCTCGAACAATGCCGGCGTGTTCTCCGTGCCGGAGATGAATGCCTCGAACCACATTCCGGACGAGATCGGCATCGCCGGAATGGCGCGGGTCGTGCAGCAGACCTCGCTGCTCTCCTATCCGCGCGTGCCCACCGGCAACGGCTTCTGCCTCTATGTCCGCCGCTCCTGCATCGAGGAGATCGGCCCGCTCGATGCCAAGGCCTTCCCCGTGGGTTATGGCGAGGAGAACGATTTCTGCATGCGCGCGTTGCATGCCGGTTTCGAGCATGTGATGGACGACCGGACCTACGTCTATCACAAGCGTTCGGCGAGCTTCGGCAATTCCAAATCCGTGCACTACGCCAATGGCCGCGCGACCCTGGCCGAGCGTTATCCCGAATATTCCCGGCTGACCGCGGTCTTCACGAAATCGGCCGAGATCCTCGGCGTGCGCTGGCGCGTGCGGCGCGCGATGGCGGCCAAGGCGAAGCCCTTGCCGCGCGTGCTCTTCGTCATCTCGACCGAGACCGGCGGCACGCCGCAGACCAACCGCGACCTGATGAACGCGCTCTCCGGCGAGTTCGAGCCGTGGCTGATGCGCTGCAACGGCAGCGAGATTAAGCTCTGGAAGGTGGAGCCGGGGCAGGACCGGCTGGTCGAGGTGATCGAGTTCAAGGAGCCGATCGAGCCGCTGATCCATCGCTCGCAGGAATATGATGCGGCCCTGTTCGGGCTTCTGAGCCGCCATGCCTTCGAACTCGTGCATGCGCGTCATTTGGGCTGGCATGGCCTCGGGCTTCAGGCGGTCTGCAAGCGCCTCGGCCTGCCCTTCGTGCTGTCGCTGCATGATTTCTACACGGTCTGCCCCTCCATCAAGCTGCTCGACGAGAACAACCGCTATTGCGGCGGCAAATGCACCGCGACGCCGGGCGAATGCGCGGTGGAATTGTGGGACCGCAAGAGCTTCCCGCCGCTGAAGAACCAGTTCATCCGGAAATGGCAGGCGAGTTTCGCGACGATCCTCCAGGAGAGCGATGCGCTCGTCACCACCTCCGGCTTCGCGCACAAGACCTTCCTCGACAATTACCCGAAGCTGGCCGAGCAGGATTTCCGGGTCATCCCGCATGGCCGCAACTTCTCGGAATTCGGGATGTTCGGCCAGGCCGGCAAGGCGAGCGAACCGCTCCGCGTGCTCGTGCCCGGCAACATCTCCGTGGCGAAGGGCGCCAATCTCATCGCCTCCATCGCCGAGATGGATCAGGGCAAGAACGTGGAATTCCACATCCTGGGCGATCACGGCCGGCTCAAGGAAGGGCCCGGCATCGTGGTGCACGGGCGCTATGCGCGCGACGAATTCGTGGCGCGCGCCGTGGCGACGAAGCCGCATGTCGGGGCGGTCTTCTCGATCTGGCCGGAAACCTATTGCCACACGCTGACCGAGATGTGGGCGATGGGCCTGCCGGTCATCGGCATGTCGATCGGCGCGGTGGGCGAGCGCATCGCGGCGCATGGCGGGGGCTGGCTCATCGCGCCCGAAGCGACGCCCGAGGAGGCGCTCGCCTTCGTGCGCAACCTGCGTTCGAAGCCGAAGGAAATCGCGGCGCAGATCGGCAAGATCAAGGCCTGGCAGGATGGCTACGGGCGCTACTACACCACGCGCTACATGGCGGCGATGTATCACCGGCTCTATGCCGACGTGATGGAACGGCATCGCAAGCTTCGCCATCCCACGGCCGAGCGTCGCTATACCGTGATCGCCGAGGTCGGCACATCCGCCGGCGCCCCGGCCATCCGGCCCGAGGCCTGGCAGGACCAGCGCGAGAACCTCGTGCCCTGGCCGCTTGGCAGCGACATCGAGGCGCTGGCGCAGCCGGAGATCACGCCGGACCTGATCCGCCTGGGGAAGGTCAGCCGCGACGAGGAGGCGCGCCTGCGGGCGATCGCCACCCGGCGCCGCATTCCCATTGTCGAGGAGGAACGGCCGGAAGTTCTCGCCGCAAAATGATGGTCGAGGATCCGGGCGGACCCTTCCCGCCCGCCCAGCATTTACCAAGCTTTTGAAATGCGATGGCGATATGCTTAAGCGCCGGTTAACGTCCCGCAACTCTGGGTCCCCCCGTGACGTGCATTGAGCCTTCAATCCGCTGCCCGAGGAAGCCATGGCTGAAACGAAGAACAAAGAGTTCCCGATGGACGTGCGCGCGAAGGCGGTTGCCGCTTTGCTGGAAAACGAGAAGAAGTATCCCACGCGCTACGCGGCCTCCCGCGCGATCGGTGCGGAGTTCGGCTGTTCGAGCCGCACGCTCCTTTCCTGGGTCGCGGCGGCGGAACGCTCCGGCGATGGTGTCCCGTCATCCGAGGGTGACGATGCCGCAGCGCTGGTCGCGGCAGCGGAACAGGCCCGCGAGTCCGGTGACACGAAGCGCGCCTTGGCCCTGTTCGAGAAGGTGCTGACCGTCGAGCCGAAGCACGTTCAGGCCCTGACCATGCTGGCGCGCCTGAGGCGCGATGCCGGCGATGCCGATGGCTCGGCCGAGACCTATCGCCAGTTGCTGCAGGTCAGGCCGAAAAGCTTCGAGGCCCTGCGTGCCGTCGGCGAATACGAGCTTCAGCGCGGGCATCGCGAGGCGGCGTTCCCGCTGCTGCGTCAGGCCTTCGAGATCAAGCCCACCGATGCGCGCACCTGCCGCAACACGGCGCGCCTCGCGCTGGAATTCGACGATCTGGCGCTTGCGGAAAACGCCTTCGCCGGCATGGAGGAGGGCGACCGGTTCTCGGGGCTAAAGAGCATCGCGGCCCGGCGCCTCGCGCGGCAGGAATATGCCTCCGCGCTCGAAACCTTCACCGAATTGCTCAAGATCCGGCCCGGCGACCTGCAATTGTCGCTCGGCATCGCACGCGCGCTGCGCAACCTCCGCGAATTCGACAAGGCGCGCGCCGTGATGCGCATCATCGGCTCGGGGGACTCGCCCTCGCTCGAGGTGTTGCGCGAGCATGGCGCCCTGCTGGAAGCGACGGGCGATGCGGAAGGCGCACTCGAAAAATACCGGCGCGCGCAGCAACTTGCGCCCGAGGATGCGGGTCTCGCTTCCGTCATCGCGCGCTGCCTGGCGAAATCGGGCAAGGCCGCGGATGCGCGCGCCCAATGGCAGGACCGCCTCGAGAAGGACCCGCGTTCCACCGAAGCGCTGAAGGCGCTGGCCGGCCTGGCCGAAAAGGACGGGGACACAACCGAGGCCCTGGCGCTCTATCGCCGCGTGCTCGATGTCGATCCGGATGACCATGCCGTGCGCGTGCATGTCGCGCGCCGCTATCTCGCGCCGGAGGATGGCGCGCGCGCCGAGGAGGAATTCCGCAAGGCGCTGGCGGCCGGCTATCGCAAGTCCGGTGCCCTCGTGGGGCTGGGCGGCGTGCTGGAACGGTCCGGTCGCCTGGAGGAGGCGGCGAGCCTCTATGCCGAGGCGATCGAAACCGGCGACACTGCGCCGCGCCTGCGGCTGGCGCTCGCGGCGGTGCAGTCGAAGCTCAAGCGCTACGAGGATGCCGAAGCGAGCTATCGCGGCGTGCTGGCCATCGAGGCCACCTCCGTGGCGGCACTCGGCGGTCTGGCGCGCACCCTTGTCGCGCGCGGCAAGCCGGCCGATGCCGTGGAGTTCTTCCTGCGCGCGCTGAAGGCCGAGCCGGACAATTCCGCGCTGCGGCTGGCTCTGGCGCGGGCCTATCGCATGGCCGGCCAGTTCCCGGCCGCCTACCTGCAATGCGACCTGCTTGCGCTGAAATCCGAGACCCGCGCCGATGCCGAGCACGAGCGCGCCCTGTGCCTGCAGGCGGAGGGCAGGCATTCGGAAAGCTTTCGCCTGCGCAAAGGCCGCGGCTGAAACCTTCGGCGAAATCCGCTTCCTGCAGCTTCTCGCGCGTGAACACCTCGCGCGCGACGAGCTGACCGAGGCCCAATCCTGCTACGAACGCATTCTCGCCGATGAGCCGGTGGAAAGCGCGGCGATCGGGCTTGCGCAGGTGCTGGCGCGTCGCGGCGCATGGCAGCAGGCCGAGACGCGTCTCGCCGATCTCGGCCATGCGGGATCGTCGCAGGCTTTCGTGCATCTCGCGCGGTTGCAGGAGGATCGTGGCGATCTCGATGCCGCGCGATCCAGCCTGGCACAGGCGCGGGTGATCGCACCCGCCGATGCCCGGCCGTTGCTGGCCCTCGCCCGGCTGGCGCGGGGCCGGCGCGATGCCGCCGAGGCCGACAGCGCCTATCGCGCCTATCTCGCCCTGCGGCCCGACGATATCGAGGCGGCGCTCGAACTCTCGGCCTTTCTCGAACAGGTCGGCCTGTTCGACGAGGCCCAGACCGTGTTCCGGGCCTGCGCGGCCCGTGAACCGGATCACCCGGCCGTGCTCGCCGCGCGCGGTCGCGCGGCACACAGCGCCGATAACCTGCGGGAAGCGCACGACCTGTTCGAACGCTGCATCGCGCTCGCGCCGGGGCGCATCGGCGTTCACCACGCCCTAGCCCGCGTGCGGATCTCGCTCGGCGAGATCGAGCGCGCCTTTCTCACCCTCGATGCGATCGAATCCCGCACCGGTCCCCGGCCTGACCATGATTACGTGCGCATCGAGCAATATCGCCGCCTCGGCCATCTCGCGGAGGCGGTTGCCGCAGCCGAACGCGCCCGCAGCCGCTTTCCCGGCGACATGATGCTCTGGAGCCAGCATTGCATCATCCAGATCGATCTGGGTCATTTCGATGCCGTCGAGGCCGCGATCGCCAACGCCCCGGCGCGCAACCGGCTCGATGCGGGGCGGGTGGATATCGTCGCGGGCGCGTTGGCGCTCGCGCGCTGGGAGGGGCGAAAGGCCGCCGCCGCCTTCGCGCGAGCGCGGACCGCGCTGCCGCTCGACCGATGGCTCATCGACCGGATCGTTCAGGCCGATCTGCTCAATCTCGACATGGAAAGCGCGCTGACGCATCTGAAGGAGCGGGCGACGCTCAACATCGCGATGAACCGCCGTCGCCGGCATTCGACGAACTGGTCGCAGAACTTCCTCGGCCAGCTTTTCAACGAATATCGCATCGATCCGGAGGCGCTGGACGCGATGCGCGCCATCGCCGCCGCGGAGAACCCGGCCGAGCTTGCCCATGCCGGCCGCGCCATGGCCGATTTTCCGGATAATGCCGCGCTCGCGATGCAGTTTCTCGTCGCGGCGCGCCGGGTCCGCGTGCTCGATCGCCGCCAGCACGGGCCCGCCCGCATTCCCGCGCGCATCGCCCAGTTCTGGGACAGTGCCGAATTGCCGCCGGATATCGCGGATTACTGCGCGTCATGGCGCAACCAGCACCCGGATTTCGACTATCACAGGTTCAACGCGGCGGAAGCCGAGGCGTACCTGGCCGAAAAGGCGGATCGCGCCGTGCTGGTCGCCTTCCGCCGGGCGCGGGAGCCGGCCATGAAGGCCGACCTCTTCCGCCTCGCCTTCCTGCTGGCCGATGGTGGCTTCTACACGGATGCGGATGATCGCTGCCAGCGGCCGTTGACGCCCCTGCGCGACAGCGGCGCGGCGCTGATCGGCTATCAGGAAGATCTCGGCTCGGTGGGCAACAACTTCCTCGCGGCGGTGCCGGGCCATCCGGTGATCCGGGCGGCCCTGCAACTCGCCGTCGAAGCCGTGATGCGCAGCGATGCCGACGTGCTCTGGCTGTCGACCGGGCCGGGGCTCATCACCCGCGTCATCGCGGCAGCGGCCATGGCCGCGCCCAGCCTCGAGGAGGGGCTTTCCGGCATCACCGTGCTGACGCGCGCCGACATGCTGCGCTATGCCGCGATCCATTGCGCGACATCCTACAAGCACACGGACAAGCACTGGACGCGCTCGTCGTTCAATGCGGTGCGCACGGGCGGCGACGAGGATTGAGCCATCCCGCCGAGAGCGGTTTCCGATCCGACTGATTCAGATCGACCGCTCTATCTCTCGGTTCTGTCGCATTTCCTGATGGCCAACCGTTCTCCACCTAGCCGGACAATGCTCTGGCCTAGAGGGTGCGGTCGATCTCGCCCAGCACGCTCAGCACGATGCCACGCGTCATCATCTCGGCGCGGAAGGGCCGGGCGCTGAGGCTGACATCGCGCGCAAGGCCGGGAATGGCATAGCGCTTCAGCCCATCCGAAAGCCCGCGCTCGAGATGCGGCCAGGCGCGCATGCCCGGCCCGCAGAAGACGATGGCGCGCGGCTGGAACAGGTGGATCAGCGTCGCCACGCCCTGCGAGAGCACGCGGCCCGCGTTTTCGATCAGCCCGACGATCGCGCGTTCGCCCTCATCGGCGCGGGCGGCGAGCGCCTGCATCTCGCGCTCGCCGGGATAGAGGTGGCGGATCGGCTCGGCAAAGGCGGTGATCGCCATCGCGTCGCGCAGCAGCGCGTAATCGGCGAGGTAGCTCTCGACGCAGCCGCGCGAGCCGCAGCGGCATTGCGGTCCATCCGGATCGAGCGGGATATGCCCGAACTCGATGCCGCCGCCGCGCCGGCCGCGCAAGGGTTCCCCATCGATGAACACGCCAAGGCCCACCCCGTCGCCGATCATGACGCAGGCCGTGACGCCCGAACGCAGTTCCTTCTCCGCGATGAGGATCGCATGCGCCATGGCGCTGGCGTCGTTGTCGATCACCACCATCAGGCCGGTCGCCTCGCGCAGGGCCTCGGCCAGCGGCAGGTCGGCATGGGGAGTCACAGGGCTCCAGGTCACGACACCCTGCTCGCGATCGACGAAGCCCTGGAAGGCGACCGCGATCGCCAGCACCTCGCCCGTGGGCGCATGCTTCAGGCGAAAGGCCGCGATGCTGGCTGCAAGCGTCGCGACCAGCGCCTCGGGCGAGAGGCGTGACAAGGCGACACTGTCCTCGGCCAGCGCCAGGGTGCTGCCCGCGAAATCCGCGAGATGCAGGGCGATCCGGTCGAGCCCCACCCACAGGCCAATGATGAGGCCGCGGCCGGGATTGAAGCCGATCAGCGCGCCGGGCCGGCCGGGGCCGGTCTGCGGATCGGCACTGTCGGTGCCGATATCCTCAAGCAGGCCCTCCTCGATGAGCTTGCTCGTGAGCCCTGAGATCGAGGAGGGGCTCATGCCCAGCAGCCGGCCGATCGTGGCGCGGCTCTGCGATCCGTTCCGGCGCAGGGCCTCGAGAAGCCGTGCCCGCGCGTCATCGCGCTTGCCGGACCGATTGTCGCGGGGGGTGGCGGATATATTCATTAATCGAAAGAATAGAGGTCCTAGGAATACCAGACAAGGAGAATTTGGTTCGAGAGAGCCATGATAACGAGCGATAACGTCGCATTCTCGCGGTTTTTTGCACCTGCGAAGGAAATCGCACGAAGGAATTTTTTCGATGGATAAATGATTGCTGTTGACTCTTGTCGCAGGTCGCGGTGTTCTTCCCGTCAGTTTCCGGGCGATGCACGGGCGAGGCGCAAGACCTCACTCCCCCGGAAACGGATCGGGAGGAACAGATGAACAGGATGCTTGGCGCGGCCGCCCTGGCCGCTTTTGTCGCTTTTTCGGCTCCGGCCCTGGCGCAGGCGCGCGGGCCCGTGATCGGCGTCAGCTGGTCGAATTTCCAGGAAGAGCGCTGGAAGACCGACGAGGCCGCCATCAAGGCCGCCATCGAGAAGGCCGGCGGCACCTATCTCTCGGCGGATGCGCAATCCTCGCCGGCGAAGCAGCTGACCGATGTCGAGAGCCTGATCGCGCGCGGCGCCAAGGCGCTCATCGTGCTCGCGCAGGATGCCAGCGCCATCCGTCCCGCCATCGACAAGGCGGTGAACGAGGGCATTGCCGTGGTGGGTTATGACCGCCTGATCGAAAATCCCAAGGCCTTCTACCTCACCTTCGACAACATCGAGGTGGGCCGCATGATGGCCCGCGAGATCCAGAAGGCGAAGCCGGAAGGCAATTACGTCTTCATCAAGGGCTCGGGGGCCGATCCCAATGCCGGCTTCCTGTTCCAGGGTTCGATGGAAGTGCTGAAGCCCGCGATCGATGCCGGCAAGATCAAGAACGTGGGCGAGGCCTTCACCGATGGCTGGCTGCCCGCCAATGCCCAGCGGAACATGGAGCAGTTCCTCACCCGCAACAACAACAAGGTCGACGCGGTCGTGGCCGCGAATGACGGCACGGCCGGCGGTTCCATCGCCGCGCTCGCCGCGCAGGGCCTCGCCGGCTCGGTGCCGGTCTCGGGCCAGGATGCGGATCGCGCGGCGCTCAACCGCATCGCGCTCGGCACGCAGACCATGACCGTGTGGAAGGATGCGCGCGAACTCGGCAAGGCCGCCGCCGAAATCGCCCTGCAGCTTGCGGGTGGCAAGAAGCTCGAGGAAGTCACCGGCGCGGTGAAGTGGAACCAGGGCCCGACCAAGGCGCAGATGAACGCGATCTTCCTCAAGCCCGTCGCCGTCACCAAGGACAACCTGAACGTCGTGATCGAGGCCGGCTGGGCGCCGAAGGCCGCGGTCTGCCAGGGCGTGCCGGCGGGCAAGGTTGCGGCCTGCAACTGACCGGATCGGGTTCCCTCCCGGGAGAGCCTGTCGCGCCGATCGGTGCGGCAGGCCCTGACGGGATTGGCCTGAACCGTCTCCGCCTTTCAGAATCGGCCGTGCCTTCCGGGGGGTGCCATGGACCTGTTGCGCAAGCTGGAAATTGATGCGCGCCTGATCGGCATGCTCGGGGCGCTCGCGATCATCTGGGCCGGATTTCACATCCTGTCGCAGGGGGCTTTCCTTACCCCGCGCAATCTCTGGAATCTCTCGGTGCAGACCTCGGCCATCGCGGTGATGGCCTGCGGCATGGTGCTGGTGATCGTCACGCGGAACATCGATCTCTCCGTGGGGTCGATGCTCGGCTTCGTCGGCATGGCGATCGGCGTCTTCCAGGCGCGCTGGCTGCCGGAGCTCTGGGGGCTCGAGAACCCGCTGACCATGCCCGCGACGCTGCTTTTCGCGATGCTCTGCGGCGGGCTGATCGGCCTCTTCCATGGCGCCCTGATCGCCTATCTCGCCATTCCCTCCTTCATCGTCACGCTCGGCGGCCTGCTCGTCTGGCGCGGGGCGGCCTGGTGGGTCACGACCGGCCAGACCGTCGCGCCGATGGATGGCCGCTTCCGCGCGATCGGCGGTGGCATCGAGGGCGCGATCGGCGCGACCGCGACCTGGGTGATTGCCGTCCTGGCGATCCTCGCCATCGTGATCTCGATGCTGATGCGTCGCCGGCGCCGGGCCGAGTTCGGGTTCAGCCTGCGCCCGGTCTGGGCCGAGGCGCTGGTGATCGGGCTGGCCTCGGCGAGCGTCGTCGCGGTGACGCTGATCGTGAATGCCTATCCGCTGCCGCCGGGCATCGCGCGGCGTCTCTACGAGGCGCAGGGCCTCGCCTGGCCGGAGGGCGGCGCGATCATCCCGCATGGTTTTGCGGTGCCGGTGCTGATCGCGGTGCTGGTGGGCGTGGTGATGAGTTTCGTCGCGAAGCGCATGCGCTTCGGGCGCTACGTGTTCTCCATCGGCGGCAATCCGGAGGCGGCCTCGCTCTCGGGCATCAAGACGAAGGCGGTGACGATGCAGGTCTTCGGGCTGATGGGCCTGCTGACGGGGCTTGCGGCCTGCATCACCACCGCGCGCCTCAATGCCGCGACCAATTCCGCCGGCACGCTCGACGAGCTTTACGTGATCGCGGCGGCGGTGATCGGCGGCACGAGCCTCGCGGGCGGAGTCGGCACCATTGTCGGTGCGATGCTCGGCGCGCTGATCATGCAATCCCTGCAATCCGGCATGGTGCTGCTCGGCGTCGACACGCCCTTGCAGAACATCGTGGTCGGCATCGTGCTGGTGATGGCGATCTGGCTCGACGGCCTCTATCGCAAGCGCATCCGCTGAGGGGAGGGGATAATGACGGATACCCGCACACCGCTCATCGAGATGCGCTCCATTTCCATCGCCTTCGGCGGCATCAAGGCCGTGGAAGGCGCAAGCGTCGATCTCTATTCCGGCGAGGTCGTGGGCCTGCTCGGCCATAATGGTGCCGGCAAGTCGACGCTGATCAAGATCCTCTCCGGTGCCTATCGCGCCGATGCCGGCGAGATCCATGTCGACGGGCAGAAGGCCGAGATCCACTCGCCGCGCGATGCCAAGGCTCTCGGCATCGAGACGATCTACCAGACGCTGGCGCTTGCCGACAATGTCGATGCCGCCGCCAACATCTTCCTCGGCCGCGAGAAGCTCACGCGCTGGGGCACGCTCGACGATGCCGCGATGGAAAGCGAGACGCGCAAGGTGATGGCGCGGCTGAACCCGCATTTCCGCCGCTTCAACGAGCCGGTCAGCGCGCTCTCGGGCGGGCAACGGCAATCCGTGGCGATTGCCCGCGCCATCCATTTCAATGCGCGCGTGCTCATCATGGACGAGCCGACCGCCGCGCTCGGCCCCGCCGAGACCGCGCAGGTGGGCGAACTCGTGAAGCAGCTCAAGGCCGAGGGTATCGGCATTTTCCTCATCAGCCACGACCTGCATGATGTGTTCGACCTCGCCGACCGCATCGCGGTGATGAAGAACGGCAAGGTGGTGGGCACGGCGCGCATCGGCGACGTCACCCGCGACGAGGTGCTCGGCATGATCATCGGCGGCAAATGCCCGCCCGGCGCCATTGCCGGTCCCGGCGCCAGCCCGTGAGGACGACATGAACCGATATCCCGATCTCCAGGGCAAGGCGGTGCTGATCACCGGCGGCGCGACCGGCATCGGCGAAGCCTTGGTGCGCGCCTTCCATGGTGCAGGCGCGCGGGTCGGCTTCCTCGATCTCGACCGTGAATGCGGTGCAAGGCTCTCGGCCGAACTCGGCGAGCGCGTCGCCTTCGAAGCGGCGGATCTGCGCGATCTCGATGCGCTTCCGCAGGCGATCGACCGGTTGCGGGCGAAAACCGGCCCCTTCGGCGTGCTCGTCAACAATGCCGCGCGCGACGATCGCCACACCATCGACGAGGTGACGCCCGCCTATTGGCGCGAGCGCTTCGCGACGAATATCGATCACCAGTTCTTCGCGGCGCAGGCCGTCTACAGGGACATGATCGGGCTTGGCGGCGGCGCGATCCTCTGCATGGGCTCGACGAGCTACATGCAATCCAAGGATTCCTTTGCCGCCTACAAGACCGCGAAAAGCGCCGTGGTGGGGCTCACCCGGGCGCTCGCGCGCGAACTCGGCCCGCACAACATCCGGGTGAATTGCCTCATCCCCGGCTGGATCATGACCGAGCGGCAGATCGAGATGTGGCTCACGCCCGAGAGCGAGGCTGAACTGATGCGCCAGCAATGCATCAAGCGCCGCCTCGTGCCGGAGGACATGGCCGGGCCGGCCCTGTTCCTCGCGTCCGAGATGAGCGCGGCGATGACCGCGCAAACCATGATCGTCGATGGCGGCTGGGTGTGAGGGCAGCGATGGGCACGGTTCTGATCCATGATCCGCGTTTTGCGCGCCTTGTCATCGGCCATGCCCATCTCGAAAAGCTCTGGACCGGCGGTCGCTGGCTTGAAGGTCCGGTCTATATGCCCGCGGCGCGGCATCTGCTGTTTTCGGATATCCCGAATGACCGCCTGATGCGCTTCGACGAGGGAAGCGGGCAGGTCTCGGTGTTCTGGCCGGGCTGCGGCTTCCACAATGGCCACGCGCGCGACCATCAGGGCCGGCTGATCTCGTGCGAGCATCGCGCGCGCGTCGTCAGCCGCATCGAGCATGACGGGTCGCGCCGCGTGCTCGCGAGCCGTTGGCAGGGCAAGCGCTTCAACTCGCCCAATGACGTGATCGTGGCGCCCGACGGTGCGATCTGGTTCTCGGACCCGACCTACGGCATCGACGGGGATTACGAAGGTGACAGGGCCGAAAGCGAGATCGGCGCATCGCATGTCTATCGGCGCGACCCGGATTCGGGGGCCATCGAGGCTGTCATCACCGACCGGGTGAAACCCAACGGCCTCGCGCTTTCGCCGGACGGGCAGTTCCTGATGGTGGCCGATACCGGCCGGTCGCATCAGCCGGATTGGCCGGTGACCCTCACGCGGTACCGGCTCGATGCGAAGGGGCTGCCGATCCAGCCCGGCGAGACCTTCTCGACGCTGGCGGAGGGCTTCTACGATGGCTTCCGTTTCGATGCGGAAGGCCATCTCTGGACCTCCGCCGGCCGATCCGTGCATTGCTACGGACCGGACGGCACCTTGGGGATCACGATCGAGATCGGCGAGATCGTCGGCAATCTCTGCTTCGGCGGGCCGAAGCGCAATCGCCTCTTCATCTGCGCGCAAACCTCGCTTTACGCGCTGTTCGTCAACGTTCAGGGCGCGACCTGAGCGCGGGCCACCCTGCCGATGTCACCCCCGCCGCCAGAAGGTGATGGCGAGGATGACGAGCCAGAGCAGCGCGAGCGGCGGCAGCACGGCGCCGAGCAGGTTGAGTTCCGGCACGATGGTCCGCAGGGCGTTGAGGAAGAAACCGACGCCGATCAGCAGGCTCGCAAGCCCGTTGAGGCGCCAGCCGATCCGGGCGAAGACCAAGCCCAGCAGCATGAGCCACAGGCCCGAGAAGAGCTGCACGCCCAGCAATTCGCCGACACTGCCGGCATAGGCGTTGGTGGCGGTGTAGGTCAGTTCGATCATGCTGCGCATCACCGGATCGGTGCTGTTGGCATGCAGCGTCGCGAGTGTCGGCATGGCGAGAAGCCAGCGGACGATGCCGAGCGTTTTCAGAACGGCCGCGGCGATGCCGAGGGCGGCCATCGTGTCGACCAGCAGGCCCTGCGCTCCCCGGGCCCGGGCGAAGCGGCGCAGGGCGATCACGAAGGGCACCATGGCAATGGCGGTGAGCATGTAGCCCCAGTAGCCGATCTGCACCGCCAGCGCGTTCCGGGCGATCAGCGGCAGGGCTTCGGCTGCCGGGAGGCGCAGGCTCGCCGGCCAGCCGATCGCCTGCCCCAGAACGATCAGCGGCACGAGAAACAGCACGACCTGGGAGAGCGTGAGCAGGCTGAGGCTGGTGGTTGCGGCGCGCGACATCGGCGCCGCGAGAGAAGCGGTTGTCATGGGTTTGGACCTTTCGGAGCGTTTCTGGTTCAGGCGGCAGCGGCGAGCGAGGCTTTCACGGCCTCGTCGAGCGGGGTGTGCGGCTCTTCGCCGATCAGGCGGAGCAGGCGGGAATTGTCGAGCGCGAGGCTCGTCTTCCAGAGCCAGTTCATCTCCAGCGCCTCGCGCAGGAACGGCATGAAGGGCGCGCCGAGCCAGAGCGTGAACCACGGGAAGGGCTTGATCGGCACGTCCGCGCGGCCCAGCACCCGGCGCACCGCTTCGGGCAGGTCGCGCCCTGTCCGGTCGGTATGGCCGGCGAAATGGGCGAGGGTGAAGGTCGGGAGTTCCTCCCGGCGATCCACGAGGCGGGCGAAGGCTTCGGCGAGATCCGGAACGAAGGCCCAGGCATGGGCAGTGCCGGGCCGGGCCAGGGCGCGGATGACTTTCGCCGCCCGCCCGCCCTTCGCCATGGCTTGCGTGAACCAGGAATGGATGACGCCCGGCCCGAAGAAGTCACCGGACCTCAGCGCGATCACCCGGACACCATCGAGGCGCGACGCCCTTTCGAGCATCATCTCCATCTCAAGCCGCACCTGCCCCTTGCGCGTCGTGGTGACGCGCGGCGCGCGCTCGCTCACAAGGGCCGGCGCGGCGGCCGAGAAGACATAGACATTCGCCGGGAAGAGGATCGTGGCCCGGGCGGATTTGGCGGCCGCGATGGTGTTGGCCAGCATCGGCAAGCCATCCTCGCGCCAGCGCTGGTAGCCCGGCGGGTTGACCCCGTGCACGATGAGGGTTGCACCGCGCGCGGCCTCCGCCACCGAGGCCGGATCGAGGGCATCGCCCGCCTGCCATTCGACGGGAAAGGCGAAAGAGGGGCGCTTGTCGGCCGGGCGGCGGGTGAGCGCCCGGATCTGCCAGCCGCGACGGACCAGCGCCTGCGCGATGGCCTCGCCGATCGCGCCGGTCAGGCCGAGAACCAGCGCGACGCCGGGGGTGGAAGAGGGGGAAGCGGGGTGTGTCATGCGTGTGTCTCCTTGAGGATGGAGGCACATTCGTTCACCGCGACCAAAACGGAAATTGCCAAAGATTCTGCAGCGACTATACAAAAACGTATGATTGAAATGAATGACTGGACCTTGCTGCGCTCCTTCCTCGCGGTGCTGCGGCGCGGCAGTCTTTCGGCGGCGGCCCGCGAGACCGGGCTGACGCAGCCGACCATCGGCCGCCATATCGACGAACTCGAAGCCGGGCTCGGCGTCGCGCTCTTCACCCGCTCGCCCAACGGCCTCGCGCCCACGGAGACCGCCTCGGCGCTGGTCGTGCATGCCGAGGCGATGGAGGCGGCTTTCGCGGCGCTGAAGCGTGCGGCGACCTGGAGCGGCGACGTCGTCCAGCCGCGCGGTACGGTGCGTATTTCCGCGAGCGAGGTGATGGGCACCTTCGTGCTGACGCCGATCCTCGCAGATATCGCCGAACGCCATCGCGACATCATCCTGGAACTGGCGCTCAACAACCGCACGGATGACCTGCTCCGGCGCGATGCCGACATCGCCGTGCGGATGACGCGCCCGAAGCAGAATGGTCTCGTCGCCCGCCGCATCGGCCATGTGCCGCTCGGGCTTTTCGCGCATCGCCGCTATGTCGCCGCGGCCGGCCTGCCCGCGGATATCGAGGCGCTGCGCGGGCACAGGATCGTCGGTTTCGACCGCGACGATCATTCGGCGCGGATGGTGGCGCAGAGCGTGCTGCCGATCAAACGGGACCTGTTCTCGTTCCGGGTCGATTCCGATGTCGCACAGGCCATGGCGGTGCGGGCCGGTCTCGGGATCGGGATGATGCAGAAATCCATGGCGCAGGCCGATCCGGACCTGGTGCCGGTGCTGGCCGATCAGGTCGCGCTGCAGCTCGAATGCTGGCTGGTCGTGCACGAGGACCAGAAAGACCAGAGCGCCATCCGCGCGGTGTTCGATGGCCTTGCCGAAGGGCTGGGCGGGTGGCTGGAGACCATGGCTTCGCGATAAACATCGCGCCGAAACGGTGCGGCAAGGCGTCGTGCCGGAACGATCGCGCGCGGGCCTTGCCTGCCTCAACGCTGCCCTATTTACTTCGGAAGTTCACGCGGCCGCCGGTTCGCCTTGCTGGACCGGCCGCCCTTCCGCTTTGCACGAGACAGGAGAGACGCGTTGACGCACGATCCTTCCACCCGCCGTGACGTGCTTGCCGCCGGTGCCATGGCGGTGGGTGCCGCCTTCGTGGCCGGTCCCTCCGGCCTGATTGTGCCGGCGCGCGCCCAGACGCTTGCACCCACGCCCACCATGCGGGGCGGGGCCAACAACTACCTTCCCGGCGCCCCCATCGTGGAACGCATCGGCAAGGGCGGCTTCTGGATGTCCGGAACCGTGCGCCGGGCCGGCGACGGCGCGCCTCTTCAGGGAATCCGCATCCAGATCTGGGCCCACACGGTCGAGGGGCGCGAGGAAGACCGCCACAGCCACGGCGCGACCCTGACCGGGCCGGATGGCACCTTCCGGCTCGAAATGCCGCAGATCGTTCCGGTCTTCGGCCAGCCGCACGCGCATCTCGCCTATGACAGCCCCGGTTACAACACGGTCTTCCTGCGACCGGTGATGGCGAGCGCGAAGGATACGAGCCTCAGCGCCCATTTCGTGCTGCAGCCGGCCTGACACGCTTGCCGACGTCGCGTGCCGTTCTGATCTGGGCGGGGCTGGCGATCGCCATCGCCGTGCCGTCCATCCTCGCGGCCCTCAGCCCGCTGCTCGCCTGGCGCGATCCGGTCTACATCGTCGCCGGCTTTGCGGGGCTGGCCGCGATGGTGCTGGTTCTCGTGCAGCCGCTGCTGGCCGGCGGGCTGTTGCCCGGCCTTCCGCCCCGCATCGGACGGCGGGTTCACCGCTTCGTGGGGATCGCGCTGGTGCTGATGGTGGTGATCCACGTCGCCGGCCTCTGGAAGACCAGCGCGCCGGATGTGATCGACGCGCTGCTGTTCGAATCGCCCACCGCCTTTTCGCCCTGGGGCGTGGTGGCGATGTGGGCGGTGTTCGCGGCCGCGTTGCTCGCTGCCTTGCGCGGGCCGTTGCGGATCAATCCGCTCGTCTGGCGCATCGGCCATTCGCTGTTGGCGGTGGTGATCGCGGTCGGCACCGTGGTGCATGCCGTGCTGATCGAGGGCCCGATGGAGCCGGTCTCCAAGGCCCTGTTCGGCGCGCTGGTGCTGATCGTCACCGCGAAGGTGCTGCTCGACCTGCGCGCCTGGGCGCTGCTTGCGCGCCGGAAGGCCGCCTCCCGCCCCTCGTCGGGCTGAATGCCGGACCTTCGGGCGCTACGGAGAACGGTGCCTCGGCCTCGCCTGCCTGGCCTCTCGCAAAAAAATCCGGTCGTCTGTCGAAATCCCGGGGGTGTCGGGTGTCATGGTCATGCCGGAAGCGGAATTGTCCCTCCGGCTTGTCCTGCCCCAAGGAGGTTCGACGTGATGACTCTTCCCCGTACCGAGGCTGCCGGCCCGATCCGGACAGCCCTTCCCCGCTGGTTTCTGGCGTTTGCCGGTTTCGGCATCCTCTGGAACATCTATGGTGTCGTGCAATTCGTGTCGGTCGTCGGCAAGACCGAAGCGCATTTCCGGAGCATGGGCATGAGTGCCGCGCAGGCGAGCCTCTACGCCCAGCTCCCGTTCTGGATGCATGCGGCCTTCGCCATCGGCGTCTTCGGGGGTCTCCTCGGCAGCGCGATGCTGATGCTGCGCAGGCGCGAGGCTCTGCCGGTGCTGGTTGTGTCGCTGGTCGCCTATCTGGTGCTGTATGCCGGCGATATCGCGCTCGGCATCTTTGCAGCCTTCGGCGCGGTGCAGGTCGCGATCCTGACGCTCGTCGTTGCCATCGCCGCGGGGCTGTCGGCGCTTGCGCTCTGGGCCACGCGCCGCAACCTCCTCGCCTGATCGCTCCCGGAATGCGAGGCTCTGTTGCTGGAACGGGCCCGCGCTGCTTCAAGAAGGAAAAGACCATGCAATACATGCTCATTCTCAACGAGACCGCCGATGACTTCGCCAAGCGCAACGATCCGCAGCAGGCCGGCGCCTATTGGGGCGGCTGGAACGCCTTCATCTCGGCGATGGGCGCTGCCGGCGTGATCGTGAAGGGCGACGGCCTCCTCGGCCCCGAGACCGCGACCACGGTGCGCATCAAGGATGGCAAGCGCCACATCCAGGACGGCCCGTTCGCCGACACCAAGGAGCAGCTCGGCGGGTATTTCATCATCGAGGTGCCGGATCTCGATGCCGCCATCGAATGGGCGCTCAAGGCACCCTCCGCCGCCTGTGCCTCGGTCGAGGTGCGGCCCGTGCTGGTCATGGCGCCGGCGAGCGCCGCGTGACGGCGGCGGCCAGGGCGGCGGAGCAGGCGGCGCGCACGTCCTACGGGCGGCTCGTGTCGATCCTCGCCGCCCGGACCCGCGACATCGCGGCGGCGGAAGATGCGCTGGCCGAGGCCTTCGCCAACGCGCTCGCCAGCTGGCCCGTCTCGGGCGTGCCGCGCAATCCCGAGGCGTGGCTGATCACCGCCGCCCGGCATCGCCTTCTCAACGAATGGCGCGCCGGCGCCTTGCGGGACCGGGCCACCGACGAGGTGGAGCGGCGGCAGGAGGAACGCCGGATCGTCGAGGAATTCCCGGATGAACGGCTGAAGCTGCTGTTCGTCTGCGCGCATCCCGCCATCGAGGCCTCGGTGCGGCCGGCGCTGATGCTGCAGACCGTGCTGGGCCTCGATGCGGCGCGCATCGCCTCGGCCTTCGCGGTGCGGCCCTCCGCCATGAGTCAACGGCTGGTGCGCGCCAAGGCCAAGATCCGCGATGCCCGCATTCCCTTCGCGGTGCCGGGCGATGAGGATTGGCCGGATCGATTGCAGGACGTGCTCGACGCGATCTACGCCGCCTATGGCGTGGGCTGGGATGCACTTGCCGGAACCGATGCCGACCTGCAGGGCCTCGCGGAAGAGGCGATCGATCTCGGCCGCCTGGTGGTGGGGCTTCTGCCCGCGGAGCCGGAGCCGAAGGGCCTGCTCGCGCTGATGCTGTTCTGCGAGGCGCGGCGAACGGCCCGCTTCGACGACGGGGGCTTCTTCGTGCCGCTGCACGAGCAGGATGCCAGCCGGTGGAACCGCATCCTGATCATCGAGGCCGAGAGCCTTCTCGAAGAAGCCTCGCGCCATCGCCGGTTCGGTCTCTACCAGTGCGAGGCGGCGATCCAGTCCGTGCATGTGCAACGCCCGATCACCGGAACCGTCAATCACGAGGCGCTGGAGCTGCTCTATCGCCTGCGCGTCGCGGCCTCGCCGTCGCTCGGGGCGCTCGTGGCGCAGGCCGGCGCGCGGCTCCATGCGGGCAAGGCCGTCGAGGCCCTCGCCGATCTCGATGCCATCGCATCGCCGGAGCGCGATCGCTATCAGCCCTACTGGGTCACGCGCTGGGCCTGCCTCAAGGCGCTCGGGCGATTGCCGGAGGCCGAAGCGGCGCTCTCCGTTGCCATCGGGCTCAGCGAACAGCCCGCCGTCCGGGCCTATCTCCTGCGCGCGCAAGCCGGCGAGGCGTAAAGCGTTTTGCCCTTCGCCTGCCATGGTCCGGCCCGGGTGCCGGGCCGTATCAAGGGCATGAGCAAGCCTGCCTCCTCCCGGTCTTTTCTGCCCACACGCGAAGCCGGCCTCGCCCGCCTCGCAGCCTTCGTGCCGGCGGCGGGGCGCGCCTATGCCAATCGCCGCAACACCGATTACGGGCCGGATGATCGCGGCAATGTCTCGGTGCTCTCGCCCTATCTGCGCCACCGCCTCGTGACCGAGCGCGAGGTGCTCGCGGCCGTTCTCGCCCGGCATGACCTCGCGACGGCCGAGAAATTCGTGCAGGAGGTGTTCTGGCGCGGCTATTTCAAGGGGCATCTCGAGACGCGGCCCGAGATCTGGCGGCGCTACCGGGCCGCGCTCGCCGGCCAGCAGGCGATGGTGGAGGCGGGCGGCGGCCAAGCCCGCGCCATCCGGAAGGCCATGGAGGGACGCACCGGCATCGATTGCTTCGATGCCTGGGTCGAGGAACTGATCGAGACGGGCTATCTGCACAATCACACGCGGATGTGGCTGGCCTCGATCTGGATCTTCACCCTCGGCCTGCCCTGGGAACTGGGTGCGGATTTCACCTTCCGGCATTTCGTCGATGGCGACCCGGCCTCGAACACGCTCTCCTGGCGCTGGGTCGCGGGGCTTCATACGCGCGGCAAGACCTATCTCGCGCGGCCCGACAACATCGCCGAGCATACGGGCGGGCGCTTCCGGCCGAAGGATCTCGCGCGCGAGGCGATCGCGCTGGAGGAGCCGGCCTTGCCCGCGCCGGCCCCGCTGCGCGCCGCCTTCGAAGCCGCGCCGCCAGAACCGGCCCTGCTGCTGCTGACCGAGGAGGATCTCCACCCCGAGAGCCTGCCGCTGGCCGAGGCCGACCTGCGCGGCATTCTCGCCTGCCACGCGACGCAGAGCCGCTCGGAATGGCCGGTGGCGGAGCACGCCTTGGCCTTCGCGGAAGGCGCGCTGGCGGATGGCCTCACCCGCGCTTCGGCGCATTTCGGCGTCACCGGCGACAGGCTCGACGCGCTGCAGGCGGCGGATCTCGTGCGGCGCTGCCAGGCACTGGGCGCGACGTGCATCGTCACGGCCTATGCGCCGGTGGGGCCGATGGCAGAAGAATTCGCGCGGTTGCGGCCAGCGCTTGCGAAGGCCGGCATCGCGCTCGTGGAAATCCGCCGCCGGGAAGACGATCTGATCTGGCCGCATGCCACGAAGGGCTTCTTCGGTCTGCGCGAGCGCATCCCGGATCTGCTCGCCGGGATGGGGATCGGCGCGGCCGACGCGGATGCCTTCGCGAGCCGCCAGCCGCGGGCGATGGCGCACCGATGAACGCGCCCGCCGTCACGGTCTGGTTCGACAGCGCCTGCCCGATCTGCACGCGCGAGATCCGCCTGATGCGCGCGCTCGATTGGCGCGGGCGGATCGCCTTCGTCGATCTCTACGCCCCGGATGCCGCCTGTCCGCTCGATCCGCAGGTGCTGCTCGCCCGGTTCCATGCGCGGGATGCGGGCGGAAATCTCCATTCCGGCGCGGCGGCCTTCGCGCTGATGTGGCGGCAGATTCCTTTGTTCTGGCCCCTGGGCCAGATCGCGCGACTGCCTCCGGTTCTGGCGATGCTGGAACGCGCCTATGGGCACTTCCTCCGCTGGCGGCAGCGCTCGAAATCGTGAGGTTCAGCCACGCTCGCGCGGATCGAAGGCATCGCGCAGGCCGTCACCCAGCAGGTTGAACGAGAGAACCGTGATGAAGATCGCGACGCCCGGCCAGATCGCCATCCACGGCGCATTGGTGAGGAAGCGCTGCGCGGAATTCAGCATCGAGCCCCAGGAGGGCGCGGGCGGTTGCTGGCCGAGCCCCAGGAAGGAGAGGCTCGCCTCGGCGATCACGGCGGTGGCGATGGTCAGCGTGATCTGCACCAGCAATTGCGGCATCACGTTCGGCAGGATGTGCCGGACCGCGATGCGCCAGCGCGGGTTGCCCACGGCCCGCGCGCTCTCGACATAATCCTCCACCTTCACGGCCAGCACCTGCCCACGCGTGAGGCGGATGAAGATCGGTGTCGCGGTGATGCCGATGGCGATCATCGCGTTGGTGAGGCTCGGGCCAAGGAAGGCCGCCAGCGCGATCGCGAGAATGAGGAAGGGGCTCGCGAGCATCGCATCGGTGATGCGCGAGAGGATCGTATCCACCCAGCGCGGGCCATATCCGGCGAGCAGGCCGAGCGGCACGCCGAGCGCCACGGCGATACCCACGGAGATCACCCCCGCCGCGAGCGACGCCCGGGTGCCGTAGATCACGCGCGAGAAGAGGTCGCGGCCCACTTCGTCGGTGCCGAACCAGTAGAGCGCGGAGGGGGCCTTGCGCACGGCGGTCCAGCTTTGCCGGATGGGGTCATGCGGCGCGATCAGCGGCGCGAAGATCGCGATCAGCACCAGGGCCACGATGACGACGAGCCCGAACATCGCGGCCTTGCGCGCCTTCAATCGCCGCCTGGCGCGGCGCAGGGGCGTCTCGGGCACGGTGCCGGTTTTCACGCTCACGCTGGCTGCCCCGCTGGTTTGTGCCGAGCCGCTCATGGCCGGAGCCTCGGATTGACGAGGATATAGCCGAGATCAGCGAGCAGGTTCAAAAGGATGTAGGTCGCGGAGGTCACGAGCACCACGCCCTGCACCACGGCGTAATCGCGGTTGAACACGGCATCGACGATCAGCTTGCCGAAGCCGGGAATGGTGAAGATCTGCTCCGTCAGCACCGCACCGGAGAGCAGCGTGCCGAATTCCAGCGCGCCGAGCGTGATGACCGGCGTCAGCGCGTTGCGCATGGCGTGCGCGAGGATGACGCGCTTCTCGTTGAGGCCCTTGGCACGCGCCGTGCGCACGTAATCCGAGGAGAGCGCCTGCAGCATCGCCGCGCGGGTATGGCGCATCAGCACGCCCGCGATGGAATTGCCCAGCACGAAAGCGGGCATGATCGTGGTCTTCAGCGATTGCCAGGGGTCCTCGAAGGGGCTGACATAGCCCGAGGCCGGCAGCCAGCCGAGATGCACCGAGAACAGGAAGATCAGCAGGATTCCGAGCCAGAAATTCGGCGTCGAGATGCCCCAGAGCGAGACCACGTTCACCACGTAATCCCAGATCGTCCCCTTCTTCACCGCCGAGATGATGCCCGCCGGCACGCCGATAAGGATCGCGATGATCATCGCCATCGTGGCGAGTTGCAGGGTCACCGGCAGCTTCTGCGCGACGAGTTTCGAGACGGGCTCCTTGAGGCGCATGGATTCGCCGAGGTCACCCGTCACCACCCCCTTGATCCAGTAGACATATTGCACCGGGATGGGCTGATCGAGCCGATACTGCTTCCGGATCTGCTCGATCACTTCGGGGTCGCGTTCCTCGCCCGCCATGATGGTCGCGGGATCGCCCGGCAGCAATTGCTGCAAGCCGAAGATCATCATCGAGACGATGACGATCGTCGGAATGAGTTGCATCAGCCGCCGGGCGATCAACACGAGCATGGCTCAGCCCTTCACCTTCAGGCCCACCACGCGCACGAGGCCATCCGGCATCTGGCGATAGCCCTCGATCCGCTCGCGATGCGCGATGATCACGAGACGATGGTAGATGTAGACGATCGGCAGATCCTTCGCGAGCTGCTCCGCCGCGCGCTTGTAGGCCGCCATGCGCTCGGGCATGGCGTTCTTGGTGCGGGCCTCGTTCAGCGCGTCATCCACGTCCTTGTTCGAATAGGCCGAGTAGTTGTTCGGCGCGCCGGTGCTGGCAAAGGACTGGATGTTGCCGTCGGGATCGGTGCGGCCCGACCAGGCGAGCATATAGGCCTGGTAATTGCCCGCCTCCGCTTCCTTCAGCGAGGTCGCGAACTCGGTCACGCGGATCTTCACCTCGAAGCCGGCTTCGGCGGTCATGGCCTGCACCACTTCCGCCACCTGCCGCGTCTCCGGGTTGTTCGGCACCATGAAATCCACCGGCACGGGCGTCTTCACGCCGGCATCGGCCAGGAGCTTCTTCGCCTTGGCGACATCGCGTTTCGGCACGGGAATGCTCTTCTGGTAGAAGGCGTTTTCCGGGTTCACCCACTGGTTGCCCGGCTTGAATTCGCCGTTGAACACCACCTGCGAGATCGCCTCGCGGTCGATCGCCGCCTCGAAGGCCTGGCGCACGCGCGGGTCCGAACCGAGCGGGCCCTTCGCCGCGTCACCCTTGCCGACATTGATGGTGATGCCCTGATAGCCAAGCTCCGAGGCCGTCGCGAGCTTCAGCCCGCGCGTCGCACGGATATCCTTGATGTCGGTCGCGAGGGCGCGCTCGATCAGGTCGAGCTGGCCGGATTTCAGGTTGGCGAGCCGCACGGTGGAATCGGTGATCGGCACATAGGTGATGCGGTCGATATGCACATTCGCCTTGTCCCAGTAATCGGCGAATTTCTCGACGACGATCCGGTCCTGCTGCACGCGCTCCACGAACTTGTAGGGCCCGGCGCAAACCGGTTTCTGGCCGAAGCGATCACCCGCCTCCTGCGCGGCCTTGGGCGAAACCATCATGCCGGCGCGATCGGTCAGCTGCGCGATCAGCGGCGAGAACGGCGCCTTCAGCGTGATGCGGATCGTGGTCGGGTCGACCACGTCGACGCTGTCGATCTGGCTCAATTCCGCGCGGCGGAAGGAGCCGTTCATGGTGCGATGGCGATCGAGCGAATATTTCGCGGCTGCGGCATCGAGCGGCTCGCCATCGTGGAACTTCACGCCGGGGCGCAGTTTGATGGTGACGGTCTTGCCATCGGCGGAGGTCTCGTGGCTCAGCGCCAGCTGCGGCACGACGTTCAGCTTCTCGTCGATGTCGAACAGCTTGTCGCAGATCGAGGCGAAGACGATGCGGCCCACGTAAGTCCGCGCGAGGGTGGGATCGAGCACATCCGGGTCCTCGGCGAGGCCGATGCGGATCGCGCCTTGCGCCATCGCGGTTCCGGCGAAAAGCGGGGCGGCGAGGAGGGCTGCGAGCCCATATCTGAAGGCTGTCTTCATCTCAGGTCTCCGATTGCGAGGGGGTGGGAGTTCTGCCGGTCTCGAAAGCCGACATCAGGCGAAGCAGGGTCTCGTTCGGGGCGCTTTCGCGCGGCAGGATGGAATCGGCCGGGGGCAGGCTGTCCGCAAAATGGCAGGCGACGCGATGCTGCGCGTCACCGGCCAGCAGGGGCACGGTTTCCCGGCAGACGGGACCGGCATGCGGGCAGCGCCGGTGCAGATGGCAGCCCGGGGGCGGATTGAGCGGGCTCGGCACATCGCCCTGCAGCACGATGCGGCCCGCGCGGCGCTCGACGCTGGCGACGGGAATGGCCGAGAGCAGGGCGCGCGTATAGGGGTGACGCGGATTGGCGAAAACCGCATCGGCCGCGCCGGTTTCCACGATGCGCCCGAGATACATCACGGCGATGCGGTCGGCGATGTGCTTCACCACCGCGAGATCGTGGCTGATGAACACCATGGTCAGGTTCAGCCGCTGCTGCAATTCGCGCAGGAGGTTGAGGATCTGCGCGCGGATCGAGACATCGAGCGCGGAGACCGGCTCGTCGCAGATGATGAGCCGCGGTTCGCTCGCCAGCGCCCGGGCGATCACCACGCGCTGCCTTTGCCCGCCGGAGAATTCATGCGGGTAGCGCGCGGCATGTTCGGCGCGAAGGCCAACGGTTTCCAGCAGTTCCGCGACACGCGCGCGGCGCTGGCTTGCCGGCACGATGTCGTGCAGCAACAGCGGTTCGGCAATCGCCTCGCCGACATTCATGCGCGGATTGAGCGAAGCGAACGGGTCCTGGAAGATGATCTGCA
This sequence comes from Methylobacterium sp., assembly GCA_002928875.1. GTDB lineage: Bacteria > Pseudomonadota > Alphaproteobacteria > Rhizobiales > Beijerinckiaceae > Rhabdaerophilum. The sequence goes on along the minus strand of PERO01000005.1, from coordinate 22,555 downwards.
CATGCCGGCGCAGGGAGCGCAGATCCGCTTCCGACAGCGTGAGCAGATCGCGACCCTCGAAGGTCAGTGCCCCGCCCGTGGGCTCGATCAGCCGCAACAGCATCCGGCCGAGGGTGGATTTTCCGCAGCCGGATTCGCCCACCAGCGCCAGGGTTTCCCCCGCCTCCAGGCGAAGATCGACGCCATCCACCGCGCGCACTTCGGCGGTCGGCTTGCCGAAGATGTTGCGCTTCGCGACGAAGGTTTTCGACAGGCCGTGCGCTTCGAGCAGCTTCGTCATGCGACAAGCCTTTCGAGGGGCGTCTTCCAGCAGCGCGAGAGCCGGCCCGGCCCCGGCTCCGCGAGCGGCGGGGCTTCCATGCGGCATTTCGCATCCACGAAGGGGCAGCGCGCGGCGAAGCGGCAACCCGGCGGCGGGTTCGTCATGTCGGGCACGGCACCGGGAATCGCGGCGAGCCGTTCGCGCCGATGGTCGAGCCGGGGGAGGGAACCGAGCAGCCCCAGGGTGTAGGGGTGCTGCGGCATCGTGAAGAGATCGGCGACGCGCGCGCGCTCCACCACCTGCCCGGCATACATCACCAGCACATCGTCCACCACTTCCGCCACCACGCCGAGATCATGCGTGATGAGGATCACCGCCGCGCCGGTTTCGCGCCGCAAATCCTGCAGCAGATCGAGGATCTGCGCCTGGATGGTCACGTCGAGCGCGGTGGTCGGCTCGTCCGCGATGAGCAGTTCCGGGTCGCAGGCGAGCGCCATGGCGATCATCACGCGCTGGCGCATGCCGCCGGAGAGGTTGTGCGGATAGGAGGCGGCCCGCGCCTCGGGCTCTGGAATGCGCACCTTGCGCAGCATCTCGATCGCATGCGCCCAGGCCTTTTCCGCCGACCAGCCGCGATGCCGGATCACGGCCTCGGCGATCTGGTCGCCGATGCGATGCGAGGGGTTCAGCGAGGTCATCGGCTCCTGGAAGATCATCGCCATGCGGTTGCCGCGCAGATCCTGCAGGCGCGCGGCGGGCGCGGCCAGCAGGTCTTCCGCGTGGAAGCGCGCGCCGCCGCTCACCTCGGCGATGCCCTTTGGCAGCAGGCCCATGATAGCGAGCGACGTGACACTCTTGCCCGACCCGGATTCGCCAACGATGCCCAGCGTCTTGCCGGCGTCGAGCGTGAAGCTCAGGCCATCGACCGCAAGCACGCGCCCGCCTTGCGGCGTCGCGAAGCTGACGGTGAGATTGTCGACAGCCAGAAGCGTGCTCATCGCGCGGGCCCTGCCTTCTCGGCCGCGATGGATTCGGCCGCGATTGACTCAGCGATGAGCCGCTCGATCTCCGCGCGATCCGTGACGCCGGAAGGGTCGTCGCGGCGGGGCATGACTTTCCGATAATGCAGGTAGCGCTCATGCGCGACGCGTTCGAGCCGCGCGAGTTCGCCCAGCGGGTCGGCGTGGTCATCGACGCGCAGATCGAAGAGCGCATATTCCTCCGCATCGTGGATGCGGATCGCCGCGCTCTGCTTTCCGCGCTTGTCGCCGCCCGCCGCTTCGCCCGCCTGCAGCGCGACGATCATCCGCCGGGCGAGGGGCAGGGCGCTCTCGGCCGCGAAGACGCGCGCGGTTTCCTCGATCACCTCCACCCCGGCAAGCATGTTGCCGGCGACGGAGAAGGTGTCGCGGATCAGGTGCCCGCACCAGGGCACGCAATCCGCGCCGGTATAGGCCGCGAGGCGGCCCGCGCGATCCAGCATGTGCACCTGCCGCTGGCCGCGTCCCGCATCGGCGAGGGTGAGGATATCGATCACCGATTGCGCATCCGCGCCGGCGCGCAGCAATTCAAGGCCGCGCAGCCCGTAGAACGGGTTCACGAAGGCCTGCGTGGCGATGGCGCCCGTGCCGGTCTCCACGAAGGGCACGCGCGCGCCCACCGCGAAGGCGCAGGTGGAGACGCCGACGCCGATCTCTCCGGTGGCAGGGTCGCGCGCGACGATGGACCAGGTCATGTTCCCCTCCTATCGCCCGGCCGCGTAGCCCTGCATGCCGCGCGGATTGGCCGCCGCACGCAGGAACTCGCCATCCTGGGAAGCGGCTACCAGCCGCCCCTCGGACCACGCCGCGCCCACCTCGACGATGTGCCCGCGCCGCTTCAACTCCTCGACTGTTGCCTCGGGCACGCGGGATTCCACCACAACCACGCCGGGCCGCGCCGTGCGGGGCCAGAAGGAGATGGGGAAATGCTCGGTGTGCCAGGCCGGCGCGTCGATCGCCTCCTGCAGGTTCATGCCGGCATGCACGTGGCGCAGGAACATCTGCGGGATCCACTGGTCCTGCTGGTCGCCGCCGGGCGAACCCCAGGCGAGATACGGCTTGCCATCCCTCAGCGCCATGGTGGGCGAGAGCGTCGTACGCGGCCGCCGCCCGGGTGCGAGGGCGGCCGGATGGTTCTCGTCGAGCATGAACATCTGCGCCCGCGAGCCGAGGCAGAAGCCGAGCTTCGGGATGACGGGGGAGGATTGCAGCCAGCCGCCGGAGGGCGTGGCGGCGATCATGTTGCCGTGCCGGTCGATGATGTCGAAATGCACGGTGTCGCCGCGCGTCACGCCGTTGGGGTGCACCTCCTCGCCCGCGCCATGCCCGGTATGGACATCGCCGACGGTCGGTTCGCCCGCGCCGCCCGCGCTTACTGCCGCGCGCTTCTCGCCGGCCTGCCGCAGGGCCATCGCGCCGCCGAAGCCGGGGATGCTGCCGGGCCTTTGCTCGTGCGAGGCGCGATCCGTGATGAGCTTGCGACGCTCGGCATTGTACGCATCCGACAGGAGCGTCCCGAGCGGCACATCCACGAAAGCGGGGTCGCCGAGGAAGGTGTCGCGATCTGCGAAGGCGAGCTTCGCAGCCTCCACCTGCAGGTGGATGAAATCCGGGCCGGCGGGGTCGAGCCCATCGAGATCGAAGCCCTTCAGAAGCGCGAGTTGCTGCAACGTCGCGATGCCCTGGCACCAGGGGCCGGGCTTCTGCACGGTGTAGCGGTTATAATTATACTCGGTCGGCTTCTCGATCGTGGCCTGCCAGCGCGCCATGTCGTCGCCATTGAGCACGCCGCGATTGCGCTTTCCGGAGACGTCCATCACCTCCTGCGTGCGGCAGAATTCGTCGATCGCCTCGGCGATGAAGCCCTGCGACCAGATTGTCCGTGCCCGCTCGATGATCGCCTCGCGACTTCCGCCGCCGGCCTCGGCCTCTTTCAACAGGCGCTCGTAGGTGTCGGCGAGAACAGGGTTGCGGAAGCGGCTGCCGACCTCCGGCACCTTGCCGCCGGGCAGGTAGAGATCGGCGGAGGTCGTCCAGTGCTCGCGGAACATCGCCTCCACGGTCTTGATCGTGGCGACGATGCGCTCGACCAGCGGATAGCCATGACGCGCATAGTGGATCGCGGGTTCGAGCACGTTGCGCAACGGCATCGTGCCGTAATCGCGCAGGAGCAGCATGTAGGAATCGAAGGTGCCGGGCACGCAAGGCGCCAGCAGGCCCGTGCCGGGGATGAGATCGAGCCCGAGCGCCTTGCAATGCGCGATGGTGAGCCCCACCGGCGCAACACCCTGCCCGCAGATCACCTCGGTCATGCCCTTCGCCGCGGCATGGATCATGATCGGCACGTCGCCGCCCGGACCGTTGAGATGCGGCTCGACGATCTGCAGCGTGAAAGCGGTCGCCACGCCCGCATCGAAAGCGTTGCCGTCGCGCTCCAGGATGCCCATGCCGACCGCGGTCGCGATCCAGTGGGTCGAGGCTACCACGCCGAAGGTGCCGGTGATTTCCGGACGCGTGGTGAACCGCGCGGGATTGACGAAACTCATGCAGGCGAGGTCCTTTTGAAAGGGCCGGATGGCCGGAGGGTGTTAGCAAGCGCCGTGCCGGGTTCCGATGCGGGAAGATAGGCCCCATCAGTTAGCCGACAAGAATTCGTGGTTCTCATTCCCGCAAGATGCCCGCCTCCCTTGCGCAATGGCGGGCGACATCCGCGTGGGTCGCGAACCAGCAATCGCCCTTCGCTTTCGCCGCGCGGATGAGTTCCTCCAGAATGAACAGCCGCGAGCGATAGCCGGTGACATGCGGATGCATGGTGAGCAGGAAGAGCCCGCCCTCGGCATGGGCGCCCTCGAATTCGCGCAGGAAGATGTCGAGCACGGCCGTCGGCGGCGTGTAGGGGCGCAGGGCCTGGAAGCGGTTCATGTTGAAATAGGGCGCGTCATCGCGGATCCATTCGACCGGCAATTCGACGATGCCCGTGGCCTCGCCCGCTTCCACGAGTTCGTAGGGGTCGTTGTCGGCCATCAGCGAGGAATCGTAAAGAAGCCCCATCTGCCGCTGGATCCTCAGCGTCGCGGGCGAGAAATCCCAGGAGGGCGTGCGCATGCCCACGGGAGGCGTGCCGGTGATGCGGGCGAGCGTCTCGGCGGCGCGGAAATGCAGGTCGCGTTCCACCTCTTCCGGCAGCACGGAATTCAGCTCGTGGATCCAGCCATGCAGGCCGATCTCGTGGCCTTCCGCCACCACGCGGCGCTGCTCGTCGGGGTAGAGCAGGGCGGCAACGGCCGGGACGAAGAAGGTCGCGGGCACATCCTCGCGCTTCAGCACCTCGAGGATCTTCGGCACGCCGACGCGATGGCCATATTGCCCCCAGGACATGCGGCCGATGGAGACGCCGCCATCGCGCAATTCATTGGTCTCGTGGTCGCTGTCGAACGAGAGAGCTACCGCGCATCTCTTGCCGCCGGGCCATGTCGCGGGCTTCAGCGAGCGTCCGGCGCGGACCTTCTCCACCCGGCCGCGCCATTCCGCTTCGCTCCATTGCCAGGGTTCCATGCTCAGGTCTCCAGCGGAAAGTGACAGGCGACATCGCGGCCCGCGCCAGCCTCGCGCCGGATGGGCACGATCTCGCGGCATTCGCTTCGGGCGAACGGGCAGCGCAGGTGGAAATGGCAGCCGGGCGGCGGGGAAAGCGGCGAGGGCAATTCGCCCGTGATCGGCTTGAACGAGACGAGCGTCTCGGAATCCGTCACGAGCTTCGGGATGCTGTCGAGCAGGGCGCGCGTATAAGGGTGAGCCGGCGCGGCATAGACCGCCTCGGTTGGCCCGAGTTCGACGATGCGGCCGAGATACATGATCGCGATACGATCCGAAATATGCCGCACGATGCCGAGATCGTGGCTGATGAACAGCATCGTCAGCCCGAATTCGCGCCTGAGCTTCAGTAACAGGTTCACGATCTGCGCCTGGATGGACACATCGAGCGAAGCCACCGGCTCGTCGCAGACGAGCATGTCCGGCTTCATGGCGAGCGCGCGGGCAATGGCCACGCGCTGGCGCTGGCCGCCGGAGAACTGGTGGGGGAAGCGATCCGCCGCATCGGCCGGCAGGCCCACCGCCGCGAGCCATTGCGCGGCATAGGCCCTGGCTTCCGCCTTCGTCGTCAGGCCATGGGCAATCGGCCCCTCGCTGATCGTTTCGCCGATGCGGATGCGCGGGTCGAGCGAGGCGAAGGGGTCCTGGAACACCATCTGCACGCGGCGCGTGCGCTTGCGGCCATCGGGTCCGAGCAGCGGCGCGCCGTCGAGCGTCACGAAGCCCGCGCTCGGCGGATGGATGCCGGCGATCACCCGGCCCAGCGTGGATTTCCCGCAGCCGGATTCGCCCACGAGGCCCAGCACCTCGCCCTTGCGGATGGCGAAACTCACGCCGTCCACCGCATGGACGGTGCGGGTCTCGATAGGCTGGCCCAGGCGCGCGGCGATCCGCTCGCCCAGCGAAAGCCGCGGCACGAAGCGTTTCGACACGTTGCGGATCTCGACCAGCGCGTTCATGCCTGCGCCCCGGCGAGCGGATGGTGGCAGCGATGGCGGCGGGCGGGGCCGACCGCGACGAGTTCCGGCATCACGATGCAGGCGTCGCTCCGCCGCTCGCAGCGCGGCTGGAAGGCGCAGCCCGGCGGCAGGTCGAAAAGCGAGGGCGTCGAGCCGGGGATCTGCCTGAGATCCATGCCCGGCCGGGCATTGGCGGGCAGCGAGGCCAGCAGCCCTGCCGTGTAGGGATGGCGCGGCTCGCGCAGCACATCCGCCACCGGCCCCTCCTCGATGATGCGCCCGGCATACATCACCAGCAATCGGCTCGCGATGGAGGAGACGGTCGCGAGGTCGTGGCTGATCCAGATCATCGCCGTGCCGAATTCGCGGGCGAGATCGCGCATTTCGGTGAGGATCTGCGCCTGGATCGAGACGTCCAGGGCGGTCGTGGGCTCGTCGCAGATGATGAGCCTGGGGCGGTTCAGCAGCGCGATGGCAATCGCCACGCGCTGGCGCATGCCGCCGGAAAACTGGTGCGGATAGGCATCGAGGCGTCGCCCGGCATCGGGGATGCCGACGCGCGCCAGCACCTCGACCGAGCGCGTCCGCGCATCGGCTTCGCCCACCGCGCCATGGGCCTCCAGCGCGAGGCGCATCTGCATGCCGATGGTCAGCACAGGGTTCAGCGTCGCGGACGGGTCCTGGAAGACCATCGCGATCTCGCGGCCGCGAATGGCGCGCAAATCCCGCGCGGGAAGCCCCACCAGTTCGCGACCCCGCAGCTTCACCGATCCGCCGACGATGCGCCCCGGCGGATCGATGAGGCCGAGGATGGAAAATCCCGTGACGCTCTTGCCCGAACCGGATTCGCCCACGAGGCCGATGATCTCGCCCTCGGCGATCGAGAACGACACGCCATCCACCGCCTTCAGCGCACCCTGGCGGGTCGCGAAATGCGTCGCGAGGTCCGACACCGCGAGAAGCGCCGTCATCGCCGCAGCCTCGGATTGAGCTGGTCGCGGATCTGGTCGCCGACGAGGTTGATCGCGACGATCAGCACGATCAGCGCCACGCCGGGATAGATCGAAATCCAGTAGCGGCCGGAGAGCATGTACTGGAAGCCGTTGGCGATCAGCATGCCGAGAGAGGGTTCGCTGACCGGCAGGCCCAGGCCCAGGAAGGAGAGGGTGGCTTCGAGCGCGATGGAATTCGCGATCTGCACCGTGCCCACCACGATCAGCGGCGGCAGGCAGTTCGGCAGGATGTGGCGGAACACCACGCGCGCCGGAGCGAGCGGGGTGGAGAGCGCCGCTTCCACATAGTCCTTCGAGCGCTCGGCCGAGGCCGCGCCATGCGCCGTGCGGGCGAAATAGGCGTATTGCGCCGTCACCAGTGCCGCGATCAGCGGCACCTTGCCCTGCCCCAGCAGGGCGGCGAGCACCAGGGCCAGCAGGATCGCCGGGAAGGAAAGCTGCAGGTCGATGATCCGCATGATCAGCGCCTCGATCCGCCCGCCGAAATAGGCGGCGAAGGTGCCGAGGGTGGCCCCCAGAACGAAGGCGATGCCACCGGCGATGATGCCGATCTGGATCGAGATGCGCAGCCCGTAGAGGATCGCGGAGAACAGGTCGCGGCCCTGCGCATCCGTGCCGAGCCAGTGGGTGAAGCCCTTCGTGCCCACATAACCGGGCGGGCGGCGCGCATCCATCAGCACGAGCGTTCCGAGATCATACGGGTTCTGCGGCGCGATCAGCGGGGCGGCCAGCGCCACCAGCATGATCGCCACCACGACGATGAGCGCGCCGACCGCGACCCGGTTCGCGCGAAATTCCTGCCAGAAACGGGCGAGCGGCGTCGCGTCGTTCATGCCGCCCTCCGCGTGCGCAGGCGCGGATCGAGCGCGGCATAGGAGAGATCGACCAGCAGATTGATCACGATGAAGAAGAACGCGACCAGCATCAGGTAGGCGACCATCACCGGGCGATCGAGCGAGGCAATGCTGTCGATGATCAGCTTGCCCACGCCCGGCCAGGAGAAGATCGTCTCGGTCACTACCGCAAAGGCCATGGTCGAGCCGAATTCGAGGCCGAACACCGTGACGATAGGAATGGAAATGAGCCGCAGCACATGCCGGCGCAGGATCGTGAATTCGCTCTCGCCGGTCGCACGCGCGAACCGTACCGTATCGGTCAGCATGATCTCGCGGGTGCCGGCGCGGGCGAGCCGCACCATCATCGCGAACTTGAAGAGCGAGAGATTGAGCGCCGGCAGCAGCATGTGCTTCCAGCCATTGGCGGTGAGGAAGCTCCATTCGACGCCGAAGAGCGTCGCGGTTTCGCCCCGGTTGCCCGCCGGCAGCCAGCCGAGCTGCACCGCGAAGGTGAAGATCAGCACGAGCCCGATCCAGAAGGTCGGCACCGAGAAGCCAAGGATCGAGATCGACATGATGAGCCGCGAGGCGAGGCTCTCCGGACGGTAGCCCGCATACATGCCGAGCGGCACGCCGAGCAACGTCGCGCCCAGGACCGCCACCAGCGTCAGTTCCAGGGTGGCGGGGATGCGCGAGCCGATGAGATCGAGAACCGGCATGTTGTAGAGGAAGGAGCGGCCGAAATCCCCCGCGACAAGCCGGCCGAGAAAATCGAGATATTGCTTCCAGAGCGGCTGATCGAGCCCGTAGGCCTTGATCGCGGCCTCGCGGATGGCCTGCGTGGCATCGGGCGAGATCAGCACGTCGATCGGGTTGCCGACGGCATAGACGCCGACAAACACCATCGCCGAGATGATGAGCATGACCACCAGGGCCTGCAACAGCCGCTGGATCATGAACCCGAGCATCAGGCCCAGCCTTCCATGATGACCTTGCGGGTCTCCTCGACCGCCACGGCCCAGATCGCCAGCATGTCCTCGTCGGAACGCTGGTAGAGGCCGCCATAATTGCCGTCACCCAGCAGAGCCTTCTTCGCGCCGGGATCGAGGGCCGAGAAGCGCGCCATGTCCATCATCGGCTTCTGCTGGCCGGGCATGGCCACGCCCGCAAGCCGCGTCCAGGGGAAGTTCTCCATCCAGGAGGCGTGGCTCGCAACCGGATCGGTCGCCTGCACTTTTGCGAAGGTCGCGGGCGCGTTCCACCAATTGTGCCAGCGCACCTGGCAACCCCGGTTCCGGTCCAGCCACTCGAACACCGCACCATGGGCCGGCCCGTTGCCGCCATGGCCATTCACGATGGTGATGCGCCGGAAGCCGGACCGCGCGATGCCATCGAGCAGGTCGGTGATCAGAGCGATATAGGTCGAGAGCCGCAGCGTGACGCTGCCGGGATAATCGACGAAATTCGGCGTGAAGCCATAGGCCTGCACCGGAAAGACCGGGATGCCGCTGCTGCCGGCCGCTTCCACGGCCACGCGCTCGGAGAGGATCGCATCCACCGCGAGGCTGAGATAGGCATGCTGCTCCACCGAGCCGAGGGGGAGAACCGCACGGTCGTCGATCCGCGCGCGGGCCTCCACCTGCATCCAGTTCATCTCGGCCACACGCATCGCGTCACATCTCCGCCAGGGGTTGCGGGCTGCCATCCGCGGCCCGGTTCTCGCCGTGGAACATCGCCAGCACCACCTTGGCGAGCAGCATCGAGAGCATCTCGCGCTCGACGAGGCTGAGCGGCGCAAGCATTTCCTGTTCCAGCCCGGCAAAGCGCGGCAGGGCCTCGTCGAACACCGCGCGGCCCGCTTCCGTCAGTGTCAGGATCTGCGAGCGGCGATCGTCGCCGTCGGGCCGCCGCGCGACATAGCCGAGCCCGGCGAGGCGGTTCACGGCACGGCTCAGCGTGTTTTTGGGGAAAGCGGTGGAGGAGGCGATTTCGCTCGCGGTCACGCCGTCCTGGATCGCCAGCGAATAGATCACCACGAACTCGACGCGGGAGAGGTCGAAGCGTTCCTTCACCCAGCCATAGAGCGGCACGTTGTAGCGCAAAGCGAGGTAATTGAAGCGCGCGGCGAAACCGCAAGGGTTCTTCCAGAGGCGCGCATGGGTGAAGGCATCGAGCCGCTGGCGGTTCAGCATCTCGGCGCCGTCCTCGGGCGCGGGACCGGACGTGGAACTGGGCGCGGGACTGGCGGTCCAGATCGCATCATTGTGCTGCGGACGCAGGCTCTGTGCCGTTTTCTCGCGCATCAGTTGGTTCCAAGTCGAACGAATAAACGCTTCCAGAGGCAGTATATCGGCAAAAATTGGTTCCACAAGGAATTGACCCGGCGAAATCTCTGCCGTTCAATGGGAGGAAGCGCCAGGCTTCGGGCCTTTGGCGCACCATCAGGGGAGACCGTCATGCGCCCACTCGTTCTTGCTCTTTTCTGTGCGACCGCCCTCTCTGCCGCCTCGCCCGCCCTGGCGCAGACCCTGACCATCGGGGTGCGCGGCGGGCCGGATTCCATCGATCCGCATTTCACCGCGACCGGCACGCATGCGGAATCGCTGAAGCACATCTTCGACACGCTCGTCTGGTCCGGCGACGGGCTGGAGCTCGAGCCGCGCCTCGCGCTTGGCTGGAAGGCCGTCAACGACACGACCTGGGAGTTCAAGCTGCGCCCCGGCGTGAAGTTCCATGACGGTTCGGATTTCACCGCCGAGGATGTGAAGTTCTCGATCGAGCGCATCCCCATGGTCGCGGGCCCGAACCCCACGACCATCTATGTGCGCCGCGTGAAGGAAACGAAGATCATCGATCCGTTGACGGTGCAGGTCATCACCGATGGCCCGGCGCCGACCCTGCCAAACGATTTCATCCGGCTTTTCATCGTGTCGCACAAGGCGGCGGCGGGGCTGACGAAGGAAAGCGCCAACGGGGCGTTCAATTCGGGCAAGGCGGCGATCGGCACCGGGCCCTACAAGTATGTCTCGTGGGAACCCAAGGGCGATCTCGTGCTCGAGCGCTTCGATGGCTATTGGGGGCCGAAAGAGCCGTGGGCGCGCCATGTACGCAAGGAAATCGCCAATGATGCCGCACGCGTGGCGCAATTGAAGGCGGGCCAGCTCGATCTCATCACCCGTGTTCCCGCCACGGATGTCGCGGCGCTGAAGCGCGACCCGAAGATCGAGGTCCAGTCGATCGACACGGTCTATGTCTTCAACATCGAACTCGACATGCGCGAAAAGGCGCTGAACGTCACCGCGAAGGATGGTTCGGCGCTCGCCAAGAACCCCTTCCTCGATGTGAAAGTGCGCGAGGCGCTCGATCTCGCGATCGACCGCAACGCGCTTGCGGATGTCGCCATGGAAGGCCTCGGCAAGGCGGTGAACCAGATGGTCACGCCGTCGATCTTCGGCTTCAACAAGGGGCTTCCGGCGCGCGAATACAACCCGACCAAGGCGAAGGCCCTGCTCGCCGAAGCCGGCTATCCCAACGGCTTCAAGATGCAGTTCTCCTTCACGCGCGATCGCCTGCCGGGCGACACGCAGGTGGGCACCTCCGTCGCGCAGATGTGGGCCGCGATCGGCATCGACGCGACGCCGAATGCCCAGCCCGCGACGGTGTTCTTCCCGGCCCGCACGCGCGGCGAATATTCCGCCTCGATGTCGGGCTGGGGCACGCTGACGGGCGAAGCGCATTACACGCTCTCCTCGCTCGCGCATTCGAACGATGCGGCGAAGAAAATGGGCGCCTTCAACGTGCTCGGCTACAAGAACGACGAGATGGACAAGCTCCTGCAGATCGCCGCAGTCGAGATGGACGAGGCGAAGCGCCGCAAGGCGCTGGAGGATGCCAATGCCCTCGTGCTGAAGGATCGCCAGCGCCTGCCGCTGGTGGCGGTCGGTTCGGCCTGGGCCATGCAGAAGGGCAAGGTGACGATCAAGGCGCGCGTGGATGAAGACACGCTCGCCATGAACATCAAGCCCGCGAAGTAAGGCGGATGTCCGCCATGACCGGAAGCCGGCCGCCCATCCTCATCTGGGGCGCCGGCGCCATCGGCGGCACGCTCGGGGCCTATTGGGCGCGGGCGGGCCTGCCGGTGACGATGGTCGATATCGTGGCCGAACACGCCGAGGCCTGCTCCACCACCGGCCTTTCGATCACCGGGCCGGTGGAGGAATTCCGGCAGGTCGTGCGGACGCTGACGCCCGACCGCGTGACCGGGCAATGGCCGATCATCGTGCTTGCGGTGAAGGCGCATGCGACCGAGCCCGCGCTCGCGATGCTCGCACCGCATCTCGCGCCCGATGGCTATGTTCTTTCCGCACAGAACGGCCTCAACGAGATCACGATCAGCCGCATCATCGGCGCCGAGCGCACCATGGGTTGCTTCGTGAATTTCGGCGCGGATTGGCTGGGACCGGGCGAAATCCTGTTCGGCAACCGCGCGGCGGTGGTCGTGGGCGAGATCGACGGCAAGACCCGCGACCGCACGCGCCAGATGCATGAATGGCTGAAAATTTTCGAGCCGAATGCCGTGCTGACCGACAACATCTGGGGCTATCTCTGGGGCAAGCTTGCCTATGGGGCGATGCTGTTCGCAACCGCGCTCACGCCCGATTCCATGAGTGCGAACTTCGCCGATCCGCGCCGCGTGCCGGTCTTCGTCGCGCTGGGGCGCGAGGTGATGGCGGTCGCGCGTGCCAGGGGCGTGACGCCCATCGGCTTCAACGGGTTCGATCCCGAATGCTTCATGCCCGAAGCGCCGCTGGAGGAGGCCCGCGCCTCCATCGCCGCCCTTGCCGAGTTCAACCGGCACACGGCGAAGACGCATTCCGGCATCTATCGCGATCTCGCCGTGCGGAAGCGCAAGACCGAGGTCGATCCGCAGATCGGCATCATCGCGGAGCTTGCGTCGGAAGCGGGCATCGCGACGCCGGTGCTCGCGAAACTCGTGGCGCTGATCCATGACATCGAGGACGGCAGGCGCCCCATGGCCTTCGAGACCTTCGCGGATCTCCTGCCCATCGCGGGGGAGGGGTGATGGAACTGCGGCTCGAGGGGCGGGTGGCTTTCGTCACCGGGGCCGCGCAGGGCATCGGGCAGGCCATCGCGCGTGGGCTGAAAGCGTCGGGCGCTGTGGTGATCGTCGCGGATCTCGACGCCACAGGGGTGGCGGCGTTCGCCAAGGCTGAAGGGCTCGAAAGCCATGTCCTCGATGTCAGCCGACGCGCGGCGGCGCATGACGCGATCGCCGCCATCGTCGCGAAACATGGTCGCTTCGACATTCTCGTGAACGCCGCCGGCGGCGTGCGCGGGCAGGTTGGCGGGCCGGTCGAGGCCGTGACGGAAGAAAACTGGCGCGTGCTGTTCGAGGCGAATGTCGATGGCGCGTTCTGGCTCGCGCAGGCCGCGGCAGAGCCCATGGCGAAAGGCGGCTGGGGCCGCATCGTCAACATCGCCTCGGGCGCAGGCCTCCGGCCCAGCCTCACCGGCATCCAGGCCTATACGGCGGCGAAACACGCGCTGGTGGGTCTCACGAAGCAGTTGAGCCAGGATCTCGGGCCGCGCGGCATCACCACCAACGCGATCGCACCCGGCTTCGTGCGCTCGAACCCCGCGACCGAGCGGCAATGGCAGAGCTATGGCCCGGAGGGGCAGGCGCGGCTGGTGCAATCGATCCACCTGCGCCGGCTCGGCACGCCGGAGGACATTGCGAATGCCGTGCTGTTCCTCGCCTCCGAACAGGCGGGCTGGATCAGCGGGCAGATCCTCTCGGTGGATGGCGGGCGAAGCTGAATTTCCGCTTCGCCCGTCTTCCGGGAGATCAGAAGTAGGATTGCAGCGCGCCGCGGCGACGCACATCCAGCGTCGCGCAGTGGAAGGCGCCGCCGAACGGGCCGTAGCTCATGAAATCGCAGGGGATCGGGTCGAAGCCCCAATCCTTCAACGCCTTGATGAGGGTCGGCTGCTGGCGTTCCACCACCACCTTCTTCTCGTCGAGCGAGAGGACGTTGATGCTGGTCCAGGGGCTGCACATCGAGAACTTGCTGATCAGGTTGTCGACCGGGTCAGGGCGCGGCGCGATCAGCACGTCCCACTTCTTCAGGATCGGCGGCAGGCGCTCGACATCGATGTAATCCGGGTTCACCAGCACCTTGCCCGGCGCGAGCGGCATGAAGCTCGAATCGATATGCATCGGCTGCCGGCAGATGTTCGGCAGTTCATGGATGCGATAGCCCTCGCCAAGGTGCCGGCGCAGCCAGTTGATGCCCGCCATGTTGGTAACGTTCGAGCGGATGACGAACAGATCGCGACCGCAGCGCACGAAATCCGCCGCGTCGAAAACCGGCTCATGCTCGTTCACGACATAGCGCACCGGCTCGCCCTTCTCGGGCAGGCGGAAATTGTAATCGTAGAGTTCGTCGCTGAGTTCCGGCCGGGGGGCCGAGGTCCAGCGGGCGCCGGCGTTGAAATATTCCTTGAAGAGCGGCTTGTAGGCATTGCCTTCGAAATAGCGCGAGCGCCACGCCATCGGCGTCTCGATGATCTCGTCGCCGACGACCATGTAGCCGTCACGCGGGCAGGCGACGCAGAACCCGCGCGAGGACCAGAGCGGGCTCCGGAATTTCGCGCGGTGATTCACGAGCGAGGGGCGGCGCACCGTGATGCCCTCGCCCTGCAGGATGCCGATGAACTGGTCGAGTTCGGCCTGCGCCTTGCGCTCCAGCCATTTGGGATAGCGCTGGCCGGCCGCGATCCGGTAGAGGCGCGAGATCAGCGGCGGCAGGTTGTAGGTCACGGTGACGTGCACCGACGGCACGGTGGAACCTTCGAGGCGACCGACGATCACCTCTTCCAGCGGGTCCCATTCGTTATGCGCCATCACGGGGGAAACCGGGCCGGCCATCGGGCCCGGCGCGGTCTCCGCTCTGTTCTGCGGGGCGTCGAGCAACTCGGTGTCATCCATGGCCATAGGCGGCGTTCCTTCCTTGCTGATCCGCGGCCTTCGGCCTAAGCGGAGGGGACGGGCATCCAGCCTTCCGGATGCCCGCTCGTCGGCTGACGCTGATAGACCATGCCTCAGGAGGTTTCAATATCGCGGATTCGTGCAATTGCGCACAATTCCGACAACAGGGTTGACAGCCGGATGGCTCGAATTCTTCTCACCGTGCTCGTGCTGGCTCTGACGATCGGCGCCGCGATCCATTCCGACATCAGCGCGGCCGATGTCGGCAGGGCCATCGCGCTTGTCGGTTTCGGCATGGTGCTGGTGGTCGTCATTCGCGTGCTCGTCACGCTGTTTCTGAGCGAGGCATGGCGGCAGTTGACCCTGCCCGAGGCGCGCCCGACCTTCCGCGAATGCTTCAACCTCCGGCTCGTGCGCGACGGCGTGAACGGCCTGCTGCCCGCCGCGCAGATCGGCGGGGATGTGGTGGGCGCACGCTTGCTCGCGCGCAGCGGCGCTGCGCCCGCACCCGCGGCCGCGAGCGTGGTGGCGGATGTCTTCGTGCAGATGGCGACGCAGTTTCTCTTCACGCTCGCGGGCCTGCTGCTGCTGGTCTGGCTCGGGCGCGGCGGCGTTCTCGCGGCGGCGATCGGCTGGGGCCTTGTCGCGGCCATCCCTGTTCTGGTGGTGATGGCGCTGGCGCAGCGCCGTGGCTTCGCCGACATCGTGCTGCGTGTGCTGCGCAAGCTCGCCGGCGGCCGGGAATGGCGGGCCTTTGCGGCGGCGGACGCCTTCTACGCGGCGCTCGCCTCCATCCGCCAGCGTCGCACCGGCCTGTTCGCAAGTGCCGGCCTGCATCTGCTGGCCTGGCTCGTCGGCAGCGCGGAGGTTTATGTCGCGCTTCATCTCATGGGTCATCCGGTGACGATCGCCGAGGCGATCATCATCGAGAGCCTGGGCCATGCGGTGCGCAGCGCGGCCTTCGCGGTGCCGGGGGCGGTGGGCGTGCAGGAGGGCGGATACGTGCTGCTTTGCGCGCTGTTCGGCGTTCCGGCGGAGCCTGCGATTGCGATGTCGCTGGTCAAGCGGGTGGCCGATCTCGTGCTCGGCATTCCGGGTCTGCTCATCTGGATGCAACGCGAATGGCGCCCGTCCGGCCCTTCGGCGGATCGTCTCGAAGGCACCGAAAAGTGATGCCGTGGCGCTTGCGCCTGCTGGCGCTTCGTGATTTTCGGGAACGCTAATCCTATATCGGGGTTATGCAGTTCACGCAGTCAAGCAAACGGAAATTCGATCGACATGAATGATTTGAAGAAGTTCGACCGGCGGCTGGTGCTGTCCGTCGCCTTTCTGGCGCCCTTCGCCGGAACCGCGGCGCAGGCCCAGGCAGCCGATCCCGCAGTGGCGCTGATCGAGCGGTTCTATGCCTCGCTGCGCGCCGCGATGGCCCGCGCTGCGGGCGGTGTGACGGTGGCGGACAAGGCGCGCCTGCTGACCGGCCCGGTGAATTCGACCTTCGACACCGCCGCGATGACCCGGCTGGCGGTCGGCCAGTACTGGAGCTCGATTCCCGGCGGCCAGCAGGGCGCGATCCAGCAGGCATTCTCGCGCTTCCTCGTCGCGAGCTATGCCAAGCAGATCCGCGGCTTCTCCGGCGAACGGTTCGAGGTGTCGCCGGAAACCGAAAAGCGGCGCGTCGGCACGCTGGTGCGCAGCAAGGTCTATGACGGCAGCTCGCCGACCAGTGTCGACTACCTCGTCGCCGGCGGCCGGGTGGTCGACGTCTATCTTAACAATTCCGTGAGCGAGCTGGCCTCGCGGCGCGCGGAGTTCGAGTCGATCCTCTCGAGCGGCGGTGCATCGGCCCTGCTGTCGAGCCTGACCGAACGCACGAATCGGTTGCTCGCGAGCTGAGGCTCGCGACACCGGTCAGCTGGGATTGAACAACGATCGCCGGGGCGGGTTCGTCGCGGCGATTTTTAGCGCGCCGCGCCACGCCGCGGCGGGGTCGGCATGTCCGCCGGACGCAGGCCGCCATCGGTGATCATCGGATCGAAGATGTCATCCTTCCGGCCGATCGCATCCAGCAGGTCGCGGCGGCGGGTCTGGTAATAGATGCTCCGCAGGCGGACATAGGGATCGACCGCCGTGTCATCCACGGTCTGCAGGTCGCGGGCGCGGCGCAGGGCCTCGAAGCCACCCACCGCCGATGCCGCGATCGTGCCGCCGACGCGGTAGATGGCGTAGCCGCCGGGGCTCGCCGCTGCATCGATGCCGTAGCCAACGGCATCGCGGAAGGTCGAGGGGCCCAGCAGCGGCATCATGATGAAGGGGCTGTCATTCACGCCCCAGACGAACATGGTCTGGCCGAAATCACCCGTCTGCTTCGGCAGGCCGCCAAGCGTCGCGATGTCGAACAGGCCGCCGGCGCCCAGCGTCGAGTTCACGGTGAAGCGCGTGAGCGTCGTCAGCGAGGCGCTGAAGCGGCCCTGCAGGATGTTGTTGGCGAAGATCGTGGGCTCGTTGAGATTCGCGAGCGCGTTGCTCACGCTCTGGCGGACCGGCGGCAGCACCAGCGTCTCGTAGCCGACCAGGAGCGGAACGAAGACCGCCTGGTTGACGACGCTGTTCACGGCGTAGATCGAGCGATTCGCCGGCTCGAAGGGATCGGCAACCTGCGCCGGCGGGAGCTGACCCATGCTGGCACAGGCCGACAAGGTGGAGACTGCCAGGACAGCCGACCCCAGATTGCGCAAACGGCGAAGGATTTCCATGAAAATTCCGTATGTTCAGCTCAATTCCGGACGAACAGCCCGGCTGCTCGAACCCCGTCATGCGCCCGATTCGTCATCGGCGCACCCCATGGTTTGCGGCAAGGTAGTCAGAAGCGTCGCAGGCGTATAGTGCAGATTGGCAACAACTCCGATCGTTTTTGAAAGGCGGCCGGCATGGCTGGGATTGTCGCCGCAATTGTCGTCTACGCTCTCGGCGTCGGCGCCTGTGCGGGCCTCATCTACGGGTGGTTCACGACGCGTGCGGCGCGCCGGCTGATGGCGCATTCCACGGCGCCGGAACGGACGCCCTGGCCCCGTGTCGATATCCTGAAGCCGCTTCACGGCGATGAACCCGGCCTTGCGGACAATCTCGAAAGCTTCGTTGCGCAGGATTATCCCGCGCGGTTCTCCATGGTGTGCGGCGTGGCCGATGCCGGGGACCCTGCCGCGAAGGCTGTCGCGCGCGTCACCACGACGCATCCCGGCGTCGATATCCGTCTGGTCGTCGATCCCCGCCAGCATGGGCCCAACCGCAAGATTTCGAACCTCATCAACATCGATTCGCTGGCGCTTTCCGGCCCGTCACTGGGCGAGGTGGTGATCCTGGCCGATAGCGACATCCGTGTCGGGCCGGATTACCTGCGCCGCGTGGTGTCGGCGCTTATGCAGCCCGGCGTGGGGGCGGTTTCCTGCCTCTACCGGGGGCAGCCGGCGGCGGGGTTCTGGTCGCGCCTCTCGGCCCTGGGCATCGATGCGCATTTCCTCCCCGGCGCGGTTCTCGGCATCGTCTATGGCCTCGCGCGCCCCTGTTTCGGTTCCACCATTGCCGTGAAGCGCGAGGTTCTCGCCGAAACCGGCGGTCTGCCGGCGCTCGCGGACAAGCTCGCGGATGACCATGCCCTCGGCGAGGCCGTCCGGGCCACGGGGCGCGCGGTCGTGTTTCCGCCGATGGTCGTGGCGCATCTCTGTGCCGAGCAGCGCTTCATGGATCTGTGGCGACACGATCTGCGCTGGGCGCGCACGATCCGGGCCCTCAATCCCGGCGGTTACCTCGGATCGATCATCACCTATCCGATCGGGCTTGCTGTGCTGGCTGTCGCGGTTGCGGGCTTCTCGATGCCGGCGCTAGCGTTCCTCGCCGCAACGATCGCCCTGCGGCTCGCGATCCATGCGCGGCTGCAGCGCCTGTTCGGGCTGCCGCGCGCGGGCCTGATGCTCCTGCCCTTGCGCGAAATCCTGTCCCTCGCGGTTTTCCTCTGGAGTTTCACCGGACGGAGCGTCGATTGGCGCGGCGAGCGGCTCGACATCGCGACCCACGCTTCGCTCGCCAGAAATCCGGAGAGCATCCGATGAGCCGCGCTGTCCGGCGGGCGCTGATCGTCACCGCGGATGATTTCGGCCTCTCGCTCGCCGTCAACGACGCGGTCGAAATGGCTCATCGCGAGGGCATCCTCACCGCGGCGAGCCTGATGGTGACGGGGGAGGCGGCGGCGGATGCGGTGCAACGCGCGCGCCGTCTGCCCACGTTGCGCGTCGGCCTGCATCTCGCGCTCGTCGAGGCGCGGCCGGCCCTGCCGGTCGAGACCGTCCCGGCTCTGGTCGATGCGACGGGGCATTTCCGGCGCGACATGGCGGCGTCCGGTGCGCGGATGTTTTTCGATCCCGTCGCGCGCCGCCAGCTCGAGGCGGAAGTCGAGGCGCAATTCGCCGCCTTCGACGCGACGGGGCTCGTGCTCGATCACGTCAACGCCCACAAGCATTTCCACATGCATCCGACGATCCTTTCCGCCGCGATGAAGGCGGGCGGAAAGCGCGGCTTGCGGGCCATCCGCCTGCCCGTCGAGGATCGGGCGACCGTGAACGCCGTGGAACCCGGCACGGCGGGTTTGCCGCATCGGCTGTTCGCCGCCTGGGCGATGGCGCAGGGCCGGCGCATGACGCGGGCGGGCTTCTCGACGCCGGACCGGGTCATCGGGCTCGCCTGGTCGGGCGCGATGGACGCGGCGCGGGTCGCCGCCGCCTTGCGGATCGCGCCGGCGGGCATCACCGAACTCTACACGCATCCCGCCACCCTCGATGCGTTTCCCGGCTCGGCGCCGGGCTATCGCTATCGCGATGAACTCGCCGCTCTCGTCTCGCCTGACGTGAAGCGGATCGTCGCGGAAGGCGGCTTCGTGACGGGCGGTTACGCCGATTTCTGCTCCTCGTGATTCTCCGGCGGTCCGAGGAAGGCCGGCACGAACACGAAGGCCGCCAGAAGCGTGAAGAACAGCGAGATCGTGAGCAGCTTGCCCATGCTCGCCGTGCCGGGATGGCTCGACAGCCACAGGCTGCCGAAGGCCGTCGCGGTCGTCAGCGCGCTGAAGAGGATCGCGCGCGTCAGGCTCGAGGCCAGCACCTCCGCCACGCCGGCGCGCCAGGCCAGCACGAAATAGATGTGGAACGCGACGCTGACCCCGCACATCAGGGGCAGCGCGATGATGTTCGCGAAATTGAGCGGAATGCCGAGCAGCACTCCGGCCTGCAGCGCCATCAGCACCGCAACCACCAGCGGCACCAGCGTCACCACCACATCCTGCCAGCGCCGGAGCACCACGAAGAGCAGAACCGTGATCATCGCCAGCGCGAGAAGGCCGGCCGTGATGAACGAGGCGACGACCGTGCGCCCCGATTCGATGATCGTGACCGGCGCGCCTGTGGTGGCCGGCGCGACGCCGCGCACGGCATCCACGAAGCGGCGCATCACATCCGGATCGTTGCCGTCACCCTTTGGAATGACCTCGATCCGCGCGCGGCCATCCGCGGCGATCCAGTCATTGCGGATCTCCGCGGGAACATCGGCCTCGGTCAGCGGCGCCGCGTCGAAAGCTGTGCGCAGGCGTTGCAGCAGCGGCTGCAAACCGCTGGTCAGCGCCGTCTCGATCCGCGCAAACCGCGCCTCATCGCTGGCGACAAGCGCCGCGAGCGCCTGATCGAAGCGCGCGAGATCCGCCTCCATGCCGGAACGTGCCACCAGCCCGCGATCGAGCCCGGTCAGCGCCGTGCGGGTCTGCCGGATTTCCTGCAGCATCGCCGCGCGCGGGCGCGGGGCCTTGCGCTCCACGGGATCGAGCACCGTATCGAGCAGGAAGGCGGCATCCATCATCGCCTGAAGGCGCTGTTCCTGCCCCTCCGGCACGAAGGTCGCGAAACTCACGACGCGGGAGACCTCCGGCAGGGCGGCGAGCCGCTCGGCCAGCGCCCGCGCTGCCGCGAGCGAGGGCGCGACCACGTCGAGCGTCATTGGCGACGTCTCGGCATCGCGGTTGAGGTCGAGGAAGGTCGCGACCGATTCCACGCGCTGGTCGCGCAGGTTCATCGGGTTGGAATCGAAACGCAGGTTGAACAGCAGCGGCAGGCCCGCGAGGAACAGGGCTCCGGCGCCCACGAGAATGGCGCGACGGTGCCGCTCGATGAAGCGGTCAGCGCGCGCGAGCCCGGCATAACCCACCGGTTCCCGTTCGGGCGGGGGTGCCAGAACCGCCAGCAGCGCCGGCAGCAGCAGCAGGCTGGCGAGCAGCGCGATGAGCATCCCGAAGCCAGCGATCAAACCTAGTTCGGACACGCCCTTGAAGGAGGTGGGCAGGAAGGCCAGAAAGCCGATGGCCGTCGAGACGGCCGCCAGCAGCAACGGCCGCCGGATGCCGATGGTGGCGATCCGGATCGCTTCGGCGAGCTTCGCCTCGCGCACGCGCACCTCGCGGTAGCTCACCGCCAGCTGGATCGAGAAATCGACCCCCAGCCCCACGAACAGCACCGCGAAAGCCACGGAAATCAGGTTGTACTCGCCAATCAGCAACAGCCCGAGCGCGGCCGTGATCACGAGGCCGGCCATCAGGGTCGTGAACACGGCCACGACAATGCGCCACGAGCGCAGGGCCGCGAAGAGCAGCGCCAGCACCACGGCAATGGTGCCCACCGTGTTCACCACCGCGCCCTCGGCCACGGTGGAGAATTCCTCGTCGGCGAGCGGCACCGGCCCGGTCAGGCGCAACGTCACCGGCCGCTCCGCCCCGAGACCGAGCGCTTGCGCGCGGCTGCGGATCAGTTCGATCGCCGCCGCGCCGGGCTGCAGCGCGCTGAAATCGAGATAGGGCTGGATGAGGATCAGCCGCCGCAGGTCCGATCGGGCCGGCGGGCCATCGGCCAGAAGCAGCCGCCAGGAGAGGGGATCGAACCTTGCGGATGTCGTGCCCGCCTCGATGACGCCGCTGATCGCCGAAAGCGGGCGGCGCAGGTCGGCGAGTTTCGCTTCACCCAGGGTCGCGCCGCGAAAACCGAGGCGCACGGCTTCGAGAAGTCCGCCCAGGCCCGGATCCGCGGCCATGATCGCGAGGAAGGGCTGCTGGCGGGTGAGATCCGCCATCGTCGCGTTGAAATCCTTCTCGTCCTGCAGCAGGAATCCGTAGCGGTCGAAGAAGGCCCCGCCATCCGGACGACGGACGGAGCGGAAGCGGCCTGTGGCCGCGAGATCGGCCGTCAGCGCGTCGGCGGCGGCATCGGCCTGTTCGGGCGTCGGCGCATCCAGAACGGTGACGATCAGATCCGTGCGGCTGGGAAAGGCCTTGTCGAAGGCGATTTCCATCTGCCGCCACGGCGTATTCGGCGAAATCAGCCTGGCCGTATCGGTATTGATGGCGAAGCGCTCGATGGTATACCATACGGAAAGGCAGCAGAGCGCGAGGCCCACGAGCAGAACCGTGCGGGCATGGGCGATGCATTGCCCTGTCAGTCGCGCGTGCCAATCGTTCATTCAACCATCAATCCATCATCGGGGCCTGCCCGTTTACGCCTGCGCGGGCCCTCGCCGAGTTTCCGGGCGAAGGCATTGATGTTTGCGGCGCGCACGTCAAGCCGGCGGAGATGCCCCGGCCGGCGATCCGTTCATGGTTTATGACTAATCCGTGATTTTTGATCCAGAACCGCATTGATGTATGCACGCCTCCGGCATTATCTGGACGGGGGAACCGGGCAGTACGGTTGGGGCAGTCAAATCTGGGAAGGTCTGCAGTGAACGCGACAACAATCGGCGGGAACAGCCGAACTCCGC
>PERO01000002.1 GCA_002928875.1 Methylobacterium sp. | reverse complement strand
TTGTCGATCTCGTCGAGCAGGAAGAGCGGGTTCTGCGTCTTCACCTTGCGCAGGCTCTGGATGATCTTGCCCGGCATGGAGCCGATATAGGTGCGGCGATGGCCACGGATTTCCGCCTCATCGCGCACGCCGCCAAGGCTCATGCGGATGAATTCGCGGCCCGTGGATTTCGCGATCGAGCGGCCGAGCGAGGTCTTGCCCACGCCGGGCGGGCCGACGAGGCAGAGAATGGGGCCCGTGAGCTTGTTCGCGCGGGACTGCACCGCGAGGTACTCGATGATGCGGTCCTTCACCTTCTCGAGGCCGAAATGGTCGGCATCGAGGATTTCCTGCGCGTGACGCAGGTCCTTCTTCACCTTGGATTTCTTGCCCCAGGGCAGCGCGAGCATCCAGTCGAGATAATTGCGCACCACGGTGGCTTCGGCGGACATCGGCGACATCTGCCGGAGCTTCTTCAGCTCGTGCATCGCCTTGTCGCGCGCCTCCTTGGAGAGCTTGGTGCGGCGGATCTTGTCCTCGACCTCGGCGAGTTCGTCCTTGCCCTCGTCGTCGCCAAGTTCCTTCTGGATCGCCTTGATCTGCTCGTTGAGGTAATATTCGCGCTGGGTCTTCTCCATCTGCCGCTTCACGCGGGTGCGGATGCGCTTCTCGACCTGCAGCACGGAAATCTCGCTCTCCATGAGCCCGAGGATCTTCTCGAGCCGCTTGGAGACCTTCACGAGTTCCAGCACGTCCTGCTTGTCGGCGATCTTCACCGCGAGATGCTGCGCGACGGTGTCGGCGAGCTTCGCGTAATCCTCGATGCCGGAAATCGTCGAGACGACATCCGGCGAAACCTTCTTGTTGAGCTTCGCGTAGTTCTCGAACTCGTTCGTGACGGAACGCGCCAGCGCCTCGGTCTCGATCGGATCGGAGAGGTCGTCGCCCAGCACCTCGACCTCGGCCTCGAAGAACTCGTCGTTCTTCACGGCGCGGATGCGCTTGGCGCGCGAGAGGCCCTCGACCAGCACCTTCACGGTGCCATCGGGCAGCTTCAGGAGCTGCAGCACGGTCGCGAGCGCGCCGGTCTTGTAGATTTGGTCCTCGGCCGGGTCGTCATCGGTCGCGTTGAGCTGCGTCGCGAGCAGGATGAAGCGATCGTTCTTCATCACCTCTTCGAGCGCGCGGATCGACTTCTCGCGGCCGACGAACAACGGCACGATCATGTGCGGGAACACGACGATATCCCGCAGCGGCAGAACCGGCACGGTCTCGATGGCTCCGGTTTCGGGGCGCTTCTTCTCTCCGCTCATGACGGATTGTCCTTCGCAATTCAGGCGCGGTGCACCCGCCACCCGCCGGCCAAAGGGCCGGGCTTTTCGTATCTCGCCGCTCGCCTGCCGTCGGCTTCTGCCACCCGGCCAGCGCGGGCCCCTCGCGGAGCGCCCGAATCCGGCGCTTTCAGTTAAACCAAGTTGGGCATGAATCGCGGTCGAAACAAGACCGCCCCGGTCGATCCGTCACAGGGTTGTGACCCGACACGCACGATCGCCGGGCGGGAGCGGACGCCTCGCTGGCACTCCTGCAATAAAAAACCCCGGCATTCGTCACGCCGGGGTTGAAATTCTGTCGCAGGTCGACCGGTTCAGGCCGAGGAGGCCGCGACCTCTTCCTTGCGCTCGCCGTAGATGTAGAGCGGCTTCGCCTTGCCCTCGATCGTCTCGGCATTCACCACGACCTGTTCCACGCCATCGAGGCCCGGCAGGTCGAACATGGTGTCGAGCAGCACGCTCTCCATGATGGAGCGCAGGCCGCGGGCACCGGTGCGCCGCTCGATGGCCTTGCGGGCCACGACCGAGAGCGCCTCGTCGTTGAAGGTGAGTTCCACATCCTCCATCTCGAAGAGGCGCTGATACTGCTTCACCAGCGCGTTCTTCGGCTCGGTAAGGATGCGCTTCAGCGCGACCTCGTCGAGATCTTCCAGCGTCGCGATCACTGGCAGGCGGCCGATGAATTCCGGGATGAGGCCGAATTTCAGCAGGTCTTCTGGCTCCACCTGGCGGAACACCTCGCCGACGCGGCGGTCATCCGGGGCTTCCACCTTCGCGCCGAAGCCGATGGAGGTGCCCTTGCCACGCGAGGAGATGATCTTCTCGAGCCCTGCGAAGGCGCCGCCGCAGATGAAGAGGATGTTGGTCGTGTCCACCTGCAGGAATTCCTGCTGCGGATGCTTGCGCCCGCCCTGCGGCGGCACGGAGGCGACCGTGCCTTCCATGATCTTCAGCAGTGCCTGCTGCACGCCCTCGCCCGAGACGTCACGGGTGATGGACGGGTTGTCCGACTTGCGGGAGATCTTGTCGATCTCGTCGATATAGACGATGCCGCGCTGGGCGCGCTCGACATTGTAATCCGCCGCCTGCAGCAGCTTGAGGATGATGTTCTCGACATCCTCGCCGACATAGCCGGCTTCCGTGAGCGTCGTCGCATCCGCCATCGTGAAGGGCACGTCGAGGATGCGCGCCAGCGTCTGGGCGAGGTAGGTCTTGCCGCAGCCCGTGGGGCCGACGAGCAGGATGTTCGATTTCGCCAGTTCGATGTCGTTGTTCTTCTGGGCGTGGTTCAGGCGCTTGTAGTGGTTGTGCACCGCGACCGAGAGCACGCGCTTCGCGTAGAACTGGCCGATCACGTAATCGTCCAGGATCTTGGCGATCTCGCGCGGGGTCGGCACGCCGTCCTTCGCCTTCACGAGCGTCTTCGATTCCTCGCGGATGATGTCCATGCAGAGTTCGACGCATTCATCGCAGATGAACACGGTCGGCCCCGCAATCAGCTTGCGGACCTCGTGCTGGCTCTTCCCGCAGAAGGAACAATAGAGCGTGGAGCGCTGATCGCCGCCGGTGGACTTGCTCATTCCTCAACCTCCGCGCCGGATTCGGGCGCTCCCGCATGGAGCCCCTTCCCGACGATCACGAACCGCGACACGCAACTTTCGCAATCCGCACATAGCTTCATCGCCTGGCATTATCGCCGTAGTATCGGCTCCGGGCCCCGAACGAAGCGTTAATCGGAGCCGAAAACCGTCTTCCGCCTCCACCACCCAAGTTAAACACTTGCAACCCCGTTGCAAGGGCAGCCTGCGCGATGGAAGCCCTGTCCGGCCTGCAAGACGGAGGCCAGCAGCCATGCACCCGGAACTGTGCCTGAACGAGACAGGCGGGGCATGCCCCGCCCCACGCTCACATCGGTTTCGGCTCGGCCGGATCTTCTGTACGCTTGTTGACCACCTGGTCGATCAGTCCGAATTCCCTGGCGGCATCCGCCGTCATGAAATTGTCGCGCTCCAGCGCGCTGTGGATCGTATCGTAATCCTGTCCGGTGTGGTGGACATAGATTTCGTTCAGCCGCCGCTTCAGGTTTTCCACTTCCTTCGCATGGATCAGGATATCCGTCACCTGGCCCTGGAAGCCGCCGGAGGGCTGGTGCACCATGATGCGCGCGTTCGGCAGGGCGAATCTGTGGCCCTTCTCGCCCGCCGTCAGCAGCAGCGAGCCCATCGAGGCCGCCTGGCCCATGCAGAGCGTGGTGACCGGGCAGCGGATGAACTGCATCGTGTCATAGATGGACAGGCCCGACGTCACCACCCCGCCCGGCGAGTTGATGTACATCGAGATTTCCTTCTTCGGGTTCTCCGCCTCGAGGAAGAGGAGCTGCGCCACGACGAGGCTCGCCATGCCGTCTTCCACCGGGCCGTTGAGGAAGATGATGCGCTCGCGCAGGAGGCGCGAGAAGATGTCGAAGGCGCGCTCGCCGCGCGAGGACTGCTCGATCACCATCGGGACAAGCGAGTTGTAGGTTTCGATCGGGTCTTTCATCGTTGTCCTCTGGAGGCAGCAATCGTCTCGGCACCATAGCCTGGACCGTCAGGGAGCGGGCGGGGATCGTGCCGCACGCCCGGAATCAGGCCTGAGCGTTCAGATAAACATGCTTCCCGCCCCTGAAAAGAGCGTGCGGCCGGTGCTCAGGCGCTCTTTCGCGGCTTCGTGAAGAGAAGGTGCACGCTCCAGCCCAGAATCAGCCCCCAGAAGGCGCCGCCGATGCCGAACAGGGTGAGGCCCGAGGCCGCGACGAAAAACGTCAGCAGGGCCGGCAGCCGCCCCTCCTCCTCGGCGATCGCACCGTTCATCGCCGAACCGAAGGCCGCGACCAGCGCGAGCCCCGCCGCGGCCTCGATCAGCACCGGCGAGGCTTTCAGCACCACGGCCGCCGCCACCGCCGCGAACGCGCCGAACAAGGCGTAGCAGAGGCCAGCCGAGACGGCCGTGACATAGCGGCGCAGCGGATCGGGATGCGCCTCCGGCCCGGCAGTCATCGCGGCGGTGATGGCCGAATAATTCACCGTGGGCGCGGCAAAGGGCGCAGTGAGCATCGAGAGGAATCCCGTCAGCATCAGCCCGTCGCGAGGGCGATGGCGATAGCCGAAGGTCGAGAGCACGGCGAGGCCGGTGATGTTCTGCGACGCCATGGTGACCACGAAAAGCGGCAGCGCCACGCCGAGCAAGGCCGGCAAATTCAGCGTGGGGGCCACGAATTCGGCGCGCGGCCAGGCAAAGGCGAGGCTCGCGCCGAGCCCGCCATTCCAGGCGGTGAGCGCCAGCGCGGTCAACACCGCCGCCGGCGCGGCCCAGAGCCGCAGCAGCCGGAGCATCACGATCCAGACGCCGAGCACGGCCAGCGCAGCGACGGGCTGCACTTGCAACGCCATGAACGGCGCGAGGCACAGCTTGAAGAGAATCCCTGCGAGCATCGCATTGGCGATCGGCTTCGGGATCGCCTCGATGAAGCGCGCCAGCGGGCTCCAGAAGGCCGCGACCACAATCAGCGCGCCGGTGATGATGAATGCACCGGTCACCGCAGGAAAGCCGCCCGCCACCGCCCCTGTCGTGCCCAGAAGCGCCATGCCCGGCGTGGTCCAGGCGACCGAGACCGGCATCCGCGAAGTGAGGCTCAGCAGCATCGCCGCACAGCCCATCGAGAGACCGACGAACAGCAACGCCGAGGTGATCTGCCCTTCTGTAGCCCCCACCGCCGCGAGACCCTTGATGACGATGGCGACCGAACTCGTATAGCCCACAATGGCCACGACGAAGCCCTGCACAGCGGCCTGAACCGAGAAATCGGCCCGGAATTGCACCAGCGACAGCGGCCGGTTGTCATTCGCCTGCATGGATGATCCCCGATTCGTCTGCCGCAAATGGAAACGCCGCCCGGGGGGCGGCGCAACCGAATTTCAAGGCAGGCAGAGACTGTCCCCGACCGATGACGGCACCGCCGTGACCGGCGGCCGCCTTCGCGGTGCGGACGCGTCACTCGGCCTCCGCGTCACTCGACCTTCGCGTCACTCGGCCTTCTTGGCCTTGGCCTTCTTCGGCTTCGCGGCGGCAGCCTCCGGCGCGGGCTCGTCGTCCGTGGCCATCAGCTGCTCGCGCGTCACGGATTTCTCGGTCAGCCTCACGCTGCCGAGAATGTGGTCGACCACCCGCTCCTCGAAGAGCGGCGCGCGGATTTCGGCCAGAGCCTGCGGGTTCTTGCGATAGAAATCGAAGAACTGCTTCTCCTGGCCGGGGAACTGGCGGGCACGCTCGATCAGCGCCTTGGTCACCTCTTCCTCGGAGACCTTCACCTCGGCCTTCTCGCCCACCTCGGCGAGAACCAGCCCGAGGCGCACGCGACGCGCCGCGATCTTCTCGTATTCGGCGCGGGTTTCGGCCTCGCCCTTCTCGTCGCCCTCGAAGGTCTTGCCGTCGCGCTGCATGTCCTGCAGCACCTGCCGCCACACGGCCTGGAATTCCTGCTCGACCATCGTCGGCGGGAGATCGAAGGTGTAGAGCGCATCGAGGCCATCGAGCAGCTGGCGCTTCATCTTCTGGCGCGTCACCTGCAGAAGCTCGGCCTCGAGGCCGCCCTTCACGACTTCGCGCATCTTCTCGAGCGATTCGACGCCGAGCTTCTTCGCCAGCTCGTCATCGATGGCCATCTCGCCCGGCGCCTGGATCGCCTTCACGGTGACGGCGAACTCGGCCGGCTTGCCGGCGAGATCGACCACCTGGTAGGTCTCCGGGAAGGTGACGTTCAGCGTCTTCTGGTCGCCGACCTTGGCGCCGACGAGCTGCTCCTCGAAGCCGGGAATGAACTGGGCCGAGCCGAGCACGAGGTCCACGCCCTGCGCCGTGCCGCCATCGAAGGCGACGCCATTCATGGTGCCGACGAAATCGATCGTGACCTTGTCGCCGTCCTTGGCCTTTTCCTTCTCGCCGCGCGGGGTGAAGCTGCGCACGGCATTCGCCATGCGCTGGATGGCTTCCTCGACCTCGCTGTCGGGAACGCTGGCAACCTCGCGGACCACCTCGATATGCGAGTGATCCTGCAGGTCGATGGTGGGAAGCACCTCGACATCAACCGAGAAATCGAGATCCGCCTCGCCCGCGAGCACCCTGGTGATCGTGGCCTCGTCTTCCGGGAACACCACCTTGGGCTCGGCGGCGAGCTTCACGCCCGCTTCCTCGGAGATCTTCTTCTGGGCATCGTTCACCGAGTTCTGCACGACCTCGGCCATGATGGACCGGCCATACATCTTCTTGATGTGCGCGGTCGGCACCTTGCCGGGGCGGAAGCCGTTGAGCTGCACGCGGCCGCGGATCTGCTCGACTTCGGTCTCGAAGCGGCTCGAAAGGTCTTGCGCCGAAAGCACGACCTTGTACTGGCGCTTCAGCCCTTCGGCGAGGGTTTGGGTGAGTTGCATGGAAAGACCCTGATCGTGTCCTACAAGCGGAGCGACTGGCTCCGGATGGCCCGTCCGGCGCCCTTGCGGGACGGACTGATTTCGAAAGAACGCCGCCACGGCGCGTTTCCGGGGCTGGCGAGGCGGATCGGCACTGGTGCGGGCGAAGGGACTCGAACCCCCACGACTTTCGTCACCGGAACCTAAATCCGGCGCGTCTACCAGTTCCGCCACACCCGCGTGACCCAGGCGAACCCGCTGATCCAACTGAACCGGACGGCGAACGAAGCGGACAATCCGCCCGTGCTTCCCCCGCTGTCCGGCGCGGCGGCGGTGCTATAGCATGGTTTTTTTTCACCGCAGCAAAAATCTGCAGCGGCTCTCCGGTCCCCTCCGGCGGCGCTTGCCCTTTGGCGCGAACCACGCCAAACCCTTGGCCATGCGTGACGCTCCTCCGATTTCTTCTGCCTTGCATCGCCCGGATCGCCGCACGGTTCTGGCCGGTCTCGCGGTTGGGCTGGGACTCGGCCCCGCCGAAGCGCAGGCGCCTCAGCCCTCCCCCGCCGCCCCGAAACCCGCGGCGCGGCCCGCTCCCGCACTCGTTCCGCCCCTGCCGGTGCAGGCCGAGAGCCTGCGCGCGGCAAGCGTCACGGCGAAGCTCACCGGCTCCGATGCACCGGACAGCACGCTGATGCGCTTCCTGCGCGAGGGCGACGCCGGTGCCGGCCCCCAGCCTCCGGAACTGGCCGTCCTGCGCTTCAGGCCGGGCGGCGACGCGCGGATCGCCATCCGGAACGATCTCGCGCAGCCGCTGGCGCTCGCCTTGCGCGGGTTGCGCCGTCCCCTCAGCGGCGAGGCGGCCGGCATTCTCGCTCCCGGCCAGAATGGAACGCTGGCCTTCCCCACGAGCCAGAGCGGCAGCTTCCTGCTGCAGGCGGCCCTGCCCGCCCCGGCCCGCGAGGCACGCGCCCGCGGGCTCCACGCACTCGTCGTTGTCGAGGAACCGCGGCCGCCCGATGTCGATCATGATGTCCCGCTTCTCGTGGGCGACTGGCGGCTGACGGAGAAGGGCGAACTCGCGGGCGATTTCGCGGATCTGCGCGATGCCGTGCGGTTCGGCCGGCTCGGCAACCGCCTCACCGTGAATGGCCGCGCGGCCCCGCTCGAACTCACGGTGCGACCCGGCGCGCGCCTGCGCCTCCGGCTCGCGAATGTCGCCTCGGCCCGCACCATCCCGCTGCATGCCCAGAAGCTGGTGGCGCGGGTGATCGCCATCGATTCAACCCCCTGCGATCCGTTCGATCCCCTGCAGCGGATCGTGACGCTGGCGCCGGGCCATCGCTGCGAGCTGATCGTCGATGTCCCGCGCGAGGCCGGCATCGAGGCGCGGCTCGAGGCGCGCTTCGCGACGCCCGCGCCCCTCCTGGTGATCCGCACCGTGGGCGAGCCCGTGGGTGCACGCGGAGCCGTCACGCCCCTGCCCGATCCCGGATTGCCCGCCGCGATCCGGCTGCAGAACGCAGCGCGGGCCGATCTCGTCATCACCGGCGGGCTTGGCCGCGAGGCGAGCCTCGAGCCGGAGGCGTTGCGTCGCGCCTTCCCCGACCCCAACCGGATCTTCCAGCTCAATGGCGGGGCGATCGGCGATGCGCCCGGCTCGGAACCGGGCAAGCCGCTGCTGCGCGTCAAGCGGGGCCGCGAGGTGGTGCTGGCGCTGATGAACCGCACGGCCTGGCCGCAGGTTCTGGGCCTCGCCGGCCATTCCTTCCGGCTCCTGCACCCCTATGACGACGGGTGGGAGCCCTATTTCCTCGATACGGTCCATATCGGGGCCGGACAGGTGCTGCGCGTGGCCTTCATCGCCGATCTTCCGGGCCGGCACGCCTTGCGATCGACGATCGCCGACCACGCCGAAAGCGGCGTTGCCACGCATCTCGAAGTCATGCCGTGACCGGTCACGCGCTGGTCATCAATGATGCAACACGCTTAAATTTCGTGCATTGTGCCAACCCGGAAAGCGCATCGGCAGAAAATGGTCCAACCGGCCCGTGGCTTGCGCTTTCCGCCTATTGACGACCCCTGCCCTTTCGGGAAGGAAAGCCGCACGTCACCATGATGACCCCCCGCGAGGATGCGCCATGAAGAAGCTCGAAGCGATCATCAAGCCCTTCAAGCTGGATGAGGTGAAGGAGGCCCTTCAGGGAATCGGCGTCCAGGGCATTACCGTCATCGAAGCCAAGGGCTTCGGCCGGCAGCGTGGCCATACCGAACTCTATCGCGGCGCCGAATATGTGGTCGATTTCCTGCCGAAGGTGAAGATCGAGGTCGTGCTCTCCGACGGGCTCGTGAACGAGGCCATCGAGGCGATCAAGACCGCCGCGCAGACCGGCCGCATCGGCGATGGCAAGATTTTTGTTTCCTCGGTCGAGCAAGCGGTCCGCATCCGGACCGGCGAGACCGGGAATGACGCCATCTGACGGCTGCTTTCCCCCTTTTCGGGCCAGGAAACACTCATCCGGGCCGGAAGACACTCGCCGGACGGGCTCGCGACAACCGGCCTGACCAGAAGACCAACCCGAAGCTAGCGTGAACGACAGAGGACGCGATACGGCCATGAAGAGCGCCAAGGAAGTTTTGAAATTCATCAAGGAAAACGACGTGAAGTACGTCGACTTCCGCTTCACCGACCCGCGCGGCAAGTGGCAGCACGTGACCTTCGACATCTCGATCGTCGACGAAGAGACGCTCGATGAAGGCATCATGTTCGACGGCTCGTCGATCGCCGGCTGGAAGGCCATCAACGAGTCGGACATGCTGCTGAAGCCGGATTTCGGCTCCGCGACGCTCGACCCGTTCTTCGCCGCCGCCACGCTCTCCATCAACTGCGACGTGCTCGAGCCGGCCACCGGCGAGATGTACAACCGCTGCCCGCGCGGCATCGCCAAGCGCGCCGAGATGTTCATGGCCCAGTCGGGCGTGGGCGACACGGCCTTCTTCGGCCCGGAAGCCGAATTCTTCATCTTCGATGACGTGAAGTTCGCGGCCGACCCCTACAATACCGGCTTCAAGCTTGATCATTCGGAACTGCCGATCAACGGCATGACCGACTATGAAGGCGGCAACCTTGGCCACCGCATCGCCACCAAGGGCGGCTATTTCCCGGTTCCGCCGCAGGATTCGGCGCAGGACATGCGCGGCGAAATGCTCGCGGCCATGGCGCAGATGGGCGTCTCGGTCGAGAAGCACCACCACGAGGTGGCCTCGGCCCAGCACGAACTCGGCATGAAGTTCAACACGCTGGTCTCGATGGCGGACCAGATGCAGATCTACAAGTACGCGATCCACAATGTCGCGCAGTCCTACGGCAAGACGGCGACCTTCATGCCGAAGCCGATCTACGGCGACAACGGCTCGGGCATGCACGTCCACCAGTCGATCTGGAAGAACGGCAAGCCGGTCTTCGCGGGCGACAAGTATGCCGGCCTCTCCGAGACCTGCCTCTACTATATCGGCGGCATCATCAAGCACGCCAAGGCGCTGAACGCCTTCACCAACCCGTCGACGAACTCCTACAAGCGTCTCGTTCCGGGCTATGAGGCGCCGGTTCTGCTGGCCTATTCGGCCCGCAACCGCTCGGCTTCCTGCCGTATTCCGTGGACGAACTCGCCGAAGGCCAAGCGCGTGGAAGTCCGCTTCCCGGATCCGACCGCGAACCCCTATCTCGCCTTCGCCGCCATGCTGATGGCCGGCCTCGACGGCATCGCGAACAAGATCCATCCGGGCGCGGCCATGGACAAGGACCTCTACGATCTCCCGCCGAAGGAGCTCAAGAAGATCCCGACCGTCTGCGGTTCGCTCGACGAGGCGCTCGCCTCGCTCGACAAGGATCGCGGCTTCCTCAAGGCCGGCGGCGTGTTCTCGGACGACTTCATCGACAGCTATATCGAGCTGAAGAAGGGCGAGGCGGATCGCTATCGCATGACCCCGCACCCGATCGAGTTCGTGATGTATTACAGCTGCTAATCCGCTGTTGCTCACAGATTGAATCAACGGATCAGGGCGCCTTCAGGCGCCCTTTTTCGTTGGCCGCTTGCCCGGAGGAAAAGCGCGACGTGTCATCTCCGACGCGGCGCAGCCGTGAGCGGGAATCCATCCTCCGATGCGGTTCAAATGGATTCCCGCCCGCTTCCGGCATCGGGAATGACAGGTCGGGCAACAGGCCACAAAAAAGCGCGGGGTTTGCCCCGCGCCTCAACCTCACCGCCTCTGGCCGCCGATCACACCGCCGCGCGGAAACCCGGCAGGGCGGCGATCATCTTGGCCAGCCCGAAATTATGCGCGGCGGCCATCGCGACGAAGCCGGCGAGGATCGCGAGCAGCGTCACCTTCTTCGCGCGGCCGGGATGCGTCACGTAGCGCGGCTCGAAATCCTCCTCGAAGCATCCGAAGGCTCCGCCGGCCGCACGGGCGCAGGTTTCGAGCGACTTCATGCGCGGAGAATACATGGCAAACCTCGGAACTCACGCTGCGATTCGATGGACCTACTCTTCCGTCAGGATGGTGAAATTTTGCTGAACGGGGCGGGCTCCGGCAGCCATCGCGGCGGTGTTCGCGGCGCGAATGCGCAAGATTGTGGCGCGATCACGCGATTTTCGCCGGGATGTGACCGGGGATGGGCCGCAAGCAGGCTTGATCCGGCCCGCGGCTTCCGCCTTTCTGGCAGCATGCAGGCGAAGGACACCTTTCTGGACAAGCTCGGCAATTACGTCGCGCGGCGTGTCACCGCCACCGCGACGAGCTACGAGCCCTATGCCGCGAGCCGGCCGGATTTCGTCTCGCGTGTCATCGAGCCCGGCGATGTGCTGCTGGTCGAGGGCGGGCGCAGCAAGGTGGCGGCGGCCATCAAGTACCTCACGCAATCGACCTGGAGCCATGCCGCGCTCTGCGTCGGTCCCATGCCGGAGCATCGCGGCGCCGATGGCCAGGTGGCGGTGCTGGTGGAAGCGGAACTGGGCGAAGGCGTGGTGGCGACGCCGCTCAGCAAATACGCCTCGTTCAACACGCGCATCTGCCGGCCCGTGGGGCTCACGCCCAGCGATCGCAACGAGCTTGTCTCCTACGCCAAGGCCCGCATCGGCGACCGCTACGACCTGAAGAACGTGCTCGACCTGCTGCGTTACCTGCTGCCGAACCCGCCGGTGCCGGCCCGGTTCCGGCGACGCATGATCGCGCTGGGTTCAGGCGAGCCGACACGCGCGATCTGTTCCACGCTGATTGCGCGCGCCTTCGAATCGGTCGGGTATCCGATCCTGCCGCGCATCGAACAGCGCAGCGAGGTGGATGGCATGGGAGGCATGCGCAACCGCGAGGTCTACCACATCCGGCATTCCTCGCTGTTCACGCCCCGGGATTTCGATGTCTCGCCGTTTTTCCGCATCGTGAAGCCGACGGTCGAACTCGGCTTCGATTACAAGTCGATCGAATGGTCCTCCGACCCGCCCGTGCCGGTGCGGGAGGCCCTGAAAACCTGAGGACAACCGCGCCGCGAACCCGTTATGTCGCGAATCCGGCCAGACGCTCTGGCATGGTAAGGTGCAGTCGCGAATCAGGTTCCGGAAAGCGTTTCAACACCTCATGTCGTCCAAATCCTCGCCCGCTCTCGATCTTTTCGGCCAGCTGGAGAAAGCCGCGCAGGACATGGTGCGCGAGGCGAAGCCGCAGCCGGTGGCAGCGGGCGCCGGTGGAAAACCGCCGACATCCGGCTCCACGCCGGCCGGCAACGCCGCTGGCGGCAAGGCCCCGCCGCCCCCGCCCCCCGCGCCGCCCGCCTCGGGTGGCTATGACGGCTCGGCGATCGAGGTCCTCGAGGGGCTGGAGCCCGTGCGCCGCCGCCCCGGCATGTATATCGGCGGCACCGACGAGAAGGCGCTTCACCACCTCTTCGCCGAGGTGCTCGACAACTCCATGGACGAGGCCGTCGCCGGCCACGCGACCTTCATCGAGATCGACCTTGCGGCGGATGGCTTCCTGCGCGTGACGGATAATGGCCGCGGCATTCCCGTGGATGCGCATCCGAAATTCCCGACGAAATCCTCGCTCGAGATCGTGATGTGCACGCTGCATGCTGGCGGCAAGTTCGATGGCAAGGCCTACGAGACCTCCGGCGGCCTGCATGGCGTGGGCGTTTCGGTCGTGAATGCGCTCTCCGAGCTTGTGGAAGTGGAAGTGGCGCGCGAGCAGCAGCTCTACCGCATGCGCTTCTCGCGCGGCGTGCCGCTGGGTCCGCTCGAGCATCTCGGCGCGGTGCGCAACCGGCGCGGCACGACCGTGCGCTTCAAGCCCGATGCCGAGATCTTCAAATCCGGCTCCACCTTCTCGCCCGCGCGCCTCTTCAAGATGGCGCGCTCGAAGGCCTATCTCTATCGTGGCGTCGAGATCCGCTGGGCCTGCGATCCCGCCCTCGTCGCCGGCACCGACACGCCCGATCGCGCGATCCTGCGCTTTCCCGGCGGCCTTTCGGATTACCTCGCCCGCGAGGTCGAGGGGAAGCCGCTCGTCGTTGAGGAGATGTTCGCAGGCAAGCTCGACAAGCAGGGCCATGGTGCCTGCGAATGGGCGCTTGCCTGGTTCCAGCACGATGACGGCTTCGTCTCCTCCTATTGCAACACCGTGCCGACGCCGGATGGCGGCACGCACGAGGCCGGCTTGCGCGTCGCGCTGCTGCGCGCGCTGAAGGACCATGCCGAGCGCATCGGCCAGACCAAGCGCGCCGCTTCCATCACCTCGGACGATGTGATGACGGGCGCGGCCGTGATGCTCTCGGTCTTCATCCGCGAGCCGGAATTCGTGGGTCAGACCAAGGACAAGCTCGCGACCCCCGAGGCCTCGCGCATCGTCGATGCCGCGATCCGCGACGCGTTCGATCACTGGCTCGCCGGCAACCCGAACAACGCGAACCGCCTGCTCGATTTTGTCATCGAGCGCGCGGAGGATCGCCTGCGCCGCCGTGCCGAGAAGGATGTGCAGCGCAAAACCCCGGTGCGGAAACTGCGCCTGCCCGGCAAGCTCGCGGATTGCACCAATTCCGCCGCGCAAGGTTCGGAACTCTTCATCGTCGAGGGCGATTCCGCCGGCGGCTCGGCGAAGCAGGCGCGCGACCGCGCGAACCAGGCCATCCTGCCCTTGCGCGGCAAGATCCTGAACGTCGCCAATGCCGGCCGCGACAAGCTGCACGCCAATCAGCAGCTGGCCGATCTCATGCTCGCGCTGGGCTGCGGCACGGGCTCGCAATATCGCGAGGATGACCTGCGCTACGGCAAGATCATCATCATGACCGACGCCGATGTCGACGGCGCGCATATCGCCTCGCTGCTCATCACCTTCTTCTACCGGCAGATGCCGAAGCTGATCGAGAACGGCCATCTCTTCCTCGCGGTGCCGCCGCTCTATCGCATCACCCATGGCGGCAAGACCGTTTATGCGCGCGACGATGCCCACAAGGCGGAGCTGCTCGCGCGCGATTTCAAGGGCAAGAAACCGGATGTCGGCCGCTTCAAGGGCCTCGGCGAGATGATGCCGCAGCAATTGAAGGAAACCACGATGGACCCGCGGAAGCGCACGCTGCTGCGCGTGGTCGTGCCCTCCGACGCGAAGGCCGACACGGACGATTCCGTCGAGCGCCTCATGGGCAACAAGCCCGAGGCCCGCTTCGCCTTCATCCAGGAGCGCGCGGCCTTCGCGGAAGAACTGGTCGATCTCTGAGGCCTCGCCTGACAGGAACCAG
This sequence comes from Methylobacterium sp., assembly GCA_002928875.1. GTDB lineage: Bacteria > Pseudomonadota > Alphaproteobacteria > Rhizobiales > Beijerinckiaceae > Rhabdaerophilum. Next base: position 114,878 of record PERO01000002.1, on the reverse strand, counting down.
CCGGTCGCCGGGCCGATCGAACGGGCGGATTTCCACTTTAGTCTCTTGGATTTGACGTTGTTTCGACAACACGATTAACCGCTTGGTTAGACCGCTTTCGTATCAATGTGTCCTCAACGCCAGAATTGCGGCTGTCCGGTCGAAGAACTCGCCAGGGTTACGGGGGACGTGAATGCACAAGATCTCGACGCGACTGATCGCCGCGTTTCTTCTGGTTTTTGGTCTGACGATGAGCATCGCTGGCACGGCCTGGTTTGCGCTCAACGAAAAGACCGCCACGCTCGATGAAGTCTACAATGCGCATGTCATTCCCTTGCGCAATCTGAAGGTCATTTCCGATCGCTACGCCGTGGATGTCGTCGACGCCGCGCACAAGGCGCGCAACGGCAACTTCAAGCCTGACGAGTCGCTGAAGGCGATGAAGGCCGCGATGGCCGAGATCGACAAGCTCTGGCCGGAATACGTGGCGCAGGCCCGCTCGGAGACCGAGCGCAAGCTGATCGGCGAGACGCAGGAAAAGCTGGCCGCAGCCCGCAAGGCCACCGTGGCGATGATCGCTTTCCTCGAGAAGGGCGACCTCAAGGCGCTTGAGACCTATATCGTGAAGGACATGTATGCGGCGATCGATCCCGGCACCGAGAAGATCGCCGAGATCATCGAATACATGCTGAACCACGCGAAGGCGGATTACGAGAATTCGGAAACCGTGGGCGCCCGCGCGAAGCTGGCGCTGGTGCTGCTCACCGGCATCGCCTGCCTGCTGGGCGCTTTCGCCGCGTGGTATGTCGCCTTCGGCGTCGCGAGGCCATTGCAGCGCTCTGTCGAGGCGATGAAGCGCCTCGCATCAGGTGATCTCGACACGGACATCGCCGGCACGGCGCGGAAGAACGAACTCGGCGACATGGCGCGTGCCATGCAAAGCTTCCGGGATGGCGCGATCGAGCGCCGCGCGATGCGCCTGCAGGCCGAGGAAGACCAGAAGCGCCAACTCGCGCGGGCGGCCGAGATCGAGGAGCAGATCCGCGATTTCGAGCGCGTCACGGCCAATATCGTGCAATCGGTGACGCAGACCGCGAGCGAACTGGAGCGCGCGGCGAATTCGATGCTCGACGTGTCGCGGACCGCGACCGAGCAATCGACCGCCGTCGCCGCCGCCTCGCATGAGGCGTCGGAAAGCGTGCAGGCCCTCGCCGGCAACACCAGCGAACTCGCGAGTTCCATCCAGGAGATCGGCCGGCAGGCCGAGCAATCCTCGGCTTTCGCCTCGGCCGCCGCCCACAAGGCCCACGAGACCGACCAGACCGCCCAGCGCCTCAACGAGGCGGGCCGGAAGATCGTCGAGGTCGTGGAGATGATCAAGTCCATCGCCTCGCAGACGAACCTGCTCGCGCTCAACGCGACCATCGAGGCGGCGCGGGCCGGCGAAGCGGGGCGTGGCTTTGCGGTCGTCGCCAGCGAGGTGAAGGAACTGGCGACCCAGACGACCCGCGCGCTCGACATCATTTCCGAGCATGTGGAATCGATCCGCGGTGCCTCGAGCGAGTCGATCACCGCCATCCGCGAGATCACCGCGATGATCGAGGAGATCAATCAGGTCGCCTCCTCCATCGCGGTGGCCGTCACCCAGCAGAGCGCGGCGACGCAGGGCATTTCCGAGAACGTGCAGCAGGTCGCCGCCGGCACCGAACATGCCTCGCATGGCATTTCCGTCGTCAGTTCGGCCACCGCCAATACGGGGGTCGCCGCCGAGCAGGTGCTCTCCGCCTCGAAGGAGCTGGCCGAGCAGAGCCTGACGATGCAGGCGCGCGTGGACGATTTCCTGCGCCTCGTGCGAGCGGCCTGAAGCCCCTTACCCCTGAATGAAAAAGGGCGCCTGAACGGCGCCCTTTCGCGTTTCTGGCGTGCAATCAGCGCCAGCGCGGGCCGTCGCCCTGCGGGCCACCCATCGGGCCGCCATGATGGCCGCGCATGCGGCGACGCTCCGCCAGTTCGTCCACCCGCGCCTTCTGGCGATCGTCGAGCGAGGCATAGAAGTTCTTCGCGGGCTGCACGGTCTTCTCGGCGGCATCCGCGGCCTTGCGCAGGATCACGGCCAGACGCTCGAGCCGTTCCGGCGCGGTGCCGGCCTTGCCGACGAAGTTGTTGCACACCTCGTCGCGCACATCCTTCAGGGCCGGAACGAGAATGTTCGCGAGCTTTTCCATCTCGGCATTCTGTTCGGACTTGAGGTCGAGATCGGCGCGCAGGAAGGCGCGGGCCACGCCTTCGTAGCGCAGCGGATCGCGCTCGCACATCCGGGCCTGGCGATCCATCATGGCCTGCGGGCCGCCATGGCCACGCCAGCCGCCGGAGCCCGACGGGGGGCCCCATTGGGCGATGCTGGCGCCCACGCCGATGACGAGCACGGCCGCGCCGGCCATCGCCCAGCGGGTCACAGGCTTCGAGAAAAAGGAGCGGGTCTCGCTCATGATGCAGTCTCCGTGGTTCGGAAATGTCGCGTCCCGGCATCGAGAAAGCGCGCGATCGGCCCGCAAGGCAACTTAAAGCTTGGTCATGTGGCGGACAGCTTCCCGACAGGCCGCGCAGAAATGCCGCGGCATAACGAAGCGTTAAGCCTGTCTGTTCATCGTCACGGGAGATGTGAACCCTGATCCCGGACGATTCCCATGCTGCGCGAAGGTCTGTTTCTCCTCTCATCCGAAAAGCGGTTGATGCGCGATTTCACGATCCTGCTGCTCGCGGTGGTCGGGCTCGCCTTTCTCGCCGCGCAGGCCACCGTGAAAGCCACGGAATGGCTCGTGCCCGCGGCGCAGAACAGCCTCTCGATCGTGCGTGCGCCGGCCGCAGGCGAGACCCGCAACTACACGGTCACGCGCTCCGTGCTGGACGACCCGGTGATCACCGGCTCCATCGGTCCGGCGGCCCGCAAGGAGATCGATTGCCGGCGTTGAGCCGGTATTCCACCGGATAGAGCGGATTTTTACACGAGATCAGTGATTTCGAGGGTTGCCAAGCGCGCGGGCGAGGACTATCGCCAAGCGAGCACGACGCCGTTTGCGGCGTGAGGGCGCGACGCGCGCGGGGTTCGCCCGCGAGAGCGGGTTCGGCGCCCGCGCCGACCGCGCGACAAAGGCAGGCCCGTCCTTGACCGAAACCGAAACCAAACCGCTGTTCTTTTCCGATCTCGGCCTGTCGCAGGCCGTACAGGATGCGGTGACCGCATCCGGCTACACCACGCCCACCCCCATTCAGGCGCAGGCCATTCCGCATGTGCTGCAGCGCCGCGATGTCCTCGGCATCGCGCAGACCGGCACCGGCAAGACCGCGGCCTTCACGCTGCCCATGCTCTCGATCCTCGAGCAGGGCCGCGCCCGCGCCCGCATGCCGCGCACGCTGATCCTCGAGCCGACGCGCGAACTCGCCGCGCAGGTCGAGGAAAGCTTCATCAAATACGGCCAGAACCACAAGCTCTCGGTCGCGCTTCTCATCGGGGGCGTCTCCTTCGGCGACCAGGACGCCAAGATCACCCGCGGCGTCGATGTGCTGATCGCCACGCCCGGCCGCCTGCTTGACCATTTCGAGCGCGGCAAGCTGCTCCTCACCGGCATCGAGGTGCTGGTGATCGACGAAGCCGATCGCATGCTCGACATGGGCTTCATCCCGGATATCGAGCGCATCGCCGGTCTTTGCCCCTTCACGCGGCAGACCCTGTTCTTCACCGCGACGATGCCGCCGGAAATCCAGCGCATCACCGAGAAGTTCCTCTCGAACCCGGTGAAGATCGAGGTTGCGCGCGCCTCTTCCACCGCCACCACCATCACGCAGAAGCTCGTCGCCACCCATGGTCGCGATTACGAGAAGCGCGAGACGCTGCGCCGCCTCATCCGCGTGGCGCAGGAGGAAGGTTCCGATAACCCGCTGAAGAACGGCATCATCTTCTGCAACCGCAAGAGCGAGGTCGCCACCGTCTATAAAAGCCTGCAGAAGCACGGCTTTTCGGTCGGCGCGCTGCATGGCGACATGGACCAGCGCTCGCGCATGAACGCGCTCGATGCCTTCCGCAAGAACGAGCTGACGCTGCTCGTGGCCTCGGATGTCGCGGCGCGCGGTCTCGACATCCCCGATGTCAGCCACGTCTTCAACTACGATATCCCCCACCACGCCGAGGATTACGTCCACCGCATCGGCCGCACCGGCCGCGCGGGTCGTCTCGGCACGGCGCTGACGCTCATTGCGCGCGGGGATGAAAAGTCGCTCGCGGCGATCGAGAAGCTCATCAACCGCTCCATCCCCTGGGATGAAAGCGGCGACCTCGCCGCCCTGCCGCCCGCGCCTGAAGGCGAGGAGCGCCCGGCCCGTCGCGGCCGGGAGAGCAGCCGTGGCGGCCGCGACAAGGAACGCAGCCCGCGTGGCAAGGGCCGGGGCGATCGCGAGCATGTCCGCACCGCCCGGGAGCAGAAGATCCTCGATAGCGCCGGCGGCGAGGCCGAGGATACATCCGTCAGCGAGAAGCCGGCTCGGGCTCCGCGTCCTCCAAGGGAGGAGCGTGCGCCGCGGGAAGAACGTGCGCCGCGCGAGGAACGCGCCCCGCGTGAGGCCCGCCCGCCGCGCGAAGAGCGTACACCCCGCGAGGAAGCCCCTCGCCCCGCCATGCAGGTGACCGATCGCTCGACCGATCGTTCCCGCCGCGAGGAGCGCCGCCCGCGTCGCGACCGCGACCAGGATGACGGCCCGACACCCAAGGGCTTCGGCGAGTTCCTGCCGGGCTTCATGAAGCGCTAGGCTGGCGCGCTGTTGCGCCGGCCGGGTTTCCTGGCTTTCGGAAGCGCGGCGCGCTGCGCCGCCTGCAGCGCCGCCTCAAGGCAGGCGCGCTTCAAACGGTCGTCATCGTAAGCCTCTGCGGGCACGCGGAAATAGCTCATCACGGCCTGCTGGCCCGCCTGCTTCTCGTAGGTGAAGGGCGTGGAACCGTGGCTCTCGAAGAAGCCGCGCGTGGCCTCATCCACCTTCAGGAAGATCTCGCCATCCGCCTCGATCGCGATGATCCGCCCCTCGGCATAGATGCCGTGGCCGCCGAACATGCGCTTGAGCGTGACACGGAGGAAAGGCGCGAAGAAATCCTCGAGATCCTCCCGCGCCATGATTCCTCCCGCGCCATGGATGTCTCAGGCTTTCGCCAGGGCCTCCGGATCGGCCGGCGTGATCGCGACCGATTCGCCGCAGCCGCAGGCCGAGGTCTCGTTCGGGTTACGGAACACGAAAGTGGAGGAAAACACGTCGGTCTTCACATCCATCTCGGTGCCGAGCAGGAACAGAACCGCCTTGGGATCGACGAGGATCGTCACGCCCTTGTCTTCCACCACCTCGTCATGCGGGTTCTTCGCCTCGGCATATTCCATGGTGTAGGACATGCCGGCACAGCCGCCATTCTTCACGCCGACGCGGATGCCGAGAATGGGCTTCTCGGCCTGCGCGATGGTTTCGCGGACGCGATCGGCGGCGGCCTCGGTGAGGCTCATCACCTGGAAGCGGCGACGCGGTGCGGCGGATACCCCGCCCGAAACGGCATTCATCATGAACCTCCGGAACGTCGGGCTCAAAAACCCGGGTCGCGTGGGTGAAGGGCCGAGCGGCATGCAAGACCCTGTTCATGCTCAATGTAAGTCCGCTTGCGAAAAAAAGCGAGTGGGGCTGTGATGTTGGCAGACCCTCTGGTATCCGGTTTTCATGATTCTGCCCTCCCCCCTCCCCAGCCTCCGCACCGCGCGCCTCATCCTCCGGCGCCCCATCCCGAGCGATATCGCCGATCGGCTGGCCCTCGGCCGCGATCCCGAGATCTATCGCAATCTCGGGGCCGATCCGCGCAAGCTCGCGGCGCTGACCGACGAGCAGGCCAAGGCCTGGGTGGAGAATATCGCGAGCCATCCCGCCGCCTGGGTGATCGAGCATCAGGGCCGGGCGATCGGCGAGATCCTGATCGACAATTTCGTGGAGGCCGATCGCCGCGCCGGGCTCATCATCGGCATTCTCGATCCCGACGCCTTGGGCAAGGGGCTCGGCACCGAGGCGATCCGCGCCGTGGCGGAATTCTGCTTCGACGTGCTCGATCTGCACAAGCTCTCGATGCGCGTGCTGGCGTTCAACACCCGCGCCATCCGCGCCTATGAGCGCGTCGGCTTCGTGCGCGAGGGGCTGGAGCGCGAGAGCGCCTTCATCGCCGGAAACTGGCATGACGACGTGATTGTGGGGCTATTGAAGCGCGATTTCGATGCGTTGCGCGGGGACCCGAAGCCAGCGGGCGAACGCGTCGCGGCGCAGCTCAGAAGCTAGGACTGGATCTGACTGGGTCAGAGCGGAGCCGGAAACCGGTTCCGCGTCAGAACAAGCGCGCCAAGCTCGCGCAATCACCACATATCGAGCGCGACGCGGGCTTCGTCGGACATGCGCGACTGATCCCAGGGCGGGTCGAAGGTCATGTTGACCTTCACGCCCGAAACGCCCGGCACCGCCAGCACGGCTGTCTCCACCCAACCCGGCATCTCGCCCGCCACCGGGCAGCCCGGCGCGGTGAGCGTCATGTCGATGGTGATGAAGCGATCATCCGAGATATCGATGCGGTAGATCAGCCCGAGTTCGTAGATATCCGCGGGAATCTCGGGATCATACACGGTCTTCAGCGCCGCGATGATCGCGTCGGTCAGGCGATCCAGCTCCTCGGGCGGGATCGCCCCGACGGGGGCATCGGTGGCGGCATGCGCCTCGCGGGAAACGTCAGCGGTGTTGTCCATCTCGCCTCACCTCACGCGAACAGCTTGTCGGCACGCATCAGCGCCTCGGCCAGCCGATCCACCTCCTCGCGCGTGTTGTAGAGCGCGAAGCTCGCGCGACATGTAGCGGTGAGCCCGAAGCGCTTCAAGAGCGGCTGCGTACAATGCGTGCCGGCCCGCACCGCGACCCCCTGCCGGTCGATCACGGTGGCGATGTCATGCGCATGCGCCGCCTTGTGCGAAAACGACAGGATCGCACCCTTGTTCCGCGCCCGGCCCATGATGGAAATCGAGTTCATCGCCGAGAGACGTTCCGTGGCATAGGCCAGGAGATCATCCTCATGCGCGCGGATCGCCTCCTTGCCGATGGCGTTCACATAGTCGATCGCGGCACCGAGCCCGATGGCCGGGACGATCGAGGGCGTGCCCGCCTCGAAGCGATGGGGCGCGTCGCCATAGGTCACGTTCTCCTCGGAGACCTCGCGGATCATCTCGCCGCCACCGAGGAAGGGCGGCATGGCATTCAGCAGCGCCTTGCGGCCCCACATCACGCCGATGCCCGAGGGACCATAGAGCTTGTGGCCCGTGAAGATGTAGAAATCGCAGCCGAGATCCTGCACATCGACCGGCAGATGCACCGCGGCCTGGCTGCCATCCACCACCACCGGGATGCCGTGCTTCTTCGCGATCGCCACGATATCCTTGATCGGCACGATGGTGCCGAGCGCGTTGGACATATGCGTGATCGCGATCACCTTCGTGCGCGGCGTGACGAGCTTCTCGAATTCATCGAGGAGGAAGTTGCCCTCGGCATCGACCGGCGCCCATTTCAGCACCGCGCCGTGCCGCTCGCGCCAGAAATGCCAGGGCACGATGTTCGAATGGTGCTCCATAATGGAGAGGAGGATTTCATCGCCCTCGCCGATCTGGAGGTGCCGCCCGAGCGCCGAGGCCACGAGATTGAGGCTCTCGGTCGCGTTCTTCGTGAAGATGATCTCGTCCACGGAAGGCGCGTTGATGAACGCCCGCACCTTCTCGCGCGCGGCCTCATAGGCCTCGGTCGCGGCATTGGCGAGGTAATGGAGCCCGCGATGCACATTCGCGTATTCCCTCTCATAGGCCTGCCGCATCCGGTCGAGCACCTGCTTCGGCTTCTGCGCGGAAGCCGCATTGTCGAGATAGGTCAGCGGCTTGCCATAGGGCTCAAGCGCGAGCGCCGGGAAATCCGCGCGGATGCGATGGAGATCGAGGGTCATGAGACCGCCCTCGCCCGCATCCACTCGCTGACGAGGCCGGCAAGCGTCTCACGCAGGCCGTCATCGCTCACGGTCTCGAGCACCTCGCCCACGAAGGCCTCGACCAGCAGCGCTTCCGCCACCTTGCGGGGAAGGCCGCGCGCCTGCAGGTAGAAAAGCTGGTTCTCGTCGAGCGAGCCGCAGGTCGCGCCATGGGCACAGACCACGTCATCCGCGAAGATCTCCAACTCCGGCTTGTTGCTCATCCCCGCATCGTCCGAGAGCAGAAGCGCGTTGGACGCCATCTGCCCGTCGGTCTTCTGGGCATGCGGGCGCACGATGATCTTGCCCTGGAACACGCCATGCGCCGAACCATCCACCACCGTGCGGAAGAGTTCGCGGCTCTCGCCATGCGGCACGGCATGATCCACCACAAGCGTCGTATCGTGGTGCTGATGGCCCCGGAGCATCGTCGCGCCACGAATGGCCGCCTTGGCGTTCTCGCCCTGATAGGTCACGAAGACCTGATGGCGGCACACCTCGCCGCCAAGCGCGATTTGCGTCGTCTGCAACTCGGCCTCGTCGCCGAGCGTCGCCGCGACGGAGGAAAGCACCATCGCCTTGTCGCCGGAGAGGTTCAGGCGAACATGCTCGACCTTCGCCTGCTTGCCGAGGCGGAGTTCCACGACCTCGTTCACCTGATAGGCGATGCCCGCGGGGCCCTGATGCGTGGCGACCAGCATGAGCGACGCGCCCTCGCCGATCTCGACGATCACGCGCGGCAAGATGCTCGCTGGCGCACTTGTCTTTTCGCTGAACGCCAGATGCAGCCGCGCTTCCGCGCCCGCCGCCACCCGGATCGCCACGCCATCCCGCGCGAAGGCCGTGTTGAGGTCGACGACGATATCGGTCGCCTCGCCCATGCCCAGGCCAGGCGCGAGACCATCGCGATAGGCATCGGCCAGCGGCACAACCGTGACACCGGCGGGTGCATCACCGCCCTGCCAGCGGCCATTGGTGAAGCCGAGGCGCGGGAAACCGTCGAGCGTCATCGTCTCGCCGGCCACCGCGTCATTCGCCACCGGCGCGACCGTGCGCATCAGGTTGCGCACATCGGTGTAGTGATAGCTCTCGATGCGCTTCGACGGCAGGCCCTTGGCCTCGAAGCGCGCGAAGGCTTCCGCCCGCGCCTGCGACGCACCGGGAAGCGAGGCCTTCTCGGCCGCGAAACGCTCGATCAGCGCCGTCTCGGCCGGCGTCCGCATCATCACGACAGGGTTTGCCATTGTGCCCTCACGCCGCGTTGCCGAGATATTCGGCGTAACCGCGCTCTTCGAGTTCGAGCGCGATTTCCGGCCCGCCGGTGCGCACGATCTGGCCCTTCGCCATGACATGCACGGTATCGGGGCGGATATGATCGAGCAGGCGCTGGTAATGCGTGATGACGAGGAAGGCGTGGTTGGGGTCGCGATGCGCGTTCACGCCCTCAGCCACGATGCGCAGGGCATCGATGTCGAGGCCGGAATCGGTTTCATCCAGAATCGCCATCTTCGGCGCGAGCAGCGACATCTGCAGGATTTCCATCCGCTTCTTCTCGCCGCCGGAGAAGCCGACATTCAGCGGCCGCTTCAGCATATCCGGGTTGATGCCGAGCTGGCCGGCGGCCTCGCGCACGCGCTTCATGAATTCGCCGGGGGAGAGTTCATCCTCGCCGCGCGACTTCGCCTGCGCATTAAGCGCGGCCTTGAGGAAGGTCATGGTCGCCACGCCCGGAATTTCCAGCGGATACTGGAAGGCCAGGAACAGGCCGGCATGGGCGCGTTCATGCGGCTCCATCTCCAGCACGTTCACGCCGTCGAGCAGGATTTCGCCCTCGGTGACCGTGTAATCCTCCTTGCCGGCGATGACATAGGAGAGGGTCGACTTGCCCGAGCCATTCGGGCCCATGATGGCCGCGACTTCGCCCGCCTTCACCGTGAGGTTCAGGCCGTTGAGGATCTTCTTGCCGTCGATTTCGACGTGGAGGTTCTTGATTTCAAGCATGGTTCTGTTCCGGATCTGGGTCTTTCCTCGACGTCATGGCCGGACTTGTTCCGGCCATCCGCGTCTTGGAGTGAGAAGTCGTGGATGCCCGGGCCAAACCCAGGCATGACGGGCGCGTCAGCCGACCGAGCCCTCAAGGCTCACGGCGATGAGCTTCTGCGCTTCCACCGCGAATTCCATCGGCAGCTGCTGGAGCACTTCCTTCACGAAGCCGTTGACGATGAGCGCCACCGCCTCCTCTTCATCAAGGCCGCGCTGCATGCAGTAGAAGAGCTGATCCTCGGCGATCTTCGATGTCGTCGCCTCGTGCTCGAACACGGCGGAGGCGTTCTTGCTCTCGATATAGGGAATGGTGTGCGCGCCGCATTGCTGGCCGATCAGCAGGCTGTCGCAATTCGTGAAGTTGCGCGCGCCCGTGGCCTTCCTGTGCGCCGTGACCTGCCCGCGATAGGTGTTGTCGGAGCGGCCCGCCGCGATGCCCTTGGCCAAGATCTTCGAGGTCGTGTTCTTGCCCAGATGGATCATCTTGGTGCCGGAATCGACCTGCTGCATGCCGTTCGAGATGGCGATGGAATAGAACTCGCCCGAGGAACCCTCGCCGCGCAGGATGCAGGACGGATATTTCCAGGTGATCGCCGAGCCGGTCTCGACCTGCGTCCACGAGATCTTCGAGCGCGCGCCACGGCAATCGCCGCGCTTCGTCACGAAATTGTAGATGCCGCCCTTGCCGTCCTTGTCGCCGGGGTACCAGTTCTGGACAGTCGAATACTTGATCTCGGCATCGTCGAGCGCGATCAGCTCCACCACCGCGGCGTGAAGCTGAGCTTCATCGCGCTTCGGTGCCGTGCAGCCCTCGAGGTAGCTGACGTAGGAGCCCTTGTCGGCGATGATCAGCGTGCGCTCGAACTGGCCGGTCTTCTGCTCGTTGATGCGGAAATAGGTCGAAAGCTCCATCGGGCATTTCACGCCCGGCGGGATGTAGACGAAGGAGCCATCCGAGAAGACCGCGCTGTTGAGCGTGGCATAGAAATTGTCCGTCGTCGGAACCACGGTGCCGAGATACTGCTTCACGAGTTCGGGATGCGTGTGCACCGCCTCCGAGATGGCGCAGAAGATCACGCCGGCTTTCGCCAGTTCTTCCTTGAAGGTCGTGACCACCGACACCGAATCGAACACCGCATCGACCGCGACGCGGTTCTGCGGCTCGACACCGGCGAGGATTTCACGCTCGCGCAAGGGGATGCCGAGCTTCTCGTAGGTGCGCAGCAGTTCCGGATCGACCTCGTCGAGGCTCTTGGGGCCCGGGGTCTTCTTAGGCGCGGCGTAGTAATGCAGGTCCTGGAAGTCGATCTGCGGATAATGCACCCGCGCCCAGGTCGGCTCCTGCATGGTCAGCCAGCGGCGAAACGCCTCGAGGCGCCATTCCAGCAGCCATGCCGGCTCGTTCTTCTTCGCGGAGATGTAGCGAACGATGTCCTCGTTCAGCCCCTTCGGCGCGAGTTCGGATTCGATATCGGTGACGAACCCGTATTTGTATTGATCGACGTCGATCTGGCGGACGGTTTCGACCGTCTCCTTCACTGCCGGCATGTCATATCCTCCTCATCGGTTTCAAGGACCGAGGGTTGTCTTCATCTCTACGTTGTCACTCGCGCAGCCGATCAGGCCGCGCTCGCCGCGAATGTGTCATCCGAGGCGGAATTCCTTGCCACGCGTCGCGCCACGAGCCGCTCGATCACATCGAGGGCCTGATCGATCTCGTGCGCCACAGTCGTCCGGCCGAGGGACAGGCGGATCGCGCCCGCCTTTACCCCATCCGCCGCGCCCATGGCTTCGAGCACATGGCTCGCCTTCACCTTGCCCGAGGAGCAGGCCGAGCCGGAGGACACTGCCACGCCGGCGAGATCGAACGCGATCAGCGCCTTCTCGGCGGTGATGCCGGGGATGGCGAACAACGTCGTGTTGGGCAGGCGCGCAACGCCCTCGCCCGCGATTCGAACATCCGGAGCGAGGGCCTTGAGACGATTCTCGAATCCATCGCGAAGCTGATTCAAGGTGTGAGCATCGAATTCCGCCTTCACAGCGCGCGCCGCCGCGCCCATGCCGGCGATGCCCGGCACATTCTCCGTGCCGCCGCGCTGGCCGCGCTCCTGCCCGCCCCCGAGGATCGCCGCCGAGGCGAGGCGCGTGCGGCTATCGGCGAAGACGATCGCGCCGACACCCTTGGGCCCGCCGAACTTGTGCGCCGAGAGCATCAGCGCATCCGCCCCCAGCGCGGCAATATCCAGCGCGATCCGCCCCGGACCCTGCACGGCATCGACGACGATCGCCCCGCCATGCGCGTGCACGAGGCGCGCGAGGCTTGCGATGTCCTGCACCACGCCGGTCTCGTTGTTGGCGAGCTGGATTGCGACCAGAGCCGGACCGATAGCCTTCAGGCGCTGTTCAAGAATATCCTGCCGGATCAGACCGTTGGCATCGACCGGCAGGCGCTCGGCCTCGCCCGCCGCCGCAAGCACCGCCGCATGTTCCGTCGCGCCGACGAGAACGGGCAGGCCACGCGGCAGATCGCGCCCGCAGCAGCCCGCAAGCCCCTGCGTGATCAGCGCATTCGCCGCTTCCGTCGCGCCGGAGGTGAAGACCACATTCTCGGCTTCGCCGCCCACCAGCGCCGCGACCGCCGCGCGGGCATCCTCGACGATTGCGCGGGCCGCGCGCCCCTCGGCATGAATGGACGAGGGATTGCCGAGCGTATCCAGCGCGCGACAGCACGCCTCGCGCGCGGCCGGGAGCAGCGGCGCGGTGGCGTTCCAGTCGAGATAGCTGCGCGAGGCGCTCATGGTCGGTTCGTCTGTCTCCAAATTCCGTGGGGTTGTGGCGAAAAAACTTCCCCTTTCGCCCCTGGCTGTGCTAATCGCACGCGCTCCCCAAAGTTTCCAGCCTTCTGGAAACCTTTAGAACAATTCTAAAGTGGAGCACAAGGCCCTCCCGTCAAGAGCTCGCCTTCGGTTTTCGTGGAATGCCTGTTCCGCGAGCCCTGCGCGCCCCTGACCCCGCTGAACAGGAAAACCATGCCTGAGGTGATTTTCAACGGGCCGGAAGGCCGTCTCGAGGGCCGGTACCAGGCCGCCAAGAAGAAGGGCGCGCCGATCGCGATCATCCTGCATCCGCACCCGCAATTCGGCGGGACGATGAACAACCAGATCGTCTACAACCTCTTCTACACGTTCCATGAGCGCGGCTTTTCGGTCCTGCGCTTCAATTTCCGCGGCGTCGGACGCTCGGAAGGCACCTTCGACCACGGCGCGGGCGAACTCTCGGATGCCGCCGCCGCGCTCGACTGGATGCAGGCGCTGAACCCCGATGCCCGGCATTGCTGGGTGGCCGGCGTCTCCTTCGGTGCCTGGATCGGCATGCAATTGCTGATGCGCCGCCCGGAAATCGAGGGTTTCATCTCGATCGCCGCGATGGCGAACCGCTATGATTTCTCCTTCCTAGCGCCCTGCCCGGCCTCGGGCCTTTTCGTGCATGGCGACCAGGATCGCGTCGCCCCGGCCAACGAGGTCGTCAGCGTCATCGACAAGGTGAAGGTGCAGAAGGGCGTGAAGCTCGATCACGTCGTGATCGAGGGCGCGAACCACTTCTTCGAGAACCGCGTGGATCAGCTCGTCGGCAAGGTCGGCGATTATCTCGACATGCGGCTTGGCGCGCCGCGCGCGTAAGCGCCCACGTCATGGCCGGACCTGTTCCGGCCATCCACGACTGGACTGGATCGGATGAGGAAAGACGTGGATACCCGGCCCAGGCCCGGGCATGACGGCGAGGCTCTCATCCCGAAACATGACCTTCCGACTGCCAATTCCGAGTAGCCACCATGACCGATTTCACGCCGAAATCCGATTTCCTCGCCACGATGATCGAGCGTGGCTACGTGCATCAGGCTTCCGACTTCGCCGGGCTCGATGCGCTGGCGGCGAAGGGCGATATCGTGGCCTATGTCGGCTATGATTGCACGGCGCCAAGCCTGCATATCGGCAGCCTCATCTCGATCATGATGCTCGCCTGGCTGCAGCGCACCGGCAACAAGCCGATCACGCTGATGGGCGGTGGCACGACGCAAGTGGGCGACCCCTCCTTCAAGGATGAGGCGCGCAAGCTGCTGTCGCTGGAGGAGATCGAGGTCAACAAGGCGGGCATCAAGGAGATCTTCTCGACGATCGTGCGGTTCGGCGATGGGAAGTCCGACGCGCTGATGATCGACAACGCGGAATGGCTGACCCGCCTCCTCTACCTCCCCTTCCTGCGCGATGTCGGCCGGCATTTCTCGGTCAACCGCATGATGACGATGGAATCGGTCAAGCAGCGCTTCGAGCGGGAGCAGGAATTCTCCTTCCTCGAATTCAATTACATGCTGCTTCAGGCCTATGATTTCGTGGAACTCGCGAAGCGCTACGGCTGCAACCTGCAGATGGGCGGCTCGGACCAGTGGGGCAACATCGTCATGGGCATCGATCTCGGGCGGCGGATGGGCACGCACCAGCTCTATGCCCTCACCTGCCCGCTGCTCACCACCGCCTCGGGCGCGAAGATGGGCAAGACGGCCTCCGGCGCGGTGTGGCTCAACGAGGCGCAGCTCCCGGCCTATGATTACTGGCAATACTGGCGCAACACCGAAGACGCGGATGTCGGTCGCTTCCTGAAGCTCTTCACCTTCCTGCCCATGGGCGAGATCGCGCGGCTCGCGGCACTCGGCGGCGCGGAGATCAACGAGGCGAAGAAGGTGCTGGCCACCGAAGCGACCGCGCTGGTGCGCGGCCGTGCGGCGGCAGAAGCGGCAGCCGACACCGCGCGGCGCGCCTTCGAACTCGGTGAGACGGCCACGAGCCTGCCGACGGTGGAGATTGCGGCCGGTGAGGTCGATGCCGGGCTCGGCGTGCTCACGGCCTTCGTGAAGGCCGGGCTCGTTTCCGGCACGGGCGAAGCGCGCCGGCAGATCGACGGTGGTGGGCTCAAGGTGAACGATGTCGCCGTCACCGATGCGCGTGCGGCGCTCTCGCGGGCCGATTTCAACGCGGACGGGGTCGCGAAACTCTCGCTCGGCAAGAAGAAACACATCCTGCTGAAGCTCGCCTGAGCGTCAGCGCACGGCGGCGCCTTCGCGCTGCACCTCGAACAGCTTGCGCAGGAAACCCGGCGCGATCGCGCTGATCGCATTCGTGCGCAATTGCGGCGCGCTGGCGCGGCCCTGAATGACGAAGGGCAGTGCGAACAGGCCCTCATACTGGGTCCCGCCGATGATGGGGCCGATGATCGGCACCTGCGCGAACAGGTTGTTGAGCGCATAGGCCGGAACCAGCGCGCCCTTCATGTCCACACGATCGGCGCCGTAATCGAGAATGCCTTCGAGCGTGCCGCCCACCTGGTCGCCCCACATCACCGCCTCGCGCAATTCGATCCGGCCCGGCCGGCGGTCGAAATCGGCCCGCATCTTGGTGAAGCTCACGGCATCGCGCGGGCTCGCCGCCGCCGGCGCCTGCGAGGGCAAGCGCTGCTGGATGGTCGGGTCGGAATTGTAGCGGGCCAGCAGCGGTTCACCGCGCACGAGGAAATCGCGCATCTGGACCACACCGCTCTGCCCGTCGCGCCCCACGCGGATATCGGCCAGCAGCCGGCCGCCCTGCGCGCGCGAATAGATGTCGAGAAAGCGCAGCAGCGCTCCACCATCGCCGCTGGCGATCCGCAGCACCGGACCCTCCCGCGAACCGGCCTCGGCGGTTTCCACCACGAGGGAATCGCCGCCGAAGCGGCCGCGGGCCTGCAGGCGCGAGAGCTGGCCGCCGCGCCGCTGGGCCTGCAATTCCGCATTGGCCAGAAGTTCGCCGCCGAAGCCGACCAGCACGGTCGATTGCAGATCGAGATCGAGATCTGAGGCCTTGCTGTCATCGACGCGCCCGGCCTGCAGGCTGCGCAGGAAGGGGCGCATGTCGAAGGAGTTGCCGCGCACCTGGATGCGCATCCCGTTCCGCTGGCGCTCGATGATCACCTTGGCATTGTCGCCGGGCGAGTAGCGGAAATCGTCGAACTCCGCCTTGTTCAGGCTGGCATCGCGCTGCAGGTCGAGGCGCCCCTTGAGATTGAGGCCGGGCAACTCGACGACGAGGTCATCCAGCAGCACGCGGTCGCCCTTGGTCTCGTAATCGAAGCTGATCTTGCCGGGCTGGCCGGGACGCTTGGAATAACCCGGGGCGACGCCCTCGATCCGGCTCGCGGTCACATCGACCACCACATCGATATCCACGGGCTCGTTCCGCTCGAACGTGACGAGCACCACCGCCCCGACCGGCCCGGTCAGCACGGATTTGAGGTCGATGCCGCGGCGCTGTCGCTGGGCGTCGTCAAGGGTTGCCCGAATGGTCGCGATCGCCGGCTTGTCGGCCTCCGCACGCCATTCGATCTGCACGGGGAGGCCGTTGAGCCGGCCATCGCCCCGGATCGCCAGCGCGTTGTTGCGCCATTGCAGCTGGAACTGGCCGGCCTCCAGCTTCTCGCCCGGCACGAGATTGGCGATGCCCACCTGTCTCAAATCGGCCCGCGCCTCCACCTTGAGTTCACGCGGGCCATGGTCCTTCAGCACGAGCTGGGCCTGAACCAGACCGTCGACCTGCCCCTCGCCCCCGGCGATGGAGGGCGGGATCGCCGCCCCCGTCGCGAGGCCGGGGCTCGCGAGCAACGCCGCGACGCCCATCAGCGGGCCACGGACCGGCATGCGGATGTCGAGAACCGGCGGGACGCGCGCGAGATCGGCGACCACGAAATCCGAGCCCGCGATCGAGATGGGTGCGCCGGGGCCCGCCTCGATGATGCCGCTCTCGACCCGGACCTGCGCCCGGCGCGCCGAACTGCGGCCGGTGAGCACCGCCTCGCGCACGGGCGGCGCGTCGGGAACCGCCCGCAGCGTCACCGCTTCGAGGCGCCATTCGCTGGCGACACTGTCATCCGGCAGGGGGCGCTGCGCCCAGGCATCCTCCAGCACCTTGCCCTCGAGGCGCGTGCGGACATCAAGAACGGCGAGTTGGCCGGCATCAAGCTGGTCGATCAGCCATTGCCGCACGCCCGTGCTGACGAAAACCGGCCAGAGCCGCAAGGCCTTCTGCGCCGGAAAGTTGCGCGCCGAGAGCCGGGCATCGAACAACCCTCCCCCGGCCATGCTGATTTCTCCCGCGGCCTGCACTTCGCCCCCGGAATCCCGCACCTGCAGGCGGTCGACGATCACGCCGCCGAGATCGCGCGCGATGCGCGCCTCCAGCGCGATTTCCTCGAAGCTGACGGGCATGCCGCCCGCCTTGTTCGGCTTGATCACCGCCTGCGGCGCCGTGAGGCGAAGGCGCTTGAGATCACCCTCGATATCGAGCATGCCCGAGGCGCGGATATCGGTCTCGCGCGAGTGGAAACGGAAGGCGGGAATGCGCATCTGCCGCGAGCCCGTCTCGCCCACGAGTTCGATCGAGAATTCGTCGATCGGCAGGTTGGGCACGCCATAGGCCGAAAAATCGAGCGCTCCGCCGCCCACGACGAACCGTGCGCGCACCGGCCCGCGCGTCTGTCCGCCGCCGATGCCGGCATCGAGCTCCGCCTCGAGCTGCAGGGCCGGGTCGACGGCGCCCAGCGGCCAGCCGAGCAGTTCGGCGAAGGCCCCGAGCGCCCCGACCTGCGAGCGCAGCTTCAGGCGCTTGTGGCCATCCGACGTCGGCTCGTTCACCAGGCTCAGGACCAGCGCCTTCGGGGCCGGTCGCGCCGCCACGCCGACCGCGCCGACCGGGCGGGCGCGCGCCACCTGAAGCCGGATTTCCCCGCCCGTGCGGCGGATTTCCATGCTGAAGGCCACGCCCACGGGCACGGTCTCGCCGCTTTCCGTGCGCCGGGTGATGCTGAAGCGCGGCACATCGACCGCCTCGAGGTTCGGCACGCTGGCGATCAGCTCGGCAAGCCCGGCAATGCTCTCGAGGCCGCTTGCCAGCCTTTCTACCGCATCCTGCTCCACACCGGGCGGGGGCAGCACGAGATCGATCTGCGAAACCGAGAGGTGCGTGGGGTCGAGCGCGAGCCGGAACATTGAACCGGAATTCAGGCCGAGATCGAGCTGACCGATGGCCACGGCATAGCCCGTCTTCGGGCTCTCGACCGTGAGGCCCGACAGAGAGAAGACCGGATCGATCCCCGTCAAGGCCATGCCGGCGCGATCGAGCACGATGCGGGCATCGGGCCCGGCCAGATTGGTGATGGCCGCCAGCACCCGCTCGCGCAGGAAATCGGAATTGTCGTTGTTGCGGAAATGCAGATAGGCGAAGGTCAAACCCAGCCCCATCAGGACCGAGAGGCCGAGGAAGGTCATCAGGCAGACGCGCAGGCCAAGCCGCCAGCCGCCGGGGCGCCGGTGCATCAGCCTGTGCATGAGGGCTTCCTGATCCAAGGTTGCCGCCTCTCCTTCTCCAGTGGGCGAATCGCCCCGTTCGCGCCTGATAGCACAGGCCAGAAAGCCGCGCCGTGACGTCCGGCCCCGCGCCGGACCTTAACCCATTTCACCGGCAATCCCGGCCATTGCATGGCCTCGCGTCACAACGACGCGGATTTCGAAATCCGGCGGCGATCCTTCACGGCCATGCCGCCGTAAAGGAAAACGCCGGTGCCAGTCGCCATAAACGCCGGCCTGCCTCCATCGTTTCAGCATCAGGAACAGAACCATGACCGATTCGCCGCTTGCCGCCGGTACACCAGCCCCCGCCTTTACACTCCCAGGCGATGGCGGCCGAACGATCTCGCTGCAGGACTTCGCCGGCCAGAAGCTGGTGCTTTACTTCTATCCGAAGGACGATACCTCCGGCTGCACGCAGGAAGCCAAGGATTTCAATGCCCTGAAGGCGGATTTTGCCAAGGCGGGGACCGAAATCCTCGGCGTTTCGCCCGACAGCGCCGCCAGTCACGACAAGTTCAAAAAAAAGTATGGCCTGGAAGTCGCCCTCGCCTCTGACGAATCGAAGGCGATGCTCGAGGCCTATGGCGTCTGGGCCGAGAAGAGCATGTATGGCCGCAAGTACATGGGCGTGGAGCGCACGACGTTCCTGATCGATCAGGGCGGCAAAATCGCCCGCATCTGGAACAAGGTGAAGGTACCCGGCCACGCCGCCGAGGTTCTGGAAGCGGCGAAATCCCTCTGATTTTGCCTGAAATGGCTGGCCCGGCTTGGCTGGGCCGGCAAAACTTAGCGCGGCGTTAACCCTAACCGATTATGACTTGGCGTGAAGCGAAGTCCGTTTCGGAGTGCCGCGTTGATGCTTGTCCGTGCACCGATCATCCAGCCCAGCGCCAATACCGGCGCCCGGTTTGCCTTTCTCGTGCGGCGCGGCGCGGGCTGGGAGACCATCGAAATCGGCGGACCGGCCTTCCTCGCCGCCCTCGCCCTGTCGCTCCTGCTGATGCTCGCGGCGGTTCTCGGCACGCTCTACAACGTGTTCCGCGACGAGGCGCTGGTGGTGATGGCTTCGGGCGAAAGGCGCGAGATCCGGGCCTACGAGGACCGGATCGTCGAGTTGCGGCAACGCATCGACCGCCTCACCACGCGGCAGATCGCCAATCAAGACACGATCGAGGATCGCGTCTCCGCCCTCGTGGCCCGGCAGGCCGAGCTCGAGGCCCGTTATCTGCTCGTCACTGATCTCGAACAGCGCGCGGCGCAAGCCGGGCTGCAGCCGCCCCGCGAGCCGGCGCCGGCGCTCGCGAGCCCCTCCGCTGCCGCGCGGCCCGGTTTCGAGACCCGCATTCCGCTCCCCGCCGCGATCGGCGGACCGGCCGAGCCGGCGCGCCCGATGCCGGTGGACGATGCCGTCTCGGCCTTCGCGCCGCGCGCCTTCCAGCCCCTCGCGCCCGGCGATCTGCAAGCGAAGCCGCCGGGCCTCGATGACATGAAGATGCGGGGGACGATCCGGGATGTCGTCGGCCAGGTCGACCAGCGGACCCGCGCGCTGGAATTGCACCAGATCGCCACGATGCGGCGGCTCGCCGAACATGCCGAGGCGGCCGAGCTGCGCGCCCGCCGCGTGATCGCCGCGACGGGCCTTGGCCTCGAACGCTTCGAGAAGGAACTCGCGCCGCGTGCGCTCGCGACGCTCCGGACGCCGGAACCCAAACCGGTCGAGCCGATGACCCTGCGTGATGTTTCACCGGTCGAATCCGGGCTCGGCGGTCCGCTCCTGCCCGCCGCCCCGCGCGTTGAGGGCGAAGGGTTCGACGAACATCTCGTGCGCGCCGATCGCGCCCTGCTGCGTGCCGGAAACAGCCAGACCGTGCTGAAGCGCCTGCCGCTGGCGCGCCCGCTGCCGAGCGACCATGACATCACCTCGAGCTTCGGCACCCGGCTCGACCCCTTCACGCGCGGGCTCGCGATGCATTCCGGCATCGATTTCCGCGCGCCGACCGGCACATCCGTGCGCGCCACCGCGCCGGGCAAGGTGATCGAGGCGGGTTACAATGGCGGCTATGGCCGGATGGTCGAGATCGACCACGGCAACGGGCTTTCCACGCGCTACGCGCATCTCTCGAGCATTCTGGTCAGCGAGGGCGACGTCATCCGCGCGGGGCAGGTCCTCGGCTCGGTCGGCTCGACGGGGCGTTCCACCGGCCCGCACCTGCATTACGAGGTGCGCATCGACGACGACGCCACCGACCCCATGCGCTTCCTGCGCGCGAGCCGCCTGATGACGGCCAGCGCGGCGGAGTGAGGCTCACTCGATATCATCCACCGCGATCGGCTCGCCGCCGGTGATCTTGTGCTTCAGCGCGGCCTCGATGAAGGCGTCGATGTCGCCATCGAGCACAGCCTGCGGATCGGTGGAGGTGATGCCGGTGCGCAGATCCTTCACGAGCTGGTAGGGCTGCAGCACATAGGAGCGGATCTGGTGGCCCCAGCCGATATCGGTCTTGGCGGCCTGTTCGGCGGCGGCCAGTTCCTCGCGCTTCTTCAGTTCGAGTTCGTAGAGGCGCGCGCGCAGCATCTTCCAGGCGAGTTCGCGGTTCTGGTGCTGCGAGCGGCTGGTCTGGCTCATCACCATGATGCCGGTGGGGATGTGCACGAGGCGCACGGCCGATTCCACCTTGTTGACGTTCTGCCCGCCCGCGCCCTGCGCCCGCATGAGGTCGATGCGCACATCGCTCTCGTTGAGGTTGATCTGGATCGAATCGTCGACCACGGGGTAGATCGTGACGCTGGCGAAGCTCGTATGGCGGCGCGCGTTGGAATCGTAGGGGCTGATGCGCACCAGCCGATGCACGCCGGCCTCGGTCTTGGCCCAGCCATAGGCGTTGCGGCCCTTGAGCATCAGCGTCGCCGACTTGATGCCCGCTTCTTCGCCGTCCGAGAGTTCCATCACGTCGACCTTGAAGCCCGAACGCTCGGCCCAGCGCTGATACATGCGCAGCAGCATCGAGGCCCAGTCCTGGCTTTCGGTGCCGCCCGCGCCGGAATGGATTTCGATATAGGTGTCGTTGCCGTCGGCCTCACCCGAGAGCAGCACTTCCATCTGCAGCTTCTCGGAATTCTCGGCCAAAGCGCGGATCTGGTTCTCGCCCTCGCTGACGGTCGCCTCGTCCTCCTCGGCCTCGCCGAGTTCGATGAGGGTCACGGCGTCGTCGAGTTCGCCCTGCAGCTTCTTCACGAGGCCGATGCGGTAATCGAGATCGGTGCGCTCGCGCATGATCTTCTGCGCGGCCTGCGCGTCGTTCCAGAAATCCGGTTCCTCGACGCGCGTGTTGAGATCGGCGAGTTTCTTCAATGCGCGATCCCAGTCGAGATGCTTCTTCAGCAATCCCACCGATTGCTGGATTGTCTCGACCTTTTCTTCGATTTCGGCGCGCATACCCTGGATTCCCGCTGGCGCGAGGCGATGGCCCCGCACGACAAAAGCCCGGCCGGGATAGCCTCCCGCACCGGGCCTGTAAACCGGATTGACGTCAGTAGAGGCCGCCGGTCGACGAGCCGATCGTGCCGCCCGGCACGACGATGCCGCCCGCCGTCGCTTCCCCGAAGGAATAGTTCTCCGGTGGCGCGGTGTTGGGCTTGAACGGCTCGAGGATCGCCAGCGGATCGCCGGCCGTCGTGCGCTGGCCCGAGCGCGCATTGACGCGGATGAACTTGATGCCCGGCGGCACGCGGAACTGCAGGTTCGGCTTGCCCGCCAGCGCTTCCTTCATGAAGGCGGAGAAGATCGGCACGGCATAGGTGCCGGCGGTCGCGCGGCTGCCGAGCGATTGCGGCTTGTCGAAGCCGAGATAGACGCCCACGGCGAGATCGGGCGAGAAGCCCACGAACCAGACATCCTTCGCGTCGTTCGTGGTGCCGGTCTTGCCCGCGAAGGTGCGGCCCAGCGCGCGCAATTGCGCCGCCGTGCCGCGCTGCGTCACGCCCTCGAGGATCGAGGTGATCTGGTAGGCGGTCATCGGGTCGATGACGCGCTCGCGCGTGTCGATGATGCGCGGCTCGTCCTGGTCGTTCCAGGCCTCGGCGGTGCAGGGATTGCACTGGCGCTCGTCATGCCGGTAGATCGTCGCGCCCCAGCGGTCCTGGATGCGGTCGATCAGGGTCGGGCGGATGCGCTTGCCGCCATTCGCCATCATGGAATAGGCCGCCGTCATGCGCAGAACGGTCGTCTCGCCCGCGCCGAGCGACATCGCGAGCACCGGGAGCATGTCGTCATAGATGCCGAAGCGCTTGGCGTATTCCGCCACCAGCGGCATGCCGAGATCGCGCGCAAGGCGCACGGTCATCAGGTTCTTCGATTGCTCGATGCCATAGCGCAAGGTGCGCGGGCCGGTCGGCTTGCCGTCGTAGTTTTCCGGACGCCAGATCTCGCCGTTGCCCTGATCGAGCTCGATCGGCTCGTCGAGGATGATCGAGGACGGCGTGTAGCCGTTGTCGAGCGCGGTGGCATAGACGAAGGGCTTGAAGGACGAGCCGACCTGCCGCAGGGCCTGCGTCGCGCGGTTGAACTCGCTCTTGTCGAAGGAGAAGCCGCCGACCATCGCCTTCACGCGGCCGGTATGCGGGTCCATCGCGACGAGCGCGCCGGAGATTTCCGGCACCTGACGCAGGCGATAGCGCCCCTCCTGCCCCGCGATCGGCTCGACATAGACCACATCGCCGGGGTTGAAGACGCGCGGAAGCGGCCGATTGGTCCAGCGGACGCCATCGGCCTGGATGATCCCCGTCTCGCGCTTGCGATCGACCTGCCCGCCCGAGAGGCGCGCCGGTTGCAGGCCGATGCGCGCTTCCGTGGGGGTGACATCGAGAACGACGGCCAGGCGCCAGGGGTCGACATCGGTCAGGCCCTGCACCTCGGCCAGCGGAATGCCCCAGTCGCCCTGCGGCGGGATGCGCTCCTGCGCGCCACGCCAGCCGCGCGCCTCGTCATAGCGCACGAGACCATCCGACAGCGCCTTGCGGGCCAGCACCTGCATGCGCGGATCGAGCGTGGAACGCACGGAGAGGCCGCCCTCGAGCAGCTTCTTGTTGCCGTAGCGATCGACGATCTCGCGGCGCACCTCCTCGGCGAAGAAGCCGGCGGCATAGGCGTTGGGCGAGAGCTGGCGGAAGCTCGCCACCAGCGATTCGGCGCGCGCGGCCTGCGCATCCTCGCGCGTGATGTAGCCGTTCTCCAGCATGCGATCGATGACGTAGTTGCGCCGTCCGAGCGCCGCGTCGCGGTTGTTGATCGGGTGGTAGTTCGACGGCGCCTTCGGCAGGGCCGCGAGATAGGCCGCTTCGGAAACGGTCAATTCGTGCACCGACTTGCCGAAATAGTTCAGCGCGGCCGCAGCCACGCCATAGTTCCCGGAACCCAGGAAGATCTGGTTCATGTAGAGTTCGAGGATCTTGTCCTTCGAGAAGGTCGCCTCGAGCCGGAATGCCAGCAAAGCTTCGCGGATCTTGCGCTCGACCGTCTGGTCGCGCGTGAGGAAGAAGTTCTTCGCCACCTGCTGCGTGATGGTCGAGCCGCCCTGCTGGCGCGCGCCGGAGCCGCGCCGGAACTGGGTCACCACGGCGCGGGCGAGGCCCTCGGGGTCCACGCCGCCATGCTTGTAGAAGTTCTTGTCTTCCGCCGAAAGGAAGGCGGCGATCAGCAGGCGCGGCATCGCCTGGATCGGCAGGTAGAGCCGGCGCTCGCGCGCATATTCGGCGAGCAGCGTGCCATCGGCGGCGTGAACGCGGGTCGTCACCGGCGGCTCGTAATTCGCGAGCTGGGCGTGATCGGGCAGGTCCTGCGAGTAATGCCAGACGATATACCCCGCCACCGCGGCGCCGACGAGGCCCACGAGCGTCAGGGTTCCGAACAGAAACGCGAAGAACCGCGCAATCAGTCGCATTCCAATGCCCTATCCCTGCCGGCGCGCGGTGCCGGACCGCCTGTGCCGATTTCGTCGATCAACCTGCGAACGCGATCATCGCACGAACTGGTGAAGATTCCCGACCCGTGACACGCGACGACACTGCTTCCGACGCAAGGGAATCCCGCGAGGGGATACCAGAGCTTCGCGCAGCCCAAAAGTGTCTCCGGACAGAAAGTCGAAAAGCGTGGCCGAAAAACGGCACCTCGGGCTGACAATTTCGTTTGAGGGCGGATTTTCGCAAGTTTCAGGGCCCCGCCGCCGGGGCGACGACGGCGGAATCGGGTGCGGATGTGGCCAGAACGAAGGCCTCGAGCGCATTGGCCAGCGTTTCCGCGAGCGATTTCTGGTCGTTTCCATCCGCCAAAGCCCGCAAATCCTGCGGATTCGAGAGATAGCCGAGTTCGATGAGAATCGAGGGCATGTCGGGCGCGCGCAGCACGCGGAAGCCCGCGCCGCGCAGCGGAGTCTTGTGGGTGCGGTTGCCGAGAGCGGTCACGGTCTGGCGCGCGGCGAGTTGCGCGAAGGCGCGGGTCTCGCGGCGGGCGAGATCGACGAGAATCGTTTCGATGCCGCCGCGCGCCTCCTCGTCGGCATCGAGCCCGGCGATCAGGTCGGCGCGGTTTTCCTTCTCGGCCGCGCGGGCCGCCAGCGCATCCGTCGCGCGATCGGAGAGGGTGTAGACGGAAGCGCCGCGCACATCCGGTTCGCCGGCGAGCGAATCGGCGTGCAGCGAGACGAACAGCCTTGCCTCCCGGGCGCGGGCAAACTTCACCCGCTCGTTCAGCGAGACGAAACGGTCGTCGTCGCGCGTCATCGCCACGCGAACCTTGCCGGATTTCACGAGCCGATCGCGCAAAGCGAGGCCCACGGCCAGCACGAGATCCTTCTCCGCCTCGCCCTTGAGGCCGGAGGCGCCGGGATCGATGCCGCCATGGCCGGGATCGATCACGACGAGGGGACGCGTATCGCCCTTGTCGTCCGGGGGCGGTTCGGGCCGGCTGTTGCGGCCGGAGAGGCGTTTTGCCGCATCGAGCCGCGCCTGGGCGAGAAAGGCCTCGGCGCTGGTCGCGCGGAGTTGCACGACGAGCCGCGCCACCCCGCTCTGGCGGACGAAATCCGCCCGCTCGACCAGCACCGGCCGCGCCAGATCGATGACGATGCGCGATTGCCCCGCCATGAACAGCCCGGCCCGCAAGGCGCCGATGGCAGGCAGCGACCGCCCCGTCATCCGCTGCGCGCTGGCCGCCACGAAACTGCGGTCGAGATCGATCACGAGCCGGTCCGGCCCGGTCAGAACCTCATGCCGGACGGTCGTTTCCTCGGAGAGATCGATGATGATCGCGAAGAGATCCGGGCTCTGGCCTTCCACGGCGTGGATCGCGCGGACCACCACCGGCGCGCCCTGCGGCGCCTGCGCCCATGCGACGCACAGGCCGATTCCGCTGGCGAAAAACGCGAGGGTTGCCAGCGCAAGGGCCAGGTTGCGGGCCCGGAAGCGCATGAAC
Source organism: Methylobacterium sp. (assembly GCA_002928875.1). Lineage (GTDB taxonomy): Bacteria > Pseudomonadota > Alphaproteobacteria > Rhizobiales > Beijerinckiaceae > Rhabdaerophilum. The sequence goes on along the minus strand of PERO01000002.1, from coordinate 88,892 downwards.
CCTGGGGATGACATCCTCATGCCGGCCGGCCCTTCCGGTCTCTCGCTTGCAAATTCGTCCATTCGTCCTTACACGGGGTCTATGGTGCGTCGCGCCAGCGGGCAAGACTCTCGATGAGCCGCGCTCCGCATTGTTCCCGCCCCGCCTCGACCGGAGCTTCCGGCAGGCGTCATGGCCCGGCGAGCTGCCCCCGATAGCCGGGCGCGGCATCCCAATCCCGGTCCTTCGGCGTGAACCTCTTGCGACGGGACGCATCGGCCGCCTGTGGGGATAGTTCTGTTGATGCCCGCTTTTTCGAGTCCGAACCTGAAACCGGTCGCGTCGCCATGCATGCGCCACGCCTCCGGCATCGCGGCTCGACGCCTTTCGCGCAAAACCGCGCGCATGTCAGTTCGCTCCTTCCCCGCGGCCCTTTCCGGCTTCGTCCGGTTGCCGGCTTCGGCCGAGAACCGTTTCTCCCATCCTGACCTTCCCCGTTCCATCGGCCCGACCCCTCGCGCATTGGCCTCCGGCCGTCCGAGCCGCCGGGCCAGCCCGTTTGCGGGCGTTCGAACTGGGACATCCTTATCAAGGCTAATCCATGACCACACGGATGTTGATCGATTCGTCCCACCCGGAAGAGACCCGGGTGGTCGTGCAGCGCGGCAATCGCGTTGAGGAATTCGATTTCGAAAGTGCCAATCGCCGCCCCCTGAGGGGCAACATCTACCTTGCGAAGGTGACGCGCGTGGAGCCCTCGCTCCAGGCGGCCTTCGTGGATTTCGGCGGCAACCGCCACGGCTTCCTCGCCTTCGCGGAAATCCACCCCGATTACTACCAGATCCCCGTCGCCGATCGCGAGGCATTGCTGGCCGAGGAGGCCGCTGCCGCCGACGAGGAGAACGAGGAAGAGGAGCGCGGCGCGCGCCGCGGCGGCCGCAACAAGGCGCGGCGCCGGCGGGGCGGCAAGGACGAGGTCGCCTCCGCCCCGCTCGAGAGTGACGAGACGGCGGCGTCCGACAGCGCAGCCTCCGGCGATGAGGCCGGCACCGATGCCGATCTGTCGGATGCTGATTCCGACGAGAACGGCGCGGATGATTCCGCCCCCCGCGAGCCGGAAGAGATCGTCGAGCAGCTCGGCGGCGGCGGCGACGCGATGGAGGAAGTTCCCCAGCGCCGGCAGACCCGCCATCGCCGCTCCTACAAGATCCAGGAAGTCATCCGCCGCCGGCAGATCCTGCTCGTGCAGGTCGTGAAGGAAGAGCGCGGCAACAAGGGCGCGGCGCTCACCACCTATCTCAGCCTCGCCGGCCGCTATTCGGTGCTGATGCCCAACACCGCGCGCGGCGGCGGCATTTCCCGCAAGATCACCAATTCGGCCGATCGCAAGCGCCTGAAGGATCTCGCTTCCGATCTCGAGGTGCCGGATGGCATGGGCGTCATCCTGCGCACGGCGGGCGCCTCGCGCACCAAGACCGAGATCAAGCGCGATTTCGAATATCTCATGCGCATGTGGGAGAGCGTCCGCACGCTGACGCTGGAAAGCACCGCCCCTGCCCTCGTCTACGAGGAAGGCTCGCTCATCAAGCGCGCGATCCGCGACCTCTATTCCAAGGATATCGAGGAAATCCTCGTCGGCGGCGATGAAGGCTATCGCGAGGCGAAGGACTTCATGCGCATGCTCATGCCGAGCCATGCCAAGGCCGTGCAGCCCTATCGCGACCAGACCCCGCTCTTCACCCGCTACGGCGTGGAGCAGCAGCTCGATTCGATGTTCTCGAACATCGTCACGCTGAAAAGCGGCGGCTACATCGTCATCAACCAGACGGAAGCGCTGGTCTCGATCGACGTGAACTCCGGCCGCTCGACGCGCGAGCACAATATCGAGGATACAGCGCTCAAGACGAACCTCGAGGCTGCCGAGGAGGTGGCCCGCCAGCTGCGCCTGCGCGACCTCGCGGGGCTGATCGTCATCGACTTCATCGACATGGAGGAGAAGCGCAACAACAAGGCGGTGGAGCGCAAGCTCAACGATTGCCTGAAGAACGATCGCGCGCGCATCCAGGTCGGACGCATCTCGCATTTCGGCCTCCTTGAAATGAGCCGCCAGCGCATCCGCACCGGCGTGCTCGAAAGCTCCTCGGTGCAGTGCCCCCATTGCGCCGGCACGGGCCTCATCCGCTCCACGCCGAGCCTCGCGCTGTCGCTGCTGCGCGCGGTGGAAGAGCAACTCGTGCGCAATGCGAGCCAGGACATCACCATCCGCACCCGCGCGGAAGCCGCGCTCTACCTGCTGAACCAGAAGCGCGAGACCATCCGCGCGCTGGAAGCCCGGTTCGGCGTGACGATCAATGTCGAGATCGGCACCGAATTCCCGCCCGGCCAGCATTACGCGCTGGAGCGCGGCGAGACCGCGACGCGCCGCATCGCCGCCGAGGCTCTGGCCGCGAACAGCAAGGCGATCCATGTCGACGATATCGAGATGGACGACATCGTCGAGGACGAGGCCGAGGCGGAGGACGAGGACGAAACTGTCGAGGCTTCCGAGAACGGCGAGCCCCGCGAGGAAGGCGAGGCGCGCGAGGGCAATGGCGACAAGCGTCGCCGCCGCCGCCGGCGTCGCCGGGGTCGGGGTGGCCGCGAGGAAGGCCGCGAGAACGGCGCTCCGGATGCGGTGCGCGAGGCTTCCACCGAAGAGGCGGAGGAGGCCGACGAGGGCGAGGAAAATGGCACGGCCGATGCCGGTACGGGCGAAGGCTCGGCCGAGGAGAAGCGCCGTCGTCGTCGTCGTCGCGGCGGCCGCCGCAACCGGCGCGATCGCGATGGTCGCGAGATGCCCGCTCCGGCCGATGGTGAAGTGAGCGAACCCGCGCCGCTCGAGATCGCCACGGAAGCCGCCTCAGCCGAGCCGGCTGTCGAGGTCGAACCGGCGCCCGAAGCTGCGCCGGAAGAAAAGCCCGCAAAGCCGCGTCGCGGCCGGGCCAAGAAGACGGAAGCCGTCGAAGCGCCGGTCGAGGCCACGCCCGCCGAGGCCGTCACGGAAGAGAAGCCCGTAAAGCCTGCCCGCGCCCCGCGCGGCCGGAAGAAGGCCACGGCCGATACGGTCGATGAGCCGGCGCCGGAAGTGAAGGCGGCACCTCCCGTCATGACCGAGGAAGCGGCCCCTGCCGCTGAACCGGCTCCCGCACCGGAACCGGAGCCTGTCGAGGTGCCCGATCCCTCGCGCCCGAAGCGCTCGGGCTGGTGGGCCAAGGCGAAATCCGCGCTTGGCGGCTGAATCAGGATACGAAGGGCCGGAATCGATTTTCGAAATCCGGCCCCGAAGCCACTGACTCAAAAAGCAAAAAAGGCCCGGAGCGATCCGGGCCTTTTTCGCATCAGCCGCCGGTGCCTCCGGCGCGCAATTGCGCGATCGCCCGGTTGGCGCGCAGCGCGAAGGCGGGAAAGATCAGCGAGACCGGGAAACCGAGCCGGCTCTGCGCCCGCGCCTCGTTGTCGTAGAAATCGGCGACATCATGATACCGGCCGAAGGTCTGCCGCGTGATCGCGGGATCGCGCGCGGCAACCCATTGCACGAAGGCATCGCGCCGCCCGTCCCAATCCGGCGTGCCGTCGCGATGGGTGCCGTAGCCGAGTGCGCGCCCTTCGGCGGCGAGCCGCGCCCGGGCGTTTCGAAACAGCGGCGCGTCGATAATGTAGCTGTCAGTGGCGATCCAGCGCCCTTCCAGCTCCACCTCGGTATAGGAATGGTCCACATAAGCCGTGCCAGGATCGAGAAAGCCGCGCAGGATGCCCGCGTCAATATCGACGAAGACCGGCCGGGCCGGAATGCCGGCCGCGCGCAGCAGCGCGACGAAGAGCGTCGATTTCGTGTTGCAGAAGCCATAGCCGGTCGCGAGCACATCCGAGGCCTTCTGCCGCCAGAACGCCCCGGCAAAGCCGAAACGGATGTCGTCGCGCACGAAGCGGAAGATCGCGAGGGCCCGTTCGCGGTCGCTTTTCAACCCGGTGGTGATGGTCCTGGCCCGATCGCGAATGAGCGGATGCTCGCTGTCGACCAGGGTCGTCGGCTGCAGCAGATCGCCGGCCTCGGCGGCAGCAACGCCACCGATGGTGCTCAAGGCGCCCGTGATGAAGGTTCGGCGGTTCGGCATGTTCTCTCTCGTTCGAGCGAGATACGCCGACCGGGCCGGAACTGGATCCGCGACGAAACCGCGCTCCTCACCACCAGCGCCTGGCCACGAAACGCCCGGCCTGATCCTCGATCACCTGTCCGAGCGAGAACAGCGTTTCCTCGTCGAAGGGGCGGCCGATGAGCTGCAGGCCGAGGGGCAGGCCCTTCGAATCCGTGCCGCCCGGCAAGGCGAGGCCCGGCAGGCCCGCCATGTTCACGGTGACGGTGAAGATGTCGTTGAGATACATCTCGACCGGATCGGCCGAGCCCTTCTCGCCGATGCCGAAGGCAGCCGACGGCGTCGCCGGTGTCAGCACCGCATGCACGCCCTTGGCGTAAACTTCCTCGAAGTCGCGCTTGATCAAGGTGCGGATCTTCTGCGCGCGGAGGTAATAGGCGTCGTAATAGCCGGCCGAGAGCACGTAGGTGCCGATCATGATGCGGCGTTTCACCTCGCGGCCGAAGCCTTCGGCACGGGTCTTCTCGTAGAGGTCGATGATGTCCTTGCCCGGCACGCGCAGGCCATAGCGCACGCCATCATAGCGCGCGAGGTTCGACGAGGCTTCCGCCGGCGCCACGATGTAATAGGCGGGCAAAGCGTATTTCGTATGCGGCAGGCTGATATCGACGATATTCGCGCCGGCCGCCTTCAGCATCTCCGCGCCCTTCTTCCAGAGCGCCTCGATCTCCTCCGGCATGCCCTCGACGCGGTATTCCCGGGGGATGCCGATGGTCAGGCCCTTCACCGAGCGACCGACCGCAGCCTCGTAATCCGGCACAGGCATGTCAACGGAGGTCGAATCCATCGGGTCATGGCCGGCCATGGAGGTCATCAGCGCGGCGCAATCCTTCACGGTCTTGGCGATCGGCCCGGCCTGATCGAGCGAGGATGCGAAGGCCACGATGCCCCAGCGCGAGCAGCGGCCATAGGTCGGCTTGATGCCGACAGTGCCGGTGAAGGCCGCGGGCTGGCGGATGGAGCCGCCGGTATCGGTCGCGGTCGCGCCCAGGCAGAGATGCGCCGCCACCGCCGCCGAGGAACCGCCGGAGGAGCCGCCCGGCACGAGCAGGCCCTGCTTGTCGCCCGCGAGCGCCTTCCGCGCCTGCTCTTCCGACCAGTTGGCCGGCGGAATCGGGTTCACCACGGGGCCGAAGGCCGAGGTCTCGTTCGAGGAGCCCATCGCGAATTCGTCGTTGTTGAGCTTGCCGAGCATCACGGCGCCATCGCGCCAGAGTTGCTTCGTCACGGTCGATTCGTAGGGCGGCACGAAATTGCCGAGGATCTTCGAGCCCGCCGTCGTGCGCACGCCCTCGGTGGCGTAAAGGTCCTTGATGCCCAGCGGAATGCCCTCGAGCCGGCCGGCTTCACCCGTCTTGCGGCGCGCGTCGGAAGCCTTCGCCATGGCAAGCGCCTGTTCCGGCGTCTCCAGCACATAGGCGTTCAGCGCGCGCCCGGCTTCCATCGCCGCGAGATGCGCCTCGGCGAGTTCGACGGCAGTGAAGGCGCCCGAGGCGAGGCCCTTCCGGGCGTCATCGAGGGTCAGGGCGGTGAGATCGGTCATCGGCGGCTCGGATCGGAAAAGACAAGGGAAACCAGGCGGCGATATCGTCCTTGCGAGAATCGAAGCGCCGAAGCAATCCAGAAAACGGTGGCCCGGATTGCCATGTCGGGCTCAGGCCCTCCTCGCAATGGCAGGTCACTCCACCACTTTCGGCACGAGGAAGTAATGGTCCTCGCTTTGCGGGGCATTCTGGGTCACGCGGGTCGCTTCGCCCCCGGCGGTGACGACATCGTCGCGCATCTTCAGCGCCATGGGCGTGACGGAGGTCATGGGCTCCACGCCATCGACATTCACCTCGCCGAGTTGCTCCACGAAGCCGAGGATGGCGTTGATCTCGCCCTGCATGGCGGGCACATCGGTTTCAGGCAGGGCAATGCGCGCGAGGCGCGCGATGCGGCGGACGGTGGCGGCATCAACGGACATGGAAAACCCGTGGCAGGAACAGGGGGATGCAAGGACTGCCTTGGCTCATAAAGCGACACGCGCGAGGAAACAACCGCTTCGCCCGCGCGCATCACGCTGATTTTCGGTTCAACCGATGGAAAACGTGATGGTCTCGTGCGGATTGAGATCCAGCAGGTGGGCCGCCATAGGCCCGAGTTCCCGCTTGAATTCCTCCTTCGTGCCGGTCAGCGCGCCGAAGGTACGGAAATGGCAGGGGATGACGCCTTTCGCCTTCGGGAAGTAGCGGCGCATCGCCAGAGCGGCCGTCGCCGGGCCCATGGTGAAGCGGTCCCCGATCGGGGCGATGACGATATCCGGTTCGTGCAGTTCCGCGATCAGCCCCATGCCGGCGAAAATATCCGTATCGCCCATGTGATAGATCACCGGCGCGCCGGGAACGGAGATGATCACGCCATTCGGCGAGCCCAGGGTCTGAAACACGCCATTCTCGAACACGCCCGCCGAATGGTCGGCACGCACGAGGCGAATGGACACGCCGTCGCGCTCGATCCGTCCGCCGGCATTCATCAGTTCGAGGTTCAGCGCCTTGCCGGTGCCGCGCAATTCCCATTTGTGGGCCAGCCACTGGCCGAGATCCCAGTTGCAGAACACGGTGGCACCGGTCTTCTCGGCGATGGCGAGGGTATCGCCGATATGGTCCATGTGGCCGTGGGTGATGACGATGTCGGTCACGCCCTTCAGCGCCGCTTCCATCTTCTCGGCGACGCTGCCCGCGCCTTCGGCCTCGAAGATCGGATTGCCGGAGAGAAACGGATCGACCAGAATCTTGCGCCCGTTGCGCTCGAGGCCGAATGCCGAGTGACCGAACCACGTGATTTTCATGCCGAGGACCCTCCGGAGGTTGCAGGCGGTTGAGCGTGTCTTAGAGAAGCCCGGCGCAAAGGCCAAGCTGGACCTCCGCATGGATCCGCGCCAAGACAGGCGGATGACGCCTGCCCTGCCCTCGCTGGAGACGCTGTCGCTGACTTTCGCGCGCAATGACCGCGTGATGGCCCTCGACCTCGGCACGAAGACGATCGGCATCGCGGTATCAGACGCCGAACGACGCTGGGCGAGCGGGCTGAAGACGTTGAAGCGGGGAAAATTCGGCGCGGATGCCGCCGAGATCCTGAAGATCGCGGCGCATTACCAGGTCGCGGCGCTCGTGCTGGGCCTGCCGCTCAACATGGATGGAACCATGGGCCCGCGCGCGCAGGCCACGCGCGCTTTCGCCCGCCATCTCGCGGGGCTGACGGCGCTGCCCATCGCCTTCGAGGACGAGCGGCTTTCAACCGAGGCCGCGCATGAAACGCTCGAGGCCGCGGGCATCGCCGGCCGGAACCGCAAGGACCGGATCGATGCCGCGGCCGCGGAATTCATCCTGCAGACCGCGCTCGATCGGCTAAATTCTCAGCAGGGAACGACGGTGTAAGGCGTTTCCTTGTCCGGGGTATTGACGGTGCAGGTGCGCTGATTGCGCGGGTTGCCGCGATACACGCGCGGCTGATCCTGCTCGTAATAATGCGGCTGCCGGTAGCCGCGCTGCGGCTCGTAGTAATAATGCTGTTCCCGCTGGCGCTCGTAGAAGGCCCGGTTGGAGCGATACGGGCGGTAATAGCCGTCACCACCCTCGTAGTAATAGGCGCGACGCCGCCGCTCCTCGCGCCGCTGCGCCTCGGATTGCGCGATGATCGCGCCGCCGATGATCGCCGCGCCAACGAGGGCACCGGCCACGGCCGCGCCATTGTTGCGGCGCACCTGCCGGCGCACGGGGCGCTGGCCGCGCCGCGCCTGCACATCGACCAGCGGCAGGGTCGCCGCGTTCTGCAGGTGGATGGCGGAGCCGAGCGGGGACGCACCGGCCTGCGGCGCGACGGCCGTGGAGAGCAACAGCGCGAGGCCGAAGCCAATTCCCTTGAGCCCAAGGCGAGTTTTGTTCATCATCGACCGTCTCCTTATGGGTTCGGCGCACCGGCATGGGCCTTCGCGTCATCCATCACGCCACATTTGTCCGAAATTGCAGCTCAATCAATCGTGAAGATCGTCCCGACCCTCGCAAGGGCCCCAGGTTGCGGGGCCGCCCATCCATGATCGGTGCCCTCGCCGCGCTGTTTCTCGTGATGGTGGTCGGACATGTCGCCCGTCGCACCCTGCTTCCCGATCCGGCCATCTGGAGCGCCGGCGAGAAGATCTCCTATTACCTGCTGATCCCCGCGCTGCTGATTGAGACACTGGCGAAGGCTAAACTCTCCTCGGTGCCGGTCGGTTCCATTGCAGCAGCGTTGCTCGCCGGGAACCTCGCAATGGCCGCCCTGCTGCTCACCATCCGGCGACCGCTCGAAAGCCGGTTCGGCATTTCCGGGCCCTCCTTCACGTCCATCTTCCAGGGTTCGATACGCTGGAACGCCTTCGTCGCGCTCGCGATGGCCGGCAACCTCTTCGGGCAGGCGGGCGTGACCCTCGCTTCCGTGGCGATGGCCGTGCTCATTCCGGTGCTGAACGTCCAATCGGTCTGGGTGCTGCGGCGCTATGGCAGCGGACAGGGCGGCTCGCTGCTGCGCGGGCTCGTCACCAACCCCTTTATCGTGGGCATCACGATCGGGCTCACACTCAATGTCACGGGCCTCGTCCTGCCAGCGCCGGTGATGGCGGCGCTCAACATGGTGGGAAGCGGCGCGCTCGGGCTCGGCCTGCTGCTCGTGGGCGCGGGGCTGCAACTCGAGGATTTGCGCCGGCCGAACCTCGCGCTCATGCTCGGAGTGGGGTTGCGGCTCGTCGTGCTGCCGCTGATCGGCGGTCTCGCGGCGATCGCGCTTGGCCTGACAAGCCCGGCGGTCGCGGTGGTGGTGATCTGCCTCGCGGTGCCCGCCGCCAGTGCCTGCTATGTGCTCGCGCGGCAGATGGGTGGCGATGCGCCGCTGATGGCCGCGATCCTCACCGCGCAGACGCTGGTGAGCTTCCTGACATTGCCCGCCCTGTTCCTGTTCTTCAGGCTCTAGAGACGCGGTTGCCGGGGTGGCGCAGCAATAACCCCTCCATTTCCAGATCGAAAAGCAGGCCCTGCAACTCCGCGAGGCCCACGCCCATCTGCCGGGTCAGCGCGTCGATCTCGATCGGGCTCGCGGAGAGCGCTCCGAGCACAGCCGCGCGCCATTCCGCCGGCAATGCGGGCGAGGCGACGGCATCCGGCTCGCGGCCGGAATCGTCCTCCGGGAGGTCGTCCTCCCATTCCTCGAACAGGGCCTCGTCCTCCGCGTCATGGGCCTCGGAGAACACCCCCGCGAGGCGGGAGGGCAAGCCTTCGCGCGGGGCCAGCGCCGCCATCACATCCCGCGCATTGGCCACCAAAGTCGCGCCATCGCGGATGAGATCGTTCGGCCCTTCCGCGCGCGGATCGAAGGGCGAGCCCGGCACCGCGAACACCTCGCGGCCCTGCTCGTTCGCGAAGCGCGCGGTGATGAGCGAGCCCGAGCGCCGGGCCGCTTCCACGACGATCACCCCGCGCGACAGGCCGGAAATCACCCGGTTGCGGCGGGGAAAATCACGCCCGCGCGGCGCGAGACCGAAGGGCCGCTCGGAAATGACGAGACCCGTCTCGACGATTTCCTCCATCAGTTCCGCATGTTCCGGCGGATAGGGCCGGTCGAGCCCGCCGGCGAGCACGGCCACCGTGCCGGTCGCGAGGCTCGCGCGATGCGCCTCGGCATCGATGCCGCGCGCGAGGCCGGAGACGATCGTGTAGCCGGCCGAGGCGAGATCGGCGGCGAAGCGCGCGGCGATCTTGCGCCCCAGGGCGGATGCGTTGCGCGAACCCACGATGCCGATGGCGGGGCGTTCGAGGCAGGCGAGCGCACCGCGCAGGGCGATCACCGGCGGCGGTGCGTCGATCTCGCGCAACAGGGCCGGATAATCCGCCTCGCCATAGCCGAGAAGGCGCGCGCCGAGCCGTTCGGCCTCGCGGAATTCGGTCTCGATCTCGCGTTCGGATGGAGGGACCAGCGGGCGCTTCGCCTTCGCCGAGAGCGCCGGCAGCGCCTCGAGCGCCGCACTCGCGCCGCCAAAGCGATTGACGAGCGAACGGAAGGTCAGCGGCCCCACGCCCTCGGTGCGCGCAAGCCGCAGCCAGTCGAAGCGCTGGCGATCCGACAGGCGGACCATGAACAAGCCTTTCCGGTCTCAGCCTTTCTGGCCGATCTTCCCTTCCGTGCCGGCGAGAAGCCGCTCGATATTGGGCCGATGCTTGAACCAGAGCAAAGCCGCCATCGCCACCATCACCAGCATCCCGAAGGTCCAGCGCCCCGTGACCAGGCCGCTCCCCACCTCGAAAAGCGCGATCGCGCCCGACGCCGTGAGCGAGGACAGCGACGAATAGCGCTTGAGCCAGGCCATCGCGAGCCAGATCGCTCCGGCCGCAAGGAAGATCCACGGATTGAAGGCCAGCAGCACGCCGAACCAGGTCGCGACGCCCTTGCCGCCCTGAAATTTCAGCCAGACCGGGTAGCAATGGCCGAGAAAGGCCCCAAAACCGGCGAGCAGGCCCGGCGCATAGCCCCAGCGTGCCGCGATCCACACGGCAATCGTGCCCTTCAGCGCATCGAGCAGCAGGGTCGCGATGGCGAGGTCCTTGCGCCCCGTGCGCAGCACGTTGGTCGCGCCGATGTTCTTCGAGCCGATGGTGCGGATATCCGCCGTTCCCGCCAGCCGCGTCAGCAGCAGGCCGAAGGGAATGGACCCGCAGAGATAGCCGAAGGCCAGAGCCGCAAGGCTCGCGATCATTTCCGGTGACACGGCCTGCACTCCCCCCGTCCGTCTTTGGTCAACGATAGGAGTGGACGATTTTTCCCGCAACCATCGTGAGCATCACGCGGCCCATCATCCGGGCCTCGTCGAAGGGCGTGTTCTTCGAGCGGGAATGCAGGCGGGCGGCATCCACCACCCAAGGCTCCTCCGGATCGAGCACGAAGAGATCCGCCGGCTGGCCCTTCTGCAGGCGCCCCGCCTGCAATCCCAGCACGTTCGCCGGGCCGGTGGACATGGCGGCGATGAGGCGCGGCAGGGTGATCTGACCCGCTTCCACCAGCCGCAGGCCGGCCGCCAGCATCGTCTCGAGGCCGATCGCGCCCGGTGCGGCTTCCGCGAAGGGCAAACGCTTCTGCTCGACATCCTGCGGGTTGTGATCCGAGACGATCACGTCGATCAGCCCGCTCGCGACCGCTTCCACCAGCGCGAGGCGCTCATCCTCATGGCGCAGGGGCGGCGCGAGCTTCAAAAAAGTGCGGTAGGCGCCGATATCGGTCTCGTTCAGCGCGAGATGATTGATAGAGACGCCGGCCGTCACCGGCAGGCCCTCCTCCTTCGCGCGGCGCAGCACCTCGAGGCTCTCGCGGCAGGAGATCAGGCCGGCATGGTAGCGCCCGCCCGCGAGCTTCACGAGCCGGATGTCGCGCTCGAGCATGATGGTCTCGGCGGCGTGCGGCACGCCCGGCAAGCCGAGGCGGGTGGCGAATTCGCCCTCGTTCGCGCAACCCTCGCCCACGAGATCGGGGTCCTCGACATGGTGGATCACCGGCATGCCGACCATCGCGGCATAGGCCAGGGCCCGGCGCATCACCTGCGCGTTCTTCACCGGCCGGTCGCCATCCGTGACGGCGACGGCACCGGCGGCCTTGAGGAGGCCGAACTCGGTCATTTCCCGGCCCGCAAGGCCCTTGGTGAGCGCTGCCGCGGGGTGAATGCGCACGAGGCCCGTATCGCGCGCGCGGCGCAGCACGAAATCCACCACGGCCGGATCATCAATCGCGGGCGAGGTGTTGGGCTGCATGACGATGGTGGTGACGCCGCCCGCCGCCGCCGCCAGCGAGGCCGAACGGAAGGTCTCGCGATGCTCCTCGCCCGGTTCGCCGATGAAGGCGCGCAGATCGACGAGCCCCGGGGCCACCACCGCGCCCTTGAGGTCGATCACGCCGGAATCGAACTCGCCCGGCGGATAGGGTTTTTGCGCGATCTCGGTGATGAGCCCGTCGCGGATCAGCAGCGCGCCGAGATGCTCCTTCCCCGAAACGGGATCGACGATGCGCGCATGGTTGAGAACGGTATCGGTCATGGGGAAATCCAAAGGATCATTCGTCATCGCGCGCATAGCGGCTGCGGAACCGGCGCAACTCGCGCACCGAGCGGAAAGTGGCGCCGAGGCCATAGGCGACGAGCAGCAGCGCCAGAACCGGCGGGAGCATCACCAGCGTGTTGCCGAGCACGGCGAGCGAGAAGAAACTGCCGCGCCCGCCGCCCATCTGGTCGGCAAGATAGGCCGCCATCAGCAATCCGAGGCCAAGGCAGAAGCCGAAGCCGCGCCGGAAACCGGTGAAGGCCGCGAGCGCCAGCGCCGCGAGACCCAGCAGGCCCACGAAGATCCGCACGCCTTCCATCGCCTGCAGGTAGATCGGCAGCCAGCCGACGCTGCCGCCGCTGTTGCGGCCGAGAAAGAGGCTGTCGGCCAGTTCGATGACAGCCGCCAGCAGGAAGGGTGCGGCGAGATAGACGTTCTTCAGCCGCGCATCCTCGTCCGCGACGATCCAGACCCAGAACGCCACGCCCAGCGCGAGGCTCCAGCGGACAATCGGCTGCTGGAGGATCGCAAGCAGGATGTCGCCGAGGAAGGCCTCGATCATCGCCGGGCTCAGCTGTTCGGCAGGCGCCGCGCCAGCGCCTCCAGCACCGCCATGCGCACGGCGACCCCCATCTCCACGTGCTCGCGGATGAGGCTCTGCGCGCTATCGGCGTCGGGGATGATCGGGCGCTTGCTCATTCGGTTCACCCATTTGACGGAATGCGAGACACTGCGAGCGTCGGCGATACGCAAACCGCACGCATCGCGAACTGATATCTAGATGCGTATATCGAATACTGTCATGGCAACGAAAATCCCAAGCCACGCAGCTACCCAGATAATCCAAAACAGAGCTTTACGGAAATTGCTGGAAGAATAAACAATCAATGACACGATGAGAAACAAAAACAGGAAAATCAAGAATTGAAAAATCCATGGATTTTCTTGCCTGAATTGAGGAATCAGACCTCCACTTACTCGTGCATGATGTACAATATAATCGAAAGAGTGATGCACGTCACCTAAAGTCGGCCATTCACCCATTCGGAAGCCTCCGCGCCAGCGCCTCCAGCACCGCCATGCGCACGGCGACCCCCATCTCCACCTGCTCGCGGATCAGGCTCTGTGCGCCATCAGCGACGTCAGAGGCGATCTCGACGCCGCGATTCATCGGTCCGGGATGCATCACGAGCGCATCGGGCTTGGCGAGCGCCAGCTTGTCGCGATCGAGGCCGTAATAGTGGAAATATTCCTGCATCGAGGGCACGAAAGCGCCGTTCATGCGCTCGCGCTGCAGGCGCAGCATCATCACGATATCCGCGCCGTCGAGCGCCTTCTTCATGTCGGTGAAGACCGCGACGCCATAGCGCTCGATGCCCTTGGGCAGCAGCGTGACCGGACCGCAGACCCTGACGCGGGCCCCCAGGGCCTGCAGGCAGATGATGTTCGATCGCGCGACGCGGCTATGGGCGATATCCCCGCAGATCGCCACTGTCAGCCCCTCGATGCCGCCCTTGTTGCGGCGGATGGTCAGCGCATCGAGCAGCGCCTGCGTGGGGTGCTCGTGCGCGCCATCGCCGGCATTGATGACCGCGCAATCGACCTTGCGCGCCAGAAGATGCACCGCGCCCGCCGCATGATGGCGCACGACGATGAGATCCGGCCGCATCGCGTTCAGGGTGATCGCGGTGTCGATCAGCGTCTCGCCCTTCTTCACGCTGGAATTCGAGACCGACATGTTCATCACATCGGCACCGAGACGCTTTCCCGCGAGTTCGAAGCTCGCCTGCGTGCGGGTGGAGTTCTCGAAGAACAGGTTGATCATCGTCCTGCCGCGCAAGGACGACTTCTTCTTCTCGACCTGCCGGTTGAGGGTGATCTCCTCTTCGGCAAGCGCCAGCAGCCCCTCGATATCGGGGCGCGAGAGACCCTCGATCCCGAGAAGATGGGGATGGGGAAAGGCAAAGTTCGAGCTTGTGGACATCGCAATTCCGAGGGGTTAGGCCAGCCGGATGGCGAGAGCAAGGGAGCGGCCGCGCTTTCCCCCGGAGAAATGCGGCAAAAGCGCCGCTTCGGCCTCGCAATGCCGGGGCCTTGACGGTGACGCCATTTGACAAAGTCTCCGCGCCTCTCCATGTCTCCGGGCCGATCGGATGGGGCGTGATGGAACACAAAGTCGTCGTCGTCGAATCGCCCGCCAAGGCGAAGACGATCAACAAGTATTTGGGACGCGGCTACGAGGTCATCGCCTCGTATGGGCATGTCCGCGACCTGCCGCCGAAGGATGGCTCGGTTGATCCCGATGCCGATTTCGCCATGCTCTGGGAGCTTGATGGCCGCGGCTCGAAGCAGATCTCGGCCATCGCGTCGGCGGTCAAGGATGCCGACAGCCTGATCCTCGCGACCGACCCGGATCGCGAGGGCGAGGCCATTTCCTGGCATATTCTCGAGGCGCTGAAGGCCCGCCGCGTGCTGAAGGGCAAGCCGGTGGAGCGCGTGACCTTCAACGCCATCACCAAGGATGCCGTGGCCCATGCCATGGCGAACCCGCGCGAGATCGACCAGGCCCTGGTCGATGCCTATCTCGCCCGGCGCGCGCTGGATTATCTCGTGGGCTTCCAGCTCTCGCCCGTGCTCTGGCGGAAACTGCCGGGCGCCCGCTCGGCGGGGCGCGTGCAATCGGTCGCGCTGCGGCTCGTCTGCGATCGCGAGGAGGAAATCGAGCGGTTTGTCACCCGTGAATACTGGTCGCTGGTCGCGAGCCTCGCCACCGCGAAGGGCGAGGCCTTCGAGGCGCGCCTCGCCGGCGCGGATGGGAAGAAGATCACCAAGCTCGATGTCGGCACGAAGGCGGAGGCCGAGGCCTTCAAGGCGGCGCTCGAGGCTGCCCGCTTCACGGTGCAATCCGTGGAAGCCAAGCCCGCCAAACGCCACCCCTACCCGCCCTTCACCACCTCGACGCTGCAGATGGAGGCCTCGCGCAAGCTCGGCTTCGCGCCGGCCATCGCGATGCGCCTCGCGCAGAAGCTCTACGAGGGCGTCGAGATCGGCGGCGAGACGACCGGCCTCATCACCTATATGCGCACCGACGGCGTCGACATGGCGCCGGAGGCGGTGAGCGCCGTGCGCCGCTTCATCGGCCGGGAATTTGCTGCCGAATACCTGCCCGGCGTGCCGCGTGCCTATTCCACCAAGGCGAAGAACGCGCAGGAAGCGCATGAGGCCATCCGCCCCACGGATATCTTCCGCGTGCCGGCGGCCATGAAGGCCTATCTCTCGAACGACGAGTACCGGCTCTACGAACTCATCTGGAAGCGCACGCTGGCGAGCCAGATGGAAAGCGCCCGGATGGAGCGCACCACGGTCGACATTCTCGCCGAGGCGGGCGGGCGCAAGCTCGACCTGCGCGCAACCGGCCAGGTCGTGCTGTTCGACGGCTTCCTCGCGCTCTACCAGGAAACCGACGAAGACGCCGAGGACGAGGAAGGCAAGCGCCTCCCGGCCATGAAGGCGGGCGATGCCGTTTCGAAGAAGGCCATCGCCGCCAACCAGCATTTCACCGAACCGCCGCCGCGCTTCACCGAGGCCACGCTCATCAAGCGCATGGAAGAACTCGGCATCGGCCGCCCCTCGACCTATGCCGCGACGCTCGCGACCTTGCGCGACCGCGAATATGTGGCGATCGACAAGAAGCGCCTCGTGCCCGAGGACAAGGGCCGGATCGTCACGGCCTTCCTCGAGAGCTTCTTTGCGCGCTATGTCGAATTCGGCTTCACCGCCGATCTCGAGAACGATCTCGACCGCATCTCCAATGCCGAGGTCGACTGGCGCGAGGTGCTCCGCGATTTCTGGAAGGATTTCAAGGCCGCGATCGAGAGCGCCAAGGAGCGCCGCACCACGGAAGTGCTCGACGGGCTCAACGATCATCTCGGCCCGGCGATCTTCCGCGACAAGGGCGACGGCTCCAATCCGCGGGCCTGCCCGAAATGTGGCTCGGGCCTGCTTTCGCTGAAGCTCGGCAAGCTCGGGCCGTTCATCGGCTGCTCGAACTATCCGGAATGCCGCTACACCCGCCCCTTCTCGATGGCGGGCGGCGAGGATGGCAGCGCCGAAGGCACGGATGACAACGGCAACCGCCTGCTCGGCAAGGATCCGGCGACCGGCCTCGATGTCACCGCACGCGAGGGCCGTTTCGGCCCGTTCATCCAGCTCGGCGAGGGCGAGAAGCCGAAACGCGCCTCGCTCGCCAAGGGCATGACGCTGAAGTCCCTCACGCTGGAGGAAGCGCTCGCGCTGCTCTCGCTGCCGCGCGAGGTGGGCAAGGACCCGACCTCGGGCGAACCGATTCTCGCCGGCATCGGCAAGTATGGGCCTTATGTCCAGCGCGGGAAGACCTACGCCAATCTCGATGCCGCGGATGACGTCTTCACCGTCGGCATGAACCGGGCGATCGACCTCATCGCCACGAAGGAAGCGGGCGGGGCCAAGCGCTTCGGCCGCACAGGCGGCGCGCCCGCCGGCAAGGTGCTCGGCGCGCATCCCGATGGCGGCGATGTCACCCTGCTCGATGGCCGCTACGGCGCCTACGTGAAATGGGGCACGGTGAACGCGACCATCCCCAAGGGCGCGAACAAGGACGAACTGACCCTCGAAGGCGCGTTGGGCATCATCGCCGCGCGCATCGAGGCGACGGGCGGCGTGAAGCCCGCGCGCGGCAAGGCGAAGGCACCGGCGAAGAAGGCCGCCGCGAAGAAGGCGCCCGCCGAGAAGGCTGAGGCCAAGGCCCCTGCCAAGAAAGCCGCGCCAAAAGCGAAAAAGGGCTGAAGCTTACAACCGTGTCATTCCCGGCGATGCGGAACGCATCGAACGGGAATCCACACGAGTGTTGGGCTTGCGCCCATGGATTCCCGCTCGCCCGGGCTTCGCCCGAGCGTCGGGAATGACAGGCTTCGGCCTCCCCGCTACCCTTCGTTCGAAGGGGATTCGCCATGCTCGAAGGCTTTGCCGCGCTCATCGTCCTGCAATTGGCCGGCGAGGTGATTGCCGGGCTCACGCGCCTGCCGATTCCCGGCCCAGTGATTGGCCTCGGCCTGCTCGCTGCTTACGCGCTCTGGCGCGGCGGCATCCCCGAGCCGATCGAGCAGGCGGGCGAGGCCCTGCTGAAGCATCTCTCGCTGCTCTTCGTGCCGGCCGGCGTGGGTTTGATCGCGTTCGGCGATCGGCTGCTTGCCGAGGGCACACGGCTGATTGCGGTGCTTTTCGTCTCGACCGCGCTGACGATGATCGTCACCGCCCTTGTCTTCCGCGCTCTGGCCAAGCCGGAGGACGAATGATGCGCACGATTTCCGACCCCTCCCAGTTCTGGATCTACCTTGCCGAACAGCCGCTGTTCTTCCTGGTGCTGACCGTCCTCGCCTATCTCGCGGGCGATCGGATCTCGCAGGCGACGAACCGCCACCCGGTCGCGAATCCGGTGCTGATCGCCGTGGTGATCGTGGGGAGCGTGCTGCTGCTCACCGGCACGCCGCATGCCCGCTATTTCGAGGGCGCGCGCTTCGTGCATGTGCTGCTCGGCCCCGCGACGGTGGCGCTTGCCTTGCCCATCATCCGCCATCGCGCGCTGATCCGCCGGCAATGGCGGGCGATTGTCGGCGCGATGGTGATCGGCGCTGGCGTGGGCGTGATCAGCGCGGCGGGCCTCGCGAAGGCTCTGGGCCTCTCGGCCGGAACGGTCGCCTCCATCGCGCCGAAGAGCGTCACGGCCGCGATCGCCATGGGCATTTCCGAGCAACTCGGCGGCACGCCGCCACTCACCGCCGTACTGGTCATCGCCACCGGCATTCTCGGCGGCATCCTCATCACGCCGCTGATGAACCTGATCCGCGTCAGGGATTACGCCGCGCGCGGCTTCGCGGCGGGGCTCGCGGCGCATGGCATCGGCACGGCGCGCGCCCTGCAGGTCAATGAGAAGGCCGGCGCGCATGCCGCCCTCGCCATGGGGCTCAACGGGCTCGTCACGGCCCTGCTCGCGCCGCTCCTGCTGCTGTTGCTCTAGGCGCGCCGCTTTTTTCCGGCTTTGCGCGCGGATTGGCTCATGCGAGAAGGAACGCAATGACCCGCCGCCCCAAGACCGCCCAGGCGCATGCCGTTCCGACGCGCGAGGAAATCCTCGCCTTTCTCGCGAACCAGCCGGATCGCGCCGGCAAGAACGAGATCGCGCGGCATTTCCACCTCAACGCCTCCGAACGCGTGACGTTGAAACGGATGCTCAAGGAGATGCAGGCCGAGGGGCTGCTGGAGAAGCGCCAGCGCCGGCTCATCGCGCAGGGCCAGCTCGGCCCGGTGATCGCCGGCGAGGTGATCGGCCGCGATGCCGATGGCGAATTGCTGGCGATCCCCGTGGACTGGAACGAGGCGCGCGGCGAAGCGCCGCGGATCATCGTCATGCTGCCAAAGCGCGGCGGGCGCGATGCACCGCCCCCGCCCGGCCCCGGTGACCGGGCCCTGCTCAAGATCGAGCCCACGCATGACGAGGACGGCCCGGCTTACGAGGGGCGCATCCTGAAATTGCTCTCGCGGCCGGCAAAGCGCATGCTCGGCGTGTTCCGCACGGCGGCGGATGGCTCAGGCCGCGTCGTGCCGGTCGATCGCAAGGGCCAGGGTCGCGAGGTGCGCATCCACGCCACCGACCATCAGGCGAAGGACGGCGATCTCGTTACGGTCGACATGCATGATCGCCCCGGCCCCGGCCTTTCGGGCGGGAAAATCCGCGAGCGGCTGGGCTCGCTGAAGAGCGAGCGCGCCGTCAGCCTCATCGCGATCCACAACCATGATATTCCGCATGTCTTCCCCGAGGCCGTGCTGAAGGAGGCGGAGGCCGCGCCCGAGCCCACCCTCGAGGGTCGCGAGGATTGGCGCGCCATTCCGCTCATCACCATCGATCCGGCCGATGCGAAGGACCATGACGACGCGGTGCATGCCGAGGCCGATCCGGACCCTGAAAACCCCGGCGGTTTCATCCTGCATATCGCGATTGCCGATGTCGCGGCCTATGTCCGGCCCGGCTCGGCGCTCGATCGCGAGGCGCGCCTGCGGGGAAATTCGGTCTATTTCCCGGATCGCGTGGTGCCGATGCTGCCCGAACGCATCTCGAATGACCTCTGCTCGCTGAAGCCGAACGTCAATCGCGCGGCCATGGGCCTGCGCGTGGTGGTGGATCGGCACGGCATGCGCCGCGCGCATTCCTTCCACCGCGTGCTGATGCGCTCAGCCGCGAAAATCGCCTATCCGCAGGCGCAGGCCGCCATCGATTTTTCCCGAAAAGTGAAAGCCGGTTTTCGGCCGGAAAAATCGATCAGCCATGAATCCGGCATCACCGACGACATCACCGGCCCGCTGCTGGAGCCGGTGCTGAAGCCGCTCTACGGCGCCTATGCCGTGCTGAAGGCGGCGCGCGAGGCCCGCGAACCGCTGGACCTTGATCTCCCCGAGCGCAAGCTGGTGCTCGACAAGCAGGGCCTGGTGACCGACGTCATCATCCCCGAGCGGCTTGATGCGCATCGGCTGATCGAGGAATTCATGATCCTCGCGAATGTCTGCGCCGCGGAAACGCTGGAAAAGGCCCGCATCCCCCTGCTCTACCGCGTGCATGATGCGCCAAGCCTCGAGAAGATGCAGGGCCTGCGCGACTTTCTCGATACCGTCGGCATCACGCTGCCGAAACAGGGCGCGGTGCGCCCCGCGCTCTTCAACCGCATCCTCGCCCGCGTGAAGGACAGCCCGAACGAGGTTCTGACGAACGAGATCATTCTCCGCAGCCAGGCGCAGGCGGAATATGCGCCGGAGAATATCGGGCATTTCGGGCTGAACCTGCGCCGCTACGCGCATTTCACTTCGCCCATCCGCCGCTATTCCGATCTCATCGTGCATCGCGGGCTGATCCGCGCCAACGCCTTCGGCAACGATGGCCTGCCGGATACGACGCCCGACGCCATGAAGAAGCTCGGCGAGGAGATCTCGGCCTGCGAGCGCCGCGCGATGGCGGCCGAGCGCGAGACGGCGGATCGGCTCATCGCGCAGTTCCTGGCCGAGCAGGTCGGCGCGACCTTCCCCGGCCGCGTCACCGGCGTCACCCGCGCGGGGCTGTTCATCCGGCTCGATCGCACGGGTGCGGACGGCCTCGTGCCGATTTCCACCCTCGGCGACCAGCGCTTCATGCATGACGAGGCCGCGCATGCGCTGGTCGGCCAGCGGACGGGCGAGAGCTTCCGGCTGGGCGATCAGGTCAAGGTGCGATTGGTGGAGGCCCTGCCCTTCGCCGGCGCCTTGCGCTTTGAAATGCTGAGCGAGGGTCGCTATGTAAAGCTCAGTCGCGGCCGCTCGCGCCTTCGCCCCAAGGACGAAGCACGCGAGCGCCGCCACAATCGCCGCGATGCCCATCGCGACGACCGCCCGGTCCGTCGCGCAGAACCGCGCAGCGGCGGTGATTTCCGTTTCGAGGATGAATGATGAGCCAGTGGATCGATCGCGCCGCAGCGCCCCCGCCCGATGCCCCGCGCGACTGGAAACAGGCGATCGGGCAAGGCTTTCGCTGCCGATGCCCGGCCTGCGGCGAGGGCAAGCTCTTCGGCAAGTTCCTGAAGGTGAAGCCTGAATGCGAGGTTTGCGGCACGGAATTCTCCGGCCATCGCGCCGATGACCTGCCGCCCTACATCACGATCATGATCGTGGGGCATGTCATTGTGCCGCTGTTCCTGGTGGCCGAGCGCAATGCGAACTGGCCGGATTGGCTGCACATGACGGTCTGGCTGTCCCTCACCTCGTTGCTGACCATGGCGCTGATCCAGCCCGTGAAGGGCGCGACCATCGCCTATCAATGGGCCCTGCGCCTGCACGGCTTCGACCCGGCCGGCGACATCCACGAAAGCCCCGCGAAAGGTTGAGACGTGAGCGGCCTGCCGACCGAGACCGAGCGCCTCGCCCTCCTCAATGCCGAGGCGCGTCGGCATGCCGGCCGATCCGCGCGCCCGGTGGACGCCGCGACGCTGATCATTCTTGATCGCGGCGGCAGGGAAACCCGCCTGCTGATGGGAAGGCGGCACAAGAACCACCGCTTCATGCCCGATGTCTTCGTCTTTCCCGGCGGCCGATCGGAAGCGGGCGATGCCGGCGTGCCGGTGGCGGGGACGCTCCCCGAGGCGACGCTGCAGCGGCTGATGCTCGCGAGCCCCGGGGCCAATCCCTCGCGCATGAAGCGGCTGGCGCTCGCCGCCATCCGTGAGACCTTCGAGGAGACGGGCATCGTGATCGGCCGGACGGCGACGAGCCTGCCGAGCCTTTCCGGCCCCTGGGGCGAATTCGCCGGCACGGGGCATCTGCCGGATCTCTCGGGCCTCGCCTATGTCGCGCGGGCCATCACGCCGCCGCGCCGGCCGAAACGCTTCGATACGCGCTTCTTCGTGGTGGAAGCGGCGGCGATCGCGCATCAGGTTCCCGATGTCGTGACCGCCGACAGCGAACTGACCGAACTCGCCTGGCTGACGCTGCCGGAAACCGAAAAGCTGCCGCTTCCCGTCATCACCCGCGTGATGCTGGGCGAATTGCAGGGCTGGCTCGCGGCGCGCGCGATCGGCGTCGAACCGGCCATCCCGTTCTATCGCGAGCGCCACGGCCGGATGGAACGCAACCTGATCTGACAGGCTTATGGCGGCGCCGTGGGCGCCGTTTGCGCGCTGCGCGGCAAGGGCAAGATCTTCGCATCCCTGGGCGGCGCGAACAGAGCGGGGTTCTGCGTCTGCCGCAGCAGGCGGATGGCGCGCACCGGCACGTTGCCCTCCTCCATCACCAGGGGAATGCCGTCATTCGCGAGGCAGATCGTCGCGCCATTGACGCGCGCATCGCGGCAGGTTTCGCCGGCCACCTCGCGAGTCTCGTCACCCGGCACGACATTCGAACCGAGAATGGGTCGTGCCCGCGTGCCATAGACGCCGCGCTGGCCCTCGGCCACAAGGATCAGCACGTCTCCTTGCGCGAGATCCCGCAGCATCACCTGATCCGAGCCGTCCAGCGCCTCGATCCGCAGCATGCGCTTTTCCGCGAGATAGCGCAGGCGGACCATCTTGCCGCCATCGCCCTGCACGGCATCCATCTCGAAATCGCGATGGCCGAACAGCACAAAGCCACGATCCTGCCCCAGAGCCGGGACAAGGCTCGCCCAAAGCGCCATGCAAATCGCCAATCGCAGCAATGGGTCACGCCTTCCTGTCATTCGAATCGTGCCACAAGCCTACCATGACCGCCCCTCTCGACCAGCCTTCGCCCGATCTGCCCTCTGCCGCCCTGCCGCTCAACCGGGGGGAGCGCCTGCGCGTCATTCTCTCGGCGGTGGCGATCGTGACGCTCGTCGGGGTGTCGCTCAGCGTCTCCGGCCCGCTGCTCGCCCTCGAGATGGAGCGCTGGGGCACGCCCTCCACGCTGGCCGGCCTCACCGCCACGCTCGCCGGGGTCGGCAACCTGATGTTCGTGCCGTTCGTGCCGCGGATCGCCAGCCGTTTCGGGGTGAAGGCGCTGGTCGCGACCATGCTGCTGCTCTCCTCCGCGCTGCATCTCGCCTTCTGGGCCATGCCCTATCTCTGGGTCTGGGCCGCGTTCCGCTTCGTGCTCGGGGCCTCGATCGGCACGTTGTTCGTGCTCTCCGAATACTGGATCAGCGCGGCGGCGGACCCGCAGCGTCGCGGCTTCATCATGGGAGCCTATGCCACGGCGCTGGCGCTCGGATTTGCCATCGGCCCGCTGATGCTGACGGTGACGGGCACGCAAGGGGTGCTGCCCTATGCGGCGACGGCGGCGCTGATTCTCACCGGCCTGCTGCCACTCACCCTCATCGGGCCGAACGCGGCGAGCGTGCATGGTTCGCCGCGCGCATCCGTGCTGAGCTATGTGCGCCTCGCGCCGGCCGCGACGCTGGCCGCGCTGACGGTCGGCGCGATCGAGATCGGTGCCTTCACGCAGCTGCCCGTGCATGGCCTGCGGATGGGCTGGCCCGAGGCTTCGGCGGCGATTCTCGTCTCGGCCTTCGCCATCGGCAACGTGCTGTTCCAGATGCCGATCGGCTGGCTGGCGGACCGGATCGACCGGCGGAAGATCCTGCTGGTGATGTCGGTGACGGCCGCCTGCCTCGCCGCCAGCCTGCCGCTGACCGGCGCAGTGTTCTGGCCGCATGCGGCGCTGCTGATGCTGCTCGGCGGGCTCGTGGGCGCGCTCTACACCGTGGGCCTCGCGCATCTCTCCGCGCGCTTCGCCAATGCCGATCTCGTTTCGGCCAATGCTGCCTTCGTGATGCTGTATTCGGTCGGCCAGATGACCGGACCGCCGCTGCTCGGCGCCGGCCTCGACATCGCGGGGGTCTATGGCGTGCCGGCGGCGATGGCGCTGGTGCTCGGATTGTATGGCGCCGTGGTGGCCTCGCGCCTGCGCGCCGGGCCCGCCCGCGGCTGAGGACGCGCTTTTATCGCTTGACTTCCCGCCGCGCTTTGGCGATACGACCCCCCTGTTCGCCGGGCTCGCGCCCGGTCTTTCGTTTTTCAGGCGACCCGCGCCAAATGCCGTCGGGCCGACCGTTGCAGGGGTGAGAGCATGGCCAAGGCCGCCACCATCAAGATCAAGCTCGTCTCGACGGCCGATACCGGCTATTTCTACGTGACGAAGAAGAACGCGCGCACCGCGACCGAGAAGCTGTCGTTCAAGAAGTACGACCCCGTCGCAAAGAAGCATGTCGAGTTCAAGGAAACGAAGATCAAGTGATTGCGCATATCGGGCCGATGCCCTGATGCCGAAGGCGCCGCAAGGCGCCTTTTTTGTTGCGCATCAAGGGCTTGGGATGATTCGCTGAGAATGTGATTCAAAAAAAGGGGCCGGCGCCAGGATGGTCGAGGAGGCAACCTTTCCCATCCTGGCAAGCCGGCCCACCCCGTAAGGACCCAGGAGATGCGGCGGACCTGAGCAACCCTTGCGGGCCGGAAGGGCGAACGGCCAAAGGGCCGAATCGCACCGTCCCGAATTCCGGATGGCCAGACTATCCGGCTGCAACCGCTTGGCAAGAGGATCGTTCGCTTGGCGTTTCGTTCGGCAAGCGGATCGATCGATCGCAATGGATCGACCCGCCCGGCATCTGGATCAGGCCGCGAGCTTCACCTGGTTGCGCCCGGCGCGCTTGGCTTCGTAAAGCGCCTCGTCGGCCATCTTGAACAGACGATCGGGGCTGTCGAAGCCCTCGCCGGCGGTCGCGACACCGATGGAAACCGTGAGGTCCAGTGATTTCGCGCCGTCCTGGACGATGAACGGCGTCTTTTCGATGCTCTGGCGGATGCGCTCCGCCACCCGGCTCGCCGCGAAGGTTTCGGTGTCCGGCATCACGATGACGAATTCCTCGCCGCCGAAGCGGGCGACGATATCGATTCCCCGCACCACCTTGCGCAGGCGTTCGGCGCATTCGCGCAGCACCTCATCGCCGGAATCATGGCCGTGCTCGTCGTTGATGCGCTTGAAATGATCCATGTCGATCACGAGCAGCGACACCGCCGCGCCGCGGGCCAGCGTGTCGTTCATCAGGCTCGCGAGATGGGTGTGGAAATAGCGCCGGTTGTGGAGCCTCGTCAGCGGATCGAGGATCGCCAGCTCCATCGAGGCCTGGAGGTTCTCGCGCAAGCGTTCCTGGTAGCGCTTCTTGCGCACCTGGGTGGAAATGCGGGCCACCAGCTCGTTCCGGTCGATCGGGCGGATGAGATAGTCGTTCACCCCCATGTCGAGCGCACGGACGACCCGCGCGTCGTCGGTGGTTTCCGCCAGAACGAGAATCGGCAGGTTGCGGAGCTTGTCGTTCGAACGGACCTGCGACACGAGGCGCAGGGGATCGTGGTTCTGCAGGCCGATGCTCAGGACCAGGCAATCGCAGCCCTCGGCCAGGAGATGCGCGACGAGATCACCGGGATCGTCGATGCAATCGACGGCATGATGCTGGGCGAGCGCCACCCGCATACGATCGGCGGCGTTGGCGCGATCCTCCACGATGAGGACGCGCCCGTTGCGGCCATCCTCGGCGGCGGCGACGGCCAGCGGATCGGGCAGGCCGAGCGTCTGGGAGCTCGCCGCGCGGGCGCGCAATTCGTCGGTCAGGTGCTTGAGCCGCGCGAGGCTGCGCACGCGCGTGAGCAGCGCGACCTCGTTGATGGGCTTCGTCAGGAAATCGTCGGCACCGGCCTGCAAGCCGCGCAGGCGATCGGACGGGCTGTCGAGCGCGGTGACCATCACCACCGGCAGATGGGCCGTATTCGGCGCGGATTTAAGGCGCTGGCAGACCTCGAAGCCATCCATGCCGGGCATCATCACATCGAGCAGCACGACGTCGCATTCGCCACGTTCGCAGATGTCGAGCGCCTGCGGGCCGTTCATGGCCGTGACGACCGTGAAATACTCGGCGGTGAGCCGCGCCTCGAGCAGGCGAATGTTGGCGAAAACGTCGTCAACGATGAGGATGCGCGCGGTCATGGGGATCAGCCGATGAAGTTTCGGACGGTTTCGACGAATTTGACGACGGAAATCGGCTTGGAAAGATAACCTTCGCAGCCGGATTCGCGAATCCGCTCCTCGTCGCCCTTCATCGCGAAGGCGGTGATGGCGATGACGGGGATCTTGCGCAGTTCATCGTCCTCCTTGAGCAGGCGGATGACATCCATGCCCGAGACTTCCGGCAGCTGGATGTCCATCAGGATGAGATCGGGCTGGTGGTTTCGCGCCAGTTCGAGGCCCTCCAGGCCAAGGCGGGTCTTCAGCGTCGCATAGCCATGCGCTTCCAGAAGATCGTTGAAGAGCTTCATGTTGAGGTCATTGTCCTCAACAATGAGAACGGTCTTCGGCATCGATTCGGTCCATTCTGTTGGAAGCATGCCTTTTCGGGGCCTGCTCCAGTCCCTCCCTGCAGTTGTACGGGAAAAGGGGTGAACCAATCGGAAAGCCGGCGACCGCCCGGCCCGCGAGATCCGCTTCTCTCCGGGCATGGTTGAGCAAATCCTAACCCGTCGAGCCGGAGTTTTCCGATGCCGCCCCGTCCCCCCGCCGCCGACCCGGAAATGCTTGCGATTGCGGCGCTTTCCTTTCTCGCGGAAGAGCCGGAAAGGCTGGCGCGCTTCCTCGACCTGACGGGCCTCTCCCCCGCGACGCTGCGGCAGGCCGCGTCCGATCCGCGCTTCCTCGCTTCGGTGCTCGATTATCTCGCGGCGGACGAGAGCCTGCTGCTCGCCTTCGCGGCCAATGCACAGGTTGCGCCCGAGTCGGTCGTCGCGGCCGCCACCCGGCCGCCGCGCGAATGAGGCTTCAGCGCGCGCAGGCGTCGCCCTTCAGGGGTTCGAACGTCACCGCACGCGCCGTGAGCGAGAATTCCGGAAATTCGAACACGAGGTCGCCCATCACGCCATTGGCGAACACCACGGCCCGCAAGGTGTAGACCGGCACGCGATCGCCGGGCTCGTCGTTGTAATAGGCCATCGAGACCGGCCAGCGCGGCAGGGCGGCGAGATCGGGCGTGCGCAGGACCTCCTCGATGCGGGCGTTGCGCTCGCCCTCGAGCGGCTGGCCGATCGCCGCATTGACCTCGAAGATCTTCTCGCCGCCTTCCGAACCATCGAAGACGCGGCTCTTGTAGCTGCGCGCGCCTTTCTGCGCCGCCTCGATCATCGCGATCGACAGCGCCGAGGGAAACAGCACATCGCCGTCGAAATCGCTCTTGCGACCGGGCGGCTTGCGCATCGCCACTGACAGCGAGCCATCGGGGCGCCGGCGCGCCTCACCATCGGCATCGCGCAGAACCTGGCCCTGCATGCGGTTCAGCATGGTGAAGGTGAAGCGGTTCTTGTCGGCGTCCTCGAACAGATTGACGCGGAAATCCATGCGGCGCGGCGCGCCATCGGAATCGCTGAGGTCCACGACCTGCCGGTAATTGGTGGCGTATCCGTCGCAGGCATTGCCGGAGAATTCCAGCGCCATCAATCCGTTGGCGGAGGTAATGCCCCGGGCGCCCGCCTTCTGGCCCAGCTGCACCTGATAGACGATCCGGTGCGGCTGCAGCACCACGCGCGCCGTCTCCGCCACCTGGGGCGCCTGTTGCGCCGCGACCGGCCAACCACCCAGAGCGGCGAGCATCGCGATTGCGACGAACCCGGCCCGCGCCCCACCAGCGAGGATGCGTGCGGACGAAAGCCCGCTCTCGGAAAGCTGCATCATGCCCATTCTCTCTATCCCCTGGCGCATGCCGACCCTGCCCCCCGGCATCGGATCACGATTCACCCTCGGGATGGCCATTTTGCGGCAGGCGGCTTGAGAATCGCCCCCGGCCGGCCCAAGAATGCAAACCTGATTTCAGGGCCTCGCCCCGAACATTCGCCCCGCCCCTCAGATTAGCCACGCCCCGAAGATTAGCAAGGAGAACGCCATGTCTGCCATCGAAGCCCGGTTGCGCGATCTCGGCATCACGCTGCCCCAGCCCGCGGCGCCGGTGGCGAATTACGTGCCGTTCCGCCTATCCGGTAACCTGCTGATCGTCGCGGGCCAGCTCTGCATCGGACCGGACGGCACCATCGCCGACCGGCACAAGGGCAAGCTCGGCGGCATTGTCACGGTGGAGCAAGGCCGCGAGGCGGCGGGGTTCTGCGCGACGAACCTGCTCGCGCAGGCCAAGGCCGCGCTCGGCCATCTCGACCGGATCACGGGCTGCCTGCGCCTCGGCGGTTTCATCGCATCGACGCCGGATTTCACCCAGCAGGCGCTGGTGATGAACGGAGCATCGGACCTGATGGTCGCCGCCCTGGGCGAGGCCGGCAAGCATGCCCGCACGACGATCGGCGTGCCGGTGCTGCCGGGCGATGTCTGCGTCGAGGTCGACGCCATCTTCGAGGTCGCGTGATGGCCGTGGCGTCGCCGGATCTCGCGGCCGCCCTCGCCCGGCCCATCGCGCATCGCGGCCTGCATGATGCATCCGCCGGCGTGATCGAGAACACGCGTTCCGCCTTCGCCGCCGCCCTGCACGAGGGCTTCGGCATGGAATGCGACCTGCAGATCACCGCCGATGGCGAGGCCATGGTGTTCCATGATTTCACGCTCGACCGGCTGACCACCGCCACGGGTCGCGTGGACGGAATGACCGCCGACCAGCTTCGCCATGTGAGCTTCAGGTCGAGCGGCGACCGCATGCAGTCGCTGGCGGAACTGCTGATGCAGGTCGAGGGGCGGCAGGCGCTGGTCGTCGAGGTGAAGAGCCGCTTCGATGGCAATACCGCGATCTGCCCGCGCATTGCAGCGCTCGTCGCGGCCTATTCCGGCCCGCTGGTGCTGAAGAGTTTCGACCCCGCGATGCTCAAGGCCCTGCGCGCGGCGGGCGTGAAGCAGCCGCTCGGCATCATCGGCATGAGCGCTTACGATTATCCGGATTACGCGGGCCTCTCCGCAAAGGAAAAGCATGCGCTGGGAAACCTCCTGCATTTCGGCGAGACGCGCCCCGATTTCCTCTCGTGGCGGCACCAGGACCTGCCCTCCGCCGCGCCCTTTCTCTGCCGCAGCCAGCTCGGCCTGCCGGTGATGAGCTGGACCATCCGCTCGGCCGAGGAGGCCACGCGCGCGAAGCCGCATATCGACCAGATCGTCTTCGAGGGCTTCACCCCGCAGGCCGCATGACGCCTGCGGCTCCATTCCCCCTGTCGCGATCGCCCGCGAGGCCCTAGGTTTGTAGCATGACGTTGCCGCGCCTCACGGTCGAAATCCTGCCGAGCCTCGATGGGCTTCCGGCAGCGGAATGGGATGCGCTGTCGCAAGGCCCGGCCGGGACGGAAAACCCGCACGATTCCAGCGGGCTATCCATCCCGCCGGAATCGCGGCCGGAAGGGTCTTCCCATGCGCCGGAAAGGCCGGAATCAGCGTCGGAAGACGATGAATCGGGGCCTGAGGTCGCGGAATCACCGTCTGAGGAAGATGAGGCCAACCCCTTCCTGACACACGCTTTTCTGGCGTCGCTGGAGCGTTCCGGCTCGGTCGGCGGCCGCACGGGCTGGACGCCTCTGCATCTCGTGGCGCGGGACGAGCAGGAGCGACTGGTCGGTGCCGTCCCGGCCTATGCGAAGAGCCATTCGCGGGGCGAATACGTGTTCGACCATGCCTTCGCCGAGGCCTATATCCGCGCCGGCGAACGCTATTACCCGAAGCTGCAGGTGAGCGTGCCGTTCACGCCCGCGACAGGTCGCCGGCTGCTGGTGCCGGCGAGACCCGACGCCGAGCCCATCCGCGCCGGGCTCGTCAGCGGGCTCGAAAGCCTGCGCCAGCGCATTAATGCCTCGAGCGTGCACGCCACCTTCCTCACGCCGCGCGATCGCGCGACCTTCCTCGGCCAGGGCTATCTCGAGCGCAACGACCAGCAATTCCATTTCGACGCCGCGGGCTATCGCGACTTCGACGATTTTCTCGCGAGCCTCGCCTCGCGCAAGCGCAAGGTGCTGAAGCGCGAGCGGCGCGAGGCGCTCGCCAACGGCATCACCGTGGAATGGCTGACGGGCAGCGACCTCAGCGAAGCGCATTGGGATGCCTTCTTCGAGTTCTACATGGAGACGGGCAGCCGCAAATGGGGCACGCCCTATCTCACGCGCCGCTTCTTCAGCGAGATCGGGCAGGCGATGCCCGGGAAAATCCTGCTGATGATGGCGAAACGCGCGGGGCGCTACGTGGCCGGCGCGCTGAACTTCATCGGCGACAACACGCTCTATGGCCGCAACTGGGGCGCGATCGAGCATCACCCCTTCCTGCATTTCGAGCTTTGCTACTATCAGGCGATCGATTTCGCGCTGTCGCGCGGGCTCGCGCGCGTGGAAGCTGGTGCGCAGGGCGAACACAAACTCGCGCGCGGCTATCGCCCGGTGAAGACGATCTCCGCGCATCGCTTTGCCGATCCGCGATTCCAGCGCGCCGTCGCGGATTATCTCCGCCACGAGCGTGCGCATGTCGACGCGATGCAGGAGGAACTGGAGGCGCTCACGCCATTCCGGAATGCGTAGTCTGACGCGGGTTGCAAGCCGGAGGCGAGAGGCGCAGACTGATCTGCCGCCGGTCGGCCTCGACCTCGAAGGCGGCGGGGCAATTCCAAGGGGGACAACATGGAAACGAAGGAAATTGGCCGTCGCGGCGTGCTGCGCATGCTGCTCGGCCTCGGTGCCGTCGCTGCCGGCGCCGGCATCGTGATGATGCCGGGCACGGCCGAAGCGGCGACGCCAGTCACGGCCGAGCCCGAACCGACCGACGTCGCCACCGACATGGCACCGGAATCCGAACTGCCGGAAACCGAGCTGACCCAGTACTACTACCGCCGCCGTCGGCCGGTCTATGTGCGTCGCCGCGTCGTCTATGTGCGACCGCGCCGTCGCGTGGTCTATGTCCGGCCGCGCCGTCGCGTGGTGGTGGTACGCCGCCGCCGCTACTGGTAAATCATCGGCGCCTGTCGCCGAACCGCGCGAGATCGAGGGCGATCCTGGCCAACCGGGGTCGCCTTTCCATTGCAGAAAGGACCCGCCGTGACGCCCTACGATACGCAGAACATCTTCGCGAAGATTCTCCGCGGGGAAATTCCCTGCCATCGCGTCCACGAGGACGACCAGACGCTGGCCTTCATGGACATCATGCCGCGCGCGCCGGGCCATTGCCTCGTCATTCCGAAATGGCCGGCCCGCAACCTGCTCGATTGCGATCCCGATGTCCTGGCCGGGCTCATCGTGCAGGTGCAGCGCATCGCGAAGGCCGCGAAACAGGCGCTTGGCGCGGATGGCGTGACCCTGCAGCAGTTTTCGGAAAGCGCCGGCGGGCAGGAAGTGTTCCACCTGCATTTCCATGTGCTTCCGCGCTGGGATGGCGTGATGATGCATCGCCACCCGGCACCGAAGGCCGAGATGCAGACGCTCGCCGAGCAGGCGGAAAAGATCCGTGCGGCGCTGGCCGCTTTGTAAGGCCGCAGGGCTGCTGGCGGCGCTCGCGCTTCCCGCCGTCGCGCAGAGCCCGCCGCGCGGACCATCTGCCGAAGCCTTGGCGCTCGCCCTGCTCCAGGGCTATGACGGCCGCGCCCTGCCCCAGCCCGAACGATGGCCGCTTGTGCCGCGCCTCCGCGATGCCCTCCGGCGTACGGATCTCGGCGCGGATGTGCTGACCGGCGAGCGGAATGCGGCACTCACGGGCATCGTCGTCGATGCGGCCGAGATGCTGGGGAACGGCCGCGCGCGCATCCGCGCAAGCTATCGGCTGGAGGGCAACGAAGGCAGCGTGATCCTCGATCTCGATGCCAGCGAGGGGCAATGGCTTATCACGGATATCCGGCCCTCCTCCGGCCCGTCCTTCCGGCAGATGCTGCGGATCAGCCGCTGAAGGCGAGCCCCGCCCCGATCAGCACGATTTCCCCCGCGATCACACCACCGAGGATCGAGCGCCGCGCGAGATAGAATCCCGCGACGCCGGCCAGCAGCGAGCCGACGCGCCAGACCAGCGGCACGGTCGCGAGCGCCCCGGTGGGCGTGAGAATGAGCTTCGCGACAACGCCGGCGAGCAAGGCGCTCGCCACGGCCCGCACCCAGACGAGGATCTCGGCGTTCTCGTCAATGCCGCGCGCGAGGAATACCGCCAGCCAGCGCCAGATCTCGCTCGGCAGGAAGCCGAAGAGGATCACCACGAAATAGGGCCAGAGGCCGCCCGTCGCGTGTTCGAGCCAGGCGATCATGGCTCATCGGCCTTCGCGCGGCGGGCCTGCAGGAACCGGTGGATGAGATAGGCCAATGTGCCGCCGACGAGCCCCTCGACCAAGAGATCGAGCCCCGCCGGCACGATGGCGATCGCGAAAGGCGCGAGCCCGAAGCCGAAGCCGAGCGCCAGCCAATCCACCGCCTGCTTCGCGGAAGCCACCATGTTGACGAGGAAGAACAAGGGCGATGTCAGCAGCAGGCCCGCCGCCAGGGCCGCGGGCAATTGCCCGATGAGGTAATAGCCCGCTCCGGTGGCGATGGTCGCGGCGATCAGCACCGTGTTCGCGAAACCGAAGAAATAGGGGATGCGCCGCTCCGGCGCCATATCCGGCATCACGCGCATGGAATGCACCCAGGCGGTGATCGCGACGTAATGCGAGACGAGCAGCAGCACCCAGGTGGGCGTGCCCGGCCGGCGCATCATCGGCAGCAGCGCCATGGTCATCGGCAGGAAGCGCACAGACGACAGCGACACGGCCACCGCCACAGCGGGCAAAGCCGCACCGGAGGCAATCGTGCCGAACAGCACCATCTGCCCCGGCGCCGCCCAGATCAGCACCGTGGAGAGCACGCCCGCGCCCATGGGGTAGCCCACATCGCGCGCGAGCCCGCCAACGCCGATCAGCGACGCCATGAGCATGAGCGCAGGCAGGCCCGCCGCGTCGCGAATGCCATCGCGCACGGCGGACCAGGTGACAGAGCGAGGCGTGAAAGCGGGGTCGGCGGGCATGGATCAGTGAGCCATGGATAACCCCGCCGGCCCGGAGCCGTCGAGCCTATTTCGCGAGGAAATCGCGGATCGCGCCTTCCGCCTGCTTGATGTTCAGCACGCCGTCGAGATGCCCGCGATCGCCCTGGAGGTGCACCTGCTGCACGGACAGGCCCGCATCCTTCAGGCGCTTCGCGGTGTCATCCACGCCGGACGGCGGGAAAACCAGATCCTTCGGCGAATGGATGAGCAGGACCGGGGCCTTGATCTTCTTCAAGCCCTCGTCGAGCGTGCCGCCGCCCGCCACGAAGATCTGGTTCGCCTTCACGAGGTAGAGGAAGTGGTTCGCATCCGACACCTTCGCCCGTGCCGCGCCGGCACCGTCGAGCGTGGCCTCGATCAGGAAGCGCTTGTCGAAGCCGGCGGCCGGATTCTCGCCCTCCTTCGCCCATTTGCGCGCGAAGGTCTTGTTGGCCCAATCGCCGTGATTGGCATGCAGGGTCACGATCTTCAGCGCCTGTGCCAGGCCATCATTGGGCGGTGTCTTGCCGTAGTAATCGCCCTTGTTCCAATTCGGATCGAGCCGGATGGGCGCGGCCCAGATGTCGAGCCAGGCAATCAGGTTCGCATCGGCCTCGCCGAAGGCGATGACCGGCATGGCACGCGCCACGCGATCCGGGTAGCTCGCGGCCCATTCGAACGTCTGCAGCGCGCCCATCGAGGCGCCGGCGACCAGCTGGAATTTCTGGATGCCGAGCTGGTCGGCAAGTTGCCGCTGCACTTCCACGAAATCGCGGATCGTGACGATCGGGAAATCCATGCCGTAGGGCTTGCCGGTATCGGGGTTCAGGCTGGCCGGGCCGGTGGTGATCGTATTGGGATCGCCCGTGTTGAGGTTCACGAGGCTGTCGACCGACATCACGAAATAGCGGTTGGTGTCGATCACCTTGCCCGGACCGATGATCGAATCCCAATAGCCGGGCGCGGCATCGCTTTCCTTGTATTTCCCCGCCGCGTGGCTGTTGGCGGAAAAGAAATGCGCGATCAGGATCGCGTTGGATTTGTCGGCATTCAGCGTGCCATAGCTTTCCCAGCCGACCTTCACGTTCTTCAGCGTGCGGCCGGATTGGGTTGTAAAGCTCGGGATTTCAAAGGTTTTCTTTTCGGTCAGCAGGGTCTGCGCCTGAGCCGGCGCAACCAGCATGACCACCGCGACCAGCGCGGCCTTCCAGCCATTCCTCATGGGATCCTCCCCCGATCCGCTGCTCGAAGCGGCAGCGTTTGGAGAAGAGATTAAGGCCCGCTGGCGCCGGGGCGTCAACGGGCAATCGCGCTTCGCATCAGCTCTTCAGCGGGAGCTTCGGCACGGTGGAGCGGCGCGGCCTGGGTGGCTCGTCATCCGGCGCCTTGGGTGGCGGAAGCGCCTTGCGCGCCGCGGGCTTGCCTTTCGGCAGGGCCTTGCGTTTCGCTTCCTTCGGCGCGGGCAGAGCCTCCTGCTTCGGGCGCAGCGGGCCTTCGGGGAACTCGAAGCCGAGCACCCGCTTGCCATTCTCCTCGCGGGTGATGACGCGCACCACGCCCCCGCCCTTCAGCTTGCCGAACAGCACCTCGTCGGCGAGCGGGGTCTTGATCGCGGTCTGGATGAGCCGCGCCATGGGCCGCGCGCCCATCTGCTCGTCGTAGCCGTTCTCGACAAGCCACTGGCGCGCCTCGTCGGTGAGCGAAATCGTGACGTGGCGATCCGCGAGTTGCGCCTCGAGCTGCGCGATGAACTTGTCGACGACCTGCGCCACGACCTCCTTCGGCAGATGGCCGAAGGGCACAACCGCATCGAGGCGGTTGCGGAACTCGGGCGTGAACATCTTGTTGATCGCCTCCTGATCCTCACCCTCGCGCCGGGCGCGGGTGAAGCCGAAGGCGCTCTTGGCCATATCGGCCGCGCCGGCATTGGTGGTCATGATGAGGATCACGTTGCGGAAGGAGACCTCCTTGCCGTTGTGGTCCGTCAGCTTGCCGTGGTCCATCACCTGCAACAGGATGTTGTAGAGATCTGGATGCGCCTTCTCGATTTCGTCGAGCAGCAGCACGCAATGCGGGTTCTGGTCCACGCCGTCGGTCAGCAGGCCGCCCTGATCGAAGCCGACATAGCCCGGAGGCGCACCGATGAGGCGCGAGACCGTGTGGCGCTCCATGTATTCGCTCATGTCGAAGCGCAGGAGCTTCACGCCGAGCGAGGACGCGAGCTGTTTCGCGACTTCGGTCTTGCCGACGCCGGTGGGGCCCGAGAACAGGTAGCAGCCGATGGGCTTCTCGCCATCGCGCAGGCCGGCACGGGCGAGCTTGATCGCCGCCGTGAGCTGGCCGATCGCGCTTTCCTGCCCGTAGACCACGCGCTTCAGCGTCGTTTCCAGGTTCTGCAGAACCGCGGCATCATCCTTCGAGACCGATTTCGGCGGAATGCGCGCCATGGTGGCGATGGTCGCCTCGATCTCCTTGGTGCCGATGGTCTTCTTGCGCTTGCCCTCGGGCAGCAGCATCTGCGAGGCGCCGGTCTCGTCGATCACGTCGATCGCCTTGTCCGGCAGCTTGCGGTCATGGATGTAACGCGCGGAGAGTTCCACCGCCGCCTTCACGGCGTCGTTGGTGTATTTCAGCCGGTGGAATTCCTCGAAATAGGGCTTCAGCCCGCGCAGGATGTCGATCGCATCGGGGATCGTCGGCTCGTTGACGTCGATCTTCTGGAAGCGGCGCACCAGCGCGCGATCCTTCTCGAAATACTGGCGGTATTCCTTGTAGGTCGTGGAGCCGATGCAGCGCAAAGTGCCGGCCGCGAGCGCGGGCTTCAGCAGGTTCGAGGCATCCATCGAGCCGCCGGAGGTAGCCCCGGCGCCAATCACCGTGTGGATCTCGTCGATGAAGAGGATGGCCTTGGGATGGGCCTCGATCTCCTTCATCACCTGCTTCAGGCGCTCCTCGAAATCGCCGCGATAGCGCGTGCCGGCGAGCAGCGTGCCCATGTCGAGCGAGAACACGGTCGCGTCCGCCAGGACATCCGGCACCTTGCCGTCGACGATCATCTTGGCGAGGCCCTCGGCGATGGCGGTCTTGCCGACACCGGGATCGCCCACGAAGAGCGGGTTGTTCTTCTGCCGGCGGCAGAGCACCTGGATGGTGCGGTTCACCTCCGCCATGCGGCCGATCAGCGGATCGATGCGCCCGCCGCGGGCCTTCTCGTTCAGGTTCACGCAATAGGCTTCGAGCGCGCTTTCCTTGCCCTTCTCGCCCTTGCTGCTGCCATTCTCCGCCTTGCGCGGATCGGCGGCGCCCTCCTCGCCCTCGTCATCCGCGCCGCGCGCGCTGCGCGAAACGGAAGCACCGGGCCGCTTCGCGATGCCGTGCGAGATGAAATTCACCGCATCATAGCGGGTCATCTCCTGCTCCTGCAGGAAATAGGCGGCGTGGCTCTCGCGCTCGGCGAAGATCGCGACGAGCACATTGGCACCCGTCACCTCGTCGCGCCCCGAGGATTGCACATGGATGACGGCGCGCTGGATGACGCGCTGAAAGCCGGCGGTGGGCTTCGTCTCGGTGCGCTCGCGCGCGATCAGCGCGTCGAGTTCGTTGTCGATGTAGTTGGTAACCGTGCGCCGCAGATCCTCGAGCTTGACGTTGCACGCTTCCATGACGGCCGCGGCGTCCTCATCGTCGATCAGGGCGAGCAGAAGATGCTCCAGCGTGGCATATTCATGCCGACGGCTGGAGGCCAGGCTCAGCGCCTGATGAAGGGCATTCTCGAGGCTTTTCGAAAAACTGGGCACGGGAACCGTCTCGCTTTCCTTGTTTTCCCATCCGAGGTTTGCACCTCCGACGGGCCCTGCACAGGCCTTGCGGCCGTTGGTCGCGGCGAGGCCCCCACCGGCCGCTATTTCTTTTCCATCACGCATTGCAGCGGGTGCTGGTTGTCCCGCGCATAGGCCATCACCTGCGTCACCTTGGTTTCGGCGACCTCGTAGGTGTAGATGCCGCATTCGCCGACGCCGTGATGGTGGACGTGCAGCATGATGCGGGTGGCATCCTCCTCGGTTCGGTTGAAGAAGCGCATGATGACGTGCACCACGAACTCCATCGGCGTGTAGTCGTCGTTCAGCAGCAGCACGCGAAACAGGTCGGGCCGTTTCGGCTTCGTCACCGTGCGGGTAGCAAGCGATGTGCCGTTGCCCGGCCCCTCACCCTCTCCGCCGGCCGGACCAAGACGGACAGGCTGGAGTACGGCCATTTGCGTGTCGACAGTCGGAAACCGGAAAGGCAGCACGGCGACCCTCTCTCGAGAACACGCCACCGGACAAATCACTCGATTGATACGGAGGGTGGCGCAGCGCAGGGCGACAATCAAGGCCCTTTCGCTGGAGCCCGGCATCGCCTTGCGCCCAAGCAATGTGGGGAGCGATGCGCGGTTCCGCCAGTGGGCAGAAGCGGGATGACGCGAGAAAAGCAGGGAAAACGGAAATCGGGTGCCGGGCATGCAAAAACCCGGCGCCTGGGGCACCGGGTTCATGAACGCGAAACACACAACTCAACGCGACCGGGCGGGCGAAAGGCGATGGAAACCAACGCCTTCCGCGCAATCGCCGCGGGGCTGGCTTACTTGAGGCTGGCTTACTTGCCGGCCTTGGCGAAGATGGTCTCGAGCGGCTTGGTCGCTTCCTTGGCGAGTTCGGTGACGAGCTCACCGACCTTCGTCGCATGGGCGACATAGCCTTCGTAGGAAGCCTTGGCGAACTCGGCCTGGAGCTCGATCGCCTTGTCGAGCGTCTTCACGCCGAGCAGCTTCTCGAACTGGGCCGAACCGGCCTCGACGGTCTTCTTCGAGTAATCGGCAACTTCGGTGGCGATCGCCTGAACGCCCTTCTGCTGAACGCCGAACGCCTTGATGGCGAGGTCGAGGTTCTCTTTGCCGTACTTCTGGATGTCTTCGAAAGCGTTGATCATCGCTTTTCCCTTCGTGTTCAGGAACTCGTGGACCGCATCTCCGGCCCCTCTCGGAACCAGTTGCTCGTGGTCTATGTTGCAGCGCACAAATTGTCAAGCAACTATTTTGCGGCGCACAATTTTGTGACGAGTCGTTGTGCCCGTTCGCCGATGTCCTTGCGCTGGATCAAGCCGGGCCGGCCAAGGCGCCCCGGACAGGTCGCGCCGGTCAGGATTCCGCCGGACCCTTAACCCGGAGGTAACCGCACGCACCGCATTTTAGGAAGTGTTGCGTTGCCGCACCGGGAAGAGGGGCGGTCTGTATCTGAGCCGCCCTCCGGAAAGGAGGCGCCGGAGTGTGAGTATGCGTCGAGTGAGCGTTGCGTCCGAGGGCAATTGCGCCCGCATCCGGTTCATGGGGACAGTCTTTCTGGCCCTTCTCATGACCCTGATCCTCTCGATTCCGCAGGCGGAAGCCGCGCGGCGCAAGCGGCAGAAAGCCGCCCCTTACGCGCCCCCCTACGCTTCGATGGTCTTCGATGTGAATACCGGCCGCACGCTCGAGGCGACGAATCCTGATGCACCGCGCCATCCCGCCTCGATCACCAAGGTGATGACGCTCTACATGCTGTTCGAGCAGATCGAACGCGGTCGCTTCCGCCTCGATTCCGAATTGCCCGTCTCGCGCTTTGCCGCCAGCCAGCGGCCGTCGAAGCTCAATCTCGCGCCGGGTTCCACGATCTCGGTCGAGGATGCCATCAAGGCGCTGATCACGAAATCCGCGAACGATGTCGCGGTCGTCGTGGCGGAGGCCGTCGGCGGCAGCGAAGAACGCTTCGCGCAGCTGATGACCGCCAAGGCCCGCGCCATCGGCATGTCGCGCACCACTTTCCGCAACGCTTCCGGCCTGCCGAACCCGCAGCAGATCACCACGGCGCGCGATCTCATCACGCTGGGCCGGGCGGTGCATGACCGCTTCCCGCGGTTCTACGCGTATTTCGGCACGCGCAACTTCGAATTCGATGGCTACGCCTATCGCAACCACAACAAGCTGCTCGGTCGTGTCGAGGGCGTGGACGGCATCAAGACCGGCTTCACGCAGGCTTCCGGCTTCAACCTGCTGACCTCCGCCAAGGTGGACGGCCGGCACATCCTCGCGGTCGTGCTCGGTGGCCGCTCCGGCGGGCAGCGCGATGCGAAGGTCGCATCGATGGTCGAGGAGCACATGCCGCGCGCCGTGGCCGGTCGCCGGACGCCGCGCGTGGTCGAGGTGGCCTCGGCCGCCGACGACGATGACGAGGAAACGAGCAACCGGCCCGCGCCGCGCGTGACGCAGGCCGCCCCGGCCCAGCCCCCCGCTGCGCCCGTGCTCGCGCCGGTTCCGCAGAGTGCGGCCAGCGCGCCGTCGCCCACCTCCGGCGCCGCCCTGCCGCTGCCGCCGGCCCGCCCCCGGGCTGCGGTGATCGGCGACGTTGCCGACCAGGGATTGACCCGCCCGCGTGGCCTCGCCGTGGCGTCGACGCCCGTTCCCGGCGGCACGACGACGCCGCTCGCGCTTGTCGGCACCACGCCGCGCTCGCAGGCCCTGCGCGCGATCGAGAATGCCGATCCGCTGCCCCCGCCGCGTGAGGGCCGCATCGTCCCGCCGGGCAATGTGCGCTTCACCAACGCGATTCCCGCGACGCCGCCGAAGAGCGACGAGAGCCAG
Source organism: Methylobacterium sp. (assembly GCA_002928875.1). Taxonomy (GTDB): domain Bacteria; phylum Pseudomonadota; class Alphaproteobacteria; order Rhizobiales; family Beijerinckiaceae; genus Rhabdaerophilum. The sequence continues at coordinate 49,428 of PERO01000002.1, read as the reverse complement.
CCCCTGCCGCGCAAGGTGGAGGAGCGCGCGCCCTCGCCCTTCACCGCGACGGCAACGCCCCCGGCACCGCTGCCGCCCGCTCCGGTCGCGGCGCCGGCTCCAGCCGCCAACCCGCAGCAGGCCGCGCGGGTCGCCCATCTCACGCCGACGTCCGCGCCCGCGACCGTCACGCCGCAGCCGCTGCCCCGCCCGCAAGCCAGCGCCCCCGCCCGCTCGGGCTGGGTGATCCAGCTCGCCGCCGCCGAGAGCGAGGCCAAGGCCCGCACCCTGCTCGACAATGCGCGCGAGCGGAATGGCCGCGTGCTGAAATCCGCCGAGGCCTTCACCGAGGCGGTGACCAAGGGCGGCACTACGCTCTACCGCGCCCGCTTCGCCGGCTTCGAGGCCGAGGAGGCGCAGGAAGCCTGCAAGGCGCTGAAGCGCACCGGCTTCAACTGCTTCGCCCAGCGTCTCTGACTTCAGGACAGACCATGATGGATGCCGTCGATCCCACCAGCCTCTCGGGCCTTTGGAGCAGCCTCGACCAGCCGCTCGAACGGCGCAGCCTAGCGGCGCGCGGCGAGCGCGACGTCCTTCGCCCGGTTCACGAGGGCCGCGAGCGCCGTGGAGCCGCCCCGGTCGGGGTGCAGCCGCGCGATCAGCGCCCGGTGCGCGGCGCGAATGGACTCCTCGCTCGCGCCCGGTTCCAGCCCAAGGATCTGATAAGCCTCGTCTTCGCGCATTTCGGCGGAAGCCGCGCGCGGGTCGCGAGCCCCCGCCTGCGGATCGACCTGCACGTGCTCACGCCAGCCGGGCGACCGGCGGTCGAGATCATTCAGGATCAGCGCAAGGCCTGACGGATCGAGCTTCGCGAGGTCCTGCGCCAGCATCACGAGATCGCGGTCGGCGATCTGGTCGAGGCGCTTGCCGGCGAAGCGCCCGGCCAGCACCTGCGCCTCGATCTCGTTGGAGCCGAGATCGATCGTCACCAACAGGGCCAATGTGCGGATCTGCGATTTGCGGGCATTGCCGATCGGATCGAACATCTTCGGCAGCCGGAAGCCCAGCAGCCAGGCCGAGAGCGAGACGAGCACGATCGCGAAATCCCAGCGCCCCTTCATGCCGAGCGCGATGCCGACCACGCCGGCACCCAGCCCCGCCACCTTGCGGGTGAAGGGCGAGAGGCTCTCGCCCGCCTTGCGGCCCGGGCCTAACGCGAACCACCAGACGATGGCGCCGAAGACGAGCGTCGAAACGATGTAGTTCAAGCCAGTTCTCCGCGCGGGGGCCATCCCCCCTCAAGGGCTATCAGAGCAGGCCCAGCGCGCGCAATTCCCGCTGGAGCGATTCCGGCATCTCCGCCAGATCGCCGCCCTCGCGCGGCAGATCGGGCGGAGCGTCCTTCCCGGCAAGGTAGCGCCAGCCCTGAAACGGCCGCACCGGCCGCGAACGCACGGGAATCACCACCGGCTCGAGCACGAGATGGCAGCGCTGGATGCCGTCCGTATCGGTGAAAGGCTCGATGGCCTCGATGCGCTGGCGCGCCGAGAGAAACCCCTTGATGACCCAGTAAAGCGAGCCGCCGCCGAGAATTTCATCCATCCTTTTGGGGATCATGCGGGTGGTGTGGAACTGGCGGTAGGGCCGCTTCAGCCGCTGATGCAGCAGGCGGTTCTCCTCGATCCAGCCCTCGAGATCGGCGATGGATTCGCAGCCGACACAGAGTTTCAGGAGGTGAAGCGCCACGCCTCACGCCTCCGCGACGGTGAGGATGCGCGCGCCCTGCCCCATCTGCGCGCCGGCCTCGAAGGCAATGCCCTCGATGCGGCCGGCCCGCGGCGCCAGAACCGGATGCTCCATCTTCATCGCCTCGACGATCGCCACGCGCTGGCCCTTCTCGACCATCTCGCCTTCCGTGACGAACAGCGCGACGAGCTTGCCGTGCATCGGCGATTTCACGTTGCCGCCGGCATCGCCGCCATGATCGTCAAAGGTGACGTCGAGCGCATCGACCAGGCGGATTTCGGTCTGCAACCCATCGACGAGCACGAAATTCGTGTCTCCGGTTTCAACAAGCGTGAAATTGCGATGGCCCGTCTTCGGAATGTCGATCGCGGCCTCGGCGGCGGCTTCGAGCCGCACATCGCGAGTCTCTCCTTCCACGAACACGCGCAGGCTTGTCTCCCGGCCGGGATGCAGCGCGAAACCATCCGCCTGACTCCAGGGGTCGGAGGGCCAGCCCGAGCGCGCGGTCGCCATTGTGGCGAGCCGCTCCTTCTCGCGCGCGGCCAAGGCCAATGCGCCGACCGCCAAGGTTTCCAGGTCGATCTCCGGCGCGACGATGCCGAGCGACGCGAGGTTGCGGTCGATCAGCCCCGTATCGAGCTTCTCGGCCCGGAAATCCGGATGATCGATCAACGCCTTGAGGAAGCGCGTGTTGGTTTTCGGCCCGGCGACGATGGTGTTCGCCAGCGCAAGGCCGAGGCGGTTGAGCGCGGTCTCGCGATCCGGCCCGTGGGCGATGATCTTCGCGATCATCGGATCGTAGAAGGGCGTCACCTCGCCGCCCTCGGCCACACCCGAATCGATGCGCAGGCCCTCGCCCTGCGGCAGGCGGAGGGCATGCAGCTTGCCGGTGGAAGGCAGGAAGCCGCGCTCCGGCTCCTCCGCGTAAAGCCGCGCTTCCACGGCATGGCCGTGAATGGCGAGCTGATCTTGCGTCACCGGCAGCTTTTCGCCCGCGGCGACGCGCAGCTGCAGTTCCACGAGGTCGAAGCCGGTGATCATCTCGGTCACGGGATGCTCGACCTGCAGGCGCGTGTTCATTTCCATGAAGTAGAAGCCATCGGCGCGCAGACCCTGCGAGCCATCGGCGATGAACTCGATGGTGCCGGCGCCGTAATATCCCACGGCCTTTGCGGCCTCGACAGCCGCTTTGCCGAAGGCGGCGCGCACCTCCGGGGTCATGCCCGGTGCCGGCGCTTCCTCGATCACCTTCTGGTGGCGACGCTGCATCGAACAGTCACGCTCGAAGAAATGGATCACGTTGCCGTGCTGGTCACCGAAGACCTGCACTTCGACATGCCGGGGCGCGGTGACGTATTTCTCGACGAGCACACGCGCATCGCCAAAGGCATTGCTGGCCTCGCGCTGTGCCGAGGCGAGCGCTTCCTCGAAATCGAGATGCCGGTCGACCCGCCGCATGCCCTTGCCGCCGCCGCCCGCCACCGCCTTGATGAGCACGGGATAGCCGATCTGGTAGGCCTTCTCCTTCAGGAAGGCCGCCTCCTGCCGCTCGCCGTGATAGCCCGGCACCACCGGCACGCCGGCCTTCTCGACCAGCGCCTTCGCGGCATCCTTCAGGCCCATGGCGCGGATGGCGGAGGCCGGCGGGCCGACAAAGGCGATGCCGGCGGCCGCGCAGGCCTCGGCGAATTCGGCATTCTCCGAGAGGAAGCCGTAGCCGGGATGAATGCATTCCGCGCCAGCTTGTTTTGCCACCTCGAGAATACGCTCCGCCACGAGATAGCTCTCGCGTGCCGGTGACGGGCCGATGCGATAGGCCTCATCCGCGAAGGCCACGAAGGGCGCCCTCGCATCGGCATCGGAATGGACCGCAATGACGCGCAACCCCATGCGCCGGGCCGTGCGCGCAACGCGCAAAGCGATCTCTCCGCGATTGGCGATCAGAACGGTACGGAACATCGCTGTCTCCCCGCCGCGCGGCCATTCATGGGCTCTGGACGCGGCTCTCCTCGGCGGTTCCCGGTGTGGTATACCAGCTGAGTTTCGTCAAGATGGCATAGACCGCCTGGAACGACAGCGCGATGCCCAGGAGATCGAGCGCGATCTCCGGCCACTGGCTCTCGCGGGTGCGCGCCACGAGGTTCAGCGCCGCGAAACCCAGGGTGATGATGATGGAATTGCGGCTCGACAGCCATGTGGCCGCCACCAGCGCGTTCTGCGACTTGCGAAACCGCCACATCACCACGAGCAGAAGCACGGCGATGAAGACCATCGTGAAGCTCGACCAGCCCGCGACCCAAAGTTCGGGCCGTCGCCCGGTCGCGATCTTGTCCCAGAGGTCATAGGCCGTGTGGCAGCCCGCCACGAACATCACGCCGGCAATGGCGAGCGCCGCGAGGTTCTCGGCGCGCAGGCCACGCCCGAAACAGGCGAGCGCCACGCACCACAGCACGACATCATAGGACCAGTCGAACCCGTCCTTGATCAGGAAGCGGTTGCCGATGGACCAGGCATAGAGGATCTGCGGCACCGCAATCAGCAGGATCGCGCTGACGATGATCGTCACCGCGCGCACATAGGCGCGGTGATCGGCATCGGTATGGGGTGCCGCGGCGGGCATTGCGGCTTATTTCGCCGCCACCACCATGATCTCGACCTTGTAATCCGGCGTCGCGAGACCGGCCTCGACCGTCGCGCGGGCCGGCGTGTTGCCGGGGCTCACCCAGGCATCCCACACCGCATTCATCGCCCCGAAATTGGCCATGTCGGTGATCCAGATATTCGCGCGCAAAAGTTTCGACTTGTCCGTGCCGGCGAGCGCCAGCAGGCGGTCGATCTCGGCCAGCACCTGCTTCGTCTGGCCGGTGATGTCCTGCTTGTTGTCGTCGGCGACGATGCCCGCGAGATAGACCGTATCGCCATGAACAACGGCCTTCGACATGCGCGGGCCGGCTTCGATGCGGGTGATGGAGGCCATGAGAGTTCCTTTCAGGACAAACGATAACCGGGAGTAGGCAATCGGGCGGAAAAACTCAACGCCGCGCCGGGAATTTCCCGTGCGACATGGAGGCGGCTCGGCTTCCTCAGCCGCGACCGACGAAGGGCATCGCGGTCGCCATCACGTTCATGGTCAGCACATTGGCTTCGAGCGGCAGGCTCGCCATGTGCAGAACGGCATTGGCGACATGCTGCACGTCCATGGTGGGCTCGATGCCGATCGTGCCATTGGCCTGCAGCACGCCCTTGGTCATCGGCATGGCCATCTCGGTCAGCGCATTGCCGATATCGATCTGCCCCACGGCGATATTGTGCTTGCGGCCATCGAGCGCGCCGGTCTTCGTCAGGCCCAGAACGGCGTGCTTCGTGGAGGTGTAGGCGGCCGAATAGGGTCGCGGCGTGTAGCTCGACACCGAGCCGTTATTGATGATGCGCCCGCCTTTCGGGTTCTGCGCCTTCATCACGCGAAACGCCGCGCGCATGCAGAAGAACACGCCGGAGAGGTTGGTATCGACCACCGCCTTCCAGCGTTCGATGGGGAGTTCATCCCATTCCACGGGCGGAGCACCGATACCGGCATTGTTGAACACCACGTCCACGCGGCCCCAGGCCTTCACCACGGCATCGAACAGGGCATCGACCTGCTCATGGTCAGTCACGTCGGCGGGGAGGATCAGCAGGCGATCCGCCGGGAAACCCTCGGCCGTGGCCTGCAGCGTCTCCGCCTTGCGCCCCACGAGTGCGACCCGGTAGCCCTCCTTCAGGAAGGCCTGCGCCACGGCCCGGCCAATGCCCGACCCCGCCCCCGTGATGATCGCGATTTTCCCCGCGCCGCTCATGGCATCCCTCCGGTTGTTGTCGAGGCATGTCTAGGGCGGATCGGGCGGGATGGGAATGGGCTAGAAATGCTCCGGCCAATCGCGCGCCGCGTGGAAAATGGCGAGCACTTCGATGCGCCCGTTCCGCACGCGATAGGGCACGACAAAAGGCGTGTCGGGCACGACGAGTTCGCGCGTTTCTGCGACCCGACCGGGGCGGCCGGCCATGGGAAAATCGGGCAGCTTGTCGATGGCGCCGCGCAGGCGATCGCCCATTGCTCGCGCCGCAACAGGATTGCGTTCGGAAACGTAATCCGCGATGTCGATCAGATCCGCGAGCGCTCGCGCGGTCCAGAGAAGCTTCATTCCGGCGTGGCTGCCTTGGCTCCGAAACGGGCGAATGCCGCGCGGACCTCCTCATCGCTGGCGAATTCGCCGCGATCGGCCTGCGCGATGCCTTCCATGATCTGCCCGATCTGCCAGGATTGTTCGGCGATGTAACGGTCGATCGCCCGGTTCACGATCCAGTTGCGCGAGCGGTCCATGCTTTGCGCGAGCTTGTCCAACGCCTCGAGTTTGGCCTCGTCGTCAAATCGAACGGAGAGCGTCGTCGGCATGGTTTGACCTCAAGCGATTGCAGGTGAACACAATGTATTACATCGCACCTGAATCTCAACCCCTCACATCCTGAAAACACCGAACCGCGTTTCGGGCACGGGCGCGTTCAGGCACGCCGAGAAGGCCAGACCCAGCACCCGGCGCGTCTCGCTCGGCAGGATGATGCCGTCATCCCAGAGCCGCGCGGTGGCGTGGTAGGGCGAGCCCTCCTCCTCGTATTTCGCGCGGATGGGGGCCTTGAAGGCCTCTTCCTCGTCCCTCGACCAGCTCTTGCCCTCGGCCTCGAGATTGTCGCGCTTCACGGTCGCGAGCACCGAGGCGGCCTGCTCGCCGCCCATCACGGAGATGCGCGAATTCGGCCAGGTGAAGAGGAAGCGCGGCGAATAGGCCCGCCCGCACATCCCGTAATTGCCCGCGCCGAACGAGCCGCCGACCAGCAACGTGATCTTCGGCACCGCCGCGCAGGCCACCGCCGTGACGAGCTTCGCGCCATCCTTCGCGATGCCGCCGGCTTCATATTGGCTGCCGACCATGAAGCCGGAGATGTTCTGCAGGAAGAGCAGCGGAATCCGCCTCTGGCAGCACAATTCCACGAAATGCGCGCCCTTCACGGCGCTTTCCGAGAAGAGAATGCCGTTGTTCGCGATGATGCCCACGGGAATCCCGTAAATCGAGGCAAAGCCGGTGACGAGCGTGGTGCCGTACAAAGCCTTGAACTCGTCGAAGCGCGAGCCATCGACGATGCGGCCGATCACCTCGCGGATGTCGTATTGCCGCTTGAGATCGGTCGGCACGAGGGCCTCGAGTTCGCCCGCATCGAGCACCGGGTCTTCCGGCTCGCCCAGAGCGATATCCGCCGGCTTGCGGCTGTTGAGGTTCGCGACCGCGCGTCGCGCCAAAGCCAAAGCATGGCGATCATCCGCGGCGTAATGGTCGGCCACGCCCGAGCGGCGGGCATGCACATCCGCGCCGCCGAGGTCTTCCGCCGTCACGACCTCGCCCGTCGCGGCCTTCACCAGCGGAGGGCCGCCGAGGAAGATCGTGCCCTGCTTCCGGACGATGACGGTTTCGTCCGACATCGCCGGCACATAGGCGCCGCCGGCCGTGCAGGACCCCATCACCACCGCGATCTGCGGGATGCCGAGGCCGGACATCGTCGCCTGATTGTAGAAGATGCGGCCGAAATGCGTGGCGTCCGGGAAGACATCGGTCTGGTGCGGCAGGTTCGCGCCGCCGGAATCGACGAGGTAGACGCAAGGCAGGCGGTTCTCGCGGGCGATCTCCTGCGCGCGCAGATGCTTCTTCACGGTCATGGGGTAGTAGGTGCCGCCCTTGATGGTCGCATCGTTGCACACGACCATCACCTCGCGCCCCTCGACCCGGCCGATGCCGGCGATCATCCCCGCGCCATGGATGTCGCCCTCATACATCCCGTGCGCGGCGAGCGCGCCGATCTCGAGGAAGGGCGAACCGGGATCGAGCAGGCCCATCACGCGATCGCGCGGGAGCAGCTTGCCGCGCGCGACATGCCGCTCGCGCGCCTTTTCCGGGCCGCCGAGGGCTGCGATGCGACGCTTCTCGATCAGCTCCGCCCGCAGCTTCGACCATTCGCGGGCATTCAGCTCGGATTCGGGGGCGGAAGGATCGAATTGCGAGCGGAGAACGGCCATCGGAATCCTCTGAAACGGCGGGAGCCAGAGTGGTATACCACTTTCTGGCTTTCCTTATTCACGCTTCGCGAGAGCAATTCAATGGCGAGTTTCAGCGGGCGGCGCGGAGTTTGTCGATGTTGTCGATATCGTCCATCTTCCAGGGCTCGGCCACGGCGGCCTGATACCATTTCTGGAAGGCCGGCAGGCGGTAGATCGCGTCGATGTAATCGTGGGTCGTGCGATCGACCGAGATTTCGTAGGAGCGCAGCCGCGTGCAGAGCGGCGCGAACATCGCATCCGCTGCGCAGAATTCCCCGAAGAGGAACGGACCACCCGCGCCATATTCGAGACGCAACTGGCGCACATAGCCGGCAAAGCGCATCACCTCCGCCTCGGCCGCTGAAGTGAGCCGGCGCGAGGATTGCCGCTTGAGGTTCATCGGCAGGTGCTGGCGCAGGGCGTGGAAGCCGGCATGCATCTCCAGCGCCAGCGAGCGGGCGATGGCGCGCACTTCCATGTCTTCCGGCCAGAGCTTCGCCTCGGGGTGCTTCTCGTTCGCGAATTCGATGATCGAGAGCGATTCCCACAAGACGAGATTGCCGTATTTCAGCGCCGGCACGAGGCCCGTGGGCGAATATTGCTGCAATTGCTGCTTGGTGTTCGCATGACCGAGGGGCACGAGGAATTCAGCGAACGGCACGCCTTTCGCCGCCATCGCCAGCCAGGGCCGGAGCGACCACGACGAGTAGTTCTTGTTGCCGATGATCAGCGTGAGTTTCGGCGGAAAGCGTGGCGGAACGGTCGCATTTGTCTTCATGGTTTCTCCCCAGGCAAAGCTTCCGGGAGCTGGACGGGCGCGCCGGATTTCTTCCAGGCTCCGAACCCTCCCTCGATATGGGCGACGGGTTTCAGGCCCATCTCCTGTGCCGTTCGGGCGGCAAGCGCCGAACGCCAACCACCTGCACAGAAAAAGATAAAAGTCTTGTCTTCCTGAAACTCGGATTTCGCGTAGGGGCTTTCAGGATCGATCCAGAATTCCAGCATGCCGCGCGGACAATGGAAGGCGCCGGGCAGCTTGCCCTCGCGCTCGAGTTCGCGCGGATCGCGCAGGTCGACGAAGACCACATCGCCGCTTCCATGCAATGCGCGGGCTTCCTCCACGCTCAGGGTGCGGATGTGCGCATTCGCCTCGTCGAGCAGGGCCTTGTAGCCCTTCGTGATGGTCTGCGGCATGAGACCTCCCTGCCGCTTCCGAATCGGGCGGCTCCCGGCGCGACGATGCGGATTGCGACCCGGTTTTGCAATGCGGACCCGTCGTTCAGGGCTGCTTCCCCGTTTTGCGAGCCCGAATGCTTGCGAAACCGCATTGACCGGCCGCCTATCCCGTCGCAAACGGGCATCCGGGCCGAGGTTAGGGCCGATGCAGCGGGACGAGGCTGATGACCGACACCACCATCGAGGAGACGCTGCTGGCACTGGCCGCCGAACGCGGGCCCGAAAAGACCTTCTGCCCCTCCGAAGCGGCGCGCGCCATTGGCGGCCCGCATCCCGATGGCTGGGGCCCGCTGATGCAGCCCGTACGGCGCGTGGCGGTTCGGCTGGCGCTCGATGGCCGGCTGGTCATCACGCGGAAAGGCAAGCCGGTCGACCCGCTCGATTTCAAGGGCGTCTACCGGCTCAGCCAGCCCCGCAGCGAGTGAGGCGCCGCCTCACGCCCCCTTCGCGAACAATTCCCGGCCGATGAGCATGCGGCGGATTTCGCTCGTGCCGGCGCCGATCTCGTAAAGCTTCGCGTCGCGCAGCAGGCGACCCGTGGGATATTCGTTGATGTAGCCGTTGCCGCCGAGAAGCTGGATCGCGTCGAGCGCCAGCAAAGTCGCCTTCTCGGCCGCGATCAGGATCGCGCCGGCGGCATCCTCGCGCGTGGTCTCGCCGCGATCGCAGGCCTTGGCGACGGCATAGACATAGGCCTTGCAGGCATTCATCGTCACATACATGTCGGCGATCTTGCCCTGGACGAGCTGGAATTCGCCGATCGATTTCCCGAACTGCTTGCGCTCATGCACATAGGGCAACACGATATCGAAGGCCGCCTGCATGATGCCCAAAGGCCCGGCCGCGAGTACCGCGCGCTCGTAATCGAGGCCGGACATCAGGATGTTGACGCCCTTCCCCTCCTGATCGAGGCGGTTTTCCTCCGGCACCTCGCAATCCTGGAAGACCAGTTCGCCGGTCTCCGAGCCACGCATGCCCAATTTGTCGAGCTTCTGCGCGATGGAGAAGCCCTTGAAGCCCTTCTCGATGATGAAGGCGGTGATGCCACGCGGGCCGGCATTAATGTCGGTCTTGGCGTAGACGATCAGCGTCTCGGCGGAGGGGCCGTTGGTGATCCACATCTTCGAACCGTTGAGGATGTAGCGGTCGCCCTTTTTGTCAGCCCGGAGCTTCATGGAGACGACATCCGAGCCCGCGCCGGGCTCGCTCATGGCCAGCGCGCCGAGATGCTCGCCGGAGATGAGTTTCGGCAGGTAGCGGGCCTTCTGCTCCTTCGAACCCCAGCGGCGCAGCTGGTTCACGCAGAGATTGGAATGCGCGCCATAGGAAAGCCCCACCGAAGCCGAGGCGCGCGAGATTTCCTCCATGGCCACGACATGCTCGAGATAGCCGAGGCCGGTGCCGCCATCCTCCTCCGGCACGGTGATGCCATGCAGGCCGAGCGCGCCCATTTCCGGCCAGAGATGGCGGGGAAACCAGTCCTCGCGGTCGATCTTCTCGGCGAGCGGGGCGATCTTGTCCTGCGAGAAGGCCGCCACGCTTTCGCGGATGGCCTCGGCCGTTTCACCGAGATCGAAATTGAAGCCGCGCGGGCTGTTCGCCAGCATGAGATCCTCCCCAGGAATGCCATCACGATTGGTCAGTGTTGCTGACCTAATTACACCCCTGCCCGCCTCGGCGCCAGAGGATTCCTGGGGGCAGAATGCGAGCCCGGCAGGCGCGCGTCAAATCGCGTGCGGGCACCGATGGCCGAGCCTGCGGTGTCTTTGGCGGCTGTTCACCACGTTCCTGCGCGCACCGTTAACCGCCTCGTCGTTTTCCCGCGCGCGATTAAACGGGCCGAGAGCGGCGGGCCCTACGATCTGCGGGCTTTTCTCGCCCATTGCGACCGCGCCCGCCACCGGAACCATGTCGAGCCCACCGATCCAGCATCCGACCGGAACGCCCGTTGAGGCCAGGCTGACGCCGGAAAAGTGGCGCGACCGCGTCGCCGCGCTGGCGCTCGGCCCGGTGGCCGCATTGGCGATCCGTCTCGGCGCGGCGGGCCTGACCTATCTCCTGCAGATCGTGCTGGCGCGCAGCCTGGGCGCGGCGGATTATGGTCTCTTCAGCCTTGCCTGGAATCTCGTCACGATTGGCGGCTTTCTGGCGACGCTCGGCTTCGGGCAGATCGCCGTGCGGTTCCTCGCGGAGTATCACGAGCGGCCGGAAACGGCGCTGGCGCGTGGCTTCATCCGGCATGCCATCCTGGCGACGCTCGCGGGGAGCCTCGTGCTGGTGGCGCTGGGTGTCATGGTGCTGACCTCGGCGCAGATCCCTGCCAGCCTCGTGACTCTGGTCGCGATCGGGCTTGCCGCCCTGCCTTTCTTCGCGCTGACGGATCTCGGCGAGGGCTTCGCACGGTCGCAGGGCTGGACGATGCGCGCGCTGGTGCCGGCCTATATCGCGCGCAACGGCCTGATGATCGGCGCCTTCCTGATGCTGCTGGCCCTCGGCATCGGCTCGGATGCGACGGTCGCGATGGCCCTCGCGCTTGTCGCGACCATCGGCGCGGCTGTCCTGCAATATGCGTGGACGATGCCGCCGCTGCGGCGCGTCTTTCCGCCCGCACCGCCGCAATCTGCCCGCAGCGGCTGGAACCGGGCCGCCCTGCCCACCTTGCTGGCCGACCTCGCGCTGCTCGCCCGCCAGAACATCGATCTCATCCTGTTGGCGGCCTTGGCGCCGCCCGCGATGGTCGGCATCTATTTCGCCGCGACACGCATCGCCTCCCTGATCGGCCTCGTGGAATTCGCGATCGGCGCGAGTTTCGGTCATCGCTTTGCACGCGAGGCAAGTGATGCCGCCTTCCATCAGGCCCGCCGCTGGATGCGCCTTGCCGGCATCGGCGGTGCGATGGCGCTGGCGATGGCCACGCCGCTGATCCTCTCGCTCTTCGGCGAGGCCTTCGCGAGCGGGTTCTGGCCGGCTCTCGTGCTGCTCGCGGGGGCGGCCGTGCGGATGGCCCTGGGTCCGCTCGACGACCTGCTCACCATGCGCGGCTATCCCGGCGAGGTCTGGCGCGCGAACCTCATTGGCGCGCTGGTGACAACCATCGTTTGCCTGCTGCTCGCCGGGCCGTGGCAGGCGATGGGTGCCGCGATTGCCGCGACCCTCGGCAATCTCGCGGCGGGAGCGGCGCTTGCGCTCGCCCATCGGCGGGTTGCCCGCGCGGGTGATCCGGCATGAGCGCGCCCGTCGCCCGTTTCGCGCCCCTGGCCGAACTCGCCGCCCGCCGCGGCGAATGGCGGGCCCTGTCGGAATCGGCGCTCGAAACGAACCCGTTCTACGGGCCGGACCTGCTGATCGCAGCCATCGAAGCCGGGGCATCGCGGGACGAGACACGCCTGCTCATCGTGGAACGCGACGGACGACTCACGGGGCTCTTTCCACTGCAGCGGCCGGTTCTGCGCGACGGCGCGCTGGGGCTCGGCTGGGTGCTTCACCGCGATCCGCTGACCTGCATCACGGTGCCGCTGCTTGCGCCGGAAGGTGCGGCGGAATCGCTCTCGGCCGCCCTCGCCTTCCTCGCGGCGGAGAACGGCCCGCCGGCGCTGGTGCTGCCGATCCTGCCCGAAAACCGTCCCTTCGCGGTGCTGGTGAAGCGGGAGGCCGAGCGGCACGGCCGGTTCAGCCTGCCGATGCAGGTGTGGGAGCGGCCCGCCATCGCGCGCGGCTCGCGGCTGCAGCCCAGGGCCATCCGCAGCATCGACAAGAAGCGCAGGCGGCTCGAGAAGCTGGGGCCGGTCTCGGTGCGGCGGATGATGAGCGGCAACCCGGATGTCGCGGGCCTGCTCGATGCGTTCCTCGCCATGGAAGCCATGAGCTGGAAGGGCCAGCAGGGCACGGCGATCCGTTCGGTGCCGGCTCTGGAGCAAGTCGTGCGCGCGCTCGCGGTGAGCTATGCCACCTCCCCCGCCTTCCTCATGGAAGCGCTGATGGTGGGTGACGAGGCGGTTGCGATCAACCTCAACCTCGCCGCGAGCGGCACGGTCTACACCGTGAAGGGCACTTATCGCCCGGATTTCGCGAGCTTCAGTCCCGGCCGGCTGCTCGACGCGATGGCAACGAGCCTCGTCGATGCCGATGAGGGTGCCTTTCTCGCGGTCGATTCCTGCGCGGGGCCCGGCCACCCCCTGCTCGATCTCTGGCCGGACCGGCTCGATCTCGTCTGCCTCGGCCTCGCGCTGCGGCCCGCCGGGCGGCTCCATCTCGGCGCGATGGCGATGGGCAAGTCGCTGATGGATCAGGTGCGCCGCTGGCGCTATCGCGAGACCTACACGACGCGGAAAACCAGCCGCGCCGCGTGAGGCCTACTGGATCACGCGCTGCCGGCGCAGATAGGCCTGCCATTCGGCGCGGCTGCCGGCAAAGGCGTTGCGATCCACCGGCCCCTTGATGCCCGGCACGCGGCCCGTGGTCGTGTATTGCCAGAACAGCCAGTCGCGATTCTCGTAGCGCTCGTGCGGCTCGGCGGCCACGGAACGCAGCCAATAGGTGTAATCCTTGAAATGGCCCTCCATCACATCGGCATGGAAGGGAATGTCGGTATAGATGATCGGCCGCTTGCCGGTGTGCTTCTCCATCGCCTTCAGCATGATGGTGATCTTCTCGCGGGCCAGCACGGGGTCGATCTTCTTCGGGCAGGTGCGCGAATGGCCGTTCCACTCGACATCGAGCACGGGCGGCAGCGCGTCTTTGTCGTTCGGCACGTTGCGCGCGAACCACTCGGCCTGCTCATGCGCCGGGCGGCACCAGAACACGAAGTGATAGGCCGCGCGTGGAATGCCATGCGCCTTTGCCTGCCGCCAGTTCTCCTGGAAGCGCTCGTCGAGATGGTCGCCGCCCTCGGTCGCCTTGATGAAGGCGAAGGCCGTGCCGGCGCGCTTCACTTCGGCCCAATCGATCTCGCCCTGCCATTTCGAGACATCGATGCCGTGCACGGGGAAGGAATGCGCCTTGCGCACGCCTTCATGCGGCTTGGCATCGCTCTTCAGCGGGTAATGCGCACGCTCCACGGTGCCATCGGCGGAGCAGGCGGTCATCAGCAGCGCGAGAGCGCCGAGAACGGCCGCGCGCCACGGCGCGGGAGAGGGAGTAAGGCGGGACACGAAGCGAACCTCTTGTCGCGAAGGGATGTGTGAAACCAAACTGACCGGGATGGCAGAATTGCAGCCCAATGCGTTAAATGCTTCTTCAGGATTGGCTTTCCAGTCGGTTCAACGCGATTTGGCGTTAACGGACCGTGAATCTCAGCCGAGCCCGAACCACAGGGTCGCGACGCCGAGAAAGGCGAAGAACCCGACCATGTCGGTCACCGTCGTCACGAAGGGCCCGGACGCCACGGCCGGGTCGATCTCGAACCGGTCAAGCGCCAGCGGAATCAGCACCCCGGCAAGCGCCGCCGCGATCAGGTTCACGATGATGGCGATGCCCATCACGATGCCGAGATCGACCGATTTGAACCAGATCGCTGCCACCGCGCCCATCACCAGCGCGAAGGCCACGCCGTTCAGGAGCCCGACGCGAATCTCGCGCGCGACGAAGCGACGCGCTGCACTGCCGCCGAGCGCTCGCGTCGCCAGCGCACGCACGGCCACCGTCATGGTCTGCGTGCCGGCATTGCCGCCCTGGCTCGCGACGATCGGCATCAGCACGGCCAGCGCCACCATCTTCTGCAGCGCGCCTTCGAAGAAACCGATGACGGCGGAGGCGAGAATCGCCGTGATCAGGTTCACGAACAGCCAGGAAAAGCGGCGTCGCGCGGTTTCGAGCGTGCTGTCACCCAGTTCTTCATCCGCCCGCACGCCACCGAGCGCGCGAATCTCGGCATCGGCCTCCTGATCGATGACGTCGACGATGTCATCGAAGGTCAGCACGCCGGCGAGCTTGCCCTCGGCATCCTCGACCGGGATCGCCACGAGATTGTAGCGCTTGAAGAGTTCGGCCACCTCGTGCTGGTCGTCGGTCGCGGCCGCGCGATGCTCGGCTTCCAGCATGATCTTCTCGATCTTCACCGGTCGCTTCGCGCGCAGCATGCGGTTGAGCGGCACGCGTCCCAGCACACGATGCTCGGGATCGACCGCGTAGAGTTCGTAGAACTCCTCGGGTAGATCCTCGCTTTCGCGCAGGAAGTCGATCGTCTGCCCCACCGTCCAGAACGGCGGGATGGCGATGACATCCGACTGCATGCGCCGGCCGGCGGATTCCTCGGGGTAATCGAGGCTGCGCTCCAGTGCCGCGCGATCCGGCGTCGGCAGCGCCGCGAGCACCTCCTCCTGATCCTCCTCGGCGAGGTCCTCGAGGATGTAGACCGCATCGTCCGAATCGAGTTCGCGCACGCCCTCGGCGATCTGCGCGTTGGGCATCTCCTCGAGGAGTTCCTCGCGCACGCTGTCGTCGATTTCGGTCAGTGCGGTGAAGTCAAAGTCGTCGCCCATCAGCGCAACGAGACGCGGACGCTCCTCGGGGTCGAGCGCCTCGATCAGGTTGCCGAGATCCGCCTCGTGCAGGTCTCCGGCCAAAGCCACGAGCCGCACCGAATCGCCCGCGGCGAGGGTCTCGCGCACCGCTTCGAGGAATTCCGGGTGGAGATTGCCGTCCTCGTCGCGCACATCCTCGCCCCAGGGCGGCAGGCGCATGGGAGGCGCGACGATGGAAACGGTCATCGAAGCCTCCTCGGGCAGGAGCGGAATGGGGAAAGGCGCGCAGGCGGCAAGCGCCTCACGCTTCAAGGTCTACGCCGCGCGAACGGGAGTGGCAACCGCGAGGGAAGAATTTCGTGGCGGCGCCTGCTGCCGGAAACGGGTGAACCCGCCCACGCGGGAGCCTGAACATGACAAAGCCGCGCACGGGGCGCGGCTTGATCGACATTCCAGGGATTTGCACCGGAAATGGTGCGGACGAGAGGACTCGAACCTCCACGGTGTTACCCACTAGCACCTCAAGCTAGCGCGTCTACCAATTCCGCCACGACCGCACACCGGTAGAACGATGCCGGGCATCGCTTCACCGAGGGGCGCTCTCTAGCAAAGCGCTTCCCCCGATGCAAGCGGCGGAAGCGGCCTATTTTCAGAAGGCTTGCTCGGTCTTCTGCTCTTCGTTCGCGAAGCGCTTGCGGATGGTCTCCGGCTTCTTCAGCAGCGAGGTGACTTCCACCTGGATGCGCTTGCCCTGCACCACCACCTGGCCGCGCGCGACGGGGAAGTTGTTGGCGAGAATCTCGACCTCGTCGTTCTCGTTCGCGTTGAGCTCGATCACCGCGCCGCGCCCCATGCGCAGCAGGTGATGGATCGGCATCACCGAACGGCCGATCACCACAGCGATATCGAGTTCGACATTTTCGACGGTCTGCATCTCGAAGGCACTCCCGAGGGGCTTGGCTTGCCGCGATTGACATCGGCAATTTCTGCCCACTATCTCGCACCAACATGGTCAACAGCCCGTTAACAGCCCCGATTTTCGGCCGTGCCGATGCCCTGCCGGTCGAGTGGCTGGTCTGGGACGGACTCACGCCCTACGAAACCGCCCTTCGCTTCATGGAGGCGCGCGCCGCAGCCATCGCGGCGGGCGAAGCGCGGGAATGCGTGCTGCTGCTGGAGCACCCGCCGCTCTACACCGCCGGGACCTCGGCGAACCCGGCGGATCTCGTGAACCCGCAGTTCCCGGTGATCGAGACGGGGCGCGGCGGGCAATACACCTATCACGGGCCGGGGCAGCGCGTGGCCTATGTGATGCTCGACCTCAAGGCCCGCAAGCCGGATGTCCGCGCCTTCGTGGAGGCGCTGGAGGCGTGGGTGATGGAAGCGCTCGCGGCCTTCAACCTCCGGGGCCTCACCGATCCCGCGCGGGTCGGCGTGTGGGTGAAGCGGCCGGACAAGGGCGAGGGCTACGAGGACAAGATCGCGGCCATCGGCATCCGGTTGCGGAAATGGGTGTCGTTTCACGGGATTTCGCTGAATGTGGAGCCAGATCTCGCGCATTTCGGCGGAATCGTGCCCTGCGGCATCCGGGAGCAGCGCTACGGTGTCACAAGTCTCGTCGATCTCGGTTTGCCCGTGGGCCTGCACGAGGCGGATATCGCGCTGAAGGCGGCGTTCACGACGATCTTCGGCTAGGCCGCGATCTCAATCGCCCCATTGCCATGTCTCGGAAGCGCGCGGGCCGCTGACCGTTTTCCGCGCTGGCGCGGCGGAGGCGCCCTGCCCGAGCTGCGCCATTCCCGCGAGATAGGCCGGCGGCAGGCCGATCTCGGCGCCAGCGCGGAGCAGGTCTTCCAGGTAGCCGGCGCGCGGTTTTCCACCCGGCTTGCCCGTGCCGACATAGACCAGCGCCCGGCGCGGGCCATTCGCCGTGATCACCGGCTGGTCGATCTTCACGTAGAGGCCGCGATCCACCTCCTCGAAGCGGTCGAGCGCCTTGATATCCGCGACCGGCAACTCCCAGAGCAGGCCATGCACGACCTGTCGCGGATCGCGCACCACGCTGGCATAGCCGTGCTCGGTGATGACCAGACGATGCCGCACCAGCCGCGCGAGCCCCAGAGGCTTGCCGCCCGGTGCGCGGCGCGCCATCGCGCTGACATCCATGTTGGCGCCATAGGCGAAATAAAGCGGCATGCGATCCCCTAAACCGAGCGTCCCTCGGGGCCGGAATAGGCCCGCTCCACCTTTGCGATGCGCAATTCGTAATGCAAGTACCAGCGCTCGATGCCCATCTTCTGCGCGTAGAGATGCTGCACCTGCGCCTTCCAGTTCAGCAGCGCTGATTCATCCGCCCAGAAGCTGTTGGTGATGCCGAAGCCATCCGCGCGCCGCGCATGTTCGATGCCGAGATAGCCGGGTTGCGTCTTCGCGAGCGCCTCCATCGCATCGGCCATGGCCGAATAGCCATGGTCGCCCTCGGCGCGGATCGAGGAGAAGGCGACGATGTAATAGGGCGGCTTCGGCGTGCGGGCGAAGGCGTCGTCGGGCATGGCTCATCTCTCGGCGCATCCTGTCATTCCCGACGCCCCGGAACTGTCCGGGACGAGCGGGAATCCATTCTGCCCAGCGATGCATGGATTCCCGCGCTTCGGCTATGCCTCGGTCGGGAATGACAGGCGTCAGCCCTGAAATTCCATGATGACCGCGTCGACCGCGAGGCTTTCGCCCGCTTTCGCGCGCAATTTGGCGATGGTGACGTCGCGCTCGGCGCGCAGCACGTTCTCCATCTTCATGGCTTCGACCACCGCCAACGTCTCGCCGGCCTTCACCTCCTGCCCTTCGGCCACCGCGATGGATTTCACGAGGCCGGGCATGGGGCAGAGCAGCACGCGCGAGGTATCCGCGCCGCGCTTCTCGGGCATCAGGGCCGCGAGTTCGGCCTCGCGCTTCGTATAGACCCGTGCTTCCGCCGCGACGCCCCGCGTGGCGAGCCGCACGCCGTTGGGGATGGGCTCGACGCGCATCGCAAGCTCCACGCCGGAAATCGCGCCGGTCCAGACCGGATCGCCCGGCTTCCAATGCGTGACAACGAGATCGGAAGCGCCATCGGCGAAACGGATATGCGTCTCGCCCAGGCTGTCATCGACGGTGAGTTCGAAACTCTGGCGCGCCTCGCCGGTGCCGAGCTGCACGATGCGCGTTTCCGCGAAGCGATGCGGCCGCGTCGTCGCCATCTGGCCGGAGATCTGCCGCTTGCGGGCATTCAGGCAATGGTCGATCACCGCCGCCACGGCGGCGATCGCGCGCGCGGTCTCGCCCCCGGGCATCGGCACCGCAAAACCACCGGGAAATTCCTCGGCGATGAAGCCCGTGGAAAGCGCGCCGGATTTCCAGCGCGGATGCGCCATCAAGGTCGCGAGAAACGGAATGTTGTGGCGGATGCCGTCGATCGCGAAGGCATCGAGCGCGCGGGCCTGCGCCTCGATCGCCTCCAGCCGCGTCGGGGCATGCGTCACGAGCTTGGCGATCATCGGATCGTAGAACATCGAGATCTGGCCGCCCTCCTCCACGCCCGTGTCGTTGCGCAAGGTGACGTTGCCTGTCGTGCCCTCCGCCGGCGGGCGGTAGAGCGTGAGGCGGCCGATGGAGGGCAGGAAGTTGCGCGTGGGATCTTCCGCGTAGATCCGGCTTTCCACAGCCCAGCCCTCGAGGCGGATGTCCTCCTGCCGGAAGGCCAGCTTCTCGCCCGCCGCGACGCGGATCATCTGCTCGACGAGATCGATGCCGGTGATGAGTTCCGTCACCGGATGCTCCACCTGCAGGCGGGTGTTCATCTCAAGGAAGTAGAAGCTCTTGTCCTGGCCGGCGACGAATTCCACCGTGCCGGCGCTGTCATAGCCCACGGCCTTCGCGAGCGCGACGGCCTGCGCGCCCATCTTCGCGCGCGTCTCGGGGTCGAGCAAAGGCGACGGCGCCTCCTCCACGACCTTCTGGTTGCGGCGCTGGACGGAGCATTCGCGCTCGCCGAGATGGATGACGTTGCCGTGCTTGTCGCCCAGCACCTGGATCTCGATGTGGCGCGGATTGACGATGAACTTCTCGACGAACATCCGGTCGTCGCCGAAGGAGGATTTGGCTTCCGAACGCGAACGCTCGAAGCCTTCCTTCACCTCGTCCGCGCTCCAGGCGATGCGCATGCCCTTGCCGCCACCGCCGGCGGACGCTTTCAGCATGACGGGATAGCCGATCTCCTCGGCGATTGTCATGGCATCCTCGGGCGTCTCGATCGTGCCGAGATAGCCGGGCACCGTGGAAACGCCTGCGGCGGCCGCGGCCTTCTTCGATTCGATCTTGTCGCCCATCGCGGCGATGGCATGCGGGTTCGGACCGATAAACGTGATGCCGGCTTCCTTCAGCGCCAATGCGAAGGCCTCGCGCTCGGAGAGGAAGCCGTAGCCGGGATGAACCGCTTCCGCGCCCGTCTCTTTGCAGGCCGCGATGATCTTCTCGATGACAAGATAGCTCTCGGCGGCCGGTGCCGGGCCAATGGCGACGGCCTCGTCGGCCATCTGCACATGCATCGCGTCGGCATCGGCCTCGGAATAGACCGCCACCGTGCGGATGCCCATCTTGCGCGCCGTCTTGATGACGCGGCAGGCAATCTCGCCGCGATTGGCGATCAGGATTTTCTTGAACATCGCGTTGCCGGCCTCCCCTGCCCGTTTCTCCGGGTCTTACGGGAATGCGCGGCGACGGTAAATGCGTCGCGAGGCTCGACCTTGGTCGAGCGGGCGGCACCCGGGCGGGCTCTCAGAGGGTCCGGTCGCGGCCGTGCTTCAGGGTCAGGGCGATCAGCCGCTCGGGCGCGTCGTCGACGGTGCAGGACAGCGCAAACAGCAGGGCCGGCAGCGAGGGCGACGGCGCATCGGCGACGAGGCCCAGCAACCAGTCGAGATCCGGCTCGCTCATCTCGCTGTCGGCGCCATCGCGGAATGCCAGGAATTCCACGAGGGCCTTGACCAGGAAGGCGCGCCATTCCGGGCCGGTCCGCGCTCCGGAATGATCGAGCATCAGCAGAAATTCGGCCTCCTCGCGCGTGGTCACCAGACCAGCGGCGGAGTGGTCGGACCGGAATTCCTGTCCAACCATCGTGGAGAGGGCCGCGAGTGCGGCGCTCGGTTCGATCTTCGCGGGGCTGGCCATAGGCCGCCTCCTTGCCGTTGGGAAGACCATGCACCGGGCATGGCTCCCAGATCCCGAATGGCGAGGAAGACCGTGTCGCGGTCTCGTCCCGCCGGCTTGACGTCATCCCTGCGGAGGCTTTTTTTTCTGCCTCTCGTCTACCAACGAAGGTGGGGTGGAAATGTTGCGCCAACCTTGCGAAATCGAGGCTTTTTTCGGATGAAGTGAATTTTTCCTGCTCAAAATGAAGTGAATGATCCGCGACCCGCCAAGCTGCGTGCGCCACGATTTTCCCGGTTTGCAGCGCGGCATTCGCCATGCGACAAGGACGCTCGGGGCGTCCAATCGGGAATCGCACACATGGCACATTCGGCCGAGGAACAGGCCACGCGGCTGCTCTCGCGGACCCGCCTGATCGACGGGCATAACGACCTGCCTTACGTGATCTGGCGTCATCGCGGCGCGAAGGGCGATGCGCGCCTGTGGGACATGACGCGCGAACATCCCGAACACGATACCGACATCCCCAAGCTACTCGCGGGGCAGGTCGCCACCCAGATCTTCACGGCCTTCATTCCCACGGCGGAAAACGATCCGCTGCGTGCCCGGCTCGAAGTGATCGACGTCATGCTCCAGATGGAGCAATCCTGGCCGGAAACCTTCCTCCCCGTGCTCGAGCCGATGGATATCGGACGGGCCCGCAAGGCCGGCAAGATCGGCCTGATGAAGGCGGTCGAGGGCCTCGTCGGCGTCGACAACCTCGCGCATCTGCGGCTGTTCCACGCCATGGGCATCCGGCTCGTCACGCTCTGCCACAACGAGACCCTGCCCTTCATCGACAGCGCGACCGATGTGCCGGGCCTGAAGCCGCTCGACGCCTTCGGCCGCGCGATCATCGCGGAGATGGAGCGGCTGGGGCTGATCATCGATCTCGCGCATGTCTCCCCGCCCGCGCAGCATGCGGTGATGGACGTGGCGACCGGCCCGGTCATCATCAGCCACGCCAATGCGCATGCGCTCTGCCCGCATCCCCGCAACGCGCCGGACGCCGTGATGCGCCGGATCGCGGATGGCGGCGGCATGGTGATGGCCACCTTCGTGCCCGTCTTCCTGTCGCCGGAGGTCTATGTCGCCATGCAGCCGGCGATGGACAAGTTCGGCAAGGCCCTGCCCGACATGGAACGCAGCGCCTACCAGAAGGCGAAGCGCGCGGCCTTCGCGCATTTCGGCACGCGCGACGGCGTGCAATGGCTCTGCGACCATCTCGACCACATGAAGAACCTGATGGGTGCGGAAGCGGTCGGCATCGGCTCGGATTTCTATGGCGGCCCCAATCCGCCCGGCCTCGAGGATGCGACGACCTTCCCGAAGATCTTCGCGGAACTCATTCGCCGCAAATGGAAGACGCGCGAACTCGAACTGCTCGCGGGCAAGAATTTCGAACGGGTCTGGCGGGACGTGTACCGCCCGGACGTGCTGTTGCGCGACTGATCCAATCCGATGGCCGAGAATCGTGCCCCGGTTTCGTCGTCGCGAGCCAAGCCCGGACAACCGCTCGTGGTGGGTGCCGGTCCGACGGGGCTCACCACCGCACTGATGCTCGCGCGGCAGGGCCAGGCCGTGCGCATCATCGACCGCAATGCCGCGCCGACCGCGGAAAGCCGGGCGCTGGTGATCAACCACCGCACGCTCGATCTCCTGCGCGATACCGGCCTCACCGAGAAGTTCCTCGCCATCGGCCATCTCGTGAAAGGGCTGAAGCTCACCATCCATGGCCGCACGAAGGCGCGGGTCGATCTCGCGATCATTCCGCATGCCGTGCGCGGCCTGCTCGTCGTGCCGCAGAACTTCACCGAGCGGCTTCTGGCCGATGCCTTGCGCGAGGTGGGCGTGCTGGTGGAGCGCCGGACGGAGTTCATGGCGGCCACGATGGATCCCCATGGCGGCGACATCCAGCTCAAGACCGGCGACGCGCACGAGGCCTGCCGCGTCTCCTGGCTGATCGGGGCCGATGGCGCGGATTCGGTGGTTCGCAAGGCGCTCGAATTCGATTTCAAGGGCGCGGCCTCGGCCTACACCTGGAGCCTCGTCGATCTCGAGCTTGGCCCCGAGGCCGAGCCGCGCGATATCGAGATCTGCCTCGCCTCGGGCTTTCCGGCGCTCTTCCGCATTCCGCTCGGCGGCAACCGGCATCGCGTGCTGTGCAACGGGCCGGATGTCGAGGAGATGCTGCCCGAAAACTGGGAGCCGGGCGCCATCCATTGGCAGGGCCAGTTCACCACCCCCCATCGCATGACGGATCGCCGGCTGCTCGGCCGCGGCGCGTTGATCGGCGATGCCGCGCATCGGCATTCGCCGGCGGGCGGGCGCGGCATCAACCTCGGCATCGAGGATGCGGTGACGCTCGCCGGCCTGATCGGCGAGACCTCGAGCATCGATCCGAAGCTCATGAGCCGCGAGATGGAAGAGCAGATGCGCAACCGCTTCCGCGCCTGGGAGCGCGACCGGCTGGCGCGCACCCGCTCCACCCTCGCGGTTTCCGACCGCCTTCAGGCGCTGGCGACCAATCCGACGGGCTGGCAGCTTTTCACCCTGCCGCTCGCCCTGCGGTTCATCGGGCTGCTGCCTTCCGTGCGCCGCGAGGTGCTCGCGCTGCTGACCGACCTGCAGTGAGCGTCAGAGCGGAATGTTGTCGTGCTTGCGCCAGGGGCGCTCCACCGTCTTGGTGCGCAGCATGGCCAGGGCCCGGGCGATGCGCCGGCGGGTGGAATGCGGCATGATCACCTCGTCGATATAGCCGCGCTCGGCCGCGACGAAGGGTGACATGAAGCGGTCCTCGTATTCCTTCGTCTTCTCGGCGATCTCCTCCGGCGTGCCGCCACGGAAGATGATCTCGACCGCGCCCTTCGCACCCATCACCGCGATCTGCGCCGAGGGCCAGGCGTAGTTCACGTCACCGCCGATATGCTTCGAGGCCATCACGTCATAGGCGCCGCCGAAGGCCTTGCGGGTGATGCAGGTGACGAGCGGCACCGTGCATTGCGAATAGGCGAAGAGCAGCTTCGCTCCGTGCTTGATGAGCCCGCCATATTCCTGCGCCGTGCCCGGCAGGAAGCCCGGCACATCCACGAAAGTGACGATCGGGATCTCGAAGCTGTCGCAAAAGCGCACGAAGCGCGCGGCCTTCCGCGAGGCATCGGAATCGAGCACGCCCGCGAGCACCATCGGCTGGTTCGCGACGAAGCCCACCGTGCGCCCCTCGATGCGCCCGAATCCGGTGACGATGTTGCCGGCATGTTTCGGGCTGATCTCGAAGAAATCGCCCTCGTCCACCACCTTCAGGATCAGTTCCTTGATGTCGTAGGGCTTGTTCGGATGGTCGGGGATCAGGGTGTCGAGGCTGTTCTCCACCCGCGCCGGATCATCGAAGCTCGGCCATTCGGGGCTGCCCGCCCGGTTGTTCGCGGGCAGGAAATCGATGAGGCGGCGCACCTGCAGCAGGGCCTCGACATCGTTGTCGAAGGCGCCATCGGCGATCGAGGATTTCGTCGTGTGGATCGAGGCGCCGCCAAGCTCTTCGTGGCTGACGATCTCGTTCGTCACCGTCTTCACCACATCAGGGCCGGTGACATACATGTAGGAGGTCTCGCGGACCATGAAGATGAAATCGGTCATGGCCGGCGAATAGACATCGCCGCCCGCGCAAGGCCCCATGATGAGCGAGATCTGCGGGATGACGCCCGAGGCTTCCACGTTGCGGCGGAACACTTCCGCATAACCCGCGAGGCTCGCGACCCCCTCCTGGATGCGCGCGCCACCGGAATCGTAAAGCCCGATGATCGGCGCGCGCATCTTCAGCGCCATGTCCTGGATCTTGTGGATCTTCTCGGCATGGGTCTCCGAGAGCGAGCCGCCGAGCACGGTGAAATCCTTGGCGAACACGAAAACCGTGCGGCCATTCACCGTGCCCCAGCCGGTGACGACGCCATCGCCGGGGGATTTCGGGGCCTTGTCCATGCCGAAATCCACGCAGCGATGCTGCACGAACATGTCGAATTCCTCGAAGGAACCCTCATCCAGCAGGAGATCGATGCGCTCGCGCGCCGTCAGCTTGCCCTTCTGGTGCTGGGCGATGATGCGCTTTTCGCCGCCCCCGAGGCGCGCCTCGCTGCGACGTTGCTCCAGCTTGTCGAGAATGTCCTTCATGCCACCCCTCCCGGCGATTGTCCTTCGATAGAGGCAGAGGGCGGCCGAGGTCAAACCGACGAAAGGCGGAGGGGGTGTCTCCGCCTCAATCCGGCGGCAGGCAGGTCTTGAGGAAGGCGATGTCCTCGCCGATATGCGCCGGCGCATGCGGGCCGCGTCGCGCCTCGGCGGTGAGTGCCTCGAAGCTCTCGATGTGCCGCAGCACGAGCTGGCGCTTCTCCTCGCGCTCGCCGAGCGGATTCAGCGCCGTGAAATAGGCGCAGGTCGCGATGTGCAGCGGATGATTGTTGCGTTCGGCCAGCGTGCAGATCTGCCGCACGCTCGCGACCGAATAGCGATCCGCCTTGGACCGCATCAGCCAGGGCAGGCCGGTCATCGGCACGGTCGCCTGCATGTCGCCGTCCACCGCGCGCTTGCGGGCGAGGTCCATGGCCTTCCCCATGTCGCCGGTCTCGGCGATAACGGCCGTGCCGGCGGCGAGATAGATGCTGACGAGCCGTTCGAAACGCCGGCCGAGATCGTTGCAATCGGCGCTGCGGACCTCCGGCTGCTGCGCTTCAGCGCTCACAACGCCTGCGAGAACCAGAGCCAGGGTGGTGATCCGCATCGCCATTCGCATGCTAGCCTCCCGTTTGTCGCAACAGGGCCGTCGCGGCCCGGAAATCCGCGAGGCGCAGCGCGCGCCGTTCTGCCGCCTCCTCGTCGATGCCCCAGACGCTCGCCTCGTAATCGGCATCGCATTCGCCGGCATCGAACCCCTGATCGGCGTCCAGGACACCATCCGCGACCGAGATCGCCACGAGCGCCGAGCCCGAGATCGTGGTCAGCACATGCAAGGCCGCGAGCGCGATCGGGTCGGTCACCGCATCGAGCCGCGGTGCGAGACGCGCCAGCGATTCCGCCGGCTGATCGACAAAGGTGATGCCCTCCGAGAGCAGGAAACCCGCGCCGTACCGCGCCCGGATATGCGCGAGAACCGGGTCCCAATGTTGGGCCTGCCGCTCCACCAGCCGGACGGGGTCGCCGGCGCGATAGCAGACGAGATCGGAAGCCGCATATTTCAGGATATCGGCCCGGACATTCTCCATGGCGTCGGCGACATGGTCGAGCGCCGCATGGGCGATGCGCGTCGCGGGCATGGTCGCGGGGTTGATCTCGGTCGCCTGCGCCGCCCATTCCGCCGCGAGAATTCCGGCGATGGCGGCATTCGGGCCGGAAAGCACCAGCTTGCGCTTCGTGCGCGCCGGGCGGCCATCGAGCAGGACCGCGAAGCGTCCTTCCACCTCACCGACGCTGACCGTCTCGTAGAAGCGCCGGGGCAAGGCGGGCTTCATGCCGTGGCGGGCGGCGCGCACGGGATCGTCCTGCGCGGGATCGCGGCCGTCATCGAACCAGTCGCGGGTGAATTCGTTGCTCATCGTGGTCTGCCCTTCGCGCGTCGGATCACCAGAGCAAAGTGGCTGTCACCCGAAGCGGGTGATGGCCAGCTGAAGCGCCTCGATATCCGTCACGATTTCCTTCGCACCGGTCTGTCGCAAAGTCTCGACGCTCTGGAAACCCCAGGCGACGCCGATCGCATGGGCGCCGGCCGCTTTCGCCATCGCCATGTCGAAGGAACTGTCGCCGATCATCACCGTGCGCGCCGGGGGAATGCCGGTGAGACGGCAGGCATTCTCGATCATCCCCGGATGCGGCTTCGAGGGCGCGTCGTCCGAGGTCTGGACCACCTGGAACAGGTTTTCCCAGCCATAGCTTCCGAGAACCGCCTGCACCCCGCGCTGCGATTTGCCCGTGGCGATGCCGAGGCAATGCCGCTCGTTCGCCGCCAGCGCGGAAATCATCGGCGCCACGCCGGGAAACAGCGATTCGAGCTGCGCGCCCTGCGTGCGCAGGGTGAAGAAGGCCTGCTTGTAGGCGTCGGCCAGCGCGTCGATCGGACCATCCGGGCCCACGAGTTCGCGGAACGCCTCCGCCAGTGAGAGGCCGACAATCGAAAGCCCCCGCTCGCGCGAGGGCACAGGCAGGCCCAGCGATTCGAATGCCAGGCGCTGCGATCCGAGGATCATCTCGGCGGAATCGAGCAAGGTGCCGTCGAGGTCGAAGAGGAGAAGCGTGGGATTGGCCATACCGGCCGCTACCACGCTTCCCCCCTGCTGACCAGCACAGGCCTCAGCCGCGCCGGCGATCATTCAGGCATTCCCGCATTTCGCGGCGGAAGGCCGAATCGCTGAGCCGAGGCTCACGCGTCTCGAGCGGCTTGCGGCAGGCCAGCATCTCGGCGAATTCGGGATCCTTCTTCGCATAGCAGCCCTCGATGGCATCGAGACGCTCGCGCTCGGTCATGCGCTGCTCGGCGAATTCGCGCCGGCAATCCAGCCAGCCGGTGCGGCGCACGATGTTGAGCTGTTGCCGCGCCTCGCTGCGGGCGACCCGCTTGTCTTCGAGGCATTCGCGCAGGGCCATGCGCTTGCGCCAGCCCTCGTAGCTGTTGCCCACTTCGGTGGCGCAGATCTCGCGCATTTCGCGCTCGGTGACATCCGGGGCGATGGGATAGTTCACGACATCGTCGTTGCGCGAACTTGTGTCGGAACGGTCATTGCGGCCGGCCGTGTTGTTGCCCGTCGCCGGCGGATTGGCGGGACTTGCAACGGGCGGATTGGCCTGCGTCGCGGCGGGGGGTGTCCCCTGAGCCGGAGGGCTCTGGGTGGTGGCCGGCGGATTCGCAGGCACCGGATTGGCAGGCGCCTGCTGGGCCTGGGGTGTCTGCGGCGCCTGTGGCGACGGCGTGGCTGTGGGTGGGCTGGCAGCGGGAGGCGTTGGGGGCGTCGTCTGGGCCAGCGCCAGCCCGATCAGGAGAATGGTGAACCCGGCTCCCAGAGCCGCCTTGCGCAATGCAGCCTCGACACCCATCGGAAAACCCCTTTTCATGTGTTGTTTGTGAAGCAACAACGCGAAACTGGGCCTTCGGGTTTCGCGCGATCATGACGTCAGCGTTAAATCGCGGCAAGATTGCGGTGGCGACCGCACGCGCAGGACGCTATACGGGACGACGAAACGAAACATTTTCCTCAATTGTCGCTCCGATGCAGAAGCTTGAACCCTGGATTGCCGAAATCTCGGAACAATCTCTTGATCTCTCGGATAAGGCCTTCGCATCAGAGGCGGTACGCCGCATCGAGGCGGATTACGCCCGATCGGCCGATACGCATCTCATCAAGCTGGAATTGCCCTGCCTCGCCGCGGCCGGCATCGACCTCTACCTCAAAGATGAATCCACCCACCCCTCCGGCAGCCTGAAGCACCGGCTCGCGCGTTCGCTCTTCCTCTATGGCCTCTGCAATGGCTGGGTGAAGCGCGGCAAGCCGGTGGTGGAGGCCTCCTCCGGCTCGACCGCGATTTCCGAGGCGTATTTCGCGCGGCTCGTCGGCCTGCCGTTCATTGCGGTGGCGCCGAAATCCACGGCGCGCGCAAAGATCGAAGCGATCGAGTTCCTTGGCGGTCGCGTGCATCTCACCGAACCGACAGAGATCTACGCCGATGCGCGCCGCATCGCGGTGCAAACCGGCGGGCATTACATGGACCAGTTCACCTTCGCCGAGCGCGCGACGGACTGGCGCGGCAACAACAACATCGCCGAGAGCCTGTTCAGCCAGATGCGCCTCGAACGCCACCCCGCCCCGGCCTGGGTGGTGGTGAGCGCCGGCACGGGCGGCACATCCTCCACCATCGGACGCTATATTCGCTATCGCCCAGCGGAACTCGGCGGCACGCGGCTTTGCGTGGTCGATCCCGAAAACTCGGTCTTCTACGATTACTTCCGCACCGGCGATGCCGGCCTGCGCCTCGCCTGCGGATCACGCATCGAGGGCATCGGCCGGCCGCAGGTCGAGCCGTCCTTCATACCCTCGGTGATCGATCGGATGATCCGCGTGCCGGATGTCGCGAGCCTCGCGACCATGCACTGGCTCGAAAGCGTGCTGGCGCGCAAATGCGGCGCCTCCACCGGCACGAACCTCTATGGCGCGCTGATGCTCGCCGACGAGATGATCCGCAAGGGCGAGCGAGGCTCGATCGTCACGCTGATCTGCGATGGCGGCGAGCGCTACCTCTCGACCTATTACAACCCGGACTGGCTGGCGGAGAAAGGCTTCGACCTCGCGCCGCATCTCCATGCATTGCGAGAATTCGTGGGTCGGTGCTGACGGTTCAGTGCGTCATGCCCGGGCGTGGCCCGGGCATCCACGACTTCATTGGTTTTTCGATCAAGACGTGGATGGCCGGAACAAGTCCGGCCATGACGGGGTGCTATTTCTCCGGTGCATCCTCGATCGGGTCATAGCTCGAAGTATCGAAGCCGAGCAGGTTCCAGCTCTGCTGCATGTGCGGCGGCAGGGGTGCCGAGACATCCACCGTCTTGTTCTCGCGCGGATGCGGAATGACGATGCGCCGCGCGAGGAGATGCAGTTTCTGCTGGATGCCGCCGGGCAGCTCCCAGTTCTCGCGGTTGAAATATTTCGGATCGCCGATGATGGGATGGCCGATCTCGGCGGTGTGCACGCGCAATTGATGCATGCGGCCCGTGACAGGTTTCAGCGACAGCCAGGAGAGCTTCTGCCCCGCGGTTTCCACCACGGCGTAATAGGTCAGCGCGTGGTCCGCGCCCTCGTCGCCATGGCGGGCGACCTGCATCTTCTGGTCGCCATGCTCGTCCTCGCCCTTCGCGAGCCAGGTCGAGACGCGCCCCTGCTTCACGCGTGGCACCCCCGAGCATAAGGCCCAGTAGATCTTCCGCGCCGAGCGCGAGCGGAAGGTGGCGGCCAGCGTGGAGGCCGCAAGGCGCGTCTTCGCGACGATGAGGCAGCCCGCGGTATCCTTGTCGAGGCGATGCACGAGGCGCGGCTTCTGGCCGTCCTTGTCGCGCATCACCTCGAGCAGGCCATCGACATGCCGCGTGGTGCCGGAACCGCCCTGCACGGCGAGGCCGTGCGGCTTGTTCAGCACCATCATGTCGCGGTCTTCATAGAGGATGATGGATTTCAGGAATTCGAGGTCATCCGCCATTTTCCGGCTGGAGACGGGCCGGGCCGTCGCCTCCCCCTTCGGCGCGGCGATGCGCGTGTCGCCACCCTTGGCTCCGGCCTCGCGGATGCCCTCCTGCGGGGTTTCGACCGGCGCGGCCTTCTGCATCGGCGGAATGCGGATCACCTGCCCCGGCTCGATGCGCGTCTCGGCCTTGGCGCGCGCGCCATCGACGCGCACCTGCCCGGTGCGCAGCAGTTTCTGCAGGTGGCCGAAGGCGAGATCGGGAAAATGCGCCTTGAACCAGCGATCGAGCCGCATCCCGGCTTCGTCATCCTTCACGTGACGGGTGGTGACGCCAGCCATGATTCCCCTGCCATGATTACCTCGCCCATCCCGCGCCGAGCCACAGGCCCAGCGCCACGGCCAACAGCGATCCCATCACCGAAAGGCCGACATAAACCACCGCGAGCCCGCTCGCCTCGCGCATCCACAGGCCCGCCGCGTCGAGCGCGAAGGCCGAAAAGGTCGTATACCCGCCGAGCAGTCCCGTCATCAGCAGGAAGCGCGCATCCGCGCCACCGGCATCGGCGGGCAGAAGAAGCCGCGCCAGCAGGCCCATCACGAAACAGCCGATGAGGTTCACGAGAAGCGTCCCGGCCGGAAACCCGGTGCCGAAGGCGCGCGCCGCGCCAAGCCCGGTGAGCCAGCGCAGCACGGAGCCCGCTCCCCCGCCAAGAAAGATCAGAAAGGCCGTTTGCATCCGGCCCTTGTGACAGGCGCAGGCGCGGGCGGCAAGCGCGCTGCGGCCTTTCCGGCGCGGCACCGGTCACGCCCGGCTTCAGGACGGCGGCGAACGTGGCGCGAGACCCTTCGCCAAGGCGACGATCGCCAGCGATGCCAGCACGAAGAAGACCCCGATGCCGGCGGAATTCAGGATCACCTTGCCCAATCCCAGCGCCTTCGCATCCGAGAATGGATAGGGATACCAGCCCTCCAGGGCGCCACGTGCCTGAACATAGACGGCATAGGCGACGGGAAAGAGCAGCCAGCGGGGCACATGGGCGTAACGCAGGCCCGCCTTGGGGGCGAAGACCAGCCAGAACGCGAAGGTAAGCAGCGGCATCGCCGTATGCAGGCCTTGATCCGCCCACCAGTAAAGGCCAACCGGATTCCAGAGATTGCGCAACAATAGGTGATAGACCGCTCCGACAAGCAGGATGCAGGCCGTCAGGCTCGCGAGCAGTCCGCGCGGTCCCGGCCACCAACGCGGCCAGCGTTCGAGCGCGATGGCGGCCATCACCACCACGATCGCCATGTTGGTGAGGATCGTGAAATAGCCGAGCATCGACCAGAGCGACACGATGGGGCCGAGCCCGCGCCCCGCGCCGATCTCGACGATGGCCAGCGCCTGGATGTAGAGCGATGCCGCACCCAGCGCCGCGATCAGGCCGGCAACGATGCGGCCGGTTCGTTCCCGTCCGGTCATGTCTCGCCCTTCTTCTCGCCCTGGCGCTCGTGACGAAGGCGCTCCCAGAATTCGAGCCGCTTCAGGATCTCGCGTTCGAAGCCGCGCTCGGGCGGGGTGTAGAAGCGCTGCCGGCCGAGTTTCTCCGGCCAGTAATCCTGGCCCGAGAAGGCATGCGGCTCGTCGTGATCGTAGGCATAACCCGAGCCATAACCCTCGTTCTTCATCAGCTTCGTCGGCGCATTGAGGATGGTCTTTGGCGGCATCAGCGATCCCGCCTGCTTCGCAACCCGGCTCGCCGCCTTGTAGGCGACATAGGCCGCGTTCGATTTCGGCGCGGTCGCGAGATAGAGAACGCAATTGGCAAGCGCGAGTTCGCCTTCGGGCGAACCGAGCTGTTCGTAAGCCTCGGCCGCCGCCCGCGCATGGATCAGCGCTTGCGGGTCGGCGAGGCCGATATCCTCCACCGCCATGCGCACCAGCCGGCGGGCGAGGAAGCGCGGGTCTTCCCCCGCCTCGGCCATGCGGCAGAAATAATAGAGCGCGGCATCGGGATCGGAGCCGCGCACGCATTTATGCAGGGCAGAGATGAGATTGTAATGCCCCTCCTCCGCCTTGTCATAGAGCGGCGCGCGCCGCTGCAGGGCCGCGGTGAGGGCCGATTCGTCGAGCGTTTCGCCCGGTTTTGCGGCCCGCCAGACATCCTCGGCGAGCGTGAGAATCGCGCGACCATCGCCATCGGCCATGCCGAGCAGCGCCTGCCGGGCAACGGGCGTGAGGGGCAGCGCTTCGCCTTGCGCCTCCTCGGCACGCGCGAGCAAACGCTCGAGCGCCGCCTCGTCCAGGGCCCGGAAGGTCAGCACCCGCGCGCGCGACAGCAGGGCGGAATTGAGCGCGAAGCTCGGATTTTCCGTCGTCGCGCCGATCAGCGTGACGGTGCCATCCTCCATCACGGGCAGGAAACTGTCCTGCTGCGCCTTGTTGAAGCGATGGATCTCATCCACAAACAGCAGCGTGCCCTGCCCCATCTGCCGGCGCAGGCGCGCCGCCTCGAAGGCTTTCTTCAGGTCCGCGACGCCCGAGAAGATCGCCGAGATCGGCTCGAAGGCGTAAGCGGGCCGGCTCGCCGCGAGCGCCCGCGCGAAGCTCGTCTTGCCCGTTCCGGGCGGGCCCCAGAGGATCATCGAAGGCAGGTCCGCGGCCTCGAGCAGGCGGGCAATGGCGCCGCCTTCGCCAGTGAGATGATCCTGGCCGACAAGATCCGCCACCTCCTGCGGGCGCAGGCGATCCGCCAGGGGGCGCGCCGGCGCTTCCATGCTCAGCCGCCGATGGTCGTCGTCAGGGTCTGCCCGCCGCGATTGTAGACGATCCGCCAGAGATAGGTCCGGTTCCGCGCGGCCCGATCGAGCGCGGCCGTGTCCGACAGCCGCAATCCGTTCACCGCCAGCAGCACGTCACCCGGCTGGAAACCCAGCTGCTCCGCCGTCGACCCCGCTTCCACTGCGCTCACGACCACGCCTTCATCGACGCCGCTGACGGAGAATTCCTCGCGCGTCGCGGGGGAATTGTTCACGACCGTCAAGCCGCGAAACGGCGAGGTCGCCGAGATCGTCATCGGCTGACGCGGCGGAATCTCCGGCGCCCCCTGCAGGGCAACGGTCAGGTCCATCAGCTTGCCGGCGCGCAGGACGGTCATCTTCACCGAGCCACCGACGGCCTTGGTCGCAAAGCGGAAGCCGAAGCCATCAGGGTCGTCGATCGCATGGCCATCGACCTGCGTGATGACGTCGAGACGCTTGAGCCCCGCCGCATCCGCCGGGCTGCCCGGGATGAGGTTCGCCACCAGCGCGCCAACCGGCCGCGGCAGCGACAGCGTTTCCGCCAGTTCCGGCGTCACCGGCTGCAGCGAGGCGCCGAACCATGGCCGCCGCACCACGCCGCCGCCCTGACGCGCGCTGGCAACAACGCTCGCCACCATGTTGGCGGGAATCGCGAATCCGATCCCGTGGCTGCCGCCGGAGCGCGAGAAGATCGCGGTGTTGATGCCCATCACCCGGCCCGCCATATCCACCAGCGCGCCGCCGGAATTGCCGGGATTGATGGCGGCATCGGTCTGCAAAAAGAACTGGTAATCGGAAATGCCGACCTGCGTGCGGGCCACCGCCGAGATGATTCCTTGCGTCACGGTCTGCCCCACGCCGAAGGGGTTGCCGATGGCGAGCACGAGATCGCCCACCTCGAGATCATCGGAATTGCCCAGATCGAGGAAGGGGAAATCGGTTCCACCCTTGAGTTGCAGCACGGCGAGATCGGTCTTCGGGTCGCGCAGGACCAGAGTGGCCTCGTATTCGCGGCGATCAGCCAGCGAGACCTTGATCTCGTTCATGCCCTCGATGACGTGGTTGTTCGTGACGACCATGCCATCCTTCGCGAGGATCACGCCCGACCCGACGGATTGCCGCGCCCGCTCCGGCGCGCCGCCGAAGAATCGCTCGAAGAACGGATCGCCTTCGAAGGGGTTGCGCGTGCGGTTCGAGCGCTGCGACGCGTAGATATTGACCACCGCCGGCGCGGCCTTCTTCACCACCGGCGCGAAGGAGAGACCAATTTCGGCCTTGCTCGCGGGCGGGCGCTGCTCGCCGCGCCGCAGGAAATCCAGCGGTCCGCCCTGAGCCTGAGCCGGCCCGATCACGGCGCTCATCACGAAAACGAGAGCGACCGGAAAAAGCGACCAATACCCGAATCTACAGGTTGTGCATTTCATAACTTCGTAACCTTGAATATGAGACTGGTGTGGTCAGGGGAGAGCTTGCAAGTTGATCACACAGCTTGTCTACACCAGTTCCGCGACCTTTGATCCTGCCAGCGATGCGGGATCCCGTCACATTGGCGCGATCCTCGAAACCGCGCGCCGTTTCAACAGTCAAGCCGGAATCAATGGCTTTCTTTTGATCGGGGCCGACTGGTTTGCCCAGGTCCTCGAAGGCGAGGCTGCGGTCATCACGAGCCTTTTCCGCCGCATTCTCTTCGATCACCGCCATTCCGACGTCCGGCTGATCGAGACCCGACCGGTCCGCGAGCCCATGTTTGCCGATTGGGCGATGGGCTGCACGATGGAGCCGCTCTACGGCCTGACGCTCACGCCGCTGATCGAGCCGTCACACGGCCTCCGGCTCGACCTGCCTTTCGACCGCATTCTCGCCTGCGCCTTGCGGGAAGCCGAAAGCCTGCGCCAGCGCAGCGCGTGAGGCAATCCGGGCCCGCGAGGCAAGAAAAAAGGCGGCCGGAGCCGCCTTTCCCAAACCCTTGCGAAGCCAGCCCTCAGGCCGCTTCCGGCTGCGCCTTCTCGGCAGCGCGGGCCTTGTCGGCCTTGCCCTTGGCATCGACGTCACGATCCACGAACTCGATGACAGCCATCGGCGCCGAGTCGCCGTAGCGGAAACCGGCCTTCAGCACGCGGGTGTAACCGCCGTTGCGCGCGGCGTAGCGCGGGGCCAGCACGTCGAAGAGCTTCTTCACGAGCTCCGCGTCGCGCAATTCGGCGATCGCCTGGCGGCGGGCATTGAGATCACCCTTCTTGCCGAGGGTCACGAGCTTCTCCACGACCGGGCGAAGATCCTTCGCCTTCGGCAGCGTGGTGACGATCTGCTCGTGATTGATGAGGGCCTGCGCAAGATTGGCGAACATCGCCTTGCGATGGCTTGATGTGCGCGAGAAGCGACGACCGCGGAAACCGTGACGCATGGACCTTACTCCATTTCAGCCAGCCACCGTGTCAAGGAATGGCTGCGTTTCTTGTTATCCGCCCCGAAAAGCCGGGGCGGTTCAGGCTCAGTAATGCTCTTCGAAGCGCTTCGCGAGATCTTCGATGTTCTCCGGCGGCCAGCCCGGCACTTCCATGCCGAGATGCAGGCCCATCTGCGCGAGCACTTCCTTGATCTCGTTCAGCGACTTGCGACCGAAGTTCGGGGTGCGGAGCATCTCCGCTTCCGACTTCTGGATCAGGTCGCCGATATAGACGATGTTGTCGTTCTTCAGGCAGTTGGCCGAACGGACCGACAGCTCGAGTTCGTCGACCTTCTTCAGCAGAGCCGGGTTGAAGGCGAGATCCGGAATGGCCGGAGCGGCCTCCTGCTTCTTCGGCTCCTCGAAGTTGAGGAAGATGTCGAGCTGGTCCTGCAGGATGCGCGCCGAGAAGGCGAGCGCATCCTCGGGGCTCACCGAGCCATCGGTCTCGATGGTCATGGTCAGCTTGTCATAATCGAGGATCTGGCCCGAACGCGTGTTCTCGACGCGGTAGGACACCTTGCGCACCGGGGAGAACAGGCTGTCGACCGGGATGAGCCCGATCATCGCGTCTTCCGGGCGGTTGCGCTCGGCGGCGACATAGCCCTTGCCGGTGGTGACATGGAGTTCCATGCGGATCTCGGCGCCCTCATCGAGGGTGCAGATCTCGAGTTCCGGGTTCAGGACCTGAATGTCGCCCGTCACGCCGATATCGCCGGCGGTGACGACGCCCGGACCCTGCTTGCGCAGCATCAGGCGCTTCGTGCCCTCGCCGCCCATCTTGAGCGCGATGTCCTTCACGTTCAGCACGATGTCGGTCACGTCCTCGCGGACGCCCGGGATCGAGGAGAACTCGTGCAGCACGCCGTCGATATGGATCGCGGTCACGGCCGCGCCCTGGAGCGACGACAAAAGCACGCGGCGCAGCGCGTTGCCGAGCGTCATGCCGAAGCCACGCTCGAGCGGCTCGGCCACGACGGTCGCCGAACGGCCGGCATCGTCGCCCGGAATGACCTCGAGTTTCTTCGGCTTGATCAGTTCCTGCCAGTTCTTCTGGATCACGGGCAAACCTCTCGACAGATACGGAACGGCCCGCGCGGGAACGCGCGGGCGGGGGCAGTCACGCGGAACGAAATCAGACGCGGCGGCGCTTGCGCGGGCGGCAACCGTTATGCGGGATCGGCGTCACGTCACGGATCGAGGTGACGTTGAAGCCGGCCGCCTGCAGTGCGCGGAGCGCCGATTCGCGGCCCGAACCGGGGCCGGACACTTCCACCTCGACGGTGCGCATACCGTGCTCGGACGCCTTGCGGGCGGCATCTTCCGCCGCGACCTGCGCCGCGTAGGGGGTGGACTTCTTGGACCCCTTGAACCCCATCGCGCCCGAGGTCGACCAGGCAATCGTGTTGCCCTGCGCATCGGTGATGGTGATCATCGTGTTGTTGAAGGACGCGTTCACGTGAACGATGCCCGACACGATGTTCTTGCGTTCGCGACGGCGAACCCGGGTTGCTTCCTTGGCCATGCTTTCAGCGCCTTCGTCCTGTCATCGGCCGGCGCGGGATGCGCGCCAGAGCCGGAAAAGCTTACTTCTTCTTGCCGGCGATCGGCTTCGACTTGCCCTTGCGGGTGCGGGCGTTGGTGCTCGTGCGCTGGCCGTGGACCGGCAGGCCGCGACGATGGCGCAGGCCGCGATAGCAGCCGAGATCCATCAGCCGCTTGATGTTCATCGCCGTCTCGCGACGCAGGTCGCCCTCGACGATGTAATCGCGGTCGATCGTCTCGCGGATCTGCAGGACTTCCGCATCCGTCAGCTGGTTGACGCGGCGCTCGGCCGGGATGCCGACCTTCTCGCAGATTTCCACCGCATTCACCGGACCAATGCCGTGAATGTAGCGCAGCGCGATCATCACGCGCTTGTTCGTCGGAATGTTGACGCCGGCAATACGAGCCACCGCTCTTCTCCTCAACCGCTCGGGACGCGGCAATCCGCGCCCGCTTCTTCCACGGCATTGCGCCCGTTACGACGCAGAGCCTGCAAATTCCTGGCTTCCGACGGGAGAGCCGAAGCGGAACGTCGTTCCCTCTGGCCCATGGATTTTCCCAAAAAGCAAAACGCGCGAGGCAACCCCGCGCGAGAACGCTTTGTCGGTAGGGACTTGCCGATAGACAGAGAAGTCGTCTCCGTCAAGTCCGAAATCGTCAAAAATCGGGACAGACGCTTCCGCGCCGCTCCGATGGCCGTCAACCCGCGAGAACCGTATCGATCGCCTTCGCGACGGCATCGATCGGCTGCATGCCGTCGATCACCGTCAGCTGGCCATGCGCGCCATAAAACGGCGTCACGGCCGCCGTGTCGCGGTTATAGGCCGCGAGACGGGTCTTGAAGACCTCCGGGTCGTCATCCTTGCGCACGGGCTGCCCGGCGGCCTTCGCCTCGGTGGCGCGCTTGACGATGCGGTCCACGAGCTTCGACTGGTCGACCTTCAGCTCGATCACCGCATTCAGCTTCAGGCCTTCCTTGGCGAGCAAAGCCTCGAGCGCCTCGGCCTGCGCCACGGTGCGCGGGAAGCCATCGAGAATAAAGCCCTTCTTCGCATCGGGCTCCTGGATCCGGTCCCGGATGATGCCGATCACGATGTCGTCGGAGACGAGACCGCCCGATTCCATCACCGCCTTGGCCTTGAGGCCGATCGGCGTTTCGGCCGCCACGGCCGCCCGCAGCATGTCACCGGTTGAAAGCTGGACGATGCCATGCTTCTCGACCAGGCGGCTGGCCTGGGTTCCCTTCCCCGCGCCGGGAGGCCCCAGCAGAATCAGTCTCATCAGCGTTTCGCTCCCCGCAGCTTGGCCTTCTTCACGAGGCCCTCATATTGGTGCGCCAGCAGATAGCCATGCACCTGCGCCACCGTGTCCATGGTCACCGAGACGACGATGAGAATGGACGTGCCCCCGAAATAGAACGGAAGCGCGGCGGCGGAAATGAGAAATTCGGGTAAGAGGCATACCACCGTCAAGTAGATCGCGCCGATCACGGTGATGCGGGAGAGCACGTTATCGATATAGGTCGCGGTCTTCTCGCCCGGGCGGATGCCGGGGATGAAGCCGCCATGCTTCTTCAGGTTGTCGGCCGTCTCTGTAGGGTTGAAGACGATCGCCGTGTAGAAGAAGGCGAAAAACACGATCAGGGCGGCGTAGAGCACCATGTAGAGCGGCCGGCCATGCCCCAGATAGGTGTTCATGGTCTGCAGCCATTCCGGGCCGCCGGCCTGCGCGAAGCTGGCGATGGTCGTGGGCATCAGCAGCAGGGACGAGGCGAAGATCGGCGGAATCACCCCCGCCGTGTTCAATTTCAGCGGCAGGAACGAGGTCTGCCCCTCGAAGACGCGGTTGCCCATCTGCCGCTTCGGATAGTTGATCAGCAGGCGGCGCTGCGCGCGCTCGAAGAAGACGATGCCGAAGATCACGGCCACCGCCATCACGATGACGCCGAGGATGACGCCGGTGGAAATCGCGCCCTGGCGGCCGAGTTCCAGCGTGCCGGCGATCGCGGAGGGAAGCTCCGCCACGATGCCCGCGAAGATGATCAGCGACGTGCCGTTGCCGATGCCGCGGCTGGTGATCTGCTCGCCGAGCCACATCAGGAACAGCGTGCCGCCGGTCAGCGTGATCACGGTCGAGATCACGAAGAACGGACCCGGATTGAGCACGACCCCGCCGGAACTCTGCAGGCCCACGGCGATGCCCCAGGCCTGGAACAGGGCCAGAACCAGCGTGAGATAGCGCGTGTACTGGTTCAGCTGGCGGCGACCCGCCTCGCCTTCCTTCTTCAGCGCCTCGAGCTGCGGCGAGATGCTCGTCATCAGCTGGATGATGATCGAGGCCGAGATATACGGCATGATGTTCAGCGCGAAGATCGCCAGACGCCCGACCGCACCGCCCGAGAACAGGTTGAAGAGGCCGAGAACGCCGGCCTGCTGCTGCTTGAAGATGTCGGCCAGCGATTCGGGGTTGATGCCCGGCAGCGGAATGTAAGTGCCGAGACGATAGACGAGCAGCGCGCCGAGCGTGAACCAGATGCGCTTCTTCAGCTCTTCCGCCTTGGCGAGAGCGCCGAAATTCAAGTTTGCTGCCAGCTGTTCTGCCGCCGATGCCATGTGGCCCTGCCCTGTCCCTCGCCGGAACCGGCTCGCCATGGCTTACAGGGCCAAGGGATGCCGATGCCAGGCTCTGCCGGCGCCTCCCCTGCCCGTGCCTTCGGCACGTCCCCCGAAGCGCCATGCCACGGAGAGACGGGGGGCACCCCTGTCTTGATCGTCGAAATAGGAACGGCGCCGGTGTTTTGCCACCGGCGCCTTCCGCTTTTCGTTACGCCGAGGCTTCCTCGACCGGCGCCAGCAGCTTCACCGAGCCGCCGGCCTTCTCGATCGCGGCGACCGCGCTCTTCGAGGCCCGGAAGACCTCGAAAGCGAGCTTCGCCTTCAGTTCGCCCACGCCGAGGATCTTCACGCCGTCCCGCGCGCGGGAGCAGATGCCCGCCGCCACGAGCGCATCGATGGTCACGACGGCCTTGGGGTCGAGCTTCTTGGCGTCCACGGCCTGCTGGATGCGGCCGATATTCACCTCGTTAAGGTCGAGCGCGCCATAGTTGTTGAAGCCGCGCTTCGGCAGGCGACGATGCAGCGGCATCTGGCCGCCTTCGAAGCCCTTGATCGACACGCCGGTGCGGGCCTTCTGACCCTTCACACCGCGTCCGCCGGTCTTGCCCTTGCCCGAGCCGATACCACGGCCCACACGCATGCG
Source organism: Methylobacterium sp. (assembly GCA_002928875.1). Lineage (GTDB taxonomy): Bacteria > Pseudomonadota > Alphaproteobacteria > Rhizobiales > Beijerinckiaceae > Rhabdaerophilum. The sequence continues at coordinate 9,416 of PERO01000002.1, read as the reverse complement.
GTCCTTGGTTGCGCCGGGATTGTCACGGAGGTCGTTGAGTTTCATCGCCCCCTCCTCACTGCTCGATGATGCGCACAAGATGCGCGACCTTCGCGACCATGCCCCGCGTGGACGGGTTGTCGGGAAGCGTCGAGCGGCGGCCGATCTTGTTGAGCTTCAGGCCGATCAGCGTCGCGCGCTGGTCGCCGGGGCGACGCGCGGGGCTGCCGTACTGCTCAACCGTGATGGTCTTCTGAGCCTTCGCCATGGTGCCCTCCTCACGCCTCGGCCGCTTCGGCGCCGTCGATCTGGCGACGGGCCTGCAGCACCGAGACCTTCAGGCCGCGACGGGCCGCGACCGAACGCGGGCTGTCCTCGGACTTCAGGGCATCAAACGTGGCGCGAACCATGTTGTAGGGGTTCGAGGAGCCCAGCGACTTCGCGACGACGTCGCTCATGCCGAGGCACTCGAGAATCGCGCGCATCGGGCCGCCCGCGATGATGCCGGTGCCCGGAGGCGCCGAACGCAGGAGAACCTTGCCCGCACCGTGATGGCCGCGCACATCGTGGTGCAGCGTGCGGCCATCGCGCAGCGAAACGCGGAGCAGGCCCCGCTTGGCGCTCTCGGTCGCCTTGCGGATCGCTTCCGGCACTTCACGCGCCTTGCCATGGCCGAAACCGACCCGGCCCTTCTGGTCGCCGACGACCACGAGCGCGGCAAACGCCATGCGGCGGCCACCCTTCACGGTCTTCGCGACGCGGTTGATATGGACGAGGCGATCAACGAACTCGTTGTCGCGCTCCTCGCGCTCACCATCGCGCTCGCGCCGACGACCGCCCTCGCGGGACCGGCCACCGCCGCCTTCACGTTCTGCTGCCATTGTCTTTCTTCCTCACTTGCGCGGAAAGCCTCGTGCTTTCCGCTCGCTTGGGGGGAATGGCAGGGCCATCCCCACATGATCACGGGCGGATTGCTCCGCCCGCATCAATTCCGGTGCTAAAGCCTGTTACGGCTCAGAAATCAAGTCCACCCTCGCGGGCGCCCTCGGCCAGGGCCTTCACGCGGCCGTGGTAGAGGTACGAGCCGCGGTCGAACACGACCTGGGTGACGCCGGCCTGCTTGGCGCGCTCGGCAACGAGCTTGCCGATGGCCTTGGCGGCTTCCATATCGGCGCCGGTCTTCAGCGAACCGCGCAGGTCCTTCTCGACGGTCGAGGCCGAGACGATCGTCACGCCCTTCGCGTCATCGATGATCTGCGCATAGATCTGCTTGGACGAGCGGAAGACAGAGAGACGCAGGCGACCATTGGCCGCCGCACGCACCTGCCGGCGAACGCGCGCCTTGCGCCGTTCAATCGGAGAAAGTTGTGCCATGAGACTGCCCTCGCCTTACTTCTTCTTGCCTTCCTTGCGGAAGATGAACTCGCCCTCGTACTTGACGCCCTTGCCCTTGTAGGGCTCGGGGCCACGATAGGCGCGGATCTCCGCAGCGACCTGGCCGACCTGCTGGCGATCGATGCCCGAGATGACGATTTCCGTCGGCTTCGGGGTCGCGACCGTGATTCCGGCAGGCACGGCATAGATCACTTCGTGGCTGTAGCCGAGCGACAGGTTCAGGGCCTTGCCCTGCGCGGCGGCCTTGTAGCCGACGCCGTTGATCTCGAGCTTCTTCTCGAAGCCCTTCGACACGCCCGTCACGATGTTGCTGATGCTCGCGCGGCTGGTGCCCCACATCGCACGGGCCTTGCGGGTTTCCGTGCGCGGGTTCACCGTGATCTGGTTGCCTTCGAGCGCGACGGCCACGTCATCCGGCACGAGGAACGAAAGCTCGCCCTTCGGACCCTTGACGCTGACCTTCTGGCCTTCGACGCGCGGGGTGACCCCCGACGGGACGTCCACAGGCTTCTTGCCGACCTTCGACATGATACCTTCCTCCGTCCTCAGAAGACCGTGCAGAGCACTTCGCCGCCGACGTTGCGATCACGGGCCTCATGGTCCGCCATCACACCCGAAGGGGTCGAAATGATCGTGATGCCGAGACCATTCGCAACGCGCGGCATGGACCCGACCGACGAATAGACCCGACGGCCCGGCTTCGACACGCGCTTGATCTCGCGGATCGCCGGCTGGCCCTCGAAATACTTGAGCTCGATGTCGAACTCCACCCGGCCATTCTCGAACTTGGTTTCGGAATAGCCGCGGATGTAGCCCTCGCTCTTCAGCACGTCGAGCACGCGGGCGCGCAGCTTCGAGCCCGGCGTCGAAACGCGGGTCTTGCGGCGCATCTGCGCATTGCGGATACGGGCGATCAGGTCGCCGATGGGATCGTTCATCATCATGATCGTTCCCTCCTTACCAGCTCGACTTCACAAGGCCGGGGATGAGACCCCGGTTGCCGAGTTCGCGCAGGGCGATACGGCTGACCTTGAACTTGCGGTAATTGGCGCGCGAACGGCCCGACACCTCGCAGCGGAGGCGGAAGCGGTTCTCGGCCGAGTTGCGCGGCATCTGCGCGAGCTTGAGGGTCGCGGCGAAGCGCTCCTCGATCGACAGATCCTTGTTCATCACGACGGCCTTGAGCGACGCGCGCTTGCCGGCATGCTGCTTGGCAAGCTTCTGACGACGCTTATTCTTTTCGATCATGCCCTTTTTGGCCATGTCTTGGACTCCTGGTCTCCGCGTTTAAGCGCGTGGCTTACTGCCGGAAAGGGAAGTTGAACAACTTGAGGAGAGCACGCGCTTCCTCGTCCGTCTTCGCCGTGGTGCAGACGATGACATCCATGCCCCAGATCTGATCAACCTTGTCGTAGTTGATCTCCGGGAAAATGATGTGCTCCTTGATGCCCATGGCGTAGTTGCCACGGCCGTCGAACGATTTGGCGTTCAGGCCGCGGAAGTCGCGGACGCGCGGCAGCGCGACCGTAATCAGTCGATCGAGAAACTCGTACATGTTCGACGCGCGCAAGGTCACCTTCGCACCGATCGGCATGTTCTCGCGCACCTTGAACTGCGCGATCGCCTTGCGAGCGCGGGTCACGACCGGCTTCTGGCCGGCGATGAGCGCGAGATCAGCCGCCGCGACGGTGGCCTTCTTGGAATCGGCCGTCGATTCACCCACGCCCATGTTCAGGACGATCTTGGTGAGCCGGGGCACTTCCATCACGTTCTTGTAGCCGAACTGCTCCCGCATCGCCGGGATGACCACATCGCGATAATGCGCCTTCAGGCGCGGTTCGTAATTCGCCGTATCAAGCATCGATCTGCTCCCCGGAACGCTTCGCGACGCGGACCTTGCGGCCATCGGCGAGCACCTTGAAGCCGACGCGCGTCGGCTTGCCATCCTTCGGATCGGCCACCGCCAGGTTCGACAGCTGCACAGCCGCCTCCTTGGTGATGATGCCGCCCTGCTGGTTCTGGGTCTGGCGCTGGTGGCGCTTCACCAGGGCCACGCCGCGCACGACGGCGCGACCCTCGGTCGGGCGCACCTCGAGCACTTCGCCCGACTTGCCCTTGTCCCGGCCGGTGATGACGACGACGCGGTCGCCCTTCTTGATCTTCGCAGCCATCACAGCACCTCAGGCGCAAGCGAGATGATCTTCATGTGGTTCCGGGCGCGCAGCTCGCGCGGCACCGGCCCGAAGATGCGGGTGCCGATCGGCTCCTTGTCCTTGTTGACCAGCACGGCCGCGTTGCGGTCGAACCGGATCACCGAGCCATCCGCGCGGCGGATGTCCTTGGCCGTGCGCACGACGATCGCCTTCATGACGTCGCCCTTCTTCACACGGCCCCTGGGAATCGCTTCCTTCACGGAGACGACGATGATGTCGCCCACGCCGGCATATTTACGCTTCGAACCGCCGAGCACCTTGATGCACATGACGCGGCGCGCGCCGGAATTATCGGCAACGTCGAGATTGGTTTGCATCTGGATCATGGGATGATCCTTCCTTTCATTCAGATCGGTTTCCGGGTCTCCCCGGACTACGCCTGAGGGCCCTGCCCTCGCCCGCTAGAAACTGGGCTCGTTCAGGAGACCTTCTCCTTGCCGAGCACCACCCAGCGCTTCAGCTTGGAAATCGGGGCCGATTCCTCGATGAACACCTCGTCGCCGGCCTTGCAGGCATTCGCCTCGTCATGCGCGTGGTAGTTCTTCGAGCGGCGGACGGTTTTCTTGAACAGCGGATGGGTGAAGCGACGCTCCACCTTCACCACCACCGTCTTGTTCTGGACATCGCTGACAACGACGCCCTGCAGAATGCGCTTCGGCATGGTTCTCTCCTCAGCCCTTCGCCGCAGCGATCAGCTTGTTGCGCTGGATCGTCTTGATCCGCGCGATATCACGCCGAACCTCACGCACCCGGCCGACATTCTCGAGCTGGCCGGTGGCGCGCTGGAAGCGCAGGTTGAACTGCTCCTTCTTCAGCCGCAGGATTTCATCCTGGAGCTGATCCGCGGTCATGACGCGGAGATCGGAGACGCGCTGGGACGTTTTCATCGCCACCACCCTCACTCGACAATGCGCTGCACGAACCGCGTGCGAACGGGGAGCTTCGCGGCGGCAAGGTCGAGCGCCTCACGGGCAAGATCGACGTCGACGCCGCCGATCTCGAACATGATGCGGCCCGGCGCCACGCGCGCGGCCCAGAATTCGGGCGAGCCCTTGCCGGAGCCCATGCGGACTTCGGCCGGCTTCGAGGAGACCGGCAGATCCGGGAACACCCGGATCCACACGCGCCCGGCGCGCTTCATGTGGCGCGTCATGGCACGGCGGGCCGCCTCGATCTGCCGGGCGGTGATCCGCTCGGGTTCCATGGCTTTCAGGCCAAACTCACCGAAGGCGAGTTCAAAACCGCCCTTGGAAGCGCCCTTGATACGGCCCTTGAAGGCCTTGCGGAATTTGGTCTTTTTCGGCTGAAGCATGACCTAACCCTCACGCCGCTTCCGGCGAGCGGCGGCCCTGCGAGCGCTGATCGTCGCCGGCGCGCTTGTCCTGCGCCATCGGATCATGCTCGAGGATCTCGCCCTTGAAGATCCACACCTTCACGCCGCACGTGCCATAGGCCGTATGCGCCGTGGAGATGCCGTAATCGATATCCGCGCGCAGCGTATGCAGCGGCACGCGACCCTCGCGATACCATTCGACGCGCGCGATTTCCGCGCCACCGAGACGGCCCGAGCAGGTGATCTTGATGCCCTCGGCCCCAAGACGCATCGCGGACTGCACCGCGCGCTTCATGGCGCGACGGAAGGCCACGCGGCGCTCGAGCTGCTGCGAGATCGAATCCGCAACCAGCGTCGCATCGAGTTCCGGCTTGCGGACCTCGACGATGTTGAGCGCCACTTCGCTCTTCGTCATCGAGGCAACCTGCTTGCGCAGCTTGTCGATGTCGGCGCCCTTCTTGCCGATCACCACGCCCGGACGCGCCGAGTAGATAGTGACACGGGCCTTCTTGTGCGGACGCTCGACGATGATCTTGGAGACCGCCGCCTGCTTGAGGTCCTTCATGAGCTGCGCGCGGATCTTGAAATCCTCATGCAGCATGCCGGAATAATCCGCCGAGTTGGCGTACCAGCGGCTGTCCCAGGTCCGGTTGATGCCGAGCCGCAGACCGATCGGATTGACCTTCTGTCCCATGGCTTACTCCTGGTCCTGCTTCTGGCGAACGATGATCGTGATGTTCGCGAACGGCTTGGTCACCCGGCCCGTGCGGCCGCGGCCGTGGAACTGGATGCGCTTCATGACGATCGACTTGCCAACGAAAGCCTGGCTCACCACCAGTTCGTCGATGTCGAGGTCATGGTTGTTCTCGGCATTCGCGATCGCGCTCTCGAGGCACTTCTTCACGTCCTGCGCGATGCGCTTGCGCGAAAACTCGAGATCGGCAAGAGCGGTCGAAACCTTCTTGCCGCGAATGAGCTGGGCGACGAGGTTCAGCTTCCGCGGGGAGACGCGCAGGTTGCGCGCCACCGCCTTGGCCTCGGTATCGGCCTCGCGCCGGATATTGGCTACCTGGCCCATGGTTACTTCCTCTTCGCCTTCTTGTCGGCCGCGTGACCATAGAAGGTGCGCGTCGGCGAGAACTCGCCGAACTTCATGCCCACCATCTCTTCGGACACCAGCACGGGAACGTGCTTCTGGCCGTTATAGACCCCGAAGGTCAAGCCCACGAATTGCGGAAGGATCGTGGAGCGGCGGCTCCAGATCTTGATCACGTCGTTGCGGCTCGAGGCCCGCGAGGCCTCTGCCTTCTTCAGAAGGTATCCGTCGACAAACGGACCTTTCCAAACGGAACGCGGCATCAGGCCTCTCCTTACTTCTTGCGATCGTGCCGCGAGGACACGATGAAGCGATCCGTGCGCTTGTTGGCGCGCGTCTTCTTGCCCTTGGTCGGCTTGCCCCACGGGGTCACCGGATGGCGACCGCCCGAGGTGCGACCCTCACCACCACCATGCGGGTGGTCGATCGGGTTCATGGCCACGCCGCGGTTGTGCGGGCGGAAGCCCAGCCAACGGTTGCGGCCGGCCTTGCCGAGCGAGATGTTCATGTGGTCGGGGTTCGACACCGCGCCGATCGTGGCGAAGCAGGCGCCGTTGACGAGGCGCTGCTCACCCGAATTGAGGCGGATGATCACGTAACCCTGGTCGCGACCGACGATCTGCGCATAGGTGCCGGCCGAACGCGCGAGCTGGCCACCCTTGCCGATCTTGGTCTCGATGTTGTGCACGATGGTGCCGACCGGAATGGCCGAAACCGGCAGCGCGTTGCCCGGCTTGATATCCGCGGTTTCGCTGGCCACCACCTCGTCGCCCACCGCAAGACGCTGCGGGGCGAGGATGTAGCTCAGGGTCTCGTCCGCGTAGCGGATGAGCGCGATGAAGGCCGAACGGTTCGGATCGTATTCCAGGCGCTCGACCTTCGCGGCCATGCCCAGCTTGCCCCGGCGGTTGAAATCCACCAGGCGATACGCCTTCTTGTGGCCACCACCCCGGAAGCGCACGGTGACGCGGCCGAGGTTGTTGCGGCCACCCGCGCTGTGCTTGCCTTCGGTCAGGCTCTTGACCGGCTTGCCCTTGTAGAGCTCCGAACGGTCCACCAGCGTCAGCTGGCGGGTGCCCGGAGTGACGGGATTGTACTTCTTCAGTGCCATCTGTCCCTCCCGCCTCAGAGCCCGGTCGTGACGTCGATGCTCTGGCCTTCAGCCAGAGTCACGATCGCCTTCTTCACGTCCGACTGGCGGCCGACGGTGCCCTTGAAACGCTTCACCTTGCCCTTGCGGACCAGCGTGTTCACGGCCGTCACCTTCACGTCGAACAGCTTCTCGACCGCCGCCTTGATCTGCGGCTTCGTGGCGTCGCGGGCGACCTTGAACACCACCTTGTTCTTCTCGCTCAGCGCCGTCGCCTTCTCGGTGATGACCGGAGAAAGGATGACGTCATACATCTTCGGATCGATGCTCATCGCTTTTCCCTTCAGCCGGCCAGACGCGCGTTGATCGCGTCGAGCGCCGCCGTGGTCAGCACGAGCTTCTCGCGGCGGATGATGTCGTAGACGTTGAGGCCCTGCACCGGCAGCACATCCAGGTTCGGGATGTTGCGGGCCGCGAGGACGAAGTTGTCCTGCAGCGTCTCGCCGCCGATGATCAGCGCATTGGACCAGCCGAGCTTCGCCAGCGTCTCGAGCAGCAGCTTCGTCTTCGGCTCGGCGATTTCCGCCTTGTCGAGAACGATGATGTTCGCATCCCTGGCCTTGGCCGAGAGCGCATGCTTCAGCGCCAGAACGCGCACCTTCTTCGGCAGATCATGCGCATGGGAGCGCGAGATCGGGCCGAAGGCGCGGCCACCGCCACGGAATTGCGGCGCCTTGGCCGAACCGTGACGCGCACCGCCGGTGCCCTTCTGCTTGTACATCTTCTTGGTGGTGCGGTTGATAGTCGACCGCTCCTGCGCCTGGTGGGTGCCCTGCTGGCGCTTGGCCAGCTGGTAGCGCACCATGCGCGCAATGAGATCGGTGCGCGGCTCAAGACCGAACACCTCGGCGGAGACCTCCACCGAGCCGGCTTCCTGGCCGGCCAGAGTCTGGATGGCGAGTTTCATCGCTCTCAACCTTCCGTGGTTTCCGCCGCGGCTTCAGAGCCGAGCTTGAACTTGCCGGGAAGCGGCGCATCCTTCGGAGCGGGCTTCTTGATGGCATCGCGAACCATGATCCAGCCGCCCTTGGTGCCCGGAACGGCACCCTCGACGAGGATCAGCCCACGGTCGGCATCCGTCCGCACGACCTTGAGGTTCAGCGTGGTGACGCGCTCGACGCCGAGATGGCCCGGCATCTTCTTGTTCTTGAAGGTGCGGCCCGGATCCTGACGGCCACCGGTCGAACCGATGGAGCGATGGGACACCGACACACCGTGCGTGGCGCGAAGACCGCCGAAGTTCCAGCGCTTCATGCCGCCGGCGAAGCCCTTGCCGGTCGTGGTGCCCGTGACATCCACGAACTGGCCCGGAACGAAATGGTCCGCCGTGATCTCGGCACCGACCGGGATCAGCTTGTCTTCGTCGACGCGAAACTCCGCGAGACGCATGCGCGGCTCGACCTGAGCCACCGCGAAACGGTTGCGCTCGGCCTTCGAGACGTTCTTCGCCTTCGCCTTGCCGGCACCGAGCTGCAGGGCCACGTAGCCGTCGCGCTCCGTCGTGCGGTGCGCCACGACCTGGCAGCCATCGAGCCGCAGGACCGTCACGGGGACATGATCCCCGTTGTCATTGAAGACGCGGGTCATCCCGATCTTCTGTGCAATCACCCCTGACCTCATGGGCGTCATTTCCTTTTCCAGAGGAGGTCCAACTCACCCGCCGGCGAACCGGCGGAACCCTTCGTTCCTGTAACCCGCCTCAGAGGCGGATTTCGACATCCACGCCCGCGGCGAGGTCGAGCTTCATCAGCGCGTCCACGGTCTGCGGGGTCGGATCGACGATGTCGAGGACGCGCTTGTGCGTCCGGATTTCAAACTGCTCGCGGCTCTTCTTGTCGACGTGTGGCGAGCGGTTCACGGTGAACTTCTCGATCCGGGTCGGCAGCGGGATCGGCCCGCGAACCTGCGCGCCGGTGCGCTTCGCCGTCGACACGATCTCGCGCGTCGAGGTGTCGAGCACGCGATGGTCAAAGGCCTTGAGGCGGATGCGGATGGTTTGTCCGTTCATCGCTGGATCGTCCTTGCTTTCCGTTTCAACCCGGCCGGTGTGACCCGGCTGTTACGGCGAAATCTCGAGGTTGCCCTCAATGGAACAGCGCGCATCCGCGAGGCGGACGCGCGCCGCTTAAACCCGTGTCAGTCCTGGATGCTGGCCACGACGCCCGCACCCACGGTGCGGCCACCTTCGCGGATGGCGAAGCGCAGCTTCTCTTCCATCGCGATCGGCGTGATCAGCTCGACTTCAAAGCT
>PERO01000021.1 GCA_002928875.1 Methylobacterium sp. | reverse complement strand
CAATGGCCCTTCAAGGGTCCGAACGGCGAGAGCCAGCAGTTCCAGTACGGTTCCGGCCGCACCCTGCCGGGCAAGCCCTTCGCCTACACGATCGATGAAGTGATCTGATCGGTCCCCACCAGCCGATCCTGCGGCGCCGGGAGCAATCCCGGCGCCGTTTTTGTTCCGGGCGTGGGCCACGCCACAAGTTGCGCCCTCAGGCCGGGCGCCATTCCGCGAAACTCGCGATGTCGGGCTGCCCGGCAGAACGGCGACAAGGGAAATCGCGCGGGCCCTCCTTGCCGAAGGTGGCACGCGTTCGTCCTGAGCGCGCTTGTCACCGTTGCCCGTCGAAAACTCGGCCATGAATGGCGCGAGGTCGGCGAAGCGATCGATGACGTGCTCGCTCTTGCCCCGTCGCCACACGCCTTGAGGATCGAGATCTATCGCGCCGCCCTCGCCATGACGCGCGAGCATGGACGGTCGTGGCATGACGCGCTGATCGTTGCCGCTGCCCCAACGTGCCTGGCTGTCGAGATCCGCGCATGGCCATCATGCCTGCCGGTGTCATGCTCAGAGATAAGCAGCAAAAACCCAAAGCGGGGAGGGGCTTAGGTTTGGTGCGTCATTCCTGATGCATGATGTGAGCCTAACCGTTTTGCGCACACTCGTCGGTCGTTCCGTGATGGCAAGCCTTGTGTTAAAAGCGGCGACTGAAGAATGGAGAACCGAGATGGTCGAAGCACGATGGAACGGCGCACTCATCGCCCGCAGCGAAGACACCGTCCTCGTCGAAGGCAACCATTACTTTCCGGTGGAAACGGTCGACGCTGCGTTCCTGCGTCCCAGCGCGACGACAACGATCTGTCCGTGGAAAGGGAAGGCACATTATTACAGTTTGCATGTCGACGGGGCCGATAACGTCGATGCTGCCTGGTATTATCCCGATCCGAAGCCCAAGGCCGACAACATCCGGGGTCGTATCGCTTTCTGGAAAGGCGTGAAGGTCGGCTAGGCACCGCCCCCAAGGCGGTCGTTCGAATGCCCCCCGAACCGCCGAGAACAGACTTCAATCGTGACGGTCTTCAGTGGGCTGCTGCATAGACGCCGACAGAGGTGCGGTAAGGCGAGATGCGTGTCGGGCGGCTTGAGCCGGAAACCCGGCGGGCCCCTACCCATGCGCCGATGGCGTCAAAGGTCGGCCAAGCTGGCCTGATCCTCGAAATAGGCAGGATGCTCGGCGGCCAGACGTGGAATGGCTGAAAGAATCTCCCGCACATGCCGGCGCATCGCTTCTTCGGCAGCCTGCGGTTCGCGCTGGCACAAGGCGGCAACAATGGCGCGATGCTGCTGGATCAGCACCGGGAATGGCGACGCTTCCGGCAGGCTGAGATGGCGCACCCGGTCGGTCTGGGTGCGGGCGGCCTCGACGACGCGTGTCGCGTAGTCACAATCGAGGCAATCGGCGATCGCACGATGAAAAGCCTCATCCAGTTCGGTGAAAGCGACATTGTTGAACGTTTCCGCCGCGCGCTCCTGCGCATCGATCAGGGCGGCGAGCTGGTCGAGCCCGGCTGCGTCGATCCGCAACGCCGCCTCGCGGACGACGGCGCATTCGATGGCCTCGCGTACGAAGCGGGCATTGAGCACTGACTTGACCGAAATCTTCGTGACATAGGTGCCGCGGCTCGGCAGCACCTGCACGAGGCCCGCCTCGGCCAGCTTGATGAAGGCCTCGCGCACCGGCTGCCGGCTGACCCCGTAAAGCAGCGCGATCTCCTTTTCCGAGAGCGGCTGCCCCGGCTCCAGCTTCAGCTCGATGATCGCCTGCCGCAGCCGGTTGATGATCTGCGGCACGATCGGTTCGGCCAGCCGGAGCGCGGCACCCTCGTTCAATCCTGGCATCGCTTCCCTCCCTCGCAAGCCGAGATATCGCAGCCCCTTGCGCCGTAGCAAGAGATATGCACTCTACCGGTATGGTGCCATACCTCAAGCGCGAGCATGCAGGTTGAGACATCGAAAAACGGGAAGGAAAACACCATGGTGAAGGCAGAAGGTTCCACCTTTTCGCGCCGCAGCACCGTTGCCTTGGCGGCGGCGACCCTCGCATTGCTCGGGCTGACGGCCACGGCCTCGGCCCAGCATCAGCTGAATATCAACACGGCCCTTTCAACCGAGGACCCGATCTACAAGGGCCTTGAACGCATGCGCGACAAGGTGGCCGAACGTTCGAAGGGAACGTTGACGATCCGCATCTTTCCGGGCTCGCAGCTCGGCAAGGATGAAGACGTGCTGGAGCAGGCCCGCGCCGGCGCCAATGTCGCCGTCGTGGTCGATGGTGGCCGCCTTGCCGTGTTCGTCAAGGAGTTCGGCATCCTCAGCGCTCCCTATCTCGCCTCCGGCTTCGACGGCATCCGCAAGGTGGTGACCTCGCCGCTCTTCGCGGAATGGGAAGCGAAGCTGAAGGCGACATCCGGCCACCAGATCCTCTCCTTCAACTGGTGGCAGGGCGATCGCCATCTCCTCACCAACAAGCCGATCAAGGTTCCGGCCGATCTTGCCGGGATCCGCATGCGCACCCCCGGCGCGCCGGTGTGGATGGAAACGATCCGCGCGATGGGCGCGACGCCGACCGCCATGGGCTGGGGCGAGGTCTATCCGGCTCTCCAGCAGAAGGTGATCGATGCGGCGGAAGCCCAGCATCCGGCGACCCATGGCGCGCGGCTCTACGAGGTGACGAAGCATCTCACCAAGACGAGCCATTTCAACCTGATCACCGGCATCGTCACGAGCGGTGCGTGGTTCGACAAGCTGCCGGCCGAGCTGCAGAAGATCCTGCGCGAGGAATCGCTCGCCGCAGGCGATTTCGCCTCCCGCGCCACCGAGGAATCGCTGTCGAAATTCGAGGCGGATTTCAAGGCGAAGGGCATGACGGTGGCGGAAGTCGACCGGACGCCCTTCATCGAGGCAACCAAGGGCGTCTACGACAAGCTCGGCTATGGCGAGCTGCGCACGAAGGTCGAGGCGCTGCTGAAATAGGCGCGGTTCCCGCCGGGCGGCACCACGCCGCCCGGTGCGTTGCGCCCGATCAGCGCAGACCGAAAAACAACCGATTTTGCGTTTGGGGGAGGGGACGGCATGCCAGCCTGGTATGTGCGACTGGAAGATATCGTGTCGAAATGCCTGCTGGCCGTGATCACGGTCCTTGTGCTGATCGCGGCCGTCTCGCGCACGGTTGGCTATCCCGTCATCTGGTCGGATGACATGGCGCAACTGCTCTTCGCCTGGCTCTGTGTTCTCGGCGCGACCCGCGCGATGCGGCTCAAGGCGCATATGGCGGTGGATTATGCGGTGAAATGGCTGCCGCGCACCCCGCGCTGGCTGCTGGAACTGTTCAATGCGGCGCTGATCCTCGGCTTCCTGATCACGCTTGCGATCTCGGGCTACAAGCTGACCATGCTGAACTGGCAGCGCGTTTACGGAGACAGCGGCATTTCCTACGCCTGGGTGACGATCGCGATCCCTGTTGGCTGCGCCCTGATGAGCCTCGAGATCTTCCTGCATGTCGTCCGCTCCTTCCGCGACCGGTCTTTCGTTTTCTTCCCGGAAAAGCCGAATGATCTCGAGCGCGCCCACAGCCAGCTCGGATAGCGGCCATGCTGCTCATCACCGTTCTCTTTTTTGTCCTGATGTTCCTTGGCATGCCGGTCTCGCTCGCCATCGGCATCTCCGGCTTCAGTTTCTTCCTGCTCAGCGGCACGGTGCCGGTGAGCATCGCCGTCCAGCAGATCGCGACGCAATCCCAGAGTTTCCCGCTGCTCGCCGTGCCCTTCTTCGTGCTGGCCGGCCACATGATGAACAAGACGGGCATCACCCAGCGCCTGATCGCCTGCTCGAACGTGCTGGTGAGCTGGATGGCTGGCGGGCTGGCGCAGGTCTGCATCCTGCTCTCGACCATGATGGGCGGGATTTCCGGCTCGGCCGTTGCCGATGCGGCGATGGAAGCGCGCATGCTCGGCCCGGAAATGATCCGCCGCGGCTATTCCAAGGGCTTCACCTGCGCGGCCATCGCCGTCGGCTCGCTGATCACCGCCACGATCCCGCCGAGCCTCGGGCTGATCCTCTACGGCTATATCGGCAATGTCTCGATCGGGCGGCTGTTCCTGGCCGGGGTGATCCCCGGGCTGATGATGATGGTCGGGCTGATGAGCGTGGTCTGGTTCATTTCGCGCAAGCGCGGCTATCAGCCGGCCGCGGCGGAGCGGCCGACCGGGCGCGAGATCTGGCGAGCCGTCGTCGACGCGAAATGGGCGCTTCTCTTTCCCGTGGCCCTGCTGGTCGGCATCCGCGCCGGGGTATTCACCCCTTCGGAAATCGGCGCCTTCGCGGTTTTTTATGCGGTGGTCGTCGGTGTCTTCCTGCACAAGGAACTGACATGGACCTCCTTCGAGGAAGCGCTTTCGGAGGGCGTGCTGGATGTCGGCATCATCATGTTCGTCATTCTCATGTCCGGGCCGCTGGGCTACGCCATCATCTTCGAGCAGACGCCGCAGGCCATGGCCCAGTGGATGCTCGGCCTTTCGGACAATCCCACCGTGATCGTCCTGCTGATCCTGCTCCTGCTGCTGATCCTCGGCACGGCCCTCGAGAGCACCGTGATGGTGCTGCTGCTGACGCCGATCTTCGTGCCGATCATCACCAAGCTCGGCGTCGATCCGGTGCATTTCGGCATCGTGATGATGTCGGTCGTCACGCTCGGCTCGATGACGCCACCGGTGGGACCGGCGATGTTCGCCTGCTGCTCGATCCTCGATACCTCGATGGAGGAATATACGGTGGAGAGCCTGCCTTTTCTCGCCATGATCTGCTTCGTCATCATGCTGCTGGTCTTCCTGCCGGGCGTCGTGCTGTTCCTGCCCAACCTGCTGATGTGACGGCAGGCCCACGCCATTGTTGCGATGCTGGTGCCGGTTAGGACCAGGCGATGCCATTAGCCTCGCCGCGGCCCGGCTCAGCTCTTGCCGTTCCGGCACTTCGCCAGACGCGCGGGCACCCGGCAGGCGATCCTGTACGCTCCCGTTTCGGCCCATCATGGCGCCGATGAAGTGAGACCGAACCGGAGGTCCACGCTGTCCGGAAAGTCCGGAGCCGTTCATTGCGATGAATTCCCGACGGTTGGGCTCGATTCATCGGCGCATTTTTCCACGAGCCTGCTATACGCGCGCATCCCGGCACCAGCACCCATCCTGCGACCTGCCGTTCCGCCAGCCAGGATTGTCGACGATTGACCGAGCTTCCTCCCTTGCCGCACCCCTTGCTTGCCCAGGCCCTTGACCGAAAGGGCTACGATACGCTCACAGCCGTTCAGGCTGCCGTGGCCGACCCGAAGCTCCGGGATCGCGACCTGCTCGTGTCGTCGAAAACCGGATCGGGGAAAACCGTCGCCTACGGGCTGGGCATGGCCCCCGACCTGTTGTCCGATTCCCTGCCCGAGGAAGGCCAGAACCACCCCGCCTTGCCGCAAGCGGGCAAGCCACTGGGCCTGATCATCGCGCCCACGCGCGAACTGGCCCTTCAGGTGCAGCGCGAGTTGCGCTGGCTCTACGAGGATGCCGGCGCGATCATCACCGCCTGCGTGGGCGGGATGGACCAGCGTGTCGAGCGCAGGCATCTCGAGCGCGGCGTGCATATCGTCGTCGGAACGCCCGGCCGGCTGGTCGATCACCTCACGCGCGGCGTGCTGCAACTCGACCGGCTTGCGGTAGCGGTGCTGGATGAAGCGGACGAGATGCTCGATCTCGGTTTCCGCGAAGATCTCGAAACCATTCTCGCGGCCACACCGCCGACGCGCCGCACCCTGCTGTTTTCGGCGACCCTGCCGAAGGGGATCGTGGCGCTCGCCACGCGTTTCCAGCGCAATGCCGCGCGGATCGAGGTTGCGGGCGATGTCGCGGGGCATTCGGATATCGAGCATCGCGCGGCGCTCGTGAGGCCGAATGCCATCGAAAAGGGGGTGGTGAACCTGCTGCGGCAGACCGAATCTCCCGCTTCGCTCGTGTTCTGCAACACGCGGGACGCGGTGCGCCGCCTGCATGCCATGCTGATCGAGCGCGGGTTTTCCGCCGTGATCCTCTCGGGCGAACTGGGCCAGCACGAGCGCAACCAGGCCCTGCAAGCCTTGCGCGACGGCCGCGCCCGGGTCTGCATCGCGACCGATGTCGCGGCGCGCGGCATCGATCTTCCGCATCTCGGGCTCGTGATCCATGCGGATCTGCCGCATGATTCCGAGGTGCTGCAGCATCGCTCGGGCCGCACGGGGCGCGCCGGGCGCAAGGGCATCAGCGTCATGCTCGTGCCGCCTTCGCGCCGGGGCAAGGCCAATCGCCTCTATGCCGAGGGCGGCATCACGCCGGGCTGGGTGGCCCTGCCGAGCGCCGAGGACATCCGCGTGCTGGATCGCGCGCGCGTGCTCGCCGACGAGACGCCGTTCGCCGATCTCACCGACGAGGATCGCGAAATGGCTGCGGCCCTGCTCGCGAACCGCTCGCCGGAGGACATCGCCGCCGCACTCGCGCGGGTCTTCCGCTCGCGCCTGCCCGAGCCGGAAGAGATCGATCCGCTGCCGGTCGAGGAGATGCGTCCGGCCGGCAAGAAACGGCCGGAGCGGGCGGCGACCGACCCGGCGCAGTTCCGCTGGTTCGAGCTGAATGTGGGGCGGCAGGATCGGGCCGAACCGAAGGGCATCCTGCGCATGCTCACCCGCAGCGGCGGTGTCGATCGCCGCCATATCGGCGGAATCCGCATCTTCGACCGCACCTGCCATGTCGAGATCGCGGTCGAGGCCGCCGACCGTTTCCAGAAGCGGACGGCCAATCCCGCGCCCGATGAAATCCGCGTGCGCCCGATCGACGACCCCGGCGCCAAACCGAAGCGCGATTTCGGGACGAAGCCGCCGCGAAACGAGGAGCAAAAGCCGAATTTCCGCAAGGAGCCCGCGACATCGAAGCCAAAGCAAGCGCGCAAGTCGCATCCCAAGCACAGGGGCAAGGGTTAGACGCAAGACGGGTTGTGGTCCCCGCCGATCACGGTGATCCGGTCCACGGACGGCGCGGCAACCCATGCCGGCCACTTCGTCAGCGCGCATCCCTATTCACGCGCAGACCCCACGCGGCGCTTTGCGGAAACGGCACCGGTTTCCCGGTGCCGCAGGTTTCGACCCGGACCGTCGGGCCCAGGGCCAGACGGTCCGGCGGTTGTCGCTGCGCAGCCTCACAGGGCGCCTTGCGAGGCGAAGAGGTTACGCGTGGGATTCATCGCATCTTCGTCGACAAGGCGCAGGCGGGGTTTGCTGTCCACGAGATCGACAATGTAGACCGATCCGGCCTTGCGGGCGCGCAGCGTCAGCGGCCCCAGCCTCGGATCGATGGTCGCGACGACATCGCGGTCGTTGCCGGTATTGGCCCAGGCCGTCACCAGCCAGCGATCGGCATTGCGCATCTTGCGGGCGAGCACGCGGGCCGTGCGCTGGACGTTGTCGCGCTGCCAGTCGGCCGGGTCCCACCAGTTCGCAATCGGCACCACCTCGCCCTCGACGTCGAATTCCATCGCGGGGGTGGTGATGTCGAGGTTGCGGAACGGATGGTTCCGGTTGCCGGGCAGGAGGTCGCCGTCGCGCAGGAAGGGCTCGAGGAAGGTGAACAGCGCATGCACCTTGGCGAGGTTCGCCGCGCCACGGATCTGCGTCGGGGTCTGCGTGCCCACGGGCAGGTTCTTGGACATGATCTGGAACGGGGCGCCGTCGCAGGTGAAGTAACCGGAAGCCGCACCGATCGTGCCGGCGGTGTAGAAGGTCTTCATCGCGCCGATGAACATGTCATCGTCGGAGATGCCACCGGCATCGCCGCCATCCCAGCCCTGGCTGACCCAGGGATGGGAATTGCGCTGGCCCAGGCTCTGGATGCCGCCCACCGAGCGCAGGAACAGCGTCAGCTGGCCGATCGGGAGGTTGAGACCCTCATGTTTTCCGAACCAACCCGCATTGGCGAAGTTGTAGTAGGATTCCAGCGAGTTGTAGTCGGAAACGACGGGTTTCCCGTTCTCGATGAAGTACTTCCAGTCCCAGCCGTATTTCGGCCAGCCGTTCCAGCGTCCGCGCTCGGGGCCGAAGCTTTCCTGATACCAGGTATAGGCGACCGGCCGACCCTTCGCGAGCTGGGCGTACATCGCCTCCTTGATCCGCCGCTCCTGCCGGGCTTTCTGGATCGAATTGAACGGCAGCCAGTCGAAGCCATCGTTGGAGGGGTTGAAGCCCGCCTTGGCCATGGCCTCGCGGACAAGCGGGTCGCGACCCCAATATTCGAGCGGCCAGCGCTCGCCGAGCACCCACAGCCCGTATTCGCCGCCATTCTGCACCATCGTGAATTTCTGGCCGATCACGTCTTCGATGTTGCGAGCCGTGGTGCCGAGCAGCTTGCCGACCATGTCCATGGTCGAATCCGTCGCGATCGGGCTCACCACCGGGTTGCCGCCATCCAGATAGATGCTGCCATCGGGGTTGCGGATATAGGTGTCCGCCGGAAGGATCGGGTTCTCCGGGAAACGACCATTGTAGTTGAAGAAGAGCCGATACAGGTTCCCAAGACCATAGACTGCGGGATACTTGCCGTTGCCATCCTTGATGAACTGGACGAGCGCGTCCTCGTAGCGGTTGCTGTTCGGCAACTTCGAGAGGTTTGTAAGCGAAACCCAACTGGGTACAGCCCGGCAATGGTCCGGATGGTCCAAATCAAACTTCTGAAAAGAAGAGGAAAATCGGGCCACTGGTCCGTTTTCGCCAATGTCGCTTCACATCTGCGTGATCAAGATGGCAAGGCCCGGCCCGAGCCATGGACATGACGATCTGGCCCGGCCCCGCAGCCGGAACCTCAAGGCTGTCTGCTTTCGCTCGCGACCCGAAGGCATGCGCTTCGCCGTTGCCCGCGGACCGGTTCATCGGTCCATTCCTCGCCTGGCGGAGCATGCGATCCTGCTCACTTCGGGAATTCTGCGGCGACCGCGCCCCTAGGCTTTATCTCCGGGTGGCGTCGCCGCGGGCGCAGTTCTGGCCGGAAGGAAGATCTCCGGCGCTGGCCGCTTCGATCCGAGCGATCCAGGCGGCTGCGCGCCCGCCGCATTGCTGTCGCCGGTGGTTATTCGCGATCGTCAGCCGAGAATGAAATCCGACGCGGTCAGGGTCGTGGACGAGGCGCCGCCGAGGATCGCGAAGGGCGAGCCATCGAGCTGCGCCACGATCGTCCAGCCGGCCGGGCCGGCGGCTCCGTCGAGATCGACCTGCAGGAAGCCGGTCAGCTCCGTCGACCCAAGCGGATCGATCCGGACATGCTCGGCGAAGTTCGAGGCCGTGACCGTGCCGCAGAACAGGCCGGAGAGATCGATCCGGTCCAGGCCAAGCTCGAAATCGCTGATGCGGTCATAGGTCTGGCCGAGCGTGTCGAACACGAAGCGATCCGCGCCGAAGCCGCCGGACAGGACATCGAAGCCCGAGCCGCCGTTGAGGATGTCGTTGCCGTTGCCGCCATCGAGGACGTCGTCGTTGCTGCCGCCGAGCAGCCGGTCATTGCCGGTCCCGCCGAGCAGGATGTCGCGCCCCGCGCCGCCATTGAGACTATCGTTACCGGCACCGCCGACGAGCTGGTCGTCGCCATTCCCGCCATTCAGCACGTCATGGCCGGCGCGACCGACCAGCGTGTCGTTGCCGCGGCCGCCGGTCAGCGTTTCGCCCCTCGCGCTGGCGACCTCGACGCCCAGATTGCCGTCGTTGCCGCTGAAATCCAGGGCCTGGCGCACGCGCCCGATATCCGCGAGACCCAGGCCGTCGAGCGTCACGCTGCGCCCGCCGGTCAGGCCCAGGACGAGGTCGCCCGAGGCATCCAGGCTGAAGCGCACGCCGCGCAGCGACGAGGCGACAGCGCCGAGATCGAGCGTGTCCTCGCACCAGTTGAAATCGAGAATGGTGGCATGGGTGGTGGAATCGTCGACGATGAAGCGGTCGGCGCCATTCCCGCCGGTCGCTGTCGCGTTGCCGATGTAAAGAACGTCGGCGCCGGCCCCACCATCGAGGAAACCGCCGCCCCGGCCGGCGACCAGCACGTCGGCGCCGGCTCCGCCATACAGGCTGACGCCGGAGACAGAGCCGCCGACGAGCACGTCCCGGCCGGCATCCCCGAACAGCGACTGGCCATTCGCATCAGCGATGACGAGGTCGTTGCCGCCACCGGCATGGATGCTGGCACCGGCCCTGTCGCTCGCGAGCACATCGCCGGCCGCGCTGCCATGTACCTCCGAGAAGGACAGGTTCAAGACCTCGCCATTGAAGCTGACGACGCCCCAGTTGCTGTCGACGAAGCTGCCATCCGGCCGCGAAATGGTGCCGTCGGTCGAGATGGTCGGGCCGTTCGAGCGGGCGCTGATCACGCCATTGGTGAAGGCGCTGAGATCAAGCGTTCCGAACTGTTCGAGATTGCCCGTGAAGGTGCCCAGCAGGTCCTGCGTGTAGTTCCGCGGGTCGAGCAGTGTCTGGAAGAACAGGGCAAAGGGGATCGGCGGGCCGGCGGTGTCGGCTTCCGCGGCGATCGCCAGCCGGTCGTTGATGGCGTCGACCGTGCGCGCGGATTCGAAACGGATCAGATACTCGGCGGCATGGGCCGGATCGAAGGCCCGCAGAAGCTGTGTCGGATCGGCGGCGAGCGACGAGAAATCGCCCGTGAAGTTGAACGTGTAGCGGAAGTTGCCCGGCACACCGAAAATGGAGCTGTCGAGCGCGAAACTGAAGGTCGTATCGGTGAAGGTGAAGCCGAGCGCGGCGAAGGTTCCCTGGATCTGCGCGATCACCTCGGGCGGCAGCGCCTCGGGATTGGCAAGCGCCGCAAGCGGGAGATTCGGAAAGGCCGGAAAGCCCGCAAGACCCGGACCAAGTTGCACGACACCCATGACCCGATATCCCCCCTTTGAACGCGCTGCCCAGCGCGATTAACCAAACGATAATTGTGGGTCGCCCCCTTTGGAAGGCGACATTTTGGTGCGCCGGCCCGTCGCGTCCGGGGTCGAGAACCGGTGAAAGGCCCCGGATTGCCAGAGGATGATCGCATCGTCTGAATGTCGATTTCTGGCATCCGCCCACGGACCTTGCGTGTCTGAAACGGGCGCGCTGCGCCGCCATCGTCCGATGCAGCGAAGAACCTTGAGGGGTTCGCGGAACGGAATCCGCTCTCCACGGTTTTCTGCGCATGGAAAAGATGGCTCACCTCGAACAGCTTGTTCTCGCACTGGTCGCCCAGCTTCGGGCGGAGCGCGAGACGAGGCACGCGCTGGCTTTCGCGATCCGTCATGGCGTGGTGGACCGCGAAGTGCTCCTCGCGATCCTCGAGGATCCAATTCCCGCGACCGCGATCGACGCCCTGGCCTTGGCCGACCGGCTGGGCGAGGGCGGCGCGGCCGATCCCGTCAGGTTCAGCTGATGGCGCCCCGTCCGATCTGGAAAGGGTATCTCAAGCTGTCGCTTGTCGCCTGCGCCGTGGAGCTGACCGGCGCGACCGATCACAGCGAGAAGGTCTCCTTCCGCACGCTCAACCGCAAGACCGGCAACACCGTGAAGCGGCAATACATCGATGGCGTCACCGGCAAGCCCGTGCAGGACGAGGACGAGGTCAAGGGCTTCGAGGTGGGCGAAGGGCAATTCGTGCTGATCGAGGAAGAGGAAATCGACGCGGTGCAGATCGAGTCCTCGCACACGCTGTCGATCGAGCATTTCGTGAACCGCGCGGATGTTCCGCAGATCTACTTTGACCAGCCCTATTACATGCTGCCGGCGGACGAGGTGTCCGATGAGGCCTTTTACGTTATCCAGAAGGCCATGCAGGATGAGGGCAAGGCGGGGCTCGCCCGCATCGTGCTCTATCGCCGCGAGCGCCCGGTGATGATCGAGCCTTTCGGGCGCGGCATGCTGCTGACGACGCTGCGCTACGACAAGACCGTGCGCCGCCCGGACGATGTGTTCGAAAGCACGCCGCCGAAGAAGCTTGATCGCGAATTGGTGGCGCTCGCAGCGCACATCATTGCGCAGAAGCAGGCGGCCTTCGACCCTTCCGGCTTCGAGGATCGCTACGAGAATGCGCTCGTCGCGTTGATCGAGGCGAAGAAGAAGGGCCACAAGCCGGTTGTTTCCGCCGCCCGCTCGCCGGTGCCGAATGTCGTGAACCTGTTCGACGCGTTGAAGAAAAGCCTCGCCGAGGTTGGTGGCGCGAAGCCGGAACCGAAAAAGCCCGCGCCGCGCAAATCCGGCAGCCGGAGGTAATCGCCCGTGGCCCGGCTCGAAACCTACCATGCCAGGCGCAATTTCACCCGTACGCGGGAGCCAAAAGGGCGGGCCGATGCCGCGGGTGACGGGCGGGGTGGCCTCTTTGTCATCCACAAGCATGCGGCACGCCGGCTGCATTACGATTTGCGGCTGGAATTCGGCGGCGTGCTCTGGTCCTGGGCTGTCACGCGCGGCCCGACCCTCGACCCCGGCGAGAAGCGCCTCGCGGTGCATGTCGAGGATCACCCGCTGGATTACGCCGATTTCGAAGGCACCATTCCCGCGGGCGAATATGGCGGCGGCACGGTTCTGCTGTGGGATCGCGGCATATGGAAGCCCGAGGGCGATGCCGCGAAGGGCATGGCCAAGGGCCATCTCGAATTCACGCTGTCGGGCGAGAAACTCGCGGGGCGCTGGCATCTCGTGCGGCTCAAGGGCCGGCGAGGCGAGAAGCGCGACAACTGGCTGCTCATCAAGGCGCAGGATGCAGCGGCGCGCGAGACCGGCGATATCCTGGAGGAGGCTCCTCTCTCCGTGGCCTCGGGCCGGAGCATGGAGGCAATCGCGGCGGGAGAGGCGGCAAAGCCCCGCAAGCCCAGGCGCGGGAGCGCGCGGGCAAAACCGGCAGCGGTCTTCCCCACATTCGTCGAGCCCGCTTTGGCGCAGCTTCAATCCACGCCCCCCACCGGCGATGGCTGGGTGCATGAGGTGAAGTTCGATGGCTATCGCCTGCAGGCCAGGCTCGCGGGAGGCAAGGTCGCCTTCCTCACGCGGAAGGGCCTGGACTGGACGGAGCGGTTCGGATCTCGCCTTGCCGAGGCCTTCGCGGCCTTGCCCTGTGACAGCGCGGTGATCGATGGCGAGATTGTCACTTTGCGCGATGGCGGAGCCTCCTTCTCCGCCCTGCAGAACGCGCTTTCGGAAGGCCAGACGCAGGCGCTGCTCTTCTACGCCTTCGATCTCCTCATGCTCGATGGCGAAGATCTGCGTGGCTTGCCGCTGCTGGAGCGCAAGACACGGCTGGATGCCTTGTTGCCGGAGGACGACGGTCCCTTGCGTCTCAGCGAGCATTTCAGCGATCCCGGCGGGATCATGTTGCGCGAGGCTTGCCGCATGGGCCTCGAAGGCGTGGTTTCGAAGCGTGTCGACGCACCTTATCGCTCGGGGCGCACAGGCGACTGGGTGAAGTCGAAATGCACGAACCGGCAGGAATTCGTCATCACCGGCTATGTTCCCTCCGCCGGTTCGGGCCGCGAACTCGGCTCGCTGGTGGTGGGCCTGCATCGCGGCGGCGCATGGGTGCCGGCGGGGCGCGTGGGCACCGGCTTCGGTCGCATGGAAGCCAAGCGCCTCAAGGATCGGCTCGACGCATTGCTGACCGAACGTTCGCCCTATTCTGGCAAGGCGGGCAGCGAGCGTGGCATCCGCTGGGTGAAGCCCGAACTCGTGGCCGAGGTCGAGTTTCGGAGCATCACGGATGCCGGGCTGCTGCGCCACGCGGCCTATCTCGGCCTGCGCGAGGACAAATCGGCGAACGAAGTCGAAGGCGAGGGCGCCATTGCCCGCGCAGAGCCGGAAACCGCGAAGGCGCAGACCACTATCCGCCTTTCGAGTGCCGACAAGGTGCTATGGCCCGAGCCGGGCATCACCAAGGCGGAGTTGCTGGATTACTACGCCTCGATCTGGGATCGCATCCGCCCGCATGTCGTGGAGCGGCCGCTCAGTCTTCTGCGCGCGCCGGATGGCATCGGCGGACAGACCTTCTTCCAGAAGCACGCCTCCGCCGGCATGCCCGATACCATCCACCGCATGCGGGACCGGGATAGCAAGGAACTGCTGTTCATCCGCGACTTCGATGGCCTCGCGACGCTCGTGCAATTCGGGACGGTTGAAATCCATGTCTGGGGTGCGCGGATCGACGCGATCGAGACGCCGGACATGCTCGTCTTCGACCTCGATCCTTCCGAGGGCATTTCCGGGAATGTGCTGCGCGATGCAGCGCTGTTGCTGCGTGATCGACTCGCCGATCTGGGCCTTCGTTGCTGGGCGAAAACCTCGGGTGGCAAGGGTTATCACCTCGTCGCGCCTGTCATCCCCTCTGCGGATTGGGCGCGCGTGAAAACCTTCTGTCGCGACTTCGCGCAGGCATGTGCCGCTGGAAATCCGGAACTTTTCACGGCCACGATGTCGATGAAGGCCCGCAAGGGGAAGATCTTCCTCGATTACCTGCGCAATGGACGGGGTGCCACGGCCGTCGCCGCCTATTCGAGCCGCGCGCGCGACCTGGGCACCATCGCCGCGCCGGTTCGATGGGAGGATATCGAGAAGGGGGTCACGCCCCATGCCTACACGATCCGCCAGCCTTCCGCGGTGGCGCAGGATGAAAGCCAGACGATCATCGCGACCAGAGCCATCGCCTGAAAGCCTGTGCGCGCGTTTCACTGCCGCACGGCCCTCGCGTCAATCCCTGCAAGCCAGCCCGGATCGCCGAAGAACCAGCTGGTGGATTGGGCCGGTCGTGGGGCTGATGACAAAGCCCGGAGGCTCGATATGAAAAGGAAGGACCGGGCGCCTCGCAGCGTCCGGCCCTCGATCCGATCAGCGGATTGCCGGCACCCTTGCGGCGCCGGTCGCGTCCGTCAGATGACGAACATCAGCTGGTCGAAGCCGAAATAGTCGATCGTCGAGGCGTTGCCGTCGTTCGAGGCGAATTCGAGCCGCGAGATGTTGGCGAAGCTGCCCTCGACATTCACGCCATCGGCAAACGAGAACGACGTCGCGCCCTGATTGATGACGAGCTGGGCCGTGCCCACCAGCGTGTTGCCCTCCACATCGGAAAAGGCGCGCACCGTCAGGGCAAGGTCGTTGCGGAAGGCCGCGGAGAAATCGCCGCCCACGAAGGTGAAGGCGCTGTCGCGCGTGATGACGGCCGCCGTGCCGGCCTCGTGCGATTCGTAGCCGGCAATCTCGATCCCGCCAGCTTCGGCGATGAAGCCGATATTGCTGCCGGTCGTGGCGTCATAGCCGGCGATCGCGCCATCGGGATTGTAGGCGCCGACACCGCTCCAGTTGAACCCGGCATAGCCGTCGGCGACCGCGGACTCGCCGCCGGACAGCAGGGCGATGTCATCGAAATTGACGACCGTCACCGTGTCGCGCACGGTGAGATTGTCGATGCCGAAGTAATCCAGCGTGCTGGCATTGCCATCGTTGGAGTTGAACTCGATGCGACGCGCCCCGGTGAACAGCGTCTGATCGAAGGCCACGGATTGTGCGCCCTGGCTGAGATCGAAGGTCGTCGTGCCCAGCGAAATCGTGCCGGCCTCGTCGGCATAGGCCGTCACCGTCACGGAGAGGCCGTTGCGAAAGGCCGCCGACAGATCGGCCGACAGCAGGTCGAAGGGCTTCTCGCGGCTCATCACGAAGGGCGAGCCGGCCGCTGCATCCTCGTAACCCGCCACGTCGAGATTGCCGGCCTCGGCGATGAAAGCCAACGTACCACCGGAGGTGGCCGTGTAGCCGGGAAGGCTGCCATCGGGACTGTAAACGCCGGCCTGGCTCCAGTTGAAGCCGGAATATCCATTGGCGATCCGCGCCTCCTGACCAGCATTCAGGCCAAAATCGTCGAAGTTGATGACTGAAGAGGTTACCATTTTACTTACTTCTCCGGTTTTACGCTGTTTTGTACAGCTTTTTTGAACTTTTTTATTCGATGTTTTTGTTCTGAAGTCTTTTGTTATCCTGGGCTATGACGCGGGCGACATGACCGTCAATGTCAGGCGTCATGACAGTCGACTGTCACGCTTCCGGAACGTCGTTCCATATTGTGAAACACTCGAGCGGCGGAACGCACGGCGCGACGCCCGGCAGACCCCGGGAAAAGACTGGGACTTCAGCAGCTTCCAGCCGGCGGCCGCGCAGGCCTCTCGCGCACAGGCTCCAGCCGGCCGGAGACGCGCGGCAACGTCCGCATCATGGAACGATGCGACGAGAATGGTCGATTGTCACAGGATCGTGATGGTCGTTTGATCGTCATAGCGGTAGCAGGACCTTGAACCTGCAACCTCCGCATGTGGCCGCTCGCCGAATCATGGCGTGCCGGCGGGTGACATTTCCCGCGCGACGCGCTGCGCAGGTGCGCGGTCCCCGGTGACGAGAGCCCGGTCCGGCTCGAGCGGAGGCGGGATGCGCCTGGCCGCGCATCCACAATGCAGCCGCAGCAAACCCCGCCCGGACAGCACAGGCCTTATGGCTGGTGCGATGCCTTCAGTTGCTCGAACTGCGCGAGTTGCGCGGCGATGAGGTTGCGCGCCTTGTCGCGCCGCACGAAGACCTTGAACATCGCTTCCCCGGCTGCATTGAAGAACTGCACGGAGCATGATCGCCGGCCGTGGAACATCCGGTCGACGATGTAGATCGCCCGGCAATTCTCCGCGCGGATATGCCCGCCGATGGGGCTGTCGCCGTGGATGTTGTAATAGCCCGCACCAAAAGCGCCAATGGGCAGGCGGCCCTCGCATTCCAGAACGATATCCGGCGTGTGCACGATGAACAGCACCTCGCCCCAGCCGGCCATCTCCTGCCAGAGGCTTTCGAATGCCTCCGCCGCGACGAAGAGCCGTTCGGCGGCAGGTGTCGCCTCCAGCACCACCTGCGTCGGCAGGTTCACCTCGCGGGCCACGGCTTCGATCACGCCATCGGGCTTGGCGGCGAGGCGCTCGCGCACGATCGACATCTTCTCGGCGAGCACGTCGCCGGCGCAGCGCATGGATGTGATATTCCCCATCAACGTCACTCCGCCGCCGCGCGCGGGGCGCGATTGTCTTCGTGGAGAACCACCTCGAAACCTTCGAATTCCGGGTGTCCGAGGATGTTCAGCGGCCGATCGTTGCCCGCACGCGCATGCGCCTTGCGAAACTGGTCCGAGGTTGTCCAAGCCCGGAAATTCTCGCGATTCCGCCATACCGTATGCGAGGAATAGAGCGTGTGATCCTCCCGCTCCGGGCCCTTGAGCAGCGAGAATTCCACGAAACCCTCGAGTTCATGCAGATAACTCTCGCGGGAGCGCCAGACGGTTTCGAAATCCGCTTCCTTCCCCCTGGCGACCTTGAAGCGGTTCATGGCGATGAACATGGCGAGTTCCTTTCACTGGAGCTGGTAGTGGAGGCCGATGGTGACGGTGATGGTGGCCGGCCCGCCCTCGGGAATGGCCGGGAAGGGCTGGGCGCGTCGCACGGCGGCGAGCGTCGCGGAATCGAGCAGGGCATGGCCGGAAGGCCCCGAAACGCCGGCCGAGAGCACCTGGCCCTCGCGGGAGAGCGTGAGCGTCACGGCATTGCGGCCGGTGATGCCTCGCTCCTGCGCCTGTTCCGGGTAGCTCTTGTAGCGCATGAGATGCGCCACGACCCGGCTGCGGAAGCTGGTGAGGGCGCTGTTTCCGGCCATGGCAGCGCTGCCACCCGTGCCGCCGCGCGTATCCGCTGCCCGGTTGGCTTCGGCCCGGCCCTCGCCTTGCCGCCCCTGTGCTGCGGGGTTCGGGCGGGCGCGAGAGGGCGGATGGCGCGCCTCGGCCTTCCGCGCCTCGGCCTTCCGGGTCTCGATTTTCCGGGGGGCAGGCGCGGGCGGGGAGCGCGGAGGCGGTTCCGCCGCCGGGGATGTCGGGACGGGTGTGGGAACGGGAGCCGGCACCGGCTGAGAAGTCTCGGCGACCGGCTTCTCCGCTATGGGCGATACGGGCGAAGCTTCGGGCGGGGAGGGGGGCATTGCCGGCGCGGGAGGCGGCTCCGTGATGGCGGGCTCCGGCAGGGGAGCGGGTGCAGGCGTTTCCGTCACGGGCGGAAGGGGCGCGGCGATCTCGGGCACCGCGAGAGACACCGGCTGCGGCTTCGCGCCCTCGAAAAGTGCGGCAGCTTCCTCCGCGCCGATCATCAACACGTCGAGCACCGGCTCGCCGCCACGCTCGGCCTCTGAAAGGGGCGGGGCGTAAGGCAGGAGGCCCACCGCTGCCAGCGCGATCCCGAGATGCAGCAGCATGGAGGCCACGATCGCGGCGAAGGTCCGCCGCGCGCGTTCGGCAGGCTGGCCAGCTCTCGCCTCGATTGGGCCCAGCGGAACGGGCGCCTCGGCATGCGGCAGGCACTCCCGCGTCACGCCCGCGGGAAAGGACTCCCGGTGCTGCACCGGCTCGTGCCGCAAGACGCGCAGATCCTGCAGGCGGGCTGCGGCCATCGCGGAATCGCAGGGGCCGGCGGAAAGCCAGTCCTCGTTCTCGGCCAGGAGCAGAGCCGCGCGCATCGTCACATTCCGAAACGCGTGGTGAGGCCAACCTTGGTGACGAGGCCCGGCGAACGATCGTCGTCCCGATAACGCCGGTAGCGTACGTCCCCGAGATTCTCGCCGATGAGGAAGAAGCGGGTGTCCCGGGCGATCTCGTAGGAGATATTGGCATCCACCAGCGCGTAAGCCTTGCTCGCATTGGCCGCAACCGAGGCCGGCGGCAGCCGGGTCTGCGCCGCCACAAGGGTCACCTGCGCGCCGAGCACCAGCTTCTCGTCGAGGAAGCGCAGGCCGCCGGACACCGTGAGACGATCGGGGTAGACCGATTCCAGCGGCTGCCCCGTGGTGCGGTTGTCACCGCGCGTGATCGAGCCGGCGAGCCCCGCGAACCAGCGGCGGGCATCATAGGCGATTTCCCCCTCGATGCCCTGCAGGCGCGCCCGCGCCACGTTCTCGTAGCGGAAGGAGGCATCCGCGCAGGCCCCGGGCACCGGTGATCCACAGGGCGCGCCGGGATCGACGAACACGCCCTCGATGAGTTTCGTCACGTTGTTCTGGTAGACTGAAACCTTGCCGCGGAAGCGGTCGCCGGCTTGCAGCACGCTGTCATATTTCAGGTTCAGCCCCGCCTCGAGCGTCTTGCCGATTTCCGGCCTCAGGCCCGGATTGGGGATGAACAGGAAGCTCGCCGGCACGGGATGCAGGCCATTCACCAATGTTTCGGTGATCGATGGCGCGCGATAGCCCTCGGCGTAGGTCAGATAGGGCTGGAGGCCCTGCAGGGGTGTCACTGCCAGCGTGATCTTCGGCGAAACGCGCTCCCCAGCCGAGGAATTGCCGCCACCCGCGAGCGCATAGGCATCGTAGCGCAGGGCACCGATCAGATCGAACATCCCCCAGTTCAGCTGGTTCTGCACGAAGCCGCCATAAACCGTTCGCCGCCCGCCCGGCGTGGTCTCGTCGCCATTGCCCGCCGGATCGGAAGTGCGGACCTGATCGCGGAAGGCGTCAAAGCCGTAGGTCAGCGCCATCTTCACCGCGCCGAACTGGAACCGGCTCGTGTTGTTGAGATCGACGCCGATCGTCTCGATCCGGAAGAAGCGGCTCTGGCCGATCTGCGCGGGCGTGCCGCTGATGCGAACCTGATCCGTATCGGTCGTGGTGCGATAGGCCGAGAGGTTGAGGTTCAGCCAATCGTTGTCGGGCCGGGAGAACGAATATTTCGCGACGAGATTGGAGGTTTTCACCTCGTTCGTGCGCCGCGGCGCGGTGGCGGTGCCGAGCCCGTTCGCGAATTCGTAATTCTGGAGCTGTCCGGAAAGCTTCAGTGTGTGGCCGTCGCCGGGCGTCAGCACGACCTTGCCGATGCCCGAGACCAGTTCCTGCCCCGAATCCGCGACCGTGAAGCCGCCGCCATCCTGGTAGGGGTTGAGATTGCGGAACGAGACGCCGAGCAGGCCCGAGGCCCAATCGGTGGCGCGAACCGCGCCGATCGCATGGCCATAGACGCCGTTCTGCCGCCCGCCGACCACGCCGGTGAAACCCAATTGCGCAGCCTGGCGCTGACCCGGCGAGAGGATATCCCTCGGGTCGACCGTCTCGAAGGAGGCGACGCCGCCAATGGCCCCCGAGCCATAGATATTCGCGACCGGCCCGCGCGTGATGTCGATCGTGCGGATGAAGGCCGGATCGAGGTAGAAGGCGCCGTTCGCATTGTGGCCCGAGCGCTGGAAATTCTGCCTTGCGCCATCCACCGTCACCGCCACGCGCCCGAAATCCTGCAGGCCGCGGATGTTGATGGCGGTGGCCGGATCGTTCGGGTTCTCCTGCGTCGTCACGCCGGGAATGCCCGAGACGATGCTGCCGATGCGCGCCGGCGCCTGCCGCTGGATCTCCTCGCGGTTGCGCACCGAAACCGCTGCCGGCGCATCCACCGCCCGGCTCTCCGTGCGGGTCGCGGTCACGGTGATGTCGTCGAGCGGCGTCGCGGAGGGCGGTGCCTCCTGCGCCTGCGCCAGCGACGAAAATGCAAGAACGGATACCGACGCAACAAGCGCCGGACGCAACCAGACAATCATGGTCAGCCCAACCTCAGGATGATGTGAAGGTGGCTGGCTGGCGGAGCGGAACGCTCGGGGCTGGCTGGCTCTGATGCCCGTCTCGACCGGGCTCTTGACCCTTCCTATTAAATCTGACATTTCGAGTCAACTACAATATCGCATTGATATATCGTAGTTTTTATCGCTTCTAAACTGCGAGCTTCCCTGGAACCGTTCGAAAATGAGCGACGTCAACGATCCTTCCCCTTCGGGGAAAAACCGCAATCTTCGCCCCGCTCCGGAGGGCGCGAAGCCGCCTTCCGGGACGCGCCAGATCGCGGTTTCCACGATCCTCAGGGCGGAGCGCGAGGTGTTCCTGATTCACAACGGCGAGGCCTACCGGCTGCGCATCACCGCCAACAACAAGCTGATTCTGACCAAATGAGGCCCGGCATGACACCCCACTTTCGACCCTCGAAATCCGCCGCCCTCGCGCTTGTGCTCGGTCTGGCCGGCGGCGTGCTTTCCGCGCAAGCCGGGGAGGCCAGCCGACGCATCGTCGCGGCGGGCGGGGTCATCACCGAGATTGCCTATGCGCTCGGGCGCGCCGACCGGCTGGTCGGGGTCGATTCGACGAGCCTCCATCCGGCGGAGGCGCTGAGATCCAAGCCGAATATCGGCTATGTCCGCGCGCTCTCCGCCGAGGGCGTCCTGTCGCTGAAGCCCGATCGCATCCTCGCGATCGAGGGCGCGGGACCGCCCGATGCCCTGCGTCTCATCGCGGAAGCGAAGGTGCCGGTGACCTTCGTGCCGGAGGATCATTCCGAGGAGGGTGTCATCGCGCGCATCCGTCTCGTCGGCGAGGCGCTCGAAGTCGGCGAGGCGGCCAGCGAACTCGCCGCGAGCGTCCGGCAGGGATTCGCCAATCTCGCGGCCGAGCGGGCGAAAAGAGGGCGGAAGCCACGGGTCCTGTTCGTTCTTTCGCTGCAGAATGGCCGCGTGATGGTGGGCGGACGCAACAGCTCGGCCGAAGCGATCATCAGGCTCGCGGGCGGGGAGAATGCCGGGGCGGCCGTGGAAGGGTTCAAGCCCGTTTCCGATGAGGGGATCATCGCCGCCGCGCCGGATGTCATCCTGATGATGACGCGCGGCGACCATGCCGTGCCGGCGGGCGAACTCTTCGCGCATCCCGCCTTCCGGCTGGTGCCGGCCGCGCGGAACGAGGCGCTGATCGCCATGGACGGGCTCCTGCTTCTCGGCTTCGGCCCGCGCACGCCTGATGCCGCTTTCGCCGTGATGCGCGCGATGGATCGCTTCGTTGCCGGGCCCGAAAAGCGGGCCGGCACGCCTGCACCGTGAGGCTCTGATGTCGGAACCGATCACATCCGGCCTCATCGCCACGCTGGAGCGTGAGCGGAAGCGTCGCGCGGGCCTTGTGCTGGCGCTGGCTCTCGCAGCCCTGGCCGGCCTCGCTCTGGCATCGGTCCTGCGTGGGGCGATCGCCGTGCCACCAGGCGAGGCCCTTGATGTTCTGCTGCGCGCTTTCCGGGGGGCGGGCAGCGATGGGCGACATGATCTCGTCATCCTCAACATCCGGCTGCCACGCATGCTGCTGGCGATGATGGTGGGCGCGGGGCTCGCGCTGTCGGGCGCGATCATGCAGGGTTTGTTCCGCAATCCGCTGGCCGATCCGGGTCTGGTCGGCGTGTTGGCCGGCGCGGCGCTGGCGGCCGGCGCGACCATCGTTCTGGGGGATGCACTGCTTGCGCCGGCCTTGGGAAAGCTGCCCTTCGCGGTTCTTCCCGCCGGCGCGTTTCTCGGCGGGCTCGCCTCGACGCTGCTACTCTACGCCATCGCGACGCGGCAGGGGCGGACCTCGATCGCGACGATGCTGCTCGCGGGCATCGCGCTCGGGGCGCTGGCAGGGGCGCTCTCCGGTTTTCTCGCCTTTCTGTCGGATGACCGGCAGTTGCGCGATCTGGCCTTCTGGTCGCTCGGAAGCCTCGGCGGCGCGAGCTGGACGAAGGTCGTCGCGGTCGCGCCGATCCTGCTGCCGCTGATGCTGGCCGCGCCGTTTCTCGCGCGCGGGCTGAATGCCCTCGCTCTCGGCGAGGCGGAAGCGTTCCATCTCGGCCTGAAGGTCCAGCGTATCAAGGCGATGGCGATCCTGCTCGTCGCGCTGGCCGTGGGCGCGAGCGTCGCCGTCGCGGGGATGATCGGCTTCGTGGGCATCGTCGTGCCCCATCTGGTCCGGCTGGTGCTCGGGCCGGATCATCGCCTGCTGCTGCCGGCCTCCGCATTGGGCGGCGCCATTCTGGTGTTGGCCGCGGATCTTCTCGCGCGCACCCTTGCAAGCCCGGCGGAATTGCCGATCGGCATCATCACCGCGGCGATCGGCGCACCATTCTTCCTGTGGCTGCTGCTGCGTCGCGACAGCGGAATCGGACCATGAGCGCGATCCTTGAGGCAGGGGAGGTCACGTTTCGCATCGGCGGGAAGATCCTGGTCGAAGCGGCGTCGCTCGCGCTTCAGCCCGGTCGGATTACCATCCTCGTCGGCCCGAACGGCGCGGGCAAGAGCACGCTTCTCCGGCTGATGAGCGGAGAACTGGTGCCGGGTTCGGGGCAGGTCACGAGCCTCGGACGGCCGCTTCCGGATATCCCGGTCTGGCAGCTTGCCTGCCGGCGCGCGGTGATGGCGCAGGCGGCACGGCTGAACTTCCCTTTCGCCGTGCACGAAGTGGTCCGGCTCGGCATCGAGGGGTTGGGTCCAGCCCGCTCCGGCGGCGAGCGCAGCCGGCTGGTCGAAACCGCGCTCGCGCAGGCGGATATGCTGGGCCATGCCGCTCGCGATTACCAGACGCTGTCGGGCGGGGAGCAGCAGCGGGTGCAGTTCGCCCGCGTGCTGTGCCAGCTCATGGCGGGGCGGCATGTGGAGCCGCAGCAGGCGCTCCTTCTCGACGAGCCGATCGCGAGCCTCGATCTTTGCCATCAACTCGGCCTGATGGATGCCGCGCAGAACCTCGCGCGCGATCAAGGGGTCGCGGTTCTGGCCGTGCTCCACGACCTCAATCTCGCGGCGCGCTATGCGGATGACCTCGTCGCGATGCAGAACGGGCGCATCGTGGCCCGGGGAACGCCGGACGCGGTGTTCGACGACCGATTGCTGTCAGAGGTCTTCGGGATCGAGAATCGCTGCGATGACCAGTTGCGCGCCCGGTTCGGGCCGTTCGTGCTGCCGCAATTCTGCACGATTGCCGGGCGCGGTCAGGGGGCCGGTCGCGCGGCCTGACGTCCGGGGGGATCGCGCGCGAGTTGATCGAGCGTCATCGTCTCGAGCGGCTGGAAGAAGCCGCGATGCGCGCGAAACAGCAGATGCGAGATCGCGTGCTCCGTCTCGGAGCCGGCCAGAAAGCTCACGGGACAATCCGTCGGCTCGAAGGCCCGCACGATCTCGCCCACGGAAATCGCCTCCGGCGCCCGCGCCAGCCGGATGCCGCCATTGCGCCCGCGCTGCGTTTCGAGAAGCTGCGCCAATCCGAGCTGATGCACGGTTTTCTGCACATTCATGAGGGTGATGCCGGTGACCTCCGGCAGATCGGATGCCCGCGCCCGCTCGGGCCAGCGGGAGGCCAGATCCGCCATGATCCGGATCGCATCGATGGTCTGCTGGTTGAGCCACATCTGGGTTGGCACATAAGCGTGATGTGCGAGGGCGGGGCAAGCCTCTTTATGGCCTGCTCCCGGCCTCGTGCCGGAATTCCTGCCGCTCGGCACCCGGTCTGTCTTCCGGAACCGGTTCAGGCGGCGCGCAGATCCGCGAGGAAACGGGAGATGTTCTCCCGCATGCAATCGGATTGCTGCATCAATTTTGTCGCAGCGCCGAGAACCTCGCTCGAGGCATCGGAAGTGGCCTCTGCCGTGCTCGAGACACGGGCGATCGATCGCGAGACATCATCGGTTCCCTTGGCCGCCTCGCGGACATTGAGGGCGATGTCCCGGGTCGCGCTCTGCTGCTGCGTGATCGTCCCGGAGATTTCGGTGCTGGCGCGGTCGATGTTCTGGAGGGAGCTGTCGATCGCGTGGATCGCGCCGATCGTGGAATTGGTCACGGAGCGGATCTCGGCCACGATGGTCGCGATATCGGTCGTGGCCTTCGCGGTCTGGGCTGCGAGGTGCTTCACCTCCGAGGCCACCACGGCGAAGCCCCGGCCGGCCTCTCCGGCGCGTGCGGCCTCGATCGTCGCGTTGAGCGCGAGCAGGTTCGTCTGCGCGGCGAGCGTGTTGATGAGTTCGATCACGGAGCCGATCTTGTCGGCGGCCATGGCGAGCGCCTGCACGTCGGTATCCGCGGCCCGCATCTTCTCGACCGCGTGGTGGATCGAATCCGTCGCTGCATCCAGCTGATGGATGATCATGCTTGCGGTGGTGTCGAGTTCCTCGCTGGCCGCCGCGACATCCCTCACCTTGGTTCCGGCCTCGTGGGAGGCGGCGGCCACGCTCGCCGCTTCCATGTTCGATTCCTGTGCGGCACTCGTCAGCGTGTTGGCCGCCGATACGAGGCCATTTGACGCCGTCGAGATGGTCGTCATCACATCAGCGGCCAATGTCTCGAAATCGCCGATGATCTTCGCGACCGCCGCCGCGCGCTCCAGTTCCTGCTGCCGGCGGGCCAGATTTTCGCTCAGGATCTGCGCGGTCTCGCTCGCATCGCGCGCGGCTGCGATGGAGGCCGCGCTGCTGGCAGCAGCCTTCTCGACCATCAGGACGAGCAGGATCAGCGCCCCGGCCTCGATCAGCAGGATGACCGCGTGGATCATCACGCGGAAGACATCCGCCCCGGCATCGAACACGGCGGCGGGAAGGAGAAAATTCAGCCCCAGATGATGGACGGCGACGACCACCGTCGCCGCGACGATGCTTGGCCAGCAGCACAGGCCCGCGACGAGGCCCAGCGCGGCGAAGAACGCCATGTGGATGTCCATCTGGTAGCCATGGTCCGCCAGGATGCCGAGCAGCAGCATGACCTGCCCCATCAGCGTCGTCGCAAGCAGGTTCCGGGTCGACAGGGCCTGCGGCCCGATCCGCAGGTTGATGGCCGCCACGGCCAGCAGGAACAGGCTCGCCACGGCCGGCAGGGCGCCGAAATCGCGCCCGAAGGCGGTCGCCGTGATCACGCCCAGCAGCACCACCTGCGCCACGAGGATGTAGAACGAGGACACCCGCCGGATGCCCGGGATATCGATGGTCTTGACGGTTGGAAATGCGGAAGGCAGCTGAATCATGGGCGACATCCAATAAAGAATCGATTGTTGAGAACGAGGAAGGCTCCGGCTTTGTAGAGTCGGCGCGTCAGATCCGGCCCGTCCGCTGCGACAATGAAGGTGCCGTCATATCGGCCCCTGGAGAGAATCCGGGCATCGGCAGCAGCAACGACCTGCATGGAATCATGCTCGCTGTGCCAAGGCAGCCCGATCAGCAGAACCGGATCCGCTCCACGAGGCATCAATACAACTAAAAGTGGAATTGCGATTGAAATCAATACACTTGTAGTAAATGACACGATAGATAACAGTATTTTCATGGGATAGAAATAATCGTGAAAAATTAACGACAGCTTGTTTCAGGCGACTGTCTTCGCGATTTGGCCAGATCTGGTGCCGTGTTTATTGTTTAGCCTGCTCTCCAGAAATGGCCTTCGACCAGGCCAGCGGCGCCGGACTTCGCCCGCGATGCACAGCGCGGAACGGGTTCATTCCTGGCGCGACAGCGCATCGCGGAGCGATCGCGCGAAGGGGCCGGGCTTGAAGCCTTGCGGGAGCGAGTCCATCTTCCTCGCATGCCGATCCTTCTCGCCCTTGGCGCATGCGCCGTACTCGCTCTTGTCTTCGGCCCGCAAATCTACATTCGCCATGCCCTGCGCACCCATGGTGTCGCGCGGCCCGATCTTCCGGGCACGGGCGGCGAACTGGCGCGGCATCTCCTGGATCAGGCGGGCCTTGCGCATGTGGAGGTTGGCGAGACCGAAACCGGCGATCACTACGACCCCGAGACCCGCGCCGTTCGCCTGTTGCCCCGGCATCATGCGGGCAAGTCGATTGCCGCGGTGGCCATCGCCGCGCATGAGGTGGCGCATGCGATCCAGCATGCCCGGGAGGAGCCCGGTTTCATGCGGCGCATGGCGGTGGTCCGCAATCTCGGCTGGATCGACACCTTCGGCGGCATCATCCTCGTCTCAAGCCCGCTGCTGTTCCTGCTGATCAAGGCGCCGATCCTGATCGTTGCGCAGATCGCGATCGGGCTTCTGATGCTGCTGGTGCGCGTGGCCGTGCATCTCGTGACATTGCCCATCGAGCTCGATGCCAGCTTCGGCAAGGCGTTACCGGTCTTGAGGGATCAGGGCTATCTTTCGGAATCCGACCTGCCTGCCGCCCGCCAGGTGCTCCAGGCGGCGGCCTGGACTTATGTCGCGGCAGCGTTGGCAACCCTGCTCGATATCGCACGCTGGTTCCGGATCATCCGGTTCTGAGGCCCGACATGTCGCAGAATTGCCCCATGCCGAAGCGGGATGGGCCCTGACGCCGATCCCGCTTCACGTGTCGCTGTTTGATCAGGCGGCGGCGCGTTCCGCCCCGCGATGATGCGTCGCCTCCTGTCCGGCCGCCACCTGCGACAGGAACTCCTCGACCGCCTTCGAAAGCTGGTCGGCGACCGAGCTGAGTTCATGCGAGACGGACTGCACATTGCCGGCCTGCATGGATGTCTGCTCGATGGCTTCCGCCATGGTGTTGACGTTGGCCGTCGCTTCGGAGCTCCCCTGGGAAGCAACCCCGATCGAATGCGAGATGTCGTTCGTCGCCTTGTCCTGCTCGCGCACGGCGTGGGTGATGAGGTTCATGAAGCTCGCGATTTCGGTCACCGCGCCGGCGATATCCCGGATCGCCTGCACGCTCTCGTCGGTCGAGGCCTGCACGGCCGCGATCTGCTCGGCGATCTCCGCGGTGGCCTTCGCCGTCTGGCTCGCGAGCGATTTCACCTCCGTCGCGACGACCGCGAAGCCCCGCCCGGCCTCTCCGGCGCGCGCCGCTTCGATGGTGGCGTTGAGCGCGAGCAGATTGGTCTGGTCGGCGATCGAGCGGATCATGACCACGACATCGCCGATGCGCTGGGCCGCTTCGGCGAGGCTGCCGACCTTGTCGTTGGTCTGCTTCGCCACGGCGCTCGCCCGCTCGACCACGGTGAAGGCGTTGTTGGCCTGCGAGGCGATGTCGCGGATCGAGGTGCTCAGGGTCTGCGCGGCATCGGCGACGGACTGAACCTCGTTCGCCGCCGTCTCGGATGCGCCACGCGCGGCATTGGCCTGTCCGGCCGCCGTCGTGGCGAGGCCGGTCAGTTCCGAAGCCGTCTTGCCCATCGTCTTCGTGCCTTCGGTGACGCTGGAGAGGGAGCGGGCCATGACCTGGCGGAATTCGACGATCAGCGCATCGATGCGCGCCTGACGAGCCGCCTCGCGCGCGCGCTCGCTCGCCGCAAGACCCTCGAGGCGGGTGCGTTCCACGGCATTGTCGCGGAACACCGAGACGGTGCGCGCCATTTCGCCGATCTCGTCGCGCCGGTCGAGCGCGTCGATCCGCACATCCTGGTTGCCCCCCGCGAGGGCCTGCATCACGCCGCGCAGCTTGCGGATCGGCACGATGATCGAGCGCCCGACCAGGGTCGCCGCGGCGGCCGCGAAGACAAGACCGATGGCGAGCGCGATGATCGCGACCTGCTGGAAGCCGCCGGCGCTGGTCGCCACCTGCTGGCCGATGCTGCGGTTCTGCGCCTCCTTGTAATCGATGAACCGGTTGATCGCGGCGAGCCAATCCACGAAGAGCTGGTTCACCTGCTTCTGGAGCAGGTCTTTCGCCCCGGCCGCATTGCCGGCATCGCGCAGCCGGATGATCTCGGCGACCAGCGGGTTGGTGCGCGCCTGCACGGCGGCGATCTGGCCGAGGATGGCGGTAGGCTCGCTTCCCAGTTGCACCTTTTCGGCAAGGACCTTCATGAGCTTCTCGTTCTCGGCATAGCTCGCGGCCAGCTTCTCGATCAGCTTCGTCTCGCCCTCCCGCTGGCGGGGATCATCGATCAGCACGACATCGCGGATCGCGATGGCGCGATCATGCACGCTGCCGCGGAAGTTGATCGCATAGCGCTGGAGAACGCTGTTCACCTCATTGATCTGACGAAGGTTTCTGTCAAGCGTGTTGACCTCCCGCACCGAGAGATAGGTCAGGATGCCCATCAGCATCAGCACGAACGCGAAACCGATGCCGAGCCTGACCCCGATGCCGCTGTTGAAAATCTTCATCACCTGAACTCCGCAACGCGTGTTTTTAAACGTCGCCCGCTTTACGAGGGAACATTGTGAGGCGACGCAATTTGCAGCTACTGGGTGTAGGCTCTATAAATTCAGCGTGAAATCCCGGTTAATGGAATTGCCTGGAAAGTGGCGGTTGGTCTGCGACGATTCGACTCAGGCCCGGTTCGGGGATCGGCTCCCGCCCGAACCGGACGGACACGACTCAGCGGATCTGTCGCACGAGCCACTCCTCGAAGATCTGCCCGGCCGGGTTGGACGGCTGGCGAGGCTTGAGCAGCCAGTAGCCGAAATCGGGTGGTGCCGCGACATCCGCGAGCGGAGCGACCAGCCTTTGCGTGCGCAGAAGGTCGGAAAGCAGCCACAAGCGCCCCATGGCCAGCCCGTGGCCGGCGAGAACGGTGTCGACGACGAGCCCGTATTCGGTGAGATGATGATCTTCGCCTTTCCACGCCTTGCCCGCCGATGTTTCCAGCCAATGCTCCCAGTCGCTGGTCGTCGCATTGAGGATGCGCGGCGCCCTGGCGAGATCCTCCCAGGTCGGCGCGGGTGGAAGTGTGCCGGCGAAGGCCGGACTGACAACGGGCGACAAGCGCTCGCGGACGAGCAAACCGCCGTCGCATCCCGGCCAAGGCCCGATGCCGTAGCGGATGGCGAGGTCGCATTCGCCCTGGCTCACGTCTGACAGGGCGAGGCTGGGATCGATCCTCAGTTCGATCTCGGGGTGCTCCTTGGCCCAGGCCGGCAGTCGCGGCGCCAGCCAGAACCGCCCGAAGGAGGGCAATACGCTGAGCCGGAGGACCTGCTTGCCGCGCCGCACGGCGGTTCGGACCTGCTCCGTGGCCCGTGCGATCCCGGACAGGGCTTCGGTCACCGCGCGGAAGTAGCGCTCACCGTCCGGCGTGAAGCGGATGCCCCGCGCCTCGCGGATGAACAGCCGGATGCCGAGATCGGTCTCCAGATTGCGGATGTGATGGCTCACCGCGCTTTGCGTGATCAGCAATTCCTGCCCCGCTGCCCGGAAACTCTGGAGCCGCCCGACGGCCTCGAAGGCGCGCAGGCTCGCGAGGTTCGGCAAGGAGGCGGGCTGACGCATGGCTCGGACCGGTGTGACCGGGACATGAGTGAGATCGATGGCTTGATTGTCAACTTTGAATGAGGTCGCGAAGCGGGAAACAGGCTTCAATCCGGGCCAGATCCTCAAGCCAGAGAGGCCCCATGGACATCACCCGCTTCGAGCCCTCGAACCTCTATTCCGCCGCTGTCAGCGCGCATGGGTTCCTGTTCGTGTCCGGGATCACGCCGAAAAATCGCCAGGGCGATGTGCGCGCGCAGACCCGCGAGGTTCTCGCGGAGATCGACCGTTTGCTCGCACTCGGCGGGTTCGATCGCAGCCGGATCGTCTCGGCGATGATCTGGGTGTCGGATATCCGCCTGCGGGATGCCATGAACGAGGAATGGGTCGGCTGGGTGGGCGATCATCGTCCCGCACGGGCCTGCGTCGAGGCGAAGCTCGCCGATCCGGCCATGCTGGTCGAGATTCAAGTCACGGCCGCAGCCTGAGGAGCCGCCATGCTGGATATCCAAGCCTTGCGGGCCGCCACGCCGGGCTGCGCCCGGATCACGCATTTCAACCATGCGAGCTGCTCTCTTCCGAGCCATGAGACGCTCGCGATCATCAAGGCCCATCTCGACCGAGAAGCGCTGCATGGCCCGAGCGAGATGGGCGTGGCGGTCGCAGCGGATATCCAGCAGACCCGGGCTTCTGCCGCGACCCTGCTCGGCGCGGATGCGACGGAAATCGCGCTGACCGGCAGCGGCTCGCAGGGCTGGGGCCTGGCCTTCGCGGCAATGCCGCCGCTTCGGGCCGGCGACCGGGTGCTGGTCGGCATGCATGAATGGGGTGGCAATCTCGCGACACTGCATCGCGCGGCGGAGCGGGCCGGGGCGCGTGTCGAGGTCGTCCCCAACGATGAGGCGGGTGCCTTCTCGGTCGAGGCGCTGGCGGGCATGCTCGATGAGCGCGTGCGCCTCGTGGCGCTGACCTGGTGCCCGGCCACCAACGGCGTCGTCAACGATGCCGCAGCCGTGGGGAGGATCACGCGGGGCGCTGATATCCCGGCTTTCGTCGATGCGGGCCAGGCCATCGGCCAGTTGCCGGTCGATGTCGAGGCGATCGGTTGCGATGTGCTGAAGGGGGCGGGACGCAAGGCCCTGCGCGGGCCGCGCGGCACCGCCTTGCTCTACATCCGGAAATCGTTCCTGGAGCGTCTCGAACCGCCCTATCTCGATGTCCTGTCCGCGCCATATGGCCCGCATGGCGTGATCCCGCGCGACGATGCGCGACGGTTCGAGACCAGCGAGAACCCGTTCGCGCTGCAACTCGGATTGGGTGCGGCGATCCGCGCCACGCTTCAGCTCGGCCTTCCGGCGATCCGCGCGACGATCGACCGGCAGGCGACAACCCTGCGCGCGGCGCTTGCCGCCATTCCGGGCGTGGCCGTGCATGATGTCGGCGCGGTTCGCTCGTCGATTGTCAGCTTCACGGTCGAGGGCCATGCGCCGGCGAGTGTGCGCGACCGCCTCGCTCTCGAGGCGATCACCGTCGGGGCGATCGCCGAGGCTTATACGCCGCTCGACATGCAGGCCCGGGGATTGCCGGCGATCGTGCGGGCGTCGGTCAGCTATCTCACGACCGATGCGGAAATCGAGCGTCTGGTCTCGGCCATCCGCCGCATCTCGAAGGACTGATGAGCCAGTGCCCCTCGAACGAGATCGCGTCGCTGGCCGGGATGATCGCTTCCCCGTTCGCCGGGCGCCTCAAAGGATGTGGCGATAGACGAGGTCGTCCGGATCCTGTTTCGGCGCATCGGGGTCGAGCACGGCGCCAAGCCGTTCCGCCACGCGGGCGGAAGCGGTGTTCTGCGGATCCATGTAGCTGACAAGGCGCGTCAATTGCAGGCTGTCCCGCGCCCAGTCGCGGAGGGCCGCAGCCGCTTCGGTCGCGAAGCCCGAGCCCTCGAACCCCTCATAGAGCAGCCAGCCCAGCTCCTTTTCCGGAAAAAGCGGCCCGGCGCTGATCCCCACCTGGCCGACGCATTCGCCGGTCGAATGCAGGTCGATCATCAGGGCGCCATGACCGAAAAGGGTCCAGCAGGCCGCGTCATGGCAGAAGATGCCCCAGGCCATGCGCAGGTTGTAGGGGCCGCCCATGAAACGGGCGCGCGGCGAGGCCATCAGCCGCTGATAGGCCGGGAAATCATCGGGAACGGGCGCGCGCAGCCGAAGGCGGGCAGTGGACAGGGTCGGGATCATGCGCGCCCGTGTCACAAACGATCATGACAGGACGAAGACGAGCGACATCCGGCGCCGATCGCGCCCGTCCGCCGTCTTGCGCTCGAGACGGGCGAACAACGCAGAAGCTTCATCGTCGCGTCATTGGCTCGACATGCAATCCCCCTACGGCCCGCGATATCGCCACCTGGAGGGGATCCGATGTTGCTCAGAACGCTTCTTGCCGCCACCGCAATGATGATGGTTGTGCCCGCTTACGCCAACGGCGACGGCACGGAATTCGCCGCCCAGATCGCGGGACATGTGGTGCTCCCGGCCGAGACCTTCATCGAGCCGCCGGCCGATGCGCCGGCCGATCTGCGTGTTTCGGGCAAGTTCACGAGCGGGCCCACCCGCAACGAAGCCTTGGGCACCGCCGAAGGCCGTTCCGCGGGCCGTCCCACCGGCGTGAAGCTGCCCTTCCGCGGCCAGCCCGTGCAAGGCCATTCCGGCATCAAGACCATGCCGGACGGGACGTATTGGGTGCTGACCGATAACGGTTTCGGCTCGAAGGCCAATTCGCCGGATGCGGCCCTGTTCCTGTCGCATTACCGCATGAACTGGGCGGCCGGCACCGTCGAGCGGCTCCGCACGGTTTTCCTGCATGATCCGGACAAGAAAGTGCCCTTCCGCATCGTTCATGAGGGCACGGAGAAGCGCTATCTCACCGGCGCGGATTTCGACCCGGAAGGCTTCCAGATCATCGGCGACAAGATCTGGATCGGCGAGGAATTCGGCCCCTACATCCTGCGCGCTGATCTCAACGGCAAGGTCGAGGCCCTGTTCGAGACGATGGCCGATGGCAAGCCGGTGCGCTCGCCGGATCATTACGCTGTCACGACGCAGAATCCGGGCCAGCCCATGCCGGCCAGCGTCAATCTCGGTCGCTCCCGTGGCTATGAGGGCTTCGCGGCCTCCAGGGACGGCAAGTTCATCTACGGTCTGCTCGAAGGTCCGCTCTGGGATGCCGAGAAGAAGGATTGGGAGAAGCAGGACGGCAACCAGGTGCTTCGCATCCTGGAATTCTCGGTCACGGAGACGAAATGGACCGGCCGGCACTGGAAATACGTGCTCTCGCCCGGTGCCGCCGCCATCGGCGACTTCAACATGATGGATGCGACGACGGCGCTCGTCATCGAGCGCGACAATGGCGAAGGCACGGCCGACAGGGCCTGCCCGGCCGGCCAGCGCGCCGAGAACTGCTTCCATGACCTCGCGAAGTTCAAGCGCATCGTGAAGATCGAGATGAACGACGCCAATGCCAACGCCGCCGTCCGCAAGATCGGCTTCATCGACCTGATGAAGATCCAGGACCCGAACAAGAAGGCGCGCAAGCCGCTGAATGGCGGTGTCTACACCTTCCCGTTCTTCACGATCGAGAATGTCGATGTCGTCGACGACAGGCACATCATCGTCGGCAACGACAACAACTTGCCGTTCTCGTCCTCGCGCGACCCGAACAAGGCGGATGACAACGAGTTCCTGCTGCTCGAAGTCGAGGCTCTCCTCAAGGCGAAGTGACGCCTGGCTGGAGCGCCCTGTGCATTCCGAGGCCGCCTTCGAGGCGGCCTTTTCTTGTCGGGGCTCAGCCGAGCAACAGCAGGAAATCGCGGGCCTGGTCGCTGCCCATGTTCGAGGTCGCCTGCGTCAGCTTCTGGCGAATGCCCTGCGCCATGTCGCGGGCCTCTTCCCAGCTGAGATAGGAATCCAGCATCTCGACCGCGAAATTCTTCAGGTCGACCCCGATCTCGCGATAGCGTTCCTCCATCGCCGTCAGGGTGGAGAGCCGATCCGTCAGCTGGGCGAGGGTGAGGTTGATCTGGTCCAGCGCCGAGACAATGCCATCGCGCGTTGTCAGGATGGCCTCCTCGGATGTTGCCCAGTTGTCCCCGGGCGTGGCGGCCCCGAGCGTCGAGGCCGTCGCAAGGATCTCGTTGAACGCCACATTGTTCGAATAGGCGAGGCCGGCCAGTGTGCTTGTCAGGTTGGCGATCCGGTTGTTGATCACGCGGCCCATGGAAGCGAGCTGTTCCTGCGCGTTGCGCTCGAGCGGCACATCCGGCGCCGGGCGGTTCTCGACGAAGTGCATCACGCCGGTTTCCGGGGCGAAATCGGCGGTCTGCTCCAGGATGGTGATGGGCCGGCCATCGAGGGAGCGCAGGCGCAGGCTGCCATCGGCCGCGAGCTCTGCCGTCACGCTGCTGCGCAGGCTCTTGATGTCCTCGATCAGGCTGATCGGCGAGGTGCTGGACCCGGAGGCCGACCAGCTGCGCTGGATGCCGTCGCCATCGATGAAGGTGATCGAGCTTCCGGCGGAAATGGTCTGGGCCGGCCCGAGGGTCTTCACCGCCGCGCCACGGCCGAACGTCATGCCGTGTTCCTTCGCGGCGAGGCCAACAGCCGGCCATTCCGCGCCATCCGCGAACATCTCCGCGCGGAACGGGCCATCATAGGGCGATGAGATTCCGAAGAGGTCGTCCATGACCTGCCGCGAGGATATCCCGTTGATGCGAAAGCCCAGACGATCATCGACCGAATGAATGGAAAGGCGAGGGGAGCCGATCTGGTTTTCGTCGAAGCGGATGCGCACGCCGATATCCGCCAGGGCCAGCGCATCGGCGACCTGCCCCCAGGTCACGGTGTCGGCATCCATCCCGAAGGTGTAGGTGAACGAGTTGCCG
Organism: Methylobacterium sp.; assembly: GCA_002928875.1. GTDB lineage: Bacteria > Pseudomonadota > Alphaproteobacteria > Rhizobiales > Beijerinckiaceae > Rhabdaerophilum. The sequence continues at coordinate 127,285 of PERO01000021.1, read as the reverse complement.
TTATCCGCCGTGATGGAGAAGCGCATGCCGTTCGTCGCGCCGGAGACGCGGCTGTCGCGGTCGAGCTGGGCGCTGGCGCGCGCGGCGATCGCGTCCGGCGCGAGGCTCGGCTGCGGCGGCGCATCCACCAGGCGCTGCAGGGCGAGGGGACTTCCGGGCGCGAAGCTGCCCTGGGCCCGGCCGGTGCCCACGTCTCCGCCCTGGGTGTCGCGCAGGCGCAGGCGCCCGTCGGCGGTCATCTCGGCGACCACGCTGCCGCGCATCGCGTTGATGTCGAGCATCGCCTGGCGGATGCTGGCGCCGGTCAGGGTGCCCCACTGGCGCGGCACGCCGTCGCTGCCGATGAAGCGAAGCACGCTGCCCGCCTCGAAATCGCCCGTGCCGGCGGTAACCAGCGCACCACCCGAACCGAAGGTCAGGCCTTGCGGGCCCGCGCCACCCGTGCCGGCGGAGCCAACGCCATCCGTGAACTTCGCGGCCGCATATTCCCCGTCATAACGCGACGAGATGCCGACGAGATCGTCCACGACCTGCCGGGACGAGGTTCCGTTGAGGCGGAAGCCGGTCTTGCCGTTCGCGGATTCGAGCACGAGGCGCGTTCCATCGGTCCCCGCCTCAAAGCGGCCGCGGACACCGATTTCGGCCGCATTGAGGCTCGCGATCACCTCGCCCCAGGTCGTGGTGCCGTTCTGGAAGGTGAAGATGAAATCCTCGCCGTTATCCGCGGAGATCGAAAGACGCATCCCGGCCATCGCGCCATCGACGGGCGAGTTCTGATCGAGCGGGACGGTCGTCCGCGCCTCGATCGGCTGGGGCGTGAAGGGCGTCACCGGCGGCGGGGTGGTCGTCGTCGGCGGAGCCGTTTTCAGCGTCAGCGCGTCATCCGCCAGCTGCCGCAGGCTCGAGACATCGTTGCGCAGCGCGATCAGCGCGTCTTCCGTGTCGTCGATCGGGCGTAGCACGTTGAGCAGGCGATTGTTGCCCGCATCGAATTCGCGGATGCGGCTCAGCGTATCGTAGGAAATGCCCGAGCGGCTCGGGCCAAGCGTCACCTTGTCGATGAGCGCGGGAACCTGCGGGACAGTGGTGGAAACCGTGTAGGCATCAAAAAGGCTGACATAGGGAAAAGCAGCGGAGCCAATCGTGGTCATTCTGACCTCCAATGGCGCGTCATCGGGCGCGCCTCAATGGCAGAAACTTACACCTCATTAAGGTTAAGACTTTCTGATGAGGCGCATCGTTGCTGCAATCCGATGCAGCAACGGGCCTCTCCCGGCCCTGTTCTTCTTTGCGGAGAAATGTTCGCGCGCGATCGAAGGTTTCCGGCAGGCCGCTCACGGTCGCCGTCGATCCCGATCAGCTGATTCCTTGCTTCTGCCGCGCGCAGCGGGGTGCGGATTCTATTCGCCGGCAAAGTCCGGCATGTCGCGGCTACCGTCATCGAGCAGCAATGATCCTGTCATCGTACGGCAACGGTTATGTCAACGCCCCTTCAAGCGGCACCGCTATCGAACTCCCCGAGGCTCGCGCGTCAGCAAAAACGAGGAGAGATAAATGACGAGGAAAAGCGTTGTTCTGGCTGCCATTTCGGCATTCGGCGTCATGGTTGGCATGAATGCCGCCAATGCGCAGAACCGCATCAAGTTCGATTACTGGTATGGCCTGACCGGGCAGCTCGGTGAAGTCATGGCGCTGCATTGCAAGCGCTTCAACGAGAGCCAGACCAAGTACGAGGCGGTCTGCACCGGGCAGGGCGGTTACGACAAGGCCGAGCAGAACACCATCGCCGCCTTCCGTTCGAAGCAGCACCCGACGATCGTGCAGATCTACGATGCCGGCACGGTGAACTTCATGCTCTCCGGCGCGACCTACAACGCCGTCCAGTTCGTCAAAGACTTCAACATGAAGGTGAAGTGGGACGATTTCTTCCCCGGCATCTCGAACTATTATGCGACCTCGAAGGGCGAGATGTGGTCCTTCCCCTACAATTCCTCGACCGCGCTGCTTTATTTCAACAAGGATCACTTCGCGAAGGTCGGCAAGACCGAGGCGCCGAAGACCATCGAGGAATGGTTCGAGACGGCGCGCGCGATCAAGCGCGGCGGCCATGCCGAAGCGGGCTTCTGCTTCGATTTCGACACCTGGATGCCGCTGGAGCAGTTCTCCGCCATCCACAACCTGCCGATCGCCAGCAAGAACAACGGCTATGACGGCCTCGATGCCGAACTCGTCTTCAACAAGACCAAGTTCGCCGACTACATGAAGGACTGGAAGAAGCTGCTCGACGAGGGCGTGGCCCGCATCCAGACCGCCCAGACCGGCAAGACCATCCTGCAGGCCTTTGCGGATGGCACCTGCTCCACCGTGCTCACCTCGGTCGCCAACCATGGCGTGATGCATTCCACGGTGAAGCCCGGCACCAACTGGGGCGTGGGCATGCTGCCGATCTATGCCGGCACGGAGCGCAAGAACAGCCTCGTGGGCGGCGCTTCGCTCTGGGTGATGGCGGGCAAGTCGAAGGAAGAATACGAGGCCGCGGCCGCCTTCCTCGATTTCGCGCTCTCGACGGCGGAAGTGAAGTGGATGCCGACCGTGACGGGCTATATCCCGGTCACCCAGTCCGCCTTCCGCGCGATGCAGGACGAAGGCTTCTATGCCCAGGCCGACAAGGCCGGTCGCGAGATCGCCATGCAGTCGCTGACCTTCACGCCGCCGACCGCGATTTCGCGCGGCATCCGCCTCGGCAACTTCACGCAGATCCGCGCGGAAATCCGCTCGGAACTCGAAGCGGCCTTCACCGGCAAAAAGGACGTGCAGGCCGCGCTCGATGAGGCGGTCAACCGGGGCAACGGCATTCTCCGCCGCTTCGAGCAGACCTTCCGCGGCAAGCAATTGCCCTGATCCCATCGAACACCATCCGGGAACGCCTCGAGCCATGCGCTCCGGGGCGTTCCCTCGTTGTGGAATTCGAGCAATCGCGAGCAATCATGGACCGCCGTGCCGCCTTCAACTCGACCTGGCTCGCTGCCGCGCTGATCGCGCCGCAACTCATCCTCGTGTTCATCTTCTTCTACTGGCCAGCGGTGCAGTCGCTCTACTGGGCCGTGACGCTGGAGCCGCCCTTCGGTGGCGGCAACCAGTTCGTGGGCTGGCAGAATTTCCAGACCGTGTTCTCCGACAATCTCTACTGGAACTCGGTCAGGATCTCGATCCTCTTCGCCGTCTGCTCGACGGCGCTGACGCTGGTGCTCTCGCTGCTGCTCGCGACCTTCGTGGATCGCCAGCTCGCGGGCTATCGCGTCTATCGCTTCGTCTATTTCTGGCCCTATGCGATTGCCGCGCCGGCCGTGGGCCTCGCCTTCCGCTTCATCTTCGCGCCCGATGCCGGGTTCGTCTCGTCGATCAACCGGGTGTTCCCCAACCTCTGGAACCCCGCGCTTGATGGCTGGGATGCCTTCATCCTGATCGTGATCGCCAATTCCTGGAAGATGATCGCCTACAGCTTCATCTTCTTCCTTGCCGGGCTGCAGGCCATTCCGCGCACGCTGACCGAGGCCGGCGCGATGGATGGGGCCGGGGTGATGCGGCGCCTGTGGGACTTGCAGCTGCCGCTGCTGGCGCCGACCTTCTTCTTCCTGCTGGTCATCAACATCACCGAGAGCTTCGTCGACAGCTTCGGCATCGTCGACATCATCACCGGCGGCGGACCGGCGCGCGCGACAGACCTGATGGTCTTCAAGATCTATTCGGACGGGTTCAAGGGCCTCGATTACTCGATCGCCGCGGCGCAATCCATCGTGCTGATGGTGCTGGTGGTCTCGCTGACCTTCGTCCAGTTCAAATATGTCGAAAAACGCGTGCATTACAGCTGAGGCTGACCCATGATCGAGCGCACGCCCATCCTGAATTTCTTCACGCATCTGGCCATGCTCTTTGGCCTCGTGCTCGCGGCTCTGCCGATTTACATCGTCTTCGTGGCGTCGAGCCACGATTTCCAGACCGTCAACCAGGTGCCGATGCCGCTCCTGCCCGGCGACAGCCTCGTCGAGAACTACACGAAGGTCTGGAACAAATCCGATTTCGGCACGAAATTCGTGAATTCCTTCATCGTTGCCACCGGCGTGACGATCGGCAAGATCGCGATTGCTGCGATTTCGGCCTTCTCGATCGTCTTCTTCAATTACCGGCTGAAGATGTTCTGCTTCTGGCTGATCTTCGTGACGCTGATGCTGCCGCTCGAGGTGCGCATCGTGCCGACCTACGCGGTGGCGGCCAATGCGCTCTCGCCCGTCCAGGGATTCCTGAACGCGGTTTTCAATGCCCCCGCCACGCTGCTGGGGCTGATCGGCGTCGGCAATCTGCCGCAGGTGGCGATCGCCTTGCCCGAGTGGAACCTGCTGAATTCCTATACCGGGCTCATCCTGCCGCTGGTTGCGACCGCGACGGGCACCTTCCTCTACCGGCAATTCTTCATGACGATCCCGGCTGAACTCGTCGAAGCCGCGCGCATGGATGGCGCCGGCCCCTTGCGCTTCTTCCGGGACGTGCTGCTGCCGCTCTCGAAGACCAACATGGCCGCCCTCGCCACCATCATGTTCGTCTATGCCTGGAACCAGTATCTCTGGCCGCTGCTGATCACCACGCGGCCGGAAATGACCACCGCGACCATGCAGCTCCAGAAGCTCGTGCCGGGGCCGCTTTTCGGCCAGCCGCCGGTCTGGAACGAGGCCATGGCCGGCACGCTGATCGTCATGCTGCCACCGCTTCTGGTGGTCATCTTCATGCAGGGTTACTTCGTCCGCGGCCTGATCGCGGCAGACAAATAATTCGGGAGTGGATCATGGCCGACATCACCATCAGCAAGGTCACCAAGAGCTATGGCAAGACCGAGGTCATCCACGGGGTCGATCTGTCGATCACACATGGGGAGTTCGTGGTCATTCTCGGGCCGTCGGGTTGCGGGAAATCGACGCTGCTTCGCATGATCGCCGGGCTCGAGGCGATCACCGGCGGCACGATCGCCATCGGTGGCGACGTCGTGAACGATCGCGAGCCGCGCGAGCGGGGTTGCGCCATGGTCTTCCAGAACTATGCGCTCTACCCGCATTTCACGGTGGCCGAGAACATTGGCTACGCGCTCAAGGTTGCCGGCGTGCCGAAGGCGGAACGCCAGCGCCGCATCGAGGAGGTGGCGCGCAGCGTCGGGCTCGAGACCTATCTCGATCGCAAGCCCGGCCAGCTGTCCGGCGGGCAGCGGCAGCGCGTGGCGATGGGCCGGGCGATGATCCGCGAGCCGAAAATCTTCCTGTTCGACGAGCCGCTCTCGAACCTCGACGCGAAGCTCCGGGTGCAGATGCGGCTCGAAATCCGCAAGCTGCACCAGCGGCTTGGTGTCACCTCGGTCTTCGTCACGCATGATCAGGTCGAGGCGATGACGCTGGCAGACCGCATCGTGGTGATGAATGCCGGGATGATCGAGCAGATCGGCACGCCGACCGAAATCTACGAACGGCCCGAGACGCTGTTTGTCGCGGGCTTCATCGGTTCGCCGCCGATGAACCTCGTCGAGGTGGAGATCCGCGCGCCCGGCGAGGCCGTGGCGGCCAACGTGCCGCTGGCGATTCCGGTTTTCCCCGCCATGGCGGCTGGCACGAAGGCGATCCTCGGCATCCGGCCGGAGCAGATCGAGATCCGGCCCGGCGGGCGGCATGCCCTGCATGCGGATTTCGTCGAGAAGCTCGGCGCGGTGCAGCTCGTCCATGGTCGATTCGCGGGCGTGGATTTCATCGTGCAGTGCCCCACGAGCGAGCCGGTGGCGGCCGGACAGGAATTGCGCTTCGAGATCAACCCCGAAATGCTGCACCTCTTCGATCCCGCGAGCGGTGCCCGCCTGAAGCGGGACAATCTGCGCCAGCACGCCTCCAAAGCCATCGCGGCCTGAAGCGGGGCAGGCGGCGCTGCCGCGCTGCCCGACCTCTGGCGAATCCCCCGTGACCCACCCGACCCTGCCACCCGGTGCCATCATGATCCAAGCTTCCCGTGTCGTTGTCTGCGTGTTCGATGGCCTCCGGCCCGACATGGTGACGCCGGACCGCATGCCGCATCTCGCAGGCTTCATCGCCGGGGGCCGGAGCTTCCCGGAGGCGCGCACGGTCTTCCCGTCGATGACCCGCGTTGCGACCTCCTCCATCGCGACGGGCGCCTTTCCGTCGCGGCACGGCATCGTGGGGAATGCGTTCTACTACCCCGAGGTCACGCGCGATTTCGTGCTGGATGTCTCGAAGGCCGAGGATATCGCGCTCGCCGAGGAGCGGCTTGGCGGCAAATTCGTCACCGCCGATACCTTCGCGGATGTCCTGGCGCATGCCGGCAAAAGCGTCGCCGTGGTGCATTCCGGTTCGCCCGGATCGACCTACGCGATCAATCCGCGGGTCGCCCAGAACGGCCACTGGACCTTCTCGGTGCTTGGAACCAGGCACACGCGGACGCCCTCCGCGGTCGAGGACATGGTTGCGCGGTTCGGCCCCCTGCCGCCGCGCACGCTGCCCCGCTTTGACGAGATCGATTACGCCACGCGCATCATGACCGATTGGGTGATCCCCGAGATGGCGCCCGACGTGGCGCTGGTCTGGTTCAACGAGCCGGATACCTCCTTCCATTATCGCTTTCTCGGCTCGGAGGAGACGCGCGCGGTGATGCGCAGCGCCGACAATGCCTTCGGCCGCATTCTCGAGGCGATCCGCCTGCGGCCGGATGCCGACGACATCGCGGTTCTCGTTGCCTCCGATCACGGCCAGATTTCCAGCTCCGGCGAAGTCGATCTGGCGGCCCTGCTGACGGAAGCCGGGCATCCCGCCGCCATGGCCGCGCAGCGCGATCTTTCCGGCATGGCGCTGGCGGTGACCGGCGGCAACATGGGCGAGATCCGCGTGCTCGATGGCGATCTCGAGCGCCGCGATCGCGTGGCGCGCTGGCTGATGGCGCAGGAATTCACCGGGATGGTCTTCACCCCATCGGAGGATCCGGTTCAGGGCACCGTTCCCGGCACCTTCTCGCATCGACTGGTCGGGCTCGATCACGGTCGGCAGCCCGAACTCGTCTATGTGCTGCGTTCGAACCTTGACGACGACGCCCATGGCCTTCCCGGTTTGGGGCTCATCACCGGTTCCGTTCCGGTGGGCGGCGGCATGCATGGCGGCCTCAACCGGCACGAACTCAACACCGTGCTGGCGCTTGGCGGCCACGCGGCCATCACGCCGGGCGTGCATGCGGGCGCGGCGGGCGTGATCGATATCGCGCCGACCATCCTCGACCTGCTGGGCGTGTCGGCGCCTGCCTCGATGCAGGGCGCGAGCCTGCTGCAGCTCGGAGACCAGCCCGGCGGTCCGGTCGAGACCTTCACGGCGGGCGAGTGCGACTTCCGGCAGGAACTCACCCTGCGCCGTCGCAATGGCGTGACTTTCGCGCAGCACGGGCAGCGCCGGGCCTGAACACCCCGCTCACGAGCGGATCTTTTGCGCCGTATCGCAGCTGCCGCCGATGGCGGCGGCGGGGTTCTCGTCGGGTGCACGCCGCGCGCATGGCGGTCGGACAGGGATGTCGGAACTGCCCATTGCCTTACCATGAGCGCATTGCTGGCCGATCGTCGTGTCTCTCCGATTTCCTGATGGCTCGATCGGCCTTCTGGCCGGCCATCGCAGGGGCAAACCCCGCCCAACCATGAAGACAAGGACGATATCGCCATGACCCGTATCCTGATCGTCGCCACCTCCGCCAGCCGGATGACCCCCGGCACCGAACCCACCGGCGTGTGGCTCGAAGAACTGACGACGCCCTATTATGCGTTCCGCGACGCCGGCGCCGAGGTGACCTTGGCCTCGATCGCCGGTGGCGCGATCCCGGTCGACCAGCGCAGCATGAATGCCGAAGGCGAGAATGATGCATCCGTCGAGCGCTATCTCGGAGATGCCGCGCTGAAGGCCGAGGTTGCCGGCACCCCGGCGGTCGGCAGCGTCGATTCCGCCGGCTACGATGCCCTGTTCCTGCCGGGCGGGCACGGCACGATGTTCGATTATCCCGTCAGCGACAAGCTGGCGCGGCTGGTCGAGCGCTTCGACCGCGAGGGCAAGGTGGTGGCCGCCGTATGCCATGGCCCGGCGGGGCTCGTCTCGGCCCGAAAGGTCGACGGCACGCCCTTCGTCGCGGGGCGCCGGGTCGCCGCCTTCACGGATAGCGAAGAGCGCGCCGTCGGCCTCGACAAGGCGGTGCCGTTCCTCCTCGAAAGCCGCCTGAAGGAACTGGGGGCCCGGCATGAAGGCGGCCCGGATTTCGAGCCTTTTGCCCTGCGCGACGGCAATCTCGTCACCGGTCAGAATCCGGCCTCGGCGAAGCGCACGGCCGAACTGGTGATGGAAGCCCTAAAGGCCGGAGCCCGGTGATCCGGCGCGATCATCGCCCTGGCTTGTGCCTCCGAGCCGCTCCTGTGACCTTTCAGACACAATTCACGCACGGAATGGACTAGTCCGCCCGCGCGTTTGCTCCTGTTAGCCCCGGCTGCTTCTGTCCCGGCACCGGTTTGGTGACCTCCGGCTTCGGCAAGGTTCGCGACCTCGCCCGCCGCGTGGATTCACGACAGAAGGCAAGGGGCTTGGTCTGATGCGCTTCACACTTGGTATGGTCATGGCTGCGGGTTTGCTGGCAGTGCCGTTCGCTGCCTCGGCCCAGACATTCAGCAATGCAAAGCTGCCGAAACTCTCGGAGGTGCGCACGCTGTCGCTGCCGGGGGTATTCCCGGACGATCCCAACCGCGGCTTCCTGCACAGCTTCAAGCTCTCGGTCGATTTCGGAGCCAGCCTGACCGAGAAAACCCGCCAGCCGACCCGCCTGAAGCAGAACAGCTACGGCACGCAGGTCGGCCTCAGCTTCGGCTTCGGCTCCATCGGCTTCGCCTCGATCAGCGGCAATTATTCGCGCGAGACGATCAAGTCGACGATCCTGGCCTTCCCGCTCTCGCTCAACGGGAATTCCGACGCGGGCGGCGGCGATCTCGTGCTTGGCATCGCGCCGCTGCCGTTCCTGCGCGTCGGCGTGCTCGGCGGCTTCGGTCTGGGCGGCAATTCCTACCAGTTCGTCGGTGTCCCGGCCGCGCCGGTGGGTGCGGACAGCTCGAGCTACCGCTTCGGCGGGTTCGTGGGGGCGTCCTACCCGCTGGGCCCGGTGCTGCTCTCGCTCGACGCGACCATCGTGACGATCCGCAGCCGGCAGGCCTATGATCCGGGCAACATTCCGCCGGTGGCCCATTTCGGTTCGACCATCGGTCTGCTGCATCTCAGTGCGATGTACAACATCACCGATCGCCTGCGCCTCACCGCCGGTGTCGTGCTGAACCAGGTCTTCGCCGAGCAGGTTGCGCCGGCCGAGCAGCGGCTCGACCGCAACTGGTTCACCCTGCAATCCGGCCTGACCTACCAGATCAACGAACGCTGGGAGGTGTCGCTCAAGGGGCTGACATGGGTGGGGAACCAGCGGCTGCGCTACAGCCGCGGCACCCTTGGCGTCGCCTATCGGTTCTGAGGAGCGAGACCATGCGGATCACCCCAATTTCCGGAGGTTCAATCATGACCAAACGGTTCCCTTCGCTGGCTCGATCCCTCGGTGCGATGGGCCTGCTCGCGTCCCTCGCCATATTGCCGGCCTGCACCAATGTGGATCCCGGCCTCGTGCGATCCGGGCTCACGTCGCATTTCCAGAAGTCGCCGGAAGAGCGGAAGGCGGCGCTGGCCGAGATTGCCAAGGCCGACAACTGGGCATCGCTGGCACTGTGGAACACCGCGCTGGGCGAGGCGATGTATTTCCTGCCCGACGGCTACCAGAGTAACCTGACAAAGGACGAGGATACTTTCCTCAACTACGTGCTGGGCGCCTATCTCGCGCGATATCCGGACGTGACCTACGACTCGCTCGACAAGTCATTGTTCAACGCGGATATCCTTGACAAGGCTGGTGTCAGCCGCGAGCGCTTCGAATATGCGCGCGGCTTCGGCCGGGTCTGGCTGAAGAGCATTCAGGACGACCCCAAGAACAGGGCCATGAAGGAACGCGTTACGCTGTTCCGGCAGCGTTTCGGCAGCAGCAATCCGGATTACTACACCAGCATTTTTTCGCCGCACAAAATTCGCGCCCTGCTCAGGGACGACAAGGCGTTCGAGGCTTTCCTGAAGGATGACGGCTCGGCGACCGCCTGGGTGCAAAACAACATGGACATCAACAAGACCACGCGCGACAAGACGTTCCAGAACCTCACGATTCAAGACCTGCTGCGCCCGGTTACGATCGGTGTCCTGCCCGGGCTCGCGAGCTGAGCGGGAACCCGTCGCGGAAGGAGGCTCCCGCCCGGTCGGGAAGGGAGCCTCGCATGCCGGCTGTCCTTGGAGCGATGCGGGCGCGCGATCGCACGCATCGCGTTTTCTGCGTCGAAAGGCCCGCCGGATGAGTCGCGCCCCGGGGACGGTGATGCGACTCGGCCCCTGGCGTGGCGCGGAGGTCGATTCTGGAGTTTTTTCCGGCCAAGTGGATACCGGTTGGCGGCAAGAAATGCGACAAAACAGAGAGATAGAGCGGTCGATCTGATAAAGTCAGATCGGAAGCCGCTCCTAGAAAAAACATCCCTCGGGTGAAAGGCATGCGGCAATTGAGGATCCTCATCGTCGATGATCATCCCCTCGTGCGGGTGGGTTTGCGCACAGCCTTGCAGGCCGCCTTCCCCGCGATTGTCATCGAGGAATGCGCCACTCTGGCCGAAACCCGGCAGATCCTGGCCGCCGGGCCGCTCGATGCGGTCATCCTGGATCTCGCTTTGCCGGATTCGAGCGGGCCCGAGACCTATCTCGAACTTCAGCGCCTTTGTCCCGGCCTGCCCGTGATCATCATGACCGGCAGCGACCCGCGCGATCTGCCCGGCGCTTCGGCGCTGGAGGCGGCGGCTGCCCTGCTCTCGAAGGCGGATGGGCCCGAGGCGATCCTCGCCGTGCTCGCGGAACTGACGAGCCAGGAGCCCGAAACGCGCGATGGCGCGCTCCGGCCCGTCCTCACCCCGCGCGAACGTGACATCCTCATCCTCTGCGCGCGTGGCCTGCAGAACAAGGTGATCGGCCGCAGCCTAGGGATCAGCGAGAACACCGTCCGCGCCCACCTCTCGAGCGTTTTCAAGCGCTTCGGGCTCGCGCATCGCGGTGAGGTCAGGACTTTTCTGGAGCGGTCCCGGATCGGCTGAGCCGCAACACGTCGTCGAGCTTCTCGCGGAGCGCATGCGCGCCCACGGGCTTCTGCAACACGGGAATGCGCTCGTCCGGGTTCGGCGTGGCCACATCCGCCGACACCAGCAGGGCCGGGATCATGGATCCGGCGCGAGCGCGGATGGCCCGGATGAGATCGAGCCCGTCCATCGCGCCGGGCAGGCGCAGATCCGAAACGATAACATCCGGGTACGGGCCGCCGGCGTCGAGTTCGGCGAGCGCGTGTTCGGCCTCGGCGCTTGTCGTGACCGAATAACCCCAGCCGGTCAGCAGTTCCCGCAGGATATCGCGCACCGGCGCGTGATCCTCGACGAGAAGCAACCGGCAGGCTGCCGCGGTTGCGGGCGGGCTGGAACCCTGGTGCGCCGCGAGTGCCTCGCCAAGGGGCGGGGCCGTGGCAGCCGGAAGGGTGATCGCGAACATTGAACCGCGGCCGGGCCAGGAGCGGACCGTCACGCTCCCGCCGATCAGCTCGGCCATGCTGCGCGCGATGGTCAGGCCCAGGCCATGGCCGCGCCCGGCCTGCCGCCCCGGATTCGCGAGCTGGTGAAACGGCTCGAAGATGCGCGACAGGTCCTCCTCGGCGATTCCCGGCCCGGTATCGAAGACCTGCAGTTCGAGCGCCTCGCCCCGCTGCCGGACGCCGACCAGAACGCGTCCGTGCTCGGTGTAGCGCACGGCGTTGCCGACGAAGTTCCGCAGGATCTGCGTGAGCAGGGTCGGCTCGGCCAGGGCCCAGCGGCTGGTTCCCACGAAGCAGAGATCGAGCGACTTGTCGGCCGCCTCGACCGCGAATTCCACGCCGACCTGCCGGAAGACCGTGTCAAGCTCGACCGGCACAAGGCGGGGCTCGTAGCCTTCCGAGCCGGCGCGCGCCGCTTCCAGCATCCGCTCCAGCAGATCCGAGATGGCATCGACCGATTGCCCGATCGTCGCGATGCGCTCGGCCTGCAGATCTTTCCCGACATGCTGCAGCGAATCGAGCAGCAGGCGAATGGCATAGAGCGGCTGGCCCAGGTCATGCCCTGCAGCCAGCAGGAAGCGCGTTTTCTCGCCGTTGGAACGCTCTGCCCGGTCGCGCGCCTCGGCGAGTTGCAGCGCGAAGGCCTTCTCCTGATTCCGAAGCCGGATGAGATCGCGCATCGTCCGGTTCTGCAGCATGGAATACCCGAGATGCGTGATCAGAAAGACGAGGCCCAGCAAGGCCATCCAGCGGCTTGTCTCGTCGCTGGCGCGCGCGAACTGCACCACGACCGGGCCCATCGCGCTCAGCGCGAAGACGGCATAGACCAGCCGGTCGGCCGAAAGCGAGGCGACCGAGCCGGCCGTGAGCCCCACCAGCATCATGATGATGAACAACGTCAGCGGTGCATCGCCGGAGCCGGTCACCTCCCAGCCGAACCAGCCAAAGAGGCTGCCGGATGCGAGGCTGCCCAGCATGAACCCGGTCCGCCAGATCCAGAGTGGCGTGCCGGCGCGCAAGCGCCAATAGGCCAGCACGAAGAGCCCGCGAAGGGCGGCGAGCACGAAGGCCGCGATCAGCCAGGTCATGGTCATGGCGTTCGGACCGAGGCGCAAACCGTACACATAGGTCGCCGTCGGCGCCACCACCAGCACCGCGCCCAGCACGATCGGCATCTGGCGAGCCAGCAATTCGATCAGTTCGGCGGCTTCGTCCTCCGTGCGCAACTCTGCTCTGGTCGTCTGGCCGGTCATGGGACTGCCTGCTGCGCGCCGCGGATCGCTCGTACCCAGACGCGCTTTACTGAGCCGGTCCCGGCCAGGCAAGTCGCTCGCGCGCTGCCGATGACAACAAGGCGAAGGGCAGGGTGCCCATTCGGGCAACATGCGGACAAGCGCGCCGCTTGCGATGGCCGCCGAGGCGACGAAACCGGGCACCATCCGGCCCGATGCGCAACCGTCAGGACACGCGCGCGCCGGGGGTTCCCGGCACCGGTTCGGGCGGGCGGAAAGAGCGGCTCGCGGCGTTGCCCCGTCCAGCGGCACCGATCTGCGCGCGGTCATAGGCCAGTTCGGCCTGCGCCTCGGCGCATCGGCGCAGATCCGCCGCCAGCGCGAGGACACCACGGCAGTTTTCCTGCCCGGCCTCGGTCACCAGCCGGTCGATCGCCCGCAGCAGATGCGCGACGACATCCATGTCGGCGAGACCGTAGCGGGCGATCGCCGCGAAAGCGGGACAGGCCAGATCGTCGAGCGTGGTGACATCCGCGACGATGCGCAGCCGGTTCTGCCCGTCGAACCGGAAGGCCGATGGGGCGCGCCGCTGCGCCAGCCGGCCGAGCGCCTCGCCCAGCCGGTCGATGCAATAGAGCGCGGTGGTGGGATCATTGATGCCCGGCGACAGCGCGCGCTGCGCGATCTCGACGATCCGCCGCACCGAGAAAGCCAGATCCTGATCCGGCGTGCGTTCGTCGCCGATCACCACGGTGCGGCGAATGGTTGCGTGGATCTCCTCCGAAAGGCGCTCCGGCGGATGCACCAGAAATAGCGGATCGCCCGTCGTGACGAACCGGCCCGGCGATGCCGCGATGCGGATCACCATGTCGTGCTCCACCGCGATGCGCATCAGCGCCGTGCCGTCGATGCGCTGGACATAGCCGCCCTTGTCGACCGCCACGGGCAATGCCTCGCGCTCGAAGCCTTCGGGCAGGGGAGGCGGGTCCATCGCATCCGGCGGGGCATGGCCGAACCGTTCCGGGTAGAGACGGTCCACCGCCGCGTGCGTCTCCGCCGCCAGTTCGGCGAGCAGCGTCTCGATCCGGATCGCCGTCGCGATGTGGTGGATGAAGAAGATGAGCACCGCAATGCTGGCGATCGCGAGGAATACGCCGAAAGCCACGGCGACATGCGGCACGAAGCTGGACCCCTCGAGCCCGCGCACGCTGCGCAGCACGAGCAGGCAATAGACGAAGGTGGCCGTGAAGGTTCCGAGAACCACCTGGTTGCCACGGTCGCGCATGAAGTTGCGCAGCATGCGCGGGCCGAATTGCGACGAGGCGAGCTGCAATGTCAGCATCGTCATCGAGAAGGTCAGGCCCGCAACCGTGATCATCGAGCTGGCAACGGCGGACAGGAGAGCGCGCGCTCCCTCCGGCCCGAAAGTATAGAGCCAGTCGAGTTCCTTCACGGTGCTGGTGCCCAGCTGCCGGTCGAGCGCGATCAGCGCGAACGAAAGCGCCGCGGCCGCCACTGCCATCGATGCCGGCAGGAACCAGAAGCTCGTGCGCAGCCGGGTGAGGAGCGCCCAGAGCGTAACCTTGGACAGGAATGTCGGGATCGCGGCCTCCTCATGAAGCGGGGCGGAAGAGCGGCGCGACCGCCAGTCTGTCGCGGCCGCAAGTCGCCAAGACAACGGCATGCAGGCTGTTCGATGGGTTCGTGCGCTTCAGATGGTTCGCGCATGACGGGCAGTATCAGAACATCGATCGCATGCCCTCGGTTCCCGCGCCTGCGCCGGGACGCTTGGAGGCGAGCGCTTGCTTCGAGGATCCGTTGCGCGGGAACATTTCGCGCCGCCGCGCGTCTTATCGGCGTGTTATCTCAGGTCAAATTCATGCGATCGCGCCTCGCGCCCCTCCCGGACGGATTTGCCACCCGATCTGCTCTCCGGACACGGATTTCATCGGCGAAATCGCGGTGCTCCGGCGCAGGGCGGCCACCCTTTGATGCAACCCGGAATTCCGGCGCGGCGCCCGGACGGCTCTGGCCATGCCCGAGGATATTCGATGCGATTGCCTGATCTGCCGTCCGATCACGATGAGGCCCAGGCCTTGCTGGCCGGGATTTTCGCCCATTCTCCGTTCGGCATCGAATGGATCGGCGAAGACGGCATGATCTGCTTCGGCAACGCGGCGGCGGCCGCGTTGTTCGCTCTGTCCGATCCGCGCCCGGTCCTCGGGGCATCATGGATCGAGCGTTGGCATCCGGAGGATCGGGCGATCGCCGCCGCGGCCTTGCAGCAGGCCCGGAGCGAACGCGTCGAGATCATCCTCCGGCAACCCGAGCCGGCCGACGGCGCCCGGCTTTTCGAGGTGACGATTGCCCGGCATTCCGGCTCGCCGGACCTCGCGCCACGCTTTCTCGTGATCACGCGGCCCACATCGCTCGATGGCGAGATGGCGGATATCGTTGCCCGGTCGGCGGCCGTCGCCCGCGAGTTGCGGGACAGTGAGGCGCGGTTCGCGGCTTTGGTCGATACAATGCCGCAGATGGTCTGGTCGACCTTGCCGGACGGTTTCCACGATTTCTACAACGCCCGCTGGTACGAATTCACCGGCATGCCGCCGGGCTCGACCGATGGCGAAGGCTGGAACGGCATGTTCCATCCGGACGACCAAGAAAAGGCCTGGACCCGCTGGCGCCATTCGCTCGAGACGGGCGAAGCCTACGACATCGAATACCGGCTGCGCCATCACAGCGGCGAATATCGCTGGACGCTTGGTCGCGCCTTGCCGGTGCGCGACGAGGCGGGCCGGATCGTCCGGTGGTTCGGCACATGCACCGACATTCACGAGGCGAAGAGCAATGCCGACATGCTGGAGCTGCTGAGCCAGGAACTCAGCCATCGCATCAAGAACATCTTCGCCATCGTGCAGGGGCTGATCGGCATCACCGCGCGCGAGACGCCGGCGTTCCGCGCCGTGGCCCTGACCTTGCGGGACCGCATCGCGGCACTCGGGCGAGCGCATGATTACGCGCGTCCGCACAGCGATGAATCCCGGCCCTTCGTGGGCGAAACCACGCTGCACGCACTGCTGCGGGAAATTCTGAAGCCCTATCCCGCCCTGAAGGAAGGGCGCATCAGCGTCGCCGGGCAGGACGTGCCGATCGACGACAAGGCCGCGACGCCGCTCGCGATGATCTTCCACGAACTCGCGACCAACGCGATGAAATACGGCGCGCTCTCGGTGCCGGACGGGCTGGTCGACATCACCTGCACGCGAGAAGACGATCGTTGCGTCCTCGTCTGGCAGGAACGCAACGCGCCCATCCGCGAACGATCGGACAAGACGGGGTTCGGCACCCGTCTCGCCAATGTCGCCGTCGAGCATCATCTGGGCGGGCAACTCGAACGCCAGTGGGGCGATCGGGGCCTGACGGTGCGGATGATGTGCAGCCTCGCGGCGCTCAACCGGAAAAACCCGGCGAAATCAGGCAAAAACCCGTAATTCCGGCGGAGCGACCGGATTGCGTTCCAGCGCGAACTCGATTGCGGCCTGCACCGCCTGCGGCTCATAGGGCTTCGCCAGCACGCCCAGCGTTCCGGGAATGCCCGGCTCGAGCAGGCGCGGATTCGCGGTCATGAAGAGCACGCGCACGCCGAATTCATGGGCGAGCCGGCGACCGATTTCGGGGCCCGACAAGCCGTCGCGCAGGTTGAGATCGACCAGCGCAAGGGTCGGGGCTGTCGCGGCCAGCCTGTAGGCCGTGGCCGCATCCGGCGCGATGCCCACCGGGGCATAGCCGAATTCCTCGAGCCAGGCTTCGAGATCCAGGGCCACCATGGCTTCGTCTTCGACAATCAGGATTTTCGGGCTCATCGTTCATTCCAACGCATGTTCAAACCTGGAAAATGAACGGATAGCCGGCGCGATCGTTCCAGGACCATGGTTATGGCTCCGGTGGCATGATCAATAAAATATGAAGTTTTTCCCGTGGGAGCGGCCGCAGGGCGCCGTTGAAGTTCAGGGGGCGAGCTTCTCCGCCACCGCCTCCTTGCTGCGTTGCGGGAGCAGTTTCATCGCGAGAATGAAGGCCGAGAACGCCAGGCAGATCCCGTTCGTGAGGATCAGCGGCCATTCCATCCGCAGCACGCCATAGACGAGCCAGAGCAGGAACCCGACGACCGTGATGCCATACATGCGGGCCGAGATCGCGCTGGTGTCACGGGTCCGGATGATGCGCCAGACCTGCGGCGCGAAGCTCGTGGTGGAGCACAGGGCGGCGAGAAAACCGATGATCGCGATCTGGTCCAACACGAGCCTCCGGGAAGCGCTGCCGGTCCAACGCCGGCCCGCGCTCCTCGTTCCGGCAAAAGCGCCGCGCCTTGCCGGATAGCGATGGCCGGGCGCGGGGAGGCTGTGCCATCGGGCCGGGTTACTCGTGGTTGAGGCCGGCGGACTGGATCAGCCGCCCCCAGCGCTGATGTTCCTCCACCATCATGCGCCGGAACTCCTCGGGCGAATTGCCGATGGGGGAGGCGCCTTCCTTGCCGAGGCGATCCTTCAGCAGCGGCGAGTTCAGCGCGTCGAGCGTCGCCTTGCGCAGCCGGTCGACCACCGGGGCGGGCGTGCCGGCCGGCACCACGAAGCCGTACCAGGCGCTGGCATCGTAGCCGGACCAGCCCAGTTCGGCCACCGTCGGCAGGTCAGGGCGCAAAGCGGTGCGCTCGCGCGAGGTCACCGCCAGCGGGCGGACGAGCCCGCCATCGATCTGGCCGAGGATCGAGGGGAAGGTCGTCACCATGAAATCGGTCTTGGCGCCGATCAGGTCGTTGATGGCCGGTCCCGCACCGCGATAGGGGAGGTGAACCGCCTTGATGCCGGCCGCCTTCTCGAGCAGCAGCGTCGCGAGATGGCTGGCGGACCCGTTCCCCGCGGAGGCATAGGTCAGCTTTTCCGGGTTCGCCTTGGCGAAGGCCACCAGTTCCTTCAGATCCTTGAAGCGGGAATCCTTCGGAACCACGAGAACCAGCGGCGCGGAGGCGAGCAGCGTCACCGGGTCGAAGGCCTTCAGCGTATCCACCCGCATGGATTTGAAGAGATGCGGATTGACGACCATCGGACCCTGATTGGCCATCAGGACGGTGTAGCCGTCGCGGTCGGCATTCGCCGCCTGCTGGGTGGCGATGTTGCCGCCGGCCGCGCCATTGTTCTCGACGACCACGGATTGCCCGATCGACTGGCTGATCCCCTGCGCGATCACGCGGGCGATCGTGTCGGTGCCGCCGCCGGCGGCATAGGGAACGATCAGCTTGATCGGCTTGGTCGGATAGGTGTTGTTGGCCCTCACGGCTGTCGCACCGAACGTGGTGGTGGCAAACGCGGTGGTGGCAAGGCCGATGGTGAAGTGCCGCCTGTTGAGCTGCATGGTTTCTCTCCCGATTGATGATTTTATGCTGATTTTGCGAAGGTGACGAGTGTCTCGCCGGCTACGGATTCCGGCATCCGGACGAAGACGTTGCCCTCGAAGATTTTCCGCGCCGTGCGGACCAGCGAGGCCTCGAAGGGCCCGCCGGCCCGGCGCTGCGCCAGCATCAGGTCCAGCGCGCCCGAGGGATGCTCGATCCGGATGGTCGTGCCGAGCCCGGCGCCGGTCGCGACCGCATGGGCAACCGTGCCGGTGATCGCCGCCGCCGTGGCGATGCCGACGGCCCCGGTGACCGCAAGCGCCTTGTGGGCGGAATGGGGCATGAAATAGCGCGCGGCGAGCGTGCCGCCGGCGGCCGGCGGCGCGACGAGCACCGGTTTCGGCACCACGAGATCGCGGACATCGCCGAGGCCCATCAAGCGCCCGGCCTCGCGGCGCAATGCCTCGAGCCGCCCCATGAAAGCCCGGTCGCCATCGAGCGCGGCGGGCGTTTCATGCCCTGTCTTCCCGAGATCGGTCGCGCGGATGATCACCAGCGGCGTGGCGGCATCGATCAGGGTGCAGGGAATTCCCGCGATGAGATCGGTCTGCCGGCCGGAGGGAAAAAGCGCGCCGGTCTTGCTGCCGGTGGCATCGAGAAACGTCAGGCGGATCGGAGCCGCCGTGCCGGGCACGCCATCGATCCGGCAGGCGCCGTCATAAGTCACGCGGCCGTTCGGCGTCTGCACGATGGCCTCGATCCGCTTGCCGGTATTGACGTTGAAGATGCGGATCCGCGTCTCGCCCGGCTGGGCCCGAACCAGCCCGCGCTCCAGCGCGAATGGCCCGACCGCGGAGAGCATGTTGCCGCAATTGGGCGAGGTATCGACCCGCTGCTCCGCGACATTCACCTGCGCGAAGAGATAATCGATATCGGCATCCGGGCGTGCCGAGGGCGAAACGATCGCCACCTTGCTGGTCAGCGGGTTGCCGCCCCCCAGCCCGTCGATCTGCAGATCATGCCCGGCCCCCATCGCCGAGATCAGCGCGGCATCGCGCGCGGCGGGGCTCGCCGGCAGGTCGGAGGCCAGGAAGAACGGCCCACGCGATGTGCCGCCTCTCATCAGGGTGCAGGGAACCGCGCGGGCTTCCATGGTCATTCTTCCGGATTGCTCGTCTATTGATCCATTTTGTGGATCGATAGACAGATTTCATCTGATTTCCGGAAGAGTGATAATCGGGCTCTCCAACGTTGTTAAATGCAAAGATTTCGCCTATTGATGCGTTATGCGGATCAATTTCGAACTTCTCGATCTTCGCGCCTTCCTCGCGGTGCTGGAAAGCGGCAGCTTCCACAAGGCCGCGGAACAGCTGAACCTGTCGCAGCCCGCGCTCAGCCGGCGGATCAAGCAGCTCGAGATCACGCTCGGCGCGCCGCTGCTCGAGCGTACGACCCGGCGCGTGGCCGCGACGACGGTGGGGCGGGAATTGCAGCCGCTGCTGGTGCGCCTTCTCGACGAGCTCGAAGCCTCGGTGCTGTCCATGAGCGCGACGGGAAAGCTGCAGCACGGGCAGGTGACCATCGCCTGCGTGCCGACGGCCGCCTTCTATTTCCTTCCGCAGGTGATCCGGCAATTCCACGCCCTGCATCCCAATATCCGGATCCGCATCCTCGATCTCTCCGCGAGCGAAGGCCTCAAGAGTGTGGCGCATGGTGAATCCGAATTCGGGATCAGCATGCTGGGATCGGCCGATCCCGAACTGACCTTCACGCCGCTGATGGATGATCCCTTCGTGCTGGCCTGCCATCGCGCGCATCCGCTGGCCGCGCGTGAGACGGTCGAATGGAGCGATCTGGCCAATGAGTTGCTGATCGGCGTCAGCCGCCATTCGGGTAACCGGACCATTCTCGACAATGCCCTGGCCAATTCCGGCGTCCGGCTGAACTGGTTCTACGAGGTCAACCACCTCTCGACATCCCTCGGCCTCGTCGAGACCGGGGTTGGCATCTCCGTGCTGCCGCGGCTGGCGACCCCGCAGGACGACCACCCGAAGATCGCGACGCGGCCGATCACCGGCCCCGTGGTCTCCCGGACGATCGGGATCGTCGAGCGGAGGAATGGCCGCCTCTCCCCCGCGGCCAGCCGCTTCCGCGCCTTGCTGTCCGAGAGCTGGAGCCAGCAAACCCGGAGCCAGCAGGCCCCGAGCCGGTGAGCCTTCAGATCCAGCGGCGGACCTTTCGCTGGTATTCCTCGTATTCCTGGCCGAACCGGGCGGCCATGACGCGTTCCTCCGGCCGGATCTGCAATCGATCAAGCCAGAGAACCAGGGCCGGCGGGCCGAGCCAGACCCAGGCCCCGCCGAGCCAGATCGCCCAGGCCGCGAGGAGCAGCGCCAGCGCGACATACATCGGATTGCGCGATACCCGGTAGATTCCGCCCGTCACGAGGCTGCTCGCCCGCTCGATTCGCACCGGGTCGATGGTCGTGCCCGATCGCCGGAAGGCGCGGAAGGCGGGAAAGCCGAAACAGCCCGCCAGCAGGAAGACGCCGATGGCCATCGCCGTCCGACCGGGAGACGCGGTGTCAGGGCTTGCCATGAACCACATCGCGGCTGCGAACAGCATGGTCACGATGGGCGGGGGAATGCGATTTTCGAGCATCGTTCACTCCGGGCCTGCAGAACAGCAAGGTCATACAGGGAATTGGTCCGGCCGTCTTCGCGGAGGAATATACCGTTCTGTTAATTATGCGGCGTGCCCATCCGGGATCATCGGTGTTTTAACCAAATCCGGACCGATTCTTTTAACCGCGCCCGCACCTAGGGTTCCCGTGAAACCTCAGAAGGAAGGTTTCCTCTTCTGGAGAACCAAAAATGAGAATGAAATCGGTCCTGCTCGCGGCGGGACTTGGGTTGGCGATCGTTCCCGCAACATTTGCCGCGACTGCCACCGGCACCCTGAACCTCAGCATCACCATCCAGGCGTCCTGCACGGTCGTCTCGGCCACCGCCATCAACTTCGGCTCGATGGCGACGATCGCCGCCAACGTCGACCAGACCAGCACGCTGACCGTCAACTGCTCGAGCACGACGCCCTATACCGTCAGCCTCGGCGTGGGCGGCGGCACGGGTGCAACGGTCGCGACCCGCAAGATGTCGTCCGGCGCGAATGCCGTGAACTACACGCTCTATCGGGATGCCGCGCGCACCCTGCTCTGGGGCCAGACGATCGGCACCGACACCGTGGCCGGCACCGGCACCGGCGCGAACCAGACGCTCACGATCTACGGCCGCGTTCCGGCCCAGGCCGTTCCCCCGCCGGGAACCTACAGCGACGCCGTGACGGTCACCGTCACCTATTGAGGTTGAAGCGAACCGGTCCTTCCGGCCGGTTCGCCGCCTTCCCCCCGATGATCCAGCCCTCCCGTACCGTGCCGGCTGACGAGGCCGCGCCCGAGGCCCCCATGACATACGCCATGAACCGGTTCTTGCCCTTCGCTTTCTGCGCCGCTTTCGCGCCCGCCGGGCTGGGCGCCGCCGAGGCCGCCTCCCTGCAGGCCTCGCCCGTGCTGATCGAATTGCGGCAGAACAGCCCGAGCGCCACGGTGCAGATCCGCAATACCGGCCAGGCGCCCATCGCCGTGCAGACGCGCGTCTATCGCTGGACGCAGCAGAACGGCGAGGAAAGCCTCGAGGAGACCGACGATCTCGCCGCCTCGCCGCCGTTGACGACCCTGCAGCCTGGCACGACCTATTCCGTGCGTCTCGTGCAGGTGAACCGCTCGCCCGTGACGCAGGAGCAGGCGTTCCGCGTGCTGGTGGATGAATTGCCCGATCCCAACCGCCAGCAATCCGGCACGATTGCCATCGTGGTGCGCCATTCCATTCCCGTCTTCCTGCTGGCGGAGGAGACGAGGCCCGCGCAGGTCAACTGGGCCATCGGCACGCGAAACGGCCGGCTCGTGCTGCGCGCGACCAATACGGGCGACCGCCGCGTCCGGCTCTCCAACGTGTCGGTGAAGCTCGCGGGCGGCCAGAATGTCAGCTTCGGCAGCGGTCTCCTCGGCTATGCCCTCGCCGGATCGACGATGGAATGGATGTCGCCGGGCCGTTTCAACGGTGCGGCGGGCGCGGGCGCGACGATCAGTGCGACCACCGATCGCGGTGCCATCACCGGCCAGGCGGCGGGCCTGCGCTGATACCATGATCTGATGCGACCGGACCGGTTGCGATGCGCGAAAGCCCGGCATGCCCCGAGCGACCTCCGAAAGACATGCGGCCTCGCCGCATGTTGGCCCGGCTCAGCCGGGTTTTCGTGCTTCTGGTTATGCTCATCGCGGTGACCTTCGGCGCTTTTCCCGCCGCTGTGGCGCGCGTGCCGGACGGTGCGCACAGGCTGCAGCTCGAAGTCTTTCTCAACGGGGATGCGACGAACCTCATCGCCGAATTCTACCGGCACCCGGACGGGCGCTTTTCCTCGCGGCGCTCGGAACTGCGCGAGATCGGCGTCGCGGTGCCGAAAGGCGACGACAAGGATGTGCTGGACCTCGCCGACATTCCCGGCCTCGGCCTGCGCTACGACGAGCCCGCCCAGAAGCTGTTCGTGGAACTCGCACCGGAAATGCGCCTCGCGCGGGATTATGCCGCCAACGACAATGGCGGGCATGTCACGCAGGAGAACGTCGCCGTCTCGCGCGATTTCGGCCAGGTGCTGAACTACAATCTCTACGGCACGTCGACGCGGGGGTACGGGCGGTCGGCCCGCACCTTCAACACCGGCTCGGTGACATTCGATCATCGCGCCTTCTCGCCGTTTGGCGTGCTGCAGAACACCGCGATTGCCGGCACGACGCTCGCCAAGACGGGGATTCTCCGGCTCGAGACGGCGTTCGTCTTTGCCCATCCCGAGACCATGACGATGACGACGGTCGGCGATGCCATCAGCGGCGGGCTGAACTGGACCCGCTCCGTGCGCTATGGCGGGGGACAGGTCAGCCGGCAATTCTCGCTGAAGCCGGATCTCGTCACCGCGCCGCTGCCGAGCGTGGGCGGCAGTGCCGCCGTGCCGTCGACGGTCGATGTCTATGTCGACAACATCCGGGTCGCGAGCCGGGAGGTTGGCGCCGGCCCGTTCCGCCTGAACAACATCCCCGTGCCCGGCGAATCCGGGCTGGCGCGCGTCATCGTCCGCGATGTCACGGGGCGCGAGACGGTCACCACCATTCCTTTCTTCACCTCGTCGCGGCTGCTGGCGGCCGGCCAGTTCGATTTCTCGCTCGATGGCGGCGTGCCGCGCTACAATTACGCCGTCCAGTCCGCCGATTACGGCAGGCGATGGATCGGCCTCGGGACGATGCGCTATGGCCTCACCGAAACCGTCACGCTCGAGGCCCATGGCGAAGCGACGCCCGGCCTCGCGAATGGCGGCGCGGGTGTCACCCTCGGCCTCGGCCGGTTCGGCTTGCTGAACCTCGCGGGCGCCGGCAGCTGGCACCGGGAGACGCTCGGCGGCTTCGCCTATGCCAGCTGGCAGAACACGATCCACGGCGTTTTCGTCGGCCTCAGCACCCAGCGCACCTTCGGGCGTTTCGAGGATGTCGCCTCCGTCACGGCGCGGCCGGTGATCGGCGACACTTCCGGCGATCTCACGGATTCGGGGTTTTTCGTCGTCAACCGCTCGGCGCGCATGCCCCGCGCCATCGACCGGTTGACCGTGGGTGTTCCGCTGCCCGCCTGGAATGCCTCGATGGCGGCGAGCTTCGTCAATCTCGAACGCGCCGACGGGGATCGCTCGCAACTGCTGGGGCTGACCTATTCGCAAACCTTCGCCCGGCACTATAACGTGTTCGTTTCGGCCTATTCCGATCTCGCGCGCAGCCGCCAGACCGGCATCAGCGCCGGGCTGTCCTTTCCGCTGGGGGACGACGTGATCGTGACCAGCTCCGTCTCGGCCACCCGCGACGACCGGAGTTTCAGTGCCGAGGCCATCCGCCCGATGGGCACGAAGGCGCATGATTACAGCTGGCGCCTCTACACCAACGAAGGCACCAACCCGCAGCGCGGCGCGAGTGCCGCCTACCGGAACCCCTGGGCGCAGGTCACGGCCGGATTGCGGCAGGACAACGCCTTCATCGGCGGTTACGCCGAACTCGACGGGGCCGTGGTGGCGACGCCGGGCGGCGTCTTCGCGTCCCGGCGCGTCAACGATGCTTTCGCGGTCGTCGATGTCGGCGCCTCTGGCGTCGAGGTCCTGCACGAGAACCGTCCCGTGGCGAAGACCGACTGGTCCGGCAAGGCCGTCATCCCCGATTTGCGCTCGTTCCAGCGCTCGAAGGTGGCGATCTCGCCGGAGACGGTGCCCGCCGGCACCCACATCACGCTGACGGAACAGGATGTCATTCCCGGTTATCGCGGCTCGAGCACGGTTCGGGTCAAGACGATCGCCGCGCAGGATACCGCCCGCGTGAAAATCCAGAACGAGAAGGGCGAGCCCATTCCGATCGGCGCGGTCCTGACGCATCAGGAAACCGGCATCAACTACGCGATCGGCTATGGCGGGATGGTGTTCATTCCGGGCATCGGCGACACGAACACGGTTACCATCCGGCATGGCGAGAAGAGTTGCGAGACGAGTTTCACCCGCGAGGATCGCAACGGCTCGAACGGCCGCGTCGGCCCGTTGATTTGCAAGGGATTATGAGATGCGACGCCTGGGGATCGGCCTTTTGCTGTGGTTCACGATCGGTCTTGCCGCGACGGCTCAGGCGCAGACCTGTACCATCACGCGGCCGGCGACGATCAATTTCGGCACGGTGGATGTGCTGTTGAATGCGGCCGTCGACATCACCGCGACGATCTCCGTCAGCTGCACGGGCATCGCGAACCGCACGGTGCGGGTCTGCCTCAATCTGGGTGATCCCAATTCCGGCACGGTGGGCGGAACGCGCCGGGCGCTGAATGGCGCCAACGTGCTGAACTACCAATTCTATTCCGATCCTGGCCGCACGGTGAAATGGAGCAACTGGCGCGCTGGCGGTGCCGGCGTGGAGGTGCTGGTGCCGCTGAACGGATCGGGCACTTCCACGCCCGTGGCCGTCACGATGTATGGGCGCGTCTTCGCGGGCCAGCAGACGGTTCCGGTCGGAAGCTATACCGCGAATTTCAACGGCACGCTGACGCATCAGCGCAGCCGCTACACCACCACCGGCCAGCTCTGCCCCGCCATGACCACTGGCACGCTGGCATGGAACTTCGGCATGGCGGCGACCGTGCCGGCCAAATGCGTGGTGACCTCGGCGTCGATGAATTTCGGCAACCCCTCGGCGCTCACCGCGAATATCGATGCCTCGACCAATCTCGGCGTCGCCTGTTCGACGTCCCTGCCATATCAGGTGCAGCTCGATGGCGGCTTGTCGGGCGCGACCAATCCCGTGCTGCGCCGGATGACGAAGGGCGCGGAATTCGTGACCTACGGCCTTTACCGCGATGCCGCGCGGTCCCAGCCCTGGGGCTCGACCCTCGGTTCGAACACCCTGTCGGGAACGGGCACGGGGCTGACGGTCTCCGTGCCGGTCTATGGTCGCGTGCCGCCGCAGACGACGCCGTCGCCCGGCATCTATACCGATACGGTCGTCGTGACGGTCCAGTACTGATCGGCAGCGGCGGGCAGCCGCCCGGTCACCAGCCGATCGATTTCGGCAGCCACGTCGCGAGGGAAGGGACCAGGAAGACGATGCCCACGGCCACGACCTGCAGCAGGATGAATGGCACCACGCCCCGGTAGATGTCGGCGGTCGTCACCTCGGGCGGCGTCACGCCCCGGAGGTAGAACAAGGCCCAGCCGAAGGGCGGGGTGAGGAACGAGGTCTGCAGCATCAGGCAGATCAGCGCCGCGATCCAGACGAGATCCGCGCCCGCGGCCTGGAAGATCGGCAGGAACAGCGGAACGGCGATGTAGCAGATCTCGATCCACTCGATGAAGAAGCCGAGCACGAAGATGATCAGCAGCATGAACCAGATATCGGCATTGATGCCGCCGGGCAGCGCGTGGAACATGTCCTCCACCAGCTTCTCGCCCTGCAGGCCCCGGAAGGCGATGGCGAAGATCTGCGCGCAGATCAGGATAAACATCATCTGGGCGGTGATCTTGGTCGTGTCGAAGATCGTGGCCTTCAGCATCGACAGGTTGAACCGGCGACCGATCGCCGTGACGACGATCGAACCCAGCGCGCCCATCGAGGCGGCTTCCGTGGGGGCGGCGATGCCGGCGATGATGGAACCGAGCACGGCCAGCACGAGGCCCAGCGGCGGCAGCGCCACGCGCAGCAGCTTGCCCCACAATTCGCGCTTCGGCATGGCATTCCGCTCCGCTTTCGGCACGGGCGGCACCATGTTCGGCCGCAGCACGCCGAGCAGCAGGATGTAGCCCATGTAAAGCAGCGCCAGCAGCAGGCCGGGGAACACGGCCGCAGCGAAGAACGTGCCGACGCTGTCGTTCATGATGTCCGCCAGCAGGATGAGGATCAGGCTCGGCGGGATGATCTGCCCCAGCGTGCCCGAGGCGCAGATCACGCCGCAGGCCAGGCCCTTGTCGTAGCCGCGGCGCAGAAGCGTCGGCAGGGTCAGCAGGCCGAGGGTCACCACCGTCGCGCCGACAATGCCGGTCGTCGCGCCCATGACGATGCCGACGAGGATGATCCCGACCCCCAACCCGCCCCGGAGATCGCCCGCGAGGTGGCCCACCACCTCCATCAGGTCTTCTGCGAGCCGGGATTTCTCGAGCATCACCCCCATGAATACGAAAAGCGGAATGGCGAGCAGCGTGTAACTGGTGACGACGCCGAAGATGCGGTTCGGCAGCAGGTTGAAGAGCAGCGACCCGAAACCGAGCCAGCCGAAGACGAATCCCGACACCGCGAGCGTCAACGCCACGGGAAATCCCGCGAGCAGCAGGCCGAAAAACGAGACGAGCATCAGGATCGCGAGAATTTCATTCGTGGGCATGGCAAAATCCGGGAAAGACGGGCGTCAGGGCAGGCTGCGGAGCTTCGCCCAGGCACGGAGCGCATCCGCGAGGGATTGCAGCAGGAACATCGCAAAGCCGAACGGGATGAACGCCTTCAGCAGGTAGCGCATGGGAATGCCGCCGGGATTGGCCGAGCCTTCATCGACGCGCCAGGATTGCAGGACGTAGAACCAGCTGATGTAGATGATCAGCGCCGAGATCAGCACGAAGGCGATCGCGCCGGTCAGGTCGATCCAGACCTTCAGGCGCTCGGGGTAGCGCGCGAAGAAGATATCCACGCGCACATGCTCGCCATGCCGCAGGGCATAGGCCATCCCGATGAGGCAGATCGGGGCGAGCAGGTGCCATTCCAGCTCCTGCGCCCAGACCGAGCCCAGCGAGAACAGATACCGCAGCAGCACGTTCGTCGCCATGACGAGCACGAGCAGGAAGGTCGTCCACGCGAAGGCGCCGCCGACCAGATCGGTGAAACGGTCGATCCGGTCGGCAATCTTCATCGAGGCGGTCACGAGCCGCGCACCTTCGAGTGGTACACGCCCTCGGAGAGCGCCGTCCATTTCTCGTATTTCGCCTTGTAGGCCATGTAGCTATCATGGACCTTCTTCACGAAGGCGTCCTTCGCCACGGCTTCCTCGAGAATGCGGTCGTTCACCTTGCGCAGTTCGGCCACCACCTCATCCGGAAGCGGCTTGGCGATCACGCCCTGGTTCATCACGAGATCCTCGAGGGCATCCGCGTTGTTCTTCTGCGCCCAGGCTTCGCTGACGCCGTTGCAGGCGGTGCAGGCATTCTCGACGACGGCCTTGAGGTCGGCGGGCAGGCTGTCCCAGGCGCGCTTGTTGATGACCAGCTCGGAGACGGTCGCGGTCTCGTGCCAGCCCGTGGTGTAGTAGTTCTTCGCGACGCGATGCAGCCCGAGCTGGCGGTCGAGGAACGGACCCACGAATTCCGCGGCATCGATCACGCCACGCTCCAGCGCGGGGAAGATCTCGCCGGCGGGCAGCAGGCGCACATCGACGCCGAGCGCCTGATAGACGCGACCGGCGAGGCCGGGAATGCGCATCTTCAGGCCCTTGAAATCCTCGATCTTTTCGATCGGCTTGCGGAACCAGCCGGTCATCTGCACGCCGGTATTGCCGCAGGCGAAGGGAACGAGATTGAATCGCTGGTAGGTCTCGCGCCAGAGGTCCATGCCGCCGCCGTCGAAGAGCCAGCCATTGATGCCCTGATAGTTCAGGCCGAAGGGGACGGCCGTGAAATACTGCGCCGCGAAGCTCTTGCCGGTCCAGAAATAGGAATTGCCGTAGTTCATCTCGACATTGCCCGCGGAGGCCGCATCGAAGCCCTCGAAGGCCGGAACCAGTTCGCCCGCGCCGAAGAACTGGATCTTCAGCCGCCCGCCGGACATGTCGTCGATGCGCTTGATGAGGTCGGTCGCCGAGCCGGGGCCGGTCGAGTAGAAGGCAGCGCGCGGCCCGTAGGCCGAGGTCATCTTCCAGTTGAAACGGGTCTGCGCCGTGACAATGGCCGGAGATGCGATCACGCCAGTCGCGGCGAGACCGGAAAGCTTAAAAAATGAGCGACGCTGCATACGGAAGCCTCCTGTTTGTGCAAAAGTCGCGGCTCCCCCGATCAGCGACCTGTTCGGCTGGTCACTCAGCAATGGACATGCCAAGGTTGCGGGCGATCGCCCCTCCGATGTGCCGGCCGGCTGCGCCCGATTGCCGCGCCGCCCGACTGGGATCGCGCGCCACGCCGTCGCGGAATTTTTCGCGGTCCGATTTTTTTCCCGGACGCGTGGAACCGAACGATGCATCCTGCGTTTTCGCCCGTGGGCACATGCGCCCAATCGGCCTCGCCCTACGAAATTTTCGCCCGCCTTTGGAATTGCCTTTGATGTCGACGTCCCGCCCGACCGTTCTCGTCGTCGATGACGAGCCCCTGATCCGCATGTTCGTCGCGGATATTCTCAGCGATGCGGGATATGCGGTCATCGAGGCGGGCAGCACCGATGCGGCGATCGACATCATCGAGGACGAGGCGAACCTGAAAGCGGTCGTGACCGACATCAACATGCCGGGCGGCGCCGACGGGATCGAACTGGCGCGCAGGATTGCCCGTTCCCACCCGGATGTGCGTGTCCTTGTCGTGTCCGGTCGCATGCGTCCGGCGACTTACACCCTTCCCGAAGGCTCGACTTTCCTCGGCAAGCCATTCTCCGATCAGCAATTGCTCGATTCGATGGCCGGCATGCTCGGGCGAGCCCCCGGTCGCCGCCGGGTTCCGGATGGCGGCAATGACGCGCCCATGACCGGTTGACGGCGCCGCCCATGCCGAATTCCGCCCTCGCCAAACGGACCCCGCCCGGCAGCGCTTCGGCGATCTTCAATTATCTGCTGCTCGCGACGCTGGTCGTGCCGCTGCTGGCGCTGGGCGTGGGGGGCTATCTGTCCTATCGCGCGCAACTCGCAGATGCCTGGACGAACCTCGAACGCAAGGTCGATGTCGTCCACGAACATGCCCTGAAGGTGTTCGAGACGCTGGATCTCGCCGCGTTGCAGGTCTCGCAGCTAATGTCGGGCCTGTCCGATGCCGAAATCCGCGAGCGCGAGGCCGAGATGCATGGGCGCATCCGGGCGCTGATCGGGCGGCTGAGGCAGTTGCAATTCGTGCTGGCGCTCGATCGCGACGGCCGCATCCTCGTCTCGAGTGCGGTTTCTCCGCCGCCGCAGGGCCTCGTCTACACCGACCGCGACTATTTCCGGGTCTTCGCACGCAACGAGATGCCGCCCGGCGCCATCTACATCACCGATGTGTTGCGCGGCCGGCTCAACCCGAACGAGGCGTTCTTCGGGGTGGCAATGCGCCGCAGCCCCGCCGACCGCCCGTTCGATGGGGTGGTCTCCGTTTCGGCGCAATCCGGCTATTTCTCGGCCTTCTACCGCGATCTCGCCCGCGACGAGGGCATCGACACGGCGACCATGCTGCGCGCCGACGGCACGATCCTGGCGCGGTTTCCCGAGGCCGGTCCATCCGCGCCCGCGCGGGTCGCGCCCACGACCACGCTGATGCAGGCGATCGGGCGCCAGCCGGTTCGCGGCCTCTACGAAGCGACATCGGTGGTCGATAACACGCGACGGCTCTATGCCTACCGGCAACTGGCCGAGCGGCCGGTTTATGTCACCGTCGGCATCGATCGGGCGAGCGTGCTCGCGAAATGGCAGGCATCGATGGCGAGCCACCTCTTCTTCGGGGTGCCCGCGACCCTGAGCCTGTTCCTGATCGCGCTGGCGGCGAAGCGCAAGGCGCAGCGCGAGGCGCGCGCGGTGGCGCAACTCGCCGAGGCTTCGCGCGAACGCGACCAGATCTGGCGCGTGAGCCACGATGGCCTGGCCGTGATGGACATGGATGGCGTGTTCCACAGCGTCAGTCCCGGTTTCGGGCGTTCGCTGGGATGGGCCATTCGCGACATCGAAGGCCAATCCTACCGCGCATTCGTGCATCCCGACGATGTCAACGCGACGGCGGAGCAGGTCGGGGCGCTGGCAAGCGGACAATCGACCTACCAGTTCGAGAACCGGTTTCGCCACGCCGATGGCAGCTATCGCTGGCTGTCCTGGACCGCCGTTCCCGAGGACGGGCTGATCTATGCCGTCGCCCGCGATGTCACGGACCAGAAATCGGCCGCCGCCGAACTCGCACTCGCGCAGGATGCTCTGCGGCAGGCGCAGAAGATGGAAGCCGTCGGCCAGCTCACCGGTGGAATTGCGCATGATTTCAACAATATGCTTGCAATCGTGGTCGGCTCTCTCGGCATGCTGCGCCGGCGCATCGACGAGGGCGACAGCCGGCTCTTGCGCCTCATCGACAATGCCCAGGAAGGCGCGAAGCGTGCCGCCGCACTGACCGCCCGGCTGCTCGCCTTCTCGCGCCAGCAAACACTCCAGCCCGAAAGCATCGACGCGAACCAGCTGATCCTCGGCATGAGCGAACTGCTCCAGCGCACACTAACGGAGAGCATCCGGTTGGAGACCACGCTGGCAAGCGGCCTCTGGCGCACCTTTGCCGATCCCCATCAGCTGGAAAGCGCCATCCTGAACCTCGCCGTGAATGCCCGCGACGCGATGCCCAATGGCGGGCGGCTGACCATCGAGACCGCCAATTGCGATCTCGACAACGACCGGGCGCGCGCGCTTTTCGGGGTTCCCGCCGGCCAATACGTGATGGTGGCCGTGACCGACACGGGCAGCGGCATGCCGGCGGATGTGGTCGCGCGCGCCTTCGAACCCTTCTTCACGACCAAGGAGGTCGGCAAGGGCACGGGGCTCGGGCTTTCGATGGTCTACGGCTTCGTCCAGCAATCCGGCGGCCATGCCCGGATCTATTCCGAACCGGGCCATGGAACCACCGTGAAGATCTACCTGCCCCGGCAGGCGGCCGCGGAACGCCCTGCCGGCACGGTACGCATCGCGCCCGGCGCGTCGCTGCCCCGCGCCAGCGACCGGCAGGTGATCCTTGTCGTGGAGGACGAGCCGGCGGTGCGCAGCCTCAGCGTCGAGACGCTGGGGGAACTGGGATATCAGGTGCTCGAGGCGGCGCTCGCGGCGGATGCCCTGCGCGTTCTGGACAACCGGCCGGACGTGGCGCTTCTCTTCACGGATGTGGTGATGCCGGACATGAACGGCGTCGACCTCGCGGTCGAGGCCCGGCGTCGCAGGCCCGATCTCCGGGTCCTGTTCACCACCGGCTTCCCGCGCAACGCGATGATCGCGAATGCCGGCCTCGAGCCCGAGGCGCATGTGCTGCCCAAGCCCTTCACGGTCGAGCAGCTCGCGCAGAAGGTCTTCGAGGCGATGTCCGGGGATAGCCGGTCGGAAGCGGCGGACCAATAACCGGCTCCGACAGCCGATGCCGCGAGGAGCGGCACCGGCCTTGGGGTGCGATGCGGGCGCGATCAGCCGATCTTGCCGCCGCCCCGCTTCGTGATGGCGATCACCGACGGACGCGGCGGCATGCCATCCTTGAAGTCGGGCCAGCGGGTGGAGGGCTTCTCGAAGGTCGCGGGTTCCTTCGCATCATCGTCCGCCTCGCCCGGATGCTGAACCGCGACGAAAAAGGTCTCGTCATCCGGCGTGAAATAGGGGCCGCACATCTCGGCTCCGTTGGGGCAGCGGAAGAACAGCTTCGAGGTGCCACGCGCCGCGCCGTCGGTTTCCATTGCCCAGACGCCATCGGCACGCCCCGTTGCGGCCGGGGAATTGCCGTCGGTCGAGACCCACAGACGGCCGGCATTGTCGACCGCGCAATTGTCCGGCATGCCGAACCAGCCGTCCTTCGTGGTGTTGGGATGGAAGGTCGCGCCCACCGCCGCGACGGACGGATCGCCGCAGCGCACGAGAATGTTCCACTTGAACGCCAATGCGGCATGGTCGCCGCCATCCGGCTCCATTTCGATGATGTGGCCGAACTTGTTGTCGGCGCGCGGGTTGGCCGCGTCCACCTGCTCCGGCCGCCGACGGCTGTTGTTGGTCAGCATCAGATAGGCCTTGCCGTTGCGCGGATTGACGTCGATGTCCTCCGGGCGATCCATCTTCGTGGCGCCCAGCGCATCGGCGGCGAGACGGGCCTGCACCAGCACGGTGGCCTGGTCGGGGAAGCCGTTCGCGGCGGTCAGCGGGCCCTGGCCATGCACCAGCGGCAGCCAGTTGCCGGTCCCGTCGGCGTTGTATTTCGCGACATAGAGCGTGCCCTTGTCGAGCAGGTCGGCATTGGCGGCGCGGTTCGTGGTGTTGACCGTGCCCTCGCTGACGAACTTGTAGACATAATCGAAGCGTTCATCGTCGCCCGAATAGACCACGAAACGGCCGTCGCGGTTCACGATGTTGCCCGCACCCTCATGCTTGAAGCGGCCGAGCGCCGTGCGCTTCTTCGGCACGGAGTTGGGATCGAACGGGTCGATCTCGACAACCCAGCCGAAGCGGTTCACCTCGTTCGGCTCCTTCGCGACGTCGAAGCGATCGAAATACTGGCCCCAGTTGTACCAGTTGCCCGGCGCGCCATAACGCTTCAGCGCCTTCTCGTTGGCGCCCTCGGCCTTGCCCCAGAAATAGCCGTTGAAGTTCTCCTCGCAGGTCAACCAGGTGCCCCAGGGGGTCATCGCGCCCGCGCAATTGTTCAGCATGCCGAGAACCTTGGTGCCGGTCGGATCGGCATTGGTCTTCATCAGGTCATGGCCGGCGGCGGGCCCGGTGACAACCATCGGCGTATCGGCCGTGATGCGGCGGGCGAACGTCGAGTTCGGCACGACGCCCCATTTGCCGTTCTGCCGGCGGATCTCGATCACCGAGCCGCCATGGGCCATCATCTCGACCTCGGCGAGTTCCTTCGTCATCCCTGCGAACTTGGCGGTGGTATCCTGACGCCCGAGCTTCGGGAACATCAGTTCCTCGTTGGTGTATTCGTGGTTCACGACGAGCAGGCCGTGATCGGACTTGCCGTCGATCGGCGCGAAGCCGAGGAAGTCGTTGTTGTAGCCGAACTGCTTCGCCTGCGCGGCACCGGTCTGGCCCAGAGGGTCGAAGGCCGGCGCGCCGGGCACCACGGCATCGCCCCAGCGGATCAGGATATCGGCGTCATATCCCTCCGCGACATGGTGCCGCTCGTCCGAACCGGCGGCGATTTCCTTGAAGTTGAAGCTCGGCGTGGTGTTCGCGCCCTGCGCGCGGGCTTCCTCGGCGACCATCAGGGCCACGGGCGAGACCGTCGCGGCGATGGCCGTGCAGCCGAGCAGGCCCTTGAGGAGATCGCGCCGGTCATAGCGGACCGCGATCACGTCGCCCAGCGTCGCATTGGCGCTGGTGTTGGAGCCCAGGTCCTCCGATTCCTCATATTGCACGGAGAGCGGGGCATTCGCGGATCGATCGGCCGACTGGGTCATGGGGAAGCTCCAAAATGTTAAACCATCGCAAATGTGCTGGTTAGCCGCCGTCGTTGACTGTCTTGTGACAACGTTCGGCGTTCTGCTCGACCGGGCTAACCCGACCTTGCCCCGGAAGGGGCGCGCAATGCTAGAGCATTTTCCGGCCAAGTGGATACCGGTTGGCGATCAGAAAATGCGACAAAACAGAGCGATAGAGCGGTCGATCTGATTCAGGCAGATCGGAAACCGCTCTAGCCCGCGAGCGTGAGCCGGACGAGCGAGCGGTCCTGCCAATCCGTCGCCAGGCCGTCATCGAGATAGATGTCGCAATGGTCCCGGCCCGCATCGCCGAAGGCCAGGGCGGTCGGTTGGCCGGCGGCATCGGCAACCGGAAGCACGGCGCCATGCCGCACGAAGAGCGGCAGCATGCCCAGCGGTCCCGGCACGTCGTGATGCGTGCCGCCGGCATAGAGATGGCCGGAATGGAAGCAGACCCAGCCGCCGGGATGCGCCGGCAGATAGACCATCCGCGTCGTCGCGCCTTCCTCCAGCACCGGGGCAACGATCAGATCGGGTCCGAGCATGAAGAGGTCATCAGCCTCGGCAGCCAGCGGATCATCCGGCCAATGCCAGAGCAGGGGCCGGATCGCCGGTTCGTCCGTGGTCGCGGCCTGCCACATCAGCGTGTAGAGCAGCGGCATCAGGCGCTCGCGCAGGCGCATCGCCGCGCGGACATGCGTTAGCATGTCCGGGTAGAGCCAAGGCACGGTGGTGATGCCGTCCTCGTTCCATGAATTCATGACGAAGCGTGGCCAGAGGCAGCAGAACTCGGTGAACCGCACCAGCAGCTCCGGGCCGGGGCGCGGGCCATGGAAGCCCCCGACATCGTGGCCGGTATTGTACATGCCGCTCAGCACCATGGTCAGGCCCTGGCTCAGATTGTAGCGCAGGGTCTTCCAGGCCGTGGCATTGTCGCCCGACCAGGTCTGGCCATAGCGCCAGAGGCCGGCGTTGCCCGCGCGGGTGATGTTGTAGGGCCGCTCGCCCGGTGCATGGGCCTGCCGGGTTTCCGCGGCGAGCTTGGTCATCAGCAAGGCCTGCACGGGGCGAGCCAGGATCTGCCGGAAGGGCCGGCCGTCGCCGGCGCATATCGCGTCCTCGTCCCAGATCTCGTATTCGTTGTTGTCGTTCCAGACGGTGGTGACGCCATGGGCCAGAAGGGTCTGCGCCATGCCGTCGCGCCACCAGGCGCGACCGGCGGGGTTGGTGAAATCGAGGTGGAAGCCGAGGCCGTCCCAGAACTGCGCCACGGCCGGTGTGCCGGTGGATTGATCCTGCACCAGCGCCGCCGAGACTTCCGCGAGGCGAGGGTGGTCATCGAGCAGGCAGGGCTTCAGGTTGGTGACCGCCCGCATGCCGGCGGCCTCGATCCGGGCGATCGTCGCGGCGGGATCGGGGAATTTCTCGCGGTTCCAGCGGAAGGCATAACGCTTGCCGTCATGCATCGAATAGCCCGAGCCGAAATGGAAGCTCCGGCAGGGGATGTCGTGCTCGCGGCACCTTGCGAGGAACTGGCTGATCTGGTTGTCGGCATCCGCGGCGTCGGCGATCGCCATGCTGGTCATGCCGAAACCGAGCGACCAGAGCGGCGGGAAGGCCTGCCCGCCGGTCAGCCAGGAGAAGCGGCGCGTGACATCCGCAACCGTCGGCCCGGCGAAGACATAGCAATCGAAATCGCCGTCATCGGCCTGATAGGAGCGGAACAGGCCGTGGTAATTGTCGAGCGTGGCCCCGAAATCGACCGAGGCCATCGCCGGATTGTCATAGAACACCCCATGCGCGCCGGTCCGGCCGTGCACGATGTAGAACGGGATCATCTTGTAGAGCGGATCGCTGGTTTCGGCATCGAAGCCGCAAGGGTCGACCGCATCGATGCGGAAACGCCGCCCGGTCTTGTCGAGCCGGCCGGACTTGTCGCCGAGCCCGTAATGGCGCTCATCGCGCTGGCGGGCCACGAAATGGCTGAACGCGCCGGTCCTGCGCGAGACGAGATAGGCCTGCGTCGCCCGATCCGCGAGGAAAGGCTCGGGCTCGCCCTTGCGGCGCCATGTCAGGCCAAACGGAGACAGCCGCACCGACAGCACGAGGTCACCGGCCGCGATCTCGCAGCCCTCGGCCGTTGGCCGGACCGTCGCCTCCGGCAAAGCAAAGCCGGAGAGATCGTCCCGGTTCCGGCCGGCATAATCCGGCTCGCTGCGGTTCGGGGCGATGGACCAGCTCCGGTCGAGCCGGTAGCCATCGGCATGCCGGAACACGACGCGCGCGAGATCGGCTTCGAGAAAGGCGATCCTCGCCTCGATCCCGTAAGGCAGGCCGAACCGGAACCAGGCATCGGCCTGTCCGAGGAAACGCGCTTCGGTGAGGGCTTTCATGCGGCGGGGCTCCCGTCGTCGCTCGGGTCGGAGATGAAGGAGGGTGTCGTGCCGCGCGTCATCGCCCGAGGGCCCGGCCGGCTTCGTCGAAGACATGCACGCGCTGCCGATCGATCCGGATGCCGATCCGCTGATGGCGCTCGGCCGGATCATCGGGTGCCGCACGCAAGGTGAGCGGCGTGCCATCCCCGAGCGTGCCGTAGATGTAGGATTCGCTGCCGAGCTTCTCGATCAGATCGACCGTCAGCCACAAATCCGGTGTTTCGCTGTCGACGGGAACGAGATGCTCCGGGCGGATGCCCACGCTCAGCGCCCCGATGCCCGGTCGCGCGGTGTCGGGACAGACGTCGTGCAGATCGAGGATGCCGTTCCCGCCGGAAAGACGCACGCGCCCCGCGCCTTCGGCGACTGCCTCGATGAAATTCATCCGCGGCGAGCCGATGAAGCCCGCGACAAAGCGGTTGATCGGCCGGTTGTAGAGCTCCAGCGGCGTTCCCACTTGCTCGATCCGGCCCTGATTGAGCACGACGATCCGGTCGGCGAGCGTCATGGCCTCGACCTGGTCATGCGTCACATAGATCATCGTGCCGCCGATCTCGGCATGCAGGCTCGCGAGTTCCTTGCGGGTTGCGACGCGCAATTCGGCATCGAGGTTCGAGAGCGGTTCGTCGAACAGGAAGATCTTCGGATCGCGCACCACCGCGCGACCGATTGCAACGCGCTGGCGCTGCCCTCCGGAGAGCGCGCCGGGCTTGCGGTCGAGATAATCCGTGAGGCGCAGCATGGCCGCGGCGCGGCTCACGCGGGTCTCGATCTCGGCTCTGGTCAGGCGCATGTTCTCGAGCGCGAAGGCGATGTTCCGGTAGACGCTCATATGCGGATAGAGCGCATAGGACTGGAACACCATGGCAAGCCCGCGTTCCGCTGCGCGCTGGCCGGTTACGTCCAGGCCGTCGATGGCGACCGTGCCGGAAGTCGCCGCCTCGAGGCCGGCAATCACGCGCAGGAGCGTGGATTTCCCGCAGCCCGAGGGGCCGACGAACACCACGAATTCGCCGTCGGCGACGTCGAGATCGATGCCCTTGAGCACATCGACCGGACCGAAGGATTTGCGAATCGCACGCAGCGACAGGCTCGACATCACTTCATCCCCGTATTGGCGATGCCCGTGGTGATGAACCGCTGCAGGAAGACGAAGACCAAAGCCACCGGGGCCAGCGTCATCACGGTCATCGCCAGCAGGTAGTGCCATTGCGTCTGGAGTTCGCCCTGGAAGGCGTTGAGCCCGATCTGCAAAGTGTAGACCTCGCTCTTCGTCAGCACCGCGAGCGGCCAGAGGAATTCGTTCCAGCGCCACATGATCGAGAAGATCGCCAGAACCGCGAGCGCCGGCAGCGTCAGTGGCAGGACGATGCGCGCATAGATCTGCCATTCCGAGGCCTTGTCCATGCGCGCCGCCTCGATCAGGTCGCGCGGGAGCGTCAGCATGTATTGCCGCAGCAGGAAGACACCGGTGGGCGTCGCGGCACCCGGCAGGATCACCGCCCAGAGCGAATTGTTCAGCCCCATTTGGGTGATCACCAGAAAAACCGGGACGAGCACGATGGTGATCGGGATCATCAGCGTGCCGATGACGAGCAGGAGCATCAGCGCCTTGCCGCGAAACTCGTAGATCGCCAAGGCATAGGCCGCCATCGAGTTGATGATCAGCGTGATGATGGTCGCCACGATGGTCACGATCAGCGAATTCGAGAAATAGCGTCCGAAGGCGAATTGCTGCAGCGGCTCGGTGTAATTCGACCAGGCGAAGGCCATTTCGCGGATCGGTTCGCGCGCCTCGATGGGCACGCGGATGATCGTGGCGGGATCGGCGGGGTCGAGCATCTGCGCCTGGATGCCGATGCGCCTGACCTGCGCGAGTTCCCTCACGGTGCCATCCGGCATCCGGACGCGGTAAAGCTCCAGCGGCTGGGCATGGCCGGGAACGGTCACGGTCTTCTGCGTGAGCGGCAGCAGGGAGGGCGGGAATTCCAGCAGCGCCGCCGGCGTCTTCAGCGAGGAGAGGACGAGCCACAGGACGGGGCCGAACATCAGCACCACGCCGAGGGCGAGATAGGCGTAGGACAGGATGTCGGTCCAGCCGATGCGACCGGGATGGCGGGTCTGGCGGAAAAGCGAAACCGTCATGCCGCCTTCCTCCGCGCAAACCAGAGCTGGAGCATCGTCAGGGCGAAGAGCAGGCCGCCGAGCAGCATCGAGGCCGCCGCAGCCCGCCCGAAATTCTGCACCTGATTGGCGAAGGCGGTCTCGTAGATATATTGCACGATCATCACGGTCGCGGTGCCCGGCCCGCCGCCGGTCAGCACGAAGACCTCGTCGAAGGTCTGCACGGCGCGGATCAGCACCAGCACGAGCACCACCAGCAGGTTCGGCCAGAGCAGCGGCAGGGTGATGCGCGTCAGCACTCGCATCGGCGGCGTGCCATCCATCTCGGCGGCTTCGTAGAGATCGGCGGGGATCGCCTGCAAACCGGCCAGCAGGATGAGCGTGTAGAAGCCCATATGCGCCCAGACCGACACGAACACCGCCCAGAACATCGCCCAGCCCGGATCGACGAAAAACAGGATCTTCTGCCCGCCCGCCGTGGTGATCGCGGCATTGAGCAGGCCGTCACGCTGGAGGATCCACTTCCAGATCAGCGCCACCACCACGGGCGACAGCAGCACGGGGAAGAAATAGACGGCGCGGAAGAACCCGCGCCCGCGGATCTTGCGGTTCAGCACCAAAGCGGTGACAAGCGCCGTGCCGACCATCGCGACCATCTGGAAAAGCGTGAATTTCAGCGTGTTCGCCACGCCTTTCCAGAAATGATCCTCCCGGCAGGAGCCCGGTTCGAGATAGGACCGGCAATCGAGCAGGGCCTCGTAATGCGCCGCGCCGACATGCGGCCGATCGCCGAGGAACAGGTTCGTGCCGCCGGTGACCGACAACGCGATGTTGATGCCGATGGGCAGGAACACGAACAGCCCGAAGAAGAAGATGTTCGGCGCGAGGAAGATCCACGCCATCCGGTTGCCGCCAACGAGGCGCTGCACGAGCGCCATCGGCCGGTCGAGCAGGCCGGATGCCGCCTGCCAGAGGCGCGCGGCAAGGGCGTCGCGCGGCATCATGCGCGTCGGGGGGCTGGCATCGGCCATGGATGATCCGCTTCGGCTGGAGAGGGACGCGCCGGGTTCGCCCGGCGCGCCGGCCGTCACTTCTTGTTGCGTTCCGCCACCTGCTGGGCGACATCCGATTCGATGCGCTTGTAGGCCTCGTCGAGGCTGATCTCGCCCGCGATCGACTGGCCCAGCCGGCTGATCGCCGCGTTGAAGACGATGCGGCTATAGGCATTGCCCTGGATGCGATACGCGGCGGGATCGAGCGCTGCCACGCTGTCGCCGAACACCTTCAGCGCCGCGGCGGCCTGCGGCGAGGCACCCTGATAGGCCACGCCCTTCTTCGCGATGCCGATATGGCCGGGCACGAAGAGCGTGCGGGCATAGAACTCCGCCAGCACCGGTTCGCTCGCGAGGTAATCCATCACCTTGGCCACCTCGGCCGGGTGCTTCGTCGCCTTGATGGCGATGAGGCCGGCGCCACCCGGCATGCCGGAGCAATTCGCCGGGCCGCAGGGCGTGGGCGCGGCGATCCAGTCGAAGGCGTTGCCCACGGTCTTGTCGAATTGCGAGATCTGCCACGAACCCGAGAGATAGAAGGGCACCTGCGCGTTCTTGAACTCCTCGTTCGCGCCGCGATAGGCCGTGCCGGACACCGAGCCCCACAGCTCCTTCGACATCACACCCGCCTTGTGCCAGTCCGAAATCAGCTGCGCCGCGCGCTTGAAGCCGTCATCGATCGGCGCGGGGATGCCATCGGCGGCGATCATCCGGCTGCCCTGCGACACCGCGAGGCCATAGAAACGGTGGCCGGAGCGGTCAAAGGCCACGGGGTAGGGCGCCTTGGTCTTGTCCGCGACGGCCTTCGCCGCCTTCGCCCAGTCTTCCCAGGTCGCCTTCGGGCCGGGCAGCGCCACGCCGGCCTGTTCGAAGAGGGTCTTGTTGACGAGCGGGCCGGTGACGGTGAGCTGCGTCATGAAGCCGGGAATCGCGGTTGTGTTGCCCGGTTCGCGCATCCATTCGAGGAACGGGCCGAAATTCTGCTCCCAATACGCGGCATTCGCGAGATGGGGCCGGAGATCGAGCGCGAATTTCGCGAGGCCGCCGAAATCGACGATGCGCGCCATATCCGGCCCCTGGCCGGCGGCAAGCTGCACGGGCAGGTTCTCGTTGATCGCCTTGAACGGCACCGTATCGAGAACGACCTTGATGCCGGGGTTGCCGGCCTCGAACCGGTTGAGGAGATCGCGCATCACCTCGCCCTCGTTGCCATCCGAGTACCAGGTCATGCGCAAGGTGGTCTGTGCGAAGGCCGGTGTTGCCGCCAGTGTCGCGGCCATCAGGGCGCCGGCGAGCCAATGCCTGCGGTTCATGTCATATCCTCCCGGAAGGGCAGCCGGTTGCTCCAGCGCCATTGTCTTGTCGCGCGAAACCTGCCGATCCCGCTGCGATTTCCAGCTTGGCAAACGTTTGCCAAGGCGTCAATCTGGCGTATCGAAGAAAGTGGGGTGGACGGATGCCGCAGGCCGCGAAGGGGCCGGAGACCACGGGGAACGCTGGCGCAAGACTCGCCTCTGCGCCCTCGCTCAGCGATGTGGCGCATGTCGCGGGCGTTTCGGCGGCGACCGTCTCGCGCATCGTGAATGGCGATCTCGGCCGCGCCTCGGCGGATACGGTCCTGCGGGTGCAGGAGGCGGTGGCGCGGCTCGGCTACCGGCCGAACCATGCGGGGCGGAGCCTGCGGCGGCGCGAAAGCCAGGTGGTGGCCATGCTCTCGCCCAATCTCGACAACCCGGCCATGGCGGCGATCGCGGCTTCCACCGAGCATGCCCTGCGCGCGGCGGGTTATGTCATGGTGCTCTGCGACACGCATGACCGCCCGGAACTGCAGGATGAATATCTCGAGGCCATGCGGGCGCAGCTCGCCCGTGGCTACGTGCTGGTCTCGGCCGTTCCCAGCCCGGGACTGGGGGCCGCGATGGCGCGCGGCGAAGCCATTGTCTGCGTCAATCGCCGCAACCCGCTCGGGCCGAGCCCCTTCGTCGGCATCGACAACCGGCAGGCGGGTGCGGATGTCGCGGCGGAATTCGCGCGCCTTGGCATCGATGATCTCGCGGTGATCCATCCGGCGGTGATGTCGTCCTCCATTGCCGAGCGCGTGCAGGGTTTCCTCGCGGAATGCGCGGCGCGCGGGATCGACGTGTCACGGCTTCCGCAGGCCGGCGGGGCAGGGCCCGATCACATCGCCATGGGTTATGCCGCAATTCAGGCGCTGGTCGCGAGGCATGGCTGGCCGCGCGGGCTCCTCTGCCCCAGCGATCTCATGGCCTATGCGGCATATCGCCATGCGCTCGAAACCGGGCGCGCCGTGCCCGCCGAGACGCGCATCATCGGCATCGACAACAACGCCTTCAACCAGTGGATCGCGCCGTGGCTGAGCTCGATCGAAATTCCCTACCGGGATTTCGGTGCGGTGGTGGTTGAGCAGCTTCTCGCCTGCTGGCGGGGCGAGCCGGTCGCGGACCGGACCTTGCCGCACCGGTTCGTCCGGCGCGGCGAGCCGAACCATGCCCTTGCGGTGCCGTAGCCTGCGCGCGGCCCGGAGGGGTTCGCCAAGGTCTTGTCCCGGTAACGGGATTTCCCGCACAAAGCGTTGGGGAGAACAGGGAACTCCGGCATCAGGGGTTTGCGATTGCGCTTTTGCGGTGCATCATGTTTCCGGTCACTGCAGGCAAGTGGCCTGACAAGGGGCAGTCCACTTCGGCATGTCGATCAAGGCCAGTATCCACCACCTCACGCATTACCAGTACGACAGACCCGTTTCGCTTGGTCCGCAGATCATCCGCATGCGGCCCGCGCCCCATGGCCGGACGCGGATCATCTCGCATTCGCTGAAGGTGTTGCCGGGTCCGCATTTCGTGAACCACCAGCAGGACCCTTACGGCAACTGGCTGGCGCGCTTCGTCTTTCCCGAACCCGTGCGCGAATTCCGGATCGAGGTCGATCTCGTCGCGGATATGCGGGTCTACAACCCGTTCGATTTCTTCGTCGAGGAGCAGGCGGAGCAATGGCCGTTCGCCTATCCGCCGGAGATCGAGCCCGATCTCGCCATCTACCGGGTGCCGGCCCCGACCGGCCCGCGTGTCGAGCAGTTTCTGGCGAGCATTCCGCGCGATCCGAAGCGCACGGTCTCGATGATCGTGGATCTCAACGCCTTCGTCGCGCGTGAAATCCGCTACGTCATCCGCATGGAGCCCGGCGTGCAGACGCCGGAGGAGACACTCACGGTGCAATCCGGCTCCTGCCGGGATTCGAGCTGGCTGCTGGTGCAGCTGCTCCGGCATCTCGGCTTCGCCGCGCGCTTCGTCTCGGGTTATCTCATCCAGCTGAAGCCGGATCTCGTCGCGCTCGATGGTCCGCCCGGCACGGATCACGATTTCACCGATCTCCATGCCTGGGTGGAGGTCTATATTCCCGGTGCCGGCTGGATCGGCCTCGACCCGACCTCCGGGTTGCTGGCGGGCGAGAGCCACATTCCGCTGGCGGCGACACCGCATTACAGCAATGCCGCCCCCGTTTCCGGCATGGCGAGCTTTGCCGAGACGACCTTCCATTTCGACATGCAGGTGCGTCGCGTGGCGGAGCAGCCGCGCATCACCAAGCCGTTCTCCGACGAATCCTGGG
The DNA here is from genome assembly GCA_002928875.1 of Methylobacterium sp. Lineage (GTDB taxonomy): Bacteria > Pseudomonadota > Alphaproteobacteria > Rhizobiales > Beijerinckiaceae > Rhabdaerophilum. The sequence continues at coordinate 83,684 of PERO01000021.1, read as the reverse complement.
CCGCGCTCGATGCGCTGGGTGAAAAGGTCGATGCCGCGCTCGTCGCGGGCGATGTGCGCCTCACCATGGGCGGCGAGCCGACCTTCGTCTCGATCGACGATTTCGAGAGCGCGGAATGGAACACCGATGCCGTCGGCCCGCAGAAGCGGGCGCTGGCCGACAAGCTGATCCGCCGCCTGCGGGAACGCTTCGCGCCCGGCGGCTTCCTGCATTACGGGCAGGGCAAGTGGTACCCTGGCGAGACGCTGCCGCGCTGGACCTTCTCGGTCTACTGGCGGCGCGACGGCAAGCCGATCTGGAACGATCCCGCCCTCGTCGCGGAGGAGCGGACGACCCCCGCGACCGGCCCGGCGGCCCCGGAGGCAGCCGCCTTCCTCGGCGCGATGGCGGAGGAACTGGCGATCTCCGGCGATGCCATCCTGCCGGCCTACGAGGATGTCGGCGAATGGATCCTCCGGGAAGCGAAACTGCCCGACAACGTGACGCCCGAAAATTCGAAGCTGAAGGACCCAGAGGAGCGCCAGCGCATCGCCCGCGTCTTCTCGAACGGGCTGACGCAGCCCACGGGTTACGTGCTGCCGATCCAGCGCTGGCAGGCCGCGGCCGGCCGGGGCGGGTGGATGTCGGAGCGCTGGAAGCTCCGGCGCCAGCACCTGTTTCTCGTGCCGGGCGACAGCGCCGCGGGTTATCGCCTGCCGCTGGGCTCGCTGCCGCATCTGCCGCCGTCGCAATTCCCCTTCATCGAGCCGGCGGACCCGACCGAGCCGCGCGGCCCGCTACCCGACCCGACCGCGCGATCCGCCAGCGCGCCGGAGCAGCGCGTGGCCCAGTTCACCGCCGGGACAGCGGGGCAGGCACGAAACGAGCAGGGGATCGAGGCGATCGACGGGGCCGTCCGCACCGCCATCTGCGTCGAGCCGCGTGACGGCCGGCTCTGTGTTTTCATGCCGCCGGTCCAGCGGCTCGAGGATTATCTCGAACTCGTGGCGGCCGCCGAAGCCGCTGCGGCCCGGCTGAACCAGCCCGTGCATATCGAAGGCTACGCACCGCCCTCGGACCCGCGCATGAATGTCATCCGCGTCGCGCCGGATCCCGGGGTGATCGAGGTGAACATCCATCCCGCCGGCTCGTGGCGCGAATGCGTCGCCACCACGGAAGCGATCTATGCCGAGGCGCGGCAATGCCGGCTCGGGGCGGACAAATTCATGCTGGACGGTCGCCATACCGGCACTGGTGGCGGCAATCACGTCGTCGTGGGCGGTGCCACGACCCTCGACAGCCCCTTCCTGCGCCGGCCTGACCTGCTGAAGAGCCTGATCCTGTGCTGGCAGCGGCACCCCAGCCTCTCCTACCTGTTCTCGGGCCTGTTCATCGGGCCGACGAGCCAGGCGCCGCGCATCGACGAGGCGCGCAACGACGCGCTCTACGAGCTCGAGATCGCGCTGGCCCAGATCCCGACACCCGAGGAGGGGCCGCCGCCGCAGCCATGGCTGGTGGACCGGCTGCTCAGAAACCTGCTCGTCGACGTGACGGGTAACACGCATCGCTCCGAGATCTGCATCGACAAGCTGTTCTCGCCTGATGGCCCCACGGGCCGGCTGGGGCTGGTGGAATTCCGCGGCTTCGAGATGCCGCCCGATGCGCGCATGAGCCTCGCGCAGCAGGTTCTGCTCCGGGCGCTGATCGCGCGGTTCTGGAAGGCCCCGCTGCAGGGCGAATTCGTGCGCTGGGGAACGACCCTGCATGATCGCTTCATGCTGCCGCATTTCCTCTGGGAGGATTTCCTCGATGTCCTGCGCGACCTTGCCGATCACGGCTTCGCGCTCAGGCCGGAATGGTACGAGGCGCAGGCGGAGTTCCGCTTCCCCTTCTGCGGCGAGGTGGAATACGAGGGCGTGCGGCTCGAACTCCGGCAGGCTCTCGAGCCATGGCACGTGCTGGGCGAGACGGGCGCGATCGGCGGCACCGTGCGCTACACCGACAGTTCGGTCGAGCGTCTGCAGGTCAAGCTCGAGGCGGCCGATCCCGCCCGCTATGCGGTGGCCTGCAACCGGCGGCGCGTGCCGCTCACGCGACCCGGCGCATCGGGCGTGGCGGTGGCGGGCGTGCGCTACAAGGCGTGGCAACCGGCTTTGGCGCTGCATCCGCGCCTGCCGGTCGATGCGCCCCTGACCTTCGACATCGTCGATCTCTGGAGCGGGCGCGCGCTTGGGGGCTGCGTTTATCACGTGGCGCATCCCGGCGGTCGCAATTACGAGACGTTCCCGGTCAACGGGAACGAGGCGGAGGCGCGTCGCCTCGCGCGTTTCGAGCCGCATGGGCACATGCCGGGCCCCTATGAACCCGGCCCGGTTTCGTCGCATCGCGAATTCCCGCTCACGCTCGACCTGCGCCGGCGGCCGGGGCTCTGACATCGTGACCGCCAGCCTGTCCTCCGCGTCCCCCTCCGCCATGAATCTGCTGCGGGGATACATCCCCGAGCGGGGGGTGGCGGACGAATTGCTCGACGCCGCCGGCCATATCCGGCCGGTCTGGCAGAGTTTCATGGAATATCTCGCGGCGATGTCGCCGGAGGAACTGCAGAAGCGTACGGCCCGCGGCGACCATTACCTGCGCGATGCCGGCGTCTATTACCGCCAGTACAATGCCGGCATCTCCTCCGAACTCGAATGGCCGCTGAGCCATGTGCCGATCCTCATCAACGAGGCGGATTGGGCCTCGATCTCGGCCGGGCTCATGCAGCGCGCCGATCTGCTGGAAGCGGTCTGCCGCGATCTCTACGGCCCGAACCTGCTGGTCGAGGAAGGCTACCTGCCGGCCTCCCTCATCGCGGAAAGCCGGGAATGGCTGCGTCCGCTCGTGGGCGTCACCCCGCGCGGCGGGCATTTCCTGAATTTCGTGGCCTTCGAGATCGGTCGCGGACCGGATGGCGCCTGGTGGGTGCTGGGCGACCGCACCCAGGCCCCGTCCGGCGTGGGTTTCGCGCTGCAGAACCGCGTCGCGACGGCCCGCATCTTCGCGGATCACTACGCGCAGGCGCATGTGCATCGCCTTGCCGGCTTCTTCCGCTGCTTTCGCGATGCGCTGAACGGCATGCGCAACCAGCAGACCAACCGGGTCTCGATCCTGACGCCCGGACCGCTGAACGAGACCTATTTCGAGCATGCCTACATCGCCCGGTATCTCGGCTTCGGGCTGCTCGAGGGCGAGGACCTCACCTTCGAGGATGGCGAACTGATGGTCCGCACCGTGGCGGGCCCTCTGCCGATCGACGTTTTGTGGCGGCGGCTCGATTCCAACTTCGCCGATCCGCTCGAACTCGATCCGCAATCGAAGCTCGGCACGCCCGGTCTCGTCGCTGCCGTGCGCCGGGGCAGCGTCACCCTCGTGAACGCGCTGGGCTCCGGCATCCTCGAAATCCGCGCCTTGCAGGCGTTCCTGCCGCGCATCTCGGAGCGGCTGTTGGACCAGCCGCTCATGCTGCCGAACATCGCCACCTGGTGGTGCGGGCAGGAAGCCGAGGCGAGCCATGTGCTGGCCCATGCCGGCCGGATGCTGATCGGCGAGGCGCTTTCGACGAGCCTGCCCTTCGATCCCGATCCGCACGCGCCCCCGCGGCCGGACCACGATGCATTGAAGCGCGCGCTTCAGGCCAACGGCGCGGGATATGTCGGACAGGAAGTCGTGACTCTCTCGACCACGCCGGCCCTGGTGGATGGCGTGCTGCGTCCACGCCCCATGAGCCTGCGCGTCTTTCTCGCCCGGACGCCGACGGGCTGGGAAGTGATGCCCGGCGGCTATGCCCGGATCGGCCGCACCGACGATTCCACCGCACTCTCCATGCGGCGCGGCGGATCGGCGGCCGATGTCTGGATCGTCAGCGCCAAACCGGTGCGGCAGGACACGATGCTCGCCACGCCGGGCGAACCGTTCCTGCGGGCGCTGCCGGGGATGCTGCCGAGCCGCGCCGCCGACAATCTGTTCTGGCTCGGCCGCTATGTGGAGCGTGCCGAGGGCCATCTCCGGCTGCTCCGGGCGCTGCATCTGCGGCTGTCGGAGGATCCCGATGGCGGGCATCCCACCATCGCCCTGCTGCGCGATCTGCTGGAGGCGCGCGGGCTCGACAGCGACGTTCCGGTGCCGGAAGGCTTTCTCGGCACGCTCGACGCCGCGGTCCACAGTGCGAGCAAGATCCGCGACCGGTTCTCGGTCGATGGCTGGACGGCGCTGAACGATCTGTCAAAGACCGCCCGGCGCTTCGCGAAAACCCTGTCGGAAGGCGACGATACCGCGCGCGCCACCGGCGTTTTGCTGCGCAAGGTCTCGGGCTTCACCGGCCTCGTGCACGAGAACATGTACCGCTTCGTGGGCTGGCGCTTCATGAGCATCGGGCGCGCGCTGGAGCGCAGCCAGTTCATGCTCGCCAACCTGATCGCCATGGGCGCTCCCGATGCGCCGGACGGCGCGCTCGACCTTGCCGTCGAGATCGCCGACAGCGCCATGACGCATCGCCGCCGCTATGCCGTCTCCACGAACCGGGAGACCGTGCTCGATCTGCTCGCGCTTGATGCGCTGAACCCGCGCGCGATCCTCTACAGCGTGAACGAGATGCAGCAGCATGTGAGCTTCCTGCCGGGCTCGGACCCCGTCAGCCAGAAATCGCCGCTGGAGCGCGCCGTGTTGCGCATGCATGCCGATCTCGCCGTGCTGACGGCCGAGACGCTCGACAAGGCGGCACTCGTCTCACTGCAGCAACAGGCCTATGCTTTGTCGGACATGATTTCCGCCGCCTACTTCAAGTAGGGCACGATGCTGTACGATATCCGCCTTCGCATGGGTTACGATTTCGGCAAGGCCGCCGCCAGCGGTCGGCAGCAATTGCGCATCGTTCCCCGCAGCGTGCCCGGCCGCCAGCGGGTGATCGCCAATGTGCTCGAATTGCAGCCGCGCCCGCATGAGCGCGTGGATTCCATGGATTTCTTCGGAAATTCCGTGGTCGAGACCGCCTATCGCGCGGTGAAGGGCGGCTTATCCCTGCATCTCCAGGCGCGGATCGAGCGGGATTTCACCCCGCCGACGCTCGACCTGTCGCCGAAGCTCGAGGGTTTCGACGCGCTCGTCCGACGGCAGCGCAGCCTCGGTCCGCGCTCGCCGCATCATTTCACGGGGCCTTCGCCGCGCCTGCCGCCCGATCCCGCGATCCGCGAATACGCGCGGCGCAAGACGCAGGGCTCGATGACGGTGCTCGAGGCGGCGACCGCCCTCAATCAGGCACTCTACGACGACATGCGCTTCGACCCCGACGCCACCCACGTGGACACGCCGGCCACGGAAGCCTTCGCCAATCGCCACGGGGTCTGCCAGGATTTCACCCACATCATGATCACGGCCTTGCGGGCGCTCGGCGTGCCGGCCGGCTACGTCTCGGGCTTCCTGCGCACGCATCCGCCGGAAGGGCAGGCCCGGCTCGAAGGCGCCGATGCGATGCACGCCTGGGTCATGGCCTGGTGCGGCGAGGAGGCCGGGTGGGTCGAACTGGATCCGACCAACGGTATCGCCGTGGCGAGCGACCATGTCGTCGTCGCCGTCGGCCGCGATTACGGCGATGTCGCGCCGGTCTCGGGCGTGCTGAAGCTCTCCGGCAAGCAGGTCATCACGCAGGCGGTCGATGTGATCGCGGTGAGCGGTTCGGAATAGGGTACAGGCTCAGGGCGCGCCCTTCAGCAGGTGCGTGACGCGCGGCGGCTCGGGCCCGACATGCAGGCGCTGCACCCCGGCATGCAGATCGGCATCGGCGCGGGTGACGCGGGCATGGTGGCGCAGATGCTCGTTCCAGCTCGCCTCCTCGAAGGTTTCGACGAAACGGCCGGGATCGGCGATGTCCTCCCAGACCGACCAGGCATAGGCCCCGTCGCGCCGCCTTTCGCCGGCGAGATCCCGGATCGCCTGCAGGAAGGCATCGCGATCCTCGGCGCGGATGCGGTATTCGATCGTCACCAGCACCGGGCCGCGATCGCCCTCGACCGGGAGCACCACCACCGGCTCGGGCCAGGAAGCGGCCGGCGCGAGATCCTGCGGCTCGGCCGAGAGAACCTTCCGGCGCGTGGCCAGCATGCCGAGAAGCATGCCTGCGGCGGCGATCATCAGCGTGGTCGCGACGCCGAGATAGGTCGCGAGGCTGCCCCAGAGCAGCGCTCCGGCGGTCATCGCGGCGTAGAAAACGAGCCCGTAGATCGACAGGCCGCGGCCGCGCACCCAATCGGGCAGTGCGGATTGGGCGGCGACGTTGAACGACGACAAGGTCAGGATCCAGGCAATGCCGGCGCCGAAGGCCGCAGCCGCCGCAACCGGCAGGCTGGGGGCCAGCGCGAAGCCGCCAAGCGCGAGGGCCGTGCCGATCGACCCGGCCCGGACCAGACCATCCGCGCCTCCGAGATGGCGCGAGAGATAGGGCAGGACGATGGCCGCGGAGACCGCTCCGGCGCCCACGGCGCTGACGAGAATGCCGAATTCGGCCGCGCCACCGCCCATCACGTTGCGCACCAGCACCGGCAGGAGCGACCAATAGGCGGCGGCGAACACGAAGAACGCGGTCGCGCGGATCAGCACGATCCGCAACCGGCTGCTGGCCGCTGCAAAGCGGAGACCCGCGCCAATGGCGGGCAGGAACCGCTCGGGCTGCCCCCGGGCCGGGCGCGGCGGTGCCTTCCACAGCAGCAGGGCGGCCACGACGATGAGTTCGGACAGGCCGTTGATCACGAAGACGATCGCCACGCCGAAGCTCACGATCAGCACACCGCCGACCGCCGGGCCGATGGCGCGGGCCACGTTGATGCCCATGGCGTTGAGGGCCACCGCTTGCGGCAGGGTCTCGCGGGGCACGAGACTGGGTACGATCGCCTGCCAGGCCGGCGCGATCAGCGCCGAACAGATCCCCAACAGGAAGGTCACGGCGAGCAGGATCCAGGGTGTCACGAGGCCGGCGAAGGTCAGGACACCGAGCAGCACGGCGAGCACCATGCGGAGGATGTTCAGCGTGATCAGGAGCCGCTTCCGGTCGAACAGGTCCGCCAGCGCTCCGGCCGGCAAGGCGAAAAGCGCCATGGCCGCGCTCGTCGAGGCCTGGACCAGCGAAACCACCAGCGGCGAGGGCGAGAGCGAGGTCATCAGCCATCCCGCCGCGACATCATGCATCCAGGTGCCGGTGTTCGACAGCAGCGTCGCCGTCCAGAGCAGCGTGAAGGCGGGGAAGCCAAACGGCGCGAATGCGCCGGGTGAGGGTCCCGCGGGCGGTGGGGATGCGACGCGCGCCTCCACGGATCAGGTCCTTTCGCCGGTGTCGATGGCGGGGCGCGGCAAGGCCGGCCTGACGCGCCGCCCCGCGACAGGCCGGCGTGTTCCCCACATTCCGGCAGCTTTTGGCAAAGCGGAAGGGGCCATGGCTCAGAACGCGAAGCAGCTGCAGCCGAAAGCACCCCAGAAATCGGCGAGGTCCTTGTCGCGCACCGGTGCGGTGGCCGTCCGGGGCCGGGCATGCTGATGCGCATGGACATGGCAGGCGCTGGTGCAGCAGGCCTCGCCGGTCGCGGCGATGGCCCCGTCGATTTGCTCGGCCACGAAGGCGGCGGCGCGCGCCTTGCGGTGCTCGAGGGCATAGCGCTTCGAGGGCGCCCAATCCGGGCTCACCGGCAGCGGCTTCGGTCCGAGCGGCTTGAAATCCGCATCGGCATGGACGATCCGCCCGCCGACGATGGTCAGCACGCTTTCGATGCCGGCGATGTCCGCTTCCGGCACTGTCATGTAATCGGCGGAGAGCACGGCGAGATCGGCGAGCTGGCCCGGCGCAAGCCGGCCCTTCTTGCCGCCTTCGGTCGAGAACCAGGCCGAACCTTCGGTCCACATCCGCAGCGCCTCAAGCCGGCTCGGCCGGTTCGCCGGCGGATAGAGGCGCATGCCGCCGACCGTCATGCCCGTGACGAGCCAGGCGAGCGACGTCCAGGGGTTGTAGCTCGCGACGCGCGTGGCATCCGTGCCGCCACCGACGGGCACGCCCATCTCCAGCATGCGGCGGATGGGGGGCGTCGCCTCGGCCGCGCGCACGCCATAGCGCTCCACGAAGGCCTCGCCCTGAAAGGCCATGCGATGCTGCACGGCGATGCCGCCGCCGAGCGCGCGGATGCGCTCGATGTTGCGCTCGGAGACCGTCTCGGCATGGTCGAAGAACCAGTGCAAACCGTCGAAGGGGATCTCGCGGTTCACCCGCTCGAAGACATCGAGCGCCCGGCCGATGCTTTCGTCATAGGTCGCGTGCAGGCGGAAGGGCCAGCGATTGGCCGCGAGCACGCGCACGACCTGTTCGAGTTCGTTCTCCATCTCCGGCGCGAGATCCGGCCGCGGCATGAAGAAATCCTCGAAATCCGCCGCCGAGAAGACGAGCATCTCGCCGGCGCCGTTGTGGCGGAACCAGTCATTGCCCTGGCCGGGTTTCACGAGCTTCGCCCAGTTGACGAAATCCTCCTTCTCCGCGCCCTTGCGCTGTGTGAAGAGGTTGTAGGCGATGCGCAATGTGAGCTGGTCGTCATCGGCGAGCTTCCGGATGATCTGGTAATCGTCCGGATAGTTCTGGAAGCCGCCGCCGGCATCGATCACGCTGGTGATGCCGAGGCGGTTCAGTTCGCGCATGAAATGCCGGGTGGAGTTGATCTGGTCCTCGGGTTCGAGGCGCGGGCCCTTCGCGAGCGTCGCGTAGAGGATCGCGGCATTGGGTTTCGCGAGCAGCAGGCCGGTGGGGTTGCCGTTGGAATCCCGCTGGATCTCGCCGCCGGGCGGCTCGGGCGTGTCCTTCGTGTAGCCCACGGCACGCAGCGCGGCACGGTTCAGCAGCGCGCGATCGTAGAGGTGCAAGATGAAGACCGGCGTATCCGGCGCCGCCGCGTTGATCTCCTCCAGCGTCGGCAGGCGCTTTTCCTTGAACTGGAACATCGTGAAGGAGCCGACGACGCGCACCCATTGCGGCGGCGGGGTGATCGCGGCCTGCGCCTTCAGCAGCGCCAGCGCATCGGCGAGGCTCTCGATGCCCTCCCAGCGCAGCTCCATGTTGTAGTTCAGACCACCGCGGATCAGATGCGTGTGGCTGTCGTTGAGACCGGGGATGACGCGCCTTCCGCCGAGATCGATCACCTGCGTGTCAGCGCCCACGCTTGGCTGCAGATCGGCGCGCGGGCCCACCGCCATGATCCGGCCGTCGCGGATCGCCAGCGCCTCGGCGTCCGGCCGGGCCGGGTCCAGCGTCGTGAAGCGCCCGTTGACGAGCAGGAGGCTGGCTTCGGACATGGGCGACCCCTGCTGGTTGCGCTAGCTTTCCGTGTTTTTCGACGCCTGTTTCGGCAATTCCCCGAAGACATGTGGCGCGCATTCCGTCCGCATCCAGGAGAGGGTGACGCCATCGCCCCCGATCCAGCGCTTGACGATCGGCACGATCTGCTCGCCCACGAGAATCCCGAGGAGGCCGACCAGCGCGATCACGGGTGGTGCGGGCGAGCGGACATTCAGCAGGCCATAGATGACGCCGACCAGCAGGCCCGCGCCCAAAGCGATGAGATAAAGCTTCATGAGACGGCCTCACCGGGCTGGCATCGGAACGGCGTGCTGCAGGCGACGGAAACGGGATGCCGCCGGCAGCACGTGACGAAGCGTGGGCTCAGTGGCCTTCCTGCGCACCGAACATGGTCTTGGCGTAGATGATGCCCAGGCCGTAGCCGCCGCCATGGATCTTCGCGATGCCGGTGGTCATGTCGTAGGTCTCGCCGCGCGCCCAGTCGCGCTGCAATTCGAGCAGATATTGCAGGGCGGTCATCGGCCGGGCGCCCATCTGCACCATGCGCTCCATGGCGCGCTCATGCGCTTCGTCGGAGACATCGCCGCAGGCATCGGCAATCACATAGACCTCGAAGCCCTGATCGATGGCGGACAGGGCAGGGCCGACGATGCAGACCGAGGTCCACAAACCCGCCAGCACGATCTTCGGCTTGTTGATCGCGTTGATGCGATCAGTGATGCGCCCGTCCTCCCAGGTGTTCATCGTCGTGCGGTCAATGATGTCCGCATCCGGAAAGGCCGACCGGATCTCGTCGAAGATCGGGCCCGAGAAGGTCTTCTCGGCGACGGTGGTGAGGATGGTCGACACCCCGAAACCGGCGGCACCCTTGGCAACCAGGGCGGCGTTGTTGCGAAGCATGACGGCATCGATCGACTTGGTCGCGAAAGACATCTGCGACTGGTGATCGATCATGATCAGGATGTGGTTCTTCGGGTCGAGGAGGGTCGCTCCCGGCTTGGGCGATGCTGTTGGCATAGGGGATCCTCATTCCTTGAAAATCGCCAGCACACTAGCATAACTCCGAGTTCGCCGAAAGAAGGCACCATTTGGTTCGTAACTTTCCAATTGGAACTTGGCAGGTTCACTCAATCGAAATCCTTGCGAACCGAGTTGAATGAGCATTATCTACTTCCTGTCGATTTTGTTGCCGGGAAATCATACAGGAAAAGCAACGAATTCGAGTGACATCCTGTTGAAGTCCATGGGATGGAATGGGGCGAAAATCAGGGAGTGCGGGCTGAAACACCTTTCGGCCGCTGCGCAACACGGCATCGACATGTTCGGCTGCAGCCCCCGAAAAAGGGGGGTGCCGGCGTCGACTGCTTTCGATTGGAATGGACCGAGGAGGAATCGTGAAAGCCACGAGAAACCCGAAAATCGAGCCGGGATGTCCGCTTGATCAGCTTCTGAAGACATTGTCCGGTCAGTGGACGGTTCACATCCTGTGGGTTCTCAGCCGAAACGGGGAAACCCGGCACAGCGAGTTCAAGCGTTTCATCGAGAATATCTCCTCGAAAGTCCTGACGGACCGCCTGAGAATGCTCGAGGCGGAAGGCCTGGTCGCCCGTTCCTACGAGCCGACCGTTCCACCCCGGGTGAGCTACAGCCTGACCGCGCGGGGGCAGGCCCTCGATGCCGCGTTGACGGCCCTGGAGGAGAGCTGCCACGTCGATGCCTGATTGCCTCTAGGCCGGGGCGGGGAAATGCCGCATCCCTGTTATCGCTGGCGCGATGACATTCCGTCGAAGCACCGCGAGGAGCGGGACGGGCGCGCGCCAAGCCGAGCCGCGATCCGACCCGGCGGACCGGTCCCGCCGCGCGCGGTGGCCCGAATGGCGGCGGGCTGCTAGAACGGGCCGAAGGCTGAACTCGGGCGGCGGCAGGGAGCGGGAATGATGGAGCAGGCGGGCGGAATTTCCATCCATGCGATGGATATCGCGACCGGGCGTGTCGCGGCGGGGCTCAACGTCGAGCTTCATCGGCTCGAACCGTCGCCCGCGCTCGTTGCGGCGGGGGAGATCGGCGCGAACGGCCTCCTCGATCATGCCTCGGCCCGTGGTGCGGGCGTCGTCGCCGGCCTCTACGAGGTGCGGTTCGATCTCGGCGCCTTTTTCGCGCGGACGGGACGCGACGCGCCATTTCTCGATGAGGTGCCGTTCCGCTTCCGGGTGCGGAATGCGGCCGAGCATTATCATCTGCCCTTCAAGTTCACGCCCTACGGCTTCTCGCTGTTTCGCGGGGCGTAATCGGAAGCATTTTCAAGCCAAGGGGTCGCCGGTTGGCGCGAAGACAATGCGACAGAAGAAGCGCTATTTCGCATTGTAAGACGTGTGCGGCGCGCCGGGCTCCGCCGGCAGCCAGCGATCATAAAACGCCTTCACATGCGGGAAGATGGCTTCCGACAGCCGCTTCCGATCCAGTTCCGTTGGCGTGAGCGGCGCAGCCAGGCTCTCGCGGATGGCCTCCAGCACCTGCGCGCGGTCGATGCGCGTGAAGCGGCCATCCTCGTAGATCACCTCGCCGCCCACCATCACGGCCTCGATGGCCGAGGGCTTCGCGCGGTGGAGGATCACGTCGATCAGCGGCGTCTCGGCATGCTGGTAGGGGTGGGTGACCTTGGCATGGTCGAGCAGCACGAGATCGGCCAGCGATCCCGGCTTCAGCGAGCCGATCCGGTCGCCAAAGGGCGTCGTGGCCGCGCCATGTCCGGTCGCCATGCGGAAGACTTCCACGGCCGAGGGCTGCGGCGCGTCGATCCCCGGCTCGCGATGTGCGCGCAGGACGAGGCGCATCTCCTGCAGCATGTCGCGATCCTCGTTGATCCCGGCCTCGTCGATGCCGAGGCAGACCGGAATGCCCTTCGCGAGAAACCGGTTGACCGGCGCAATCCCGCTCTTGAGACGGAAATTCGAGGAACAATTGTGGCAGATCCGCGCGCCATGCGCGGCGCATTGCTCGATATCGCTCTCGCTCATCCAGACGCCGTGGCCGAGGGTCATCCGGTCGCTCAGCAGGCCGAAACGTTCGAGATAGGCCACGGCCGAGCCGCCGGTGCGCCGCCGTGCATATTCCTTCTGGTAGGGCGTTTCGAGGAGGTGCATGTGGATGGGCATGCCGTGCCGGCTCGAAAGCTCGGCCGCGAGTCGAAGCGCCTCGTCCGACAGCCAGTGCAGGTTCGCGGGCGCGACCTGAAAGCGGATGCGCGGCTCTGCCTGAAGTTCCGCGCGCAAGGCCTCGAACACCGCGACCTGCTCGGAAAGTGGCAAGGTGAAGCGCTCGAAAAACGCGCGCAGGGCCGGACGAAGGGTCTCCGGCACGCTATCCGTGAAGAGCCGGTCATCCTGATAGACCAGCCGGTTCTGGTCGCGCAAAGCCATGGAATAGGACGCGCGCATGCCGATTTCGCGATAGGAGCCGATCACCTTGCGCGCGGCGCCCAGCACGGCTTGCGCATCGCCCGGCGCGCGCGAATGCAGGTGCTGAACGGTGGTCACGCCGCTCGCGATCATTTCGAAAGCCGAGAACAAGGTGTCGAGCCGGAGATCGACATCCCGCAGCGCGATCCGCGAGGCAAACCACAATTCGAGCGGATAATCGGGCGATCCCAGCTGGAACGGCGTAAGACCGACATGGTGATGCGCGTTGATGAGGCCGGGCATCACCACCTTGCCACGCCCGCCCAGCGTTTCCACGCCGGGATGCGCGGCCACCAGCGCGCGGGCCGGGCCGATGGCCTTCACAACGCCCGCTTCGATCAGGATCGCCGCATCGTCATGGATGACCGGCATGCCGTCGGGCGCGACGCCCTCGACGATGCGGTCGGCCAGAACCAGCGTCGAAGGGTTCACGCCGCCTTCTCCGCATAGGGCGAGATATCGCGGGCGAGGAACTGCCCGTCGCCGGCTTTCGCCAGCACCTGGCCGTCATCCATCACGATCTTCCCGCGCGCGATGGTCATCACCGGCCAGCCGGTGACCGCGAAGCCCTCCCATGGCGTGTAATCCGAGCCGTGATGCAGGATCTCCTGCCGGATGATTTCCTTGCGGTTGGGGTCCCAGAGCACGAGGTCGGCGTCGCAACCCACGGCAATCGTGCCCTTTTTCGGGTAAATGCCGTAGAGCTTGGCGTGGTTGGTCGACGTCAGCGCCACGAAGTCGTTCGCGCTGATCCGGCCCTTGGCGACACCCTCCGACCAGAGGATCGGCAGCCGTGTTTCGATGCCGGGAATGCCGTTCGGCACATAGCGGAAGGATTGGCGCGCTTTGGGGTGCTTCTTGCCCGCCTCGCTGTCGAAATAGAACGGGCAATGATCCGACGAGAACACCTGGAACGTACCATCCTTCAGGCCCTCCCAGATCGCGGCCCAGCTGTCGCGGTCGCGCGGCGGGGGCGAACAGACATATTTCCCTCCCGCGAGGTCCTCGCCCTTCAGGTCGTCGGCGGTGAGCGAGATGTATTGCGGGCAGGTCTCGGCATAGACGCGCAAGCCCCGGCTCTTCGCCCAGCGGATCTGCTCCATGGGTTCGCGGCCCGAGACATGCACGATCATGATCGGCACGTCGATCAGTTCGGCATGGCTGATGGCGCGATGCGTCGCCTCGCGCTCGATGAGCTGGGGGCGGGACAGGGCGTGGAAATAGGGCGCGGTCTTGCCCTCGGATTCGAGTTTTTCGGTGAGGAACTTGATGGTGTCGTAGCCCTCGGCATGCACCATCACGAGCGCGCGCTCGCGTTTCGCGACGGCGAAAACCTCCAGCAATTGCCGGTCGTTCAGCACGAGATCGTCATAGGTCATGAACACCTTGAAAGAGGTGCAGCCATCCTGGAACAAAGCCGGCAGTTCCTGGTTCAGCACGCCCGGCGTGGGGTCTGAGACGATGAGGTGGAAGCCGTAATCGATCATCGCTTTGCCGTTCGCCTTTTTGTGATAGGCCTCGACACAGGCGCGCAGCGACTTGCCCTTCTCCTGCTTCGCGAAGGCGATGACGGTCGTGTTGCCGCCCGCGAGCGCGGCGCGCGTGCCGCTCTCGAAATCGTCGGCCATGCGGATTTCCGGGCCGGATTCCTGGTCGAGATGCACATGGCTGTCGATGCCGCCGGGCATCACGAGGAGGCCTTTCGCATCCACCTCGCGGGCCGCACCCTCTATCCGCTCGGCGAGTTGCACGATTCGCCCGCCCCGGATGCCGATGTCGCAGGTGATGGTATCGGCGGCAGTGATGATCGTGCCGTTGCGGATCGCGAGATCGAACTCAGCCATGGGAGCCTCCGGAAGGGGTATCGTCGTGCGAGATGCGGTTGGCGAGCGCGGCCGCGAGCCCGTGGCTCGGCTTCGGCAGCGGTCGCTTGAACCGGCCGTCACCCGCCTTGCGCGGCTTCAGCGCCACAAGCGTTTCCGCCTGTTTCAGCGCGGCCTGCGCCTGATCGACCAGCGGCACGGGGATGAGAGGCGCGACCTCCGCCGCAAGCCCGGCGAGCGGCGCGCCGGCGAGGATGACCACATCCGCACCCGCCGCGATGGCGCGGCCGGAGAGCGTCACCAGAGCCTCGCTCTTTTCAGCCGCGACATCCGCGACCGAGGAAATCGGCTCGTCGAGGCAGAACACGCCCGCGCAACGCCCGGTCAATCCGTGCATCTCCACGCATTCCTCGTACCAAGGCGCCATGCGGGCGGCGAAACTGACGATTCCGAAGCGTTTGCCCAGCATGAGGGCGGTGAGCATCGCCGCTTCCGACATGCCGATGACGGGCTCATCGAACAATTCGCGCGCCGCGATCAAGCCGGGATCACCAAAGGCCGCGATGATCGCCGCGTCGAACTGGCCCTGCCGTTCGGCGAGCATCTCCAGCGCGATCGCCCCGGCGATCTGCGCCTCGGCCCGGCTCGAAATGTAGGGGAAGCCGCGCGGCGCGGTGGCGCTGGCGATCGCCGTGCCGGGTGAGGCGACCCGCGCGGCAACCTCGGTGAGGCGGATCGTCATCGCCTCGGTCATGTTAGGGTTGAGGATCAGGATGCGCGTCATGAAAGCCCCGTCCACAGGCCGGCTTCCGCGAGGATGCGCTCGGCTGCCGCCGCGAAGGCCAGCACGCGCTGATCCTCGCCCACGCCGCCCGCGATCTGCAATCCGATGGGCAGACCGGCGCGACCGCGCCCGCAGGGAATGGAAATCGCCGGGTTCTGCCCGTGATTGTAGAGCGGCGTGAAGGAGGCATGCCCGCGCGCATCGACCGGCTTCCCGCCGATCATCGCCGGGCCGAGTTCCGTGTGCGGCCAGGCCACGCAAGGCGTGGTGGGCGAGAGCATCAGATCGAATTCTGCGAAAAACGCGCCGAGGCCGCGGCGTATCTGCTGGCTCGTTTCCAGGCCGCGCGCCACCTCGGTCGCGGGCAGGCGGAAACCTTGCTCGATCTGCGCGGCGACATCCGGGTCAATCGCCGCGGGATCGGCGCGGTAGCGTGTGCCATGGATCGCCGCAAGCCCCGCGAACTGGATCGCCGACAGGGCCGCGCGCTCCTCCGGCTCGGGCCAGACAGGCGCGGTTTCAATCATGGCCAGGCCCGCCTTGCGCAGGGTGTCGATGGCCTTCGCGAAACCATCCGCCACATCGTCATCCACCGGCACATCGAGCCCCAGGGTGGAGTGGAAGGCGATGCGCAAGGCTTCCGGCCTTTCGTCGCGCATCGCGAGGAGGCGAAGGCTTTCGGGGTCGCGCGCATCAGGGCCGGCCATCACGGAAAACAGCAGGGCCGCATCCGCGACGTCGCGCGCGATGGGCGCGATGCAGGTGATCCACCAGAAAGGCTCAGGGAAGCCAAAGGGATGCGGGATCGCGCCGTGGCTCGGCTTGAAGCCGACGAGGCCGCAATGCGCGGGCGGGCGACGGCTCGAACCGCCGCCATCCGTGCCGATGGACAGGGGCACGCTGCCGGCCGCGACAATCGCGCTGTTCCCGCCCGAGGAGCCACCGGGCGTGAGGCTCGCATCCATGGGGTGATGCGTCGTGCCGTAAAGCGGCGAGCGCGTCAGGCCCTTGCAGGCGAATTCCGGGCAATGCCCGATGCCGAGCACGATTGCGCCGGCCTGTCGCGCGCGTTCCACAGCCAGCGCATCGCACGGGGCGATGTGATCGGCGAAGTAGCGCGAGCCTTGCGTGATGCGCCAGCCACCGACCCAGATGTTGTCCTTCACGACGATCGGCACGCCTGCCAGCGGCAGATGCGCACCGGCCGCCAGGCGCGCAGAGATCGTCGCGGCTTCCGCGAGAGCCTTGTTGTCGTCGATCACGGTCAGCGCGTTGAGGCGGGGTTGCGAGGCATGGCAGCGCGCAAGCGCATCCCGCGTGACGGCGACCGGGTCGAGCCGATCGGACCGGATGCCGGCGGCGAGATCACGGGCGAGGGGGATCATCGCTCGGCCCTCATGCCGGCACCGCTGCCGCAAAGGCGCGGGCGATCTCGTAGCGCCGCGCCACATAAACCCGATCCCCGAAGGCCGCGAGGCGGGCCAGCACGGCTTCGAAAGCGGGAAAGCGGGCGGGTCGCCCACAGATCCGCAGGTGATAGCCGATATTCAGCAGGCGCGGGCCGGATCGCTCCGCTTCGGCGAGCAGCACGTCGAGCGCGTCGGTCACATAATCCACCATCTCGCTCGCGCGCACGAAGCCGTTGGGATGAAAGAACTTCATGTCGTTGGTGTCGAGCGCGTAGGGCACGACGAGCAGGGGCCGCGCGCCGCTCCGGTCCCAATAGGGCAGGTCGTCGTCGAAGGCGTTGGAAGCATAGGCAAATCCGCGCTCGATCAACAGCGCGCGGGTCCAGTCGCTCTCGGCACCACGGCAGAAGAACCCGGTCGGTTTCTCCCCGCAAGCCGCCTCGATCACCGCGATGGCGCGATCAAGATCGCGCGCCTCGTCCGCGCGGCTCAGGTAATCGGCATGCGGGCGCCAGCGCCAGCCATGCAGCGCCGGCTCATGCCCGCGCTTTGTGATTTCCGCCGCGAGTTGCGGCGATTGCTTCACCGCCCGGCCGCAGCAGAAGAAGGTCGCGCGCAGACCATGCCGGTCCAGCGCATCGAGCATGCGCCAGAGGCCGGCGCGCAGGCCATAGGCGAAGATCTGCTCCTGCCCGCGATCGCGCCGGCCCGGCTCGACGACGCTGATCACCTCGCCGAGCCGCTCGCTCAGCGGGTCGCCATAGCCCACCTGCATCTCCGCGCCTTCCTCGAAATTCACGACGACGGAAACGGCGAGCCGCGCGCCGTTGGGCCAGCGGAAATCCGGCCAGTTCCCGCCATAGCCGGTGAAATCGAAACCCATCATGCCACCTCGAAGGCGGAAAGGGCAGGGCGCGGCTGCCATTCCGGCAGGCCGAGCCCCGCGCGCCAATGATGGGCGATGGCTTCGCGGGTCGCAAACCAAACGCCTTCGCGGCCCGCCATATGCGCCAGCAGCCGTTCGAGCCCGCCGATCCGCGCGGGGCGACCGATGATGCGCAGATGGATCCCGATCGAGAGCATGCGTGGCGCGGTCCGTCCTTCGGCATGGAGCCGCTCGAAGGCCGCGATGCAGTAGCGCGCGAAATCGTCTCCCTCCACGAAGGCGCCGCCGGGCTGGAACCGCATGTCGTTCGTGTCGAAGGCATAGGGGAGGATCACGAGATCGCGCCCGCCAATCGCCGCCATATAGGGGCAATCGTCGTTGTAGGCGTTGGAATCGTAAAGAAATCCGCCATGCTCGATCAGCAGGCGGCGGGTGTTTGGCGAGGTTGCGGAACGCGTGTGCCAGCCGCGCGGGGGAGTGCCCGCGCTGGCCGCGATGGCCGCCACCGTGCGGGCGATGGCGCGACGCTCGGTCGCTTCATCCATGTGCGCGTGCCGCTCCCAGCGCCAGCCATGGGCGGATACCTCGTGGCCGTCGGAAATGGCCTCCGCGCCGATCCAGGGCGAATAGGCGAGGGCACGGCCATTGGCGTTGAGCGTGGCCGTGACGCCGTGATCCTTCAGCGCCTGCCGGATGCGCGGCCAGCCGCGCCGCGTGCCGTATTCGTAATGGCTCTCCATGCAGAGGTCGCGCACGCCTTCGGTGCGCTCATTGGCCTCGTAGATGAACTCGTTCGCCTCATCGCCGGCGGATAGCGCGAGTTCCGCGCCCTCCTCGACATTGACGACGACCGAAACGGCGAGTTGCGCGCCGTTCGGCCAGAGGATCGACGGTTCGCCGGCGCGATAGCCCTGAAAATCGCGGTCCGTCGCAGGGAGATCGGGCGGGGGCATCAGAACTCCGCGAGCTTCTTCAGGCCCACAAGCCGGTCGCCGATGATCATCGCGAGGATCGCGAGCAGGATCAACAGGGTCGAGACGGCGGCGATCATCGGGTCGGGGCGCTCCTCCACCAGTTGCAGCATCTGGATCGGCAGGGTCTTGGTCCAGGCATCGGTGAAGAAGATCGAGATCGGATAATTGTCCATGGAAGCGAGGAAGGCGAACATGCCCGAGGTGAGGAAGGCCGGGGCGAGCGCCGGTACCATCACCTTGCGCAGGGCCTGCATCGTGTTGCAGCCGAGCGTCCGGGCGGCCTCGATGAGGGTGAAATCGAAGAGGCTGAGCGACGCCAGAACCGTGCGCACCACATAGGGCATGGTGATGATGACATGCGCCACGAGCAGGCTCAGCCAGGCATCCCGCAGGCCCATGGCGCGGAAGCCCTGCAGCATCGCGATGCCCACGACCAGTCCCGGCAACATGAGCGGAGAGACGAGAAAGGTCGCAATCGCCTCGCGCCCCCGGAATTCGCCGCGCACCAGCGCAATGGCGCAGAGCGTGCCGAGCACAAGCGAGACAAGCGTCGAGAGCGCCGCGATCTGCACCGATGTGCCGAGCGAGGCCGCAAGCCCGCGCGTGTTCGGCAGCCGCTCGTACCAGCGCGTGGACCAGCCCGGCGGCGGCAGAGAGAACACCGCGCTATCCCCGAACGAGACGGCGATCGTGATGACGAGCGGCGACAGCAGGAAGATCACCGCCAAGGCTGCGACGAACCAGACGAGCGCGCTCGCGGCCTTTTCGATCGCGGTCATCCCGACCTCCCGATCCGGCGCGACAGCCAGGTCGAACCCACGACGATCGAAACCGCGAGCACCAGCAGCACCACGGCGGTCGCCGAACCGAGTGCCTCGTTGCGCATCAGCAGGAAGGAGCGGCCAGTGAGCGTGGCGAGCGTCTGGAAGCGGTCGCCCATCAGCAGGCTGGGGATCACGAACATCGAGACCGACATCGAGAAGACGAAGGCCATACCGCTGATCAGGCCCGGCATGGTCAGCGGCAGGATGATCTTGCGGAAGCGGTAGAGCGGGCTCGCGCCGAGCGTCGCGCCGGCTTCCCAGAGGCGCGGATCAATGAGCTTCACCACCGAATAGATCGGCAGGATCATGAAGGGCAGGAACACATTCGCCGCGCCGATCACCAGGCCGGGCTCGGTGAAGAGCAGGCGTTGCGGCTCGTCCCAGATGCCGGTGGAGACCAGCAGCTTCGCAATCGCCCCGTCGCGCCGCAGCACGATCTGCCAGGCGAAGGCCTTCACCACCACACCCACGGAGAGCGGCAGGATGATCGCGGTCAGCAGGATCACCTGCGCGAGCCCCTTCGAACGCGCCAAGGCCAGGGCGACGGGATAACCCACGGTGAGGCAAACCAGCGTCACCAGCAGCGCGATGCGCAGGGTGTTGCCGATGACGCGCCAGTTGTAGGCATCGGCGAAAAAGGCCGTGAAAAGCCCGATTGAAAAGCCGTTCGGCCCGATGAAGCTGCGCGCGAGCAGATAGAACAGCGGCGCGGCGTAGAAGATCGCGAGGAAGCCGAGCGCGGGCACCGCGAGCCAGATCACCCGGTTGCCGGCGAGGCTGTTCATCACGCGGCCTCGGCGGGGTAGGCGAGGGTATCCGCCGCCGCAAACGAGATCGGCACGGGCATGCCGGCCGCGAGACCCGCAGGCAGGGCGGCGGAGGTCTCGATCAGGATTGGCCGGTCATCCGGGCTGACGAAATGGGCCTGGACCCTTGCCCCCTGGAACACGATATCCCGCAGCACGGGCGCGATCCGGTTTTCGCCGCCCTCCGTCCCGAACCGGATGCGCTCGGGCCGGATGCCGAGCAGCACGGGGCTTCCCGCCGCAAAGCGCCCCCGGGCCACGAGTTGGCCCTGCGGCGTGTCGACCGTCACGAAGCCCGCTTCATCGTAAGCGGTCACCGTGCCGGCGATGCGGGTCGAGAGACCCACGAATTCCAGCGCGAAGGGCGTTGCGGGCCGCGCGTAGATCGCCTCGGGCGTCTCGAATTGCTCGATCCGCCCGCGATTCATCACGGCGATCCGGTCGGACATGATGAGCGCCTCGTCCTGATCATGCGTCACGAAGATCGCGGTGATCGCCAGTTCGCGCAGGAGGCGGCGAAGCTCGATCTGCATCGTCTCGCGCAGCTTGCGATCGAGCGCGGAGAAGGGTTCGTCGAGAAGCAGCAGCTTCGGCTTCACCGCGAGCGCGCGCGCGACCGCCACCCGCTGCTGCTGCCCGCCGGAGAGGGCACGTACGGAACGGTCGGCCAGCGCCTCCATATGCACCAGGCCAAGGAACTGCTTCACGGTTTCGGCGATCACACCCGCCGGTGCCCCCTTGGCCTTGAGGCCGAAGGCGATGTTTTCCGCGACCGTCAGATGCGGAAACAGCGCGTAGCTCTGGAAGACGACGCCGACATCGCGCTTGTGCGGCGGCAAGGCCGCGATCTCCTGGCCATCGAGGCGGAACCGGCCGGAATCCGCCGCCGCCAGCCCTGCGATGAGGCGCAGGAGCGTGGTTTTTCCGCAGCCCGACGGCCCGAGAAGGGAGACGAACTCACCCTTCCCAACCGCGAGGTCGACGCCATCGAGCACACGCGTGGCGCCGAAGCTCTTCGTCGCCTGCCGCACATCAAGGAAAGCCGGGTCAGACATGATCGATCACGGGCGCGGGCGAGGCCGCGGCCCTGGTCCTCAGGTCGCCATCTCGCGGTCCCAGCGCTTCACCCATTCGGTGCGATTCTCGGCCACGAAGGCCCAGTCGATCGTGTGGATTTTCGCATCCGTCGGCATGCCCGCCGGCACCGGAGTATCGGTGTTGGTCGGCATGGCGAAGGTCGGGCCGGCGATCTTCGACTGCACCTCGGAGCCGAGAAGCTCGTTGATATAGGCGAAGGCGAGGTCCGTATGCGGGCCGCCCTTCACGACCGCGATGCCCGACGGCACCGGGAAGATGCCTTCCTTCGGCGCGGCCATGCCGATCGGCGCGCCATCGAGGCGGCGCTGCATGCCGAAGGAGGAGAGGGCGCCGAGGATCATGTGGGCCTCGCCCTGTTCCAGCAGCGAGAAGGCCTGCGGCATCTGGCTGTAGACGGTCAGCAGGTTCGGCTTCAGCTTCTGCAATTCCTTGAAGGCGGCGTCGATCTCCTTGTAGGCCTCGACCATCGGCTTGCCGGTGGCGAGATGCGCGAACATGAAGAGGTTCGGCAAGCCTTCCGTGTTCTGCAGCGACGGTACGATGATGCGCCCCTTGAACTTCGGATCGAGCGCCTCGGCCCAGGCCGCGGGCGGCGTCTTCAGGACATTGGTGTTGTAGGCAACGCCCTGCCAGGGCTGGAGATAGTTCGCCCACATGCCGTCCATGTGCACGGTGCCGGGCTTCAGCTTCGCCATGTTCGGCACCTTGGCCGGGGTGATCGGCTCGAGCAGGCCCTCCTTCACGGCGAGGATCATCACCGGATCGTCCATCTGCACGATGGAGAGATAGGGCTTGTCCTTGTTCTTCTGCATCTTCTCGAGGTTCACGAGGCTGCGCGTGCCCTCGAAGTTGATCTTGCAATTGTATTTCTTCTCGAAGAACGGCATCACATGGGTCTCGACCCACGGCTTGTGGCTCGCCGCGCCGCCGATGACGAGTTCGCGCGGGGCCTGCGCCCGCAGGATGCCGGGTGCGGCAATCGTCGCGATGCCGGCGGCGAGGCCGGTCTTGAGCGCATCGCGACGCGAAAATCCGTGACCAGAATGGGATGTCATAGGCGCCTCCGGGCGTTCGGGCGGCGTATTCCGCCTGTTTTCTGCCCGAAGATGCTGCAAGGCGCGTGCCGGATCGGTCCGGACGGGGGCGGCGGTGACTTTCCCGTGCTTTCCGGGCGCGTTGCGGCGCATGGATCGGCATACCAATCCGTGAGCTGATTAAAAAAACGGCAGATTTCGTGCTGTAACCGCGCTTTGTAGACAATGTGCCTGCGGATGTTGCGGGATCGCCGGCATTGCGGGCGACAATCTCTGGCACGGCGGTTGCGTGCACCGGAGCCGACCGCCACGAAACAGCCGACCCCGCCGATGCAGTCTTCAACGCCACAACCCGCTCCCGCCAGCCAGCCGCTCACGCTCGATGCGGTGTCGCACAGCTATGGCGATGCTGTTGCGGTCGATCAGGTGACGCTCGAGGTGCGCGCGGGCGAGCTTGTGGCGCTGCTCGGCCCCTCGGGTTGCGGAAAATCCACGTTGTTGCGCATCGTCGCCGGGTTCATCAACCAGACCTCGGGCCGCGTGATCATCGGGGATCGCGTGGTGGATCCGCTGCCACCCAACCGGCGCGAAGTGGGCATCGTCTTCCAGAATTACGCGCTTTTTCCGCACATGACTGTGGCGGACAACATCGCCTACGGGCTGGAAGCGCGCGGCGCGAGCAAGGCCACCTGCCGCGAGCGGGTGAAGGAGATGCTCGCGACCGTGCGCATGGAAGGCTTCGGCGATCGCAAGCCGCGCCAGCTTTCCGGCGGGCAGCAGCAGCGCGTGGCGCTCGCCCGCGCACTGGCGGTGCGCCCCCGCATCCTGCTGCTCGATGAACCGTTCGCGGCGCTCGACAAGAATCTCAGACTCGACATGCAGATCGAGATCAAGCGCCTGCAGCGCCAGTTCGGGCTCACCGCCATCATGGTGACGCATGACCAGGACGAGGCGATGTCGATCGCCGATCGCATCGCGGTGATGAGCCGCGGGAAGATCGAGCAGCTCGGCAGCCCCGTGGCGATCTACGACGAACCCGAGACGCTTTTCGTGAATGATTTCATCGGTTCCTCCAACCGCTTTGCCGGTTCGGTCGAGACAGCCGAAGGCGACGGCTATGGCGTCCGGCTCGCGGGTGGAACCTTGTGGCAGGTGCCGAGCCGCAAGCGCTTCGCGACGGGCGAGCCGGTGCTGGTCACGATCCGGCCGGAGCAGCTGACGCTCTCTCCGCAGCCCATGCCGGGCACAATGCCGGTGCGGCTGAAGCTCAGCCTGCCGATCGGCGGCGAGCTCATCCACGATGTCGAGACGAGTGCGGGCGAAGCCTTCAAGGTCGCCGCGCCCCGCCGGCCCGGCGCGCCGCTCGACCTCACGACGACATTGCATTGCGGGCTCGCGGCGCATGCCCGACCCGTTCTTTTCCCCCGGCCCGCCGCATGACGCGACGCGCTTTTCCGCTGAAGGAGAGCCCATCATGACTGATCTCACCCGTCGCGCCGCACTCAAGGGGGCCGTGGCCCTCGGTGCTGCGGCCAGCTTGCCGCTTCCCGCCCGCGCCTCGGGCTCGCTCAGCGCCGCGATCTATCCCGGCACCTGGGATGAGGCTTACCGCGCGATCGTCGCCCCGCAGGTGAAGGCGAAGCACGGTATCGATGTCGCCTTCGACACGCTCTGGGCTGTCGACCAGGTGACGAAGGTGCGCGCGGCGCGCGGCGTTCCGCCCTTCGATTGCTTCGTGCTCGATCCCGGCCCGGCGGCAGCGGCGCGCCAGGCGGGCCTCTTCGATCCGATCGATGCCTCCAAGCTCACCAATGCCGGAAAACTGCCTGCCGGCATGATCGCGGCCGACGCGGTGACGGTGAACGTGCAGATCGTCGGCATCTGTTACAACCCGAAGAAGATCCCCAATCCGCCGAAAACCTGGGCGCAACTCTTTGAATCGCCCTATGTCGAGCGCCTCGGCCTCACCGGATTCCAGACGACATTCGGCACGGTCTCCCTCGTCGAGATGGCCAAGGCCTTCGGGGGCTCGGCCACGGATATCGAGCCGATCTTCAAGAAGCTGAAGGAAGTGCTGCCGAAGGTGGCGGCCGTCTCGACGCCTGCGGCCTTGCCCGGCCTGTTCCAGCAGGGGCAGATCGACCTGATGTACACGAACACCAACAACGCGGCGACGCTGAAGGCCAAGGGCGTGGACATCGCCTTCCTCGCACCGGAAAGCGGCGCCATCACCTTCTCGACCACGTTGCACATCGTGAAGGGCTCGGAGAACCGCGACGCCGCCCACAAATACATCGACACCGTGATCGGCGCCGATGCCCAATCGAAGCTGCAGCTCTCGCCCTACAACATGGTTCCCGTGAACAAGGACGTGAAGCTCACCGACAACCTCGACATCAAGTCGCTCGATGAAGTGGCGAAGATGGTCACGCATGACTGGAACGTGATCAATCCGCAGCGCGCGGCCTGGATCGAGCGCTTCAACAAGGAAATCACGAAGTAAGGCCCGGCGATGAGCGGCACGGCCCATGCAGGGACGACAGGGATAGAGTGGCGCCTCGCGGCACCGCTCGGGTTCACCTATCTCGCCTTCTTTGCCGCGCCGCTCCTGATCCTGCTGGTGATGTCGTTCTCCGTCGATGACAATCTCGGCGGCTTCTCGACAGCGAGCTGGACGAAGTTCTGGGGCGATCCCTTCTACCGGGGCGTGGTGTGGGACACCCTGCGGCTGGGATTGCTCGCGGTGGCTGTCACCACGCTCTTTGCCTATCCGATCGCGCTCGTCTTCGTGGCCAGCGGGCCGCGCCTGCAAAGGCTGCTGCTCTTCATCATTCTCCTGCCGCTTCTCACCTCGGTCGTCATTCGCACCTTCGCCTGGATCGTCATTCTCAGCCGCGAGGGCGTGCTGAACCAGGCTTTGCTGGCGCTGGGGCTCGCGAGCGCGCCGCTGAACCTCCTTCAGACCGAACTCGGCCTCGTGATCGCGCTGACGCAGATCGAGATGCCGCTGATGCTGCTGCCGCTGATCACCGTGATGGGGCAGATCGATCCCAGTCTCTCGGATGCCTCCCGTGCGCTGGGAAGCTCGCGCTGGCGCACCTTCCGCAAGGTCATCCTGCCCTTGTCGCTGCCGGGCTGGATCGCCGGCGCCACGCTGGTCTTCGCGTCGGCCACCACGGCCTTCATCTCGCAGACGGTGATCGGCGGCGCGCGCCTCGTCTATCTGCCGACGCTGATCTGGCAGCAGGCGATGGTGGTCTATAACTGGCCGTTCGCGGCCGTGGCTTCCGTCACCCTGCTCGTCGCCGTTCTCGCCGGGGTCACCGCCTTCGCGACCCTCGGCCGCTTCGCGAGGACCGCCTGATGGCCCGCCAGCTCAACACGCCCTCCGATCGTCTCTATGGCGTGGTGATGGGGACACTGGCCCTTGCGGGTCTCGCGATCCTCGTCGTGCCGGTGCTGATCGTTCTGGTGAGTTCGCTCACCTCGTCCACGGTGCTGCGCTTTCCGCCGCCGGGCCTCTCGCTGCGCTGGTACGAGGCGCTGCTCGATCCCGGCCGTTCGCGCCATGTGCATGTGGCCCTGTGGAATTCGCTGTGGGTCGCGGCCTGCGCAACCGCCATCGGCGCGGTTCTGGCGACCTTGGCCGCGCTCGCGCTGAACCGGGCGAGCCGCGCCTCGGCACGCCTGCTCGAAGCGGGTTTCCTGTCGCCGCTCGTGCTGCCCGGGCTGGCATTCGGGCTCGCGACGCTGATGTATTTCTCGATCCTCGGCTTCCGCCCTTCGCTGAACCTGCTGATCGCCGGGCATATCGTGGTGATCGCGCCGTTCATCTTCCGCACGACGCTCGCGAGCCTGACGCAACTCGATCCGGCCTTGCACGAGAGTTCCGCAAGCCTCGGCGCCGGGCGCCTCTACACGTTCCGGCGCATCACCCTGCCGATCATCGCGCCGGGCATCGCGGCAGGCGCTTTCCTCGCCTTCGTCTCGTCGATGGACAACGTGCCGGTCTCGCTTTTCCTATCGACCGCGCGCACCAACATGCTGCCCATCCGCATGTGGGGCATGATGGAGACGACGCTGGATGTACGCGTCGCGGCGATGTCCGGCGCGCTGATCGTGGTCGTTCTCATCCTGATGATCGTGATGGACCGGCTGACCAACCTGACCCGGCGGATGAGCATGTGACATGACGGATGACCGCGATCTGATCGGCTATGGCGCGAACCCGCCGCATCCCCGCTGGCCCGGCGATGCCCGCATCGCCCTCAACTTCGTGATGAATTACGAGGAGGGCTCGGAACCGTCGATCCATGATGGCGAGGATTTCACCGAAACCGGCCTCACCGAGGCGCATGGCCTCCAGCAGAACGTGCCGGGCCGTGACCTCGCGGGGGAGGGCCTGTTCGCCTATGGCAGCCGCGTCGGCTTCTGGCGGCTCATGCGTCTCTTCCAGGAGCGCAACCTGCCGATGACCATCTTCGGCTGCGCGCTCGCGATCGAGCGCAATCCGCAGGCTGCCGCGGCCATCCGCGCGGCCGATTTCGATTGCTGCTGCCATGGCTGGCGCTGGATCAAGCATTTCCTGCTCAGCGAGGAGGAGGAGCGCGAGCATATCCGGCTGGCTGTCGCATCGCTCCGCGAGACGCTCGGCGCGCGCCCGCTCGGCTGGTATTGCCGCTACGGGCCGAGCGTGAACACGCGCCGTCTCGTGGTGGAGGAGGGCGGTTTCCTTTACGATTCAGATGCTTATGACGACGAGTTGCCGTACTGGAAAACCGTCTCGGGCAAGCCGCATCTCGTGGTGCCCTATTCGCTGACGAACAATGACGGCAAGTTCTGCGGCCAGTTCGCGACCTCGAATGATTACTTCGAATGGCACAAGGATGCCTTCGACATGCTCTATCGCGAGGGTGCCACCCAACCGAAGATGATGTCCGTGGGCCTGCACATGCGGCTCATTGGCCACCCCGCGCGTGCCGTGGGCCTCGAGCGCTTCCTCGACTACGTGATGACGCAAGAGGGGGTGTGGGTGACGCGCCGCCTCGACATCGCCCGGCACTGGGCCGCGACGCATCCCTATCCCGGCGCCTGATCATGGCCCGCACCGCGCCGCCGCTTCACGCCCTGACCGTCGCCCTGGGGGATCGTCTCTTCCGGGTCGAACGGCCTTTTGGCGCGTGGCCCGCGAATTCCGGCAAGGTGTCGGACGTCACCGTCGGGCCGGACGGACGCGTGCATGTGCTGCTGCGCCATGATCCGCTGGTCGATCCCGATGATCCGCGCGTGATCGTGCTTGATGCCCACGGGACGTACCTCTCGGCCTATGGCGGTGCGGAGATCGCCGACAGCCATTGCCTCACGGCGCATCCCGACGGGCGGATCTTCGTCGTGGATCGCGACATGCACGAGATCATCATCTTCTCGCCCGAGGGGCAGCGCATCGGCGGCATCGGCCGGCGCGGGGTGCCGCATCAGCCGTTCAACCATCCCACGGATCTGGCGATCGCGCCGTCCGGCGAGATCTACGTCTCCGATGGCTATGCGGGCTGGCATGTCCACCGCTTTGCCGCCGATGGGCGCCACATCGCGACATGGGGCAGTTTCGGTTCGGGGCCGGGCCAGTTCGCCGAACCGCACGGGATCTGGTGCCTGCCTGACGGACGGTTGGTGGTGATCGACCGCTCGAACCATCGGCTGCAGGTCTTCGACCCCGAGGGGCTGTTCCTCGCGGAATGGCCGGGCTTCCGCCGCCCGGTCGCGATCTGGGGCGATGCGGCCGGCCGGCTTTACGTAACGGACGAGACGCCGAGCCTCACCTGCCTCGCGGCCGATGGCAGACGCATCGGTCGTGCCCGGCCCATGCTGAACGGGGCGCACGGGTTGTACGGGATGCCCGACGGCTCGCTCCTGCTGGCGGAATCCAACCCGAGCCGCATCACGCGGCTGGTGCCCATCGAGGCCTGAGGGCCGGCGCATCAGAGCCGGACCGGGCGTCTGGCTTCTGCCGGCCCGATCCGAATGCCGCGCGCCTCAGGGCGTCTTCAGCCAGGCCATG
This sequence comes from Methylobacterium sp., assembly GCA_002928875.1. Lineage (GTDB taxonomy): Bacteria > Pseudomonadota > Alphaproteobacteria > Rhizobiales > Beijerinckiaceae > Rhabdaerophilum. Next base: position 55,193 of record PERO01000021.1, on the reverse strand, counting down.
GTCACGGGGCGCCCGTCGGCGGTGCGCACGAGGCTGTCGAAAAACGCGACATCCGCGGCCAAAGCCTGCGGATTTTCGCAGGTCTGGAAGATGTTGCCGACATATCCCACGCATCGTTCGCTTTCGCCGAGCCAGAAGCCGTTGGCGATCTCGACGATGGTTCCGGCCGGATCGACGCGGAAATACATCAGGCGATAGGAATATTGCACGCTCTCGGACGAGCGCAGGCCCAGGAAATTGGTGCTGGTCCGCTGTCCGATGTCGCGGATCATGTGGCGATAGAGCCGCGAGCCATCCGCGAGGGTGGTGGTCGAGAACTGGCGGCCGTAAGGGGGCTCGCGGGACGGCGCGAAGGGCAGGTCAGGCCCCGGCGCCGTGGCCGTGGCATAGGGGCGGCCCACCAGCGTGCCCAGCACGGTGCGGTCGATGGAGGTCTGGACGGCTTCCTGCGCGCCGCTGCAGGCTCCGACCACCAGTGCGGCCGCAAGGGCCATGGCGATGGTTGCGTTTTTCATGACAGGCCTTCGTCGCTGGTTCGGGTTTGATGGGAGACGGGCGAGCGCGATCCGCGCTTGCAAGACGGGGCGGCCGGCACGAGGCCGCTTCATTTCGCGACGATGCGCCCCTCCACCCCGATATTGACGGTGCCGAGCTTGCGCACATGCACCATCACGACATTGGCCATCAGCGTGCCGTCGGTCTTGCCGATCAGCGTGCGGCCGCGCCCGAGGGCCGCGTAGCCGTCACCGCCGCCGAACATGAAGTCGTTGGACGCAACCTTGTATTTCGCCGCCGGGTCGATGGGCTTGCCGGCAACCTCGATCGAGAGCACGCGGCTGCCCGCGGGCGCCTTCGGATCATAGGTGAAGCTGAGGCCCGAGACCTGGGGAAAGCGCCCCGCGCGGTTATCGACCTGCGACACGCCGTTCTCCAGCGCGTCCTTGATGTCCTTGCCGGTGATCTCGACCATCACGGTCGAGTTGCCGAAGGGCAGTTCGGAGAGGATGTCGCGGCGTGTCAGCGTCGCGCCCGGCGCATATTGCTTGTTCGCGCGGATGCCGCCGCCATTGGTGATCGCCACATCGGCCCCGGTCGAGACGCGCATCGCATCGGCGATGAGATTGCCGATCGCCGCTTCCTGGCTGCGCACGGTGGCCGAGCGGCTGTCGAGCGCCACGGCCGTGGTGCCGATATTGACGTCGAGTTCCTTCGAGAGTTCCGCCTCGTATTTCTTCACGATGGCGAGTGCTGCCGGATCGGGCTCGACGAGCGCGGAATCGATCGCGCGGAACACCGGCCGCCAGGTCACGGTGCGCTTTCCGTCGCGTTCGCCGATGATGCAATACATGTCGATGGCGGTGACATATTCGCCTTCCTCGCCCGATTCCACCATCGCCACGCGGTTGTCGTAGGAGATGCGCAGATCGTGGTCGTGGCCGGTCAGCAGCACGTCGACGAGGCGCGAGCGGGCGATCTCGAGGTCGCGGGTGAAATCGGTATGGGTCACGGCGACGACGATATCCGCGCCGGCATCGCGCAGGGCCTTCGATTGCTCGCGCACCGCGGCCATTTCATCGCTGAAGGTGAACCCTTGTGCCGAGGACATCAGCGGCGTGTTGGCGAGCGCCACGCCGAAGACGCCGAGCTTGATCGGCCCCATCTCGAAGATCCTGCGATCCTCGTGGCCGGGCAATGGCGAGCCATCCGCGTTCCGCAGGTTCGCCGCCATGAACAGCGACTTCGATTCCGCGCGGCGCTTCAGGTAATTGTCCTTGCCGAAATCGAATTCGTGGTTGCCGGGCACGAAGACATCGGGCGGCACCACGTTCAGAAGTTCCACCGTATGCGCGCCCTGGTCGAAACCGGACATCAGCGAGGGCGAATACATGTCGCCGGCATGGGCATAGAAGCAGGGCACGGGGCCAGCCTTCTCCGCCCGCGCGATGGCCGCGAGGCGTGCGAAGCCGCCTTTCTTCGCCACCTCGTTCATCTTGTAAATGTCATTGACGAGCAGCAGCCGGAAGGTCGGCGTCGCGCCCTGGCTCGCGGCTTGCGCCAGCGCTTCCTCGGCGCTGCCGGCGATGATCGTCGTCGCGGCCAACCCGCCCGCCACGGCAATCCTGAAGACGTCGCGCCTGTTGATCTCGCTCATGCTCGTGAACTCCCGGATGTCAGCGGGCACCGCTTCGGTCCCTCGATTTCGGTTCGAATGTAGACCCGGTTCCACGCCCATTGGAAGGGCCGAAGCCGGATAGAAAGCCGGCAATCAACGGTCTTTTCCAGCCGCGCGGATGCGTTGGACCGGCTGCTCAATGCGTCCCGTAGATGCGGTCGCCGGCATCGCCGAGGCCCGGCACGATATAGCCCTTTTCATTGAGCCGCTCGTCGATCGCCGCCGTCCAGATCGGCACGTCAGGATGCTGCGCCTGCATCTGCGCGATGCCTTCCGGGGCGGCGAGCAGGCAGACGAAGCGGATGTCATGCGCCCCGCGCGCCTTCAGCCGCTCGATGGCGGCGGTGGCGGAATTGCCGGTCGCGAGCATGGGGTCGGTGACGATCACCAGCCGGTCGGCGAGATCGTGCGGGGCCTTGAAGAAATACTCCACCGCCTCAAGCGTTTCGTGGTCGCGATAGAGGCCGATATGCGCGACGCGCGCCGAGGGGATCAGCTCCAGCATGCCATCGGACAGCGCGATGCCCGCGCGCAGGATGGGCGCCAGCACCAGCTTCTTGCCGTCGATCGTCGGGGCATCCATGGTCTGCAGCGGCGTCTCGATCTGGCGCGTGGTCATCGGCAATTCGCGCGTCACCTCATAGGCCAGCAGCATGGCGATCTCGCGCACGAGCCGGCGAAAACCGGAGGTCGAGCGGGTCTTGTCGCGCATCAGCGAGAGCTTGTGCTGCACGAGGGGGTGTTTGACGATGGTGACGCCCTGCATGGTCTCTGTCCTGTCTTCGAGGGGCTTCGCGCGAAGCCTCGTGGTCTCAGTTCAAAACACGGTTCCATCGCTCACGATGCGGAGCGGCGGGCTGCCATCGGCCCGGCGTTCGCGCGCGAGCTTGCGGCCTGTGGCCCAGGTGCCGCCCTCGAGCACGCGCGCGAGCGGAAACGCGGCCTCGGCGACGCCCAGAGCCTCGCGCACCAGCGGGGCGATGTCATCGAGCAGCGCCACGGTGAGCGCGCGCCATTCGATGATGACGCTTGAATCCGGTGCGTGATCGGCCGTGAGGATCGCCGCATCCTTCGGAACGATCACCCCGCCATCGAGGAAGAGCCCGCCATTGCGGTATTCCGCAAGGCCCGTGAGGCCATCGATATCCGTGACCGTGATGCCGGCGGCCTGCATCGGCTCGATCAGCGAGTAGGAGAGCCATTGCGAGAGCTTGTGGAAGGGCACGAGCGCGCCGGTCGGCGTCCCGTCATCCAGCAACGGGTGCCGCCAGGTGTCGCCGAGCGGCACGCCCTCCAGCGTGAGGCGCGACGGCCAGATCGGCCCGAAATGCCGCAGCACGGCCGCGAGGATCTCCGAGGCGGGGAGGGTGGTGCGCCCCTGCGCCAGAACGTCGAACAGCGCGCCCGGCCGGGCCTTGCCCGCCGCATCGCGCAAGGCGGGGTCGGCCAGAACCGCATGGCCCAGCGCGTTGATGAGCCTGGCACGGCCCTCGAGACCCTCCAGCGGATTCTCCGGCCCGGCCTGAAAGCCTTCGGCCAGCGCTTCCACCGTGAGGTTCGCGAGGCGCCCCGCATCGGCGCGCAGGGGATTGTCCGGGTCGTCCGAGAAGGCGCCCGCCGCCCACATGTCGAAACTCGCGAGCGCGAGCCCCTCGGAGCGGCCAATGGCGATGCCGTTCAGCGGGTCGCGATAAAGCCAGGCCGCGCCGGCACCGGCATCGAGCAGCACCGAGACGATCACGAGATCGAAAGCCGCGCGGGCACGCTCGGCCGGGCTGGGCCATGATGTCGCCGCGTCGCACTCCGCCCAGCGGTCGCGCCCGGCATGGGTGAAATGCCGCCAGCGCGCATGGAACGGCACGTCGAGCGTGGGATAGGCCCGCCGCGTGACGGCCGCGACCTCGCGCGCCAGGCCGGGCAGGCGCGCAAGGTCGAGCCGGAAATGCGTCAGGTGATCCGCCTTGGCGCGTTCAAACAGCCGGCGCGCCTTCGTGCGCACGGCGGCCGCGCTCAAAAGCGCATCGGCCTCAGAAGTTCTTGAGGTCACGGCCGATCACCTGCTCCAGAGCCGCCTTGTCCGGTGCGCCTTCCGGCGCGAAATAGCCGGCGGCCTTCTTCGCTTCCATCTCGACATTGGCGTCGTCGGGGATGAGCCCATCCGGGATGGGCACGCGCTCACCGATGGAAATCCCTGAATTCACAAGGGCATCGAACTTCATGTTCGACATGGATATGAACCGCTCGATATGCGTGATGCCGAGCCAGTGCAGCACATCCGGCATCAATTGCTGGAAGCGCGCATCCTGCACGCCGGCCACGCATTCCGTGCGTTCGAAATAGGTCGCGGCCTGGTCGCCGCCTTCCTGCCGCTTGCGCGCGTTGTAGACGAGGAATTTCGTGACTTCGCCGAGCGCCCGGCCTTCCTTGCGGTTGTAGACGATGAGCCCCACGCCCTTGTTCTGCGCGGCGCGCACGCATTCCTCGATGCCGTGGATGAGATAGGGCCGGCAGGTGCAGATATCCGAGCCGAACACATCCGAGCCGTTGCATTCATCATGCACGCGGCAGGTGATGCGCGTCTTGGGCTTCGCAAGGGCGGCTGCATCGCCCATGATATAGGCCGTGATGTTGCCGATCGGCGGCAGAAACACCTGCATGTCCGGCCGCGTCACGAGTTCGGGATACATGCCGCCCGTTTCCTCGAAGAGTGTGCGGCGCAGGGCCTTTTCCGTGGTGCCGAAGCGCTCGGCGATGCCCGGCAGCCACCAGACCGGATCGATCGCGATCTTGGTGACGGCGACATCGCCCTTTTCCTTGAGGATCTCGCCATCGGGCTTGAGCGCGCCCTTGGCCATCGCCTCGCGGATCTCCGGCAGGTGCAAACGCGCCTTGGTGATGGCGATGGTCGGGCGGATATCGAGGCCCTCGGCCATCTCGCGGGCGTAATATTCCGTAACGCGATGGCCGAACGGATCAAGAGAGACGATCTTGCCCGCTTCGCCCCATTGCGGATGCGGGCCGATCTCGGCAGCGGGTTCGGTGTTGGTGAAATCCGCGCGCGCCTGCGCATTCAGCGCCCCGGCCGAGACCGCCAGCGCACGATAGAGCGAATAGGCCCCGCCATGCGCGCCGATCACGTTGCGATCCTGCGGGCGGGAGACCGTGCCGATGATCGGCCCGCGCTTCGCGGGGTCCGGCGATCCCCAGGCGATGGGGTGACGGGTGGCCGAGGTCCCCGGCTCGGGATGCGATGTGATGCGGATATGGCCCTTGCGGTTGCCTGTCATGCCCTTGCCTCCCGCCCCGGAAACGTTTCGCTTGCTGCTCTGGCCGTCGGCCAAGCCTGTCCTGCCGATCGCTTACGCAAAAGATGTGCCTTTCCTGCCCGCCTCGAGCCCGAGATGGTGCGCGAGGCTCGCCGCGATATCCGCGAGGCTGTCGCGCACGCCGATCGAACGCGCCGCGATCCCCGGCCCGAAGGCAAGGATCGGCACGCGCTCGCGGGTGTGGTCCGTGCCGCGCCAGGTCGGATCATTGCCGTGGTCGGCGGTGATGATGGCGAGATCGTCTGTCCGGAGCCGGGCCATGATCTCCGGGATGCGCCGATCGAAGGCTTCGAGGGCCGCAGCATAGCCCGGAACGTCGCGCCGGTGGCCATATTCCACGTCGAAATCGATGAGGTTCGCGAAAACGAGCCCGCCCTCCGGCAGCCGCTCGAAAGCGGTGAGCGCGGCGTCCAGCAGGGCCGTGTTCCCCGCCGCCTTGATCTCCTCGCCCGTGCCGCGATGGGCGAAGATGTCGCCGATCTTGCCGATGGTGATGACCTTGCGGCCCGCCCCGGTCAATCGGTCGAGGATCGTCGGCTCGGCCGGTTCGATCGCCCAGTCCTTGCGGTTGGCGGTGCGCTGGAAGGCGCCGCGCGTCTCGCCAAGGAAGGGCCGGGCGATGACGCGACCGATGGCCAGAGTGCGCGTGAGTTCGCGCATCACCGCGCAGATCTCGTAGAGCCGCGCAAGGCCGAACACCGTCTCGTGCGCGGCGATCTGCAGCACGGAATCGGCGGAGGTGTAGAGGATGGGCTTGCCGCTCGCGAGATGGGCTTCGCCAAATTCTTCGATGATCTCGGTGCCCGAGGCGTGCTTGTCGCCGAGGATGCCGGGCAGGCCGGTTTTCGCGAGGAATTCCGCGATCAGCCAAGGCTGAAAGCACGGCTCGGTATGCGGGAAGTAACCCCATTCGAAATCCACGGGGAAGCCGGCGATTTCCCAATGGCCGGAGGGCGTATCCTTGCCGTTGGAAGTCTCCGTGCCCGCGCCATGGAGGCCCATGCTCGGCGTGCCCGCGAGCCCCGGCGCGGCGAGCCCGGAAGCCAGGCGGATCGCTTCCCCGAGGCCGAGGGCGACGAGGTTCGGCAGGTGCAGCGGGCCTTTGCGCAGGCCCGGCCGGTCGCCTTTTCCGGAAGCGCAGGCCAGCGCGATATGCCCGACCGTGTTCGCGCCCGCGTCGCCGTAGCGCGCGGCATCCGGCGCACCGCCGATGCCCACGGAATCGAGCACGATGAGCAAGGCACGGCTCATGTCAGCACCGCTCTCATGCGGAAACCGTGATGCGCTCGGCAATCAGGGGATCTTCCGGCGCCGGTCCGTCGCCGATGGCATAGGCCGCGCGAATGGTGCGCGCCGCCGCCTCGAACTGCGCATCGCTGCGCGCATGTACCAGCGCGAGCGGCGTATTCCGCTCGACCGTCGTGCCGAGTTCGGCGAGGTCGGTCAGGCCGACGGCATGGTCGATCGCATCCTCGGCGCGGGTGCGTCCGCCGCCCATCGCCACGACCGCGAGGCCGATGGCGCGCGTGTCGATGCGGGTGACGTGCCCCGCCTCGCCGGCGAGAACCGGCCGGACGAGCGGAGCCGCGGCGAGATGCGCCTCGGGTTTCGCCATCAGGTCGGACGGACCGCCCAAAGCCGCGACCATCTGGCCGAAAATCTCGGCGGCTTTCCCGCTTTCGATGGCGGTGGCGATTCTGCCGCGACCCTCCTCGGGGCTCGCCGCGAGCCCGCCCGTCGCGAGCATCTCGCCACCGAGCGCGATGGTCACGTCGAGCAGGCGACGATCCTCGCGCACGCCGGTGAGGTTCTGAATGGCGTTCATCACCTCCACCGCATTGCCGGCGGCGGGGGCCAGCGGCTGGTTCATGTCGGTGATGAGCGCGGTGGTCTTCAGTCCCGCGCCATTCGCCACCGCGACGATGCTTTCGGCGAGCGCGCGGGATTTTTCCAGCGAGGCCATGAAGGCGCCGGAGCCGGTCTTTACATCCATCACGAGGCCCGCAAGACCCGCCGCGAGCTTCTTCGAGAGGATCGACGCCGTGATGAGGGGGATGGATTCCACCGTCGCCGTCACGTCGCGGATCGCGTAGAGGCGCTTGTCGGCCGGCGCGAGATCCTCGGTCTGCCCGATGATCGCCGTGCCGATTTCCCGCACGGTGCGGCCGAGTTGCGCCGGATCGGGCCGCGTGGAATAGCCGGGGATGGATTCGAGCTTGTCGAGCGTGCCGCCCGTATGCCCGAGGCCGCGCCCCGAAATCATCGGCACGAAGCCGCCACAGGCCGCCACCGCCGGCGCGAGGATCAGGCTCACGAGATCGCCCACGCCGCCGGTCGAGTGCTTGTCGAGCACCGGGCCGGGCAGGGCTAGGGAATCCCAGTTCATCACGGTGCCGGAGCGGGTCATCGCGCGGGTCAGCGCCACGGCCTCGTCGCGGTTCATGCCGTTCAGGAAGACGGCCATGGCGAAGGCGGCGGCCTGCATGCCGGTGACACGGCCATCGACGAGGCCGGTGATGAGGAAACCGATCTCGGCTTCGCCGAGCGTCTGGCCATCGCGCTTCTTGCGGATGATTTCCTGGGGCAGGAACATCTCAATATGCCTTGCTGCTGGTTGTGGCCGCCTCGCCCGAAAGCACGGCCGCGAGTGCATCATGCAGGCCGGAAGCGCCGAAACGGAAGGTTTCCGGCGTCGCCCAGCCCGGACCCATCCTGTCATCGGCGAGCGCGAGATAGGCGCCCGCATCGGCGAGCGTGCGGATGCCGCCGGAGGGTTTCAGGCCCACGGAACGGGGCACGGCGAGAATCGCGTTCAGCATGGCGCGCACGGCATTCGGCGTCGCGCCCGTGCCGGCCTTGCCGGTCGAGGTCTTGATGAAATGCGCGCCGCAACGGATCGCGAGATCGGCCGCGCGGCGGATGGAGGCCGCATCGGGGTAGCTGCCCGATTCGAGGATGACCTTCAGAAGGCGACCGGCGGGCAGGGTGGCCCTCACGCCACGGATCATGCGCTCGGCCTCAGCCTCGTCGCCGGAGAGGAAGGCCCGCCAGGGCATCACGAGATCGATCTCGTCCGCGCCGGCTTCGAGCGCTGCCTGCATCATCGCGAGCACGTCCGGCAGGGTTTCCTGCCCCGAGGGGAAATTCACGACCGTCGCGATGCGAATGCCCGTGCCCGCGAGCCGCGTCTTCGCGAGGGCCACATGCCGGGGCCAGACGCAGACCGCCGCGACCGGCGGAACGCCATCGCGGCCCTTCGCCTTCTCGCACAAAGCAGCGGCTTCGGCCTCGCCCGCCTCGTCGCCGAGTTCGGTGAGATCGAGCAGCGCAAGAGCGCGGCGGGCCAGGGCCTTCTCGGCTTCGGTGCTCATAGGCCCGTCTCCAGCAAACCCTTGATCATGCGGATCATCGCGGCGCTGCCCTTGGCGGCGACGGCCTTCGTGTCGTGATGCGAGATTTCCGCCCCCTCGAAGCCCGCCGCGAGGTTCGTGACCATCGAGAGCGCGGCCACGCGCAGGCCGAGCCGCCGGGCGAGGATCACTTCCGGCACGGTCGACATGCCGACAAGATCGGCGCCGAGGATCTTCATCGCGCGGATCTCGGCTGGCGTTTCGAAGGTCGGGCCGGAGAACCAGAAATAGACGCCTTCGTGATGCGGAATCCCCTCGCGCGCCGCCACGTCGCGCAATGTCGCGCGCAGGGCGGGGTCATAGGCGTCGCGCATGTCGACGAAGCGCGCATCGCCGGCCTCGCCGATCAGCGGATTGCGGCCGGACCAGTTCACGTAATCCGAATGCACGACGATCGAGGTCGGGCCGACCGCGCTGCGCAGCGAACCGGCGGCATTGGTGAGGATCAGCGTGGAGGCGCCGAGGCCCTGCAAGGCTTCGAGCGCCGGGCGCATCGCGGCCGGGTTGCCATGCTCGTAATAATGCTCGCGGCCCGAGAACACCGCGACGCGCCGCCCCGCGAGCCCGCCGATGATCAGCCGGCCCTGATGGCCGGAAACGCCGCCTTTCGGGAAACCGGGAAGGGCCTCGTAGTGGATCGAGACGGCCTCCGTCACCGCGTCGCCGAGCTGGCCGAGGCCGGAGCCCAGCACGATGCCCGCCTCGACTGGCTTTTCGCCCGCCTGCCGGCGGATGATCGACAGGGCCTCCATCGTCAGGCTCCGCCATCCAGGTTTTCCGGCCCGAAGGAATAGGGCAGGAGGGTCGAGAGCGTGAAGCTCGCGCGGATGCCCTCGGGCCCGGCGATGTGGATCAGGCATTCCTGATCGGCGAATTCCCGGATGCGCTGGCGGCAGGCGCCGCAAGGCGTGCAGAGCCCTTCGCCGGCACCCACCACCACCAGTTCGGCGATGCGCCGCGCGCCGCCCGCGATCATCGCCGAGATCGCCCCGGCTTCCGCGCAGGTTCCGGCCGGATAGGCGGCGTTCTCGACATTCGGCGCGGCGTAGATCCGGCCGTCCTCGCCGAGGATCGCCGCGCCGACCGAGAAGCGCGAATAGGGCGCATAGGCGCGCTCGAAAGCCAGCCTCGCGGCGTCGAAAAGCGCCTCCAGCGGGCCACCCGTGCCATCGATCCGAGCCATGCTCACCGTTCCTTCACGTAAGGGATGCCGCTTGCCTTCGGCGGGATTGCCCGGCCGACGAAGCCCGCGAGCAGGATGACCGTCAGCAGATAGGGCAGGGCCTGGATCGCCTGCACCGGCACCTCGCCGATGCCGGGCAGCGTCACGCCCTGCAGGCGGATCGCCGTCGCATCGAGAAGCCCGAACAGCAGGCAGGCCCATAACGCGCCGACCGGCCGCCATTTCGCGAAGATCAGCGCCGCCAGCGCGATGAAGCCCTTGCCCGCGGTCATGTGCGGCAGGAAGCTCGCGGCCTGCGCCACCGCCATGTAGGTCCCGCCGATGCCGCAGAGCAGCCCGCAGGCCAGCACCGCCGAATAGCGCAGGCGCGGCACGGAAATGCCCGCCGTATCCACCGCTGCAGGGTTCTCGCCCACCGCGCGGATGCGCAGGCCCCAGCGCGTGCGATAGAGCAGATACCAGGTGAGCGGCACCGCGAGGAAGGCGAGATAAACCGGCAGCGCATGCCCCGAAATCACCTCCGCATAGAACGGGCCGAGGATCGGGATCGCGCCCAGCGTGTCGGCGAGCGGCAGGGTGATCTCGTTAAAGCGCGCATCCCCTTCGAGCGAGGGCGTGCGCCCGCCCTGATTGTACCAGACATGGCCGAGCAGGGCCGTCAGCCCGGCGACGAGCACGTTGATCGCGATCCCCGTGACGATCTGGTTGCCGCGCTGCGTGATGCAGGCGAAACCGTGCACCAGCGCCAGCACCAGCGACACGAGAATGCCCGCCATCAGCCCCAGCATCGCCGAGCCGGTGGCGAGCGCGGTGGTGGCCGAGGCGAAGGCCGCGCCGAGCATCTTCCCCTCGAGGCCGATATCGACGACGCCGGCCCGCTCGGAATAGAGCCCCGCGAGGCAGGCGCAGAGCAGCGGCACGGCGAGCCGGGTGCTCGAATCCAGAATGCCGAGGGCGAGCAGGTAACTTTCCATCACGCGCCTCCCTTCCGCGCGAGAAGCCGCGCGAGGCTCGGCTTCAGCATGAATTCCAGCGCGCCCGCGAACAGGATCACCAGCCCCTGGATCACCACGATCATGTCGCGCGAGATGTTCGGCTTGTCGAAGGCGAGTTCGGTGCCGCCCTGATAGAGCACGCCGAACAGCAAGGCCGCGAAGATGATGCCCAACGGGTGGCCGCGCCCCATCAGCGCCACCGCGATGCCCACAAAGCCGTAGCCGGCGGTGAAGGCCAGCAGCAGACGATGCTGCACGCCGAGGATCTCGTTCACGGCCATCATCCCGGCAAGCGCGCCGGAAATCGCCATGGCGAGAATGGTGATGCGCTCGGGCGAGATGCCGGCATAGCGCGCGGCGGTCGGGTTCGCGCCGACAGTGCGGATCGCGTAGCCGAGGCGCGAACGGTAGATCAGCACCCACACGGCCAGCGCCGAGACCAGCGCCAGCACGAAGGAGAGGTTCAGCGGCGATTTCGGCAGCTTGATCCCGAGGCTCGCGGCGATGTCGTGCAGGAAAGGCAGCTTTCCGCCCGCCGCGAAGACTCGCGAGGAGGGTTCCATCATGCCGGTGGGCCGGAAGACATCGACGAGCAGATAGACAAGCAGCGCGCTCGCGATGAAGTTGAACATGATCGTGGTGATGACCACATGGCTGCCGCGCTTCGCCTGCAGCCAGCCGGGAATCGCCGCCCAGGCCGCGCCGAACAAAGCCGCCGCGAGGATCGCCATGGGCAGGGCGATAATCCCCGGCAATGCGCCCAGAGCCAGGGCCGCGATCGCCGCGCCGATACCGCCCAGCATCGCCTGGCCCTCGCCGCCGATGTTGAAGAGGCCGGCATGGAAGGCCACGGCCACGGCGAGGCCGGTGAAAATGAAGTTCGTCGTGTAGTAGAGCGTGAATCCCAGCCCCTCGGCATGGCCCAAGGCGCCGCGCAGCAGCAGGGCCGTCGCCTCGAAGGGGCTTTCGCCGATGGCGAGCACCACGAGGCCGGAAGCGAGGAAGGCAAGCCCCACATTCAGCGCCGGCAACAGCACGACATCCGCCCAGCGCGGCAGGGAGACGGGAGCGGTGCTCATGCGGCATCCCCGGTGGTCGCGCCTTCGAGGCCGGCCATCATCAGGCCGATTTCGTTCTGGTCGGTCTCCTCGGTGCGGCGCACGCCCATCACCCGCCCGCCGCACATCACGGCGATCCGGTCGGAGAGGGCGAAGATCTCATCGAGTTCGACGGACACGAGCAGGATCGCCTTGCCCGCGGCCTTCAGCTCGAGAATCTTCTGATGGATGAAGGCGATCGCCCCGATATCCACCCCGCGCGTGGGCTGCGCGATGATGAGCACATCGGGTTCGGTCTCAAATTCGCGCGCGATCACGATCTTCTGCTGGTTGCCGCCGGAAAAATTCGCGGTCTTCAGCAAGGGGTCCTGCGGGCGCACGTCAAAGCGCGCCATCTTGTCCGCGGTGTCGCGGATGGCGGCATTGCGGTCGATGATGACGCCCTTGCAATAGCGGCTGCTGCCCTGATGGCCGAGGATCGCGCTCTCATGGGCGGGGAAACTCGTGACAAGCCCCATGCGATGCCGGTCCTCCGGGACATGCGCAAGGCCGAGCGCCCGCATCCGGCCGGCATGCGCCTCGGCCGGCACGGGCTGGCCCTTCAGCAGCACCTCGCCGGAGCGGCGCGGCAGCATGCCGGACAGGCTCTCGACCAGCTCGGATTGCCCGTTCCCGGAAACCCCGGCGACGCCGAGAATTTCGCCGGCGCGCACGGTGAGCGAGAGGTCATGCACGCGCACGACGCCGCGTGGATCGGCGACCGTGAGGCCGCGCACATCGAGCAAAATGTCGCTCGGAACGGAACCACCGGTGCGCGTCGGCAGGCCCACCGCGCGGCCGACCATCAGCTCCGCGAGTTCCTGCGGGCTGGTCTCGTCCGTGCGGCGATGCGCGACCATCTCGCCACGCCGCATCACCGAGACGGAATCGGTGATCGCCATGATTTCCTTGAGCTTGTGGGTGATGAGCAGGATGGTCCGGCCCTGTCGCCGCAATTCCGCAAGCGCCCGGAACAATTGCTCGGCCTCGGCCGGCGTCAGCACCCCGGTCGGCTCGTCGAGGATGAGGATCTGCGCGCCCCGGTAGAGCGCCTTGATGATCTCCACCCGCTGCTGCAGGCCGACCGAGAGTTCCCCGACGATCGCATCCGGATCGACCTGCATGCCGTATTCGCTGCCGAACCGGACAATCTCGGCCCGGGCCTTGGCGAGCCCGCCCTCGGTCAGGACGCCGCCTTCCGCGCCGAGCATCACGTTCTCGGCGACGGTCATGGTTTCCACGAGCATGAAGTGCTGGTGCACCATGCCGATGCCGGCCGCGATCGCATCCGCCGAGGAGCGGATGCGGATCGGCTTGCCATGCACGATGATCTCGCCCGCATCGGCCTCGTAGAAGCCGAAGAGGATCGACATCAGCGTGGATTTCCCGGCACCGTTCTCGCCGATGATGCCGTGGATGGTGCCGTCCTCGACCACGAGATCGACGGAGCGGTTCGCATGAACCGCCCCGAAACGCTTCTCGATGCCGACGAGCCGGATGGCCGGGCTGGTCATGGGGGGATAACCGGACGTGCCGTGCGGCTTATTGCACCGGGCACTTCTGGTCGGACATGTAGTCGTGCACCTTCACCGCGCCCGACTTGATATCCGCCGAGGCCTTCTCGACAGCCGCGCGCATTTCCGCGGTGATCAGCGCCTTGTTGTTGTCGTCCTGCGCCCAGTCCACGCCACCTTCGGCGAGGCCCAGCACCGTGACGCCCGGCTTCCACTGGTTGGTGTTCGCGTCGGTCAGGACCTTCTCGACCGCGACATCGACGCGCTTCAGCATCGAGGTCAGCACCTTGCCGGGATGGATGCCGTTCTGGTTGGAATCGACGCCGATGCCGAGGATGTTGGCATCCGCCGCAGCGCGCAGCACGCCCGCGCCGGTATTGCCCGCCGCATGGTAGATCACGTCCGCGCCGCGCGCGATCTGCGAGCGGGCGAGTTCGCCGCCCTTCAGCGGATCGTTGAAGGCCGCACCCGTCGTGCCGGTCATGTTCTGGAAGACCTCCGCGCTGGCCTTGCCGGCCTTCACGCCCTGCGCGTAGCCGCAGGCGAAGCGGCGGATCAGCGGGATATCCATGCCGCCGACGAAGCCGACCTTGCCGCTCTTCGAGGCCTGGCCCGCGAGCAGGCCGACGAGATAGGAGCCCTCATGCTCCTTGAAGACGATCGACTGCACGTTCGGCAGGTCGACCACGAAATCGATGATCGCGAAACGGACATTGGGGAATTCCGCCGCGACCTTCTTCAGGGCCGAGCCGTTCGAGAAGCCGATCGCGATGATCGGCGAATGGCCGTCACGCGCGAAACGGGTCAGCGCCTGCTCGCGCTGCGCGTCGTTCTGGATCTCGAACTCGCGATAGGCGATGCCGGTCTTCTTCTTGAAGGCCTCGGCGCCGTTATAGGCCGCCTCGTTGAAGGACTTGTCGAACTTGCCGCCGACATCGAACGTGATGGCCGGCTTGATCTGCGCATGGGCCGGCAGGGCCATGAGGGCCGCGAAGGCGGCCGAAACTGCGTAACGCTTCATCGTCGATTCTCCCGTGGATATGGCGCCGCCTCGGGCGCAAGCTCCGCTCCTAGAGCTAGCATGCCCAATCGGCCTGTCGATCACCTGCTTCTTCTTTTGCACAAATCCGGGAACGACCGGCGGCGAACCGCCAGCCATCGGACTGCAATTGACAAGCTTCTGCTAATTTGATCGTTTGGTCAAAGTCTGAATTTTCGTTGCGAGCCGATCCCTTGTGGATGAGTTCCGGGAGCGATCTCGTCGGGCAGGCTCGTCGGCCAGGAGGAGCGCGGAATGGACGGGGAAACGCTGACGACGGATATCCGGGCCGGGAGGCTTTCAGCCGCCCAATGTGCCGCGAATTTCTCCGATCTCGTCGCACCCCTGCGGCCGAACGAGGCGCGGGTCGCCGCCGAACGCTGCCTCTTTTGCCATGACGCGCCCTGCGTCACGGCCTGCCCCACGGGCATCGACATCCCGCTCTTCATCCGCCAGATCGCCAATGGCCAGCCGGTCGCCGCGGCGAAGACCATCCTCGACGCGAACATCATGGGTGCGATGTGCGCCCGCGTCTGCCCCACGGAAAATCTCTGCGAGGGCGCCTGCGTGAAGGAGACGTCGGAGACGCGCGCGGTCGAAATCGGGCGGCTGCAGCGCCACGCCACGGACGCCGCCTTCGCGGCCGGCAAGCAGTTCTACAAGGCGGGCGAGCCGACCGGAAAGACGGTCGCCGTGGTGGGCGCAGGGCCGGCGGGCCTCGCCTGCGCCCATGCGCTGGCCCGCGAGGGGCATCGCGTCACCATCCTCGAGGCGCAGGCGAAAGGCGGCGGGCTCAACGAATTCGGCATCGCCGCCTACAAGGCGACGAACGACATTGCTCAGCGTGAACTCGATTACATCCTCGCGGTGGGTGGCATCACGGTGGAATACGGCAAGGCGCTCGGGCGGGATGTGAGCCTCGCCGAGCTGGCATCGCGGTTCGATGCGGTGTTCCTCGGCATGGGCCTCGGCGACACGAACGCGCTGGGCCTCGGCGACAACATCGGCGGCATCGAGGATGCGGTCGAATTCATCGCGCGGCTGCGGCAGATGCCGGACAAGTCGCAGGTGCCGGTGGGCCGGCATGTCGTGGTGATCGGCGGCGGCATGACCGCGATCGACGCCGCCGTGCAGGCGAAGCTCGTCGGGGCCGAACAGGTGACGATCGCCTATCGCCGCAGCCAGGCGGAGATGGGTGCCTCCGCCTACGAGCAGGAAGTGGCGCAGACCCGCGGCGTGCTGATCCGCCCCAACCTCCGGCCCGTGCGCATCGAACAGGATGGCGGCGATGTCTCGGGCGTGGTCTTCGAATACACGGTGACGCGCGACGGCATGCTCGCCGGCACGGGCGAGATGGTGACGATCCCCGCCGATCAGGTGCTTGTCGCGATCGGCCAGACATTGGTGGCGAATGATTTCGCCGGTGCGGGCCTCGCGCTCGAAAAGGGGCGGATCGCGGTCGACGCGACCGGGAAAACGACCTTGTCCGGCGTCTGGGCCGGCGGCGACTGCGTGGCGGGCGGGCTCGATCTCACCGTCGCGGCGGTGGAGGACGGCAAGCGCGCCGCCCGCTCCATCCATGACTTCCTGACCTCCAACGGAAAGGCGTGAGACCATGGCTGACCTTCGCACCACCTTCGCCGGCATTTCCTCGCCCAACCCGTTCTGGCTCGCTTCGGCACCGCCGACCGACAAGGCCTACAACGTCGTGCGCGCCTACAAGGCCGGATGGGGCGGCGTGGTCTGGAAGACCCTCGGCGAGGATGGCCCGCCTGTGGTGAACGTCTCCGGCCCGCGCTATGGCGCGATCCACGCGCAGGATCGCCGCGTGATCGGCTTCAACAACATCGAACTCATCACCGATCGGCCGCTGCAGGTGAACCTGCAGGAGATCAAGCAGGTGAAGCGCGACTGGAAGGACCGCGCGCTTGTTGTCTCGCTGATGGTGCCCTGCACCGAGGATAGCTGGAAGAACATCCTCGCCGCGGTGGAGGAAACGGAAGCCGATGGCGTCGAGCTGAATTTCGGCTGCCCGCACGGCATGAGCGAGCGCGGCATGGGCTCGGCCGTGGGGCAGGTGCCGGAATATATCGAAATGGTCACCCGCTGGTGCAAGCAGCACACGCGCATGCCGGTCATCGTGAAGCTCACGCCCAATGTCGCGAGCATCAACCGCCCGGCCGAGGCCGCGAAGAAGGGCGGGGCGGATGCCGTGTCGCTCATCAACACGGTGAATTCGATGATGGGCGTCGATATCGACGCGATGACGCCCTGGCCGCCGGTCGGGGGCATGGGCACGCATGGCGGGATGTGCGGCCCGGTCGTGAAGCCCATCGCGCTGAACATGGTCGCGGAAATCGCCCGCAACGCCGAGACGCGCGGTTTGCCGATTTCCGGCATCGGCGGCATCGAGAAATGGCGCGATGCGGTGGAATTCATGGCGCTCGGCGCCGGCAATGTGCAGGTCTGCACCGCCGCGATGGTCTATGGCTTCCGCATCGTCGAGGAGATGAAGGCCGGTCTCTCCGCCTGGATGGACGAGAAGGGCTATACGCGCGTCGAGGAAATCGTCGGCCGCGCCGTTCCGAAGGTCACCGACTGGCAGCATCTCAACCTCGATTACGTGGTGAAGGCGCGCATCGACCAGGATCTCTGCATCTCGTGCGGGCGTTGCCACATCGCCTGCGAGGATACCTCGCACCAGGCGATCACCAGCATGCTCGACGGCAAGCGGCATTTCGAGGTGATCGAGGAGGAATGCGTCGGCTGCAATCTCTGCGCGGTGGTCTGCCCGGTCGAGAACTGCATCACCATGGTGCCGCTCGCGGAGGGCGAGATCGACCGGCGCACGGGGCTGAAGGTCGGCGGGCACCGCACCTGGGTCGAGCACCCGAACAACCCGAACGCGAAAGATCCGCGCCCGGCGAAATACGCGACGAACTGAGGCGCGATGTCCCGCTCAGGCGCGACCGAGCACGGCAAGCAGCACGGTGCGCCGCGCTTCGGCGAAGAAGGCGGGGTCTTCCAGCGTGCGGCCCGTCAAGGCCTGCACCTGGGTGGAGAAATCGGCGTAATGCTGTGTCGTCGCCCAGATCATGAAGAGCAGATGCACCGGATCGCGGCGGGGCAGGTGACCGGCCTCCATCCAGCGCGTCAGCAGGGCCGAGCGCGAGGCGACGAGGCGCTTCAGGTCGTTTTCCAGAACGGCGTTGAGGATCGGCGCGCCGCGCATCACCTCCATAGCGAAGAGCCGCGACGCTTCGGGATAATCGCGCGCATATTCGAGCTTGCGGGTGACATAACCGGTCAGCGCCGCGACGGGATCGGATTGCGTGTCCATCTCGGCGAGCGGCACGAGCCACATGTCGAGCGTGCGGCGGAGCACCGCGAGATAGAGATCCGCCTTGGTGCGGAAGTAATAGAGCAGGTTCGGCTTCGAGAGGCCGGCGCGCTCGGCAATGGCATCGATGCGCGCGCCGGCAAAGCCATCCACAGCGAAAACCGCCAATGCGGCATCGAGTATGCGCTCGACATTCGCCTCGCCGCCGCGGGTCTTTCCGGCTTGCGAGGGGGATGCGAGAGCGGCAAGGCGGTTTGTCGCGGGCATCGTCCGGTCCTGTCTGCCGCGCGTGATTCCGCGGAAAGGCTCAAGCGGGAGCTTGCACGATTTCTGACCAGGTGGTCAATTCCTGGTCAGGACGAACATCGCGCGGGCAAAGCGGGGTGCGGGGCGGCGGCATGAGGCGGCACGGCGCTTGCTCATGGGGAGACGCGGCGGGACCGGTAGCGGTTCCAAGCCGGAATTGGGGAGAAGGTGCGTGACCACGGGCATGGCGATCGACATCCGCGACCTGTCTCTGACCTTCGAGACGGCGGACGGCCCGGTCTATGCGCTGTCGAAGGCCAATCTCGCGGTGAAGCCGGGCGAGTTCGTCTCGTTCATCGGCCCCTCGGGCTGCGGGAAGACGACGCTCCTGCGCGTGATCGCCGATCTCGAGAAGCCCACATCGGGCTCCATCACCGTGAACGGCGTGACGCCGGAAGCCGCCCGGCTCGGCCGACAATATGGCTATGTCTTCCAGGCACCGGCGCTCTACCCCTGGCGCAATGCCGAAGCGAATGTGATGCTGCCGCTGGAGGTGTTCGGCTACACGAGAGACGAACGGCAGGAGCGCGCGAAGCGCTATCTCGCCATGGTCAATCTCTCCGGTTTCGAGAAGAAATACCCCTGGCAGCTCTCGGGCGGCATGCAGCAGCGTGTCTCGATTGCGCGCGCACTCAGCTTCGAGCCGGCCTTGCTGCTGATGGACGAACCCTTCGGCGCACTTGATGAAATCGTCCGCGACCGGCTGAACGAGCAATTGCTCCAACTCTGGGCCGAGACGCGCAAGACCGTGATCTTCGTCACGCATTCCATCCCCGAGGCGGTGTTTCTTTCCACCCGCATCGTGGTGATGTCGCCGCGGCCGGGCCGGATCATCGACATCATCGATTGCGATCTCGGCGAGAAGCGCACGCTCGACATCCGCGAGACGCCGGAATTCCTGAAGATCGCGCATCGCGTGCGGGAGGGGCTGCGCGCCGGCCATTCCTACGATGACTGAGCGGATTGGCACGGCGTCGCGCGTGATCCTGCGGGGCGGCGAGGGCGCCTTCGTGCCGGTCGTTACGCTCACCGCGCTGATCCTCGTCGTGTGGTATCTCGCCTGCCCGCCGATGAATGCGGTGCTGCCGCAACTCGCGAATGTGCAGGGCCTCGGCGAACGCTATCTCGTCGCGTGGGGGCTGGAGCGGCCGGTTCTGCCCGCGCCGCATCAGGTGATCGTCGAACTCTACAATTCGACCCTCGGCACGCGCCTCTTTCGCCAGACGGCGGAGGGCATGGTGCTCAACCCCCGCAACCTGCTGTTCCACGCCTGGGTGACGCTCTCGGCGACGCTCGTGGGCTTCGCGATTGGCGCGCTCCTCGGCATCGGGCTCGCCATTGCCATCGTGCATTCGCGCGTGCTGCAGAAGAGCCTGATGCCCTGGATCATCGCCTCGCAGACGATCCCGATCCTCGCGATCGCGCCGATCATCATCGTGGCGCTCGGCTCCATCGGCCTGACGGGCCTGATCCCGAAATCGATCATTTCGGCCTATCTCTCCTTCTTCCCGATCACGATCGGCATGGTGAAGGGCTTTTCCTCGGCCGACAGCATGCAGCTTGACCTGATGCGCACCTACAACGCTTCGCGCAGCGTCACCTTTACGAAGCTGCGCTGGCCGGCGGCCCTGCCGTTTCTCTTTGCCTCGCTGAAGGTCTCGATCTCGATCAGCCTTGTCGGTGCGATCGTCGGCGAATTGCCGACCGGCGCGCAGGCGGGGCTCGGTGCGCGGCTGCTCTCCGGAAGCTATTACGGCCAGACCGTGCAGATCTGGTCGGCGCTCTTCATGGCGGCGATCCTCGCGGCTTTGCTGCTCGCGCTCGTGAGCCTCGCCGAGCGCCTCACCCTCAAGGCGATGGGGGCGCGGCGATGACGGGCACGACAAGGACAGGCGCGACAAGGACAGGCGAGGCGATGCCGGTGCGGCGCATCCTGCTGCTCGTCGTCGCCGGCATGGCGAGCGCCATCGTCGCCTTGCTCCTCGCGCATGGCGGGGGCGGCGTACCGCTTTGGATCACCACGCTCGTCGCCTGGATGCTACTGTGGGGGGCAAATCACCATTGGAGCGCCGTGCCGGACCGGATGCGCACCGGCTTTGCCCGTGCGGCCGGTTTCGGCATCCCGGTCCTGTTCGGCCTCACGCTGGTGTTCCTCTGGGAGGTGATCTGCGTCGGCCTGCGCGTGCCCACCGTGCTCTTGCCGCCGCCCTCGCTGATCGGCGCGCGGATCGCCGGTTCGCTGCCCACGCTCGGCGCGGATTTCGTGCAGACCGTGATCCGCGCGGTCATTCCCGGCTGGATCATGGGCTCGCTCGCCGGTTTCCTGATCGCGCTCGCCTGCGACCGCTTCGGTTTCCTGCGGCGCGGGCTGATGCCGATCGGGAATTTCATCTCGGCCCTGCCGATCATCGGCATCGCGCCGATCCTCGTGATGTGGTTCGGGTTCGACTGGCCCTCGAAGGCGGCGGTCGTCGTGGTGATGACCTTCTTCCCCATGCTCGTGAACACGGTCGCGGGGCTTGCGGCGGCTGGCCCGCTCGAGCGCGACCTGATGCATTCCTATGGCGCGAGCTGGCTGCGCACGCTGCTTGCGCTCAGGCTGCCCGCCGCGATGCCCTTCCTGTTCAACGCCCTGAAGATCAACGCGACGCTCGCGATGATCGGCGCGATCGTGGCCGAGTTCTTCGGCACGCCCATCGTCGGCATGGGCTTCCGGATTTCCACCGAGGTCGGGCGCATGGCGCTCGACATGGTCTGGGCGACGATCGCGATTGCGGCCGTCGCGGGATCGTCCTTTTATGCCATCCTGGTTCTTGTCGAGCGGCGGGTGACCTTCTGGCACCCCTCCAACCGGCAGAAATAGCGACGTGACTGCCACATCCGCGCGGGGAGCGCGGACCAACAAGGGAGAGCGGAAATGAGAAAGAGTTTCGTTGTCGGAGCGGCGCTGATGCTGGGCGCCCTGCTGCCGGCCAGCGCGCAGGAACGCGTGACCCTGCAGCTGAAATGGGTCACGCAGGCGCAGTTCGCCGGCTATTACGTCGCGAAGGACAAGGGCTTCTTCAAGGCCGAGGGCCTCGACGTCACGATCAAGCCGGGCGGACCGGATATCGCGCCCCCGCAGGTGATCGCGGGTGGCGGCGCGGATGTCATCGTCGAGTGGATGCCGGCTGCGCTCGCCGCGCGCGAGAAGGGCGTGCCGCTGGTCAACATCGCCCAGCCCTTCAAGCGCTCGGGCATGATGCTGACCTGCCGCAAGGATTCGGGCGTCGCGACCCCGGCCGATTTCAAGGACAAGACGCTGGGCGTCTGGTTCTTCGGCAATGAATACCCCTTCATGGCCTGGATGGCGAAGCTCGGCCTGAAGACCGATGGTTCGGCCGGCGGCGTGAAGGTCATCAAGCAGGGCTTCAACGTCGATCCGCTGATCCAGAAGCAGGCGGCCTGCGTCTCGACCATGACCTATAACGAATACTGGCAGGTGATCGATGCCGGCCTGAAGCCGGACGATCTCGTGGTCTTCAACTATACCGACCAGGGCGTCTCCACGATGGAAGACGGCCTCTATGTGCTGGAATCACGCCTCTCGGATGCGGCCTTCCAGGCACGCATGGCGAAGTTCGTCCGCGCGGCGATGAAGGGCTGGGATTATGCCCGCGCCAACCCGGACGAAGCCGCGAAGATCGTGCTCGATAACGACACGTCCGGCGCGCAGAAGGAACATCACCAGAAGCGCATGATGGGCGAGATCAACAAGCTCACCGCCGGCTCGAACGGCAAGCTCGACCCCGCCGATTACGAGCGCACCGTCGCGACCCTGCTCGGCGCGGGCGGCGAGGCTCCAGTCATCTCGAAGAAGCCGGTCGGCGCCTGGAGCCATGCGATCATCGACGCCGCGCTGAAATAAGCCGGTTTCGCGCTTGAAACAGGCCGTGGCGGGAAATCGCCGCGGCCGATTGCCCAACGGGATGCGCAAGGCATCCACTCGAGTGAATCCGAGAAAAAAGCCGTCATTTCGGGGAAGAAAAGCCATGGCCATGCTCATTCGCGGCGGCACCGTCATCAATCACGATCATTCCAAGCGCGCCGATGTGCTGATCGAGGACGGCCGAATCGTCGCGGTCGGCGAGAACCTCGCAAAACCGCGCGGCGCCGAGGTCATCGATGCCGGCGGCTGCGATATCCTGCCGGGCGGCATCGATCCGCACACGCATATGGAGCTCATGTTCATGGGCACCGTCTCGGCGGATGATTTCGAATGGGGTACGAAGGCCGCGCTCTCCGGCGGCACGACGATGATCGTCGATTTCTGCATCCCCGCGCCGGGCGAGAGCATGCTCAAGGCCTATCAGGCCTGGCGGCACAAGAGCGAGAAGGCGGCCTGCGATTACTCGTTTCACATGGCCGTGACGAGCTGGTCGAAACAGGTTTTCGACGAGATGGACACGGTGGTGAACACCTATGGCATCAACACCTTCAAGCATTTCATGGCCTACAAGGGCGCGCTGATGGTGAATGATGACGAGCTTTACAACTCGTTCAGCCGCTGCGCCGCGCTCGGTGCCCTGCCGATGGTGCATGCCGAGAACGGTGACGTGGTCTTCCGCCTGCAGGAAATGCTGATGGCCAAGGGCGCCACGGGGCCCGAGAGTCATGCCTATTCGCGGCCGCCGGAAGTGGAGGGCGAGGCCACCAACCGGGCGATCATGATCGCCGACATGGCCGGTTCGCAGCTCTACGTGGTGCACACCTCCTGCCGGGAATCGCATGAGGCGATCGCCCGGGCGCGCGCGTCGGGCAAGCGCGTCTATGGAGAGCCGCTGATCCAGCATCTCGTGCTCGACGAGGACGAATACCGCAACAAGGATTGGGATTATGCCGCGCGCCGCGTTATGTCGCCGCCCTTCCGGCCGAAGAAGCATCAGGACTCGCTCTGGGCCGGCCTGCAGGCGGGCTCGCTGCAGGTGGTCGCGACCGACCATTGCTCCTTCACGAGCGAGCAGAAGCGCATCGGGCGCAACGATTTCCGGATGATCCCGAATGGCACCGGCGGCCTCGAGGATCGCATGCCCGTACTCTGGACCGCGGGAGTGGGCACCGGGCGGCTCACGAAGGAGGAATTCGTCGCGGTGACCTCGACGAATATCGCGCGCATTCTCAACATCTACCCGCGCAAGGGCGCGGTGGCGGTGGGCGCCGATGCCGATCTCGTCATCTGGGACCCGGCCGCGACCAAGACCATCCGCGCGAAGAAGCAGGTCAGCCGCATCGATTACAACGTCTTCGAGGGCTACAAATGCACGGGCGTGCCGTGGATCACCCTGTCGCGGGGCAAGATCGCCTGGAAGGATGGCGATCTGCGCGCCGAGAAGGGCGACGGCGATTTCGTGGCCCGCCCGGCTTTTCCGGCGGCGCATGTCGCCAACGCGACCTGGAAGGAAATCTCCGCGCCGCGGCCGGTTGATCGCAAGATGGATGTCGTCCCATGAATATGGCCAGTGCCACGAACCTCGTCATCAATCCGCAGAGGCTGTGGGACAGCCTGATGGAAACGGCGAAGATCGGCGCGAACGAGAAGGGCGGCATCCACCGTCTCACGCTCTCGGATGAAGACCGCGCGGTGCGCGACTGGTTCAAGGCGGCCTGTGAGGCCCTGGGTTGCACCGTGACCATCGATGATTGCGGCAACATGTTCGCGCGCCGCCCGGGCCGTCGCCATGATCTCGATCCGATCTGCATGGGCAGCCATCTCGACACGCAGCCCACCGGCGGCAAGTTCGATGGCGTGCTCGGCGTGCTGGCCGCGCTGGAAGTTCTGCGCACGCTCCACGCCGCCGGCTTCGAGACGAATGCGCCGATCGAGATCGTGAACTGGACCAACGAGGAAGGCGCGCGTTTCGCGCCGGCCATGCTTGCTTCGGGCGTGTTCGCGGGCGCGTTCACCCGGGATTTCGCCTATTCCCGCGAGGATCGCGACGGCAAGGTGTTCCTCTCCGAACTCGAGCGCATCGGCTACAAGGGCACGGAGCCCGTGGGCCAGCGGAAGATCGGCGCGATGTTCGAACTCCATATCGAGCAGGGGCCGATCCTCGAAGCGGAGGAGAAGATGATCGGCGTCGTGACCGGCGTGCAGGGCATGCGCTGGTACGAGGTGACGGTCATGGGCCAATCCGCCCATACCGGCGCGACGCCGATGTACTTGCGCAAGAACGCGCTGCTCGGCGCATCCCGCATGGTCGAGGCGGTGCATCAGGTTGCGATGGCGCATGCGCCGGATGCCGTGGGCACCGTGGGCCTGATGGAAGTGAAGCCCAATTCGCGCAACACCGTGCCGGGCGAGGTGTTCTTCTCGGTCGATCTGCGCCACAAGGATGATGCCGTGCTCGATGCGATGGAGCAGGAATTCCGCGCGTCCCTGCCAAAGGTGCTGGAGCCCCTGGGCCTCACCTTCGAGGAAAAGCGCATCTGGAAGAACCCGGCCGTGCGCTTCCACCCCGATCTCATTGCCTGCGTGCGCGCGGGCGCGCAAAAATCGGGTTATCGCATGCGCGACATGGTCTCGGGCGCGGGGCATGACGCGGCCTATATCGCGCGCGTTGCGCCCACCACGATGATCTTCGTGCCCTGCGCGGGCGGAGTGAGCCACAACGAGGCGGAATCGACGACGCTCGAGGAATGCGGGGCCGGCGCGCAGGTGCTGCTCGAGGCCGTGCTCGCCTATGACCAGCGCTTCGCCTGAGGACCTGCGCCGGAAGCGGCCTGTCACGGCACTGACATGAGGGCGTAATCGCGCCGTCACAGCGATCTCCTAACCCCCGACAGGCAAGGGGAGGGTGGAGTGGCGCTGAACATTCTGAACGGGCAGGTTCTCGTCGGCTCGACTTTCGAGGCCGTCGCGGTGACGATCCGCGAGGGCGCGATCGCGCTGGACGCCCCGGCCGCTTCCGGCCTGACGATTGATGCCGGCGGGCTGATGGTGCTGCCGGGCATCGTCGATATCCATGGCGATGCCTTCGAACGGCAGATCGAGCCGCGCCCTGGCGTGCGCTTCCCGCTTCCGCTCGCGCTGCAGGAAACCGATCGCCAGCTCGTCGTCAACGGCATCACCACCGCCTGCCATGCGGTGACCTGCTCCTGGGAGCCGGGCCTGCGCAGCATGGAGACGGCGGCGCGCCTCATCGAAGGGCTCGACGACGCGCGCGGACAGCTCGCGGCCGATAACCGCTTCCACCTCCGCCACGAGATCTTCAACCTTGATGGCGAAGCGCAGGTTCTGGAATGGATCGCGGGCGGAAAGCTGACCGCGCTCGCCTTCAACGACCATATGGACGACATCACCCGCCAGGTGGAGCGCAGGTCCAGCAAGCTCGGCCGCATGATCGAGCGGACGGGCCTCGATCGCGACGCCTATCTCGCGCTGGTCGAACGGACTATCAACCGGGCCGGCGAGGTGCCGGCGAGCATCGCGCGGATCGCCGAGGCGGCGCGGATCGCCGGGCTGCCGATCCTGTCGCATGACGACCGGCATCTCGAGGATCGCTTCCTCTATCGCGGGCTCGGCAGCCGCATCGCGGAATTTCCCAAGGTCGTCGATGTGGCGCGCGAGGCGATCGCCGCCCACGAGCATGTGGTGTTCGGTGCGCCGAACATCGTGCGCGGCGGCAGCCAGAACAGTGGCAGCCCGGCTGCGGGCGAGATGGTCGCGCGCGGGTTCTGCACAATTCTCGCCTCGGATTACTTCTACCCCGCTTTGCGCCAGGCGGTCTTCGCACTCACGAAGGACCGCACGATGACCCTCGCCGCCGCCTGGGCTTTGGTGTCGGCCCACCCGGCCGAGGCGCTCGGCCTCACGGATCGCGGGACGATCCGGGCGGGCCTGCGCGGCGATCTCGCGCTCGTGCGCATGGCCGAGCGCGGCCTCGATATCGTCGCGACCATCGCGGATGGCCGCGTCGTCCATCTCACCGAACCGCATCGCATCCTGGCCCAGGCGGGCGCGGCAGCCGCCGCGCGCCGCGTGGCCTGAACCCCCGACAAGGAGCCTCCCATGTTCTCACGCCGTTCCCTTGCCAGCCTGCTGGTTGCCGGCCTCGCCGGGCTTTCTGCAGGGTTTTCTGCCGCGCCCGCGATGGCGCAGGAGAAGATCCGCTTCGCCGTGACCGATGTCGACGGCCTCGAATCCCTTCAGCGTGAATTCGGCCCCTTCAAGGAGGCCTTCGAGAAGATTTCCGGCCTGCGCGTCGATTTCTTCCCCGTCTCGGGTCGCACCGCCGCCGTGGAAGCGATGAATGCGGGCCAGGTCGATTTCGTTCTCACCGGCCCGGCGGAATATGTGGTGTTCAACGCGCGCCTGAAGGCCGTGCCCGTGGTGGTGTGGGAGCGCCCGAACTATCGGTCCTCGATCGTCGTGCCGGATGAGAGCCCGATCCGCTCGCTGGCCGATCTCAAGGGCAAGAAGGTCTCGTTCGGCGAGATCGGTTCGACCTCGCAGCATCTCGCGCCGGCGACGATCCTCGCCGATGCCGGCCTCGGCTACGCCAAGGATTACGAGCCGGTCTTCCTGAAGCTGAACGTCGCGGCCGAAGCGCTGCTGCGCAATGACATCGCCGCCATCGGCATGAACCAGACGCATCTCGAGCGCATCACCAAGGCCTTCCCCAACCGCAAGTTCCGCACGCTGGGCGATGGCGCGAACCTGCCCAACGACCTGATCGTCGCCTCGGCCAAGGTGAAGCCCGAAGTGGTGGAAGCCGTCCGCAAGACCTTCCGCGACCATGGCCCGACGCTGCTCGCGGCCATCACCTCGACGAAGGAGAACGCCAAGTTCATCGGCGGCAGCTTCCAGTACACGGTGTCGGATCGCGATTACGATCCCGTCCGCAAGATGTTCGTGAATGTCGGCGTGCGCGAATTCACGCAGTTCATCGGCAATTGAGCGCGGCATGACCGCGCTGGCTCATCGTCTCTCCCCGGAACCGGAGGCGCCCCGCGCGCCTCCGGTTCTTTTCGTATCCGGGCTCGCCAAGCGTTTCGGCGCACGCCAGATCCTGCGCGATGTCACGTTCGAGGCGCGCCCCGGCGAGGTCACCGCGCTCATCGGCGCGAACGGCACGGGCAAGTCGACCCTGCTGCGTTCAATCGTGCGGCTCGTCGAGCCCGATGCCGGCACGGTGACGGTGCTGGATCAGGAGGTTCGCGGGCTCGACCGGAAGGCCTTGAAGGCGTTCCGCTCCCGCGTGGGCTTCGTGTTCCAGAAGCACAATCTCGTGGGTCGCCTGTCGGTGCTCACCAACGTCATCCATGGCGTGCAGGCCCGGATGAGCGGCCCGCGGACCTGGCACCACGCGCTCGCACCGGCCGCGATCCGCGACGAGGCCATGGCGTGCCTCGCCGCCGTGGGCCTCGCCGATCGCGCTCTTCAGCGGGCGGATTCGCTCTCGGGCGGGCAATCGCAGCGCGTGGCCATCGCCCGCATGCTGATGCAGCGGCCGGAACTCGTTCTCGCCGACGAACCCGATGCCAGCCTCGACCCGCGCGCCGGGCGCGCGCTGATGGAATTGCTCTACAGCCTCGCGCATGACAAGGGCCTCGCGCTGGTGGTGATCTCACATCGCATCGAGCACACGCTCGCCTTCTCGGACCGGATCGTCGGGCTGGCCGACGGGATCGTCACGCTCGAACTCGACAGCCGCGTGGCGCATGCGGAACAGCTTCGCGCGTTTTTCGAGCGCCCGCCGGCCGAAACGGACAGGGACACTGCCAACCATGGCTGAAACATCGGCACCGGCCCGCTGGGAGCGGCCGAACGCGCTCGCCTTCACGATGCTCGTCGTGGTGCTGGCCTTCATCCTCTGGTCGTTTTCGAGCGTGGGCCTTTCCTGGGAGCGCATGGTGCGCGGCATTCCCGCGCTCGGCTCGATGCTGGAGCGGATGTTCCCGCCCGATCTCGAACGCCTCCCGCGCATTCTCGAGCAGTTGCTGGTGACGTTCCAGATGGCGCTGGTCGGCTGCATCCTGGGGCTGATCCTCGCCTTTCCCATCGCCGTGCTCGCGGCGGAGGGCCTGTCGCCGCACCCGGTGCTGAAGCATGCGTCACGGGCGCTGATCGCGCTGTTTCGCACCGTGCCGGATCTCGTCTGGGCGCTGCTCTTCGTCATCGCCGTCGGCCTCGGCCCGGCTGCAGGCGTGATGGCCATCATGGTGGACAAGATCGGCTTTGCCGGCCGCTTCTTCGCCGAAGCGATGGAGGAAGCCGACAAGGGCCCGCAGGAGGCGCTCTCGACCATCGGCGCCACGCGCACGGGGCTGATCTTCTCGGCCGTGGTGCCGCTCGCGCTGCCCTCGTTCGTCGCGACCTCGCTCTTCAGTCTCGAGAAGGCCGTGCGCGGCTCGGTGATCCTCGGCCTTGTCGGGGCCGGCGGCATCGGCGTGGAACTGAAAGTCGCCTTCGATCTCTTCGATTACGACACGGCCTGCACCATCATCCTCGCGATCTTCGCGCTGGTGATTGCGGTGGAGCAGGTGTCGAACGTCATCCGCAAGCGGCTGATCTGAGGCCCGGCCTCACCGCAGGGTGGGGTCGAGCTTGTCGCGCAGGTGATCGCCGAGGATCGACACGGCCAGGGTCGTCAGCACGATGGTCACCGCAGGCGCGAGCATGATCCACGGCGCGCGGGTGATGTATTCGCGGCCATAGCCCACCATGTTGCCGAGGCTCGTCACCGGCGGCTGCACGCCGAGGCCGAGGAAGGAGAGGGCGCTTTCGAGCAGGATCACCTCCGGAAAGACCAGCGTCATCATCACGATGAGGGTCGAGGCGATGTTCGGCAGCACGTGGCGCAGGTAGATGCGGAACGGCGAGGCGCCGAGCTGCCCGACCGCCGCGGCATAACCCTGCGCGTTCGCCGAGATCGCCAGCCCCCGCGCGATGCGGGCATAGCGCTCCCAGCCGAACAGGCCCATCAGGCAGACCAGCAGCACCAGCGAGGTGCCGAAGAAGGCGAGCACCGAGAGCGCGAGGATCAGGAATGGCATCGAGGCCTGGAAATCCGCGAGCATCAGCACGACCTGCTCGATGAAGCCCCGGAAATAGGCGGCGAGAAAGCCCAGGATCGTGCCCAGGGCGGCGGAAATCAGCGATGCGCCGAAGGCGATCAGCAGCGAGATCTGGATGGAAATGAAAAGCCGCGAGAGTACGTCGCGGCCCAGTTCATCCGTGCCGAGCCAGTGCAGGGCGTGGCCGGGCGGGGCGAGGCGGTTGCGCAGATCCGGCGCGGTGTAGCGATAGGGCGCGAGCGCTTCGGCGAAGAGCGCGATGATCACCATGGCGACGAGCCAGCCGATCGCGATCCAGACGAGGAGCGGAATGCGGCGGGCACGGGCGCTGTGTTCGATCGGCTCGCCCGCTGTCGCGGCGGGAAGGGTCTGGTCCGTCATGTCTCGGCCTTTGCCGTTTCCGCGCCCGACCGCAGGCGGGGATCGAGGAAGCCGTAGAGGAAATCGACGATCAGGTTCGAAACGACCATCGTCGCGGCCACCAGCAGCAGGATGCACTGCACCACCGCGAGGTCGCGGTTCGCCACCGCCACCACCAGCAGCCGCCCCACGCCGGGCCAGGAGAACACGCTCTCCACCACCACCGCGCCGGCGATCAGCGTGCCGACCATGAAGCCGACGATCGTCACCGTGGGGATCGCGGCGTTGGGCAGCGCGTGCTTCCAGATCACTTGATGCCACGGCACGCCCTTGGCGCTCGCCGCGCGGATATAGGGCTGGCCCAGAACTTCCAGCATGGCCGAGCGCGTGAACCGCGCGAGCACCGCCGCGCCGCCGATGCCGAGTGTCAGGATCGGCAGGATGGCGTGTCGCCAGCTGTCCTGCCCGCCGGAAGGCAGCCAGCCGAGTTGCACGGCAAACACCAGCACCAAGGTCAGCCCCAGCACGAAACTCGGCACCGTGAAGCCCGCGACCGCCAGCGCCATGACGATGCGATCGGCAAGCGAGCCGCGATGCAAGGCCGCGTAGATGCCCGCCGGGATGCCGATCCCCAGTTTCAGGATGAGCGCCGGCACCGTGAGCGCCAGTGTCAGCGGGATGCGTTCGGTGACCAGCACGATGGCGCTGCGCCCGTCGCGCATCGATCGCCCGAGTTCGCCCTGCGCGATCGCGCCGAAATAATTCAGGTATTGCAGCCAGATCGGATCATCGAGTCCCCAGGCCTTGCGGAAGGCCGCAATCGCTTCGGGCGGTGCCTCGGGGCCGAGGATGATCTGCGCCGGATCGCCGGAGAGGCGCAGGACGACGAAGGCGAAGGTTACCACCAGAACGATCGTCACCAGCGCCCGCACGATCCGCAGGAGAAGGAAGCGCGCCATCAGGCCACCTCGCCGAAGCTGAGGATTTCCGCCTCGACGGCATGGCAGGCAACGCGTCGCGCGGGGCCGACCGAGCGGAGTTCCGGCGCGGTGACACGGCATTCCGGCCGCGCGACGGGGCAGCGCGGGTGGAAGGCGCAGCCGGCCGGGCGCCGGGCCGGGTTCGGCGGCTCGCCGGCGAGCACCACGCGCTCGGCCTTGCCCGCGCTGCGGGCCTGCGGCGCGGCGGAGACCAGCGCGCGGGTATAGGGGTGCAGCGGCTCGGCGAAGAGATCGTCGGCGCTGCCTTCCTCGACGAACTGGCCGAGATACATCACGGCAACACGGTTCGAGATCTGCCGCACCACGCGCAGGTCATGGCTGATGAACAGCATCGCCAGGCCGAATTCCGCCTGCAGATCGGCGAGCAGGTTCACCACCTGCGCCTGAATGGAAACATCCAGCGCCGAGACGGGCTCGTCGCAGACGAGGAAATCCGGTCGGGTCATCAGGGCGCGGGCGAGCACCACGCGCTGACGCTGCCCGCCGGAGAGTTCATGCGGGTAGCGCGCGCCCTGTTCGGGCGAAAGTCCGACGCGTGCGAGCATCTTCGCCGCCGCTTCCTCGTTGGCGCGGGCTGCGGCAGGCTGGTGGATGTCGAGCGGCTCGCGGATTTGCGTCAGCACCGGAAGGCGCCGGTCGAGCGCTCCCAGCGGATCCTGGTAGATCATCTGCATCTTCTGTCGCAGCTTGCGCCATTCGCCCGTGCCGGGCGGCGGCATCGGAAGGCCGCGATAGAACACCTGACCGCGATCGGGCGTTTCGAGCCCCAGCGCCAGCCGGCCCATCGTGGATTTGCCCGAACCCGATTCCCCAACGATGCCGAGCGTCTCGCCCGGCATCACCGCGAAACTCACGGAATCCACCGCGCGGACATCGGTGGTCGCGCCGAACAGGCCCTTGCGGCTGCGATAGGTGCGGCGCAGGTTCTCGGCCGAGACCAGCGGCTCGATGCGTGTCCGGCCGATCATGCCGCGCGCATGCCCGGCTTGGCGGAGGCGGGATGGAAGCAGGCGACGGCGTGGCCGGCCTCCAGCGGCGACAGCATCGGCTGGGCCTGCAGGCAGCGCGAGGTCGGGCGGTCGCAGCGCGGTGCGAAGGCACAGCCCATCGGCAGATGACGCGGATCGGGCACCACGCCGGGAATCGATCGCATGCGCCGGCGGGGACCATCGAGCGGAGGCAGCGACGCGAGCAGGCCCTGCGTATAGGGGTGCTGCGGTGTCTCGAACAGCCGCGCGGCCGAGGCCTGCTCGACGATGCGCCCGGCATACATCACGCCCACGCGGTCGCAGGTTTCGGAGATCACGCCGAGATCGTGGCTGATGAGCACGAGCGCCATGTTCATCTCGCGGCGGATCTCGCGCAGCAGATCGAGGATCTGCGCCTGGATCGTCACGTCGAGCGCGGTGGTCGGCTCGTCCGCGACGAGCAGTTCCGGCTGGCCGGCCAGCGCCATCGCGATCATCACGCGCTGGTTCTGGCCGCCGGAGAATTCATGCGGATAGCTGTCGAGCCGGCGCGGCGCATCGGGGATGCCGACCAGTTCGAGCAGGCGCAGGGCCTCGGCCCGCAGCGCCTGGCCGGAAAGCCCGCGATGCAGCGCCAGCGCCTCGCCGATCTGCTTGCCGACGCGCAAGACCGGGTTCAGCGCCGAGGCCGGGTCCTGCGAGATCATCGCGATCCGCCCGCCGCGCACGCTGTCGAGCACGCGGGGAGATGCGCCGATCAGTTCGATACCCTTGAGCGTGGCGCTGCCGGAAACCTGCGCCTTGCGCGGCAGCAGGCCGAGAGCCGCGAGCCAGGTCACCGACTTGCCCGAACCGCTTTCGCCGACAAGGCCCACGGCCTCGCCGGCGGCGACCTCCAGATCGACGCCGTGCAGCACACGCACGCCATCGAAGGAGACGGTGAGCCCCTTCAGGCTCACCAGAGAGGCACGGTTCTCAGACATAGTTTCCGGGCCTGAAATCCATGGCGAAGGCCGGGGAGGCCTGCCATTTCAACGATTTCGGCTTGGCCGTGAAGGTCGCGTTCTGGTGCAGCACGGTATAGGCCGGGTCTTCCCGCTCGCAGATCTCCAGCATGCGGCGGAAAGCCTGCTTGCGCTTGGCGCGATCGGTCGAGGTCTCGAGGAACTCGCAGAGCTGGTTCATCTCGGCATTGGTCCATTCGCCGATCTGCTGCTGCTGGCCGTTCGGGCCGTGCTGGTTCACGATCGACGAGACCGGATCGGAGAACGGCGCGGAATTCGACCAGTCGCGGATGGCGCGGGCTTCGCCACGCTCCATGATCTGCGTCCAGTTCTCCTTGGTCTCGATCTGGACGTTGAGGCCCACCGAGCGCCACATCTCGACGAGGATCTGCGCGGTGGCGTTCTGGTTGGTGTAGTAGTTGTTGAGCAGCCGATAGGGGATGGGGTCGCCCTTGTAGCCCGCCTGCTTCAGGAGATCCTGCGCGAGCTTCGGGTTATATTCCGGCACCGACCAGTCGGCGTGGAACATGTCGCCGTAATAATCCCATTGCAGGCCCTTCGGCACCACGGTGCGGCCGGCCCAGAGCGAGTCGACGATCGCCTGCCGGTCGATGGCATGGGTGAAGGCGCGGCGCACCAGCGGGTTCTGGAGCTGGCGGTGGTTCTTGTCGAACACCGTGAGACGGTGGTTCAGGATCGTGCCGCCCTGCACCTCGAAGGCCGCGTTCTTCTCGATCTGCGCGATCTGGTCCGGCGGGATGTCGCAGGCGAACTGGTACTGGCCGGAGAGCAGGCCGGCGATGCGGCTCGGCACTTCCGGCACTTCCACGAAGCGGATGCGCTTCAGCGGCGGGCGGCCGCCCCAGTATTCGTCATGCGCCTCGAGCACGAGCATGTTGTCGGGCTTGAACTCCACCACCTTGTAGGGGCCGGTGGTGACGGGCTGGCGCGCCCAGTCGAGATAGGAGGCGGCATCCTCCCAGCCCTTCCGGCTCATGATATCGGAGCCGTAGCGGGCGAGGCGTCCCTCGAGCGTCACGTCGGGCGTCGCGTTGAAAAAGCGGACGGTGTAGCGGTCCACCGCCTCGACGCGCAGCAGGTCGGGCCAGGAGCGGCGGGCGACCGCGATGATTTCCGGCGGCAGTTCCTTGCCGGGGCGCGGCGTGGGAATGCGCTCGAAGGCCTGCAGCGTGGTGCGGTTCTTGGCTTCGCTGTTGCCGAACATGCGCTCGCGGCCGAAGGAGAAGACCACGTCCTCGGCCGTCATCTCCGCGCCATTGTGGAACTTCACGCCCTGGCGGAGCTTCAGTTCGACGGTCTGGTCGTCGATGCGCTTCCACTCGGTCGCGAGGCCGGGGCGCGGCGCGAGCTTGCCCAGCCAATCCTTCGAGATCAGCGGCTCCCAGAGCGAGGTGTAGAACACACGCTCGCCGACATTCGACTGCTCGCGCAGGACATCGAGCGTGTTGGAGTTCGCGATCTTCTGCACCGCGATGGTGATCGACGGGCGGTTGTCGGCCTGGCCGATGGCGAAGCGCGGAAGGCCGGTGGCGGCGAGCGCAGTCGCGCCTGCACCCACGAGGGTGCGACGGGTGAAAGGCATGGAAACCCTCGTTCGGTTGATGAACCTGATCGCCGCGTCGCCCGGAACTCGGCGGGGACGCGCTACGATCCTGCTCTAGACCGTCTCGTTGACAGGTGGATGACGCAGCCGGCGAAGCATCACGCCGCGCATCACTCCGCGAGGCCGAGGCGGGTGAGATAATCCGCGCCGGCGCGGATCTCCTCCTTGTGGCGCAGTTCGAGGATGAGACGCGGTTTCGCCTCGAGCCGCGCCAGCGCCCGGAACACCTCGGTCCACGGGATCGTGCCTTCGCCCGGCTTCCAGTGCCGGTCGGCGTGGCCGTCCGTATCCTGAAGGTGCACATGCGCGAGCATCTCGCCGGCGGCATGCACGAAGTAATCGACCGGCGGGCCATCGGTGGAGCCATAGGCGTAATTCGCGTGGCCGGTATCGATCGAGACTTTCACGGCCGGGCTGTCGAAGCTCTTCGCCAGCGCCACGCGGGCATGGGCATCCTTGTCCTCGATGTTCTCGATGACGAGTTCGCAGCCCATCTCGGCCGCGCGCTTCACCGCCGAGCCGATGGTCTGGTGGGTCCGCTCGATCACCTCGTCGCGCGCGCCGACATTGTAATCGAGGTTGTTGTAATCCCAGGTGGTGTAGGGCGAATGGATGACCATCTGCGTCGCGCCGAGGGCTGCGCAGACATCGAGGCCCTGATGCATGCGCTTTTCGACGATGGCGCGGACATCCGGGTCCTTCGAGGCGATGGTGAAGCCCCAGAACGGGCCGTGGATGCCGAGCCGGCCCCGATAGCCATCGAGTTCCTTCTTCACCTCGGCCGCAAGGCCCGACCAGTCCCCGTTGAGGATTTCGGCCCAGAAGAAATCCTGGATCTCGAGATCGCGCTGCTTCTCGAGGATCCAGTCCCGGTGCATGCGCAGACCGGAGAGCGGAACGGCGCAGCCGAGAACGGGGAGGGGCTTGGAGGAATGCATGTTGGCCTCGGTGTTGGGAGAGAAATGCGAAAGACGATCAGGCGAAGCGGCGCAACGGCCGCTCGGGCATGTTGGTGGTGGTGCCGCCGATTTCGGTCCATCGGGAGGTGTCCATCCCGATCATCAGGCGGGGCTCGACCAGTTCGTGGCTGATTGCCGCGCCCTCGATGCGCCAGACGAGATAGCCGGGGCGCGTCCAGACCTGCCAGTGGCGGAACTGCTTCTCGATGCTGACCATCGCGGTGGTCGGCGCCCAGA
Organism: Methylobacterium sp.; assembly: GCA_002928875.1. Lineage (GTDB taxonomy): Bacteria > Pseudomonadota > Alphaproteobacteria > Rhizobiales > Beijerinckiaceae > Rhabdaerophilum. The sequence continues at coordinate 19,602 of PERO01000021.1, read as the reverse complement.
CGATCTCCATCCCGCGATGGACGAGCTGGCGATAGACATGCAGGTGCCCGCAGGCGATGACCGAGACGCCGCCCTGTTCGAGGCGGTCGAGCAGGGCAACTCGCGCCTCGAACGGCACCGCCGATGTGGTGGGGCGCGGGTCTTCGGGATCGTCCTGGAAGGGCGGCATGTGCATGAAGACGATCGCCTTGCGTCCCTCGAGGGTGGACAGCGCGTCGTCGAGGAAGGCGATCTGCTCGCGTTCCTCCCGGCGGTCGGAGGCCATCAGCGCCGTATCGAGGCCGATCAGTCGCCAGCCGGGCAGGTCGTGCCGCCAGAACAGCGGGCCGAACGCGTCGGTCCAGGCCGCGAGGCGCGCTTCGTCGAGCGGCTGGTTGAGGCGCGAATGGCGCGGCGCCTCGCCGATATCGTGGTTGCCGGCGAGGACGAGCATCGGGATGCCGAGGCTGTCGAGCTGCCGGCGGGCGAAGGCGAGATCCGCCGGCCGCGCCGGGCCATTGAAGCTGACATCACCGGTATGCACGATGAGATCCGGCTTCAGCGCGGCCATGTCATCCGCGAAGACGCGGAAATTGTCGATGAAATAGGCGTGCGTCTCGGAGAGATGCGTATCCGATACCTGCACGATCGTCATGGTCCTGGTCATGGTCTGGTTCGTCACGCAAAGCTGAGGTTATCGGCGCGCAGGTCCATGAAGTAGAAGCTGTACGGCTTCCAGCCGATCTTCTTCTTCACGCCATAGGTTTCGAGCGGCTGGTAGAGGATCGTGCCGGGGCAGGCATCCTCCCAGGCATCGAGCATCTTCGCGAAGAGCGCCTTGCGCTCCGGCGCGCGCGTCTCGGCCTCGAGCTGGCGACCGATGGCGTTGAACGGCGCGGCATCGGCCTCGCCGAAAGCCTTGCTCCGCTGGAACTCCGAAGCCGGGCCCCAGGAGACCCACAAAGCGCCCATGGGATCGGGCAGGCGCGTGGAATTCGAGGTGTTGCCCACCTGCTGCCCGGCGGCTTGCATCTGCGCGAAGCTTTCGACCACCTGAAGCTGGGCGTTGATGCCGACGGCCTTCCACATCTCGACGATGATCTGCGCCGCATCCAGCGCGCCGGTGTAGTAGTTTGGCAGGGTGCGGTAGGTGATCGGCTCACCCTTGTAGCCGGCTTCCGAAAGCAGCGCCTTCGCGCGGGCCGGATCAAACGGCAGGCCACGGCCTTCGAGGAACATGTCGCCATATTCCGGGTAATTGTGCGAAGCGGGGATCGCCGCCTTGCCGAGCCAGAGGCTGTCCACGAGCTTCTTGCGGTCGATCGCGACCGAAAGCGCCTTGCGGATGCGCTTGTCGCTGGTTTGCGGCGAGCGGGCATCGAAGGTCAGCAGGTGGCTGTTCGCCAGCACCACGGAGCGCGGCTCGATATCGCGATAGCGGTTCAGAACCTCGATCTGGTCGGGCGGCACATTGGTGATGAGGTCGAACTCGCCCGAGACGAGCCCGGCCACGCGCGTCGCCAGTTCCGGCACTTCGCGGAAAATCACGCGGCGCGCGCTGGGGCGGCCCATCCAGTAATCGTCGAACGCCTCGAACTCCATGAACTCGTTGGATTTCATCCGGGAGAAGCGGAACGGGCCGGTGCCGACGGGGTTGCGGCCAAAGCCTTCCATGCCGACCTGCTCGTAATGCCGCTTGTTCACGATCCACGAGCACCAGGACGCCAGCCTTTGTTCCAGCAGCACATCTGGCACGCGGGTCCTGAAGCGCACGGTGTTCTGGTCCACGGCCTCGACGCCGGCCAGCGTGCCGAAATACGCGCGGCCGCCGGGGATTTGTGGCTTCTCGCCCCAGAGGCGGCCTTCCCGGAAGGTGTAGGCGACATCTTCGGCGGTCATGCGGTCGCCGTTATGGAAGCGCACGTCGTTGCGGAAGGTGACGAGCAGCGTCTGCGCATCCTCGCGCGACCAGTTCGTCGCGAGATGCGGCAGCAGTTTCGAGCCGCCGCCATCGGGCGAGCCCCTGAAATCGCGGCGAATGACCGTGTCGAACACCGAATAGGTGACGCGGGTGCCGACATTGTTCAGTTCCAGCGCCGGCTCCAGCACCTTGGGCAATTCGGCCACGGCCACGGTCAGCACCGGCCGGCGATCGCTCTGGGCGAAGGCATTCGGCGCGGTGACGATGAAGGGCGCGGCAAGGCCGGCCTGCGTGAAGGTGCGGCGCGAGATGGTCATGGCGTTCAGCTCCGGCTTCGGCGGGAATGCCGATCCGGTAGGCCAACGAAACGACGCGCGGGTGACACTCGCTTGACGGCTTCATGACGCCGCCGGAACGCGCTTCAGCGATCCAGCGTGGGGTCGAGCACGTCGCGCAGCCAGTCGCCGAACTGGCTCATCGAAAGGGTCGTCAGGAAGATCAGCGCGCCGGGCAGAACGGCGATCCACCACGCCTGCAGCAAGTAGTTGCGACCCGCGCCGAGCATCTGGCCGAGCGAGGTGCCGGGGGGCTGGATGCCGAGCCCCAGGAACGACAGGGTCGATTCCAGCAGGATGACCCACGGGAAGGTGATCGACATCTGCACGATGAGCGGGGCGGCGATGTTCGGCAAGACATGCCGGAGATCGATGCGCAGGCGGCCCGCGCCCAGCGCCTCCACCGCGCGGATGTAGCCCGCGCCCATCTGCGAGAGCACGAGCCCGCGCACCAGCTTCGTGTAGCGCTCCCAGCCCTCGAGGCTAACCAGCACCACGAAGATCCAGATCTCCGTGCCGATCAGCGCGATGCAGGCGATGGCGATGAAGAAGGCCGGAAGCGCCGCCTGCACATCCACGAGCATCATGATGGCTTCGTCGAGCCAGCCCCGGAAGCGGGCGGCGATATAGCCGAGGAACGTGCCCGTCACCGCGCCGATCAGCGTGCCGGCAAGCGCCACGGCGATCGAGGTGCGGATGCCGTAGATCAGGCGGGAGAGAATGTCCCGGCCGAGATTGTCCGTGCCGAGCGGATGGGCCCATTCGCCGCCCCAGAAGACCGGCGGGCGCAGGCGCCGCGCGAGGTTCTGCGTCGCGAAATCATAAGGCGCGATCAGCGGCGCGAGCAGGGCCACGAGCGTTATCGCGACGAGGAAACCGGCGGCCAGCCGGATGGGCCATGGCATGCCCGGCCGCGGGGCACGCGCGACCATCCGCATGGGCGAGGCCTCCACGCTGCTCACGTGGCCGGATTCCGGCGGATCAGCTCGATGCGCGGGTCGAGCATCGCATGCAGGATGTCGACGGCGAGGTTCGACAGCACGATCACGAAAGCGACGAGCAGGATCACGCCCTGCACCACGGGCAGGTCGCGCGCGGCAGCGGAAGAGACGAGCAACCGCCCGAGGCCCGGCCAGGCGAAGATGGTTTCGACCACGGCGGCGCCCGTCAGGATCAGGCCGATCTCGATGCCGAGGAACATCAGGATCGGCACCGCGGCATTCGGCAGCGCATGGCGCAGCATCACGGCGCTGTGCCGCAGACCTTTCGCTTTCGCGGTGCGCATATAGGGCTGGCCGAGCACGTCGAGCATCGCCGTTCGCGTGTAGCGCGCGAGCTTGCCCACCAAAGCCGCCGACAGCGCGAGAGTCGGCAGGATCATGTGCCACAGCGTGTCCGTGCCGGCGGCGGGCAGCCAGCGCAGGGTGAGCGAGAAGGTGAGGATCAGCAGGATCGCGAAGAAGAAACTGGGGATCGAGAACCCGGCCACGGCGATGGCCATCAGCAGGCGATCCACCGTGCCGTTGTGGCGAAGGGCGGCGATGAGCCCGGCGGGCAGGCCAAGCATCAGCGCGAGCAGGATGGCCGAGAGCCCGAGCAGGAATGTGTTCGGCATGGCCTCGAACACCACCTCGGCGGCCTGCCGGCCATCGGCGAAGGAGACGCCGAGATCGCCCCGGGCCAGCGCCACCATGTAGCGGCCGAATTGCTCAGGGATCGAGCCTTCGAGGCCCCAGCGTTGGCGGTATTCCGCCTTGATCTCGGCCGGCGTGTCCTCTGGTAGCAGCATGTCCGCCGGGTCGCCGGCGAGGCGCAGCACGACGAAGACCGCCGTCACGCAGATCAGCAGCGTGACGAGCGCGCGCAGAATCTTGATCGCGACGAAGCCGGGCATCGACCCATAGAACGGGCCTTGCTTGACGCTGTCATGACAGGAACCCCGCTCAGGCCTCCTTCAGCGCATCGATGAAGCGGGCCAGCCACCAGGTCACGTCCTCGGCCATCACGCTCTCGAACATCGGGCGCCAGCGCGCGATGCGCTCCTCGCGCGGCATCGAGAGCGCCCGTTCGATGGCCTCCGCGATGTCGTCGGCGCTGTAGGGGTTCACGAGGATGGCCTGATCGAGCTGGGCGGCCGCGCCGGCGAATTGCGACAGGATCAGCACGCCGGGATCGTCCGGGTCCTGCGCGGCGATGTATTCCTTGGCGACGAGGTTCATGCCGTCGCGCAAGGGGGTCACGAGCCCGATCCGTGCCGCGCGGTAGATGCCGCCGAGCATGCTCCGCGAATGCCCGCGATTGACATAGCGCAGCGGCACCCAGTCGATATCGGCATGCGTGCCGTTGATCAGGCCGGATTGGGCGTTGAGCACGGCGCGGATGTCGCGATAACTCTGCACGGCTTCGCGGGTCGGCGGTGCGATCTGCAGCAGATAGACCCGCGCCGCGCGCTCGGGATGGGTGCTGAGGAAGCGCTCGTAGCCGGTGAAGCGCTCCTGCAGGCCCTTCGAATAATCGAGCCGGTCCACGCCGACGATGAGATCGCGGCCATTCGAGCTTTCGACCATGCGGGCATGGGTCGAGGTCGCGTCCTCGCTCGACAGCGACGCCACGAAATCCTGCGCATCGATGCCGATGGGGCAGGCGATGGCGCGGATCGTGCGCTCGCCGACGGTGATGCGGTCGCCGTCGATCGTCGCCTCCATGTTGTTGGTGACGTAATCGCGGAAGGAATCGAGCCATTCCTCGGTCTGGAAACCGACCATGTCATAGGCGAACAGCGTCTCGACCAGCGCCTGATGCTCGGGCAGGGCGGTGAGCAGGCGCTTGGGCGGCCAGGGGATATGCAGGAAGAAGCCGATCCGGTTCGTCACGCCCCGCTCGCGCAGCAGGCTGCCGAGCGGAATGAGGTGGTAATCATGCACCCAGACCAGGTCGTCCGGCTCGATATGCGGCGCGATGATCTCGCTGAAGGAGCGGTTCACGCGCTGGTAGCCGCCCTGATAATCGCGTTCGTGCTCGGCCATATCGAGGCGGTAATGGAAGAGCGGCCAGAGCGTGCGGTTCGCGTAGCCGTTATAGTATTCCTCGACATCCTGTTCGGAGAGGTCGATGACCGCGGTCGTGACATCCGCGTTGGTTTCGAAACGCAGTTCGCGCGATTCGCCCGTCTCGCCGGACCAGCCAAACCAGATGCCGTTCTGCCGGCGCAACGCGGCGAAAAGCGCGACCGCGAGCCCGCCTTGCGCGCCCTCGTCGTCGCCTTTCGGCACCTGCACCCGGTTCGAGATCACGATCAGCCGGCTCATCGCAGCGTTCTCCAGGGTTTGGACAGCAGGGCGGCGCAGTTGATGAGCCCCACCAGCGAGTAGGTCTGCGGATAATTGCCCCAGAGTTCGCCCGTCGCGGGGTCGATATCCTCGGAGAGCAGCCCGGCCGCGGTGCGCCGCGCGATCATCTCGTCGAAGAGCTGGCGCGCTTCCTCGGTGCGGTCGGTCAGATGCAGCGCCTCGATCAGCCAGAAGGTGCAGACATTGAAGGCAGTCGCCGGCAGGCCGAAATCATCCTCGGTGTTGTAGCGCAGCATATGCGCGCCGCGCCGCAGCCCCTTCTCCACCGCTTCGAGCGTGCCGAGATAGCGTGGATCGTTCGGCGACAGGAACCGCAGGTCGAGCAGTTGCAGCAGGCTCGCATCGAGATCGTCGCCGCTGAAGGTCGCCGAGATCCGGTTCGTCCCGGGGCGCCATGCGGCCTGTTCGATCCGGTCATGCATGATGCTTGCCCGCTCGCGCCAGAATACCGCGCGATCCTCGAGGCCGAGCGCGAGGGCCGCATTGGCAAGCCGGTCGCAGGCGGCCCAGCACATCGCGGCGGAATAGGTGTGGACGTGGTTGCGCGTGCGCAGCTCCCAGATGCCGGCATCGGGCTGGTCATAGGCGCGCCAGGCCCGTTCGCCGATCGCCTCCAGCGCCTGGAAATCGCTGACCCCCGCCATGCGGAACAGCCGGTGATCGAAGAAGGCCTGCACGTTCGACAGGATGATCTGCCCATAGGCATCGTGCTGCACCTGCCGGTAGGCGAGGTTGCCGAAGCGCACCGGCCCCATGCCGCGATAGCCCGGCAGCGCCGGCGCCGTGCTTTCCGGCAGGATATCCTCGCCATCGACGCCGTAGAGCGGCTGGATGGTGCCGCCCCGCGTGTTGTCCACGATGTTGCGCAGATATTCGAGATAACCTTCCAGCACGTCGAGCGCGCCGAGGCGGTTCAGCGCCTGCACGGTGTAATAGGCGTCCCGCAGCCAGCAATAGCGGTAATCCCAGTTGCGGCCCGAACCGGCATGCTCCGGGATGGAGGTGGTCAGCGCGGCGACGATCGCGCCGGTCTCCTCGTGCTGGCAGAGCTTCAGCGCGATGGCCGAGCGGATCACCGCCTCCTGCCATTCGAGCGGTGTCGCGAGCCCGCGTACCCAGTGGCACCATTCGTCGCGCGTGCGCGTCAGCATGCCCTGCAGACCCTCCGCGAGGTTGCCCTCGAAGCTTTCATCGGGGCCGAGGAAGAAATGCAGCGGCCGCTCCACCCGGAACGCGCGCTCCTCCTCGATGAAGCCGACCGGCGCGGTCGTGGTGAGGCGCAGGGTGTGTCCCGGCATGCTGTAGCGGATGTGGTTCGAACCGCGCGTGCGTTCGGGTGTCCCCGCGCCATAGCTGTGCGCCGGTCGCAGGCGCACCGTGATGCGCGGGCTGCCGGCCAGCGGCCTGACGATCCGCGCGAATGCCACCGGGCGATACATCCGCTCGTGGCGCCGGAATCGCGGGCAGAAATCCACCACCTCGATGGCATTGCCCTCGTGGTCCTCGTGGAGGGTGGCGAGAATGGCGGTGTTGCGCCAGTAGGATTGGCGCGTGCGGGCGACGCCTTCGAGTTCGATCGTCCAGAAACCGCTCGGGTTCGTCGCTTCCGGGCGCACGTCGCCGAGCAGGGCGCAGAAAACAGGATCGCCATCCACGCGCGGAATGCAGCCCCAGACGAAGCGGCCCTGCCGGTCGATAAGGGCGGAAACCTGGCAATTACCGATGGGCCAGAGGTCGAGCGTCGCGGTCATGCAGCGCCCTCCTGAAGCCAGCGGCGGACGCTCCCGACGCCGTCGAGGCGATATTGCGCCGCCGTGGCCCTCGCCGGACCGACGAGGATGCCCGCGCCGCCATGTTCCGCCGTGGCCACGAAACCGGGCTCGTCGGTCAGGTCGTCGCCGAGGAAGAACGCCTTGCGGCCCCTGAACGCCGGATCTTGCAGAAGATCGGCTATAGCCGTGCCCTTGTCATGCCCCGGAAGGCGCAGTTCCACCATCATCTTGCCTTCTTGCACGGCGAGGCCGTGATGCCGGGCGAACCGGTCGACGCGCGCTTGCGCTTCCGCTTCCGCCGCGGGGGCCAGCCGGTAATGCACCGCGACGCCGAAGCTCTTTTCCTCGATGATCACGCCGTTGCGGCCCGCGAAGCTCGCGGCCAGTTCGCGTGCCACTTCGGCAAAGGTCGGCAGGCGGGGCGGTCCGCGCCATTCGCCACTGCGGGACAGGCGTTCGGCGCCGTGGCTGCCGATCAGCGTCAGGCCGCGCGCGCTCGCGCCCAGCATCGCCTGCAATTGCGGAATCGAGCGGCCGCTTACGATCGCCACGCGCCCGGCGAAGCGATGGTGCAGCCGCGCCAGCAGTCCGTGCAGATCGGGATCGACCGTGGTGGCGTCCGGTCGCGAAACGAGTTCGACCAATGTGCCGTCGAAATCGAGCAGGATGGATTGATCATGCGCCAGCGGGGGCGGCTTTGGTAATCCGGATCGGAGTTCCATGCAAAGCTGTGTCGGGTTCGCCGGGTTGAAAGTAGAGGTAAAATCGGTACGAGATTTTCGGGATGCGGAGCGGGCGGTGAACAAACGGGTGACTGAGGTGTATTCGTCCTTGTTTCAACAAAGAACCGCGTAGCAATATCCACGTATTTCTGCGTTGCCTGTTTCGGATCGGCAAAACACAGACGCCAGCCGTGCCGATCTCCGCTGCGTTCTCGTCCACAGGCCGGAACCCGTCGCCGGATTTCCGCAACCGGCGTTCGAACCACCGCAGGGCGGGGCGCCGGCTGTCTCCGGCCAGCGCTCCACCAGCGCTCAAGCGAAGCGCGAGGGCGCGCCCGCATCAGATTCGGAACGTTCGGTTTTCGCCCATTTCGGCTTTGGTCCGGGTCGCCAGCGCGAACACGAATTTCGCGGCCGAGACGGCGGCGTTGTAGCCTTCCCAGTATTCGCCCCGCCGAGGCGTGACGGTGATGACCGAGACCGGAGCCTTTTCCGGACCCTCCGGCCAGAAAGCCTGCGCGCCGGGGTTCCAGAGTTCGGCGATCAGTTCGCGATCGGTGGAAATCGTCGCATCGCCCTCGGTGGAGAGGAAGTTCTTCGCGCCGTCGCCATAGGCCAGGAACACGGTCGGATGGGCCGAAATCTCGGCGATCTGCGGGCTGTTGGCCACCGAAATGAAATAGATCGCCTGCTGGTCCGGTCGCGGGATCGACGACATCGGCCGCCCGGTGAAGCCCTGTTCGCCCTTCGAAACGAGGGTGCAGATATCGAGCTTGCTGATCATCTCCCAGGCGTGTTTCGCATTGTGTTCCATGGCTTGTCCTGTCCTGCAAAAGTTGCGACGCGGGTGGGGAACACGCAAAGGCGGCGCTTGGTTCCCTTGCGAAATTTTACGCAAGTAACGCGCTCCGAGCCTTGCCGGCGACCGGCCCGCGCACAGATGAGGAGGAATTGGACTGCATCCGCGCATCACCGAGAGGCATGAGCGACCGAATGGATACGACACTGCCCGCGCTCGCCGGATGCCGCATTCTCGTCGTCGAGGACGAGATGATGATCGCGATGCTGATCGAGGACATTCTGGGCGATCACGGCTGCCGGATCGTCGGACCGGCTTCGCGCGTCGCGGTCGCCTTGCGCCTCCTCGCGGAGGAGGCGGTGGATATCGCGCTGCTCGATGTGAACCTCAACGGCGAGGATTCCTATCCGATCGCCGACGAACTCGCCCGCCGCGGCATTCCATACGTGTTCGCGACCGGCTATGGCGCGGGCAGCGTGCGCCTGGGCTACGCGCCGTGTGCCGTTCTGCAGAAGCCGTTCGACCCGGCCGAATTGTGCGCCTGCCTCGCGGATGTGGCGGCGAAGCATGTCGATTCCGCCGGCACCCGGGTGTGAGGCACGGGAAAGCTGCGCGGGGCTTGCGGCCTTGGTTCGGTGATCGAACAAGAATTGGTCATCACGATCAACAAGCGCGCAGTGGCTGCCAAATTGTATGCAAGGCCGAGCGACTGGATCGTTCGGGATCCACGCGATTGGCCGCCGGTTTCACGATCCGCCCCGCGAGGCGCGCGGATGGCACGTGCTTTGCCTGACTGACAGGGCCAGCCAATCGGTTGTGCTGGCGTTCCGATCCAGGGGGCCAGGCCATGCCGTTCGATACCTTTTCCCGCCGCTCGTTCCTGCAAACCGCCGCCGCCGGCACGGCCGCTGCGGCATTGGGCTTCCCGAGCCTCGCGCGCGCCCAGTCGGGCGTCACGATCGGCATCGTCTATGTCGGCCCGAAGGATGATTTCGGCTGGAACCAGGCGCATGCGGTTTCCATCGGTGCGCTGAAGGCGACGCCGGGCGTGAAGGTCATCGAGGAAGAGAATGTGCCGGAGACGGCCGCCGTGGCGAAGTCCATGGAATCCATGATCAATCTCGAAGGCGCGAACCTGATCCTCGCGACCTCCTTCGGCTATTTCAATCCCTTCATGGTGGATGTCGCGAAGAAGTATCCCAAGGTCACGCTGCGCCATGCCGCGCCGCTCTGGGAGAAGGGCAAGCATCCGGACAATGCCGGCAGCTATTTCGGCTATCTCGATCAGGCGCATTACGTGAACGGTGTCGCGGCGGGCCTCTCGACCAAGTCGAACAAGATCGGTTTTGTGGCGGCAAAGCCCATTTCCAGCGTGCTGCGCAACATCAATTCCGTGCTCTGGGGCGCGCGCTCGGTGAACCCCAACGCGACGCTGCAGGTGATCTTCACCGGCGACTGGGCCTTGCCCGTGCGCGAGGCGGAAGCCGCGAACGCGCTGATCGGCGCGGGTTGCGATATCCTCACCTGCCATGTCGACAGCCCGAAGGTCGTGATCGAGACCGCCGAGCGCCGGGGCATCAAGTCGCTGGGCCACAATGCGAGCCAGGCGCCGCTGGCGCCCAAGGGCTTCATCACCGGCGCGGAATACAAGTGGGAAACGATCTACAAGATCTTCGCCGAGGCGATCGCCAAGGGTCAGCCCGTTCCGAACCTGGTCTTCGGCGGCTATGACAAGGACATGGTGCGCAACACCGCCTTCGGGGCCGGCGCCGAGGAGCCCGCGCGCAAGGCGGCGGAAGCGGCGATCGCCGATCTCAAGGCGAACAAGCCGATCCTCAAAGGTCCGGTGAAGGACAACAAGGGCAATGTCGTGCTGCCCAATGCGAGCTACGACAATTTCGACCGCGTGCTCGACGGCATGAACTTCCTCGCGGAAGGCGTGGTGGGTTCGATCACCTGACCGGCGCGAAAGCGCGCCCGGACCGGGGCCGATCGCCATGAACCAGCCTGTGACCGTTCCGGCCGGCATGACAGCGAGCAACCGCGCGGGAGGCGAGCGCCTCGCGCGTTTCAGGCGCGGGGCGGAGGCGGTGGCGATCCCGCTTCTGGCGCTGCTGATCTCGGCCGGTCTGTTCTCGATCTTCCTGCTGATCCTGGGGAAATCGCCGGTCCAGTTCTACAGCCTGATCTGGCTCGGCGGTTTCGGCACGCCGTTCTCGTGGTCGAACACGCTGCTGCGCGCGGCCCCGCTGATGTTCGCAGCACTCGCCGTGGCGATCCCCGCCCGGCTCGGCCTCACGATGATCGGCGGGGAGGGCGCGCTGGTGCTCGGCGGCTTCGCGGCGGCCGCCGTGGCTGTGCCGATGATCGGGACGACGAACCCGCTTGTGATGCATGCGCTGATGCTGATGGTGGCGATGGCCGCCGGAGCGTTCTGGATCGGTCTGGCGGGGGGCTTGCGCTACTATCGCGGCGTCAACGAGACGATCTCGACGCTGCTGCTCTCCTACATCGCCATCGCGATCATGAATTTCTTCGTCGAGGGCGCCTTGCGCGACCCCGCCGACCCGAACAAGCCCTCCACGAAAACCATGCTGCCCGAGACGATGATCGGGAAGATCCCCGGCATCGATGTGCATTGGGGGCTTGCGGCAGCGGTTCTCACCTGCCTGCTGCTTTATGTGCTGATGCAGCGCACGACCTACGGTTTCGCCTGCCGCATCGCCGGCGGCAATCCGCGCGCCGCATTGGCGCAAGGCCTGCCGGTGGGGAAGCTGATCGTCAGCGCCGCGATGATCGCGGGAATCTGCGCGGGCCTCGCGGGGTATTTCGAGGTCGCGGCGGTGCATGGCAAGGCGAATGCCTCGCTCGCCGCCGGCTATGGCTTCACCGGCATTCTCGTGGCGTTCCTCGCGCGGCATAACCCGCTGGCGATCATTCCGGTGGCGATCCTCTTCGGCGGCATCGCGGCGGCGGGAGGCATCATCCAGCGCCGCATGGGCCTGCCGGATGCGAGCGTGCTGCTGTTGCAGGGCCTGACCGTCCTCGTGCTGCTCGCGAGCGAGACGCTCTATGGCCGCTTCCGCCTCTTCAACCCGACGATCCGCACGGAGCGCACCTGATGGACGGCTCCTCCGCGCTGGCCACCGTACTGATCGCCATGCTGGGCGGTGCGATCCGCGTCTCGACGCCCTTCCTGTTCGTCGCCCTCGGCGAAATGCTGACGGAACGCTCGGGGCGCATCAATCTCGGGCTCGAGGGCACGCTCGTGCTCGGCGCGATGAGCGGCTATGCGATCTCCTATCACACCGGCTCGCCCTGGCTGGGGCTGCTGGTCGCGGGTTGCGCCGGCATGATGATGGGCGCGCTCCACGCGCTGATCTGCCGGCTGCCGAAGGTGAACGACATCGCGGTGGGCATCGCGCTGATGCTCTTCGGCCTCGGCATCGCGTTCTTCCTCGGCAAGGCCTATATCCAGCCGAGCGCGCCGCGCCTGCCGTCGATTCCGCTCGGTTTCTGGAGCGACAATCCGCAGATCGCGCAGGCCTTGCAGATCAACCCGCTCTTCCTCATCGGCATCGCGCTCGCGTTCTTCCTCGCCTGGGCGCTGAAGAACACGCGGCCCGGCCTCATCCTGCGCGTCACCGGCGACAGCGAGGCGGCGGCGCGCGCGCTTGGCCATCCGGTGATGCTGATCCGCCTCATCGCGACCGCCTGCGGTGGCTTCCTCGCAGGCGTGGGTGGCGCGTTCCTTTCGCTCTATTACCCCGGCAGCTGGAACGAGGGCCTCTCCTCCGGGCAGGGGCTGATGGCGGTGGCGCTGGTGATCTTCGCGCGCTGGGACCCGATCCGCTGCATGGTCGCGGCGATGCTCTTCGGTGCCGCCGGCGCGCTCGGCCCCTCGCTGCAGGCGATCGGCATCACGCAAGGCTATTACTTCTTCAACGCCGCTCCCTACATCCTCACGCTTCTCCTAATGATCGGCTCGGCCGGCTCGAAGAAGGCGCTGAGGGATGCGCCGGGCGAACTCGCGCTGACGCGGTGAGGAGAGAGAATGCCCACGCTCCCCGCCATCCCCTATCCCTGGCCGTATAACGGCGCCTTCAGCCCCGCGAATACCGCGCTGATCGTGATCGACATGCAGACCGATTTCTGCGGCAAGGGCGGCTATGTCGATGCAATGGGCTATGATCTCTCGCTCACGCGCGCGCCCATCGAACCCATCCAGCGCGTGCTCGAAGCCATGCGCGCGAAGGGCTACTGGATCATCCATACCCGCGAGGGGCACCGGCCCGACCTCTCGGATCTGCCGGCGAACAAGCGCTGGCGCTCGCAGCGGATCGGCGCCGGCATCGGTGATCCCGGCCCGTGCGGGAAGATCCTCGTGCGCGGCGAACCGGGCTGGGAAATCATCCCCGAACTCGCGCCGCTGCCGGGCGAAACGATCATCGACAAGCCCGGCAAGGGCTCGTTCTGCGCGACCGATCTCGAGATGATCCTGCGCCAGCGCGGCATCCAGAACATCATCCTCGCCGGCATCACCACGGATGTCTGCGTGCACACCACCATGCGCGAGGCCAATGATCGCGGCTTCGAATGCCTGCTGCTCGAGGATTGCTGCGGCGCGACCGACAGGGGCAACCACGACGCCGCGATCAAGATGGTGACGATGCAGGGCGGGGTTTTCGGCGCGGTTGCGAACTCCGGCATGCTGATCGCGGGGCTGCCATGAGCGCGACGTCTGCTCCCCGCGCCATTGGCCTCGAAGCCATCGGCATGCGCAAGGTCTTCGGCTCGCTGGTGGCGCTCGACGATGTGTCGCTGAAGGTGCCGGCGGGCTCGTTCCATGCGCTGCTCGGCGAGAATGGCGCGGGCAAATCCACGCTCGTCAAATGCATCATGGGCTTCTACCAGCCCGATGCCGGCCAGGTGCTGGTCGATGGCCGCGAGCGCGCCATCCGCAACCCGAAAGAGGCCGCCGAGGCGGGGATCGGCATGGTCTACCAGCATTTCACGCTGGTGCCCTCGCTGACGGGGGCGGAGAACCTCGTGATCTCGCGCCCCCAAGGCAAGATGATCATCCGCTGGGCCGAGGAGAATGCCGCGCTCGCGGCCTTCCTCGATCGCATGCCGTTCCGCGCGCCGCTCGACCGGCCGGTCGCGCTGCTCTCGGCGGGCGAGAAGCAGAAGCTGGAAATCCTGAAGCAGCTTTATCTCGATCAGCGCTTCATCATCCTCGACGAGCCGACCTCCGTGCTGACACCTGGCGAGGCGGACGAGGTTCTGGGCCTTCTGCGCGACATGACCCGGCGCGGCGAGGTGACCGTGCTGATGATCACCCACAAGTTCCGCGAGGTCACGGCTTTCGCGGATGATCTCACGGTTCTGCGCAAGGGCGCCTTCGCGGGCAATGGCGTGGTGAAGAACACGTCGGTCGAGAGCATGTCCTCCATGATGATCGGCGACACGCCGATCCGCGAACGTGCCGATCGCGTGGCGCATCAGAACAAGCCCGTGGTGCTCGATATCGCCGGGGTCTTCGCCGATGCCGATGACGGCCGCCCGGCGATCGAGGCGATCAACCTGAAGATCCGCGCGGGCGAGATCGTCGGCATTGCCGGCGTCTCGGGCAATGGCCAGAGCGCGCTGGTCGAGGTGCTTTCCGGCCAGCGCCCGATGCGGCTCGGACAGCTCGCGATCCATGGCGAGGATTACCTGCCGAACCGCGCGAGCATGGCGCGCCTCAAGGTGTTCGGCCTGCCGGAAGAGCCCTTGAAGAACGCCACCGTGCCGCGCATGTCGGTCGCCGAGAACATGGCCTTCCGCTCGTTCGACCGGCCGCCGATTGCTTCGCTGAAATGGTGGCTGTCGCCCGCGCCGATGCGCAAGCAGGCGGAGGAACTCATCGCGAAATATCGCGTGAAGACGCCGTCGCCGGATGCGCCCATCGCCGCGCTCTCCGGCGGCAACGTGCAGCGCAGCGTGCTCGCGCGCGAACTCTCGGGCGATGTCGATGTGCTGATCGTCGCGAACCCCTGCTTCGGGCTCGATTTCGCTTCCGTGGCGGAAATCCGCGCGCAGATCATGGATCAGCGCAACCGGGGTGCAGCGGTTTTGCTCGTCTCGGAAGATCTCGACGAAATCCTTTCGCTTTCGGACCGCGTGGCGGTGATGTCCGGGGGTCAGATCACCTATGTCGAGGAAATCGGGAAAACCGACCGCGCGACCATCGGCGCGCATATGGCCGGGGGAGGGCATTGATGGACGCGATTTCGATCCCCGCCGAGCCCGGCCCCTTCCCGCTAACGCCGGGGCGCACGGCGCTGATCGTCATCGACATGCAGCGCGACTTCATCGAGCCCGGCGGCTTTGGTGAAGCGCTCGGCAACGATGTCTCGACCCTGCGCCCGGCGATTGCGCCGGTGGCGCGGCTTCTCGCGCTGTTCCGCGCCAGGGGCTGGCCGGTGATCCACACGCGCGAATCCCACCGGCCCGACCTCTCGGATTGCCCGCCGGCGAAGCGCCAGCGCGGCGCGCCGGGCCTCCGGATCGGCGATCAGGGCCCGATGGGGCGCATTCTCGTGCAGGGCGAGGCGGGCAATGCGATCCTGCCGGAATGTGCGCCGATCGCCGGCGAAATCGAGATCGACAAGCCGGGGAAGGGCGCCTTTTACCGCACGGATCTGCAGGCGATGCTGGAAGCGCGCGGCATCACGCATCTCGTCTTCGCGGGCGTGACGACGGAGGTCTGCGTGCAGACTTCCATGCGTGAAGCCAATGATCGCGGCTATGAATGCCTGCTGATCGAGGAGGCAACCGAGAGCTATTTTCCCGCCTTCAAGGCCGCGACGCTTGCGATGATCCGCGCGCAGGGCGGCATCGTCGGCTGGACCGCGAAGCTCGCCGATTTCGAGGCGGCGCTGGGCTGAAGCCACCCCTGCGGATTTGCATTTCCCGCCCGCGCAGAATCCGCGATGGTGATCCGGTTTCGCGCGAAACAGGAAAGCCCCGCCGATGAACCTATTTGCCAAGCTCACCCAACGTGCCGAAGCCGGCAAGCCCATCCGTGTCGGCATGATCGGCGCGGGCAAATTCGGCTCGATGTTCCTGGCGCAATTGCTGAAGCTGCCGGGCATCCATCTCGTCGGCGTGGTGGACCTGAACCCCGCGAATGCCCGCTCGAACCTGCTTTTCGTCGGCTGGAAACCCGAGCGCTGCGACGCGGCAGGCCTCGACGACGCGGCCCGCACCGGCAAGACGCATATCGGCGACGATGCGGCGGCGCTGGTGGCCCATCCCGCGGTGGAGATCGTCATCGAATGCACGGGCAATCCGGTTGCGGCCGTCGAGCATTGCCTGATGGCCTTCCGCGCGGGCAAGCACGTCATCAACGTGACGGTCGAGGCCGATGCCTTCTGCGGCCCCGGCCTCGCGGCGAAGGCGGCGGAAGCGGGTGTGATCTACTCCATGGCCTATGGCGACCAGCCGGCTTTGACCTGCGATCTCGTGGATTGGGCGCGCGCCTGCGGCTTCACCGTGGTGGCGGCGGGGCGGGGCCATAAATGGCTGCCGCAATACCGCAAATCGACGCCCGAAACCGTCTGGGACCATTGGGGACTCAGCCGCGAGCAGGCCGAACGCGGGCGCCTCAATCCCAAGATGTTCAATGCCTTCCTCGATGGTTCTAAACCGGCGATTGAATGCGCGGCGATCGCCAATGCGACCGGCCTCGATGTCCCCAGCGAGGGCCTCGCCTATCCGCCCGGCTCGGCGGAGGACATCCCCGCCTTGATGCGCCCGCGATCGCTCGGCGGCGCACTGGAACGCGAGGGGATGGTCGAGGTGCTGTCTTCCCTCACGCTCGACGGCACCCCCATCCCCTATGATGTGCGGATGGGCGTGTGGGTCTGCTTCCGGGGCGACACGGATTACGTGCGCAACTGCTTCGAGGAATACAAGGTCGTGACCGACGAGACCGGCCGCTATTCCGCGCTCTACAAGCGCTGGCATCTGATCGGGCTGGAACTGCCGATTTCGGTGGCCTCGGTCGGCCTTCGCGCCGAGGCGACGGGCGTGGCGACGAGCTTCCGGGGCGATGTCGCGGCGATTGCCAAGCGCGATCTCGCGGCGGGGGAAATCCTCGACGGGGAGGGCGGTGCGACCGTTGCGGGCGGGTTGCGGCCGGCGGCGATGTCAGTCCCGAATGGCTTCCTGCCGCTGGGACTGTCCCAGCATGCGAAGCTGATCCGCCCGGTGAAGGATGGCATGCCCGTGACCTATGCCGATGTGTTGATCGACGAGAACAGCGCCGCCTTCCGCCTCCGCCGCGCCATGGAAACGGGCTTCGTTCCCGCCTAAGTTGAGCGTCACAAGCGGCCGTGCGTCACGGGCGGCCGGGCATCCAGCCGAGGCCGGCATCGGTGTCGCCGCGCGGCTTGTATTCCGCGCCGACCCAGCCCGCATAGCCCAGCCGGTCCAGGGTGGCGAAGACGCTCGCGTAATCGAGCGTGCCCTCGTCGGGTTCGGCACGGCTTGGCACCGCCGCGATCTGGATATGGCCGATCCGGCCGAAATGCCGTTCCAGCAAGCCGGGAACATCGCCCTCGGTGATCCCGACATGGTAGCAATCGAACATCACCTTCACGGCCGGGCTGCCCAGCGCCTCGACGATCGCCACGGCTTCCGCGATGCGATCGTAGAAATAACCCGGCCGATCCCGATGGTTGATCGGCTCCAGCAGCAGGGTCAGGCCCGCCTTTTCCGCCGCGGGGAGAATGGCGCGCAGGTTGTCGAGGAAGGTCAATCGCGCATGCGCGCGGTTTTCCGCCGCCACGAGGCCCGCCATGACATGGATCGCGCCGGCGCCGGCATCCAGCGCATAGGCAATCGCCTGTCCGCAACCGCCGCGAAATTCCGCCTCGCGACCGGGCACGGCGCCGAGGCCGAAATCGCCCGGCCGGCTTCCCGCCGGCGTGTTCAGCGCGACGAGCGTCAGCCCCGTCTCGACGAGCCGCATGCGCAGGGCTTTCGCCGGCACCTCGTAGGGCCAGTGCAGTTCCACGGCGCGAAACCCCGCGCGTGCCGCCGCATCGATCCGCTCGAGGAGCGGGCGATCGGTCCAGAGGAAACCGAGATTGGCGGAAAAGCGCGGCATTCCGGGGTGTCCACTTAACGTTTTCCGGTTTCTGGGGCTGCCGAGAGGCGGTGGCGCAGCGTCGGTCCGGCTCGGGGCAGAATGCGCGAGCCGGCGCGGATGCTCAAGTCCCGTCGGAGGTGGATCCAGCGTCAAGAATAGAAGGCGCGCGGATTGATGAAGTGTACATGAGATAACTTCTGAATTGTCTCCAGAATACAGGAATGAAAGCTTCCGTTAAGCACGATTATCGTTCTGCGGGTGCGTTCCGTTGCGTCAGGATTCATCCGTTCCGGCGCCGGCCTGCCGGGAAATCTTCCTGCGGGCACAGCAGCAAGCTTCTGATAACTATTCATTTTTCGGGTCAGATGGACGCGGGATTTCGAAACCATTTGTGCAAGACGCCTGGCGTTAGATCGCCTCGCGGCACAGACGTGCTGCCCGACAACGAGGTATATCGCACCAAGTAGAATTACGCGGGCAATATATCCTAAACATTCACATGCGATCAGAAGGAACGCATCTCATGTCTGTCGTTTTCAACGCGGCCACTGCGGCCAACGTCAACATTCTCCAGACCACGAACCGCCTTTTCCAGATCTCCCAGAAGCGCGTCGCCACCGGCAAGGCGATCTTCGGCGCGGCCGATGACGCCACCAAGTACACGATGTCGGAGACGATGCTGAGCCGGTCGGCCAATCTGGGCCGCGTTAACAACAACATCTCGACCGCCCTCAAGACCCTCGAATCCACCGATCTCGCCCTGAAGCAGGTTCGCAACCTCCTGCAGCAGATGAACACCATGGCCTCGGACGCACTCAACGCGGGTTCGCAGACCACCATCGCCGCCACGCCGACGGCGAACATCTCCGAAGTCACGGCGGTCAACGGTGCCTCGGCCGGCATGCGCCTGTCGATCACCTCGGATACGGGCAGGAACTTCACCTACACCTTCACCGGCTCGACCAGCCAGACCCAGTGGGGCCAGGTCGCGCAGGCGCTGAACAACGCCAACATTGGCGTGACGATGCGCTTCGAAGTGAACGGCACCGGCTCGCGCCTCGTGCTCGAATCCACCGACGGCAAGACCGGCTTCACGATCGATGGCCGCTCCTCGCAGCAGGTGGTTGATGACCTCACCGGCATCAGCTCGGGCTATGACAGCACCTATGTGGCCTCGAAGTTCGCGAACGGCACGGCGAGCCCGACGGGCTTCGGCGGATCGACCCCGTATGGCCTGCGCTTCGGCACGGGTGGTGCGGTTTCCACCGCTTCGACCTTCAACGCCTCGTCGGTTGCCGCCGGCACCTCGCTGAGCTTCCTCGGCGCGGATGGCGTGGCCCGCACCTGGTCCACGACGACGGCAAAGAACCTTGACGCCGTGATTTCCGAAATCAATGCCCTGAACTCGGGCGTGAAGGCGGAATTCGTGCAGTCCGGCACCGGCCAGTTCCGCATCGCGCTGCGCAACCTCGACGGCAATGCGGTCACCGTTCTCAACGGCACCGGCGCCTTCGACTCGGTCTCCGGCGCGGCCCGCTTCAACGCGGCCTCCGGCGCACCGGTGGTGCAGGGCAACCCGATCCTCGGT
>PERO01000012.1 GCA_002928875.1 Methylobacterium sp. | reverse complement strand
TCGACGAACAATGCCCGTCGCCTCGAGCTTGGCCAGCAATACGAAGCCTACAAGACGGAAATCACGAACATCATCAACAACAACGTCGTGCAGGCCGGCCGCAACCTGCTGCTCGGCCAGGGGATGAGCGTGATCCTGAACGAGTTTGCCGCGAACCCCATCGCCATCAACGGCGTGAACACGACCGTCAACGGCAACCTGGGACTGACGGCGCTCGGTTCCGCCTGGACGACCAACGGCAATATCCAGATCTCGCTGGGCCAGACGCAGACCGCGCAGACCGTGATCGACCAGCTGCAGGCCCAGTTCGGCAACTATTCCTCGTTCATCGAGGATCGCTACGAGATCAACAAGGAGTTCTCGACCAACATGAAGACGCTCGGCGATGACCTCGTCTCGGCGGATGTGGCCGAGGAATCCGCGAAGCTGACGGCACTGCAGACCCAGCAGCAGTTCGCGGTGCAGGCCTTCACCGCCGGCGCGCAGAACTCGCAGAACCTGCTCCGCCTGCTCGGCTGATCCCTCTCGCCCAACCCCGGCGCCCTTCAGGCCCGCCTCCCCCGGAGGCGGGCTTTTTGCTCGGCGCCGGCACGGGCACCGCGGCATTTCAGGATCGTTAACCATCTTCGGTTAGGAGTTGATAATGCTCGTTCGATCTCCCACGGGCGCAAGATGAGCGGCCAGAAGGTCGGGCGCTTGCTCCCACCATCGATCGGCACCCTCCGTTCGCGCAACGATGCGAACGCCAGTCCAGGTTCCGGAGCTCCAGAATGAAGTCGGCCGTGATGTTCGCCAAAGCCGTGGATTGCCAACTCAACGGCAACCCGGAAGAGGCCAAGGTTCTCTACAAGAAGCTGCTGCGCTATCACCCCGACAATTCCGAGGTGCTGGGGAATCTCGCCGTTCTCGTGAAGAAGGACGGCCATGTGCAGCTGGCGGAGCAGATGCTGCGTCGCGCCGTGAACGCGAACCCGCAGAACTTCTCGGCCCTGACGACCCTCGCAAACATCAAGATCGCAGACCAGAAATACGCCGAGGCGAAGAAATTCAACGACATGGCGCTGGCCATCCAGCCCAACGATCCGGATGCCATCGTCAATGACGGCGTGCTCCTCATCCACGACAACAAACTCGAAGAGGCCGAATTCAACTTCTGGCAGGTGATGCAGCGCGAACCCAAGCACATCACCGCGCGCATGAACTTCGCCAATGTCCGGCGCCTGAAGAAGGACAACCTCGACAACTCCATCGCCATGCTGAAGCAGGTCGCGGAGCACGACCCCAGCAACATCATGGTCAATCTCATGATCTGCGCTGCCAACCAGGATGCGCAGCGCTTTGTCGAAGCCTTGGGCTATGCCGAGAAGGCGCTGGCCGCCAGTAACGGCAAATCGGTCGATGCCCTCAACGCACTCGCGACGTGCCACATCGTGCTGGGCGAACTCGAACAGGCGGTCGAGATCTTCCAGCGCTCGCAAGCCATCAGCCCGGACAACGTGCTGACCGGCACGGCCTATCTCTTCGCGCTGAACTATGACGACCGCCGCACCCCGAAGGAAGTTTTCCACGAGTATCAGCGCCTTGCGCATCTGCTCGGCAAGGGCAAAGTTCAGTACAAGCACAACAACCGGGGCAAGATCCAGGGCCGCCGCATCCGGATTGGCTATGTCTCTCCGGACTTCTACACGCATGTGGTTTCGTTCTTCATCGAACCGATCCTGCGCAACCACGATCGTACGCGCTTCGAGGTCATCGCCTATGCGAATGTGATCAAGCCGGACGAGCACACGGTTTACCTCAAGCGGTACTTCGACAAATGGGTCGATGTGGTGCGCATGAACGACGAGGAAATGGCCGCGCAGATCCGCAACGACGATGTGGATATCCTCATCGACCTCGCGGGCCACACGCATGGCAACCGTCTTCCGGTGCTGGCCATGAAGCCCGCGCCGATCCAGGCGACCTATCTTGGCTTCGGCTACACCACCGGCTTCGAGCAGGTGGATTACTTCATCGGCGACGACAACTTCACCCCGCCGGGCGAGGAAGCCTATTTCAGCGAGAAGGTGCTGAACATCGAGGCGCCGCTCTTCGCGTATAATCCGCCATGGCATCGCGCGGCTGAAATCGTTCCGCCGCCGGCGCTGACCAAGGGTTATGTCACTTTCGGCACCATGACGCGCATGGTGCGCCTCAACACGCGCCTTCTGATGGTCTGGAAGCAGATCCTCGATCGCGTTCCGGGCAGCAAGCTGCGCTTCGACCAGAAGACCATGGACGACCCCGCAACCGTGGAACGCTTCTACCAGCGGCTCGAGGGCCTCGGTTTCGATCGCAACCGCGTCGAGCTTGTCAGCACGCCGGAGCACTGGAACGGCTATCTCGAATTCGACATCGCGCTGGATTGCTGGCCGCACAATGCCGGCACCACCACCTTCGAGGCGCTGTTCTCGGGCGTGCCGGTGGTGGCGAAGCGCGACCGCGTCTCGGTCGGCCGCTTCGCCGACCTGGTGCTGCGCCCCCTCGGCATGGAGGAATGGATCGCCGACACCCCGGAACAGTTCGTGGAACTCGCCGTGAAGATGGCGAGCGACCTGCCCCGCCTCGCCGACATGCGCGCGAACCTGCGCCAGCGCATGACCGAGAGCGCGTTCTTCGACTTCAAGGCCCGCACCAGGGGGCTGGAGGCGGGCTATCTCGAAATGGTGCGCCGCTACAACGAGGAACGCACATGAAGGCTGTCATCCTGGCCGGCGGCCTCGGCACACGCATCTCCGAAGAGACGCATCTGCGGCCGAAACCGATGATCGAGATCGGCGGCAAGCCGATCCTCTGGCATATCATGAAGATGTATTCCGCCCATGGCGTGAATGAATTCGTGATCTGCTGCGGCTACAAGGGCTACATCATCAAGGAATACTTCCAGAACTACTTCCTGCACATGTCGGATGTGACCTTCGACATGCGCAAGAACCGGATGGAAGTGCATCGCGAGCAGGCCGAGCCCTGGCGCGTCACCCTCGTCGATACCGGCGAGGAGACGATGACCGGCGGCCGCCTGAAGCGCGTGGCGCGCTACCTGCGCGACGAGGAAGCCTTCTGCTTCACCTATGGCGACGGCGTGGCGAGCCTCGACATCGCCGCGACGATCGATTTCCACAAGGCGCATGGCAAGCTCGCGACGGTCACCGCCGTGCTGCCGCCGGGCCGCTTCGGCTCGCTCGGGCTCGAGGGCGACCGCGTCACCGGCTTCATCGAGAAGCCGCGCGGCGAAGCGGGCTGGATCAATGGCGGCTTCTTCGTGCTCTCACCCAAGGTGATCGATTACGTCGATGGCGATCCGATCAGCTGGGAAATCGAGCCGATGCGCGCGCTCGCGGCGGAGGACCAGCTCCGCGCCTACCAGCATGACGGCTTCTGGCAGCCGATGGATACCTTGCGCGAGAAGAACCTGCTCGAAGACCTCTGGGCCTCGGGCAAGGCTCCGTGGAAGACATGGTAGCGACGGCCTCGCCGGGATTCTGGCGCGGCAAGCGCGTTCTCCTCACCGGCCATACCGGCTTCAAGGGCGGGTGGACGGCGCTTTGGCTTGCCCGCATGGGCGCTGATGTCACCGGGATCGCGCTCGAACCGAATACCAGCCCGCACCTCTTCGGAAAGCTCGATCTCGCAACCGTCGTCGAGAGCCATTTCTGCGATATCCGCGACCGCGCGGCCCTGACGCGGCTCGTTCAGGCGGCGAAACCCGAAATCGTGATCCACATGGCGGCGCAACCCCTGGTGCGCGCGAGCTATCGCGAACCGGTCGAGACCTTCGCGACGAACGTGATGGGCACGGCGCATCTGCTGGAAGCCCTGCGGGGTGTCAGGGAAACCCGCGCGATCGTGATGGTCACGACCGACAAGGTCTATCACAATCTCGAACGGCCCTACCCCTACCGCGAGGATGATGCGCTGGGCGGCTACGATCCCTACAGCGCCAGCAAGGGCGCGAGCGAGATCGTGATCGCGAGCTACCGCGATTCCTTCCTGAAAGCCGAGGGCAAGGCCATCGCCTCGGCCCGCGCCGGCAACGTGATCGGCGGCGGCGACTGGTCCGAGGACCGGCTCATCCCCGATGCGATCCGCGCCTGGCTCGCCGGCAAAGCGCTCGAAATCCGCCGTCCGCAGGCGATCCGCCCCTGGCAGCACGTGCTGGAACCGGTGAACGCCTATCTCGTTCTCGCCGAACGGCTTTTCGCCGATCCGAGCCTCGCCGGCGCCTACAATATCGGCCCGCACACCCACGAGGCGGCGACCGTGCGCGAGGTGATCGAGCGCGCGCGCATCGCTTTCCCGAACAGCGATGTCATCTATGGCGACGGCACATCCGGCCCGCACGAGGCGGGATGGCTGGCGCTCGAAACGGCTTTGGCCCGCACGAAACTCGATATCCTCCCGCGCTGGAATATCGCGGAGAGCGTGTCGCGCACGCTGGCCTGGTATCGCGCCGAGGCCGAAGGGCAATCCGCGCTGGCGCTCTGCGAGGCCGACATCCGGGCCTTCACGGAGGCGGCATGAGCGCGCTTCTCGTCTCGCCCCTGCCGCTTGCCGGCCTGATGGCCGTGGAGCGCGCGAAACGCGGCGATGCGCGCGGCTTTCTCGCGCGGCTCTTCTGCGCCGAGACGCTGCACGCGGCGGGCTGGACGAAGCCGATCGCCGCGATCAACCACACCTATTCGGCCCTCAAGGGTACCCTGCGCGGCATGCATTTCCAGCACCCGCCCCACGCCGAGATGAAGCTCGTGACCTGCATCCGCGGCGAAATCCGCGATGTCGCGCTCGATCTGCGCGCGGGCTCGCCCAGCTTCAAGCGCTGGCACGCGGAAACGCTCTCGGCCGAGAATGGCCGGGCGATGCTCATTCCGGAGGGGTTCGCGCATGGCTTCCAGGCGCTGACGGATGATGTCGAAATTCTCTACTGCCACTCGGCTTCCTATGCGCCCGAGGCCGAGGGGGCGGTGAATGCGTTCGATCCCGCCTTCGGGATCACCTGGCCCCTACCCGTCTCGGTGATGTCCGACCGGGACAAGGGGCATGCCATGATCGATGACAGTTTCAGGGGGATCGTCCTGTGAAATGCCGGCATTGCGGCACGCCGCTCCGTCACACCTTCCTCGATCTCGGCGCTTCCCCGCCGTCGAATGCCTATCTCACGGCGGAGGCCCTGCAGGCGCCGGAGACGTGGTTTCCGCTGCGCGTGATGGTCTGCGACGCCTGCTGGCTGGTGCAGACCGAGGATTATGCGGGCCGCGAGGCGCTGTTCACCGAGGAATATGCCTATTTCAGCTCCACCTCGACGAGCTGGCTCAGGCATTCCGAGGCCTATGTCGCGGCGATGCGGGCGCGCTTCCAGCTCGGCCCTGAGAGCCATGTCGTGGAGATCGCCGCGAATGACGGCTACCTGCTGCAATATGTGAAGGCGGCGGGCATCCCCTGCACCGGCATCGAGCCGACCCGCAGCACGGCGGAGGCCGCGCGCGCCAAGGGCCTCGCGATCATCGAGGAATTCTTCG
The DNA here is from genome assembly GCA_002928875.1 of Methylobacterium sp. Lineage (GTDB taxonomy): Bacteria > Pseudomonadota > Alphaproteobacteria > Rhizobiales > Beijerinckiaceae > Rhabdaerophilum. Next base: position 166,993 of record PERO01000012.1, on the reverse strand, counting down.
GCGTGGCGCTCGGCGAGCGGCTCGCGCGCGAGGGCAAGGCGGCGGATCTCACGGCCGCGAACAACGTGCTCGCCCATGTGCCGGATATCAACGATTTCGCCGGCGGATTCGCGAAGCTGCTGAAACCGCAAGGGGTTTCGACCTTCGAGTTCCCGCACCTCCTGAACCTCGTGGCCCTGAACCAGTTCGATACGGTCTATCACGAGCATTATTCCTATCTCTCGCTGACGGCGGTGCAGCGCATCTTCGCGGCGAACGGGCTCGCCGTCTTCGATGTCGAGGAAATCCCGACGCATGGCGGCAGCCTCCGCGTCTTCGCGCAGCGCAGCGACACCGGAAAGCACCCGGTGACCCCCGCCGTGGCCGCGATGCTCGCGCGCGAGGAAGCGGCAGGGATGAAGCGCCTCGACACCTACACGCCGTTCCAGAAGCAGGCCGAGCGCGTGAAGGACGACATCGTCGCCTTCCTGATCGACGCGAAGAAGAAGGGCCTGCGCGTCGGTGCCTATGGTGCGGCGGCGAAGGGCAACACGCTGATGAATTTCGCCGGAATCCGGCCCGATCTCGTGCCCTACGTGGTCGATCGCGCCGCCGCGAAGCAGGGCCGCTTCATGCCCGGCAGCCGCATCCCGATCGTGGAAGAGGCGCATCTCTGGGCGGACAAGCCCGATCTCGTGCTGATCCTGCCCTGGAACATCAAGGCGGAAGTCACCGAGCAGCTCGCGGGCATCCGCGCCTGGGGCGGGAAATTCGTCGTCGCCGTGCCGAAGCTGGAGGTGATATGAACCTCCTCTTCATCCTCTCGCGCCTTGAGCGCCGGCGAAAGGCGCGTCTGGCGCTAGGCCGGGAGCGTTCAGCATGAGCCGGTTCACCATCCTCGGCGCGAGCGGCACGGTGGGGCAGCGCCTCGTCGCGCATCTCGGCGCGATGGGCGAAGAGGTTTTCGCGCCGAAACGCGGCGACGACACGATCTTCCGCGAGGATCTCGGACGGGTCGTCTATTGCATCGGCGTCACCGCCGATTTCCGCACGCGACCACTGGAGACGATCGAAGCGCATGTCACCGTGCTGCATCGCGTGCTGGCGGAAGCGCGGTTCGAGCGGCTCGTCTATTGCTCTTCCACGCGGGTCTATGGAGGCGCATCCACGGATGATTCGCCCGCGCGGGAAGAGCGCGCGCTTCTGGTCGATCCGCATTCGGGCTCGGACCTCTACAATCTCTCGAAGCTGATGGGCGAGAGCCTGTGCCTGCATGCGAGCAAGGGCCGCGCCTGCGTCGCGCGCCTTTCCAATGTCGTGGGCGGCGCGGACGAGGACAGCGAGAATTTCCTGCCCTCGCTGCTGCGCGAGGCGCGATCCGGCCATATCCATCTGCGGACAGCGCTGGATTCCGCCAAGGATTACATCCATATCGACGATTGCGCGAACGTGCTCGCGCGCCTCGCAAACGGCCCGGCGCAGGGCATCTACAATGTCGCGAGCGGCATCCGCACGCCGCATTCCGAATGGATCGACGCCATCGTCGCCGCCACCGGCGCGCGGGTGAGCGTGGAGCCCGGCGCGCCGCGCATCCTGTTTCCGCCGATCGACATCACGCGCATCCGCACCGAATGTGGCGCGGATCCGCGCTCGCCGGTCGAAAGCATCTTCCCCGCATTCCGCCGGGCGCAGGCCCGTGCGCCACGATCCGCCTGAAGGAGGCCCCATGGACCCGATCGCCGCATTCGCCGAGGAACGCCGCCAGCACCTCGAGGCCTACGCGAGGGATGCCGAGTTCCGCCAGCTCTCGCAACGCTGGCTCGAAGCCTCGATGCGCAAGAAATATGTCTACAATTTCGATTGGCTGGGCCGCCCGATCATTCAGTATCCGCAGGATATGTGGGCGGTGCAGGAACTGGTCTGGCAGGTGAAGCCCGATCTCATCGTCGAGACCGGCATCGCGCATGGCGGCTCGCTGATCCTCTCCGCCAGCATGCTCGCGATGCTCGATTACTGCGATGCCATGGCGGCGGGCACGACGCTCGACCCGCGCGCGAGCCGGCGCAAGGTGATCGGCATCGACATCGACATCCGCCCGCATAACCGCGCCGCGCTCGACGCGCATCCCCTGCGCCCGCTCCTGCACCTCGTCGAAGGCTCCAGCATCGCCGCCGAGACGGTCGCCAGGGTGAAGGAAGCCGCGAAGGGCCACCGGACCGTGCTCGTCTTCCTCGATTCCATGCACACCCACGCGCATGTGCTCGCCGAACTCGAGGCCTATGCCCCGATGGTGACGAAGGACAGCTATTGCGTGGTGTTCGATTCCTTCGTCGAGGACATGCCGGCCGATCTCTTCCCGGATCGCCCCTGGTCGCCGGGCGACAACCCCAAGACGGCCCTGCACGAGTACCTGAAAGGCCATCCGGAATTCGTGATCGACAAGGCGATCGAGGGCCGGCTGATGGTCACGGTCGCGGCAGACGGCTTCCTCAAGCGCATCGGTTAGCCGAACACGCTTGAAACCGCGAGGAAAGCGCCGACCGCCTTGCTACTTTTGGTTGCAAAAAGTGGGCGAGTCAGTGAGAATCGAAGCGGTCAACAACGAGTTGTTTACACCGCTGTGGTGAACTTCTCTCGCACGAAGGAGGCCGAACGTGGCCCTGAAAGTTGAGCTGAAGCCCAACGAACGCATCATCATTGGCACCGCCGTTGTCCGCAACGGCGACCAGCGCACGAGCCTCATCATCGAGGGGAATGCGCCGATCCTGCGCGAGAAGGACATCCTCAGCCCGAAATCGGCGGACACGCCGGCCAAGCTGATCTATATGACGATCCAGTTGATGTACATCGACAGGAAAGTCTCTGAAAATATTGGACTTTACAATAAGTTCGTGACGGATTTCCAGAAAGCCGTCCCGAGCTCTACGAAGATTTTGATGAATATCCATAACCATATACTGGACGGCGAGTTCTATAAAGCCCTCAAAGAAGCAAAGCAGCTTCTGGCGTACGAGAGGAAACTGTTCGAGCATGCAGCCCGCAATTCAGGCGTACAACAAGACGCAGACTCTCGCCCTCAGCCAGCGCGAGCTTGAAGCCCGCGCCCTGCTGAAAGCAGCGAGCAAGCTGCAATGGCTGAAGGAAAACTGGGAGCCGACCATCGCTGTGATGGAGGATCCCCTCACCCACAACCGTCAGGTGTGGACCATCTTTCTGGATGCGGCAACGGATCCACAAAGCCCCATGCCGCCGCAGATGCGGTCGAACATGATCGGCCTGTGCCGGTTCGTGATCAACCAGTGCATGCGGATGCTCTTCGAGCCTGATCCGAAGAAGCTCGATCTCATGATCGAGATCAACCAGCACATCGCGGCCGGCCTGCGCGGGCGCGAGGGTGTGGATCTGCCGAGCACGGAAGCCCGCAGCCCGGAAATGGCCACCGGCTGAGACGGCCGCGGCCAAACCTCTTTCGGAACGGCTTGCAAGGCGCCCTCGCGGGCGCCTTTTTGCGTTCCCGTGGGCTGTTCCGGCCAAGGGCCTCGGCAGAAAAAAAGGGCGCCCGGAGGCGCCCTTGCCGACATTCCGGGAATGTCAGCCCGGTCCTGTCAGAGGAAGTTCACCAGCTTGAGCTGCGAGAGCCGCGAGGTCACGGTGTAGCTCGCTTCCAGCGTGGTCTGCAGCGAATTCAGCTGCAGGATCGCCTCTTCCTTGTTGGTGTTCTCGATCGAGGAGAGCACCGAGCTGAGGAACACCTTGCGGTCCTCGTGGCGTGTCTTGGCGCTTTCCACCAGCGCGCCGGCACGGCCGAAATCGCCGTTCATCTCGAGAATGGCGTTGGGGCCGCCCGTGGTGTTCATCACCTCGATCGCGCGGCTCGAGGCCGCGTCGAACCGGTCCTGGGTAGAGGCGAAGCCCGGCGGATAATCTTCCGCGAGGAACATCCCGAGCGCCACCATGGAATCGCGCAGGGCGGTTTCGTTGGCCCGCGCCCCGAGGCTGACGGTCGTACCCGTGTCGATCTCGGCGCGCTGGGTGTCGCGGGCATTGACGGTGGCGTCGTCATCGCCCCTGTACCAGATGACCGTCGGGCGCGTTCCCACCGCGGCATAGGCGGTCGAGGTGTTGAAGGGCGGGCCCGCGACGCGCTGCACCGGGTTGTTGGTCGAACCGGCGAAGAACTGCCGCGCCGCGACGAGCGCCGAGGCCGAGCGCAGTTCGCCCTGGCCGATCGAGGTGAGCCGCGAATTGATCGCCGCCTGCAGGTTCGCGGCGGTTGCCGCCGGCGTCGCGCCGATGGTGAAGACCGTGTCATCCGCGGTGCCGGCCTGATTGGCGGCGAAGCCGAGATTCATGGTCTTGCCGTCGGGCAACGTCACCGAGAAGCTGATGCGCTCGCCGTTCAGCGGCAGGCCGGTGAAGTTGAAGTCGATCTGGGGCGGGGCGCCAGCCGGGCCGGTGACCGTGACGTTCGACATGCTGCCGCCGACCGAACCCGCGACGAGCTTGATGCCGAAGGGGTTGCCTGCCGCGTCCTCGGCCAGCGTCACGTTGTTGCCGGCCAAAGCCGTCGTCATGCGGCCGAAGCCGGTGGTGCCGAGATCGGCCTGCCGGCGCTCGTCGATCACCTGGCGCAAGCCGGCATTGGTGCCATCGCCCCACATCAGCGTGTTGGCATCCACCACCGGGCGAACATCGCGGGTGCGGCCCGAATAAAGATAGAGCCCCTCGTGCTGGGCGTTGAGCGAGGTCACCATCTGCTCGAACTGCGCCTGCACCTGCTTCACCGCGGCGGTGATTTCCGGGAAGCCGCCGGTGCCGCGGGTGCGCAGCATCGAACCACGCGCGCCGTCGACCAGCGTGCGCAACTCGTTCGTGCTCTGATCCATGATCTTGAGGCGGATCTCGCTGAGATCGATGACGTTCGAATAGCCATCCGTCACGCCGGTCTGGTTCCGGAAGGTCAGCGAGCTCACGCGCATGTCGCCCAGGCCGCCGAAGGTCTGGGATTTCTTGCCGCTGGAGATCTGCACCTGCAGATCGTCGAGCTGGCTGCGCATCTGCACCAGAAGGCGCGAATACTGGCGGCTCTGCAGGGTGCCGCTGGCGAAGGGGAACATCGTATTGGGAATGTACATGATCAGATCCTCAACAGGGCGTCAAACATGTCACGAACGGTCGAGACGATGCGGGCATTCGCGGCGTAGATGTTCTGGATCTCGATGAGATCGGCGAGTTCCTTGTCGGAATCGACCCCGGAGATCGCCGCCGAGCGTTCGCGCAAGGTGGAGAGGACGACCTCCTGCCCCTCGGCCAAAGCGGTGGCGTTGCTCGAGGCCTGCGTCTGCGCCGCGATCACGCGATCGAGGAACTGGCTGGCCGTGCCGCGATAGATCGCCGTCGAGCCGGTCAGCGCGATGGCGGGGGTGAAGTCGGTTTCCCAGCTCTGCAGCTGGTCGCGCAGGAAGCTCGGGCGGGCAGGATCGCCGCTCGAGGTGGTCGTCGGCGCGGTCTGGTAGACGACGAGACGGCTGGGATCGGCCAGGAGCGCCGGGTTCACCCGGATGCCGGTCGAGAAGCCGCGCTTCTGCGAGCCGCTGTCGAAGGAGCCGGTATAGAGCTGCGAACCGGAATTCCCGTCCACGAAAAGCGGGATCGAGAGGCCCTGGTCGGTCAGCGTCGTCACGGTGGCCCGTGCGGACAGGGCGTTGATGTCGCGCGTGTTGCCGGCGCCGTCATCGAGGATCTGCGCGACGCCCGCGCCGAGATCGTTCACGGTGAAGGGCGCGCCAAGTGCCGTGCCGATCGCCGTGATCGCGGCGGGGAGGCCGCCGGAGAAATCGATGCCGACTTCCGTGTCGTTCGGGTCGGCCGTCGCCCCGGCCGGCAGCGGCAGCGCGCCGGGATTGTTCACCGCGATGAACGACACCTTCTGGCGCGTGCCCGCCGGCTGGACCGTGTATTCCAGCGTGATGACGTTGCCGCTCTGCAGGGCGCTGAGATCCAGATTGAAGCCCTGCTGGGCACCGACGGTCGCCGCCGTGCCGTTGATCGTGCGGTCGCCGAGCGAGGTGGTGACGGCAGCCGCGAATTCGTCGAGATGCGCCTGGGTCTCCACGAGCACCCGGTCGCGCAGATCGAAGAGCGCGGCCATGCTGCCGGAATTCACGAGCCCGTTGCGGGTCAGGTCGATCTGGCTGCCGATGGGATCGGACATCACCAGGCGGCCGAGGGTCGAGAGGTTCGGATCCTGATTGTAGAGGCTGTTGGCGGAAACCGCGAAGCGGCCGTCGAACTGCACGCGCAGGCTGCGCCCCTCGATGAAGAGCGGGCCGCCGGACGAGGTATAGATGTTGAAGTTGCCCGTGCCGTTGTCGAAGGTGCGCAGGTCGAAATAATTCGACAGGTCATCGATGTAGCGGTCGCGCTCGTCGAGCAGGCCCTGCCGGGTCGCATCGTCGAAGACTTCGTTGAGACGCTTCGTGGTCTTCTCGATGCCTTCGAGCAGGCCATTGACCTTCTGCGCATCGTTGGCGATCCGCGCCTCGATCTCCGCGCGCATGGCCTGCACGTTGCTCGACAGCGAGGTGATGCCCGAGGCGAGGCTCTGCGCCTTCGCGAGGACCTCCTGGCGGGTGGTGGGCGAAGCCGGATCGGCCGCGAGCTGCTGCATCGCGGTCGAGAAATCGGCGAAGATCTGGTTGATGCCGATGGCGCTGCCGGGCTGGCCGAACATCGAGTCGATGCGCGAGAGATAATCCGCGCGCGTCGCCGAATAGCCGCCGCCCGAGGCTTCGGTGCGCAACTGCTTCTGCAGGAGGTTGTCGAGGATGCGGTCGACGCCGATTTCCTTCACCGCGCCGGCCGTGATGCCGGTGGCGCTGGTTTCCTGCGTGCGCAGGACACGGCGGTTGTAACCCACCGTGTTGGCATTGGCGACGTTTCGCGAGACGATGTCCATCTGCGACTGATTGATCGTCAGCCCCGACACCGCATTCGAGAGCGCGGAAAGCAGACCCATGTGACCCTCCTGTGCCCGGCCGTCCGGCCGGGGTGAAGCCGCTACCGGACGATGTTGATCGTGTCCTGCAGCATCTGTTGCGCCGTGGTGATGATCCGCGTGTTGGCCGAATAGGCCTGCTGCGTGACGATCATCTTCGAGAATTCATCCGCGATATCCGCGTTCGAGCCTTCGAGAGACCCGCCGATCAGGTTGCGGCCCGCATCGACATAGATCGGCTCGCCACTTTCCAGCGTCTCCTCGAACACCCCGCCATCCTTGCGCTTGAGCAGGTTGTCGGAGGCGAATTGCGCCAGCGGCACCTGCGCCAGCGCCACGGTCTGGCCGTTCGAGTAGATGCCCATCACCCGGCCACCCTCGCCGATCTCGACATTGGTGCGGGTGCCGGAGGGATAGCCATCCTGGGCAAGCGTGTTGATGTTCAGCGTGCCGTTGGAATCGGCGAACTGGGTGAGGCCGGTCGCGCCGAACACGAGTTCGATCGGGCCGCTCGTCGAACCGTCGACCGTGAAGCTCGTGGAGACCGCGCCGGAAGCGGGAGCCGTCATCCGGCCGTTGCTGTCGAAGGTCACGGCCGAGGCGAGGCGCGTCCATTTGGCGGTCGCACCGGTCGCACCGGAATCGCTGAGGTAATAGGCCGACCAGGTTTCCGCACCCGCCGTGTTGGCGGTCTTGCCCCAGCGGATCTGCACGTCGATCGGCGTGCCGACCGCGTTGTAGAGCGTCACCGCCTGGCCCGAGATGGTGCGGTTGAGGAAGCCCGGCTCGTCGCTCGCGGCAATGGTCGCGCCGGTATAGCCGGCACCCGTCAGCAGTTCCGAGCCGGGGGCAGTGGGATCGGCGAGCGCGGTCTGCGGATAGCGCGGCAGGTTGCCGCGATAGACGATCTCCGTCGTCGCGCGCGCCGGCAGGTTGTCGTTCGAGACGCGGATGACCTGCAGGGCCGAGCCGGTGGGCGACGCCGTCACGGGATCGACCGGGTAGCCCATCAGGTAATAGCCCGAGCCGTTGACGAGATAGCCGTTGCGGTCGACATCGAAATCGCCGCGGCGGGAGAAGAAATTCTGGCCACCGAAGACGGGAACGCCATCCGAGATGGAGGTGCGCTGCTTCACCGTGAACATGCCCTCGCCGGAAATCGCCATGTTCGTCGTGATGACGCTCGAGAGCACGTCACCCTGCTTCGAAACGGCGTTGCGGCTATAGGCGTTCACCGAGCCCGCGACCTCGCGGCCGGTGGGAAGATCCGGCACCAAAGTCGCAAAGGACGTGTCGACCCGCTTGAAGCCGGTGGTGCGGGAATTGGCGATGTTGCCCGAGATGTTCTCGAGCGCGAAACTCTGGGCGGACATGCCGGAAACGGCCGTCGTCAATGCTCCGAAGATACCCATGGCAGAAACCTCGTCATTCAGGGACTGGACAAGCCCCCGGTCGACGAAGCCTTCTGCAAGCGGACCGGGCGCTGCCGGCTCGAACGCAGAATTCATGCCAAGATTGTAGACTTTGATTTTACACAACTTTTGATTGTGTAGCCTGCGAGGGCGCCGGCCAGGCCGAACGCTTCTGCCGGGCGAGCGGCAAATTCTGCCGCGCCGGGACCGACGCGCCGGAAGGCCGGCGGGGCGGCTTGGCGCCTCGCCGGTCTTCAGGTGATGCTGTCGGTCCCGAACGGGGATCATGGTTTGACACTCTGGCTCAACGCGCCAGCCTTCCTGCTCAGCGGATGATGTTGATGACGTCCTGCAGCATGGTCTGCGCGGTGGAGACCACGCGGGTATTGGCCGAGTAGGCCTGCTGCGTGATGATCATCTTCGAGAATTCGTCGGCGATGTCGGAGTTGGAACCCTCGAGCGAACCGCCGAGAATGTTCCGCCCGCCATCGACGAGCAGCGGCTGGCCGCTCTCGAGGGTCTGCTCGAACACGCCGCCATCGCGGCGCTTCAGCAGGTTGTCGGCCGGGAACTGCACCAGCGGGATCTGCGCGAGCGGCACGGTCTGGCCGTTCGAGTAGGAGCCCATCACGCGACCGCCCTCACCCACCTGCACGCGCTGGAAGGTGCCGGTCGGATAACCGTCCTGGCTGATGCGGTTCGGCACCAGCTGGCCGTTCGGATCGGCGAACTGGGTGAGCCCGGTCGTGCCGAAATTGATGTCGATGGCGGGGGTCGTCACGCCATCCACCGTGAAGGCGAAGGCGCCGATGATGCCGCCGGCCGGGGCGGTGAGCTGGCCGGAGGCGTTGAACTGCACCGCGTTCGAGATCTGCGTCCATTTCGGGGTCGCGCCGGTGGCCGTGGAGTTGGAGAGGTAATAGGCGCTCCAGGTCTCCGGTGCCGCGTTGGAGGTCTTGCCCCAGCGCATCTGCACGTTCACCGGCGAACCGGCCGCGTCATAGACCGTCACCGACTGGCCCGCGATCGTGCGATCGAGGAAACCGTTCTCGTCAACGGCGTTGACCGTGGCGCCGGTGTAGAGCGCGCCGGTCAGCAGTTCCGAGCCCGCCACCGTCGGGTCGGCGTTGTTGGTCAGCGGATATTTCGGCAGGTTGACGTTGTATTCGATCTCGCTCGTGGCGCGGGCCGGCAGGTTGTTCGGCGAGATGCGCAGAACCTGCGTGGCCGAGCCCGTCACCGCGCCGTTGGTCGGGTTCACGGGGTAACCCATGAGGTAATAGCCCGTGCCGTTGACGAGATAGCCGTTGCGGTCGAGTTCGAAATCGCCGCGGCGGGTGTAGAGTTCGGCGCCGGCGAAGACGGGCTGGCCCGCCACGTCGCCGGTGCGTTCGCGGACGGCGAAGAAGCCTTCGCCGGAAATCGCGACATGCGTGCCGATCTGGCTCGACTGGATGTCGCCCTCGACGGTCGCCGTGTTGCGGCTGAACGCGCCGACGCTGCCGGAACGCTCCCGCTTGGGCGGAAGATCGGGCACGAGATCCGCGAACGACGTGTCGACCCGCTTGAAGCCGGTCGTGCGCGAGTTCGCAATGTTGCCCGAGATGTTTTCAAGGGCGAAGCTCTGAGCCGAAAGGCCCGAGATCGCCGTGGTCATTGCACCGAAGATACCCATGGACGCGAACCTCGATCGCTCACAAGAAAAAACATGTGGCGAGGGTCACGACGCACAACCTGACCAGACCCCGGCCTGCCGATCAGGTTGGCAAGGCGCGTGCCAGAGCATTGGCCCAAGTCATTTCAAGGAGATAGAGGGATATACAACTGTAAATTGCTGGAACAATTGGCCGGATGGTCGCGTCACGCGGCAGGTTTTTCCGCAACCTTTTCTTGTGCGATGACCTGTTTTACAATCTCAGATAGTAAAACAGGCGGGACGGCACGACAATCCATCGGCCGGCAGGCGTCGAGCGCCGCGATCCCGATCCGCGCCGTGAGGATGCCGTTGAGGAGCCCCTCGCCGAATTTCGCCGAGAGTCGCGCGGCAAGTCCCGCGCCCATCACCTGCCCCAGCACCTGCTCGGCGGCCGCCATGCCGCCGGTCAGCAGCAGATGCCCGCCGACGCGCCGCACGAGGCCCAGCAGCGCGAAGCCGCTGGCACGCCCGCCATAAAGCGACGAGAGACGGCGGATCAGCAGCACGGACTGCGCCAGCACGAAGGCGACATCCACGAGCGCGCGCGGCGATACCGCCGTGACGACCGACACGCGCTGGGCCGCGCCCGCGATCATCGCGCGGGCTGTCGCGTCCTTCGCGGCAAGAAGTGCCCGCTCGGCAATGGCGAGGCGCGTCTCGGGATCGTGGATCTCCGAAAGGCTGCGCTCGATCTCGGCACGGCCGGCAGCAGTGGTGGCATCCTTCGCGTAGAAGGCCATGAGCCGGCCTGTCAGCGCGCGCACGGTCGCGTCCGTCGGCTGGAGGCTCGCGGCGCGCGCCTCTTCCCGCAGCCCGTTCACTGCCTGCAGCCGCAGCAGCGCGAAGATTTCCCGCAGCAGCCAGAACAGGGCGATGAGCCCGATGACGGCGATGAGCGCGAGCCCCACCTGCCCCGCGACAACGCTCTTCTGCTGCAGGCTGATGAGCAGCGACCAGATCGCATCGAACAGGAACAGCGAGACGAGGAGGCCGAGCGCGCTCCAGAACGCGCGCGTCAGCCAGCTTCCGCGCCTCGGCGCAAGGGGAGCGGGCGCGGCATCCGACACGGCCGTGAAATCCGCTTCCTCGCGGATCGTGGCAGCGCGCTGCTCTTCCTCGAGGGCGAAGACCTCCGGACCGCGTGGCTTGGCTGTCGTCATGCGAGATCCTCCCCGATCAGCGTTTGAAGCGCGGAATCGAGGCGAATGCCGGGCAGGCTCTCGCCCGACCGCACGAGCGGCGGGCGGAAGGCGAGGAATTTCAGCGGCACGGGATCGCCCGAGAAGGCACGCTCGGGTTCCATCGGCAGATCGCCGGGAAAGAAGGCGACCTCGCGCGCGCCATCGAAGGTCTCGCCGCCCAGCCGCTCCCCGCGCATGGGAATGCCCGCGATGGCCGGGAGGCTCTCGCCCTTGCGCTCCACCTTCACCTCGCGCGTGGCGCGGATCGCCGCGATGGCCGCGACGTCCACCTCCGCCCCCGCGGCCTCCGCCCGGTGCCAGGCGCGGCGCACGATCATGCGCAGGATCGCCTCGAGGCGGTCATGGCTCGTGTGGTGGAGGTGATCGGCCTTCGTGGCAGCGAAGAGCACGCGGCTCGCGCGCGGGCTGAAAAGGTTCGACAGGAACGAATTGCTGCCGACGCGGAAGGCCGCGAGCACATCCGCGAGCGCCAGTTCGAGATCGGCCACGGCCTCCGGCCCGCCATTCAGCGCGCCGAGCACATCGACCAGCACCACCTGCCGATCGAGCCGGGCGAAGTGATCCACGAAGAAGGGGCGCACGACCTTCGCCTTATAGGCCTCGAACCGGCGCAGCATCAGCGCCGCGAGCGAGCCCGAGGGTGGCTCGCCGTCGAGGGATTCCAGCGGCGCGAAGGTCAAGGCCGGCGCGCCCTCGAGGTCGCCGGGCATCAGGAATCGACCGGGCGCCAGCGCCGAGAGGCCACGCCCTTCGGCGCGGCAGGCGCGCAACGCTTCGGTGAAGATCGCCGCGAGGCGGCGGGCGGTCGCCTCGCTCGCTTCCGCCCGCGGGTCGATCTCGGTGAGCGCCGCGCGATAGGGCGCGAATAACGGCTCGCGCACGCCCTTGCGCGCCTTGGCGAGCGTATCGGCGGACCATTTCCAGAAATCCTGCGCCAGAAGCGGCAGGTCGAGCAGCCATTCGCCGGGATAATCCACGATGTCGAGCCGCAGGCTCGACGCCCCGGTGCCGATGATGCCCGCCGGCCCGACAAGCCCGCCGAGCCAGGCCTTGCGCGACTGATAGGAAAGCTCCACCGACAACGCCGAGATCTGCCGGGTGGAATGCGGCCAGTCGCGATCCGGGCCGGTCAGCGTCGCGAGGTGATCCTCGTAGGCGAAGCGCGGCAGGGCGTCGTCGGGGTGCGGCACCAGCTTCGCCCCACGGATGCGCCCCTCGGCGCGCGCCGCAAAGCCCGGCATGCGCGCATCCGAAACGAGAGCGTGCACGAGGCCGGTGATGAACACGGTCTTGCCCGCGCGGCTCAGCCCGGTGACGCCGATGCGCAAGGCCGGCGCGCCAAAGAGCCCGCCAAGACCCGCAAGCCCATGACCCAAGGTTTCGAGAACTGTGCCCGCAGGCACGGAGGATTGCCCCGCCATGCGCCGAGATTTGGCCCTTGCGGGCGAAGGCTGCAAGGGCGAAGACGCGAGGATCACCCGTGATCCCGGTTTTCAATCCTCGTCGACGCCGCCCAGAGCGCGCGGCGTGATGAAGGTGGAAAGCCGCATGCTACAGGGCGCGAGATCGCTCCAGCGCCCATCCGCCTCGAGAATGGCGATGCCCGCGGTGGGGTATTTCTCGGAGAGCCGGCACAAGGCATCGGGATCGCTCCGGCGCGGATCGGCCAGGCCGCCGGCCAGTTCCTGCATGCCGGGATTGTGGCCCACGAGCAGCAGGGTGCCGCAGGCCTCGTCCGCCTGCCGGACGAGATCCATCAGCCCGTCCTCGCTCGCCGCATAAATCGCCTGCAGGAAGGCCGGCTCGACGGGCGACAGGGCCGGCGCGACCAGCGCCCAGGTCTCTCGGGTGCGCTTCGCGGCGGACACCCAGACGAGGTCCGGCTTGAGCCCCTTCCTCGCGAGCCACCCGCCCATGAGCGGCGCCGCTTCCCGCCCGCGTGCGGCGAGAGGCCGATCGAAATCCGCGACACCTGCTGGCCAGGCCGATTTCGCATGCCGCATGAGGATGAGCCTGACCGGCATGTTCCGTTCTCCCGTTCGCGCGGCCGACCTTTGACGCGCCCGCCTTCCTGAGGCAAGGAGCTTTGCCGCGCCGCGATGCGACGGCGACAAAGGACCGCGCCCGAACGATGCCGACCGATATCATGCCCAAGGCTGCCACCATCCGCTACAGCCATCGCCCGAAACCGTTCGCGGCGGAGCTGGAGCTGGAACTCACGGCTCACGAGCTGATTGCCACGCGTGGCCGTTCGATCCAGCGCTTTCCGCTGACCGCGATCGAGCGGGTCAACTTGCGCTTCTCGCCGCGCAACACGGCGCATCGCGCCTTCGCCTGCAGCGTCCGCGCCACCGATGGCAAGAGCGTGACCTTCGACAGCCTGTCGTGGAAATCGCTGATCGAAACCGAGAAGCAGAACGACGACTATACCCGCTTCGTCACGGCCCTTTGCGCGCGCGCCGAGCAGGCACGCCCGCAGGTGGAACTCGTCGCGGGCGTTCCGGCGTGGAAATTCTGGGGCATGCTGGTCGCGGGGCTCGCGACGCTGGCAGCGCTCTTCGCCATGGCGATCTATTCGCTGATCGACCGGAGCTGGTTCGCCGCCGGCCTCGCCGTGGCCTTGTTCGGCTATCTCGGCTTCTGGATGCGCGATTACCTCACCCGCAATCGCCCCGCCCGGTTCCAGGCCGGGGCGATGCCGCCACCCGTGCTGCCCTGATCAGGCGCGCACCACCAGCACCGAGCAATGCGCGTGGCGCACGATATTCGTCGCGTGGCTGCCGACGAGATAGGTCGCCAGCGTCGGCCAGTGCGAGGAGACGACGATGAGGTCGGCTTTCGACTCCTCCGCTTCCGCCAGCACCTCGTGATAGACGCCGCCCGTCCGCACGGCCGTGCTCACCTTGCCGGCGGGCAACCCGAGCTTGCCCGCGAGTGCCGCGAGATCCTCGACTGCGCGCTTCTTCTCGAGACCCTCGAAATCGGCCGGTACATATTCGAGATAGGCCGAAGGCAGGATCGGCCGGACATGCACGAGGCGCACTTCCGCGCCCCAGGGCCCGGCGAGAGCCTTGGCGGCATCGAGCGAGGCCTTCGCCATGGCTTCGTCGCCGAGATCGACCGGAACCAGCAATTTTTTGAACATGACGTCCTCCTGTGGTGCGCCGGAATAAGCGGCGGCGCGATTTTGGCCGCCCGAGCTTGCATCCCGTCTCGCATGGCGGGACAACCGCGTCCTTGATGTCGGACAAGCGCCGGAAAGGGACGCAAAACGACCTGTGATCGTTCCATCACCAGAAATCATTTGACGGATCAGGGCTGAAGGATCATCGCTCCTGCTTTACCGGGAGCCCATGCATGACGACCCCCGCCGTGGATTTGCCGCGTTCCCGCTTCCGGCTGGCACTGTCGGAGCCGGTGACCTTCCTGATGGTCCTCGCCTTCGTGAACATGCTCGGCTATGCTGGCTGGGTGACGTTGTTCAACAACTTCGCGAAGGATGCCGCGCAGTTCACCGGCGCCGAAATCGGCCTTGCCCAGAGCGTGCGCGAAATTCCCGGCTTCCTCGCCTTCACCGCGATCTACTGGTTTCTGGTCATGCGCGAGCAGACGGTCGCTTACATCGCGCTCGTCATCCTTGGCGCGGGCATCGCGCTGACCGGCGGTTTCCCCACGCTGACGGGCCTGCTCATCACCACCTTCATCATGTCGGTGGGCTTCCACTATTTCGAGACCGTGAACCAGTCGCTCTCGCTGCAGCTCTTCCCGAAGAAGGATGCGCCGCGCCTCATGGGCCGGGTGGCGGGCGCGGCGGCAACCGCCCAGTTCGTGGCCTATTCCGGCCTCGCCTTGCTGTGGTGGAGCGGCTCGCAGAACTACATGCTGCTTTTTTCAATCGTCGGCTTCGCCTGCATCGCCATCACGATCGCTGCCTTTCTGCTCTTCCCGAAATTCGACGGGCCGGTTCCGCAGCGCAAGACGATCGTTCTGCGCCAGCGCTACTGGCTCTATTACGCGCTGACATTGATGAACGGCGCGCGCCGCCAGATCTTCACCGCCTTCGCGGGCTTCCTGCTGGTCGAGAAATTCGGCTACACCGTGCCACAGATGGCGATGCTGCTGCTCGTCACGTCAGGGCTCAACACCTTTCTGGCTCCCCGCCTCGGCGCGCTGGTGGGGCATTGGGGCGAAAGGCGGACGATCGGCATCGAGAACGTGGTGCTGATCCTCGTCTTCATCGGCTATGCCATGACCGGGAATGCGACGGTGGCCGCCTTGCTCTTCATCATCGATGGCGTGTTCTCGATCCTCGTCATCGCGCAGAGGAGCTACATCCAGAAAATCGGCGATGCCGCCGACATGGCGCCGACCGCGGCTTGTGCCTTCACGATCAACCATATCGCCGCCGTGTTCATCCCGGTGACCTTCGGCCTGTTGTGGCTCAAGAACCCGAGCATCGTGTTCTATCTCGGCGCGGGAATCGCCACCACCTCGCTGACCCTGTCGTTCCTCGTGCCGCGCCATCCCGGACCGGGTAACGAGACGATCTTCACGAAACAGCCGACGGCGCCGGCCGAATAACCGCAGGCCCAGTGTTTGCCGGCCGGGCGCGATCGTCAGAAGCGCGTGGTGAAATCCACCAGCCATTCCGGCATGGCGCGCACGAGCGACGCTTCGATGGTCTTGTCGATGCCGGAAAGGATCATCGCGCCCATGGCGATGAACAGGACTGCGAAAACCAGCTTCGCCCGGCCCGATGTCGCGAAGCCCATCAGCGCCGCCTTCCGGCGGGCCAGCACCTCGCGGGCCCCGTAGGCGAGCGCGAGGAGAATGCTCGAGGCGCCGAGGGAGAAGGCAAACATTGCCAGTGCCGCCTGTGCAACCGTGCCGGTCTGGCTCGCAAGCCCGATTGCCGCGAAGAGCGACGGCCCGGCGCAGGGGCTCCAGATCGCCCCGAGCAGCATGCCGGTGACGAATTGCCCGGAGAGCCCGCCGAGCGACAGGCGATCGAGCACGCCCGAGGCCTGATCCGCCACCGGACCGAGGCCGGTCGCGAAGACGCGTTGCGTCGCGGGCAGCAGCATCGCGATCCCCAGCGCGATCATGATGAAGGCGCCGGCCACGCGGATCGAGTCGGTCGAAAGGCCGATCGCCGGCCCGACGGATGCCACCAGCGTTCCAAGGACGGTGAAGGTGAGGCTCATGCCGCCCATCAGCGCGAGCGGGCCCCAGCGTCCCTCACGCAACGCCGTGGCCAGCACGAAGGGCACCATGGGCAGGACGCACGGATTGAGCGTGGTCAACGCCCCCGCGAGATAAGCCAGAACCAATGCCGACATGCCGAATCCTTGCTGCCCCCACCCCTCCCTCTAGGCCGATGAGGTCACCCGCAAGTCACGGGCTGGTGAATGTCAGGCCTGGCGTTCCGGGGTGGTGACGGTCAACCCGTCCATGGCATCGGTGATCTTGATCTGGCAGGACAGGCGCGAATTCGGCCGGACATCGAAGGCGAAGTCCAGCATGTCCTCCTCCATCGGAGCCGGCTTGCCCACCGCGGCGAGCCAGTTCTCGGCGACATAGACGTGGCAGGTGGCGCAGGCGCAGGCGCCGCCGCATTCGGCTTCGATGCCCGGTACCGCATTGCGGATGGCGGCTTCCATCACGGTGGAACCCGTGTCGGCATCGACAGTGCGCGTGGTTCCGTTGTTCTCGACGAAGGTGATGCGGGGCATGGGCGGCAATCTCTCTCGGACAGTCTCGGCAAGGCTCGACCTTGAACCGGGAACTACCTTTTCCTGCCGCATTTGGCGAGAGGCTTCGCGCGTGATCCGCCCGGATTGAGGCATTTTCCGGCCAGGGGGATTCCGGTTGGCCGCAAGACCCTGCGACCAGACAAAAGACCGGGCCACCGATCCGGTTCGATCGGATCGGAAACCGCCCTAATGGCGGATGATCTCCTCGATGGCCGCCAGCGCGGCATCGATGCGGGCCGACAGGTCCGAAAGGCCGGTGCGCCATTCGGCATCGGTCGCAACCGCGAGGATCTCGCAGGCCTCGGAGGCATCCGCGACCTTCCAGGCGCCGACCGCGCGGGCCGAACCCTTCAGGGTATGCGCGAGATCCTGCCGCAAGCCGGCCTCGCCAGCCTGCGCTAGCTGTGCAAGGATGGAGCGGGCCTGAACCTGGAACAATGCCAGGACCTCACGCTCCAGCGCGCGGTCTCCCAGGGTCTGGCGCGCGAGATGGACGAGATCGACGGGGCGCTCGAAGGACGGGGCCTTGTTGTGAGCCGCGAACGAGGCGGCGAATGCATGGGCGGGCATGTTGAAAACGGGCTCCTGGTTGGAAACGGGCTCCTGGCCGGAGTGATCAGGCAAGCAGCCTGAACCGGATCCCGTAAACGCCGAGGTAAGCCGAAGCGCGGATCGCGCGGCATGGTTCCGGTGGCGTTAACGACGATTCCACATCGTTAACGTTGCCTGTTTCCCTTGCCGTCCGCGATCCGTAAAATAAAGGTTAAAGTACGAGTGCGGACCAACGCTTCCTCCCCGCCGCCGGGGCCGGGAAGCTGCAGTCCCGACGCGTCGCGAACAAGGTGTGATGTTGATGGCCACGCAGAAAAAAACGCCCGACGCTTCCGATGCCGCCCTCTCGGCGATCGAGGAAGCCCTGGGTCTCGGCGGCAAGGACACAACCGGCAAGCCGGAAACGTCCACATCTCCCGCCACCGGCCCGGCCGAGGCGACCGGCGAAGGCGTGCCGCCCCGCCTGCCGCGCATCGAGGAGATCGAGCTGTTCCAGCCCGAGCCCGGCAAGGAGCCGGTGCCCGAGGCGCGCCTCGACATCAAGCCACCGCAGCGCAAACCCAAATTGCCCGAGGCGAAGGCCCCGGAAACCCGGGTGCCGGAGCCGCGCATCGAGCCGCCGCCCTCGCCCTCCGCCGAGCCGGCCCCTGCAGCCGCGCTCAACGCGCCGGAGCCGCGCCGCAATCCCATCATGCCGGCCAATGACGATCGCCGCGCCTCGGTGCAGGAGATGCTCGAACCGCTGCGGCAGGCCGGCCCGCGCACGGCCTACTGGCTGGCGGCCACCTTTTCCGGCCTGTGGATCGCGGCCGCCTGGATGCTCCTGTCGCAACGCGACGGCTTCTTCTACACCGCCGAAGGGCTGCTGAGGCCCGGCATCACCCTGCCGCTGGCGCTGGCCGGAATCGGCGTGGTGCTTCCCATCCTGTTCGTGTTCGCGCTGGCGGCCCTGCATCTGCGCTCGCGCGACCTGCGCAATTCGGCGCGGGTGATGGCCGAAGTCGCGGCCCGTCTCGCCGAGCCGGAATCGGTCGGCGCGGATGCCGTCTTCACGCTGGGCCAGGCCGTGCGCCGCGAGGTCGCGTCCATCGGCGACGGCGTCGAACGTGCGCTCTCGCGCGCGACCGAACTCGAAAGCATCGTGCATGGCGAGGTGAGCGCGCTGGAACGCTCCTACGCCGACAACGAATACAAGATGCGCCAGCTCGTTGCCGAACTCGCCGCCGAGCGCGAGGCGATCATGGCGACGGCCGATCGCATCCGGAACACCATCGATGCCGCGCATCAGGGCTTTTCCGCCGATATCGGCAAGGCCGGCGACAGCATCGCCAAGGCGATTGATGACGCGGGCGAGCGCGTGACCTTCCTGATTGCCGGCAAGCAGGATGAACTCGTCGCGACCCTCGACAGTTCCGCGCTGCATGCCGGCGACCTCATCCGGGCGCGGACGGGCGAACTGGCCGAATCGCTCTCCGGCGCGACGGCGGACACCAACGGGGCGCTCGAAGCCACGGCCGGCGCCATCATCACCCAGCTGAACACCACGCGGGCGGCGCTGCTCGCGGAAATCCAGCAGGTCACCAACGGTGCCACGGGCGGGCTCGACGAAGCGAGCCGCCTGCTCGTCTCGCGGCTTTCGGAACAGGCCGAATTGATCCAGCGCGAAATCATGGGGACGAGCCAGCGCGCCGCCGAGGCCATGCGCCTCTCGGGCAGCGCGCTCACCGCCGAATGGGACAGCGCCACCGGCGCGGCATCGCGTCAGCTGGCCGAGATGAGCCAGAACGCGGCCCAGTCGATCCGCGAAACCAGCGCCAGCCTGACGGGCGAATGGGAAAACGTGACACGTTCCGCCGCCGAGCGGCTCGGCGAGGTCAGCGAGAATTCGGCTCGCCTCATCCGCGATACCGGCGCGGCGCTCAAGGGCGAGATCACCGAGACGGCCGAGGTGGTGAACACCGCCTTCCAGACCAACAGCCGCGACATCATCGAGACGATCGGCAGCCGCGCGATCGAGATCAACGAGACGATGCGCTCCGCGAGCCAGGATTTCATCGCCTCCATGGAGAGCCGCGGCATCGACACCGCGAAGCTCATCGAGGAGAAGGGCGCGAATGTCGTCGAGGCGCTCACGGCGCGTTCCGACGAACTGGCCGAGCGCATGATCGGCACCGCGAGCCGCATCGAGGAGACTTTGGGCACCACCTCGCGCGCCGTCACCGGCGTTCTCGAGGATACGTCGCGGCGCATCGAGACCTCGATGAGCCAGGGCGCGCGCGAAATGGAAGTGCTGCTCGGCAACAACGCCCAGAGGCTGGCCGACACCTTCGGCGCGAACGGCCTGCAAATCGAGGCGACCCTGCAGCGTTCGATCACCAAGATCGAGGAAACGCTGGCCGAGAACGCGCGCGGCTTCGAACGGGCGCTCGAGGGCACGCGCGGCGGGCTCGAAACCGCCCTCGCCAATCAGGGCGTGGCTCTCGTCGATCTCATCACGAGCCGGGTCGAGCAGGCCAACGAGGCCTTCGCGATCGCCGGGGAGAGCCTCGGCACGCTCATCACCGACCGGACGCGGGAAGCCTCGGCCGGCCTCAAGACCGAGATCGACGATCTCGGCCTCGCCCTCGCCCGCCAGTCGACCGAGGCGACCGAGCGGCTCGCCAATACCGGCCGCGACGTGCTGCAGGCCATGAACCAGCACGGGCAGCGGGTGAACGAGGCGCTGGCGGCCAATGCCGCGCGGCTTGCGGAAACCGTCACCGCCCGCACGGCCGGGCTCGGCGAACGGTTCGAGGAATTCGAAAAAACCTTCATCGCCACCACCGACAAGCTGGAACACGCGGTCGTCGCGCAAAGCGATGTGCTGGGTGCACGCCTGGCGGATCGCACGCAGCAGGTCACCGCGAATATCGAAAGCCTGCTGAACCGCGTCGAAAGCGGCGTGGACGAGCGCGCGAAGACGTTGAGCGACATGGTCGCCCTGCGCACGCTGGAATTCACCCGGGCCGTGCAGGAAACCGGCGGTTCGCTGCTCGGCAATCTCGAGGAGAAGGTGCAGGTCTTCGGAAGCCGGATCGTCGCGCCGCTTGGCCAGCAGATCGAGATCCTCGATCAGAAGGCCACCCAGGCAACCGAAGCGCTGGGCCAGCGCACGCAGGAACTCAACGCCGTCTTCGAGAAATCCGCGCAGGAGGCGAACGAGGCGATCGGTCGCCACACCGAGGAAATCCGCGTGGTGCTGGAACAGAAGGCGCAGAAGGCGACGGAAATCGTCATCGACCGGCTGGACCAGAGCGCGGACGCGATCCTGCTGCGCGCCGGCGAGGTGGAACGCAGCCTCACGAGCCTGTCGCGCGAGGTCGGCAACGAATTGATGAGCCGCGCCGACCAGATCTCCACGCTGATCGACGAGAAAGGGGCGCATTTCGTCTCGAGCTTCGAACGGCATGGCCTCGCCATGGTGCAGGGTCTCGAAACCGCCTCCACCGAGATCGCCGAGCGTGTCACCGCCTCGCTCGCCGAACTCAATTCCGCGATCGAGAACGGCTCGGCAAAGTCGCTGCATCATCTCGTCGAGGCCAATGACAGGCTGCGCGGCGAGGTCGCGGAGCTTCTCGACAAGCTCGGCGACGCCAACCGCGTGCTGAACACGATCGTCGGTTCGACCGCGAAGGGCCTTTCCGACATCGAGGGCCGTCTCGGCGACCGGGTGCGTGGCCTCGAGGCGACGCTGGCGGCGATCCTCTCGGCCGCGAGCGAGGGTTCGGATGCGCTGTCGGCCCGTGTCGAAGCGATCCGCGCCGCCTCGGGCGACCTATTGTCCACGAGCCAGAACACGGTGGTGGCGCTCGATGATCGCGCCAACGCCATGCGCAACCTGTCCGGCGAATTGTCCGCGAGCCAGGCGAACCTCTCCAGCCTGCTCGGCGAACGCCAGCAGGCCCTCGAGGGTCTCGTCGGCACGCTCAATGCGCGCATCGAGGATGTGGATGCGATGCTGCGATCCTTCACGAGCCTCGTCGAGGACCAGCTTTCCACCGCCGAGGCCCGGGCCCGCGAGGCGTCCACCCTCGTGCACCAGAGCGCCGAGACGGCTGCCCAGGCCATCGGGTCGCAATACGAGCGCATCCGGCTCGAAACCGGCAAGGAGCGCGAGCGCACCGCGGCCGCCTTGCGCCAGGCCTATGACCAGGCGAATACCGAGATGACCTCGCTGCTGCAGAACGGCGTGCAAGGCTTCCTCGCCACCGCCGGCGACCTGCGCCAGGCGACCCGGGACATCCTTGCCGATCTCGAAGCGACCCGCGCCGCCCTGCAGGCCGGCGGTCTCGAAATTCCCCGCGAGGCGCGCGAGGCCAGCCAGAACCTGAAGCGCGTCGTGGGCGACCAGCTGCGCGCGCTTTCGGAACTCAATGAAATCGTCTCCCGCTCCGGGCCGGCGCTCGACGTGAGCGAACCGCGCCGGGCCGAGCCGGAACCCCCGCGCGCGCCTCAGCCGCGTCCGGCGGCCTTCGAGCCGGCACCGCGCCCCGCAGCCTTCGAACCCGCGCCGCGCCCGGCTCCACCGCCGCCGCCCCGCCCGGCCACTCCCGCGCCCCGCGGCGGCGCCGGCAGCGGCTCCTGGCTCTCGGGCCTTCTGGAGCGTGCTTCCGACGACGAACCCGTGGCCGGCGCCCGGTTTGCCCGCACCGGCGAGCCCCGTCCCGGCGAGGGCGGCTCCGCACGCCGGATCGAATCGCTCGACAGCCTTTCCGTGGACATCGCCCGGATGATCGACCACGAGGCGGCGATCGAACTCTGGGAGCGTTACCGCCGCGGCGAGCGCAATGTCTTCACCCGCAAGCTCTACACCTTGCAGGGGCAGGAGGCCTATGACGACATCCGCCGCCGCTATCGCCGCGATCCCGAATTCAAGCGCACGGTCGACAATTACGTCGACCAGTTCGAGCGCCTGCTCGCGGAAGTGGCCGGCGACGACCGGGATTCGCTGGTGGCTCGAACCTACCTCACTTCCGATACCGGCAAGGTCTACACCATGCTCGCGCACGCGGCCGGCCGTTTCGACTGAGAGGCTTTACGGCGACAGCGACCAAACAAAAGGCGGCTCTTGGGCCGCCTTTTTCATGCCGATCGGCGCGGGTTCCGCTCAGATGCGCGCGGATGTCCAGCGCACGATATCGCGCAGCATGTCCTGCATCGCGAGATCGAGGGCCGCGGCGGCAACCGGGCCGCCCGAACCGCCGGATGGCACGGAGCGCGTGAAGATCTGCCCGGCGAGAATCCGGCCCGTGCTATCCTGCACGATCTTCACGCTCATCTCGATCACGGCTTCGCCGGTGGCTTCATCGATGCCGAAACGGCGGATTTCCGAATTGAGCTGCGCCATGGGCAGCAGGCGATCGCCGGGCCGGCCGACGCCTGTCAGCCGCTTGGCATTCTCGAAGGTCTGGATCAGGCGCACCTGCACGAGCTTCGGCAAGCGGTCGGACCATTGCGCGTCACCGATATAGGCGATGCCGCCGCCGCGCGTCATCACCACGAGGCGGGTGGTATCGAGCGCGGCCAGTGCCGACGGCTCGGCCACGACGATCAGCCCGCGCCCCGGCCGGACGGACAGATTGTCACGCGGTGCCAGGAGATCGAAGGTCGGCGGCGGCGCATTGCCTCCGCAGCCCGCGAGAAAGCCTGCCAGCGCGAGCGTGGCCAGGCGCGCAACCGGGAAGGCCCGGCGCCCTGGCGCCAGCCGCGTCCCACCCGTTATCGCCTCATTCACTTCGCCCACGCGCCCTCGCCTCACCGCCGATATTCGGGAATATTGGATTGTCCGCCGAAGAGCAATTGCGACGGATTGCGTTCCAACGCCCGCACGGCGCGGGAGAGATCGTTCACGGCCTTGCGGCTATCCGCCGCGAGCGCCTCGAAATCGCGCAGGCCCGGCCCGGTGAACCGCGACAACCCGCTCGACAATTCGCGCGTGCGCACGTCGAGATTGCCCGCAAGGGTGCGGATGGATTTCGCGGCATCAGTCAATTCGCGGATGAGGCCGGCGGTCGCGCCGTCCTGCCCGCCACCGAAGAAGCTCTCGGCGCCGGCCATCACGTTGTCGAGCCGGTCGATGGCGCGTGTCACGGTGTCGGTCTTGGCGGTGATGTCGCGGATCATGCGGTCGATATCCGCGGAATTGCGGCTGAGGACGGAGGCGAATTTTTCCGCCCCCTCCAGGGTGCGGTTGATCTTGTCGGTATCGATGCCCTTCGCGAGCTTGCCCACCTCGTCCAGCGCCGTATCGAGCTTGGTGGCGCTGCCCTGCAGCTGGCGCGCGAGCTGGCCGGCATCGGTCAGCAGCATGGCCACGGCGTTGCGATTCTGGGCGAGAGTCTCGGTGAAATCCGCGACATTCTTCACGGCCTGATTGATGCTCCTCGCATCGATGCCGCGCGTGATGTTCTCGGCCTCGTCGACGAAGCGCTCGATCCGGGTCGCGAGCGAGCCGATCTTCTGGCTCATCTCGCCCACATTGGAGAGGAAGCTCGCGACACCGGCGGAATTCTGCCCCAGCGCGTTCGAGAAGGCCTCGACATTGCGCAAGGTGGACAAAGCGGGCCCCTCGGCCTGCGCGAGAATCGAATCAGCGCGGGGCAGGACCGAATCAAGCTTGGCCGAAACGCGCTGCACGCTCTCGAGAATATCCTGGAAATCCGAGCGCTCGGCATAGATCGCGGGCGGCGCACCGGCATCGAGCGAGACGAGATCCGGCGCGTTGCCTGCCCCGCCCGTCAGCTGGATATTGGCCACGCCGGTCAGGCCCTGCGTCTCGAGGCGAGCCTTGGTATCGGTGCGGATCGGCGTCGTCGGGTTGACCGCGATATTCGCCACGACGCGGCTCGGATCGGCGGGCAGAATGCCGACGGCCGTCACCTCGCCCACGCGCAACCCGTTGAAACGAACCGCAGAACCGGTGGAGAGGCCCGAGACGGAGCCCACGAAGATGACGCGATAGACCTTCCGGTCCGAGTTCTCGGAGGCCCGGGTGAACCAGAAGATGAAGCCGAAAATGCCGGCAATCACGGCAAGGGTGAAAAGCCCGACAATCGCGTAATTGGCCTTGTTCTCCATGCTCGTCGAACCTTCCGTTACGCCAGCTAGCCGTGGACCCGGCTCGCGCGCGCCCGGGGACCATTGAAATAGGCCTGGAGCCACGGATGCGGCTCGGCCCTCAACTGCTCCAGCGGACCTTGCGACAGAACGCGCCCTTCTCCAAGCGCCGCGATGCGATCGCAAATTCCGGCGAGACTGTCGAGGTCATGCGTCACCATAAAGACGGTGAGGCCCAGGGTGTTGCGCAAGGTGGCGATCAGCTCGTCGAAATCGCCCGCGCCGATGGGGTCGAGCCCGGAGGTCGGTTCGTCGAGGAAGACGATTTCCGGATCGAGCGCCAGCGCCCGGGCCAGGGCGGCGCGCTTGATCATGCCGCCGGAGAGTTCGGACGGCATCCGGTTCGCGGCTTCCGGCTTCAACCCGACAAGCTGGAGCTTCAGCATCGCCATTTCCTCGATGAGGCGCGGCGACAGATCGAGATATTCGCGCATCGGGAACTGGATGTTCTGCTTCACGGTGAGCGAGGAGAACAACGCCCCGTGCTGGAACAGGATGCCCCAGCGGCGCTCGATCAACCGGCGGCGCTGGGCGCTCACGCGATCCATGTCGTGGCTGAACACCCGCACCAGGCCGCGCCGTTTCGCCACGAGACCGATGATCGTGCGCAACAGCACCGACTTGCCGGTGCCGGATGCCCCGACGACGCCGAGAATCTCGCCGCGATGCACATCGAGCGACAGGCCGTCGATCACCATGCGGTCGCCGAAGCCGACAGCCAGATCCTCGACCGAGATGACCGTATCGGCATTGGCGAGCGCTGGGGGAGCGGAAGCGGGCGTCTCGGCCATCTCAGTACCGGATCGATGCGAAGAACATGGCGAAGAGACCATCGACCACGATGACCACGAAGATCGACTTCACCACCGAGGCCGTGGTGTGGCTGCCGAGCGATTCCGCGCTGCCCCGCACGGCAAAGCCCTCGATGCAGGCGATGAGCCCGATGACCAGCGCCATGAACGGCGCCTTGTACATGCCGACCATGAAGGTATTGATGCCGATGATGTTCTGCACGCGGGCAAAGAAGATATCGAGGCTGATGCCGCCATAGAGGTTGGCGACCAAGGCCGCGCCCGCCACGGCCGACATCGCCGAGAGGAAGGTGAGCAGCGGCAGGCCGACCAGCAGCGCGAGGATGCGGGGCAGGACCAGCACCTCGATGGGGTCGATGCCCATCGTCTGCAGCGCATCGACCTCCTCGCGCATCTTCATCGAGCCGAGTTCGGCCGTGAACGCGGAACCGGACCGGCCCGCCACCATGATGGAGGTGAGAAGGACAGCCAGTTCGCGCAGGACCAGCACGCCCACGAGATCGGCCACGAAATGCGCCTGGCCGAATTTCTCGAGCTGGAAAATGCTCTGCTGCGCGATGATGGCGCCGACGAGAAAGGAAATCAGCGCGATGATCGGCACGCCGCGCATCGCCACCCGTTCGAGCTGCGTCACCACCGCTGCCGGCCGCAGCTTGGCACGCCCCCGCACCAGCCGCCACGAGGCGGCCATGACGAGGCCGAGGAAGACAACGCCATTGACGACATCGCGGCCGGCCGCCACCACGGCCTCGCCGATATCCGCGAGCCAGGGATAGGCCCCCACCGGCCGTTCCGGCACCTCCGAGCGGCGCTCATAGGCATGCGCGACCTCGGCGATGAGGTGGGTCTGGTCCCGCCGCAGGCCGACCAGCGTCACATCGCCACGCTCGGCGAGATCGAGTTGCGCGCGGTGAATGAGCCAGGCGCCCACCGTATCGAGCGCGCCGAGCCCGGCGCAATCGATGCGGAAATCGGCGCGGAAGGCGGTGGCCTCCGGCCCGTGCTTCAGGGCCTCGGACAGCGCGCCCTCGAGTTCGGTCGCATTATCGGCCGTATAGTTCCCGCCGAGGCGCAAAATTCCGTCGCCACGCGCCGCTTCGCTCCAGATTGCGGAAGGCCGCGCCATGCCTGATCCTGAACCTCGCCAACGCCTGAAAAACGCGGACTCACTGCCGCCACAATAAAAACTCTCGTATCATTGCCGGAAAGGCACCGGCAAGCGGCCATCGGAAAGCGATCGTTAACCAATACCAAGGCAGGGTTGTGGCAAACCAGTCAAGGCCTACCACGGGAAGAGCGGCTCTCCGAAAATGACGTCGTTGATCAAACCGCCGACGTATGATGACGCGGCCTACGAGCAGATTGCTGCCGCCGTGATGGAAACGGAGCGCGGGCGCTGGTTCCTTGCGGAATTCGCCAAGCGCAACCGCCATGCCGATACCACGACGCTGCTCGATGCGATCGACAGGCTGTCGCGCTCGATGAACACGCGGCCGGTTCTGATCGGCTCGGATGCGCTGCACCGGCAGATCCTCGACATGGCGCGCGCGATCCTGCGGGCCGAGAAGGAAATCCGCGCGATGCATGCGCGCGACAGCCGCGGCATCCAGTTCGCGGCGGCGTCCGAAACCCTCGATGCCGTGGTCGAGACCACCGAGAAGGCGACCTCGGCAATTCTCTCCGCTGCCGAGCGGATGCAGGAACAGGCCTGGACCCTGCGGGAACTGGGCATCGATCCGGCGGTTTGCGACGAGCTGGATCGCTCCGCGACCGAGATCTACACCGCCTGCGGTTTCCAGGATCTGACGGCACAGCGCATCGCGAAGGCGGTGGAGACGCTGAAATTCCTCGATGCGCGCATCCGCTCGCTGGTCGAGGCGGCCGGTCTCTCCGACCAGATCACCGAGGAGATCGAGGATATCGATGCGACCATCGCCATGGAAATGGAGACGGCACGCACCGAGCCCGACATCTGGATGAGCGAAGCCAACCAGGCTGAGATCGACGATACCTTCGATTTCTTCGTGCCGGCCGAGCGTGCCGAACCCACCATGGTGGGCGCCGAATTGCTGGAAATCGAGGAAAACCCCGCGCCAGTCATGGCGGAGAGAGCAGATCCCGTGGCGGCGGATGCGGACGATGCCATCGCCCCCGTCGGCGAGGACGAGGCGCTGTTCGACGGCATGGCGGATATCCTCGCTGAGCCCGAAACCGCGCAGACCGGCCCCTCGCCGCTCGAGAGCCTCGACACCCTGCCGGCCCGCGATCGCCTGCGCGCCATGCGCTGAGCATGCCGCGGTCCATGGCCGGCGACGGCGCATCGCGCGGGTTGTGAAACCCGGCGGCCATCCGTAAGCTTCGGCTTTGGCCGGTTCGGATCTGCCCTCACATGCCCGTTGAATCCTCGTCCTCCGCCGCTCCCCCGGCGGTGCCGCCGCAACATCGGCCCCTCATGGGCATCCTTTTCAAGGTGGCCTCGGCCTTCGCGTTCTCCTGCATGGGGGCGGCGGTGAAGGTGGTGGGCTCCATCACGCCGGCGGACCAGACCTTCCCGGTGGGGCAGATCGTCTTTTCCCGCTCGTTCTTCGCGCTGATCCCGGTCTTCATCTGGATGGCGGTGATCGGCAAGCTGCACACCGCCTTCCAGACCAACAACCACAAGGGCCACCTCAAGCGCGGGCTCATCGGCTCGCTGGGCATGTTCTTCGGCTTTACCGCGCTCATCATGCTGCCGCTGACCGATGCCACGGCGATCTCGTTCACCGCGCCGCTGATCTCGGTGGTGCTGGCGGCGTTCGTGCTCGGCGAAGTGGTGCGGCTCTATCGATGGACGGCCGTGCTCGTGGGCTTCTGCGGCGTGATCGTGATGCTCTGGCCCTATATTTCCGCCGATGCTATCAGCCGGCAGCCGGATACCACGCTGGCGCTGGGCGCGCTGTTCGGCTTTCTCGGCGCGAGCTGCGCGGCCTTCGCGATGATCGAGGTGCGCCGGCTGACCGCGACGGAAAGCACATCCGCCATCGTGATCTATTTCTCGCTGATGACCACGACCTTCGGCATGCTGACGGTGGTGGGTGGCGCGATCGATCCGGACTGGGCGTGGCGCGCGCCCAGCCTGAAGCAGGGACTCTTCCTCATGCTGGTGGGCGTGATGGGCGGCTTCGGGCAGATCTTCCTCACGGAGAGCTACCGGCGGGCGCCCGCCTCCACGGTCGCGCCGTTCGATTACACTGGCATGATCTTCGCGATGGCCTGGGGTTACTTCCTGTTCGGGGAGTTTCCGCACCAGCTGGTGCTGATCGGGGCCTGCATCGTCTGCGGCGCCGGCATCTATGTCATCCTGCGCGAGCGCCAGCTCGGCATCGACCGCAAGCGGCAGGCGGAAGCCTCGCCGCAGCGCTCGATCTGAGGCTCACTCCTCCGGGGGGGCGAGCGTGAGGCGCAGGCCGTCGAGCGTCGCATCCCACAGGATCTGGCAGGAAAGGCGCGAATTCGCCTCAGTGTGCAGGAGCTGATCCAGCATCGCTTCCTCGTCCTCGCGGGCGGGAACGAGGCGGGAAAGCCAATCCGCCTCGACATAGACATGGCAGGTGCCGCAGGCGGCCGAGCCGCCGCAATTCTCCGGCATGTCCACGCCGCATTCGCGCATGATCTCCATGAGCCGGAAGCCGTTCAACCCGGGTAGGAGATGCCGGACACCGGAACGATCGAGCACATGGAAGGCGCCATCGGCCAGTTCCGGGTCGAATTCGCCCGAAACGGACGTGTCGGCCAATGCGTTGTCCTTTCGGTCCAGCATCGTGTCACACCTCTTTCGCGGTCCTCTGCCAATCCTCGACAAGGGCAGTTGCGGACTTCATGGGCCGCAACCCTTGCCTCATGCGCGACGCTGGGGCAAGAGAGAGGTTTGTTGAATAGAACGTTCGTTCGTTAGGTCAAACAGAAGCAGGTGGAGTCCCGCATGGCCGAGAAGGACAAGCCCAGGGATTTCGAAACTGGTGCGGCCGCGCTCTCCGGGCAGCTTGGCAAGACCATCCAGCGCCTGCGGAAGAACTACAACCTGTCCCTTTCCGAGCTCGCCGAACAATCCGGCGTCGCGAAATCCATCATCAGCCAGATCGAACGCAACGAGACCAACCCCACGCTTGCCACCATCTGGCGGCTGAGCCAGGCGCTCGACATCTCCATCGAACGCTTCCTCGTCGACAGCGACGATGCGCCGGTCATCGAGAAGATCTCCAAGGGCGACACCCCGATCCTGCTCTCGGAGGACGGCAAGGTGCGCCTCGCGATCATCGGCTGGCTGAAAACGGTCGAATGGCTGCAATGGTACAACGTGCATGCCGAGCCGGGCGGCGTGCTCGATTCCGACGCGCATCAGCGCGGTTCGGTCGAATGTCTCTCGGTGTTCCAGGGTGCCTTCGAGGTCGAGGTCGGTGGGCAGACGGAAATCGTGCGGGCAGGTGAAACCCTTCGCTA
Organism: Methylobacterium sp.; assembly: GCA_002928875.1. GTDB lineage: Bacteria > Pseudomonadota > Alphaproteobacteria > Rhizobiales > Beijerinckiaceae > Rhabdaerophilum. Next base: position 136,956 of record PERO01000012.1, on the reverse strand, counting down.
TCGCTGCGATCGCCAGCACGTCATCCGCTGCCTCGAAAGCGAGCCGGGCCACGCGACCATGGTGGTGATCCTGAAGGCTGCCGTGATGGAATGACGGGGCGGCGAGGCTCCGGCCCGCGCTGTTCCCGTCGTCATCGTCACTTTCCGGCTGCGGCCGGTTTCCCTGCGACGGGCGGCAGCGACGACAGATATTCGCCCATGGCCAGCCGGTCGGCATCGCTGAGTTCGGCCATGTTGCGGATCACGGAGCGCATCGAACCGCCGACGGACAGGAACCCGGGCGTTTCGCCCGTCTTCAGGAACAGCGCATGTTCCTGCTTCGACCAATCGCCGATGCCGTCCTTGTGCGGCGTGATGTTCGGCACCGTGCCCTTGCCCTCGGGGTCGGGTCCGCCGCCGAAGCGCCTGGCCGTGACGATGCCGCCCAGCGCGTTTCTCGGCGAATGGCATTCGGCGCAATGGCCAGGGCCTTCGACCAGAAAGGCGCCGCGATTCCATTCCGTGCTGCGCAGCGCGACATTCTCCTGCAGCCGGCCATCGAGATGCAGCAGTTTCCAGCCGCCGAGGCTACGCCGGATGTTAAATGGAAAGCCGATCTCGTGGGCCGGCGCGCGGCCCTCCACCGGTTCAAGCGTCCGGATGAAGGCGAGGAGATCCGCGAGGTCCTTTCCGCCCATGCGCTGGAAGGACGTGTAGGGGAAGGCGGGGTAATAATGGCCGCCATCGGGCGACACGCCTTCGCGCATCGCCACGATGAACTGCTCTGCCGTCCAGTTGCCGATGCCGTCGCGCGGATGCGGCGAGAGATTGGGCACATGAAACGTGCCGAACGGCGTGTGCATCGGCAGGCCACCGCCGAGCTTCAGCCGGTCGGGCTGGCCCGGGGTCGCATGGCAGGAGGCGCACCCGCCCGCGAAGAACATGGTGCGCCCATTCGCGAGATTGGCGGGCTCGGCCGGCGCAGCCGGGCTGGACCCACGGATCAGGCGGAAAAACGCCGGATCGGTGATGACCAGAAACCCGGCGACGCCGATGAGCACCAATCCGGACAACGCCAGGAGAAGCCTGCGCATGCGTTCCGCTCCTCCCCTCGCGCGATCCGAATCGGGTCGCTTACTTCGCGCGGAAGGCGTCGTGGCACGTGCCGCAATTGGCGAGCACCTTCGGCATCTCGGCCTTCAGCGTGGCCTCGTCCTTGATGACCGCGGCGGCGGCCTTCGCATCGGCCTCGAGCTTGGTGAACAGGCCCTGGAACTTCGCGTTGTCCGTCCAGATCGCCGGGAGCGCCTTGGTATCGCCCGTGCCGGACCCGGCAGGGAACAGCTTCGCCACCTTGGGCGCGCCCTCGCCGATGATCTTGAGCGCTTCCTGGACCTTCGCGCCATCAAAGGCGGCTTCGTTGCGCATCATCGGACCGACGGCGCGCAGCGAGGCCCCGAAGGCCTTGAAGAGATCCTTGCGTTCCGAAATCGGGTTGGACTGTGCATAAGCTGCGGTGAGGCCGATGGCGACCAGGGCACCGGCGACGACGAGACGACGCATGGAGGATTCCTTTTTCTGGCGGGTGCCTGGAGCCGGCGACCCCGGAGAGCTGAGCGGTCGCCAGCCACAGCCGGCGATTGCACCGCTCGCATTGCATCGGGCGGTGCGATAGTGTTCCTGCATCCCTGCGAGGTGTCGAGCGAATTTTAATTGCAATGTCGCAAACCCTTGCCGTCCTCACAGCGTTTTGATCCCGGCCTCACGCGGGCCGGCGCAGGGCCTCCCACAACCGCCGGGGGGTGGCGGGCATATCGAGATGGCGCACGCCCTTTTCGCGGCGCAGGGCATCGACGACGGCATTCATCACCGCCGGCGCGGCGCCGATCGTGCCGGCCTCGCCCGCGCCCTTCACCCCGAGGATGTTCGTCGTCGAGCGCACATTGCGCGTCTCGAAGGTGAAATCCGGCATGTCATGGGCGCGCGGCATGGCGTAATCGAGGAAGCTCGCGGTGAGGATCTGCCCCTGCTCATCCATCACGAAATTCTCGACGAGCGCCTGGCCGATCCCCTGCGCGATGCCGCCATGGATCTGCCCGGCAAGCAGGATCGGGTTCACGGTCACGCCGAAATCATCGACGATCACGTAATTCACGATGCGGATTTCGCCCGTTTCAGGGTCGATTTCCACCTCGGCCACATGGGTGCCGTTGGGATAGGTCGCTTCCGGGGGCTTGAAGGAGGCGGTTTCGGTCAGCATCGCCTTCTTCGCAGCCGGGAGGTTGGCGATCTCCGTGAAGCTCAGGCGCCGGTCCGTCCCGGCGATGCGCACCGCGCCATCCGCGATTTCGAGGTCGCCCTCGCCCGCTTCGAGCGCGTTCGCGGCAAGTTTCTTCAGCGTTTTCGCCAGGCCCTCCGCCGCGAGCGCCACGCCCGCGCCGCCCACGGGGATGGAGCGCGAACCGCCCGTGCCCGAACCGGAGGGGATTTCCTTCGTGTCGCCCTGCCGCACCCGGATCTGGCTGAGCGGCAGATCGAGATGCTCCGCGACCAGCTGGGCATAGGCCGTCTCGTGCCCCTGCCCGTTCGATTGCGTGCCGATGCGCACGGTGACGGTGCCGTCCTTCTCGAGCGTGACATGGCCGGGTTCGGCCCCGCCGCCGCCACAGGCCTCGATATAGACGCCGAGGCCGATGCCGCGGATGAGGCCTTTCTTTTTCGCGGCGCGCAGGCGGGCGGGGAAGCCCTTCCAGTCGGCCTTTTCCGTGGCCTTCTTCATGTGCTCGGCGAATTCGCCGGTGTCGTAGACGCGGCCCGTCGGCGTGCGATAGGGCATCTGACGCGGCTTCACGAGGTTCAGCTTGCGCAAGGCGATGCGATCCATGCCGATCTCGTCGGCGATGAAATCCACGAGCCGTTCGATGGTGTAGGCCGCTTCCGGCCGCCCCGCGCCGCGATAGGCATCGACCGGCACGGAATGCGAATAGATGCCGCGAATGAGCGTGTAACCCACCGGAATGTCATAGCAGCCGGTGAGCATGGTCGAGCCGACATAGGGGATGAACGGCGCGTATTGCGAGAGATAGGCGCCCATATTCGCGTCGAGCCGAACGCGAATGCCGAGAAACTTGCCCTTCTCGTCCAGGGCCATCTCGGCATGGGTGAGGTTATCGCGGCCCTGCGCGCAGGCGAAGAAATGCTCCGAGCGATCCGAGACCCAGCGCACGGGGCGGCCGAGCCGCCGCGACGCCTCCGCTGCCAGCGGATATTCGCGATACATGAAGGTCTTGGTGCCGAAGCCGCCGCCGACATCCGGCGTGATGACGCGCACATTCGCGGGGTCGATGCGGAAAATCGCCTTGGCCAGCGTGTCGCGCAGGCCATGGCTTCCTTGCGAGCCGAGCGTGAGGGTGACGTTCTCGCCCTTGACGTCGGCGAGCACGGAGCGCGGCTCCATGTAATTCGCGACGATGCGGTTGTTGACGAGGTCGAGCCCGATGACGCGATGTGCCTTCGCAAAGACGGCGTCAGTCTTTTCCATGTCGCCAAGCACGGTCTCGAAGGCGACATTCCCCGGCGCTTCCGGGTGAACGAGCGTCGCGCCCGGCTTGCGGGCGGTGGCAAGGTCAGCCGCGACCGGCAGGCTCTTCCATTCGATGTCGAGCGCCTCGGCGGCGTCCCGCGCGAGATCGAGGTTTTCCGCCACGATGAAGGCGACCGCCTCGCCTACATGGCGCACCGTGTCGCGCGGCAGAACCGGGTATTCCGGCAGCGCCATGCGCTCACCATCGCGGTTCTTCTGCGGCGCGAGGCAGGGCAAGGGGCCGAGATGATCGAGATCCGCGCCGGTGAGGATCAGCGCCACGCCCGGCATGGCGCGCGCGGCCTCGAGGTTCCGGATGCGGAATGTCGCATGGGCGAACGGCGCCCGCAGCACGAAGGCGCGCGCTTCGCCTTTCGCGCGGGCATCGGTGGCATAATGCCCCGCACCCGTGATGAATCGCTGATCCTCGACGCGAGTGAGCGCCTGTCCGATTCCGAATTTCATAGCGGAAGATCCTGAGGAGGGGGAAAATACCCGTCGCCCCTCAGCATAGGCACGGAACGGCGCGCTTCAAGCCCGGATCAGTCGCCGCGTGCGATTTCCTCGCCGGCCATCACCCAATCCTTGAAGCCGCCGGCATAATGCTCGGCGAGCGGCAGGCCCGCGGCCTGCGCCATCATCAGCGCGTGGCGCGAGCGCATGCCGGCCGCGCAGGAGATCACGATGCGCTTGCCCCCGGCATCGGGGATATCCGCCGGATCGAAGGTCGAAAGCGGCATGAGAATCGAATCCGGGATATGGCCCATCGCGAATTCATGCGGCTCGCGCACATCGATCAGCAGGATCGAACCGTCGGCGAGGCCCTCGCGGATGGTGTCGCGGTCGAGATCGACGATGTCCATGGCTGGCTCCTCCCTGGCGGCGTCCGGCTTGCCGCGTGTCTGCGCCGCTCCAGAGATGGCCAAGGCCGGCCGCGCTGGCAAGCCGGTTCAATAGGCGTTGCGCAGGTTCAGCAACGAGAACGGCGTCATCGCCAGAATGTAGAGATCCAGCGTGAGCGACCAGTTCTCGATATAATAGAGGTCGTGTTCGACGCGCCGTTCGATCTTCTCGACCGTGTCGGTCTCGCCGCGCCAGCCATTGACCTGCGCCCAGCCGGTGATGCCGGGCTTCATGCGGTGCCGGGCGAAATAGCCGGCCACGACATCCTGGTAGAGCTGGTTCGCCGCCATGGTCTGGGTCGCGTGCGGGCGCGGCCCCACGAGGCTCAGTTCGCCGCGCAGCACGTTGATCAGCTGCGGCAATTCGTCGAGCGAGGTGCGCCGAATGAACCGGCCCACGCGCGTCACGCGCGGATCGTCCTTCGTCACCTGTTTGCGCGCATGCAGGTCGGCCTGATCCGCATACATCGAGCGGAACTTGTAGACGCCGATCAGATTGTTGTTGAAGCCGAATCGCTGCTGCCGGAAGAAGACCGGCCCCCGGGAATCGAGCTTGATCGCGAGCGCCACCAGCAGCATCACCGGCAGCAGCGCGACCAGCACTATCGCCGCGACGACGCGATCGAACAGCGCCTTGACGGTCGTGTTCCAGTCAGAAAGCGGCCGATCGAACACCGCCAGGAAGGGCACGTCGCCAATATAGGTGTAGGCGCGTTTCGCGAGTTTCAGCTTGGCGACATGCGCGGCGATGCGCACATCGACCGGCAATTGCCAGAGCCTCTTCAACAGATGCAGGATGCGCTCCTCCGCGGAAGGCGGAAGCGCGATGATCAGCAGATCCACCGCGTTCTCGCGGGCATAGGTCTCGAGTTCCTCGAAGGTGCCGATCTTGCGATAGCGCCCGACCTGTTCGGGCGAACGCTCTCCGCCCCGGTCATCGAAGAGGCCGAGAATGCGGATCGTCCGCTCGCCGGTCCGCTCGAGCCGCGCGACCAGATCCTCGCAGGCCTTGCCGCCGCCGACGATCACCGCCCGCCGTTGGAGATCGCCGCGTCGTTCCGCCGCTTGCACGACCCGGCTCACCAGAAGCCGGAACGGCACGAGCACCAGAATGACCAGAGTGCTCCAGAGTATCAGCCAGGCGCGCTCGCCGATCACATGGATGTCGAGAAGGAAATAGAGCCCCATCACCAGGACGAAGGCGCCGGTGCAGGCGATCAGCAACGCGCGCACCTGCCGCACGAAGGCGCCCAGCGCCGAAACCGTGTAGGCCCAGAGCCGCTGCAGAATATAGACCGCGACCAGCGCCACCAGGATGATGGTCACGGGCGGCACGAGGCTGTCATACATGGTGTGGCTGGAGCGGGCCATCAGGGCCAGCAGCCCCAGGCCGCAGAAAGCCGCGAGATCGAAGACCAGAACCAGGCTGATCAGCTTGGTCTTGGTCAACCGCGTGAACAGATCCACCCAGAAGCCCCGGCGACCCGTCTGTCGCGCGGGATTGGCCAAGGTTTCCATCGCCATGATTGCCTGCCTGAACGCAAAACGGGAGCTGGTCGTCCTTTCTCTTAGGGGGGAAATTGCGAAAATCCGTTAAGCGGATTGCCGAGAATTGTTCAAATTGTCGGAAAATCCGCATCATCACGGCGATTGAAACGCGCGACGATCCGGCTCTACGATGCCGGCAAACAGCCGTCGGAATCGACGGAAACGGGGGTCATCCAGCATGGCGCGCCTTCGCCTCACCGCCGCGCAAGCGCTCGTGCGCTACCTTTCCGCCCAGCAGGCCGAATGTCGTGGCGAGACCCCGCCGCTTTTCGCCGGATGCCGCGCGTTCTTCGGCCATGGGAACGTCGCGGGGCCGGGCGAGGCCCTGCACGTTGCACGTGACAGCTTCCCCAACTTCCGTGCAGATGGGGCTGACGCTGACGACCGTCATCCTCGACGATCGCGGTTTCGGTTGCATCGACCGCCTGTAGCGCGCCAGGGGCGGCGAGAGCTTCAACAAAGTCCTTCGGCATACGCGCCACAAACGGGCCTTGCATGACCTCGCCTCTGCTGCGTCGCCCATCCGCCAAAAACCCCATCCACAACGTGACGCCCGAGAATGCGGGCTGGACCTATGTCGGCTTCTCGCTGTACCGACTCGCGGCCGGCGATGTGATCGAGGCCGTGACCGACCGCCGCGAAGCCTGCATCGTCATGGTCAGCGGCGTGGCGCATCTCGCCGCGAGCGGGCAGGATTTCGGCGATCAGGGCGGGCGCGAGAGCCCCTTCGACGGCCCTCCCGCCTCGCTCTACGTGCCGGCGAATTCGCGCTGGCGCGCCGAGGCGCGCACGGATTGCGACATCGCGATCTGCACAGCACCGGCCTTCGGCAGCCTGCCGGCACGGCTCATTCCGCCTGCGGATGTGGGGCAGGAAACGCGCGGAACCGGTAAGAATACCCGCTATGTGCGCAATATTCTGCCGGATACCTCCCCGCATGCCGAAAGCCTGCTGGTCGTGGAGGTCATCACGCCGGGCGGGCATTGGTCGAGCTATCCGCCCCACCGGCACGATCGCGACAATCTCCCGGCGGAAAGCCTGCTCGAGGAAACGTATTATCACCGCCTCCGCCCGGCGCAGGGCTATGCCATGCAGCGCGTCTATACCGATGACCGGACGATCGACGAGACCATCACCGTGCAGGATGGCGACGTGGTGCTGGTGCCCGCAGGCTACCATCCCGTCGGCGCGGCACACGGCTATGATCTCTATCATCTCAATGTCATGGCCGGGCCGAAGCGTCTCTGGCGCTTCCACAACGATCCGGCCCATGCGTGGATGCTGAAGCGGTAAGCGTCACGGCAGGGCCGGAAAGCGGCCTGCGCGCGCAAGCGCATCAGGCCGGCAGAGGCGCGCCGACGTAGTTCTCCGCGACAAGCCGCCGCGCGGTCTCGCTGCGCTGGAGCTGGCGGAACTCGGCCTCCTGCATCCGCTCCTCGAAGGGCGAGAATTGCGGAAACCGATGCAGCATGGTCGTCATCGACCACGAGAAGCGCTCGACGCGCCAGATCCGCTCCAGCGCACGGGCCGAGTAATGGTCGATGCCGGCGCCGGATTTCTCGCGGAAAAACTCGATGAACGCGCTTGCGAGTTCGAAGGCGTCGCGTGCCGCCAGGTTCAGGCCCTTCGCGCCCGTGGGCGGCACGATATGCGCGGCATCGCCCGCAAGAAACAGCCGCCCGAAGCGCAAGGGCTCGGCGACGAAGCTGCGCAGGGGCGCCACCGATTTCTCGATCGACGTGCCTGTGACCACGCGGGCCGCGGCCTCCTCGCCGATGCGCCGGCGCAACTCGTCCCAGAAGGCCTCGTCGCTCCATTCGGCCGGGTCGGTCTCGACCGGGCACTGGATATAATAGCGGCTGCGCGTGGGCGAGCGCATCGAGCAGAGCGCGAAGCCGCGTTCATGCGCGGCATAGATCAGTTCCGGCGCGCAGGGCGGCACATCGGCCAGCACGCCGAGCCAGCCGAAGGGATAGGCCCGCTCGAACAGGCGCAAGGCGGCCGCCGGCACGCTGGCACGGGCCACGCCGTGATAGCCGTCGCAGCCCGCGATGAAATCGCAGTCGAGCCGCCGGGTGACGCCATCCGTCTCGAAGGTGACAAAGGGACGTTCGCCATCGAAAGCGTGCAAGGCCACGTTCTCGGCGTCGTAAATCGTGGTCGCGCCGGAAGCGAGCCGATGATCCATCAGGTCGCGCGTCACCTCGGTCTGGCCGTAGACGGTGACGGTCCGCCCCCCGGTGAGATGCGCGAGGTCGATGCGCAGATGCTCGCCCTGGAAGGCGAGATCGAACCCGTCATGCCGCAGGCCCTCGCGCGCGAGCCGCGCGCCGGCACCAAGCCGGTGCAGCAGATCGGTCGTCGCCTCCTCGAGCACGCCGGCGCGGATGCGGCCGAGCACGTAATCCCGGCTCTTGCGTTCGAGAATGACGTTGTCGATGCCGGCCTTCGTCAGCATCGCGCCGACGAGCAGCCCTGCCGGGCCCGATCCGATGATCGCCACTTGAGTTCGCATGCGGCTCTCCTTGCCCCATCCGTGCCCGGTCTTCGGCCGGTTCCGGGGATGGGTTAGCAGGCGGATCGGCCTTGCGCCATCATCGTATCATTTCACGAACGCAAATCTGTGTGTGTTATTTTGGCATTCACGCAAAATTATTCCCCGACGAACCCGACGCGCAGATCGTTTGCATGGGTCTGCACGGGACAGGAGACCGGTCGGTTTTGAAAATCAGGAGGCGCAACGCTCCGGGCCGGCCGGACATGAAGGCGGGGATCCGGCCGGGCGCGGCGAGCGGCGATCCTGCGCGCGATCACGCGGCGAAACGCATTCCACCCGGTTCAGGACGATTGGTGGGTGTGCAAGGATTCGAACCTTGGACCCGCTGATTAAGAGTCAGCTGCTCTACCAACTGAGCTACACACCCCTCGGGAAAGCGCTGACCGCGTTCCCGGAAGCCGGGTTGCTAGGGCATTTGGCCCGGATTGTCCAGCCGAAATCTTCGGCCCGGATTCATCGCCCCCACAGCCACGCCGCGCCGCGCACGCCGGAGCTGTCGCCGTGCAGCGCGGGGCGGATCGGCGTGCGGAAATGGTCGGAAAACACCCAGCGCTCGATTGCGGCCGGCAGGCGATCGTAGATGTGCCGGACACGGCTCATCCCGCCACCCAGCACGATCACCTCGGGGTCGAGGATGTTCGCCATATGCGCAAGGGCCCGCGCGAGCCGCGAGATGTAGCGATCGAAGCTCGCCGCGGCCTCGGCATCGCCGGCTTCCATCGCGGCGATGATCTCGCGGCCCTTCAGCGCTCGGCCGGTGACGCGGTGGAAATCGTTCTGGAACCCGGTGCCGGAGACCCAGGTCTCGAGGCAGCTCGGCTTGCCGCACCAGCAGGTCTCGGCCACGGCGAGTTCCTCCATCGTCGGCCATGGCAAGGGATTGTGGCCCCATTCGCCGCCGATGCGATGCGGGCCTTCCCAGGCCGCGCCGTTGATGGCGACGCCCGCGCCACAACCCGTGCCGAGAATCGCGGCGAAGACGACCTTCGCACCCGCCGCCGCGCCATCCACGGCCTCGGAGACTGCGAGGCAATTCGCATCATTCGCCAGCCGGATCTCGCGCTGGAGCGCCGCCTCCAGATCCTGCTGCAGGGGCTGGCCGTTGATCTCGGTGGAATTGGCATTCATCGCGAGACCGGTGCGCGGCGAAATCGCGCCGGGAATGCCGATGCCCACGGAATTCGGGCCGGCATGGCCCATGGTGGCGAGCCGGCTTTCCGCCTCGCGCACGATGCCGACGAGGCCATCGACGATGCCGCGATAGGTGCCACGCGGCGTATCGATGCGGTGGCGGAACAGTTCCGCCCCCGCATCATCCAGCGCCACGATCTCCAGCTTCGTGCCGCCGAGATCCACACCCAGACGCATCGCGAGGCCTCAATGCGTCGAGTGAACGCGCAGCGCCCCGCGCGCGGCATTGCGCGCATGCGTCAGCTTGTTCAGCGCCACGATATAGGCCTTCGCCGAGGAGACGAGCGTATCGGGGTCGGCCGCGCGGCCGGTATAGAGCCGGCCATCCGTGGCCGCGAGGCGCACCGAGACTTCCGCCTGCGCATCCGTCCCCTCGGTGACGGCATGCACCTGGTAGAGTTCCAGCTTCGCCTCATGCGGGATGAGCTGGTGGATCGCGTTGAAGGTCGCGTCCACAGGGCCGTTGCCGGTGGCCTGGACGGTGCGATGCTGCCCCTCGATATCGAGCGTGAGGGTTGCCGATTGCGGACCCATCGTGCCGGCAATGACCGTCAGCGCGACGACTTTCACGCGATCCTCGGCGGTGGCGAGGTTCTCGTCGATCAGCGCCTCGATATCCTCGTCGTAGATCATCTTCTTGCGATCGGCGAGCGCCTTGAAGCGCACGAAGGCGTCTTCGAGCTGGTTCTCGCTCACCTCGTAGCCCAGTTGCTTCAGCTTGTCGCGGAAGGCATTGCGGCCCGAATGCTTGCCCATGACGAGCGAGGTCTTCGAGACGCCGACGGATTCGGGCGTCATGATCTCGTAGGTTTGGGTGTTCTTCAGCATGCCGTCCTGATGAATGCCACTCTCATGCGCGAAGGCGTTCCGACCGACGATCGCCTTGTTGTACTGCACCGGGAAGGAGGTCGCGGCCGAGACGAGCTTCGAGGCCCGGTTCAGCAGGGTCGCGTCGATGCCGGTCTCGAAAGGAAAGGCATCGCTGCGCGTCTTCAGCGCCATCACGACCTCCTCGAGCGCCGCATTGCCCGCGCGCTCGCCGATGCCGTTGATGGTGCATTCGATCTGCCGCGCGCCGCCCATCACGCCCGCGATGGAATTCGCGACCGCCATGCCGAGATCGTTGTGGCAATGCACCGAGAAGATCGCCTTGTCGGCATCGGGCACGCGGTTGCGCACCATCTCGAACAGGGCGCGATATTCGTCCGGCGTCGTGTAGCCCACGGTATCGGGGATGTTGATCGTCGTGGCACCCGCCTTGATGGCGGCTTCCACGCAGCGGCAGAGGAAATCATGCTCGGTGCGGGTGCCGTCCTCCGCCGACCATTCGACATCCGGCACGAGGTTGCGGGCGCGGGTGACGGAGGCGACGATCATCGCCAGCACCTCGTCCGGCTCCTTCTGGAGCTTGTATTTCATGTGCACCGGCGAGGTGGAGAGAAAGGTATGGATGCGCGGCTTCACGGCATGACGCACCGCCTCGCCAGCCCGGTCGATATCCTTCGCGCCGGCCCGCGAGAGGCCAGCCACGGTCGCGTTCTTCACGCGCTTCGAAATGGCGGTGACGGCCTCGAAATCGCCTTCCGAGGCGATCGGGAAGCCGGCCTCGATGATATCCACGCCCATTGCATCGAGGAAATCGGCGATTTCCAGCTTTTCCTCGAAGGTCATGGTGGCGCCGGGGCATTGCTCGCCGTCGCGCAGGGTGGTGTCGAAAATCAGAACGCGGTCCTTGGACATAGGAGAATCCTCTCATCGCGCCCGCGCCGGATTTGTCTCTCTGGAATCGCCGGGATGCAGGCTGTGTAGCGGGAAATTTTATTGCGCGCTACCCCCTGAAGGCCCAGGCAAAACCCGGACGGCCCTCAGGGGCTGATAAGGAGGAGCAGCGACAGGAGAAGCGCAAAGCCGATCGCGGCCGCCACATCGATGCGGCGGATCTGACGAAGTTTCAAAGCGCGGGTCGCGGCTTTCGTCAAGGCTTTGGATCCAGTTGCAATTGAAGGAGCGTAACTCAACCTGTCCGGGCTGGCAAGCCGCTCGTTCTGATGCCGGTTGTGTCTCGTTCGCGGACCGTTTTCCCAGGCACGCCCCCTCTTGCGGGCAAGGGCGCGCTCGGCTTCACTGCCGAAGCCGCCACACCACAGAGGAGCGGAACATGGCCACGCCCCGTCTCGCCATCGCCTCGATCAGCCTTGCGTTTCTTGCTGTCGCCTCGCCTGCCCGCGCGGATTCCATCGATGGCAAGTGGTGTTCGGAGGACGGTCGGCGCATCGTGATCGACGGTGCCATGGGCCTGTGGGGGCAGGCCGGCTTGCGCCTCACGGGCGAATATCTGCGCTACACCTATCTCTTCGCCATGCCGGCCGGCGAGCCGGAGGCGGGCCAGCGCGTGGAGATGCGGTTTCGCCGCGCCGACCAGCGCATTGCCGTGAAGATCGGGGACGGTGAACCGAAACTCTGGCAGAAATGCCCGCCGGAAGTCAGCTGATACTGGATTTCGCGTCGCACCGGCCTAGCATCGCGCTCCAGTTGGTTCCTGATTCGACATGAGGTCCGCGTGATGCGCCGCGCTCTCCCCCTTCTCGTCCTTCTCGCGCTCGGCGCCTGCCAAAGCAGCGAGCCGCCGCGCTCCGTCGCCCAGACGCAGGAGCCGCGCGGCGTCTCCATCACGCCGCCGGGTTTCCGTCTGCCGCTAGGAACGGGCTGCGCCGGGGATATCGCGCGGTTCCGCGCCATCATGAAGAACGACATCGAGACCGGCCACACCACGAAAGCCGTCTTCGACCAGATCGAGGGCGAAATGCAGAAGGCCGATGCGCTGTGCGCTTCGGGCAATGCGGGGGGTGCCTCCGCGCTGGTGCGCGCCACGCGGGCGCGGTTCGGTTATCCTGCCGGCTAAACCCCAAAGACGTGGCGCAGGAAGGCGAGCTGGAACGGCGGCATCCGCGCCTCGTCCAGATCGTCCGGTCCCCGCACGATGTGGATGTCGACGAGTTCGTCCTCCTCCAGCGTCTGCATGCGCGCGAGCATCAGCGCGCGTGCCTCCTCGGCGGAGAGATCGATCCGGACCGGACGCATGAACGCGATGCGCGCGCGGCCCATCACGCTGGTCCAGCGCGGTTCCACCGTGACCTCCGCCGGGAGAAGCCCGGTTTCCTCCGTCATCTCGCGCAGAACCGAACCGGCGAGATCGACCCGCCCATCCACCACGTCCTCGAGATCGGGCGTGCCGGCGGCGAAATAGATCTTGCCGGCATTGGCCGTGTGCGGCCCCATCTCGCCCAGCAGGAAGGCGCCATCGCTTGCCTGCAAGGCGGCCATGGCGAAGCCGTTGCGCACGAGCGGCGGCGGATTGCCGAGCCGCGTCCAGCCGAGGAAAGAGCGATATTCCGTTGGCGCATATCCCGCGCGGAACACCCGCCCCTCGCGCGTTCCCCAGTGCTGGATCAGCACCGTGCCGTTGAAAAGCGCCGGCGTGCGCGCCGTTTCCCGCGCCCAGATTTCCGCGATTGCGGCGGCATGCTCGTGCGGGAAAGGCCAGTCATAGGGTTCGAGCACGGCATCGATGATGTCGGTCTCGAAGATCTCGAATTCCGTCACGGCAGCATGGCCTCGCTCACAAGAGAACGCCTTCGCTCATGCGCACCGCGCTGCCGCCAATCGCGGCGGCCACCAATGCGCCATGCTGGATATCGAGATCGAGCGCGATGAGGCTGGGACGCCCCATCTCGAAACCTTGCTCGATCACGAGCTGATGGAGGCCATCCTCCGGCAATTCGCAGGTCGCCGCAACACCGGCGAAGGCCGCAACGGCCGCTCCGGTCGCGGGGTCTTCGGGGATGCCCATGGCCGGCGAGAACATGCGCGCATGCACATGGTGGTCGGGATGCACGGTCTCGCGGGTGTAAAGATAGGCCGCACCCTTCCCCGTGACGCCGAAGGCCTCCTTCCAGGCCCGTGAATCGGCGACGCCCGCCCGCCCGATCGCTGCAAGCGAACGCACCGGCACCATCACGAAGGGGACGCCAGCGCTCCAGGCCGCGATGCCATGCGCGCCGAAGCCGATCTCGCCGGGATCGAGCCCGATGGCCGCCGCGACGACGAGGGGATCGAAGGTCAGGTCCAGCATCTTCGGCAAGGTCGGCAGGGAGAAGACCGCGCGCGCTGCCCGTCCCGGCTTGCGCGAAACATCCACGCGCACCGGGCCGACCTTCTCTTCCAGCACGATGGTCACGCCCGCGCCGCCGAGCATCTCGCCCGCCCGTAATTCCGCGAGCAGCACGGCCGTGCCCACCGTGGGGTGGCCCGCGAAAGGCAGTTCGGTGCCGGGCGTGAAGATGCGGATGCGCGCGGCATTCAATTGATCCTGCGGCGGGAAGACGAACACCGTCTCGGCCAGATTGAACTCGCGGGCGATGGTGTGCATGTCGGCATCCGACAGCCCATCGGAATCGAGCACGACCGCCAGCGGATTGCCCTCGTGGCGGTTCTCGGTGAACACATCGAGCGTATGAAAGCGGCGCGGCATGGATGATTTTCCTGTTTCGAACCTTGTTGGCGGCATGCCTGGCGGGCAACCGGCCAGATGAATGTGAACCCAACGGGACGTTCCGCGCCAGTTCAGGCGGCCCGTCCCATGATCGCGGTCATGGTGATGCGGCAGAGCGCTGCATCACCCGGCCCGCTGCTTCCCTCCGGCGCGTGGCTGTGGAACGTCCGGAGGGCCCACACTCAAAGGAGTGTCCAAGCATGATCATCAAATCCCTCCTGGCCGGTACGGCTGCCCTGTTCCTCGCCACCGGCGCTTTCGCCCAGACCGCGCCCGCGCCGACCGCGCCGGCTCCGCAGCGCCCCGCCGTCGCCGCGCCCGCAGCCACGCCGGCCGCGCCCGCCACGGCGACCCAGCGCCCCGCAACCGCGCAGGCGCAGACCGTGAACGTGAACACGGCCACCGCTGCCGACCTCGACAAGCTGCCGCAGATCGGCGAAGCGCGCGCCAAGACCATCATCGAGGCCCGCACCAAGGGCGGTCGCTTCAAGGACTGGGGCGATTTCGTGGCCCGCACCAACCTGCCGAAGAATGCGGAAGACGCGATCAAGGGCAAGGTCAGCTTCTGACCGCCCAGGCGAGCGTCCGACCAGGGAAAGGGCCGGTTCTCCGGCCCTTTTTCGCATCATGGCACGGCTTCCAGATCGAAAATCCGCGACGGTTCGACAAATTCGTCCTGCGCCGCCACGGTGAGAATCTCGCGCGAACCGGCCGCGACCGTCCGCTCCAGCAGGCCATGGACCGAGGAGGCCGCGCGCTGCATGGCGCGGGCGGGGTCGCCCATCCGCAGGCAATGCACGAGAAACAGGGCCGCGATTGCATCACCCGCGCCGTTCACGTTGCAATCGAGCTTTGGCGTGCGCATGCGATGCAAGCCGCCCGGATGGGACACCGCGAGATCCACCGCATCCGCCGCCGTATCGTCGAGCACGAGCGACGTCACCATCACGATCTTCGGGCCCATGGCATGCACCGTCGCGAGTGCCGCGCACAGATCGGCGAGGGTCACGATGTCGCGACCGGCGAGCCAGGCCAGTTCGAACTGGTTCGGCGTGATGAGATCGGCGGCGGGCACCGCGCGATCGCGCATGAATTCCGGAATGCCCGGCCGCACGAAAATGCCGCGCCCGACATCGCCGATCACGGGGTCGCAGGCATAGAGCGCGTGCGGGTTCGCCGCGCGCACCCGCGCCACCGCCTCGAGAATCGCGGACCCCGTATCATGCGAGCCCATATAGCCGGACAGCACCGCTTCGCATCGGCCGAGCACACCGCGCTCGGCAATGCCCGCGACGCAATCGGAGATCAGCCCGGCATCGAAGACCTGGCCGCGCCAGGCGCCATAGCCGGTATGGTTCGAGAACTGCACCGTGTGAATGGGCCAGACCTCCACGCCGAGCCGCTGCATCGGGAAAACCGCCGAAGCATTGCCGACATGCCCGTAGGCCACATGACTTTGAATGGATAGGATCGCCATGCCGCCATCTGAACCGGCGACGGGCCGGCCTGTCCAGCGCCGAAAATTGATGAATGCATCACGGCCTGATCTGGCGCGTCCGCAGCGGCGCAGGCGGCTCTGAAACGCCACCGCCCGGCATGCAGGCGCAGACCGGGCGGGTTATCGGTTTCGGCTGATCGGCCGCCCGCGCATTGCCGGCGGCCGCCTGTTCGTCGAGGCCTGTCGCGGCCTTATTCGATCTGCGCGCCGGTCGCCTTGGCGATCGGGCCCCATTTCGCGATTTCGCTCTTGACGTGCTCGGCCAGCGCCTCGGGCGTCGAACCCACAACGACCGCGCTGAGATCGGCGAGCCGCTTGGAAATGACCGGATCCTGCGCGGCCTTGTTCGCGACCTCGTTCAGCTTCGCGATCACCTCCTTCGGGGTGCCGGCCGGCGCGAACAGCGCGTTCCACGAATAGATCTCGTAGCCCGGCAAACCCGCTTCCTCCATCGTCGGCATGTCGGGGAAGGCCGGCGAGCGCGTCTTGGTGGTCACGGCGAAGCCGCGCGCCTTGCCGGTGCGGATCATCTCGGCCGACGAGGGCAGGTTGTCGAAAATCATCGCGACCTTGCCGGAAACGACATCCTGCAGGGCCGGCCCGCCGCCGCGATAGGGAATATGCGTCATCTTCGTGCCGGTCATCGTCTTGAACAATTCCCCGCCGAGATGCTGCGGCGTCGCCACGCCCGAGGAGGCATAGGCATGCTTGTCCGGCTCGGCCTTGAGGCGCTCGATCAGTTCCTTCACGTTCTTCGCCGGAAAATCGTTCGAGACGGTCAGCACGCTCGGCACGAGCGCCAGCAGCGAGATCGGCGCGAAATCCTTCACCGGATCGTGCGGCATCGACTTGAACACCGCGGGGTTGATCGCGTGCGTCGAGATCGTGCCCATCAGGATCGTGTAGCCATCCGGCGCCGCCTTGGCAACGCGGTTGGTGCCCACATTGCCGCCCGCGCCGGCGACATTCTCGATGATGACGTTCTGGCCCAGCATTTCGGTCATTTTCTGGCCGATGATGCGCGCCGCGATATCCGTGCCGCCCCCGGCCGCGAACGGCACCACCATGGTGATCGGACGGTTCGGAAAATTCTGCGCCAGGGCCGGCGCGGCCATGCCGCCGAGGCCGAGTGCGGCGGTCGCCGCGAGCAGGGCGCGACGGGTGAAGGGGGTCGTCATAGGCATTTCTCCCTCGTTTTTCTTGGTGGGGAGAAGGTAGCGAGGCTGCACAGGCGCGCAAGAGCGGAAAACCACTATCTTGCATGGCAAAAAAGGCGCGGGATGACCCCGCGCCTCGTGTCCTGGCTCAAACCGGCCAGAAATCCCGCCTCAGTTGCGCGCCTTGTCGACGAGCTTGTTCTTCGAGAGCCCAGAAGGGCGCGGCCTGCCGCGTCCCGTCCAAAGGAAGGAGAGCCGCGCGGCTTGCCGCGTCCCGTCCTTCTGAAACTCAGTTGCGGGCCTTGTCGACGAGCTTGTTCTTGGAGATCCACGGCATCATGCCGCGCAGCTTCTCGCCGACCTGCTCGATCTGGTGGCCGTCATTCATGCGGCGGATGCCCTTGAAGCGCGCCATGCCCGAGCGATATTCCTGCATCCACTCGGAGGTGAACTTGCCGGTCTGGATGTCCTTCAGCACGCGCTTCATCTCTTCCTTGGTCTCGGGCGTGATGATGCGCGGACCCGAGACATATTCGCCCCATTCGGCCGTGTTCGAGATCGAGTAGTTCATGTTGGCGATGCCGCCCTCGTAGATGAGGTCGACGATCAGCTTCACCTCGTGGAGGCACTCGAAATAGGCCATTTCCGGCGCGTAGCCGGCTTCCACCAGCACTTCGAAGCCCGCGCGGATCAGTTCCACAAGGCCGCCGCAGAGCACGACCTGCTCGCCGAAGAGATCGGTTTCGCATTCTTCCTTGAAATTGGTCTCGATGATGCCCGAACGGCCGCCACCCACACCACACGCATAGGAGAGCGCGAGATCGAGCGCGTTGCCCGAGGCATCGTGATGCACGGCCACGAGGCAGGGCACGCCGCCGCCCTTCTGGTATTCGCCGCGCACGGTGTGGCCCGGGCCCTTCGGCGCGATCATCACGACATCGACTGTCTTCTTCGGCTCGATGAGGCCGAAATGCACGTTGAGGCCATGGGCGAAGGCAATCGCCGCGCCGTCGCGGATGTTCGGGGCGATCTCGTTCCTGTAGATGTCGGCCTGGAGTTCATCCGGCGTCGCCATCATCATCAGGTCGGCCCATTTCGCGGCTTCCGCCACGGAGAGCACCTGCAGGCCATCGGCCTCCACCTTCGCGGCGGTGGGCGAACCCGGCTTCAGCGCGATGCGGATCTCCTTCGCGCCCGAATCCTTCAGGTTCAGCGCATGCGCACGGCCCTGCGAGCCATAGCCCACGATGACCACCTTCTTCGACTTGATGAGGTTCAGATCGGCATCGCGATCGTAGTAAACGCGCATGTTACAGGTCCTTCCTTGGGTTATGCGTCTTATCCGGCCGAGCCGGGCTGGGATTGCGCGCCGTAAAGCGCGAGAAACTGGCGGGCGGCACGGGCCGCCTCGGATTGGATGGTCTCGGCGGGAAGCTGCAGGGCATCACCCAGGAGCAGGCGGATCTGCACGTCGCGCGCCATCAAGCCGAAGAAGGTCCGGAAGGCTTCCTCGCTGTCGTCGAACGCGATGAGGCCGGCGGCACGGCCGGCTTCCAGCACCGGCTTCAGCCGCGCCCCGACCGCAAAACGACCATTTTCCAGCACGATCGCGCCGAGATGCCCCTTTTTCGCGCCGGCCTCGCCGATCGCGATGCGATTGAGCGCGATGGAGGTTTCGGAGGTGATCACCGTCAGCCAGTTGCGGGCGAATTCCTCGAGCCGCGCCATCAGGGCCGCGCGATCCAGCCGCCCCGGCTCGACCGCGCCGACATGCACGCGCGAGGCCTTCCATTTCACGGTGGCGGTGAGCAAACCCTCGCGATCGCCGAACCACTTGTAGAGCGTCTCCTTCGAGCAGCTCGCGGCCTTGGCGACGGCGTTCATCGTCACGGCCTGCCCCTCGGTCAGCATCTGGCGCAAAGTCGCCTCCAGCACCTCGATCTGGCGCGGGCTCGGCTCGTCGTCGGAGGCAACGGGGGCGACAGGGGAAAGCGTCATCACGGGCTCGGCAACGCCGTACCGAACGGTACGGTTCGGAGCCTGACTAGGCGAGAAGCGCGGCGCCGTCAAACGGAATCAATGCGTGAGGAGATCCATCACAGCCGGGTAGAGCGACAGCACCAGCAATGCCGCCATCGCGATGTTGAACCAGCGCACTTTCGCCGGATCGCGCAGCCAGTTGCGCAGGGCCGCGCCGAACATCGCCCAGACCATGGAGCCCGGCGTGCCGACCAGCGCATAGACCGCCGTGATGATCAGCAGCGAGCCGATATAGTTCTCCGGCACGGTATAGGCCGCGATCGCGCCGATCACCATCGCCCAGGCCTTGGGGTTCACCCATTGGAAGGCCGCCGCCTGCCAGAAGGTCATCGGCTTGCCGGCAGCCCCCTCCCCCTCCCGCACCGAGCCGGAGGTCGCGACCTTCCAGGCGAGCCAGAGCATGTAGACGATGCCGACGACCTTCATGGCCGTGTAGATCATGGGGTATCGCTGGAAGACCTGCCCGAGCCCGAGGCCCGTGAGCAGCAGCATGACCGGAAACCCGACATTGATGCCCGCGACATGCCAGAGCGTGCGCCGGACGCCGAAATTCACGCCCGAGGCGACGAGCATCATGTTGTTCGGGCCGGGCGTGACGGAACTCGCGAAGGCAAAGCCCAGAAAGGCAACGAGCATCTCGAACGGCATGGTCACTCCCTCAGGTGCCGAACGCTACCGGGCCAGCGCAGGCGGCACCAACGCAAACGCGTGATGGAGCCATCACGCGCGTGAATGCGTCAGAACCCGCCCGTCACAGCCCTTCATTGCCGCGCGCGATGGCCGCGACGCCCGTGCGACTGACTTCCACGAGGCCGATATCGGCCATCAGGTTGATGAAGCGCTCGACATCATCGGAAGGGCCGGAAAGCTCGAAGACGAAGCTGTCGAGCGTCGCATCCACCGGCTTCGCGCCGAAGGCGGTGGCGAGGCGCAAGGCCTCCATGCGGTGCTCGCCCTTGCCGCGCACCTTCACCAGCGCGAGTTCGCGCTCGATCGAGGCCTTGGCAGTGAGGTTCACCACCTTGTGCACCGGCACGAGACGATCGAGCTGCGCCTCGATCTGGTTCAGCACACTGGCCGTGCCGCTGGTGACGATGGTGATGCGCGAGAGGTGCTTCTCGTGCTCGGTTTCGGAAACCGTCAGCGATTCAATGTTGTAGCCCCGGCCGGAGAACATGCCGGCGATGCGCGCCAGCACGCCCGGCTCGTTGTCCACGAGAACGCAGAGCGTGCGCTTCTCGATCACCTGCTGCGTCGTGAGCGTGGGGTAGTGGGAGGTGTTCATGGTCGGGGCCTTAGTGTCCGTTTTCTTGTTTGGCAGACGGGTATAGCTTACTCTCAATTTCCCGCAGCTTTTGAATAACTTCAGCGGCTGATTTTTCAAAGGCCGCCTTGGCATCTTGTTCGTTTGTCTCAATCCATTCTAATACTCGGAGCAACAGCTTCCTCTTTTCTTCTCGTCGACGCCCCTTATCAGAGATTGAAAGCGCCACGCCTATCTCTTCTGCAAAAATATCAGGATAATATTCTTCAAAATCTGAATTGGAAAAGCACTGAAAATGTTCATCGCTCCATGTCGGAAACTTCCTTCTCAAATCATTTATAACAGTCCTACCAATCTCGTCCCCGTCAACAAAAACCCAAGACAAATTCTGATACTTTTTTTCTAAGTGGACAAATGTCATTAGACGTTGAAATTCGACAAAGCTCGGCTCAATGTTGCTTGCGCCAGCAGCGGAAAACGTGCGAAGGCGTCGCAATTTTGGAGCAAACCATGGAATAAAATATTCTCTAATCAGCCGCTCAGCAGACGCCTCTTCAAAAAATAACCAGCCATCCCACTCGCCGAAATCGGAGAACGAGTACCCAAGTTCACGAAGAACAGCAACTCGTTCAGAAGTATTATTACCAATTAATGAAATTGACGACGTCGGCAGAGGAGAGCCATTTGATTTTTCTATATTAAATGTTCTTGATTTACCAAATGCTGAAAGCGTTTGAACAACTATATTTGAATGAGTAGAAATAAAGAATTGATTTTTTTGAGAGCTCTCAATTATAAGATCTAATAAAGATTTGAGGGCACTTGGGTGCAAATCGTTCTCGAGCTCTTCAATAAGAAAAATTTTATTCTCCGAGAGAATAAGTTCTGTTATCAAATACAATATGTTAGCCACACCCTCGCCCATGTCATCCAAGAAAATAGACGTCGATTTATCGATGTACACACCCGGCCTCTGACCAGCGTCGGATGGGATCAAACGAATAAACTGGCCTATAATAGCGCGACAATAATTCTCATACTTATCATAGTATGGATGGCCTTGCTGAGATACCACAGAAAGTCTAGCGCCCAAATGAAGCATGTTTCCATGTATTTGATGGGCAATTGAACGATTTATCTGGTCGCTAAATCCGCCAACTTTACGCTTGGAAAAAAAGGGAACAAGCAAAGCTTTATTATCAATCGATCCAAAGATGTGATTTAGATTACCAAATCCATGCGACCCGCCAATGTGATGAATTTCTAAATTCATTATTCCGTTTTCAAAATTTATTTTTAATGCGGGCTTAATATAAATACCGCCGTCAATATTTAAATCAATTGAAAATTGAAATGTAATTTCGGAATGATTCGATCCTTTTCTAACTAAATATCTTCTATCAAAAGGGGAGGCACCCTCCTGGGTAACTGCTAGAGACTTTAGAATAGCTGATTTTCCGGAGTTGTTCTTTCCGATAAAAACATTAATCGGACCAACACCGATCTCACCGGTGTCAGCAAAACAAAGCCAGTTTTTCAGTTGAAATGATGCCAACATCACGTCACACTAGCTGCTTGCCCTTGGCGTCGATCACCGAGCCGGTGTCGCCCTCGAAATCCGGCAGGATCATCTCGTTATGCGCCTTGCCCGAGGGGATCATCGGGAAGCAGTTCTCTTCCTTGGCGACCAGACAATCGAAGATCACCGGGCCGGGATAATCGATCATCTCCTGGATGGCCGCATCGAGTTCGGCCGGATCGGCGCAGCGGATGCCCTTGGCGTGATAGGCCTCGGCGAGCTTCACGAAATCCGGCAGGGCCGCCGAATAGCTCTCCGAATAGCGCCCGCCATGCAGCAATTCCTGCCACTGGCGCACCATCCCCATATATTCGTTGTTCAGGATGAAGATCTTCACCGGCAGGCGATACTGCGCCGCCGTGCTCATCTCCTGCATGTTCATCAGGATCGAGGCCTCGCCCGCGATGTCGATCACCAGCGCGTCGCGATGCGCGAGCTGCACGCCGATTGCCGCCGGCAGGCCATAGCCCATGGTGCCGAGGCCGCCGCTCGTCATCCAGCGGTTGGGCTCGTCGAAATGGAAGTGCTGCGCCGCCCACATCTGGTGCTGGCCGACTTCGGTCGTCACGTAGGTCTTGCGATGCTTCGTGAGCTGGTAGAGCCGCTCGATGGCGTATTGCGGCTTGATGACCTCTTTCGAATTCTTGTAGCTCAGCGAATTCCGCGCCCGCCAGGAATTGATATCCTTCCACCACGGGCGGATTTCGTCGGCCTGCTCGGCGCGCTTCTTGGCGCGGAAGATCTCCAACATCTCGGCCAGCACGCTCGCCGCGTCACCGATGATGCCCACCTCGACCTTCACGTTCTTGTTGATCGAGGACGGGTCGATATCGACATGGATCTTGCGGCTATGGGGCGAGAAGGCATCGAGCCGGCCGGTGATGCGGTCATCGAAGCGCGCGCCGATATTGATCATCACGTCGCAGCCATGCATCGCGAGATTGGCCTCGTAGGTGCCATGCATCCCGAGCATGCCGAGCCAGAGCGGATCATTCGCCGGATAGGCGCCGAGGCCCATCAGCGTGGATGTCACGGGGAAGCCCGTGAGGCGCACGAGTTCGCGCAAGAGGCGGCTTGCCTCGGGGCCGGCATTGATGACGCCGCCGCCGGTATAGAACACGGGGCGCTTCGCGCGCAGCATCAGGTCCACCGCGCGCTCGATCTGACCGCGATCGCCTTGCGTCTTCGGGCGATACGACTTGTGCATGATCTCGCCCGGCGGGGTATAGACGCCGCGCTGGAACTGGATGTCCTTCGGGATATCCACCACAACCGGGCCGGGCCGGCCGGCCTTCGCCACGTAGAACGCCTCGTGGATGATGCGCGGCAGGTCCTCGATGCGCTTCACGAGGTAATTGTGCTTCGTACAATGCCGCGTGATGCCCACCGTGTCGCATTCCTGGAAGGCATCCGATCCGATGAGATGGGTCGGAACCTGCCCCGTGAAGCAGACCAGCGGAATCGAATCCATCAGGGCGTCGGTCAGGCCCGTCACGGCATTGGTCGCGCCGGGGCCGGAGGTCACCAGCACCACGCCCACCTTGCCGCAGGAGCGGGCATAGCCTTCCGCCGAATGCACGGCGCCCTGCTCATGCCGCACCAGGATGTGCTGCACCGAATTCTGCTGGAACAGCGCGTCATAGATGGGAAGAACCGCGCCGCCGGGATAGCCGAACAGGGTATCCACATCATGGTCCTGCATGGCGCGCACCACCATTTCGGCTCCGGTCATCATCTCGGTCATCGGTTCGTCTCCGGGGGAGTACTCGCGGGTTCTCGCGGGGGTCGTTTGGGGCGTGGGGTGAAAAAAGGCAACAAAAAAGGCCCGCTGAGGGGCCTTCGGGATGCGCGCCGGCGGGGCAAAGGCTTGTTAGGCCAATTCCCTCCACGGCGCGCAGGATACAAGAATGAGACGGGTCACGGTTCCGCTCCAGAATTCAGCAGGTGGACGCTACACGCATCCGGCATCGATCGTCAACGGGGCTCGCCACATTCCCTCTCAGCCATAGAGGTAGCGCGGCAGCCAGAGCGCGATATCCGGGAAGATGTAAACCAGCACCATCGCCACGAGCACGATCCAGAGGAAGGGCATCACGCCGGAGAAGATCTGGTTGATCGTCACATGCGGCGGCGAGACGCCTTTCAGGTAGAACGGTGCCATCGCGACGGGTGGCGAGAGGAACGATGTCTGGATGTTGAGCGCGATCAGGATGCCGAAGAACAGCGGGTCCACGCCATATTGCTGCAGCAGGGGCAGGAAGATCGGCACGAAGATCACGATGATCTCGGTCCATTCCAGCGGCCAGCCCAGCACGAAGATGATGATCTGGGTGAGGATGAGGAACATCGTCGGCGACGGGTTCATCCAGTTCATGAACGCCTTGATGGGCTCGTGGCCACCGAGATAGGCGAAGATCGACGAGAAGATGAACGAGCCCACGAAGAGCCAGCAGACCATCGCGGCGGTGCGCGCGGTGAGATAGACGCTCTCCCGCACCTTCTCGAAGGTCAGCGAGCGATAGGCCGCCGCCAGCAGCAGCGAGCCGAGCGAGCCCACGGCGGCCGCTTCCGTCGGCGTCGCGATGCCGAAGAAGATCGCGCCGAGCACGGACATGATCAGCAGGGTCAGCGGAAAGAAGCTCGAGACCAGCGCCATGAAGACGACCCGTCCCAGCAAGATCAGGGCCGCGAGCCCGGCCACGCCGCCGGCGATCACCATCTGGATGACGAAGCTCGGCACCTCGTAATCGACGAGACGGGGCTTCAAGCCCGCCGGTGTCATCGCGACCTTGAGCACGTTGATGAGATGCTCCAGCGCCAGCACCCCGTAATAGACGACCGGCACGGCCAGCGCCGCAATCGCGACATAGGCCAGCACGAACATCTTGTCCTTGCCGAAATCGATGCCGAGCTTCGCCCGCTCCTCAGGCGGCAACTTCGGTGCCAGCGACGGCGTGATCATGCAGCGCACGACCACATAGGTCATGTAGAGGCCCGCCAGCAGCAAGCCGGGGAAGAGCGCGGCGGCATAGAGTTTCGGCACGGAAACACCGGCCGTTGCGCCATAGAGGATCAGCATCACCGAGGGCGGAATGAGGATGCCGAGGCAGCCGCCCGCGCAGACGACGCCGGCCGAGAGATTGATGTCGTAACCGGCGCGCAGCATCGCCGGAAAGGCGAGCAGGCCCATCAGCGTCACCACCGCCCCGACAATGCCGGTCGCGGTCGCGAAGATCGCGCAGGTCGCGAGCGTCGCCACGGCGAGCGCGCCGGGCATCCAGCCGATCGCGAGCTGGATCGACTTGAACAGCCGGTCGAGGATGTTCGCGCGCTCGATGATGTAGCCCATGAAGACGAAGAGCGGGATGGAAACGAGCACGTCATTCGCCATCACCGAATAGGCGCGCTGCACCACGAGCTGCAGCACGGTGTCGCCCATGGCGATGTAGCCAAAGAAGAAGCCGAGCGCCATCAGCGTGAAGGCGATGGGAAACCCGAACATGATGAAGACGATGAACAGGGCGAGCATCAGCACGCCGAGTTCCGGGTTCGACAATCCAAACATCACGCAACGCCCTTCTGCGCAGCTTCGGCCTGCTCGAGAATGATCTTTTCGGTTTCCTCCACGTCATGGAGGCGCTGCGGCCACTCGCCGGTCTTCAGGGCCCGGAAGGCGCGGACGACTTCCGCGCAGCCCTGCAGGACCATCAGGCCGCCGACGACCGGGATGAGCGACTTGAAGTGATAGAGCGGCGGACCATTCGGCGAGTTCGAGGAATGCTCGCCGATCACCCAGGAAAAGGCCGCGAAGCCGTAGCCGGCATAGCAGAGCGCCAGGATTCCGGGGAAGAAGAACAGGAAATAGAGCACGAGATCCATGGCGGCCTGCCGGCGGACCGGCCATTGCCGGTAAAGGAAATCGCCGCGCACATGGCCGTTGCGCGACAGGGCATAGGGCCCGGCCAGCATGAAGAGCGCGCCATAGAGGATGTAGCTCATGTCGAACGCCCATTCCGTGGGCGCCTGCAGCAGGTAGCGCGCGAAAACCTCGTAGCACATCGCCAGGGTGAGAAGGACAATGGCCCAGGCGCCGGCCTTGCCGACGAAAACCGAGACCTGATCGATCCCGTGAAGCACGGTATCTGCGGATAACGACCGCCGTTTCCAGAAGATCACGAGCGCCAGATAGGCCAGCACGGCCAACCCGACCGACCAGAGAACCGCATTGAGATGCGGCGAGGAAATATTCGGCATATCGCCCCCTCGAGAGGATCGCGGAACCGGCCTTCTTGTCGGGAGCCGGTTTCCAGAACGGCAAGAGAGGCAGCCCGCGCGGACTGCCTCTCCGGAATGCTGGTCGTCAGATCTTCAGGATGGTCTTCGAGGCCATCAGGCGATCCGGCGTGTTGGCGATCTCGTAGGTGCGCATGCGCTTCGCCCAGGCGATCTGGCTGTCGACCACCTTCTTGAAGAAGGCGTTCTCCGCCGAGAGCTTCTCGATCACCTTGCCCCAGGCGTCAAGCTGCGCCTGCAGCACCGCGGTCGGAGTTTCGATGATCTGCACGCCACGCGACTTCAGGGCTTCCATGTCCTTGGAATAGCGGTCGAGCGCCTTCCAGAGCATGTCGGCCGAGGCCGATTCCGCCGAATACTTCACGATGGCCTTGAGTTCGGCCGGCAGCGCCTCGAACTTCGCCTTGTTGAAGATGATCTCGAAGGCTTCCGCATCCTGATGGAAGGAGCGGAGCATGTAGGTCTTGGAGACATCCGGGAAGCCGAGCAACGAATCCGAGGTCGGGTTGTTGAACTCCGCGCCGTCGATCACGCCACGCTCGAGCGCCGGCACGATTTCGCCGCCGGCGAGAATGGTGACCGCCGCGCCCATCTCGCGCATGAGGTCCGCCGCAAGGCCGACCGTGCGGTACTTCAGGCCCTTGAAATCATCCGCGCTGGTGACCGGCTTCTTGAACCAGCCGAGCGGCTGGCAGGGCATCGGGCCCGTGAGGAAGCCCACGAGATTGAGCTTCATGACGCTGCCGACGAGCTCGTTGTAGAGATCGTAGCCGCCGCCATAGTTCATCCAGCTCAGGAAGCCATTGGCGTCCCAGCCGAGCGCCGGCGGCGTGCCGAACAGCGAAAACGCCTTGTTCTTGCCGTACCAGTAGGCACAGACGCCGTGGCCGCCATCGAGAATGCCGGCATTCACCGCATCCTGCATCTGGAAGGCGGGAACGATCGCGCCGGCCGCCAGCACTTCGAGCTTCAGGCGGTTGCCGGCCATCTCGTTCACGCGCTTGGCGAAATCCTGCGCGAATTCGTGGAAGATGTCTTTCGTGGGCCAGGTCGACTGGAACTTCCAGTTGATCGTCTGCGCGCGGCTGACATTCGGCATCGCCACCGTCGCGGCGGCAGCCACACCGAGCGTCTTCATGACAGACCGGCGCGTGCCGGAAGCCCCGTTTTTCGTGGTCATGGTTTACTCCCTCCCGTTCATCGGCGGTGCACATTCATCGGGCTGGCACCGTTGTTCTGCAAGCTAGGGCCTTCTGCGGCAATGGCAAGCCCATCGCTGTGCCCCACTCATGAACGATTTGCAAAGAAATGCAGGATAAAACTGTGGGCAGCGTCACTGGCAGAATGAAACCATAACGTGTTGAACGAGGTCTTCACGGCAGATATCGAGGTCCGGCTTCGATCGGGCGAGGCTTCCTATTTGCTCCGCCTCTATCGCAAGGAACGCGGATCGGGCCGCCAGGCGACGATCGCCATGCTGACCAGCGAGGTCATGAAGACCTACGGCCCGCATCTCGTGGTGCTGGAAGATGCCGGCGACGGCAATTTCGTGTTTCTCTATGCCGGAAACCGCGTGCCCGACCATGACGGCGAGCCGATCACCGGCAAGAACACCAGCATCATCGCGCCGCAGACGGCGGAACTCTATCGGATCGGCTGCCAGGAAGCGCATGAACTGAACGATGCGGTCTGCATCAACCACATCACGGCCCCCCATTGCGTGGTCCATCATTGGGAGAGCCTGTTCCTGCCGATGGAAGACAGCGCGCATCGCCGCATGTTCGTGGCTTTGTGCATGCCGCGCGAAAACAAGGACGACTTTCTCCGCAACCTGATGGACAACACGCCCGAGGCGATCGTCGCGGCGAGCCCGGTGCGCGATTCCCATGGCGAGGTGGTGGATGCCACGGTGCTCTATGCCAACAAGGTCTCGGCCGAGCTTTCCGGGCATGCGAGCGTCGACAAGATCATCGGCACCTCCATGATGCGCATGTTCGGCGATGTCGCGACCGCGGGCGGCTGGGATCGCAATCTCAGTGTCCTGCGCACGGGCAAGGCGGCGCATTTCGAATTCCACCATCGCTCGCAGGTCGAGACGCGCTGGCTGCGGGTGGCCTCGGTGCCGACCAGGGACGGCCTTCTCGCCTCGTTCCACGACATCACCGACCAGAAGCGGGCCCAGCTGGAACTGGAGCATCAAAAGAAGATGCTGATGGACGAGATGGAGCAGCGCCGCGGCCTCGAGCAGGAGCTGTGGGCGCTGGCGCATCTCGATCCGCTGACCTCGCTGCCGAACCGTCGCGCGTTCCGCGATTCCGCCATGGTCAAGCTGGCCGAGAGCCAGACCGCGCATCGCCCGCTGGCGGTGATCTCGCTCGATATCGACCATTTCAAGCATATCAACGATGCCTATGGCCACGGCGCGGGCGATACCGTGCTGCGGCGCGTGGCCGATGTGCTGAAGGCGCCCCTGCGCCCCAATACCGACATGGCCGCGCGCGTGGGCGGCGAGGAATTCGCCGTGGTGCTGCCGGATACGGATATCGATTCCGCCATCGCCTTCGCCGAGAAGCTGCGGCGGCGCATCGAGCAGACGGTCGTGGTTGTCGGCGAACACGAGATCCGGCCGACGATTTCGCTCGGCGTCGCCATGAACCGCAAGAGCACCAATCTCGACGAATTGATGGACCGCTCCGACCGCGCGCTGTACACGGCCAAGCGAACGGGCCGCAACAAGGTCTGCACCGAGGTCGACGTGCAGCCGAAGGCCGGCGATAATTCTATCGTGGCGGCGTGAGCGCTGCCTCGGCGCTCCCCACCCAGCGCCAGTGCTCTCCGGCCAGATAGCGCCGCGCGAAAATCACCTGCCGCCGCGCATAGGCCCGCGTATCCTGCTGCGACAGCCGCACGGCCTCGTCCCGCCCGATCCCGCCGCGGATCAGCCGCGCGAGATGCGGCACGCCATGCGCTTTCATCACGCCGAGATTGGGCGGCAAGGGAGGCTGATGCGCGAGAAGGCCGGCCACTTCTTCCAGCGCGCCACCCCGCATCATTGCCTCGAACCGCTGGTCGATCCGCGCATGCAGGGCCTCGCGCGGCGGATCGAGGAACACGCCCTCCCATTCGCCTGCATGCAGAACCGGCTCGCCGGGATTTTCGGCCAGCCATTCCGTGTAGGTGCGGCCGGTGCTCTCGAACAATTCGATGGCGCGCAGCAGGCGCGGCGTATCCTGCGGATGGAGTGCCGTGGCGCGCACCGGGTCGCGCGCCTGAAGCGCGGCATGCAAATCCTCGCCGGCGGCGGCTCGGGCCCGCCATTCGGCGCGGATATCGGCATCGATCGGCGGCGACGGCATCAGCCCCTCGGTCAGGGCCCGGAAATAGAGCCCCGTCCCGCCCACCAGCACCAGCTTCGTTCCGGCTTTGCGCGCTTCGACGATGATCGGCGTGACATGAGCCAGGTAGCGTCCGACGGAGAATTCCTCGCCTGCGGGCACAAAGCCGAACAGCCGATGCGGCACGCGCGCCTCGTCCTCCGGCGAGGGTCGGGCGGAGAGCACGCGGAGATCGGCATAGACCTGCATCGAATCCGCATTGACGACCGTCGCGCTGTCGCGTTCGGCCCAGGCCATCGCCAGAGCCGACTTGCCGCTGGCGGTCGGACCTGCAATCAGGGTGGCCAAGGCCATCGCAAATTCCTTTCTCGCAGAAACCGGACCTAGCCCATGACGACCGCTCCCGCCAATGCCGATCAGCCGCATGTCGCGACCGTTGTCGCGCCGGAGGGCAGCGGGCTGCTCGATCTGCCGAACCTCGCGCGCCTGCGCGAGGCTTTGCCGAAGGCGGAAGTGAGCGTCTTGTCGCCGGGGCGCGCCGTGGATTTCTACCTGCCGGCGGGTGGGGCGATAGCCCGGGAGGCGATCCGGACCGCGCTGCCCGGCCTGCCGCTGGATATCCTGGTGCAGCCCGCCGCCGGGCGGCGCAAGAAATTGTTCCTGGCCGACATGGATTCCACCATGATCGGGCAGGAATGCATAGACGAACTCGCCGATGCCGTGGGCCTCAAGGCGCATGTCTCGGCCATCACCGAGCGCGCGATGCGGGGCGAGATCGCCTTCGAGCCGGCCCTGCGCGAGCGTGTGGCCTTGCTGAAGGGGCTGCCGGCCGATGTCGTCGAGCGGA
This sequence comes from Methylobacterium sp., assembly GCA_002928875.1. Lineage (GTDB taxonomy): Bacteria > Pseudomonadota > Alphaproteobacteria > Rhizobiales > Beijerinckiaceae > Rhabdaerophilum. The sequence goes on along the minus strand of PERO01000012.1, from coordinate 106,631 downwards.
TGATCGCCGAGCGCATCACCTTCACATCAGGCGGCAAGGCGCTGGTGCGCACCATGCGCAAGGCGGGTGCCTATACCGCGCTGGTTTCCGGTGGGTTCACGGTCTTCACCGGGCCGATCAGCGCGACCATCGGCTTCGACATGCACCGTTCGAACACGCTCGTCATCGAGGATGGCCGGTTCGCGGGCGCCGTCGCCGATCCCATCCTCGGCCGCGAGGCGAAGCGCGAAACCCTGATCGACCTGCGCACCGCCCGCGGGCTTTCCGCCGCCGAGACGCTGGCGGTGGGCGATGGGGCGAATGATCTCGCGATGCTGGGCGAGGCCGGCCTCGGCGTGGCCTTCCGCGCCAAGCCCGTCGTGGCGGAAGCTGCCCATGCCCGCATCGACCACACCGATCTCAGGACCCTGCTTTACGCGCAGGGCTACCGGGACGAAGACATCGTGGAAGGCTGAGAGGCGCCACGGCGCGCATGAAAAAGGCGGGGTTCCGGCCCCGCCTTTCGCCTGTCTTGCTGTGCCGGCCGCTTATTCGATCGGCAGCGTCACGTAGCGCAGCGTGCCTTCCGGACCGGACGCGACATAGAACAGCGCGCGCTTCTGGCCCTGGCTCTTCAGCGTCTCGATGCGCTTGCGGATATCCGCCAGCGATTTCACCGGCTCGCGCTGCACCTCGACGATGACGTCACCGGCGGAGATGCGCCGCTCGGCCGCGGTCGAATTCGGATCGACCTGACCGACGACCACGCCTTCGATGCCTTCCTTCACATTGAAGCGACGACGGGCCTCCGGCGAGAGCGCGCCGAGATTGAGGCCCGGCACGATGTTGGCGCCGCTGGGCGGGTTCTGGCTGCGCTGCTCGTTCTGCTGGAGCGAGGCCTGCTGCGGCGCTTCGTCGAGGCGCGCGAGCGTCACCTTGCGCACCACCTCGCGACCCTGGCGCATCACCACCACGTCCACTTCCTTGCCGATGGGCGTCAGCGCGACGATGCGCGGCAGGTCGCGGCTGTTCTTGATGTCCTGGCCGTCGAAGCGGATGATCACGTCCTCGCGCTCGAGGCCGGCGGGCTTCGCCGGGCCCTTGTCATCGACGCCGATCACCATGGCGCCACGCTTGGCGCCGAGCTTCAGGGCTTCGGCGGTGTCGTCGTCGACGTCCTGGATGGCGACGCCAAGCCAGGCGCGGCGGGTCTCGCCGAATTCGCGCAGCTGCTGGATCACCGGCATCGCGAGGTTCGAGGGCACAGAGAAGCCGATGCCGATCGAGCCGCCCGATGGCGAGATGATCGCCGTGTTGATGCCGATCACGTCGCCCGCCATGTTGAAGAGCGGACCGCCGGAATTGCCCTTGTTGATGGCCGCATCGGTCTGGATGAAGCTGTCATAGGGGCCCGAGCGGATGTTGCGCTGCTTCGCCGAGACGATACCCACCGACACCGAACCGCCGAAGCCGAACGGGTTGCCGATCGCCATCACCCAGTCGCCCACGCGGGCGCGGTCGCTGTCGCCGAACTTGACGAATTTCAGCGGCTTGTCGGATTTCACGCGCAGAACCGCGAGATCGGTCTTCGGGTCCTTGCCCAGAACTTCGGCCTTGAGTTCGGAGCCGTCGGTGAAGACGACGAACACGTCGGTCGCTTCCGCGATCACGTGATTGTTGGTCACCACGATGCCGGAGGGGTCGATCACGAACCCCGAACCCAGCGATTGCGAACGCTGGTTCGGCTGCGGGCCCTGCTGGGGCCCACGCGGCCCCTGGCGGTTGAAGAAGTCGTTGAAGAGATCCTCGAACGGCGAGCCCGGCGGCAGCTGCGGCAGCGGCACGTTGCGCTGCGCGACCCGCTGGGAGGCCTTGATGTTCACCACGGCGTCAATCACGCGCTCCGCGAGATCCGCGAAACCGTCCGCCGGGCGGGCATTCTGTGCCGCCGCCGGCAGCACCACCGAGACGGCCAGCACCACCACCGCGAGAAGCCGCGTCACGCCGGCTCCTGCGCGCAGTGACTGACCTTCGAATCGAACCCGAAGGGCTTGAGACATGTCGTTCCTCATTCCTGTTCCGCTGGTCGCCGCCCGCGACACCGTTATTTAGAAAGGAAGCAATTGCGGCGAATTGGCGACCTGCCCATGCGCCGGCGTGTACTCACAAGAGGTTGATCGCGGGAAATCCGCGGATCGCCCATACCAACACGATTCCCACCAGGGCCGAAGCGATACCCACCAGCCGCAGAACGCCATCGGGCGTTTCGGCGGCATCGCGCATCGCGCGGCGCATGGCGCGCGGGAAAGCCGCGAAGGCGATGCCCTCGATCGCGAACATCAGGGCCAGCGCGATCAGAAGGTCGCGCATGGGCCTGTTCCGCGGGCGATCGGTGGCGCCCCTGCTCCCATTGCCATCATCCGTTCCCCTCCGGATGACGGACGAAACCCGGCGCACCCGGAAGGGCGCACCGGGCGGCTCATCCGCTTATTTCGGTGCCGCCGGTTTTCCGGCCGGGTTGTTCAGATACTTGAAGAACTCGCTGTCCGGCGTAATCACGAGGCGCGTATCCCCGCTTTTCAGGCCGGTTTCATAGGCTTGCAGCGAGCGATAGAACGAGAAGAATTCCTGGTTGCGCTGATGCGCTTCCGCCAGAAGCCGCGTCCGTTCCGCTTCACCCCGGCCGAGCGCCTCGCGCGCGAGCCGGTCGGCTTCCGCCCGCGTGACGGTGACGGTGCGATCCGCCTGCGCCTTGATGCGATCGGAGATTTCGACGCCCTGCGCGCGCAACTCCGCCGCCTCGCGCTGGCGTTCGGTCTGCATGCGCCGGAACACCGCCTGGCTGTTCTGCTCGGGCAGATCGGCGCGGCGGATGCGGATATCGACGATGGACACGCCAAGCGCCGCCGCCTCGCCATTCACCTGATCGCGGATCTTGGCCATCAGCCCCCCGCGATCATCCTTCACGAGCAGCAGGAAGGTCGATTCACCCACCACGCGGCGAAGCGCGGCGTCCATGTAGGTGCCGAGCTGCTGGTTGCCGCGGATGGTCGAGCCGGCCGTCGCCTGGAAATAGCGCAGCGGATTCTCGATCCGGTAGCGGGCGAAGGCATCGACCACGAGACGCTTCTGATCCGAGGTGATCGCCTCGATCGAGGCCGATTCGAGATCGAGAATGCGCCGCTCGAGGCTGATGACCTGCTGCACGAACGGGATCTTGAAGTTGAGCCCCGGCTGCGTGATGACACGCACCGGCTGGCCGAACTGGGTGACGATCGCCTGCTCGGTCTGGTCGACCGAGAACATCGAGGCGCCGCCGATGACGACAACCGCCGCAGCGGCGAAACCGAGTGCCGAGCGGATCATGGGCGGTTCCCCTGGCCCTGGGTGCGCGAGCGCATGAGATCGTTGAGCGGCAGGAACGGCACGACGCCGTTCTGCTGGCCATTGCCGGGATCGATGATCACCTTTTCCATTCCGCCATAAATGCGTTCGATCGTTTCAAGATAGAGGCGCTGGCGGGTCACATCCGGCGCCTTCTGGTATTCGTCGAGGATCGCGTTGAAGCGCGCGGCCTCACCGCGGGCATCCGCGATCATGCGCTCGCGCTCGGCTTCCGCGCGCTGGGTGATGCGGGAGGCTTCACCGCGCGCCTCGGGGATCACCCGGTTCGCGTAGGTCTGCGCCTCGTTCTGCGCGCGCTCCTGGTCGGCGCGGGCCGCCTGCACGTCGCGGAAGGCATCGATCACCTCGTTGGGCGGATCGACCTTCAGCATTTGCACCTGCTGGATCACGATGCCGGCGCCATAGGCATTCAGCGTGCGCTGCATGAGTTCCTGCACCTGCCGCTCGATCTCGAGGCGAGCGCCGGTCAGGATCGGCTGAATCTCGCGCCGGCCGATCACGTCACGCATCGCGCTCTCGGCGACCGCCTTCACGGTGCCTTCCGGATTGCGCAGGTTGAAGATGAAGTCCTGCGGGCGGCGGGCATCGACCAGCCACAGGACGGTGAAATCGACGTCGACGATGTTCTCGTCGCCGGTCAGCATCAGGCTTTCCTCGCGCACGTCGCGCAGGCCACGCCCGCCCTGCCCGGTGCGCAGGCCGACCTCGACCGTCTGCACCGCGATGGTGGGCTTGTCGATGCGACCGACCGGATAGGGCCAGTTCCAGTTCAGACCCGGCGCGGTGAGCGAGGTGAACTTGCCGAAGACGCGCTCGATGCCGACCTCGTTCGGGCGCACCGTGTAGAAGCCCGTCAGCGACCAGCCGATGACACCCAGCACGGCGAGGATGCCGATGCCAAGCCCGCCGAGCTTGCCGAAGCCGCCCTCGCCCGAACCACCTCCGCCGGGGATGACACGGCGCAGCTTGTCCTGGCTGCGGCGCAGAATCTCTTCCAGATCCGGCGGCTCGCGACCGCCGCCACCCCCGCCGCCTCCGCCGGAAGGGCCTCCCCCCCATGGACTGGGGTTGCGAGGCCCCTGTCCCTTGGGCTGCCAGGGGCCGCCTCCTCCGCCGCCATTGCTATTCCAGGGCATGAACTGTCCTTCGTCTCGTCCGAACTCGAGGGTCCGTCGTCGCTGATGTGGGTCCTGATGGGCAGAAGGTCAACGCCGAACATAGGTCCGAAAGCGAAAGTCAGCCTCGTCCTCGTCCGATTTGGTGAAGGAATGTTCCGTGGTGACCTTCCAGAGAGCAGGATCGATGGGCGGGAAATGCGCATCGCCGGCCGGTTCGAGATCGACATCGGTGATCTCCAGGCGGTCGGCGCGGTCCATGAAGAGACGGTAGATTTCCCCGCCGCCGGCGACAAAGACCGCAGGCACGCCAAGCGCCTGCGCTTCCTCGGCCGCGACCGACAAAGCGGCCTCGACCGAATGCGCCACCCGCACCTCGGCCGCCTGCCAGGCGGGATCGCGCGTGAGAACCACTATGCGCCGGCCGGGCAATGGCTTGCCGATGGAATCGAACGTCTTCCGGCCGAGGATGACCGGATGCCCCATGGTCAGCGCGCGGAAATGCCGCAAATCGCGCTTCAGCCGCCAGAGCAGGCGATTGTCGTCGCCGATGACGCGGTTCCTCGCCTGCGCGGCGATGAGGACGAGTTCGGGCGTCATCACACCGCCACCGGCGCCTTGATGGCCGGATGCGGATCGTAGCCCTCGATGGCGATGTCCTCGAAACGGAAATCGAAGAGGTTTTTCACATCCGGATTGAGCTTCAGCCGTGGCAGCGGCCGGTGCGGGCGCGTGAGTTGCAGTCGCGCCTGTTCGAGATGGTTCGAATAGAGATGCACGTCACCGAAGGTGTGGACGAAATCGCCGACATCGAGATCGCTCACCTGGGCGATCATATGCGTCAAAAGCGCGTAGGAGGCGATGTTGAACGGCACGCCGAGGAACAGATCCGCCGAGCGCTGGTAGAGCTGGCAGGAAAGCTGCGGCTTTTGGGCTCCCCTCGGCTGGGCGACGTAGAACTGGAACAGGCAATGGCAGGGCGCCAAAGCCATCTTCGGAATATCCGCCGGGTTCCAGGCCGAAACGATGAGGCGGCGCGAATCCGGCGCGCGTTTCAGATCCGCGAGCAGTCCGGTGATCTGGTCGATCGTCGTACCGTTCGGCGCGTTTTGATCAGAAGGAACCTGCCAGCTGCGCCATTGCCGGCCATAGACCGGGCCGAGATCGCCGTTCTCGTCGGCCCATTCATCCCAAATCGAAACGCCGTTCTCCTTCAGATACCGGATGTTGGTATCGCCCGCGAGGAACCAGATCAGCTCATGGATGATCGATTTCAGGTGCAGCTTCTTCGTGGTCACCAGCGGGAAACCCGCCTTGAGGTCGAAGCGCAGTTGCGCGCCGAACAGCGACAACGTGCCGGTGCCGGTGCGGTCGGTCTTCTCGACGCCCTCGTCGAGCACGCGCTGCATCAGATCGTGATAGGCCTGCATCGCTTCATCCCGTCTCTCGCGGCGGAGGAACCGCATCTTCAAAGCGGAAGTCATGAAACGAAACAAGGAGGCGTGCGCCTCCTTGCGTGAAATGTTGTGGGTGTTTTGGCGCCCCGGCCTTCGGCGGCTGCCCGCCTCACCTCACTTCGGGTGGAACATCGAGAGCGCCTTGAAGTGCTCGGCGATGAGATAATAGACCGTGATGCGCGACTTGGTGCGGTCGGCCTTCATCTTCTCGCATTGGGCCTTCACCACATTGGCGAGGTCGGCGTCGCTTTCCTTCCTGCCGAGCTTCTTCTTGCAGAAATTCTCCACGACACGCGTCACTTCCTCGGGGTCGCTCGCGGCGACATACCGCGTATCGGCCTTGCTCATCACGAGCGCGTAGGTCTTGGCGAGACCTTGCACGGCCTTCTCGTCCACAGAGCTTGTGTATTTCTTCACATCGGCAAGATGATCCATCGTCGCTTCCTCCACACGGAATGCATATCCCGAGCTGCCCCCAGGGATTTTGCATCGCGATTTGGAGCACGATTCCAGCCCGAATGCCACTGGTCGGCCCGGTGAATCACCATTTCGCCATGTATTTTCCCAATAGTCCCGGCGTTTCCCCCATTGCCCTGGCGTTTTCCCATCGGGAATTCGGAAAAGCGCTCCTGCAGGCATGAGCGGCGAGAATATCCCTTCAAATCGGCGCCGCCTCTCCCTATATTGAGGGTGCCGTCTTTCGGGGCGGCTATGGCGATACACGGCGATCGTAATAAACCCATCGGACCCGGGGGCAGTACCCGGCGCCTCCACCTGAAGCCCGCGTGCGGCCTTCAGGCGGGGGCGAAACAGGATCGACGAGGGCGTAAAGGGTTGGTCGTCGCCCGGCATGATTCCGCCGTTATCGGGTCACCTTAATAGTTGCCAACGACAACTATGCTCCGGTTGCTCAGGCCGCGTAACGCGGTTTGATAGACCGAATCCAAGTCCTTCAGGTTAGCCCCTGAAGGCGGGGCCGGCAGGGGCCTGGCAACAGAACCCTGCCACTTTCCCCTCTTTCACCCTGCCCGCGTCGCGTCGCGCGTCTTTCGGAAAGGTGGCTTGTCGGCCCATGGTGCAGGCCGGGCGCAGGGCATTTCAAGCGCACCCGTTTCTCCGGTCGTTTTCCCCAAGAGGTCGTAACTTTCGTCTCACCGTCCTTGCGCGCGGCAGGTGACAGGCGCGACCAGATCGCATTATGGTGTCACGGTGATTTCCCGTTCCTCCAAGACACCTGGCGAAGCAGTTCCATGACCGAGCCCGCATCCGAGGATCTGATCCGCTACGATGTCATGGTGCAGCAGGCACTGATCGGCGTCGTCCGCAAGGTGTTGCAGGATGCCGCGAAGCACGGATTGCCGGGCGAGCACCATTTCTACATCTCCTTTCGCACCGATGCGCCGGGCGTGCGCCTCTCCTCGCGCCTGAAGGAGAAGCACCCGGACGAGATGACCATCGTGCTGCAGCACCAGTTCTGGGATCTGCTGGTGACGGATCACGCCTTCGAGGTCGGCCTCTCCTTCGGCGGCGTGCCGGAGCGGCTGCTCATCCCCTTCGAGGCGATGACCGGCTTCTTCGACCCCTCGGTGCAATTCGGGCTGAAATTCGCGGTCGACGAGGCGCTTGCGGACAACGATGCCGAAGCGGACGAGGAGAGCGACGGCGAAAACTCCACCCGCGACACACTCGAGCAGATCTCGGCGCAGGAGAAGGCCAGGTCCAGCAAGCCGAAACCGGTCGAGGCGGACAATGCCGAGTCGCCGAAGGCGAGCCCCGCCCCCCGCAAGCCGCGCAAGCCCAAGGCCGAGGTGGCCGACAAGGAAGCCGGCAAGGCGGAAGACGATCGGCCTGCCGAGGAAAGCGCCGACCCCTCCGCCACGCCCGGCGGCGCGCAGGTCGTGAGCCTCGAGGCCTTCCGCAAGAAGAAGTGAAGACACGCGGTCGGCGGGACCGCGAGCGGCGTCAGCGACAGGCGCCTTGCCCGGCCTCGCCAAGCCGGGCGATTAACCCCGTCACCCTGGCCAGCCAGGCATCCGGCTTTTCCCAGGGTGGCGTGTGCCCGGCCCGCTCGATCACCGCGACGCAGCTCGCCGTATAATCCGTCGCGATCTGCCGGACGGCCGGAAACGGCACGATGTCATGCGTCCCGTAGACGACAAGCGTGGGAAGGCGCGTGCCGGCATGATCCTTCGCGAGCGCAGGTGCTTCGAAGGCCACGCGGAACCCTTCCACGAGCGCGGCGGGATGGGCGAGCACGTTCTGCGCCACGAATCGCTCGACATCGCCGGAAGCGAGGTTCTCGGGCATGAAATAGCGTGGCGAGTTCTGCGCGAAGAAGGCGCGCCATTCCGGCCCGTTCGCATCCTGCTTGGGCAAGCTGTCGAGGCGCTGCACGAAAGCCTTCAACGGGTCGCTGAGCTGCAGGGCTGTGGTGCGGGGCTGGGGCGCGGTAAGGATCAGCGCTTCCACCTTTTCCGGGTAGCGCGCCGCGAAATCCTGAATGAAGAACGAGCCCAGCGAGTGCCCGGAAAGCACCGCCTTCTCGATCCTGAGTGCCTCCATCAAACCCGCGAGATCGCTGACAAAACCGGGAAAATCATAGCCGGACGCGGGCTTGCTCGATTGGCCGAAGCCGCGCAGATCATAGGCGATGACCCGATGCCCGGGCGGGAAGCGATCGATCACCTTGTCCCAGAGCCGGTGATCGAAGGACCAGCCATGGACCAGGATGATGGTGCGCGGGCCCGAACCGGCTTCGCGGTAGGCCACGCTCGAACCATCCTTCAGGGCAATTGTCTTGACGCTGGACTGCGCCGCTGCCGGCATGGCCATCGGGAGAACCGCCACGGGTGCACCCGCGAGCACCGCAAGCAAAAAACCCAGGCGCGCAAGCAAGCGCGGCACGCGGCTCGTCAGACCCATCGTCAATTCCCCCGTTCCTTCTCGGCCTCTTTCGGGCCAATCGCGACGAGTGTAGCGATGACGTCGCTGGCGTGGCAATCACCGTTCCGCCAATTGCCCTTGATGGCGCCCTTCGCTACAAGGCCGCTCATCCCGGCTGACCCCCTCGATAAGGCGTGACCATGGCGACCCGCACCGAATCCGATACCTTTGGCCCGATCGAGGTCGAATCCTCGGCCTATTGGGGGGCGCAAGCGCAACGGTCGCTCGGCAATTTCAAGATCGGCTGGGAGAAGCAGCCGAAGCCGATCATCAAGGCGCTGGGCGTGGTGAAGCGCGCCGCGGCGGAAGCCAATATCGCGCTCGGCAAGCTCGATCCGAAGCTCGGCGAGGTCATCATCCGGGCCGCGCAGGAGGTGATCGACGGCAAGCTCGACGATCATTTCCCGCTCGTGGTCTGGCAGACCGGCTCGGGCACGCAGTCGAACATGAACGCGAACGAGGTGATCTCGAACCGCGCCATCGAGATGATGGGCGGCGAGATGGGCTCCAAGAAGCCCGTCCACCCGAACGATCACGTCAATATGAGCCAATCCTCCAACGACACCTTCCCGACCGCGATGCACATCGCCTGTTCGGTGGAAGTGGTGGAGAGCCTCGTCCCGGCGCTGAAGCATCTGCACGCCGCGCTCGATGCCAAGGCGAAGGCCTGGGCGAATATCATCAAGATCGGCCGCACGCATACGCAGGATGCAACGCCGGTGACCCTCGGCCAGGAATTCTCGGGCTACGCGAAGCAGATCGAGAATGGCATCGCCCGCATCGAGATGACGCTGCCGATGCTGATGGAACTGGCGCAGGGCGGCACGGCGGTGGGCACCGGCCTCGCCTCGCCCGTGGGTTTCGCCGAGAAGGTGGCCGAGCGCATTGCCGCCATCACCGGCCTGGCATTCACCTCGGCGCCGAACAAGTTCGAGGCGCTTGCGGCGCATGACGCGATGGTGATGACGCATGGCGCGATCACCACCGTGGCGATGAGCTGCTTCAAGATCGCGAACGATATCCGCTTCCTCGGCTCGGGCCCGCGCTCGGGCCTCGGCGAACTCGCTTTGCCGGAGAACGAGCCGGGCTCCTCGATCATGCCGGGCAAGGTGAACCCCACGCAGTGCGAGGCGCTGACGCAGGTCGCCGCTCACATCCATGGCAACAACGCTGCGATCGGTTTTGCCGGCTCGCAGGGCCATTTCGAACTGAACGTCTTCAACCCGATGATGGCCTACAATTTCCTGCAATCGGTGAAGCTGCTCGCGGATGCCGCGATCTCGTTCACGGATAACTGCGTCGTCGGCATCGAGCCGCGCCTCGACAATATCGAGCGCGGCCTCAAGAACTCGCTGATGCTGGTGACGCCGCTCAAGGAAAAGTACGGCTACGATCTCGCGGCGAAGGTCGCGAAATACGCCCACAAGAACGGCACGACCTTGCGCGAGGAAGCGATCGCGCTCGGCATCGCGGGCGAGGATTTCGACGCGATCGTCGACCCCTCGAAAATGATCGGGCCGGGCTGAACCGGAGCATTTTCAAGCGAAGTGGAAGCCGGTTCGCGTGAAGAAAATGCGAACAAGGAAATCAATTTCCGTTCTACCGGTATTTCGCCGCCGAGATGAATTGCCCGAAGCCTTCGCACCAGATCACCACGGTCGTGTACTGGTTCACATCCACGCCGGCCGGCACGGGCAGGAGAAAGCCGGAGAAGCCCCGCACATCGGCGATGCGCAGCGACTTCTCCTTGATCGCCAGGAACGACGCCTCGTCGTCCACGAAATCCGGCGCGAGATAGAGCTTGTAATCCGGGCCCGGCGCGAGGCGTCCGCGATGGGCGATGGCCGTTGGCGTCACGAACACCTCACCCTCGCCCCAATGCAGCAGATCCGACCCCTTGAGATTGGAACGGAACTCGCCCCGCATGGCGCTGGCGCGCTCCACATCCAGCACGGCCGTAGCGAGCGGCGGCTTCTCGGCAATCATCAGCGGCAGGATGTAGATGCCCGCCGCCACGCCCGAGACGAGGAACAGGATATGGCTCAGCAGCAGCAACAGACGGCGCATGGTGCCTCTCCTTTCCACGGTTGCCGCGCGGGCCGCAATATCGCACCCTCGGGTTCGGCATTCCCCTCACGGAGAATTCACAGATGAGCGACAACGTGGTGCGGCTGCGCACGTTCCGCAAGGCGAAAGCCCGGTCGGAAGCCGAGAAACGTGCCGAGGAGAACCGGATTCGCTTCGGCCAGACCAAGGCGGAGAAGCAGGCCCGCAAGGCCGAGTCCATCCGGGCCGACAAAGCGCATGAGGGCGGGCGGATCGCGCCGCGTGAGCCGGAGGACGAGCAGCATTGACGGCAAGCCTCGGCTTTGCCTAGCTTGCCCGGCAATCAACAGAACAGCGCCACAGCACAGGCGCATCCCGGGGAGATTTTCATGCGTCGCTTTTTTCTTTCTCTTGCCATGGCCGCTCTGGCCGGAACCGCTTCCGCACAGACCTATCCCGACAAGCAGATCACCCTGATCGTGCCGTTCGCGGCCGGCGGCACATCCGACATCATCGCGCGGATCGCCGCCGACGAGATGAGCCAGATCCTCGGCCAGCGCATGGTCATCGAGAATATCGGCGGTGCCGGCGGTTCGATCGCCCTGACCCGCGCCGCGGCGGCGACGCCGGACGGCTACACGCTGGTGATCGGCAATGCCGGCACCAACGCCGCGACCTATTCGATCCACAAGGACCTGAAATTCACGACCGACAGCTTCCGGCCCATCGGGATGATCGCGAAGACCCTGCCGGTGATCGCGGTGAAAACCGGCTTCCCGGCGAAAGACGTCAAGAGCTTCATCGAATATGCCAAGGCCAATCCGGGCAAGGTCACGCTGGGGCATGCCGGCATCGGCTCCTCCAACTTCCTGATCTGCAAGCTCTTCGTGCAGGCCGCGAAGGTGAATGTCGAACTGGTCGGCTATCGCGGTGCGGGCCCGGCCCTGAACGATGCCATCGGCGGCCATGTCGATGGGGTCTGCGATGCCGCGACATCCGTCGCCAGCTCGATCAATGGCGGCAAGATCAACGGCCTCGTCATGGCCGGGCGCAAGCGCGCCGAGTTGCTGCCGCAGGTGCCGACCGCAGCGGAAGCCGGTTTGCCGGGCTTCACCAACGAGGGCTGGAACGCGCTCTTCGCGCCGGCCGGCACGCCGGATGCGGTCATCGCCAAGCTCAACGAAACGCTGCGCAAGGCGGTGGCGAGCGAGAAGGTGACGAAGCGCCTGTCGGAACTCGCGAGCTTCCCGGCCTCGGGCGAGGAATTCGACCCGACCTATGTGAAGGGCTTCGTGGAAGCGGAAGTGAAGAAGTACCGCGAATTGCTGACGGAATGAGCACTGTTTCCGCATGAGCGCGGTCGTCAAGCGCTCGCTCACGATTGCGGGACATCGCACCTCGATCTCGCTGGAGGAGCCGTTCTGGCGGCTTCTTCAGTCCGAGGCCAGGGCGCAGGGGTTGAGTGTCGCGGCCATCGTGGAAACGATCGACCGCGCCCGACGCGACACCAACCTCTCCTCGGCCATTCGCATCCATCTGGTCACCGGCCTGATGGCCAAGGGCATGATCACGGGATCGGCTGCGGAACCAGATTGAGCGGGGCATTGCCGGGCGCCGGCGTCTCGGAGGCACGGCGACGTTCGGCTTCCACTTCCTGCCGACGACGCTCGGCTTCCGCTTCCTGCCGGCGGCGCTCGGTTTCCGCTTCCTGCCGACGGCGTTCGGCCTCCGCTTCCTGTCGACGACGCTCGGCTTCTGCTTCCTGTCGACGGCGTTCGGCCTCCGCTTCCTGTCGACGACGCTCGGCTTCCACTTCCTGTCGGCGTTTTTCCGCCTCCTGCCGGCGGCGCTCGGTCTCCGCCTCCGCGCGCACACGGCGCAGGAAGAACGAGCGCTCGCGCTGATCGGCCTCGAAGGTCTCGATGGTTTCGAGATCGCGCTGCAGGCCCACGGCGAGCAGGCCGTTCAGCAGGGCGGAGACGACGAGCGTGCGCCGCGCATCACCCGGCGGCCAGCCGGCGCGACCGCTCCAGCTCAAGGCGATTTCGGGCAGCGCGCCCAGCCAGCCCTTGGGCGCCGCATTGAGACGCTGGGCCAGGCGCAGATCATAGGAGAGCCGGGGCAGATCCAGCACGAAACCCGGCTGCAATGTCACGCTCCCCATGTTCACCGGCGGGCCGGAGAGCCGCAGGACGCCGCCCGCAAGCGTGATCGGCAGCGAGAAGGGCGGCAGCCGCACCGCGCCCTTCTGCAATTCCGCATCCAGCAGACCGCCCAGCCGGTTTTCGTCGATCGGTGTGAGTTCCGTCATGGGGCGCTGGAACAGCCGCGGCAGGGCGGTCGGGTCGGCCAGGGGCAAAGTCACCGCCTCGATCTCGATCCGCCCCGCACCACCGAGATTGACGAGCAGATCCTGCAGGGAACGCCCCTGGCTGGTGAAGGGAATCTCCCCTTCCGCCCGCGCGCCCGCGCCCGGCAGAGGCAAACGCGCAAAGGCGAGACGCCCGGCCATGTTGACCGCCTCGCCCTCGCGCATCAGCGTCACCTGTCCGCCGAGCCGGGCATCGCCGGTCCGAGCGTCGAGCCCCTCGATCGCGACGAGGCCCGGCGCGAAGCGCAACACGAATTTCGGCTCGGCGAGCCGCAAGCCCTCGGCCAATGTCAGGGAACGCGCCTCGATCCAGAGATCCCCCGGCCGGAACGGCGCGAGCGGCGGCGGAAAGCCCCGCGTGGAGGCCGGGCCCTGCAGCGGCACGAGGCCGGATTGCGGCATCACGGGTGCGAGAAGCGACGGCAGTTGGAGATCGCCCAGGCGCAGCTGCCCGGCGACCTGACCGCCACGCGCGACATCGAACGAGATTTCGCCCTGCACCGCATTGGGGCCGATCTCTCCGGAAAACGCGGTCAGCGTGAGTTTCGTCGGCTCCGCGAAGAACCGCCCCTGCACGCGCGCCGGCGTCCCATCGGGCAGCGCCGGCGCGCCACCGCCCAGCGCCCGGTAGAGCGGCGCGAGATCGACGGCGCGCAGGGTGAACAGCCCGTCGAACGGCTGCGCCCGGAACAGGCTGACGGAGCCGTCGGCGGAAATCTGGGTGCCGAGCAAATCGCCCTGCATCTTGAGGGATAGGAGGCGGCGCGGATTGCCCTCCAGCGTCACGCCGAGCTTGCCCGGCTGCACCGGCAGGCGGGTGCCGGCGGCCGGCACCACGCCCGCGATCTGCCGCACCAGCCGGGCGCTGTCCGCCTGCGAGACCTCGCCGGTCAGCGAGAGGTGCAGATCCTGTCCCCGCACCTCGGATTGCGATGTCACGGCGATGACGGAACCGCCCAACCGCCCCTCGCCCTCGATGGTCCAGATCGTTTCGCCGTTCTTCTGGTCGATGCGAATGCGGGCCAGCGCCAGAGCCGGCTCGAACAGGCTCGCGCGGGCGCGCAGGGCGGCGGACCAGGGGCCCGGCGCAATGGCTTCGGCCATGCGCGACAGATCCTCGAGCTTTTCGGCATCGATCTTGGCGGTCGCGACCATTTCGCCTTCCGCGATCTGGCCGGAGATCCGGATTTCCTCGCCGGCCCGGCCGCGCAAGGTCAGTTCGTCGAAGCGCGTGCGCGGGCCCTCGCGGGTGAAGGCGAGGCGGATCGAACCGATGCCGCGCCCGTCATACACCACCTCGCGGATGTCGAGCCGGCCGTCGATGCCGAGCCACAAAGCGGGGCTGCCGAGCGGATCGCCCAGACCCACGAGGCGGGCATCGAAGCGATCGGCATCGAGCGCGAAGGCCAGAACCGGTGGCAGGCTGCGGCCCGGCGGCGCCGGCGCGAGGCTCATCCGGCCCCGCAATTGTCCCGCGGCGCTCTCCACCACGAGATCGGAGGCTTCGAGCCGCCCTCCGGCGCGCCGCAGCGCCATGCGCAGGCTCGCCTCGGCGGGAAGACCCTCCGGCGCCGCGAGGCCAAAGGCGCGGGCGAAGGCCGGAAGATCGGCGAAGGACAGGTTGAGCACGCCATCCACCGGATCGGCGGCATCGGCCTTGCGCTCGAAGGCGAAGGTATTGCGCCCCGCGAGGCGCGCCTCGAAGCGATCGAGCGCCAGCGCGTCCCCGCGAAAACCGGCCTGCAACCGCACATCCTGCGCTGCGCCATGCGCGAGCTGGACCTGCGACACCGCGAGATCGAGCGCGAGGTCGATCGGCAAGCTCTCGCGCAAGGTCTCGTTCAGCCAGTCGATGACCGTATTGGCCTCGGCCAGCCCGTCGCGCGGCCGGGGCTCGCGTTCGGGATCGCGCGCGAGCGCCCGGGCCAGATCAAAACGCCGCGCCGCAAGCTCCAGCCGCAGCGCGGGGCGCGGCTGCATCAGATCGAGGAACCCCTTGCCCGTCGTCGACAGGCCGCGTTCGCCACCGATATTGAGCGTCACCGGGTCGGCCACGAGTTGCCCCGCCTGCAGCAGCACGCGGGCCTGCAGGTCGAAGGGCATCTGGACCGTCTCGCTGCCGCGCCCGAAAACCGGGTTGCCCGACACCTGGACCTGGCCGTCGAAGGCGGGCTGGGAGGGATGGCCCGGCTGGCCGAACCAGCCATCGGCCATGGCGCGGATCGCGCGGGGATGGTCTTCCGCCGTCGCGCGCAGACGCGCACGGCCATCCTCGAAGCGGCCGATCTGCCCGCGCCATTCGCGCCCCTCTCGCGGGATCGTCACCTCGAAACGGAACGGCCCGGCGAAATCCGGTGCCTCCAGAACGATATCGAGCGGCGGCGCGAGGGCGTCGTCGGCATCCTTGCGGATCAGGGTGACGCTCTTCAGCGTGAGGCGGTCGAGCCCCAGCTTGCGACCGGGCGCGGTGGGTCGCTCCCCCGGCTTCGGCAGCAGGTCGATCGCCTCGGCCCGCACGCTCACCTGATCGCCGCGCGCCTCGGTGATGCGCAGGATGCCGCGCGCCAAAGCGGTGAGATCGAGCGACAAGGTGAGCCGTCCCGCCGTCAGCAGAGGCCGGTCCTCCGGGCCGATCGACACCTGATCGGCATCGATTTCGGGCGTCGGCAGCAGGGAAAGGCGCAATTCGCCGCCGAAGCGGATCGGCAGGCCCAGGGTCGGCGCCGCGAGTGCCGCGATCCGCTCGCGCCAGGGCTTCCAGTCGATGAAGGGCGGCACCGCGGCCAATGCCACGAGGGCGACCGCCAGAAGCGCCGCCAGAGCCGTGAGGCTTTCCCTTACGATCCGCAAACCCGCGACACCTCTTTCCGGCCGGGGGTGATTCCCCGGAACGCGCCTTGTTCAGGCAATCTAGCGCGAGCTTTTCCGAGGATCACGACCCAATCGTGACGATCTTGCCCGGATTCATCAGGTTCTGTGGATCGAGCGCCTTCTTGATGAGCCGCATGACATCAAGGGCGGGCGCGCCGAGTTCAGTTTCGAGATACTTGATCTTGCCCTGCCCCACGCCATGCTCGCCCGTGCAGGTGCCCTCCATGGCCAGCGCGCGCGTCACCAGGCGGGCCATGAAGCCCTTCGCCGCCTCGATTTCCGCTTCATTCGACATGTCGATCAGCGGCAGGCAGTGGAAATTGCCGTCACCCACATGCCCGACAATGGGCGAGATGAGGCCGCACCGGTCGAGATCCGCCTTTGTCTCGGCGATGCATTCCGCCAGCCGCGAGATGGGCACGCAGACATCGGTCGAGATGCCCTTCGCGCCGGGGCGCAAGGTAAGGGACGCCCAGTAGGCGTTGTGGCGCGCTTCCCACAATTTCGTGCGGTCTTCCGGTTTGGTTGCCCAGGTAAAGGGCCCGCCGCCGAGTTCCGCCGCGATCTCGCCAAAACGCTCGGCCTGCTCGGCGACGCCCTGCTCGGTGCCGTGGAATTCCACGAACAGAATCGGCTGCTCGGGCAGGGAGAGCTTCGAATAGGCGTTGCAGGCCCGGACCTGCACCTCGTCGAGCAATTCGATGCGCGCCACGGGAAGACCGGACTGGATGGTGAGGATCGTCGCCTGCGCCGCGCTCTCGATATCCGGGAACGGACAGACGCCGGCCGACACCGCCTCGGGCAGGCCGGAGAGCTTCAGCGTGATCTTGGTGACGATGCCGAGCGTGCCTTCGGAACCAACCAGCAGACGCGTGAGATCATAGCCGGCGGAGGTCTTTTTCGCGCGCCGCGCCGTGACGAGCCGTTCGCCATTGGGGAGAATGGCCTCGAGCGCCAGCACGTTGTCCTTCATCGTGCCGTAGCGCACGGCATTGGTGCCGGAGGCGCGGGTCGCCACCATGCCGCCGATGGAGGCATCCGCGCCGGGATCGATGGGGAAGAACAGGCCGTAGCTCTTCAAATATTCGTTGAGTTCCTTGCGGGTGACGCCGGGCTCGACGATGCAGTCGAGATCCTCGGGATGCACGGCGAGGATCTTCTTCATGCCCTGCATGTCGATCGAGACGCCGCCGAACGGCGCGTTCACATGCCCTTCCAGCGACGAACCCGTGCCGAACGGCACGATCGGCAGGGCATGCACCGCCGCGATCTTCACCGCATCGCGCACATCCTCCTCGCTCTCGGCGAAGACGACGATGTCCGGCGGCTGGTTCGGGATCCAGGTCGTGGTGTGCGCATGCTGCTCGCGCACGGACTGGCTGGTGACGGCCCGGTTGCCGAAGCGACGCTGGAATTCGAGCGTCGCGCTGGCGACGGCCTCCGGTGACGGACGCATGGCGATCTTCCCCCTCGTTCCGGCTTCACGGACGCCGGATTTCGGTCAGCATGCCTGTCCTATCCCGGCAAGGCAAGGGCCAGACGGGAAAGCATGGGCAGGTCGGGATGGCGGCGCGCATGCGGAACGACCCATGCGCCGCGCCGCCGGTTCAGGCCGGGCGCGTCAGGTGCGGCCGAGGAAATCGTTCTTGCCGATCTCGAGGCCGGCATTGCGCAGGATGCCGTAGGCGGTCGAGAGGTGGAAATAGAAGTTCGGCAGCACCACGAAGTTCACATAGGTCAGGCCGGGAAAGGACATGTCCTGCCCGCGGATCTTCAGCGTGATGGTGCGCTCCTCGCTGCCGTCGATCTCCGAATCCGGCACCGAGGCGATATAGGCGAGCGTCTTCGCGATTCGCTCCTTGAGTTCGGGAATGGTGGTTTCGGTATCCGTCCAGGCCGGATTCTCGCGGCCGGAGAGGCGCGCCACGGCGCCTTTCGCGAAATCGCAGGCGATCTGCACCTGGCGGGTCAGCGCGAACATGTCGGGATAGAGCCGCAGGCCGAGATAGACGCCAGGCTCGACCTTCTTCGCCTCGCAATGCGCGGCCAGCTTGTCGAGGATGCGATCGAGCGCCCCGAGCATGTGGGCAAAGGCAGGCTTGGTCATCTGGCTCATCGCGGGCATGGAATCATCCTCAGGGCAGTGGCGCGGGAAGCGGAAACTGCTGCCTTGCCGCGCGACATGCAAGAGGCTGCATGCCGCTCACCCCGGTCTCACCAAGGCGTGTGTGGACGGTCAGGCCGACTAACGCTTGACGTGACGCGAGGAACGCGTGGCCTGTGGCACTCGTCGTCACAGGTCGCGGCCACACCTTGCGAAAGGAACGACCGGAATGTCCACCTTGTCCCGACGCGCGCTCATCGGCAGCGCTACCCTTGGAATCGTGGGAATCGGCCTGCTTCGCCCGGCCCTGGCCATGATCGAAATGAGCCGCCTCGCCGGCGTGGCGGTCAGCGGCTACGATCCGGTCGCCTATTTCACCGAGGGCAAGCCAAGGCCCGGCTCGGAAAGCATCACGCTGATGCATCAGGGCGTGGAATGGCGTTTCGCCAGCACGGCCAACCGCGACCTCTTCAAGGCCAACCCGGCGAAATATGCGCCGCAATATGGCGGCTTCTGCTCGTGGGCGGTTGCGCAGGGCTATACCGCCCCAGCCGATCCCCAGGCCTGGGCCGTCCATCAGGGCAAGCTCTACCTGAATTACAATCTCGAGGTTCGCGAGCGCTGGAAGACCGATATTCCCGGTCACATCAGCAAGGCGAATGTGAACTGGCCGAACCTCTCGAAAGCACCGTGAGGCGCGTCATCGCCTGAGGATGCTTGCAAGCGGCGGCGCTTCGTCCCATTTCAACGCAAACGCACGCCGCTTGCGAATCAGCCATCATGTCTCCTTTGAGGGCCCGCCAGCGCGGCTTCGCCAGCAAAGGAAACCGGCTTGTCCGATCCGTTCTCGCTCGATGAATGGACGCCGCCGCCCGCCCGCCCGGCGGGTGGCATCGCCGCGCGCGCCATGGCCGCCGCGCGACCGGCTGTCCACCTCCAGGGGCTGAACCCCGAGCAGCAGCGCGCGGTGGAAACACTCGATGGCCCGGTGCTGGTGCTCGCGGGCGCGGGCACGGGCAAGACGAAGGTTCTCACCAGCCGCATCGCGCATGTGATTGCGACGGGCCGCGCGCGCGCCGGCGAGATTCTCGCCGTGACCTTCACGAACAAGGCCGCGCGCGAGATGAAGGAGCGCATCACCGCGCTGATTGGCGCCGTGGGCGAAGGCATGCCGTGGCTCGGCACCTTCCACTCCATCGGCACGAAGATCCTGCGCCGGCATGCCGAACTCGTCGGCCTGCGCTCGGATTTCACCATCCTCGACACCGATGACCAGATCCGCCTGCTGAAGCAGATCCTGCAGGCCGAGAACATCGACGAGAAGCGCTGGCCCGCCCGCATCCTCGCCTTCCAGATCGATGGCTGGAAGAACCGCGCGCTCACCCCGGAGAAAGTCTCCGCCGGCGAGGGGCATGTCTTCGCCGAGGGCCGCGCGCGCGAACTCTACAAGCTCTACCAGGAGCGGCTGAAGGCCCTGAACGCGGTCGATTTCGGTGATCTCCTGCTCGAGAACATCCGCCTCTTCCAGGAAAATCCGGATATCCTCGCGGATTTCCAGCGTCGTTTCCGCTTCATGCTGGTGGACGAGTATCAGGATACCAACGTCGCGCAATATCTCTGGCTGAGGCTGCTCGCCGCCGGCCACAGGAACCTCTGCTGCGTGGGCGACGACGACCAGTCGATCTATGGCTGGCGCGGCGCGGAGGTCGACAACATCCTGCGCTTCGAGAAGGATTTCCCCGGCGCGACCGTGATCCGCCTCGAGCGCAATTACCGTTCCACCGGGCATATCCTCGGCGCGGCGGGGCATCTCATCGCGAAGAACGAGGGCCGGCTCGGCAAGACCCTCTTCACCGATGGCGAGGAGGGCGAGCGCGTCACGGTCGCCTGCGCCTGGGATTCCGAAGAGGAAGCCCGCATGGTCGCCGACGAGATCGAGGCCTTGCAGCACAAGGGCCATTCCCTGCAGGACATGGCGATCCTCGTGCGCGCCTCCTTCCAGATGCGCGAATTCGAGGAGCGCTTCATCACCAACGCGATTCCCTATCGCGTCATCGGCGGGCCCCGGTTCTACGAGCGGGCGGAAATCCGCGATGCCCTCGCCTATCTGCGCATCGTCAGCCAAGGCGCGGATGACCTCGCCTTCGAGCGCATCTTCAACACGCCGAAGCGCGGCCTGGGCGATGCGGTGCTGAACGCGCTGCACGCCTATGCCCGGCCCAACCGCGTGCCGCTGCTGCAGGCCGCGCGTGTGCTGGTCGAGAGCGACGAGATTTCCTCCCGCGCCCGGCCCAACCTGCGCGCGCTCGTCGAGAATATCGGCCGCTGGGCCTCGCTGATCGAGACCACGCCGCATCACGAACTCGCGGAGATGATCCTCGAGGAGAGTGGCTACACCGATATGTGGAAGAAGGACCGTTCGGCCGATGCCGCGGGCCGGCTCGACAACCTCAAGGAACTCGTCCGCGCGATGGAGGAGTTCGAGAACCTCGCGGGCTTCCTCGAGCATGTCGGCCTCGTGATGGAAAAATCGCAAGGCGAGGACGAGGCGCGCGTCTCGATCATGACGCTGCATGGCGCGAAGGGCCTCGAATTCGAGACCGTCTTCCTGCCGGGCTGGGAGGAAGGCCTGTTCCCCTCGCAGCGCACGCTCGACGAGCAGGGCCGGGCCGGATTGGAAGAAGAGCGCCGCCTCGCCTATGTCGGGCTGACGCGCGCGAAACGCCGCGCGAAGCTCTATTTTGCCACCAACCGCCGCATTCACGGGCTGTGGCAATCCACCGTCCCCTCGCGCTTCGTGGATGAACTCCCGCCGGGGCATGTGGAAGTCGTCGAGGGCCAGGGCACCTATGGCTCGATGCAGCGCATGGGCTACGGCATGGGCGGCAGCCGCTTCGACAAGGTGAACCCCGCCGCCGCCAATTACCAGACGCCGGGCTGGCAGCGCATGCAGGCCGCGAAGGAAGCGGGCTTCACGCCCTCCCGCGCGCCGCAGGAGCCGGGCCGCGGCTGGAGTGCAGGCGGATCAGCCCCACGCACCATCGAAGGCCGCGTGCTCGCCTCCTCCACCACGCAAGCCTCGCGCTACAGGGAAGGCGACCGGGTGTTTCACATCAAGTTCGGCCCCGGCTCGGTGGCGGAAGTCGATGGCAACAAGCTGACAGTCGATTTCGACAAGGCCGGGCGGAAAATGGTGCTGGAAAGCTTCGTGCAGGCGCAGGCCTAGGGTTCTCCCCTTGCATCGGCCGCGCCTGTCGCGCCATAAGCCGGGCATGCCACTCCCAGCCCCCACCACGCTCGCGCATCTCGTGACCGACGAGGCCACGGCACAAGCCATTGCCGACGGGATGAGCGAACTCTTCGATCCCGACGAGATCGCCACCGCCGCCTTCGAGATCGCCTCGCTGGAAGCCGGCATGCGCGGGGCTTCCACCGCCCCGGCGAAAGCGGCGCCCGCAAAGCAGGGCCGCGAAGGCGCGATGGGCACGCTCCACCCCGATGCGACGGGGCCCTGGCGGCTGGAACTGCATTTCGCCTTTGAACCGGATGAGGATGAAATCCGCGCGCTGGTCGCCGGTTTTTCCACCGCGAGCACGGCTGAAACGCTGGTCTTCGAGCCGATCGCCGCGACCGACTGGGTCGCCTCCGCGCTCGAAGGCTTGAAACCGGTCGAGGCCGGCCGCTTCGTGGTGCATGGCGCGAATAATCGCGCGGCGTTGCGCATCGGCCAGATCGGCATCGAGATCGAGGCCGCTCTCGCCTTCGGCACGGGCCATCACGGCACGACGCGCGGCTGCCTCGAGCATATCACGGCCCTGCTGAAGCGCCGTCGCCCCCGGCGCATCGTGGATGTCGGCACCGGCACGGGCGTGCTGGCCATCGGGCTCGCGAAGGCGCTGAAGCAGCCGGTTCTCGGAGGCGAGATCGATCCGGATTCGGTGCATATCGCGCGGGCCAATGCGGGCGTGAACGGCGTTCGCCACCGGCTTCGGGTGCATCGCGCCGCCGGGCTGCAGCACCCCGCCTTGCGCCGGTCGAACCATTACGACCTGATCCTCGCGAACATTCTCGCGCGCCCGCTGAAGGCCATTTCCCGGCAGGTGGGTCTCGCGGCGGGGCCGGGCGGCGAACTCATCCTCTCGGGCCTGTTGCCGGGCGATGTGCCGGGCGTGCTCTCGGCCTATAGCCAGCAGGGATTTGCGCTGGTGACGAAACGACAGATCGAGGATTGGGTGAGCCTGACCCTGCGACGCGGCGGGCTAGGTCCCCGTCCGCGCTGAATGCCGGACATGAAAAAAGCCCCGGGTGGGAGGAACCCGGGGCTCTCAGGGCCGGCGCGCAAGGGAGGACAACGCGCGAAAACCGGCCGATTTCGAACAGATGTTACTCGGCGCCGAGGCCGGGATAACGGATCCGGGCCGCCAGACGGGCCGCCCGCGCTTCGCGGATGACGTCGGCCATGAAGCGGATGGCGCGGAGGATATTCGGAACGAGAACCATGGGAGGCTCCTTCGGTTGATGGGCGCGACGTCAATCGTTCGACGTCAGGAAAGGCAGATCACGCTCGGGCTTGGCCGGGCGGGCGCCGAATTCACGGACCGAATAGCCGTAGACGGCTTCGATCCTGCGGATTTCGCGCTCGGCTTTCGCCCGGTTGCTGGCCGCGATCGCCTCGACGATGCGGGTGAAGACACCGCGCCTGGCCGACTTGGCCTGGCTCTGCTCGCCTGCCAGCGGGAGAAGCGCGTCGGAATAGGTTGTCGTGTTCATCGGGTCACTCCTTCGGTTCGGAGGCGGACCGGCAACCCCCGGATCGCGAACCCCTGACGCTCATCGCCATGGGCCTGCTGCCGTCCGTCTTGGCCCTTAAGATGCGCCTGATGGTGCACTGCAACAAGGGGTGCGGACGCAACCAAGGCATGCCTTTAACGCATGGTTATGTCATTTTTCCTTCGTAGCTGCCATATTTATGCATGAATTATGAACAGCCCGACTCGGGAATGGGCAACCTGCTCCCGCCGTCCCGCCGGCGACATTCCGTCCAAACCCGCCGATGCGGCGAGAACCCGGCTTGAAGCGCCGGTCCTGCCCGGCTACGCTTCGCGCATCCCCGAAACTGATCCGAGCCCGTCGTGCCGCGCTTTCGCCCCGTCGTTCCGCATTTCTCCCAGAAGCAGGCGCAATTCCAGAGCTTTACCGAGCGGGGGGAGCCCCAGCACAGCGCCGGTCGCGCCCGGGCGCTGCGCAAGACCCTGACATCTTTGAAGCTCGACGGCATGCTCGTGCCGCGCGCCGATGTGTTCCAGGGCGAATACATCCCGGCCTCGGAAAACCGCCTCACCTGGCTGACCGGCTTCACCGGTTCGGCCGGCTTCGCGATCCTGATGAAGGATCGCCTGCCGCTCTTCGTGGATGGGCGCTACACGGTTCAGGCCAAGGCGGAGGTGAACGCGAAGCTCGTCACGGTCGTGCCGCTGGCGGAAACCGCGCCGGATGCCTGGCTGAAGCGCGAGGCCAGCGCGACACGGATCGGCTACGACCCCAATCTGTTCACGGCGCGCGGCCTGGCCCGTTTCGAGCGCGCCGCGAAAGAGGCGGATATCACCCTGGTATCCCTGGCGGCGGACCCTTTCGCGCCGGTCTGGGAGAAACGTCCGGCCGCGCCGGCAAGTCGCGTGATCGATCATCCGGAAAACTTCGCGGGCGAGAGCCGGGAGGCGAAGATCGCACGGCTTCAGGAATCGCTGCGCGGCGACAGGCTCGGCGCCCTGCTGGTTTCGGAATGCCCGTCCGTGAACTGGCTCTTCAACATTCGCGCCGGCGACGTGCCGCATCTGCCGATTCTCCGCGCTTTCGCGCTGGTGCCGGCCGAGGGCAAGGCAAGCCTCTTCGTCGATCCCGCAAGGCTTGAGCCGGGACTGGCCAAGGCGCTGGCGCAGGTCTGCGAGATCGTGAAGCCCGAGGCCGAGGGCGCCGCCGAGATCGAGGCGCGGCTGATGGCGCTCTCGCGGGACGGGCTGCGCATCCGGCTCGACGAGGACAGCGCGCCGGTGCGCTTCTCGGAGGCCATCCGTTCGGTCGGCGGCACGCCCGACCTTGGCCCCGACCGGATCGCCCTGATGAAGGCCCGCAAGAACGCGACCGAAATCGCCGGGGCGCGCGAGGCGCATTTGCGCGATGGCGCGGCGATGGTGCGCTTTCTCGCCTGGCTCGACCGGGAAATCGCCGCCGGCACACCGTTGACCGAAATCGACGCGGCAGTGGCGCTCGAAGGGTTCCGCCGTGAAACCAACGCGCTGGCGGATATCGCCTTTCCCTCGATTTCCGCGGCCGGCCCCAACGCCGCCCTGCCGCATTACCGGGTGACGGAGGCGACGAACCGCCCCATCACGCCCGGCCTCTACCTCATCGATTCCGGCGGGCAATATCGCGATGGCACGACCGACATCACGCGGACCATCGAGGTGAAGCGCTCCACGAAGGCGATGCGCGAGGCTTTCACGCGCGTGCTCAGCGGGATGATTGCGGTGGCGCGCGCGACCTTCCCGAAAGGCACATCGGGTGCGCAACTCGATGCGCTTGCCCGCCTGCCGCTCTGGCAGGCCGGCATGGATTTCGACCACGGAACCGGCCATGGCGTCGGATCGTTTCTCTCCGTGCATGAGGGTCCGCAGCGGCTCTCGAAACTGGGGCATACCTCGCTGGAACCCGGCATGATCCTGTCCGACGAGCCGGGTTACTACCGCGAGGGCGCCTTCGGCATCCGCATCGAAAACCTGATCGTGGTCGAGCCGCGCGCCATTCCCGGTGGCGAACGGGCCATGTTCGGCTTCGAGACCCTGACCTTCTGCCCCATCGACCGCCGGCTCATCGTGAAATCCATGCTCTCCCGCGCCGAACGCGACTGGATCGACGCCTACCATACCGAAACGCGCGGCAAGCTCGCGCCCCTGCTGGATGCGGACAGCCGCGCCTGGCTGGAGCAGGCGACGCGCCCGCTATGAGAACGGACACGTCCAGCCGCTTCTTCATCGTCCTGCTCGTCATCCTCTCGATGCTCGGGCCGTTGACGCTCAACATCCTGGTGCCGTCGCTGCCGGGCATGGTGACGAGCCTGAAAGCCACGAAGGAGAGCGTGCAGCTCACCCTGTCGCTCTATCTGCTCGGCATGGCGGTAGGGCAGTTGATGCTCGGCCCGCTGGCCGACCGGTTCGGCCGGCGGCCCGTGCTGCTCACAGCGCTGGTGCTTTACGTGTTCTCGAGCCTTGCGGCATTCCTCGCGCCGAATGTCGAGATGCTGATCGTGGCGCGCATCCTGCAGAGCTTCGGCGCGACGGCCGGCCTCACGTTGTCGCGCACGATGATCCGCGACCTTTACGAGCGGGATTCCGCCGCGAGCATGATCGCCTATGTCACCATGGCGATGGTGATTGCACCCATGCTCTCGCCGATCCTGGGCGCGACGATCGATGATCTCCTCGGCTGGCGGGCCATCCTGCTGTTCTGCGGGATTCTTGGCCTGATCTCGTTTCTCATCGCCGCGCCGATCCTGCCCGAGACGCGCCCCGCGAGCCTCGTCGCGGCGACCGCCGGCGATGTCGCGCGGCGGACGGGCGAATTGCTGCGCAACCGCCGGTTCATGGGCTACTGGGGCGCGGGGGCCTTCTGCTCGGGTCTTTTCTTTGCCTTTCTCGGCACGGCACCGCACCTGATGATCGAGGTGCTGGGCCGCCCCAAGACCGAATACGGCCTGTGGTTCATGACGCTCTCGCTCGGCTACATGGCCGGAAACTTCATTTCCGGACGCTTCTCCCCGAAGCTTGGCGGCGATCGGCTGATCTTCGGCGGCAATGTCTGCGGATTGGTTGGAGCCCTGCTGATCCTCGCCGGCGCGGCCTATGGCTGGCTGCATCCGCTGGCCCTGTTCATCCCCGCGATGGTCGCCTCGTTCGGCAACGGGCTGGTGCTGCCGAACAGCATCGCGGCTGGCGTGGGCATCAACCCGCTGGCCGCGGGCGCCGGTTCGGGCCTTCTCGGCTTCGGGCAGATGGGAATCGGCGCGGTGGCGAGCTATCTCGGCGGCAAGCTCATCGGCGACACGGCGATGCCGCTCGCGGCCATCATGACCGTCTGCGCGGTACTGGCTTTGGCATCCGGCTGGCTGTCGCGCCAAGCGGAGTGAACCTCACGCGATCAGCGCGAGCCATTCATCCTCGGTGATGACCTTCACGCCGAGTTCGGTCGCCTTTTCGAGTTTCGACCCGGCGCCCGGCCCCGCGATCACGAGATCGGTCTTCTTCGAGACCGAGCCCGCGACTTTGGCGCCAAGGCTCTCAGCCCGCGCCTTCGCCTCATCCCGCGTCATCTTCTCGAGCGAGCCCGTGAAAACCACGGTTTTGCCGGCCACGGGGCTTTCGGCCGCTGGCTTTTCGGCCGGAATGATCGTGAGTTCGCCCGCGAGCCGGTCGACCATGGCGACCGCCTCGGCACGGGTGAAGAATTCCGCGACCGCTTCCGTCACGGCATCGCCGATCTGGTCGAGCGCCTGCATGTCGGCGATGGCTTCGGCATCGGCGGCGGCAATGCGCTTCGCCTGCGCCTCGAAGGCGGGCCATTCGCCGGCGGCGCGGGCCAGCACCTTTGCCGTCGTCTCGCCGACATGGCGGATGCCCAGCGCGAAGATGAAGCGCTCGAGGCTGATGCGGCGGCGCTCCTCGATCGCTGCGAAGAGCTTCGCCACGGAGGTCTTCCCGAAGCCCTCGAAATTCTCGATTTTCTGGATGCTCGCCTCGTTGCGGCGCTGGAGCGTGAAAATCTCCGCCGGCTCGCGGATGCGCAAGGCCTCGACCGGGCAATCGTAGAAAAACGCGATCTGCTTCTCGCCGAGTCCCTCGATATCAAAGGCGCGGCGCGAGGCGAAATGCTTCAGGTGCTCGATGCGCTGGTGCGGGCAGGCGAATTCGCCGGAACAACGGCGCACCGCGCCCTCCGCGCCGCCACTCGTCGCCTCGCGGATCACCGGCGTCTTCAGCGCGCAGGGGCAAAGGGTCGGGAATTCGAACCGCACGGACCCGGCCGGGCGGCGATCCTGCACCACCTCCACCACCTGAGGGATCACGTCGCCCGCGCGCTGGATGACCACGAAATCACCGATCCGCGCGTCAAGCCGGGCGATTTCATCCGCATTGTGCAGCGTCGCGTTCGACACCACGACCCCGCCCACCGTGATCGGTTCGAGCTTCGCGACCGGCGTCAGCGCGCCGGTGCGCCCGACCTGGATTTCGATCGCGTTGAGGCGCGTCACCGCCTTTTCGGCCGGGAACTTGTGCGCGATCGCCCAGCGCGGCGCCCGCGCGACGAAACCGAGCCGCGCCTGCAAGGCCAGCTCGTCCACCTTGTAGACCACGCCGTCGAGATCGTAGCCGATGGTGGGGCGCTCGCGCTCGATCAGTCGGTAATGCGCGAGGAGATCGTCGGCGCTCTCGCAGCGCGCCATCAGCGGATTGGTGGGGAAACCCCAGGCCCTGAAGGCCTCGACCATGCCGAATTGGGTGTTGGCCGGCATGCCGGCCATCTCGCCCCAGCCATAGGCGAAGAAGCGCAAGGGGCGGCTCGCGGTGATGCGGGCATCCAGCTGGCGAAGCGAACCCGCGGCCGCGTTGCGCGGATTGGCGAAGATCTTGCCACCCGTCTCCGCCTGTTTCGCATTGAGCGCCGCGAAATCCCTGTGTCCGAGATAGACCTCGCCACGGATTTCCGCGATGTCAGGCGCATCGGCCGGCAGGGTCGCCGGAATGCCGATGGTGGCATCCGGCGCGGCCATCAGCGCGCGAATGTTCGGCGTCACATCCTCGCCCTCGGCACCGTCGCCACGCGTCGCGGCATAGGCGAGCGCGCGGCTCTCGTAGCGCAGCGAGAGTGAGAGGCCGTCGATCTTGGGTTCCGCCGTGATGGCCAGCGGCTTCTCGGCGGGCCAATCGAGGAAGCGCTTCACGCGGGCCACGAAATCGCGCGCCTCGGCCTCGTTCATCGCATTGCCGAGCGAGAGCATCGGCACCTTGTGGCGCACCTTCGCGAACTTGCCGGAGGGAGCCGCGCCGACGCTGACGCTCGCCGCCGCCTTCAGATGCGGGAAAGCCGCTTCCAGCGCTTCCAGCCGACGGCGCAGGGCGTCGTATTCGGCATCCGAGATGGTCGGCGCGTCGTCCTGATGGTAGCGGCGGTCATGCCCGGCGATTTCGCTCGCGAGGGTAGCATGTTCGGCTTGCGCTTCGAGGGGCGTGAGGGGCCCGGGGTCGCGGCCGGTCGGCATGGTCAGGTCTCCAGCAGGCGCGCCGCAGCCGCGCGCGCCTCGTTCGTGATCGCCGCGCCCGAGAGCATGCGGGCTATCTCCTCGCGGCGGGCGGGATCATCGAGCAGGCGCACGCGCGTCGCCACCCGGTCGCCCTCGCCGCTCGCAGCCTTGGCGATTTCGAAATGCGTGCCCGCGCGGGCCGCCACCTGCGGCGCATGCGTCACCGCCAGCACCTGCACCCGCGCCGCGAGCCGGGCTAGGCGCGCGCCGATGGCATCGGCCACCGCGCCACCCACGCCCGTATCGATCTCGTCAAAGACGAGTGTCGGCGCCGAGCCGCGATCGGCAAGCGTGACCTTCAGCGCCAGCATGAAGCGCGCGAGTTCGCCGCCCGAGGCGACCTTCATCATCGGGCCGGGCCGCGAGCCCGGATTGGTCGCGACATGGAATTCCACGCGGTCGATGCCCGTGGCTTCGAGGCGGGCGGGGTCGGTCTCCACCCGTGTCTCGAAGCGGGCGCGCTCGAGCTTCAGCGGCGGCAATTCCCGCGCGATCGCCTCATCAAGCGCGCGCGCGGCGTTGTGGCGCTTCTCCGAGACCATGCGCGCCTTGGTCGCGAGCACGGATTCCCGCGCCGCGACCTCCTTCTCGAGCCGCACGAGTTCGGCCTCGCCATGATCGAGCGCCTCGAGATCGCCCGCGAGCTTCGCCGCGAGCGCCGGGAGATCGTCCACCGGGGTCTGGTATTTGCGCCCCGCCGCGCGCAGGGCGAAGAGCCGCTCCTCGATGCGTTCGAGTTCGCGCGGATCGAATTCCGCCTGCCGCAACTCGGCTTCGAGGCTCTGATGCGCGAGATCCAGCGATTGCAGCGCGGCGTCGATCGCGGTGACAGCCTCGGCGAGATCCGCTCCGGCCTGCTCGCGACGTCGCTCCAGCCGGCGCAGAACGGCCAGCAGCGTCGGGCCCGGCGCCTGATCGCCCGCCAGCAGGTCCGCCGCGTCGCGCAGGTCGCCGGTGATCTTCTCGGCCTGCATCATGCGCTGGCGTTCGGAAGCGAGGCGCTCCTCCTCGCCGGGTTCGGGCGCGAGTTTCTCGAGTTCGGCCGTGGCGTGGCGGATGTAATCCGCCTCGCGGCGCGCGGCTTCGATGCGCGCCTGATGTTCGCGCAAGGCCCGGCCGGCCTCGCGCCATTGCGCATGCAGCGTTCCGAGTGCCGCGACATCCTCGCCGAGCCCCGCGAAATCGTCGACGAGATCGCGATGCGTCGCCGGGTCGATCATCGCGCGGTCAGCGTGCTGGCCGTGAATTTCCACCAGCGCCGCGCCGATGCCGCGCAGGGCCTGCATGGAAACCGGCTGGTCGTTCACATAGGCGCGGCTGCGGCCATCCGCCATCTGCACGCGGCGCAGGATCAGATCGCCCTCGACCTCGGCCCCGGCTTCGAGCGCGGCGGCGATGGCCGCGTGGTCCGCCGGCAGATCGAACACCGCTGTCACCTGGCCCTGCGTCGCGCCGGCGCGCACCAGCGCCCCGTCACCGCGCCCGCCGAGCGCCAGCGCCAGCGAATCGAGCAGGATGGATTTGCCCGCGCCGGTCTCGCCCGTGAGCACGGAGAGGCCCTGCTGAAAGCCGAGATCCAGCTTTTCGATCAGGACGATATCGCGGATCGAGAGCCGGTTGAGCATGTCCTGGCCCGTCCGGGCGTCAGAGGACGGCCGAGAGGCCCATCGCGCGCAAGGTCTTGCTGATCCAGGAGGCGCGATCCTCGCGCGGCTCGAGACCACCCGATTTCAGCAGCGCGAAGGCATCCTTGTACCACTGGCTCTCGGGGAAGTTGTGGCCCAGAACGGCCGCTGCGGTCTGTGCCTCGCTGACAATGCCGAGCGCCATATAGGCTTCGGTCAGGCGCGAGAGCGCTTCCTCGACATGCCGGGTGTTCTGATAGCGCACCAGAACCTCGCGGAAGCGGTTCACCGCACCGGTATAGTTGCGCTGGTTGAGATAGAAGCGGCCGACTTCCATCTCCTTGCCAGCGAGCTGGTCGCGCGCCATGCGGATGCGGTCCTTGGCGTCGCCGGCATATTCGGAATTCGGCCATTTGCGCACGAGATCCTCGAAGGTCTGCAGCGACTTCTCGGCGCGCTCCTGGTCGCGCTGGATGTCGAGAATCTGGTTGTGGTAGCTCATGCCCACGAGATATTGCACGTAAGGCGTGTCCGGGCTCGCCGGGTAGAGCTGCACGTAGCGCCGCCCGATATTGATGGCCTCGGGATAATCAGCGCCCTCGTAGGACGAGAAGGTCGCCAGCACCAGCGCGCGGCGCGACCAGCCCGAATAGGGGTATTGCTTGTCGAGTTCGGCGAATTTCTTCGAGGCGCCGCCATAATCCCGCGCCTCAAGCCGCGCGAGGCCATCGTTGAACAGCAATTCGGCCGGCTCATCCTTGCCGATATCGCTCTTCGGACCCTTGTCCTCCAGCGGATTGATGCTCGAAATGGTATCGGAGATGGTTTCGCAGGCCGCGACCGACAGAGCCAGCAGGGCGCCCGCCGCAAGCCGAAGCCAGAGGCCGGGCCGGCCTGGCAGGCGATTCTTGTCGTATCCGTCCGTCATCACGACCACCCTGCTCCCGCATACCGGAAGACCGTTCCTGCGCCTGACCAGCGGGCAGGCCCGGATTCACCATAACTCTTGCGATCTTTTGGTGGAAACTGCCCTTCAAGGCAAGAGCCGGCCCAGATGCATCGCGGATTGTCGTTAACCGAACCGACGCGGCATCTTTGTGGCAAAGGCCTCGGAAACCGCAAAGATTGGTGCGAGGATCAGTTGATGTCGGGCGCGAAGGCGGCGGCGGGCTGCAGCACCAACTCGCTGCGGGCGCGGGCCGGGCGACGGACGGCTTCGGTGACGGCATAATTCGCGCGATCCGCGAACAAGGCCTCCAGCATCATCACGTTGAGCTTGTGGCCGGGGCAGAAGGCCTTGTAGTGGCCCTGGATCGCATGGCCGGCGAGCGAGAGATCGCCGATGGCATCGAGCAGCTTGTGGCGGACGAATTCGTTGGGGAAGCGCAGGCCTTCCGGATTGACCACGCGATCCTCGCCGACCGCGACCGTGTTCTCGAGCGAGGCGCCGAGCGCGAGGCCGGCTTTCCAGAGCGCCTCGACATCCTTCATGAAACCGAAGGTGCGGGAGGCGGCGATCTCGCGGCGATATCGATCCGAGGTGAAGTCGAAGGAATAGGTCTGGCGGCCGATGACGGGGCTCTTGAACGCGATCTCGATATCGAGGCGGAACCCGTCATAGGGCGACAATTCAGCATGCGAGTTGCCCATCTCGATGCGCACCGGGCGCAGCACCCGCACCACCTTGCGCGGCGCGGACTGGCGCTTCAGGCCCACCTGCAGGATCTGCTCGACGAAGAGGCGCGAGGACCCGTCGAGGATCGGCATTTCCGGGCCATCGACCTCGACCAGCACGTTGTCAATCTCGAGGCCGGCCAGCGCCGACATCAGGTGTTCGATGGTCGCGATCGTCGTGCCGGTCTTGTCACCGATCACGGTGCAGAGCTGCGTGTCGATCACGGAATTGTGTCGCGCTTCGATCAAACGCTGACGACCGTTCGGAAGGTTGGTGCGTAGGAAAGTGATACCGGAATTCGCATCCGCCGGATGAAGCACCACGCGCGCAGGTTGACCCCGATGGACACCAATGCCTTCGATGACGACCTGATCGGCCAGCGTGGTTTGAGTCACGGTACAGTCCCCTTCTCCGAAGGTGAGCGTGGCCGGGTGGTTCAAGGAACGCGAACCTCAACCCGGACCTGACCGCCCGAAGGCAGACCGGATCATTCCGGCCTTGCCCTCCCGAAACCGCGGTCGGCTCCCTCGTCCGGCCGCAACGCGAAGCAACGGCCTGTCCGGATCAGGTGGATACCGTCTTGTGCGGTGTTCGCAAAATCACTGTTTCTTACCAACTGTAACACAAATCGGCCATGATCCGACATCGGGTCACGACCTGAATTTACAAACGCAACCAAAGGCTTGGCTGGCATCGCCACCCGGCCTGAATGGGCCCCTCCGCGCATCCGCGAAAGGCCCTGTTACACACGGATGGGCGGGAAAAGACCACCCCGCCATCCACAGGTCATTTCGCCTGCCGGCGCAGGAAGGCCGGAATCTCGAGCTGGTCGTCCTCGAAGGGACGCGTCGGGGCGGGAATGCGGCCCTGCGCATCCAGCTGGCCCTGGGCCGGCCGATAGGCGGGCGCGGCCGGTGCGGGTGCCGGACGGCGGCCATACATGGCATGCGTCGCGGTGGGCTGGGCGGCCTCCGGCGCTTCCACGGGCTGGGCTGCGGGAGCCGGCGCGCCTTCCGGAGCGGCATCGTCCCGGCCGCGGCCAAGGCCGACCGCCGCGAGGCGCTGCATGAGGCTCATGCGCTTGGCTTCCGGCGGCGGAGGAGCCGCCACGGCATCCGAACGGCTGGCCTGCAGGATCGCCTGACCCGGCAGCGGCAATTCTTCCATCGTCGGCATGCGCTGCGGACGCGCGACACGCTCCGGCATCGGCGGGATGAAGGTTTCCGCCATCGAAGGTTCAGGCTGCGGCGCAACCGGTTCCTCGATCACGGGCTGCGCGAAGAACGCCTGGCGCGGCGCGGCAGGGGCGACCACCACCTGCGGTTCGGGCTGCATGGCCACCGGCGCGGGCTGTTCCGCCACGGGCTGGAAGGCCGGTGCCGGCGCAGGCATGGGTGCCGCCATGGGAGCAGTCATGGGAGCAGGCATCGGCGCGGGGGCCGACATCGGCATCGCGACCGGCGCGGCGACCGGCGCGGCGACCGGCGCCGGCATGTCGGCCACGGCAGCCGGAGCGGGCGCGGGCTGGGCGGCACGCGCGGCCATCTGGGCCCGCAAGCGATCCGCCATCATCGCGAGGCGCTGGTCGATGGTCATCTGCGGCTCGCCGGCCGCCTCGAGGCGCGCCTGGTCGAGGCCGGTGGCCACCACGGACACGCGGATGATGCCTTCGAGGCTCTCATCCTGGGTGGCGCCGAAGATCACGTTCGCATCCATGTCGACTTCCTCGCGGATGCGGTTCGCGGCCGCGTCCACCTCGAAGATCTTCATGTCCGGGCCGCCGGTGATCGAGATCAGCAGGCCGCGCGCGCCCTTCATGGAGGTCTCGTCGAGCAGCGGATTGGCGATCGCGGCCTCGGCGGCCATGATGGCGCGGTTCTCGCCGGTCGCCTCGCCCGTGCCCATCATCGCCTTGCCCATGTCGCGCATCACGGCGCGGACATCGGCGAAATCGAGGTTGATCAGGCCCGGCTTCACGATGAGATCGGTGATCGAGGCCACGCCCGAGAGCAGGACCTGATCGGCCAGCGCGAAGGCTTCCGCGAAGGTCGTGCGGTCCGAGGCGATGCGGAACAGGTTCTGGTTCGGGATGACGATGAGCGTATCCACCGCCTTCTGCAATTCGGAGATGCCCGCTTCCGCCACGCGCATGCGGCGCTGACCCTCGAAATGGAACGGCTTCGTGACGACACCCACCGTGAGGATGCCCATCTCGCGGGCCACGCGGGCGATCACCGGCGCGGCGCCCGTGCCCGTGCCACCGCCCATGCCGGCGGTGATGAACACCATATGCACATGCGCGAGGTGATCGCGGATCTCGTCCATCACCTCTTCCGCGGCGGAGCGGCCGACTTCCGGCTGCGAGCCGGCGCCGAGGCCTTCCGTCACCTGGATGCCCATCTGCACGCGCTTCTCGGCGTGGCTGAGCAGCAGCGCCTGCGCATCCGTGTTGGCCACCACGAATTCCACCCCGGCGAGACCGCAGCGGATCATGTTGTTCACCGCATTGCCGCCTGCACCGCCAACGCCGAACACCGTGATCCGCGGCTTCAGTTCCCGGATATCCGGAGCCTTGATCGTGATTGTCATGGTCGTCTCGCTCCTTAAGCGTTCCGGGCGCCGGGCCCAGGATTCGTTGAATTCAGAAACTGTCCCTGAGCCATTGGGAGACGCGGGCGATATAGCCCCCGGTCCCGGTCATCCCGAGCGCGGATGAGCGCCCGGCCTCGAAAAACTCACGTCCCGCCACCTGCGGGTAGACCAGAAGGCCCACCGCGCTTGAAAAAGCCGGGCTCTTCGCCGCTTCCGGCAAGCCCTGGATGCCAACCGGCCGCGCCACGCGCGTCTGCGTCCCGAAGACGCGATGCGCGAGTTCGGTGAGCCCGCCCAGTTGCGAGGTGCCCCCTGTGAGCAGCACATGCTGGCCCGCAACGATGGGGAAACCCGCCTTGGCGAGCCGCTCACGCACGAAATCGACGATTTCCTCGGCACGCGGACGCACGATGCGCGTCAATTGCCCGAGCGGGACGGAATGGCTCTGGTCCCGCTCGTCATCCGAAACCTGCCGGATCGTGAGGATGTCGCGCAGGTCGGCTTCCGTCTCGATGCAATGGGCGTGGCGGCACTTGAGCTTCTCGGCATCCTCGAGGCGCATCGAGAGGCCACGGGCGATGTCGAGTGTGATGTAGTTGCCGCCGACCGCGATGGCATCGACATGCACCAGATGGCCCTGGTGATAGACGGCGATGGTCGTGGTGCCGCCGCCGATATCGATCACGGTCGCGCCCAGTTGCGTTTCGTCATCGCAAAGGGTGGCGAGCGAGGAGGCATAGGGCGTGGCGACAAGCGCCTCGACCTGGATATGCCCGCGCTCCACCGCGATCATCAGGTTATGCGCCGCCAGCGGGTCGCAGGCGGCAATGTGCAGGTCGACCTCGAGCTGGTCGCCGACCATGCCCTTCGGCTCCTGGATGCCTGGCGCGCCATCGAGCGTGTAGCCCACGGGCAGAGCATGCAGGATCGCGCGGCCGTTCTGCTGCGCATGCGAGGAGGCGATCTCGATCACCCGTTGAATATCCGAATCCGAGACATCGCGGCGGTTGATCGCCACGCGGCCGGCGAAATGCTGCGAGGCGATGCGCCCGCCGCTCATGTTCACGATGGCGCTCGCGACCTGCACGCCGGCCATGCGCTCGGCGGCATCCACCGCGAGGCGGATCGCCTTCTCGGCCTCGCCGAGATCGATCACCGTGCCGCCCTTCAGCCCGCGCGACTTCTGGTGCCCGATGCCGAGCACGCGCATGCGATGCGTGCGGCCCGAGAGCACATCCGAGCCTTCGAGCGGATCGAGCCGCGCGATGAGGCAGACGACCTTCGAGGTTCCGACATCGAGCGCGGAGAGAATGGCGCTCTTGTTGGCGGGAACCGGCCGGATGCGGGGCGTGATGTTCGAGGGAAGCCGCATCAGACCCGGCCCCCGAGCTTCTTGATGCGGGCGGCCACGCTTTCGGCGTGCTGCGCGGCGGCTTCTTCGGTCAGGCGGAGCGCGATGCGGTCGGGCAGGCGCAGGTCGATCGCCAGAACGGCGCGCTCGCTCAGCTTGTGCTCCTTTTCGAGCGCCCAGAAACGACGAAGCGCCTCGTCGGCGTCCTCCTCGGGCAGCTTGAGATCGACGCCGTTCAGGAGTTTCAGATCCCACCGGCGCCCGGCCACGAGCGTGCCGGCGCGCACTCTCGCCCCCAGTTCGGGAACGGCCTCGAGCAGGGTCGCGTAATCCTTGACCCGGAGATTGGCATCCTTGCCGACGACGTGGGGCAGACGCAGGAAGCGGGCATCGTTGAAGGGCTCGATCGGCGTGCCATCGACGGCGACGACCTTCACGTCGCCATCGAGCTGCCAGATCGCGTAAGGGACGCGCTCGCGGATATCGATGCGCAGGCGGTCCGGATAGAGCTTGGTGATGGCCGCTTCCGCGATCAGCGGCACGCGCGCCAGCTTCTCCTGCAGTTCCTTGGGATCGAGGAAGGGCAGCGAGGCGCGCGGATCGAGCCCGGACAGCGCAATCACCTCGTCGCGCGTCAGTTCCGTCGCGCCATCGACGGCGATCTGCTGGATGCCGAAGCCGAAGGCGCGGGCGATGGCATCGGGAATCGTGCCGTAATCGCGACGGAAGGCGGCATCATGTCCGCCGATGAAGAACCCGGCGATTCCGGAGCCGGCCAGAAACAGCAGGGCGAGGCTGGAGCCGATGCCGCGGCGGATGTGGAACCGGCCATGGCGGGCCCGGCGCTGTGCGGCCCGCGAGGCGCGATAAAGGGCGATGGCTTCGGCGGGCTTGCCGAGCCAGGACTTCACCGATCGAGTGAGGCGTCCTGCACCATCCATGAGACCAACTCGCCGAACATGAGGCCGCGATGAGCGGCCAGCTCGGGCACCAGCGAGGTCTCCGTCATGCCGGGTTGGGTGTTCACCTCCAGGCAGACCAGCGTGTCGGTTTTGTCATCGTAACGGAAATCCGCCCGGGAGACGCCGCGACAGCCGAGAGCCTCGTGTGCCCTCACCGCCATTTCTTGAACCTTCTGGTAAATATTCGGTTTAAGAGGTGCAGGCAGGACGTGAATTGAGCCGCCTTTCGAGTACTTTGCCTCGTAGTCGTAAAAGGCACCCACGGCAGGGCGGATTTCGATGATATCGAGCGGTTCTGCCCCTGTTTTGTAGCCCACGACCGCGCAAGTCAGCTCCAAACCGGGTATAAACGGCTCGCAGAGCATCTCGTCACCCAGGGGCCAATCGGCCCGCGCCAGCTCGGTGGGGGGGCTGTTGGCGCCCTCGCGCAAAATGTAAACGCCGAAGGACGAACCATCCGCAACCGGTTTCGCCACATAGGGCAAAGGTAAAGGATGCTCCCGCGCCACCTCGAATCGCGAGCGCGTCACCCCCGCCGCCACCGGCACGCCGGCCGCAGCCATCACGGTCTTCGCACGGTCCTTGCGCATGGCGAGCGCGGAAGCGAGCACGCCGGAATGCGTGTAGGGGATGCCGAGGATTTCGAGCAGGCCCTGGATGGTGCCATCCTCGCCGAAGGGGCCGTGCAGCGCATTGAAGGCGACATCGGGCTTCAGCTTTGCGAGAACCTCGGCGATGTCACGGCCGACATCCACCTCCGTCACCCGGTAGCCCTGCCCGCGCAGGGCCGTGGCACAGCCCCTGCCCGAATTCAGGCTCACGGGACGCTCGGCGGACCAGCCGCCCATCAGCACGGCGACATGGGCCCCGGCAAATTGGGTCGAGGCATTCGAACCAGACATGATGACCCCCGCGCGTTCCAGAAGCCGGCGCGCCCGGCCCGGCCGCGTGCGCGGCCTTGCGAACAGGCCCGCACTATCGGCCGGTTATGGTTAACCGTTCCTTGCCAGCTCGGCAGAAATGCCCACCCGCTTCACTTCCCATTCGAGTGTGACGCCCTGCTTCTCGCGCACCAGTGCGATGATCGCCTCGCCAAGCCCTTCGATATCGGCGGCCGTCGCGCCGTCATGGGCGATCAGGAAATTCGCGTGCTTGCGCGACATCTCCGCCTGCCCCACACGCAAATCGAGCCCGCCGGAATCGCGGATCAGGCGCCAGGAGGAATGCCCCGGCGGGTTCTTGAAGGTCGAACCGGCCGTGCGGACCTTCGTTTCCTGGTCGCGCTCGCGATGCTCCTGCACCCGCGCATTGATGGCACGGATCTCATCGGGATCGCGCGCGAAG
Source organism: Methylobacterium sp. (assembly GCA_002928875.1). Taxonomy (GTDB): domain Bacteria; phylum Pseudomonadota; class Alphaproteobacteria; order Rhizobiales; family Beijerinckiaceae; genus Rhabdaerophilum. The sequence continues at coordinate 68,437 of PERO01000012.1, read as the reverse complement.
CCCTGAAACACGGCCTCCGTGAAGATCGTATCCGCCGGCACGCCGCAGCCGCGATAGACGAAGCGCATGTCCTCGGGCGTCAGCCGGATGATCGCGCCGGCGCGCGTCACAGCGGTCGCTTCCACGAAGCGTTCGCGCGTCTCGCCCTCGATCTCCGGGTTGGTGTTGGAGCGCGTGCCGGCATTCATGCGCAAGGCGCCGCCGATGGAGCCGGGGATGCCGAACAGGAATTCGAGCCCGCCGATGCCCGCCTCAGCCGCTTCCATCGCCACCTTGCGATCCGCCGCGAAGGCCCCGGCGCGGATGCGGTTGTCCTCCTCGACCCCGATCTGCCCGAAGGCGCGCGGCGAGAAGCGGATCACCACGCCGGGAATCCCGCCGTCGCGGATGATCATGTTGGAGGCGAGCCCGATCATCGTCACCGGGATCTCGGCCGGGAGGTGCTTCAGGAAATGGGCGAGGTCATCCGTATCCGCCGGGGTGAACAGCACTTCGGCCGGCCCCCCCACGCGCAGCCAGGTGAAGGGCGCCAGCGGCTCGTTCGCAAGCAGGCGCCCGCGCAAATCCGGCATGAACGCGGAAAGGCGGGCGGCGAGCGTTCCGCTCACGCTTTCATCCCCGCGAGTTCGCCCGGCAGCGCATAGGCCCATTGCGTGATGTTGCCCGCGCCGAGGCAGACGACATAATCGCCGGATTTCGCGATTGCACCGACATGGCCCGCGAGTTTTTCCGCGCCTTCCAGCGCGATCACGTGCCGATGCCCGCGCGCCTTGATGGCCGCGACGAGATCATCGCGCGACGCACCGGGAATTGGGCTCTCCCCCGCCGAATAGACATCCGCCACGATGACGCTGTCGGCGTCGTTGAAGCAGGCCGCGAAATCCGAGAACAGCGATTGCAGGCGGGTGTAGCGATGCGGCTGCACCACGGCCACGACCTTTCCCTTGGTCGACGCGCGCGCCGCACGCAGGACGGCGGCGATTTCCACGGGGTGATGCCCGTAATCGTCGAAGATCTCGACGCCGTTCCACTCGCCGGTCCGGGTGAAGCGGCGCTTCACGCCCGCAAAGCCCGCGAGCGCTTCGCGGATCACATCCACCTTCACGCCCAGCTCATGCGCGACGGCGATGGCGGCCGTGGCGTTCAGCGCGTTGTGATGGCCCGGCATCGGCATCATGAGATCGGGCACGAGCGTGATCTCGCCGGATTTGCGATCGCGGATCTCGAGGCTGAAACGGCTGCGACCGCCGGCGAGATCGATGTTCTTCACGCAGAAATCGGCCTGCGGGTTCTCGCCATAGGTGATGACGCGGCGATCCTCGATCTGCCCGACGAGATCCTGCACGGTCGGGTGGTCGAGGCACATCACCGCAAAACCGTAGAACGGGAGATTGTCGACCAATTGGCGGAAAGCCTTCTTGATGGCGTCGAAGGTGCCGAAATGGTCGAGATGCTCGGGATCGATGTTGGTTATGATCGCGACATCCGCCGGCAGCTTCAGGAAGGTGCCGTCGCTCTCATCGGCCTCCACCACCATCCAGTCGCCATTGCCGAGGCGCGCATTGGTGCCATAGGCGTTGATGATGCCGCCATTGATGACGGTGGGGTCAAACCCCGCCTTGTCGAGCAGGGTCGCCACGAGGCTGGTTGTCGTCGTCTTGCCATGCGTGCCGGCAATCGCCACGCAGGAACGGAACCGCATGATCTCCGCGAGCATCTCCGCGCGCCGCACCACGGGAATGCGCTGTTCGCGCGCCGCCTGCAGCTCCGGGTTGTCGCGCCGGATGGCGGTGGAAACCACCACCACGGCGGCCTTGCCGAGGTTTTCAGCCTTGTGGCCGACGAAGCAGGTGATGCCTTGTTCGCGCAGGCGCTTCACATTGGCGTTGTCCGCCGCATCCGAGCCCTGCACCGTATAGCCGAATTTCGCGAGCACCTCGGCGATGCCGGACATGCCGATGCCGCCGATCCCGATGAAATGGATCGGGCCGGTCTCGCGCGGGATTTTCGTGGGTCTCATCGGGTTTGGTCTTCTTGAGGATCGGGGAACGCGCGGGCGCAGGATTGCCCGTGCTTCCGATGCGGAAACAGGGGCAGTTTTGCCCTATCAGCGCTTCGCGTGCTTGGAAAGCACCGAAAAGACATGGCCCGCGAGCCGCGAGGCCGCATCCGAGATGCCGATGCTCTTCGCCTTCGCGGCCATCTCCGCCAGGCGCTCGGGGCTGGACATCTTCCGTTCCAGCAACTCGGCCAGCGAGACCGGCGTGAAGGCGCTCTGCGGCACGGAGATCGCCCCGCCTGCCGCGACGATCACCGCGGCATTGGTCGCCTGATCCTGATCCAGCGAACCGGGCAGCGGCACCAGCACCGATGGCCGGCCGATGACGGACAACTCGGTGACCGTCATCGCGCCGGCGCGAGCGATCACCAGATGCGCGGCGGCGATGCGATGCGGCAGATCGGCGAAGAACGGCGCGATCTCGTGCTTCACGCCGAGCGCCTCGTAGATCCTCGAGACGCGCTTCACGTCCTCCTCGCGCGCCTGCTGCACGATCGAGAGCCGCGCGCGCAAGGCGGGCGAGATCTGCTGCATGGCGGCAGGCACCACGTTGCTCATCACGCTGGCCCCGAGGCTGCCGCCGAACACCAGCAATTCCAGCATGCCCTCCGGTTCGGGGGCCTGGTAGGGGCTCTCGGCCGCGAGCAGCACGGGCTTGCGAACGGGGTTGCCGGAGAAAACGGTCTTGTCCGGGAATTCGGGATTGGGGCTCGGAAATCCCGTCGCGATCAGGGTCGCGCGCCTGGCAAGGAAGCGGTTCGCGCGGCCCATCACGGCATTCGCCTCATGAAGGATCGTGGGAATGCCCTTCATGGAGGCCGCGAGGATGGGCGGCACCGTGGGATAGCCGCCGAACCCCACCACCACATCCGGGTTGAGTCGCGCGAGCAGCGCGCGCGCTTCCAGCGTGCCCTTCGCCAGTTTCAGCGCGCCCATCGCCTTGGCGACGAAGCCCGCACCCGTGACGGTGCCGGCGGTCAGCGTCGTCACATCGCCGGGAAAGCGCTTGGCCCAGTCGCCGCTTGCGATGCGCGCATCGGTCACCAGGGCCGTGCGGCAGCCGCGATTGACGAGTTCCGTCGCAAGCGCCTCGGCCGGGAAGAGATGCCCGCCCGTGCCCCCGGCCGCGAGCAGGATGAGCGGCTTCTTCTCCTCAGGCATGCGCGGGTTCTCCCGGTGGTGGCGCGCCATAGGCCTGATGACGCTCGATCAGGCTCGATTTCGGCCGGCGCCGTGTCACGGCCAGCAACATGCCGGCCGCCAGTCCCACCGAGAGCAGCGAGGAGCCACCATAGGAGAGGAACGGCAGCGTCATGCCCTTGGGCGGAATGAGGTTGAGGTTCACCGCCATGTTGATGAAGCTCTGGAGGCCGAAGAGCATCACGAGGCCTGCCGCCGCGATGCGGCTGAACGGATCGGTGTTCTCGCGGGCGAGGACAAGGCCACGGACCACGATGAAGGCGAACAGCGCCACGACCATCAGGCAGACGATCGAGCCGTATTCCTCGCCGATCACCGCGAAGAGGAAGTCCGTGTGGCTCTCGGGCAGGCTGCGTTTCACGGTGCCCTCGCCGGGCCCGCGCCCCAGCCAGCCGCCCTGGAAGAAGCTCTCCAGCGCCTGATCGGTGTTGAAGGTGTCGGCATCGCCCTTGTTGAGGAAGCGGTTGATGCGGTCGGTCGCATGGTCGAGGAAGCGATAGGCAAAGAACAGCCCCAAGGCACCGAGGCCCATCAGCCCCAGAACCCACAGGATGTGCAGGCCGGTGAGGAAGAACATCGCCGACCACACCGCCGAGACCAGGATCGTCTGCCCGAGATCGGGCTGGCGGATCAGCGGGATGGTCACGGCCGCGAGCAGACCGAAGGCGATGACCATCGGCAGGATCGCCAGATCCTTGCGCTCCATGGCCTGCGAGAAAGCCCAGGCGCTCAGCACCACGAAGGCCGGCTTCACGATCTCGGAGGGCTGAAGGTTGAAACCGCCGATGAAGATCCAGCGCTTCGCGCCCTTGATCTCCGTGCCGATGAACAGCGTCGAGATCACCAGCGCAAGACCGATGGCGAACACGATCAAGGCGAGCCGGCGGACCATGCGCGGCGGCAGGAACGAAGTGCCGACCATCAGGATGCCCGCCGCGACCAGGAAGATCGCCTGCCGGTTCACGAAATGGAAGGTCGAGAGGCCGAGCTTGTTCGCCACGGGCGGATAGGCGGCGAGCCCGAACAGGATGCCCGCGACCATCAGCGTCGCGAAGGAGAAGAGGAGCCAGCGGTCGACGGTCCACCACCATTCGCCGAAAGGCGTGCGCTCCGCGCGGCTGACCATCCTGACCTCCACTCCTCACGCTGGCCATCACCCGGGGCCGGCCCGGGCGTGCCAGCACTCAGAGCGGCCGGAAATCCGGCAAGGCCGAGACGAGATCGCGGAAGGTTCTCCCCCGCACCTCGAAATTCGGAAACTGGTCAAATGAGGCGCAAGAGGGTGAAAGAAGAATTACCGGCTCGTTGAATTCGCTGTGATTGGCATCCGCAACCGCCTGATTCACCGCCACATCCAGCGTGCCGGCAATCATGTGCGGCACCGTGTCGCCGAGCGTTTCGGAGAAGGCCTCCGCCGCCTCGCCGATCAGGTAGGCCTTGGCGACACGCGGAAAGAGCGGCGCGAGATCGGCGATGCCGCCTGCCTTCGGCTTGCCGCCACAGATCCAGAACAGCCCCTGCTCGAAGGCGAGCAGGGCCTTTTCGGTCGAATCGGCGTTGGTCGCCTTCGAATCGTTGATCGCCAGCGCGCGGCCCACCCGACCCACCTGCTCCATGCGATGCGCGAGGCCGGGGAAGGTCGAGAGCCCCTTCTGGATCACCGCGCGCGGCACGGAAAGCTGCAGGCAGGCCGCCACCGCCGCCGCCGCGTTCTGGCCGTTATGCGCGCCCCTGAGCGCGCCGATGCCGGTGAGATCGGCCAGAGTATCGCCCTGATTGTTGACGATCGCGCGGCCCGTCACATGCAGCGAAGCGCCGTGCTTTGCGACCACCGAAAGCGTCACCGTGCGCCCCCCCGTCTTCGCGTGGCGCAAAGCGATCGCCTCGGAAGCCGGGTCGTCGATGCCGACAATGGCGATCTGGGCCGCGGCGATCATCCGTTCCTTCACGGCGGCGTAACGATCGAAGGTGCCATGCCGGTCGATGTGGTCGGGCGACAGGTTCAGATGGATGCCGATCGTGGGGGAAATCGTCGGGGCGAGGTCGATCTGGTAGGAGGAGCATTCGAGAACATGCACGCGGCGCGGGGCATCCGCCGCCGGCGGCTCGAGTTCGAGCACCGGCGTGCCGATATTGCCGCCCATCTCGACATCGAAACCGGCCTCGGCCAGGAGATGCGCGACCAGCGCGGTGGTCGTGGATTTCCCGTTCGTGCCGGTGATGCAGATGACGAGCGCATCCGGCGCGCGCCGCGCCCGTTCCCGGAAGAACAGGTCCACGTCGCCGATCACCGGCACCGCGAAGGCATGCGCCAGCTTCACGCTCCAGTGCGGCTCGGGATGCGTCAGCGGCACGCCGGGCGAGAGCACGAGCGCGGCGACGCCTTTCCAATCGAGTTCGCGCAGATCCGCGGCATGAAGACCGGCCGCGCGGGCCTTCTCGATCGCCGAGGCGGAATCGTCCCAGACGGTCACATCCGCCCCGCCGGCGACAAGCGCCTTCGCCGTCGCCAAGCCCGAACCGCCGAGGCCGAACAGCGCGACCCTGCGACCGCGATAGCTTTCCACGGGAATCATCTCATGCTCCATCCTGTGGAGGGATGGCTTAGCGAATGGCGCGCCAAACCGCCACGATCCCGATCAAGCGATCAGCGCAGCTTCAGCGTCGCAAGCCCGATCAGCGCCAGCACCACCGCGATGATCCAGAAGCGGATGACGACCTGCGGCTCCTTCCAACCCTTCTTCTCGTAATGGTGGTGGATCGGCGCCATGCGGAAGACGCGCTTGCCGGTGAGCTTGAACGAGGCCACCTGGATGATGACGCTCATCGCTTCGAGCACGAACAAGCCGCCCACGATCGCGAAGACGATCTCGTGCTTCGTCGCCACCGCGACCGAGCCGAGGAGCCCGCCGAGCGCAAGGCTGCCCGTATCGCCCATGAAGACCTGCGCCGGCGGCGCGTTGAACCAGAGGAAGCCCAATCCGGCGCCGATCACCGCCCCCAGCAGCACGGACAATTCGCCCACGCGCGGCACGAAATGGATCTGCAGGTAGTTCGCGAAGATCGCGTTGCCCGCGAGATAGGCGATGAAGCCGAAGGTCGCCGCCGCAATCATCACCGGGACGATCGCGAGGCCATCGAGGCCATCGGTGAGGTTCACCGCATTGCCCGCGCCGATGATCACCACCATGCCGAAGACGATGAAGAACATCCCGAGGTCGATCAGCACATCCTTGAAGACCGGGATCGCCACCTTGTTGGCCAAAGCGGATGGGAAATAGAGGCTCATCACATAGCAGGCGATGCCGGCGATCACGGCTTCCAGCGCCAGGCGCGAACGCCCCGAAAAGCCCTTGTGCGATTGCTTCGTCACCTTGAGGTAATCGTCGTAGAAGCCGATCAGCCCGAAGCCGAGCGTCACGCCCAGCACGCACCAGACGTAAGGGTTGGAGAGATTGGTCCAGAGCAGGGTCGAGACCAGAAATCCGGCGAGGATCATCAGCCCGCCCATGGTCGGCGTGCCGCGCTTCAGCAGATGCGTCTCCGGGCCGTCCTCGCGGATGGGCTGGCCCTTGCCCTGCTTCAGGCGCAGCAGGTTGATGATGGCCGGACCGAGGAACAGCACGAAGAACAGAGCTGTCACCGTGGCCGCGCCCGCGCGGAAGGTGAGGTAGCGGAACACATTCAGCACATTGAAGCTGCTGCTGAATTCCGAAAGCCAGAAAAACATTCCCGTCCGTCCCCTCTCAGGCCTCGTCGGCCTCGGCCACGGGCCGTGCCGTATAGCGATCCTTGATCGCGGTCACGATCCGTCCCATGCGGCTGCCCAGCGAACCCTTCACCATGACCACGTCCCCGGGCAGCACGCTCGCGAGCACGGCCGGCTCCAGAGCCGCAGAGTCTTCCGCATAGGCGCCGCGCCGGTCGGATGGCAAGGCCTGCCACAGGCTCTTCATCAGAGGCCCACAGGCGAAGACGAGGTCGATATCCTGCGCCAGCACGGCCTCCGCGAGGCCCGCATGCAGGTTCGGCCCTTCCGGCCCGAGTTCGAGCATGTCGCCCATCACCGCGATCCGCCGGCCGCGCAGGCCACGCGGCATGGAGCCCGTGACGGCCAGCGCCGCCCGCATCGAGGAGGGATTGGCGTTGTAGCTCTCGTCGATCAGCGTGAAGCTGCCCGCGCCGGTTTCCAGCGCGACGCGCCGGCCGCGGCCTTCGACCGTCGTGAAATCCTGCAGCGAGAGCGCCGCCAGCGCGAGATCCGCGCCGGTGGCGTGCACGGCGGCGAGCACGGCGAGCGAATTCATCGCGAGATGTCGGCCCGGCGCACCGAGGCGATAGGTGACGGGCGTGCCGAAGACTTCCGCCGAGACGGCCGAGAAATCCGGATCGAGGTGGATGTGCAGGAGGCGCACGTCCGCGCCCTCGCCCGAACCGAAACGGATGATGCGCCCGGCCCGGCCCGCCCCGGCATGGGCGGCGAGGCGCGCGGCATGCGGGTTATCGGCGTTGATGATCGCCACGCCACCCGGCTCAAGTCCGGAGAAGATCTCGCCCTTCGCATCCGCGATGCCATGGATCGAGCGGAACTGCGCGAGATGCACCGGTTCGACCGTGGTGATGATCGCCACTTCCGGCCGCACCATCGCTGTCAGCGGCAGGATCTCGAAGGGGTTCGACATGCCGATCTCGAACACGCCATAGGCCATGCCACGCGGCATGCGCGCGAGCGTCAGCGGCACGCCCCAATGGTTGTTGTAGGAAGCGACCGAGGCATGCGTCGCGCCTTGCCGCGCGAAAACCGTGCGCAGCATCTCTTTCGTCGAAGTCTTGCCGACCGACCCGGTGACGGCGACCACGCGGCCCTGCATCTCGGCGCGACGATGCCGGCCCATGCGCTCGAGGCTCGCAAGCACGTCATCGACCACGATCAACGCCGCATCGGCGCCGAACGCGTCGGCATGGGCCCGGTCCACCACGGCCGCCGCCGCGCCTTTGCCCAAGGCCGCCGGAACGAAGTCATGCCCGTCGCGCGCTTCGCCACGGATGGCGAAGAACAGCGCATCCTGCTCCAATGTGCGCGTGTCGATCGAGACCGAGCGCACATTGCCGACCGGCCCGCGGGCCTCGCCGCCCAGCACCCGCGCGAGTTCGTCGGCCCGCCAGAGCGTGAAGCCCCAACCGCTCATCGTGACAGCTCCTCCAGAACGCCCATCGCGACCGCGTGATCGGAAAACGGCAAGGTTTCCGAGCCGATAATCTGGCCGGTTTCATGGCCTTTGCCCGCGATCAGCAAGGCGTCCCCTTCGGTGAGGTAGCGGATGCCGTCGCGAATGGCTTGCGCCCGATCGCCGATCTCGATCGCATCCGGCGCGCCGGCCAGAACCGCCTGCCGGATCGCGGCCGGGTCCTCGCTGCGCGGATTGTCGTCCGTCACGATCACGAGATCGGCGCGCTGGCTCGCGATCGCGCCCATGATCGGGCGCTTGCCGGGATCGCGGTCGCCGCCACAGCCGAAAACGACGATCAGCTTGCCCTTCACCGCCGGACGCAGGGCGGACAGGGCATGGTCCAGCGCTTCCGGCTTGTGGGCGTAATCGACGAAGACGGGCGCGCCCTTGTGCTCGCCCACCTTTTCCAGCCGGCCCGGCACACCCCTGAGATGCTCGAGCGCGGCGAAGACCGCCTTGGGCTTTTCGCCCAGAACCAGCGCGAAACCGGCGGCGACCAGCGCATTCTGCACCTGGAAGGCGCCGATCAGCGGCAGGTGAACCTTGTAGCCCTTGCCCTGATAGGTCAGTTCGAGGTCCTGCCCGAAACCGGAGGGTTCGAGCCGGTCGAGCCGGATATCCGCGCCACGCCTGCCCACCGTGAAGACCGGGCGACCGGCGAAGCCCGCGGCCACGGCGGCTTCGGCGCCGCGGTCGCCGTCGAGATTGACGATGGCGGACGCGCCCTTCGGCAGAAGCTCCTGGAAGAGCCGCAGCTTGGCTGCGAAATAATGCTCCATATCCGGGTGATAATCGAGGTGATCGCGCCCGAGATTGGTGAAGGCCGCAGCCTTCAGCACAACCCCGTCGAGCCGATGCTGGTCGAGGCCATGGCTCGACGCTTCCATGGCGAGATGCGTTACCCCGGCTTTCGCGATGGCATCGAGCTTCGCGTGCAGGGTCACGGGGTCGGGCGTGGTCAGCGAGCCGTATTCCGGCCCCTCCGGCCCGATGAAACCGAGCGTGCCGAGGCTGCCGGCCTTGTGCTTCAGGCGCGCGAAGATCTGCCGGGTGAAATCGGCGACCGAGGTCTTGCCCGCCGTGCCGGTGACAGCCACCACCGTGCCGGGCTGGCCGGGATGCATGTAGCGCGCCGCCCTGGAGAGCGCCTTCCGCGCATCCATCACGCGCAGGTAATAGGCCGTCAGGGTCAGGGCCGGCGGGCGCGGGATTTCGCCGATGATCACGGTCGCGCCCGCTTCGGCCGCCGCCGGCATGAAGGCCGCGCCATCCGCCTTGTTGCCGGGAATGGCGAAGAAGGCGTAGCCGGGCTTCACCTTGCGGCTATCGGCCACGACGCCCAGAAGCGGCACGGCGTCATAGGCCGGGGCATCCTGCCCCAACGCGCGCGCCAGGCCGCCGATCGTCGGTTCCGCCGCCTCCGCGCTTGCCATCGCCGCCCCGTTCCGCCTCTTTTCCGGCCCGCCTTAGCGAACCTGCGCCACGCCCAGCCTCGCCACATGCGGGAAAGGCGTCTGCGGCAACTCGAACCGTGGCTCGATATCCAGCATCGGGCCGATCCGCTCGATGATTCGCCCCGTGGTGGGCGCCGCATTCCAGCCGGAGGTCGCATAGCCATGCGTCTCGGGCAAGCCCTTCGGCTCGTCGAGCATGGTCATGATGAGGTAGCGCGGCTTGTCGGAGGGCATCACGGCCATGAAGGTCGTGAGCACCTTGTTCTTGGAATAGCGCCCGCGCACGACCTTCTCCGAGGTTCCGGTCTTGCCACCCACGTAATAGCCGGGAATGTCGGCGCGGGAGGCGGAGCCCTTCTCGGCGTTGAGGCGCATGACGTAGCGCATCATCTGGCTCGTCTCCGGCTTGATGACCTGCGTCGCGAGCTTCGCCGCCTCTTCCGGCGAGCGCTTGAGATAGGTCGCGGGAATGAACTTGCCGCCATTCACCAGCGCCGCCGTGGCGATCGCCGCGGTAAGCGGTGCCACCGCGAGGCCATGGCCGAAGGAGATGGTCATGGTGTTGAGTTCGCCCCATTTCGCGGGGACGAGGGGATCGAGCCCCTCGGCGAGTTCGGTGCGGGGACGATCGAGCTGGCCCATCTTCTTCAGGAAGGCCTTGTGACCCTCGACACCCACGGCCAGCGCCATGCGCGCCGTGCCGATATTCGAGGAATAGATGAAGATTTCCGGCACGGAGAGCGGGCGGTTCTTGCCCTTGTAATCACCGATGCGGAAGCGGCCGTAGCGCAAGGGCTGGCTCGCATCGAAGACGCTCGTGAGCTTCACCTTGCCGGAATCGAGTGCCATCGCGGTCGTCAGCGCCTTGAAGGTCGAGCCCATCTCGTAGCGGCCCACCTGCAGGCGATTGACATGCTCGGGCTTCAGGGCCTCGGCCGGGCTGTTGGGGTCGAAATCGGGCAGCGAGACATGCGTGATGATCTCGCCGGTATCGACATCGAGCACCAGCGCCGCACCGGCATCGGCCTTGAATTTCTGCACCGCCGCGCGCAATTCCTCGCGCACCGCATGGGTGACGCGCACGTCGAGCGCGAGCTCCACCGGCTTCAGATCCGCCGCATCGAGACCAAGACCCACCCCGCGCAGGTCGTTCAGCCCCTGCCCATCGATGTATTTCTCGATGCCCGCGATGCCCTGGTTGTCGATATTGGCCGAACCGATGACATGCGCGCCGACCTGCCCGGCCGGATAGACGCGCTTGTTCTCGGGCAGGAAGCCAAGGCCGGGAATGCCGAGCCGATGCACATCCTGCTGCTGCTTCGGCGTGATCTCGCGCTTGATCCAGACGAAGGCGTTCTTCCGCGAGAGCTTGTCGCGCAGTTCCGTGCCGTCGAGTTCGGGGAAGACGGCATTCAGAAGCTCCGCCGCCTCGTCCTTGTCGATCACCTTGCGCGGATCGGCATAGACCGACACGGTCTTCACATCGGTCGCCATCACCACGCCATGGCGATCGACGATCTGCGGCCGGGCCGTCATGATCGAGGAACCGGCGATGCGGCTCGCCGTGGCGGGCTCGTCGGTCTTGACCTGGAGATGCACGATGCGCGCGGCGAGCACGGCATAAAGACCGCCGAAGGCCAGCGCCGCGAGAATGAGGCGCGCCGGCAATTTCTCGCTGCGCAGCGTGAAGAGGCTGCGGATCATCCCCAGCCGGGGCCGTTCGTTGCCGGAATCCGCCATGGCCCTGCGGCCGCGAAAGCGTGGCAGGCGCAGGCGGGGCAGCGAAAAATTCAGGCGCGGAAGAGTGAGGCGCATGACCGGTTCATTCCCCTCTCAACGTGGCGATGGCGTGATGTTGCGGCGCGGCACCGGGGCATCGAGCCCGTCGGCGCGCGGAACCACGCCGCGGGTCGAACCCAAAGGCGCGGGCGGACGCAGCACCAGCGGCGCACCGGAGGCCGGGCGCTTGGCGGTCGCGTTGCCGGCATTCTTCTGCGGCGTCGTGGCGGGTTTCGGCGAACCCGGCCGGCTGGTCGAGGACGGGGTCGTGGCCGTGCCCTGCACCTTCGCCGGGGTTGTCGCCGGCTTCGGTGTCGGTGGCTTTGGCGCAGGCTTGAGATCGATCGAGCCCGTGAGCATGCTGTCCAGCGGATCGGCGTCCGGCCCGCGCTGCGGCACGTCGCCGGGGCGCACGATCTGCCGGGCGGAGAGCTGCTGCATGCCCGGCTCCGGCGGTGCCAGCGCCTGCAGGCGCGTGGGACGGTTGAGGATCTGCCATTCCGCTTCCAGCACCGCGATGGCATCCTTCTCGCGGCGCAGTTCGGCCTCGCGCTTCTTGAGCTTCTCGGCCACGAGAATGGTCTCGTACTTCACCGAATAGGCCGCCGTGGCCGAGCCGATCAGCGTCGCGATCGCCAGGATGTTGAGGGTCCGCATCATCGGCGTCTGCCTCCCCGGCGCAACGGCTGCTCGGGCAGGCGTGCGAGTTCCAGAACCTGCGGATCCGCCGACAGGGCCGGCGCTTCGGTGCGGATGCCGGCGCGCAGCTTGGCCGAACGCGCGCGCGGATTGGCCCGGCATTCCGCCTCGCCCGCCACGATCGCGCCCTTCGTTGCGAGCCGGAAAGTCGGGGCGTCGGCGGCCTGCACGGGGGCGTGGCGCGAGCCGCCGCCGCGCCCCGAGCGCGCCGCGAGGAAGACCTTGACGATCCGGTCCTCCAGGCTGTGGAACGACACCACCACCAGCCGTCCGCCGGGCTTGAGCAGCCGTTCGGCGGCGTGCAGGGCGGCGGCCAGTTCGTTGAGTTCGTCATTCACCGCGATGCGCAGGGCCTGGAAGCTGCGCGTGGCGGGGTGGATGTCGCCGGGCTTCGAATGCACGATCCGCCCGATGAGATCGGCCAGATCCTTCGTCGTCTCGAAGGGCTTTTCCTTCCGGTCATGCACGATGGCGCGTGCGATGACGCGCGCCAGCCGCTCCTCGCCGTAATGGTAGAAGATATCCGCGAGTTCCGCCTCGGAACGGGTATTGACGATCTCCGCCGCGCTCTCGCCGTCCTGCGCCATGCGCATGTCGAGCGGGCCTTCGAAACGGAAGGAGAAGCCGCGCTCCGCCTGGTCGAGCTGCATCGAGGAGACGCCGATATCGAGCACGATGCCGTCCAGAAGGACGGTTTCTTTCTTGCTCGGATTGGCTTCACGCGAACCGGCGGCCACTTCGCTTGCCAATCCTCGAACCGCCTCCTCCATCTCCGAGAAGGGCGTTTCGACCAGCATCAGCCGCCCGCCGAATTCGGCGACCATGGCCTGCCCGTTGGCGACAGCGTTGGGGTCGCGGTCGAGCGCGATCACCGTGCAATCCGCGGCCGCGAGAATGCCGCGCGTGTAGCCGCCGGCGCCGAAAGTTCCGTCGAGATAGATTTCGCCCCGGGCCGGTTGCAGCGCCGCGAGCACCTCGGCAAGAAGCACGGGGACATGAGGGGCGGGTCCGCCATCGACGGGGTTGCCCCCACCGCGCCCGCTCATGTCACCCGCCTCTTTCGTGCCCCCCCGGCCTACCCGCTTCGGGAAAGGCCGGCCCGCACGGCGCGCAAGTTCGAGGTTGCCTCCTCGAGATGCGCAGTAAACTTCTCCGGCGCCCAGATGCGGAATTTCTCGCCCAGCCCCACGAAGACGAGGCTCTGGGAAATCCCCGCATGCGCCTTCAGACGCTCCGGCAGCGTGAGCCGCCCTTCCGGATCGAGCTTCGCAATTTCCGCCTGCCCCAGCAGCGCGGTCGCCATCAGGTCCCGCGCTTCCGAATAGGGGGGAAACCGCCCGATCAACCCGTCGATCTCCGCCAGCAGCCGGTTGCCGCCCGCCTCGATCGCCGGTTGCTCCAGCGCCGGGTGCAGGAACACGCCCGGATGCCCATCCGCTTCCAGCACGGCCCGGAAGGCCGCCGGCAGCGAGACCCGGCCCTTGGAATCGAGCCGGCCCTGAAAGGTCGAGAGAAACCGCCCCATCCGCCAACGCACCGCAACAACCGGACCCGCACGCGACTTCGGTTGCGGAATGCGCAGCTTCGCCGCGCCACCCGCCGCCATCAGTTCTTGGGCTGGATTGGGCTAACATGGGAAAACTTGGGCGTCAACGCGAAACACGGGCGCGAGCCGCCTGCCCACACCTTCAACCTTCACCTCACCATGAAGGCGTTAAGGAAAGGTTTGGGTAAGCTTGACGGAGGGTTGAGGGGTTGGAGAGAAGGCGGCAGGTCGCAGGCGCAGGAGACGCACCACCGACCGCTTGCAATTCCGCCCCCTCCGCGCTGCAATGCGCTCCGGAGGCCCCATGACCACCCCAACCGATGCCGACAGCACCAACCTCGCCCTGATCGACCGCCTGATCGACGTGATCGAGCACGCGATCATCCCCAAGACCGCGGAGGGCGTGGCGGCGGGGAACAAGGTGTTCGGCGCGGCGATTTTGCGAAAATCGGATTGGTCGGTCGTCATCGCGGAGGCGAATAACGAGCGCGAAAATCCGCTCTGGCACGGCGAGATGCACGCGCTGAAGCGCTTCTACGAGCTGCCCGCCAACACGCGGCCTGCCACGAAGGATTGCCTGTTCCTCTCCACGCACGAGCCCTGCTCGCTCTGTCTCTCGGCCATCACCTGGGCGGGGTTCGACAATTTCTGGTTCCTCTACAGCCACGAGGACAGCCGCGACCAGTTCGCGATTCCGCATGACCTGCGCATCCTGAAGGAGGTCTTCCGGCTCGATGCCGGCGGCTATGCGATGAAGAACGCCTTCTGGACCGGCCACAACCTGCGCGCCGAGATCAATCGCCTGCCACCCGCCGAAGCCGCCAAGCGCCACGACCGTCTCGATACGATCCGCCAGACATACGATGCGCTTTCCGCGACCTATCAGGCGGGGAAGGCGGGGAATGACATTCCTTTGAATTGAGGAAATCGGCGCATGAACCGATGTGTGCGCAGAATGCCACACTCAAAATTTTGTAGTCTTATTCCCGCCATCTTCAGCTAGCATAAAATTATCACGGTGATAAGTCGGACGGGAGGTCATCGACGTGGACGGCTTATGAAGCAGCCTTGGTCACCCGCTTTCGCGACACGCACCATCAATGAAATTGGCAGCTCGCTAAAGCTGACAATTAGCTACACTGCGCACGCCAAACAAAGGATGCTCGAGCGTGACCTTGTTATTGGTGACGTCAAATATGTTTTAAAACGAGGATTCGTCCACGAGGAGCCTGAACAATCAACGCAAGTAGGACTTTATAAATATAAGATAGAATCGAGGACACCAAACTCGAACAATCGAACGGTTCGCTTAATAATCATTCCAGATAACACAAGTTTCTGGGTGAAAATCGTTTCGATCATGTGGTCAGACGAAACTTAGGTTTCGTGGGGAGAGTGAAATGAATGCGTATCGCTATACAGAATGCGGCTTGGACGATGTGTTCATTGAGGGCTGCAACTTCCGTG
This sequence comes from Methylobacterium sp., assembly GCA_002928875.1. Lineage (GTDB taxonomy): Bacteria > Pseudomonadota > Alphaproteobacteria > Rhizobiales > Beijerinckiaceae > Rhabdaerophilum. The sequence continues at coordinate 53,002 of PERO01000012.1, read as the reverse complement.
TAGATGATGCAGGCGAGGATGTTATAACCATCCCTAACATCAATGGCCTCCATCGAGCCATTGCCGAGGGATTGGTTACTAAGCCATCCAGCTTGACAGGAAAGGAACTCCGTTTTCTACGAACGGAGATCGAAATGACACAAGCTGAACTAGCTGCTGTGGTTCATCGTGAACCTCTTGCAATAAGCCGATGGGAAAGAGGCGAAGTAGAGGCAATTGATGCCAATGCCGAGGCATTAATTCGACTGTACGTATGCGAAGCGCTAAAGCTAAAGATACCAACATCAGTTAAAGAGATAGCTGGCTACAGCGTTCCTAGCGCCAATACTCCTCCTCTTGTTATTAATGGAGAGGATCCCCAAAATTATAGACCAATGCCTAGGGCTGCCTGATGCAGTCCTAGGCAAATAAATCACCAGTCGGCCTGTAAGCCGGGTTCTGTAGGGCCGGGTTGCCCCGGCGTGGCGGCCATTCCTCTGGGTTACTGCTCGCGCAGCACCTCAAGCAATCAACCCGGATGACTGGGGCGGAGAGCCCTGCCCTCGCGGGCGCGTCATCCCTATTCGATCTTGCTCCCGGTGGGGTTTGCCCTGCCAGCCCCGTTGCCGGCGCCGCGGTGCGCTCTTACCGCACCTTTTCACCCTTGCCTCCACCCGAAGGCGGATCGGCGGTTCGATCTCTGTGGCACTGTCCCTGGGGTCGCCCCCGGCGGCCGTTAGCCGCCACCGTTTCTCCGTGGAGCCCGGACTTTCCTCGATGCGGGAACATCGCGGCCGCCCGGCCGACTGGTGCCGCAGCGATAGGCGCGCATGTTGCCGCGGTCAACCGCCCATGCCGGGGGTTGAGGTCTGGCAGGAGCCGTGCGAGAACATCACGCGGAGTTCAACAAAAGGGGAGGTCCTCACATGAAAAAACTGTCGGTGATTGCAGGCGTTGCGGCGCTCGGTCTCGTGATGGGGGCCTGCACCCCGCGTGAAGAGCGCGCGGCCTCGGGTGCCCTGCTCGGCGCGGCCGCAGGCGGCCTCATCGGTGCGGCGGCCACGGGTCGTGGCGGCGGCGCGCTCGCGGGCGCGGCCATAGGCGCGGTCGGTGGCGCGGTGCTCGCGGATGCGACCCGCCCGCGGCGCGAATGCGTGCGCGTGCGCTACAACCGCTATGGCGAAGCGGTCTGCACCCGCTGGGCCCGGACCTACTGATCGCGCTCAAAGCGCAGACGCCAGGGATGGCGGGGGCAACCCCGCCATTTTCGTTTGAGCCCACCCCCACCCCCTGACATGACCGACACACCGCCCGAACCGAAGCCGGATAGCCCGCTGGTGACGCGGCTCTTCCCCTCGCCCAATCACGGCCCGCGCAACGGCGGGCGCGGCGGCGAGGCGAGACATCCGGACAGCGTCATCCTGCATTACACGGGCATGGCGGATGCGAGTTCGGCGCTGCTATGGCTCGCGAACCCCATCGCGCAGGTATCGGCCCATTACTTCGTGTTCGAGGACGGGCGCATCTTCCAGCTCGTGCCGGAGAGCCGCCGGGCCTGGCATGCGGGTCGCGGCATCTGGCGCGGCGAGACGGACATGAATTCCGCGTCCATCGGCATCGAGATCGCCCATCCGGGGCATGATCTCGGGCGACCCTTCGGCCCCAACGGCCAGCCCCTGCCCCTGCCGGAGGGCGCGTCTGCGAACCCCTATCCGCCGCCGGGACCGCCCTTCCCCGACGCGCAGATCGACGCGGTGATCCGCCTCGTCGCGGATATCCAGGCGCGCTGGTCGATCCCGAACCATCGCATTCTTGCGCATGCGGACATCGCGCCGGGGCGGAAGATCGATCCGGGCGAGACATTCCCCTGGGAGAAGCTGGCGGCTGCAGGCGTGGGGCTTTGGCCATCGTCCGTGCCCGCAACACCGGGGCCTGCCTATCGCCGGGGCGACGAGGGCATGCCGTTGGCTGCCCTGCAATCGCTCTTCGCGACCTTCGGTTACGGCATCGAGATCACCGGCGTCTTCGACGAACGCATGGAAGCCGTGGTGGCCGCGTTCCAGCGCCACTGGCGGCCGGCGCGCGTCGATGGCGTGGCCGATGGCGAGACGATCCAGCGCCTGCGCGCGCTGGCGGCCATGATGTGAGGGGCGGATGCAACAGATCATCTCCACCGTCGAGATGCATACGGGTGGCGAGCCCTTCCGCATCGTCACCAGCGGCTTTCCCCGTGCGCCGGGAAAGCGCATCGTCGATCGCAGGGCATGGCTGAAGGCGAATGCCGATCACCTGCGCCGCGCGATCATGTTCGAGCCGCGCGGACATGCCGACATGTATGGCGGCATCCTCACCGACCCGGTGAGCGAGGGCGCGGATTTCGGCGTGATGTTCATCCACAACGAGGGCTATTCGGACCATTGCGGGCATGGCGTCATCGCGCTCGCCACCGCCGCCGTGCAGCTCGGCTGGGTAATGCCGCAAGCGCCGGAGACGCGGGTGGGGATCGACGCACCCTGCGGCTTCATCGAGGCTTTCGTGGGCTGGGATGGCGCGCGCGTCACCGGGGTGCGCTTCCTCAACGTGCCGAGCTTCCTGCTCCATCGCGACGTGAACGTGGAGACACCGAGCTTCGGCCGCGTGACGGGCGACATCGCCTTCGGTGGCGCCTTCTATTTCTACACCTCGGGCGTGCCGCATGGTCTCGCGATCCGCGAGCACGAGGTCGAAAGGCTCATCCGCTTCGGCGCGGAGGTGAAGGCGGCCGCGAACCGCGCTTTCCCGGTTGAGCACCCCGAAATCCCGGAGATCAACCACATCTACGGCACGATCATCGACGGACCGCCGCGCCATGCGGGCTCGACACAGGCAAATTGCTGCATCTTCGCGGATCGCGAGGTCGATCGCTCGCCCACCGGTTCGGGCACAGCGGGGCGCGTGGCGCAGCTCGTGGCGCGCGGCGAGCTCGCCATGGGCGAGGCGATCATCAACGAGTCGATCATCGGCTCCGTGATGCGCGGCAAGGCGATCGCCACCGCGCGCTGCGGCCCGCATCAAGGCGTGATCCCCGAAGTCGCGGGCACCGCCCATCTCGCGGGCCTCGCGCATTGGATCATCGACCCCGACGACCCTCTGCGCCATGGCTTCCTGGTACGGTGAGGCGGATTACTCCGCTGCCACCATATAGGCCGCGGGATCGTAGTTGAGGATGGGTGCCAACCAGCGCTCGACCTCGCGGATATCCATGCCCTTGCGGCGGGCGTAATCCTCGACCTGATCGCGCTCCACCTTCGCGACGCCGAAATAATGGCTCTCGGGATGGCTGAGATAGAGGCCGGAGACCGAAGCGCCCGGCCACATCGCATAGCTCTCGGTCAGCTGCACGCCGATGCGGCGCTCGGTTTCGAGCAGCCTGAAGAGCGTGGCCTTCTCCGTGTGATCCGGCTGGGCCGGATAGCCCGGCGCAGGACGGATGCCGTCATAGGGTTCGCCGTGGAGATCCTCGGGCCCGTAGGTCTCATGCGCGCCATAGCCCCAGAATTCCTTGCGGACGCGCTCGTGCATGCGCTCGGCGAAGGCCTCGGCGAGGCGATCGGCCAGGGCCTTCGCCATGATCGAGGAATAATCGTCGTTCTTGCCCTTGAGCTTGTCGGCGATGCGATCCTCGCCGATGCCGGCGGTGACGACGAAGGCCCCGATGTAATCCGGCGCGACGCCTTCCGGCGCCACGAAATCGGAGAGGCAGGTATTCGGCCGGCCATCGCGCTTCGAAAGCTGCTGGCGCAGGCCGTGGAAGGTCGCCAGCTCCTCCTTGCGGCTTTCGCCGGTATAGAGGCGGATATCGTCGCCCACGGCATTCGCGGGCCAGAAGCCGATGACGGCCTTGGCCTGGAACCAGCGCTCGTCGATGATGCGCTTCAGCATGGCCTGCGCATCGTCCCAGAGCGCGCGGGCGGCCTCGCCCTGCTTTTCGTCCTCGAGGATCGCGGGGAAGCGGCCCTTCATCTCCCAGGTCTGGAAGAAGGGCGTCCAGTCGATGTATTTCGCCAGCTCGCTGAGATCATAGGTCTGGAAGATGCGCGTGCCGGTGAAGCTGGGCTTCGGCGGCTGGTAACCCGTCCAGTTGATCTTCAGGGCGTTCTCGCGCGCCTTGGCGAGCGGCAGCCGGAGCTTGTCCGCCTCGGAGCGCGCATGCGCATCCGCCACCTTCGCGTATTCCGCACGCAGGCTCGAGACGTAATTGTCGTTCTGCTCGGGCGAGAGCAGCGAGGAAACAACGCCCACCGCGCGCGACGCATCGGTGACATAGACCGCCTGCCCCGCCTTGTAGGCCGGGTGGATCTTCACCGCCGTATGCACGCGGCTGGTGGTGGCCCCGCCGATCAGCAGCGGGATCTTGAAGCCCTCGCGCTCCATCTCGGCGGCAACATGCACCATCTCATCGAGCGAAGGCGTGATGAGGCCGGAGAGGCCGATGATATCGACCTTTTCCTTGCGCGCGGTCTCGAGGATACGCTGGCTCGGCACCATCACGCCGAGGTCGATCACCTCGTAATTGTTGCACTGGAGCACGACGCCCACGATGTTCTTGCCGATATCGTGCACGTCGCCCTTCACGGTCGCCATCAGGATCTTGCCGGCGGCGGGCATTTCGGTGAGGCCGGATGCACGCTTTTCCGCTTCCAGGAAGGGCTGGAGATAGGCCACGGCCTGCTTCATCACGCGCGCCGATTTTACGACCTGCGGCAGGAACATCTTCCCCGCGCCGAAGAGATCGCCGACGACGTTCATGCCGGCCATCAGCGGGCCTTCGATGACGTGGAGCGGCTTCTCCGCCCCAAGGCGGGCCTCCTCGGTATCGACTTCGATGAATTCGGTGATGCCGTTCACGAGCGCATGCTCGAGCCGCTTCTCCACCGGGAATTCGCGCCAAGCGAGATCCTGCCCCTTCGCGGCCACCTGCCCGTCGCCCTTGAAGCGGGGTGCCGCTTCGAGCAGGCGCTCCGTGGCATCGGGCCGGCGGTTCAGCACCACGTCTTCGCACAATTCGCGCAACTCGGCCGGGAGTTGGTCATAGACCGCGAGCTGGCCGGCATTCACGATGCCCATATCCATGCCGACCTTGATCGCGTGGTAGAGGAACACGCAATGCATCGCCTCGCGCACGGGTTCGTTGCCGCGGAACGAGAAGGAAAGGTTCGAGACACCGCCCGAGACATGCGCATGCGGCAGGTTCTCGCGGATGAACTGCGTGGCGTTGATGAAATCGACGCCGTAATTGTTATGCTCCTCGATGCCGGTCGCGACCGCGAAGACGTTCGGATCGAAGATGATATCCTCCGGCGGGAAGCCGACTTCCTCGGTCAGGATCTTGTAAGCCCGCGCGCAGATCTCGGCCTTGCGCTCAAAGGTATCGGCCTGGCCCTTCTCGTCGAAGGCCATGACGACCACGGCAGCGCCATAGGCGCGCACCTTGCGGGCCTCTTCCTTGAACTTCTCCACACCCTCCTTCATGGAGATCGAATTCACGATCCCCTTGCCCTGGATGCATTTCAGCCCCGCCTCGATGACGTGGAACTTCGAGGAATCCACCATCACCGGCACGCGGGAGATATCGGGCTCGGCGGCAACGAGGTTCAGGAATTCCACCATGGCCTTCTCGGAATCGAGCAGGCCCTCATCCATGTTCACGTCGATGATCTGCGCGCCGTTCGCGACCTGATCGCGCGCGACATCGAGCGCCTCGGCGAGCTTCCCGTCCTTGATGAGCTTGCGGAACTTGGCCGAACCGGTGACGTTCGTGCGCTCGCCCACATTCACGAAGTTGATCGTCTCGTCGAGCGTGAAGGGCTCGAGGCCCGAGAGGCGCATCAGCGGCTTCACCTCGGGCAAAGCGCGCGGTTTCTTGCCCTTCACAGCCTCGGCCATGGCGCGGATATGGGCCGGCGTGGTGCCGCAACAACCGCCGACCACATTCACGAGCCCGGCTTCGGCGAATTCGCCCAGCAAGGCGGCCGTGGCCTCCGGGCGCTCGTCATAGAGGCCGAATTCGTTGGGCAGGCCTGCATTGGGATAAGCACAGACCAGCGTATCGGCGACGCGGGCAATCTCGGCGATATGCGCGCGCATTTCCTTCGCACCCAACGCGCAGTTCAGGCCCACGGTGAAGGGCTCGGCATGGCGCAAGGAGTGCCAGAAGGCGGTCGGCGTCTGGCCCGAGAGCGTGCGGCCCGAGAGATCCGTGATGGTGCCGGAGATCATGATCGGCAATTCGTTGCCGGTCTCGGCGAAGATGGTCTTCGCGGCATAAACCGCCGCCTTGGCGTTCAGCGTGTCGAAGATCGTCTCGATCAGGATGAGTTCCGCCCCGCCATCGATGAGCCCGCGGATCTGCTCGCCATAGGCAGCCGCGAGATCGTCGAAGGTCACGGCGCGATAGCCGGGATTGTTCACATCCGGCGAGATCGAGGCCGTGCGGTTGGTGGGGCCGCAGGCGCCGGCCACGAAGCGGCGGCGGCCATCCTTCTGCTCGGCGAGCACGGCGGCCTCGCGCGCGAGCCGCGCCCCTTCCCGGTTCAGCTCGTAGGCGAGATCCTGCATGCCGTAATCGGCCTGCGCGATGGAGGTGCAGGAGAAGGTATTCGTCTCGACGATATCCGCGCCCGCCTCGAAATAGCTCAGGTGGATCGCGCGGATGGCGTCGGGCTGCGTGAGGATGAGCAGGTCGTTGTTGCCCTTCAGCGGATGGTTCCACCCGGCGAAGCGGCTGCCCCGGAAATCCTCTTCCGAGAGGCGGAGATTCTGGATCTCCGTGCCCATCGCGCCGTCGATCACGAGGATGCGCTCGCGCGCCGCCGCTTCGAGCGCAGCGCGGATTTCGGAACCCTTGGCGGAGAGAGTCATGATCGGCTTCCTTGTCGTTCCCGTGCGATGCGCGACGCACCGGCCGGGAACTTTGACATTCAGAAATTCACTAACGAAACGCAGGCTTTCCGCGCGAGACTAGGCCGCATCGGGAATGCCGGGTCGCATGCCGGGCATCGCCCGGAGGCCCAGCATGTGGCAAATGGCGAAAGCGAGATCGGCCTTGTTCATCGTGTAGAAGTGGAAGTCGGTCACGCCATTGTCGAGCAGATCATAGACCTGTTCGACCGCGACCGCAGCCGCCACCATGCGGCGCGTCTCGGGGTCGTCTTCCAGCCCCTCGAAGCGCTTGGCGAGCCAGGCGGGAACATCCGTCCCGCATTTCGTCGCGAAGCTCGCGGATTGCCGGAAGTTCTGCACCGGCAGGATACCCGGCACGATGGGGATGGAAATCCCCGCCTTCCGCACGCGCTCGACATAGCGGTAGTAATGGCTGTTATCGAAGAAGAACTGGGTGATGGCGCGATCCGCCCCGGCATCGACCTTCCGCTTCAGGAGGTCGATCTCGAAATCGAGGCTGGGGCTCTCCGGATGCTTCTCCGGATAGGCCGAAACCGCCACATGGAAATCGCCGATCGCCTTGATGCCCGCCACGAGTTCCGGGGAACCCTGATAGCCCTGCGGATGCGCCTCGAAGGTGGTGCCGATGCCGGTGATCGGGTCGCCGCGCAGGGCCACGATATGGCGCACGCCCATCGCCCAGTACTGGCGGAGGATCTCGTCCGTCTCGTCCCTGGTGGCGGCCACGCAGGTCAGGTGCGAGGCGGGCTTCAGGCCGGTTTCGTCGAGAATGCGCTTCACGGTCGAATGGGTGCGCTCGCGGGTGGATCCGCCCGCGCCATAGGTCACGGAGACGAAATCGGGCGAAAGCGGCGCGAGGCGCTGCACGGAGGCCCAGAGCGTTTCGGCCATGGCATCGTTCTTCGGGGGGAAGAACTCGAAGGAAATGCCAAGCTTCGGCGCCTCGGTCTGGCGGCTCGAACGGGCGGGAACAGCATTCATCTCAGGCAACCTTCGTGACGAGAGTCCGGGAGAGCGGATCGCCGGGCAGCGGGAAATCACCTTCCATGGCGGTGTCCTCGGCGATCCAGAGGGAAACGGTGAGAGCGCCCGTCGCATCGGGGCGGATGTCGCGCGACAGGCGCAGATGCAGGCCGTTCTCGGCGAAGAACGCGCCGATTTCGTCGGCCGAGAAGCCGAGCCGGCGATGCGCATGCTCCACCCGCAGGCTTTCCTCGTGATGCGGCGCGAAATCGACGATGACGATGCGCCCGCCGGGCTTCAGCACGCGCGCGGCCTCGCGCACGGCGCGGGCGGGGTCGTCCATGAAATGCAGCACCTGATGCAGGATCACGAGATCGAAGCGCGAAAGATCCGCCGGCAGCGCATAGAGATCGCCCTGCCGCAACTGCACATGGCGCAGGCCGGCTTCATCCAGATTGGCGCGGGCCACGGCGAGCATGGCGGGGCTGACATCGAGGCCGACGGCGCGGCTCGCGCGCGGGCCGAAGAGTTTCAGCATCTGCCCGGTGCCGGTGCCGAGATCGAGGAGCGCGTCGTAATCGCGCTCGCCGAGGGCATCCACCATCGCCTTTTCCACCGCGGATTCCGGCACATAAAGCGCGCGGATGCGGTTCCAGTCCGCGGCATGGCGGGCGAAATAGGCTGCGGCCTGCTCCTTCCGCTCGGCGCGCACGGCATCGAGCCGGCGACGATCGGCCGCGAGGCCGGGATCGGCCGGGTCGAGCGCGGCGATCACGCCCTCGCGGATGACACTCGCGACGCCCCGCTCGGCGAGCCGGAAGAAGGCCCAGGCGCCTTCGCGGTGCCGGTCGATCAGCCCCGCCTCCACCAGCAGCTTCAGATGGCGCGAGACGCGCGGCTGCGACTGGCCCAGGATGGTCATCAGTTCGGTGACGGTGAGTTCCGCCTCCGCCAGCAGCGCGAGGATGCGCAGGCGCGTCGCCTCACCCGCCGCCTCGAGGGCAGCGAGCAGGACATCGAGCGGCTGGTGGCCCGGATGGGCGGGGCGAATCATCGCGTGAGCGCTCTCGCTGAAAACGACATAAAGATATGTTTATGTGATTTTCGTCATCGATGCAAGCGGCTTGCGCAAGGCTTCCGGGATGTCGCGAACCGGGCCCTCAGGTGAAGGGCGCTTCCCGCCGGAAAACATGCCCCGGTCGCGCCGCGACGAAGCTCTCCGCCGGTTTCCCCGCCGCCTGCAGACGGGCCGCAAGTTCGGTCGCAGGCTCCTCGATCGGCTCGTTGGTGAGCTTGAACGTGCCCCAATGGTAGCCGAGCGCGTGGGTGCAGCCGAGGATGTCGAAGATCGTCAGCGCATCCTCGGGGTCGGCATGCTGGTAGCGCATGAACCAGCGCGGCCCATAGGCCCCGATGGGGATGAGCCCGAGCGCCATCGGCCCGTGCTTCTCGCGGATGGCACGGAACACGCGCCCGCCGCCGAGGCCGGTATCGCCCGCGAACCAGATCTTCCCCACGCCGGTCTCGATGACGAACGAGGCCCAGAGCGCATGCATGCGATCGAACATGCCGCGCGCGGACCAATGCTGCGCGGGCTCGAACGTCACCGCCACTCCGGGCGCGAATGCGACGCGATCGCCCCAGTCCTTCGCCTCCACCGCGAGATCAACGCGCCCCGCCTGGATGATCACGTCATTGCCGAGGGGGGTCAGGATGCGCGGCCGGTCCCGGTCCCATAGCCGGTGCAGGCTCGGCACATCGAGATGGTCGTAATGGTTGTGGCTGACGAGGACGATATCGATCTTCGGCAGGTCGTCGAAGGCGATGCCCGGCGCATTCACCCGCTTCGGGCCGGCGAACGAAACGGGCGAGGCGCGCTCCGAGAAATGCGGATCGAGCAGGATGTTCACGCCCCCGGTCTGGATGAGGAAGCTCGCATGGCCAATGAAGGTCACGCGCAGGGCGCTGCCTTCCACCGTCGCCGGCGGCTTGTCGGCCGGCAGCGGGCTCGGGAAGCTTTCCGGCCAGGGCGCGGCTTTCTCGCCGAATTGCCAGCGCAGGAAATCGCGGAAGCTGCGCGGGCCATCCCCGCCCGGCAGGAAGAATTTCTGCCCGTCGAAATGGTCGGAGACCGGGCCGGAATAATAGGAATTGGCCCGCGCCGGGCGGAAAATGGCGGTCACTCCTCCGGCGACCACGGCGGCCCCGGCGAGAAACGTGAAGAAGCGTCTGCGGTTCATGGCTCCCATACGTGGGGAGAGGGGCGACGGATTGGGAGGGGGTGATGACGTCTCCTCGCAATGACGCGTTGGCGACCCTTTACCGCCCGAACTTCCGATACTTGATCCGCTTCGGCTCCACGGAATCCGCGCCGAGGCGGCGCTTCTTGTCCTCGATGTAATCCGAGAACGAGCCCTCGAACCACTCGACATGGCTATCGCCCTCGAAGGCGAGGATGTGGGTCGCGATGCGGTCGAGGAACCAGCGATCATGGCTGATGATCACCGCGCAGCCGGCGTAATCCTCGAGCGCCTCTTCGAGCGCGCGCAGGGTATCCACGTCGAGATCGTTGGTCGGTTCGTCGAGCAGCAGCACATTCGCGCCCGATTTCAGCATCTTCGCGAGGTGAACGCGGTTGCGCTCGCCGCCCGAGAGCATGCCGACTTTCTTCTCCTGGTCGCCGCCCTTGAAGTTGAAGGCGCCGCAATAGGCCCGGCTGTGCATGGATTTCTTGCCGAGATAGATCACCTCGGCACCGCCGGAGATTTCCTCCCAGACGGTCTTCCTGTCGTCGAGGCTGTCGCGCGATTGATCCACGAAGCCGAGCTTCACGGTGTCGCCGACCACGATCGTACCGGCATCCGGCTTCTCCGCGCCGGTGATCATACGGAACAGCGTGGTCTTGCCCGCGCCGTTCGGGCCGATGACGCCGACAATGCCGCCCGGCGGCAGCTTGAAGGAGAGGTTATCGATCAGCAGCTTGTCCTGGAAGCCCTTGGAAAGGTTCTCGAAATCGATGACGTTGCCGCCCAGGCGCTCGGCGATCGGAATGATGATCTGCGCGGTATCCGGCGCCTTCTCGGATGCCTTCTGCACCAGCTCCTCGTAGCGGGTGATGCGCGCCTTGTTCTTCGCCTGCCGCGCGCGGGGCGAGGAGGCGACCCATTCCTGCTCGCGCGCCATGGTGCGCTGGCGGGCGACATCCTCGCGGCCCTCCTGCTCCAGGCGCTTCTGCTTCTGCTGCAGCCAGCTCGAGTAATTCCCCTCATAGGGAATGCCCTTGCCGCGATCGAGTTCGAGGATCCAGCCGGTCACGTTGTCGAGGAAGTAGCGGTCGTGGGTGACGATCAGGATCGCGCCGGGATATTCGCGCAGGTGGTTCTCGAGCCAGTTCACGGTCTCGGCGTCGAGATGGTTGGTGGGTTCGTCGAGCAGCAGCAATTCCGGCTGCTCCAGCAGCAGCTTGCAGAGCGCGACGCGGCGCTTCTCGCCGCCCGAGAGGTTGCTCACCGCCCAGTCATCCGGCGGGCAGCGCAGGGCGTCCATTGCCTGATCGACCTTCGAATCGAGATCCCAGAGGTTCTGGCTGTCGATCTGGTCCTGGAGCTGCGCGCCTTCCTCGGCGGTTTCATCCGAGTAGTTCATCATGAGTTCGTTGTAGCGGTCGAGGATCGCCTGCTTCGCCGCGACGCCGAGCTTCACGTTCTCGCGCACGGTGAGGCTCTCGTCGAGCTTCGGCTCCTGTGGCAGGTAGCCGACGCGGGCACCGTCGGCCACCCAGCCCTCGCCGGTCCATTCCTTGTCGAGGCCGGCCATGATGCGCAGCAGCGTGGACTTGCCCGCGCCGTTGACGCCGAGCACGCCGATCTTCGCATCGGGGTAGAAGGAGAGGTGGATGTTATCGAGCGTCTTCTTGCCGCCCGGATAGACCTTCGTGAGGCCGCGCATGTGGTAGATGAACTGACGGGACATCGAAGACTCCGGCTTCTCGGGCAAAGGGGTTCGCGCGGGATTTAGGCGCTCGGCCCCGGAAGAGCAACGGCGCGCTTCCTGCCGATCGCAGAAAGAAAGGAGAAAGGCTCCTGCGCTATGCTCTTTTCATTCCTGTGGCGTTTTGTTGTGTGCGTGGATGGTTGGCGTTTCGGCCGTAATGGTGGGGCAAATTCAGGAGGTGAAGGCCCGCAACCTTCAGACCCTGATCGCGGTGCTCGACGAGATTTCCGGCGCGACCGGCCTCGCGGCCGAGGGTTCCGGACCGCAGACCTCCGGCGCGAATGCTGACGCCATCGCCCGCCTTCGCGCCGCGCTGAACGGGGCCGCCACGCCCAGCCTCGCCACGGTGCTGCTGGCCCCGCAGGGCAATCGCCTGACCCTGAGCCTCGGCGGTGTCCCGCTCGAGGTGGTTCTGCCCGACACGCTGGCCCATGCTGCGAAGCTCAACCCGGCTTTGCTGGCGCGCGGCACGATGCTGCAGGTCGAGATTGATGCCCGGAGTGGCGTGCTGCGCCTCTCCCTGCCGGCGCCCGACGTCTCCAATGTCGCCACCCTGCGCAACATCTCGCAATCGGGCAGCGGTCCCTCGGCCTCCGCGGCGCCTCCGCTGCCGGATCATTTTCCGCCCGGTTCGCCCGGCGCGCTGATCCAGAAGCTCGCACAGCTCCATCTGCCCCTCGCCGAACGCGGGGATGCCCGCCCCGGTCCGGCATCCGGCCCACCGCTCAGCGGCAGTCGCGGCCTCGGGCCTTCCGCGCTCGCGACCCTGCCGCCTGCGCTGCTGGAGGCGAGCCTCAAGGCGGCAATCCGGCAATTGCCGCTGGGAACCGCCATTTCCGCACTGTTGTCGGGGGACGCGAAGGGTACGAACCCGGCCGATCTCGCAGCCTTGCGCGCCTTGCGTCTCGATGCATCCGTCGCGCCCGACGCGCCCGAGATCGAACAGGGCGTGAAACAATCGGGCCTCTTCTTCGAAGCGCGGCTGGCCGGCCTCGCGCAGGGCCAGGGTGGCGCGCTGCCGCATGATCTGAAATCCCTGCTGACCGCGATCCTCGCCGGCCTCGGCGGCAGAACCGAGGAAAAGGGCGACAATCCGAGGCCCGTCGCGAACCATCTGCTGGCCGTCGCCGACCGGCCGGAAGCTCCCGCCCCGCGCGGCCTCGATCTCGCGCGGCTGGTGGAGGGCGGGCTCGAGCGGATCAAGCTCCAGCAGATCGCCTCCCTGCCGGATCATCCCGGCATGACCGTGACGGATGACCGCTCGCAGACGAGCCGCCTGACGCTGCAGATCCCGCTGGCGACGCAAGGGCCGGATCGCCCGGAAACCGCGATGATCGGCCTGATGATCGAGCATCAGCCGCGACCGGACCAGCCGCCCGGCTTCACCGTGGAGGATGAAGGCAACCAAAGCGGCGAAAGCTTCCCCTGGAAGGTGCGCATCGCGCTCGACCTCGAGGAAACCGGCCCGGTTCAGGCCGAGATTGCCCTGCGCGGGCAGCGGATCGGCATCACGCTCTGGGCGGAACGCAAGACCATGGCCGAGGATGCGCGCCGCACCATCGGCGAATTGCACGCCGCCTTGACGGACGCGGCCTTCGAGGTCGCGCATCTCGACGTGCGGGACGGTCGGCCCACCGGAGCGGCCGCGCGCGCCTCCGCCCAACTGGATCGCCGCCTATGAGCGAGACCCCGGAGAACCGCGTCGCCGTCGCGCTGAAATATGATTTCGGCGACGGCGCCCCCATCGTCACCGCGAAGGGCGAAGGCCATGTCGCGGACAAGATCATCGAGATCGCACGCGAGAACGACATCGCGATCGAGGAGAACCCCGTGCTGGCGCAGGCGCTCTCCCAGCTCGATCTCGACGAGCAGATCCCCGTGCCGCTCTACAAGGCCGTGGCGGAGGTGATCGGCTTCGTTCTGAAAACCGGCCGCCTCAAGCCGCCGGATGTGGGCAACGCGCTTATGCCTGGCCCGGATCAGCCGTGAAGCCAGCCGCCTCGATGCCGGCGATGGCGGCCGCCTCGTCATTGTCCGAGGTGTCGCCGGAAATCCCCACCGCGCCGATCACCATGCCCTTCTGGCGGATGAGCACCCCGCCCGGAACCGGCACCAGCGCGCCATCGGCGATGTGCATCGCGGCCTGGATGAAGGCGGGACGTTCGGCGGCCATCTTGCCCAGCGTGCGGCTGCCGGCGCCCATGGCCAGCGCGCCATTCGCCTTGGAATAGGCCACTTCCGCCCGCTTGATCGAGGTGTTGTCTTCTGTCAGCACCACCTTGCGCTGGGCGCGGGCATCGAGAACGACGATCGCGAGCGGCTTGAATTCCTTGGCGCGCGCATGTTTCAGCGCGGTGTCGGCAATCTTGCGGGCCTTGGCGAGGGTAAGCATGCGAAACCTCCTTCATGGCGCGGGACGCGCGCGGTTCGTCACGCCCATAGAGCGCCGCGTGCCGCAAGGCCAGCCGCCGGGCGTTTCCACGCGGGCACAAGCCTCATGCCGATGTGGACAAAGACCGGGCGGACGCGTGCCGAGCAGGCCTCATGGTAAAGAAAGCGTTTCGCCCCGCTTGATCGCCGGGTTAGAGAAACTACTCTGCCGCAACGGCTGATTTGCTTTGGCCGGAAGTGACCTTGCGGAGGGGCAGGCAAGGGTGGCGATGTCCGATACGTTCCTGACGATCAATGGCACGCGCGTTCCGGCGCGGATGGGCGAAACCATCCTCGCGGCGGCGGAGACCGCTGGCCTGCGCCTTCCCAAGGATGATCCCGCGCTCTGCGCCCATGCGACGCCTTGCGAAAGCTGCCGCATCCGGCTGGAATCCGGCGGGGTGGCCGGAGGCGATCCCGTTGGCCAGACCGTGCTCGCCTGCCGGGCGACGGTTGCGGGCGAAGCGACGCTGACGGCCGAGCCCTTCCCCCGCGAGGTGAAATCCGCCGCCGAGGTGCTGGCCTGGCGCAGCCTCGCGCCGGGCATCTCCGAACTGATCGTGCTGGTCGACAAGCCGGTGCCCTACCTGCCGGGCCAGCATGTGACGCTCGGCTTCGGCAAGGCGCCCTTGCGCCGCTTCACGCCGACCCTCTCGCTCGATGGCCTGCGCGAACTCGACACCCTGCATTTCCACATCCGCCACCGCCCCGGCGGGCTGTTCGGCGAGCGGCCCGAGGAGCGCTTCCGGCCGGGGACGCGGCTGAAACTCGCGGGTCCCTACGGCCATTCCCACCTGCGGCAGGGCGATGGCCGGCTGGTGCTGGTCTCCAGCGGCACGGGCTTTTCGGCAATCTGGTCCATGGCGGTCGCCGCGCGGCTCGGCCAGCCGCACCGGCCCGTGCATCTCGTCGCCTCGGCGCATGATCCGCGCGATCTCTACATGCGGCCCGCGATCGAATGGCTCGCGCGGCAGGGCGTCGAACATGCGACGCTCTGCGCCTCGGGCGCGCATCCCCTGCCACCGATCCGCCACGGCCGTGCCATGCTGCATCTGCCCGTCCTGTCGCCGGGCGATTCCGTGCATGTCGCGGGTCACCCGGCCATGGTGCAGGCGGTGATGCAGGCCGCAGCCCGGGCCGGTGCGAAAACCTATGGCATTCCGCATGTGCCGGCACCGGCGGAGGCCGGTGTTGTCGAGCGGATCACCCGCTATCTGTCGAGCCGCAAGCCGCCGGCCCCGGCGCCGGAACCCCAGCCGCTGCCGGCGAATGTCCGGCAGATCCGCCCGCTCTAGGCCGCGACCTCGCGGACGAAGGAGCGCAATCCGGAATCGATCGCCTGCGCATCGGCGATCATCGTGCGCGCCGCCCGCAGCACCTCGGCTGTCGCCCCTTCCGCGCCCTGCAGGCTCGCGCGCAGTTCTTCCACCGCCTCGGTCAGGCCGCTCATTGCGCTGGAAGCGCTGGCGAGCCCTTCGGAGATCGAGCGGCGGGCGGCATCCTGCTCCGCCATCACCACGGCGATTTCGGCCGTATCGCGAGAGGCCCGCTCGAAATGCTCGCCCAGATCGCCGATGCGCCGCGCCTGCATCTCGGCCACGGCGGCGACCCGCGCGACGGCCGCGCCCAGCCGCTCCGCAGCTGCGGCCGTTTCGCCGGTGAAGCGCGACAGCGCGACAGCCGCGCCCCGGAAGCCCCCCGTTCCCGCCTGCGCGGCCGTGTCGAGCGAAACCGACAGCGCGCCCTGCGCCAGATCCGCCACCAGCGACTGGATATGCCCCAGGGCCTGTTCCGCCTCCCCCGCGAGACGCGAGAGATCGAGCACGTCGTGGCCGGCCGCCCGAGTGGTCTCCTCCCCCGATTCGACCGCCGCGCGGGTGGAGCGCAGCCGCGTCTCGATTTCCGCGAGACCGCGCGTGAGCTGCAGCGTCGCGCCGGTCACGATCGTCGCCTCCTGCGCGGTGGCGAGCGTGGTCTGCTGGATGCGGTCGGCCTGCCGTTCCGCCGAGCGCGCCGCTGTGCCGATCGCCATGCTGGCGCGGCCCAGCGCCTCAGCCGCCTCGCCCATCTTGGCCATGACATCGCCGATGCCGGTCTCGAAACGCCCGATGGCTTCGCCCATGGCCAGCCGGCGCTGGTTGATGGCATCGATGCGCACCATCTCCTGGCGCATGCGATCGCGCTCGATCAGGGCGATCTGCATCGCCTCGATCGCCCGCGCGATGCGGCCCACCTCGTCGGCGCGCTCGGCATGGCGCACGGCGCGGGTCCATTCGCCTTCCGCCACGAGCGAGACCTCGCCGGCGATGTCGGTCAGCGGCCCGGTGAGGCGGCGCGTGAGAAACAGGATCAGCCCGCCGATGAGGATCGCGAGGGCCGATGCAAAAAGCGCGAGCCGCGTCTGCATGCGGCTGGTTTCGCTGTTGCTCATCACCTGCAATTCGTTGCGGAATTCCGCGACCTCGCTCTCGTTGCGCAGAAGGCAGAGCCGGGTCTGCGGCAGCGAGGGGACGCAACGGAAAATGCGGCCCTCGGTATAGCGCATGGTTCCGTCCGCGGGCGGCACGAAGGTCGCTGGCACGTCGCCGGCGCGCGTGATGACGGTTTCCCCCCGTGCCAGCACGAGCCCCGACCGGGTCGTCTCGGCGAAGTCGGTCAGCGTCGGTTCGGATGTCTGGAAGACCCGGTAGGCGAGCATCAGCCCGGCGGGGTCGCCGAATTCGTCATAGACCGTGATCGCGGAGATGAGGCCATATTCATCCTGGATCGGCACCCGGAAGAGATGCTCCATGCCCATGCCCATCGGCCCCAGCGCCCGGTAGCGCATGGGCGTGCGACGGTGATGGGCCACGAGAAGGTTCTGCAAAGCCTCGCGAAAATCGAGCGCATTCACGGCCCGCTCCGCCTGCGCCAGCGAGAGATTGGCCTGATCGAACCCCACGGGCACAAGATTCTGGTCGAGCAGCAAGGCCCCGGTATAGCCGAGGCGGGGCAGATCACCCTGCAGTCGCTCCGCGATGCGGCGCTCGTCGCGCTGCCGCAGCAGGCGCAGCAGGCCGGGCTGCATCGCGATATCCTGCAAAGCCGCTTCGTTGCGCAGCACCAGCCCGCGCAGCCGGTGATCCGCCAGCTTGGCCTCCGTTTCGAGCCGGTCCGACACCTTCTGCTCGGCGATTTCGGTCAATCGCCGGGCCTCGGCCGCGATCTTTGCGCGCAGGGTCAAGCCCACCGCATAGACCATCATCGCGAGGCCCACGGCCGCGACGAGCATGACGACGATCGCCCAGCGCAGGGCGAGTGACGCTGCCAGCTTCTCCCGGATGAAGGTGATCCCGGGAAAGGTGCGCGGCGCGATCATGGGCCTGACAGGTTGCCCCCGTAGGCGGCGACGAGGTCCGCCGCGCGGGCGCTGGCGAGGAAGGCGAGGAAGGCATCGAAGGCCGGCGTGCGATGCTCCGGCCGGTAGGCCAGAGCCATCTCGACCCGCCGCGGATAAAGCGGATGGCGCGGTTCGAGCCCGCCGATCGGCAGGATCAGCGGTTCATCCTGCGGGTCGGGCCGCATCATCGAGAGCCCCAGCGTGCCGGGATGGCGGCGCACCAGGGCGACCAGCTCCGCCTGTCGCGCGGCCCGTGCCCAGCGTCGCGCGGAAGCGTCGTCCGGCGGACCGTCCCGGCTCACGAGCCGGATCGGCAGGCGGGGTCCGCCCAGCCCGGACCAGTTGACGATACGCCCGTCGAGGATCGCGGCGAGATCATCCGCACCGAGCCCGGGCCTGTTCAGATCGGGATGCGCCAGGACAAGGACCGGCAATGTGAAGATGGCCCGCGCCACGAGGCCCGCCGCGCGCTCCTCCGGCGACAGCGGACGATCGATGCGGGCGAAGGCGGCGCGGCCGGCAATCACCTCGGCCAGCGCGCTGGCGGTGCCGGATGCGGGAGGCACGAGAACCAGTTCGCCGCGCGACCGCCCGTCATAGGCGAGGGCCAGGGCGCGCAGGATATCGCTGCCGGTATCGACGCCGGGAATCCGAAGCTCCTCGGCGGAAACCGGCCGCTCGAGGCCGAACAGCCCGAGGCAGGCCACGAGTGCCGCCGAAAGCGGCAGATTTCTTTCGGCATAGGGCATGGCGGCACAACGCGTGACAGGGACCGGACTCGGAAAACAGGGTAACCGGTTTTGGTTAAAGATTGGCTTGTTCTTGTCGGCCCAGCCCCTTTCGCCTAGCCTCTCGGCCGAACCCGGACAGACGACCAGCAAGCGAAAATCCATGTCGACTTACGACCTCGCGGTGATCGGCGGCGGAATCAACGGCGCCGGCATCGCCCGTGACGCGGCCGGTCGAGGCCTTTCCGTCCTCCTGATCGAGAAGAACGATCTCGCCTCGGCCACCTCCTCGGCCTCGACGAAGCTCGTCCATGGCGGCCTGCGCTACCTCGAGCATTACGCCTTCCGGCTCGTGCGGGAATCGCTGATGGAGCGCGAGCGGCTCTGGGCGATCGCCCCCCATATCATCTGGCCGCTGCGCTTCGTGCTGCCGCAGATGCCGGGCATGCGGCCCGCCTGGATGCTGCGGCTCGGCCTGTTCCTCTACGATCACCTCGGCGGGCGCGAGAAACTGCCGGCGGCCCGCAGCCTGAACCTCGCGCGCGACCCGGCCGGGCAGCCTCTGCGCGAGGGCATCCGCAGCGGCTTCGAATATTCCGATCTCTGGGTGGAGGATGCGCGCCTCGTGGTGCTGAACGCGCGCGATGCGCAGGCGCGCGGCGCGACCATCCTCACGCGCACGGAGATCACCCATGCGCGACGCCTCGAGCACGGCAAGGACGTGATCTGGTCGCTTCAGGCGCGAGATACCCGCACGGGCGAGGTGCGGGAGCATCGCGCGCGCCTGCTGGTGAACGCCGCCGGCCCCTGGGCGGGACTGGTGACGACCGGCGTGATGGGCTTCAACACGCCCGCGCGCATCCGCATGGTGCAGGGCAGCCACGTCGTCGTGCCGAAGCTTTTCGACCACGACCGCGCCTATATCTTCCAGAATGGCGATGGACGCATCGTCTTCGCGATCCCCTACGAGACGGATTTCACCCTGATCGGTACGACCGACCGCGATTACGAGGGCGACCCGTCCTCGGTCGCGATCAGCGCGGCGGAAACGGATTATCTCTGCCGCGCGGCGTCGGAATATTTCCGCAAGCCGATCACGCGGGATGATGTCGTCTGGACCTATTCCGGCGTGCGCCCGCTCTATGATGACGGCGCCTCGAAGGCGCAGGAGGC
This sequence comes from Methylobacterium sp., assembly GCA_002928875.1. Classification (GTDB taxonomy): domain Bacteria; phylum Pseudomonadota; class Alphaproteobacteria; order Rhizobiales; family Beijerinckiaceae; genus Rhabdaerophilum. Next base: position 33,415 of record PERO01000012.1, on the reverse strand, counting down.
CACGCGCGATTACGTGCTGCATCTCGATGCGCCCGCCACCGGCGCGGCGAGCCTCTCCGTCTATGGCGGAAAGCTCACGACCTACCGGCGGCTCGCGGAACATGCGCTGGAAAAGCTCGAGCCGCACCTGCCCGAGCGCGCGCGTGGCCGGGGTGGCTGGACGTATCGCGAGGCGCTGCCGGGCGGGCATTTTCCCGTCGAAGGCTTCATGGATCTGCTGGAGAACCACGCCGCGCGCTACCCGTTCCTGCCGGGGCGGCAGCTGAAACGCCTCACGCGCGCCTACGGAACCGAATTGCCCGATCTCCTCGGCGATGCCCGCATGGCCAGCGATCTCGGCCGATCCTTCGGCGGCGGCCTCACAGCCCGCGAGATCGCCTGGCTCACGAGCCGCGAATGGGCGATGACGGCGGACGACATCCTCTGGCGTCGTTCCAAACTCGGCCTGCACATGAGTGCCGCCGAGCGGGCGGAGGTCGCCCGCCTGTTCTGAGGCTCACTCCGCGGGCTGGGCCTTGCTCTCGCCCGGCTTCGGCTCCGGCGCCGGCACATCCCCGAACTTGCCGAGCTTGCCCGCGAAGGCATGCTGCAATTCGTTGAGCTTCTCGGCGATGGTCGAGCGCGGGTTCGAATACCGCCCGATCAGCAGGAAGAGCGAGGGCACGAGGAAGAGCGTCATCAAAGTCGAGAGCGAGGCGCCACCGATGATGACCCAGCCGATGGCCGAACGCGCTTCCGCACCCGCCCCGCCCGACAGCGCCAGCGGCACCGCGCCCGAAATGGTGGCGATCGAGGTCATCAGGATCGGCCGCAAGCGCAGTTCGGAGGCTTCGAGCACGGCGTCGTACATCGCATAGCCGCGTTCGCGCAGCTGGTTGGTGAATTCCACGATCAGGATGCCGTTCTTGGTCATGATGCCGATGAGCAGGATCATGCCGATCTGGCTGTAGATGTTCAGCGTCTGACCCGTGAGATGCAGGATGCCCAACCCGCCGGTCAGCGCCAGCGGCACGGTCATCATGATGACGGTCGGCGCGATCCAGCTCTCGAACTGCGCCGCGAGCACGAGGAACACGATGATCAGCGCGAAAGCGAAGGTGATGTAGATCGAGTTCGACGAGCGCTTGAACTCCTTCGATTGCCCGCCATAACCGATGCGCGCTTCCGCAGGCAGCGATTCCGCGGCGATCTTGTCCAGCGCATCCAGCCCCTGCCCCAGTGTCACGCCCGGCGCGAGCGACGCCGAGATGGTGATCGCGCGCAGGCGATCAAACCGGTTGAGGCGCTGGGGGCCCGCCAGTTCGTTGAGCTGCACGAGGTTCGACAGCGGCACGAGGTCGTTGCTGGCGGTGCGCACGAAGATGTTTTTCAGATCCTCCGGGCTCACGCGGTTTTCAGCCTTGGCCTGCAGGATGACGGGATATTCGAACCCGCGATCGACGAAGGTCGAGACCTCGCGCTCGCCGAACATCAATTCGAGGCTGCGGCCGATCACCTCCACCGAAACGCCGAGATCCGCCGCGCGGGCGCGATCGATGCGGACACGCAGATCGGGCTGGTTCTCGTTGAAATCGCTGTCGAGGTTGCGGAACAGCCCCGTGGCCTGCGCCTTTTCCATCACCACGTCGCGCCAGGCGGCCAGCGTGGGGAAATCCGGCCCGCCGATGATGAACGAGATCGGCTGGCGGAAACCGCGCTGGCCGAGCGAGGGCGGGTTGATGGGGAAGATGCGCGCGCCGGGAATGGCCTGCACCTTGGCGAGCAATTCCTGCTGCAGCTGGCTCTGCTTCATCTTGCGCTCGCCCCAGGGGGTCATGCGCACGATAAGCAACCCGGCATTCACCGGCGACGGGCGCTGCAGGCCCGGCGCGACGATGGTGAGTGTCGATTCGACGATCTTCTGGTCGACATAGGGCTGAAGAAGCCGCTCGACCTCGCGCACCCGTTCGCGCGTGTAGCTCAGCGATGCCCCTTCCGGCGCATTGATCGGGATGATGACGACGCCACGGTCCTCGACGGGCGAGAACTCGGCCGGAATGGTGCGGAAGAGCTGCACGGCGGCGAGGCTGATGCCGAGGCCAATCGCGATGACGAGGATCGGCGCGTTGAGCGCGCGGCGCAGGATGGCCGCATAGGCATGCCCCATCCCGACGAAGAACGGCTCGGTCTTGCGGTGCAGCCAGCTGTGGTGATGGCTCAGCAGCTTCGAGCAGAGCATCGGCGTCAGCGTTCGCGCCACCACGCCGGAGAAGAAGATGGCGGTCGCGAGCGTGATGCCGAATTCGCGAAAGAGCCGTCCCGTCTGCCCATCCATGAAGGCGATGGGCACGAAGACGCTCATCAGCGTGATGGTGGTGGCGATGACGGCGAAGGCGATCTCGCGCGCGCCGATGAACGAGGCGAGCAGCGGCGGCTCGCCCTCCTCGATGCGCCGGTGGACGTTCTCGACCTCGACAATCGCATCATCCACGACGATGCCGATGGCCAGCACGACCGCGAGCAGTGTCAGCACGTTGATCGAGAAGCCGAACATCCAGAGCACCGCGAAGGTGGGGATGATCGAGACGGGGATCGCCACCGAGGCGACCAGCGTCGACCGCCAGTCGCGCAGGAACACGAGGATGACGATCACGACGAGGAGAATGCCCTCGACCAGCGTCTTCAACACGCCATCGATCGAGGCGCGGATGAAATTCGCCTCGTTGTAGAGGATCTGGAAGGTCGTGCCCTCCGGAAAGGCCGGCCGAAGCAGTTCCAGTTCCTTCGCCACGCCTTCCGCCACCGACAGCGTATTCGCCGTGGATTGCCGGATGATGCCGAGGCCGATCGCGGTCTTGCCCAAAGTGTAGAACTCGAAGCGCTCGTCCTCCGCGCCCACCTCGACGCGTGCGACCTCGCCGAGCCGCACCTGGTAGCCGTTGCGGTTCGCGACGATGATGCGTGCGAATTCCTCGCGGTTCGACAGCTTGGAATCGGTCTTCACGGTCAATTCGCGCTGCGAGGACGTGAGCCGGCCACCCGGCAGATCGACGTTCTGGCGGCGAATGGCGCTCTCGACATCCTGCACCGTCAATCCGCGGGCCGCGAGCGCCGTGCGGTCGATGGAGATGCGCATCGCATAGCGACGCTCGCCGCCGACATTGATGCTCGCGACGCCGGGCACGGTCGCGAGGCGGTCGATCACGGCGCGGCGCAGGAAATCCGTGAGTTCCATCGCGTCGAGATTGGTCGAGGTCACGCCGACCCAGAGGATCGCCTGCGCATTCGCATCCACGCGCTGGATGATCGGGGTATCCGCGCCATCCGGCAGGCGCGCCAGCACGCGGCCCACGCGGTCGCGCACATCGGCGGCGGCGGCGTCGGCATCCCGGTTCACGTTGAATTCGACGGTGATGTTCGAGCGGTCATTCTGGCTGAACGAGGAAATCTCCGTGATCCCCTCGATGCCGGCCACCGCGCGCTCCAGCACCTCGGTGACGCGGCTCTCGATCACCTCGTTGGAGGCGCCGCGATAGGCCGTGGAGATCGAGACGATGGGCGGGTCGGTCTGCGGATATTCGCGCACCGGCAGCGAGAACAGTCCCGCCACTCCGGCCACGCACAACAGCAGCGAGATCACGGCCGCAAAGACCGGACGCTGGATGGTGACGTCGGAAATCTGCATTCCCGTTCTCCTGCCCGTCTCTTCCCAAAAGGTTCAAGCGTCCTTGCGGACGATCAGCCCGCCGTCGAAGCGGGTGCGTTCGGGGCCGTCCCCGCCGCCGGCGGTCCCGATATGGGCCGGGTCTGGACGGTGAGGCCATTGCGCACGCGCTGGATGCCTCGCGCGACGATGGTCTCGCCCGCCTTCAGGCCTTCCATGATCCCCACCTTGCCGAAGCTGCGCTGGCCGATCATCACCACGCGCCGCTCGATCTTGTTGTCCTTCACCACATAGGCGACCTGGCGCGGCCCTTCGGCGACGATGGCCTCCTCGGGCGCGATCACCGCATTCTCGCGACGCGCCACCTCGAGGGCAACGGTGAGGAACATGCCGGGCTTGAGCGCCAGATCCGAATTCTCGATCACCGCCGTGAGCTTGACTGAGCGCGTCACGGGGTCGATGCGGGTATCCACCGCCGCCACCTTGCCACTGAACACGCGATCCGGAAACGCGACCGATTGCGCATTGATCTGCGCGCCGAGGCGGATGCGCGACAAGAGCGGCTCGGGAATCGCGAAATCGAGCCGGATGCGGCTAATGTCATCCAGGGTGGTCATCGCCACCTTGCTGTCCATGAAGGCGCCGAGGCTGACCTGCCGCAAGCCGATGCGGCCCGCGAAAGGCGCCCGGACGATGTAATCCTCGAGGCGGGCGGCGGCGGCGCGCTCGCGTGCCTCGGCGGCGGCGACGGTCGTCTCGACCGTGCGCAGTTGCAGGGTGAGGTCCGCCACCAGCGCTTCCGTGCCGGCACCGGCACGGCGCAATTGCTGGGCGCGCTCGAATTTCTGGTTCACCTCGTCGCGCTGCGCCCGCGCGTTCTGGATGGCGGCGCGCGCCGCCTCGAGATCCGCCTTGCGCTCGGCGATGTCGAGTTCCACCAGCACGTCGCCAGTCTGCACATCCTGCCCCTCGGTGAAGCTGATCTTCTCGACGATGCCGGATACCTTGGCGCTGATGGTCACGCTCTCGAAGGCGCGGGTGGTGCCGACGGATTCGCTCATCTCGATCACGGGGCCGGTCGTGAGCGTCACGACCTCGACCATCGGAACCCCCTGCCCGCCGCGATTGCCGCCAGGGCCACCCGCCGGCGCACCGGCCGGACCGCCAGCGGAAGGATTGCCACCGGCCGCCTGCTGCGCGGGGGGAGCGCTGACCAACTGACCAAGCAGACCGGTCCGGAACATGTATCCAAGGGCGATGCCGCCGCCGATGACGACAATGGTGGCGAGTTGCGTGACGACGCGCATGGATGAACCTCAAGCCCAAGAGAGCACGATCAATAGGCACAGCAAATATTGCGCCATCGAACCCCCCGGTAACGATGGCCGCGCTCATCCCCTCGTTTCCTATGTAAAGGCAATCTTAAGATTTGGACAGCGCGGAAGCGTTCCGGCGATCACTTTCCGTTGATCGAAGGTTAATTTTTGTCCACAATCCAGCGCGTTAAGCGTGCCCTGCCGCGTCTTTGATCACAGACCGATCGCAGCGTGCACGCGTGCCTCTTCCTGCGCCAGCGCCGCGGCATCGCCGTGCCAGGATGTCCGCCCCTTCTCGATCACCACATGGCGATCGGCGAGCTTCTTCAGCGCCGCGAGGTTCTTGTCGATGACGAGAATCGACAATCCCTCGCGCTTGAGCCCGGCGAGGCAGGCCCAGATTTCCTCGCGAATGACCGGGGCCAGACCTTCCGTGGCCTCATCGAGAATGAGCAGGCGCGGATTGGTCATCAGCGCGCGACCGATGGCCAGCATCTGCTGCTCGCCGCCGGAGAGCGTGCGCGCGAGCTGGCTCTCGCGTTCCCGGAGGCGCGGAAACAGCGCGTGGATGCGCGGCAGCGTCCATTCCGGCTTGAGGCCGAGGCGGTTCGCGGCCGTGGCCACGAGATTCTCGCGCACGGTGAGCGTGGGGAACACCATCCGCCCCTCCGGCACGAGGCCGATGCCGAGCCGGGCGATCCTTTCCGGGGCCAGCCCGGCAATCGCCTCGCCCCGGAAGCGGATCGCGCCGCCACGCGGGCTGATCAGGCCCATCAGCGCGCGGATGGTCGTGGTCTTGCCCATGCCGTTGCGGCCGAGCAGCGTGCCGACCTCGCCTTCGCGGATCGCGAGATCCACCCCGAACAGCACCGGATTGGGGCCGTAACCGGCCTGAAGCCCCTCGATCTCGAGCATCACGCCAACTCCTCGCCGAGATAGGCGCGGCGCACCTCCGGGTTCGTGCGGATCTCCTCCGCGTTGCCGGAGGCGATGACGCGCCCGTAGACCAGCACCGAGATCCGATCGGCGAGCGCAAACACCGCATCCATGTCGTGCTCCACGAGCAGGATGGTTTTCTCGCCCCGAAGCTTCGCCAGTTGCTCGACCGTGCGCTGGCTCTCGGAGGGGCCGAGGCCCGCCATCGGCTCGTCGAGCAGCAGCACGGGTGCGCCGGAAGCCAGCGCCAGCGCGAGTTCGAGATCCTTCCGCTCGCCATGGCTGAGGGACGAGACGCGGACATTCGCACGCGGCGCGAGACCAGCCTCCGCGAGCCGCTGGCCGACTTCCGCCGCGATCCTGCGGTCGGCCGAGGCGCGGCCCCAGAAGCGGAAGGAATGGCCGTCGCGGGTCTGGATCGCCAGCGCGAGGTTCTCCGCGAGGGTGAATTCCGGCAGCAATTCCACGATCTGGAAGCTGCGCGAGAGGCCGAGCTTCACCCGCTCGCGCGGTTTGAGATGCGTCACCTCGCGGCCATCGAGGAAGACATGCCCCTCATCCGGGCGGATCTCGCCCATGATCTGGCCGATCAGCGTGGTCTTTCCGGCGCCATTCGGGCCGATCAGCGCGTGGATCTCGCCGGGTTCGAGGGCGAGATCGACATGGTCGGTGGCGATGACGCCGCCGAAGCGCTTCACGAGGCCGCGGATCTCGAGCGTGCTCATGCCGCGCGCCTCCCGAACGCCCTGGCGAGGAGCGCACGGGCATCGCTGCGGAACAGCACGATGGCGAGCAGGATCGGCCCGAGCACGATCTGCCAATGCTCGGTCCAGCCCGCAAGCACGGTTTCGAGCAGCACCAGCGCGCCCGCGCCAAAGAGCGGCCCGAACAAGGTGCCCACCCCGCCGAGGATGACCATGATCATCAGCTCGCCGGATTTGGTCCAGTGCAGCATGTCGGGGCTGACGAAGCGCAGGTAATTCGCCATCAACGCGCCCGCGAGCCCCGCGCCCATGCCGGAAATCGCGAAGGCCACGAGCTTGTAGGCATAGGGCGAGAGGCCGAAGATCGCCATGCGCCGCTCGTTCTGGCGGATGCCCTCGAGCACGCGGCCGAAGCGCGAGCCGACGATGCGCGCCTTCAGGAAGAACACCACCAAAGTCAGCCCGAGGCAGAGGAAATAGAAGGTCGTGTCGTCCCGCAAGTTAAGATCAAACAGCGTGTTGCGCCGCCGGATGATCAACCCGTCATCGCCGCCATAGATCTTCAGCGCCGCGAAGAAGAAGAACAGCATCTGCGCGAAGGCGAGCGTGATCATGATGAACTGTACGCCGGAGGTGCGCAGCGACAGCGCTCCGATGATCGCGGCCATCACGCCCGTCACCAGGATCGCGGCGGGCAGCGTGACCAGCAGCGCATTCGAGCCGGTGATGACCCCGAAGAGCGGGTCTCCGCTGATGAAATGGTGGTAGAGAATGCCGGTGACATAGGCCCCGAGCCCGAAGAAGGCGGCATGGCCGAAGCTGACCATCCCGCCATAGCCCAGTGCGATGTTGAGGCTCGCGGCGGCAATCGCGTAGATCAGGATGCGCGTGGCGAGGCCGATGCTCGCGGGGCTTCCGAAGGCTTTCGCGAGGAAGGGCAGCGCGATCAGCAGCGCGAGCGCTGCCGCGAAAATCGCCCAGTGGAGGGGGGAAATCCGGCGCTCAGGCCTTGATGACAACTCAGCCATGGGCGGGGAACAGCCCTTTCGGGCGGATCAGCAGCACGAGCGCCATCAGCAGGTAGACGCCCATCGAGGCGATGCCGGCACCGAGCGCATCGGCTTCCGGGCCGGGCATCAGCTGGCGGAAGAGGCCCGGCAAAAAGGCGCGCATCGAGGTATCGACCATGCCCACGAGCAGCGCCCCGAAGAAGGCGCCGCGCACGGAGCCCAGCCCGCCGATCACCACGACGACGAAGGTGAGGATGAGGATCTGCTCGCCCATGCCGACCTGCACCGCGAGCAGCGGCCCGGCCATCACGCCGGCGAGCCCGGCGAGAAGCGCGCCGAGGCCGAAGATCACGGTGTAGAGCATGCGGATATCGACACCGAGCGCCCGCACCATGTCGCGATGCGTGGCGCCGGCACGCACCAGCATGCCGATGCGCGTGCGCGTGATGAAGAGCGCCAGCGCCACGGCCACGACGAGGCCCAGCGCGATGATCGAGAGGCGGTAGATCGGATAATTGAACAGGCCAAGCGAGACCGAACCGTTCAGCCAGGGCGGGATATCCACGAAGAGCGGCCTGCGCCCGAACAGGATCACCGCTGCCTGGTTCACCGTGAGGATCAGCGCGAAGGTCGCGAGCACCTGGTCGAGGTGATCGCGGGCATAGAGTTTCCGCAGCACGAGGAACTCGATCAGCATGCCGGCGAGGCCCGCCGCCAACAACCCGCCGAGGAAGGCCAGCACGAACGAGCCGGTCTGTGCGGCGAGCAGCGCGCCAGCATAGGCACCGATCATGTAGAGCGAGCCATGGGCGAGATTGATCACGCCCATGATGCCGAAGACCAGCGTCAACCCCGCCGCGAGCAGGAACAGGGTGACGCCCAGTTGCAGGCCGTTCAGCAGCTGTTCGAGGATGAGGGCCACGAGCTTTTCCGGTTCGGGTTCGCAATGTCTTTCCCGACGCCCGGCAGGGCGGGCGGGAATCCATCCTTCAGGGTTGCGACATGGCTTCCCGCCCGATGCTCACGCATCGAACGGGAAGGACACGAGGCGGCTCGTCATCGCGAGGAGTGGAGCGACGTGGCGATCCGGAGAAAGAGATGGCCTCGTGGACCATCGGCTTTTCTGGATGGCCGCGTCGGGCTTTCGCCCTCCTCGCCATGACGCCATGACCACGCCTCAGAGCTTGCAATCCTTGGCGTAGAAATCGCCCTGGTTGGTCATCACCTTGCCCTTGGAGACGAGCTTCAGCACGCCATCCGCGCCCTTCTCGACACCGAGGGCATACCAATCCTGCACGGGGTGCTGATTGGGGCCGAACTTGAAGTCGCCGCGCGTGGCCTTGAAGTCGGCCTTGAGCATCGCCGTGCGGAAGGCTTCGGTGTTGTCGACCTTGCCGCCCGTCGCCTTCAGCGCGGCCGCGATCGCGAGCGCGGTGTCATAGCCCTGCGCAGCGTAGTTCGTGGGGATGCGGTTATAGGCCTTCTGGAAAGCCTCGACGAAGGCCTTGTTGGCCGGATTGTCGAGATCGGCATTCCAGTGGCTGGTGACGTTCACGCCCATCGCCGCTTCGCCCACGGCCTTGAGGATCACGCTGTCGAGCGAGGGGGAAGCGAGCACCATCGGCAGCTTCCCGAGCAGGCCCGCCTGCTGGTACTGGCGCAGGAAAGCGATGCCGAGGCCGCCGGGATGGAACTGGAACACCACATCCGGGTTCGCAGCGCGGATCTGCGCCATTTCGGCGGCGTAATCGGTCTGGTCGAGGCGGGTATAGACCTCGCCGGCGATCTCGCCCTTGAAGAAGCGCTTGAAGCCCGCGAGCGCGTCCTTCCCGGCCGGATAGTTCGGCGCGAGGATGAAGGCCTTCTTGAAGCCGAGATTGGTGGCGTATTGCCCGGCGCTCTCGTGCAGCGTGTCGTTCTGCCAGGAGACGACGAAGTAATTGCGATGGCATTCCTTGCCCGCGAAATTCGACGGGCCGGCATTCGGGCTTACATAGAGCGCGCCGGCATCGAGGATATCCGGCACGGTCGCGCCGGCGACATTCGAGAACACGATGCCGGTGAAGAGCTTGATGCCGTCATTCTTGAGGAATTTCTCGGCGATCTGCTTGCCCTGGCCGGGCTTCAACGCGTCATCCTCGACGACGAGTTCCACCGGAACGCCGCCAAGCTTGCCGCCTTCCTGCTGGATCGCGAGCGCCATCGCATCGCGGATATCCTGTCCCAGATAGCCACCCGGGCCGGACAAGGTGGTGATCATCCCGATCTTCAACGGCGCCTGCGCGGCGGCGGGGAAGGCCGCAAGACCGGCCAGAGCCATACCCAGTAACAGCTTGCGAGACATGTTTCGCCGAACTCCCTGTTGTTCGTATCGCCCCTCTCCCGGAGGCGGATAAAACGCAGAGTAAGACATTTGCCGCCTCTGTCGAGGGGGAAGTTTCAAACTTGAAGCGTTTTACGAAACAATGCCGTCCCGGCGCTGTTTTCATCGGCGAAATGGTCAGAAAGCGAGCATTAACCTTGTGAGGCGCATAAGGAACGCCAGTCTTCTCCCAGGGAATCTCGGAATGCTCAGGAACTTGTCGATCGCCCGTAAGCTCGGGCTTCTGGTGGGTGCAGCCGTGCTGCTGCTCGCCGGATCCATTTTCATGGTGCTGACGCAGGTGCGGGCCATGATGCTTGAGCAGAAGCGCAACGAGATCCGCAACACGGTCGAGTCGGCTGTCACCATTCTTCAGGGCGCGTTCGACGATGCGGTTGCCAAGGGCGCGAAGCCGGACGAGGCACTGAAGAGCGCCGCGAACGTGCTGCGCTCCTCACGGTTCGACAACGGCAACTACTTCTACATCTATGATCTCAACGGCAACACGCTCATGCATCCAGTCCGCAAGGATCTCGAGGGCAAGAACAATCTCGGCCTGAAGGACAAGAACGGGCTGATGATCATCCAGGAATTCTCGCGCGTCGTGAAAGCGGAGAAGGCCGGGTTCACCGAATATTACTGGAAGAAGCCGGGGCAGGATGTGGAGACGGTGAAAATCGCCTACAACGCCCTGCTGCCGAAAACGGAAGCCTTCGTGGGCTCCGGCCTGCATGTGGATGATGTCGATGCGGCGCTCATGGCGGAGGTCACCGCCATCGTCTTCCGCATCCTGCCGCTGCTGCTGGCCTTCTGTGCACTGGCCTGGGTGATCGGCCGAGCGGTGTCGGGCGGACTTCGCAACCTCAGCGCCAGCGTCAACGGCATCGCCAGCGGAGAACTCGACACGCCCATCGACGGGACGGACCGCAAGGACGAGATCGGGGTGGTGGCGCGCGCGCTGCAGGTCTTCCGGGATGCCCTCGTCCAGAAGCGCGATGCCGACCAGGCTCTGGCCGCCCGGCAGGAGCGCGACCTCATTCGCCAGCGCGTGATCGAGGACGCGGTGAAGGGCTTCGAAGCCCAGGTGAACAGCGTCGTGATGTCGATCACCTCGACGGCGACCGAACTGGAATCCTCCGCCAACGCGCTCGCGCGCTCGGCCGAGAACACCACGCTCGAAGCCTCGACCGTCGCCTCCGCCGCGACCCAGACCAGCGCCACGATCCACGGCCTTGCCGCTGCGGGCGAGGAACTGTCCGGCACCGCCGCTGAAATCTCGCGCATCCTGTCGAGTGCCACGGAGGCCGCCGCCGGTGCCGTCGCCAATGTGCGCCACACCGACCAGAGCGTGCAGTCGCTGGTCAACGCCGCCGGCAAGATCGGACAGGTGATCGACCTCATCCGTGGACTCGCCGAACAGACGAACCTGCTGGCGCTGAATGCCACCATCGAGGCCGCGCGGGCGGGCGAGGCCGGTCGTGGCTTCGCGGTTGTCGCCAGCGAAGTGAAGGAACTCGCGAACCAGACCGCGAAGGCGACGAACGACATCGCCGACATGGTCGCCGAGATCCAGCGCGCCACCGAGCAGACCGTAGGCTCCATCCAGCAGATCGACCAGTCGATCGGCCTCATAGACCGCGCGACCGGCGAAATCGCCGGTTCGATCGGCGAGCAGGAGCGCGCGACACGCGAGATCGCCGCCAATGTCCAGCAGGCCGCAGGCGGCACGGACGAGGTGACCCGTTCGATCACGCAGGTCTCGACGGCCGCGAACGACACGGCTGCCGCGACGAGCCAGGTCCACGGCGCCGCGAGCGACCTTGCACGGCAGGCGGCGATGATGCGCCGCGAGGTGGAAAATTTCCTCACGGCCGTGCGCGCCGCCTGAGAGACGCCCCGCTTCCAATCGCGAAAGGCCCGGTTCGCCGGGCCTTTTTCTTTGGTCTGCCGCACTGGAATTGGCACCTCCCAGTCAGCCGAAATCGGCCGGTTTCGCAGCCTTGGCGCACGGCTTGCTTCGGCTTTCTGGTCAATCCCGGCCCGCGACCCGAACCCGCCCGATACCACCAGCATGCCGCGCGAACCGCAGACAGGCGACCGGCAGGACCTCGCGATCCTCGTGATCGACGAGGATGAAATCCGTGCATCCATCATCGAGGAAGGTCTGCGCGAGGCCGGGCACAATCATGTCGCGGTGCTGGCCGACATGCGCAACCTGCTCGGACGGATCGAAGCGATCGCGCCCGATGTCATCGTCATCGATCTTGGAAACCCCAATCGCGACCTCGTGGAGCATCTCAGCCATGTGAGCCGCGCGGTAAGCCGCCCGGTCGCGATGTTCGTCGATCAATCCGATGCGGGCGTGATGGAGGCGGCGATCAGCGCGGGCGTATCGGCCTATGTGGTGGATGGGCTGCGCAAGGACCGCGTGAAGGCCATTCTCGACATGGCGGTCGCGCGGTTCCAGGCCTATTCCAATCTGCGCGAGGAACTGGAGAGCACCCGCCGCGCGCTGGAGGATCGCAAGCTGATCGACCGCGCCAAGGCCATCCTCATGAAGTTGCGCGGGCTTGGCGAGGAGGAGGCCTATCACCTCATGCGGCGCACGGCGATGCGCGAAAACCGGCGCATGGGCGACATCGCGCGCTCCGTCGTCTCGACGGCCAATCTCATCACGGGAGGCGAGGAATGAGCGACGCATCGCAGCGGGTTGTCCACGAGCGCATCCGCATCGGCTTCATGCCGCTGCTCGATGCCGCCGTGCCGGTCATCGCGGCGCGCGCCGGGTTCGCGCGCCGGCAGGGCCTCGAGATCGAACTCGTGCGCGAGACATCCTGGGCCAATGTGCGTGACCGGCTCGCCATCGGCCATTTCGATGCGGCGCATCTCCTGGCACCGCTGCCCATCGCGGCCGCTTTCGGCCTCACACCCTATGACGTGCCGCTGCTCGCCCCGATGGTGCTGGCCTCCGGTGGCAATGCGATCACGGTCAGCCGCAAGGTCTGGGAGGCCATGCGGGCCGCCGACCCGAATGTCGTCGCGAACGATCCCGTCTCAACCGGGCGCGCCTTGCGGGGTGCCATTGAGGCGCGGCGGGAGCGCGGCGACCCGCAACTGGCCTTCGTGGTGGTGCATCCCTTCTCCTCCCACAATTACGAACTGCGCTACTGGCTCGCGGCGGCGGGGATCGACCCCGAGCGCGACATTGCCATCGCCATCCTGCCGCCGCCCTATATGGGCGATGCGCTCGCCGCGGGCCGGATCGACGGCTTCTGCGTGGGCGATCCGTGGAACAGCCGCGCGGCGCGCCTGGGCCATGGCGCGGTGATCCTCACCAAGCCGGCGATCTGGCCGCGCAGCCCGGACAAGGTGCTCGGCGTCCGTGCCGACTGGGCCGAGGCGAACCATCATTTGCTCTGCCGCCTGCTCGCCGCCTTACTCGACAGCGCGCGCTGGTGCGCGGATCCGGTCAACCGCGACATCCTCGTTTCCATCATGAGCGACGAGAGCGTGCTCGGCGTCGATCCGCAGGATGTGCTGGCCGCGCTCAGCGGGCGCATGCCGCTCGCGGATGGCGAACGCCTCGTGCCGGGCATGCTGGAATTCGAGGCGGGGGAGGCGAACCGCATGCGCGCGGCCGATGCCCGCTTCTACGCCGAACAGATGCAGCGCTGGGGCCAGGTGGCGCTGCCGGAGGACACCGCCAGCCGCCTCGCGCGCATCTTCGCGACCGAGGCACTGGAACAGGCCGCATTGGGCCTGGGCCTCAGCTTCGATGCCAGTGCCGATCCGGTGGAGGCCCGGCTTTTCGACCGCCTGCCGCGCTGAGCGCGCCCCATCGGGCTGCGCTGAAAATCGCTGCACTGCACAAATTTCGGGCAAGCTGCACCGATGGCGGGGATCTGTCCGCAAGGCACCCTTCGCCCGGTCCGCGCGTGCGCAACGCTATCGATCAGGCCAATTGACGGGCCGATGGGCCGTTTTCGGCCAGCCATCGCCGTCGGGCCAAGTTTGGCACGCAGCGTGCAGAGTGTCGTTCAGGCCAAAGACGGCTTCAGAATTTTCTTGGTCCCTTCGAAGGGGCATCGGCAACGCCGCCGGACGACCGGAACCAGCATCCTCCCGCTGGAACCGGTCGCCGGCGGTTTTTTCGTTTCAAGGGCGCTCGGCGCCCATCGCGGAAGGATGCGAGGCATGAGCAGGACGGGCAAGGGCCAGACGATGAACGCCAACGCCGTGGCGGGGGACCATTCCCGCCGCGAATTCCTGAAGCTCTCGGCCAGTGCCGCGACGCTTCTCGCCGCCAAGACCCTGTTCCCGACCGGGGTGCATGCCCAGGGTTCGGGCCCCGAGGTGAAAGGCACCAAGCTCGGCTACATCGCGCTGACCGATGCCGCGCCGCTGATCATCGCGAAGGAGAAGGGCATCTACGCCAAGTACGGCCTGCCCGACATGGACATCGCCAAGCAGGCGAGCTGGGGGGCGACGCGCGACAACATGGCGCTCGGCACCAAGGCCAATGGCATCGATGGCGGGCACATCCTGTCGCCGAAGCCCTATCTCTACGGCACCGGCAAGGTGATGCAGAACAACCAGCCCCTGCCGATGTACACCCTGCTGCGCCTCAACGAGGATTGCCAGGGCCTCTCGGTTTCGAACGAATACAAGGACCTGCCCGTTGGCGTGGATTCCTCGGCGCTGAAGGAGGCCTTCGCAAAGAAGAAGGCCGCCGGCAAGGACGTGAAATGCGCCATGACCTTCCCCGGCGGCACGCATGACCTCTGGATCCGCTACTGGCTCGCCGCCGGCGGCATCGATCCCGACAAGGATGTGCAGACCATCGTCGTTCCGCCGCCGCAGATGGTGGCGAACATGAAGGTCGGCAACATGGATGCCTTCTGCGTGGGCGAGCCGTGGAACGAGCAACTCGTGAACCAGGGCATCGGCTTCACGGCTGCGACAACGGGCGAGGTCTGGTTCCGGCATCCGGAAAAGGTGCTCGGCATGCGCGCCGACTGGGTCGATGCGAACCCCAGGGCCACCCTCGCCATCATGGCTGCGACCATGGAAGCGCAGATCTGGTGCGAGAAGATGGAGAACAAGCAGGAAATGGCCGAAATCATCGGCCGCCGGCAATGGTTCAACGTGCCCGTGCCGGACATTATCGGCCGCATCAAGGGCGACATCAATTACGGTCGCGGCAAGGAAGCCAAGGGCACCAACCTCCTGATGAAGTTCTGGGGCGAGAAGGGCGAGACCTCCTATCCCTGGAAGAGCCTCGACGCCTGGTTCATCACCGAGAACATCCGCTGGGGCAAGTTCGAGGCGAATACCGACATTAAGGCGCTGGTGAACAAGACCAACCGCTCCGATCTCTGGCTCGAGGCCGCGAAAAGCCTCGGTCTGAAGGACACGCCCACCGGCGACAGCCGCGGACCCGAGAAATTCTTCGACGGCAAGGTCTTCGATCCGGCGGACCCGGAGGCCTACCTGAAATCGCTGGCCGTGAAGCGCCTCGCCTGACGCGGCTCCCCCCTGCTTCGGGGCGGCTTCCGGGCCGCCCTTCCCTTCCCCTTCTTCCATCGCCGGAGAGCCCGATCATGGCCGCCCCTGCCTTCAAACCGCAGATCGTGACGACCGAGACCAAAAGCCTGCCCGCCAAGCCCGCCGGCGATGTCGTTGCCCTCCCCGCCCGGAAACCGCAAAGCCGCCTGAAGGGCGCCGGAGGCCAGATGAAATCCGTCCTCGCTGCGGTGGTGCCGCCGCTTGTGGTGCTCGCCGCGATCCTGCTCGTCTGGCAGATCGCCTTCGGCCGGCCCGGCGCGACGCTGCCGCCGCCGACCACCATCTGGTCGGAAGCGAAGGACCTGATCGTCGATCCGTTCTTCGTGAACGGCTCGCAGGATATCGGCCTCGGCTGGCGGGTGCTGACCTCGCTGGAGCGCGTGCTCTACGGCTTCGGCCTCGCGGCGATTGCGGGCGTGCTGCTCGGCGCGCTGGTGGGCCAGTCGGTCTGGGCGATGCGGGGCCTCGATCCGATCTTCCAGGTTTTGCGCACCGTGCCGCCGCTCGCCTGGCTGCCGATCAGCCTCGCGGCCTTCCGCGATGCGAACCCATCCGCGATCTTCGTGATCTTCATCACGGCGATCTGGCCGGTGATCATCAACACCGCCGTGGGCATCCGCAACATTCCGCAGGATTACCGCAACGTGGCGCAGGTCTTGCGGCTCAACACCATCGAGTTCTTCTTCAAGATCATGGTGCCCTCGGCCGCGCCCTACATCTTCACGGGCCTCCGGATCGGCATCGGCCTCTCCTGGCTCGCGATCGTCGCCGCGGAAATGCTGACCGGCGGCGTGGGCATCGGCTTCTTCATCTGGGACGCGTGGAACTCCTCGCGGCTGCCCGACATCATCGTCGCGCTGATTTACATTGGCCTCGTGGGCTTTGCGCTGGATCGCATCGTCGCCCTCGTCGGCCGGATCGTCACGCGCGGCGTCGCGGCTTCGTGAGGGGATCGACAGCGAAATCAAGCGAAGTGGAATCCGGTTCGCGTGAAGATTTCGCGTCCAGCAAAGGAATAACTCCATGACCGGCTATCTGAAGCTCGACCACCTCGACAAGACCTTCTCGCGCGGCGGGCAGGTGACCGAGGTCCTGAAGGACATCAACCTCGAGATCGAGGCAGGCGAATTCGTCTCCATCATCGGGCATTCCGGCTGCGGGAAATCGACCCTGCTGAACCTCATCGCCGGCCTCACGCCCGTGACCTATGGCGCGGTGCTGCTGGAGAACAGGGAAGTGAATGCCCCCGGCCCGGACCGCGCCGTGGTGTTCCAGAACCACTCGCTGCTGCCCTGGCTCACGGTCTACGAGAACGTGAAGCTCGCGGTCGACAAGGTGTTCGCAGGGAGAAAATCGCGCGCCGAGCGGCATGAATGGATCCTGCAGAACCTCGATCTCGTGCAGATGGGCCACGCCAAGGACAAGCGGCCGAGCGAAGTCTCGGGCGGCATGAAGCAGCGCGTCGGCATTGCCCGCGCGCTCGCCATGGAGCCGAAGATCCTCCTGCTCGACGAACCCTTCGGTGCACTGGATGCCCTCACCCGCGCGCATCTGCAGGACAGCGTGATGGATATCCATGCGCGGCTGAAGAACACGATGATCATGATCACGCACGATGTCGACGAGGCGGTGCTGCTCTCCGATCGCATCGTGATGATGACAAACGGCCCGGCCGCGACCATCGGCGAGGTGCTGGCGGTGCCGCTCGCCCGCCCGCGCAACCGGCTCGAACTCGTCTCCGACGCCCGTTATGTCGCGGCGCGCGAGGCGGTCCTGCGCTTCCTCTACGAGCGCCATCGCTTCGTGGAAGCGGCCTGAGGTGACGCGATGAGCCAGCAGAAACTCGTCGTCATCGGCAACGGCATGGCCCCGGGCCGCGCGCTCGAAAAGCTCTTCGAGACGAGCCCCGGCCTCTATGACGTGACGATCTTCAACGCCGAACCGCGCGTGAACTATGATCGCATCCTGCTTTCGCCGGTGCTCTCGGGCGAAAAGGCTTACGAGGACATCATCATCCACGGTGATGACTGGTACAGCGCCCATGGCGTGACGCTCCACAAGGGCGCGAAGGTGACGACCATCGACCGTGCGGCGAAGACCGTCACGTCGGAAACCGGAATCACCGCGCCGTACGACAAGCTCATTATCGCGACGGGATCGCAGCCCTTCATCATCCCGGTGCCGGGCGCGAATCTCGCGGGCGTTCTCACCTATCGCGACCTCGACGATGTGCACGCGATGCTGCTCGCGGCGAAATCCGGGGGCCGCGCGGTGGTAATCGGCGGCGGCTTGCTGGGGCTCGAGGCCGCGGCGGGCCTCAAGGAACAGGGCATGGACGTGACCGTGCTCCACCTCATGCCGCATCTCATGGAGCGCCAGCTCGACAGCGCCGCGGGCTACCTGCTGCAGCGCGCGGTCGAGCAACGCGGCATCCAGGTGATGTGCAAGGCGAATACACATGCGATCGAGGGCGAGACGCGGGTCACGGGCGTGCGTCTCGATGACGGCACGGTGCTGCCGGCCGATCTCGTGGTGATGGCCGTGGGCATCCGCCCGAATGCCGGCCTCGCGAAGGAAGCGGGACTGGGCGTCAATCGCGGCATCGTGGTGACGCCTGACATGCGCACATCAGATCCCGATATCTTCGCGCTGGGGGAATGCGCGGAGGCCTCGGGTCAAGTCTTCGGGCTCGTGGCCCCGCTCTACGAGATGGCGCATGTCGTCGCGAGCCAGCTCGCGGGGAAGACCGATGCCGCCTTCTCGCCCTCGGCCACGGCGACGAAGCTGAAGGTCACTGGCATGGACCTCTATTCGGCGGGCGATTTCGCCGATGGGCCGGATCGCGAGGAAATCGTGCTGCGCGACCCCGTACGCGGGCAATATCGCCGCCTCGTGCTGAAGGACAACCGCGTCATCGGCGCGGTGATCTATGGCGACACCGCCGATGGCCCGTGGTTCTTCGACCTGATCAAGCGCGGCACGGATATCTCCGGCATGCGCTCCACGCTGATCTTCGGCCAGGGCTACCAGGGAGGGTCCGCCCTGGACCCTATGGCGGCCGTTGCAGCCTTGCCGGATGAGGCGGAGATCTGCGGCTGCAACGGCGTCTGCAAGGGCAAGATCACGGCGACCATCGCCGAAAAGGGGCTCACCACGCTCGACGCGGTGCGCGCGCATACCAAGGCCTCGGCCTCCTGCGGCTCCTGCACGGGCCTCGTCGAGAATGTCATCAAGCTGAGCCTCGGCGAGAGCTACAACCCCGCCGCCGTGACCCCGATGTGCGGCTGCACCGATCTCGGCCATGACGATGTGCGCCGCCTGATCGTGGCGAAAAAGCTGAAATCCATCCCCGCCCTGATGCAGGAACTCGGCTGGAAAACCTCCTGCGGCTGCGCGAAATGCCGGCCCGCGCTCAACTATTATCTCATCTGCGATTGGCCGGGCGAATACGAGGATGACAGCCAGTCGCGCTTCATCAACGAGCGCGTCCACGCCAATATCCAGAAGAATGGCACCTATTCCGTGGTGCCGCGCATGTGGGGCGGCATCACCAGCGCGCGCGAATTGCGCGCGATCGCCGATGTGGTCGACAAGTTCAATATCCCCACGGTGAAGGTCACCGGCGGCCAGCGCATCGACATGCTGGGCGTGAAGAAGGAGGACCTCCCCGCCGTCTGGGCCGATCTGAATAAGGCGGGGATGATCTCCGGCGCAGCCTATGCCAAGGGCCTGCGCACGGTGAAGACCTGCGTGGGCACGGATTGGTGCCGCTTCGGCACGCAGGATTCCACAGGCCTCGGGGTGAAAATCGAGAAGTTCATGTGGGGTTCGTGGACACCCGCGAAACTCAAGCTGGCCGTTTCCGGCTGCCCCCGGAACTGCGCCGAGGCGACCTGCAAGGATATCGGCGTGATCTGCGTCGATTCCGGCTACGAGATCCATTTCGCGGGTGCCGCCGGCCTCGATATCCATGGCACGCAGGTTCTGGGCCATGCGAAGACCGAGGAGGAAACGATCGAGATCATCGCGGCGCTGACCCAGCTTTATCGCGAGCAGGGCCGCTATCTCGAGCGTATCTACAAATGGGCGAAGCGCGTCGGCGCGCCCTCCATCAAGGCGGCGGTGATCGATGATCTCGCCAGGCGCCGGGCGCTTCATGATCGCTTCGTCGAGAGCCAGACATACGCGCAGGTCGACCCCTGGGAAGAGCGCGTGAACGGCAAGGACGCGCATGAATTCGCGGCCATGGCGGAGCTTCGCCTGCCACAGGCGGCGGAATAGGCCGGAGGGGATGATGAACATGGTTTCCGGCAATTGGCTCGATGTCGGCGCGGCGGCGGATGTGCCGGTGCGCGGCGCGCGCGTGGTGAAGTCGCCGATGGGCGATATCGCGGTTTTCAAGGCGGCCGATGGCAGCTTGTTCGCGCTCAGGGACCAATGCCCGCACAAGGGCGGTCCGCTGAGCCAGGGCATCGTGCATGGCCATGCGGTCACCTGCCCGCTGCACAACTGGGTAATCTCGCTGATTGATGGCGAAGCGCAGGGCGCGGACAAGGGCTGCACGCCGAAGATCCCGCTGAAGGTTGAGGCCGGGCGCATCCTGCTCTCCGCCGAGGCCATCGCCCGATTGGCCGCCTGAGATGAACACCACCCGCACCACCTGCCCCTATTGCGGCGTGGGCTGCGGGGTGCTGGCAACGCCGGATGAAGCGGGTGGCGTCGCCATTGCCGGCGACCCCGATCACCCCGCGAATTTCGGCAAGCTCTGCTCGAAGGGCTCGGCGCTCGGCGAGACGCTGTCACTGGAAGATCGCCTGCTTCACCCCGAAATTGCCGGCCGGCGCGCGAGCTGGGACGAGGCTTTGGACCTCGTCGCCTCGCGCTTCGCCGAGACGGTGCGCGAGCACGGGCCAGATTCGGTGGCGCTCTACGTCTCCGGGCAGATCCTCACCGAGGATTATTACGTCGCGAACAAGCTGATGAAGGGCTTCATCGGCACCGCGAACATCGACACCAATTCAAGGCTCTGCATGGCTTCCTCCGTGGCAGGGCATCGGCGGGCCTTCGGTTCGGATACCGTGCCGGGGCTCTACGCGGATTTCGCGGAAGCCCAACTCGTGGTGCTCGTCGGTTCGAACCTCGCCTGGTGCCATCCGGTGCTGTTCCAGCGCCTTCAGGAAGCGCGCGAGGCCCGCAAAATCCGCCTCGTGGTCATCGATCCGCGCCGCACGGTGACCGCGGAGGCTGCGGACCTGCATCTTGCGCTCGAACCCGACAGCGACGTGCCGCTGTTTCTCGGTTTGCTGAATCACCTCTCACGGAACGGCCTCGCGGCACCGGATTGGCTCGCGAGCCATGTCAGCGGTGCGGAGGCCGCACTCGATGCCGCCCGCGATTACGATGTCGCCCGCACCGCCCGCGAGACGGGGCTGGCCGAGCGTGATGTCACGGCGTTTTTCGCGATGTTCGCGGCCACCGACCGCGTGGTGACGATCTATTCTCAGGGCGTGAACCAGTCGGTTTCGGGCACGGACAAGGTCAACGCGATCCTGAATTGCCATCTCCTCACGGGGCGGATCGGCAAGCCGGGTTGCGGGCCGTTCTCGGTCACGGGCCAGCCCAACGCCATGGGCGGCCGCGAAGTCGGCGGGCTCGCGAACATGCTCGCGGCGCATATGGCGATCGAGGACGAAGCGGCGCGTGACAGGGTGCAGCGCTTCTGGGCAAGCCCTGTCATGGCCGATAAGCCCGGCCTCAAGGCGGTCGATCTCTTCCGCGCCATCGGCGAGGGCCGCGTGAAGGCGGTCTGGATCATGGGCACGAACCCGGTGGATTCGCTGCCCGATGCCGATGCGGTCGCGGCCGCGCTTTCGGCCTGCCCCTTCGTGGTCGTCTCGGATGTCGTGCGCGAGACGGATACGAACGCCCACGCCCATGTGCTGCTGCCCGCCGCCGCCTGGGGCGAGAAGAACGGCACGGTGACGAATTCCGAGCGGCGCATTTCGCGCCAGCGTTCCTTCCTGCCCATGCCGGGCGACGCGAAGCCGGATTGGTGGATCATCAGCGAAGTCGCGCGGCGCATGGGTTTCGCGGGCTTCGATTACACGCATCCCGGCGAGATCTTCCGCGAGCATGCCGCGCTCTCCGGCTTCGAGAATGCCGGCACGCGCGATTTCGATATCTCGGGCTATGCCGAGGTCTCTATTGCCGAATTCGACGCGCTCCGGCCCTTCCTCTGGCCGCATGCTAAAGGCGAAGCGCCCCGCGAGACGCGCTTCTTCGCCGATGGCCGGTTCTTCACGCCGGACCGCAAGGCGCGCATGGTGCCGACGCCGGTGCGTGACGAGGTGAAATTCCGCGACGACGCCCGCCCGCTCTGGCTCAATACGGGCCGCATCCGCGACCAATGGCACACCATGACGCGCACCGCGAAAGCGCCGCGCCTGATGGGCCATTTCGGTGAACCCTTCTGCGAAATCCACCCGGCCGATGCGGCCGAGGCCGGTATCGCGCCGGCCTCGCTGCTGGTGGTGGAATCCGCATTCGGCCGGGCGATCCTGCGCGCGCTGGTGACGGATCGCCAACGCCGGGGCGCGGTCCATGCGCCGATGCATTGGACCGGGCAATTCGCCTCGGAGGGTCGCGCCAATGCGGTGACGCATCCCGCGACCGACCCGGTCTCCGGCCAGCCCGGCCTGAAGCGCGTGGCGGTGTCGGTGAAGCCCTTCGCCGCGAACTGGTATGGCTTCGCGGTCTCCGCCGCCCGGCCCCGGCCGGAGGGCGCGGAATATTGGGCGCTCGCGCCGCTGGAGCGCGGTTTCAGGCTGGAGTTGGCGGGCACCACCAGCCCGGCGGATTGGCAGGCCTTCGGCGCGACGCTCTTCGGCCTCACGAGGGCGGCCGAATGGACCGGATTCTACGATCACCATGCCTGTCACGTGCGGCTCGCGGCCTTCGAGGGTGATCGCCTGATAGGCGCGCTGTTTGTCTCGCCCGAGCCGGTGGCGCTCTCGCGCGCCTTCCTCAGCGATGCCCTGGGCGAAAGCCATGCCGGCGCGGGGCGCATCCGCCTGCTCGCGGGCCTCGGCGGGGTGGACCGGCCCGACCCGGGCGCGACGGTCTGCGCGTGTTTTCAGGTCGGGCTCAACACCATCGTCGCGGCCATCCGCGAGGGTGGCGCGACGAGCGTCGAGGCCATTGGCGACGCCCTGAAGGCCGGCACGAATTGCGGCTCCTGCCGCGGCGAAATCCGGAGGATCATCGATGCGAACCGCTTCGAGAAAGCCGTCTGACGCCGCGCCCGGCAAGCTGGGCGCGCTCGCGAAACTCCCGGTCTTCCTCGATCTCGCGGGGAAGCGCGCGGTGCTCGCGGGCGGCAGCGCGGGTGCGGCATGGAAAGCGGAATTGCTCGCGGCGGCCGGCGCGGATGTGGAGATCTACGCCCCCGAACCCTCCGACGAGATGCGTGCGTTGCTCGCGCGCGGCGCGGCCTCGGGCAGCCTCACCCTGCATGAACGGCCCTGGAGCATCCATGTCTTTGCCGGCGCGGCCATCGCGGTCGGCGATTGCGAGGACGAGGCCGAAGCGAAAGCCTTCCGCTGCGCCGCGAAGGCGGCCGGCGTGCCGGTGAACACCATCGACAAGCCCGCGACATGCGATTTCCAGTTCGGCGCCATCGTCAACCGCTCGCCGGTGGTGATCGGGATTTCAACCGACGGCGCGGCGCCGATCCTCGGCCAGGCAATCCGCCGGCGGATCGAGACGCTTCTTCCCGCGAGCCTCGCCGCATGGGCACAACTCGCACATCGCATCCGCGGCCGGGTGCTGGAAAGGCTGGCAATCGGCGCGCCGCGCCGGGCCTTCTGGGAGGCGTTCGCCGAGCGCGCCTTCGGGGCGTCACCCTCGCGATCCGCTGATGACGAGGCCGACGCGTTGATCGCCGCGACACGCGACGGCTCGACCGCGTCGGGGCGCGTGACACTCATCGGCGCGGGGCCGGGCGATCCGGAGCTTCTCACCATCAAGGCGATGCGCGCGCTGCAGAGCGCCGACGTCATCCTCTTCGACGATCTCGTCTCGGATGGCGTGCTGGAACTCGCGCGGCGCGAGGCGAAGCGCATGATGGTGGGCAAGCGCGGCGCGCGCGAAAGCTGCGCGCAGGAGGACATCAACGCGGCGATGCTGAAACTCGCGCGGGCCGGCAAGCATGTGGTGCGCCTCAAAAGCGGCGACCCCATGGTATTCGGCCGTGCCGGCGAGGAAATCGCGTCGCTGGAGGCGGCGGGCATTCCGGTGACGGTCGTCTCGGGCGTCACGGCGGCGCAAGCCATGGCCGCGCGGCTGAACCTCTCCCTCACCCATCGCGACCACGCGCAGAGCCTCACGCTGACGACCGGACATTCGCGGAAGGGCGAGTTGCCGGACACCATCGACTGGGCCCATGCCGCGAGCCCGCATGTCACCACGGTGTTCTACATGGGCGCGCGGATGGCCGGGGTGATCCGCGCGCGGCTTTTCGCCGCCGGCATCGACCCCGCGACGCCGGTGGTGGCGATCGCCTCGATCTCGCGGCCGGAGGAGCGGGTGTGGAGCGGGCCGATCGCGGATCTCGAGGCGGGAATCGCCAGCCTGCCGGCCGGCGCGCCCATCCTCATCGGGTTGGGGCGGGTGTTCGCCGAAGCGGGCGTGCAGCGGTTGAAACGGGCGGCTTAACGCTTAGCAAGGCTTCAGAAGAAAGCTCTGGCAAAGGCCGACCGGCCGCCGGGCGGTCAGCCCGCCCCCGCGGAGCCGGCGAGCTTTTGCGAGCATCGGCGCGAGCGATTTTTCACTTGGCCGATCGCCTCCGGACTACGCTCGTCCGGTGATCGGGAACCCAGGTTTTTCCTGGCCGATCGCCTCCGGACCATGCTCGTCCGGCGATCGGCTGGATGGTGGGGGTGGCAGGATTCGAACCTGCGATAAGACTGTTATGAGCAGCCGGCCTTGACCGCTTGGCGACACCCCCGGCCCGAGGCCGTTCATGCGGATTTGCGGCGCGGGTTTCAAGCCCCAGTCTCGCCCGAGATCGGGTTGCCGCATTTCTGCTGCATTGCAGCATATAACGGCTCGGATGACAAAGCACCTCCGAAGCCTCCCGCTTGGCGGGATTCGCGCCGTGCCTGCCACGGCTTTCCTCATCCTCTCCGGCACTGCAGCCCTCGCCGAAACCGGTCATGCGAGCTTCTATGGCCGCGAACTCGCGGGGCGGCGCACGGCCTCCGGCGAAGTGTTCCGGCCCGATGCCATGACGGCGGCGCATCGCAGCCTTCCCTTCGGTTCCCGCGTCAAGGTGACGAACCACACCAATGGCAAGGCCGTGGTCTTGCGCATCACCGATCGCGGGCCTTTCGTGCGCGGGCGCATCATCGATGTCTCGCATGGCGCGGCGCGCGTGCTGGGATTTGCCGGCCAGGGCACCGCCCGTGTCACCATCGAACGGATGGGTGTCGACAGAACGACGGTCGAAACCCCTCCGGCCGCAGCTCCCGCGCCGGCCGCCGCACGGGCCGAAGCGGATGTCTCGCCGGTCTTGCCAGAGGCGGGACTGCCGCGTAATCCCGAAGGAAACGGCAAGTAAGCACCACGGTTGCGATGAGCGACGACGACCCTTTCGAGATTGCCGAAATCGCGCTCACGGATGGCGGGCGGCTGGGCATTGCCCGCCTGCCCGGCCGGACGGGAAATCTCGCCGAGGATGTCGAAGCCATCGCCCGCTGGGGCGCGAATGTCGTCGTGTCCATGACCGAGACGAGCGAGATGGCAACCCATGGGGCCGAGGGCCTCTCCCATGAACTCGCCCGCCGCGGCATCGCGCATCACGCCTTCCCGGTTCCCGATTATGGCGTGCCCGCGGACCGGGATACGCGCTGGTCCCCCTTGTCGGAATCGCTGCGCGAGAACCTGAAGCAGGGCGGGGCCGTGCTGCTGCATTGCCTTGGCGGCAAGGGACGTTCCGGCATGGTCGCCGCCCGGCTCATGGCCGAGCAGGGCGTCAAGCCCGCCGATGCGCTCGCGCGCGTACGGGCGGCACGGAGCGGCGCCGTTGAAACCGACGCGCAGGCCGCCTGGGCCGCGTCAGGCTGCAAGGACGGAGACGAAACGTGAGCCGGAATGCGCCATGATGGACGACGCCACCCCGGAAATCCTCACCCTCTTCCCCACGCGCATCTATCGCGCCCGGATCGCGGACGACGCGCTGCTCGCCGAGATCGTGGCGGCGGCGGATGTGCTCAGCATCGATGACACCGCCGGGCGGAAATGGTGCCGCGACAACGGCTATCCCGGCTACACCTCCTATGCCTCGCTCGATGACCTGCCCTGGCGTTTTCCCGCCTTCAAGACGCTCGCCCGCGCGATCGACAGCCATGTGAAGATCTTTGCGAAGACGCTCGAATTCGATCTCGGCGGCGGCAAGCTCGCGATGGATTCCTACTGGGTGAACGTGCTGCCGGAAGGCGGTTACCACGCGGCGCATATCCATCCGAATGCGGTGATTTCCGGCACGTTCTACGCGGCGATCCCGAAGGGCGCGAGCGCGATCCGCTTCGAAGACCCGCGCCACGCGATGATGATGGCGCATCCGCCGCGCAAGAAAAAGGCGAGCCGCGAGAACCAGAGCTTCGTCTCGCTGCAGCCCGAGGCTGGCACGCTGCTGCTCTGGGAGAGCTTCCTGCGCCATGACGTGCCGATGAACCGCGCGGAGAACGAACGCATCTCCGTGAGCTTCAACTACAACTGGGTCTGATCACGCCGGCGGCGGGATCAAGATGGTGGCACGGGCCGCGGCTTGCCGGAATCGTCGATGGCGACAAAGGTAAAGTCGGCATCCGTGACCAGTTCCATCTGCTGCGTCATGAAGCGCTGCGCCCAGGCCTCGACATGGATCTGGAACGAGGTTCGGCCGACGCGGCCGATTTCCGTATAGACGCAGAGCACGTCGCCCACCTTCATCGGACGGATGAAGGTCATGGAATCGACCTTCACGGTCACCACGCGCCCCTTGGTGCGCTCCACGCCGGCGATGCCGCCGGCCTGGTCCATCCGCGCCATCACCCAGCCGCCGAAGATGTCGCCATTGGCGTTGGTATCCGCCGGCATGGCGATGGTGCGCAGGGTGAGCTGCCCGCGCGGGGTTGCGTGGTCGGCGGTCATGGCGATCCTTTGCGCGAGCGTTACCGTCTCAGCTCATCGCAGACGATTTTCGCGCCCTGCGCAAGGCTCGCGAGCTTGCCATAGGCCACCTGCCGCGACATCGGCGCCATGCCGCAATTGGTGCAGGGGAACAGCTTTTCGGGGGCCACGAATTTCATCGCCTCGCGGATGGTGGCGGCCACCTGCTCGGGCGTCTCGATGTCGTTCGAGGCGACGTCGATGCAGCCGACGAGCACATCCTTGCCATCGAGCAGCTTGATGAGGTCCATCGGCACCCTGGAGTTCCGGCATTCGAGGCTCACCTGCTGGATGGAGGAGCGCGCAATAACCGGGAAGGTCTCCTCGTAATGCCGCCAGGAGCCGCCGAGCGTGGCCTTCCAGTCGATATTCGCCTTGATGCCGTAGCCGTAGCAGATATGCACCGCCGTGGTGCAGGTCAGCCCCTTGGCGGCGCGTTCGAGCGCGCTCATGCCCCATTCGGCGACCTGCGGCATGTAGACGTTCCAGGCCGGCTCGTCGAACTGCACGACATCGACGCCAAGCGCCTGCAATTCCAGCGCCTCCTCGTTCAGCACCTCGGCGAAGGCGAAGGCGAGATCCTCGCGGCGACCGTAATGCGCGTCGGCGATGGTATCCACGATCGTCATCGGGCCGGGCAAGGTGAACTTCAACTGCCGATCCGTGTTGGCGCGGGCGGCAGCGGCTTCCATGCGATGCACGCTCGCCTTGCGGCGGATGGGACCGGTGACCGTGGGCACATCCGCCTCGTAGCGGTTGTTGCGAATGCCCATGCGGGTCTTCTTTTCCCAGTCGATCCCCTCGAGATTGGCGAGGAAGCCATGTACGAAATGCTGGCGCGCCTGCTCGCCGTCGCCCACGATGTCGAGACCCGCCTCCTCCTGCAGCTTCACCGCGAGGATGGTGGCATCGCGCTTGCCCTCCTCCAGATCGGCCCCGGCGAGCTTCCAGCCGGCCCAGAGTTTCTCCTCCTCCGCGAGCCATGTCGGCTTCGGCAACGATCCCGCGAGCGTGGTCTTGAGCATGGGCCCCTCCGTGTTGTTGTTCGCGCGCACAGGTGGGCCGGATGCGCGCGCGGGTCAAGCGGCAGACATTCAGGACGGCGGCCGGTAGGCCATCCCGTCCTTCAGGAAAACCCGGAAGGGCGTGGTGCCCTCGGCCGAGCCATCCTTCGCGCGCCAGCGGCCATTGCTGCACAGGATGCCGCCGCGCATGGGGATGGCGTCGAATGTCACCTCGTTGAGGAAGGTGCCGCCGCCATTCGGCAGCGTCACCGTGAAATCCGTGCGGCAGGTGTTGCCGACCACGACGGGCGCGTAGCGGTCGATCATCACGCCGCCACCGGAGGTCGATTCGAAAGGATTCACGAGTTCGGGCCAGCGCGAGAAATCCTCGTCCGGCGCGTTCTGGGCCTGCGGGCCGCCAAGCAGGATGAGGGTCGCGAGAAGGCCGAGTAGGATCGGCATGATGTGTGTGAGGCGCATGGTTTTTCTCCCTGTCGGGGAGAGAACACACGAGCCCCGTCTTTGGATGCAGTCGGCCATCACGCCGGCTGTGGCATCGCCTTCTGGCGCTTCAGGAAGAGCCAGGCGACCACGAGCAGGTTCAGCCCGTTCCACGCGACGCCGTTGAGGAAGGCGAGGCGATAGGAATTCGTCGCGTCGTAGATCAGCCCCGAGACATAGCCGCCGAAGGCCATGCCGATGATCGTCGAGGCCATCACGAGGCCGATGCGGCTGCCGGCCTCGCGCGCGGGCAGGAACTCGCGGCAGATCACCGCATACATCGGCACGATGCCACCCTGGAACAGGCCGAAAATGCCGGAGATGACATAGAGCGAGGCGAGCCCGTCGAAGAAGAGATAGAGCACCAAAGCCACGCCCTGCATGATCGAGCCGATCAGCAGGGTCGCCGCCCCGCCGATGCGATCCGCGAGGAAGCCCGAGCCGATGCGCGAGGCAATGCCGAGGAACAGCATCAGCGAGAGCATCTCGGCACCCCGCGCAACGCCGTAGCCGAGATCGCCGCAATAGGCGACGATATGCACCTGCGGCATGCTCATCGCCACGCAGCAGGAGAAGCCCGCGACGACCAGCAGCATCTGCAGGACGCGCGGCGGCAGGCCGAGATCGGCCTGTGCGGCGGCGGCGGCCTTGGTTGCGGCGTCGAGCGCGGTCTTCTCCGGCCGCCGGCGCATCAGGAAGGCCAGCGGCAGGATGGTGACGACACAAATCGCGGCGATGGCGACATAGGTGCCGCGCCAGCCCTGCGTGGGCAGAAGCTGGTTCATGAAGAGCGGCCAGACCGTTCCCGCCAGATAGTTTCCGCTCGCGATGATCACCACCGCCACGCCCCGGCGCTTCACGAACCAGTGCGAGATATCCGCCATCATCGGCGCGAAACCGGCGCCCGAGCCCATGCCAACCAGGAAATGCAGCAGCGAAAGCACCAGCAGATTGGGCGCCAGCGCCGAAAGCCCGAACCCCAGACCCAGCGACGTGCCGGCGATCAGCAGTGGCACCACGATGCCCGTGCGATCCGACATCCGGCCCAGCACGATGGTGCCGAAGGCGAAGCCCAGCATCGTCACCGTGTAAGGCAGCGAGGCCGCGCCGCGCGCCACGCCGAATTCGCTCTGGATGCCGGGCAAGGCCACGATCACCGCCCACATGCCCACGCCCGCCAGCGTGGCGATCAGCAGGGCCAGCGCGAGCCGTCCCCAGGCGTAGGAACTGTCGGGGCGCGGGGCGGCGATGGTGGCGTTCATGCCGCCAAGGTGGCCGGAAACCGGCTGGCCGGTCAAACACCAAAAGCAAATGGGTTCATGAGGGTGTGCAATGGATGCGAAACGGCGGGGCTGCTAGATTGCGCTCATGCCCGTGTTGCCGAACCCGCCGCGCAATCCTGTTCTCGTTTCGCTCGCGCTGCTGGTCGCGGCCAACCTCGTGCCCCTCATCGGGGTGGTGGCGTTCGGCTGGAGCGTGTTCATGGTGATGGCGCTGTTCTGGCTCGAGAATGTGATCGTCGGCGCCTACAATCTGTTGCGCATGGCGACGCAGATCCTGCGCGGCGAATGGGGCATCCTGTTCTTCATGGTGTTCTTCACGCTCCATTACGGCATGTTCACCGCCGTGCACGGCCTCTTCGTGATGGGAATCTTCGGCCATGACCAGCCGATTCCCGGCGGCCGGATCGAGGCGTCGCCGCTCGCGGCCTTCACGCTGATCGAACGGATGATCGAGGCCGATGCGGGTTACTGGTGGGCCACGGCCGGGCTCGTCGCCAGCCATGGCGTCTCGTTCGTGCTGAATTTCCTGATCGGCGGCGAATGGAAACGCGTCGATGCCGGCACGCTGATGTTCGCGCCCTACAAACGCGTGGTGGTGCTGCATCTCACGATCCTCGCCGGCGCAGGCGCGATCGCGGTGATGGGCGCGCCGGTCTGGGGGCTCGTAGTGCTCGTTGTCATCAAGACGATCGTCGATGCCTGGTCGCATCTCGCCGAGCGCAAGCGCCTCGGCAGCAGCAATGCGCCAGCGGGGCCCGTTGCGCCCTGAATTCGTTTGGCCGATAAGCAGCCCCATGACCTGGGACCCCCAAGAGCCGAACAAGAAGCGCGGCTATCACCACGGCAACCTGCGCGAGGCGCTGATCGAGGCCGCCTTGCGGCTGATCGGCGAGAAAGGCCCGGCGGGTTTCACCGTGGCGGAGGCCGCGCGCGCCGCGGGCGTCTCTCCGGCCGCGCCCTACCGGCATTTCCGCGACCGCGACGAGATGATGGCGGATATCGCCCGGCGCGGCTTCGAGAGCTTCGCGATCCGGCTCCGGGCGGCTTGGGACCATGGCAAGCCCCTGCCTGCCGATGCCTTCCAGCGCGTCGGCCGCGCCTATCTCGCCTTCGCGCGAGAGGAGCCCGCGACCTATTCCGCGATGTTCGAGAGCGGGCTGTCCTTCTCGAGCCACCCGGCCCTGCACGCCGCCTCCGATGCGGCCTTCGCGGTGCTGCGCGAGGCCTGCGAGGCGGTGATCGCGGGGATGCCGGGCGCGAAAAAGCCGCCGGCGATGATGGTCGCCCTGCATATCTGGGCGCAGAGCCATGGCATTGCGAGCCTCTTCGCACGCGGGGATGCCGCGCGCCGGCCCCTGCCGATGAGCCCGGAGGACCTGCTGGAAGCCAGCGTCCTCATCTATCTCGACGGGCTGAGAAACGCATCAAACCGCTGAAATCATTGCAGTCTGTCGACCTTTCCAAGATTTCATGATCGGCAATCTTGACGTTTTCGCTCCCGTTTGCCACTTATGTAAATGTGATTTACATTCACATTCGATGGATCACGATCCCGGGCAAGACCTGCCCTGCAACGGAGAGCGACGAATGACGGCGATGGTCGAGAAGCTGGATGGCTATGGACGCGGCGGCTGGATTGCCGCGATGATCCTGGGCTTCGTGCTGTTCTGGCCCGTGGGGCTCGCGATC
The DNA here is from genome assembly GCA_002928875.1 of Methylobacterium sp. Taxonomy (GTDB): domain Bacteria; phylum Pseudomonadota; class Alphaproteobacteria; order Rhizobiales; family Beijerinckiaceae; genus Rhabdaerophilum. Next base: position 2,194 of record PERO01000012.1, on the reverse strand, counting down.
CTGTTCTACATGATCTGGAGCGGACGCATGAGCTGCAGCAACAATTCCACCTGGGGTTCCGAGGCGCGCTGGCAGCGCAAGATGGACAAGATGCAAATGAAGATGGAACGTTGGAACGAGATGCGCCAGCGCTTCTGGGGCGGCAACAATGGCGCGAACCAGGGCTTCGCGCCTACCGGCAACCGCGCCTTCGACGAATACCGCTCGGAGACGATCCGCCGGCTGGAAGACGAGGCCCGCGAGTTCAAGGATTTCCTCGAGCGCCTGCGCCACGCCAAGGACAAGGCCGAGTTCGACCAGTTCATGGCCGATCGTCGCAATGCTCCCCCGGCCCGGCCGGATGACGGCGAGGCCCCCAAGCAGGGTTAAAACGGCAGGGTCGATCGCGCCCCTGCCCCATCATCCCCGACGCCCGGAGGCTCGCGCTTCCGGGCGTTTTGTCATGGGGCGCGGCAGCGCCGCGCTTGCAAGCGATCCCGCATGGCCTGCCCATTTGGCCCATCGTGATGATCGGCACCGGCCGGCGCGTCGCGTCCTCAACGGGGGTCAGTGATCGTTGTAGAGCCGCCAGATCTTCGAGATCATCGCCTTGTCCTGCCACGGGCAATGGTCGTCCGCCTTCGCGCGGATCGTGCAGGGCGGGCCCATGCGGGATTGCACATCGACGGCGAGAACCGGCCGGCGCAGGCCATGGGCGGCCTCGATCTCGGCTTCCACCGGCGCCTGCGCCTCGCCCGGCAAGCCCGCCGGAACCACGACGACATGCGAGCGGGCAATGCGCGCCTCGCGCTCGCGCCGCGCGGCGTCCGAATGCGGCTCGTCGAGCACGGGATCGGAGCGCGGGATGGAGAGATCCCGGAAATCGAGCGTCGCGTCGCCGATCTGCCAGTGCTGCTCGAAAATCCATTCGGCGAGGCGATCGGCATGGCGCGTGTCGTTCCACGCGCTGCTAAGGAACAGGTGAATGCGTTGCAGGCCCATGGCGGTTCTCTCACGGCTGAGACAACCCTGTACTAAACCTGAAGTTGTAAATCCAAGCTGAAGCTTCGCCGGCTTTCGGGCGGTTCGCGCGAAATTTCCGACGGAACCGCTGGCGTCAGGGCTGCGTTGACAGGGCGAACGGCGACATCCGCCGCCCGAGCGAACAGCCAAGGAGAAAGCCATGCCGATCACCACCCTCCATCGCCAGCCGTTGCCGCCCGGCGAGAGCGTGTTCGATCTCGTGGATACGCATCCCGAGCATGCCGTCGTGCCGGATCCCGAGCAGGAGCAGTTGAAGAAGCAGCTCGAGAAGGGGCTGAAGGATAGTTTCCCGGCCAGCGACCCGCCGGCCGTGTCGCAGCCTACGGCGCCGGTCCGCGAACCGGAACCGCCGGTGGATGCCGCCGATATTCCCACCGTGCCCGTGGAGCAGGACGATCGCCCGCTGGACGATGATGGCTACCCGCTCGACCGCGGCACCGGGCAGGGCTCGACGCCCGGCCCGATGAGCCCGGCGCATGGTGGCCCGCCGGACTAAGAGTTCAGTTATCCAAAAAGCTCCGGAGCTTCCGTGAGCGGCTCGGATGCTTCAGCTTGCGGAGCGCCTTCGCCTCGATCTGGCGGATGCGCTCGCGCGTGACACTGAACTGCTGGCCCACTTCCTCGAGCGTGTGATCGGTGTTCATGCCGATGCCGAAGCGCATGCGCAACACGCGCTCCTCGCGCGGCGTCAGCGAGGCCAGCACGCGCGTGGTGGTTTCGCGCAGATTGCTCTGGATCGCCGCATCGATCGGCAGGATCGCGTTCTTGTCCTCGATGAAATCGCCGAGGTGGCTATCTTCCTCGTCGCCGATCGGCGTTTCGAGGGAGATCGGCTCCTTCGCGATCTTCAGGACCTTGCGCACCTTCTCGAGCGGCATGGCGAGCTTTTCGGCCAGTTCTTCCGGCGTCGGCTCGCGGCCGATCTCGTGCAGCATCTGGCGCGAGGTGCGGACAATCTTGTTGATCGTCTCGATCATATGCACCGGGATGCGGATGGTGCGGGCCTGATCGGCGATCGAGCGCGTGATGGCCTGCCGGATCCACCAGGTGGCATAGGTCGAGAACTTGTAGCCGCGGCGATACTCGAACTTGTCGACCGCCTTCATCAGGCCGATATTGCCCTCCTGGATCAGATCCAGGAATTGCAGGCCGCGATTGGTGTATTTCTTGG
>PERO01000008.1 GCA_002928875.1 Methylobacterium sp. | reverse complement strand
TCGTCAGGTTTTGGACACAATTCGGGGGCGCGGTGCTCGCGCAATTCGAGGTTCGCCCGGAGCACCGCCGAGACAGCCGCGCGGTTCGCGTCCGGGCGATCGTTCCATGGCCGGCCCGCCGGAACGGCTGCGCGAGGCGGGCGTTTCGTCCCGGACCAATCACGATCCAGGGGAGGGCAGGCCATGCCGGCCGGTGACAAATCCAAGTACACGACAAAGCAGAAGCGCAAGGCCCAGCACATCGCGGATGGCTCTGCCGAACGCGGTGTCGGGCGCGACGAAGCCGAGGCACGAGCCTGGGCAACGGTGAACAAGCAGGATGGAGGCGGCAAAGCCGGGGGGCGCCTGAAGGGCAGGACCGGTGACGATCGGCCTTCGAAGCCGGATGCCGGGAAGAGCTAGGCCCGATACCCGTTCAGCCAACCGCAACGAGAAAGGAGCGCAACCTTCTGGGTTGCGCTCCCGGATTCGCAAGCCGGCCGGGTGGCTTAATCGAACACGGCCACGATGCGGTTGTTGCGATCGACCAGCAGGTAGCGCTCATTGAGGCGCGTGTAGCGATAATTGCTGAAACGCGGGTCGTTCGGCACGTCGTAGTAGCGCACCGTGCCGGGCAGCTCCGCGCCGACCACGAAGGTGCCGTCATAGCGCACGGACGGCACGGTCTGCCGGGCCATGACCTCCCGGAAATACTGCCGTTCGGCATCGCTGATTGCCGAAGGCGCGTTGCCCACATTGCCGCCCGTCAGCGCGCCGGCCGAGCCACCCACTTCGGGGATCGGCTGCGGCGCGCGCTGCTGGATCTGCTGCGCCGACAGGGGAAGGGCCGAAACCGCCAGCAGGGCGGTGGTCCAAAGGAGTTTCTTCATCATCGTCTCCAATCCGAAATGGGGAGCCGGGCCGCCCGAAAGGGGCGGCGGCGTCCGTCGCTGTGTGTGTCGGTTGACCTGTCGACAACGCGGCAAAACCGGCGCGGTTCCGTGCGCCCAAACCTGCCGCAATCGCCCGCCCGAACCGGCGAGGCGCAGCGATTCCCGGTTTTCCTCGACCGGCGCTTCCGGAAATTCCTGCCAGCCGGACAGGCAACCGATGCCTGATCCGCACGTTTACCTTCCGGCGATCGTCGCGATCGCGCCGCAAAACGCGGTCCATGCAGTGCAGTCCCTGAGAGGAGACAGACATGACCCAGAACCCGAGGACACCGAACCCGATCGAGAACGAGGACGAGGAAAACCTCGCCTTCCACGAGAAGACACAAGGGCTCGACAATCTCCGTGACGAGCGCGCCGTCCAGCCGAATGCCCGCTTCGCCACCGACGATCCGATGGATCTCGAGGATGCCGTCGCGGCTTTGGACGCGGACGAGCCCGAGGAACTGGGCAGCGGCGAAGACCACGAACGCATTCCCGATCGGACCCAGCAGCGCGGCTACCGCTAAGCGGTGACCGGCATGCACGATCGATGCGCCGCCCCGGAGACCTTGCCTCCGGGGCGGTTTTTTTGTGGGCTCATGCCTGGAGAAGGGGCGCGCGCTCCGCCAGCGACAGGAAGCGCGCCCGCTGCCGGTTCACCTCCTCGGCCAGAGGGGCATAGATCGAGCGATCGAAGCGGGCAGGGCAGTAATCGAGCAGGCCATTGGGGCAATGCCGGTCATCTTCCCAGCCGGGATGGTTCAGCACTGGGTACAGGCAGATTCCCCTGACGGGAATGCCTTCCTCGATGGCCTTGCCGACCTCGTCCGCGACATGGCGCAGCCAGAGCGGTCGCAATTCGGCTTCGATGCCGGTTTCCGAGATCAGGATCGGGCGGTTGTAGCGCTCGTAATTGGCGCGCAGCAATTCGGAGAAGGGGCGATAGGCCGGGTCGCTGCCATCCCACGGGATGGGGGAGCCTTCCTCCTGCCGCTGGTTGTGGCAGTAATAGTTCACGCCGATGATATCGAGCAGGCTTTCCGCGCCGCCGAGTTCGCGGTTGAGCCGACCGGCAATCATGTCCCAGGCCTGATATTGGGCCTCGTTGTGCCGGGCGGCGCGCTCCACGCTGCCGGGGTTGTGGCGGCGCGGCACGACACGGATGATCGGCTCGGCCAGCAGGAAGCGCGCGAGGGGAGCGACCTCGCGGATCGCGTGCATGGCGGCGATGCAGGCCCGGGCGAGCTGCAATTTCAGCGCATCGCCCTTCCGGTGCGCAAACGGATTGAATACCCCCTCCTGCCCGCCCGCCCAGGCCATGAACGAGATCTCGTTCATCGGAACGAAGAAGGGCGCGCCGTTCGTCTCGGCCTGCACCACGCGCGCCGCCGCCCGGGCGAAGCCTGCGAAGCGGTGGACGAAGGCCGGCGACCAGATATCGAGCCCGTCGGGCCAGCCGTAATGGAACAGGTCCCAGATCACCTGCGTGCCGGTGACCCGGGCCGCGCGCAGCATCGGCAGGGCGCTCGACCAGTCATAGACATAGGGCAGGCGCTCGATGAGGTGCCAGCGCAACCCGTCGCGCACGGTGCGGATGCCATGCCAGCCGAGCAGCACATAATCCTCGGCCGTCATCCGGTCGTGGCGCGTCGCCGCGAGGACATCCAGACGACGGCCGTCGCGCCGGCGATGGGTCGAGCATTCGAACCCGCCCTGCATGAAGCTCTGAAACAGGTCTGGCATGCGGAATAGGGCTCCTCAGCCGGCACGGGCACCCTTCCGGAACGCCGGCTTTCCGGCCCGGTTCCGCCAGGGCAGCGGGAACCGCGACGCCCGTTGCGACGTTGCCGCTTCATAACAGCCCCCGCGCTCCGCTCCTTTTCAGGCAGGCAACGGGCTTTTCCCGAAAGGTTTCTGCCATGGCGTCGTCCTCCGCGCGCGCAGCGCATTCCGCTTGTCCTCTCGCCAAGGGAGGTTCTCATGTTTGACTGGTTGGTCGTGGGTGCCGGCTTTGCCGGTTCGGTGCTGGCCGAGCGGATCGCGCGGGAACGCAACGAGCGCGTGCTCGTGATCGATCGCCGTCCGCATATTGCCGGCAATGCCTATGATTGCACCAATGCCGAAGGGCTGCTGGTGCACAAATACGGGCCGCACATCTTCCATACGAATTCGGAGCAGATCGTCGGTTATCTCTCGCGCTTCACCCGCTGGCGGCCTTATGAGCACCGGGTGCTCGGGCAGGTCGACGGCCAACTCGTGCCGATCCCCATCAATCGGACGACCGTGAACCGGCTCCATGGCCTCGATCTCGACGAGGCGGGCGTGGAGCGGTTCCTCGCGGGCCGCGCCGAAAAGGTCGCGGAGATCCGCACCTCGGAAGACGTGATCGTGAGCCAGGTCGGCCGCGAACTCTACGAGAAGTTCTTCCGCGGCTACACCCGCAAGCAATGGGGCATGGACCCCTCCGAGCTCGACAAATCCGTCACCGCGCGCATCCCGGTGCGCTTCAATACGGATGACCGCTACTTCACCGACAAGTACCAGCAGATGCCGCTCGAGGGGTATACGACAATGTTCGAGCGCATGCTCGACCACCCCCGGATCAAGCTGATGCTGGGCACGGATTTTTCCGAAATCCGCGACAGCGGGCTGTTCCGCCGGGTGATCTTCACCGGTCCGATCGACGAGTATTTCGATTATCGCTACGGGCGCCTGCCCTATCGCTCGCTGCGCTTCGTCCAGAAGACGCTGCCGGTGGAATGGCACCAGCCCGTGGGCGTGGTGAACTATCCGCAGACGGAAGAATACACCCGCGTGACCGAATACAAGCACCTCACCGGGCAGAGGCATCGCCATACGGCGCTGACCTATGAATATCCCAGCGCGACGGGCGACCCCTTCTACCCCATTCCCCGCGCGGAAAATGCGGAACTCTACAAGCGCTACGAGGCACTGGCGCGCACAACGCGCGACGTGTGGTTCGTGGGGCGGCTCGCCACCTATCGCTACTACAACATGGACCAGGTGGTGGGGCAGGCGCTTTCGACCTTCCGCCGCATCCAGGAGACGGTGCCGGTGACGACCGGAGTGTTTGCGCCCGGTGCCGCGCGTGCCCTGCCGCGAACCGGCGCGACCGGCACGCTCGGCCAGGCTTCGGTGACGGGCAATCCGGCCGATCTCTGAGACGGCGTATCACCGCGCGATCAGAAGAAAGGGCGCCTCTCGCGGGGCGCCTTTTTTCATGTCCCGCCGGAGGAGGAAGGGTTTCCGTCAGTCGGAACCGCTCTCCCGCTTGGGGCCGAGCCGGTAGGTGACCCAGCCGAGCACGGTGATCACCAGAAAGCCGAGCACCGCGGCAATCGTCGCGAGTGTCCAGAGGCCCAGCCCGCAGGCGAGCCCCACCGCGCCGGCCAACCACAACCCGGCGGCGGTCGTCACTCCCTCCACCATGCCGCCCGAACGGATGATCGCGCCTGCCGCGAGGAAGGCGACGCCGGCGGTCACCGCCTCGATGATGCGCACGGGATCGCCCGTCGCCCCGGTATTCTCGGGGATGCGCCCGACGATCTCTGTGGCGAGAATGGCGAAGAAGGCTGAGGCCATGCCGACAAGCATATGCGTGCGCAAGCCGGCAGAACGCTGGTTCACCTCGCGGTCGATGCCGATCACGGCCCCGAGCAGCCCGGCCATGGCCAATCGCGCGGCGACGACTCCGTGCCCCAGAAGCGACGAGGCGGCGAGGGATTCAAGATCGATCATGACATCATCCGGGAGCAGGAGGGCAAAGCGCCAGACGGCAGGCGGCAAAAAGGCGGCGCCGGCCTTGCAGCCGGCCATCCCTCAACGCTCAACCGGGCCGATGTTTCCCGGCTACGCTTCGGCGCGCGTTCCGGTGCCGTGTGGGCGTTCAGCGCAGCGCGATGCGGTTGTCGACGAAGGCCACGCCTTCCACCGCCTGCGCCAGCTCGGCGGCCCGGCGAAGCTCGCCCTCGGAAGTGACGAAGCCTGCGAGCACGATGCCGTCATCCATCGCCGTGACGGTGATGGACGAACCATCGAGATCGGGCGCGGAAGCCAGCAAAGTCGCGACGCGCGCCTCCGTCACCGCCACGACCGGCAGCATCTGTGCGCGCTTCTCGCCGTGGAATCGCGCGTCCTTGAATACCATGGCGGGTCTCCCTGCAGGGAAGGCCACCCGCCCGTTTCGCACGGGCGGGCAGCGGTTGGGGTGCCGGTTCGCGTCAGGCGGCGGCCTGGTTCAGCGATTCCTCGGCGAGTTCGGTCAGGAGCTGATCGGTGGATTTCTCCTCCTCGAGCGACTGTTCGAGAAGCGTCGCGGCGTCGTCGTGGCCGATCTGCCGCGCCCATGCGATCAGCGTGCCGTAGCGGGTGATCTCGTAATGCTCGACCGCCTGCGCGCTGGCAAGCATGGCGGCATCGCGCACCTCGGGATCCTCCACCTCTTCCATGATGGACTGGCCCTCGTCGATGATGCCTTCGATCGCCTCGCATTTCACGCCGCGCGCCGGCTTGCCGAGCATCTCGAAGACCTGCGACAGGCGCTCGATCTGGCCTTCCGTCTCGGTGCGATGCTGTTCGAAAGCCTGTCGCAATTCCTGCGAAGTCGCGGCCTTCGCCATCTTGGGCAGCGCCTTCAGGATCTGCCGTTCGGCGTAGTAGATGTCCTTCAGGGTGTGAAGAAAGAGATCGTCCATGGTCTTGATCGGCATGGCCCTGCTCCGTGTGACAAGGGAAAAACATGCTCCGGGGGCGGAGCGGCACGGAGGTAACGCGGCATGGGCCGTGAAGGTTGCAGGGCTGTTGCCGGGAGAATCGCAGGAAACGGGACCATGGGAAACGGGAGAATGGGAACCACGAGCAAGGGAACCGGGACCATGGGATCGGCGTCTTCCTGCCATGTCACATGTCAGCAAGTCGTCCCATCTCAGCAAGTCCGAATTTGCAAACGCCCACGCCCTGCTTTCCCGCGCCGGGCGTCCCGCGGCGCTGATCTGCGAGGATGATTGGCTGATCGGCTTTTCCTATGCCGAAGCCTTGCGCGAGGGCGGGGTGGATGCCCTGGGCCCCTTCGCCACCGCCGAGGCGGCGCTTGAAGCCCATGCGGCCGAACCGGCCCGTGTGGCGGTGATCGATCTCCACCTGGCCGATGGCCGCTCCGGCATCGAGACGGCGCGGGCGCTCCACGAGCGCGGCGTCGACATCATCGTCTGCTCGGGTTCGCAGGTCCTGCCGACGGAACTCGCGGATATCCGCCATGTCTTCCTGCAGAAGCCGGTGCCGCCGGATGTGCTTTCCGCCTGTGTCCGCGCCGCCCTGCGCCGCTGACGCCGCGTGCATCTGCCGGGCGCGGCACGCGCCGGGACGTGCAGGGCAACTTCCGCCTGTGCGAGCCTTTCCCTTTCGCCGTGCCGCGAACGGTGAGCGGGAGCGGGGCGCAAGGAACATTCCGCCCGGCCGCACGTTGAGCGGCCAGCCGGACCGGATGCCCTTTTTCTCGAAATTCCCCGCGTTCGCCTTTGCTCCTGCCCGCCTTCGCTCCTGCCCGCCCTGATCGCGAGGATTTCTCAATGAACACATCCGTTTCCGTGCGCCTGCCCGGATCCGCCCCTGTCGTCTCGGCGGAGCGGGAATCGAATGCGCGCGCCCCCTTTCCGGTCCTGCTGTGCCTGTCGCATCTGCGCTGGGATTTCGTGTTCCAGCGCCCGCAGCACCTGCTGACGCGCGCGGCTGAGGCATGGCATGTCCTGTTCTTCGAGGAGCCGGTCTTCTCGGCCGATCGCACGGTCCCCGAACTGCGTCGCCGCCTCGTGTTACCCAATATCGAGGTGCTGACCCCGCTTCTGCCGGAGGGGCTTTCCCCGATGGCCATCGTGGAAGCCCAGCGCCAGCTTCTCGACGCGAGGCTCGCCGAGGAGAGGGGCGAACCGGACATCGTCTGGTATTACACGCCCATGGCCCTGCCGATCAGCCGACACATCGCCTGCGGCCTGCGCGTCTATGATTGCATGGATGAGCTCAGCGGCTTCCTCGGCGCGCCGCCCGCGCTCGTGGCGCTGGAGCAGGAATTGATGCAGGAAGCGGATGTCGTCTTCACCGGAGGCCTCAGCCTGTTCGAGGCGAAGCGCGGGCGTCACGGCAACATCCACGCCTTCCCGAGCAGCATCGATTCAGGCCATTTCGGCCAGGCCCGCCGGGACGACGTGCCGGAGCCGGCCGATCTTGCGGAGATTCCCCATCCGCGCCTCGTCTATTTCGGGGTGATCGACGAGCGCCTCGACCTCGCGCTGCTGGACGAACTGGCGCGATTGCGTCCGGACTGGTCGGTGCTGATGATCGGCCCTGTCGTCAAGATCGACCCCAATGGGTTGCCGAACCGGCCGAACATGCATTGGCTGGGCATGAAGCCCTACACGGAACTGCCGGCCTATCTCGCGCATGCCTCGGCCGGCATCATGCCTTTCGCCATCAACGCCGCCACCCGGTTCATCAGCCCGACGAAGACGCCGGAATTCCTGGCGGCCGGCCTGCCGGTCGTCTCGACCCCCGTGCGGGACGTCGTGCGCAGCTATGGCGAAGCCGGGCTCGTCGCGATTGCGCCGGATGCGGAGGGCTTCGTTGCGAGCCTCGAGCAATGGCTCGAAGGCCCGCCCGCGAATTGGCTCGCACGCGTCGATGCCGCGCTGGCGCAAGGCTCTTGGAACGAAACCTGGCACCGGATGTCGACGATCCTGCACGCCACTGCGGCCCGCAAGCACCCCCTTGCGCCCCGGCTCGTGGCCGGAACCGGGACCGCTCCGACCGCCTCGCGGCCGGAACCTCTCTGACTGGACGGCGTTACCTCCAGACAGAAAAGGAGGGCCGTGACATGGCCAATGATGAACACAACGCCCATCCCAAGCGGCAATGGCAGGGCATTTCGTCCCAATCCATCGTGGCCGTGCTGGTGGCCGTGCTGGTTTTCGCGGTGATCTACACGGCAGGCATGATGATGTGGGGGGAATCGAGCCCGGATCGGACCACCACCGGAACGGTCCAGTCGCAGCCGTCGAGCAACCCGCCGACCGTCGCACCGCCGCCGCTGACCCCGTCGCAGCAGACGGCTCCGGATCAGCTGTCACCGCAGCCGAATCCGCAGGTCGCACCGCCCCGCAGTGGCGGAGGCTAAGGAGCCGGCATGACCGCATTCCCGATCGAGCCCGCCCGTCCGGACGAGCCCCTCGACGCGATCTGGCGGTTGGGCCCGCCGGCGGCCACGCCGGTTCCGCCCACCCCGGCCGATCCACCGGTGCCGCCCCACCCGGTCCCGCCCGTGCCCCCGGTGCCGGAACCGGGCCAGCCGGGGCCGGACCCGAAACCGCCCGTTCCCGTGCATGATCCCATGCCGCCGGGATCGATCGTGCCCGGTGACCCGCCGGCACCGCCGATCTCGGCGATGTGAACCGGGATGTACCCATCCGCGCCTCGCACCCTCCGGTGCGGGGCGTTTCCCTGTTGCGCGTTGCGGTGATACCTCCACAGGCCGATCGCTGGACGGCTGGGTCCGACGCGATCCGATCCAGGCCGGGTCCGGAGCCTACTGCATCAGGCAGTTGAAGCTGCTCGCATCCTGATCGATCACGTAGATCTGCTGAATCGGGTAGGCCTGATGGTAGGGAATGATGGCGGCAAGCGCCTCCCGCAGGCCCGGATGCCATGTCTCCGAAACGATGTGCAGGACCTCCGGCGTGATGACTTCACCACTGACGGTCCATTCGTCGCCATCCTTCCGCAAGACGAAATAACTCTCGGTTCGTTTGCGCAACGGCGGCGGAATTTGATTGCGCACCAGAATGGTGCCCCGGTCTGTGCAGAGGATCATGGTGTTTCCCGGCTTGTTGCGGTTCGGCGCAGGCACGAACGGCACGAGCTGCACGAACGGCACGAGCGGAACAGGACGCCCCGCGAGGTTTCGGCTGGCAGGTCTGCAGCCGGACCCTGAAGCTGACACGGAACCGCAAGGCTGGCAAATGGGACGTTCCGTTACTTTTCGAGCGGCTGTTTCATGGATCTGCGGATCGAGCATTCTCGCGCAAACGCCATTTGCCGGATGTCGTCGGAACCCTGTAACGGATGCCTCCCGAAGTCCGAATGACAGGATGACATGTGCAGGAACGCCAGTCCGGACACGAAGAGGAATGGAGCCGCCTGATGCGCCTGGCTCTTGACGGGGATGCCCACGCCTATCGGACCCTGCTCGGTGCGATCACGCCGCATCTGCGCAATGACGTCCGGCGCGTGCTGATGCGGGCCGGGCGGGGCACGGCCGATCTCGAGGATATCGTCCAGGAGACCCTGCTCGCCATCCATCTCAAGCGGGCGACCTGGGACCGGACTCTGCCGTTCACGCCATGGCTGAACGCCGTGTCACGCTACAAGACGATCGATGCCTTGCGCCGGTCTGGCCTGCGCAAGGAGGTTGAACTCGACGGGCTGGAGGACGCCCTTCCCGCGCCGGAGGGACACGGGGATGACGCGTTGGACAGCCGGCGCCTGCTGGATGCGCTTGACGCCCGCCAGCGCGAGATCGTCGAACAGATCATGCTGATGGGCCGCTCGGCATCGGAAGTGGGCCGCGCGCTCGGGATGAGCGAAGGCGCGGTTCGCGTCGCTCTCCATCGTGCACTCAGGAAACTCGCGGCAAGCTTCAGGGCCGGGCCCGATGGAACCGGAACCCATGAAAACTGAACATTTCATCCAGCTCCTGGCCGAGGATCTGCCGTCCCGACCCGGACATCCGGGCACGGCACTGATGCGCTGGATGCTGCCGACCGCGATCCTGACCGGCAGCGCCTTCCTGCTGCTTGCAGGCGCGCGCGCGGACCTGCTCGGTGATGGCCTGTTGCCAACGCTCATGAAGATGATCCTCGGCGCCTTGCTGGCCTGGGCAGCCATCCCGGGGGCAAGGACACTCATCCGGCCGGAAGTCTCGATCGACGAGCCCTTGCGGCGTCTGGCGACCATCGCGGTCTTCCTGGCGGTTCTCCTCGGCGCGGACCTGATGTTTCGCGGCGCGGATGGCTGGTTTCTTCGCATGTTCGGCAGCAGCGTCGTGGCCTGCCTGACGATCATCCCATCGCTCGCCTTGCTGCCGCTGATCGTGTCGCTCTGCGCCTTGCGGGGCGGAGCAACGACCGCTCCCGCCCTTTCCGGCGGCCTTGCGGGCCTCGCTTCGGCGGGTTTGGCGATCATCGCCTATGGCGTTTTCTGCACCGAGGACAACCCGGTCTTCGTCGCGACGTGGTATTCGCTCGCGGCGGTTCTGGTCGCGGCTCTGGGCGCGATTCTCGGGCGAAACCTGCTGCGCTGGTAGGCCCGGCAGGCTTTGCCATAAAGACCCATCTTCAACACGCTGTATCAGGGAATTGCATCATGAAGGCTCGGCTGGGTGTCATCGGTGGTTCAGGACTTTACGACCTGCCAGGTCTGGAGGATCGCCGCGAGGAGATGGTCGAGACGCCTTGGGGGGCACCCTCCGCGGCGCTCCGTTTCGGGCGCATCGGCACCACCGAGATCGTCTTCCTGCCCCGGCATGGCGATGGCCATCGCTTCTCGCCCACCGGGATCAACTACCGGGCGAACATCGATGCGCTGAAGCGGGCGGGCGTGACCGATATCGTCAGTTTCTCGGCGGTGGGGTCCTACCGGGAGGAACTGCCGCCCGGCACCTTCGTGCTGCCCGACCAGCTGCTGGATCGGACCTCTGCGCGCGAGAGCAGCTTCTTCGGCAATGGATGCGTCGCGCATGTCCCGTTTGGCGATCCGTTCGGGCCCCGTCTGAGGCAAAGGGTGGCCGCGGCGGCGCGCCGGGCCGGCGTGACGATCCGCGAGGGTGGAACGGCGGTCTGCATGGAAGGGCCGCAATTCTCGACGCGGGCCGAAAGCCTCTTCTACAAGGGGCAGGGCCATGACGTGATCGGCATGACCTCGATGCCCGAGGCCAAGCTCGCGCGCGAGGCCGAGATCACCTATTGCATGTGCGCGATGGTGACGGATTTCGATTGCTGGCATCCGGATCACGGCGACGTCAATATCGAGCTGATCCTGCGGCAGGTGCACGACAACACGCAGGCCGCGCGCCGCGTTCTGGCCGAAATGGCCGCCGATTTTCCGCTTCAGCGCGAGGAATGCCCGGTCGGTTCGCATCGCGCACTCGATTTCGCGATCATCACCGCGCCGGACGCGCGCGATCCCGCCCTCGTGGCGAGGCTGGATGCGGTGGCGGGGCGCGTTCTGCGATAGGGCTCGGGCATTTTCCCGCGGATATCGGCGGGCGATCAGAAAATGCGACAAGACAGAGAGAGAGCGGTTGATCTGATTCAGGCCGATCGGAAACCGCTCCAGCAGCCGGCGCGGATTTAGCGCTCGCGCCGGAATTCCGAAAACCGCTGCATGAAGCGCCGGTCGATCCAGTCCTTCCAGCGCCAGACCCAGCGCCCTTCCACGGCGAGCCAGGCACCGCGGCCGGCAATGGCCGAGCCATCCCCGGTCATCAGGATCGTCAGGAAGTTCCGGTCCGGCCGGTGCGGCGCGAGGGGTTCGCCCCGCAAGGCGCGGCGGATGTTCCCGGTCAGGGCTTGACCCTGCCGGACGGCAAAGACCCCGGCCTTCGGCATGGGATCGGATATCACGGTCGCGCAATCCCCGACGGCGAAGATCGCGGGATCGCTGATCGAGGCAAGCGTGGGCGCAATGGCGAGAAAACCGCCAGTGGTCGTCGCGAGCCCGGTCTCGCCCAGCCAGTCCGGGGCCTTGGCCGCCGTCGAGATCAGCACCGCATCGGCCTCGATGAAGCGTCCATCCGCGGCACGGATGCCATCGGCATTGATGTCGACGACACGAAAGGCATCAATCACGGTGACGCCCTGGCGCGCCAATGCAGCGCGGACACGCAGGCGGACACCCGCATTCAGGGTCGGGACGAGCCGGCTGCCGGCGGCGATGGCAATCCAGAACGGGCGTCGGGCGGTCTCGATCCGGCGCAGCCGCGCCTTGAGCGCGAAGGCCAGTTCGATCCCGGCGGCACCGCCGCCCACCACCACGATCCGCCGTGGCCCATCTAGGCGCGTGGCATCTGCGAGAAGCGCATCGAGCCTTTCGAGAAACGTGCTGATGGGCTTGACCGCGATGCCATGTTCCCCGGCCCCCGCGATTCCCGAGAGATCCGGCGTGACCCCTGTATTGAGCGAGAGAATGTCGTAGGGGATCGTGCGGCCATCGTCGGTGCGCACATGGCGGCTCGCGCGATCGATCCCGTTCGCGGCGGATGGCACCAGCGACACGCCCGAAACCCGGGCGAGACGCCCGAGATCAATATGCATCCCGGCATGGCTGTAGAACCCGGCAATATACCCCGGCAGCATGCCCGAATAGGGCGTGAGCAACCGGTCGGTCACCAGCGTCACCGAAAGATCGGGCTCCGGGTGTTCCGCCAGCGCGCGGATGACCTGGACATGCGCGTGGCCGCCGCCGACCAGCACCAGCTTCCGGCTCATCGGAACAGGGCCTCCCCGAATTCAGCCAGAACCGCCCTCGTGTTCGGGGCCTTGCCGTCTTCGCGCGCGAGCTGGCCGCGCAGCCAGTCGAGATCGGCTTGCTCGTCGATGTCCCGCTGCGCGGGGAAAAGCCGGACGGTCAGACCGGCCCTTGATGCACGACGCAACGTTTCATCCAGCACCCCTGATGTGCTCCAGGCCATCGGCGCGCAGAGCGTGGCGGCAGCATCCGGGCGGCGCAGTCCGAGCAGGCAGTAGCCGCCATCGACGCTCGGGACGATCACGACCTGATCGGGATCGCCGTCTCGAAGGCAATCCGCCGTCTCGACGAGGATATCGCTGCTCAGGAGCGGCACATCCGCACCAATGATCATCGCGCCGGCCGGACAATGCCGCAGGCCCGCCGCCAGAACCTCCTGCATGGTCGCGCCGAGTTCGCCGGCATCCGCAAAGGCAAGGTGCCATTCCGGGCCAAGGATCGCCGCGATCTCCGGTGCCGCATCGGCCGGCCGGAAATAGGCGCGGGGCTCGATCCTCGCCCGAAAGGCGGCGGCCTGCACCGTCCGCGCGGTATCCTCGAGGAAGGCGCGGGAGAGGCGTGCCGCAGCTTCGGGCCCGATGCGGGCCGCAAGGCGAGTCTTGCTGGTGCCGGGGCGCGGCGGCTTGCACATCAGCCCGAGTGCAATCGGAGCGGGGGTCACGGCCCGGACCTTTCAAGGCCACGCGCATGCGGGGCCTCGTGACCCGTCACCCGGAGGATCTCGCCCCCTGGCCCGCTCGGTAGCTGCGATCTCGCCATACTCAGGAACCGGGGCTGATCCGGTTGAGCGACCAGTCATAGGCATCGGCCACGATCTGCGGCGATGCCGCGAGCTGCTGTTTCAGCGCCGGTCCGGCAAAGCGGTTGAAATGCGCGAGGAGCCCGGCATCGTTGCCGCCGAAATCCTCGATGAACCATTTGTAGATCGACGACACCCTGAGCCCGCCCGTGGGGAGCACCGTGACCCCGCGCGGATGATTGATGAAGGCGCGCGCGGCGGCATCCATGTCAGCCTCGAGTGTGGCGGCGCGCCAAGCCCGGTTCAAAAGATTGGGGCAGCCATAGGAGGCGCAGTTCACCACATAATGGATGCGCGGGTCCTTGAATGTGGGGCGCATGATGGCATGCTCGATATCATCGAGCGAGAGCTTGCGCCCCTCCACCGTGACCCGCGGCTGCCGCCACGGCCCCGCAAAGGCCTTCGGATCGAGCCAGGAATCGCTCTTGATGTCGCGGATCGAGGCCACGGGATACCGGTCGATCACGACCTTCAGGGTGACGGCATTGTAGAGATTGCCCCAATAGGCCAGGGCCTCGCCCCGGGCCATGGCAGAGGGCCGACGCTGCGCCAGTTCGGCAAGATAGGCATCGAGCGCCGCACGGTCGGCGGCATTGGCGCGCCAGCCGGCATAATTGACGCGCGTCACGCCATCCGCGCCCGGCTTCACATAGCGGCGCAGAAGCGCATCATAGGGGGCATCGGCATCGCCCTGCGCCAGCGCGCGCGATCCCTGCGCCAGCACAAGGGTGAGGCCAAGCCCGAGGGCCATCCGGCGGGAGACAGGACGAGAGACATGCGGGGACAGGGTATGCATCGATCGTGTCTCCATGGAAATCCGGGGCTCGACCATCAACCGCCCCGATTGGCGAAGCGTTTGCGCAGCGGAATGGCTGCCAGCGACAGCAAGGCGAGCCCGACGAGGCCCGCGATGATCTCGGGCGTCAGGATCGAGCCCGGCGTGATGGCACCGCCCTGATCCAGAACGGAACCGAGGCCCGCTCCGGCGAGCGAGAAGACGGCGGTGCCGGGAATGATCCCGAAAAACGTGGTCAGCACATAGGTCGGCAGTTTCACGCCGACGAAGGCCGGCACGAGGTTGACGAGGAAGAACGGGAAGAGCGGCACGAGACGCAGCACGAGCAGATAGGAGCCGGCATTGCGCCGGATGCCCTCGGCCAGCTTCGCCGCCGGCGCTCCGAAACGATCCAGCGCATTCTCGCCAAAGATCACCTTGGCGAAGAGGAAGACCAGCGTCGCGCCAATCGTGGCGCCCGTCACGGTCAGCAGGGTTCCCAGTGTCGCGCCGAACAGGAATCCCCCCGCGAGGGTGAGGAAGACGGCCCCCGGCAGGGAAAAGGCCACGGCCACAACATAGACCCCGACATAGGCGAGACTTGCGAGCACGAGGCTGCCCTGCACCCAGCCCGTCAGCGCCTCCCGATGGTTTTTCAGCGTATCAAGGGAAAGGTAGCTCGCCAGGCCCGACCAGCGCAGCAACAGGAAGGCCCCGATGGCCACGAGCACCAGCCAGACGCGGCGATCCTTCAGGAGCGAGGAGAACGACATGCCGGTCTCTTTCAGGGGAGAAATCGTTGGATGAGCCCGACAATGCGGCGGGTGAAGGCGCCGAACAGCTTCGGCGTGTAATAGCTTCCCGCAGCGCGTTTCGAGATTTCCGAGAGGGTGGGATAGGGCAGGATGGCCGATGCGATCGCGCCGATCTTCAGCCCGGCGGAGATCGCGAGGCCCCAGGTCCCGATCAGTTCGCCCGCCCGCGGGCCCACGATCGTCGCGCCGAGGATCTTGCCCTTCGGACCGAGGATGACCTTGGCAAGGCCCTCGGTCGCCCGCTCGGCCTGGGCGCGATCATTGAGCGCAAAGGACCAGTTCAGCACCTCCACCGCATGGCCGGCCTTGCGCGCCTCGGCTTCGGTCAAGCCGGCATGGGCGAGTTCCGGGTCGGTATAGGTCACCCAGGGCAGGGCCCGGTAATCGACCTTGGCCGGCAGCCAGAACAAGGCATTCCGGATGACAATCCCCGCGTGATAGCCCGCGATATGCGTGAATTGCGGCCCGCCCGCCACATCACCCATCGCGAAGACCTTGCGATTGCTGGTGAGGAGCCGCGCATCGACCGTGATGCCCTTTGGCGTATGAGCAATGCCGGCGGCTTCGAGCCCCAGATCCTCGATATTCGGCCGCCGGCCCGTCGCAACAAGCAGATGCGTGCCCACAATGTCGCGCCCGAACGCGCTTTCGCCATCCAGCACGACCGTGATTGTGCCATCCGCTGGCCGGATTTCGCTGACGCCGACCTTCTCGATCAGGCGCACGCCGTCCTTCAGCACCGAGGCACGCACGACCTCGACCGCCTCCGGTTCATCCCGCGCGAGGATCCCGAACTTCTCGATGACGGTGACCTCCGAGCCGAGGCGCCGGAAGGCCTGCGCCATCTCCAGCCCGATCGGCCCGCCCCCCACGACGATGAGATGCTGCGGGCGTTCCCGGAGATCGAAGATCGTCTCGTTCGTGAGGTAACCCGAACCGGCAAGGCCGGGGATGGGCGGAACGGCTGCCCGCGAGCCGGTGGCGACGACGAAGCGCCGCGCCTTGATCCGCCGGCCGCCCGCTTCGACCGTTTCCCGATCGACGAATTGCGCCTTCGCCTGGATGACCATGACACCCAGGCCTTCGAAGCGATCCACACTGTCATGCGGAGCGATCGCGCCGATGACGCCGTGGACATGGTCATGCACTTCCGCGAACCGCACATCGGGCTCGCCGCCGTGAATGCCGAAACGGTCGCCGATCCGGTGCGTGTGGGCGATATGGGCCGCGGCAATCAGCGCCTTGGAGGGCACGCAGCCCGTGTTCAGGCAATCGCCGCCCATCTCGCCCTTCTCGATGAGCACCACCGACGCGCCCATCTGCACGGCACCAGCCGCCACGGAAAGCCCGCCCGAACCCGCGCCGATGATGCAGAGATCCGCATGGATGACATCCCCCCGGATGTCGGGGCGCTTGGGCGGAAGCGAGGGCAGAGGACCAGCCATGGAAACTCCGGGACGGATTCGAGGGCTACCCGGACATATTCGGATGCCCGGCCCCCTTTGTTACAGGACCTGCGATGATCGCCGATCGCGATCATCCGTTCCATGCCGGTGTGGCACGCCCGGTCTCGCGGGCAAAGCCGGGTTTGACTATACCAGCCAGACGCGATCATTCCGGCCATCTGTCGGTTGTCGGATCGGGTGAGACGCAGGACAGGAAGGATTGTAACGGACGCACCGCCGGCGGCGAAATTCAAATCAAGGTGCATGCCGCTTCGACGAAGGCGACCAAGGCGCGCCGACCCGCGCAAGACCCGCCATCCGATGACCGAACCCAGCCACATGAGGCACAATGGCAATTCCTTCCATTCCGCCCGGCACGCCCGTGACCCTTGAGATCTGGCGACCTCAGCGCGAAGCCGGGGTGCTGATCAGCGTCATCATTCCGCTGGCGAACGGCGAAGCGGAACCGGGTGAACTGCTCGCTGCCATGCCGGATGATGTCGAAATCATCCTGGCGCGGGGCGGCACGCGGGCCACGAGCATGAACCACGCGGCGGCGATCGCGGCGGGGGCATATCTCTGGTTCGTCCATGCCGATTCGGGCCTCGAACCGGCGGCGATCCGCGCGCTGATCGGCAAGCTCCCCAATGATCGGGCCATCCTCTATTTCGACCTGCGTTTCGATGGCGGATTGCTGATGCGCCTCACGGAACTGGGTGTTCTCATCCGGTCGCGGCTGATGCGGCTGCCCTTTGGCGATCAGGCACTCTGCCTGTCCCGGCACAATTTTCGTGCGCTTGGGCAATATGATGAGAGCGCGATCCACGGCGAAGACCACCTTCTCGTCCGGAAGGCCCGGCGCAAGGGGCTGGCTGTCGAACCCGTTGGCGCAAGAATCCTCACCAGCGCACGCAAGTATCGCCGGAACGGCTGGTTCCGCACCACATGGCTCCACCTGCGGCTGACCGTTCGACAGGCGATGCAGCCGCTCGGATGAGGATCATGCCGCATCCGAGACGCGGCGCGCTTCCCGATTTCGCCAGAAATTCTGCGCCGCCAGCAGGGGAATGCCGGTCTCGTCGCGCTCGCGTTGCGGCAGGACATCGAGATTGGGCCAGAGCCCCGTCGCGAGCGCCTCGCGATAGCAGGCGGGCAGGCCGGCCCGATGCATCGCGGCTTGCGCGGCCTCATGATCGTAGCGCAGCGCGCGATGCTCGATGCTCAGGCCATCTTCACCGGGCGTGATCAGGCTGAACCAGACCCGGGCCGTTCCATCATTCGCCGGCATGCCAATCACGCCGGGATTGTGCCAGAGCCGATGACCGAGCTTCTCCGTGAAGGGAAGGCCGCAATGCCCGCCGATGACCCCGTCGCATCCCAGCGCATCGAGGCTGTCCTCCTTGGCGGCGACAGGGGTTCCGGCAAAGACGAAGGCGTTGATGAGGTGCGCCGATCCGTGGATCGCTGCCAGCGACCGCCCGCCGATTTCGAGGTCGATCCGCTTGGGCAGGGTTGCGAGCCAGGCCCGCTGATCGGGGCGGACAACGCTGTCGGCATAGGCATACCAATCCGCCGAAAGGCGGGCGCAGGCGCTGTCTTCATCAAAGCCGCAGCCGCAATCTGCCGCGCCTGCCGCCAGTTGCTCGTCGCAATTGCCCATCACCACCGGAATTCCCGCCTCGCGGATCAGATCGATCGTGGCCACCGGATCACCGCAATAGGCGACGAGATCTCCCGTGCAGAGCATGCGGTCCGGAGAAATCCCGAGCGATCCGGCTTCGGCCAGCAAGGCCTGGGTGGCCTGGAGGTTTCCATAGGGGCCCCCGAAAAGGAGCCAGGTGCGGTCAAGCATGACGTGATCCCCCAGTCATCATCCTGTCTTCGCGGGAAGCGGTTGTAACGTTACGGGAGCGTCCCGCGCATTCACGTCCGCTCGCCCGTAATCCGGAGCACCCCTCAGCCCTTGGTTGTCCCGCAAGCCGCGCCACCGAGGACACAGAATGTCGCGCAATACCGGTGATTGAGGGCGACCGGCGCGCTCGCCTCGGCAAGCGTCGAGCCCATTTCAAAGCGCTCGTCATAGGCAATCAGCGTGCAGGCCACGACCTTGGGACGATCCTCGCCCTTCCGCCGCACGACCATGCGCGATGTGGCGCACATCACATCCTCCGGGCTCTTGTGGAGAATGCCCCAGCAGGCTTCCGTGATTTCCGGCGGGTCGGCTTCCGGGCTCATTTCCGGAAAGATGACGAGCTGAACCGGATCATCGCAATTGATGGCGATGCCCTCCGCCTGGAACAGCGCCTTGTAACCCGCGCGCGCCAGATGGTCCGGTTCCTTGCCGAGGCGACGGCCGGCGATCTCCACCTGGAAGCCCTCGCGGGAGAGAAAGCGCAACCCCTCCATCGCCTTGGCGAAGGACCCCTTTCCGCGCTCCGCATCATGGATGTCCGGCCGGTGGTCATCCAGCGATACCCGAAAGCGCAGCAAGCCGCCATGGGCCGCCTGCAGCCGCCTGAGCGCCTTCTGATGGCGCATCATCGGGCGCATCGCGTTGGTGAGCACGAGCACTTCGAAGCCGCGCTCGAGGGTTTCCTCCAGAATGGCGGGCATGGCGGCATTCATGAACGGTTCGCCGCCCGTGAAGCCGATCATCCGGACGGGAAGTTTGTCCGCACGGATCTCGTCGAGATAGGAGCGCACGTCGTCCAGCGAGAGATAGGCGAGCCTGTCGTTTCGGGGCGAACTCTCGATGTAGCAATTCTGACAGGTGATGTTGCACAAGGTGCCCGTGTTGAACCACAGCGTTTCGAGCGCGGTGAGGGCGACATGGGCGCGTCGCTCCCCCTTGGCCGTGAAAAGCGGATCGTCAAATTTGGCTCTGCCGAGCGTTCCAAAGTCCATGTCTTTGCGTTCCGGAATTAATGTGACCTGCCTTCAGACATTCGAATGCAGGCACCGTCTCGTTACACCGACCGCCGAGGGAAGGCGGGATATTCTCGGCTGTGCGTCGCATCGGTGTAAAGCCAGCGGAACGTCGCTGCTTCAACGGCGGCGTCGCGCAGGAACATCCCCTTGCGTGCCCGGGCAATCGCACTTGCCGTACGGGCAAACGGTGTGATCAGGGCATTCGGTTGATGCGGGGGCGAGAAAGCAGGCGCGGGGCGGAAACGGCCTCCCGCGAGATCGCCATTGCGGGCCCGTGGATGAAACTCGAGATACGGAAAAGTATCTGTTGTTTTCCAGCACTTTGGGCAATCAAATGGCGGAGAGGGAGGGATTCGAACCCCCGGTCCGCTTGCACGGACTCCGCATTTCGAGTGCGGCGCGATCGACCACTCTGCCACCTCTCCGTGGACGCGCGAACGCGTGGTCTGGCAGGCCCGATACAGAAGCGCGCGGCGAAGTGCAAGAGGAGGCTTGCGCAGAACGGCCATTCGCGGCCCTGTTCGGGACGAATGGCGGGTGGAACGGCAGGGCGGCGCTTGACGTGATATCGGGGAGGGCGGAAGGCCAAGCACGGCGCCTGAAGGGTGCTCGCGCGGCGAAAACGCGCCCTTTCCGCTTGACTTTCCTGTCTTGCTCCGGCTTAAGCGCTGCTTCTGCAAAGCGCGGCGAAGAACCGCGCCTTTTCGTTTTGTGGCGAACGTCTTTCGAAGACACCGGCAACGATCCGGGCCGTGGATATCTTCCGCGGAAAAGCCACCGGACAGAAACCAAAAAGGCTGCCCGGGGCCAGGCCCTGAAGGCGGTGCGAGAAAAGGACGTTTTTATGTTCGCAGTCATCAAGACGGGCGGCAAGCAATACAAGGTTGCCGCCAACGACGTCATCACGATCGAGCGCCTCGAAGCCGAGGCCGGCGACGTGATCGCCTTCGAGCAGGTTCTCATGCTCGGTGGCGACACCGTTACGGTCGGCACGCCGACGGTGGCGGGCGCCACGGTCGCCGGCGAGGTGGTCGAGCAGGCCCGCGGCCCGAAGGTCATCTCCTTCAAGAAGCGCCGCCGCCAGAATTCCAAGCGCAAGAAGGGCCATCGCCAGGATCTGACGATCGTCCGCATCACCGAAATCCTGACGGGCGGCGCGAAGCCGGCCATGACGGCCAAGGCGGCACCGGCCGCTTCGGTGGATCCCTCGAACCTCTCGCTCATCGCCGGCATCGGTCCGACGATCGAGAAGAAGCTCCGCGCGGCCGGCATCACCAGCTGGTCGGACATCGCCGCCTGGGGCGAGGCCGATATCGCGAAGTGGGATGAGGAACTGAAGCTGCGTGGCCGCATCACCCGCGAGGAATGGGTGGAGCAGGCGAAGGAGCTTCTCGCCGGCAAGCCGCCGCGCGCGAAGGCCGACCAGGCCGAGCTCGCTTCGGGCAAGGATTATTGATCATCGGAATGTGTCAGCAGCGCTGACATTTTTTCGCGTGATTTCGTGACAATTCTAGGGTAGGGATTCCGTCAATAGGTTTCCCGCGCCCTCTTTGGGATCTCAGGAGCGCTTCCATGGCTCACAAAAAAGCAGGCGGTTCGTCGCGCAACGGTCGTGATTCTCACGCCCAGCGTCTTGGCGTGAAGAAGTTCGGCAACGAAGCCGTTCTCGCGGGCAACATTATCGTGCGCCAGCGCGGCACGCGTTGGCATGCCGGCACGAATGTCGGCATGGGCACCGACCACACCCTGTTTGCCACGGCCACCGGTACGGTCGTCTTCAAACAGAAAGGCCCGCGTCAATACGTTCATGTCGTACCGGTCGCTGCCAAGGCGGCAGAATAAACCGGCGAGGAGCCAAACCTCCCCGCCGGGTTTCTCGGAAGAGAACCAATGGCGGGTGAGCGAGGGGGGAAAGGCCAAAGGCCTGAAATCTCTCACAAAAAGCGAAACCGCAAGCGGGGAAGTCCGGGAAACCAGACTTCCCCCTTCTTTTTTCACGTTTCTGTCGCTTTAGGCCTGCAAGCCAACGGCGATACTGGACGGAGGTTTCGCACCATGTTTCCTGATCTGTTTCGCGATGACGTGTTCACACTCGAGACGGCGCGGCTGTTCCTGCGCTGGCCCAAGGCGAAGGATGTTGCGACCCTCTGCGTCGAGGCGGGCGACCGCCGGGTCGCCGAGTCCCATGCGGTGATCCCGCATCCGTACCGGCCGGAGGATGCCGTGGCCTTCGTGTCCGAGGCGCGCAGCCAGAACCTCGAGGGGCGGGGGCTTTATCTGGCCATCACGGCGCGGAAGGATCAGGAAAGGCTCCTGGGCGTGGCGTCCTTGCGCCAGCGCCCGACCGGCGAGGTCTCGCTCGGCTACTGGCTCGGCGTGTCGCATTGGGGCAAGGGCTACGCGACCGAAGCGGCGCAGGCGCTGCTCGACGCGGCCTTTCTCTACACCAACGCGCCGGCCATCATCGCCGGCGTGCGCGTCACGAACGATCGGTCGCGCGCGGTGCTCGAGCGCTGCGGTTTCCAGTATGTCGGCTCCGGCATGAGCCAGCGCCCGGCCTGGGGCGACACGGTGCATACCGACGAATACCGCCTTTCTCGCCGGCTCTGGGCGTCCCTGAAGGGCTGGCGCGCGCCGCTGCCCACCGAGCGCCCGGAATTCCGCGAGAGCGCGTGATGCATCGCCTGCCGGATCGCATCGGCACGGGAGAAATCCAGCTTCGGCGGGCGAGCCCCGCCGATAGCGCCACGCTGTTCGCCCTGTTCAACAACTGGAACGTGGTGAAGTGGCTGGCACGCCCGAACTGGCCCGTTTCCTTCATGGAAACGGTGGAATTCATCGAAGCGGCCAATCGCGGGCCGGAGAGCGCGCAATACTGGGCCATCGAGCGCAATGGGGTGGTGCTCGGCGCCATTTCCGGCTCCATCGAGCCGGCAGGTTCGCGCCAGTCCGCTCCGGGCCCGCATATCGGCTACTGGCTCGGCGAACCCTTCTGGGGGCAGGGCGTGATGACGCGCGCGGCAAGCCTGTTCTGCGCGGCGATCTTCGAGCATACCGGCGCGAACACGATCTATTCCGGCGTCTTCGAGGGCAATGAGGGCTCCTTGCGCATCCAGCAGAAGCTGGGTTTCGTCGCGTTGGGGGGCGTACCGCAATTCTGCACCCCGCGGAACGCCGAGCTCGCGCATATCAACACCCTGCTTCAACGCCCGGATTTCCGGCCCGTCGCGGGCTGATCCATCCGTTCCCGCTCGGGCTGCGTAGGAACAGCGGGGAGAGAGGACAGCAAGGATCAGCCATGTTTCGAACCATTCCCTTTCTGGCCGCCGGCCTTTCGCTGCTGCTTGGCATGACCGGTGCCAGGGCGCAGGCCCCGGATCTCCGGCTCGAGGAATTCTTCAAGGGCCGCACCTACGCCTATGGCTGGTTCGGTGCCATCAACGGCACGTCGCGCCGCTTCAAGGTGGTGCTCGACGGGCGCTGGAACGGCGAGGTGCTGACGCTGCGCGAGGCCTTCGAATACGAGGATGGCGAGAAGGACGTGAAGACCTGGCGCTTCCGCAAGACGGGCCCTGCCACCTATATCGGCACGCGCGAGGATGTGATCGGCGAGACCGTGGTGACGCTCGATGGCCCGCGCGCCACCTTCGCCTATGACGTGAACCTCACGCCGAAGGCCGCGCCGACCATCGTGCGCTTCTCGGACACCCTGTTCCTGCCCGGCGACGGCACTTTGCGCAACACAGCCTGGGTGAGCCGCTGGCACCTGCCCGTGGCGCGGGTGAACGTGAATTTCGCCCGCACGGAGGAAGCCGCACGCGCCATCCGCCCGTGAGGCCAAGCGCGTTCCTTGCCTTTTCGGCCGCGAGCCGTTAGCGCAAGGGCATGAAATTCCTCGATCAGGCAAAAATCTACATCCGCTCCGGCGATGGAGGCGCGGGCTGCGTCTCCTTTCGCCGCGAGAAGTTCATCGAATTCGGCGGGCCCGACGGTGGCGATGGCGGCAAGGGCGGCGATGTCTGGGTCGAATGCGCCGATGGGCTCAACACCCTCATCGATTACCGCTACCAGCAGCATTTCAAGGCCAAGACGGGCATGCATGGCATGGGCCGCAACCGCGCCGGCGGCAAGGGCGCGGATGTCGTGCTGAAAGTGCCGGTCGGCACGGAAATCCTCGACGCCGAGACCGAGGAACTGATCGCCGACATGACCGAGCTCGGCCAGCGCTTCCGCCTCGCCAAGGGTGGGAATGGCGGCTTCGGCAACCTGCATTTCGTCTCCTCCACCAATCGCTCGCCCGATCGCGCCAATCCGGGGCAGGTGGGTGAGGAACGCTGGGTCATCCTGCGGCTGAAGCTGATCGCCGATGCCGGCCTTGTCGGCCTGCCCAATGCGGGAAAATCAACCTTCCTCGCGGCCACCACCGCCGCGAAGCCGAAAATCGCGGATTACCCCTTCACCACCTTGCATCCCGGCCTCGGCGTGGTGCGGGCGCAGGGGCGCGAATTCGTGCTCGCGGATATTCCCGGCCTGATCGAAGGCGCGCATGAGGGCCATGGCCTGGGCGACCGGTTCCTCGGCCATGTCGAGCGCTGTTCGGTGCTGCTGCATCTCGTCGACGGCACCGGCGAGCATGCCGGCAAGGATTACAAGACCGTGCGCCACGAGATCGAGGCCTATGGCGAGGGCCTCGCGGAAAAGCCCGAGATCGTGGCCTTGTCGAAGATCGATTCCCTCGATGCCGAAACGCGCAAGAAGCAGTTGGAGCGCCTGAAACGCGCTTGCGGCCAGAAGCCGCTTGCACTCTCCGCGGTCTCCGGCGAGGGGGTTCCGGAAGCGCTGAACGCGGTGCTCGCCATCGTCGAGGCGGAACGGAAAACGGGCGCCGCAGAGGCGCCCGCCAAACCCTGGCAACCCTAGTTTTTCGGGCCTGATTTCCGCGCGAGGCCATCCGCAAGCCTGAAGGGCGGATCAGCCTCGCGCCACCCTTGAGAGCGGTTTCCGATCGGACTTGATCAGATCGATCGCTCTATCTCTCGGTTGTGTCGCATTTTCTGATGGCCAGCCGGTATCCACTTGGCCGGAAAATGCTCTAGCGCAGCGGCACGACGTTCTCCTCCGGCGGAACCAGAAGATCGGCCAGATCCTCGTCGAGTTCGGCCGGCTGCCGGCTGCGCAGGAGGTTCAGTTCCGAACGGAGCTGATCGTTTTCGGCGCGCAGGGCTGCGAGCTTGTTCTGGAACTTCGCGGTGGCCTCGGAAATCGTCGCGAGATTGGCGCGCGCGGTTTCCGTCAGCGA
Organism: Methylobacterium sp.; assembly: GCA_002928875.1. Lineage (GTDB taxonomy): Bacteria > Pseudomonadota > Alphaproteobacteria > Rhizobiales > Beijerinckiaceae > Rhabdaerophilum. The sequence continues at coordinate 153,249 of PERO01000008.1, read as the reverse complement.
CTTCTGCTTCAGCACCAGGTTGGAATTCTCCGCGCGCAGCACGTCGAGTTCGAGTTCGAGCTTGCGGCGGTTTTCCACCTCGGTCGCGAGCAGGCTGCTGGTCGAGGTGAGGGCCTCGCCGCTGGAATTCGCCTGGCCCCGCAGTTCCGCCATCTCGCGCTGCAGCGTTTCGAGTTGGAGCGTGAGCTGCCCGATCTCGCGGTCGCGCTGGGCGCGCTCGCGGCGGGCGGTGGAAAGCTGGCGCGTCTCCTCGTGGAAGCGCGCGCGGGATTCCTCCAGCATCGTCTCGATGAACTGGTAGCGCGAGCGTGACGCTTCAAGCTGCGTCTCGAATTGCAGCTTGGTTTCCTCGCGCTCCTTCAGGAGCTGTTCGTTGTCGGCGCGCAGCTGGCGCGAGGTGTTGCGTTCCTTCTGCAGGGCGGCGACGACATTGGCGAGCTTGTCGTTGACGGAAGCCAGCGTGCCTTCGAGCTGGCCGATACTGGCCTGCGTTGTCTCGAGCCGCTCCTGGTTGCGCGTGTTGGTGAGGGTCAACTCGTTATGGAGGTTCTGCTGGGTCGCGAGATCCTGCCGGACATTGGTCAGTTCCTGGCGCAGCAGCAGCAATTCGTCATCGGCCTGCGTCTTGGCGGCATGCAGGGTCTTGAGTTCGATCTCGGCAGCGTCCCGCGCGGCTGTGGCTTCCCGCAGCAGCGGCTCCATGCGGTTCACCTTGGCGGTGAGGTCGGCATGCTCGCGGCGGATATCGTTGAGGCTCGTCTCGAGTGCGGTCGCGCGCTCGCGCAGGCTCGCATGGGCGCTTTCCTCGCTCTTCAGCTGGAATTGCGCCCGTTCGAGTTCGGCCAGCGCCCGCGACAATTCGAGACCGAGGCTGCCGGCCTTCTGCTGCTCGGTGCTCAGCGTCTCCTCGGTGACCTCGAGGCGATTGCGCAGCAGCGCCATCGAGTTCACGGCGTTCTCGATCGGCGCCATCACCTGGCGGAACTGATCCGGCAGCTGGGTGAGGGCCTGCAGCGAGTTCTCGAATTCGTCGAGCTTCGCGCGCACGGTATCGCGGGCCGCACCCAGGGCGCGGGCATCGAAATTCTTCAGCAGATGCACCTCCGCGGCGGCGGATTCCGCCTCGCTTGCCCGCACCGGTTGCGCAGGATTGGTGGCATTGGGCGCCGGATTCGCGGTTTTCGTCTCGCGTTGAAGGCGCAGGAAATCCCAACTCATGTTCGGCCTCAACTGATCTCTTCTAGCCAAAAGATGCCTTTGACGATTATTTAACAGATGGCCCCTCCGGCCACAATCCATGCACGGGGATTTGCCCGGGCATCCCCGCAGAAATCGGGTGCGCCAAGGCGTTTCACCCGGACCGGTTCGTGTTGGAAGATCCGCCGTGAACAGCCCCGCATTGCCGAGTTTTCGCCGCATCGTCATCAAGGTGGGTTCATCGCTGCTCGTCGAGAAGACCGGCGGCCTGAAGGAGGCGTGGCTGAAGGCCCTGGTCGAGGATATCGCGGGCCTCCACCGGGCCGGTGCGGATATTCTCGTCGTTTCCTCCGGTGCCATCGCCATGGGCCGAACGGTGCTGAAACTGGGAAAGCGCGCGCTCGAACTCGAGGAGGCGCAGGCGGCCGCCTCCGTGGGGCAGATCGCGCTGGCGCGGGCCTGGTCGGAAAGCCTCGCCGGGCACGGCATCACCGCCGCGCAGATCCTCTTGACCTATGGCGATACCGAGGAGCGCCGGCGCTATCTCAATGCCCGCGCGACCATCGGCACGCTGCTCGGCCATCGCGCGATCCCCGTGATCAACGAGAACGACACGGTGGCGACCCAGGAGATCCGCTACGGCGACAACGATCGGCTCGCGGCGCGCGTCGGCACCATGGCGAGCGCGGATTGCGTGATCCTGCTCTCGGATATCGACGGGCTCTACACCGCGCCGCCGCAGAAGGACCCGAGGGCGGAATTCGTAGCCCTCGTGCCGCGCATCACCGCCGATATCGAAGCGATGGCGGGCGGGGCGGCCTCGGAACTCTCGCGCGGCGGCATGATGACGAAGATCGAGGCGGGCAAGATCGCGACCTCCGGCGGGGCGGCCATGCTGATCGCCAACGGCACGCGGCTCCACCCGATCAAGGCGGTGCAGGACGGCGCGCGCTGCACCTGGTTCCTCTCGCCCTCGACGCCTGTCACCGCCCGCAAGCGCTGGATCGGCGGCACGCTCGAGCCGCGCGGCACGTTGACCGTCGACGAAGGCGCGGCCGGCGCGATGCGCGCGGGCAAAAGCCTGCTTCCGGCCGGAGTGCGCCGCGTGGAAGGTTCGTTCAACCGGGGCGATTGCGTCGTGGTCCGCGCCGTGGATGGCGGCGAGATCGCGCGCGGGCTCGTGGCCTATGATGCGGTGGATGCCGTGCAGATCGCCGGGCGATCCACCCGCGACATCGAGGCGGTTCTGGGTTATGCAGGCCGCAAGGAAATCATCCATCGCGACGATCTCGTGATGAGCGGCGAGGGCAGTTCCGCATGAACGCCACGATCCACACCATTCCCTATGCCGACAAGACGCGTTTGCGCGCCGACCTGCTGGCCATGGGCCGCAAGGCCCGCGCGGCGCAGCGCGCGCTGATGCTGATGAGCGCGGAGGCCAAGTCGGACGCGCTTCGGGCTTGCGCTTCCGCCATCCGCGGGGCACTGCCGCACATCCTCGAGGCCAATGCGGCCGATGTCGCCGAGGCGCGCGGCAGCGGCCAGACCGACGCCTTCGTCGATCGCCTGCTGCTGACGCCGGAGCGGGTCGAGGCCATCGCCGTCTCGGTCGAGGAGATCGCGGCTCTGCCCGATCCGGTTGGCGCGGTGACATCCGAATGGACCCAGCCGAACGGGTTGCAGATCAGCCGGGTGCGCACGCCGCTCGGCGTGATCGGCGTCATCTTCGAGAGCCGCCCGAATGTCACGGCTGATGCTGGTGCGCTTTGCCTGAAGGCGGGCAATGCGGTGATCCTGCGCACGGGATCGGGTGCGTTGCGCTCGGCCATCGAACTCGTGAAGGCGATGCAGGCCGGGCTCGCCACGAAAGACGTGCCGGATGGCGCGATCCAGCTCGTGCCGGTCGCGGATCGCGAGGCGGTGGGCCACATGCTCGCGGGGCTCGATGGCGCGATCGATGTTATCGTGCCGCGCGGCGGGAGAAGCCTTGTCGCGCGCGTCCAGGCCGAGGCCCGCGTGCCGGTCTTCGCGCATCTCGACGGCAACAATCACGTCTACGTGCATGAAAAGGCCGATCTCGGCATGGCCCGCACGGTGCTGCTGAATTCGAAGCTCCGGCGCACGGGGGTGTGCGGCGCGGCAGAGACCCTGCTCGTCGACCGGGCCTCTGCGGCCACCCATCTCGGCCCGCTGGTGACGGCCCTGCTCGATGCGGGCTGCGCCGTGCGCGGCGATGAAGCCACGCGGACCGTCGATCCGCGCGTGACCCCGGCCTCGGAGGAGGACTGGAGCACGGAATTCCTCGATAAAATCATCGCGGTGAAGGTGGTGGAGGGGCTGGATGATGCCATCCGCCATGTCGAGACTTACGGCTCCCACCACACCGATGCGATCATCACGGCGGATGACGCCGCCGCCCGGCGCTTCCTCGCGGAGGTGGATTCCGCCATCGTGCTGCACAACGCTTCCACGCAATTCGCGGATGGCGGGGAATTCGGCTTCGGCGCGGAAATCGGCATCGCCACGGGCCGGATGCATGCACGCGGGCCGGTGGGTGTGGAGCAGCTCACCAGCTTCAAATATGTGGTGAAAGGCGAGGGGACGGTGAGGCCTTGAAATGGATTATTTGTTATATCTAGCTAAAATTTTCTTTTTATTACTATTTGTTATGATAGCTATTGGCGCCTTTGGAGTACTTCTTGAGAAGTTTTTTCCAAGTTTATTTATGAGATCTGGCGTTTTTCATATTAAAAAATCAAAATCTAGGAAATTAATATTTAGATTTGAGCAGTACGCCATCGGTATCAGTGGCTGTGCCGCCATTTTTTTGATAAAATTTTTTCAAAACAACTATGATTTTGGATCAATAAATATTTACAGTTTTTTTATTGCTATTCCAGTGCTCCTTCTATTTGAATTCACTGAAAACACTATTGAGTGGGATAATGCCGAAATTCGGCAACGTCAGTTTTTGTTGTGGCGGCGGACAATATCTTGGAGTGCCCTTAAGTCTGTGAACATCGAGCAGCCATTGGAAAAAATCATTTTTTCGGATGGTGTTGAACGAATTGTTTTCAGCAGTCATGTTGTCGTCGATGCCAAAAGACATAAATTGAAGCAAAATAAAGATGCGACAATTGGTCTTAATGCTTTAGCGCGTTACACGCGCCTTAAACTGCGGAACCAGCCGGGCATCAATTGGGCTGCGTCTTGATAACCCGTCGAATTTCCCTCCCCCCCACATCGCCCGGCCTACGCGTCGGCCTGTTCGGCGGCTCGTTCAACCCGCCGCATGAGGGGCACCGGCTTGTGGCCGAAACGGCGCTCAGGCGCCTCGGGCTCGATCAGGTCTGGTGGATTGTCACGCCCGGCAACCCCTTGAAATCGACCAACGGCCTGCCGGCGCAGGAAACGCGCATGGCCCTTGTCCGCGATCTCGTCGGGCCGGACCGGCGCATGGTCGTCACCGGCATCGAGGCCGAGATCGGCACGCGCTACACCGAGCAGACCATCCGCTTCCTGCGCCTGCGCCTGCCGATGGTGCGGTTTGTCTGGCTGATGGGGGCGGACAATCTCGCGGATTTCCACCGCTGGAAGAACTGGGAGAACATCGCCGCCCGCGTGCCCATGGCGATCATCGATCGGCCCGGCTCCACGCTGAAGGCGGCGGCGAGCCCCGCCGCGCGGGCGCTGGCGCGCTTCCGCATCGACGAGAGCGACGCGCGGCTGCTGCCCCGGCTCTCCGCACCGCGCTGGCTGTTCCTGCACGGCAGGCGCTCGCCGCAATCCTCGACGGCGCTTCGCGAGAAAACCGCGAAAAATCGCTGAAAAGGCGTTGCGTCGCAAATGCGGCCGATCCCGATAAGGGAAACTTAAACCAAGTCTGGCATCACGGAAGGAGCAAGATCAAGGATTGGTCGAATGTTGGGGTCGAGCGTTTCTGTTTCCTCGTTTGCCGTCTACAAGCGGCTGACGCCGGCCTACATGGCCGAAAGCACGGCAAAGCTCGCCAAGAGCAGCTCGATCAAGAGCGAGGTCGAGTACTTCCGGAACAAGGTGTCCAACCTGCAATCGGTCGATGACGTCTTCAAGGACGGCCGGCTGATGCGCTTCGTCCTCAAGGCCTATGACCTCGAGGATCAGATCCAGTACCCAGCGCGCATCAAGCAGATCATGAAAGACGATCCCAGCGATCCCCGCGCGCTGCTGCAGCGCATGACCAATCCCGGCTACCGCGAGATCAATTCGGCGTTGGATTTCTTCAAGTCAGGCCTCACGAAGCTGAAGGGCGAGGCGCTGCAGAAGGACATCATCGCGCGCTATCAATCCGCCCGGAACGAGGATCAGATTGCCGGACTGAGCCCTAACCTCGAGGAAGCGTTCTATTTCGAACGGAAGATCGGCAAGGTGAAGAACGGCTACGAGATCCTGGGCGATCCGGTGCTGTTCAACGTGGCGAAGACCGCGCTCAGCCTGCCGGCCTCTGTCAGCGGATCCAATATCGAACGCCTGAAGGTGCTCGTCGAAAGCAAGGTCGATATGTCCAGGCTCAACGACACCAAATATGTGAAGAGCATGATCGAGCGCTTCCTGGTGCTGAAGGATGTCGAAACGCGCCGGAACGAGGGCGGCGGCCTCATCGATATGTTCGCCTGAGGCATTTCCGGCTTGAATTTCGGTGCCGTCAGGCGCAGGAATCGGGTAGCCTGACGCGGCTCGATCGTCTGCAACCGGAGAACGGAACCCTGACCACGAAGCCCGAAGCCGGGATGAAGCCCGCACCCCAGCGCCCTGTGGCGCCCCTGTCGCCCGCGGCTCTCGCCGAGACGCTGCATGGCATCATCGACGATGCCAAGGCCGAAGACATCGTCACCCTCGACCTCGCCGGAAAGACCTCGATTGCCGATGCCATGATCGTGGCGTCGGGCCGGTCCGACCGCCATGTCGGCGCGATCGCCGAACGCATCATCGGCTCCCTCAAGGAGATGGGCCAGCCCTCGCCACGCGTGGAGGGGATGCCGGTCTGCGACTGGGTGCTGATCGATACGGGCGATGTGATCGTGCATCTCTTCCGGCCGGAGGTCCGCAGCTTCTACAATCTCGAGAAACTCTGGGGGATCGGCCGGCCGCTCGAGGGCGCGCCGCCCGAGGAGCCGGAAAAGCCCAAGCGTGCGCGCAAGATCGTGGCGGAGGCGGCCGGCGATGCCGACGCCCCGGCCAAGCCGCGCCGGGCGCCTGTGCGCAAGCCGGCGGCCCGCACAGCCGCCCGCAAGAACGCGGCTCCCCGCTGAGGGCCATTCGCCTTGAAGATCGATCTCGTGGCGATCGGGCGCATGAAGACCGGGCCCGAGCGGGACCTCTCGAACCGCTATCTCGAACGCTTCCGCCCGCTGGGCCGGGCGCTGGGGCTCGATGGCATCCGCGTCGTCGAACTCTCCGAAAGCGCCGCGCGCCGCGATGAGGATCGCAAGGCCGAAGAGGCCGTGGCGATCGGGGCGGCCATTCTGCCGGGCTATCGCCGCGTGGTGCTGGACGAACGTGCTCCCTCGCTCGACAGTGCGGCCTTCGCGGGCCGCATCGCGGATTGGCGGGCCGACAACGTGCCGGGCATCGCCTTCGTCATCGGCGGGGCGGATGGACTCGCCGGGTCGATGCTGCGCGACGCCGATCTCGCCCTGTCCTTCGGCCGGATGACCCTGCCGCACCAGATCGTCCGGGTGCTTCTGGCCGAGCAGCTCTATCGCGCGGCAACCATTCTTGCCGGCCACCCCTATCACCGGGCATGATGCCCCGGGGGCGAGCAAGGGAGCCGGCATGCGCGTGATTCGCCATCGCTTCGCCTGTTGTGCCGCGCTGCTCCTCGCCATCGCGCCGCGCACCATGGCCCAGGCGCCGGCACCGGCGGAGGGCGCCAGCGCGCCGGGTCCCGACAAGCTGCTCGGCGTCGAGCGGGAGATCGAGCGCTCCACCTTCGAGCAGAAGCGCCTCGGCTACGAGATCGAGAACCTCTCCAACGAGGCGCAGGCCATGCGCGGCCAGCTGGTCGACGTGGCCCGCAAGGTCCGCGCCGCCGAGGATCGCATGGCCGAGGCCGAAAGCCGGCTCGAACGCATCACCGCGCAGGAGAATGCCCTGCGCCTCTCGCTCCTCGCGCGCGAGCGGGTAACGGTCGAGGTGCTGGCGGCCATGCAGCGCATCGGCCGGCGCGCGCCGCCCGCCTTGCTGGTCGCGCCGGAGGATGTGCTCTCCTCGATGCGCGCGGCGATCCTGCTCGGGGCCGTCGTGCCCGAATTGCGGGACGAGGCGCTGGCGCTCGTCAAGGATCTGAGGCTGCTGGCGGATCTGCGTCGCGATGCCACGGATACGCGCCAGCGGCTCGCCCTCGAACGCGACCAGATCGCCGCCGAGCGCACGAGGCTCGCCGAACTCATCGACAATCGCCAGCGACAGATCGGCCTGAACCGCAACCAGCTCGAGGCGGAGAAGCAGCGGATCGCGACGCTGTCGCGCGAGGCGCGCTCGCTGCGGGATCTGATCGCGCGCTCGGAGAACGAGATCGTCGGTTCGCCCCAGGCGGTGGAATTCGCGCGCCGTGCCCCGCCGCCGGTGCGGGGCGCCGATCAGGTCGCGAGCCTGCAGCCAAACGTCGCGGCCGGCACCCGCCTGCAGCCGCGCCGGCCTTTCGCGGAACTGCGCGGGCAGATTCCCATGCCGGTTTCCGGCAGCATCATCCGGCAATTCGGCCAGCCCGACGCGGTCGGCGGCACGGAGCGCGGCATCACCATCCAGTCGATCCGCGATGCGACCGTGGTGGCGCCGGCCGATGCCTGGGTGCATTTCGCCGGGCCCTATCGCGGTTATGGCCAGCTCGTCATTCTCAATGTCGGCGCGGGTCACCACATTGTGATGGCGGGGCTGGGTCGCCTTTCGGTCGAGATCGGGCAATTTGTTCTGGCAGGAGAGCCCTTGGGCAATCTCGGCCTTTCTCCTGCCATACAGCCCGGCGAGAACGTTGCGTCTTCCCGTCCGGCGCTTTACGTTGAGTTCCGGAAAGATGGTGCGCCGGTGGATCCGGCCCCATGGTGGCTCCCCCAATCAGCCGAAAAGGCCCGTGGATGATGCGCAAACTTCCTCTCTTCCTCTCCGGTGCCGCGCTGGGTGCGATCGCGCTCGTGGCGATCGACGAGGTCCGGTTCAGCATGTCGGCCAATGCGGCGGCGTCGGATACCTACCGCCGCCTGACGCTGTTCGGCGAAGTCTTTGACAAGATTCGCTCCGATTACGTGGACAAGCCGGATGAAGCGAAGCTGATCGAGGCCGCCATCAACGGCATGGTCCAGTCGCTCGATCCGCATTCGAGCTTCCTTGACCAGAAATCGAACCTCGAGATGCAGCAGCAGACCCGCGGCGAATTCGGCGGGCTCGGCATCGAGGTGCAGATGGAAGAGGGCCTCGTGAAGGTCGTCACGCCCTTCGACGAATCACCCGCGGCGAAAGCCGGCATCCAGGCGAACGACCTCATCACCCACATCAACGAGGAGCAGGTGCAGGGCCTCACCCTCACCCAGGCCGTCGACAAGATGAAGGGTCCGCGCGGCACGGAGGTGAAGCTGAAGCTCCTGCGCAACAAGCGCGACGTCGTCGATGTCACCATTGTCCGCGACATCATCCGGCCGCCGGTCGTGCGCGCCCAGAAGGAAGGCGACGATATCGGCTACCTGCGCATCGGCTCCTTCAACGAGCAGACCAACGAGGGCCTGCGCAAGGAAATCACCCGCCTCACCAACGAGATCGGCGCGGACAAGCTCAAGGGCTTCATCCTCGACCTGCGCAACAATCCCGGCGGCCTGCTCGATCAGGCGATCTTCGTGGCCGACAGCTTCCTCGAAGGGGGCGAGATCGTCTCGACGCGCGGCAAGACCAACGACCAGACGAGCCGCGCGCTCGCCAAGCCCGGTGACGTCACCGGCGGCAAGAAGGTGGTGGTGCTGATCAATGGCGGCTCGGCCTCGGCGTCGGAAATCGTCGCCGGCGCGCTGCAGGATCAGGAGCGCGCGACGATTGTCGGCACGCGGTCCTTCGGCAAGGGTTCGGTGCAGTCGATCTTCCAGATGCGCGGCAATTTCGCGCTGAAGCTCACGACGCAACTCTATTACACGCCGTCCGGCCGTTCCATCCAGGGCAAGGGCATCACGCCGGATTTCGTGGTGCAGCAGGATGTGCCGGAAGCCGATCGCGCCCGCTATGAAATCAAGGGCGAGAGCGGCATTCGCGGGCATATCAAGGTCAACGAGGAAGAGCAGGGCGGTTCGTCCGGCTACGTTCCGCCGGATCGCGCGAAGGATACGCAGATCATCTGGGCCGCGAAGTTCCTGCGCGGCGAGGTGAGCCGCGAGAACCCGGGCGAGGGCGTGGCGGTGACGCCGAAGGCGGCGAAGCCCGAGGCGCGCGCCAATGTCGGCAAGCCGGCCGAGAAGAAGAACTGACGGCCTTTTCTCGTCGGTTGATCCGGAATTTGCTGCGGCCGGCTCTCCTCGAGCCGGCCGTTGCCGTTTTTGGCCAGATTCTCGGTCCGGATCGCGCTTTCTTCAACGATCATTAACCACGGCTCTTTACCACTTGGAGTGGAAGCAGCGTGGCACCCTTCGGTGTCGGCGTTGCGCACAGGAGCCCCATGGCGTTCGAGAGCCTCGCAACTCCGCTCGGCGCGAAGTCGAAAGCGGCGGGAAAACCGAAAGGTTTTGCCGTGCGCCGGGTGTTGCTGGCCGTCGTCTCGCTCTGCATCGCCGTCTTTCTGGTCTTTGCCGCCATCCAGTCCAGCCGCCGCGCCGGATTGCCGGTCGCGATCGTGCCGATCGAGCGCAACGGGACGCCCTCGGCGGATCGCACCGACCGCGCCAGCGTCGAGGTTCCGGCCCCACCCGCCAGCGCTAACCCTGAGGGTGGACGCACCAGCGCCGCGCAGGTCGAAACGGAAAGCGGCGTGCGTGTCGTCCGGCAGAATGGGGGGCAGGCGCCCGGCGCTTCCGTCATCCGTGTGCCCGAAGCCGCGCGATCCGATCGCGTGACGCTGGCGGCAGCGCCCGATCCGCGCCTCGCCGAACGCATTCCGCTGGGCCTGCTGCCGCGCGTCGCCGAGGATGGCACCACGCCGCGCCAGCACTACGCTCGCCCCTTCGCCGCGACGTCGAAACCGCGCATCGCCGTGGTGCTCACCGGTGTCGGCGTCAGCGCCCGCACGACCGCCGATGCCATCGGTCGTCTGCCCGGCGAATTCACGCTGGCTTTCGCCCCCTATGGCCGCGACCTCGAGACGCAGGTCGCGCGGGCGCGGCGCGATGGTCACGAAATCCTGCTCCAGGTCCCGATGGAGCCCTTCGATTTTCCCGATAGCGATCCCGGCCCGCACACGCTGCAGGCGAGCAGCGCGGCGAAGGAGAACATCGACCGCCTGCACTGGCTGATGACGCGTTTCCCCGGCTATGTCGGCCTGATGAACTACATGGGCGGCAAGCTGCTGACGACCCCGCAGGCGCTGCAACCGGTGATGGACGAAATCGGACGGCGCGGTCTCCTGTTCCTCGATGATGGTTCGGTGGCCCGCAGTGCGGCCGGCGACATCGCCGCGCGCATCAATCTGCCGATCCTGCGCGCCGATCGCACCACCGATCCCACCGGCGCCGCGCGCCCGCTGGCGCAATTGCTGGCCGAAGCCGAGGCGATCGCGCTGCGGCAGGGCCGGGCCGTCATCACCGTGCCGGCGCTCGCGGCGAATATCGAAGCCCTGGTGAACTGGGAGGCCGAGCTTGCCCAGCGCAATCTCGTGATCGCGCCGCTGAGCGCCATTCTCGGAGCGCGCAAGCCCTGATTGCGGAAAAACGGAGGAGAAGCCATGGTGACTGTCTTTTCCCGCATTGATTTTGTGGCTGTGAAGGCCAAAAAGAAAATCAAGAAGAAAGATTCCATGGCTCGGGACATCACCCATCTCCCCTATCGCGCCTGCGTGGGCGTGGCCCTGTTCAATGCGGCGGGCCTCGTCTTCGTGGGCAAGCGCCGGACGGACAAGATGGGGGCCGCGCATGAGGGCGGCTACGCCTGGCAGATGCCGCAGGGGGGCATCGATCCCGGCGAGGATCCGCTGCAGGCCGCCTTGCGCGAACTCTACGAGGAAACCAACATCCGCTCCGTGGAACTGATCGCCGAAGCGCCCGAATGGTATCGCTACGATCTGCCGCTCGAGGTGATGGGGCGGGCGCTGAAGGGCCGCTATCGCGGGCAGACGCAGAAATGGTTTGCCTTCCGCTTCACGGGCGATGAAGGCGAAATCAACGTGCAGGCGCCGGGCGGCGGCTCGCACCGTCCGGAATTCGCGGATTGGCGCTGGGATCGCATCGAGAACCTGCCGGGCCTCATCGTGCCGTTCAAGCGCGGCGTCTATGAGCAGGTCGCGCAGGCCTTCGCCCGCTATGGCGCGCAGACATGACCGGTGCCGGCCGGGCTCGGCCTTTCCCGTGAAGCCCTTGACCTTGCTTCATTGTTCGGTCTGAGAGCGATCCGATGTCTTCCATCGCCATCATCGGCGGCGGCCCGGCCGGGCTCTTCGCGGCAGAACGGCTCGCCAGCGCCGGCCTTGGCGTCACGGTGTTCGATCGCATGCCCTCGCCCGGCCGGAAATTCCTGATGGCGGGGCGCGGCGGGCTGAACCTCACGCATTCCGAACCTCTGGAACGCTTTCTCGGGCGCTATCCGGATCTGCCCGATGCGCTGGAGCGGGCGATCCGCGCGTTTCCACCCGATGCCTTGCGCGATTTCGCGCGCGACCTCGGCGAGACGACATTCATCGGCACGAGCGGCCGCGTCTTTCCCCAAGCGATGAAAGCGTCACCCATGCTGCGCGCCTGGTTGCGGCGGCTGGAATCGCTGCGTGTGGCGTTCCGCTTCCGGCATGACTGGCGGGGTTGGGACGAGACCGGCGCGCTGAGCTTCGCGACGCCCGATGGCCCGGTTTCGATCCGGGCCGATGCGACCCTGCTCGCTTTGGGCGGCGCGAGCTGGCCGCGCCTCGGATCGGACGGGCGCTGGACTACGATCCTTGGCGGGGCTGGCGTGGAAATCACGCCGATGCTCGCCTCGAATGTCGGGGTGCTCGCCGCGTGGACCGCGAAGATGCGCGAACGGGCGGGTGAGCCGCTGAAGCGCACGGATTTCGCGGTTGGCGCGACGGGCGTCATCGGCGAGGCGGTGGTGACGGAGAAAGGCCTCGAAGGCGGGGCGATCTACGCGCTTTCGTCCGCCATCCGTGCCGGCCTCGCGCAGGGTCGCGTGACGCTGATGCTGGATTTTCGGCCCGATCTGACACATCCCGCGCTGCTGCGCCGGCTTTCGGAGGGCCGGAAGGGCGACAGCCTCGCGAACCGGCTGCGGAAAGGGGCGGGCCTCTCGGCCGTGCAGGTCGCGCTTCTCCACGAGGCGGCGTTTCGCGATGGGAAGAAGCTCGCGGATGAAGGGCCGCAGGGTCTCGCGCGGCGCATCAAGGCCTGCCCCGTGCCGATCACCGGCATGGCGGGGCTCGAACGCGCGATTTCCACCGCGGGCGGCGTGCGCTTCGGGGCGCTGAGCCCCGATTTCATGCTGCAGGTCCGGCCCGGTACCTTCGTTGCGGGTGAAATGCTCGATTGGGATGCCCCCACGGGCGGCTACCTGCTGCAGGCCACTTTTGCGACCGGGAACGCGGCGGCGCAAGGCATGCTGCGCTGGCTGGCGCGCTAGCCGCCGATTTCCTCGCGCAGGATCTCCAGTTCCAGCCAGCGATCTTCCAGCCCCGCGAGTTCCGTCTGCGCCTTGGCGAGCAGGGCGGTGGCATCGGCGAAGGTCTTGGGATCGCGCGTGTAAAGCGCGGGGTCGGCGAGCTTCGCCTCGAGCTTCCCGATCACGCCGCGGATCTTCTCCATGGCGACAGGTAGGGTTTCGAGCTGGTGCTTCTCCTGGAAGCTCAGCTTGCGCTTGCCCGCGGCTTTCGGCGTTCCGGAGCCGGGCGCTACGCTTTTCGCGCGCGTTTCAGCCTCGCGGCGCGGCGAAGCGGGCAGGGCATCCGGCGGCAGGTCGGAATAGCCCCCGGCATGGATGACCCAGCGCCCCTGCCCATCCGGCACGATGACGCGATCGACCACGCGATCGACGAAATCGCGATCGTGGCTGATCAGGATCACCGTGCCGGCATAATCGGCGAGCAGATCCTGCAGCACGTCCATGGTTTCGAGGTCGAGATCGTTCGTCGGCTCGTCGAGCACCAGCAGGTTCGACGGCATCGCCAGCGCGCGGGCGAGCATCAGCCGGGCGCGCTCGCCGCCGGAGAGCACGCGAAGCGGCGTGCGCGCCTGTTCGGGACGGAACAGGAAGTCCTTCATGTAGCCCACGACATGGCGCGGCTTGCCGCCCACCATCACCTGATCCGAGCCGCCGCCGGTCAGGATATCCGCGACGGAGGAATTCGGGTCGAGGCTGTCGCGGTTCTGCTCCAGCGAGGTGAGTTCGAGCCGCGCCCCGTGGCGCAGGCTGCCGGCATCGGGTTGAAGCGTGCCGATGAGCAGGTTCACGAGCGTGGTCTTGCCGGAGCCATTCGCGCCCACAAGGCCGATGCGATCGCCGCGATGCACCCGGATCGAGAAATCCTTCACGAGCGCGCGTTCGCCATAGGCCTTGGCGAGACCCTTCGCCTCGATGACCAGCGTGCCGGATTTCTCCGCTTCCGCCGCCTCGATCTCGGCCTTGCCCTGCGCGCCGCGATAATCGCGCTTCTCGCGCCTCAGCGCCCGCAGGCCCTCGAGGCGGCGCACATTGCGCTTGCGCCGCGCCGTGACGCCGTAGCGCAGCCAGTGCTCCTCGTCGGCGATTTTCCGGCCGAGCTTGTGCTGCGCCTCCTCCTCCTCGGCGAGGAGCTTGTCGCGCCACGCCTCGAAGGCGCCGAAGCCCTCGTTGAGCTTCTGCGTCTCGCCGCGATCGAGCCAGATCGTCGCGCGGGTGAGGTTCGTGAGGAAGCGCCGGTCATGGCTGATGAGCACGACGGCGCTTTTGCGGGATTTCAGCTCGGTTTCCAGCCATTCGATGGTGGGAAGGTCGAGATGGTTCGTCGGCTCGTCGAGCATCAGGATGTCGGGATCGGGCGCGAGCGTCTGCGCCAGCGCGACGCGGCGCGTCTCCCCGCCGGAGAGCGGCACGGGCGCCTTCGATCCGTCGAGCCCCAGGGCCTCCATCAGCGTCTGCGCCGCGTAAGGGTCGTCACCGGGGCCGAGGCCCGCCAGCACCGCCTCCTCGATGGTCGCGAAGCCCGAGAAATCCGGCTCCTGCGGCAGGTAGCGAATCGTGGCACCGGGCTGGGCGAAGCGCGTGCCATGGTCGGCCTCCACGAGACCCGCCGCGATCTTCAGCAGCGTCGATTTGCCCGATCCGTTCCGCCCGACGAGGCAGAGCCGCTCGCCGGCCTCCACGGACAGGTCGGCCTTTTCGAGCAGCGCCGTGCCGCCGAAGGTGAGGCCGATGCCGGTGAGTTGCAGGAGCGGAGGAGCCATGCGCGCTTGCTAGCCGGGCCATCCCGATCCGCCAAGCGGAAAGCGCCGGGATTTCCTCTCAAGCCTCGACGAGGCGTGGCTGGATCGGCGGAAATGGCCGTGTCGGCGGGTCGTCCGGCTCGGCCTGGCTGAGGATCCAGTCGTGCAGCGCCTGTGCGGCCTGGCTCAGCGGCTTGGCCTGATGCGGGATGAGCAGCTGGTAGCAGAGCCGGCTCCGGAAACCGTAGCCGCTGGGATTGACCACCGCGCCCGAGGCCAGTTCCTCCTCGACGAGACAGCGCGGCACGAGGCCGACGCCGAGCCCCACCGTCACCGCCTTCACCAGCACCTGGTAGACATCGAAGGTGGAGCCGGAAGGCCAGTGGGTCGGGGCTTCGAGGCCCATCGCGGTGTAGAATTCCTCGAAGGCATCGCGCGCCTGGGCATGCACGAAAAGCGGCTTCTTCAGAAGGTCGGGCAGGGGGCAATCGGCGGGCGTGTCCGGCGGCGCGATCAGCACCACATGCCGGCCGGTGATCGGCGTCGCATCGGCGTCGAGCCAGGGGCCGGAGCCATAGCGGATCTCCACCTCCGCGCCGCCGCGATCATATTCGGAATTGAGCAGGAAGGTGGAGAACTGGATCTCGATTTCCGGATGCGCCTCGCTGAAGCCGCGCAGACGTGGCAGCAGCCAGCGATCGGAGACGGTGGCGAGGGTGCGGAGAATCACCACGCGGCGGTTCGATTTCTCCTGCATCGCGCGATTGACGATGCGCTCCATCGCATCGAGGATCGGCTGGACATCCGAGAGCAGCCGCCCGCCGACCGCGTTGGGCACGAGGCCGCCCTTGGTGCGGGAGAAGAGCGGCGCGCCGATGAACCGCTCCATCGCCTGCACCTGCTTGCTCACCGCGCTCTGCGTGAGGCCGAGATGCAAGGCGGCCTCCGAACAGGAACGGCGCACCGCCACTTCCTCGAAAATGGCCAGCGCATGAAGCGGCGGGAGCTTGCGGCGGGGCATTCATTATTCCCATCAAGAATATCAGAATGAACTTTATTCTCTTTCCTCATGTCAAGGCACGCGCTAGCGTCATGCCGAATTTCGGGGGCGCGACTTCGTTTTGGCTTGATTTTGCAAGCCCGGCGGGCTCGACTTGAAGTTCAAGCAGGAGCTTCTGCCGCAACAGAACAGAACGGCCGATGCTCAAGAACAGGGAGAGTAAGATGTCGATCCGTAAATGGCTGCTCGCAGCCGGCACCGCGCTGGCGCTGCAGATGGCGGTTTCCCCGGCCGGGGCTGTCACCCTTCGTTATGCGAACCAGGGCGACCTGAAGTCGCTCGATCCGTACACGCTGAACGAAACGACGACCAACGCGCATCTCGGCCATGTCTATGAGGGGCTCACCTCGCGCGGCAAGAACCTCGCGATCGGCCCCGGCCTCGCGGAGCGCTGGGAAATCCTCGATGGCGCGAAGAAATGGCGCTTCCACCTGCGCAAGAACGTGAAATTCCACAATGGCGAGCCCTTCACCGCCGATGACGTGATCTTCTCGGCCGATCGCGTGCGCGCCCAGGGCTCGAACTTCCAGACCCGCGTTCCCAAGGGCGCGAAGTTCAACAAGATCGACGATCACACGATCGAGGTGGAGCTCGAGAGCCCCAACCCGATCATGATCGCGCAGTGGGACACCTGGTACATCGTCTCGAAGAAATGGGCGGAAGCCAACAATTCGGCCGCGCCGACCCCCGCTTCGGCCACGACGCCGAGCCATATCGCGCTCAACGCGAACGGCACGGGCCCCTTCCGCATCGAGAGCCATCAGCCGGGCGTGCGCACGGTGTTCAAGGCCAATGCCAACTGGTGGGGCAAGAAGGAGCACAATCTCGACGAGATCGTCTTCACGCCCATCCCGAACGATGCCACCCGCGTGGCGGCACTCCTCTCGGGTGAAGTCGACGTGATCGAGCCGGTTCCGATCCAGGATATTCCGCGCGTGAACCAGTCCGACAAGGCCCGCGTGCTCGCCGGCCCGGAACTGCGCACGATCTTCCTCGGCTATGACCAGATCCGCGACGAGTTGCTCGAATCCAGCGTGAAGGGCAAGAACCCCTTCAAGGATGTGCGGGTGCGCCAGGCCTTCAACATGGCCATCGACAAGGAGACCATCAAGGCGCGCGTCATGCGCGGGCTCTCCACGCCGTCGGCCCTGATGATCGCGCCGGAGCTCTTCGCCTTCTCGAAGGCCTACGAGAACCCGAAATTCGACCCCGAAGCCGCGAAGAAGCTGCTGGCGGATGCGGGTTATCCGAACGGGTTCGAAGTCGGCATGGATTGCCCGAACGACCGCTACGTGAATGACGGCCAGATCTGCCAGGCGGTGGTCGGCATGCTTGCGCGCATCGGCGTGAAGGTGAACCTCAACGCCCAGCCCAAGGCGCAGTATTTCGCCAAGGTGCTGAAGGCGGGCGGCTACAAGACCTCCTTCTACCTGCTGGGCTGGACGCCGGGCACCTTCGACAGCCACAACGTGCTGTTCGACATCCATGGCTGCCGTGCCGACGGCTCGCCGCGCGGTGAATCGAACCTCGGCGGCTATTGCAACAAGGACGTCGACGCCCTGACCGACAAGATCCTGGTCGAGAGCGACAACGCCAAGCGCGACCAGATGATCAAGCAGGCCTTCGACATCACGACGAAGGAATTCGCCTATGTTCCGCTGCACCAGCAGGCGCTCGCCTGGGGTGTCTCGCGCGATGTCCAGCTGACGCAGCGCGCCGACAACTCCGTGCTGCTCTACTGGGCCACCAAGAAGTAACCGGTCTCTCCCGGGAGGGCCGCGCCTTTTGCGCGGCCCTTTCCTTTTTGGGGTTCGTCACATGCTGGCCTTCGTCATCCGGCGCATCCTGCAATCGATCGCCGTCATGGTCTCGGTTGCGCTGATCGCCTTCGTCATGTTCCGGTTCGTGGGCGACCCCGTGAACCAGATGGTGGGCGTGGATACCCCGCAGGCCGAGGTGGAGCGCCTGCGCGCCTCGCTGGGCCTGAACGACCCGACCCTGGTGCAGTTCGGCCGCTTTCTCTGGAATGCCCTGCATTTCAATTTCGGCGTCTCCTACCAGTTCCGGCTGCCGGTGACGCAGCTTCTCGCCGAACGCGCGCCAGCGACGCTGGAACTCGCGCTGACGGCCGCGCTGTTCGCGCTGTTTGTCGGTGTGGTGATGGGCGTCTATTGCGCGCTGCGCCGCGACAGCTGGCTCGCGCGGCTCTTCCAGGCCGTGAGCCTCATCGGCGTCTCGCTGCCGACCTTCCTCATCGGCATCCTGCTGATCTACCTCTTCGCGGTCATCCTCGGCTGGCTGCCCTCGAACGGGCGCGGGCAGGTGGTGAAGATCGGGAATTGGTGGACGACGGGCCTGCTGACCACATCCGGCCTCAAGGCGCTGGTGCTGCCGGCCATCACGCTCGGTCTTTTCCAGATGACGCTGATCATGCGGCTCGTGCGCGCCGAGATGATGGAAGTGATGCGCACGGATTACATCAAGTTCGCCAAGGCACGCGGCCTCACCACCCGCGCCATCCATTTCGGCCATGCGCTGAAGAACACGCTGATCCCCGTCATCACCATCGCCGGCCTGCAGCTGGGTTCGATCATCGCCTTCGCCATCATCACCGAGACGGTGTTCAACTGGCCGGGGATGGGGCTCTTGTTCCTGAAAGCCGTGCAGAACGTCGATATCCCGATCATGGCGGCCTATCTGATGCTGATCGGCTTCCTGTTCGTCACCATCAACCTGCTGGTCGACCTCGCCTATGGCTTCGTCGATCCGCGCCTGCGCGTCGCGATGCGCACCTGAGAGAGTTCGAACATGCCCACTCCCACCCCAGAAGAGGTGAAGGGCCTTGTGGCCGGTGGCCAGAGCGGCCTCGTCGCGCGCCTTCTCGATTCCGACGTCTATGCGAGCTTCCGCTCGTCCTGGATGACGATGATCGCCGCCGCCATCGTCGCGCTCTGCTTCATCGGCGCGGCCTTCGCGCCGTGGATCGCGCCGACCGATCCGTTCGACCCCGCGACGGTGTTCCTCTCGGACGCTTCCATCCCGCCGATGTGGCAGCAGGGGGGTGATCCGCGCTTCATCATCGGCACGGATGACCAGGGCCGCGACATGTATTCGGCCATCCTCTACGGCCTGCGCGTCAGCCTGATGGTGGGGGGCCTCGGCGTGCTGCTGGCCGCGAGCATCGGCATCACGCTCGGGCTGCTCGCGGGCTATCTCGGCGGGCGCGTCGATGCCATCATCATGCGGATCGCCGATGTGCAGCTGACCTTCCCGGCGATCCTCATCGCGCTGCTGATCGATGGCGTGGCGCAGGCCCTGTTTCGGGGCATGAGCCGCGAGACGAGCGCCATCCCGGTGCTGGTGATCTCCATCGGGTTGAGCTTCTGGGTGCAATATGCGCGCACCATCCGCGGCTCGACCATGGTGGAGAAGAACAAGGATTACGTGGCCGCCGCGCGCCTTGTGGGCCTGCCGACGCCGATCATCATGATCCGGCACGTGCTCCCGAACGTGATCGGCCCGGTGCTGGTGATCCTCACCATCAATCTCGGCCTCGCGATCATCACCGAGGCGACGCTCTCGTTCCTCGGCGTGGGCCTGCCGCCGACGCAGCCCTCGCTCGGCACGCTGATCTCCATCGGCAACAGGTATCTCTTCTCGGGCGATTGGTGGATCGTGACCTTTCCCGGCGCCACGCTCGCCATCCTCGTGCTGGCGGTGAACCTGCTGGGCGACTGGCTGCGCGACGCGCTGAACCCCAAACTCCGCTGAGCCGCAGGTTTTGTAATGAGTGAGCCGGTCATTTCCGTCCGAAACCTGCGCGTGGAATTCGCCACCAGACGGGGCATTCTCCGCGCAATCGACGGCGTCTCCTTCGATATCGCGCGCGGCGAGGTGTTGGGCGTCGTGGGCGAGAGCGGTGCGGGCAAATCCGTCACCGGCGCGGCCATCATCGGGCTGATCGAGCCGCCCGGCCGCATCGCCGGCGGGGAGATCCTGCTGCATGGCCAGCGCATCGACAACCTGCCGCCCGATGCGATGCGCCGCATCCGTGGCCGCAAGATCGCGATGATCTTCCAGGACCCGCTGACCTCGCTGAACCCGCTCTATCGCGTGGGCGAGCAGCTGATCGAGACGATCCGCACGCATACGGATCTCTCGGCCCGCGCCGCGCGTGACCGGGCCATCGGCCTCCTCTCGGAAGTGGGCATCCCCGCGCCGGAGAAGCGCATCGACGGCTATCCGCACGAGTTTTCCGGCGGCATGCGCCAGCGCGTGGTGATCGCGCTCGCCTTGTCCGCCGAGCCGGATTTCATCGTCGCGGACGAACCCACCACCGCGCTCGATGTCAGCGTGCAGGCGCAGATCATCGCGCTCATCAAGCGCCTCTGCGCCGAGCGCGGCACCGCGGTTATGCTGGTGACGCATGATATGGGCGTGATCGCCGAGACGGCGGACCGCGTCGCCGTGATGTATGCGGGGCGCGTCGCCGAAATCGGCCCGGTGCGCGATGTGGTGAAGCACCCACTCCACCCCTATGCCAAGGGGCTGATGGGTGCCATTCCCACGCTCGAGGCCGAATCCGAACGCCTGTTGCAGATCCCCGGCTCCATGCCGCGCCTCACGCGCATTCCGCCGGGCTGTGCCTTCAATCCGCGCTGCAGCCATGTGTTCGATCGCTGCCATGTCGACAAGCCCGAGCCGATCGAGCCCGATGCGGCCACTGCCGCTCGCGAGAACCTGATGCCCGGCCATCTGGTCGCCTGCCATCTCTACACGGCGAAGACCGGAGGCACGCCATGATTGCTGCCCCCGCAAAGGAACCGGCCATCGCCGCCGGCACCGCGCCCGCCGCCTTCGTCGAGATCCGCGACCTGAAGCGCGTCTTCGATGTCTCGCGCCCCTGGCTGAACCGCGTGCTGGAGAACCTGCCCAAGGCTTACCTGAAGGCCGTGGACGGGTTGAGCGTCGATATCCGCAAGCGTGGACGGGTTGAGCGTCGATATCCGCAAGGGCGAGACCTTCGCGCTCGTCGGCGAATCCGGCTCGGGAAAATCCACCGTCGCGCGCATGGCCGTGGGCCTGCTGCCGGTGACCTCGGGCACCGTGACGATCGACGGCGTCTCGATGACGGATGTGAAGGACAGCGCCGCGCGGCAGGCCCTGCGCAAGCGCATCCAGATGATCTTCCAGGACCCTTATGCCAGCCTCAACCCGCGCTGGAAGGTGTCGCGCATCATCGCCGAGCCGATCCATGCCTTCGGGCTCCTCAAGGGCGAGGCGGTGGAGGCGCGCGTCGGCGAGCTTCTCACGCTGGTGGGCCTGCATCCGGATGACGGGAAGAAATTCCCGCACGAATTCTCGGGCGGCCAGCGCCAGCGCATCGCCATTGCCCGGGCGCTGGCATCCAGCGCCGAGTTCATCGTCTGCGACGAACCGACCTCCGCGCTCGATGTGAGCGTGCAGGCGCAGATCCTGAACCTGATGCGCGATTTGCAGAAGGAATTCGGGCTCACCTACCTCTTCATTTCGCACAATCTCGCGGTGGTGCGGCACATGGCCGACCGCATCGGCGTGATGTATCTCGGCCGGCTCGTGGAGGTCAGCGACAGCAAGGCGATGTTCCGCGCGCCGCGCCATCCCTATACGCGGATGCTGCTCGATGCCGTGCCCGATCTCGGCATGACCGGCCGGCAGCGGCAGATGGTGGCGGGCGAAATCCCCAATCCGATCAACCCGCCCTCGGGCTGCACCTTCCATCCGCGCTGCCCGCTCGCGAACGAACGCTGCAAGCGCGAGGCTCCGGCGATGATCGATGGCGTGGCCTGCCACGCGGTGGAGGAGGGGCGGACCGGGGCGTGACGCGCCGGTTTCCTTATCCCGGCCCTTGAAACCCGAGGCGCATGCCCCTTATTCGCTAAGGTATGACGCTGATCCTACTCCTCGACCTGCTGGCGCTCGCCAGCGCCATGGCTGCCGCCTATCTCTGGTTTCGCGCGAGCAGCGTTCAGGTGCGCCGCGTCAACAAGAGCGAGGACATCAACTCGCTCGATCTCAACCGCATCGTCACGGCCATCAACCGCACGCAGCTCCTGAACCAGCGCGCGGCCCTGGCGACCGCGCTTTCGGCCGGAATGTTCGCGCTGAAATTCGCGCATGATCTCCTGACGCGATGATCGTCAGGCGGCCGTGCGCGCCCGCGCGATCTCGGCCCAGAACTGGATGCCGTGCGGCAGGGCGGCGTCGTTGAAATCATAGGCCGGGTGGTGAAGCCCCGCCGTCTCGCCATTGCCGATGAAGACATAGGCGCCGGGGCGCGCCTCGAGCATGAAGGAGAAATCCTCGCCGCCCATCATCGGAGCCACGTTGGCATCGACATTCGCCGCGCCGAACAGGCGGGTCGCGACCGCAACCGCCTCGGCCGTCTCCTTCGGGTGGTTGATCGTCGCGGGGTAGCCGCGATCATACTTCACGGTGGCGACGGCGCCGAAGATCTTCGCCGTGCCGGTGGCGATCTCGATCAGGCGCTTTTCGGCGAGATCGCGCATGCCGGCCTCCAGCGTGCGCACGGTGCCCGTGAGTTCGGCGCGCTGCGGGATGATGTTGAAGGCCGTGCCGGCATGGAACATCGTCGTGGAGACGACGACGGATTTCAGCGGATCGGCATTGCGCGAGGCGATGGATTGCAGCGCCGCCACGATATGCGAGCCCACGACGATGGGATCGACGCCGAGATGCGGCGCGGCGGCATGCGCGCCCCGGCCCTCGATCTGGATCACGAACTGGTCGGCGGCTGCCATGATGGGGCCCGGCCGCACCGCGATCTGGCCCGTCGGCATGCCCGGCATGTTGTGCATGCCGTAGACCTCCTGGATGTTCCAGCGGTCCATCATCCCGTCATCGACCATCGCCTTGCCGCCCGCGCCGCCTTCCTCCGCCGGCTGGAAGATCACTGCGACGGTGCCGGCGAAGTCCCGCGTTTCGGCGAGGTGCTTGGCGGCCCCGAGCAGCATGGCGGTGTGGCCGTCATGCCCACAGGCATGCATCTTGCCGGATTGGGTCGAGCGATAGGGCAGGTTGGTTTCTTCCTCGATCGGAAGCGCATCCATGTCGGCCCGCAAGCCCACGACGCGGCCGCCTGCGCCGTTGCGCCCGTGGATGATGCCGACGACTCCGGTCTTGCCGATGCCCTCGACCACCTCGTCGCAGCCGAATTCCCTGAGCTTCGCCGCCACGATTCCCGCCGTGCGATGCACGTCGTAGAGCACTTCCGGATGGGCGTGGAAATCGCGGCGCCAGCCGGCAACTTCCTCTTGCAGGGCCAGGATGCGCGGATCAATCGACATGGGAACTCCGGGGATGCAGAAGCGGAACCTGAGGCCACCCTTTAAGCACTTTACGCGGCCGTGGTCACCGGTCGATCACATCGATGCGGCGAAATCCGGTCCGATGGGCCATTCGATCGACAGCCGGGGACGATCCTTGCCGTGCAGAAACGAAAAAGCCGTCCGGCAGGGCCGGACGGCGCAGATTCGGGCCGGAACGCGCCGGTTACTGCTTCTTGCCGGTCGCGTCGTACTGCTTGAGGAACGCGATGAGGTTCTTGATCGCGGTCTCGTCCTTCAGTCCGGGATAGACCATCTTGGTGCCGGGCGTCACGCCGCGCGGATCCTTGATGTAGACCGTGAAATTCTCCTCGCTCCAGACCTTGTCGAGCGCTTTGTAGGCGTTCGAATAGTTGTAGCCCTCAATAGAGCCAGCCTTGCGGCCGAACAGGCCGTTGAGCTGGGGGCCAACGCCGTTCTTGGCCGTCTCGCCGATCTGGTGGCAGGTGCGGCATTGCGCAAAGGTGCGCTCGCCGGCTGCAGCATCCTGCGCTTGCGCGGCGGCCGGCAACAGGGCGGCGGCGAGAAGGGAAAAGAAAGCAATTCTCATGGCATTTCCTCGAGACATTGGCTGTTTGGGGCTCGCGACATCGCTACGCATAGGCGACCCGCTTGGATGAGTGGGCAAAGCCTCTGAACAGAGGCTGAACCCGGCTTCCTCACCGCCCGTTCAGGCGGCGCGCTTGAGACCGATCGTCGACCAGATGGACGAAAGCGCTTCGGCCAGTCTAGCGATATCTTCCGCAGAGTGCAACGGCGTCGGCGTGATGCGCAACCGTTCCGTTCCACGTGGCACGGTGGGATAGTTGATCGGCTGCACGTAGATATCGAACTCGGCGATGAGGTCGTCGCTGAGGCGCTTGCACAGGGCGGCATCGCCCACCATCACCGGCACGATGTGGCTGGGGTTCATCATATGCGGAATACCGGCTGCATCGAGTGCCGCGCGCACCTCGCGCACGCGGCTCTGGTGCTGCTGGCGCTCGACATCGCTGGCCTTGAGATGCCGGATGCTCGCCAGCGCGCCGGCCGCGATCACCGGGGGCAGGGCGGTGGAAAAGATGAAGCCCGAGGCGAAACTGCGCACGAAATCGCACATTGCCGCCGTGCCGGCGATATAGCCGCCGAGCACGCCGAAAGCCTTGCCCAGCGTGCCCTCGATCACGTCGAGGCGGTGCGATTGCCCGTCCCGCGCCGCGATTCCGGCCCCGCGTGGCCCATAAAGCCCCGTGGAATGCACCTCGTCGATATAGGTGAAGGCGCCGAATTCCTCCGCGGCATCGAGCATCGCCGAGACCGGTGCGATGTCGCCATCCATCGAATAGACGCTCTCGAACAGCACGAATTTCGGCGCCTTGCGATCGAGCCGCGCGAGCTGGCGGCGCAGGTCGTCGGGATCGTTATGGGCGAAGACGACCTTCTCCGCGCGGCTGTGACGCATGCCCTCGATCATCGAGGCGTGGTTCAGCGCATCCGAGAGGATGACGCAGCCCGGGATCTTCGCAGCGATCGTGCCGATGGCGGCCCAGTTCGACATGTAGCCGGAATTGAAGAGCAGGGCCGCTTCCTTGCCGTGGAGATCTGCCAGTTCGCGCTCCAGCATCACGTGATAGTGATTGGTTCCCGCGATGTTGCGGGTGCCGCCGGCACCGGCACCGCATCGGCCGAGCGCGTCATGCATCGCGGCGACCACATCCGGGTGCTGGCCCATGCCGAGATAATCGTTCGAGCACCAGACCGTGACCTCGCGTGGGCCCTGCGGGCCATGGAACGTGGCCTTCGGAAAGCGCCCCGCCTGCCGTTCGAGATCCGCGAAGACCCGGTAACGCCCCTCCTTCTTCAGCGAGGACAGTTCCTGACGGAAGAAATGCTCGAAATTCATGGTCGTGTCCTCCAAAGCAATACTGTTGGGCCGGGCTTTCACGTCCGGCTGGTCTTGATCGGCGGCCCCACAGGCGGGGTGACGATGGCGGAAGGCAAGGCAATCGCAATCTTGTCGGGCTTGTGATGCTGAGGCTGCACGCGGCCTTCGCGCGCACCCATCCCCCAGGACCAGAGTTCCCCGAAAGGCAGCGGGATGACGAGAAACCAGTGCTCGAGCACGCCGAGCACCAGCAGGGTGGCGACCATCGCGAACCCGACGCTTTCAAAACCCCCGTCGGGTGCCTTGATGGCGAGATGGGTGAGCCGGGCGGCCGCGAGCGTCGAGAGCGTGACCGAGAACGGGAAGAGCAGGTTCATCGGCCGATGCGCGAAATAGGTCGCGAGATAGGCCAGGTGCTTGGGCAGGAACTGCACGGTGATATTCGGCACGCCGAGGAAGATGTTGAACTTGGTCGAGAGCCGCATCACCCAGAAAACGAGGAACGTGTAGAGCCCGAAGCGGTTCGTCGCGCCCCAGGTGACGATCGCGATCGCCACCGCGGAAGCGAGGATCACCAGCTCGTGGTAGATGATGCTCTGGACCGCGAGGATGAATCGGCGGAGGCCCCGCGCATCATGCGGGCATTCCTCGCGGGTGGAACCGGTGATGTGGCCGAGCAGGAAGCTCATCTCGTTCCAGGCCCAGACCGCGAGCGCGCCGAAAAAGGCCGTATAGGCCCCTGTCGGCGTGTTGTCCTCGCGGGTGAGATGCAGGGCGAAAAGTCCGCACAACCCGATCAGCCCGGTGATCCCGTTGCTCCAGCGGAAGGTGCACGCGGGCAGGCCGTTGAGATACAGCACCGCCCCCGTGGCGAACCACCAGACGAAGATCGTGAGCAGGACCGGGACCAGAAGCTCCACGTCGCTTCCCCTCAATAGCTCGGATAGAGCCGGCTGGTGGCGGGGATCTCGTTCGACTTGACCGGCAGGAAATACATCCGGGCGAGCGTGGTCGCGACACCGGCCATGGCCGCATAGCGCTTCAGCTTGCCGGTGATGCCGCCCTGCTCATCGGCATCGGCGATGCGCTGGTTCAGCACCAGCAGCTTCTCGAGGCCGGCCTTGAAGGCGGGATGGTCGATGTCCAGTTCGACCGGGAAGACCTGCCGCGAGATCTCGCTCGTCACCCGGAACACGCGCAGACCGTATTCCTTCGGGTCGATGCCGAGCGCCTCGTGGAAGGCGGGGCGCGCATGGTCGCGCACATACATGGTCGAGAACACCGCGAGCAGGAAGAAGCGGATCCAGTACTTGTTGCCGCCCTTCAGGAGATGCGGGTTCGCGCGCATCAGCAGCGAGAAGGCCTCGCCATGGCGGAACTCGTCGTTGCACCATTCCTCGAACCACTTGAAGATCGGGTGGATGCGCTTTTCCGGGTTCCGTTCCAGATGCCGGAAGATGGTGATGTAGCGTGCATAGCCGATCTTCTCGGAGAGATAGGTCGCGTAATAGATGTATTTCGGCTTGAAATAGGTGTATTTCTTCGACTTCGTCAGGAATCCGAGATCCACGCCGATGCCGAAATCCTTCAGCGCATCGTTGATGAAGCCGGCATGGCGGGCCTCGTCGCGGCTCATGTATTTGAAGAGCTCGCAGATATCCTTGTTCGTCCCGCGCTTCTTCATTTCGGCGTAGAGCACGCAGCCGGAGAACTCCGCCGTGCAGGAGGAGATCAGGAAGTCGATCATCTCCTTGCGGAGCTGACCGGTGAGGTGGGACATATCCGAGTTCCACTCCTCGTTGCGCGTGAAATGGCCCTTGTTCGGGTCGCTTTTCATCTCCGCCAGCAGGGCATCCCACTCGGCGCGCACCGGCGTGACGTCGACCTTGTCGAGTTCGTCGAAATCGGTGGTGTAGAAGCGGGGAGTCAGCACCGTATCGGATTGGGCGATGCGGGTGGCTTCCGTCGTGTCGATCGCGGCCGCGCCGCGCACATCCATCGTGGTCGCGCTCATAGCCGTGTCCTTTCCGAGAAGCTGAATTCGAGAAGTTCCATCACTTCGAGGCGGCCGGTGGCGCGCGTCCAGAGCCGCTCGAGCGGGCTTGCGCGCATGACGGTCGCCTTGCGGCGGATCTCGGCGGTCTCGCCATAGGGCACGCGCACCGGCGCGCCCTGCACGATCACCTCATCGCCGGGGTAGATCGGGATATTGCCGTCGAGTTCCACATGGGCGTGGAGGCTTTCGAAGGTATGCGACACGAAGATCGTGCACCCCACCTCGAAGCGCCGGCCTTCCGGCAAGGCTCCCATCGGTGGACCGGCCGCAGCTGGGCCGGGATCGACATGGTTCTGCATGGTCAATTCCCCCTCTGTTGTCAGTTGTTTGCCTGCGCGGCGGGTATCGCCGAGCGGGCCGTCGCAAGCCCCTTGTCCATCAGCCGTGCCATCGCGGCGGAGTGACTGGGGCCGAACCCGTCGAGTTCGATGCGCGAACCGGTGACGGGGTCGATGATGGCGTGGCGGGACTCGGGCCGCCGCGCCAGGATGAAAGGAGCATCCCGCGCCACGCGCTTCATCGCGCGTTCGCGGTGGAGGCTGCGCAACACGCCGCGCAGGAAGGTGGAACCGTCGCGGGGCAGGGTCTCGAGCACCGTGTCATCCGCGGCCCGGCGTACCAGCACGGAGCCGTCGGCCTGTTCGTCGAAGCGGATGGCGAGTTGCACCGTGTCCGGCGCCCGGGTGAGTCGCATCGCACCGGCATCGGTCTGCCGCGCGATGAAGGCGAAGAGGATCGTCGAAATCATCAGGCCGGCGGCGCCCAGCAGGAACCAGCGCGGAAAGATCGAGACTTCGCTTCTTTTGCTCATGCTTTCCCCCGAAAGCTGATCAGTGGGCGGGCGTCGCCGCGCCGGGCAAGACGGGCCCGGCCGGTTGTTCGTGTGGACCGGGCTTCGGCGCGAGTTCGGTGATCACCGCATGGGCCGGTGCCCGGGCTGCGAGCGCGCGGGCCAGGATGCGGGCAACCTCCGTGACATTCCCCAGGGCACGGAAGCTGGGCTGCGACCGGCGCACGTGCCAGGGCCGGGCATGCGGCCAGAGCACCAGGAACGCCAGTCGATTATCGGCCGAGAGCGCCAGCGAGATGTCGCCGGAACCGTCGGGATTCTGCTTCACAGCCGCCGTCTCGATGATGGCGAAGGGCAGGTTGAAGGTGATGGGCAGCGCGATGCCGATCCGCATCACCACGCGTTCGCTGGTGATGGAATAGACGCTCGTCCTCGCGCTGAACCGCGCGATCAGCGCGATCAGCCCGAAGGCCAGGCAGGCGGCGATCGTGACCGGCACCAGGCCGGCCAGTACCGCTTTCGCCGTGCCGTGGGTCCAGGCGGTCGAAAACGCCGTCCAGCCCATCAGCAGCAGGAAATAGGCCGTCACTTCCCGGAGGTGGAAGACCCGCCAGGCGAGGGGCCACCACGCGGGTGCACCCTGCCAGAGCAGCCTCTCGCCATCCGGCAGGTTGGCCGGCAGGCCGGGAACGGGTTCGAAGGCGAAATCGTCGTGGCTCACAGCAGCGGCTCCGCACGGTCTGGCGTGGCGTAGAGCGTGCCGGCGCCGTAATAGCCGCAGATGCGGTCTTCCTCGCGCAGCGTCACGCTGTCCGGTTTCGCGGTGGCTGGAACGCCCTCGAATTGTCCGCCGGTGATCGCATCGACCTGCACCCGGTTCGGAAAGCTCTTCAGCACCGAGAAGTTGATCGGCAGCAGCACGCGGCGCTTGCCCATCGTCTCGACCTCGAGATAGCGCGCGAGATGCTCGGAGCGGTCGACCCAGATATCGACCACCGTGCCGCCCGTCGCACCATCGCAGCCGACGACCGGGAAGCCGCGCGGATCAGGATCGCGCGAGGCGGTGGCATAGGTCGTCGCGACCCGCATCGGCACGATGCGCGGGGTCAGCGCCGTGGTCAGATCCGGCTTGTCCGCGCGTTCGGCCCAGGCACCGGGGCCGATCCCGTCGGCGAGCGGCATGGGGTTGGTCGGCTCGATCGGCGCGCCGGGCAGGCGCGAGGTCGGTGCGCCGGCGATCGGGCGCATGTCGGCCATGCCATCCGGGGCCTGCCGCATCGTGCCGTCCGGCAGGTGGAAGGTTTTCGGCGGCGGATAGAAGAGCAGGCTCTGCGCACGGAACTGCCCGGTCGTCGGGCCGTCGACCTCGACCGGGTAGCCCTCCCGCTGCGCCTCGCGCTGGAGGTAGTAGATCAGCCCGGCAAAGAAGATCCAGAACAGGTAGAGCGCGATCTGCGCGAGATCGAAGGTGGTATGCAGAGAGGCGGGTTCCATGAGAAGATCCTCCTGGATTGTCAATCAGTTGGGGAATTCGGCGAGCTGGATGCGGGCCGGCGCGATACTCTCGTCCCGCCGCCACGCCCGGACCAGCGGACCAAGCGCGACGAGGGTGAGGAAGAGAAGCAGGATTTCGAGATGGTAGATCACGCCATAGGCGCTGGATGAGGCGAGAAACGCCTTGCCGAGCTGACCCGTGGCGCCCAGGGCGGCGAGGCTGTCCCGCAGCACGCCGCCGAGGCCGATGGCGATACCGGCTGACGTCGTCTGCACCGCGCCCCAGGCGCCGAGTGCGAGACCGATCTGCTCGCCGGAATCGAGGTTCATCGCCGCGATCAGCGTGCTGACGGAGAAAAACCCCGCCCCGAAGCCGATGGCGATGACGCCCGCCCGGAAGAGCAGCGGCGCGCCGAACGCCCCGGAGAAGATCACCAGCGAGAAGCCGAGCACGCCGACGAGCACGCCCAGCGCCGCCAGCCGGCAGGGATGCAGGCCTTTCGCCAGCAGGCCGGCCGCCAGCGAGAAGGCCGCGAGCGAGCCGGCGGCAAGGATCGCCGTGAGCATCGTCGTCGAGCTCACGGAAAGGCCCAGCACCTCGGCGCCATAGGGCTCGAGGATGATGTCCTGCATGTTGAAGGCCGCCGTGCCGAGGCCCACGGCCACGAGGAAGCGGCGCGCCTGCGGCTTCTCGGCGAAGCGTTTCCAGGCCTGGCCGAAGCTTGGGCTCGCCTCGCGCGGCTCGGGCCGGCGGCGCGCCTCCTGCTTCCACAGGGCGACCACGTTGAGGAAGAAAGTCGTGACCGCCGCGCCCTGCACCACCTGGATGAGGCGCATCGGGTTGAATTCTGCGAGCACGAACGAGAAGAGGTAGCCGCTCACGATCATGCTGACCAGGAACACCACATACATCAGCGCCACGACGCGCGGGCGCTGCTCGGTGCTCGCGAGATCGGTCGCGAGCGCGAGCCCGGCGGTCTGCGTGGTGTGAAGCCCCGCGCCGGTGAGCAGGAAGGCGAGCGCCGCGCCGATATGCCCGATGACCGGCGGTGCATCATGGTCCGTGCCGAGCAGCAGCAGCGCGAAGGGCATGATCGCGAGCCCCGCGAATTGCAGCATCGTGCCCGCCCAGACGTAAGGCACGCGCCGCCAGCCGAAGGCCGAGCGATGCGTATCCGAGCGGAATCCCACCAGCGCCCGGAACGGGGCGAAGAGGAAGGGCAAGGCCACCATCAGCGCCACCAGCGAGGCGGAGACGCCGAGTTCGACGATCATCACCCGGTTCAGCGTGCCGAGGAGCAGCACGGACGCCATCGCCACCGAGACCTGAAACAGCGCAAGCCGCATTAGCCGGCCCAGCGGCAATTCGGCCGAAGCCGCATCCGCGAAGGGCAGGAAACGCGGGTCGATCCGCTTCAGTCTGTCGATGAGGAGGCGCTGGACGTTCATGCCTGCCGCTCCCCGGGAACGAGGCGCAGGGCCTCCGAGATGTAGAAACCGCTGGTCGTGCGATGCGTCTCGGCCATGCGCCAGCCGGCGAGCGCCGGTTCGCGCGCCATGGCATGGGCAAGCCCGGCGGCGCTGACCGGCACGATGGCCGGCGCGCGGTCGCCGCGCGGAAAGAGCCGGCCCACGCGATGCATCACGGTGAGCATGGGGGTCTGCGGCGCGATGGTGATGAGCATCGGGCCCGAGACGCGGGGCGCGAGTGCGGCAAGCGCGCGGGCGATATCGGCGGTTTCGTAATGGATCAGCGAATCCATGGCGACCACCGCGTCGAAGCGGCCCAGAGCGGGATCGAGCATGTCGCCGACCCGGAAATCGATGCGGCCGCGACCCAGATCGCGCGGCAGGCGCTCGGCGGCGAGGTTCACGAGGGTCGCGGAAATGTCGATTGCGACCACATCGGCGCCGCGCCGCGCGGCTTCCACTGAAAGCGCGCCCGTGCCGCAACCGGCATCGAGCAGGCGCAGGCCGGAGAGATCCGCCGGCAGCCAGGAGAGCAGCTTCGCCCGCATCGAATCGCGGCCGGCGCGCACGGTGCGACGGATGCGCCCGACCGGCGCATCGGAAGTGAGCCGCGCCCAGGCATCGACCGCGGTGCGATCGAAATAGGTCTCCAGCTCGTCCTTGCGCTTGTGATAGGCAGCGGTCGACATCATTCGTACCCCAGGAAATCGAAGATCTCGCGATCTTTCATCGGCTGCGCGATCAGCGGCTCGGTGCCGGCCCAGAGCGTTTCGGCGAGCTGCATGTATTCGGCCTTCACGGCCGCGAGCTCGGGCGTTTCTTCCATCTCGAACAGGGTCGATTTCTTGAGCCGCGAGCGGCGGATCGCATCGACATCGCGGAAATGCGCGAGGCGCTTCAGGCCCGTGGCCGCCGCGAACCGGTCGATCTCGTCGGTGCCCGCCGAGCGGTTGGCAATGATGCCGCCGACGCGTACATCGTAGTTCTTCGACTTCGCCTTGATGGCCGCGACGATGCGGTTCATCGCGAAGATCGAGTCGAAATCGTTGGCGGTGACGATCACCGCGCGCTCGGCATGCTGGAGCGGCGCCGCGAAACCGCCGCAGACCACGTCGCCGAGCACATCGAAGATCACGACATCGGTGTCGTCGAGCAGGTGATGCTCCTTCAGGAGCTTCACGGTCTGGCCCACGACATAGCCGCCGCAACCCGTGCCGGCGGGCGGGCCGCCCGCTTCCACGCACATCACGCCGTTATAGCCCTCGAAGACGAAATCCTCGATGCGCAGCTCTTCCGAATGGAAGTTTACCGTCTCCAGCACGTCGATGACGGTGGGGATGAGGCGCTTCGTGAGCGTGAAGGTCGAATCGTGCTTGGGGTCGCAGCCGATCTGCAGCACGCGCTTGCCGAGCTTCGAGAAGGCCACGGAGAGGTTTGACGAGGTCGTGGATTTGCCGATCCCGCCCTTGCCGTAGACCGCGAAGACCTTCGCGGTCTCGATCTGGGTCGAGGGGTCGAGATGCACCTGCACGGAGCCCTCGCCATCGCCGATGGGTCGGTCTTTCAGGGTGGGGTGGCGGTAAAGCGTTGTCATGCGGCAACCTCGGTTCCGATGCCTTCGATGCGGTCCTCGAGATCCTCGCTGGCTTGCAGCAGGGCCTCGGCGGTGGCAGCGTCCGGCGTCCAGTATTGGCGTTCATGGGCTTCGATGAGCCGCTTCACGACCTTGCTCGCGGCGACCGGGTTCAGCGCGATCAGGCGTTCGCGCAAGGTTTCGTCGAGCATCAGCGTCTGGGTCATCTGCTTGTAGACCCAGGGCTCCACCTGCCCGGTGGTCGCGGACCAGCCGACGGTGTTGCGCACATGCTCCTCGATCTGCCGCACGCCCTCGTAGCCGTGCTTCAGCATGCCCTCGAACCATTTGGGGTTGAGGATGCGCGTGCGCGCTTCGAGCGAGACCTGCTCGCCCAGCGTCCGCACCACGCCCTCGGAGCGGGTCTGGTCGCCGATATAGACCGGGATCGCCGTGCCCTTCTCGCGCTGCGCGGCCTTGGAGATGCCGCCCAGCGTGTCGAAATACTGGTCGAGGCTGGTGACGCCGACCTCGAGGCTCTCGAGGTTCTGGTAGGCAAGATCGACGCGCGCGAGCATGCCGGTCAGGAGCTTCGTCTGCGCCTGCGGCGCGCCATCGCGGCCATAGGCGAAGCTCTTGCGGCGGCAATAGGTTTCGGCGAGTTCATCACCGCTATCCCACTGGCCGTTCTCGATCAGGTGGTTGACGTTGGAGCCATAGGCGCCATCGGCATTCGAGAACACGCGGAGCGCGGCCGTTTCGAAATCGCACCCCTGTTCGCGCTGGTAGGCGAGCGTGTTGCGCCGCACGAAGTTCATGGCCTCGGGCTCGTCGGCGCTCGCCGCGAGGAAGCAGGCCTCGGCCAGAAGCCGGGTCTGCAGCGGCAGCAGGTCGCGGAAAATGCCGGAGAGCGTCAGCACCACATCGATGCGCGGGCGGCCAAGTTCGGCGAGCGGCACCAGTTTCGCGCCGGTGAGGCGGCCGTAATGGTCGAAGCGCGGCTCGGCGCCGATCAGCGCCAGCGCTTGGGCAATGGGCCCGCCCTCGGTTTTCACATTGTCGGCGCCCCAGAGCACCATTGCGACCTTTTCGGGCGCGGCATGGCCATCGCCGGCATGGCGCGCGAGCAGCTTCGCGGCCTGGCGGCGGCCATCGGCCATCGCGAAGGCCGAGGGGATGCGGAAGGGATCGAAGCTGTGCATGTTCCGCCCCGTAGGCAGAACGGCGGGGCTTCTGAGCACGTCGCCGCCCTGCGCCGGCGGGGTGAAGCCGCCGTCGAGCGCGTGGAGGATCGCCGGTAGTTCGTGGTCATCCTCCAGCAGGCGATCCATCTCGGAGAGTTGCTTTGCGAGCGCCGCGTCCATGCCGGCGGGCAGCGGCTTGCCATCGATGATCGCTTCGACCGCGTCGCGTTCGAGGCGCGCGCCATGGCCGGCATCGGCGACAGCGAGCAGCATGTCCGCGCGCTCGGCGCGGCTCAGCGGTTCACCCACGACATGCAGGCCGTGCGGAATGAGCGTGTATTCGAGTTCGAGCACCGCGCTCGCGAGCCTGCCGATCTCGGCTTCGGCGTTGTCGCCCCAGGCGGGTTCGGCCGTGCCGAGATCGACGGTCGCCGCCTGCGCCTGAATGAGGGTCGCGAGCGTGTCGCGCTCCTCGCCGCTGGTGTTCAGCGACCGCCAGCGATCGAGCGAGGCCTTCAGCTCCAGCAATCCGCGATAGAGCCCGGCATGCGCCACTGGCGGCGTGAGATAGGTGATGAGGGTCGCCGCCGAACGGCGCTTCGCAATCGAGCCCTCGGAGGGGTTGTTCGAGGCGTAGAGATAGACATTCGGCATGTCGCCGATCAGCCGGTCCGACCAGGAGGAACCAGAGAGGCCGACCTGCTTGCCGGGCATGAATTCCAGCGCGCCATGCGTGCCGAAATGCAGATAGGCCTGCGCGCCGAAATCCTCGCGCATCCAGCGATAGAAGGCCGAGAAGGCATGCGTGGGCGCGAAACCCTTCTCGAAGAGCAGGCGCATCGGGTCGCCTTCGTAGCCAAAGGCGGGCTGGATGCCGACGAAGACATTCCCGAACTGCGCGCCGAGCACGAAGATGTTGCCGCCGTCGGTCTGGTGCTTGCCCGGTGCCGGGCCCCAGGCGCGCTCGATCTCGGCGAGCCAGCGCTCGCGGCGCACATGGTCGGAGGCGGGGATGCGGGCATGCACGTTCGCATGCGCGCCGAACATCGCCGCGTTGCCCTCGGTCAGCGCCTTCCTCAGATGATCGACGGTTACGGGAACCTCGACCGAATAGCCCGCCTGCTTGAGGCCATGAAGCGTGCGATGCAGCGATTCGAACACCGCGAGATAGGCGGCCGAGCCGGTCGAACCCGCATTCGGCGGGAAATTGAAGATCACGAGGCCCAGCTTGCGCTTGGCACGCTCGGCGCGGCGCAAGCTCACGAGCTTGTCGATGCGTGCGGCGAGCATGTCGATGCGCTCGGGGCAGCCGACCATCGCGCGCAGATCGCGATCCGCCTCGAACACGCAGCGGCGATGGCAGCCGGTGCAGGTGGCGCCACCCGCTTCCACCCGGCCGCCGAAGACCATGGAGCCCGTCGCGCCATCGAGTTCGGGAATGGCGACCATGATGGTCGCTTCCACCGGCATCAGCCCGCGATCCGAGCCGCCCCATTCCTGCAGCGACTGGAATTCCACGGCATGCGCCGCGATATAGGGCACATCGAGCTGTCGCAGGATCGTTTCAGCCGCCGCAGCATCGTTATAGGCCGGGCCGCCGACGAGCGAGAAACCGGTGAGCGAGACCAGCGCATCGATCGCCGGCGCGCCGTTCTTCAGGAAGAACTTCTCGATGGCCGGGCGCGCATCGAGCCCGCTCGCGAAGGCGGGAATGACGCGATAGCCGCGCGCCTCGATCGCGGCGATGGCGGCATCGTAATGCGCGGTGTTGCCGGCGAGCAGGTAGCTGCGCATCAGCAGCAGGCCAACCGTGCCGCGGATGTTGTCGTTCTTCGGCAGGCCGATATCGGCCTCCTGCATCCGGCCCTTCATCGCCGGGTGATAGACCCCGGTTTCCGGGTATTCGACCGGGTTTTCCGCCTTCAACGTGCCGCGATAAGCCGCGCGCGGCCCTGCCGCATAGCGGTTCACCAGGAAGCGGACCATGTTGAGGAAATTCTCGTCCGACCCCGCGAGCCAATATTGCAGGCACAGGAAATAGGCACGCACATCCTGCGCCGTGCCGGGAATGAAGCGCAGGATCTGCGGCAGGCGGCGGAGCATCTTCAATTGGCTCGCGCCGGCATTGCCGCCGGGTTTCGCATTGCCGCGCAGGCGCTTGAGCAGGGCGGTGAAGCCCGTCGCTGGCTGGCCCATGTCATAGGCGCCCATGCGGGTGAGCTTCGTCACCTCCGGCGCCGAGAGGCAGCAGATCATCGCGTCGCATTGGTTGCGGCGCGCCTGCAGCGCCGGCAGGACCGGTGCAAACTGGTCTTCCATGAAGAGCATGGAGGCGACGAGGATATCCGCCTCGCCGATCGCGGTTTTCGCCGCTTCGAGTGCGGAGGCCGAGCGGCCCCAATCCGCGGCCGAATGCACGCTGAGCGCCAGCCCCGGAATGTCCCGCTTCAATTGCGGCCGCATGCGCGCCATCGTGCCGGTGAGGTGATCGTCCATCGTGACGATCACCACCCGGATGGGGATGGCCTCAACGCCCGAAATGCGCTTTGGCATCATAGAGCGTCTCCACGGTGATGGTGCGAAGGCTGCGTTCGCGCGCGAAATTCTCGGTGTTCCGGCGGGCTTTTCCCCGCACGAAGAACGGGATCTTCTTCAGTTCCTTTTCCGCCTCGGCCGCCCAGACCGGCTCGCCGGCAGGGAGTTCGGCTGCGGGCAAATCCGCCACGGCGACATCCGCCTGCGGAACGGCTGCGACCGGTTCGGCCGCGCGCTCGCGGGAGGTTGCATGCGAGCCATGCCCGAGATGGCTCGAACCCGCGCCGTCATGGAATTCGAAATCGTCGCGGAACATGCCGAGGAGATGCTCCTCGAGCCCCATCATCAGCGGATGC
Source organism: Methylobacterium sp. (assembly GCA_002928875.1). Taxonomy (GTDB): domain Bacteria; phylum Pseudomonadota; class Alphaproteobacteria; order Rhizobiales; family Beijerinckiaceae; genus Rhabdaerophilum. Next base: position 116,738 of record PERO01000008.1, on the reverse strand, counting down.
ACCCAGGTGTCGAAGATCACATCCGCGCCGTCGAAGCCCATCTGCGGGGCGTAGCGGGCGGGGAAATCCTGGACATGCACGGGCGCGGAGATCACCGCGCAGGGAATGCGCAGGCGCTTGGCGATGTGCCGCTCCATCTGCGAGCCGAGCACGAGTTCAGGCTGCAATTCGGCGATTTTCGCTTCCACCTCGAGATAATCGTCAGTGATCAGCGCTTCGAGCCCGAGGCGTGTCGCCATCTGCCGGACATCGCGGGCGAATTCGCGGGAATAGGTGCCAAGGCCCACGACATCGAAGCCGAGTTCCTCCTTGCAGATCCGCGCGGCGGCGAGCGCATGCGTCGCATCGCCGAAGATGAAGACGCGCTTGCCCGTGAGATAGGTCGAATCGACCGAGCGCGAATACCACGGCAACCGCCCCGGCTCCTCCGCGAGGAAGGGCGCGGGATCAATGCCGGCACAGCGCGCGACCTCGACCATGAAATCGCGCGTCGCCCCCACGCCGATCGGCACGGTGGTGACCATCGGCTGGTTGAACGAGCGCTTCAGCCATTGCGCGGCCTGCCCCGCGATTTCCGGGTAGAGCACGATGTTGAAATCGGCCTCGCCGAGATGGGCGAGATCGGCCGGGGTTGCATCCCACGGCGCGACGACATGGATTTCGACACCCATCCGCTCGAGGATGTGGCTCACGGCCAGGAGATCGTCGCGATGGCGGAAGCCGACGGCGGCCGGGCCAAGAATGTTGCAGCGCGCAGGCTCGCCCGGCCGGCGCGGTGCGCGAATCGAACCGGGCGGCGGCACATGCGGGCCCGCGAGCGCCCGCACGAGCTGGTAGAAGGTTTCCGCCGCGCCCCAGTTCTCCTTCTTCTGGTAGCTCGGAAGCTCCAGCGGGATCACGGGGATCGGCAGGCCCAGCGCGCGGGCGAGCCCGGCCGGATCGTCCTGGATGAGTTCGCCGGTGCAGGACGCGCCGACGATCATCGCCTGCGGCTTGAAGCGCTCATAGGCCTCGGCGCAAGCGGTCTGGAAGAGGTCCGCCGTGTCGCCGCCAAGGTCGCGGGCCTGGAAGGTGGTGTAGGTGACGGGCGGGCGCTTGTTGCGCCGCTCGATCATCGTGAAGAGCAGATCGGCATAGGTGTCGCCCTGCGGGGCGTGCAGCACATAATGCAGGCCGCGCATCGCGGTGGCGATCCGCATCGCGCCGACATGGGGAGGTCCCTCATAGGTCCAGACGGTGAGATGCATGTTACATCTCCAGCCGGGCGCGGCGCACGAGCGGCCGCGCAAAGAGTTCGGCCAGGTCACCGGCCTGCTCGAAGCCCTGGATGGGCGTGAAGACGAGTTCGATCGCCCATTTCGTGGTGATGCCCTCGGCTTCCAGCGGATTGGCGAGGCCAAGGCCGCACACCACGAGATCGGGATCGGATTTCCGGCAGCGATCGAGCTGGCGATCGACATCCTGCCCTTCGCTGAGCTGCGTGCCTTCGGGCAGCAGCGCGAGATCGGAGGCGAGATGCTGCCGATGCAGGTAGGGCGTGCCGACCTCGATGAGGTTCATGCCCAGTTCGTTCGCGAGAAAGCGCGCGATCGGAATTTCCAGCTGGCTATCGGGGAAGAAGAAGATGCGCCGGCCCGCGAGCGTGTCGCGGTAGCGCGACACCGCGCGGTTCGCCCGCTCCATCGGCGAGCGGGTGATCGCCTCGAGCGTCACGCGCGAGACGCCATAGGTCTTCGCAACCGCCTCGAGCCAGCCGAACATGCCCTGCGCGCCGAGCGGGAAAGGCGCATCGATCCGCTTCGCCCCGCGCTGTTCAAGCTTGATGGCCGTATCGGTGAGGAAGGGCTGCACGAGAATGTAGCGCGTGGATGCCCCGACGGCCGGCATCTCCTGCGCGCGGCGCGCGGGCAGGAAGAAGACCTTCTCGATGCCCATGCCCGCGAGCAGGCGGCGGAACTGGTCTTCCACCGCATCGGCCAGCACGCCGACGACCATGAGCGATGATTGGTCCGCCGCGGCTTCCGGCAGGGTGGGGACGAGGCTCGCGAGGCAGGCATCCTCGCCTTGCGTGAAGGTGGTCTCGATACCCGAACCCGAATAGTTCAATACGCGCACCGCCGGATGCAGCTGCTCGGACAGGCGCTTCGCGGCGCGGGAGAGATCGAGCTTGATCACTTCCGAGGGGCAGGAGCCCACGAGAAACAGCAGCTTGATATCGGGACGCCGCTCGAGAAGCCGCATGACGACCCGGTCGAGTTCCTCGTTGGCATCCGCAAGCCCCGCGAGATCGCGCTCGTCGATGATGGCGGTGGCAAAGCGCGGCTCGGCGAAGATCATCACGCCGGCTGCGGATTGCATCAGATGCGCGCAGGTGCGCGAACCGACGATCAGGAAGAATGCATCCTGGATCTTCCGGTGCAGCCACATGATGCCGGTGAGACCGCAGAACACCTCCCGCTGGCCCCGCTCGCGCAGGACCGGCGGGTTCGCGCAGCCGGCTTTCGTGCCGTCGGTGGCGGGATGGGCGAGAGAATCGAGCTGTCCACGAATCATGACAGCACCTCGAAACCTTCCGAGGTGAGTTCGGGCTGGCGCTCGGCCTGCAGGCGCGCGGCCCGCAGCTTCAGCAGGAACTGCGCCGCATTGACCACATAGGTCGCGTAGGCCGCGAGCGCGATGCCCATCTGCACGCCGGGGCCGGCGAGATCGCCCAGGGCCACGACAAGATAGGCGGTGTGCAGCGCGATCACCACGAAGCTCACCATGTCCTCCCAGTAGAAGGCCGGGGCCAGCAGGTAGCGGCCGAACACGGCATGCTCCCACAGCGAGCCCGTGATCATGATGAGGTAAAGAACAAATGTTTTCAGGATGATGGAGATCGTTGCCACTTCATAGCCCGCGCCGGTGACGAGGTAGCGCAGCACGAGGGCGAGGCTCGCCAGGAACACGAGGAACTGCACGGGGGCGAGGATGCCCTGCACGAGCGTCCAGGGAGTCGTATCCCGCCGCCGCCGCTCTTCCGGCGTGTAAAGCGGCTTCGCGGCCTTCCGGCCTTGAACTGCGCCGCCTGTCGTCTCGCGGATGGTCATCGACCGGCCCATTCCGCCCTCCCGGCTGGGGCGGGGAACGCAATGCTCCCGCCTTGTTCACTGACCTTCGCGCGGCTTTCGGGATATGTCAACAAAACTAGACAGAGATTTTCGGGGATGGTGTCACAGGGGATATGCACGTGCCGGATGGCAACTTTGCCCTGTTGTTCACGGGTGACCGATCACGGCGCGAGATTGGGCCATTCTGTACAATTCAGACTTGTACCGCCCTCCAATTGCGGCAACGCGCCGCATTCCCCTCGCTGGGCCCCCACCAAATCGCTCTACTTTGATCACTTTTTGCAACGATGGCCGATTTTGATTGCGACTGGGCCATAAAGGTGATCTGGTCATCCCTGACCAAGAGCCCCTTTGACAAAATTGTCGTTCGCGACATAGTGTCGCACATATGGGTTTCCTGATGCACGTCATGGTGTGCGGTCAGGCGTGGGGTAGAAGTGTCTACGTCCAGTTACACCCGGGGGAGGGCGTGATGGGTAGCAGCTATGATGATGGGCTCAAGAACGCGGATGTCTTCGAAGGCATCGACCGCCCCTTGCCCCGTTTCGCACCAGGCTTTGATCCGGGGGACGCCTATGGCGACGGGCACGGCCGCAGCGGGGGCGATCGTGCCCCCTCCCAGGCGCTCATCTAGCGGACGGTGGAGGCTTCGGTGCTGACCGCGCTGCTGCGTCGCCACGGGACCTTGCATCCGCCGGGAACCTTGCATCCGGCCGGGCATGCACCCGGCGAGGGGCTGGCCCCGACCGCCGGCCGGGCGCTTCCCCGCGGGCTGACCTCGCTCCGGGGGCTGACGCCATCACCGTCGGATATGGGCCGCTTCGTGGCTTTGGTCGCCTCGGGTGATGTTGCGGGGGCGCTGGCATGGCTCGCGCCATGGCGCCACCCCTTCGGATTGCTCGATGACCGGATTGCCGGACTGCTCGGCGAAGCGGCACAGCGGCTGGGGCAGGGCTGGGAAAACGACGACCTCTGCTTCGCGGAGGTGTCGCTCGGGCTCGTGACGCTGCAGAACGTGCTGCATGAATTCGCGCCGGCCGTGACCGGCGCCCGCGTTTCGGAACGGCGCATGCTGCTGGTGCCGATGCCGGGCGAATTGCATTGCTTCGGGATGCGCATGCTGGGGATCCGGTTCCAGCAGGCGGGCTGGGATTGCGATTGCGAATCGCACATGCCCGAGGAGGCGCTGCTCAGCCGCGTGGCCGCAACGCGCTACGATGTAGTGGGACTTTCGGCGCATGGCGCGGGAGACGAGGCGCAGGCCGCGGCACTCATCGCGCGGATCCGCGCGGTGTCTTGCGAACCGCGTCTGCGCATCCTTCTGGGCGGCGCACGCTTCGTGGGCCGGGCCGAGGCGGCGCTGGCGCTGGGTGCCGATCTGGCGCCCCTGCCGTTCGATGAACTTTCCGGGGCACTCGATCGTTTGATCCCGCGCTCGGATTCGTGACTTCAGGAACGATGGGAGAAGATCGTTCCGGCAGCGATCCGGTCTTGTCGGGCGCGGTCCTTGTTTATATCGACTGGAATAACCGGCTGCAGAAGCCGGATTCGACTACCTGATGCCGTCCGCCCAAGACGCAAACGAGCGCGAGTGAAATGGAAGAGCAGGTCTCGGTTCACAACGGTGCCGGCGGCATCCCGGAATGGGCGGTCGATGTCACGCCGGATTCGGCGGAGAGACTGGTTGCCTCCCTGTCGGATATCGCGATCGTCGTCGATGGCGAGGGCATGATCCACGATGTCGTGACAAACGACATCGAACTCGCGCGTGAAGTCGGCGAAGGCTGGCGCGGCCGCGCCTGGATCGAGATCGTCACGCCCGAAAGCCGCCCGAAGGTCGAGGATCTGATCGGGCGCGCGCTCAAGGGCAGCCCCACCCAGGCCCGCGAGATCAACCACCCGACGGATCGGGGCGTCGACCTGCCGATCCGCTATTCCGCCGTAGCCTTGGGGCGCACGGGGCGAATCATAGCCGTGGGGCGTGATCTCAGGCGCCTTTCGGCGTTGCAGCGCAAGCTGGTCGAGACGCAGGATGTGCTCGAGCGCGATTACAGTCGCTATCGCGCGGCCGAAACGCGCTATCGCATGCTGTTTCATGTCACCACCGATCCGGTGCTGATCGTCGATGGCGCGACCCTGCGGATCACCGAGGCCAATCCCGCCGCGATCGAGCAACTCGCGCCCGTCTCGGACAAGCTCGTGAACCGTACCGTGCTCTCCTGCTTCGATTACGACAGCGGGCAACTGCTCGAATCGGCGCTGAAGACGGCGCGCCGCACGGGGACGGTGCCGGGCATCGAGGCTCGGCTCGCCACCACCGGCACGACTTTCGCGGTAAGCATCGCGGTCTTCCGGCAGGAGCAGGATGTCTCCTTCCTGCTGCAATTGCTGCCGGTGGAGGGCGCGAAGGGCGCGCAGGCCGGCGGTGCCGCGCAGGATGTCGCCCGGGTGGTCGAGCATTTTCCGCTGGCTTTCGTCGTCATCGACGAGGACTGGCGCATCACGGAAGCGAACCAGGCCTTCCTCGAGCTGGTGCACCTCGCCTCGAAGGAGCAGATCCTCGGGCAGGTCATCGCGAAATGGCTGGGCCGGCCGGGCGTCGACATGGAATTGCTGATGGCGCGCCTGCGGGAAAGCCAGAGCGTGCGCAGCTTCCCCACGATTCTGCGCGGCTCGTTCGGCGGCTCGGAGGATATCGAGGTCACCGCCGTCTCGACCCTCGTCGGGCAGAACCCGGTCTACGGCCTGCTGATGCGCCGCGCCCTGCTGCAGCCCGCCGCCGCCGTGCGCGAGCCAAATCCCTATACCTCGGTCGATCAGGTGACCGAACTGGTCGGGCGCGTCTCGCTGAAGGACATGGTGCGCGAATCTGCCGACATCATCGAGAAATTGTGCATCGAGGCCGCGCTCAAGCGCTCCGGTGACAATCGGGCCTCGGCCGCGCAGATGCTGGGGCTGAGCCGCCAGAGTTTCTACGCGAAGATGCGCCGGCATGGCCTCGGCAATCTCGGCGGCATGGACGACGACGAGAGCGAGTGATCACGCCGCTCCTCTGCGCGGTTGTGCCGGCCTGAATGCGCCGGGCCGCCGAACCTTTCCCGCGAACCGTTACGCTGTTCCTGCCCGCGCCCTCGTGGCCGGTTGCTGGTCGGTCCAACTGGAAGCGTCAATTAAAATTGACACTTCCGTAAATTCAAATTGACGTTGCCGGAGCCGGCGTCTAGCCTCCGGGAATGGCGCGCGATCCCTCACCCTCTGGTGTCGTCGAACCGCTGGTCGTTCACCGGCAGGTCTATCCGCAGCCGCGTGCCTTGCTGCAGCTTCTCAAGCCGATCACCTGGTTCCCGCCGATGTGGGCCTATCTCTGCGGCGTGGTGTCGGCGGGTTCGTCCCTGTCCGAGACGTGGCTCGCGGCCGTGGCCGGCGCCCTGCTGGCCGGACCGCTGGTCTGCGGCACCAGCCAGGTCGTGAATGACTGGTACGACCGCCATGTCGATGCCGTGAACGAGCCGGACCGGCCCATTCCCTCCGGCCGGGTGCCGGGGCAATGGGGGCTGTTCTTCGCCGTGATCTGGACGATCGTGTCGCTGTTTTTCGCGAGCCTTCTGGGCCCGCAGGTGACCTTCGCGACCATCCTGGGCCTGGTCTGCGCCTGGGCCTATTCCGCGCCGCCCATGCGCCTCAAGGGCAATGGCTGGTATGGCAACCTTGCCGTGGGCCTTTGCTATGAGGGCCTGCCCTGGTTCACGGGGGCCGCCGCGGTGCTCGGCACATGGCCGGATGCGCGGATCATCGCGCTGGCCTTGCTCTACAGTCTCGGCGCGCATGGAATCATGACGCTCAACGATTTCAAGTCGATCGAAGGCGACAAGCTGCATCGCGTGCGCTCCATCCCCGTGCAGTTGGGGGCGGCGCGCGCCGCGCGCTTCGCCTGCTGGGTGATGGCGGTGCCGCAGGCGGTCGTCATCGCCCTGCTCGTCCATTGGGGCGCGCCCGTGCATGCGATGATCGTCGGGGCGATGCTCGTCGCGCAGCTCGTGCTGATGCGCCGGCTGGTCGCCGCGCCGCGGGAGCGCGCGCCCTGGTACAACGGCACGGGCGTGACGCTCTACGTGCTGGGCATGCTTGTCTGCGCTTTTGCGCTCCGCAGTCTCGACACAGCCGGGGGGATGTGATGAAGCCGTTGGGATGGTTGGGAATTTTGCGTCTGGGCCTGGTTCAGACCGGTCTCGGTGCCATCGTGGTGCTGACGACCTCGACGATCAACCGCGTGATGGTGGTGGAGTTGGCCCTGCCGGCCATGCTGCCGGGCTTGCTGGTCGGTTTGCACTATGCCGTGCAGGTTCTGCGTCCGCGTTGGGGGCATGGCGCGGATGTCGGCGGCCGGCTCACGCCGTGGATCTGCGGTGGCATGGCGACTTTGGCGCTGGGCGGGTTCGGGGCGGCCATCGGCGCCGCCCTGCTGGCGCAATCCGTGGTTCTCGGGCTGATCGTCTCGACGCTGGCCTTCCTGCTGATCGGCATCGGCGTGGGTGCCAGCGGCACCTCGCTGCTCGTCCTGCTCTCGAAGCGGGTGGAGGACCGGCGCCGGCCGGCTGCGGCGACCATCGTCTGGGTGATGATGATCATGGGGTTCATCGTCACCGCGGCCACGGCCGGGCATTTCCTCGATCCCTTCTCCTTCCCGCGCCTGCTCGCGGTCTCCGGCACGGTCAGCGCGCTGGCATTCCTGATCAGCCTGCTCGCGGTCTGGGGCGTCGAGGGCGAGGGCGTGCTGCACAAGGCCGAGGACGAACCGCGCATCCCCTTTCGCGAAGCCATCCGCGAGGTGTGGGGCGAACCGCATTCCCGGTTGTTCGCCATCTTCATTTTCCTCTCGATGGTCGCCTACAGCGCGCAGGACCTGATCCTCGAGCCATTCGCGGGCGTGGTCTTCGGGCTGACGCCGGGCGAGACGACGAAACTGGCCGGGCTCCAGCATGGCGGTGTCCTCGCCGGGATGGTGCTGGTCGCCCTCGTCAGCACCCTCTTCAGCCGTCACAAGGCCGCGACGACGCGGTTCTGGACCGTCGGCGGCTGTCTCGCCTCGGCTTTGGCGCTGGCGGGGCTCGTCGCGTCGGCCATCGTGGGGATGGGCTTCCCGTTTCGCCCGAATGTGTTCCTCCTCGGCCTTGCGAATGGCGCGTTCGCTGCCGCTGCCATCGGCGCGATGATGCGCCTCGTGAACGAGGGGAACCCGGCGCGCGCCGGCATTCGCATGGGCCTGTGGGGCGCGGCCCAGGGCATCGCCTTCGGGGCCGGCGGGCTGATCGGTGCCGTGGCAGCCGATATCGCGCGCTATTTCATCACGTCGCAAGTCGCGGCCTATGCCGTTGTTTTCGCTGCGGAAGGCGTGTTGTTCCTGGTTTCGGCCGTCTTGGCAGACCGGGTCGCACGGCAATCGCGCCTGGCCCGGGGGCTCGCCGAGCCGTCGCGCAAGGCGCCGGAAATGTCCGGCCTGGCGCTGGGCCGCTGAAGGAGAAACCGCCATGCTGGATACGACCCGCTCGCAATATGATGTCGTGGTGGTGGGCGGAGGCCCTTCCGGTGCCACCGCGGCGCGGGAACTGGCCGAAGCCGGCCATGCCGTGCTGCTGATCGATCCGCAGGCGCGCATCAAGCCCTGCGGCGGCGCGGTTCCGCCCTGCTGCATGCGCGAATTCGACATTCCTGACGACATGCTCGTCGCGAAAGTCCGTTCCGCGCGCATGATCGCCCCCTCCGCGATCGGCGTGGACATGCCCATCGAGGGCGGCTTTGTTGGCATGGTGGATCGCGCGACCTTCGATGAATGGCTGCGCGAGCGCGCGCGCCTCGCCGGCGCGACCCGCGTGAGGGGCAGTTTCGTGGGGGTTTCCCGCGATGCCGACGGGACGGCTTTGGTCGAATATGCCCTCAAGGGCGCAGAGGCCCCGAACCGCACCGTGCGCGCCCGCATGGTGATCGGCGCGGATGGCGCGAATTCGCGCGTTGCCGCCGCCGCCCTGCCGGATGTGAAGCGCGTGCCCTTCGTCTTCGCCTACCATGAGATCGTGAAGGCGCCGGGCAAGGATTCCCCGCATTACGATCGCGAGCGCTGCGACGTGATCTATCAGGGCAAGGTCTCGCCGGATTTCTACGGCTGGGTCTTTCCGCATGGCGAAACCTTCAGCATCGGCACCGGCTCGGCGCAGAAAGGCTTCTCTTTGCGCGGTTCCATCGCCGAATTGCGCCGCGCGACCGGTTTCGACACGCTCGAGACCATCCGCAAGGAAGGCGCGCCCATCCCGATGAAGCCCCTGAAACGCTGGGACAATGGCCGCGACGTGCTGCTCGCGGGCGATGCGGCCGGGGTGGTCGCGCCGGCCTCGGGCGAGGGCATCTACTACGCCATGCTCGGTGGACGTCTCGCCGCGAAGGCGGTGTCGAAGGCGCTCGCCACGGGGGATGCCCGCGCCCTGTCGGAAGCGCGCCGCGCCTTCATGGCGGCCCATGGTCGCATTTTCTGGATCCTCGGGCTGCTGCAATATTTCTGGTATCGCAACGACAAGCGCCGCGAGCAGTTCGTGAAGATCTGCCGCGATCCGGACGTGCAGAAACTCACCTGGGATTCCTACATGAACAAGGCGCTGGTGCGAGGCCGCTTCATGACCCACATGCGCATCATGCTGAACGATATCCGCCATCTCATGGGTTTTGCCCGCGCATGAGCGACGCGCGCGGCCCGCTGGGCCGGCAGGTTGTCATCGCCGTTCTCGCCGCGACCGTCGTGATGCTGGCCGGCGGGCTCGCGACCATGCTCGGGCCCTGGTATGAAGCCTTACGCAAACCGGTCTGGCAGCCGCCCGGATGGGTGTTCGGCCCCGCCTGGACGACGATTTCCATCCTCACGGTGGCCGCGGCCGTGCGGGCCTGGCGGCGGGCCGAAAGCCTCGATACCCGGCGCTGGCTCATCCTCGCCTTCGTGCTGAATGGCGGGCTCAACTTCCTGTGGTCGGTGCTGTTCTTCACCCTGCAACGCCCGGATTGGGCGCTGGTGGAAGTGGTCTTTCTCTGGTTGTCGATCCTCTCGCTCGTCATCCTGTGCGGGCGGCTCTCGCGTCTGTCGGCGGCTTTGCTCTCGCCCTATCTGCTCTGGGTCGGCTTCGCGGGCTTCCTGAACTGGACGATCGTGCAGCTGAACGCGCCGTTTCCCGGCCTTGTCCGGGGTGTCCCATGACCGAGCCCGGGCTTGTGTTCGCGGGGGCCATGATCGCCCTGCTGATCCTGATCGTCGAACTGATCTGGCTCTGGCGGCTGGCGCGGCGCGATTCGCCGATGGCGCTGCCGCGTCTCACCATCCTGCTGATCACGGGGGCGGGGGCGGGGCTGATCCTCGCACTGCTGCTTGCAATGCTGGGGGCCGAGGCGCGATGGAGCGGGCTGGCGCTGGCCGTGGCAGGCCTCGCGCATGGCTGGGATCTCTGGCGACGCCTCCGGCGGCAGGACCGCTGAACAGGAATTGAACTCCGCCTGTCGTTTTTCCCTTGCATGCACCGCAACACCTGTCAAAATAAATTGACAGTTTGTGTTTCGATCATGGAACACATCCGGGAGGTCGCGACCATGCCGGATACGCCGCAGCCCGCAACGCCCGTTCTGGATCGCGTGTCGGTTCCAGCGGATCTGCGTGCCCTGCCCGAGAGCGATCTCCCCCGCCTCGTGGATGAGCTTCGCCTGGAGATGATCCATGCGGTTTCCGAAACCGGCGGGCATCTCGGTGCGGGCCTGGGCGTCGTCGAACTCACGGTCGCGCTGCACCGGGTCTACGATACGCCGCGCGACATTCTCGTCTGGGATGTCGGGCACCAGAGCTATCCGCACAAGATCCTCACGGGGCGTCGCGGCCGCATGCGCAGCCTTCGGCAGGGCGGCGGCCTCGCGGGCTTCACCCGCCGCGACGAGAGCCCCTATGACGCCTTTGGCGCGGCGCATACCTCCACCTCGATTTCCGCCGCTCTGGGCTATGCCGTGGCGCGTGACCGTCTGGGCCGGGATCACCGCGTGGTCTGCGTCATCGGGGACGGTGCCCTGTCCGCCGGCATGGCCTACGAGGCGATGAACAATGCGGGTGCCTTGCGCTCGAACCTCGTGATCGTGCTCAACGACAACGACATGTCGATCGCGCCGCCCGTGGGCGCGCTGGCCGATCACCTCACCGCCCTGCGCGGGCGCAAGGCCAGCGCGGATAGCCCCGCGAGCCTGTTCGGCGCGCTGGGCCTCGATTATCGCGGGCCCTTCGACGGGCATGATCTCGAAAGCCTGCTGCCGGCGCTCCGCGACGCGCGGTCGGCCGACGGGCCGGTGCTGCTGCATGTGAAGACCCGCAAGGGCAAGGGCTATGCGCCGGCGGAGGCCAGCGCCGATTGCTATCACGGCGTCGTGCCCTTCGATGTGGCGACCGGCCGGCAGAAGAAGACCATCGCCGCCACGCCCTCCTACACGAAAGTGTTCGGGCAGGCTCTGGTGGCCGAGGCCGAGCGCGATTCCCGCATCATCGCCATCACCGCCGCCATGCCTTCGGGCACGGGGACGGACCTCTTCGAGAAGCGTTTTCCCGATCGCTTCTTCGATGTCGGCATCGCCGAGCAGCATGCCGTGACCTTCGCGGCGGGCCTCGCCTGTGACGGCATGCGGCCGTTCTGCGCGATCTACTCGACCTTCCTGCAGCGCGCCTATGATCAGGTGATGCATGACGTGGCGCTGCAGAACCTGCCGGTTCGCTTCGCAATGGATCGCGCGGGGCTCGTCGGGGCCGACGGGCCGACCCATGCCGGGGCGTTCGATGTCGCGGCTTTGGCCTGCCTGCCGAACATGGTGCTGATGGCGGCCGGCGACGAGGCGGAACTCGTGCATATGGTCGCAACCGCTGCGGCCCATGATGCGGGGCCGATCGCCTTCCGTTACCCCCGCGCCGACGGCCTCGGTGTCGCGATGCCCGCAACCGGCACGGTTCTGCCGATCGGGCGCGGGCGCGTCCTGCGGCAGGGGAGCGATCTCGCGATCCTCTCCTATGGTGCGCGCCTGGGCGAATGCATGGCGGCGGCCGAGCGGCTCGAAGCCATCGGCGTCTCGGTGACATTGGCCGATGCCCGCTTCGCGAAGCCGTTCGATCAGGCGCTGGTGAAGCAACTCGCGCGCGAGCACGAGGCGCTTCTGCTGGTGGAGGATGCCGCGATCGGCGGTTTCTGCAGCCATGTCATCCAGCATCTGGTGATGCAGCCCTGGCTTCCGGAAAAGCTGGTGATCCGTGCGCTGCATTTGCCGGATCGCTTCCAGGATCAGGACAGCCCGGCGCAGCTCTATGCCGAGGCCGGGCTCGACCAGAACGGAATCGTCTCCGCCGCGTTGGACATGGTCACGCCGCGTCCGTTGCGCCGGCGTTCGGGCGTCCTCGGCGGCGTGCTGATTTCGCTCGCGGAACGCTCGAAGCGCGCGGAATTCCGCCGCATGTCGCGCCCGGATGGGGGCGGCACGGGATGAGCCGGGTGCGCCGGGCCGCGCCGGAGAAGAACAGCAGGGACCCGCGCTTGCCGGCCGGGTCCCGGAATCGTGGGTCGCATCGGCCGGCAGGGCCATGCGACCGGACTTCGGCATCCCCCAGGGGCTGCCGGGCATTCACTTCAGGGGGAACGGGCGCATGGCTCCGTTGAAAACGTCGCAACTGAATATCCTGCCCCGTCCGGCCCATCCGGAGCCGGGGATGGACCATGGCAGGCCGGAACCGGGCGGCGAACGCCTGCCGCGGGCGGTTGCGCATGGGCGCCTCAGGGCGCGCGCGCCGGAGCCGCAAACCGAAGCGCCGAGGGGGCGTGCGCTCTACCCGTTCTCCGCCATCGTGGCGCAGGAGGCGATGAAGACTGCGCTGCTGCTCACCACGGTCGATCCCACCATCGGTGGTGTGCTGATCTTCGGCGATCGCGGCACGGGGAAATCCACCGCCATCCGCGCGCTCGCAGCCCTGCTGCCGCCGATGCGGGCGGTCGCCGGCTGCCCCTATGCCTGCGAGCCGGGTCGCCCGGCCGATTCCTGCGAGCATTGCCGGGGCCTGAAATCGGGCAAATCCATCGAGGCGAGCATTGAATTGCCGGTTCCGGTGGTCGATCTGCCGCTCGGCGCGACCGAGGATCGGGTCGTGGGCGCGCTCGATCTCGAAAAGGCGCTGGCGCGGGGCGAAAAGGCCTTCCAGCCCGGCCTGCTGGCGAAGGCGCATCGCGGCTATCTCTATATCGACGAGGTGAACCTGCTCGAGGACCATCTCGTGGACGTGCTGCTCGACGTCGCGGCCTCCGGCGAGAATGTCGTGGAGCGCGAGGGGTTGTCCATCCGCCATCCCGCGCGTTTCGTGCTGATCGGCTCCGGCAATCCGGAGGAGGGCGAGCTTCGCCCGCAATTGCTTGATCGCTTCGGCCTGTCGCTCGATGTCGTGACGCCGACCGATCTCGAAACGCGCATCGAGGTCATCCGCCGGCGCGATGCGTTCGATCGCGATCCCCAGGGGTTCTGCCAGCAATGGAAGGCGAAGGATGTCGCCTTGCGCCGGCGCATCGCGGCGGCACGGCGGCGCTTGCCGATGCTCGCGGTGAGCGAGGAAGCCTTGCGGCGCGCGACCGAACTCTGCCTCGCGCTCGGCACCGACGGCCTGCGCGGCGAACTCACATTGATCCGCGCGGCCCGGGCCATGGCGGCCTGGCAGGGCGCCTCGGCCGTGGAAGCGGGCCATGTGAAGGCGGTGGGCGTGATGGCGCTTCAGCATCGCCTGCGTCGCAACCCGCTCGATGAAGCGCGGGCAGCGGTGCGCGTCGAGCGCGCGATCGAGGACATCTTCGGACCCGAGAAGGTCGCCCCATGACAGCCGGAGCCCCTGCCGCTGCGCCCGCCATCGGCGATCTCGCCGGGCTGGCGGCGGCCGTTCTGGCTGTGGCGCCGCGCGCGGTGGGCGGGCTCTGGCTGCGCGCCGGCGCGGGCGTGGCGCGCGACCGCTGGCTGGCCGAACTCCACAACCTCATGCCGCCGGATATCGCCTGGAAGCGCGTGCCGGCCGGTGTTTCGGAGGGGCGCCTGCTGGGCGGTCTCGATCTCTCGGCGACTTTGGCGACGGGGAGGCCCGTCAGCGAAACCGGCCTGCTGGCCGCGGCCCATGATGGCGTGCTCGTGGTCACGATGGCCGAACGGCTCGACCCGGCTGCGGCGGCGCTCATCACCCGCGCGATGGATACGGGCGAAGCGCGCTCCGAGCGCGATGGCCTGACCTTGTGCCACCCGGCCGAATTCGGCGTGATCGCCTGCGACGAGGGCGAGCCGGGCGAAATCCCGCCTCTGGCGCTCACGGATCGGCTGGGCTTGTGCCTCGATCTCGCGGTGCTGCCGCCCTCGAGCCATCCCTGTTCTGCCGAAACGGTGCGCGAGGCCCGCGCCATCCTGCCCATCGTCCAGCCCGAGGCGCGTCACCTCACCGATCTCTGCGCGGCGGCCTTGCAGCTCGGCATCCCGTCGCTGCGCACGCCCTTGCAGGCGCTGGCGATCGCCCGCGTCCTCGCGGCGCTCGCGGGGCGCAGAGGCGTCGAAAGCGGCGATATCCTGAACGCCATCGCGCTGGCGATGCTGCCGCGCGCCACGCGCCTGCCGGAAAGCGCCGAGGAACCCGCCGAAGCGCCGGCCGAGCCGGATGATCCGCCTCCGCCTTCGGAAGAGAATGCCACCCGCCGCGACCCGGAGGATGTTCCGCAGGACATCCCCGTCGAGGCCGCGCTGGCGACGCTTCCGCCGAAGCTGCTGGAAAGCCTGATCGCGAAAATGGGCTCGTCCCGCACGCGCCGCACGGGTTCGGCCGGGCAGACCGCCAAGAACGCGCGCGAACGTGGCCGGGTCTTCGGTTCGAAGGCCGGCGATCCGCGCACGGGCGCGCGCCTCAGCATCATCGATACCTTGCGGGCAGCGGCGCCCTGGCAGAAACTGCGCCATGGCCCCGGGCAGGTTGCGGGCGGCATCGCGGTGCGTCGCGAGGATTTCCGCATCGTCCGGCGCAAGGCGCGCAGCCGCACGACGACGATCTTCGTGGTCGATGCATCGGGGTCGTCCGCGCTTCAGCGGCTGCAGGAGGCGAAGGGCGCGGTGCAGCTGCTGCTGGCCGAATGTTATGTGCGGCGCGACGAGGTGGCCTTGATCGCCTTTCGCGGGCGCAAAGCCGATGTGGTCCTGCCGCCGACGCGCGCGCTGACCCGGGCGTCGCGCGCTCTCGCGGCGATGGTCGGCGGGGGCGGCACGCCGCTGGCGACGGCGATCGACAATGCGCGCCTCACTGCGGAATCGGTGATCCGCGCGGGGCAGACGCCCTTCCTCGTCTTCATGACCGATGGTCGGGCGAATATCGCGCGCGATGGCTCGCCCGGTCGCGTGCAGGCGATGGAGGATGCGATGGTCTCGGGCCGGAGGCTCGCGGAACTTCGCCAGCCCGTCATCGTGATCGATACATCGGCGCGCCCGGCCGAGCAGGCGGCCTCGCTCGCCCGCGCCATGCAGGCGCGCTATCTTCCGCTGCCGCAGGCCGATCCGCAAAGGCTGGTCGGCGTCGTCTCTGCTCTGCAGGGCGAGGCGCGGGAAAGGCGGGCCTCATGAATGCGCCGCTTGATTGGACGCGCGACGGGGCGGATTGGCCGAACCGCTATGCCAGCCAGTTCGTCCGGGCCGGGGACCTCACCTGGCATGTGCAGATTGCCGGCAAGGGCCCTGTTCTGCTGCTGCTGCACGGCACGGGGGCTTCGACGCATTCCTGGCGCGATCTTCTGCCGCTGCTTGCGCGGGATTACCGCGTGATCGCGCCGGATCTTCCGGGCCACGGCTTCACGGAAGCACCCGATCCCGATCAGCTCTCGCTGCCCGGCATGGCGAGGCGGCTGGCTGCGCTCGTCGCCGAACTTGGCGAAAATCCCGTGGATGCGGTGGGCCATTCCGCCGGCTGCGCGCTGCTCATCCGCATGGCGCTGGATGGTTCGATCCATCCGTATTCGATCATCGGGCTCAACGCCGCGCTGCGCCCGTTTGGCGGCGGGGCAGGGCGGGCCTTCTCCTCGCTGGCGCGGTTCTTTGCGCTGAACCCGCTGGTGCCGCGCTTCTTCGCCTGGCAGGCGAACGATCCCGGCGCCGTCCGTCGCCTGATGGAGGGCACAGGCTCGCGGATCGATGAGCGCGGACTGGCGCTGTACCAGCGGCTTTTCCTGTCGCGCGCGCATCTGCATTCGACCATCGCGATGATGGCGAACTGGGATCTCGTGCCGTTGAACGAGGATCTCGGCCGGCTCAATGCCAGCCTGCATCTCATCGTGGCGTTGGGCGACAAGGCGATCTCGCCCGAGGATGCGCGATTGCTGAAGCATCAGCACCCGGTGATCCGCCTGCACTGGCTGAAGCAGGGCGGGCACCTCGTCCACGAGGAACACCCGCTCGAGGTCGCCGCGCTGATCCACGACATCGCGAAGCCGATCGCGCTTCGCCAGACCGGCTGAGGGGGACACCATGGGCCTGCAATCCCCCCATCCCCCCGCGGCGGGCGAAGCGGCACCGGTGCCTTATCCGCTGCGGCCGCATGCGGTGGTGATCGGCGCCGGAATCGGCGGGTTGGCCGCCGCGATCCGCCTCGGCGCGCGCGGTTATCGCGTGACCGTGCTCGACCGGCTTGACCAGCCCGGCGGCCGCGCGGCGGTGCTGCGGCAGGATGGCTTCACCTTCGATCGCGGGCCGACGCTCATCACCGCACCCGACCTCTTGGAGGAACTCTGGGCGCTTTGCGGCAAGCGCATGGCCGATTTCCTGACCCTGAAGCCGCTCGATCCGTTCTATCGCATCCTCTTCGCGGATGGCTCCGCGCTTGATTGGGGCGGCGACGAGGCGACGATGCGCGCGCGCATCGAGGCCTTCGCGCCGGGCGAGGCGGAGGGCTATTCGAAGATCCTCAAGGAAAGCGCCGCGATCCACCGCGTGGGCTACGAGCAATTGTCCGCCAAACCGTTCTCGCGCTTCACGGACATGCTGAAGGCGGTGCCGCAAATGGCGCTGATGCGGGCCGATCGCTCGCTCTACCGTATGGTCGCCCGGCACGTGACTGACGAACGCCTGCGGATGGCCTTGAGTTTCCACCCGCTCTTCATCGGCGGCAATCCGTTCAATGTCACGGCTGTCTACGCGCTGATCCTGCATCTCGAACGCCAGGGCGGCGTGCATTATGCGCTGGGCGGCACCGGCGCGATGGTTGCGGGGCTCGCCGATCTCGTGCGCGGCGAGGGGCATGCGCTGCGGCTCGGCACGGATGTGACGCGCATCCTGCACGAGAAGGGCCGCGCGACCGGCGTGGAACTCGCCGATGGAACACGCCTCAAGGCGGAGGTCGTCATCTCCAATGCCTGCACCGCGCATACCTATGGCACGCTTCTGGCCGACCTGCCCAAGCGGCGCTGGACGACGAAAAGGCTCGCGAAAGCACGCTACTCCATGGGCGTCTTCGTCTGGTATTTCGGCACGCGGCAGCGCTACGAGCATCTGCATCACCACACGATCCAGATGGGGCCCCGCTATCGCGGCTTGCTCGACGATATATTCACCGAAAAGCGGCTTTCGAAGGATTTCAGCCTCTATCTGCATCGCCCTTCCGCGAGCGACCCGTCCGTTGCGCCCGAGGGGCATGACGCCTTCTATTGTCTCGTGCCGGTGCCGAACCTGCAGGGCAAGATCGACTGGCGGCGCGAGGCCGAGCCCATGCGCCGCCGCATCCAGGCGCATCTCGAAGCGACCTTGCTGCCCCGCCTCGGGGCCAATCTCGTGACCTCGGCGGTGATGACCCCGCTCGATTTCGAATCGCGGCTGCTGTCCACGCATGGCGCGGCCTTCAGTCTCGAACCCACCCTGTTCCAGAGCGCCTGGTTCCGGCCGCATAACCGAAGCGAGGAACTCGAGGGGCTTTACCTCGTTGGCGCTGGCACCCATCCCGGCGCGGGCGTGCCGGGGGTGCTCTGTTCGGCGAAGGTGCTCGACGAGGTTGTGCCTGCGCCCACGTTCCGGACCGGAGGCGCGATCCATGGCTGAAACCGATGATCAGGCGTGCCGGCGCCTGCTCGAGAAGGGCTCGCGATCCTTCGCGATGGCCTCCCGCCTGCTTCCCGAGCGGATCGTGCGGCCGGCGACCGCCTTCTACGCCTTCTGCCGCGTGGCGGACGACCTGATCGATCTCGGCGAAAGCCCGGAGGCCGGTGTCGCCGAGGTGCGGGCGCGTGTGGCGGCGCTGTTTGCCGGCTCGCCCTTCGATCACCCGGCCGATCGGGCCTTCGCGCGGGTGATCGCGCGGCATGCGCTTCCCCGCGCGCCCGTGGATGCGCTGGTCGAAGGCTTCGCCTGGGATGCCGCGGGCCGCAGCTATGGCACGCTGGCCGATCTGCAGGATTACGCCGCGCGCGTCGCGGGTTCGGTCGGGATCGTCATGAGCCTCTTCATGGGCGCGCGATCGGAGGCAGCGCTCGCGGCGGCCTCCGATCTTGGCGTTGCGATGCAACTCACGAACATCGCCCGCGATGTGGGCGAGGATGCCCGCAACGGTCGCCTTTATCTACCGCGCGATTGGGTGAGGGAAGCGGGGATCGATCCGGACGCCTTTCTGGCCCGCCCCGCCGCGAGCCCGGCCCTGGCTGCGCTGGTTCGGCGGCTTCTCGCGGAGGCCCGGCAGCTTTACACCCGCGCCGAGAATGGAATCGTGCTGCTGCCGCCCGATTGCCGGCCCGCCATTCGCGCCGCCCGGCTGATCTATGCGGAAATCGGCGCGGATCTCCTGCGCCATGACGCGGATCCGGTATCCCGCCGCGCCTTCGTGCCGGATCGCTGGAAAATGGTGATGGCCCTGCGGGCCCAGGCCCCGCTGGCGGGCGAGGTCGCGGCCCGGCGTCGCCGCGCCGGCACCGAACCGCTGGCCGCCAACCGCTTCATGATCGAGGCGATCCATGCGGAATATCCGCAGCGGCCCCATCCCCGCTTTCCCCCGCTCTGGTGGGATCTCGGCGGGCATGTCCTGCCCGTGCTTTCGATCTTCGAGAAGCTCGAATGGGCGGAAAGACGGCTGGATGCGCCCGCCCGTTGATCCACCCTCCCGGCCGGGAGCAGGGCGATGGATGGCAAGACGCTGATCCTGATCGAGCTGGCGCTGGTCGCATTCCTGTGCCTGGGCTTTGGCTTCCAGCAGCTCTGGTCGCTGCGCCGCGAGCGCCAACGCGCGGCCGAGGCCAAGGCACGCGCGGAGGCCGAGAAGAGCTAGCCGCGCCGCGGCATGCGGAAGGGCAGCATCATCTGCACGACCGGGCGCGTCAGATGCGTGAGCGACAGGCTTTCCTGCACGGCCTCCAGCGTCTGGCCCGCATGCGCCATCTCGATCAGGGATCGGGAATAGAAGGGCGTATCTTCGAGCGTTTTCACGAGTTTCGTTCCCGCCTCCCCATGCGCGATGCGCGGCACGCGCCAGAGCGTTCGCGGCAGGGCCTGGCGCGGGGGCAGCACCTGTTCCATTTCCACCCCGTCCGAGCCGAAATCGACGCAGAAGCCGAAGGTCCGGCCGTCCCGCCGCCGGCCGGAATAGGCGACCAGCGCGCCATCGGCATGCACCGCGCGCTGCCAGTTCCAGTCCACGAAGCCATCGGCCAGCGGTTCGTCGCCCCGGTTGTGATCGAGATAGCCCGTGCCGCGCCAGGCGAGGCCGGGCCGCTCGAAATCGAGCTGGACGGTCGCGAGCGGGGCGACGGGATGCCAGACATGCCGGCCGCTCTCGTTGAGCACGAAGGCCTGCTGCCCCCAGACGCGCGGCGTGACGCGGATTTCACCGACCAGCCGCCGGGGCAGGGGAAATCCCCATTCGCGCACGGAGATCACGAGATCCGCGCCGTCCCAGCGCATCGAACTCGGGCCGATCACCAGCGCGTCACGGTCACGGCTCAGCATGGCGGCGTTGCGCTCGGTCATCGCCCAGCCGCTGCGTTCGCCATAGAGCGCGACGTTGAGCGCGACGTGATTCTCCGCCGCGACCGGCCCCTTGCGCCGTGCGTAGGCATAGTAGGGCGAGAAGACGCTGCCCACGAAGCCGATGATCGTCAGGGCGTTCCGGCCATCGTCGCTGACGGCGTCGAGATACCACCAGGCATAGCCACCGGGTGGAGCCGCGAGGTCGAAGCGAGATCCGTCAGCAAGGCTTCCGCCGCCAGGCTTCCCGCGATGGTCACCATCGGCACGCCAGCGCCCGGATGCACGCTCCCGCCGGCACAATAGAGCCCCGCAATCCGCGTGCGAGCCCCCGGCCGCTGGAAGGAGGCCATCGCCCCATGCGTCGCGCGGCCGTAGAGCGCGCCCCCCGATCCCGGAAACAGGGCTGCGAAATCGTGCGGCGTCATCGTTCGCGGCGGGTGGCGGCCCGGCAGAATCCGGACGCCATGACGGGACAGAGCGGTCTCGATCCGGGCTTGGCATTGCTGTGGCTCCAGCTTGTCGAAGGTGGGGTCGTCGCCGCGGGGCGGTGCGTTGATGAGGGCCAGGAAGCGCTCCTCGCCGCCGCGGCGGTTCATGGGGGAATCGCGCCGGTCGAGCGCGCAGAGGTAGAGCGTGGGGTCATCCGGCAAGGCGCCTTGCGCGAGCTGCCGGAACTCGCGGGCATAATCGCGCGAGAAGAACACGTTGTGCATCGGCAGGCCCGGCCCGGAGACATGCCCGGCGAAGCTGATGGTGATCGCCGAGAGCGAGCGCATCGCCTTCGGGCGCGCCGGCACGGCGTCGCGAAGGCCCTCGCCGAGGAGGCCATGACAGAGCGCCTCGGTATCGGCATTCACCACCACTGCTTCGGCCGCGCAAGCCTCGCCATTTTCCAGCACGACACCGGCGACGCGGCCGTTGCGCATCTCGATCCCGGTGACGCGGCTCTGGCAGCGCAGCTTGCCGCCGAGGCATTCGAATTCCCGCGCCATCGCCTTCGCGAGCGCCGGCAATCCGCCATCAATCGCCCAGACACCCTCCATTTCGGCATGCGCGATGAGCATGAGCGTCGCCGGGGCGAGAAACGGGTTCGAGCCGCAATAGGTGGCATATCGGCCGAACAGCTGGCGCAGGCGCGGATCGGGGAAATATTCGCCCAGCGCATCCCACAGCTTGGTGAAAGGCCGGATGCGCAGCATGGCCGAGAGCCCGGCGATGCGGGCGAGTTCCACCGGTCCCGGCTTGGCCCGGCGCATGAAGGAATGGTCGAGCACATCGAACATCGCCTTCGCATCCGCCGTGAAACGCCGGAAATCCGCGGCCGCCTTCGGGCCGGCAAAGGCCGCGATGGCATCGGTCGAGCGCGCGTGGTCGGCATAGAGGTCGAGCTGGGAACCGTCCGGCCAGAAATGCCGGGCGAGGCAGCCGAGGCGGGTCGTCTTCACGGCCTTGTCGAAATCGGCACCGACCTCCGCGAAGAGGCTGTCGAAGACGGGCTTCAGGGTGAAGACGGTGGGGCCCGCCTCCAGTGCATGCGGCCCCGCCCGTTCCGCGCGCGCCTTGCCGCCCGGCTCCGGCATCGCCTCGAACACCGTCACCGCGCAACCCCGCGCCGCGAGCCGCATGGCGGCCGCCAGCCCGCCGAAGCCGGCTCCGATCACCGCGACCGGCAGGGCGAGGCGCATGCGATGCTCCCGGATGTGTCAAGCACGAGTGACTTAATCGCTTGACATAAAGAACTGTCCAATCATCATTACACATATCGCGTTCCGCGCAAGACCCGATGGGCTCTTGTGACAGGGATTGTGTCGATGGTTTTTCGGGGAGGAGAGGCAGATGATCCAGTTCGAACGCTTTCTGGAAGCCATCCTCTCCGATGCGCGGCTGGAAGGGTGCCCGCCGCGTCTGGGCGAGGCGATCCACTACGCCGTGTTTCCAGGCGGGGCGCGCATTCGTCCGCGCCTCGCGCTCGCCGTCGCCCGGGCCTGCGGAGCCAAGCTGGGCCCCATTGTGGCCAGCGCTGCCGCCGCCATCGAGTTCCTGCATTGCGCCTCGCTGGTGCATGATGATCTGCCCTGCTTCGACAATGCCGCGATCCGCCGCGGCAAGGCTTCGGTCCACAAGGCCTACAGCGAACCGCTGGCCGTGCTGGCCGGTGACGCGCTGATCGTGCTGGCCTTCGAGACCGTGGCGCGGCACGCCATCTCGCACCCCACCCGCATGGCGGCGCTGGTTGCCATTCTCGGCAATGCCGTCGGCACGCGCGGCGGCATCGTCGCCGGGCAGGCCTGGGAAGCCGAGAGTTCCATCGATCTCGTGCGCTATCATCAGGCGAAGACCGGCGCGCTCTTCGCGGGTGCCACCATGGCGGGCGCGACGGCGGCCGGCCATGCCGGAGCGCCGTGGCGTGCGTTGGGCGAGAAGCTCGGTGCGGCCTTCCAGGTCGCCGATGACATTCGCGACGTCGCGGGCACCGCCGGCGAAATCGGCAAGCCGGCCGGGCAGGATGCGTTGCTGCATCGGCCGAACCTCGCGCTCGAACTGGGCGTGACCGGTGCGATCGCCGAACTCGACCAGATGATCGAGGATGCGGTTTCCGTCGTGCCGGAATGCCCCGGCCGGGACGAGTTGCAGGCCCAGATGCGAATCACCGCGCGGAGCTTCCTGCCGGAGAGTCTCGCGCGCCGCGCCGCGTGATGCCATCATGACCGCGCTCGCCGATCGCCTCTATGCCTGGCGCGATCGCGTCGCGGGATCACCGCGATTTCAACGCTTTGCGGCGCGTTTTCCGCTGACGCGACCCGTGGCGACCCGCCAGGCCTCCGCCGTCTTCGATCTCTGCGCGGGCTTCGTTTATGCGCAGGTCCTGCGTGCGGCGGTCGATCTCAATCTGCTCGAGCGTCTGCGCGAAAAGCCCTATACACCCGCCGATCTCGCGCCCGAACTCGCGCTGACCGAGGCGGCGACGACCCGGCTCCTCAAGGCCACGACCTCCCTCGGTCTCACCGCTTCGCGCGCCGGCGGGCGCTACGGTCTCGGCATGAAGGGCGCGGCTTTGCTCGGCAATCCCGGCGCGCTGCGCATGATCGAGCACCATCACCTGCTTTATGCCGATCTCGCCGATCCCGTCCGCCTCTTGCGCGGCGAGGCGGGGCGCACCGCGCTGCAGGATTACTGGGGTTATGCGGTGGGCGAGCGGCCCGAGAGCAACCTGCGCGTCGAGGAATATTCGCGCCTGATGGCGGCATCCCTGTCGCTGGTGGTCGAGGATGTGCTCGCGGCCTATCCCTTCGCGAGCCACCGCATGATGCTCGATATCGGCGGCGGAACCGGCGGCTTCATCCGGGCCGTGGCCGACGCCGTGCCGCAGCTCGCCTTCCAGCTCTTCGATCTCCCGCCGGTCTGTGCGCTCGCCGGCCCGCGATTCGCGGAGGCGGGAATCGCGTCGCGCGTCACCTGCATTCCCGGCAATGCGCGCCGCGGACCGATGCCGGGAGGCGCCGATCTCGCGACCCTGATCCGCGTGCTGCACGACCATGACGATGCCGATGCCCAGGCGATTCTCGCGGGCGCCTTTGCGGCCCTGCCGCCCGGCGGAACCTTGCTCATCGCCGAGCCGATGAGCGGCCAGAAGGGCGCCGAGGCCATGGCCGATGCCTATTTCGGCTTCTACCTGCTGGCCATGGGCTCGGGCCGCACCCGCACGCCGGACGAGATTCGTGCCATGCTTGCAACGGCCGGTTTTGTGGCGATCCGCCCCCTGCCCATGCCGCGCCCGCTGCTCGCGAGCGGGATGGTGGCGCGCCGGCCTGCGTGAAAAGTGACGGAGAACCCGGAATTTCTGTCAAAAGAAATTGACAACCTCAAGCGTCACTCTAGAGTTACGCATGGCTGTCATCCCAGCCTGACACAAAAGGTTCCCTCCGCCATGCAAACGCTTGCGGTCGTCATGGAAAAGCCAGAGCAGCTCGCGCTGCGACGGCTCGACTTGGTCGATCCGGGCGCGGAAGACGTGGTGGTGGATATCGCCTGGAGCGGGATCAGCACCGGCACGGAGAAGCTGCTCTGGACCGGCGCCATGCCGCCTTTCCCGGGACTCGGCTATCCGCTGGTGCCGGGTTATGAATCCGTCGGTCGCGTTATCGAGGCGGGCCCCGAATCGGGTCGCCGCATCGGCGAGCAGGTCTTCGTTCCCGGCTCCAAGGGCTTCCGCGATGCACGCGGCCTCTTCGGCGGTGCCGCGAGCCGCGTCGTGGTGCAGGGCAGCCGGGTGAAGCCGGTTCCCGAGAGCCTGGGGCGGGAAGCCGTTCTGCTCGCGCTGGCCGCGACGGCGCATCACGCGATTGTGGCGCCGGGCAGCGCCTTGCCGGATCTCGTCGTGGGCCATGGCGTGCTGGGGCGTCTCATCGCGCGCATCACGGTGGCGCTGGGTGGAAAGCCGGTCGTCTGGGAAACCAATGCCGTCCGTCTCCACGGGGCCGAGGGCTATGCGCTCCGCCACCCCGATGAGGATCAGGACAGCCGCTATCGCACGATCTGCGATGCCAGCGGCGATGCGAGCCTGATGGACCGTCTCATTGCCCGGCTTGTTCCGGGTGGCGAACTGGTGCTCGCCGGCTTCTATCACGCGCCGATCCAGTTTGCCTTTGCGCCGGCCTTCCTGCGGGAACTGCGCCTGCGGGTCGCGGCGGAATGGCGCGAGCCGGATCTCGCCGCCGTGCAGGCGCTCGTTGCGGAGGGCGCGCTGTCGCTTGATGGCCTGATCACCCACGCAGAACCCTTTGAAAACGCGTCCGCCGCCTATCGCACGGCGTTCGGCGATGCCGGATGCCTGAAGATGATCCTCGAGTGGAGAGCCTGACATGAATGTGCAATTGCGCGACAAGGCTCTGCAGAAGGCGCCCAACAAGGTGGAAATCACCCGCAGCGGGCAATCCGCCGCCGGCGCGATGGCCGAAAGGCTGCGCCAGGAAGCGGCCTCCGCCGAACCGGAGGTGCAGGCCGGTCCTGTCACCAAGGAAACGCAGGTCATCGCGATCTACGGCAAGGGCGGCATCGGCAAGAGCTTCACGCTCGCCAATCTCAGCTACATGATGGCCCAGCAGGGCAAGAAGGTGCTGCTGATCGGCTGCGATCCCAAATCCGACACCACCTCGCTGCTCTTCGGCGGCAAGGCCTGCCCCACCATCATCGAGACCTCCTCGAAGAAGAAGCTCGCCGGCGACGATGTGAAGATCGGCGATGTCTGCTTCGTACGGGACGGCGTCTTCGCCATGGAGCTCGGCGGGCCGGAAGTCGGCCGCGGTTGCGGCGGGCGCGGCATCATCCACGGCTTCGAACTGCTCGAGAAGCTCGGCTTCCACGAATGGGGCTTCGATTACGTGCTGCTCGACTTCCTGGGCGACGTGGTCTGCGGCGGCTTCGGCCTGCCGATCGCGCGGGACATGTGCCAGAAGGTCATCATCGTCGGCTCGAACGATCTGCAATCGCTCTATGTCGCGAACAATGTCTGCTCGGCGGTGGAATATTTCCGCAAGCTCGGCGGCAATGTTGGTGTCGCGGGCATCGTCATCAACAAGGATGACGGCACGGGCGAGGCGCAGGCCTTCGCGGATGCCGCCGGCATTCCGGTGCTCGCGGCCATTCCCGCCGACGAGGATATCCGTCGCAAGAGCGCGAAATACGAGATCATCGGCCGGCCCGAAAGTGCCTGGGGACCGCTTTTCGAAGCGCTGGCCCAGAATGTGGCCGATGCGCAGCCGGTGCGCCCGAAGCCGATGACGCCCGATGGCCTGCTCGGCCTGTTCGACGGTGACACCGTGGGCCGCGACGTCGTGCTCGTCCCTGCGACGATCGAACAGATGTGCGGCAAATCCGATCTCTCGAAGCCCACTCTGGAGGTGGTCTACGACAACGTTTGATCCGTCCAATCCCCTGTTTTTCCGTAAGGAATCCCGAATGACCGACCATCCTGAATCCGTCCTGAATTCCGTCACCGGTGCCAACGCGCCGGCGCCGGAGCAGGTCGGTCAGGTGGCGGAGCAGGTGGATGGCATCGGTTGCCACACGGACAAATCGAGCTTGAAGCAGCGTGCGGCCGCCGCCGGTCTCGCCGAAACGCTGCAGCGCTACGAAACCGATTATCCCGCCGGCCCGCATGAGAAGCCGCAGAGCATGTGCCCGGCTTTCGGCTCGCTGCGTGTTGGTTTGCGCATGCGCCGCACGGCCACCGTGCTCTCGGGCTCGGCCTGCTGCGTCTACGGCCTCACCTTCACTTCGCATTTCTATGGCGCGCGGCGCAGCGTGGGCTACGTGCCCTTCAATTCCGAAACGCTCGTCACCGGCAAGCTCTTCGAGGATATCCGCGAGGCGGTGTTCAAGCTCGCGGACCCCGCGCTTTACGATGCGGTCGTCGTCACCAACCTCTGCGTGCCGAGTGCCTCGGGCGTGCCGCTGCGTCTCCTGCCGAAGGAGATCAACGGCGTGCGCATCATCGGCATCGATGTGCCGGGGTTCGGCGTGCCGACCCATGCGGAAGCCAAGGATATCCTCGCCGGCGCGATGCTGAACTATGCGCGCCAGGAGGCCGAGCACGGCCCGGTTCAGGCCCCGCGCGGCGGCAAATCGCAGAAACCGACCGTCACGCTTCTGGGCGAGATGTTCCCGGCCGATCCCGTGGGCATCGGCATGATGCTCGAACCCATGGGCCTCGCCGCCGGGCCGGTTGTGCCGACGCGCGAATGGCGCGAACTCTATGCTGCGCTCGATTGCGCGGCCGTCGCCGCCATCCACCCCTTCTACACCGCCTCGATCCGCGAATTCGAGATCGCGGGCCGCCGCGTGATCGGGTCTGCCCCGGTGGGTCATGACGGCACCGCCGCCTGGCTCGAGAAGATCGGGCAGGCGTGCAACGTGCCGGCCGAGCGCATCGCTGCGGCACAGAATGCCATTCTTCCGGCCATCAAGGGCGCGCTCGCCGCGAAGCCCATCCAGGGCCGCATCACGCTTTCGGGCTATGAAGGCTCGGAGCTGCTGGTCGCGCGCCTCCTCGTCGAGAGCGGTGCGGATGTGCGTTACGTCGGCACGGCCTGCCCGCGCACGGTCTGGTCGGATGACGACCGCGACTGGCTCCTCGCGCATGGCGTGCATGTGCAATACCGCGCTTCGCTGGAGCAAGATCTCGCCGCGATGGCCGAGTTCAGGCCGGATCTCGTCATCGGCACGACGCCCGTCGTGCAGAAGGCGAAGGAAAGCGCCACTCCCGCGCTCTACTTCACGAACCTCATTTCCGCGCGGCCGCTCATGGGCCCGGCGGGTGCGGGCAGCCTCGCGCAGGTCGTCAATGCGGCGCTCGGCAACCAGGCCCGCTTCGATGCGATGAACGACTTCTTCGAAGGCGTCGGAACCGGCCATGCCGCCGGCATCTGGCCCGCGGGCCAGCCCGTCGACGATCCCGACAAGCGCAAGCGCCTCGAGGCGCGCGCCATCAAGGCGAAGCGCATGGCCGAGGAGATCCCGTAATGCTGATCCTCGATCACGACAGGGCAGGGGGCTATTGGGGCGCGGTCTATGTCTTCACCGCGGTGAAGGGGCTGCAGGTCATCATCGATGGCCCGGTGGGCTGCGAGAACCTGCCCGTCACCTCGGTGCTGCATTACACCGATGCGCTGCCGCCGCATGAATTGCCGATCGTCGTCACCGGCCTCGGCGAGGAGGAACTCGGGCAGCACGGCACCGAAAACGCCATGAAACAGGCCTATTCGGTGCTGGATTCCGGCCTGCCCTCCGTGGTGGTCACCGGCTCGATCGCCGAGATGATCGGCGGCGGCGTGACACCGCAGGGCACGAGCATCCAGCGCTTCCTGCCGCGCACCATCGACGAGGACCAGTGGCAGAGCGCCAACCGCGCCATGATGTGGCTGTGGAGCGAGTTCGGCCCGAAGAAGGTGCCGAAACTCCGGGCCCGCGCGGAAGGCGCGAAGCCCAGGGTCAACATCATCGGCCCGGCCTATGGTATGTTCAACATGCCGTCGGACCTCGCCGAAATCCGCCGCCTCATCGAGGGCATCGGTGCGGAAGTGCATATGAGCTTCCCGCTCGGCACGCATCTCGCGGATATCGGCAAGCTCGCCGAAGCGGAGGTGAATGTCTGCCTCTACCGCGAATTCGGCCGCATGCTCTGCGAGGCGCTCGAAAGGCCTTATCTCCAGGCGCCGATCGGCCTGCATTCCACCACGAAATTCCTGCGCTCCCTCGGCGAATTGCTGGGCCTCGACCCCGAGCCCTTCATCGCGCGGGAGAAGCACACGACCATCAAGCCGATCTGGGACCTGTGGCGCTCCGTGACGCAGGATTTCTTCGGCACGGCCTCCTTCGCCATCGTCGCGAACGAGACCTATGCCCGCGGCGTGCGCCACTTCCTCGAAGACGAGATGGGCCTGCCCTGCACGCTCGCGGTCTCGCGCTCGGCTGGCACCAAGACGGATGCGGAAGCGATCATCCGGTCGATCCGCGAGAAGCCGCCGCTCGTGATGTTCGGCAGCTACAACGAACGCATGTATCTCGCGGAAGCGGGCGCGCGGGCGATGTATATCCCGGCCTCCTTCCCCGGCGCGATCATCCGGCGGCACACGGGCACGCCCTTCATGGGCTATGCCGGCGCGGTCTATCTCGTGCAGGAGGTGTGCAACGCGCTCTTCGATGCGCTGTTCCACATCCTGCCGCTGGCAAGCCAGATGGATGCGGTCGAGGCGACCCCGACGCGCGAGCATCGCGAACTGACCTGGGAGCGCGAAGCCAAGGCGCTGCTCGATCGCTTTCTCGAGAAACAGCCTGTGCTGGTGCGGATCTCGGCCGCCAAGCGCCTGCGCGACAATGCCGAGCGGCAGGCCCGCGCGGCCGGCCTTTCGATCGTGCAGCCCGAACATCTCGATCCCGAGGCCCGCGCAAAACCGGAGATGCAGACATGACGGATGTGCCCATCACCTTTGCACCCTCCAAACCCCGCGAGCCCAAGAAGGAGCCTGCCATGAGCTACGCCACGAAGCTCGATCGCCCGCAGCGCATGAAATCGCGCGCGGATCAGGCCCGGCTCTGCCGGCGCATCACCTTCGTCACCGCCTGCATGCTGGTTCCGGTCGTCATCGGCCGCCGGTTGATGCAGCCGAAGAACACTCCCGGCCCCCGCAACCGCACTTCCGTCTTCATGGAAGCGCGCACGGAGGCCGGAGCGATCATCCCCTGGATTTTCATGGGATGAGAATTTGCGGCGGAACGGGGTCAAACCCGCTCCGTGGCATGCTGCGGGCAACGCTGCAGCTCACCGGCCGTGCGGGAGGTGCACGGTAACGCCAACTCCATCTGGAAAGGAATACTCCCATGGCGGATAGGCAAGGATCCCTAACGGGATTGACTGATGAAGAAGCCCGCGAATTCCACGGTTTCTTCATGACGAGCTTCATCGGGTTCACCGTTGTCGCCATCATCGCACATTTTCTGGTGTGGTCCTGGCGTCCGTGGTTCCCCAGCGTGAAGGGCTATGCGGCGTTGCAGGACGGCGCAACTCAGCTCGCTTCGCTCGTCAACCTGATCACCTGACGGAAGGACAAGAAAATGTGGAAGATCTGGAAGATCTTTGACCCGCGTCGCACGCTGGTCGCCCTTTTCACGTTCCTGTTCGGTCTGGCGATCCTGATCCATTTCATTCTGCTCTCGACCGACCGGTTCAACTGGATCGAAGGTCCCAGGGCTGCCCGCAAGGCTGCGAGCATCACGATTGAAATGGTTCCGCCGACCCCGGCCGCGATCGTCAAGTTCGCTGCCTGATCGGAACCCCGGGCCGACGGGGTGTGTGACTTCACGCATCCCGTCGCCCTTCCTCGCAACGCATTCCGCCCGTCGCTTCCGGCGATGGAGTCTCTTGGGGAGGCCGCCATGGCACTGCTCAGTTTCGAACGCAAATACCGTGTCCGCGGGGGCACGCTGATCGGCGGCGATCTCTTCGATTTCTGGGTCGGGCCGTTCTATATCGGCTTTTTCGGCCTCACTGCGGCCTTCTTCAGCTTTCTCGGCACGGCGCTCATCATTTACGGCGCGAGCCAGGGTCCGACCTGGAACCCGTGGCTCATCAGCATCAATCCGCCGGATGTGAGCTATGGCCTCGCTTTCGCGCCCATGGCCGAGGGCGGCCTGTGGCAGATCATCACGATCTGCGCGATCGGCGCCTTCTCGTCCTGGGCCCTGCGCGAGGTGGAAATCTGCCGCAAGCTCGGCATGGGCTATCACGTGCCCTTCGCCTTCGCGGTGGCGATCTTCGCCTATGTGACGCTGGTGGTGTTCCGGCCCTTCCTGCTCGGGGCCTGGGGGCACGGCTTCCCCTACGGCATCTTCAGCCATCTGCAATGGGTGTCGAACGTCGGGTACCAGTACCTGCAGTTCCACTACAACCCGGCGCATATGATCGCCATCACCTTCTTCTTCACCACCACGCTCGCGCTCTCGCTGCATGGCGGCCTCATCCTCTCGGCCACCAATCCGGCCAAGGGCGAGACCGTGAAGACACCCGAGCACGAGAACAGCTTCTTCCGCGACACGATCGGCTATTCGATCGGCACGCTGGGCGTCCATCGCCTGGGGCTGTTCCTCGCGCTCTCCGCCGGCTTCTGGAGCGCCGTCTGCATCATCATCTCCGGCCCGTACTGGACCGAGAACTGGGCGGATTGGTGGAACTGGTGGCTCAACTGGCCTTTCTGGGCTGATTCTGCGCTCTCTCCGCGCTGATCCGGCTCCGGAACCTTCCAGGACTCTGCTCCCCCAAGTGGCGAGGACTTCACCATGGCCTATTATCAGAACATCTTCACCAAGCTTCAGGTGCACGGCGAACCCGATCTCGGCGTGCCGCTGAAGGACAGCGCATCCGACCGCGGGACGCAGACCGCCAGCTCGTACTGGCTCGGCAAGTTCGGCGATGCCCAGCTCGGGCCTGTTTATCTCGGCTGGACGGGGATCACCTCCATCGTCTGCGGCATCATCGCCATCGAGATCATCGGGCTCAACATGTGGGCCTCGGTGAACTGGGATCCCGTGCAGTTCGTGCGCCGGCTTTTCTGGCTGTCGCTCGATCCGCCGAAGCCGGAATACGGCCTCTCCATCCCGCCGCTGGCGGAAGGCGGCTGGTGGCTTCTCGCCGGCCTGTTCCTCACCACCTCCATCCTGCTGTGGTGGGTGCGAACCTACAGGCGGGCGAGGGCGCTCGGCATGGGCACGCATGTGGCCTGGGCCTTCGCGGCCGCCATCTGGCTCTATCTGGTGCTGGGCTTCATCCGTCCGCTGATGATGGGCAGCTGGAGCGAGGCAGTGCCCTTCGGCATCTTCCCGCATCTCGACTGGACGCAGAACTTCTCCATTCGCTACGGGAATCTCTTCTACAACCCGTTCCACGCGCTCTCGATCGTCTTCCTCTATGGCTCGGCGCTGCTCTTCGCGATGCATGCCGCGACCATCCTGGCGGTGAGCCGCTACGGCGGCGAGCGCGAGATCGAGCAGATCACCGATCGCGGCACGGCATCCGAGCGCGCGGCCCTGTTCTGGAGATGGACGATGGGCTTCAACGCGACGATGGAATCCATCCATCGCTGGGCCTACTGGTTCGCGATCCTCTGCCCCATCACCGGCGGCATCGGCATCCTGCTCACCGGCACGGTGGTGGACAACTGGTACGAATGGGGCGTGAAGCACCTGATCGTTCCGGCTGATCCGAACATGTGGCCCGCGACCCCGCCGCCGGTCTAGCCACACGAGTTATCCGGTGCCCTCCGGATAAACGGACCGGTCCGCTCTCCTGCCATTCAGCGCCGGTTCCGTCTAAACAGGCCACCTCGCCCCCCGAGGTTGGCCTGTTTTTTTGTTTTTCGGTATTCGGAATCACGGCGGCGGCGATGGCGCGCGGGTACACGGGACGCTTGCGCGCGCGGCGGCAAGCGGGCGCCGTCATGGGCGGATCAGAGCGTGACCTTGAAGATGCAGCGCGGATCGCCCCGGGCGCTGCAGGCGATCTCCTCGACACGGATGCCCGAACCGGCCAGTGCCTGGAACAGTGTCTCGAAAGTCGCCTGGTAATAGTCGCAGACCGGCTCTTCGGCCGAGACCTTGCGACTGACGGGGTTGTCCGCGAGGCTCAGCGCGAACCCCTCGCGCGTGGCTTCCCACGCGAAGACGCCCCGCCCGGCGAAGGTCCAGGCATGGCGCTCGATCGCCTGCAGCAGCAGATGCAGCGCGATGCGTCGCGGCAGCAGGGGCAACACCAGCCGCGCGAATTTCGGGATGCGATGCGCGAGGAGATAGGCCCCGGTGCGCCTCCCGGCCTCCGCCCCGATCCGTCGCGCCAGCGGCACACCGAGCAGCGCGAAGGCGGTGGCATGCAGCAGCGCCACATCCTCGTCCGGCACCATGCGCGTCGGCGGATCGGCGAGATAGGCGCCGAGACCCGCCTCGGTGAAGATTGTATCGCGCGCGCCATTGCCTGCGATAAGCGAGATCGCCTCGGCCATCCGCGTGATGGCGTTGGGGCCGACCCGTCCGGTTTCGGCGGGCGCGGACATCTCCGCTCAGATCTTCATGCGCGGAACATGGTTGGTGATCGCGACGCGCGGGGGCGGGGCATCGCCGGCGGGAAGCTCATTCTCCGCCATCTGTTCCTTGCCGCCGCCGCAGGCCATGGCAGGTTCGGGCGCTTTCTTCTGGCCCTTGCGGTTATGGGTGGTCTGCCACTCGACATCGGTATCGGCCGCGCGCTTGCGGCTGGTGTCGAAGTCGAAATGCACCTTCTTGCGGCTTTGCGGGCCCCAGTAATCCACCTTGCCGAGATCGTAGAACTTGCGCTCGAACCCGGCCTTGAGGAAGGCTTTCAGGCAGCCCAGCAGGTAGCGTCGGCGTTCGCCCGTGCCCTGCCAGGGGTAGGAAAACAGCGCCTTCTTCATGTAGAAGCGCCGGTAATTGTTCATCACCCGGTCGAGCAACTCGCCGCGATCCATCGCGTCGGGCTTCATGATGGGCGTGACGAAATTGTATTTCTCGTAGTCGAAGATCTCGACCTTGTCGCCCAGCTCGCGGAAGAGATCGGAGAACGGCCAGGGCGTATACATCGACCAGTTGGCGAGATCCGGCTTCCAGTCCTGCGCCATGCGATAGGTTTCCTCGAGCGTCTCCGCCGTCTCGTTCTCGAGGCCGACGATGAACTGCGCCTCGACCACGATGCCCGCCTCGCGCAGGAGCTGGATCGCCTTCTTGTTCTGCGCGACGGTCGTCTCCTTGTTGAAGAGGTCGAGCTTCATCTGCGCCGCGGCTTCCGTGCCGAGCGAGACATGGATCAGCCCCGCCTTGCGGTAGAGCGGCAGCACGTCCTCGTCGCGCAGGATGTCGGTCACGCGGGTGTTGATGCCCCAGAGGATATTCACCTTCCGGTCGATCAGGGCGTTGCAGAAGGCGATGAATTTCTTGCGGTTGATGGTGGGTTCCTCGTCCGCGAGGATGAAGAAGCCGACGCCGTGCTTCTCCTTCAGCTCCACGATCTCGTCGACCACCTTCTGCGGGTCGCGGATGCGATAATCGCGCCAGAACTTCCATTGCGAGCAGAAGGAGCAGGTGAAAGGGCAGCCCCGCGCCATGTTGGGGATCGCGACCTTCACGCCCAGCGGAATGTAGCGATACTTGTCCCAGTCGAGGATCGACCAATCAGGCGAGAGGCCGTCGATATCCTTCACGGTGGGGGCGGCAGGCGTGGCGCGCACCTTGCCATCGACCATGTAGGCGAGGCCCTTGATGGAGGCGCGCGCCTCGGGCCAGGTGCCGTTCGCGACGGCCGTGACGAGGTTGACGAAGATCTCCTCGCCTTCGCCGCGCACGATGCAATCGATCCACGGCGCTTCGGGCAAAACCTGCTTGTACATGAAGGTCGCGTGCACGCCCCCGAGCACGGTCACCGCCCTGGGGCAGGTCTCCCGCGCGAGTTCGAGAATGCGCTCGGCCTTGTAGATTGAGGGCGTGATGGCCGTGGTGCCCACGATATCCGGCTGCAGAAGTTCGAGCCGCTCGCGTATGTCCTCCTCGGAGAGGTCATGCGTCATCGCATCGATGAAATGCACATCCGGAAAACCCGCCTTCTTCACCGCGCCCGCGAGATAGGCGACCCAGGCCGGCGGCCAGTTTCCGGCGATTTCCGCGCCGCCGGAATGATAGTTCGGGTGGATCAGCACAATCCGCATTGCGAGCCTCATGGGTGACAATTTTTGTCAACGCATGATGACGTCCAGCGCGCCTTGCACTTTGATTTGCCTCAACCCGCCCTGCGGTTGCCGGCCGAAACCCTTCAACGGGGCGTCACTTGCGTTCCGAGGACCAGGGAAAGTTGATGAAACGGTCGCGGCTCGCCGCGCAGATATTGCCATACATGCGCAGATAGGTTTCGCGCCGTGCCGGATCGGCATAGACCGCATCCGGCGCAAGCGCATCCGCCTCGAATGCAGCCAGCGTCTCCGAGGTGACGAGGCGGGGCAGGATATCCATGGCCTGGGGAATGCTGCGCCCCTCCAGCCAGTCCGCGGCGTGCTGGCCCATGGCATAGGCGAAGACGGGCGAGGACAGGCTGACCGTCGCCTTGTATTCCCCGCGCTTGCGCAATTCGGCGATGGCATCCGGCTCGCCATCGATGCCGCCGAAGAACTGCTCCGGTCGGTTTGCCCCGGCCGCCCGTGCGGCATCGAGCGCGCCGAGCACGACCGTATCCGCGCCGAGCACCACATCGATGCGGCGATTGGCCAGCAGCACCTTCTGCATCACCGCGAATCCGCCTGCGCGATCGACCGTCGAGGGCGAGATGTCGGCGACGATCACCACGCCGGGCAGCTTCTTCAGCGCCTGCCGCATCGCCGCGAAACGGGGCGCGAGATACTGGTTCGTGTCATGCGTGAGGATGACGACCCGCGCGCGCCCGCCGAGCTTCGCCTGGATATACTGCACCGCCGCTTCGCCCAGCAGGCTGCCGGTGAGGAATTGCGGCGCGTTCAGGATCGAGACGGCCGGCGGCGGCACGATGGCACCGACATAGGTTCCGTCCGCGATCAGCGCCTTCAGGCGTGGCGCGAGCCCGGTCGGATCGATGGGGGCGACGACCACCGCGCCGGCTGCCGCGGCGCGGGCCTCCTCCGCCTGGCGGTTCATCGCGGCGGGATCGTTGGCGGCGAGCTTGCGCTCGAAAGCGAGCCCGCGCGCCTTCGCCGCCGCGGCAAGACCGCGCTGCACCCCCATCATGAATTCGCGCTCGTTGTCCTGCAGGAAGACGAGGGTGCGGTTGCGCCCTTCCGGCGCGGCGCAACGCGGCGCATCCGCCTGGAACGGGGGCAGGGCGCGCGGCTCCGTCAGGCCCTCGCCGGCGGCCTGCGCCAGAACCTGTCCGGGCGCCAGCGCCATCGCGGCGACGAGAAGCAGCCCCGAAAGGCGGAGGTCGCGGGCCTTTGTCATGCAGCATGTTCCTTCGAGAGGAGAGTCAGTCGCGCTTCGAAACCCGGATCCCCGTCCCGATGTTCCACCTGCGCCTGCATCTGCGATGCGATGGCCGCGACGACGCGCGTGCCGAGGCCCGTCCCTTTCGCCGGCTCGGTGACGCTGCCGCCGACCCCGTCATCCGTGACCGAGAGCACGACCGCCCCGCCTTCGCGGGCCAGGCGGACCCGGATTGCGCCATCCTGCTCCGGATAGGCATATTTGTAGGCGTTGGTGACCCATTCCGTGGCGATGATGCCGCAATGGATGGCATCGCTCGTGCTGAGCGTCAGCGGTTCGAACTGCCACTGTAACCGGATGCCGCCGCGCTCGGCACCCACCGTGTCGCGCAGGTGCTGCATCACCACGTTCAGATACTGATCGGCCGCGACCTCGCCGATGGCGCCGGAGGTGAACAGCATCTTGTGCATCTGGGCGATGGCCTGGATGCGCGCCTCGGTCTGCTCCAGCGCCTTGCGCGCCGTGTTGTCCTTCATGGCGCGCAGCTGCAGCCGGATCAGCGACGTGACCAGCGAGAGCGAATTCGAGACGCGGTGGTTCACTTCCGCCAGCAGCATCTCGGCCCGGTCGCGCGCCTGCGAGAGCTGCGCGGTGCGCTCGACCACGCGCAGTTCCAGCGTTTCGTTCGCCGCGGCGATGGCATTGCGGGCGGCGAGGATATCCGCCGCATAGCGCCGCACGACGACCGCCATCACGCCCGCGACAAGGGCGATGACCAGCACGGCGAGAAGCGACACGGCGCGCAAGAGCAGCGCATTCTCGCTTTGCTCGCGGATGCCGGCTTCCACGTTCTCGTCTGCCTCGAGGCTGATGCCGTTGAGATAGACGCTGGCTTCGTCCATCAGCGCCTTGCCGGCATTCGTGTTCAGGATGGGCCAGATCTCGGCATCGCGCCGCTCCGATTTCAGCGCGATCAGCGTGCGCATCTCCGCGAGCTTCGCCGTGACCACGCGGGAGAGATCGGCCACCAGCCGCGCCTTGTCCGGCCGGGCACCGAGCTGGGTGCGGATGCGTTCCAGTTCCTCGAGCGCGCTGGTCTGGGCCGCGTCATAGGGCGAGAGATAAATCTCGTTGCCGGTCAGCACATAGCCGCGCTGGCTGGCCTCGGCACCGAGCAGGGCGCCGCGCAAGCCTTCCGCCGATTGGCGCAGCACGGTGGCCGCGACCGAATCCTCGAGATGCCGCTCCGCCCGCGTGTTCAGCCAGAGCGTTGCGAGCACGATGATGCCGAGTGCGGCAAGGCCGACGACCAGCATGGCCGCCGCCCACCGGATGACAATTCGGCCTGTAATCGGCATGCCGCAGAACCCTGCATCAGACGCACAAGGGCAAAGCATGTAACATTGCCCGGCGGCGATGTCCTCTCCGCGTGCCGCGCGATTGCATGGCCGGCTTCCGGTGCAACCGCTGATCGGCCGATGGCGCGGCTCGGATGCGGTTCGTCCCCCGCTTTTCCGGCCCTCGGCGCAGCCGGGCCTTGTCAGGCCTTGCGCCACGCGGTTAGCCTGCCGCATGAGCATCGAATTGTGGCTTCTCTATCTGGTCGCGGCGACCGGGCTTTCCCTCACGCCGGGCCCTAACGGACTTCTGGCGCTGACGCATGGCGCCCGGTTCGGCTTTCGGCGCGCGGCGTTCACGATCGTCGGTGGCGGGCTTGGCTTCTTCGTGCTGATCGCCGTGTCGCTGGCGGGTATGGGCGCGCTGCTTGTCGCGTCCGAGACCGCCTTCACGATCGCGAAATGGCTCGGCGCGGCCTATCTCGTCTTCCTCGGGGTGCAGCTCTGGCGCGCGCCGTCACCCGTACTCGCGCCGCAGGCGAGCGGAGCGGATCGGCCGGTTGAATCGGGTTTCCGCCTGTTCAGCGAGGGGTTTCTCGTTGCGGTGTCGAACCCCAAGGGGATCATCTTCTTCGCGGCGTTCATGCCGCAATTCATGACGCCCGGCGTGCCGTTTCTCACGCAATTGCTCGTGCTCGGCGGCACGTTCGTCGTCGTGGAAATCCTCTATGAATTCATGCTGGCCGGTCTCGCCCATCGCATCGCGCCCTGGCTTCTGCGCCATGGCCGTGCCTTCAACCGCATCACCGGCGGAACCTTCGTCGGCATCGGTGCGGCGCTGACGACGGCCGGACGCTGATTTCGCCTGTGGCGAAGGTGGTGGTTCGCGGCCGGAAGTGAGTGGCGCAGGATTTTCCCGTGTCAATCCGGGGGTATTGCGCTTAAATGGCTGGCGCGACCCGAACATGCCGCATGTCCGGCCCGTTGTTCCATTTCCGGTCGCGCCACCTTCGAAGGGAATGGTCTTGTCGTCAGCCCTGTCTCTGATCGTTTTTGCCGCGCTGAACGTCGCGACCGCGTCCTCCGGCGCGATGTTCCGCCCCGGGGAATGGTACGCGAACCTGCGCAAGCCGACCTGGACCCCGCCGAATATCGCATTTCCCATCGTCTGGACGGTGCTGTTCTGCGCCATCGCCGTTTCGGGATGGCTGGTCTGGGAAGCCGC
The DNA here is from genome assembly GCA_002928875.1 of Methylobacterium sp. Classification (GTDB taxonomy): domain Bacteria; phylum Pseudomonadota; class Alphaproteobacteria; order Rhizobiales; family Beijerinckiaceae; genus Rhabdaerophilum. The sequence goes on along the minus strand of PERO01000008.1, from coordinate 78,519 downwards.
CGGGCTTGCGGCCTGGCCCGCGCTGGCGCTCTACGTCATCCATCTCGTGGTGAATGCGGTATGGTCGTTCCTGTTTTTCGGGCTGAAACGGCTGGATTGGGCCATGGTCGAGGTGATCGGCCTCTGGGCGATCATTGCCGCCGTGATTGTCGCCTTCGCGCCCTTCAGCCTGCTCGCGGCCCTTCTGCTCGTGCCGTATCTCGTCTGGGTCACCATCGCGGCGGTGCTGAACTACCGCCTTCTGCAGATGAACGGGCCGCGCGGGCAGGGCGCCGCCTGACCATCCCCGCCGGATTGGGCCGAAGCGGCGCTTTCGTCATGGAACGCCTTGCTCTAAGAGCGCCGGATGATCCGTCTCGATTCCATCTCCAAGCAGAACGGCCACCAGATCGTCTTCATCGAGGCCTCGGCCTCGTTGCTCAAGGGCGAGAAGATCGGCCTCGTCGGTCCCAATGGCGCGGGGAAAACCACGCTGTTTCGGCTGATCACCGGCGAGGAAAGTCCCGATGAGGGGCAGGTCTCGGTCGAGCGTGGCCTGCTGATCGGCTATTTCAGCCAGGATGTCGGCGACATGAAGGGGCGCAGCGCGCTGGCCGAGGTGATGGATGGCGCGGGGCCGGTGAGCGCTGTTGCCATGGAACTCGCATCCCTCGAAGCCGCCTTCGCCGATCCCGATCGCGCCGACGAGATGGAAAGCCTCGTCGCGCGCTATGGCGAGGTGCAGGCCCGTTTCGAGGAACTCGACGGCTATGCGCTCGATGGCCGCGCCCGCGAGGTGCTGGGCGGCCTCGGCTTCACAACCGAGATGATGGAGGGCGATGTCGGCAAGCTCTCCGGCGGCTGGAAGATGCGCGTGGCGCTCGCGCGCATCCTGCTGATGCGGCCCGACGTGATGCTGCTCGACGAACCCTCGAACCATCTCGATCTCGAAAGCCTGATCTGGCTCGAGAATTTCCTGAAGGGCTTCGAGGGTGCGCTGATGCTCACCTCGCATGACCGCGAATTCATGAACCGCATCGTCAACAAGATCGTCGAGATCGATGGCGGGACGCTCACCTCCTATTCCGGCAATTTCACGTTCTACGAACAGCAGCGCGCGCTGGCCGAGAAGCAGCAGCAGGCGCAGTTCGAGCGCCAGCAGGCCATGCTCGCCAAGGAACTCGCCTTCATCGAGCGCTTCAAGGCGCGCGCGAGCCACGCCGCGCAGGTGCAGAGCCGGGTGAAGAAGCTCGAGAAGATCGATCGCGTCGAGCCGCCGAAGCGCCGCCAGAGCGTGGTGTTCGAGTTCCAGTCCCCGCCGCGCTCCGGCGATGATGTCGCGACGCTGAAGAATGTCCGCAAGGCCTATGGCAGCCGCGTGATCTATGACGGGCTCGATTTCGGCATCCGCCGCAAGGAGCGCTGGTGCGTGCTCGGTGTGAACGGGGCCGGAAAGTCCACCCTGCTGAAGCTGATCGCCGGCGCGTCCGATCCCGATGCGGGCTCGGTGACGGTGGGATCGAGCGTGAAGATGGGCTATTTCGCGCAGCACGCGATGGAATTGCTCGATGGCGACGAGACCGTGTTCGAGTCTCTGGAAGGCGCCTTTCCGCATGCGCCGCAAGGCTCGCTGCGCGCGCTCGCGGGGTGCTTCGGCTTTTCCGGCATGGATATCGACAAGCGCTGCCGCGTGCTCTCGGGCGGGGAGAAGGCGCGGCTCAGCATGGCGCGCATGCTCTATGATCCGCCGAATTTCCTCGTGCTCGACGAGCCCACCAACCATCTCGACATGGCGACGAAGGAGATGCTGATCGCGGCACTCGCCGAATACGAGGGCACGATGATCTTCGTGAGCCATGACCGGCGCTTCCTCAGCGCCCTGTCGAACCGCCTGCTGGAAGTGACGCCGGAGGGGGCCCACAGCTTCGATGGCGGTTATGCCGAATATGTCGCGATCACCGGTCGCGAGGCGCCGGGCCTGCGCGCCTAGGCCCGGATCTGCGGCAGGGTGCCTCGTCCCGGTGCCCGGCCGGGGATGAATCCGTGGTGCGGTCTCAACGACCCTTTGCGTCGCGCGCCGAACCGGTTAGCCTTCGCGGTACAACCCGCTGGACGACACGATGACCCTGCCCGCCAATCACCCGCGCATGACACGCCGCCCCTTCAGCCAGGGCGAACTGATCGCAGATGGGCTGTTGCATGCGGTGGCCCTGCTGGCCTCGATCATCGGGCTCGCGGTGCTGATCATGCTCGTGCTGCTGAAGCGTGGCGGCCTCGAATTGTCGGCGGTGGTGATCTACGGCATCGGCCTGCTCGCGATGTTCGGCTTTTCCGCGGCCTACAATCTGGTGCCCACCTCGCCGCTGAAATGGGTGCTCCGGCGCTTCGATCATTCCGCGATCTATCTCATGATCGCCGGCACCTATACGCCGCTGCTCGTGCTGCTCGGCGATCCGTTCTGGGCGATCACGCTCGGGGTGATCGTCTGGGCCGGCGCGATCGCCGGCATCGTGCTGAAGGTGGCCTTGCCCGGCCGGTTCGATCGGCTCTCGATCGCGATCTATATCCTGCTCGGCGGCTCGGCGATGATCGCCTTGCGCCCGATGATCGAGAACCTGCCCGGGCCGACGCTCTATCTCCTGCTCGCGGGCGGGGTGATCTATGTCGTCGGCGTGGCGTTCTATGCCTGGAAGTCCCTGCTCTTCAACAACGTGATCTGGCACAGTTTCGTCTCGGTCGCCGCCGGCTGCCATTACGCGGCCATCGCCTACGCGATGACGATCTAGCGCCTTTCTCAACGCAGGGTCTGGAACAGGCGCGCCAGAAGGGCTGCGCGCGGTGCCAGCGTGTCGATGAAGATCTGCTCGTGATCGGTATGCGCGCCGAGGCCATCCGGCCCGAGGCCATCGAGTGTCGGCGCAAAGGGGGCGGTGAAATTGCCGTCCGATCCGCCGCCGGTATGCACGCCTTCGAGCCTGAAGCCGATTTCGGCGGCCAGGGCATGGGCGTGATCGAACAGGGCCTTCGAACCGCGGGATTGCTCGAAAGGCGGGCGGTTCAGCCCACCCGTCACCGTGATCGTCACGCCCTCGGTGCGGGGCTTGAGGCCGAGAATGCGCGCGACCATCTCCTCCGCGGCTTCCAGGCTGGGCACGCGCAGATCCACCGCGGCCTGCGCGAGATCGGGGATGACATTCGCCTTCGATCCGCCGGAGACGACGCCGACCGTCACGGTGATGCCTCGCTTCTCGTCGCAGAGGCCCTCGAGCGCGAGAATGACATGCCCGAGTTCGCGCACCGCGCTGCGCCCCTCATGCGGCTTCGAACCGGCATGGGAGGCGACGCCCCGGATCGTCACGTCGAACCGGCCCACGCCCTTGCGCGCCGTGACGATCTTGCCGCCATCGCGGGCCGGCTCGGTGACGAGCACATATTTCGCCTCGCGTCCCAGCTTCTCGATGATCGCGCGGGAGGTCGGGCTGCCGATCTCCTCGTCGGAGACGTAGAGATGCGTGACGCCCAGCACGCCGGTTCCGCTCATGGCGGTCTGCCGCAACGCGTGATGCGCGAGGCACGCGCCGGATTTCATGTCGTAAATCCCGGGCCCGTAAGCGGAATTGCCTTCGACCCGATAGGGCAGGCGGCTCTCGATGAAGCCCATGGGATGAACCGTGTCGAGATGGCTCAGCACCAGGATGCCGGGCGCGGATCGCCCCCAGTTCGAGCGCACGATGAGGTGGTCGCCGCACCCGCCCGAGCCCGGCACCCGTTTGAGGCTCACGGGGAGGTTTGCGTGGTCGTCCGACACCTCGTCCACGAGACGGTTGATCTGGTCCGGGCGTTCGGTCGGCGTCTCGATCTCCACCCAGCGGCGGATATGGTCGAGCATCAATTCGGTCGAGAACATGGGGATTCCGTTTGTATGGGGCGCGAGCTTGCCGACATTATCATCGTCGGCCGTCGCTTCGCACCCCGCGATGCTCGAAACCGGCGAAACCCTGTGCACGATCCGCCGGAACCACGAGTTGCGATCACGGTTCCGGGTGCCGCCCCTCGATGATCTCCAGCCCGCGGATGGCGAATCGTCGCGCAAGCGGCGCGATTTTTGCGGCATCCGCACCCGAGGCATTGCCCTGCTTCGCTCGATCCGCGATGCCGACGAAGATCACCGCGAAGCGAAACAGCGCAAAGGACTTGTGGAAGGGCAGCAATTCCGCCGCTGCCGGGTTGGCCGCACGATAGCGCGCGACGAACGCTTTTTCGCTCGGCAGGCCCTTCTCCGCGAGATCAAGCCCGAGGATGCCGCCGTATTCATCGGGCGTGGTGTGCCAGGCCATGGCGCAGAAGCCGAGATCGGCCAGAGGATGCCCGAGCGTCGAAAGTTCCCAATCGAGGATCGCGACGACGCGCGGCTCCGTCTGGTGGAAGATGACATTGCCCATGCGGTAATCGCCATGGGCGAGGCTGACCGCGCCATCATCCGCCGGCAGGTTCTCCCCGAGCCAGCGCGCGAGTGCATCGAGTTCGGGGATGGGATCGCTGGCGCTCTCCTGCCATTGCTTCGACCAGCGCGCGAATTGCCGCTCGAAATAGTTGCCGGGCCGGCCGTAATCCGCGAGGCCGACCGCCTCGGGGCGCACGCGATGCAGATGCCCGAGCGCATCCGCGAGGCCCATCCAGAGCGCGTGGCGCTCGCCGGCGGGCACCTCCGGCAAGGCGCCATCGGAGAGGACGCGGCCCTCCACCCGCTCCATCAGGTAGAACGGCGTGCCGAGGATCTCCGGTGTCGCGTGGAAGAGCACCGGGCGCGGCACCGGCACACCGGCGGGATGAAGCGCGGCGAGCACGCGATGCTCGCGGTCGATCGCATGCGCGCCTTTGAGAAGCGGGCCATTGGGCTGCTTGCGCAACACCATCCGCTGCCCGCCATAGGTGACGAAATAGGTCGGGTTCGATTGGCCGCCGGCGATGCGCTCGAGGCGGTAATCCGCTGCCGGGCCGAAACGCGCCTCGAGAAAGGCGCGGAAGGGCTTTTCGTCGAAATCCGGGGCAAGGGTCATGGGCTTTCCCTCATGCGCCCACCGGCCAGTGCCAGAAATCGCTGCCTTCCGCCTCGAGATTGCGGTTCAGCACCATCTTATGCACGTCATCCGCGCCATCGACGAGCCTCGCCTGCCGCGCATAGCGGTAGATCCATTCGATTGGCGTATCCTTGGAATAGCCGCGCGCGCCGTTGATCTGGATCGCGACATCCGCCGCCTTGTGCAGCACATTGGCGACATGCACCTTCGCCATCGAGACTTCCTTGCGGGCGAAGCCGCCGCGATCGAGTTCCCACGCCGCCTTCATCACCAATAGCCGCCCGATCTCGATCTCCATCGCGAGATCGCCGAGCATCATCTGGATGCTCTCGCGCTTCGAAAGCCGCTCACCGAAGGCAAAACGCTCCTCCGCATAGGCGCGAGCGATCTCGACGCAGCGCTTCGAGAGGCCGAGCCAGCGCATGCAATGCGTGAGGCGCGCCGGGCCGAGGCGGATCTGCGTGAGCTTCAGCCCGTCGCCCTCGTTCATCAGCCTGTCCGAAACCGGGATTTCCAGGCCCTCGAAGGCGAGTTCGCAATGCCCGCCATGCTCCTCCGGACCCATGATCGGGATGCGCCGCTCGATGCGCCAGCCGGGCGTGTCGCGATCGAACAGGAAGGCCGAGAGTCCCTTGCGCGGGTCCTCCGAGGTGCGCGCCATCAGGATGAAATGCTGCGCATCCTCCGCGCCGGTGATGAACCATTTGCGGCCCTCGATGATGTAGCTTTCGCCCTTGCGGGTGGCTCTCGTGAGCATCATCGAGGGGTCGGAGCCGGAGCCGGGATGCGGCTCGGTCATCGCGAAGGCGGAACGGACTTTCCCGGCCACGATCGGCGCGAGCCAGCGCTCTTTCTGGGCCGGGGTCGCGACCTTTTCCAGCACCATCATGTTGCCGTCATCCGGCGCGGCGGAATTGAACACGACAGGGCCGAAGATCGAGCGGTTCATCGCCTCGTAGCACACGGCCATGCCGACCTTGCCGAGGCCCTGGCCGCCGGTTTCCGGTGCGAGCTGCAGGCACCACAGGCCCTCGGCGCGGGCGCGGGCGCGCAAGGGTTCCAGCACATCGGGCCGGATGTTCTCATGCGCGTCGTATGCCGAGCGATCCGCCTCCAGCGGCAGGATGTGATCCTCGACGAAACGCGTGATCCGCTGGCGGAAATCCTCGATGAGCGGTGAAATCGTGAAATCCATGGCGAAATCCTAGAGCGAGGAAACGAGGTGGCCGCCATCGACCACGATGTCGGTGCCGGTCATGAAGGCCCCGGCATCGGAAGCGAGCAGCAGCAGCGGGCCGTCGAGATCGCGCATCTGTCCGAGCCGCCTTTGCGGGATGCGCGCGATCAGCGCCTGCCCGGCCGGGGAGGCGAAGAAATCGCGGTTGATGTCGGTCTCGATATAACCGGGGCAGAGTGCGTTGACGCGAATCCCGTGCCTTGCCCATTCGAGCGCGAGGCTGCGCGTGAGCTGCACCACGCCCGCCTTCGCGGTGGCATAGGCCGCGACATTGCCCGCGACCCGCAGGCCCAGAATGGACGCGATATTCACGATCGAGCCGCCGCGCCCCTCCGCTACCATGCGCGCGGCGCTGGCCTGCGCCACGCGGAACACGCCGGTGAGATTGGTGTCGAGCACGCGCGACCAATCCGCTTCGCTGGTCGCCAAGGCCTTGCCGTCATGCGCCACGCCGGCATTGTTGATGACGATATCGAAGGCGCGCCCGCCAAGCGTCGCGGCGATGGAGGCGGCATCGGTCACGTCGAGCCGGGCGATCTCCACCGTGCCGCCCGCTTGCCGGATGGCGCGCGCGGCCTCCTCCAGCATCGCCTCGCGCCGCGCGGCGAGTGTCACGATCGCGCCGGCCCGCGCGAGAACCTCGGCGAAGTGCCGCCCGAGCCCGGACGAGGCCCCGGTGACGAGTGCGCGTTTGCCCGCAAGGCTGAGGATGTCGCCCATGCTTTCCCTTCCTCGCCTCAGATTTCCCCGCGCCGCCGGCGCTCGGCATCGTCCCAGGCCGTCAGCGCCTGATAATCCGGCACGAAGCCGAGGCCCTTTTCCGCATCCGACGAGACCGCGTCCTGTGATGTCACAACATCGATCACCGCCGGGGCATTGGCGAGCGCGCGGATGATCGCAGCCTCGAGATCCTCCGGGTTTTCCACCCGTTCGCCATGGGCACCGAGCGCCCGGGCCATCCCGGCATAATCGGAATGGCGGAGCGTGGTGCCGACGACGCGGCCACCGTAATTGAATTCCTGATCGAAGCGCTCGATGTTCCAGGCCGCGTTGTTCGAGACGATGATCACCACTTTTGCGCCATGGCGCACGGCGGTATCCACCTCCATCGCGTTGATGCCATAGGCGCCATCCCCCGTCACCGCGATGACCTGCCGGCCGGGGCAGGCGAGCGCGGCGGCCACCGCATAGGGCACGCCGACGCCAAGGCAGCCGAAGGCGCCCGCATCGAGATAGGTCGTGGCGGCGAGCCCCACGCGGGCGAAGCTGAGTAGATCGCCGCCGTCGGCCACGGCGATGTAATCGCGTGCCGCCACCGCCTTCATGGCATCGAAGATCGCCATGGGGTGGATCTTCCCGTCGCCGCCGCGCTGCGGGCCCTTCGTCGCCGCGCCCCTGGCGATGCGCGCCCGATGCTTCGCGCGCAGGCCATCGGCCCAGGCCGCATCCTTCGCGCCCGGATCGTTGCCGAGACCGGCACTCAGCGCATCGAGCGCGAGATCGACGGAAGCGAGGATTTCCGGCGTGCCCCGGCGATTGTCCACGAGCTCGCCGGCCCCATCCGCGATGCGCAGGAACCGGGCCTGCGGGAAGACCGCGGGCGAGCCGAAGCCCACCTGATAATCGAGCTTGCGCCCCAGCGTGATGACGAGATCGGCATCGCCCATCGCGGCGGCGCGCACCGCGCCCACCACCGCCGGGTGATCCGCCGGCACGAGGCCGCGGCTCTCCTGCGTGTCGAGATAGAGCGCGCCCGATGCATCAAGGAAGCGGCAGATCGCTTCGCCCGCGCCCTTCGCGCCGCGCCCGCTGATGACGAGCGGGCGTTTCGCGGCGCGGATCGCCGCCACGCCATCCGCGATCGCATCGGCCTGTGGCACGGGGCGGCGCGCAGGCTTCGGGTCGATCCAGTCCTGCGGGATGAGATGGGCCGCGACGCGCGTGCGCAGAACGTCGGTCGGGATTTCGATATAGGCCGGACCGGGTTCGCCGAGATCACCGAAGGCGCGCGCGATCGCCTCGTCGAGTTCGCGGATCACCTGATCCGCCACGCGGGCCGTGCGGGCATAGCGGCAGACCGGCTTCAGGATCTCGACATGGGGAATATCCTGCAGCGGGCCCATATTGGCCTGGGGCCGCGAGGTGCAGCCGCCGATCAGCAGCACGGGCATGCGCGCGAGCGCGGCATTCGCCATCGCGGTGACGCAATTCGTGACGCCGGGCCCGGCCGTGACCATCGCGACGCCGAGCGTGCCGGTGAGTTCGGCATGGGCCTGCGCCATATGCACCGCCGCGCCCTCGTCGCGCACATCGATGATGCGAATGCCGATCCGCGCGAGATGATCCCAGATCGGCTGGATATGCCCGCCCTGCAGGCCGAAGATGCGGTCGATGCCGCGCGCCTTCAGCACGCGCGCGATCCAGGCCGCGACATTGTCGGTATCCTTGTTCAGGTCCTGCTGGATGGTCATGGGAAACTCCGGAATTGAGGGGAGGGCGCTCAGGCCCGACGCGCGGCGAGCATGTCGCGCAGCACGCGATGCAGGATCTTGCCGGTGGTGTTGCGCGGCATCTCCTCGGTCGAGAGGAAGGTGATGGCGCGCGGCCGCTTGAAGCCGGCGAGCTTGTCGCGGCACCAGCCGATGAGATCGTCGGCCGTCGCGCTCGCGCCATCGCGCAGCACGATGGCGGCTTCCACCTGTTCGCCCCATTTGGCGTGCGGCGTGCCCACCACCGCGACATCCTTCACCGCCGGGTGCTGGCCGAGCACGGCCTCCACCTCGGTCGGGTAGACGTTCTCGCCACCGGTGATGATCATGTTCTTCTTGCGGTCGATCAGGCGGATGAAGCCTTCGGGATCGCGCATCGCCATGTCGCCGACGCTGAGATAATCGCCGCGAAAGGCCTCGGCGGTCTTTTCCGGCAGGTTCCAGTAGCCTTGGAAGCCATAGGGGCCGCAGGAATAGAGTTCGCCCACCTCGCCGTCGGGCACCTCGTTCCCGTGCTCGTCCAGCAACCGGATCGCCGCCGAGCCGATCACCTCGCGACCCACGGTGCCGAGATGGTTGAACTGCTCATCCGGGTGCAGCATCGTCACCCAGCCCGCTTCCGTCGAGCCATAGAGTTCGAACAGCCCGGAATTGGGAAACATCGCCATCACGGCACGCTTGGTTTCGACCCGCGCCGGCGCCGACGAGATCATCAGCTTGCTCACCCGCTCGAAGCCGGCATCGCCGCGTTCGGCTTCCGGCACGTCGAGCAGCATCATGTAATGCGTCGGCGTGAGCGAGGTGAAGCTGATGCCGAGCTTGCCGATGCTGCGCAGGCAGAGCGCCGCGTCGAAATTCGCGCGGGAGAACACGGTCACCGCCGCGCCGGCATTCACGAAGGACGTGAAGAAATTCAGCGAGTTCGCATGGCACATCGGCATGACGAGCAACGCGTCATCCGCGCGACCCAGGCCCAGTTCGACGCATGTCATCAGCGCCAGCATCGCCATGTTGCGATGGTTGCGGATCGCACCCTTGGGATTGCCCGTGGTGCCCGACGTATACATGAGGCACCAGGCGTCATCCGCCTCGATGATCGCATCCGGCTCATCGGGCGACGCGCGAGCGATCAGCGTCTCGTATTCCGCCCAGCCCGGTTTCGGAGCGCCGATCAGCACGAAGCGCCCCGCCGGCACACCGAGATCCTCCCGGATCGGCTCGATCACCGGCAGCAGGGCCGCTTCGGCGATCACGGCGGAAACCGCGCAATCCCGGCAGATGAAGCGCACTTCCGGTGCGGTCAGCCGGAAATTGATCGGCACGGCGATCAGCCCGGTTTTGGCCACCGCCGCGTAGATCTCGGCCCATTCGAGCCGGTTATAGGCCAATACCGCCACCCGTTCGCCCTTCTTCAGGCCAAGGGCCAGCAGGGCGTTGCCGAGCCGGCAGGCCCGCGCGTTCCAGTCGCGGAAGGTCATGGCCCGCTCGAGATCGCGCGCGCCGATCCGCTCCGGCTGGAGCCGCGCCTGTGCCTTCAGCACGTCGCCGAGATGCATCGGGGCCTTCATGTCGTCCTCCCGTCCGTGCTGTTCGCCAGGGCATTCCCCAGCCGGTCCGCGGCCGAGAGGCAGTGGTCGACGGCCTTTCGGGAAGCGGATTCCGCATCCCCCGCGACGATTGCCGCGAGGATGTCGGCATGCTGCTGCCAGATCGTCGCCGGCCGCTGGGCGTGGCGCAGAACCTGGCTCATCGCGCGGCGCAGGAAGCGCCAATGCGGCTCGGCGGCATCCGCGAGCAGGGGGTTCTGCGAGGCATCGTAGATCAGCCGGTGGAAGGCTGCGTCCTGCCGCACCTGTTCGGCGATATCGCCCGTCGCGATGGCTTCGGCACCAGCGCGAAGAATGGCTTCGCCCGCCCGGCGCGGGCCTTCCGCGCCAGCCCGCACGGCCATGGCGGCGAGGCGCGCCGCGAGCCCATCGAGCGCGGCGCGGATATCGTAGTGGTGGCGCATCAGCGCGAGATTGAGCGGCGTGACCTGCAGCCCGCGCCGCCCGACCTCGGCCAGCAGGCCATCGGCCTTGAGCCGCGCCATCGCCTGCTGGACGGGCTGGCGCGACACATCGAGCCGCGCGGCGATCTGCTCCTGCACGAGATGCGTGCCCGGCTCGATCGCGCCGTTGCAGATCTCGTCGAGGATCGCCTCGTAGACGCGATCGGTCAGGCTGGAACGGGCGGAGAGTGGCAGCATGGATCATCCATTACTGAATTCCGAATTCTGAATTCAATAATTGCGCCTGCGTCAGACGTCAAGCGGGTCCGGCTGCCGGCATCCACGGCATGAAGCGCGCGATCTAGTTTTTCGGGTCGCATCACGGAGAATTTGCTGATGGCTGCGATGGCCGCACCCTGCGCCGCTGCCACCTCAATGGCTTGCCTTGAGCGCCGCTTCGCCTTCCTGATCGCGATGGGCGTTTGGTTCGTCGAGCACAAGGAGGGAAGGCGCGCCGTAAAGCGCAACGGAGCACGGATTCGACTTGGGGGGCGGGTGACATTCCGGGCACCGGCGGCCGACCGGGAAACCGTCGGATTTTGCCAGCGAGGCCGCCGCCTTTCGCGGCATTCCGGCTCCGGTTCCGGGCCTTGGACCCAGTTTTTGCATCCGATCGGCAAAGCCGGATGCAAGTTCACGTTGCGACTTTCTTAAGCGGTCGATGTCTTAAGTCTTGTTCTATAAATGTGATTAACAAGGAATTTCAGCGTGGCTTCCATTAGCAATCATTACGTCGGCAATTGGCCGACCGCCTTCCGGAATGGCTCCGCGGAACAGGCCGGCACCCCTCCCGCGCGGAACGCGACGAGCCCTGCGGATACGCCGGATGCGCCGCAGCAGAGCCCCGCTCTGCGCGTCGAGCTGTCCGAGCAGGCGCGATCGCTTCTGGCCGCCAATCGCGAGAGCACGCGTGACTTTTCGCTCGTCGCGCAGGACGCCCGCGCGGTGCTCGATTCCCAATATGCCGATGCCCGCGCCAGGGGCACGAAGGTGACCTTCGATCTCGGCCAGCCGGGCATTCCGATCGACCTGTCCTCGCTGAACGATCGCGCGGTCGCGGCCATCGCGCTGGACCGGCAGGGCAACTTCAGTTCCGACGAGATCGAGTGGGCGAAGGGCGAACTCGTGAAGCGCAGCCAGGACCGGCTGGGCCCTGACCTGTTCGCCGCCCAGCATGGCGATCCGCGCGGCTTCCTGAAGAATGTCATCGGCCAATATGACAGCATGGCACCGGAAGTGCGCGAAGCGCTCGGCTGGACACCGCATATGCGGCTCGCCGCGCAAGCCACCCTCACCGAGCAGGAGGACCGGCTGGGCAAGCTCGATGACGACAAGGCCCGGAGCTTCTTCGACATCCTGCGGGAATTCGCCCGGGAGTCCAGGCGAGCGGACGAACGCGACGCCCGGAATGCCCCGCCCGCACCGGATGATGACCTGACCCGCACCCCGCCGGCGCTGACCGCGTTGCTGCCGCTCGCGCCGCGGGATGCGCCGTAACCCTAGATCCTGTGACCCTTGAAGCGCCTCGCTGCCGGCAATCCCCCGGCGGGCGTTGATCTCACCGATAATCGATACGGCCTAAACGCAAGGCACGAGGCCAACCCGACTGGCGGATTGGCGCCCGTGCCTCATCGGCTCCTCGCAGGCCCCCTACTGGGGGGCTTGGGCCTTCATTTGCGCTGCGGCACGAGGTTCGACTTCAGCCGCACCCGCTCGACCAGCGCGATATCCCGTGCCGCCGTCGCCGGGTGGTAGCGCTGGAAATGCTCCCGCATGTTGTCGAACACGGTGGTGTAGTCCCGACGGAACGGCACGCGGTTGCGGTTGATCTCGTCCTCGTAGATCAGCAGCGAGGCGCGGTAGGCATTTCCCGTGAGCTTGATCCACAATTCGCGATGCTCGGCCTTGAGGGCGGCCGGGAATTGCAGGCGGCTGTTCTCGCCCCAGTTGTCGCGCAGGTGCTCGCCGGCCCGGATCTGCCAGCGCGGCAGGAACAGGTTGGCCGACTGGTTGTCCTGCACATCCTTCATCGCCTCGGGAACGAAGCCGCGATAGAGCAGGCTCATCAGGTTCACGAACTGATGGTGCATGTAGAGCCGCTTGTGGCGGAGCGAAGCGAGGAAATACTCACCCGCGATCGTGGAATTGCTCTTGTCGATGCGGGCAAAGCTCGGATCGAAGACGAAGCCGATCCAGAACCAGTCGAGGCGGATATCGTCGGCCTGGTCCTTCCAGCTCTGGTCAGGGCTGACGCTCTCGAGCACAAAATCGGGGTTGCCCAGCAGGTCGAGCGCCTCGCGTGCGCGCGCCGCTTCGGTGTTCACCTCGCCGCCGGCGAGCCGCCGGGCATCGCCATCGAGAATGACGCGGGCGCGCTCGGCGAAATCCCACATCGGGTTGGGCAGCAGGATATCCGGCTTCTGCGCGAAGAACGGCGAACCCTGCAGGCGCGAGAAGGCAAGGCCGGTCGGCTTCACGAAATCCGTGAGCTTCAGTGCCTCGCTGCGCATCAGATGCTGGCCGATCAGCGCCGAGCGGAACTTCGCTTCGTCAACCCGGTTGCCAGCCGTGGTGAAGCGCGGCGCGGTGAGCACGCCCACGGCATCATACATGCGCCAGAAGGTCTCGTTCGAGGGCTGGCGCAGATAGGCATCCTGCAGGCTGCGCCACGCCGCCGCCTTGTCCGGCCGCGGGGCCTGGCCGATATCGGCGACCCAGTCGTTCAGCGTGCCGAACTGCTCGCCGAAATGCCGATCCGCCGACCAGAGCGGATAGAGCACGCCGGTCTTCAGCGTGCGCGGCTGCACGGCCAGAACCTGGTCGCGGATCTGGTGGGCCTGCGCCAGCGTCTCGATCGGCGCGCCGAACAGCGCCGGCGTGAGCTTAGTCAGTTGCCGGCCGAAGGCGATGTCGCGACGGATGAAGCGGGTCGGCTCGTTGATGGTCGCATCGCGGTCGAGTTCCGGCTCGAGCACCGCGCCGCCGGGCTGGAAGGGCCGGAAATTGCGCGCATCGGTCGCCGGGAGGGCGTAGGTGCTGCGCAGATAGCGCACGGCGGCGATCAGCGCGGTCGCTTCCTCCGGCGTCGCGCCATCGAGGATCGCCCGGCGCCGGATGGTGGCATCGTCGAAGCCGCCGCGGGCGAGATCGAAGAAATCCGCGCCATGGCAGGAAGCGCAGGAGCCCTTGGGGAATTTCTGGGGGTTTTCATCGCGCCACAGCGCCAGACCACGCTGGTAGACCGGGTTGGCAAAGACCTGCGCGGGCGTGGGGCGCGCCGCCGTCGTGCCGGCCGCTGCGCCGGTGCCGCCGGCAACGGAAGCCTGCCGCTGCACGCTGGTCGTCGAGGTGGTCTGGGCCAGCGTCGTGGTCGAGGCGAGAAGCGTCCCCGCCAGGGCGGCCAGAACGGACAGGAGGCAACCGCTGGCCTGCCATGGGCCGCGGAGAGAGGGTCGAAGGACAGGCATTGCAAGGCTCCGTTTGCGAAGTCGCAACAGGATTCCCGACGCTCTCGAAGACCCATCTAACGGAATGCCTTCAATTCTCGAAAAAGACGCCTCATCGGCTTCCGGAGGATGCGGGGCGCATGCAGGCGAGCGCGATGGCTCCGCCCCGCGCAGGTTGCAGATACCCGACGCCGGGAGGCCGTTTTCGCGGGAATGCCCCGGATTTTCGCAGGAAGGGCCGGGCAGGGCGGGGCCGCCGCCAGCCCGTGTCTTGCCGGTCCCGGCCCAGCGTAAACACCGATATCACGAAACCGTGTACCGCCTGTTCCATCCGGCGAGGCCGGGTCAACGTCCGCCGACATCGGGTTACTCTGGAGCGCCACCCGGGGGCCTGTCCGGAGCCGGAATGCGGGTGCATTCGCGAGCGTCCGTTCTGCCGAGCATGATGGCGCTCGCGCTCACGCTTTACGCGCACATTACGGCCCGAGCGCCCATTCCACATCGCGGCTTTACGGCGATCGCCCCTAGATCGGGAGCGGTTTCAACGGAGGCTTCTCCATGCCGCTCGATATGCTTCTCGGGCTCGGCCTCGCGGCCGGGCTGTTCGTCTATCTCCTCGTGGCGCTGCTTGCGCCCGAACGCTTCTGAGGAGAGGGCGATGCAAGCCGATCTCCTTCAGGCCGGAATTTACGCCCTCTCGCTCCTGGCGCTGGCCGTGCCGCTCGGCTGGTACATGGCGCGGGTCTTCACCGGCGGCGTCACGTTTCTGGCGCCCGTCGAGCGCGTGATCCTAGGTGCGGCCGGCGACGGGGCCGAGCAGGGCTGGAAGGCCTATGCGGCCGCGCTGCTTCTTTTCAACGCCGCGGGCTTCGCGCTGCTTTTCGCGATCCTCACCTTCCAGCATCGCCTGCCGCTGAACCCGCAGGGCTTCGACGGGCTCTCCTGGCATCTCGCGCTGAACACCGCGATCTCGTTCGTCACCAACACCAACTGGCAGAGCTATGGCGGCGAGACGACGCTCTCGCATTTCAGCCAGATGGCCGGGCTGACGACCCAGAACTTCCTCTCCGCCGCCTCCGGCATGGCGGTGGCGGTGGCGGTGGCGCGCGGTTTTGCGGCCCGGCAAGCGCGGCATCTCGGCAATTTCTGGACCGACATGACCCGCGCGATTCTCTACATCCTGCTGCCCGGCGCGATTGTGCTGGCGATCGCCTTCCTCGCGCTTGGCATGCCGCAGACACTTCTGGCGTCCGTCGATGCGACAACGCTGGAGGGCGCGAAGCAGACGCTCGCGCTTGGCCCCGTGGCCTCGCAGGTCGCGATCAAGCAGCTCGGCACCAATGGCGGCGGGTTCTTCAACGTGAATTCCGCGCATCCCTTCGAGAACCCGACGGCGATCACCAACCTCCTCTCCATGCTGGCGATCCTCGCGATTCCCGCGGCGTTCACTTTTACCTATGGGCGGATGGTGGGCGACAGGCGGCAGGGCCGCGCGCTGTTCGTGGCGATGGGCGTGCTGCTGGTTGCCGCTTTTGTGGCACTCTATGCCGCAGAGCGCTTCGGCAACCCCCTGCATCTCGCCTTTGCCGATCCCGCCGCCGGGAACATGGAAGGCAAAGAGGTGCGCTTCGGCGTCATCGGTTCCGTGCTCTGGGCGGTGACGACCACCGCTGCTTCCAACGGCTCGGTGAATGCCATGCATGACAGCCTCACCCCGCTCGGCGGCCTCGTGGCCATGCTGAACATCCAGCTCGGCGAGATCATCTATGGCGGCGTGGGCGTCGGCCTCACCGGCATGCTGCTCTTCGTGATCCTCACGGTGTTCCTCGCCGGTTTGATGGTGGGCCGCACGCCGGAATATCTCGGCAAGAAGATCGAGGCGCGCGAGGTGAAGCTCGCGGCGCTGACCCTGCTGGTCATGCCGATCGGCGTGCTGGTTTTCGGTGCCCTCGCGATCGCGACCGGCACCGCACAAACCAGCGTGCAGGATCAAGGCCCGCACGGCCTCTCGGAACTGATCTATGCCTATAGCTCCGCGACCGGCAACAACGGCTCGGCCTTCGCCGGTTTCACCGCGAACACGCCCTTCCACAACACGATGCTGGGCCTCGCGATGCTGCTCGGGCGGTTCGGCTACATCCTGCCGATCCTCGCGATTGCCGGTTCGCTCGCCGGAAAAACGCCGGCGGCGGCGACTGCCGGCACCTTCCCGACCCATGGGCCGGTTTTCGTCACCCTGCTCATCCTGACCATCCTGATCGTCGGCGCGCTGACCTTCCTGCCCGTGCTCGCCCTTGGGCCCATCGCCGAGCATGTCTCGGTGCTCGCGGGCCGGGCTTTCTGAGGATTTTCCCATGTCGAAACATGCAACGGCCGAAATCGGCCTCTTCGAACCCGCCATCCTGAAGACCGCCGTGAAACAGGCGGCGTTGAAGCTCAATCCCCGCGGCCTCGCGCGCAATCCCGTGATCTTCGCGACTGCGCTCGTCTCAGTGCTCGCGACCATCCTGACGATCCGCGAGGGCCTCGCGGGCGGGCCGACCTTCGCCATTGGCCTGCAGATCACGCTCTGGCTGTGGTTCACCGTGCTCTTCGCGAATTTCGCGGAAGCCGTGGCCGAGGGGCGCGGCAAGGCGCGCGCCGACACCTTCCGCGCTACGCGCTCCAGGGGACGGGCAAAGCTGCTGCTCGACCCCGCAAACCGCGCCCTGTGGGAAAACAAGGAGGTCGAGCTGCTCGAACCCGGCGACGTGATTCTCGTCGAAGCGGGCGAACTCATCCCCACCGATGGCGAGGTGATCGAAGGCGTGGCCTCGGTCAACGAGAGCGCGATCACGGGTGAATCCGCGCCGGTGATCCGCGAGGCGGGCGGGGATCGCTCCTCGGTGACGGGCGGCACCACGCTCGCTTCGGATTGGCTCGTGATCCGCGTGACCACGAAACCCGGCGAGACCTTCCTCGACCGGATGATCGCGATGGTCGAGGGCGCGAAACGCCAGAAGACGCCGAACGAGATCGCGCTCGATATCCTGCTCGCGGCCCTCACGCTCGTCTTCCTGCTGGTCGTGGTGACCTTGCCCTTCTTCGCAAGCTGGTCGGGCACCACGATCCCGGTGATCTACCTGATCGCGCTGTTCGTCACGCTGATCCCCACGACCATCGGCGGCCTGCTCTCGGCGATCGGCATCGCCGGCATGGATCGGCTGGTGAAGGCGAATGTCATCGCCAAATCCGGCCGCGCGGTGGAGGCGGCGGGCGATATCGACGTGCTGCTGCTCGACAAGACCGGCACCATCACCTTCGGCAACCGCATGGCGGACGCGTTCGAGCCCGTGCCTGACGTGACCGAGCGCGAGCTGGCGGAAGCGGCCTGGCTCGCCTCCCTCGCGGACGAGACGCCGGAGGGGAAATCCATCGTGGAACTGGCGGTCCGGAAATTCGGCTTCAGCCCGCCTTCCATCCGGGACGGCCTCGTCTTCGTGCCGTTTACCGCGCAGACCCGCATGTCGGGCGTGGATCTCGAGAGCGGCGGCGTGATCCGCAAGGGTGCTTCCGATGCAATCCGCCGCCTTGTGGGCGGGCCGGTGAATGGCCCGCTCGAGACCATCGTGCGGCGCATCGCCAGCGCCGGCGGCACGCCGCTCGTGGTGGCGCGCGATGGCCGCGTGCTGGGCGTGGTCTATCTCAAGGACATCGTGAAACCGGGCATTCGCGAGCGCTTCGCGGAACTCCGCCGCATGGGCATCCGCACGGTGATGATCACCGGCGACAACCCGCTCACGGCGGCCTCCATCGCGGCGGAAGCGGGCGTTGACGATTTCCTCGCCGAGGCCACGCCCGAGAAGAAGCTCGAATTGATCCGCAAGGAGCAGGCCGAGGGCAAGCTCGTCGCGATGTGCGGCGACGGCTCAAACGATGCGCCCGCGCTCGCGCAGGCCGATGTCGGTGTCGCCATGAATTCCGGCACACCCGCCGCGAAAGAGGCCGGCAACCTGATCGACCTCGATTCTGACCCCACGAAGCTCATCGAGATCGTGCTGGTGGGCAAGCAATTGCTCATCTCGCGCGGCGCGCTGACAACATTCTCCATCGCGAACGATGTCGCGAAATATTTCGCGATCCTCCCGGCCCTGTTCGTCGCGGCCTATCCCGGCCTCGGCGCTCTGAATGTCATGGGCCTCGGCTCGCCGGAGAGCGCCATCCTCTCGGCCATCATCTTCAACGCGCTCGTCATCATCGCGCTGATCCCCATCGCGTTGAGGGGCGTCGCCTACCGGCCGGCCTCGGCCGCGAGCCTGCTCACGCGCAACCTCGTCATCTATGGCCTTGGCGGCCTCGTGGTGCCGTTCATCGGCATCAAGGCGATCGACCTCGCGGTCAACGCCCTCGGCCTTGCCTGAAACGGAGACCATCATGTCCCAGCTTCGCGCTGCCCTTGTTCTCACGGTTCTTTTCACGCTCCTGACCGGGCTCGCCTATCCCCTGGCGATCACCGGCCTCGGTCAGGCGATGTTCCCGCACCCGGCGAATGGCTCGCTGGTGAAACGCGGGGAGGTGGTGATCGGCTCCGCGCTGATCGGCCAGAACTTCACCGCGGATCGCTATTTCCATGGCCGCCCCTCCGCGACGAGTGCCGCGGACCCTGCGGATGCGACGAAAACGATCGACGCGCCCTACAATGCGGCGAATTCCACCGGCTCCAATCTCGGCCCTTCCAGCAAGGCGCTGGCCGAGGCGGTGGCGGCGCGCGCGCAGGCGCTCGGCGAAGGCCCGCAGCCGGCGGATCTGGTGACGTCCTCGGCCTCGGGGCTCGATCCGCATATCTCGCCGGCCGGCGCATTGGCGCAGGTCGCGCGGGTGGCGCAGGCGCGCGGCAAGCCGGAGGCGGAGATCCGCGCGCTTGTGGAACGGCAGATCGAGGGGCGCGATCTCGGCCTCCTCGGCGAACCGCGCGTCAATGTGCTGGCGCTCAATCTCGCCCTCGACGCTGCCGCCCCGTGAGGCCATGCTGGCACCCGCATGGCGTCCGACCTGACCCGCCCCCATCCCGAGAGTTTCCTTGACCTCGCCCGCGCCGAGGAGGCCGCCTTGCGCGGCGGGCGGCTGAAAATCTTCCTCGGCGCGGCGCCGGGCGTGGGAAAGACCTTCGCGATGCTGGAAGAGGCGCGCGTGCGGGCCCGCGCCGGCGTGGATGTCGTGGTGGCCCTGCTCGAGACGCATGGCCGGGCTGAAACGGCGGCGTTGCTCGCGAGCCTCGAATCCCTGCCGCGCCGTTCCGTCCATTATCGCGGCCAGACCTTGGAGGAGATGGATCTCGACGCGCTGCTCGCGCGCAAGCCTCGCCTCGCGATCATCGACGAATTCGCGCATACCAATGCGCCGGGCTCGCGGCACACCAAGCGCTGGCAGGACGTGATGGAGGTGCTCGATGCGGGCATCGATGTCGTCACGACGCTCAACATCCAGCATGTCGAGAGCCTGAACGATGCGGTGGCGCAGATCACCGGCATCCGCGTGCAGGAAACGGTGCCGGATTCCGTGCTCGACCGCGCCGACCAGATCGAGTTGATCGACCTTCCGCCGGAAGAACTCATCCAGCGGCTGAAGGACGGGAAGGTCTATCTGCCCCGCGAGGCGGGCCGGGCGCTCGAGAATTTCTTCACGAAGGGCAAGCTCACCGCCTTGCGTGAAATGGCTTTGCGCACCGCCGCGGGCCGTGTCGATGCCGAGATGCTCGACCTCAAGCGCGCGCAGGCCGACCAGAGCATCTGGCCCACGGCGGAACGCCTGCTCGTCTGCGTCAACGAGGCGCCCGTTGGCAAGGCACTCGTGCGGGCCGGGAAGCGCATGGCGGATCGCGCGAAAATCCCGTGGATCGTCGCGACCGTGCTCACCCCCAGGCACGAGGCGATGGATGCCGATACGCGCGACATTACCCAGGATGCCTTGCGCCTTGCCGAGACGCTTGGCGCGGAAACCGTGACCTTGCGCGCCGAATCCGATGCCGCCCGGGAAATCCTGCGTTTTGCGCGCGAACGGAACGTGACGCGGCTGGTGATCGGCCGCCCCCGCTGGCGCAACAGCCTCGTTGAGCGCCTCGCGGGGCTGATCCGCGAACCGGTTTCCGAACGGCTTCTCGACGAGGCGACGGATTTCGAGATCACCGTCGTCACCCCGCATGCGCGGCTGGAGCGGCGCCGGGCGAAGCTCGATCGCCCGCTCCTGCCGGAGGACTGGCGCGGGCCGCTGGCCGCAATCGTGGCCAGCACCGTCGCGACGCTCATCGCCTGGCCCATCGCGCAGGTCGATGCGATTCCCGCCGGCGCGATCACGGTGCTCTACCTGCTGGGCGTGATGCTCGTGGCCTATCGCTATGGGCTCTCCGCCTCGCTGCTCGCGAGCATCACCGGCTTTCTGGGTTACAATTTCTTCTACACCGAGCCCTATCTCACGCTGTCGGTCGCGAAATCCTCCGATATCGTCTCGCTGAGCGTGTTCCTGCTCGGCGCGCTCTTCACCGGCACGCTGGCGAGCCGCCTGAAGGCGCAGGTGGAGACCATGCGCCGGGCGCAGGCGCGCACCGAGACGCTCTATGATTTCGCGCGCAAGATCGCCTCGGCCACGAAGGCCGACGATGTGCTGTGGGCGGCGGTCGCCCATGTCGCGCGCGTGCTGCAGGCGGATGTGCTGATCCTCGCTCCCGATGCAGAGGGCGTGTTGCGGCAGGTGCAGGGCTGGCCCGCCATCGACGAGGCGCTCGAGGCGCGCGAACGCGCCGCCGCCCAATGGGCCTTCGACAAGGCGGAGGCTGCCGGTTTCGGCACGGGCACCCTGCCGCAATCCGCCTGGCAATTCGTGCCGCTCGCCACAGCGGGCCGGCCCTTCGGCACCATGGGCGTGCGCTTCCACGATGCCTCCCGCGCGAAGGACCCCGAGACGAAGCGCCTGCTGCTTGCGGTGGAGGATCAGGTGGCGGTCGCCGTCGAGCGCAACCGCCTTGCGGAAGAGGTCGCCAATGCGCGCGTCACCGCCGAGAGCGACAAGCTGCGCGCGGCGCTTCTCAATGCCGTGAGCCATGACCTCCGCACCCCGCTCGTCACGGTGATCGGCGCCACGTCGAGCCTGGCCGAAGGCATGGATCTGCCCGAGGACGCGCGCCGTTCGCTCGCGACCAGCGCCCATGAGGAGGCGCGGCGGCTCGATCGCATCGTGCAGAACCTGCTCGACATGACCCGGCTCGGCCATGGCGCGCTGAAACCCAGCCGCGCGGCCATCGACCTGCGCGAGATCATCGGGCGGGTGCGTGCCGATCTCGGCCGGGCTCTCGCGCGGCACGGGCTCGAGATCGAGATCAGCCCCGGTCTGCCGCCGCTCGATGCCGACCCGGTGCTGATCGGCCAGGCGCTGGGGAACGTGCTCGAGAATGCCGCCAAATACGCGCCCGCCGGCTCCGCCATCCGCCTTGTCGCCAGGCAGGCGGGGAGGGAGGTGGAAATCCTCGTTTCCGATCAGGGGCCGGGAATCCCGGAAGCCGATCGCGACAAGGTGTTCGATCTGTTCTATCGCGCGGCACAGGGCGATGGTGCACCGGCCGGCACCGGCATGGGGCTTGCCATCGTGAAAGGGTTGGTCGAAGCCCATGGCGGCCGGGCCTATGCCGAGGCGGGGCCGGGCGGGCAGGGCACGACGCTGCGTCTCGTCCTGCCGCTGGCCGAAGCACCGGAGAGCCCCGACCCATGAGAACACCCTGATGAGCACACTTCGATGAGCACGCCCCGATGAGCCAGCCCCGCATCCTGCTCGTCGAGGATGAGGCGCCGATCCGGCGGTTCCTCGCCATCGCGCTCGGCGCGGGCGGTTTCGAGGTGATCGAGGCCGAACGGGGCCGGCTGGGCCTGGAGCGGGCCGCGACCGAGGCGCCGGATGCGGTGCTGCTCGATCTCGGCTTGCCGGACATGGATGGCAAGGCCGTCATCGCCGGCATCCGCGAATGGTCGCAGGTGCCGATCCTCGTGCTCTCCGTGCGCGACGGCGAGGCCGAGAAGATCGCGGCCCTCGATGCCGGCGCCGACGATTACGTGACGAAGCCTTTCGCAACCGGCGAATTGCTCGCGCGCCTGCGGGCGGCTCTGCGCAAGCGCCCGGCCGGCACGGCGGAGCGCGCGGAACTCGCCTTCGGCGCGCTCGAGATCAACCTCGCGACCCGCGTCGTGCGCGTTTCGGGGATCGAGGCAAAACTGACGCGCAAGGAATTCGACGTTCTCGCCCTGCTCGCGCGCCATGCCGGGCGCCTCGTCAGCCATCGGCAATTGCTCACCACGGTCTGGGGTCCGGCGCACCGGGAGGATACGCATTACCTGCGCATCGCCATCGGGCATATCCGCGAGAAGCTGGGCGACGATGCCGCCAACCCGCGCTTCATCCTCACCGAACCGGGCGTGGGCTATCGCTTGCTGGACAACTGACGGCCATCGCTTCTTCAGCGGAACCATTGAATCCCGTCGACCGTTGCCCCCAGCAACATCGCCGAGCCTTCGCCAAGCTGAACTGGCTTTTCATCGCATCGGCCACGGACAAATGGAGATCGATGATGAAAGCCCTGTGCTGGCATGGAAAAGGCGACATTCGCTGCGATACCGTTCCCGATCCCGTCATTCAGGATGGCCGCGATGCCATCATCCGCGTGACCGCCTGCGCGATCTGCGGTTCGGACCTCCACATCTTCAACGGCGTCATTCCCGGCATGGAAAGCGGGGATGTGCTCGGACATGAAACCATGGGGGAAGTGGTTGAGGTCGGAAAGGACAACAAGAACCTGAAAGTGGGTGATCGCGTGGTCATCCCCTTCACGATTTCCTGCGGCGAATGTTTCTTCTGCCAGCGCGGCTACTACTCGGGCTGCGAGCGCTCCAATCCCGATCACCGGAAGGCTGCGAAACTGTGGGGCCATTCCCCCGCCGGTCTCTTCGGCTATTCCCATATTCTCGGCGGATATCCCGGTGGACAGGCCGAGTATCTGCGCGTGCCCTATGCCGATGTCGGGCCGATCAAGGTGCCTTCCCATCTCACCGATGAGCAGGTGCTCTTTCTCTCCGATATCTTTCCCACCGGCTACATGGCCGCGGAATTCTGCGACATCAAGCCGGAGGATACCATCGCCATCTGGGGCTGCGGCCCGGTCGGGCAGATGGCGATCCGCAGCGCGTTCATGCAGGGCGCGGCCCGCGTGATCGCGATCGACACGGTGCCGGAGCGGCTGGATCTCGCGCGCTCGCTGGGCGCGGTGACGATCGATTTCCACGCGGATGACGTCTATGACCGCATCCAGGCCCTCACCGGCGGGCGCGGCGCGGATGCCTGCATCGATGCGGTCGGCACCGAGCCGGATTCGACGTCGAGCATCTCTGCCATGATCGATCGCGTGAAGGTGGCGACCTTCATGGGCACGGATCGACCGCATGTGCTGCGGCAGGCCATCCATTGCTGCCGAAACTTCGGCACGGTGTCGATCGTCGGCGTCTATGGCGGCTTCCTCGACAAGGTGCCATTCGGGTCGGCGATCAATCGCGGCATCACGATGCGCATGGCGCAGACGCCCGTTCAGCACTACTTGCCGAAGCTTCTGCGCCTCATCGAAGAGGGTGCGATCGACCCCTCCTTCGTCATCACCCATACCGGCAGCCTTGAAGACGGCCCGGAGCTCTACAAGACCTTCCGGGACCGGAAGGAGGGCTGCATCAAGGTCGTTCTCAAGCCGTGATGACCCGCGCGCCCGTGTCACGAGCTCGAAGGCACGGGCAAGGTTGGTAACGGGGCACAGGGATGACGCGCGCCAAGGATCACGCGCGCCAAGGATCATGCGCGCGGGCTGGCCAAGATCGATGACGCGCCATGCTGAAGGGCGGAGCGGACGGGATGCGCGGCAGCAGCCGCTGTTCGACCTGTCAATTGGCCGGATGCGACGGAACGAACCTCGATCCCGGGTGTTGGATGAAGATGGCATGACGATCCTTCGATCGGTTGGATCCGCGAGAAACCACTCACCCAGAAGGGAGCATTCCGATGTTCATGCGAGTCGACAGGCTGATCACCGAATTGCCGCCGCCGAAATCGCAGGATCCGAACGCGGCCGCCGCGCTTCAGGAACTGCTGGGCGGCAAATATGGCGAGATGTCCACCCTGGGCAATTACATGTTCCAGAGCTTCAATTTCCGCAGCAAGGCCAAGCTTCGGCCCTTCTACAGCCTCGTGGCATCGATCACGGCCGAGGAACTGGCACATGTCGAGCTTGTCAGCAACGGCGTGGCGATGCTGAACACCGGGCCTGACGTGGAAGATGCCGATGCGGGCGATGGCGGCGACATTTCGATGTCACCCTTCGAGGCCATGCAGGATATCCGTCTCGCAGCGAGCTTCTTTTCCAATGGCGGGGGTGCCACGCCCGTCAATGCCAACGGCGCATCCTGGAACAACGACTTCGTCACCACGACCGGGAACGTGATCTTCGATCTGCTCCACAACTTTCACCTCGAATGCGGGGCGCGCCTCCACAAGCTGCGGGTCTATGAGACCCTCAGCGATCCCACCGGGCGCGAGGTGTGCGGCTACCTGCTGGTGCGCGGTTCGGTGCACGCGCATGCCTACGCGCTCGCGCTCAAGAAGCTGACCGGCGTCGCGATCGAAAAGATGCTGCCGGTGCCCAATATTCCGCTCGGCAACATTCCCGAATGCCAGAAATACCTCGATGAAGGGTCGCATCGCCGCCTCTACACCTGGAGCGACGCGGATTACCGCGAAATCGCCGGCATTTGGGCGAATGGCGAGGTCGCCTTGCCGGATGATCCGCCGGGAGAGCTGGAGATCGTCGAGGGCATGCCGGAAGGCGGGAAGATTCATCAGCTGGTGGGCATCCCTTCGGCCTTCACGCCGGATTATGCGCCGGAAGAAATGTTCGAAATCGCATCCATACTCACGAAAGCGGCGCGATAGTCGGCCTTTCGGTTTCGCATCCGGTGCGACATGCGCGGCCTGGCCATGCCTGAGCTTGGCAAGCTCAGGCAGCATCGACCGCAGGTTCCGGGTGCGGCTGTCCTTGGCCGCACCGGGGCAGGCTCAACGTCCATCATGGCGGTTTTCGGCTGCATCCACGATGCGACCGTCTTCCATGGCGACGATGCGGTCTGCGATGCCGAGGATGCGCGGATCATGCGTCACGAGCAGGATCGAGGCACCCCGTTCCCGGGCGAGGCGCTCGATCAGCGTCGCCACCTCCTGCCCGGTGACCTTGTCGAGCGAGGCGGTCGGCTCGTCGGCCAGCACGAGGTCGGGATTGCCGACCAGTGCACGCGCGACGGCCACGCGCTGTTTCTGCCCGCCGGAGAGCTTCGATGGCGGGTGATCGAGCCGTTCCCCCAGCCCGACCCTGGCAAGCATGGCGGTCGCAAGGTTGCGCCGTTCACGAGCGTCGCTGGTCGGGTCGAGTTCGAGGGTCATCTCGACATTCTGCCGGGCCGAGAGAAACCCGAGGAGATTGTGCTGCTGGAAGATGAAGCCGATGCGGCGGCGCATGGCGATGCGGTCGTCATCGCGGGCAGCGTGCAGTTCACGCCCGAACAGCCGGAGGCTTCCTTGCTCCACGGCGCGAAGCGCGCCGATCAGGGTCAGCAGCGTCGTTTTCCCGGAGCCGGACGGGCCGGTGAGGATGACGATCTCCCCCGGTTTGATGGAAAGATCGACGTCGAACAGGATCTGTCGCCGCAGTTCGCCCTTGCCGAACCAGTGTCCCAGGCCCTTGATCTCGATGACGTGTGTCATGCCGCACCCCTCAGAACATGTCGGCCGGATTGGCATCGCGCAGCTTGCGAACGGCAACCGCGCCGGATGCGGCGCACATCGCGAAGATCAGCGCGAACACGAAGGCAGCCATGTCGGGCCGCAGCAACATCGGCAGGAAGGTTGCCTCTGCCGAGATTCCGAACAGCCACCAGGCGAGCGCAAGGCCCGGCACGAAACCGAGCGCTGCGAGCATCAGGGCCTCGCTGAAGACCACGGCGAGGAGATAACGGTCGGTGTAGCCCATCGCCTTCAGCGTCGCGTATTCGGACAGGTGGTTGGCAACGTCCGTGAACAGGATCTGGTAGACGATGACGAAGCCGACGATGAGCCCCATGCCGACGCCGAAGAGAAAGATGAAACCGATCGCGGCCGAGTTCGCCCAATAGGCGCGTTCGCTGGCGATGAACTCGTCGCGCGTCATCACCTGCACGTCATCGGGCAGCAGGTGCTGGAGGCGCGCTTTCACCCGGCTCACATCCGCGCCGGCCTTCAGGAACACAGCCCCCACATCGAGCATGTCCGGCGTCCGGTCGCGCACCAGGCGATGGAAATTGACATCGCTGGTCAGCAGGTTGCCATCGGCTGCGAAGGAGGCTCCGAGCCGGAAAAGGCCCACCACGTCCGTCGTGCGGTTGGCGACCTCGACCGTCGTTGCACCGCGGGCCAGTCGCTCCCCGATCGGACCATATTCGGGCCGGGACTGGACATCGAAGAGCAGCGTGTCGCGCTGGCGCAACCGCTCGGCAGCCGCGCTCACACCCTCGAGCGCGAAGACGCCCGAGTCGGGGTCGGCGCCCAGAACCATGATGGAGCGGCGCATGGTCGTCTCCGGATTCTTCCAGATGACCTGGCCGAGATAGACCGGCGTGACACGGGCGACATCGGGATCGGCAAGCGCCTGCATCAGCCGCGCGCGGGGGAGGCCCGAGGTCCGCGAGGTCGTCTCCGACTGGCGGCTGAACACCATGATATCGCCGCGGATCGCCCGCGCGGTCGAGGTCGCGCTGTCGAAAAGCGCGTCGTGGAATCCCAGCTGCATGAAAACGAGCAGGCAGGCGAAGACCACGCCGGCCACCGCGCTCGCGAGGCGGGCGGGCTGATGGGTCAATTGTCGCCAGGCAAGGCGGGAGGCAAGCCAGACCGAGCGCATCATCGCGGTTCCGGCATGGCGGGTAGCCTTTCGGCACGGATGCGCACCGAAACCTGCATGTTGGAAAGCCGCGTGACGCGATCGCTCGCCTCCGGTGCGAGGCGCAGGCGCACCTCGATGACGCGTGCATCGATCCGGGCCACAGGATCTGTGCCGATCGCATCGTTGCGGCGCACAAGCCAGCCAATCTCGCGGACATCAGCCGGGAGCGGCACTGCGATGCCGGGCAGATGCACCTCCGCCGGAAGACCGATCCGGAGACGGGATGCGTCACTCTCGTAGATCTCGGCGACAACGTCCATGGCGCGGAGGTCCGCGAGCGAGAGCAAACCATCCGCTCCCGCCTTCTCGCCCTCGCGGGCATTGACCGCCAGAACCGTGCCGTCGATGGGCGCGCGGATCTGGCTCAGTTCAAATTCCGCGCGCTTTTGCGCAAGGTCGGCGCGCGCCCGGCCGAGTGCCGCCTCGGACACGGTGATATCCTCGGCCCGGACATGCGCCAAAGTCTCGTAGACCGCTTCGGCGGCTGCGAGTTCAGCCGAAAGGCGCGAGAGCGTGGCGTTTGCATCGTCAAGCTGCGCCGCAGACGCAGCGTCAGACCGCATGAGCGCCACGCGCCGGTCGAGCGTCGTGCGGGCCAGCCGGACTTGCGCCAGCAAGGCATCGATCCGCGCCCGTTGTGCAGCAAGCTCCGATGGTCGCGCACCGGCCCTGATGCGCGCGAGTTCCGCCTCCGCGACCCTGACCTGCGCTTCCGCGCTCGCGACAGCCGCAGCCCGAATGGCATGATCGGCCATGACGGCGATGATCTGCCCGGCCACGACGGTGTCTCCCGCACGCACATGGATCCGTTCGATGCGCGGCGGCTCGGTGCCGAGCGGCGCGCTGACCCGGAGGATGCGCGATGCCGGCTCAATCCGACCGAGCGCGCCGATATCCATGACCGGCTGGGCCGCATGCGCGGTTGCGATGACGGAAGTGTCCGCCTGCCGAACCTTGCTGCCGGACATCGGCTGATACGCGATCCAGAGAGCACCGGCGGCCAGGAGCGCGCTCGCGATCAACCTGAGCCGGTCGCTGGCCATATCGGCCGACATGGTGTCCTTTGCCGATGGGGAATCGAGTTCGCGCAGGCCACCGAGGAAGGGCGCGAGCAAGGCAAGGCCGCCGGCAATTCCCGCGATCACCCACGCGATGGCCCCGGCCCCGAAATGCGCCACCGCCGGCCCGGTCACCAGGGAGGAGGCCGGCTGAGCCAGCAGCGCCACGCCGGAAAGCGCGCCGATCACGCCGCCAAGCTCGGCACGCGGCACGCGGGACTGGATTGCGGTCAGCAGCACGGGCCATAACGGGCCGATGCCGCAGCCGATCAGCACCGGTGCGATGAAAAAGGCCTCGCGCGAGGGAATGGCGGCGAGGGCGATGAAGCCAAGGGCAGAGAGAGCAACGCCGCCGATCACGAGCTTTCGCTTCGCGATCCTGTGGCCGGCCTTGGCAAAGCTCGCCGCCGAGGTGAAGGCCGCAAGGCCGGTCAGTGTCAGGAAAACCGTCAGCGCCATGCCGCCCAGACCGGCCGAAAGGGCGAGGGTTGGCGCGAGAATCTCGTCGAGTGACGTGAAAATCGCCACGAGCGGCAAGGCGAGAAGGACCACCGCGCTCAGTGTACGGTCCCCCAGGATCCGCCTCACCGGATGGGCTGCCGCTGCTGACCTCGCCACCCCTTGCCGGCCTTCACGGAAACGGGGGAAGAACAGGGCATCCACGATGGCGATGATGGCCAGCAGAGCGACGGCCATGACCAGCGCGCCCGCCAGGCCCGTGAACTCGACAGCCAGCACACCCAGCGCGGGACCACTCATCATGCCGATCTGGTTCGCGAGGTCGCGCAGGCCGTTTGCCCGTTCGAGCCTCAGGCCCGAGAGCCTCGCAAGCTGCGGCAAGCGCGCATCCTGGGCGACCACGCCGGGCGCGCCGAGCCCGTTCGAAAACGCCAGCAAGGCCACAATGGCGACAAGCGCGTCCGGCCGCGTCATGACCAGCGACATGGCCGCCAGGGCAGCGCCCAGCGTCAGCAGGTTCGAGATCAACAGAACCGGCCTCGCTCCGAGGCGGTCGACCAACCCGCCGCCCACAAACATGCCGATCGAGACCGGCAATGCGAGGCAAGCCGCCGCGATGCCCGCATAGGCCGCACTCACGCCGCCCGAAAGAAGCGACCATGTCACCGCCATGGTGAGGATGCCGCTCACGACGGTCGAGCCGGCGCCTGTGGCAACCGAGGCCCAGAACGCGGATTTCTTTTTGATAAGCGAAGACTTACTCATAGTGAAAACAGCCCTTTGTCGGAGATGGGGTCATCGCTCAGATGCGAAACATGGCACGGATGGCGCGCATGAGTTCCCGGGCTGCGGATTCCGGCGCCAGGACACCCGTCGCGACGCGGGCAAAAGCGCCATCGATCAGACAGAGCAGCGCGAAAGCGGACGTTTCCGGGTCGAGATCGGCGGAGATTTCGCCACGCGCCTGGCTTTGCCGGATCCAGTCCACCAGCGCCGCGCGTTGCATCTGCTCGGCACGAAGCACGACATGGGCCACGCCGGGGTTGCGTGTCGCCTCGGTCGAGACCTCCAGACGCAAGCGGGATACGGAGGGATCCCTTGCCTCCTGGGTGATGGCGTCGACGGCGAGTTCCATGGCGTCTTCGATGGAGCCCGCAGATTTGATCATCGCGATCAGCGCGAGGTCGGAGCGCAGGTCCTCCTCGGCGATCGCGATGATCAATTCGTCCTTGCTTGCAAAATACTGGTAGAGGTTGGCCACGCTGACCTTTGCCGCAGCCGCGATCTCTGCCGTTCCTGCGGCGTGGAAGCCATGCTGGTGAAAACAGCTACGGGCGCCTTCCATGATCTGCTGGCGCCTAGCAGCGCGGGCGGAATGGTCAACGGGGCGGCCGGGACGGGGGCGGACAGGATCACTCATGCGCCCCATATATATCAGTGAGTGCTCACTATCAATATATTGAAGCGGTTTTTTGAGCTGAGCGATCACAGAGCTGCCGGTTGGCCGTTATCGCGCTCAAGACCAGTGAGTCGGGGCGAGTTCCGGTCTGCGTGCCCCATGCGGGCGTTGGCGTCACAAAGGCCAAGGCCGGGAATCGGACGTGCGCTCCAGCCCCGCAACCGGCCGGCTCTGTTAGGCTGAAAACGTCACGCTCACGCCGCGCTGCCGAAAATAAGCCTGCATCAGCTTGCGGCCCGAACGGTTGTTCTGCACCAGCCTGGTCGGGTCGAACACGGCCTCTGTCATGCCCTCCCGTTTCAGCGCTGCCTTGAGGGTCGCAATATGCAGGTCGATATCGGCATTGTTCGCCTCGAGCGATGCATAGATGCGGGTGATCACCTCGGAAACGGTTGGCTCGTTCACTGTTGCACTCCTTCGATTGCCGAGTGGCGAGTTAGCACAATTCGACGCCTCGACCGATACCGCGCTGACCCGGAGGCTGAACCGATGCGGCGCCCGATCGCTTGCCGCGATGGACGCCGCCCTGGCTCTGACTGATCGACGCTTAGCGGGGTCTGGATCAGCGCGCGATCACCATCGAGTGGGCACCGCGCGCCACGGGGATCGAGCGATCGGTCTTGATCAGCTGCACGTTGGATTGATCGAGCGGATCCGCCTGGATCCGCCAGAAATCGATGGAGCCACCACGCCGGCGATCATCGAAGTGATCATAGGTGGCCACCGCGAGGAAGTTGCCCGAATTGTCGAACACCGCCGCCTCCGGGAGAATGCCGTCATAGTTGAAGGTGCCGACACGCGTCAGCTGGCCCGTGCGCTGGTCGAGGCGGGCGAGCGTGATGGAGCTGAACCAGGTGATGCGGGCGTCGTCATAGGGCAGGTAGCTCCGCTCGAGATTGGTGGTGGCGACCCAGCGACCGTCCGGCGACACGGCGAGGCCTTCCGGCGAGACGCCCGTTTCGATTCGGCTCACGAAGGCATGGCGCGGCTGGCCATTGCGGGTCTCCGCATTCATCCGGACCGTGAGGACCGAGCCTTTCGGCGCCTCGATCCAGCGACCGGCAATGTCCGGGCCCCAATAGAGCGCGTTGATCACCACATGTTCGCCGTTCGGCGTGAATTCAACGCGGTAGGGCGCGCGCTCGATATCCACGACATTGCCGAAGGGGACAACCGCCAGTTCGTCGGTGATGCGGGCGAACCGGACCGTGTTCTGAAGCTCGTCGATCATCGCGACAATGTTCTCGGTGGGGTGCCAGTCGAGATCGATGAGGCGGCCGCGCTCGAGATCCCAGCCCGGTATGCCGGGTGTCGCGATCGGGCTCAGCGTGCCATTGGCGAAGCGGAAAAGCCCGAGCGGGGTGCGCGTGCCCGCGCCCCGCTCCGGGTTGAAGGTCACCGCCACGAGATCGCCTCGGGCATTCACCCGGACTGCATCCGGCCGGGCCGGCACCTCGACGACACTGGCCACGCGCGGCGCGGCCGGGTTCGACAGATCGACGACCGTCAGTTTGTTCCCGATCCGCAGGTCGGCAAAGGTGTGGGGCGCATCATTGTCCGGGCGAGGGGTGAAAGTCTCGACCACGAAGGCGAAGCGCCCGTCCGGCGTGATGTCGATCGCGGCCGGTGGACCGGCGACGGAATTGCTGACGAAGGTTTCGGCCGCGCGCCAGTTGCGCGGATCACCCGCCAGCGGAATCACCGAGAGCGCGTCGCGGCCCTCCCGCGGGCCGAGCTGGCCGTTGACATAGGCCGACGACACCATGTCGGCATCCGAGACCGAGACGATGTAACGCCCCTTGAAATCGAGCGGGGCAGCGGCGTCGCGGCTCTGCGAAAGGGTGGAGGCTGGCAGAAGGGCACTCGCCAGAAGGGCGAAAGCGGCATGGGCGAAGCGAGGTTTCATGGGTTCAATCTCCTTGGGACCGCCTTTGATGAGGCGATCGCCTTGCCATGTGGATCGCCGGTTTTTTCTGGACAAGGGGGAGGGAGATCTTTTTTAGTAAGGCGATCGCCTCGCTTTGTGTCGGGCGCAGGAATTCCCGTCGCGGGGCGGTTGGCAGGCAGGGGTTTGTGATGACGCTCGAGGAGTACCAGGCGCAGGTCGCGCGCGAGAAGCGGGCGGCGCTTCTGGAGGCGGCTCTGGTCCAGTTCACCGAGGATGGCTACAGCCGCGCCTCGCTGGATCGCATCGCGAAACGCGCCGGCATATCCTCGGCCACGCTGTACAAGCATTTCCAGACGAAGGATCAGCTTTTCGGCGCTGTCACCGAGAAGATCTGGGCGGAGGGCGCCTCGCTGGATCTGCCTGCGCCGGCCATCGGCGATGCGCGGGCCGGCCTCCTCCAGCTCGCGCGGGAATATGCCGCGTTCCTGCGCCGCCCGCTGATCGTGCCCTTCTTCCGGATGATCATTGCCGAGGTCGAGCGCGCGCCCGAACTGGGGCAGGAACTCTATTTGCGCGGCAAGAAGCCCTGGCTCGACCGCGTGACGGCCTATCTCGCGGCCGAACACGAGGTGGGCCATCTGCACGTGCCGGATACGGCCATGGCAGCCCGTCAGTTGGCCGGCATGATCAACGACATGGTGTTCTGGCCCCGCTTTCTCGTGAAGGACCTGATCGTGACGGACGAGGATGCCGAGCGGGTCGCGGTCGAGGCGGTGGCAACCCTGATCGCGCGCCACGCTCCGATGTAACGGCGTCGCGGCCCCTCGCTTCTGTTGGCTTCAAGCACATGAAAACGAACGCCCGCGAACGCATCTGCACATGTCAGGCCGTGGCTGGCCAACCCGATCCGTCATGCATCCCATGACGGCCGATCCCACCACCAGACCGGCACCTGCTCTCGGGTGACACCAGAAATGGAAGCCTGCCCGGGAGTGGTTCCGGTCGGGAAATCCTCGGTCGCATCACCTGGCCTCGAGATTGACGACCTTGCCCACCGTATCGTTCCAGAGGCGGACGCATTCCGCTCCACATCGCTGGCCCCAGCGCGGCAAAACCGTTTCGAGCAAGGCCTTGCGGCGCAGTTCGATGTCTTCGGGGCTCGGATCCACGCGCTTCATACCGACAGGGGCGCCCAGGGGGCAGGGTCCGGTGGTGTTGCAGGCGATGCCGACCTCGTCCTCGCTCCGGTTCAGGGCCCACATCTCGCCCTCGAGCGTTTTCAACTCCTGTGACAGGAAGCCCTGAACCTTGGGGTCGAGCCTGTTCCATTCGGCGATGTTCGCGACGATGGCATTGGCGCCATAGTTGATGGGCAGGGTGTAGAGGAAGCGCGCGCCGGTCCATTTTGCGGTGTACCCGCCCAATGTCCCGGTGATGGCGCAATCGATCGTGCCCTGGCTCAGCGCCTGCTGGACCTCTCCAAAGGCCATATCGACGGGGATGCCGCCGAAATGCGCGATGAAATCGCCCTGGGATGCGCCCGAAGTCCGCACGCGCTTGCCCTTGAGGTCGGCGAGGCCCTTGAGTTCCGGCCGACAATAGAGGACCTGGCTCTGGTAGGATTGCATCGTGATCGGGCGCAGGCCGAGGTTCTTCTCGTAGAATGCGGTCAGGACCGGTCGAAAGGCCTCTGTCGCCTTCCGGAAGGTTTCCCAATCCGGCGACATGCCGGCGAGATCATTGCCATCATTGATGGGGGCATCGCCGGCGTGATGGCCGAGCTGGCCGTGGGCGAGCGTCGCCTGTCCGCGCGCCAGGATGCGGAAGAGCTCGGGACCCTTCAGGCCAAGCTCGTTCCACGGCTTGAAGTTCGCGGTGATGGCGCCGCCCGAGGCTTCCGGCACACGTTTCGCCCAGAAGGGCGCCTCGAGCTGCCGGCTTTGGGTGGTGATCCCGAGATTGCCGATGACGGTGATGTTCGCCTTTGGCAGCGTCTCGGCCGCTGCACCACCGGCGAGGCCCAGAAGCCCCAAAGTCAGGATGAAGGTTTTCATGGCGGATCCTTTTCCGGGTTGTGGAGACATCAGGCGCTGCCCTTCCAGAGCGAAGGCAGCCAAAGGGCGAGCCCGGGCCAGATCACGAGCAACCCGATCATCACGAGCATCATGGCCAGGAACGGAAGGCTGCCGATCACCACATCCCGGAAGACACCCTCGCCGCGCACGGATTGCACGATGAACAGGTTCATGCCGACGGGAGGCGTG
The DNA here is from genome assembly GCA_002928875.1 of Methylobacterium sp. Taxonomy (GTDB): domain Bacteria; phylum Pseudomonadota; class Alphaproteobacteria; order Rhizobiales; family Beijerinckiaceae; genus Rhabdaerophilum. The sequence continues at coordinate 44,082 of PERO01000008.1, read as the reverse complement.
ATCAGCGCGGCCTCGATGAGAATGACGAAAACGATGCCGAACCAGAGCGGATCGAAGCCCGCCTGCACCACGATGGGCACCACGATGGGCGTTGTGGCGATCATCATGGAGAGCGTATCCATGAAGCAGCCGAGCACGAGGTAGAGCACGACGATCGCAAGCAGAACCACGAGCGGGGGCACCTGCAGGTCCGCGACAAGGGCAGTCACCGCGGTCGTCAGCCCGATATTCACCATCACGAAATTCAGGAAATAGGCCGCGAGCACGATGAACATCACCATGGCCGTGGTGCGGGCCGTGCCCTCGAAAGCGCCACGCAGCAGGGCCCAGCTCAGTTGGCGGCGCCCCATCGCGATGACCAGCGCGCCGATCAACCCGAGGGCCGCGGCCTCGGTGGGGGTGGCGAGGCCGGCATAGATCGACCCGACAACAAGCGCGAACAGGAAGAGGATCGGCAGGAGCCCCGAAAGCCCGCGCAGGCTCGCCGGCTGCCGGTCACGCCGTTCGCCGGCGAGACCCGGCCGGGCGAGGCACAGCGCGAGCACGACAAGCGAGAACAAGCCCGCCATGGCAAGGCCGGGGATGACCCCGGCGAGGTACAGATCGCTCACGGAGACATCCGCCAGCACGCCATAGATGATCATGTTGATCGAAGGCGGGATGAGGATGCCGAGGGTGCCGCCGGCCGCCAGCGAACCGAGAAAAAGCGGTGGGTTGTAGCCGTATCGGCGCATGCTGGGCACCGCGAGCGTGCTGATCGTGGCGGCTGTTGCAACCGAGGAACCGGATGTGGCGGCAAAGAGGGCGCAGGAGGCGATGTTGGTGTGCATCAACCCGCCCGGAATGCGACTGACCCAAGGGTCGACCGCCTCGTACATCCGGCTCGCCGCGCCGGAGCGCAGCAGGATCTCACCCATGAGGATGAACATCGGCACGGCGGTCAGCAGGAAATCGGTCGAGGCCCCCCACATGACATCACCGAGTGCGGGCAGGGGGGAAATGAAGGCGTAGAGGTTCCCGAGGATCACCGCGAGAATGCCGAGCGCAACGCCGACCGGCAGGCCGACGGCCAGCAGAACGACCAGCAGGGAGGTGGCGACGGCGGTCATGCCTCGGCCCTCGCAGGCTTGTGGGCGAGGTCCTTCACCTCGGTTCCCTCTCCGCCCATGGCGGGGAGGCCTGCCAATGCGTTGACGCGGTCGAACTGGGCCTTCGCCAATGCGCCCGACGCCACGACGAGCAGCACGACGCTGGTCACCGCAAACCAGATCAGACCGAAAGCCCACATCCCCTGGGGGATCGCTATAGGGATGCCGAGCGGGGAATTCGAGATCGCTCCGAGGCGCAGGCTCTGGTGCACCAGATCGATCCCCTGCCAGGCCATGACGAGGGCAACGGGAGCCGTCGCGGCTAGTGCCACCACATCGGCTACCGCGCGAGCGCCTGCGGGCAGGAGGCGCACCAGCGGATCGATCCGGATATGGGCACGCTCCACGAGCGCGAACGAGAGGCCGAAGGTGACGACCGCGCCGAAGAGATAGCGCGACAATTCAAAGCTGTAGAGAGCGCTCAGCCCGAAAAGGTTGCGCATCAGGACATCGACGCCAACCAGCAGCGCCGATACCAGGACCAGCCCACCCGCGAGCCAGGCGGCGCATCGCGACAGATAACGAACCACGCTCACGACGACACTCCTTCCAGCCGGCGGGTTGCCGGCAAGGGCTGATCATCCTGCGGCGAGCCGGGGCAGCAGCATCGCAAGATCCGGCCACACCGCGAGCAGCAATGCGAAGCCGATCATGATGAGGAAATACGGCAGGGCGGCCTGCGCCACCTCGCCCATGGGGACCTTTGCAAGGCCCTGGATCACGAACAGGTTCATGCCCACCGGGGGTGTCACCTGAGCCAGCTCCACCGCCACCACCAGAAACACGCCGAACCAGATCGGGTCGTAACCCGCGGCGACCACGAGCGGCAGGACCAGCGGCAACGTCATGACGATCATGGAAATGCCGTCGAGAAACATGCCGAGCACGATGTAGATCAGCAGCAGCATCGCGATCAGGGCGAAGGGGCCGAGACCCCATTCGGAGACGGCGCCCACAATGGCGCGCGGCACGCCGAGATACCCGACGGCGGTCGTGAGGAACGCCGCACCCACCAGGATCAGCCCGATCATCGATGTGGTGCGCACGCCAGCCATCAAGGCATCAACGAGCTTTGCGAGGCTCAGCGATCGCTGAAACGCGCCCAATGCCAGGGCGCCCCACACACCGACGGCGGCGGCTTCGTTCGGCGTCGCAAGACCGGCATACATCGAGCCGATCAGCGCGAAAATCAGCACGAGGACGGGGCCGAGATTGGCCAGCGCCCGACCCGTCTCCCGCCACGTCAGCACCGCTTCGCCCGAGGGCACGAGACGATTGTTGATCCGGCTGTGGATGCCGATCCAGATCATGAAGCCAAGCGCCAGCAGAAGGCCGGGGAGAATTCCGGCCATGAAGAGCTTGATGATCGAGACTTCGGCCAGCACGCCATAGACGATCATCACGATGGAAGGCGGGATCAGGAAGCCAAGGGTCCCTGCGCCGGCGAGCGAACCCATGGCCGCGCTTTTCGCATAGCCCCGCCGCTCAAGTTCCGGCAGGGTGATGCGGCCCACGGTGGCGGCGGTTGCCGCCGATGAGCCTGATACGGCCGCGAAGAGTGTGCAGCCCAGCACGTTGACGTGCAGCAGCTGGCCGGGCAGGCGACGCGCCAGGGGAGCGAGGCCGGCAAAGATCTGATCGGAAAGGCGCGTCCGGAACAGGATTTCCGCCATCAGGATGAAAAGTGGCAACGAAGCCAGTTCGGCCTGCGTGGTCGCGTTCCAGGAAAGCTGCCCCAGAAGCTTCACCACCGGCATGTCGCGGAAAACCTCCAGCGCGCCCGCGCCGATGCCCAGCAGGGCGAGGCCGATCCAGACCCCGCCGCCGAGCAGGACGAGCATCGCCAATCCAAGGAAGGCGAGGATCGGGGTCATGCATGGCCTCCGGCGATGGTGTCGCCGTTGCCGGCCCGCTCCGCGGGGTGCCCACTCGCCAGCAGAACCACCCGCAGTGCCGCCTGCAGCGCGAACCCAACGGCGCCGAGCGCCATGAAGAATTGTGGCAGGTAGAGCGGTGTCTCGAGCCCAAGGAACGATCGCGTTCCGTCACGCCACGACGCCAGGCACAGCGTCACGAGCGCTGCGGCGAGGAGGATCGCGAGCGCCGCGCCGACCAGCGCGGCCAATGCCTCGGCCCATCGGGCAGGGCCCGGCGGCAGGATGCTTCCGAGAAGCGCAACCCGGATATGCCCACCGGTCCGGAGCGTCCAGCCGAGGCCTCCGAAAATGGCAATCCCGACCGCATAGGCCGAAAACTCCCATGCGAAGGAGAAGCTATACGCGAACACGGCTCGAGCCGCCATCTCGCCGGCGATCAGCAGCGCGACCGCTGCCAGCGCCACCCCTGCCATGGCCGCCAGCCCCATGGCGAGAGCATCGACGGCGCGCACCAGCGCCGTGAGCGCCGGCGATTGCCGCGAAGCGGGCGTCGGAGGTTCCGCTTTCGCCGAAGACGATGCCATGTCGCGGATGTCCGGCGTCACTTGCGCCCGACCGCGGCAAGATATTGTTCGATGACCGGGGCGGCTTCCGGAACGCGGGTCATGAAACGGTCCCACATCGGGCGTGTCGCCTTTTCCATCTCGGCGAGCACGGCCGGATCGGTCGGCGACACCTTGATGCCCTGTGCCGCGATCATTTTCTGGCCATCCTGATCGGCTGTGGCCGAGGCCTGCCAGAAGGTCGGCTGCAATTCGCGCGCGGTATCTTCGATGATCTTCTGGTCGGCGGGGGTGAGCGCCTTCCACCGGTCAAGGTTCACCGTCACCATGTTCGACGCCCAGGTGTGATTGGTGTGGAGCGCGTGCTTCAGGAATTCCCAGAGCTTGGAATCGACCGCTGTCGGGGCAGAGGTCTGCACACCGCCCACGGCGCCGGCGGCGAGCGCCGGAATGAGATCCGAGAACGGCACGGAGATCGGCACCATGCCAAGCGCTCCCATCATCTCGCCGTTATTCCGATCGGTGACGCGAATTCTCAAGCCCTTGAAGTCCGCGATTGTCGCGACGGGATTGCGGGTAAAGATCATCTGGCTCGGCCACGGAGCCAGATAGAGAAGCTTCTGGTTGTAGGATGCCAGCACGGTTTCCATGCGCGGCTGGGAGATGCGGTAGAGCGTGCTCAACTCTTCCGGGCTGCGCACCAGGAAAGGCATGGTCTCGATGGAGAGGAAGGGAACATCGCCGGCCTGCTGCGACAGGAAGCTCTCCGCAATCGGCACGATACCGTCGCGCACGGCCCGCAGGACTTCGGGACCCTTGAGTCCCAATGCGCCGCCGGAATGGACCGTGATCTCGACGCGCCCTTGCGTGCGCTGCTTGACTGCTTCGGCGAAGGCCAGGGCATTGCGCGTGTGGAAATTGTTCGGCGGCCAGGAGACGTGCATGTCCCACTTGGTCTGGGCGATCGCCGGGGCACTGACGACGAGCGCGGCGGCGGCAAACAGCATGCGAAGGTTCTTCATGGGGCCTCCCAAGCCAGTGAGACAAGCGGGGCGGTCCATCGGCCGGCCCATCCGTCGGCGAGGCGCTGCGTACATCCGTACGAATGCGCTCAAGACATAATTTATCCGGACAACTTATCGAAGGGAGGCCTGATGTCAACACGCAGTCGGGCTGTGGAAAAGGCTCAAGCTTTCCATTCGCCGCGGCGCAGGCGCATCGTGTAAGTGAAATGCTCGCCGGGATGCCAATTGATGGATGTCATCATCGTTCCGCCGCTGGCATCGAGATAGCGGCGCACAAGGCGCATGGCCGGCAGGCCAGCCCGAAGGCCGAGCATACGGGCAACGGAAGCCGGCATCGGCAGGGCAGCAATCTCCTGGACCGCTTCCTCGATGGCTTCGCCCGATCGGGCCTCAATCAGGGCGTAAATCGCCCCCCTGGCCGTCCGTACATCTTCGAGAAGCGGGGCAAAGCGCGCGTGGATATAGGCCGTGACATGGCTCAGTGACGTGCTGCGCTCCGCATTCCAGCGCAGGCCATTGAGCCGCAGCCATCGCGTCCCGGGCGAGGCGCCGACCAGTTGTGCTTCTCCCTCGTCGATCCGCACCATTCCGAGCTGGGCGACATCGAGATGCGTATCCTGAGCATATTGGAAAATCTCAGTCAGGTCATGGAAAGTCTGGGAGAATTTCGATTTTGGAGTGGTGGCGACCACGCGCGATCCCGCACCGCGGCGCCGCTCGATCAGGCCGGCCTCGACCAGTTTCCGCAAGGCCTCCCGGACGGTGAAGCGACTGGCCCCGTATGTATCGCACAAGGCCGCTTCGGTCGGCAGCAAGGTGCCGACGGGGTAATCGCCCTGGGCGATGCCGTCCCCGAGGACGCGCGCGATGCGCTCGTTCAGCGGAAGCGCCTGTTCCGGCTGGGAGGAGATGGCACGATCCGCGTCATCATCCGAAGGGTCGTGCCACGGCTGGGTCATGCGCGCCATGCCACACCAGAGCGGCTGACTTGACAAGAGTGTCTCATCGCCTAATTTGTCCAGACAATTTCGGTTGCGAGGATCATCCATTGGAATCGCCCTTTGCGTCGCCGCGCGAGCGCGGCCCCCTGTCCGATCTGCGCGTCCTTGAAATGGGCCAGCTCCTGGCGGGGCCGTTCTGTGGTCAGCTTCTCGCGGATTTCGGCGCGGAGGTCATCAAGATCGAGCAGCCGGGAACGGGCGATCCCATGCGCGAATGGGGCCGCGAGAAGCCGCATGGCCTCTCGCTCTGGTGGCCGGTCATCGCGCGCAACAAGAAATCGGTCGAGATCAACGCCCGGGAGCCGGAAGGGCAGGCCATCATCCGCGACCTTGTTGCGAAGTCGGATGTTCTTCTCGAGAATTTCCGACCCGGAACGATGGAAAAATGGGGGCTCGGTTACGACGAGCTTGCACGCCTGAATCCGGGTCTCGTGATGATCCGCGTGTCGGGCTATGGCCAGACCGGCCCTTACGCGAAGCGCGCCGGGTACGGGTCGATTGGCGAGGCGATGGGTGGCCTGCGCTACGTGACCGGCGACCCCGACCATCCGCCCTCTCGCGCGGGGATTTCGATCGGTGATACGCTCGCGGCAACCTTCGCCTGCCTCGGCGGGCTGGTGGCCCTGCATGCCCGCGAGCGATCCGGCCGCGGTCAGGTGGTCGACAGTGCCATCTATGAAGCGGTTCTGGCCGTCATGGAGAGCCTTGTGACGGAATTCGACAAGGGCGGGTATATCCGCGAGCGCACCGGGGCGATCCTGCCCAATGTCGCGCCCTCCAACATCTATCCCACGCGAGAAGGGGGCTATGTGCTGATCGCCGCGAACCAGGATACGGTCTTCGCGCGGCTGGCCGAAGCGATGGGGCGTGCCGAACTCGCGACCGACCCGCGCTATGCGACGCATACCGCGCGTGGCAAACACCAGACCGAACTCGATGCGCTCATTGCCGAATGGAGCAGCAAGCTGGGGCGCGAGGAGCTCGGGCGCATTCTCGATACCCATGGTGTTCCGCGCGGTGACATCTACCGTGCTCCCGAAATGCTTCAGGATGCGCATTTCAAGGCCCGCGATGCCATCGTGCGGGTCATGCATCCCATGCTGGGCGAGTTGAAGATGCAGAATGTCGTGCCGAAGCTGTCGGAAACACCGGGCCGTGTCTCGGCGCCCGGCCCCGCTCTGGGGCAGCACAACGAGGAGATTTTCTCGGGCCTGCTCGGATTGCCGAGCCCACGCCTTGCCGAACTCGCGGCGCGGGGCGTGATCGGCGCTCGTCCGCTCGCAGCCTGACGATGCCCGGCTCGCTTCCGATCGAGATTGTCGAGGTCGGCCCGCGGGACGGCTTGCAGAACGAACCTGCCGGGCTCGCGACGGTGGACAAGATCGAATTCGTCCGCCGTCTTGCAGCCGCGGGCCTGCGGCGGATCGAGGTTGCGAGTTTCGTCGATCCCCGGCGTGTGCCGGCCATGGCGGATGGCGAAGAGGTGGTCGCGGCAGCACGGGCGATCGGTGGTCTGCGCCTCTCCGGCCTCGTTCTCAACGAGCGCGGCTTTGGCCGGGCGCTTGCAGCCGGTGTCGATGAGATCACCTTTGTCGTGGTGGCTTCCGAAACGTTCAGCCAGCGCAATCAGGGCGCCACGATCGAAACCATGCTCACGCTCTGGCGCCGCCTTTCGGCGCAGGCGAAAGAGGCTGGCCTCCACCGGTCCGTGGCGATCGCCGCTGCCTTCGGATGCCCCATCGAGGGCGAGGTGCCGGCCGGGCGGATCAAGGCCATCGCCGAACACATCGTCGAGGCCGGGGTGGACGAACTCGCGCTCGCCGATACGATTGGCGTCGCCGTGCCGCGCGACGTGCTCGAACGCTTCGGGGTGATTGGCGCAAGCTGGCCGGAGGTCGCCCTGCGTGCCCATTTCCACAACACCCGGAACACCGGCTACGCCAATGCCGAGGCGGCGTTGCGAGCGGGTGTGACGGTGCTCGATTCCAGCCTCGGTGGTCTCGGCGGCTGTCCCTTCGCGCCTGGCGCCACGGGAAACATCGCGACCGAGGATCTCGTCTACATGCTCGCGCGATCCGGAATTGCCACGGGCACGAGGCTCGACAGCCTGATCGCAACCAGCCACTGGCTGGCGGAACGCATGGGCCGGCGCCTTCCGGCGCAGTTGCCACACGTGCCGCCCTTTCCGCGAGAGGGGGCACAACCCGTTGAAAGTGAGGCGGAATGAGCACAAAGGATCTCGACGGCAACTACCGGGGCGTTTTTGACGGACGGCTCGGTTTCGGCCGGAAACCCTGCCTCCTGATCGTCGATTTCATCGAGGCCTACACAACGCCCGGTGCCCCGCTTTATGCCCCGGCCGTGGCCGAGGCGGCGGCCAGCACCGTACCCTTGCTGGCGGCGGCGCGGGCGGCGGGCCTCCCCGTCCTGTTCACACGGGTGGAATTCCATCCAGGCGGGGCGGATGGCGGGCTTTTCGTGCAGAAAATCCCCGTCCTGCGCAGCCTCGTGGCCGGGGAGCCCTTGGGGCGGATCGTGCCGCAGCTCGCTCCCGGACCGACTGATCTCGTGCTGACGAAAAACTATGCAAGCGCATTTTTCGGCACTTCGCTTGCCGCAACGCTCACAGCCTCGGGAGTGGATACCATTGTTCTCGTCGGCTGTTCGACGAGCGGCTGCATTCGCGCAACGGCGGTGGATGGCCTGCAACACGGCTTCCGGGTGATCGTTCCCCGCGAATGTGTCGGTGACCGTCATGCCGTGCCGCACGAGGCGAACCTCTTCGACATCAACGCGAAATACGGCGATGTCGTGGGGATCGATATCGTGATGGCGCATCTCGCCTCCCTGGCGGAAGGCCCAACTGCGCGGGCGCCATGAGCGGGGATGCCAGAAGCGGGGATGCCAGGAGCGGGGGTGCCATGATAGAGCGTGCAAGGAGCCGCGATGCCCGCGGCTGGCGCTGCAAGTTCGCCGTTGTCGCGCCATCGACCAACACGATCGTGCAGCCCGATTTCGACGATCTCCGGATCCCCGGTGTCACCAACCATTCCGGCCGGATCCATGTGCCGAACCTCCCGCTGCGCAATGACGAGGAATTCCTGGCCCTCGTCGATATCCTCGGCCGCGAACTTTACGCTGCCGTCGACCGCTGCATGACGTGCAAGCCGGACTACCTTATCATGGGCCTCTCGGCGCTGATGTTCTGGGATGGGCGTGCGGCTTCCGAGAGGCGGATGCGCGACCTGGCCGAGCATTGCGGCGTCGGGGTGTCCGCCGGCTCCTTTGCCTGCGAGGCGGCGCTGAACCTTTTTGGCGCGAAGCGCATTGCGGTCATTTCCCCTTATCAGCCGGTCTCCGATCGCAATGTGACGCGCTTTTTCGAGGATTGCGGCTTCTCGGTCGCGACGTTTCGCGGGCTTCGCTGTGCGTCTCCCGTGGCGATCGCGGAGGTTCAGGAAGACGAGCTGCGCCGGCACATCCTCGCGCTCGATGGCGATGATATCGATGCCATCGTGCAGGTCGGCACCAACCTGTCGATGGTCCGGCTCGCCATCGAGATGCAGGAGCGGCTTGGCAAGCCGGTGATCGCCATCAACAGCGCGACCTACTGGCATGCGCTGCGCGCGATGGGCATCACAGATCGTTTCGCGGGGCACGGCCCCCTTTTCGAACATCATTGACGGAGAAATGGGGAAGGCCATGACGGATTCGCTCGGTTGGCGACGGAAATTCGCGGTTCTCATTCCCTCGACGAACACATCGGTCCAGCCGGAATTTGATGCGATGAGGCCTGCCGGTGTCACGAACCATATCAGCCGCATCCGTATTCCGAACATCCCGCTCCGGGGGGATGATGATTTCAACGAGCTGATCCGCCTGATCGCCGCGGCACAGATGGAAGCCGTCGACAGCGTCATGTCCTGCGAGCCGGATTGGCTCGTCCTCGGCATTTCGGCGGAGACATTCTGGGATGGCTATGCGGCGAGCAAGAAACTCAAGGCCGAGCTCGAGGAGCGAACAGCACTTGGTGTCTCCATGGGTTCGGATGCCGTGGAAGCGACACTGGCCCTGTCGGGGGCTCGCCGTCTGGGAATCGTGACGCCTTATCACCCGGTGGGGGATCGCAATGTCGTCCGTTTCTTCGAGGAGGCGGGTTTCGAGGTCGCCCACATCAAAGGTTTATGCTGTGCGAGCCCTGTTGCGATTGCGCATATCAGCGAAAACGAATTGCAGGAGGCCTTGTTCTCCGTGAATGGACCAGATGTGGACGCGCTGGTCCAGGTCGGCACCAACCTCGCCATGGCCGCATTGGCCCCCCGGGTAGAAGCCGTGCTGGGCAAGCCCGTGATTGCGATCAATACGGCCATTTACTGGCATGCCCTTCGAACAAACGGCATCACGGACAAGATACCCGGATTTGGGCCATTGCTCGAACGATACTGAGAGCGTCAGCAGCGAGCTGGAGTTGAGTTGGAGTTGACCTGCTTTTGTGGACACCTTTGAAGTGATTCTGGAGTGTCCCACGCCTCGTTTCCGAAGTGCTTATCCGCCGGAGTTCCGGCGTCAGTTGGTTGGTCCGGTCCGGCCGCAGGCCGGAAGAGCTGGCTCGTGCGTTCGAGCCGACACGGCGCGATCGCAGCAGGTTCCATTCCCGCGCCGAGGCGCGGATGGCGGTCTTCCCCTTCATCGAAGGCTTCTACAACCCGTCACGCCGCCATTCGGCGCTGGGCTACCTCTCCCCGATGGAATACGAGAGGAAGCACCGTGAGCTGACCCGACCCGCCATAGCCGTGAACTGTCCACCGAAACGGGCCAGCTCCACCGCCATCGGACAATTTCCGTTCCTCGTCGCTGGGTTCAAGGCGGCGCAGGATTATATCGGAGAACGTCATTGTTGGGCCCGTGTTGGGTCGGCGTGCTGGGTTTTTGGGTCGAGACCAACGTTAAGCCCAACAAATCTGTCGGCTTCAAGCGCACGAAAATGGACGCCCACGAACGCTTCTGGACGTGTAAGGCTTGGTTTATCTCGTTTTTTCAGACGTTTGCGGACGAATGCGGATGCGCTCGAACAGCGACCTGGCCGGAACCGAATTATTGATCTATCCAGTTGATTTAAAACAATAAAATTAAATTCTAATTTTGAAAGACCAACAAAAAGCCCAACATTTTGGGGTGCTGGGCAGAGGTTATCATCAAGCTGTAGATTGTGCGGACCAATTTGAGATGGCTATCGGTCCTAAAGACTAAACCAACTTAAAATTTGAGCCCTTTTTGCCGTTATGGACTGGGGAGCTCTGGTAAGGCTATTTTGGTCTTAATGCGACGAAGATGCTCATAAGCAGATGCGGCGCGGTGAAGCCTGCCGTTATCAGATTTGCTGGGCTTACGTCGCTGCGTCTCATGCCATGGATTTCCAGCAATCGAAGCTCCTATCCCCTCATGCACGAAGAGATATGCTGCCGTTGCAGCTAGCTCCAATTCAACTGCATCAATCCGTTTCGCCTCTTGCACAAAACGCTCTCTATCAGCGTCGCTTTCTGTAACGAATTTCTCAAGCTTATAGATGGAGTAACGCCCCCCCCAGTCGGCAGCGCGCTCTTCTTCACGAATTGGGCCGAGTGCAGCAGCAATGTCCATCGCCTGCGCCAAGTCTTCGCTGAAAGGTCCATAGTGGCGATACTCAAACGAAAATTCTTCGTCAAAGCCCGCTAGCCTGAGAAGGAAAGCAATCTTTTGGAGGCGAGTGCGGCCCACAAGCTCGCCTCCTGCGTCTTGAACGATACGAGCCGCAGCGAGATGGGGGGTGAGCGCAGGCATTAAGAGGCCTCCTGAATTTTTGTTCTCACTTCGTTCTCTATCACAGATTCGGCATCTTTGTCGTCTCTGAACATATATGCTCTACAAAGAGTAAATGGTTCTGCATTGGCGATAACCGCTGATAGCTCAGCCATATCAGTGGGTGGGCGTTCCCCCACGCGAATCTGGATCTGATTAAGGGGTGATTTCGAATCCTGAAAGCGCTTATATGGATCCCGGGTGTATTGGTCGACAAGGAACTGAGGCGAACCATCCGCATTTTTGGTGTTTCGGTCTTGTAGGGCCATGATAACGCCATCGCATGCAAGCTGTACGCGAGCCCGTCGCTCCTTGCGTTCAACCGTTTCAGGCATGCCTTCTTCCACTCGCTGCCTAATGTCGATGCAGCGCAGAAGGCTTCTTCCGCGTAACGCAGTACTCCATCGACGCACTTGCTCATCTTCGGCTTCCAGCAGCATGGGAAGGGCGCCCCAGAATACCGTGTCATCCAAAGCGAGCGCTCTATCGAGGTTTGACGGCTCTGCGATGAATCGAAGAATTGGGTGGCGTTCCGGTAGCCCACTTTTTGAGCTTGCGCCATTTAAGTACAAATTCACGAGTTGCCGCATCAGGGCTTGAAAAATCTTCTCGGCGCCACGTGTCGTTTTGTGGAAATAAACATTCGGGTAAAGATGAAATAGCGCAAGCACATAGCTCTCAGCTGTATGTCTGGCTTTTGGTCCTAGCACCAATGTTTCAACTTTTCCTGTGTCTGCGTCGTCTACCCCGGTTTGTACCTCTGCAACTTCAAGATTTGCCAAAAGCCAGGTTGGGTCAACACCGCTACTTTGAATGCCAGTCATCAGGCGGTCGCGTTGCATGTAATCAAGGCGATCAGCATCGAACTGGCTTGATACTACTGAACCATAAAGGTCGCTAGGTATTCCTTGCGCAATGATATTGGCAACGTTGCCCGCGAATCCACCGCCAAACTCTTCGTCTAGTACTTTTGAAATCTCGCTATCTCGGATAAGTTTTTGGCTTACTTCTTCATGCCGCGCCATCGGCCACTTGAATTCTTTGCCAATCGCTTCAAATGCATGGCTGAACATTCCATGGCCGACGTCATGCAGGAGAGCTGCCGTTAAAGCAAAGTTTGCCTGTTGGGGGCGAAACTGCTGCTGATGCGAAGAGACATAGCGATGGATAACTTCCATCAATTGACGAGCGGTATGAAAAACTCCGATGCTATGTGCAAAACGCGTATGCGTAGCTCCCGGAAATACGAACTCAGAGAAGCCGAGCTGTCGGATGCGTCTTAATCTTTGGAATGGCGCAGTCTGGATGAGGCGCCACAACGTACTTTCGAAATGGTCGGAGCCGAATTCGATGAGATTGTGGATCGGATCTCGAATTCTCTGGGGTTTTGGTCGCGACATTTGCTCTGTCAGCTAACGGATGGAAAATGACGTAGTAGAATCGAATCTACCTTTGGCCGATTTTGTAGTGGCTACGGCTAACATCCAAGCCCATTGCGTCGATGTGAGCCGTGTTTTTTTGCTCGACCGGTCGTTGCTTCGTTAGCAATCAAGGCCCATCGTTTTTCTCTCACTCCTGTTTCCGCTCTAAATTTCCTGAGTTGTTGAGGATGGCTTCGGCGGTCATCCCGAATCGTTGGATAAGGGCAAGGTCCATTGCCGCATTCAGGTGGTCGAGCTTGTCGAGGTGGCGCTCATAGGTGCTCCGGCGCATGCCCTTGGGCTTCAGGGGGAAATCCGGGTCATCGCTCTTGAGCTTCTTGGCGAGAAGCCTGTCCCGTTGCGCGCAGAGGCGATCAAAGCCCGGCGCGACATGCTGCGAGGCATAGGCGAGCCTCCAAGCCTTGCGGGCAAGGAACCGCTTGGCTCCCGGTGGCAGGTAGAGCTTTGAGACCTTCAGCCGGGTTGACGGGCAGATGGCGAACCATCGCAAGCCCCCAAAACGGCAGGGCTCCGCCACAAGGCGAATGCCATAGGCGATGGCTTCTCCGTCTCGCGTGTAGGAGAGCCGTAGCTGGGCCTCCCGAGGGCCTTGGCGGGCCATCCAATAGGTGATGGTGGCGTAGTAGTCGCCATCGCGTTTCCAGCCCCATGAGCCTTGCACGCGGTCGCCTTGGGAGAGGGCGAGCTTCGCCATCCGATGCACCGGCAGGCGCAGGCCATAGTCGAGGATCACGGCCATCGGTCAGCCTCCCTTGATGTTGCGGGAAGCGCCCCAACGCCCGCCAATGACGGGTGCGCCTGCGATGCGGTGATAGGAACGGCCAAAGACGGCTTGCGGGCTCATTTGCTTGCAGATGTAGAGGAGGTCCGAGAACCAATAGCCACGGCAGCTCCAATAGCCCTTGGTGGAAGCCTCGCGGGCATGGCAGGCATCGGGCTCGCGCCCCCAGCCCTTGGCATTGGCAATCAGCTTGGCGCGCAGTTTCCTCGGCACATGGCAAAGCAGGTGCATGTGCTCCGCCATCGTCTCCAGCGCGACTTCCCGCACATAGACCCAGGCACGTTCAAAGCGGTTCTGGCGGCCAAACTGGCAATAGCAATTGCGGATGCGCTTGCACTCGGCGAGCCAGTCCTCAGGGCCCATCGCATTGCGCGGATGAAAGCTGATGAGAACATTGAAGGGCAGGCCAAGGGCGGTGGCCTTGGCATCGGCCGCATTGATGGCCTTGAAGTCAGCGTTGGACAGGAAGTTGGTGCTCTTCCGCCTGTTCATGGGGAGAGGTCTCCAGAACGTAATAAGAGAGCGTGAGCCGGGAAATGCGGGTGCATCCGGTCCCAAGTCTCTGAGTTGTCGTGAGAAAACCGATTTAACTCGGCCGCGTGGAAAATTGCCTTTTTGAACCCCGTTTCCGGCGCGACACGCAGGCGCAAAGGCGCGTGCGGCGGCATTCACGGATGGGGCTTCAGCAGGGGCGTGGGCGGCAGGTTATGCGCCCATGGAACGCCTAGGCATGAGGCTTCTTCCCTGCATTCAACTCGGGCAGCTGGTCGACAAACGCCTTCAGGTCTTCCGCCCGGATCAAGGTGCGCCCGGAGAACTTCACGGCACGCAAAGCGCCGCACTTTATCGCCTTGTAAAGCGAGGTGCGACCAATGCCGGTTTCCTTGGTCACGTCGGAAATCGAGAGGGTGATGGGGAGTTCCTTCATCGTTGGGCCTTTCTGCCACGCGGGCACAAAAAAACCCGCCGGGCGTGAGCCGGGCGGGCGGAACCTGCTGAAGCGCAGGGGTGACTTGAAACGTCGGCAACCGACCATCTTGCGAAGGCCGCCGCGCTACTCACTCACTTGTTAGGTGGAAACTTGCGAGTTTCTTCGCTGGCCTCTGGCATGCCGAGGCAGTGGAGAAATCAGGCAGGGGGGTGGACGTCAAGGAGACGCATGCGGCTCGACGATCCTTGGTTACGGATCGGGCAACATGACTCCCTGACACGAAGCGCGATTCGCGGAACAACCGCAAGACTGGCAGGGGCGAATTCGGCAGCGTTCAACAGCGTTTCTGGGGATACGCATGTCTGTCGAACTACCGATCAAGACGCATCGACTTGGTGACGGAATTCGCGATCCTGAACAATGGAAGTCGATTCCGGGATTGGAATTCAAGGGCAGTCATGTGCATTTCCCCGGCTGTCACCAACGTTATTGTTCGGCAGACTTGCGAAACGCCAACACGTCCGCCCCCTTGCGCAATTGGTCGAGATAATCCGCCCACCATTGCGCCATTTCCACCCGATCATCCCAATAGGCGCCGTGATTGTAGGCGCGACGGATTTCGTTGCTATCCTGATGGGAGAGCGCCCGCTCAATCGCATCAGGCGAGAACTTGCCCGATTGGTTCAGCAGCGTGGATGCGGTCCCCCGGAAGCCGTGCGCCGTGACTTCCTCTTTGGGGAAGCCCATGCGCCGGAGTGCCGCGTTCAACGTGTTCTCCGAGATCGGACGCAAGACGCTGCGGTTGCCGGGGAAAAGCAACTTGGCATTTCCTGTCATGCCGCGAAGCTCGGTCAAAAGCGCGAGGGCTTGTCGAGAGAGCGGCACGAAATGGGGTTGCCGCATCTTCATGCGCCCGGCTGGAATGCTCCAGACGGCTTTCTCAAAATCAAATTCGTCCCAGCGGGCATTCCGCAATTCACCGGGACGGGTGAAAACCAGCAGCAAGAGCTTTAGGGCGATGCGCGTAGTGACTTGGCCGTCAAAATCATCAACGGCCCGCAATAGACCTGAGAGCTTCGCTGGTTCGATGATCGCCGCGCGATGCTTCACTCGATGGCTTGTAAGGGCTCCCTTGAGGGCTTGCGTGGGATCTTCTTTGCAGCGTCCCGTTGCCTGCCCATAGCGGAACACTGCTCCACAAAGCTCCTTGGTTCGGGTCGCGGTTTCGAACGTGCCGCGTGTTTCGATGCGTTTCAGAGGTGCCAGCACTTCCGGCGCGGTGATCTCTGCAATCGGGCGCTTGCCGAGACCGGGCAGCACATAACGCAATTGCGAACGCAGGCGCTTCAGGGTGCTTTCGGCCATCCCCTCGCGCTGCTTCTTGGCGAGATATTCCTCGGCCACCGCTTCAAAGGTCGCGGCATCAGAAAGGGCCTTGGCGATCTTGTCGAGCTTCTTTTGCTGGCCAGGATCGATACCGTTGGCGAGAAGTCGCTTGGCTTCGTCGCGCTTCTGTCGGGCCTCTGCGAGGGAGATGAGGGGGAAAGGGCCAAATGCCAGTTTCTTTTGCTTCCCCTCCGAGTTTCGGTAGGCGAGGTGCCATAACTTCGAGCCGATCGGCATTATCCAGAGTTGGAGTCCTCCTCCATCTGAGAGCTTCACGACCTTTGGACCGGGCTTTGCCTTCTCAATCTGAAGATTCGTTAGCGGCATCTGTTGGCTCGTTTGTTGGCCTTTTGGTGATGGCCTTTTGCGGAAGGCCAACATCATGGCCAACAAATCTGTTGGCTTCAAGCGAACAAAAACGAACGTCCGCGAACGCATCTGGACGTGTAAAGCTTGATTTATGTTGATTTTTCAGACGCTTGCGGACGTCAACGAACATGCGCGGATGGCGCTTTGGTGCCCCTGGCCGGAATCGAACCAGCACTCCTTGCGGAAACCGATTTTGAGTCGGTCGCGTCTACCAGTTCCGCCACAGGGGCAACGCTGAAGCGCGGGTATCATGGGGGAAGCGCGGGGGTCAACCGGTTCGCGGGCGAGCGGTGATCCTGCGGCCGGGTCGAGGCGGCACCGACGCGCGCGAGCCGCCGCCTCCGCCCTCCGCCGGATGGACTTCGCGGCTCCGAGCCGCTAAGCCCGGCCATCATGTTCAAGCGCCTCTATGACTGGACGATTTCGCTGGCAGCCTCGCGGCGCGCGCCGCAGGCGCTGGCGGCGGTGTCGTTCACGGAGAGTTCGTTCTTCCCCGTCCCGCCCGATGTGATGCTCGTGCCGATGGTGATGGCGCGGCCGGAGCGGGCGTGGAACTACGCGCTGATCTGCACCATCGCTTCCGTGCTCGGCGCGCTCCTGGGCTATGCGATCGGCGCACTGCTCTACGACACGCTCGGAAGCTGGCTCATTCGCCTCTATGGCTACGGCGACCGGATGGAGAATTTCCGCCAGCTTTATCAGGAGCATGGCCACTGGATCATCCTGATCAAGGGGCTGACGCCCATCCCGTTCAAGATCGTGACCATCGCCAGCGGCCTTGCGGGCTATGATCTCGTCTGGTTCGTGATCCTGTGCCTTGTGACGCGCGCCGGGCGATTCTACATCGTGGCCGGCGTGCTGAACCGTTACGGGGCGCCATTGCGCGCCTTCATCGAGAAGAACCTCACCGCGGTCGGCCTCGTGACGCTCGCGGCGATCATCGGCGGCTTCGTGGCCGTGAAATTCCTGTTCTGAGGTGAAGCATGCTGCGCATCGGCTATGATCGTCGCGAGGGCGCGCTGTCGGTGGCTTTGGCGCTGGCGTTTTTCGCGATCAGCGCGGCCTGGTTCTTCGAACTGGCGCTGGGCTACATCCCCTGCAAGCTGT
Organism: Methylobacterium sp.; assembly: GCA_002928875.1. Lineage (GTDB taxonomy): Bacteria > Pseudomonadota > Alphaproteobacteria > Rhizobiales > Beijerinckiaceae > Rhabdaerophilum. The sequence continues at coordinate 26,614 of PERO01000008.1, read as the reverse complement.
GCCTCTGGCAGCGCTGGCCGTATTATCTCGGCATCCCGCTGATCGTGCTCGGCCTCGTGGCGCATGCGCGCGAGGAGGGCGCGAGCCTGCGCCGGCCGCTCGGTGCGCTGGTGGCGCTCACCTTCGCCGGATCGCTGGCGCTGGGGCTCTATCATGCCGGCGTGGAGTGGAAATTCTGGGCCGGCCCTGCGGATTGCGGCGGACGGATCTTCTCCGGCCCGGCGAGCGCGCTGGATTTCGCGAAGAGCCTTGATACGGCCCGCGCCGTCTCCTGCACCAGCGCGCCGTGGCGCTTTGTGGGCCTGAGCTTCGCGGGCTGGAACGCGGCGATCTCGCTGCTGCTGATGCTGCTCGGGCTGCGCGCCGCCTCCAGCCGCATGTAATCGGGCGGATGTGATTTACGGATCGAGTTCCGTATCCCAGTAGAGATAGTCGATCCAGCTCTCATGCAGGTAGTTCGGCGGGAAGAGCCGGCCGTTGGAGTGCAGATCCTGCACATCCGGCGCGAAGGGCCGCTGGAAGGGGAACATCTCCACCTGGTCGGGCAGCTTGTCGCCTTTCCGCAGGTTGCAGGGCGAGCAGGCGGTGACGACATTCTCCCACGTCGTCATGCCGCCCTTCGAGCGCGGGATGACGTGATCGAAGGTCAGGTCCTCCTTGGCGCCGCAATACTGGCAGGTGAAGCGGTCGCGCAGGAACACGTTGAACCGCGTAAAGGCCGGCGTGCGGCTGGGCTTCACGTAGCTCTTCAGCGACACCACCGAGGGCAGGCGCATGGAGAAGGAGGGGCTCGTCACCTCCCGCTCGTATTCCGAGACGATGTTCACCCGGTCGAGGAACACCGCGCGCACGGCATCCTGCCAGCACCAGAGCGAGAGCGGATAATAGGAGAGGGGCCGGTAATCGGCATTCAGAACCAGCGCCGGGCAGGTCTCGAGCGGCGGCAGCGCCGGGATCGAGCGGATCGAACTCACAGGAAGCTGGGCATTCACGCGACAAACCTCCGTGCCATCTTGCAGGCTCGCCGAGGTGTCCCGGTTCAACGCGTTCGCACTTCCACGCGAATCGAGCCCCCTGGCTCGCTTCCCTTAGTGTAGGGGTTCTGCGACAACGTTGTGAAGGGGTGGCGGGTTCACCGCCCTGCGGCATCGTGGCGGGGCGTCTCGATCCGCCCCGGCTGGCTCAGCCGCTCGAACGATGCGGCATGAGGCGCATGGGGTTCTCACGCGAGCGCCGGTGCGGCAGCCAGAGCAGGCCGGGCGGCGAGGAGGTGGCGGCGTGTGGGCATGGGGGCTCCGGCAGCCGCCTTGCTTTGCTCTAGGAAGTGAGTGCGTAGCTCAGGTCATCAAGAAGTTTGAAGCAGCCTGAATTGATCAAGTTAATCGAAAGCATAAAGTGCTGCTGTGGATCATCATTAGCCGATGCCCTAAAGCAACTTGTTACATTTGATCTAAGAAGATCAAGAGATTCGCCCTCAAATCCGACTGTGGTAGCATAAATCTTTCTTACTACTGGGGGTGTGCTAGGTCTGATAAATTCTAGATTTTGTGCGTGAAAACCGAACCCCAAGAATATAATCCTGTCAGCAGCAGCAGTTAGTGCCTTCGACCTTTCTGCAACGTCAGTTTCTGCCTGCTCTGTATAGAGACGTATCCGATCGGCGCTTTGCGTTAAGTCATATTGGTTTTTATATTGCTCGTTTCTGCCGCCAAACGGTAAAAACCCCATTTGAGGGGATATTTCAGGCAGTTCTCCCAGCAAGCCATAGGGGTGAAGAATTTCAATTGCCGAAAAAATGTCCCGACATTTTGTATCATCTATGTTAAGCGCCTGTTTTATTCCATAAAACAAGAAATATTCTAGACATCTATCGTAATTAAACGTGATGAAGCTAAAATTTCTAAGATTTTCTTTGAAATTTTCCTTTTGCCTATGTTCGCAAAGAATATTCAATATTTTTAGGAGCCAACTGTTTTTGAGGGCGCCGAGGTTTAGGTAGCCATCATTCCAATTGATTGATTTGTATATCTTGCATTCGTGTTCCGCCTCAATAATCGATTTTGCGATGCAGTGCTTTCCGTATGAAACAACGTCTGCATTGTCTCGATGCATATCTAGGAAAGTATCGATTGATTTTTGTGAATATAAACCTCTTTGTATGATCGCTGCATGGCTTATATATTCACTTATATTTCGGCCGCTCCTCGCCATATGCCCAAATAGGTCACGGTCGCCTCCAATAACATTGCGAGCCTCATGACTGAACCTAACGCTGCACTTGTCGTGAATTATACTGGCTAAATCACTGCCTAGCGGCATAGAAATATCTACGCCCGAGCCTGCTCCGATTATGAAAAGTGTTTTTGTTGCTTGATGCATAGGAAGCGCTAAAGTCTTGGATTAGTAACTCACCGCGTCGGCACGGGCTTCTCGCCGCGATAATCATAGAACCCGCGCTTGGTCTTGCGGCCCAGCCAGCCGGCCTCGACATATTTCACCAGAAGCGGGCAGGGGCGGTATTTCGAATCCGCGAGGCCATCGTGCAGCACCTGCATGATGGAGAGGCAGGTGTCCAACCCGATGAAATCCGCGAGCTGCAGCGGGCCCATGGGGTGGTTCGCGCCCAGCCGCATCGCGGTGTCGATGGCCTCCACGCTGCCCACGCCCTCGTAGAGCGTGTAGATCGCCTCGTTGATCATCGGCAGCAGGATGCGGTTGACGATGAAGGCCGGGAAATCCTCGCTCACCGTCACGGTCTTGCCGAGGCTTTGCACGAAATCATTCGCGCGGGTGTAGGTCTTGTCGTCGGTGGCGATGCCGCGGATCAGCTCCACGAGCTGCATCACCGGCACGGGGTTCATGAAATGGATGCCGATGAACTGCTCCGGCCGATCCGTGGAGGCCGCGAGCCGCGTGATGGAGATCGACGAGGTGTTCGAGGCGACGATGGCATCGGATTTCAGATGCCGCGTCACGCCCGAGAAGATTTTCCGCTTGACCTCCTCGTTCTCGGTCGCGGCCTCGATCACGAGGTCGCAATCGCCGAGATCGGCGGCTTCGTTGGCGGCGAGAATGCGCGAGAGCGCGCCCTGGCGGGCCTCCTCCGAGATCGTCGCCTTCGCCACCTGCCGGGCCATGTTGCCGTTGATCGTGGCGAGGCCGGACTGGATTCGCTCCTCCGAGACGTCATGCAGCATCACATGATAGCCCGAAAGCGCCGCGACATGCGCGATGCCGCTGCCCATCTGCCCCGCGCCGATGATGCCGATCTTGCTGATGCCGCCCGCCATGATGGTCCCGTGTTCCGCTCTTTGGAAAAACCCCGCGAGCCGCGAGTTTAATCCTCCCTCGCGCATCCTCAAGAGCAGGACGCGAAGATCGGCGACAGAGTTTCCTTTTCCTCAAGAAAAAACGCATGCGAGGCGGGTGCTTCGCATGCGTTTTCCGTTTTTTTCGCCGGCCGGGACGGAGAGGAATTTCCTCAGCCGAGTTCCTTCGTCAGTTCCGGCAGCACCGTGAAGAGATCGCCCACGAGGCCGTAATCCGCGACCTGGAAGATCGGCGCCTCGGCATCCTTGTTGATCGCCACGATCACCTTGGAATCCTTCATGCCCGCGAGATGCTGGATCGCGCCGGAAATGCCCGCCGCGATGTAGAGCGCCGGCGCCACCACCTTGCCGGTCTGGCCGACCTGCCAGTCATTCGGGGCATAGCCCGCATCCACGGCCGCACGGGAGGCGCCCACCGCCGCGCCGAGCTTGTCGGCGAGCGGCTCGATGTAGGTCTTGAAGTTCTCGGCGGAAGCCAGCGCGCGCCCGCCCGAGACGACGATCTTCGCCGAAGCGAGTTCGGGGCGATCCGACTTCGAGACTTCCTCAGAAACGAACCGGGAGCCGGGCGTCGCGCCCGCACCCGCGACCATCTCCACCGCAGCGGAACCGCCGGTTCCGGCGGCCTGGAAGCTCGCGGTCATGATCGAGAAGACCTTCTTCGCGTCCTTCGATTTCACGGTCTGGATGGCATTGCCCGCGTAGATCGGTCGCTCGAAGGTGTCCGGGCCGAGCACTTTCGTCACGCCCGAGATCACCTGCACATCGAGCAGGGCCGCCACGCGCGGGGCGATGTTCTTGCCATTGGCGGTGGCGGGGAAGACGATCGCGTCATAGCTCCCGGCGAGGCTCACGATGAGCGCCGCAACAGGCTCCGCGAGCTGATGGGCGTATTCCGCGCCATCGGCATGGAGCACCTTGGCGACTCCGGCGATTTGCCCGGCGGCCGCAGCGGCGGCCCCGGCATTCTGGCCGGCCACCAGCACATGCACCGGGCCGCCGAGCGCGCTCGCCGCGCTCACGGCCTTGTGCGTCGCCTCGTTCAGCGCGGAATGGGTGTGTTCGGCAACAACAAGCGCGGCCATGTCAGATCACTCCCGCTTCGGTCTTGAGCTTCTGGACGAGTTCGGGCACCGAGGCCACTTTCACGCCCGCCTTGCGGGTCGCGGGCTCGGTGGTCTTCACCACCTCGAGGCGCGGCGCGATATCGACGCCGAGCGCCTCCGGAGAGGTTTCGTCGAGCGGCTTCTTCTTCGCCTTCATGATGTTCGGCAGCGAGGCATAACGCGGCTCGTTGAGGCGCAGGTCGGTCGTCACGATCGCCGGCATCGCGAGCGCCACGGTCTGCAACCCGCCATCCACTTCGCGCGTCACGTTCACGCCCTCGCCGGTGATCTCCACCTTCGAGGCAAAGGTGCCCTGCGGCCAGCCGAGCAGCGCGCCGAGCATCTGGCCGGTGGCGTTCATGTCGTCGTCGATCGCCTGCTTGCCCATGATGACGAGGCCGGGCGCCTCGTTGCCGATCACGGCCTTCAGCAGCTTTGCGACGGCGAGGGGTTCGACGGTGGCGTCGGTCTTCACGAGAATGCCGCGATCGGCACCCATGGCGAGGCCGGTGCGGATCGTCTCCGCCGCGCCCGCCGGGCCGATCGAGACCAGCACCACCTCGGTCGCCTTGCCCGCTTCCTTGATGCGCAGGGCCTCCTCGACGGCGATTTCGTCGAACGGGTTCATGCTCATCTTGACGTTCGCGAGATCCACGCCCGAGCCATCCGGCTTCACGCGGATCTTCACGTTGTAATCGACCACCCGCTTCACGGGCACCAGAATTTTCATGGCGCGGCCCTGCTTCCCCGCGGCGCTTTGGCCGCTCTGTTCCATCCCGAAGGCCGGGTTACCCGAGGGTCCTGGCCTCCATTTAGTTTATGTATGAACTAATTTGCGGCGTCAAACAAGACGATGCCCCATTTCGGCCGGTCGCGTGGTATACCAAGCGGCTCCGGCGCTGTCACGCCGATAAACGGGGTTGTGATCGGCGGTTATCCGCCGTGCTTCAAGGCGTTTCGCCGCGTGTCAGCCCCGGCACCCACAGCACATCCTTCGTGCCGTCGGCATTCGTCACCCGGCCCAGCACGAAGAGCAGGTCGGAGAGGCGGTTCATGTAGCGAAGCGCGGGGCCGCTGACGCTCTCGCCCTTCTTGCCGGAGAGCTGCACCATCGTCCGCTCGGCGCGCCGCACCGTGGTGCGCGCGAGATGGAGATAGGCCGAAGCGGGCGAGCCGCCGGGCAGGATGAAGCTCTTCAGCGGCTTCAGCCGGGCGTTCATCGCGTCGATTTCCGCCTCCAGCCGCTCGACCTGGGCCTCGACGATGCGCAAGGGCTCGTAGCCGAGATCCTGCCCCGTCTCCGGCGTGCAGAGATCCGCGCCGAGATCGAAGAGATCGTTCTGGATGCGCGCGAGAATCGCGTCCACCTCCGGTTCGCTCGCGGTGTGGAGCCGCGCGAGGCCGATCGTGGCATTCGCCTCGTCCACTGCGCCGTAGCTTTCGACGCGCAGATCGTATTTCAGGACTCGGGAGCCATCGCCGAGGCCCGTGGTGCCGTCGTCGCCGGTTTTGGTGTAGATGCGATTGAGTCTGACCATGCCTTCGGTTGTGGGGCAAAGCCGGCGGATTTCAAGCGGAAACTCGCGGCGGCTTTTGGCCGCTGGCCGCTCGCACGGGTATCCGAGCCCGCAGCCGCCTCAGCCCTGCTTGAAATACAGGACGCCCATCATGATGACGATGGCCGCGAATTGCAGGATGACGCGCCAGCGCATCAATTGCTGCGAGCGATTGGGCGAACCGCCCCGGAGCATGTTGAACAACCCGAGGAAGAGCACCACGGCCACCGCCGCGATCGAGATGTTCATCACCATGGTCATGTCGGGTCCTCCGGCGCTCCTTGCCTTCTAGAGATAGCGCCCGGAACGCGAAAGGGCGCGATGCGAAATCGTCGCGCCTCGGCTCCTGTCTTCGCGCGCCGTCAGCGCTGGCGCAGCAATCTCTCGAGATATTCGAGTTCCTCGCGCGGGCGCTCGAATTCGCCGAGGCGCTTGCGCAATTCGCGCAAGACCCGCTCGGCGCGCTCGCTGATCGAGCCCTGCAGCGAATCGCGGTCGGGCACGTCGAAGCGGTTGCCATCCTCCACATCACGGCGCTGGTTCGCCTGCGGGCGGCCCAGCGGATCGGTGCGGTTCTCGGCCCGACCGCGATTGCCGGGACCGGGTTCGCCCGGCCCGTCGCCCTCGCCCTCGCCGGGATTCTCGCCCATCTGCTGCTGAAGCTGCTGCGCCATGCCCTCGGCGGCCTTGCCGAGGCCATCGAGCGCGCGCTGCTGCCCCTCGGTCGCCTGGCCGGGCTGGCCCTGGCCGAGCTGTCCCTCGGCATCGCCCATGCCCTGGTCGGCCTCGCCGAAGCCTTCGCCTTCCTGCATGCCGCGCTCGCGCAGACGGTCACGCAATTGCTGCAGGCGGTCGCGCAGGGCCTGCTGCATGTCGCGCAATTGCTGCTCGGTCATCTCGCCCTGTTCGCCACCCTGCTGACCTTGCTGCCCCTGCTGGCCGCGCTGGCCCTGCTGGCGCTGACCTTGCTGGCCCTGCTGCCGCTGGCCCTGTTGACCCTGTTGCTGGCGCTGCTGCTGGCCTTGCCGGAAGGTGCGATCCCGGAGGTCGCGCTGCTCGCGCTGCAGGCGATCCAGCTCCTCGATCTGCCGACCGAGTTCCTGCATCCGCGGATCGGCCTGCTGGCGCCGCGCGGAGCGCAGGTTTTCCATCAGCTGGCGGAGTTCCTCGAGCATCCGGCGGGCTTCCGCCATGTTGCCGGAGCGGGCCATCTCCTCGATCTTGCGCAGCATGTCCTGCAGGTCGCGCTGGGTGAGGAAGCGTTCCGGGTTCACCGGCGAGCGATCCTGCGCGTTCTGGTCGCGGTCGCGTAGGGCGCGCTCGGCGAATTCGCGCAGGAATTCCTCCATGGCGCGGCGCAATTCCTGCGTGAGGCGGCGAATTTCGTTCGGCGGCGCCTCGCGCTCCAGGGCCTCGCGCAGGCGCTGCTCGGCCTCGCGCAGGCGGCGCTCGGCTTCGGTCATGTCGCCATTCTCGAGATAGAGCGCGACTTCCCAGATGCGGTCGACCATCTCCTTCAACGCGTCATCCCCGCGCGCGGAGCGGATGCCCTGGCGCAGGCTGTCGAGCATCATGTATTCGCCGACATTGGGCGTGAAGCGTTCCGGCTCGAAGAGCAGGGCATCGAGCGCAAACACCACATCCTGCTTGAAATCGGGCGCGAAGACGAGGTTGCGGCGCTGTTCCACCAGCGCGCGCGCCAGCGGATGCGAGAACGGCTTCTGCGGCAGGCGCAAGGTGCGGGGTTCGCTCTCGCCCCGCTGGCCGATATCGTCCTCGACGCGGATGCGGATCGTCACCTCCTCGCCGGCCCAGGGGTGATCCTCGGTCGGCACGGTGGTTTCGCCCTGGCCGAGGCGCAGGGGCAGGTCGGCGCGCGGCGCGGGGTACAAGGTGCGCGCCGCATGGCCGGGGCGGGGATTGGCCGCGCGCTCCATCACGATCTCGCCCTTGGCGATGCCGTAATCGTCGTCGAGCGTATAGGCGAGGCGGATCCCGCCCGGCGCCTGCCGTTCGGCGGATGCGCTCTCGGCGCGGGCCTCGGTGAGTTCGACCACGGGCGGACGGTCCGGGATCACGGCCAGCGGGATTTGCGCGAGCGTGCGCCCGTCGCGGGTGATCGTCAGCAGGTCATTGCCGGTGATGGTGCGCCGCAGGGTTTCGATGGCGGGCCGGGCGGCGGGATTCGGCTCGGGCTGGCCGGCCGGCGCGCTGGCTTCCTTGACCGGTTCGAGCCCCGCGCCATGCTGCAGCATCACCGGGCCGGAGGCATCCGGCGACGCGCCGTTGCTGCGCGTGGTGCGGACGGTGAGGATGGAGCCGACCGGCGCGCGCACGGCCTCGCCGGGCTGCAGCGTCACCGCACCGGTGAGGAAGATCGGCGGGCGGCCCGTATAGGCCGGCGGATCGATCCAGGCATCGAGGCGCGGCGGCACGGGTGGTGTGAGGGGCGTCGAGAAATCGAAGGCGGCCGCGAGGCGGGCCTGCCGTTCATCCCCGGCCATGAAGGCGGCCGCCACCAGGGCCAGAGGCGCGACGACGCGCAAGGCGAGCGGGTCGCGCCAGCGCAGGCGCGCATCGCCGGGCGTGGCTTCGAGGCGATCGAGCGCCGCGCGGGCCCGCGCCTGATGCGCCTCCCAGACCGCGAGCGCCACCGGGTCCGTGCCGGGCGGCGGCTGGTCGGTCAGGGTCGCCAGCGGGCGATGCATCTCGGGGCGGGAAAGATCGAGGCGCTTGTCCACCTCCACCATGGTGGGCAGGCGGAAGCGGATGAGCGGGAAGGACAGGGCGGCGAGCCCGATCGCGAAGGCGGCCGCGAGGATCGCGCGACCCAGCGGCTCCAGCAGGGCGGGCCAGCCGGTCCAGGCCAGCGCCACGAACAGCAGGACCAGCGAGAACGGCCCGACAAGCAGCGGCAGCAGCCGTTCCACGAACAGCGACAGGGCCGTGCGATGGTAGCGCAGGCCGAGGGCTCGATGCGACGCTTCCGCACCGCTGGTGCGGGTCAGGTCGTCGCGCATTCGCTCATTCGGGTTTGGCATTGCCGCTCCGTCACTCGCCCCCGGAAAGGAAAGCTAGCACGTTCGCGCGGTTTGGCCAGCACCGAGGGCGGGAAACAGGGAGGCTTCCCCGTGATGTTCCGTCGCGGGGGTCGCTTTTCAGGCCCCGGGAATCAGGCTCGAGCGGAAAAATTTCGCCGGATCAGCGGGATGGCTAATTCATCCACGCCGGCGCGCGATCGAGACCGAGCAGTTCCTCATAGGTCTGGCGCGGGCGGGTCACGGCGAATTGATCATCCTTCACAAGCACTTCCGGCACCAGCAGGCGCTGGTTATAGGTGGAGGACATGGAGGCGCCGTAAGCGCCCGCCGTCATGAAGGCGATGAGATCACCCGGTTTCAGTTCCGGCAGGCTGCGCTGAACCGCAAAGGTGTCGGATGATTCGCAGATCGGGCCGACGACATCGTAGCTCCGCATCGGGCCGTCCGATGGCGTCACCGGCCAGATCTCGTGATGCGCCTCATACATCGCCGGGCGCACGAGGTCATTCATCGCGGCATCGACCACGAGGAAGGTGCGGTCGGCGCGCGCGTTAAGATACAGCACCCGGGTGACGAGCACTCCGGCATTGCCGGCGATCAGGCGACCGGGTTCGAAGCCCAGTTCGACATCGAGACCGCGGGTCACCTCGCGCACCATCCGGCCATAGGTTTCGAGGCTGTCGGTGCCATAGTTGAAGGGGTAGCCGAGTTCGTAAGGCACGCCCACGCCGCCACCGAGATCGAGCCGGCTCGCCGGCAGCCCCTGCGCCGCAAGCTTCTCGATCAGCCCGCGCATGCGCTGGAAAGCCGCTTCCAGCGCGCCGAAATCGAAGATCTGGCTGCCGATATGCACGGCCAGCCCCTTGATGGCGACGCCCGGCATGTTCGCGGCGCGGATATACAGCCGTTCGGCCTCGCTCCAGGAGACGCCGAACTTGTTCGCCGCCCCGCCCGTGGTGATCTTCGCATGCCCGCCGGCGCCGATCTCCGGGTTGACCCGCAGCACGATCGCCTGCCGCTTGCCGCGCTGCTCGGCGATCTTCGACAGGGTTTCGAGTTCGCCCTCGCTCTCGACATTCACCTGATAGATCCCGGCTTCCACCGCGAAGGCGAGTTCCGCTGCGCTCTTGCCCACGCCGGAAAACACGATTCGGTTCGCCGGAACGCCGGCGGCCAGCGCCTTGCGGATTTCGCCTTCGGAGACGGTGTCGACGCCCGCGCCGAGCCGGGCCAAGGTCATCAGCACGCCGAGATTGCCGTTGGCCTTCACCGCATAGAAAACGTGGCTTTTCTCGCCCACCGCCTCCTTGAAGACGCGGTAATGCCGCTCGAGCGTTGCGCTCGAATAGACATAGACCGGCGTTCCCACCTCGCGCGCGATGGTCGCGAGATCGACGCCCTCGGCGTGCAGCACGCCGTTCCGGTAATCGAAATGATGCATGGCGGCTCCGGCGCGCTCAGTCGAGCAGACGGTCGATGAACAGGTCGCGCTTCGGCGGCAGGATGGGCGTGCGCTTGGGGCGCAGGCCGTCGCGCGCATTGGTTTCCGAACCGGCGGATTCAGCCGGCGCGGCAGCCGAGCCCGGCGGCGGTTCGAGCTGCCCTCGCTTCCCGCATGCCGCGAGCAGCGTGCCTGCGACCAGCGCGATCACCAGAAATTTCATCCGCGACGAAACCATCATTGTCGAAAGCCCGAATTCGGATCGATTTTCGTCTGAGTGTCCGAAGATCGATCTTTTTTGTTTTGTCGCATTTCTTCACGCGAACCGGTTCTCACTTCGCTTGAAAATGCTCCCGTGTTGCGCCTGCCTAACATGCGGGACGGGGGCTGTCATGCCCGCTCGGATCATGCTTTTTGGGATAGACACCGGGGAGGCCTACCCGGTCTCCCCCCGTCATGCTCGGGCTTGGCCCGAGCATCCACGTCTTTGCACCGATGTGAGAAGACGTGGATGGCCGGAACAAGTCCGGCCATGACGATCCGTCACTTCGCGAGCCGCGCGAGCCACTTCTTCGCCTGGTAGCGCACATTGGCGGGCGCGGTGCCGCCATAGCTCGTGCGGCTCTTCACCGAATTCGTGACACCCAGCACCTCGAAGATCGCATCCGTGATGCGCGGCTCGACCGATTGCATCTCGGCAAGCGAGAGCTTTTCGAGATCCACGCCCCTGGCGCTGGCGAGCCCCACGATGCGGCCCGTGACGTGATGCGCCTCGCGGAAGGGCATGCCGAGCACGCGCACCAGCCAGTCGGCGAGGTCGGTCGCGGTGGCATAGCCGGATGACGCCGCCTTCTTGAGGCGCTTCGCATCCGGCTCCATGTCGCGCACCATGCCGGCGGTCGCGGCAATACAGAGTGCAATCGAATCAAGGGCATCGAAGGTCTGCTCCTTGTCCTCCTGCATGTCCTTGGCATAGGCGAGGGTGAGGCCCTTCATCACCGTGAGCAGCCCGATCAGCGAGCCGAAGATGCGCCCCGTCTTCGCGCGCACCAGCTCCGCCGCATCCGGGTTGCGTTTCTGCGGCATGATCGAGGAGCCGGTCGTGAACTTGTCCGAGAGCTTCACGAAGGCGAATTGCGCGCTCGTCCAGATGACAATCTCCTCGGCGAAGCGCGAGAGATGCATCGCCAGAATCGAAACCGCCGCGAGCGTTTCGAGCGCGAAATCGCGGTCCGAGACCGAATCGAGGCTGTTCGCGGTGGGACGGTCGAAACCGAGCGCCTTCGCCGTCCGTTCCCGATCGATCGGGAACGACGTTCCGGCCAGCGCGGCCGCACCCAGCGGGCATTCGTTCAGGCGCTGGCGCGCATCGGCGAAACGGCCGCGATCGCGCGCGAGCATCTCGACATAGGCCATGAGGTGATGGCCGAAGGTCACGGGCTGCGCGCTCTGCAGATGCGTGAAGCCGGGCATCACGGTTGCCGCATGCTGAAGCGCCTTCTCCGCGAGCGCCTGCTGGAGATCCTTCAGCGCGGCGTCGATCATGTCGATCGCATCGCGCACATAGAGGCGGAAATCCGTCGCGACCTGATCGTTGCGGGAGCGCGCGGTGTGCAGACGCCCGGCCGGTGGGCCGATGATTTCGGCGAGCCGCGCCTCGACATTCATGTGAATGTCCTCCAGCGCTGTCTTGAACGTGAACGAGCCTGCGTCGATTTCCGTCTTGACCTGACGCAGCCCCTGGATGATCGCTTCCGCCGATTGCGCATCGATGATGCCCTGCGCGGAGAGCATCTCGGCCTGCGCGATTGAGCCGCGGATATCCTGATCCGCCAGCCTCTTGTCGAACGAGATCGAAGCGTTGATCTCCTGCATGATGGCGGCCGGGCCTTCCGCGAACCGTCCGCCCCACATTTCGTTGGCCATATGCCGAACCCCAACCTGTCGCATTCCAGAGGTGCCCGCCGATGACCACCGGAAAGCCCGCCCGATCCGCGATCAAGGCCCTGGCCGGTCCGCTTCTCATGGGCGCCATTCTGCTCGGCGCTTCGCTATATGCCTTCGGCGGGCTCGACAAGCTTTTCAAGCCGGCTTCCGCCGATGCCGCGAGCTGCCGGGCGGCGCAACCGCTCACCGCCGCGCTGAAGCCGCTCGCCAGGGGCGAGGTCGCGGCCCTGCAGGTGCCTGCAAGCCCGGCGCGCCTGATCGATGTCGCCTTCAAGATGCCGGACGGGCGCGACACGACGCTCGCCGCCTTCCGGGGGAAGACCGTGCTGGTCAATCTCTGGGCCACGTGGTGCGCGCCCTGCCGGCACGAGATGCCCGCTCTCGACCGCCTCCAGCAGACCTATGGCGGGCCGGATTTCGAGGTGGTGACGATCAACATCGACACCCGCAATTTCGACAAGCCGAAGCAGTTCCTCGACGAGATCGGCGTGAAGGCGCTCGTGCAATATGCCGATCCGAGCGCGAAAATCTTCCAGGATCTCAAGGCCGTGGGCAAGGCCTTCGGCATGCCGACGACGATCCTCCTCGACAAGGAAGGTTGCGAACTCGCCTATCTCGCGGGGCCGGCGGAATGGTCCTCGCCGGATGCCCTGGCCTTCATCGGCAAGGCTCTGGGGCGCACGCCCTGATCAGAGATCGAGGCTGAGGCTCACATCCACCGCCGCGCCGACCGCGAGCGCCTCCGCCTTGCGGATCGCGGCCTTCACCGGCAGCAGATAGGCGTTGCGCCGGGTATCGGGGAAGATCGAGGTCTGCCAGCGGCTTTCGCCGATCGTCGCCGTCACGCGCACGCTGCCCCAGCCCTTCCGGGGCACGGCCAGGCGGATGACCTGGCTTTCATCCTCGGGCAGCGTGATGAAATGCCACGCGCCCTTGCCCTGCCAGAGCCAGAGCGGCGCCGTGAAGCGGACGAGCATCAGCGCTCCCTGTCATTCCCGACGAAGCGGAGCGACGCGCGGGAATCCATGACTTGGAACGAATAGAATGGATCCCCGCCCGGCTTCGCCGTCGGGGATGACACGAAACCGAGGAGTCGGCGGCGTTCAGCCCGCCTTCTTCACCGCGATACCCTGATCGGCGAGCGCCTGCTGCAATTCGCCCGACTGGAACATCTCGCGAATGATGTCGCAGCCGCCGATGAACTCGCCCTTGATGTAAAGCTGGGGAATCGTCGGCCAGTTGGCGTAATCCTTGATCCCCTGGCGCAGTTCGGCGTTGTCGAGCACGTTATGCGCCTTGTAGGGCGCGCCCACATAATCGAGGATCTGCACGACCTGCCCGGAAAACCCGCACATCGGGAATTGCGGCGTGCCCTTCATGAAGAGCACCACGTCGTTCGATTTCACTTCATTGTCGATGAAGGCATTGATTCCGGACATTACTCATCTCCTCTTTTATCCAAGCGTTCTGTCACTTTTGCTCGAGAGTTAGTGTGATTTTTCATCATGCGTTCCATTTTTTCAATAGAACTTCCCATAATCTCTAAGCAAAAGAAGCCAATTAGAAACCCCACAAAAAGCACTCCAAGAAAGCTTATCTCGGCAGATGAAAAGTCAATTTTTGGATATAAAGCTCTCAAAACAAATTTACTCTGTATCAGAGTATAGCCAATAACGGATACGCACGCGCCCATTACGGCATTTCGATAAGAGACAACGAATTCAAAACTCTCTTCCGATCGAAATGTTAAGTAGAAATCCTTGAAAATTGCCCCTAAAGTGCCAGCTAAGGCAGCAATCGTAATTGGATAAAGATTATCAATAAATTCATATGATAGCCTCGAAAAAATAGGAAGTTTTTTTGATACAAGAGAATTTACTTCGTCGTTAAATATCGCGATGAAAGGGAGTGCAAAGAAAACAAATAAAATAGTTATTCCTGCGTACAGCAAGCTAAGAATTGCAGTCGCTCGGATGGAGCGTTCCGCAGCAAATCGGAAGTCATCTATTGTACTTGAAATGAAGCGAACAAAAAAACTCATCTAATCTGCCTGCTTCGCCACCGTCGTCAGCGCCAGAGCGTGCAGCACGCCGCCCATATTGCCCTTCAGCGCCGCATAGACCAGCTGATGCTGCTTGACCTTCGGCAAGCCCTTGAAGGCGGACGAGGTGACGGTCGCGGCGTAATGGTCGCCATCGCCGGCGAGGTCGCGGATGTCCACTTCCGCATCCGGCAGCGCTTCCTTGATCATCCTGGCGATGTCATCGGCCTTCATGGGCATTGGATCGGCACTCCCCGTGTCATCCCCGACGCCGAAGGCGAGCGGGGATCCATTCTTGTCAATCGGCCCATCTCGTGAATTCCCGTTCGAGGCTTCCGCCTCGTCGGGAATGACACGTTGGCGTCACTCCGCCGCTTCCGCGCCCATATAGGACGGCAGCCAGCCTTCATGCGCCTCGCGCAGTTCCTTAAAAGAAATGGGCGCTTCACCGGGGAGCGTCAACGTCTCTCCGCCGACAATCCCGATGAAGGTTGTTACAACCTGGAGAGAGTTGAGCTGGAATTCCAGCGAGGCCGCCTTCGAGGCGTGGCAGGTGATGATGTAGCGGCCCTGATCCTCGCCGAAGAGCCAGGCATGCAGCGGCACCTCGGCATCATGCGAGCCGATGGCGGCGCCGATCTTCCCCGCCAGCGCCATTTCGGCCAGCGCGATGCCGATGCCGCCATCCGACACGTCATGCACGGCGGTGACGAGGTCGTTCTCGATCATCGAGCGGATCAGCGCGCCGCGCTGCTTCTCGGCCTCGAGATCGACCGGCGGCGGCGCGCCCTCCTCGCGGCCACAGATGGTCGCGAGATAGGCCGAGGCCCCTAGCCACCCCTTGGTTTCGCCCACGACGATGATCGCATCGCCCGCATTCTTGAAGGCGAGCGTCGCGGTCTTCGTCACATCCGCGATGAGCCCCACGCCACCGATGGTCGGCGTCGGCAGGATGCCCTGGCCATTCGTCTCGTTGTAGAGGCTGACATTGCCGGAGACGACCGGGAAATCGAGCGCCCGCGCCGCTTCCCCGATGCCGCGCACGGCCAATGCGAACTGGCCCATGATTTCCGGGCGTTCGGGGTTGCCGAAATTCAGGTTGTCGGTCAGCGCGATCGGCAGCGAACCCACCGCCGTGAGGTTGCGATAGCATTCCGCCACCGCCTGCTTGCCGCCCTCGAACGGATCGGCCTCGACATAGCGCGGCGTGACATCGCAGGTGACCGCGAGGCCCTTGCCGGCCTCGTTCACGCGGATCACCGCCGCATCCCCGCCGGGGCGCTGCACGGTGTTGCCCTGGATGATGTGGTCATATTGCTCCCACACCCAGCGTTTCGAGCAGAGATCGGGCGAAGCGAGCAGCGTCAGCAGCGCCTCGCGATTCGAAACGGGCGGTTCCACCTCGCTGCGGCGGATGGCGAGCCGCTTCGGCGTCTCCACCCAGGGGCGATTGTATTCCGGCGCCTTGTCGCCCAGCTCCTTGATGGGCAGATCGGCCATCACCTCGCCCTGGTGCCGGATGACGAAGCGCAGGGTATCCGTCGTCTTGCCGATCACCGCGAAATCGAGGCCCCATTTCGTGAAGATCGCGCGCGCCTCCGCCTCCTTGTGGGGGTGGAGCACCATCAGCATGCGCTCCTGGCTCTCGGAGAGCATCATCTCGTAGGCCGTCATGCCCGGCTCGCGGCAGGGCACCTTGTCGAGATCGAGCTCGATGCCGAGATCGCCCTTCGCACCCATCTCCACCGCCGAGCAGGTGAGGCCGGCGGCCCCCATATCCTGGATGGCGATGACGCAGCCCTTCGCCATGATCTCGAGGCAGGCCTCGAGCAGCAGCTTCTCCGCGAACGGGTCGCCGACCTGCACGGTGGGGCGCTTCTCCTCGGAGGAATCGTCGAATTCGGCCGAGGCCATCGTCGCGCCATGGATGCCGTCGCGGCCCGTCTTCGAGCCGAGATAGACGATCGGCATGCCGACGCCGCTCGCCTGGCTCGTGAAGATCATCTCGCGCTTGGCGATGCCCACCGCCATCGCGTTCACGAGGCAATTGCCGTTGTAGCGCGGGTGGAACCCCACGGAGCCCGCCACGGTGGGCACGCCGAACGAGTTGCCATAGCCGCCGATGCCGGCGACCACGCCCGCCACGAGATGCTTCGTCTTGGGGTGATCGGGCGCGCCGAAGCGCAGGAAATTCAGGCACGCCACCGGCCTTGCGCCCATCGTGAACACGTCGCGCAGGATGCCGCCGACGCCCGTCGTCGCGCCCTGATAGGGCTCGATATAGCTCGGATGGTTGTGGCTCTCCATCTTGAAGGCCACGACATCGCCATCGCCGATATCGACGACGCCGGCATTCTCGCCGGGGCCATAGATGACGCGCTCGCCCCTGGTCGGCAGGGTTTTGAGGTGAACCTTCGAGGATTTGTAGGAGCAATGCTCGTTCCACATCGCCGAGACGATGCCGAGCTCGGTGATGGTCGGCATGCGCCCGATCAGCGCGACGAAACGCTCATATTCATCCGGCTTCAGGCCATGGGCCCTCACGAGTTCGGGGGTGATCTCGGGTTCGTTTTTCAGCATGCGCCACCTCGGGAGCATCATCCGCGACAAGGAAACCGGCTTCGCGAGACGATGATGCTCAAACGATCAATTCGTCGGGAGCGCTATAGCGGGGAAGGGGCGAGGGGGGAACGGGTTTTTGACTGGCTTGGGGGTGAAGTCATTTGTTTGCTTGACGGATCAGCGTCACCAATTCCGTTACGCGAGCCCTTAGATCCAGAACAGACCAATCGGGCGGTTCCGCGCAAACTTCCTTAGCTACCTTCACTTTATCCACTGAGGTCTCTGTGAATGGTGACCCTGAAGCTGTACCCTTCTTTCCCCTTAACGGCTTACGTTTGAAAAATAACGCATGTCCATAACGGTCAATGTTCTCAGAACCAACGTACGAATCTGAGTAAATTTTCCTAATAATATGATGCAATTTTTCAAAATTAAGGTAATTTTCAATCTCTCGACCTTGAGTTATCCAAACGACACCGCCATACTTTTTTATTTCGGCTTCAATTCTTTGTTTAGTATCGTTAATTCTGTCGCGACTGTTTTTCTTGTCGCTATCCATAACGATGGCGACATGACGATTAAGTGACCTTAATTCGATAAAGTCGGTAACTTCATCATCAGTGGCCGAAAGATGGCTGAGAAGACGCCCACCGTAGAACATGATTGAGTAATGCGTACCTTCAATGAGGCGCGGTTCTAAAGATTTAATCCAGTGGTTGATGTAAATCCTGTCCGAAGGGCCCTCGACCCAAATAACACAATTCGTTTGAAGCAGATCAGATGCCTTGTGGCCTAAATCAAGACAAATATTAAAACGGTCATTTTTTGCTTTTGAAAGTTTTACTTCTGTCAGGTTTTGCCGCAACTGAACGTGAAAAATATTAGTGTCTGGCGTGTCAATAAATGTTGGCGAGTGTGTAGCGATAAAATATTGATTCGTTGTGTTTTCCATGAGATACCTTATCAATTTCCGTTGAAATAATGGATGGAGATGCAATTCGGGCTCTTCGATGCAAACAATCTCAGATTTGCTTAATGTGCAGAATGCGGCTATCATTATAACTTCATGAACACCGGTTCCTAGTGATTTTAGCGGCAGCACACGGTTGTTCATCTGGACAAGTACAAATTGTCTATGGTGTGGGATTTCTAATTTGGCGTCCGACTCGCTAGTAATTGATTGTAAAAATAAGTTAATATTATTAAATAATAATTTGTCCTCAATTTTTAAATGGTCTGGACTTTGAAGCTCTGCAAGGCGGTCAATTAGACCATTGCCACTGTAATCTTTAAAGTCTAAACCTCGATCGCTAATTTGTCTCTTCGCTGGAATTATTTGTGTATGTGGTAACTTGTAATTTTGACACTGTAACATTCGCGACATCGTCTGTTCAATCCAAAGATCAGGACCTCCGCCCGTTTGGGCCGTTAGGTTCTGCCATATGCTATTCCATTGATTTTGTTCAAGAATATGTCTTAAATTTTGAATATCATTGAAGTGAAATTTTGGAGGGCTATTAAATGGTTCGTCATATTTTAGCCAAACCATTCCATCAATTTCTATATAGTCGACAATCTTTTGTATTAATTCTAAATTTACGGTCCTATTTTGATCGCGGCTTGTAATGTTCTTTTTAAAAGTATCGCAATTGATCCCAATTGTCAGAGAGATGTTTCCATTAAAATTGTGTCGTTCATTTTGCTCAATTTGCTTTTTTGGTGTTGCCCCTTGAACTGGAAGGGGTAAATGGTTGCTGATAAAATTGAGAATCGTTGACTTTCCAGAGTTGTTTGCTCCGATAAAGAAATTCACAGAGCTAAATGGTCCTATTCTTTGATGCTCTTTGCCGATGCCTCGATAATTTGATAGTCCAAGACCGTTGAGAAAAATCTTTGTTTGGTATTTTGTGTTAGTGGACATTTTCAGACGCAAGTTGCAGGGAAGAGGTACGTCGACAGATTAAGCTTGCGAAGCGAACTTCGACAACGGCCTTTAACTTATCACTCCTACTTATCCCCACCCCCTCCAACACCCCCATAATCCACGTCACCCCGCCGGGTCGGGCCGGCCGTCTCATGAGCGGAGCGGGCAGGCGGCGGGGTCGGTTCCGGGCTCGCGGAGGGAAACCCCGCGCCACTTCTGGCATCCGCTCACGGTGCCGGCGATGGAGAGGCCCGCGCGCCCTTTTCGAACCGCGCCAGCGGTCCGCCATCTGGACGGCGATAATCGGAGAGGTCCACGCGTCCAGGGAACCGGAATCGCGGGGGTTTCCGCGTTGGGGCTCCGGGAAAACCGGAACCTCCTTTTGCTCAGCGCCCCGGTTCGCCGAGGCGGTGCCCCCGCGATTTCCCCGAAACCGTGCCGTTTTCCGGCGGCCGGCGGTTTCCGCTTGCCCGGCCTCAGTTCGTCACCACGCCCGCGCGCTTCTTCACATGGCCGTAATAGGCCCAGAGCATGCGCGCCGCCACCGCGCGCCACGGGCGCCAGCGCTCGGCGATGATGGCGATTTCCTTCGCGGTGGGCCGTGTCTCGAGGCCCATGGCGAGCTTCGCGCCCTCCTGCAGGGCGAGATCGCCGGGCGCGAACACATCCTGCGTGCCGACGCAAAACATCAGCCAGACTTCCGCCGTCCACGGGCCGATTCCATGCACCTTCACAAGGCTCGCATGCGCCTCCTCCACCGGCATGTCGCCCAGCCGCTCGATCGGCAGGTCGCCGGCGAGAATCGCGCTGGCAATGGCGCGCAAGGTCTTCACCTTGCCGGCGGAATAGCCGCAGGCGCGCAGGGCCTCGTCGCTCATCGCCATCAGCCCCTCGGGCGTGATGGGGTCGACCACCGCGCGCAGTTTCCCGCGAATCGCGTTGGCGGCGGAGGTCGAGACCTGCTGCGCGGTGATGGTGGAAACCAGCCCGCCGAAACCCGGCTCGCGCCAGCGCAGTGCGGGCACGCCGCAGGTCTCGGCAATCATCGCCATATGCGGGCACATCCCGCGCAGCGCCTCGACGCCCCGGGCGACATCGGCTTCGGAGGACAGTATGCTCATGCTCGGCTCATGGTCTGGCTGGCGTCACGGCATCGCGCCGGCGATCCGGCGCATGGCGAGGGGTGGAAAGGGCGGCTCTCGATGCGGCTCGCCGAAACGGTTCGGCAAGTCCGATACGGAGAAAAGCATGGAATGATCGGCATGCAACCCGTTTTCCGTTTCGCCCCCAGCCCCAACGGCCATCTGCATCTCGGCCATGCCTTCTCGGCGCTGCTCAATGCGCGCATGGCCGAGGAGACGGGCGGGCGATTCCTGCTGCGCATCGAGGATATCGACACGATCCGCTGCACGGACAAACTCGTGGCGGATTGTCTCGAGGATCTCGCCTGGCTGGGGCTCGCCTGGGAGGAGCCCGTCCTGCGCCAGTCGACGCAATTCGCGCGCTACCGGGCGGCGGCGGATGATCTCGTGGCGTACGGCCTCGCCTTTCCCTGCTTCTGCACGCGCGGCGATATCCGGCAGGCGGCGGGGGATACGCCGCCACACGATCCCGATGGCGCGATTCTCTATCCCGGCACCTGCCGCCCGCTGTCGCCGGAGGTCGCCGCGGCGCGCATCCGGGCGGGCGAGGCGCATGCGCTGCGGCTTGATTCGCGTGCGGCGATCGCGAGGCTTGCGCATCCGCTCCGCTGGCAGGAGACCGGGGAGGGGGCCTTGCGCGACATCCCCGCCGACCCCGCAATCTGGGGCGATGTCGTGCTGATCCGGAAGGACATCCCGGCGAGCTATCACCTCGCCGTCGTGCTCGATGACGCGCTTCAGGGCGTGACGCAGGTCGTGCGTGGGCGCGACCTCCATGCCGCGACGGCCATCCACCGGCTGTTGCAGGCCATTCTCGGCCTGCCCGCGCCGGTCTATCACCATCATGCGCTGATCCTGGACGAGGAGGGGCGGAAACTCTCGAAATCCGCCCTCTCGACGCCCCTGCGCCAGTTGCGGGCGGAGGGCATGACGGCCATGGAGATCCGCCGCCGGCTGGGCTTCGCCTAGCGCAGGGCGACCAGAATCACCGCGACCGTCGTCGTCACCACGGCGAGAAGCGTCGTGAAGGCGATGGTGCCCGAAGCGATCGCCTCGGCCTTGCGATAGCGCTCGGCCACGAGGAAGGCGTTGATGCCAGTGGGGCAGGCCGCGAACATCGTCGCCGCGCCGACCCAGACCGGCGGCAGAGCGAAGACATGCTTGGCGAGGATGAAGACCAGCACCGGATGCACCACGAGCTTCAGGGCCGCCACCGCCATGATCAGCAGGCGCGAGCCGGTGAAACTCACGCGCACGAGGCCCATGCCGGTCGCAACCAGCGCGCAGGGCGCGGCGGCCTGGCTGAGAAACGTGACGATGGAGAGCGGGATCTCCGGCAGGCGCTGGCCGGTCATCCGCCACGCGATCCCGGCGAAGATGCCGATCAGGATGGGATGCGTCACGAGCGAGCGAATGAGCTTCAGCGTCGCCTGCGCGCCGCCGCCGCGTTCGATCAGCACGGTGACGATGGTCATCGTCACCGGCAGGTGCACCGCCAGCAGCAGCACGATCGGCACGCGGCCGGCCTCGCCGAACACGCCGAGAATCAGCGGAATGCCGATCAGCACGGTGTTCGATTGCGCCGCCGTGAAGCCGATCACCGCGCGTTCGGTGCGGTCGCGCCCGGCCATCCGTGCGAAGAGGCTCGCCGCCAGCCAGACAAGTGCCAGCGGAATGAAATAGGCGAGCCAATAGGGCGCGGGATTGAGGTTCGGCAGGTCGGCAGTCGCGACCGTCCGGAACAGCAGCGCGGGAATCGCCAGCACGAAGACGAAGGCCGAGAGGCCTTCGCTGGCGCTCTGCCCGATCAGCCCGGTGCGGACGGTGACATAGCCGATCGCGATCAATGCGAAGATGGGGGCGACGACGGCGAAGGCGGTGGCAAGCACGGGCGGCACCGGGTGGACGAGGGGGGGACCGGATCGCGCCCGGCGTTCAAGGCCTGTTTACGGCAGCGCGCGATAAAGGAAAGAGCGCGGTCCCGTCCGCACCCCCGAAATGCTTCGCGGAACTCCGATGCCGAATGCGCCCGCCCTCTCGCCCCAGGCCATCCGCGAAATCGCGCATGAGCTTCGAAGCCCGCTCGGCGGCTTCGAGGCGATGCTCGACCTCCTGGCCCATACCCCGCTGACGCCCGAGCAGGCCCGGCTGGTCGAGGCGCTCGAAGCCAGCGCGCAGCATCTCAGGGCAATTCTCGCGCATGTGCTGCCGCCCCATGCCGGCGATGCCGTGCCGGATTCCCGCGAGCCGATCCGCCTCGGAGCCCTGATCGAGGCGATCGCGGCCAGCGCCTCGGCCCGCGCGGCGAAGAAGGGGCTGGCCTTCGTGCTCTGGCTCGATCCGGCGCTCGATCGCGGCGCGGAGATTGATGCCCTGGCGCTCAGGCAGGTGCTGGAAAACCTGATCGACAACGCGATCCGGATGACCGAAGCCGGCGAGGTCACCCTCGACGTGACGGCCGGGCCGGACCGGCGGATCGGCTTCCGCCTCAGCGATACGGGTCCGGGGCTCGATCCCGCCCGCGCCGAAAGCCTGCTGGCCGGGGCGCGCGAACGCCGCAACGGTCTCGGCCTGGGGATTGCGGCCCGTCTCGTCGCACGCGGTGGCGGAACGCTGCGCGCCGAACCCCAAGCGACAGGGCAGGGCACCTGCTTCTCGTTCGATTGGCCGGTCTCGCCCGATGCGAGCGTCGAAAACCGGCTGCTGATCGTCGACGATCATCCCGCCTCGCGGCTGGTCCTGCGGACGATCCTCGCGGCGCTCGGATTTGCCTGCGACGAAGCCGCCAGCCCCGACGAAGCGCTGCACCGCGTGCGCGAAACGCCGTTCGCGGCGATCTTCACCGATCTCAACATGCCCGGCGGCGGCGGCCGAACGCTCATCGAGGGCCTGCAGGGTCAGGCTGCTCGGCCCGCCCTCGTGGTCGTCAGCGCCGATGATCCGGAAGAGACGCTGGGTCCCGCCGCCGCGATCGACGCGGCGATCCAGAAACCGCTGACGGTGCCGGCGGTCGTGGCGGTCTTGCGTCAGCTGGGTCTGGCGCCGCGGGCGCGACAGGCGGCCTGAATCGGCGAGCTGTCAGTTCTGCGCGAGCAGGCTCGCCTGGCCGGGCGCGCGCTTCAGCACGTCGTCGATGAAGGCGCGCTCACGCCTGAATTCCTCGAGCTGTCGCCCCGCCAGTTCGCGGCCGCGCGGCAGGCGGATGGCCAGCGGGTCCACGAAGCGCTCGTTGATCATCACCTCGTAATGGAGATGCGGACCGGTGGAGAGGCCGGTCGAGCCAAGCCGGCCGATCACCTGACCCTGGCGGACGCGCGCGCCCTCCTTGATGCCGGGCGCAAAGGCCGACATGTGATTGTAGGTCGTGACATAGCCGTGATTGTGCTCGATCTCGACGCGCCTTCCATAGCCCGAATCCCATTCCGCGAGGCGCACGATCCCGTTGCCCGCCGCGCGAATCGGCAGGCCAACGGGCCCGGCCCAGTCCACGCCCGCATGCAGGCGATAGCCGCCGGTGATCGGGTGACGGCGCATGCCGAAGCCGGAGCGGAACTCGCCGCCATCGATCGGCTTGCGGAGCAGGAACTGCTTCACGGAGCGGCCCTGCTCGTCGAAGAAGTCGATGACATCCTCGTTGGGCAGCTTGAAGCAATAATAGCGGCGGCGGGCATTCTGTGCATTGAGCGAAACCAGCAGCAGATCCTGCCGGGGCGTCGCCTCGCCCTCGCCATTGGCGATCAGGATCTCGAGGAAATCGCCCGGCACGACGCGGCGCTGCAGGTCGACGTCGAAGAAGATGGTGCGGATGATGTCCTCGATCACGCTGGCCGGCACATCGTAGCGGCGCGCGGTCTCGTGGATCGAGTGGTAGAGCGTGAGACGGCCCGAATTGACCTCGGCCTCCTCGTCCTCCTCTTCGGAGGTCGTGGTCGAGCCGCTGATCGAGCGGCTCGGCGCCTCGCGGGTTTCGAGCGGCCAGAAGCTGCCATCGTCGCGCCGTCCCGTTGCGGCGATCATCTCCTCGTCGGCGAAGAGATCGACCCGCATCAGCTCCTTCGCGCCGCGCGGCTCCTGCGCCTGCAGGGTCAGCTTCAGGATGCGGTTGCCCTCGAGATTGCTGGTGCGACCGTTCCGCGTCAGCGCGGCGACGATCTCCTGGATCTGCTTCGGCGTCGCGCCCTGCTGGCGCAGCGTCTGCATCGCGGTTTGCGGCGAGCGCGACAGGAAGATCCGCTCCTCCACCGCATAGGGGTTCAGCACCGCATCCTGCCGCGCCAGAAGCGAGACATTCTCCGGCACCATCCGCACCACGAGCTTCGAAAACGGATCGGCCACCACGCTGCCCGAGCCGGCGAAGGCGGAGGCCGCCGACAATTCCTGCGGCGCCCGCATCACGCGGGCGAGCTGGGACTGCGCGCCGAGGCGCGGCGATTCGTTGCGCCGCTCGACCAGGAGATCGGTCACCTGCGTCCGGGCGTCGTCATCCGCGAGGCGGATGCCGCTCTCGGTCCGGCCGCGCACCGTGCTGATGTCGCGCAGCGCCACGTTGATATCCGTCTCCGGTACCGTGCCGAGTTCATTCTCGGTGCCGGCGGGCGCGCGATCCTCGCTGGCGATGGAGACGAGCTTCGCGAGGTTGAAGGCGGGGATCTGATCGGTGAAGCCCAGCGATTCGGTCGCGAGCGGCGTGGCGATCCGCGTGAAGCCGGCAAGGCGCGTCACCTCGGCATTGCCCACCCGCGCCTGCACCGGCGCCTTGTAATCCTGCCGCGCCGCGACCAGATTCGCGCGGCGGATCAGCTTGTCGGCGCGGCGCGCGGCGATGACCACGGAGTTGCTGCTGGCGGCATCGTTGCCGGCGCGACTGAGTTGCGGCGACGTCACCACCGTTTCGACCGGCGACAAAGCGGCGACGATGGAGAAGACCATCAGCACCGTGCCGGCGACCGAAATCAGCATCAAACCCGCCATCCAGCGCGGCGAAAGGCGCCGGCGCATCATGGTCTCCGCCACGGCTCCATCCGCCGTCAGCGGCGGTTCAAGCCCGAGGTCGGCGGGCAACTGGCGATAGATCGGGTTCAGCATGCGGTGCGCGGATGTCCCGGTTCGACACGAATCCTTCCGCCGTCTGACGCGAAGAACCGGGCATATCTACGGCAAAGGTCCTCAAATCGCCAGACGGGAAACGCCCGCATCCCTCGGCATCCGCTATGATGGACGGCGCATGCCTCCCCGCGACGGGGCGGGCGGGGCAAGGACCGCCAGACATCGATGCTCGGGACGCGACACGCGACATCGCCGGATTTGGAGACCGGTTTCTGTGGATCGATTACGGAATACCGCGCGCGCTCTCACGTGCGCGACGCGCGCGCCAGCGGATCGGGAAGCGCGGTCTCGAAAATCCGGGCCGGTGAAAAGGCGAGGTTGAGCCCGGTGCCGCGCGGCGCGGGTATCCGGCCGGAATCTTCTCCCGCACTGCGCCGTCGCGCCGCCAGGACCATGCGGCCCCTCTCCATGGCGCGTGGAACCGAAAGGCGGGACAGCCCGTTAAGGGCAGGTCTGCGCGGTTTTGCGCCGCGAGAGACCATGAATCGCCCGATTCCGACGACGGACATGGACGATTCCCCGCAATTTCCGCGGGCAGGGTGCCGGCAAAGCTGGCGGCCTGATGTTTTTTGCTGCAGGTGCGAAATCGGGCGTAAGTTTTTTTCGCGTTTTATTTCAATCTGATGACACCCAAAGCTGGCCGCGAAAGCGCCGCCGGCGAATATTTTTTGAAAATGGTCGTTGACAGAAAAAGGGGTCCCGGCCTATACCACGGTCATCGGCGACGCGGTTCGCGGCGCACCGACTACTGTTCTCCAAAACTCAGGTTTGAGTTTGGACCGGCAAAAACCGGATGAATGGTCGTCCAGCTGTTTGGCAATTGAAACCGAGAAAGAGAAACGTGGACGGCGCAGCTCTTGCGGGTTCATCGAGAGATGAACCAAAAGAGATATGGCGGTTCAACGTTTCTAGGTGAGTGTACACGCACTCAGGCCTCGCAAGGGGTTTGAGAAGTGCACTCCGTCAATGAACGTTGTGATCAGCCAGTTCAAATCTCAATCAAACTTGAGAGTTTGATCCTGGCTCAGAACGAACGCTGGCGGCAGGCTTAACACATGCAAGTCGAACGGACGTAGCAATACGTTAGTGGCAGACGGGTGAGGAACACGTGGGAATATCCCCTTCAGTTCGGAATAACTCAGGGAAACTTGAGCTAATACCGGATACGTCAGAGATGAGAAAGATTTATCGCTGAAGGATTAGCCCGCGTCTGATTAGCTAGTTGGTGAGGTAATGGCTCACCAAGGCGACGATCAGTAGCTGGTCTGAGAGGATGATCAGCCACATTGGGACTGAGACACGGCCCAAACTCCTACGGGAGGCAGCAGTGGGGAATATTGGACAATGGGCGCAAGCCTGATCCAGCCATGCCGCGTGAGTGATGAAGGCCTTCGGGTTGTAAAGCTCTTTTGTCCGGGA
>PERO01000006.1 GCA_002928875.1 Methylobacterium sp. | reverse complement strand
TCTCTGTTCCGCTTCAATTGCGGGAACAATCGGGGTTCACCGAGCTTTTGTAATCGATCTTTTTCTTTCCAAATTCCTCGCTCGATGAGTTTCTTGTGTATTGGCACTCGCCTCGCAGACGAGGACGTTTTCAGGCTTTGATCGACGCCCTCTCGGACATTGAAATAATGAACGCCGTCTTCAAAACCGATATCCTCAAGACGGAGTTGACCAATTTCTTCTAGGCGCATCCCGGAATAAAGAGCGATGAGGGGAAGCCAATACATAGCCTCGCCGCAGCCCCGCTTTGGCCTTTCACCTTGCGTGAACACTGGTTGTGAAAAAATCAGCCGAAGATGGTCAATGCTGTAAGGGTCCCTTGGCTTTTCGGCCGACTTTGGCACGTCGAGCGCAACACCCACGGCTGGGTTCACTTCAATAATCTGACGGCGAATACACCAGGAAAAGAAGGATTTTAGGGCTCCAATACTGCGATCATTGATGGTCTGAGGCGCAAGGCGCTTCAGATCGGGCCGGGAAGAAGCAAGCTTGACGATTTCCTGGACGCGCTTGCCACGCCAGGCCTCAGGATATCTTGCGGGAAACTTTTCCAACTCCGTTGCAAAATCAAAGACCTGTTTGCGGGTCACAGAAGCAACCGGAATATCGCCGAATAGATCGACGAAGCGATTGAGCTGATTCCTGTAATCGTTGGCTGTGTGGCGTTTCATCCCTCGCTTTAAGACGAACTCTTCGAAAGTCGCGCGCAGCAGCGGACCGGAGATCGTCGCGTGCCGAGCCTCCTCCTTGAAAAGCATCGGGGGAGCAGGCGTTACGGGCGGTGTATCAACGGGCTCGCCTGCCTGGCGCCGTTGCAGCGCGTTAAGCGCCCGGCGTCGGGCTCGCAAAACGACAAGTGCCACAAGACGTTGCTGCTCTGGGTCGGGCAGTTCGATGCCCATGTCCTCGAGCAGTTCTTCGATTTCGGACCCGCGTGAGCGGTCATTCGGATCAGTCGGGTCGAAGTTGCGGCGCGCCAGCATGCGCTCCATCGCTTCACGCTCAGTTCCTATTGCCGCGTCTTCCGCCCGTGCCCGTTCTATCCAGGCAAAGATGTCGGCATTCCCATCAGGGTCATCTGGGTTTTCCACCAGCTCGGCATCCTGTGCCGCAAGGGTGTATGCATATACCCAATCCCCGATCGTTTTGTGATGTTCGGGGTTCAAGCTTGGAACAACCCGGGTCGCTTGGGGAACCATTCCCGTTTGCCGCACCATCTGCATAGCGCGGGCGACGTGGGTCTCGATCTCCGCGTGGATCTGGTCCCTGCGTCGCTCGGCTTCCCTCCGGTCGCTCGTCCCAAGCGAAATGGCGATCGCTCTCTTCCCGCGAAACTTCGCGACCCGTCCGCACCAATAAAGTCGAACCTCAACGATGACCTTCGGCGCAACATCTGCGGGCAAATTGCGATGATAGGTCCAGAGATCTGTACCGGTCCGGCGCACCAGAAAGCGCGAATCGGAGGTTGAACGACGCCCCATGGCAGCCTCGTTTTATCAACATTATTATCAACGCTGATATCGACGCTTCAAAGTGGACGGCCGCTCAGCACCACTAAAATGCTGGTTTTTTTGGGGGAAGTCAAAATTTGGGGAAGAAATGGCGCGCCCGAAAGGATTCGAACCTCTGACCCCCAGATTCGTAGTCTGGTGCTCTATCCAGCTGAGCTACGGGCGCGCAGGCGATGACGAAGCACCGCGAGAGGCGGCTTGATAGCGGCATCATTCCAAAAGGGCAAGGGCATTTCGCCGCTCTTTTTCCCGCGCTCTTGAGGGAAGCGCGGCGTGCGGATCAGGCCCGCCCGCCATTGCGCGGCAACCGCGAGGATGCCTCGGCCACGGCGGGCAGCGTGAGGCGGAAATGTGCGCCTTCGCCGACCGGCGTCTCGATCAGCTTCATGTCTCCGCCCATGCCACGCAGCAATTCAAGCGCAATGGTCAGGCCAAGGCCCGTGCTGCCGCGCTGGCCGCCCCCCGAGAACGCCTGGAACAGTGTTCCGCGGATGCGCAGCGGAATGCCGGGCCCGGAATCGATCACGTCCATCAGCACCTTTCCCTCTTCCGCCCGGGCGGTGATGCGGATGACCTTGGGATGTCTGGCCGGAAGATTTTCGAGTGCCGAACGGGCGTTGCGCAGCAGATTGGTCAGCACCCGCTGCAGATGGCCGGCATCGGCGTTCACGCGCAGGCCGTGCGGAATATCCACCTCCAGTGCCGGCACGGTCTGCGGCGCCAGCATCAACTGGTCGCCAACATCGTTCACCAGCATCAGCAGGGCCACGGGGCGCAGGTCCGGGGTCTGCTCCTGCCCCTTGCCGTAAACGAGTGTCGCCTGGCAGAACGCGATCGCACGGTCGAGCGTTTCCAGCATCTTCGGCATGAAGCGCTGCACATTGGGGTCTGCGGTTGCCGCGAGCCGGTCCGCCATCAGTTGCGCCGTGGCCAGCATGTTGCGCAGGTCGTGGTTGATCTTGGCGACGGCCAGCCCGAGATTCGCGAGGTGCTCGCGCTGGCGCAGCTGCTGGCGCAGGCCTTTCTGCATGTCGGCGATGGAGCGTTCCAGTTCTCCCAGTTCGTCGGCCCGGTTGCTGGGCACGACCAGCGTCTGCACATTCTCCGGCTGGTCACGAAACCGAGCCAGCGCCTCGGCGAGCGATTTCACCGGCCGCACGATCTGCGCGTTGAGAACGAGATAAAGGAGGGGGGCGACCACGCCGCTGATCACCAGCGACACGAGGAGGATCGACCAGGAATAATCGAGCATCGCCGTCCGGAGCCGGCGCTCGTTGATGATCAGCTCCACGAAATCGCCGCCGCCGGGCGCCGGGCCGACAATCCGCATCGTGCGCATGGAGCCGAAAAGCAGGATATCGAAGGAGGTGAGGATGGATTCGATGATCTTGCGATCGCGCAGATCGATCTCCATCTCGATCTCCGGCGGCATGTCCACGACCGCGAGCAGGCGCCTCGACTGCTCGATGCGCAGGGCGATCATGGTTGCATCCATGCCCTTGAGCAGTTCGTCTGTCAGATCGCGGGACAGCGAATCGGGTGGCGCGCGCTCGAGAACCAGCGCGGCGGCACGGCCCTGCGCAAGGCGGTCGTTCAGCCAGGTGTTGCGAAAATTCGCGACCGAGGGAACATAGATCAGCACTTCGGCGATCAGCACGAACAGCACCGAGAGCAGCATCAGGCGGCCGGAAAGGCCGGGGCGCAGCTGGCCGATCTGCGTCCTGGGCGCAGGATCGATGGACAGATCGGGTTCCTTGACGTCGTTCATCCCAACAACCGGAAATAGCGGAAAGCACGTTGTACACTGCCGGAGCGCAAAAAGCGCCGGGCAGGACTTGCGGCCGCGACAGCGATCGCCTCGCTGGCGGTGCCCGGTGCGCCAGGCTGCCGGGCAAGATCGGCGAGGCCGAGCCCCTGCGCCAGCGCGAGGGACAGGAGCGCCGCGGCTTCGGCCGCGCCCGGTCCGAAAAGGCTGGCACCCAGCAATCGGCCCTTCCGGTCGGCCAGCAACTTCACGAACCCACCGGAGAAATCGGCCGGATCGCCCGGCGCGAAGGCCGCGCGCGCGACCTGGACCTTGCCGCGGGCCAGCGCCTGCGCTTCCGTCAGGCCGATTTCGGCGAGACCGGATTGGCCGCCCGCGAGACGCAGCCGGGGACGCGGCGCGTAGCGCGCCGATCGGCGGAAGAACATGCGCCCGACGAGATGCGCCACGGCACCGGGATCGGGCAGCGCACCGGGTTCCGCGAGGCGTCCGATCGCGAAGACATGGGACCGGCTGGTCTGGAAGCCGCCCCGCAACTGCACCCCGAATTTCGCGAGATCGAAGCCATCGAGCGCCGGGCGTGGCTCCCCGAGGGTCCAGACCGGAATGTCGGCATCCCCGCGCGCGGGCATCGCGTTGGCGACGACGAGCCCCTGCCGCCGCAGCCGGTCGAGCAGCAGGCGCAGGCCGTCCGGGTCGCATTCCGGGGCGAGCGGGCCGTCGCTGACCAGCGTCACCTCAGTCCCGAGGCGGATGAGAAGGCTCGCAAGATCCAGCGCCATCACCGTCGAACCGTTGAGCACGAGCCGGTGCGGCACGGTGCCGTGTTCGAACAGGGCGTTGAGCTCGGCCAGCGGACCGTTGGGCTCGACCCCCGATGCGAGCAGGATGCGGCGGGGCCGGAGGGTCGCTTCGCCAATCGCGACGCGCCGATGATCGAGGAAGCGGACCGGCTCCTGCGTCACGCGGATGCGCGCGGCCCGGAGGCGTTCATCGCTGCGCTGCCGGCGGATATCCTCGACGACGGCCGCGCGCCGGAGCGCGAAGGCCGTGGCATCGCTGGCGGAAACCAGGCGGGCGAGCAATTCGCCATCACGAACGGCCTGCGCGAGGGCTGACTCGGCGCTGCGCGCGACGATGACCTGTCCGCCCAGAGTCGCGACGGCAAGGCCGATCTCCAGTCCCTGGGGATCCAATCCGAGGATGAGAAGATCAGGCGTATCCAAGATATAAAACTCCGCTCACCAAGCCCTGCCATGCCTTGGGGTTCGGGCGCAAGGCCACCGGAAAGAACCTCGCGGGTTGCTTAATGTCCGGTCGGCCGGGGCACGCGCGGGCATTAGGGGATTGACATTTGGTCGAGCCTCACGTTTAAGCGCGTTCGATTTGCCGCTGCGGGTGGCAGGCCGCGCCTTTCGGGGCGCGTTTTTGTTCCGAAGGCGCCTCGCGCGCCTCGAGCAGCCGGCGACCGCGCGGAAGACATGCAACTTTTTTCGCAGGATGACGCCGATGAAGCGCACCTATCAGCCGAGCAAGCTCGTTCGCAAACGCCGCCACGGCTTCCGCGCCCGCATGGCGACCGTGGGTGGCCGCAAGGTCATCGCGAACCGTCGTCGCCAGGGCCGCAAGAAGCTCTCGGCCTGACATCGGGCCGGGCGATGCCCGGTCTTCCGTGCGTGGCGAACAATCCGGCATTGTTGAACGAGGGCGGGGCTCCGGGCCCTCGGCCCTCGTTTCGTTTTGTCGTCCTGCGGCAGCGCAGCGAATTCCTGGCGGCCGCCACGGGCAAGCGCGCGCACGGGCCGGGCTTCACCCTGCAGCATCGCAAGGCGGATGGCGCGCTGCCGCTGCGCTTCGGTTTCACGGTGACGAAGAAGACCGGCAACGCGCCCGAACGCAATCGCATCCGCCGGCGCCTGCGCGAGGCGGTGCGTCGCATCGGTCCCCGCCTTGGCGAAATCGGCGGCGATTTCGTGTTGATCGGACGGCGGGAAGCCCTGACGGTGCCGTTCGAGACCCTGGCCGAAGCGCTTTTCGGCGCGATGGGCCGGCTGGCGGGCGGCGGCGGGCAGATGCCACGCACGAAAGCGCCGTCATAATCGGCGGAAGCGGCATCGGCCTGCTTGGCAAGGCGGGGCATCCGGCATAGAAGGCCAGCGCAATTCGAGCTTCGGCGCCTGTTCCGCTCCCGATGGAGCGGTGAGCATGGCGCCTTGCCCCGCGGGGCGACACGGAACGGGATCGATGAAATCCGACGACAACAGGAACCTGCTCCTCGCGATCACCCTGTCGGTGATCGTCATGGTCGGCTGGAACTACTTCTTCGGCATGCCGAAACTGGAGCAGCAGCGCCAGCAGCAGGCGCAGACGCAGACCGCTCCCGGCCAGCCCGGATCGACCGTGCTCCAGCCCCCCGCGCCGGGCGGCACAGCCCCCGCTCCGACCACCGCCGCGCCGGGTTCCACGGTCTCGGCCACGGCGAAGCTGCCGCGCACGCAGGCGCTGGCGCTTTCCCCGCGCGTCAGGATCGAATCGCCGTCGCTCAGTGGCTCGATCGCGCTGATCGGCGGCCGGATCGACGATCTCAGCCTCGTGCGCTACCGCGAGACGGTGGAACGCGGCAGCCCGAACATCGTGCTTTTCGCCCCCCTCGGGGCGCAGGATGCCTATTTCGCCGATTTCGGCTGGCTGCCCGCCGCAGGGCAGAATGCCGTGGTTCCCGGCCCGGAGACGCGCTGGCAGGCCAATGCCGAGACGCTCCGCCCCGGCGGCACGGTGACTCTCACTTGGGAGAATGGCCAGGGCCTGACCTTCACCCGCGTGATCGGGATGGACGACAAGTACCTCTTCACCGTCACCGACAGCGTGAAGAACACCGGCAGCAATCCGGTCGCGCTCTCGGGCTACGGGCGGATCTCGCGCCACGGCACGCCGACCGTTTTGGGCTTCTACATCCTGCATGAGGGCCTGATCGGCTTCCTCGATGACCAGTTGCAGGAAATGTCCTTCGCGGATGCGGTGAAGGCGAAGACCAAGACGTTCACGAAGAATGCCGGCGGCTGGCTGGGCATCACCGAGAAATACTGGGCCTCGGCGCTCATCCCCGCGCAGGACAAGGCGTTCTCGGCCGCGTTCGGTGCGAGCGGCACGGGCCCCAACACCGTCTACGAGACGGCCGCCATCAACGAGGCGACGACGGTCGCGCCGGGTGCGGAACTCGCCTCCACCATGCGGCTCTTCGCCGGTGCCAAGGAAGTGAACGTCATCGACGGCTATCAGGATGCGCTGAAGGCGCGCAGCTTCGACAAGATGGTCGATTGGGGCTGGTTCTATTTCATCACCAAGCCGCTCTTCAAGCTGATGGACTGGGTGTTCCACCTCGTCGGCAATTTCGGCGTCACGATCCTCATCGTCACCGTGCTCATCAAGCTCGCGCTCTTCCCGCTCGCGAACAAATCCTACGAGAGCATGGCGCGCATGAAGCATGTGCAGCCGGAAATGCTCGCCATCCGCGACCGCTATGCCGACGACAAGATGAAGCAGCAGCAGGCGATGATGGAGCTCTACAAAAAGGAGAAGATCAACCCACTGGCGGGCTGCCTGCCGGTGCTGGTGCAGATCCCCATCTTCTTCGCGCTCTACAAGGTGCTGTTCGTCACCATCGAGATGCGGCATGCGCCGTTCTTCGGCTGGATCCGCGACCTCGCGGCGCCCGATCCGACCTCGATCTTCAACCTGTTCGGGCTGCTGCCCTACAATCCCGGCGCGGTGCCGATCTTCGGCCCGTTCCTGATGCTCGGCATCTGGCCCATCATCATGGGCATCACGATGTGGGTGCAGATGAAGATGAACCCCGAGCCGACGGACCCCATCCAGAAGGCTGTCTTCGCCTGGATGCCGCTGCTCTTCACCTTCATGCTGGCCTCGTTCCCGGCCGGCCTCGTGATCTACTGGGCCTGGAACAACCTGCTCTCCGTGCTCCAGCAATACGCGATCATGAAGAAGCTGGGCACCAAGGTGGAGCTGTGGGACAACCTGAAGAGCACGTTTCGGCGGGGGTGAGGGCGGAACGGAGACGCGCATGAACCGCCCCGATCCGCTGTCGCGCCGCCCCGTGCCGGGTTGGGGCGGCACGGCCTATCTCAAGGCCGTAGTCACCAATCCCCGCATCGAGGTGGGTGACTTCTCGTATTATGACGACTCGCGCGGCCCCGAGCATTTCGAGGCCCGCTGCGTGCGCTACCACTTCGATTTCGTCGGCGACCGGCTGATCATCGGCAAGTTCGTGGCGATCGCGCAGGGCGCGCAATTCATCATGAACGGCGCGAACCACCCCATGACCGGGTTCTCGACCTTTCCCTTCGGCACGCTCGGCTTTGTGCCGGGCGAGCCCGTCGGTGCCGAGGGCGACCCGCCGCGCGGCGACACGGTGATCGGCAACGATGTCTGGATCGGCCGCGAGGCGGTGATCATGCCGGGCGTGACGATCGGCGACGGCGCTATCATCGGTGCGCATGCCGTGGTGGGCTCTGATGTGCCGGCTTACGCGATCGTCGCGGGCAATCCGGCGCGCCTCATCCGCAAGCGGTTTCCGGACGATGTGATTGCCCGTCTCCAGGCCATCCGCTGGTGGGATTGGCCGGTGGAGGCCATCATGGAACATGTCGCGGCCCTGCGCGCCTCGGATATCGAGCGCCTCGAGTTGGCCGCGCGGAAGGTGCAAGGCGCATGAGCGACCAGAAGCCCGATTACACCGAAGCCGGACGGCGCCTCTTCGCCCGCGAGCCCGAATTCTACTGGGCGGCGGCGAAGGCGACCGATCTGCCGCCCCCGCGCGGGATCGAGATCGCCTTTGCCGGCCGCTCGAATGTGGGCAAATCCTCGCTCATCAACGCGCTGACCGGGCGCAATTCGCTCGCGCGTACCTCGCACACGCCGGGGCGCACGCAGCAGCTCAACTTCTTCGATGTGTCGGGCGCCTTCTCCTTCATCGACATGCCGGGCTATGGCTTCGCGGCGGTGGGCAAGGAGAAGGTTTCCGCGTGGACCGGCATGATCCACGATTACCTGCGTGGCCGCGTCGAACTCGCGCGCGTGCTGCTGCTGATCGATGCCCGCCACGGGCTGAAACCCACGGATGACCCCGTGCTCGACACTTTGCGCACGGCTGCGGTGCCGTTCCAGGTGATCCTGACCAAGGCCGATGAACTCACGGCCAAGCAGGCGGATGCCGTGACGGCCGCGATCTCCGCGAAGATCGCGCGCCATCCCGCGGCGCATCCCGACGTGATCCTCACATCCTCGAAAACCGGGCAGGGGATTCCGGAACTCCGCGCCGCGATCGCCTTTCTCCTTGCGGAGCGCGGTGCGCTGCCGGAATGGGTGTGGGCATGATCGAACGGCTGGCCATCCTCGCGGGCGGCCTCGTGGGTGCGCTGGGCGTCGCGGCCTCGGCGCGTGCGAGCCATGGCGGCGGCGAGAACCTCGCGATCGCCGCAGAGTTCCTGCTGTTCCATGCCCCCCTGCTGCTGGCGCTGGCGGCACTGGTCCGTTCCAGTCTCGTCGGTGCGCGGGCGGGAGCCCTCGTGCTCGCGCTGTTTCTGCTCGGTCTTGCGCTGTTTTCGGGCGATCTCGCGCTGCGGGCGCTGGTGGGCCAGCCGCTCTTCCGGATGGCCGCACCCCTCGGTGGCGGCACGTTGATCCTCGCCTGGCTCGTGCTCGCCGGGAGTGCCTTCACGGGCGAGAAAAACCGCGACCGCTGATCGCGCTTGGTGATTGAGCTTCCCGTGCTTTCCGCTAAGACGGCGGAGCTTTTGTTCCGCGCGAAGGGCCTGCCATGACCAAGCTTCCCGATGTCCACACCCGCGCCGAGGTGATCGCCGAGGCGCTGCCCTTCATGCAGCGCTACGATCAGGAAGTGATCGTGATCAAGTATGGCGGCCACGCCATGGGCAACAAGGCCGCGGCGGAGGATTTCGCCGAGGATGTGGTGCTGCTCGAATTGCAGGGCGTGAAGCCCATCGTGGTGCATGGCGGCGGGCCGCAGATCGGCAAGATGCTCGACAAGCTCGGCATCAAGAGCGAATTCCAGGGTGGCCTGCGCGTCACCGATGCCGCGACGGTGGAGATCGTCGAGATGGTGCTCGCCGGCTCCATCAACAAGCAGATCGTCGGCTGGCTCTCGGCGGAAGGCGGCAAGGCCATCGGCCTCTGCGGCAAGGACGGTAACATGGTGACGGCGAAGAAGCTGACCCGCACCGTGCGTGACCCCGATTCCAGCATCGAGAAGGAAATCGATCTCGGCTTCGTCGGCGACCCGCAGAAGGTGGATCGCTCGGTGCTCGATGCGGCGCTGAAGGCCGAGCTGATTCCGGTTCTCGCGCCCGTGGCCATCGGCGAGGATGGGCATACCTACAATGTCAACGCCGACACCTTCGCGGGCGCGATCGCCGGCGCGATGAAGGCGAAGCGCCTGCTGCTGCTCACCGACGTGCCGGGCGTGCTCGACAAGAACAAGACCCTGATCCCGCGCCTGACGGTGGACCAGTGCCGCGAATTGATCGCCGATGGCACGGTCTCGGGCGGCATGATCCCGAAGATCGAGACCTGCATCTACGCCATCGAACAGGGCGTCGAGGGCGTGGTGATCCTCGATGGCAAGGTGCCGCATGCCGTGCTGCTCGAGCTACTCACCGAGCATGGTGCCGGCACGCTGATCGTGCCGTGAGGTAGTGATTCCCGCCCGCGCGTGCAGCGCGTCGGGAAGGACAGGGTGAGCGTGGCATCCCCGACGCCCAAGGCGAGCGGGGATCCATCCTCAATACTCCACCTTCGTGAAATAGAGCCCATGCGCCGGCGCGACCGGCCCGCATTGCGCGCGATCCTTCGCGTCGAGCGCCTGGCGCATGCGGCTCACGGGCCAGATCCCGCGCCCGACCTGCAGCAGCGATCCCACCATGGAGCGCACCTGGTTGTGCAGGAACGAGCGGGCACTTGCCTCGATCTGCACTTCCTCGCCCGCGCGGAACACGCGGAAATCCTCCAGCGTGCGGATGGGGCTTTTCGCCTGGCACGCCGAAGCGCGGAAGGTCGTGAAATCGTGCTGGCCGAGGATCGATTGCGCGGCCTCGTGCATGGCCTCGACATCGAGCGGCTTGATGATGTGCCAGACCCGCAACCGGTCGAGCGCGGAGGGGGCGGGGCGGTTCAAGAGCCGGTAGCGGTAATGCCGGCGGCGCGCCCAGAGACGGCAATCGAAGCGCTCCTCGGTGGCCTCGGCCGAGAGCACGCTGACCGCTTCGCCGGCGATCTTGAGATGCGCGTTGAGCGCCTCGCGCAGGGTGCGGTCGGTCCAGGGTTTCGCCAGATCAACATGGCTCACCTGTCCCAGCGCATGCACGCCGGCATCGGTGCGGCCCGCGCATTTCAGGCGCGGCGCATCGGGTTCGACAGCCCAGAGTGCGCGCTCCACGGCATCCTGCACGCCGCGCCCCTCCGCCTGGCTCTGCCAGCCCTGATAGGGCGTGCCGTCATATTCGATGACGAGCTTGAAGCGGCGCATCAGCCGACCTGCGCGCCAGCCGGCAAGCCGTTGCCGCGCGCGAAATCCGCCGCATTCATCAAGCCCTTGCCGGCCGGCTGCACCTCGAGCAGGCGGATCGCGCCCGCGCCGCAGGCGATGAGGTTCTCGCCGATCACCGTGCCGGCCGGGCCGGAGCCCTCGCCGATCGTCGCGCGCAGAACCTTCACGCGGCGGCCATCCACCTCGAAGAACGCGCCCGGCGCAGGCGAAAGCCCGCGAATGTGGTTGTGCACCTCCGCAGCCGGCTTCGAGAAGTCGATCCGGCATTCCTCCTTGGTGATCTTCGCGGCGTAGGTGACGCCCTCCGCTGCCTGGGGCGTGAAGCCCAGCGAGCCGCGCGACAGGGCCGCCAGCGCGCGCACCATCAGATCCGCGCCCACCACCATCATCCGGTCATGCAGCTGACCGGCGGTCATCTCTGAGGAAATCGCGATGCGCTCGGCCATGCCGATCGGGCCGGTATCGAGCCCCTCCTCCATCTTCATCACCATCACGGCGGTTTCCCGGTCGCCGGCCATGATGGCGCGCTGGATCGGCGCGGCGCCGCGCCAGCGGGGGAGCGCCGAGCCGTGCAGGTTCAGGCAACCGAGCGGCACCGCCTCCAGCACCGGCACGGGCAGGATCAGCCCATAGGCCACGACGATCGCCGCATCCGCACCGAACGCGGCGAATTCCGCCTGCGCTTCCACATTGCGCAAGCTTTTCGGCGTGAGCACGGGGATGCCGAAGCGTTCCGCCGCCTGATGCACCGGCGATTTCACAAGGTCGAGCCCGCGCCGCCCGCCCGGCGCCGGCGCGCGGGTGTAGCAGGCCACGACCTCATGCCCCTGCCCGAGGATTTCCGTGAGCGTGGGCACCGCGAAAGCCGGCGTGCCCATGAAGATGAGGCGCAGGCTCACGCCTCGTCCTCCCGCTTCGCGGCCTTGGTGAACTTCTTGATGACGCGATCGCGCTTCAGCCTCGAGAGGTAATCAATGAACAGCACGCCGTTGAGGTGATCCAGCTCGTGCTGGATGCAGGTCGCGAGAATGCCGTCGGCCTCGATCTCGCGCTCGTTGAAATCGATATCGCGATATTTCAGCCGCACCTTCGCCGGGCGCTCCACCGCCTCGTAATATTCGGGGATGGAGAGGCAGCCTTCCTCGTAGACGTTCATCTCCTCCGATTTCCAGGTGATCTCGGGGTTGATCACGACCATCGGCTCGCGGGTGTCGTCGCGCTTCGAGACATCCAGTGTGAAGATCCGCTTCGGCACGCCGACCTGGATGGCCGCGAGCCCGATGCCCGGTGCGTCGTACATCGTCGCGAACATGTCATCCACCAGCGCACGGTTTTCCTTGTCCATGCCCGTCAGCGGAGCGGAGATCTGGCGCAGGCGCGCGTCGGGCAGGATGACGAGTTTGCGGATGCTCATCGGAATGAATGCTTTGGGATCGGCTTCGGCGCGGAAAAAGGATGTTTCCGGAGCCATATCGAAGCCGGCGAACGGGGTCAATTCGTTCGATCTTTGTTCGCGGTTTCGAATCGTGCTAGCGTCGCCCCATGCAGGATGTCGTGCTCATCATCGGTGGCCGGGCCATCACCCTCGCGGAGGCTCTGGCGGCGGCGGCTGCGCTCGCGGGGCTGCTGCTTGTCGGCCTGCTGATGATCGCGATGCGCGCGCGCCGCGAACAGGCCGAGGCGCAGGCCATCTCTGCCGAGCGCCAGCGCGAACTCGATGACAAGCTCGAGGCCATGACTCGCCTGCACGCGGAAATGACCGGCCGGATGCAGACCATGGCGGAGGTGTTCGGCTCGCGGCAGGCGGAACTCACGCGCGCCATCGGCGACCGCTTCGATTCGCTGCGCGGCACCGTGCATTCCACCCTCTCCGAAAATGCCGAACGCGCGGCCGAGCATCTCGGCAAGCTGAACGAGCGCCTCGCCGTCATCGATTCGGCGCAGGCGAACCTGCAGGGCCTCGC
The DNA here is from genome assembly GCA_002928875.1 of Methylobacterium sp. GTDB lineage: Bacteria > Pseudomonadota > Alphaproteobacteria > Rhizobiales > Beijerinckiaceae > Rhabdaerophilum. Next base: position 165,280 of record PERO01000006.1, on the reverse strand, counting down.
CAGCGAGATGCTGACGCTGAAGGATGTGCTTGCGAACAAGCAGGCCCGTGGCGCCTATGGGCAGGGGCGGATGGAGGCGATCATCCGCGATGCGCTGCCCGCGCGCGCCTTCGAATTCCAGCCGACGCTGCCCAATCGCGCCCGCCCCGATTGCATCATCCGCCTGCCGGGGGATGATCGGCCGCTGGTGGTGGACGCGAAATTCCCGCTCGAGGGCTTCGCCGCCTTGCGCGAGGCGCAGGGCGAGGAGGCGCGGCTCGCGGCATCGCGGCGCGTCCGCAACGATCTGCAGGTCCATATCCGCGACATTTCCGAGAAATACCTGCTGCCGGGGCAGACCCAGGATCTTGCGCTGATGTTCGTGCCTTCCGAGGCGCTTTATGCGGATCTCGCCGAGCAGTTCGAGGATCTGGTGCAGAAGGCGCATCGCGCGCGCGTGCTCATCGTCTCGCCCTCGCTGCTGGTCATGGCGGTGCAGGTGGCGCAGGCCATCGTCCGCGACGCCGCGATCCGCGATCAGGCCCGGACGATCCAGCTGGAAGTGGGCAAATTGCTCGACGATGTGCGCCGTATCGGCGAGCGCGCGAGCAAGCTCGAGACGCATTTCCGCCAATCGCAGGAGGATGTGGCCGGGCTCATCACCTCGACCGACAAGGTCATCAAGCGCGGCGAGCGGATCGAGGCGCTGGAATTCGAGCAGAAGCCGGCGGAACTCCCGGCCGATGCCGTGCCCTTGCGTCGCCCCGCCTGATCAGAGCCTGAAAAAGCGCTCCATCGCCCGGCGATAGATCGCCGTCAGCGTGTCGATATCGGCGAGCGTCACGCGCTCGTCCACCTTGTGCATGGTCTGGCCGACCACGCCGAACTCGATCACCGGGCAATAGTTCTGGATGAAGCGCGCATCCGAGGTGCCGCCGGTGGTGGAGAGTTCCGGCTTGCGGCCCGTGACGGCTTCAACCGCGTCCGAGACGAGATCGACGAAGGGCCCCGGTGCGGTGAGGAAGGCTTCCGCATTGCTCGGGTGGAGCACGAGCCGATAATCCGGCGCGTCATTCACGCCGGCGAGCCGCCTTTTCAGTTCCTCGCCGAGCGTGACGCTCGTCCAGAGATCGTTGAAGCGGATATTGCCCTCGACGCGCGCCGCGCCGGGAATGACATTGCGGGCCTTGTTGCCCACCTCGATCGTCGTGAATTCGAGGTTTGTCGGCAGGAAATGCGGCGTGCCATGGTCGAGCGGCGTGGCCTTCAGCGCCGCCATCAGGCGCATAAGCCCGTCGATCGGGTTCTTCGCGAGATTCTGGTAGGCGACATGGCCCTGCACGCCCTGCACCTCGATATCGAAGGAGAGCGAGCCGCGCCGGCCGATCTTCATCATGTCGCCCATGGCGTTGGGGTTCGTGGGCTCGCCGAGGATGCAGCCATCGAAGGTTTCGCCGCGCGCCTTCGCCCATTCGAGCAGCTTCACCGTGCCGTTCACCGCAGGGCCTTCTTCGTCGCCGGTGATGAGGAACACCACGGAACCGGGAACCGCGCCGCCGGCATCGAGATGATCCAGCACGGCGGCGATGGCGGCCGCGACGCCCGCCTTCATGTCGCAGGCACCCCGGCCCCAGAGCACGCCATCCTCGATCACGCCCTCGAAGGGCGCGCGCGTCCAGGCCGCGAATTCGCCCGGGGGCACCACGTCGGTATGGCCCGCGAACATCAGCACCGGGCCCGCCGTGCCGAGCCGGGCGTAGAGGTTCTCGACATCCGGCGTGCCCGGCTCCGAAAAGACCGGCCGATGCACCTCGAACCCGTAGGGCTTCAGCACCGCTTCCAGCAGGGCCAGGGCCCCGCCCTCCTCGGGCGTCACGGATGCGCAGCGCACAAGATCGCGCGTCAGCGTGGCGGCGCGGGACAAAGCTTCACCCATGGGGTTCAGCCTCGCTTCAGGCCGTAGGGCGGGGTGGGGATGTCGTTATGGGCCTTGCGCAATGCGGCCGACCAGCGCTCGCGGAGGTCGTGGAAATAGGGCTCGCCCGCCTCGATCCGATGCTCGACCTCGGGGTCGATCGCGTCGCGCCGCATCACCAGGATGTCGATGGGCAGCCCGACACCGAGATTGGAGCGCATGGTGGAATCCATCGAAATGAGGCCCAGCTTCAGCGCGTCGTAGAAGTCGGTGTTGAAGGTCACGGCGCGGTCGAGGATCGGCTTGCCGTATTTGTGCTCGCCGATCTGAAGATAGGGGGTGTCGGTGGTCGCCTCGATGAAGTTGCCGGCCTTGTAGAGCATGAACAGCCGCAGGCTGCGGCCGCGGATCTGCCCGCCGAGCAGCATCGAGACCTCGAGCGAGGCGCCATGCTGCTCGATGGCGGTGCCGTCCGTGCGGTAGACATGGCGGATGACCTCGCCCACGAACTGCGCGGCCTGGAACATGCTGTCCTGGTCGACGAGTCGCTCGACGCGCCCCTCTTCCCGTTCGAGGCCCTCCCGGAGGATGGAGATCACGCTCTGCGTGAAACCGAGATTGCCGGCCGTGGCCAGCGCGAAGGTCTTCTCGCCCGGCACGTGGAACGTATGGAGCTTGCGGAAGGTCGCGACATTGTCGAGCCCCGCATTGGTGCGGGTATCGGCGATCATGAGAAGACCTTCGCGATTGATGATGCCGACGCAATAGGTCATCGCTTCCCGCCCGTCCGTTCTGAATGAGGTCATCTGTAGCACTGCCACTCCAGCGATTTCTACTGCTCGCTGATGGCGCGGCCCTCGTGGATGGAAACCTGCACGGAGAGGCTCTCGCCGTGCCCGCCGAGCCGCGAACCCCGGATGGGGGCCGCCTCGAGATAGTCGCGGCCCGTCGCGAGGCGGATGTAGCGCTCATCCGCGCAGAGCCCGTGCGCCGGGTCGAACCCCACCCAGCCGATGCCGGCGATATGCGCCTCGGCCCAGGCATGCCCGGCCTCCTGCGCCGCGGTATCCGTGCGCAGGAAATAGCCGGAGACATACCGCGCCGGCAGCCCCATCTGCCGGGCCGCCGCGATGAAGACCTGCGCGAAATCCTGGCAGACGCCCGTCTTCTGCTCGAACACCTCTTCCGCCCGCGAGGCGGCATCCGTGGCGCCGGGCAGGAAGGTGAAGGTTTCGAAGATGGTGCTGTTGAGCCGGTGCAGGAACGCGAACGCATCCCCGCCTTCCTGCGCCGCAAGGTCGGCGGCGAATTCCGCGAGGCCGGGGCCGGCGGCCGTCAGCGGCGTGTCGCTCGTCCAGTAGGTGAGGGGAAAGCGCTCGAGGCTGCCGCGCACCACGCCGGCACTGGCGCTGGTGTCGATCTCGCCCTCGACGAGAATGCGCATCCGCTCGATCGGCCCGTCGATCGAGAAGATATGCGTGATGTTGCCATAGGCGTCCTCGTCGCGCTCGAGCCGGCAATCGGCGTCGATTTCCACGCGCCAGCGCCGCACGAACTGCGTCGCGTGGTTGCGTGGCGTGAGCCGGAGAACCTGGATCGCGCCGCGGGCCGGCTCGGCGTAATCGTAATTGGTCTCGTGTCTCAGTGTGAGGCGCATCGAAAAGTCCGTTCGCGGCGGGCCGGAATCCCAGGCCTATTGCAGGTATTGTTCGGAGATCGCCATCCCCAGCCGGTTGTTCTCGGCGAGGAAGGCCACGAGAAACTCGTGCAGACCCTGCTGAAACAGCCGATCGGTGTCGACGTTCCCCAGTTCGGCGAAAGTCGTGCGGGCGAGGCGCTGGCTCGGCCCCTGCCGGCCATAGCGTTCGGCCAGAAGATCGAGCACATCATTCAGGTTCTTGTAGGTCGAGATCAGCGAACGGGGCTGTTCCGGGCGCAGGATCAGGAAATCCGCAACAAGCCAGGGCCGGATGCTCTCGCGATAGATGAGATGGTAGGAATTCAGCGCCGACAGCGCCCGGAGCAGCGACGACCACTGGAAGTAGTCGAGGCCGCCGCCCACGGGCTCGGGGTCCGGGAGCACGACATGGTATTTCACGTCGAGCAGGCGGGCGGTGTTGTCCGCGCGTTCGATATACATGCCGAGGCGCTGGAACCAGTAATGATCCGTCCGCAGCATGGTGCGATAGGCGGTGCCGTCGAACCGGAGCGACACTTCCTTCACGAAGGCGAGGAAGCGGGTGAGATCCTGCCCGCTCATCGAGTGCAGCTTCACGCGCTGCAGATGGTTCCAGGCATCGTTGAGGATTTCCCACACCTCGGTGGTGATGGCGGTGCGCACCGCGCGGGCATTGTGCCGGGCAATCTCGATGCAGCGGCGGATGGAGGTGGGGTTCGTCTCGCCGGCGATGATGAAGGCGGTGACGTTCTTCTCGTTGGCGACGGGGTAGGCGGCATAGAAGGCGTCGCGGCAGGCGGCGGTGTCGATCGCGCTTTCCCATTCGTTCGATGTCCCGGCATAGGCCGAGGGAAGCGTCGCGAGGCGCAGCGCGACATCGAGGATGCGCGCGAGGCTTTCGGCGCGTTCCACATAGCGCGAGAGCCAGAAGAGATTGTCGGCGGTGCGGGCAAGCATGGGGAATCCTTCGCTCTTCCGTCGGGGTCAGGCGTTGCCGGCCGTGCCGGCATCCACGATCCAGGTGTCCTTGGTGCCACCCCCCTGGCTTGAATTCACGACAAGCGAGCCCTTCTTCAGCGCCACCCGCGTGAGCCCGCCCGGCACGATGCGGATCTTGTCGGAGCCGGACAGCACGAAGGGCCGGAGGTCGACATGGCGCGGGGCCAGCCCGTCCTCCACGAAACAGGGCACGGTCGAGAGCGCCAATGTCGGCTGGGCGATGTAGTTTTCCGGATGCGCCTTCACCTTCTGCGCGAAGGCCTCGCGCTGCGCTTTCGTCGCGTGCGGGCCAACGAGCATGCCGTAGCCGCCCGAGCCGTTCACCTCCTTCACGACGAGATCGCCGATATGCGCCAGAACATGGCTCAGGGCCGCCGGCTCGCGGCAGCGGAAGGTTTCGACATTGGCGAGCATCGCATCCTTGCCGGTGAAGAACCGCACGATCTCGGGCATGTAGGAATAGACCGCCTTGTCATCGGCGACGCCGGTGCCGATTGCATTGGTAATGGTCACATTGCGCGCCTTGTAGGCAGAAAGCAGCCCCGGCACGCCCAAGGCGCTATCCGGCCGGAAGGAGAGGGGATCGAGGAATTCGTCATCCACCCGCCGGTAGATGACGTCCACCCGCTTCGGCCCCTCCGTGGTGCGCATGTAGACGACGTTGCCGCGCACGAAGAGATCATGCCCCTCCACCAGTTCCACGCCCATGCGGTCGGCGAGGAAGGAATGCTCGTAATAGGCGGAATTGTAGGGCCCCGGCGTCAGCACCACGACCGTCGGTTCCCCCGGCGCGGTATGCGGCGCGACGGAGCGCAGGGTGGCAAGCAGCTCCTCCGGATACTGGTCCACCGGCTTGATCTTCTTGAGGCTCAGCAGTTCCGGGAAGAGGCGCATCATGGCCTCGCGGTTCTCCAGCATGTAGGACACGCCGGAGGGCGTGCGGGCGTTGTCCTCCAGCACGTGGAATGCGTCCGGTCCGGTGCGCACAATGTCGATGCCGCAGATGTGGCAATAGATGTCCTTCGCGGGGCGGATGCGCGTCATTTCAGGCCGGAAGGCCGGGTTCGCGAGCACCAGTTCCTCGGGGATGATGCCGGCCTTCACCGCTTCACGCGGGCCGTAGCAATCGGCGATGAAGGCGTTGATCGCCTGGACGCGCTGCTCCAGCCCCTTCGCGAGATTGGCCCATTCGGTGGACGTGATGACGCGCGGCAGGATGTCGAACGGGATGATGCGCTCGGCGCCCTGTTCGTCGCCATAGACCGCGAAGGTGATGCCGATGCGGCGGAAGAAGGCCTCGGCCTCGGCGCGACGGCTGGCGATCAGATCTCGCGGTGCCTGCTCGAACCATTCCGCGATTTCCCGATAGACCGGGCGAACCCCTTCGCCCAGGCCGTTCATCTCGTCGAAGACTTCAGGCATCCGTCACGTCCTCCCCAACGCCACCTTCGGCGGGGATGGGCCGGGTTTCACGCCCGGTCTTCCCCCGCAGCCCCTGCCGGAAAGGGCTCCCTCCTGCCCAGCAAGGTCGAGGCCAGTTCGCGCGTGGCGAAGCGGGCCTTTTCGTCCGCCATCATGGGGCCTTGCGGAACAAAGGCAATCCGTCTCATGCCCGTTCTGCACCGGGCCGCGCGCCGCGCGCGGCAACTCGGCCCTTCCTTGTGGCCCAAGGCTTGGCTAGAAGCAGGGAAAGTGCATGTCTCATGTGCGGTTCCCTCAGGCCCCAAGGTCCATCATGTCGTTCCATTCCCATCTCGCGGCCTTCGATTGGGCCGACCCGTTCCGCCTAGACGAGCAGCTGACCGAAGACGAGCGCATGATCCGCGACAGCGCGCGCGATTTCGCGCAGAACGCGCTGCTGCCGCGCGTGACCGACGCCTATCTCTCCGAAACGACCGACCCGTCCCTCTTCCGCGAGATGGGCAAGCTGGGCCTGCTCGGCGTGACGCTGCCGGAGAAATACGGCTGCGCGGGCGCCGGCTATGTCGCCTACGGGTTGGTCGCGCGTGAAGTGGAACGCGTCGATTCGGGCTATCGCTCGATGATGAGCGTGCAATCCTCGCTCGTGATGTATCCGATCTATGCCTATGGCTCGGAAGAGCAGCGGATGAAGTTCCTGCCGAAACTCGCGAGCGGCGAATTCATCGGCTGCTTCGGGCTCACGGAGCCCGATGCCGGCTCGGACCCCGCCGGCATGAAGACCCGCGCCGAGAAGACGACCTCCGGTTATCGCCTCACGGGCTCGAAAATGTGGATCTCGAACAGCCCGATCGCCGATGTGTTCGTCGTCTGGGCGAAGAGCGCGGCGCATAACGATGAGATCCGTGGCTTCATCCTCGAGAAGGGGATGAAGGGCCTTTCCGCGCCGAAGATCGGCGGCAAGCTGAGCCTGCGCGCCTCGATCACCGGCGAGATCGTCATGGACGGCGTGGAAGTCGGCGAGGATGCCTTGCTGCCGAATGTGCAGGGCCTCAAGGGGCCGTTCGGCTGTCTCAACCGCGCGCGCTACGGCATCTCCTGGGGTGTGATGGGTGCGGCGGAGGATTGCTTCCACCGCGCGCGGCAATATGGCCTCGACCGGCACCAGTTCAACCGGCCGCTGGCGCAGACCCAGCTCTTCCAGAAGAAGCTCGCGGACATGCTGACCGAGATTGCCCTTGGTCTCCAAGGCAGCTTGCGCGTCGGTCGCCTGCTGGATGCCGGCCAGCTCGCCCCGGAAATGATCTCCATCGTGAAGCGCAACAATTGCGGCAAGGCGCTCGATATCGCCCGCGCCGCGCGCGACATGCATGGCGGCAACGGCATCCAGGCGGAATACCATGTGATGCGCCACGCGCAGAACCTCGAGACCGTCAACACCTATGAGGGCACGCATGACGTGCACGCCCTGATCCTCGGCCGGGCGATTACGGGCCTGCAGGCCTTCTTCTGATCAATGCGCGGGGCTGAGACCAGCTTCGCGCGGGTGCTGGCGCTGGGCGCCGGCTATTTCGCTCTGGTCTTCGCCGCGGGCTTCGCGCTCGGCACCTTCCGCTTGGTGCTGCTCCAGCCCTATCTCGGGGCGGATGCCAGCCGCCTCGCGGAACTGCCGGTGATGGTCGTGATCAGCTTCCTCGCGGCGCGGCTGGTGATGCGCCGGGCCGGCCCGGTGGAACGCGGCGATGCGCTGGCGATTGGCCTTGTGGCGTTCTTCCTGCTCCTCATGGCCGAGATGCTGCTGGGGCGCTGGCTCTTTCGCCTGCCCTATTCCGCGATCCTCACCGATGCGCTGACGCCCATCGGTTTCCTCAACCTCCTCGCCCAATCCCTGCTGATCGTTTTTCCGGCGCTGGCCGCCGGATGGGACCGCACCGCCTCATGACCATGCCCGACCCGCGCACCGAGATCGCCGAACTTGCAACCCTGCGCGATTGCCTGCGCTATGCCGTCAGCGCCTTCCGGCAGGCGAACCTGCATCACGGCCATGGCGCGACGAATGCGCTGGATGAAGCTGTCTTCCTGATCCTCGAAAGCCTCCACCTGCCGGTGGATGATTTCAACGCCTTTGCCGATGCGCGCCTCACCGCGCGCGAGAAGGCGATGCTCGGCGAGCGGATCGCGATGCGCATCGAGAAGCGGATTCCCGCCGCCTACATCACCGGCCGCACCTATCTGCACGGGTTCTCGTTCCGCAGCGACCGCCGCGCGATCATCCCGCGCTCCTTCGTGGCGGATCTGCTGTTCTCGCCGCTTTTCGACGGGTCGGATGGCGCGGGGCTGATCGAGGACCCGGCTGCGGTGACCTCAGTGCTGGATCTCTGCACGGGCGGCGGCAGCCTCGCGATCCTCGCGGCGCATGCCTTCCCGAATGCGGAAGTGCATGCGGTCGATCTCTCCGCCGAGGCGCTCTCTCTCGCGGCCGAGAATGTCGCGGATTACGGCCTCGAGGATCGCATCACGCTCCACAGGGGCGATCTCTTCGCGCCGGTGAAGGGCATGCGCTTCGACCTCATCCTCACGAACCCGCCCTATGTGGATCAGGCGACCATCGCCATCATGCCCGAGGAATTCCGCCACGAACCGGCGATGGCGCTCGATGGCGGGCCTGACGGGTTCGATCTCGTGCGGCGCATCCTACGCGAGGCGGGCCAGCATCTCGACGCCGAGGGCGGGATGCTCTGCGAGATCGGGCTCGATCGCGCGGTGCTCGACGCCGAGTTCCCGGATCTCGCCTTCACCTGGCTCGACACCGAAGAGAGCACGGGCGAGGTGTTCTGGCTGACGGCGCGCGACTTGCGCTGACGGATCGCAAGCCGCGCGGGCCTTACGCCGCGCTCACCGCGGCATCATCGGTCGGAAGCGCGTGCTCGGCCTGGAGTGTCGCGATCGCCGCATAGGCCGCCTCGAGATGCTGCGCGATTCCCCGCCGCAGATCGGGGTAGAGCATCGCCTGATCCTGCCGCCCGACCTTCTCGAGTTCGCCCGCAGCGCCGGCGACGCGCACCGCGCCGAGCGACAGCGACATGGATTTCAGCGCATGGGCGGCGCGCGCCACGCGCGGCGCATCGCCGGCCGCGATGGCCGCATCGATTTCGGCCAAAGCCGGCGGGCCGTTCTCCAGATAGAGCCGGTAGATCCGCGCGACGGCGGCGGCACCGCCCATTGCGATCATGTCGAGCAGCTGGCGCGTCGTGCCCGGCTCGAGGATCGGCGTCTCGTCCTCGTCCGGCAAGGCGGACTTGCGGGGCGTGACCGGGGCAGGCGAGGCCGGCAAGGCGGAGGAGGGAAGGGTCGGTGCCGCCGCTGGTTCAGGCCTTGCGGCGGGCTGTGCCACGAGAACGACGCGGCGATCGGCCTGCGGGGACCGCTCCTGCAGGTGCTGTTCGAGCATGCGCGCCATGGCGGCGAGTGTGAAGGGCTTGTGCAGCACGCCGTTCATGCCGGATGTCTTCCAGGCATCGGCATGGCTGCCGACCACATGGGCCGTCAGCGCGATGATCGGAACCGCCGGGCGGCTATTGTCCTTTTCCCAGGCGCGGATGGCGCGGGCGCTTTCGAAGCCGTCCATGTCCGGCATCGAGCCATCCATGAAGACGAGATCGTAGTTCTTGGCCTGCACCGCATTGAAGGCGGCGCGGCCATCCGCCACCGTGTCGCAGGGAAGATCGAAGCGGCGCAGGGTCTCGATGATGACCTCGCGGTTGACCGGGTTGTCATCGGCCACCAGCACGAGATGGCGCGGGAACTTCGCGAGTTGCGTCTCGGCCTGCGCATCTGCACGGGCGCGCTGGGCCGGGCTCACTCCGTTCAGGATGTCCGAGATGGTCTCGAACAGGTCGCGCCGCGCGATGGGCTTCACGAGCCCGGCGACCGCCTTGCCGTCGTTGATGAGGCGATCGGTTTCGGAATCGCCGAAATGCCCCAGCGCGATGGTGGGCGCGCGCCGCATCAGCCGCGCGGTGGCGGGATCGCCGAGCAGGGCGGAATCCGCGATCACGAGCCGCCGCTCGCCACTCTCCCGGCCGAGCGCATCGGAGATGGCATCCACGACCTCGAAGCCGAATTCCTCGAGATAGCGGGCGAGGTTCGCCTGCGTCGCCTGCCCGGAGACCGCGAGCAGCACCTTGCCGGAGCCGATGCGCCGGGTCTGCCGCTCGCCCTCCAGCCGATCGACATGCACGATCGGGATGATGACATGGAACACCGTGCCCACGCCCGGTTCGCTCTCGATGGCGATGCTGCCCGCCATGGCTTCCACGAGACGCCGGCAGATGGCGAGGCCGAGGCCGGTGCCGCCGAACTTGCGGGTGGTCGTCTGGTCCGCCTGCGAGAAGGCATCGAACACGCTCGCGAGCTTGTCCTTCGCGATGCCAATGCCGGTATCATGCACCGAGAACCGGATATTGGCGGGGTTCTGCGGGTCGCGATCCACCGTGAGGTTGACGCTGCCGGCTTCGGTGAATTTCAGCGCGTTGTTCACGAGGTTCGACAGCACCTGGTTGAGGCGCGTGGGGTCGGTGCCGATGCGCGACGGAACGGTGGGCGCGATATGCGTCGAGAGATCGAGACCCTTCGAGCGCGCCTTCTCCTCGAAGAGCTGCGCCACGGTCTCCACCAGATCCTCCACCGCCACGGGCAGGTTCTCGAGTTCGATCTTGCCGGCCTCGATCTTCGAGAAATCGAGGATGTCGTTGATGATCGCCAGCAGCGAACCGCCCGAGCGCGCGATGACATCGGCGAAGCGCTTCTGCTTCGGCTGGAGATCCGATGCCGCGAGCAGTTCCGCCATCACAAGGATGCCGTTCATCGGCGTGCGGATCTCGTGGCTCATGGTGGCGAGGAATTCGCTTTTGGCGGCATTCGCGGCATCGGCCGCTTCCTTCGCGAGCCGGTAATCGCGGGTGCGGTCCTCGACTTCCAGTTCCAGTGCCACGCGATGGCGGGCGAGCTTGTCGTCGCGCGTGCGGATCTCGTCGAGCATCGCGTTGAAGCCCGTGGCGATCCGGGCGAGTTCGTCCCGGCCGGTCTCGGTGAGCCGCAGCGTGTAATCGTGGCGGTCGCTGACCCGCGTCATGCCGTCGACGATGGCGTTGATGCGGCGCACAATGGAGCGTTGCAACAGGTATACCAGCGCGAAGCCGATCAGGATCGCGCCAAGCCCGGCCAGGGCGGCATCGCGCACCATGGCGAGCGCGTTGTTCCACAGGCCCGATGTATCGGCGAGCAGCACGAGCCGGCCGGCCTCCTCGCCCCGCGAAATGATCGGCACCGTGACGGTCATCGAGTCGCGCATCAGCAGGCCGAGGGCCGCGAAGGGACCGGAGGGGGGCGCGGCCTGGACGAGCTGGATGTTGAGCCCGAGTTCGGCCAGCGTGATGCCATCCGCGCCTTCGATCCCGGAATAGTGGATGCCCGGAATCCGGCCCATGGCGCGCAGAACCCGCAAGGCTTCGGCCCGATCGCCGCTCGTCACGGCCTCGGCGGCGGCCGAGGCGAAGACCTGCGCGGTCGCCTCCAGTTCCGCCTGCTTGCCTTCGGCGAAGCGCAGCGCCTCGCGCCGGATGGATGCCACGCTGACGATCAGGGTCGCGGAGGTGATCGCCAGAACGATCAGCAGCAGGAGCCGGGCGCGAAGGGACACAGGCGCTCAAATCTCTCGGTTCAACGCGACACACAGGTTCGGCAGCATTGCCGAATAAGCTGAAGTAGCTGGAAAAGCTGAGGCTCCCGTTAATGCTGTAACGTCGGTGAAAGGTTTGGCGCTTTACAACCTGAGCTGAAAGGGCGGCCTCCCATGTTGCCTGCTCCGTCCCCCGCTTCGAACCGTCCGGCGCAGTCCCCTGCCGCCGAAAACGGCAGGTTGCGGGTTCTGGTTGTCGATGACGACCCGATCTATCGCGAAACCTCGCGCATGTTCCTCACCATGCAGCGGCGCGACGTGACCCTCGCCGAAAATGGCGCGGCCGGCCTCAAGACGCTCGGCGAAGGGCATTACGACATCCTGATCGTCGACATGGAGATGCCGGACATGACCGGCCTCGAAGTGATCGCCCAGGTCCGCTCGCGGCCTGAGACCGCCGATCTGCCGATCATCATGGTCACCTCGCGCGACGACGCGATGGCGATCGATCGCGCTTATGAACTCGGTGCCTCCTCGTTCGTGGTGAAGCCCGTCAACTGGACCTTGCTCGACCATTACCTGCGCTTCGTCTGTCGTGCGGCGCGCAACGAGCGGCTGGCGCGCGCGGCGCAGAAGGAAGCCGAGATGCTCGGCCGCACGAAGGACAATCTGATGAGTGTCCTCCGTCACGAGATGAAGACCCCGCTGAACGCGATCATCGGCTTCACGCGGCTGGCCGGCGAAGCCCGCGAGAGTGGTGATCTCGTCGCCATGCGCGAGCATCTCGATGCGGTGCAGGAATCGGGGCGCAGGCTGTTGCAGAGCTTCGCCGACATGGCGACCTATTCGGACATTCTCTCCGGCCGCATCGTGCCCGCGCCCGAACCGCTCGCGCCGGGCTGGCTGTTCGACGACATGCAGGAATTGCACGGCCCGGCGCTCGCCAAGGCGGGCATTCGCCTGGAGCGACGCGGGGACGACGCGCCCCTGCGCCTCGAAGCCGATCCGGGCCTGCTGGCCTCCGCCCTGTCGCGCCTGATCGAGAACGTTCTCAAGCACGCGAAGGGGGCCACGACGCTGGTGCTGGCCGCCGCCCGCGAGGGCGAGGGGCTGAAGATCATCGTCGAGGATGATGGCGAGGGCATGCCGCCGGAGGAAATCGCCCGCTGCCTCGAACCCTTCTCGCAAGCGGACATGTCACTCTCGCGCCATCATCAGGGTCTCGGCATGGGCCTGCCGATCGCCGGGGGCATTCTGGCCCTGCATGGCGGCGGGCTCGAGGCGGAAAGCATTCCCGGCTCCGGGCTCCGCGTCTCGCTGCGCCTGCCCCGCTTGGGTTGAAGAAAGGCGCTTGCCTGGTGAGGCGCGCCCGCGCGCGCCTCACGCCCGGCCGTTCGATCAGCCGAAGATGTCCTCGACGATGCCCGCATACCAGCCCATGTTCTCGGCCTGCGTCTGCTTGCGCAATTCGGCGGTCTCTCCGGTCTTCGACACGAAGGTCGAGGAAGCGGTAATCTTGCCGTCCTTCGCCTCGTAGGCGCCGCCGACCTTCACGGTGTCGTCGGTATCGATGAGGCTCCAGCAGGTATTGGCGTAGCGCGCCGGGAAGGTGCGCGCATTGATGAGTTCGCCGCGGATGGTCATCGCCGCCACTTTCGCCTGCGAATTGGCGGAGAAGGCCGATTTCGGCATGTCGCCGGCGATGCAGGCATCGCCGAGGACGAAGATGTTCGGATCGACCGCGCTCTTCATGCTTTCCGGCAGGATGGCGCAGAAGCCCGTCTGGTTCGCGAGGCCGGAATCGCGCGCGATCGCGCCGGCCATCTGCGCGGGGATGACATTCACCAGCGCGCAATCCTTGTAGGTCTCGAAGCCGGTGACGACGGTGCCGGTCTTCGGATCGACCGACTTGATCCCGTCATGCACCTTGGGGCCCAGCCATTCCACCATGCCCTTGTAGTGATTTTCCCAGCCCTCCTGGAACAAAGCCTGCTTGGAGAAGGCCTCCTTCGGGTCGAGGACGAAGATCTTCGATTTCGTCTTGCCCGCGCCCTTCAGGGCATGCGCGAACATCGAGACGCGCTCGTAAGGCCCCGGCGGGCAGCGATAGGGGTTCGGCGGGGCGATCATCACGATGGTGCCGCCATTGGGCACGGCGTCGAGCCGGCGCTTCAGGAGGCGGGTCTGCGCGCCCGGCTTCCAGGCATGCGGCATCCGCTCCTCGTGCTCCCTGCCCCAGCCGGGCACGGAATCGTATTTCAGGTCGATGCCGGGCGAGACGACCACCCGGTCATAGGGCAGGCGCCGGCCATCGGCGAGCACGACCTGCTTCTTCTCGCGGTCGATGACCTGCGCGCGGGCGCGCACGACCTCGACGCCATGGGCGGGCAGCTTGCGGTAATCGTGGAGGATGGAGGCGTAATCCCGGAAGCCGCCGAGAAAGAGGTTCGAGTGGAAGCAGGTCTGGTAGTTCGGGTTCTCCTCGACGAGCGTGACCGCGATCATCCGGTCGCTGTCCTTGGCGATGTATTTCGCGGCCGTGGCACCACCGGCGCCGCCGCCGATGACCACGACCCGCGGCTTCGGCATGGCGAGCACGGCCGGTGCCGGCAGGGTGCTCGCGGCGGCGATCGCGCCGGAGCCGATCAGAATGTCTCGACGAGTCGTCATGGTTTCCCCTCGGTTTTTCTAGTGTTGTGGCTTGAGCGAACCGAAATAGGCCGCGAGCGCGAGCAGTTCGTCGTCCTTGAACCGCCCGGCGATGGTCCGCATGATCGCATTCTCGCGCTGGCCCGACTGATAGGCGTGCATCACGGCGAGAAACTGGTCTTCCGGCCAGCCGACGATCCCGGGAATCCCGCCGACGACCTTGCCGGATTTCTGGTGACAGGTGACGCATTCCGCCGCGAGATATTCGCCGAAGGCCCTGTCGCCGCGGAAGGTGCTGGAGAAGGGCCGGCCCGGCCAGCCTGCCACGATGGCGAAGCCAAGAAGCGCGGCGCAGATCGTCGCGAACTTTTTCCCGTTCCCCATCATTCCACCTTGATGCTCTTGTCCCCGCCATCGGGCGTGACATCCAGAATGGCCGCCCGCCCGGTGATCCTAGTGTCGGGCTTGCAGTTCGACAGGCAAGGGGTGCGATTCCAAAAGTGTCTTTCTGCCTTTTCGCGGTCGTCATCGAAAAAGGATGGCGCGTTCGGCAGCTTCACCGTGAGAAAATTTTCCCGGCTGAGCACGAAATCCTCCGCCACGAGGTTGTTCATGTTCAGCAGGAACGCGACCAGCGCGTAGGTCTCGTCGGCGGTGAGCGATTGCGCGTTGCCATAGGGCATGGCGCGGCGGATGTAATCGAAGGCGGTCGAGAGGTCGGGCCAGAACGAGCCGATGGTCTTCTCCGGGCGGTCCGCCGTCATCGTGCCCTGTCCGCCGGCGAGCACCGGCCAGCGGCCGACGCCTTCCGCGAATTCGCCATGGCAGGCGGCGCAGCGTTCGAGGAAGAGCACCTCGCCCTCCTTCACGCTGCCCTTACCGGGCGGCAGGCCGACGCCGTCCGGGCGCACGTCGATATCCCAGGCCTGGATCTCCTCCGGCAGGGCCGGGCGGCCGAGCCCGGTCTTCCCGGATTGCGCCAGAACGGGCAAGGCGAGGGCGGCCGCGAGGGCGAGGCCGATCAGGGCGCTAGAGGATCTCGACATTCTCGGTCTCCCCGTTCGTCTTCACGTGCCAGGTCTGGATGCCGTTGTTGTGGTAGATGGAATTGACGCCGCGCACCTTGCGCAGCTCGTCCTTCGTGGGCTGCACGTAGCCCGTCTCGTCCATGGCGCGGGACTGGATCAGCAAGTCTTCGCCATGCCAGTCGAAATCGACATAGAACCGCGTGAGCGACATCGGCAGAACCGGCCCGTCGATGCGCGCATGGCGCCAGTTCTTGCCGCCGTCGATCGAGACATCCACGCGGGTGATCGCGCCGCGACCGGACCAGGCGAGGCCGGTCAGCACATTCGGTCCCTTCTGGCGCAGGGGCGCCTGCGGGGAGGGGTTGGTCACCACGCTCTTCGCATCCATCACGAAGGTGAAGCGGCGCGAGCGGCCATCGGCGAGGAGGTCGGTGTATTTCGAGGTTTCCTCGCGCTGCTGCCAGGGCTGGTCGCCGATCTCGAGGCGGCGCAGCCACTTGATCCACATGTTGCCTTCCCAGCCCGGCACCACGAGGCGCAGGGGGTAGCCCTGTTCGGGCCGCAGAGCCTCGCCATTCATCGCCCAGACGACGAGGCAATCCTTCAGCGCCTTCTCGATGGGGATGGAGCGGGTCATCGCCGAGGCATCCGCGCCTTCCGCCAGCAGCCATGTGCCGGCGGGACGGATGCCGGCTTCATCCAGCACCGCCTTCAGTGGAATGCCGGTGTACCAGACATTGTGGATCATCCCGTGCGTGAACTGGCAGCCATTGAGCTGCGCGCCGCGCCATTCCATGCCGCCATTGGCCGCGCATTCGAGGAAGTAGAGCTTGTTCACCCGGCCGGGAAAGCGCTTCAGGTCCTCCATCGTGAAGACCAACGGCTTCTCGACGAGGCCATGCACCATCAGGCGATGCTGCGACGGATCGATTTCCGCGACGCCGGCATGGTGGCGCTCGAAGCACAGGCCGTTCGGCGTCACGATGCCATCGAGCTGGTGCAGCGGCGTGAAATTGATCGACGACACTGTATCCGCCGTGAGCCAGCCCACATTGCGGCGGATGACGCCCGCCTCGAATTTCGAGGGCTTGCCATAGGGAGCCGCATCGACGCCGGGGCCGAGGAAGCGGTTCCAGTCCTGCGGCTCGGTGATCAGCGGATCGGGTTTTGGCGCCTGCGCCTGCGCGCCGCCACCGGCGGCCAGTGCCCCGGCGCCCGCCGCTGCCGCAAGGAAACCGCGGCGGCTCGTCCCTCGTTCCTTTCCATTCGCTCCCATGGTGCTCTCCTCAGAGGCCCACGACCTTCACCGCGCTTTCCTGGCGCGGCGTGATCGTCTTCCTGTTGCCGAGATACTGGCCGACCACATCCCAGATCGGCGGGCCTTGCGTGCCCTCGTTGATCGAGGCCCAGCCGGCGACCACGTAATCGCGGTTCGCGTCGATGGGCGCGCCCGTCTTCAGATGCGTCATGTTCGAGATGCGGTTGCCGACCGTGCCGAAGGGGTTGACCGTGAAGCCCATGCCGCCGACGCGCACCATGTCGCCGCCGCCCTGGTAATAGGGGTCGGGGTGGAAGATGTTGTCGCCGACATCCTCGAGGATGGTCTTCAGCATCGCCCCCTTCATCGTCGTGCGGTAGCATTGGGGGTAAGTCATCGCGCAGGCGTTGGTGATGTCCTCGAAGGTGATATCCTGCCCCGGCACGAGGCTCGCGCCCCAGCGCACGCCGGGCGAGAGCGAGATTTCGGCATCGCGCACCTCGAGCATCGCATCGGTGAAGACATCGTCGAGCGTGCCCTGGAAATTGCCGCGCCGGTAGAGCAGCCCCTCCGTGCGCCCGAGCACGCGGGCGAGATCCTTCTCGTAAGGGGCGCGATGCTTGCCGATCAGCGCCGCCATCTCGGCATCGGGGGTGATCGCATCCGCGAAGATCGGGATCAGCCGGTGGCGGAAGCCCTGCACGCGCTTCTCGCGCACATCGAGATCGAGCCGCGAGATGAACTTGCCATAGGCGCCGGTGGCGATCAGCAGGGTCTGGCCGACCTTCACCGGTTCGGGCAGCGCATCATGCGTGTGCGAGGTGAGGATGACATCGATGCCCTTCACCCGGCGCGCCATCTTGTGGTCGATGTCGAAGCCGTTATGCGAGAGCAGCACGACGAGATCGGCGCCTTCGCTGCGCGCTTCGTCGACCTGCTTCTGGAGTTCATCCTCGCGCAGGCCGAAGGCCCATTTCGGGAACATCCAGCGCGGATTGGCGATGGCCGTGTAGGGGTAGGCCTGCCCGATGACGGCAATTCTCACGCCGCCCTTCTCGAACATCTGGCGCGGTTCGAAAACCTTGTCCTCGAATTCCGTGTCGCGGATGTTCTGGGCAAGGAAGGGGTAGGCGAGCCCCTTGGTGATCTCCTCGACGCGGCTGTCGCCGAGGGTGAATTCCCAATGCCCGGTCATCGCATCGGGTTTCAGCAGGTTCATGCATTCCACGATGTCCTGCGCCTTCGTCTGCAGCGCGGTCCAGGAATTGGTCCAGGTATCCCCGCAATCGAGCAGCAGACAGCGGTTGTCACCGCGTTCGGCGCGGATCGCCTTGATGACGGTCGCGAGGCGGTCGAGCCCGCCCATCCGGCCATAATTCTTCGCGAGTGCTGCGAAATCCTCGGCGGTCAGCGCATAGGCCATGGGGGAGCCGGCGGGGATCCTGTAGAGGTCGAGGAAATCCTTCCCCGTGACATGTGGCACGCGGCCCCTGGCTTCCCCCACGCCGAGATTGATCGAGGGTTCGCGGAACCAGGTCGGCACGAGCTGCGCGTGGATATCCGCGACGTGCATGAGCGTCACGTTGCCCAGCGGCTCGAAGCGCAGGATATCCCCTTGCGTCAGCTTCTGCTGCGCGAAGGCGCGGCCGGCGCCGAGGCCCGATCCGGCCAGAAGCGCCGATGCCGCAAGCCCTGCCTGCATCAGCTCGCGCCGTGAGACCATGGCCGTTCTCCCTCATCGCGGGCGCGATTTGCCCGTCGCAGCCCGTCAAGGGCCACGCGATCGGCATTCGCGGTCTTTTGTTGTTGTCCGGGCCGGCGGTCGTCAGGCGACCGTCAGCTTCGCCTTCGATTCGTAAACGGAGCCGTCATCATCCTTCCACTGGAAGGTGAATTCGCCGCTCTCGACCGCCTTGTAGAAGAATGACTGGTAGGGATTGGCCGAAATCGCCGGGTGCCAGTTCGCCTCGAACACCATCTTGCCGTTGAAGCTCGCGGTGAAGGTGTGGATGATCTTGCGCGGGATGGTCGCGCCGGCCGCATCCTTGCGCTGGCCGCTCTCCATCTCGTGGCTGATGAGGGTCTTGATCTCGATCAGCTCGTCCTTCTTCGCATTGGCCGGAACGCGGACGCGGGGCACGGGTTTGTTGGACATGTCGAAACTCCTCGCCTCTCGTCTCAGCCGCCACAGCCGCCGATGGTGACCTTCACCTCGCTCTTCGCGGAGAAGAGCGCGCCGTCCGCCATCTCGGCGATGGCGACGATGTTCTGCGTCTGCGCCAGGCGCATGCGGGTGGACGCCGCCGCCTTGCCGCAGGCGGGGGTGAAGCGGAAGCTCACGACACCGGGCAGCGGGTTGCCATCCGCGAAGACATGCACCGCCTTCACGTGGTCCGCCTCGGTCATGGCGCTGTCCACCTCGATGTTGATGGGCACGACGAGCCCGTTCTCGGCGATCTGCGGCACGTCGATCTTGATCTTGCCGGAACCGGCTTTCCGGTCGCCGTAGAGCTTCCTGAGTTCGGCCTCCACGGCCGCCGCATCGGCGCGGGCAAGGCCGGGAGCCAGCGCGAGGGCGGCTGCGCTCAGGCAGAGCGCGTCGCGGCGCGAGACGATCATCGGTGACGTCATGCCGGGGTTCCTCCTGAAAGTCGTTCTTGTTGTGGCGTCGATCCGCCGGTTTTGCCAGAGGTCCCGCTCGATCTTGATGGAGAAGGTTATATCTATTTTTTTGAATGTAAAGTGCGTCTGCCATCTTCCCAAAACGCCGGAATGGGTCAATGCTCCCCGTCAAGAATGACCGGCCCCCGTCGAAGGCAGGGCCGGCGACAGAGGGAGGATTGTCATGGCCAACCGCGTGATGCGGCTTGTCGCGTTGCTGGCGCTGCTCGGAACCGGAGCGGCGGCATGGGCGCAGCAGGCCAGCCCTGTGGATACCGAAAAGGAACTCGAGAAATACCGGGCGATGATCAACGACCCGATGTCCAACCCCGGATATCTGAACGTGGATCGCGGCGAGGTGCTCTGGGCCACGCCGCGCGGGGCGAAGAACGTGAGCCTCGAGACCTGCGATCTCGGCATGGGGCCGGGCAAGCTGGAAGGCGCCTATGCCCGCCTGCCGCGCTATTTCGCCGACGCTGACAAGGTGATGGATCTCGAGCAGCGCCTGCTCTGGTGCATGCAAAAGATCCAGGACCTCGACACCGCCGACATCATCCGCCGCCGCTTCGGCGCGCCGGGCCGCATCTCCGATATGGAGGATCTGGTGGCGTTCATCGCCAACAAGTCGAGCGGCATGAGATATGAGGCGCCGCTGGCGCATGCGAAGGAGCAGGAAGCCTATGCCATCGGCGAGGCGCTATTCTATCGCCGCTCGGATATCATGGATTTCTCCTGCGCCACCTGCCACAGCGAGGATGGCCGGCGCATTCGCCTGCAGGCCCTGCCGAACCTCGTGAAAGCCGGCAAGAATGCGCAGGACACCATGGGCTCCTGGCCAACTTATCGCGTGAGCCAGAGCCAGACGCGCACCATGCAGCATCGCCTCTGGGACTGCTATCGCCAGATGCGCGCGCCCGAGCCGGTTTATCTCTCGGATGGCCTCACCGCGCTGACCCTGTTTCTCGTGAAGCAGGGCGAGGGCGGCGAGATCAATGTTCCCTCGATCAAGCGCTGAAAAGGGAGAGAGCCATGAAGACGATTGTTTCCGTCCTTCTCCTTTCGCTGGGCCTTGCCGGTCCGGCGTGGGCGCAAGGGACGAAGCCGCAGCCGGTCGATCCCGCGAAACTCGAGGCCATCACCAAGGCGATGTGGCCGAGAACGCCGCAGGGCTGGGAGAACCGCATCAGCTTCGACGAGACGCAGAAGCTCTGCTCGCAATACCGCAACGAATTGCCGAACGATGTGTTCGAAAAGGTGCGCGCGCGGGAAGTCGCCACGGTGAAATTCCCCGCCGATGGCCAGGTGCTGGGCGACTGGAAGGCCGGCAGGCGCATCGCCAATGACGGGCGCGGCGGCACGTTTACCGATCGGCCCATGACCAACGGGGCGAATTGCTACGCCTGCCATCAGATGGAACCGGCCGAACTGAGCTACGGCACGCTCGGACCCTCGCTGCATCTCTACGGCAAGAACCGCGGATTCAGCCCCGACGAGGCGAAGGCCACCTACGCCAAGATCTACAACTCCATGTCGGTGATGCCCTGCTCGACGATGCCGCGCTTCGGCTATCACGCCTTTCTCACCGAACAGCAGATGAAAGATGTGACTGCCTTGCTTTTCGATCCGGAATCGCCGGTGAACAAGTAGCCAAGGGGTTCTGATTTCGGCATAAGTGGGCACCGGCACCAGCGCCGGTGCTCTTCCGCTTGAGTCGCTCATCCCATGGCCAAGGTCGCTTCAACCCCGCCGTTCGAGCCGCATCCCGCTCGCGATTCGGTTCTGCTGGAAGCGCATTCCAGGCCCTTCTTCCCCTTTTCGGCGCCGGCCCGGCTGATCGGTCTGGCGTTCCTGCGCGGCAGCGAGCCGCCGGAAGTCCTGCGCGAACGGCTCGACAATTTCGCCCGCTCGCATGGCCGCTCGCCGGCGCCCGAGGGCGCAAAGCATCACCGGCACGAGTTGCCGCAGGGCCTGTTCCGCTGGGAAGAGCATACGGAATTCACCACTTTCGTGTTCCTGCTCTCGGGCGAACATGCCCGGTTCGAGCAGCCCGCGGCCGACATCATGCGCGAATTGCCGCTGCCGGAGCAGCCCGGCCCGCATCTCGTCTCGATCGACATCGCCTTCGTGGAGGATCCGGACGGCGAGGTTGCGATCGGTCGCCTGCGCCAATCGATCCTGTCGCACTCGATCGTCGAGGATGGAATCGCCGAGATCGCCTCCGATTTCGCGCCCGACGAGGGCGGCTTCGTCCGCTTCGTCGTCATCAATCGCGGCATGACCGACCGCCGCCTCGGCGCGCTCGCGCGCGACATCACCGAGATCGAGTTCTACCGCACCATGGCCCTGCTGGGCCTGCCCGAGGCGCAGCGCATCGGACCCGTGATCCGCGAGGTGGAGCAGGGGCTTGCCAAGCTCACCGCGGAACTCGTCCACCGCCAGCGGCTCGACGAGGGCGATGCCCTGCTCGCCCGCCTCACCATGATGACGGCGAAGGTCGAGAGCGAAATCGCCCGCACCACCTTCCGCTTCGGGGCGACGCGCGCCTATGCCGCGATCCTCAACGAACGCCTCGAGGGCATGGGTGACCCGGCGGGCGCCAACGCACCCGCGATCTCGAGCTTCCTGCAGCGCCGGAACGCCCCGGCCTTCCGCACCTGCGAGCGCATGGAAGCCAATCTCGCGAGCCTCGCGGCGCGCCTCACCCGCGCCTCGGGCCTGCTGCGCACGCGCATCGATGTGGAACTCGCCAAGCAGAACAACGCGCTGCTCGGCGCGATGAACGAGCGGACGCAGTTGCAGCTTCGCCTGCAGCAGACGGTGGAAGGTCTCTCGGTCGCGGCGATCAGCTATTACGTGGTAGGCCTCGTCAGCTACCTGCTGAAGGGCCTGAAGGATCGCGGCCTCCTGCCGATCTCCACCGATGTCGCCACCGCGTTGTCCGTGCCGCTGGTGGTGCTCGCGATGGCATTCGTGCTCCGGCACATCCGCAACATCCATCTGAAGAACAATCCGCCCGGCGGCTCCGCGGGCTTGTGAGCGGGGATACATTCGCATATTTCTATGCGATGGGCGTTTTTGGCGATCTTTCGATCCGGCGGCATGCACGGTCTGCGGGCCGGCTCGCGGTCATGCTGCTGGCCCTCGCATCGGGCGGGGCGCAGGCCGCCGAACTGGTGATGTTCGAGCGGGCCGGCTGCCCCTGGTGCCGCAACTGGGATCGCGAGATCGCGCCGATCTACCCGAAGACGCCGGAGGGTGCCCGGGCGCCCCTGCGCCGCGTCAGCCTCGACCAACCGCTTGGCCCGGAATGGAAACTCGATCCGCCCGTGTTCTATTCACCTACCTTTGTTGTGATGGATGACGGGCGTGAAATTGGGCGCATCACAGGTTATAGCAATGCAGAAAGTTTCTGGGGCCTTCTGTCCGGGATCATGCGAAGAATTCCCCCGACGAAATCCGGCACCGGAACGACCGTCACGTCCCCGTAACCTGCAGCGACGATCAGGACTTTGCCATGAACAAGCCGGCCATTCTTCCGCGAGACGCCGCCTTTTCCGCGAATGATGGCGGTTATGACATCGACTTGCTGATGACCAAGGCGCGCAAGGCCAGCGATTTCCTCAAGGCCCTGAGCCACGAGAATCGCCTGCTGCTGCTCTGCCTGCTGGCCGAGCGCGAGCGATCGGTCTCCGAACTGGAGCAGATCCTGTCGTTGCGCCAGCCCACGGTATCGCAGCAACTCGCGCGGCTGCGGCTCGACGGGCTCGTCGCGACGCGGCGGGAAGGCAAGTCGATCCTCTACAGCCTCGCCAATGACGATGTGCGTCGCGTCATCACGGTGCTCTATTCGATTTATTGCGAACCCTCTGGTAGTGCCGCAAACGATTGACCATATCGGTCCGGTCGCGCTACCACCCGCCCGCGCGGAACGGGGCGCCGACCGGGAGTGGGTATGCTGAAAAGCCTCGGACAGGAACCGGAGGGCGCGGACGATACCGCTTCGCAACGGCGTCGCGCCCGGCTCTTCAAGCTCGTCGGCACCTTCGCCAGCGCCACCCTCTTCGCCCTGTCGCTCGCGGTGCTGTATTTCGTCGTGGGCGAACTGGATCGCGCCCAGGTCTCGGCCGCCTTCGCGCGCGCCAGCGGCGAGCAGATCACCCTGGCGCTCGTCTTCACGGCCATCTCCTATCTCATGCTCACGGGCTATGACTGGGTGGCCTTGCGTGAGGTGACGGTCCAGAAGATTTCCTACCGCATCGCGGCACTTGCCTCCTTCACGAGCTATGCCGTGAGCTTCACCCTGGGCTTTCCGCTGCTCACCGCCGCCACCGTGCGCTACTGGATCTATTCCTCGGTGGGGCTCGGCGCGAGCGCGATCGCGAGCCTCACGCTGATCGCCGGCATCACGTTCTGGCTCGGGATGGGCGTGGTCTTCGGCCTCGTGATGATGTTCCAGCCGGCATCGGCCGGAACCTTCACGCGCCTGCCGGTATCGATGAACCTGCTGATCGGCGTCGCGGTATTCGCGGCCATCCTGTTCTACCTGCTCATTGTCCGGAACAATCGCCAGCGCTTCGTGGTGCGCGGCTGGCGCCTCCGGCTCCCCAGCTTTCCGGTGACGCTGAAGCAGATGGGGCTCGGCGCGATCGATGTCTGCGCCGGCGCGGCGGTGCTGTGGGTGCTGCTGCCGCCGGATGCGCATGTGCCGTTCGCCACCATGCTCGCGGCCTATGTCTTCGCCTGCGTGCTCGGCATCGCGAGCCATGCGCCGGGCGGAATCGGCGTGTTCGAGGCGACGATGCTGCTGGCCCTGCCCGGCGTTCCGCGCAGCGAATTGCTCGGCGCACTGCTGGTCTACCGGCTTGTCTATTACCTGCTTCCCTTCATCCTGGCGCTGATCCTGCTCGGCACCCGCGAGATCATGCTGCGGGCGGGCATGCTCCAGCGCCAGCTCGAGGGCCAGCCCGCCTCCGAGCGGGAGGAGTAGGGCGATGGCCGGCGGCCCGGGCGAGCGCTTCGGAAACTGGCCGCAGCGGCTGAGCTTCGCGCTCGCCTTCGCGATCCTGCTCTTGTCGATCGGCCTTGGCGCGCCCGTCGTGATCGTGATCGTCGCGCTGCTGCTTGTGGCGCTGCTCGGCTGGCTGCGCTTCCGGAACGAAGCCGGGCCGCGCGAAACTCTCGTCGTGGCGGGCGCGACGGATGCCTCGCCCGATCTGCGCGCGGCGCTCGATGCCCTGCCATCCCCCACCATTCTCGTCGATCGCCGGGCGATCGTGCAGCATGCGAACCGCGCCGCGTTCCGGGCCTTTCCCGGCCTGCGCAAGGGGTTTCCGCTCTCCAACACGTTGCGCGATCCCGGCCTGACGCAAGCGCTGGAAAGCGTGCTGCGCGGTGCGGAGGGCGAGCGCGCGGAACTCGTCGAGCGGGTGCCGGTCGAGCGCAGCTTCGAGGTCTCCATCCGTCGCCTCGCCAGCAGCGAGCGGGTGAGCGCGGCCGTGCTACATTTCCAGGACACCACGCAGAGCCGGCGCGTCGAGCAGATGCGGGCGGATTTCGTCGCCAATGCCAGCCATGAATTGCGCACGCCGCTCGCCTCCGTGCTGGGTTTCGTCGAAACGCTGCAGGGCCCGGCCAAGAACGACGCGGCGGCGCGCGAGCGCTTTCTCGGTATCATCGCCGAACAGGCGCGGCGCATGACCCGGCTTATCAACGACCTGCTTTCGCTGTCGCGCATCGAGATGCGCGCGCATATCCCGCCGGCCGAGCCGGTCGATCTCAGGCCGCTGGTATTGCACATGTTCGATCTTCTCGGAGGGCTCGCGGCCGAACGACAGGTGAAGCTCGTCGGCGCATTGCCGGAAGACGTGGCATTCGTCGTGCCGGGCGATCGCGACGAACTGGTCCGGCTCGTCGAGAACCTCATCGAGAACGCGATCAAGTATGGCGGGTCCGGCGGCAAGGTGCAGGTCACCCTGGCCCGGCGCGGGGCGGATGTCGTGCTGGAGGTCCGCGATTTCGGGCCCGGCATCGCGCCGGAGCATCTCCCCCGGCTGACGGAGCGATTCTATCGCATCAACGCCTCCGCTAGCCGCGAGCAGGGCGGCACCGGGCTGGGCCTCGCCATCTGCAAGCACATCGTCACCCATCATCGCGGCCGGCTGGAACTCTCGAGCCCGGAACGGGCCGGCCTGATCGCGACCGTTGTGCTGCCGGCTTACAAAGCCGCCTAATTTCAATGACTAAGATTGTCATCTTTCTGTCGTGGCGCTTGGATAGAAGGGCGGCAACGAATGGCGAGCCCCTGGGGTTTGCCGGCAACATTCCCGATGTCCGAACGATGGAGATTTCCTCATGACATCTTTCCGGTCCACCGCTCTCCTGGCCGTGGCGCTTCTTTCCTCGACGGGTCTCGCCGCTGCGCGTGACCAGATCCGCATCGTTGGATCGTCGACCGTCTATCCCTTCACCACCGTCGTCGCCGAACAACTCGGCAAGACCGCCGGCGTGAAGACCCCGGTTGTCGAATCCACCGGCACCGGCGGCGGCATGAAGCTGTTCTGCGACGGCGTGGGCGTGCAGTTCCCGGACGGCACGAACGCCTCGCGCCGCATGAAGGCCGGCGAGTTCGAGACCTGCCAGAAGAACGGCGTGAAGGAGATTGTCGAGCTGATGGTCGGCTATGACGGCCTGACGCTCGCCTTCTCGAAGAAGAACCCCCCGATGGCGCTGACCCGCGCCCAGGTGTTCCTGGCGCTCGCCAAGAACGTGCCGGGCCCGGATGGCAAGCTCATCCCGAACCCCAACAAGACCTGGAACCAGATCGACCCCTCGCTGCCGAACCGCCCGATCGAGGTGCTCGGCCCGCCGCCGACCTCCGGCACGCGCGATTCGCTGCATGAACTCGTCCTCGAGGCCGGTGCGGACCAGATCCCGGCGCTGAAGGCGCTGAAGGCTTCGGACCGCAAGGCGTTCGACGCGGCCTGGAAGTCCATCCGTGAAGACGGCGTCTATGTCGAAGCCGGCGAGAACGACAACGTGATCGTGCAGAAGCTCGAATCCAACCCGAACGCGATCGGCATCTTCGGCTACTCCTTCCTCGAGGAGAACGTCTCGAAGGTGCAGGGCGTCAAGCTCGACGGCATCGAGCCGAACGAGGAATCGATCTCCACCCTGAAGTACCCCGCTTCGCGCGAATTGTTCGTGTACCTGAAGAAGGCGCATGTGGGCGTGGTGCCGGGCCTCGACAAGTTCGCGCAGGAATACGTTTCGAACCGCGCGGCGGCCGATGGCGGCTACCTTGAGAAGAAGGGCCTCGTGCCGGTTCCCAAGGCGAAGCTGGCTGAATCGCAGGCGAATGTCGCCAGCCTCAAGGCCATGACGGGCGAAGGCCTTCCGAAGTAAGCCTTGCCTCGGTATGTATGACAAAGCGGCCGGCCCTCGTCGCGAGTGGCCGGCCTTGATCTGACAGGACGGATCGGGGGCGTCGACGTGAGCATCATCTATTTCTCGCTGCTGCTCCTGATGTCTGCCTGCGCCTACGTGCTGGCGCGCGGGCGCGCTGCGGAAGGCGCGCGTGACAGGTCCTTCCATTCGCGGCCGACCTATCACGGCCTGCTCGCCTTCTCGACCGTGGCGCTGCCGATGTTCGCGGTCTTCGTCGCCGGCGCGTTCCTCACCCAGCTTGTTGCCGAACGCCAGGCGCTGGCCGCGCTCGACCCGGCCCTTGTCGCCGATTCGCTGCGGCGTGGGGCGGCGTTGCGACAGATCGCCGATATCCTCTCCGGGCGACCGGTGAGCGGAGACGTGTCCGCGCTTGCGGCGGCGGTGGATACCGCCCGCAGCGTGAGGCAGATCGCGGCGGCGGCGATTTACGCCCTCGGTCTCGCGGCCGGCGTCGCCGGTCTGCTCTTCGCGCTGCGCCGCATCACGCCGGATTTCAAGGCGCGCAACAGCTTCGAGCGCCTGGTTTCCATCGTGCTGATGCTCTGCGCGGGCATCGCCGTGCTCACCACTGTTGGCATCGTGTTCTCGGTGGTGTTCGAAACCTTCCGCTTCTTCCAGCGCGTGCCGCCGCTCGAATTCCTCACCGGCACGCATTGGTCGCCGCAGACCGCGATCCGCGCCGATCAGGGCGGTTCGTCCGGCGCCTTCGGCATCGTGCCGCTGCTGACGGGCACGCTGCTCATCTCCACCATCGCCATGCTGGTGGCGGGGCCGATCGGCCTCTTTGCGGCGATCTACATGGCGGAATATGCCTCGCCCCGCTTCCGCGCGATTGCGAAGCCGGTCCTCGAAATCCTGGCCGGCATTCCCACGGTGGTGCTCGGCTTCTTCGCCGCCCTCACCGTCGCCCCGCTGATCCGCGTGGCGGGCCAGTCGCTCGGCCTCGATGTTGCCTCCGAGAGCGCGCTCGCGGCGGGGCTGGTGATGGGGATGATGATCATCCCGTTCGTCTCCTCCCTCTCGGATGACGTGATCACCGCCGTGCCGCAATCGCTGCGTGACGGCTCCTTCGGGCTCGGCGCCACGAAGTCGGAGACGATCAAGCGGGTCATCCTTCCGGCGGCGCTGCCCGGCATCGTCTCGGCCTTCATGCTCGCGATCAGCCGCGCGGTGGGCGAGACGATGATCGTGGTGATGGCGGCGGGCCTTGCCGCGAACCTCACCTTCAACCCGCTCGACGCCGTGACGACCTTCACGGTGCAGATCAAGACCATCCTCGTCGGCGACCAGGAATTCGACAGCGCGAAAACGCTCGCGGCCTTCGCGCTGGGCTTCGTGCTGTTCTTCTTCACGCTCACGCTCAATGTCATCGCGCTCGCGATCATCCGCAGATATCGGGAACAATATGACTGATACGGCTCTTGCTCCCCCCATGACCCGCAGCGCCGGCGTCGATTTCGACAGCACCGAGGCGCGCGAGCTCCTGAAGCGCCGCTACCGGGCCGAGGCACGGTTCAAGGCCCTCGGTCTGCTGGCCGTGCTGGTGACGGCAGCTTTTCTCGCTTTCCTGCTGGTCGATATCCTCCGCAAGGGCATTCCATCCTTCTTCGAACATCGCGCCACCCTGACCGTGAATTTCGATGCGGCCCTGATCGATCCGAAAGGCACGCGAGACCCGGCGGATCTGCGGGAAGGTGATTATCAGGCGCTGGTGCGGGCTGCCTTGCAGTCGCAATTTCCCGAAGCGCAGGATCGGCGCACGCGCCGCGCGCTTGACGGCATGATCTCCTCCGGCGCGGTCGATGATCTGCGCCAGGCCGTCCTCGCCAATCCGGGCCTCATCGGGCAGAGCCGCGTGATGCCGCTGCTATTCTCGTCCGATGCCGATCTCTTCCTGCGGCAGCGCGACACGCTGATCACGCGTCGCACCGGCTCGGGACCGCTGCGCGTGGAAGGCGAGAGCAACGCCGTGACCTTGCGCGGGGGCGGTGCCGCCTTCCGCGCGGCCCTGGCCGAAAGCAAGACCTTCCTCGCCGAACGCCGCCGCGCGCTTCTCGCCGAACTCGCGACGCTTCCGGCTGCCGGGTCCAATGCCGGCGTCGATACCAAGCGCACGGAACTGGAGCAGGCAGCGGCCAGCATTCAGGCGCGCATCGCCGATGCCAATGCGCCCGAGACCCTCACGGATCGCGAGCCGAGCCTGCTCGTGGCCATCGGCGACGGCATCCTGAAGATCACCGAGATCGGTGCGAACGAGGCCAAGGCGACGACGCTTATCGCGCCCAAGCCCGGCTCGATCATCACGGAATGGTCGCTGCTCACCTTGCGCGTGCCCGAGACGAACCGCCGCGTGAATGACAATGTCAGCGCCTGGCTGGAAATCCTGGCTCAGCGCGGCCTGACGGAACGCGCGTTCAACGCCCGCTTCTTCCAGAACGGCGACAGCCGCGAGCCCGAGCTGGCCGGCATCCGCGGCGCGCTGATCGGTTCGGCGCTGACTCTGATGGTGACGCTGCTGCTTTGCGTGCCGATCGGTGTCGCGGCCGCGATCTATCTCGAGGAATTTGCCCCGAAGAACCGCTTCACCGATCTGCTCGAGGTGAACATCAACAATCTCGCGGCCGTTCCGTCGATCGTGTTCGGTTTGCTGGGCCTCGCGGTCTTCCTCAACGCCTTCGACCTGCCGCGCTCCGCGCCTTTGGTCGGCGGCCTCGTGCTGGCGCTTCTCGTGCTGCCGACGATCATCATCGCCAGCCGCGCCGCGCTGAAGGCCGTGCCGCCCTCCATCAAGGAAGCGGCCCTGGGTGTGGGCGCCTCGCATCAGCAGGCGGTTTTCCATCATGTGCTGCCGCTCGCCATGCCGGGCATCATGACCGGCACCATCATCGGCATGGCGCATGCGCTGGGCGAGACCGCGCCCCTCCTGATGATCGGCATGGTGGCCTTCATCGTCGATATTCCCGGTGCCATCACCGAGGCCGCGACGGTGCTCCCGGTGCAGATCTTCCTGTGGTCCGACCTGCCCGAACTCGCCTTCCAGTCGCGCACGGCCGGCGCGATCATCGTGCTGCTCGGCTTCCTGCTGGTGATGAACGCGGCCGCGGTCATCCTCCGGCGCATGTTCGAGCGCCGCTGGTGATCCCGCCTCTCCCTTTCTCGCGTTTCGAGGACGTCCCATGAACGATATCGCTCCGCTCGCCGTCCCTCCCGAACAGGCCGATGCGCCGCGCCCGAAAATCACGGCGCGCAACATCAATGTCCATTACGGCGAAAAGCACGCGCTGAAGGACGTTTCCGTCGATGTGCCGGAAAAGGGCGTGATGGCCTTCATCGGCCCGTCGGGCTGCGGCAAGTCGACGTTCCTGCGCTGCATCAACCGCATGAATGACACGATCCCGATCTGCCGGGTGACCGGCGACCTGCGCATGGATGGGCGTGATATCTACGAGCCGGGCCTTGATCCGGTCCTGCTGCGCGCGCGTGTCGGCATGGTCTTCCAGAAGCCAAACCCGTTCCCGAAATCCATCTACGAGAACGTGGCCTATGGCCCGCGCCTGCATGGCCTCGCCGGCGACAAGACCGAGATCGACGAGATCGTCGTCAGCGCGCTGAAGAAGGCGAGCCTCTTCGAGGAGGTGAAGGACCGGCTGAAGGACAGCGGCACTTCGCTCTCCGGCGGCCAGCAGCAGCGCCTCTGCATCGCGCGGGCCATCGCGGTGCGGCCGCAGGTCATCCTCATGGACGAGCCCTGTTCGGCGCTCGACCCGATCGCCACGGCGAAGATCGAGGAACTGATCGACGAATTGCGCACGAATTTCACGATCGTCATCGTCACCCACTCGATGCAGCAGGCCGCCCGCGTGTCGCAGCGCACGGCCTTCTTCCATCTCGGCAAGCTGATCGAGGACGGGGTGACGGACCAGATCTTCATGAATCCGCGCCACGAACTGACGCGCAACTACATCACCGGCCGCTTCGGCTGATCGGGCGGGAGAGCTCCATGAACAACCATACCGTCAAGGCGTTCGACGAGGAACTCGGTGTCCTGTCGCGCAAGATCAACGAGATGGGCGGTATCGCGGAGGCGATGCTCGTCGAATCCATCGATGCGCTGGTGAAGGGCGACAAGACCCGTGCGGAAGCGGTGGTGCAGCGCGACAAGTCGCTCGACGTTCTGCAGCAGGAGATCGAGGACCTCGCGGTGGTCTTCATCGCCAAGCGCCAGCCGATGGCGAACGATCTGCGCGCGGTCATGGGGACGGTGCGCATCGCGGGGGATATCGAGCGGATCGGCGACCTGTTCAAGAACATCGCCAAGCGTGTGCGGGCGATGGATTCCACCATCATCGGCACCCGCACCCTGTCGGGCATCCAGAACATGGCGCGGATGG
The DNA here is from genome assembly GCA_002928875.1 of Methylobacterium sp. Classification (GTDB taxonomy): domain Bacteria; phylum Pseudomonadota; class Alphaproteobacteria; order Rhizobiales; family Beijerinckiaceae; genus Rhabdaerophilum. The sequence goes on along the minus strand of PERO01000006.1, from coordinate 134,180 downwards.
TGCAGGGCCAGCTGAAGCTCGTGCTCGACAGCTTCTCGCAGAGCCGGCCGGACCTCGCCCGCGATGTCTGGCTGCATGATGGCGAGGTGGACGCGCTGCACAATTCGCTGTTCCGCGAGTTGCTCACCTACATGATGGAAGACCCGCGCGCGATCACCTATTGCGCGCACCTGCTCTTCATCGCCAAGAATGTCGAGCGTGTGGGCGACCATGCGACGAACATCGCCGAGACGGTGCATCTCATCGAGACCGGCGAGGCCCTGGCGGGCCCGCGCCCGCGGGCGGAGGACACCCACTACACCCAGGGCCTGAAGGCGGAGTGACGCCATGGGCCTGCGCGTTCTGATCGCCGAGGACGAGGAGGCGCTGGCCGTCCTCCTGCGCTACAATCTCGAAGCCGAGGGTTTTTCCGTCGAGCATGTCGCGCGCGGCGACGAGGCGGACCTGCGCCTCCGGGAAGACCCGCCCGACCTTCTGGTGCTCGACTGGATGATGCCCGGCCTGTCGGGGATCGAGATCTGCCGGCGTCTGCGTTCGCGCAAGGAGACCGCGCGCCTGCCCGTGATCATGCTGACCGCGCGCGGCGAGGAAACCGACCGCGTGCGCGGGCTCGAGACCGGCGCGGACGATTACATCGTGAAGCCATTCTCCGTGCCGGAACTGATGGCGCGCGTGGCGGCCTTGCTGCGTCGCACCAAGCCCGATCACCTCGCCGACCGGCTGGAAATCGGCGATCTGCTGGTGGACCGGCGGGCAAAGCGCGTGCATCGCGCCGGCAAGGAATTGCATCTCGGCCCGACGGAATTCCGGCTGCTGGAATTCCTGATGCAGGCGCCGGGGCGTGTGTTCTCGCGCAGCCAGCTGCTGGACGGCGTATGGGGCCGTGACGCCTATATCGACGAACGCACGGTCGACGTGCATGTCGGCCGCTTGCGCAAGGCCGTGACGCGGCGTGGCCAGAAGGACCCGATCCGCACCGTGCGCGGCACCGGCTACGCCTTCGACGAGACCTTCGGCGAGCGTCTCGCTGGCTAGAGCATTGTCCGGCCCGGTGGATACCGGTTGGCCGACAGAAACTGCGACAGAGCCAAGAGATCGAACGGTCGATCTGATTCCGTCAGATCGACATCCGCTCTCGTCAAGCCGCTGTCTCGGCCGGCCGGCGCGGAAACGAAAAAAGGGGGCCTGCGCCCCCGATCACTCGCTTTCCTGCCGAATTCCTCAACCGGCGCGACGCCGATCGTTCTGCGGCTGGTAGGCGACGCGGCAATGCGCCTCGCAATAGACCTTTCCAACCCCGGAATCCGCGCCGCAATAGGCGAAATTGCCGTCGAGCGGATCGCCCATCGGCCATTTGCACAGACCCTCCCGCAACTCCATGATGGAAATGCGCCGCGACAGCGGGATCGTCACGATTTCGGCAGGCTTCTGGATCACTTCCACCTCGGCTTCGACCATCTCGATCACGGCGAGATTGCCGCGCGTGGTGGCCACGGGAATGCGCGCCGGCTTCACCGCCGTCTTCACGCGCGGGCGGGCCACCGTCGCCGGTTTGGACTTCGCGCGACCCGACAGGCCGAGGCGATGCACCTTGCCGATGACGGCATTGCGCGTGACGCCGCCGAGTTCCGCCGCGATCTGGCTCGCGCTCAACCCGTCCGACCACAGCTTCTTCAGCCGCTCGATCCGACCGTCATCCCAAGACATTCATGCCTCCTCGTCCTCCGCGGCGAATCCTCGATCGTCCTCGCAATTGCCGCCTGCGAGGGGACGGAAACTCCGCCTGAGCGTGACTGATACTCGTGAACCCGGTGGGGGGAGGGATTGCCCGGAAAGCCCGCTCTCCCCGCCTGTCGATGGCTTACACTAGACGTTTCCGGGGCCCCTTGTTGAGCACCCGGAGGCGGAAGATCGCCGTTTTCAACAGCGATCTGGCAGGACGGACGAAAACCTCCGTCCGGATTTGCCCGCAAGCGATCATCCGCGCGGCACTGCGACTGCCGGGCATATGGGGGCAAATCTTGACTTTTCAAGGGAAATCGCTGACACAGCATCGGCGGAAAGCCGCCCCTCCGGGCGGCGTTCTTTTTTCCGCGACAGCCTTCCCTCGAACCCAGAAGAAGAGAGGACCTCCGGTCAGGATCGCCATGAACAATTCCCTCAAAAACGCCCCGGGCGGCGTCTCCAAGGTCGAACCGAACACGCAATCGGCCATGCTGCCGGCCTTTGCGCGCGCGGAACTCGCCTTCGAGCGAGGGAACGGTGCGTGGCTCACCGCGACGGATGGTCGGCGCTTCCTCGATTTCGCGGCAGGCATCGCGGTGAACATCGCGGGCCATGCCCATCCGCATCTGGTGACGGCGCTGAAGGAGCAGGCCGAGAAGCTCTGGCACGTCTCCAATCTCTACACGATCCCCGAGGGCGAGAAGCTCGCCCGGCGCCTGGCGGATCTCACCTTCGGCGATCTCGTCTTCTTCACGAATTCCGGAGCGGAAGCGCTGGAATGCGCGATCAAGATGATGCGCAAGTATCATTCCGCGAACGGCCAGCCCGAGCGCTATCGCATGATCACCTTCGAGGGCGCCTTCCATGGCCGCACGCTCGCGACCATCGCGGCGGGCGGGCAGAAGAAGTATCTCGACGGGTTCGGCCCGCCGGTCGAGGGCTTCGACCAGGTGCCCTTCGGCGACCACAAGGCGCTCGAGGCCGCGATCGGCCCGGAAACCGGCGGCATCCTCATCGAGCCCGTTCAGGGCGAGGGCGGCGTGCGCCCGGTGCCCACGCAATGCCTGCGTGGCTTGCGCGAACTCTGCGACAAGCACGGCCTGCTGCTCGTCCTCGACGAGGTGCAGAGCGGCGTCGGCCGTTCCGGCAAGCTTTTCGCGCATGAATGGGCGGGCATCACGCCCGACATCATGGCGGTGGCGAAGGGCATCGGCGGTGGCTTCCCGGTCGGCGCCTGCATCGCCACGCGCGAGGCCGCCAAGGGCATGACGCCCGGCACGCACGGCACCACCTATGGCGGCAATCCGCTCGCGATGGCGGTGGGCAATGCGGTGCTCGATCTCGTCACCGCGCCGGGCTTCCTCGAGAACGTGCAGCAAATGTCGTTGCGCCTGTCGCAGCGCCTCGCGGAACTGAAGGATCGCTACCCCGGGGTGATCGCCGAGGTGCGCGGCTCCGGCCTGCTGATGGGCCTGAAGCTCCATGTGCCGAATACGGAATTCGTGCAGGCCCTGCGCCAGGAAGGGCTGCTCACCGTCGGTGCCGGCGACAACGTGGTGCGCCTGCTGCCGCCGCTGATCATCGGCGAGGAGGAGGTGCGCCACGCGACCGATGCGATCGAGCGCGCGGCCAGCACCTTCGCCCGTGCCAAGTCGAGCAACGCGGCGTAAGCGCCCGCGTCCGGGCCCCCGTTCCCAGGCGGGGGCCGATCCCTGATATGCGTGATTCATGACAACGACCCAGCTTCCGGCCGGTCTCCGGCATTTCATCGATCTGTCCGATCTCGATTCCCACACCATCCGCGCGCTCATCGAGCAGGCCAAGGCGCTGAAGACCCGCCGCCGCAACCCGCGCGACACCGACCGCGTCCTCAAGGGCAAGAAGATCGCGATGATCTTCGAGCAGCCTTCGATGCGCACGCGCATGAGCTTCGATGTCGGCATCCGCGAACTCGGCGGTGAATCCATCATGGTCACCGGCAAGGAGATCGAGCTCGGCGAGCGCGAGACCATCGCCGATACCGCGCGGGTGCTCTCGCGCTATGTCGATGGGATCGTGATCCGCATGCTGAACCATGCCCAGCTCAGGGAATTGGCCGATTGCGCGACCGTGCCCGTCGTCAACGGCCTCACGAAGACCTCGCATCCCTGCCAGGTGATGGCCGATGTGCTGACCTTCGAGGAGCATCGCGGGCCGATCACCGGGCGCACCATCGCCTGGACGGGCGACATGAACAACGTGCTGCGCTCCTGGGTCCATGCCGCCGCGCGGCTGGATTTCTCGATGCGGATCGCCACCCCGGCCGAACTCTCCCCGCCCGACGAACTGCTCGACTGGGCGAAGGCCAATGGCGCGAAACTGCTGCTCACGCGGGACCCCGCCGAGGCGGTGAAGGGCGCGGATTGCGTCGTCACGGATAGCTGGGTCTCGCTCGGCGATACCGATGGCGGGCGCCGGCACAACCTGCTGAAGCCCTATCAGGTCAATAGCCGCCTGATGGCGGAAGCACCGGATGCGGTCTTCATGCATTGCCTGCCGGCCAAGCGCGGCGAGGAGGTCACCAACGAGGTGATCGACGGGCCGCGATCCGTGGTATTCGACGAAGCCGAGAACCGCCTGCACGCCCAGAAGGCCGTGCTGGCCTGGTGCTACGGCGCGAGCATCGCCTGATGGCGGACGGCCAGCCCTTCCCCGTGCCGCTCGGCGCGGATGACATCGTCCTGCCCTTCCGGGTGGAGGCGCTGGATACGCGCGGCCGCTCGGTGCGGCTCGGTTCCGTGCTGGACCAGATCCTCGCCCGCCATGCCTACCCCGCGAAGGTGGAGCGATTGCTGGCGCAAGCCATCGCGCTGACCGCGCTGATGGGCTCGTCGCTGAAATTCGACGGCCGTTTCCAGCTGCAGACCAAGAGCGAAGGCCCCGTTTCCATGCTGGTCGTGGATTTCACCACCCCGGCCGACATGCGCGCCTATGCGCGCTTCGACGAGGCGGCGGTGGCGGCCTTGCCCGCGAATGCCAGCGAGGCGGATCTGCTCGGCCAGGGCTATCTCGGGTTCACCATCGAGCAGACCGCGCTGCAATCGCGCTATCAGGGCATTGTGGGTCTCGACGGGCAGGGGCTCGAGGCGGCGGCGATGCAGTATTTCAAGCAATCCGAGCAGATTCCTTCAGTTGTGCGGCTCGCCGTGGCCGAGGAGCAGGTGATGATCGGCGGCGAGCGCCGGCATCGCTGGCGGGCCGGCGGCATTCTCGCGCAGTTCCTGCCTGCCGCGCCCGAGCGGATGCGCGTCGCGGATCTCGACCCCGGCGATGCGCCGGAGGGCACGCCGAAGCACGAAATGGCCGAGGATGATGCCTGGGTGGAGGCGCGCAGCCTCGTGGAGACCACCGAGGATCTCGAACTCGTGGACCCCGCCCTGGGCCTCGACCGGCTGCTCTACCGCCTGTTCAACGAGCGTGGCGTGGCGGTGCAGAACCCCCTGCCGATCCTCGACCAGTGCCGCTGTTCGGAAACGAAGATCCGCCAGATGCTCGCGCAATTCTCCGCCGAGGATCTCGCGGACATGCAGGAAGATGACGGGCAGATCGGCATCACCTGCGAATTCTGCGCGCGGAAATACCGGCTGGGCCTGCCGCTCGCCGTCGTTTGACGGCAAGCCTCAATGCACGACGCGCCGGCCATCCGGCATGTCGAGCGAGAAGGCGGGGATATCGACCAGCAGGCTGCGCCCGTCGCTCGCCACCATCTCGTAGCGGCCCACCATCACGCCCTGGCTGGTGGTGAGCGGGCATCCCGAGGAATAGTTGAAACTCTCGCCCGGCTTCAGGATCGGCTGTTCGCCCACCACGCCCGGCCCGCGCACATGCTCCACGCGGCCATTGGCATCGGTGATTTCCCAGTGGCGCGCGCGCAATTGCACCGTCACGTCACCCAGATTGCGGATGCGGACGGAATACGACCAGAAGTAATTGCCTTCATCGGGGTTCGACCGCTCCGGCTCGAAAGCCGGATGGACAATCACCTCGATGCCTTCGGTAACCGCGCGATACACGGGTGTCGTGCTCCTGTCCTTGGCGGGCAAGACACAAGGATGAAGCCCGCTCCTGACGGCGTCAATCGGGAATGCCGCGTGAATAGCGTGGACAAGCTACCGCAGCGCGTTGCGAGGCCCTCCCGCATCCCTTAGCCATGGCTGACGTGATGGAGGAGGCCCCCTTGGCAGCGCAGGCATTGGCCAGCACCGCGGTTCCGGCGGCGGCCTTCCGGACCGGCATCTTTTCGGACGGGATGATCGAAACGCTGCTCGCCGAGCGCGCCATTCGTCCTGCCATGCCGCTTGTCGAGGGGCAGGTGCAGCCCGCGAGCCTCGATCTCCGGCTGGGCAGGCGCGCCTGGCGCATCCGCGCGAGCTTCCTGCCTGGCGCCAATGGCTCGGTGGCCGAGCGCATCGCGCATTATGCGCTCCATGAAATCGATCTCACCGCCGGCGCGGTGCTCGAAACCGGCTGCGTCTATATCGCGGAAGTGCTCGAGAGCCTCGCGCTGCCGCAGGCGGTTTCGGCGAGCGCCAACCCCAAGAGTTCCACCGGCCGGCTCGATGTGTTCACGCGCGTCATCGTCGACCACGCCGCCGCATTCGACCAGATTACCGCCGGCTATGCGGGCCCGGTCTTTGCCGAAATTTCCCCGCGCACCTTCCCGGTGCTGGTGCGCACCGGCTCGCGGCTGTCGCAGATCCGCTTCCGCCGCGGCGAGGCGCGTGTGGACGACCGCGCGCTGCTCGCATTGCATCAGCGCGCCCGGCTCGTGGACCGGGATACGGCGCTGATCCAGGACGGCGTGGCGCTTTCGGTCGATCTCTCGGGTTTCGACGCACAGGGCCTCGTCGGCTATCGCGGCAAGCGGCATACCGGCCTCGTCGATGTCGACCGGCCCGGCGCCTATCGCAAGGCGGAATTCTGGGAGCCGATCCACCTGGCGGGCCGGCGCGAGCTGATCCTCGATCCGAACGAGTTCTACATTCTCGCCTCCAAGGAGGCCGTGCACGTGCCGCCCGACCACGCGGCGGAAATGGTGCCGTTCGACGCCGGCGTGGGCGAGTTCCGCGTGCATTATGCCGGCTTCTTCGATCCCGGTTTCGGCCATGCCGAAGCAGGCGGAACAGGCGCGCGCGGCGTGCTGGAGGTGCGCTCGCGCGACGTGCCCTTCATCCTCGAGGATGGGCAGGTCGTCGGCCGGCTGATCTACGAGCGCATGGCCGAACCGCCACGCGCGCTCTATGGCCGCGAGAAGGCCTCGAACTATCAGGCGCAGGGCCTGAAGCTGTCGAAGCACTTCATCGACTAGGAGGCGGATTTCTCCCGCCGCAATTCCGCGATTTCCGCCCGCAGCGCCCGCAATTCCTCGGCGATCTGCGCCATCTCGCGCGGATCGTGCAGCAGCGTGCGCGGATCGGCCGCCGCCTTCTCGTCATCCAGCGCGCTCACCACCACGCCGATGAAGAGGTTCAGCATCATGAAGGCCGAGAGCAGGATGAAGGTGACGATATAGACCATCGCATAGCCGTGCTTCTCGAGCAGGGGCTTCGCGATGCCGCCGGACCAGTCGTCGAAGGTCATGATCTGGAAGAGCGTGTAGGCCGTGGCGCCGAGCGAGCCGAATTGCTCCGGCGATGTCGCGCCGAAGAGCTTCGTGCCCATTACCGCATAGACATAATAGATCAGCGTCGTGAGCAGGATGATCGAGCCCATGCCGGGGATCGCGCCGATCAGTCCGCTGACCACGCGCTTCAGCGAGGGGATGGCGGTGACGAGCCGCAGCAGGCGCAACACGCGCAAGGAGCGCAGCACCGAAAGCGCTCCCGTCGCGGGCAACAAGGCGATGCCGATGACGATCGCATCGAAGACGTTCCAGGGGTCGCGGAAGAACGCCCCGCGCCGCACCAGGAACCGCGCCGTGAGTTCCGCCACGAAGATCCAGAGAAAGATGGTATCGACCGTGTGGAGCAGGGGGCCGTAACTCTCCATCACGGTGGCACTGGTTTCGAGGCCAAGGGTGATCGCGTTCAGGACGATCAGAAGGACCACCGCCCGTTCGGTCAGGGGGTGATCGACGAGAGTTTTCAGAAGGTTCATGGCTTCAGGCTCGCAAGGCTCGACATCCTGCCGGGAGGTAAGGCCCGGATCTGACAGTGTCGAGACAGCATCGGGCCTTTCCCCACCGAAAAAGGAACCGCGCGCGGGTCTTGAAATCCGGCGCGCTCCCGGCCTATGAGGAAGGGCGCGCGGGTATGATGTAATGGTAGCCTGTCAGCTTCCCAAGCTGAACGCGCGGGTTCGATTCCCGCTACCCGCTCCACGTTTGTCATAAATCGCTGTTTTTGCGCTCGGCCTGGACGCTTGACGTGGGCCTGCGACGTTGGGCGGAGCGCTTCCGATGCAATTGCAGGCCGTCCGGCTTGCTGCTCATGGGAATGCGGGCTTCACCGGATGGCGAAGCGAGCCGCCGTCCGCATCCGGCTACGCCTCGAGGGGGCTAGCGGGGCGGGAGAGAGTAAAGGAACGCGGCGATATCCATCGCTTCTGAACGCGTCAGTCCGAAATTCGGCATGGCTGTACGCGGAGCGTGGCGCGGCGGGTCCATCAGCCAGGACACCAGAGACCCTGGCGTGTTCGGCAACGACCCGGCGATGTAGGCGCGCCGCACGAGACCATCGAGCGAAGGCCCAACGCGACCGAACGGACCAGGCACACCGCTCATGACATGACAGGCATTGCAGCCTTTTTTCAGCACGATATCCCGGCCCTCTTCGCGATTGGCGCCCATGAGCGAGCGGGCGGCATTGGCCGGAAGGGAAGCATCCTGCCCGATCGCAGGCGTCGACAACGCGACAGAGAGAACCAGAATGGCAGCAGCGCCAACCCTCATCGGACTTGCGCTCGCGGCACTCCTGTCGGGGGAACACCTTCGGAAACCGGGCTACTCCAGGGCAGGCGGCCGAGGTAATCTGCGACGGCCTGAATATCCTCATCAGTCATTTTCACGGCGATGGCACCCATGACGTTCATGGGGTCGTTCTTGCGCATGCCGGTCTTCCAGAGCGTGAGTTGCGTGGCGATATAGGTGGGGTTCTGGCCTGCAAGGCCCGGAACCGAGGGCGGAATGCCTTCGCTGCCGCTGCCATGGCAGTTCACGCAGGCGGGAATGGCCCGCTCGGCGGAGCCCACGGCGACCAGCGCCGCACCCCATTGAAGACGGCGCGGATCTGCCGGCGGCTGCGGCATCTGATTCCGGCCCGGAGCGCCCGACAGCGCGAAATAAACCGAAACCGCCTCGCGCTCTTCCGCCGTCAGGGCCTTCGCGATCGGCGTCATGATGGCGTTGGGGCGCGTGCCCTCGGCGTAATCGCCGAGCTGCTTGTACATGTACCAGCCCGGCAACTCGGCGAGCCGGGGAAAGGCACCGGTGCTGTCGCCGCCGCCGTTCGGGCCATGACAGACGAAACAGGTCGAGCCGGTCGCGCCCTGGCCGCCGCCGCCCATGGCGATCAGGCGTCCGCGGGCGTAGAGTTCGCGATCGGGCCTGCGCTCCACCGTGGCCAGAAAGGCGGCGCTGCGGTTGTTGAGACGGGCTTCAGGCGCGGAGGGCGGTGCAGCCTGCCAATCCTGGGCCGCAGCCACAAACATGGTGGCGATGGCCGCACTGCACCCCGCCAATGCCGCGATGGTCCATTTCATGGCGAGCCTCCCATCAGGGGTCTTGGATTGGCGAGGTACTGCGACTTGATCGCCGCGAGCGTCCAGTAGGCGAGCCCCATCACGGATCCGGTCGGGTTGTAGCCGATGTTCTGCGGGAAGAGGCACGCCCCGAACACGAAGACATTGTGCTGGTCCCAGAGCTGGCCGAAGCGATTGACGGCGCTCGTTTTCGGGTCGGTGCCGATCACCGCGCCGCCCGTATTGTGCGTCGTCTGGTAGGGCACGATCGAATAGGGATCGGATGCGCGCTCGGATTGCTCGACCAGCGACCCGCCCATGGCTCGGCCGATGCGCAAGGCCTGCGCGGTGACATGCCGCGACATGCGCCGGTCATTGTCCGGGAAATCGAAGGTGAGGCGCAGCAGGGGACGCCCGAGATCATCCGTGTAGGTCGGATCGAGGTCGAGATAATTCGCACGACGCGTCATCGACGATCCGTGCATCGTGATGGTCAGGGTCGAGTTGTAATGCTCGCGCGCCGCATTCTTGAAGGCCGCGCCCCAGGTCGGGGTATTCGAGGGGATGGGCGTTGTTTCCACCGGGCGCCCGTTGGTCTGCGTGACGGCGATGTATCCGCCCCCCACGAAATCGAGCGAGGCGTGGTCGAAATTGTCGCCGTTGAAGTCATCCGCCACCATCCCGAGCGCGCCGGCTCCCATAAAGGGGTTGAACCGGTGCTTCCCGTTGAAGAACACGCGCGTGCTCGCCATGGTCTGGTAGGCGTAGTTGCGCCCCACCACGCCTTCATTCGTCGCGGGATCATAGGGCTGGCCGAGGCCCGAGAGCAGCAACAGGTGCACGTTCCACAGGCCATAGGCGCAGAGCAGCACCATGTCGGCCGGCTGCTCGTATTCGCGGCCGTCATCGCCGATGTAAGTCACGCCGGTCGCGCTCTTGCCATCCGGCGCCTTGTTCACGCGCATCACCGTGGATTGCGTGCGCAGGGTGAAATTCTCGTGGCCTTTCAGGCGGTCGTAGACGCAGATGATCGGGTCGGCCTTGGCGTAATAGCCGCAGCCGAAGCGCTCGCAATAGCCGCAATAGGTGCAAGGGTGCAGCACCGCGCCATAGGGGTTGGTGTAGGTTTTCGTCACATTCGCCGAGGGCATGGGGAAGGGGTTGAACCCTTCGCGCGCGGCCGCCTCGCCAAAGAGCGTCGTGGCCAGCGGCTGCTTCATCGGTTCGTTCGGATATTCATCCGAGCGTTGCCCCTCGAACGGGTTGCCGCCCTCCTGCTTCTGTCCCCGCAGGTTGCCGGCCTTGCCCGCCGTGCCGCAGATCTTCTCGAAGAAATCGAAATGCGGCTCGAGTTCCTCGTAGGTCACGCCCCAATCCTGGATGCTCAGTTCCTCGGGGATGAAGGCCGCGCCGTATTTGTCCGTGTAATGGCTGCGGATCCGGAGATCGGACGGCAGCGGCCGCCAGAGCTGGCCGTTCCAGTGCACGCCTGCGCCGCCCAGCCCCTCGCCGGGCAGGAACGATCCCAGCCGGCGCATCGGCAGCGCAATCTCCTCGGGCCTGTTGCGGAAGGTCAGGGTGTTGCGCGCGGTGTCCATCATCAGCGCATATCGGAGCGCGTATTTCAGCTCGTCATGCATCGCCGGCGATTGCAGATCCGGCACGGTATGGCGGAACTGCCCGCGCTCCAGCACCACGCAGCGGCGACCGGCATGGGCCAGCTCATACGCGGCGGTAAGGCCGGTCCAGCCTCCGCCCACGATCACGACATCGGTTCTGGGAAGCCGGATCGCCATGTCATTGCCCCCTGCGTTGCGCCGGCGGCGGCATCGCCTCATCCGGGCGGTGCGCCACGCCGGAAGGCTCGCGCGCATAATCGAGGTCGAAGCGATCAACTTCCGTGAGGTAATAGGCATTCGCGCCGGGGAAGCCGAGCATCCGCCAGCCTGCCATGCCCTTGTTTCCATTGTGGATGGGATCGCAGAAGTAACCCTCGATCGTGTTCTGCCGAAGGGCCGTGAAGAAGGTCGCGCCAGAAATGTCGCCGAGCCTGGCCTCTCCCTTTTCGAGGGCCTTCAGCATGTTGTCCTGCTCTCCGGGCGATGCCGTGACGAAGGCATTCCAGGAGGCGTCTGCGAGAGCCGCGCGATAAAGCTCGGCGGGGGTATGCGGCAATTGATAGCCCTGCTGCGGCGTTCCGGCCTGATGCGGGCCCTGTTGAAAGAGCCGGTCGCCCTGGCCCCATTCCGTGGCCAGCTGATAATCGAGAAATTCGACGACACCGGCCTGCGAAGCGCTTGGCCACCGATCTTGCGGCAGGATTCGATCGACCGCCGCCGTGAGGATCCGCGCTTCCCGGTCGCTGAGAAAGAAGAACTCGCCCTTGTCGGGCACGGGAACACCCTGCGCGAAAACCCAACCGGGATGGGCCAACGCGAGAGCCGCCGCGAGAACGGTGCGGCGACGGAGCAAGAGCGGAGCGGAGCCGGGCGCAGGCATTTGTTCTCTCGGCATCGCGCTTCTCCCGCAGATGTTGGCTCTCCGGTCGAACGCGGCGGGTGCGAAAAGGTTGCAACCTTTATGTCTCTCGCGAGTTGAGCCTTTCACGGCACCCATCCGGCTTCGCGCGATCCATGGAGAACTTCACGACCATGCCCATGGCCATGCGAGGAAGCGTCGGGATTGTTGGTCGCACGATGCGTCCGTTCGCTGTTATTGCGACAACTGGGCTTCTCGCCGGTTGCCAGAGCACCCATTCCGCCCTGCAGTCGGCCGGTCGCGAGGCTCGCGAGATGGCCGCCCTGTTCTGGGTGCTGGGCGCGGCAGGCGCGATCATCTGGACCGTGATGATGGCGCTGCTTCTCTATGCTCTGTATTTCAAGCCCCGGATCCATGCCGAGCGCACGGCATCCCTGCTGGTCTGGATCGGCGGCCTCGCGATCCCCGCGACCGGAATTGTGGTTCTCGTCATCTATACCCTGCCGATGATGCCATCCTTGCGGGCGCAAGCGGGGCAGCCGACCATCGAAGTCGTGGGCGAACTCTACTGGTGGCGTGTGCGCTATCGGCTCAGCGATGGCCGGGTGGTGGAAACGGCCAACGAACTGCACTTGCCCGTAGGGCAGCGCACCGACCTCGCGCTGACCAGCCCGGATGTCATCCATTCGCTGTGGATCCCGGCTTTGGCCGGCAAGATGGACATGATCCCGGGCCGCACGAACCGCATCGCCCTGGAGCCCGAGCGCGAAGGCCGCTATGGCGGGATCTGCGCGGAACTCTGCGGCGAAAGCCATTCCTTCATGCGCTTCGAGGCGGTGGTCCAGTCGCCCGACGCACTGGCCCGCTGGCTCGGCGCGCAGGCCGCCGATGCCAACCCGCCCGCCACACCGGAGGAGAAACGCGGCGCGGCACTCTTCCACGAGACTGGATGCGGGGCCTGCCACACCATTCGGGGCACCCAGGCCGAGGGTCGATCCGGCCCGGATCTCACGCATGTCGGCAGCCGCGAGCGGATTGCCGGGGGGCTGCTGCCGAACAATCAGGGCACGCTTGCCGGCTGGATCGCCGCGAGCCAGGATCTCAAGCCCGGCAACAAGATGCCGTCCTTCGCAGTGCTGCCCGGCGACGATTTGCGCGCGCTCGCGGCCTATCTCGCGGCGCTGAAATGAACCCGCCCCCGCAAACCCGGTCGTTCGACCCGGCACAGGATCCGCAGGATGATCCCGCCCTGCGCGAAGCCCAGGAGCATCGCCTGCGGCAGGTCTGGGCCTCGCCGACGGGTTGGCGGCGCCTCTTCGAAACCAACAACTCGACGATTGGTCTCTGGTACACGGCCACGGCCTTCTCGTTCTTCCTTTTCGCGGGCGTGCTGGCGCTGCTGATGCGCGTGCAACTCGCGCAGCCCGGCGCGAGCTTCCTGTCGCCCGGCGTCTACAATCAGGCGCTGACCGTGCATGGCTCGGCGATGATGTTCCTCTTCGCGGTGCCAATGTTCGAGGCTATCGCCATGCTGCTGATGCCACAGATGATTGGCGCGCGGGACCTGCCCTTTCCGCGCCTCTCGGCCTTTGGCTTCTGGTGCTTCCTTTTCGGTGGCGTGTTCTTTTGGGGCTCCATCCTTTTCAATGCCGCGCCGCAGAGCGGCTGGTTCATGTATCCGCCGATGGCCACGCGCGAAGCGGGCATCGGTGCGGATGTCTGGCTGCTCGGATTGTCGTTCATCGAGGTGGCGTCGATCGCGGCGGCGGTGGAACTGATCGTCGGCGTGTTGAAGTGCCGCGCGCCGGGCATGCGCATCAACGTCATGCCGCTCTATGGCTGGTATGTGCTGGTGGTGGGCGTGATGATCCTCTTCGCCTTCCCGCCACTGATCGCGGGCGACATCCTGTTCGAACTCAATCGCGCAATGGGCTGGCCGTTTTTCGATGCGGCAAAGGGCGGTGACCCCCTGCTCTGGCAGCACCTGTTCTGGATCTTCGGCCACCCCGAAGTCTACATCGTCTTCCTGCCCTCGATTGCGCTCGCCGCGATGATCGTGCCGACCATCGTGCGCACGCCGATCTTCGGCTATTCCTGGATCGTGCTGGCCGCCGTGGGCACGGGCTTCCTCAGCTTCGGGCTGTGGGTGCACCACATGTTCACGACGGGCCTGCCATCGATCTCGATCGGCTTCTTCTCGGCGGCCTCGCAAGCCGTGGCCCTTCCCACGGGTGTGCAGCTCTTCTGCTTCATCGCCACGTTGATGCTCGGCCGCGTGCGCCGCTCGCTCCCGATGCTCTGGATCATCGGCGCCTTCGCGATCTTCGTGCTGGGCGGGCTGACCGGCATGATGGTGGCGGTAGCGCCCTTCGATTGGGTGGCGCATGACACCTATTTCGTCGTCGCGCATCTGCATTACGTGCTGATCGGCGGCATGCTCTTCCCGATCATCGCCGGCATCTACTACTACGCGCCGCTGGTGCTGGGGCGGACCTTGTCCGAGCGTGCGGGGCGCTGGGCGTTCTGGCTGGGCCTTGTGGGCTTCAATGTCACGTTCTTCCCCATGCATTTCACCGGCCTCTCCGGCATGCCGCGCCGTGTGGCGACCTACCCGGCGGGCATCGGGCTTGAGACGCTCAACCTGATCTCGACGATCGGCGCCTTCATCTTCGCCTTCGCGATCGGCATCATCGCGGCGGATATCCTGCTCGGCCTTTTCCGCAAGCGAACGGGGGATGCCGGGCGCAACCCCTGGGGCGCGGGCACGCTCGAATGGCTGGCGGAGCGCCCGATGCAGCCCTGGGGCATGCGATGCGCGCCGGAAGTCTCCTCCCGCTATCCGCTCTGGGACGATCCGGATTTCGTCCGCCGCTACGACGAGGGGCGTGGCCTCCTGCCCGATGCGCGCGAGGGACGCCGCGAAACGGTGCTGACCACCGTGCTCGATGCCCGGCCGATCCAGATCCAGCGTCTGCCGGCGCCGTCGCCTTTGCCGATGCTCTCGGCCATCGGATTGGCCGGCCTCTTCATTTTCCCAACCTTCCACTGGACCATTCCGGCGATGATCAGCGGGGCCTTTGCCGCGGTCTTCGTGCTCGCCTGGCTCTGGACCGGCACGAATGACATTCCGGAAGCACCCACGAAGGATGCTGGCCGCGGCATCACGCTGCCCCTCCATGCCTCCGGGCCAAGTTCCATCGGCTGGTGGGCCGTGTTCATCACCATGACCGGCAGCTCGACCGCCTTTGCGAGCCTCGTTTTCGCGTATTTCTACTACTGGACCATCCATCCCGTCTGGCCGCCGGCCGGAACGCCTGTGATGAGCGCGTTCTGGCCCGGCATCGCGGCCGCGGCCGCCCTGGCGCATTGGGCTTCGATGTTCGCGGCTCGCAGAGCGACGGATCGATCGCGTCCCGGCCTCGCCCGGCTGGCGATGGTCGTCGGGGCTGCAACGGCCCTCTTGTCGGCGTCGGCGCTGATGCTCGGGCCCTGGAGTGCGGGGCTCGACCCGAAAAGCCATGCCTATCCCGCGACGATCTGGGTGCTTGCGGGCTGGTCAGCCGCCCATCTCTTGCTGGGCATGGTGGCGGCGCTCTACTGCCTCGCCCGCAGCCTCGTCGGCCGGATCTCCGCCGAATTCGACGGCGATTTGTGGAACGCCACGCTGTTCGCGCATTTCACCGTGCCGACCGTGCTGGTGACCTTGGCCGTGATGCGTCTCTTTCCCGGATCGGGAGGTGGGCCATGAGCCGCGACAAGACCAGCGCAGACGGGGCGGAACTTCGTCCGGATGAGGGATCGCTCTTCGGGCTCATTCTCGCGCCCACAACCTGGGCGCTGCATTTCCTGGCGGTCTACGGGCTTGCCGCCGTGGCCTGCGCGCGGGGCACGAAACTGCAGCCAGCCATTCCGATCTGGATCGGCGGCCTCACATGCGTTGCGCTGCTCGCCATCATTCTGGTGAGCCTGCCGGCCTGGCGCGAATTTCAGCGCGAACGAAACCGCCGCACGGACAAGGCTGACCCCGAGGGACGCGCGCATTTCCTGGCCCATGCCGCTTTGCTGCTGGCGGGCCTCAGCCTTTTTGCGACGGCCCTTCAGGCATTGCCAGCGCTGTTCGCCGTCTCTTGCCGATGATGCGCCGCGTTTGTTTTGTCGCCGGCCTGACGATCCTTGCCCTGGTGTGGCTGGGACCATTGCCGCGATGGGCCGGGCCATCCTTCTCAGCCCATATGCTGATGCATCTTGGCGTGCTCGCCGCGGCGTCGCCGCTGCTTGCGCTGGGGCTGGCGAGCCGCCATGCGCGCCCCCTTTCGCCGGCCGTGCCGCTCCTCGCTTCGGCGCTCGAGCTTGTTGTCGTGTCGCTCTGGCATGTGCCCGTGCTGCATGATGCCGCGCGCTCCGATGGTCTGATGATGCTCCTCGAGCAGGCGAGTTTCCTCGGATGCGGGCTGCTGCTCTGGTCATCTGCCCTGCAAAGGCCGGACGGAACGCAAGCGGGCGGCAATCTCGCGATGGCCGGTGTGGCCGCCCTGCTTGTGAGCAGCATGCACATGACGCTGCTTGGCGCGCTGATCGCGCTGTCCCCGCGTGAACTTTATCGCTGTGAACCGCCATTGGCGGGCATGCTGCCCATTGCCGACCAGCAACTGGGCGGAGCGCTGATGCTCATCGCAACGAGCGCGATCTACCTCGCCGCCGGGCTATTCCAGCTCCGGCGTATCCTGAATCGGGTGAACGATCGTTGGCGTCCACGACATCAGGTCAACTCCAACGCCCGTCGATAGGCGGAGACGGGGAACAGGTCGCGCGTCAACGTGGTTGAACGGGGCTCGAAATGTCATCCATATAGGGCTAGACTCCTCCAGCAATTCTCCGCTCGCGGTTGGTTGACCACGATCAGGCGCAGTTGCCTCTGGGCTTTCAAGGACGTTTTGATGTCGCGACGAATCTGGGTGGCAGGCCACAAAGGGATGGTCGGATCCGCCCTTGTACGGCAAATCGAAAAGACCGATGATGAGGTTCTTCGGGTCGATCGAAGCACTGTTGATCTGCGCGATCAGCGGGCGGTTCAGTTATGGATCAATGAAAACAAACCCGACGCAATAATTTTTGCAGCCGCGATGGTTGGTGGAATCTACGCCAATGAGACTTATGCTGCGAACTTCATCTATGACAATCTGGTTCTTGAAACAAATGTAATTCATGGTGCCCATGAGGCTGGGGTTAATCGCCTCGTGTTCCTGGGATCATCTTGTATTTATCCAAAATTTGCGCCCCAGCCTATTCAAGAGTCAAGCTTGCTTACTGGGCCACTTGAGCCAACAAACGAGTGGTACGCCATCGCAAAAATCGCCGGCATCAAGCTTTGTCAAGCCTATCGTAAGCAATATGGCCGACGCTATATTTCTGTAATGCCGTGTAATCTTTATGGGCCGAACGATAATTTCGACCTCCAGAGAAGTCACGTTCTACCCGCGCTGATCCGAAAATTTCACGAAGCGAAGATCAATAATGTCAGCGAAGTCGTGGTTTGGGGTACCGGAGCCGCATTGCGAGAGTTTTTGCACGTTGATGACCTGGCGCGCGGCGTCCTTCATTGCCTGAATCATTATGATGAGTATGAGCACATCAATTGCGGCTCGGGCAGCGAGTTGTCGATCAAGGAACTCGCGACGATGGTGAAATCGATCGTGGGATACCAAGGCGAACTGATTTTTGACACGTCTCGGCCAGATGGCACGCCGCGCAAACTGATGGATTCCACGCGCGTGCACGCGTTGGGCTGGAAGCCGGAGATTGCACTCGAAGATGGAATTGCCAGCACGTATCAATGGTATCTATCGAATAGAGCATCACCTTGATTTGCCGTCGGTATCCCGAACTGTTCTGACCTGCAACCAGGACAGCGTCTGATCCCGAACGGGGCAAGCGGCGCGCAGCGTCCATCAACGGTTCGGGCGGCGATCGGACCCGTCATTCTTTGCCGGAATGGTCCGCCGCCGCGGCGGGATCGATCGAATCGTCGCGCGCGAGCAGGCGGGCCATGGCATCCGTGATGGTGTGGCTGTCATAGGGTTTCGCGAAGAAGCGGCTGCCGCCGGGCAGGCTGCTCTCCTCGAGAATGGCATCGCCGGATGCGACGATCAGTTTCACCGGCGGCCAGCGATCCCGGATGTAGTGCGAGAGCTTCAGGCCATCCATGGTGCCGGGCATCTGGACATCGGTGAAGACGAGGTCGATGTCGCTGCGCGATTCCAGGATGCGGATGGCCGTGTCGGCATCCGTTGCCTCGAGTGCTTCATAGCCCGCCGAGAGCACCAGATCGACCGCGCCCATCCGGACGATCGCGTTGTCCTCCACGACCAGCACCACCGCCTTGCCGTTATTCATCGTCGGATTGCCCTGTTCCGGAAGGAGGCGACGCGGCTCCGCCGCCGGGTCGAGGATCGTGCATCGGCCGCGCAATGTTTTCATTCGACGGATGGTCGCGAAGCTCGCCATCGGCCCGATGACCGACGGCCACCGAGACGCCGGGATCAGCATCGCTGAACCGGATCTCGCAGGCGAGGTTCCGCGCGAGCGCCTCGACGATGCTGGTTCCCAGTCCCGCCTTCGGCGTGTCGCTCCCTGCCGGCATGCCGACCCCGTCATCAGTGACGGTGAGCAGCCAGTCCTGGCCCGAGGAGGCATATTCAACCAGGATCCTTCCCGGCCGCTCGTCGGGAAAGGCGTGCTTCAGGGCGTTGATCACGAGTTCGGTGACGATCAACCCGAGGCTCACCGAAACATCGGCGGGGACGGCGCTGTCATCCACCCGCACCTCGATCGACAGCCGGTCCGGATCGGCGATCATCGATGCCGCAAGGCTGTGGCAGAGCTGGCTGAAATACGTCCGAAGCTCGACATTTCCACCCTTGGAGGTCGAGAGCTGCCGTTGCAGTGCCGCGATCGACATCACCCGGTGATGGGCGTTGTGCAGATGGCCGCGCGCCTCGTCGGATTGAACGCGCCTCGCGCTCTGCATGAGAATGCTGGCGATGATCTGCAGACTGTTCGCCACCCGATGCTGGATTTCCTTGAGCAGCATCGAATTGTCGCGGACGAGGTCGTCCCGCAACCGGGCCTCGATGCGCGCGGCGGTCACGTCCGTCACGGCCAGAAGCAGCCGGATATGTTCGACGTCGCCGTCATCCAGCTTCCGGGCATGCACCACGAGTTGCCGGGTTTCGCGATCCGGCCGCTTCAGGTCGATCTCGTAGGCGTCGATCTGCGCGATGCCCTCGGCCGTCGCCTTGAGCAGCGAGGCCAGCTTGGGCATGGCCCATTCGCCGTCGCCCAGCATGTCGAGCGGGCAGCGCGAGACGGTCGCCGGGTTGATGTCGAAGGCGCGGCAGAAGGATGAACTGGCCGCGATCACGGTCTGGTTCTCGGAAAGAAGCAGCAGGGGCTCGTGCGACGACACGACGATCGCCAGCGTGCTCGCTGCTTCGATATGCGCTGTGGAAGGCTGTGGCATGATTTCGCCCTTGAGGCCGGAGACTCGCGGAGCGGGTCATAGCGCGGCAGGCATTCCGGCCTGCAGGAGGCAGGACCATCCCACTTCCATAGCACGTTGTGCGCCTTCGGCCGCATGGATAATGCCGTCCCGAGCCTGATGTTCCCGGATGGTGCGGGGCCGGGGCGAAAAATCGACCGCCTGCCGGCGCTAATCGCGAGAACCGGCCTCAGGCTTCCGGCGTCAGGCCGGCCCGCTTCAGCCGCACGATCGCCAGATCGAGCGCGGAGAGGAAGTTCGAGCGATCCTTCGGCGCAAAGGGGCGTGGCCCGCCAGTGATCTGTCCGGCGGATCGCAGATCCTCCATCAGGTTGCGCGTCGCCAGCGCCTGTCCGATCGATTGCTCCGTCTGGGCGCGGCCATTGGGCGCGATGACATCCGCCCCGGCCTTGATGCAGCGCGCCGCCAGCGGCACATCGGCCGTGATCACGATGACGCCGCGCCGGGCGCGCTCCGCGATGTAATCGTCGGCGATGCCCAGCCCCGCGCCGACCACCACCCGTTCGATCAGCGGATCGCGCGGAAGCTGCATGAAGCTGTTCGAGACCACGATGGTCCGGATGCCATGCCGGCCCGCGACCTTGTAGACCTCGTCCTTCACGGGGCAGGCATCGGCATCGATGAAAACGAGAATGGTCGTTGGCGCGCTCATCCTTGCCGGATGCGGGTTCGGCGGCGAATGGTCAAGCGGTTCGGCCCTGTCCGACATTTGCCCAGGGCTGGCACGGGCGGCCGCCTCTATCGGTGACGCGTGGTCGACGACCGGCGGATCGAGGCGCGTCTCTGTTCGGGGGTGCCGATCTTGGCAGCTTTGGCCAAAGAAGCTATGGGATGACGGGTGCATTCCCGTGCCAGACCGGGTGATCGGACCTTCCGGTGCCCGCTGACAGAACCGACCATCCGGGTGCAGATCGCGACCTGAGCGCCTTCGCGTGGCTCGCCTCGTTGGTCAGCGCCCGGGGATGACGTGGAACCTCGAAGGAGCCTCGCATGCCGGCTTCCGAACCTTCACCGACGCCGGCCGCCGTGCCACGGGCCGACCGTGCCCTCTGGGCCGTGGGCATCGTCGCGGCCATGGGCCTCGCGATCGCCTTGTGGTCGCAGGCCGGGCGCGAGGTGTTCGGCGCCATGATGTCGGGACTGCTGGCGCTCTGTTTCTGAAACGGCGACGCCGGTCTTCAAGCTCCAAACCGATCGGATGACAGGAGCGCGGTCAGGCGCGGCTTCGGCCTGCGAACCTCTCATCCGCTCCCCCGGGCTCCGTCGGCCGCAGGCGGCCAAGGCCACCGGCGCGTTTCATCAATCCGTGCGGGGTCTTCCGCCACAGGAACGGGTCGCGCGCGAGTTCGAACAGCGCCCGCCAGGCCGCGACCGAGATCAGGATATAGATGACCGGCGCGAGCAGCACGGCCGGCGCGAGATGCCAGGATCGCCGGCGATTGAGCGCGATCAGCGGCGGCACGATCTCCAGCACCAGCGCCGCCACAAAGCTTGCAATCACCAGGATATCCGAGACCAAAACGAAGCTCGGGCCTTCGAGGAAGGGCAGACCCATCGAGAGGCGCAGGCCCAGCGACAGCAGGCAGAGCGGCAGGCCCAGCGCACCGAGCACCACGGAAAGCCCGGTAAGGCTGATCGCCAGCAGCCGGAACGGGCCGAGTTCGCCCAGAAGGTCGCGCGGCACGCGGGCCTGCACGATCAGGGTCTGCATCCAGCCCTTGAGCCAGCGCGTGCGCTGGTCCATCCAGGGGCGGAGGGTCGGGGGTAGCTCTTCCCAGGTGGTGGAGGGGAGATCCTCGATGCGGTGTCCGAGCCGCGCGAGGCGAATGCCGAGATCGGCATCCTCGGTCAGGTTCCACGCATCCCACGCCCCGACGCGGCGCAAGGCTTCGGTGCGGAAATGATTGGAGGTCCCGCCGAGCGGCACCGGCCAGCCGAGCCGGGCGGCGCCGGCCTTGATCGTGTCGAACAGGGCCGCATAATCCACGGCGAAACGGCAGGCGAGAAGACTGTCGAAGGCATTGGCGACGGCCAGCCTCGCCTGCAGACAGGTGACGCGAGGCCCGGAGACGGCGAAGGTCGCGGCGGCGCGGCGCAACTGGTCGGGCTCCGGCGCATCCTCGGCGTCGTAGACCACGAGCAGGTTGCCGGTCGCGAGGGCGAGGCCGACATTCAGCGCGCGCGGCTTGGTCCGCGGCTCCCCCGGCGGCACGACGATCACCTGCACGTTGCCCGGCATCGTCTCCTGCCGGGCCCGGACAGCCTCGCCGGTCTCCCGATCGTCCGCTTCGAGCAGGAACAGGATCTCGAGCCGGTCGCGCGGGTAATCGAGGCGCGCGAGGTTCGCGAGCAACGTGTCGATCATGCCCGCCTCGCGGTAGAGCGGCACCAGGATCGTGTAGGCGGGCAGCGCGGCATCCGGCAGATCGGGCGGGCGCGCCACCGGCCTGAGGCTCGCGAGCGCGGAGATGATGGCGGTTACAGCTCCGCCGATCAGCACGGGAGCCAGCAGCAGCGGCGTCAGCGCCGTGAGCAGGGCGGGGAAGGCGAGGATCAATCCCAGCCCGCCCAGCACGCACAGGAGGAGCGTCAGCACGAGCGGTCCGCGCTGCCAGGGCCGGACCGTCTCGGGCCATCGCGCCGAAAACCGGGGCGGCAAGGTGCGCGTGGCCTCTTTCGCGAGGCGTCGCCCCTGGCTCGCCAGCAATCCTTCGCGCAGGCTCTGGCGCGTCACCAGGGCGACCCGGTTCGCCGGGGCCGTGAGCCGCCCGTCGGCCAGCGCGCGGATCATCGCGCCGCCCGGTGCCAGAACGCAGCGTTCGCCCGGCCCTTCGCCGACAATGCGATAGGAGCGCAGGCGCAGGGCGCTGGCGAGCGGAGTGTCCGGCTCGGCGGGCGGTGTCACTTCGAGGAAACGCAGATCGAGCCGCGCGGCGATCTCGCGCAGCAGGTTTTCCTCGTCGATCCAGCCCTCGGCCAGGCCGAGATCGATCAGGTCGGAGCCGAGGGCCTGCGCGCGCTCGGCCTCTTCCAGCAATCGTTCCCGCGTGAGCCCGCAGGCCAGCAGGACTTCCGCCATGCGGAACGCCGGCCGCCGCGGAGGAACGGCATCGCCCGGCGGATGAACGACGCCAGGAGGAACATGCCGGAGGACAACGCGTTCGTTCATACGGAGGCCGAGGTGATACAAGAGCCTCCAGCAGAGGCCGAAGCCAACCGATTGTCAAATCAAGTTGACTGTCAGGTGAGGGGCGCGGCGGCGAACCTGCCGCGCATGCCGGATGGCCCATCACCCGTTGCGCGGGGCCACCCGATTTTTGGGGCTGGATTTTTTGCCGGAAAAGCGTTATGACATATACTCAAAATGAGTATAAACAGGCCTCTCTTATGCTCATCATGAGCCTAAGACGCAAGGTCCACAGGGCGGCAAGCCCGGGAAGGATTTGAGGATGACCAGCGTTCTGATTGCCGATGGTTCCCCGGCGGCGGGCCGCATTCTGGAGCGGGACATCCTTCCCCGCCCGGATCTCACCTACACCCCCGAGGTGGCGGCCGAGACCGCGCATCTCTACGAGCGCGTGAAGCACATCGTGCCGAGTGTGGAATGGCCGTTCCACGCGCCCTATGTCGCCGCCATCAACCGCCTGAAAAAGCAGCGCAACGCGGTGATCCTCGCGCATAACTACCAGACGCCCGAGATCTACAATTGCGTGGCGGACGTGGGGGGCGACAGCCTGCAGCTCGCGAAAGTCGCCGCGAAGCTCGATGCGAAGATCATCGTGCAGGGCGGCGTGCATTTCATGGCCGAGACCTCGAAGCTGCTCAGCCCCGAGAAGATGGTGCTGATCCCCGATCTCAAGGCCGGCTGCTCGCTCGCCTCGTCGATCACCGGGGCGGATATCCGCCGCCTGCGCGAGGCCTATCCCGGCGTGCCGGTGGTGGCCTATGTGAACACGAGCGCCGAGGTGAAGGCCGAGGTCGATATCTGCTGCACATCCGCCAATGCCGTGCAGGTGGTGGAGAGCCTCGGCGTCGATCGCGTGCTCTTCGTGCCCGACCAGTATCTCGCGAAATACGTGCAATCGAAGACGAAGGTGAAGATCATCGCCTGGCACGGCGCCTGCGAGGTGCATGAGCGCTTCACCGGCGAGGAATTGCGCCGCTACCGCGAGGCGGACCCCACCATCCGCATCATCGCGCATCCCGAATGCCCGCCGGATGTGATCGCGGAGGCCGATTTCACCGGCTCCACCGCCGGCATGATCGATTATGCCAAGGCGCAGCATGGCGGGAAGGTGCTGCTCGTCACCGAATGCTCGATGGCCGACAACGTCGCGGCCTCGGCGCGGGATGTCGAGTTCGTGCGGCCCTGCAACCTCTGCCCGCACATGAAGCGCATCACGCTGCCGAAGATCCTCGACAGCCTGCTGAACCTCGAGCACCAGGTGGAAATCCCCGAGGAACTCGCCGTCCGCGCCCGCCGCTCCGTGGAGCGGATGGTCAATCTCACGCAGTAAAAAACCAGCCTGTCATCCCCGACGCGGCTTAGGCCGCGGGCGGGGATCCATGGCCCGGTTTCGAGGTCATGGATTCCCGCCCGTCCCGGACAAAGGTCCAGGCCGTCGGGCATGACACGGGAAACGCTCATGCCCTCCATTCTCATCATCGGCGGCGGCCTTGCGGGGCTCTTCACCGCATTGAAGCTCGCGCCCTTGCCCTGCACGGTACTCACGCCGGTGCCCTTGGGGCAGGGCGCGTCATCCGCCTGGGCGCAAGGCGGCGTCGCGGCCGCCATCGGCGAGGGCGATTCCATCGACAGCCATGTGCAGGATACGCTGGTCGCTGGCGCCGGCCTCTGCGACGAGGCCATGGTGCGCCTGATGGTCTCGGAAGCCTCGGAGCGCATCCTCGATCTTCTCGCCTTCGGCGTGCCCTTCGATCGCGATCTCGAGGGCAAGCTCGTCCAGAGCCGCGAGGCCGCCCATTCCCACCACCGCGTCGTGCGCGTGCGCGGCGACATGGCCGGACGGAAGATCATGGAAGCGCTGATCACGGCCGTCCGCGAGACGCCCTCGATCCGGGTGATCGAAGGCGCGGAAGCGACGGAACTTCTCACCGGAACGGATGGCGCGATCATCGGCGCGCGGGCGGTGAAGGACGGCCGCGTGCTGCGGCTCGAGGCGAGCCATGTCGTGCTCGCCACGGGCGGGGCGGGGCAGGTCTTCGCGGTGACGACCAACCCGAAGGAAGCCTGGGGCTCGGGCCTCGCCATGGCCTATCAGGCTGGCGCGCGGCTCGTGAACATGGAATTCGTGCAGTTTCATCCCACCGCGCTCGATATCGGCCGCGATCCCGCGCCGCTCGCCACGGAGGCCCTGCGCGGCGAGGGCGCGAAGCTGGTGGACCGGCATGGCGAGCGCTTCATGCCGAGCTTGCACCGCGATGCCGAACTCGCCCCGCGTGACGTGGTGGCGCGCGGTGTCTTCGCCTCGATTCAGGCGGGGAATGGCGCGTTTCTCGATTGCCGCGAGGCGATTGGTGCGAAATTCCCGGAGATGTTCCCGACGGTGCATGCCGCCTGCATCGCGGCGGGCATCGATCCCGTAAATGGCCTCATCCCCATCGCGCCGGCCGCGCATTACCATATGGGCGGCATCGCGGTGGATGCGGATGGCGCGGCGATGGGTGTGAAGGGCCTCTACGCCGTGGGTGAGGTCGCCCATACCGGCGTCCACGGCGCGAACCGGCTCGCCTCGAACTCGCTGCTTGAAGCCGTGGTGTTCGGTGCGCGCGTGGCGGAGGCGCTGAAGGGCGTGGAGGCCGGCACGGTGCAGATGCAGGATGATGGCCCCGCGCAACCCGCGCCGGCCGACGATGCCGCGTTCTTCCAGCGGATCCGCCATCTCATGCAGGCGCAATGTGCTGTTCTGCGGGATGCGAAGGGCCTGCAAGCGGCGCTGGGCGAGATCGCGCCCTGTCGCGAGCGCCTGGGCCATGCCGGGGCGCTCGCGCGCATCGCCAGCCTGATGGTGGAAGCCGCGCTCAGCCGCGAGGAGAGCCGGGGCGGCCATAGCCGCACGGATTTTCTGGCGAGCTGGCCGGACAAGGTCTGGTCGATCCAGCAGCGCGGCTCCGGGCTTCGCGTCGAACGCCTTTCCGGCCCCTGAACAAGGGAGCGGGTGCGCCGTCTCCCTCCGGCGCACCCGTCGCGCGGGACGGGCGAGCCCGCCGCACTGCGCTCGCAATTCTACCTATACTCTTCCTTTCGCATGCTTTTAGCGATGAACCGGGCTCCACTTCATCGCAGCATGCTCAGCGCAAAGGCTGCCAGCTCGAACCGCCGGGGCTCACCAGAACGCGGCGATGGCGCGTCGCATATTCCGCCGGAACATGTTCTTCCGTCACATAGCCCGGCTCCACCAGCACCTTCTGCTCGCGGTAGCCATGCACCGCCGGGATGTCCTCATACACCGCCCGGGCGGGGGCGATCTGCACATGCCGGTGCTGCACGGCATATTGCGCCGGCACCGTCACCCAGCAGCCGATCTCGCGGCCCCAGCTGTCGCGGGTCACCTGCCAGACCTTGCGCTCGGGGGCGACGAGCACCTGCTCGGCCACTACGCTGTATTGGGCGGGAATGATGCGTTCCACGCGATGCGCCGGCCGGAGCACGATCTGCTCGACCTGCCTTGCATAGACCGGCGGCACCTGGCGCACATAGCTCTGCGCCGGGCGCACCTTCACGGCCTCCTCCACCACGCCATAGACCGGCGGGTGATCGACGCGCTGGTAGCAATGCGATCCGGAGCAGCGGCCGCCGGCCTGGGCCGTGGCCATGCCAGCAAGGGTGAAAGCGGCGAGAATGACGAGGCGACGCATCGGCAGATCCTTCGAGCGGGAATTCATTCGGAGGATCAGGCGCTGCGCGCGGCGCAATTTCAACAAACGCAGAGGGTTAACGCGGGGTGAATTCGCGGGCAGGGTTAAACGGCAGGGTGAATCTCAGGTCTGGCCGGGCCTGAGCTTGTAGAAGATGTGCCGGCCGATCTGATCCGTGCGCTTCAGTTTCCGTGACCACCAGGGAGCCACGTAATCTGCGTGGTAATGCGTGGAAGCGCCCACCGCGGGCAGGTAGGTCTGGCCCTCCAGCACCTCCTGCGCCACGCGGGTCGCGACCGCCCAGGAATCCGGCTCGCGGATGGCGAGCGATTTGCCTTCGCAGGCGAAGGTGAACTGGCAGGCCTTGTAGCGATGGCGGTTCTGGTAGACCACGCCGCAGATCGAGGTGGGGTAGAGCCCGCTCTTCGCGCGGTTGATCACCACCTGCGCCACGGCGGCCTGCCCGGTCTCCGGCTCGGATCGCGCTTCGAAATAAACCGCCTCGGCGAGGCATTTCATCTCGCGGCGGCGGGTTTCCGGGTCCGAGAGGTCGAGATTGGGCAGCGAAAGCGCGAGCGTCGGCTGGTGCAGCAGGCCTTGCGTCACCGGCTGGATCGACGGGATGCGCAGGGTGGAGACCATGATGATTTCCGGTTCCACCGGCGCGGGCGTCACCGAGGCCAGAGCCGTCGCGCGGCCGACGGCCGGTGTCGAGCCGTCCGGGCGGGCGAGGGTCAGCGCGGCGCGGCTCGGGCCGGATGGCGTGAGGCCCGTCGCGCCGAAAGCCGGCGTGCGCCCGCCGAAGGTGGAGAGGCGAGCGGTGAGAAGCCGGCTCGCGCGGTTGAGATTGATCGCCGGGTCAAGCCTCTGGCCGGGCAGCAGCACGCGGTTCTCGAGAAACAGCAGGGGCTGGCCCGGCAGCACGGGCAGGCGGTCGCTCCGCGCGAGATCGACCTTGCGGATGTGCGCGGCGAGGCGTTCCCGCGCGCTCTCCGCCGCTTCGACCGCCGCGATGCGCTCGTCGCCGACCATGAGCAGCGGCGAAAGACGCGGCGGCGTGAGGGTGAGCCGCGACGGCTCGATCATCGTGGTGCGGCGGAATTCGATATCCGGCACATGCAGGTTCAGGCCGGCGGTCGCGGTGGTCGAGACGAGAGCCGCTGCCGCGAGGCCCCAGGTCGCGAGGAATGACGCGCAGAGCCGGATGCTCCGACGCCGCCGCCGGTAGCGTTCCCGTTCCTCGGCGATGGCGGAGGCAAACCCCATCTCGCGACCTCGATCCGTCATAGATCAGGCCAGAAAACACGAGGTTCGGTTCAGGAAGGCTTAGAAAGCAAGGTTAACTGCCTGCTTTTTAACCAAACACGAGGGCGTGCCGCGCCGGCACGCCCATGTTTAACGAGCCGTTACCCCTCGGCCTTCGTCACCTTGCCGAGCGCAGCCTGCGCCGCCGCAAGGCGGGCGATGGGCACGCGGAAGGGCGAACAGGAGACATAATCGAGGCCCACGCTCTCGCAGAAGGCGATGGAGGCCGGGTCGCCGCCATGCTCGCCGCAGAGGCCGAGCTTGAGGTCGGCGCGGGTCGCCTTGCCGCGCTCCACCGCGATCTTCACGAGTTCGCCCACGCCTTCCTGGTCGAGCGTCACGAACGGGTCTTCGGCGAGGATGCCGCGCGCCTTGTAGGAGCCGAGGAAGTTGCCGGCATCATCGCGGCTGATGCCGAGCGTGGTCTGCGTCAGGTCGTTCGTGCCGAAGGAGAAGAACTCCGCCGCCTGGGCGATCTCGCCGGCGCGCAGGGCCGCGCGCGGGAGTTCGATCATCGTGCCGACCTGATAGGGCACCGTGACGCCGGTTTCCTGCGCCACCGCCGCCGCCATCGCGTCGATGCGAGCCTTCACGAGGTCGAGTTCCGGCTTGGTCATCACCAGCGGCACCATCACCTCCGGCGTCACCATCGCGCCGGTGCGCTTCTTCACGGCCACCGCCGCCTCGAAAATCGCGCGGGCCTGCATCTCGGCAATTTCCGGGTAGGCCACCGCGAGGCGGCAGCCACGGAAGCCCAGCATCGGGTTCGATTCCCGGAGTTCCAGGGCGCGAATGCGCAGTTTCTCCGCCGAGGCGCCCATGGCTTCCGCGACTTCCTGGATCTCGCGCGGCTCATGCGGCAGGAACTCGTGCAGGGGCGGGTCGAGCAGGCGGATCGTGACGGGCAGGCCCTTCATGATCTCGAACAGCTCGATGAAATCCGAGCGCTGCATCGGCAGCAGCTTCGCGAGTGCGGTGCGTCGGCCCTTCTCGTCGTCCGAAAGGATCATCTCGCGCATCGCGATGATGCGCTCGCCCTCGAAGAACATATGCTCCGTGCGGCAGAGGCCGATGCCCTCCGCGCCGAATTTCACCGCCGTGCGCGCATCGAGAGGCGTTTCCGCGTTGGTGCGGATCTTGAGGCGGCGGGCCTTGTCGGCCCATTCCATCAGGGCGGCGAATTCGCCCGAGAGTTCCGGCTGGAGCATCGCGATCTCGCCAACGAGCACCTGGCCGTTGCCGCCGTCGATGGTGATGAAATCGCCGCGCTTCAGGGTTTTCCCGCCGCAGGTCATCGTGCCGGTCGCCATGTCGATGCGGACCGAACCCGCACCGGAGACGCAGGGCTTGCCCATGCCGCGCGCCACGACCGCGGCGTGGCTCGTCATGCCGCCGCGCGTGGTGAGGATGCCCTCGGCGGCATGCATGCCGTGGATATCCTCGGGCGAGGTTTCCACGCGCACGAGAATGCACTTGCGCTTGGCCTTCTTCGCCTCCTCGGCTTCCTCGGAGGTGAAGACGATCTCGCCCGTCGCCGCACCCGGCGAGGCCGGCAGGCCGGTCGCGAATTGCAGCCGCGTCGCCTTGGGGTCGATGGTGGGGTGCAGGAGCTGGTCGAGCGAAGCGGGGTCGACGCGCTTCACCGCCTCGTCCTGGCTGATGAGGCCCTCATTCGCGAGATCGACTGCGATGCGCAAAGCGGCCTTCGCCGTGCGCTTGCCATTGCGGGTCTGCAGCATCCAGAGCTTGCCGCGCTCGATCGTGAATTCGAGATCCTGCATGTCGCGGTAATGGTTCTCGAGCAGGCCGTAGATGCGCACGAGTTCCTTGTAGGCCTCGGGCATCGCGGCCTCGAGCGAGGGTTTCGTCGAGCCGGCGGCGATGCGCGCAACCTCGGTGATATCCTGCGGCGTGCGGATGCCCGCGACCACATCCTCGCCCTGCGCGTTGATGAGGAATTCGCCGTAGAGTTCCTTCGTGCCGGTGGAGGGGTTGCGGGTGAAGGCCACGCCCGTGGCCGAGGTGTCGCCCATATTGCCGAACACCATGGCCTGCACGTTCACGGCCGTGCCCCAGCTTTCCGGAATGGAATGCAGCTCGCGATACTTGATCGCGCGGGCATTCATCCACGAGCCGAACACCGCGCCGATCGCGCCCCAGAGCTGCTCGTAGGGATCCTGCGGGAAGGGCTTGCCGAGGTTCTCCTGCACGCAGGCCTTGAAGGAGACGATGATCGCCTTCCAGTCCTCGGCGGTCATTTCGGTATCGAGCGTGTAGCCCTTGTGGTCCTTGTATTCCTCGAGGATGTCCTCGAAATTGTGGTGCTCCAGTTCCAGCACCACGTTGGAATACATGGTGATGAAGCGGCGGTAGCTGTCATAGGCGAAGCGCGGATTGTTCGAGAGCTTCGCGACCGCCTCGACCGTCTCGTCGTTGAGGCCAAGGTTCAGCACCGTGTCCATCATGCCCGGCATCGAGGCGCGGGCGCCGGAGCGCACGGAGACGAGCAGCGGATTTTCCCTGTCGCCGAAGCCGCGGCCGGCGAGGCGGCCGACATGCTTCAGCGCGGCATCCACCTGGCTTGCGAGTTCGAGCGGGTATTTCCGGTCATGGGCGTAAAACCAGGTGCAGACCTCCGTGGAGATGGTGAAGCCCGGCGGCACGGGCAGCCCGAGGCTGCACATCTCCGCGAGATTCGCGCCCTTGCCGCCCAGAAGATTGCGCAAGGATGCATTGCCTTCCGCCTGGCCATCGCCAAACGTGTAAACCCACTTCGTCATCTCCGTGCCACTCCCTCGGTCACAGATGGAGGTCGATCTTCGCAGTTGCGAAAGATCCGCCGTCGCTTTGTCGCAAATGTCCGCCGAAGGCAACCGTCGCGATTGCCTTGTCCCATCCGCAAATGGCATGACCGACATGAACAGATGCCAAGCAGGAGGCCGAATGCGCAACGCGTTCCGATGGTTCCAGCGGGCCATGTCGGGCTTTTCGCCCATAATCGCGCTCCTCGGCCTCGTGCCGGGCCTGCTGGGCGGAATGGGGGCTGCCGCGCCGGTCCTGGCGCAGCAGGGCCCGGCCATCCGCATTCCGGTCTTCGTCGATCCCGAACGGCGCATCGAGCGGCGAACCGGCCCGCGCCTCGCCAGCATCCGCTTCCTCACCGAGGATGATTATCCGCCGTTCAATTTTCTGGGAGCCGACGGCCAGTTGCAGGGTTTCAATGTCGATCTCGCGCGCGCGATCTGCGCCGAACTCGAAGTGCAATGCACCATCCAGCCCCGCCGCTGGGATCTGCTGCTGCCGGCCGTCGAAGCCAATCAGGGCGATGCGGTCATCGCCTCGCACCGGATCGATGCCGATCTGCGCCAGCGTTTCGAGGTGTCGCTGCCGGTCTATCGGGTTCCCGCGCGGTTTGCCGGCCACAAGGAGGGGGCGGTTGCCTTCACCGATATCCGCGCGTTGCAGGGCAAATCCATCGCGGTCGTCGGCGGGTCCCGGCACGAGGCCTATCTCAACGCCTTGTTCCCGGCCGTGCGGATCGAGCGGTTCGAGAGCACCGACCGGGCGCTCGAAGCCATGCGCCGGCGGCAGGTGGATCTCGCGTTCGGCGATGCCATTGCCATCGCCTTCTGGCTCAATGGCTCGGAATCGCTCGGCTGTTGCGCCTTCATCGGCGGGGCCTACGCGGAAAGCCGGTTCTTCGGCGAAGGCGCAGGCATCGTGATGCGCAAGGGCAATGCCACGCTGCGGCAGGCGATCGACGACGCGCTCACCCGCATGAGCCGCGACGGGCGCTTCGCGCGGCTCTACCTGAAACATTTCCCCGTGCCGTTCTACTGATCGGGGCGTTTTCCGGCGGTTGACGGCGTCTCGCGCCGGCCCTAACGAAACCGGCCTGCCTTTCCCCCGGAAAACCCGCTTCCATGACCGATCTCTCCCGTTTTCGCGACGCTGCCCAGACCTCTCCCGCCTGGCCTTTCGAAGAGGCCCGCAAGCTGGTCGCGCGCGTCAAGAAATCGGGGAAGACGCATGTGCTGTTTGAGACGGGCTATGGTCCCTCGGGCCTGCCGCATATCGGCACCTTCGGCGAGGTGGCGCGCACGACGATGGTGCGCCGCGCCTTCGAGGCGCTGACCGGCGGGGAAATCCCCACGCGCCTCATCTGCTTCTCGGATGACATGGACGGCATGCGCAAGATCCCGGACAACGTGCCGGATCGCGCCTTCCTCGAGCCGCATCTGCAGAAGCCGTTGACGGCCGTTCCGAACCCGTTCGGCGGCGATTACGAGAGTTTCGGGCATCACAACAACGCGATGCTCCGGCGCTTTCTCGATACCTTCGGCTTCGAATACGAGTTCATGAGCGCCACCGAATGCTATCGCAACGGCACCTTCGATGCGGTGCTGCTGCGCGCGGCCGAGCGCTATCAGGCCATCATGGATGTGATGCTGCCGACCCTCGGCCCCGAGCGGCAGGCGACCTATTCGCCCTTCCTGCCGATCTCGCCAAAATCGGGCCGCGTGCTCTATGTGCCGATGCGGCATGTCGATGCGAAGGCCGGCACCATCACCTTCCTCGACGAGGATGGCGCGGAGACGACGCTGCCCGTCACCGGCGGGAACGTGAAGCTGCAATGGAAGCCGGATTTCGGCATGCGCTGGGCGGCGCTCGATGTCGATTTCGAGATGTTCGGCAAGGATCACCAGACCAATGCCGGCATCTATGACCGCATCTGCGCGATCCTCGGCGGCATTCCGCCGGAGCACTACGTCTACGAATTGTTCCTCGACGACCAGGGCCAGAAGATCTCGAAGTCGAAGGGCAATGGCCTGACGATCGACGAGTGGCTGACCTATGCCTCGCCCGAGAGCCTGGCGCTCTACATGTTCCACAAGCCGCGCGAGGCGAAGCGGCTCTATTTCGATGTCATTCCGCGCGCGGTGGATGAATATCTCCAGTTCCTCGATGCCTTCCCCCGGCAGGACCAGAAGAACCAGCTCGGCAACCCGGTCTGGCACATCCATGGCGGCAACCCGCCGGCCTCGGAAAAGCTCGGCCGCGAGGGCGAGAACGCCCCTTCCGAGAAAGTCTCCTTTTCGCTGCTGATGAACCTCGTTGCGGTGGCCAATGCCGAGGAGAAGGGCGTGCTCTGGGGGTTCCTGAAGCGCTATGCGCCCTCGGCCTCGCCCGAAAGCCATCCGCGGCTCGATGCGCTGGTGGGCTACGCGATCCGCTATTTCGAGGATTTCGTGAAGCCGAAGAAGGCCTATCGCCTGCCGGACGACGTGGAGGCGGCGGCCTTCACGACGCTCGCCGACACGCTCGCGGGCCTTCCGGCCGATGCGAGCGCCGAGGCCATTCAGGAAGCGGCCTATGATGTCGCGCGCGCCGTGCCGCGCTATCAGGATTTCCAGGCCAAGGGCGCCACGCCCGAGCGTCCCGGCGTTTCGAATGCGTGGTTCGCGGCGATCTACAACGTGCTGCTCGGCGAGGAACGTGGCCCGCGCTTCGGTTCCTTCGCGGCGATCTACGGCCTCGAGAACACGGTCGCGCTGATCCGTAAGGCGGTCGCGGGCGATCTCGTGGCGGCGCATGAGGCGTTCCTGAAGGCGCGCGGCATCACGGGCTGAACCCGGCCTTACTGGCTCACCCAGAGGATGCGCGCGAGCAGGCGGATGTCCTTCGTGCTGCGCGCCTGAATCTGCTGGCCCGAAAAGCAGCGCAAGCGCACCTGCGTCGCGGATTCGAGGCCGAGTTCGCCGATCGACAAGCTGCCATCCCCGGCGAGCAGCAGCACGCGGTCCCCCCGCCGGCGCGGGGCGCTCGGCGAGGCGATCACCACGTCGCCTTGCCGGTAGGAAGGGGCGAAGGCATCGGAGGCGAGCCCGATCGCGAAGGAATCGCCGCGCAGGCCCGGCAGCGGCTCGATCGCCTCCCAGCCTGTGCCCTGCGGTTTCCCTTCCGGGTTGAAGGCCTCGGGCCTGAGGTGATCGCTGAACAGGAAGGGAAGGCTCGCGGGACCCGGCACGCTGGTCACGATCGCCAGGAATTCGTCCACGCTGACCTGCGTCGCCGTGAGGATCTTCGCGATGGATTCGGTCGAGGGCCAGCGCGGATTGCCATCGGCCCCCCGCCGCTTCGACCGGTTGAAGGTCGTCGCGTCGAGCCCCGCCCGTTTGGCCAATGCCGACGGCGTGAGCCCGTGCCGTTGCGCGAGCGTGTCGATGGCCGTCCAGATCTGAGAATGGGTCAACATGCCGCATGATATTGCATCAAAGCGTTTGGAATCGCGAGAGTTTTGCATCCCGAACAGCCGGCGAAGCTGCAATTTGCGCTTTGCAGGCACAAATCGAAGGCCTAAAGCTCCCCCAAATGGCCGGGTTCGGAGTCGGTATGGCGCTTCTTTTCAAGATCTTGCCCCGGGCGGAGTGGGAAACCTTCAGCCGCGCCGGCCGATTCGCGGGCTCGGCCATCGACCAGCAGGACGGGTTCATCCATTTCTCCTACGCCCATCAACTCGCGGAAACCGCGCGCAAGCATTTCGCGGGGATGCCCGATCTCGTGCTGCTGGCGGTTTCGCGCGAACCGCTCACCGAGGCCCTGCGTGACGAAATCTCGCGCGGGGGTGATCTCTTCCCGCATCTCTATGCCGAACTCGCGCTGGCCGACGTGCTCTGGATGAAGCCCATCGGGCAGGACGCTGAGGGCTGTCCCGTTCTCCCCGCCTTCGAGGAGGCCTGATGATGTTCGCCCGCGCCTTTCCGCTGCTGCGCCCGCTGATCGGCTCGATCGATGCCGAGCAGGCGCATGACCTCGCCGTGCGTGCGCTGGAATTCATGCCCGTCCCCGCCTGCGCGCCCGATGATCCACGGCTGAAGGTGCAGGCCTTCGGGCTCGATTTTCCCAATCCGGTCGGCATGGCCGCCGGTTTTGACAAGGATGCCCGGGTGCCCGACGCCGTTCTGCGCCTGGGCTTCGGCTTCGTGGAAGTGGGCGGCGTCACGCGCCAGCCGCAGCCGGGCAATGCGCGCCCGCGCGTCTTTCGCCTGCAGCCGGATGATGCCGTGATCAACCGCTACGGCCTGAATTCCAGCGGCATGGCGGTGGTGCGCGCGCGCCTCGCGAAGCGGCGCCGACAGGGGATCGTCGGCATCAATCTCGGCGCCAACAAGGAGAGCGCCGACCGCATCGGCGATTACGTCGCGCTGCTCGAAACCCTCGGGCCGCATGCCGAATTCGTGACGCTGAACATCTCCTCGCCGAACACGCCGGGCCTGCGCGACCTGCAGGGCCGGGCCTTTCTCGAGGAATTGCTCGACCGCGCGCTGGAGGCCAGGGCGAGGGCTAAGCTTTCCACCCGCGTGCTTCTGAAGATCGCGCCCGATCTCGACGATGTGCAGCTCGATGACATCGTCGATGTCGCGCTCTCGCGTCCCATCGACGGGATGATCGTCTCGAACACGACCACGGCCCGGCCCGCGGCGCTGAAGGACAAGGTGCTGGCGAAGGAAGCGGGCGGGCTTTCCGGCAGGCCGCTTTTCCGGCCCTCGACGGTGATGCTCGCCAAGACCTGGCTGCGGGTGGAGGGAAAATTCCCGCTGATCGGGGTCGGCGGCATCGCGAGCGGCACGGATGCGCTGTCGAAGATCGAGGCGGGCGCAAGCCTGGTGCAGCTCTATACGGCGCTGATCTTCCAGGGGCCGGCCCTGCTCGAGGAGATCAAGACCACGCTCGCCAACGCCGCACCCGCTGAGGGGATTTCCGCGCTGGTCGGGCGATCGGCGCGCGACTGGGCGAGCTCGGCCTGCTAGAGCATTTTCCAGCCAAGTGGATACCGGTTGGCGATAAGAAAATGCGATAAAACAGAGAGATAGAGCGGTCGATCTGATCCGGTCAGATCGGAAACCGCTCCAGGTCAGGCCGGAAGCTCGATCTTGGCGGCGGCGATCACCGCCTGCGTGCGACTTTCGACGCCGAGCTTCATCAGGATCGCCGAGACATGCGCCTTCACGGTCGCCTCGGATACCGAGAGTTCGTAGGCGATCTGCTTGTTCAGCAACCCTTCGGAGAGCATCGTCAGCACCCGCATCTGCTGCGGCGTGAGGCTCGCCAGGCGGCGCACGAGATCGGCGGTTTCCTTGTCCGCGCCGATATCGAGGCGGATATGCGGCGGGGTCCATTGTCCGCCGCCGATGACGGTGGCGATCGCGCCGTGCATGGTCTCGATGGAAGAGGTCTTGGGGATGTAGCCCGAGGCGCCGAACTCGATGCAGGTGCGGATGGTGGCCGCGTCCTCGATGCCGGAGACCACGATCACCGGCACGGCCGGATATTGCGATCGCAGGAAGGTGAGGCCCGAGAAACCGTTCACGCCCGGCATCCTGAGGTCGAGCAGGACAAGATCCACTTCGGGCTCCACGGCAATCGCGGCGGTGGCTTCCTCGAGCGTCCCGGCCTCGATCACGTGCAGGTGGCGGAAGATGCCGTTGACCGCCTGACGAAGCGCGCCGCGAAACAGCGGATGATCGTCGGCGATGATGATGGTGCCGCGTCCGTCCGCGGAGAGAGGCGTGGAAAGTCCTGCCGACATCCCTTTTCCCCCATGGAATGTTGTTTCTTGTTTTCGCGAGTTTATCACGGCAAGACCGCAAGCACCATGTCCGATGGCGGGGCCGACGGGGCTGCGACATTCTGTCAAGTCGGGCCGCGTCGCCGGTTTGACATCCGCCCTTTCACCCTGCGAAAAACCATGCGCGAGAGGCGGCTCCATGGTTTCGACACTGGTTTTCTCGATCACGACGGCCGGGCTGCTCTTCCTGATGCTGGGCGAGCGGCTGGGCGTCCCGGCCCCGGTCGGCTTCATCGCCCTGCAGGCGCTGCTGGCGCTGGCCTGTGGCCTGATGATCCTGCTGTCGGCCACGAACCGGCTCGATCCCTTCCTCAGCGAAAGACCGAGCGCGCAGGCTTTCGGCCGGGTCGCCCGCCTCGGTTTGCTGCTGTTCGCGGGCCTTGCCGCCCATGCCGGCTTCGCGCTGGAGGCGCCGGAGCAGGTCGGGTTCATCCTCGCGGGTTATGCGGTCGGCACGCTGCTTCTGCTGCCCCGCGAGCCGGGCTTCCATTCCGAGGGCGCGCCCGTGCTGCATGCCGGCGGCGTTGCGCGGCGGGTTGCCATTGCTGGCGCGGCGCTGGTGCTTTTTTTCCTGTGGTTTCCGCCCGTGATCGCCGATGCCACGCTGCTTTCTCGCCTGAACGGTGACCTCGTCCGGGCCGTTCTGGTAATCGCGCTGGCGCTGGGCGTGGCGATCGGCGGCGCGGCCGGTCTCTCGCGGCTGGCTCGCGCCATCCTGCTGCTGGGGCTGGTCTTTGCGGTCCTGCCGCTCGCGGGCGCCGCCTTCCTCGAGCGACATCTGCCGCTCGAAAACCTGGAACGGGCCTTCGCCCAGGCGGTTCAGGCGCTTCCAGCCGCGCTGACTCCAAAAGTTGGGTTGAACAATCTGCCGGCTTTCCTCACCGGCTTTGCGATCGGCGGCCTTGGCTCGGCCTTGCGTCCGCCAAGGGAAGGTGCGGCACGAACGCTGGTTCTCGCCAGCCTTGCGCTCGGCGTGGCTTTGGCCGGCGTGCTGCTCGTCATGACCGAGGTCGTGCGGCTTCATGCGCTGGTCCTCCAGCAGATCGCCGATCAGCCGCCGGCACGCTGGCCGATCTTCGTGTTCGACGAGGCGATTCTTGGCTGGCTCAAGGTGTGCGGGGAGGCGCCGCGCGATGTGCTCGACGCGTTCCGCGCCTGTCGTCTGCGGGGCTTTGCGGGCTTCGTTCCCGCTTCCGAAATCCAGCTGGAACCGCTTCTCCTCGGGCCTGCGATCGCCGCCTCGCGCGGTTTGCCCGTGGTGCTCGGCGCGGGCTGGATGATGGCGGCGCCGCTGGCCGCGCTGGTGGCCCTCGGCCTGCTGCTGCACGGGGCGGCGACGCTCATGAGCGAGACCTATCTCTACCGCCGGCGGGGCAAGAAGGCGCTGCGCTCGACCCGCCTGCTGCTCGCACGGGTGCTCGTCGTGGCGGCGATTCCCGTCCTTCTCCTCCTGCGCGGTGGGCCTGTGGTCGAGGCGCCATTCGCGCTCTGGGTGCTGCTCGGCAGCGCGATGCTGGTCGGCGCGGCCTGGCTCGCCGATCTGGTTCGTTCGCTCGCGCGCATCCGGCGCGCGCGGATGTCGGACGATGCCCTGCCGCTCAACCCGAACGCAGAAGCGACCTGAGCGTCTCGATCCGGTCGGCTTCGGCAGGTTTCTTGTCGGTGCGGATGCGGTGGATGCGGGGAAAGCGCATCGCGAGGCCCGAGCGGTGGCGGGTCGATTCCTGCAGGCCCTCGAAGGCGATTTCCAGCACGAGGCCGGATTGCGGCTCGTGCACCACCTCGCGCACGGGGCCGAAGCGGTTGATGGTGTTCTGCCGCACGAAACGGTCGAGCCCCTTCAGTTCCTCGTCGGTGAAGCCGAAATAGGCCTTGCCGACCGGCACGAGCTTCTCGCCCTCCCAGACGCCGAAGGTGAAATCGGAATAATAGCTCGAGCGTTTCCCGTGGCCGCGCTGGGCATACATCATCACGCAATCCGCGATCATCGGATCGCGCTTCCACTTGTACCAGAAGCCCTTGGGCCGGCCCGCGAGATAGGGGCTGTCGAGCCGTTTCAGCATCACGCCCTCGATGGCGGCGTTCTCGGCGGATTGCGCGCGCTTTTCCGCGAGCGCCTCCCAGCTTTCGAACGGCACGGCCGGCGAGAGCATCAGGCGCGGATGCGCCTTTGCCGCCACCAGTGCCTCCAGCCGCGCGAGGCGCTGCGGCAGGGGGAGGGGGCGAAGATCCTCGCCCTCGACCTGCAGCAGGTCATAGGCCATCAGCGCGACGGGGGAATCGCGCAGCATCGCGGCCGAGACGACCTTGCGGTTCAGGCGCTGCTGGAGATCGGAGAAGGTCGCGATCAAAGCGTCGCGCGCCACGACGAGTTCGCCGTCGATCACGGCATTCTCCGGCAGGGCTTCAATGAGGTCGGGAAAGCTTGTGGTGATGTCGTCGCCGCTGCGCGAGAAGAGCCGCACATCGCGCGCGAGGCCGTTGCGGCGTGTGGCGGCCTGGATGCGGATGCCGTCCCATTTCCATTCGGCGTGGAAATCCGCCGGCTGAAGCGTCTCGAAATCCTCGTCCTCGATGGGGTGCGCCAGCATCGGCGAACGGAAGGTGAGCGCCGCGGAAGGGTCAGGGCGCGGGCCGCGCCCTTCCAGCCAGGCGAGGAGATCGGTGTAGGGCGGCTCGACGCCGTGCCAGACCTCCTCGATCTCCTCGACCGGGTGGCCGGAGAATTCCGCCAGCGCCTGCCTTGCGAGCAGCGCCGAAACACCGACGCGCAAGGCCCCGGTGACGAGCTTCAGCAAGGCCCAGCGGCCGGTTTCGTCGAGGTCATCGAGCCAGCGCGCGATCAGCTGCGGCCCCTCGCGGCGGCTCGCCGAGAGGAGCGTCGAAATCACCTCCGCCAGGTGAAGCGGCGCGTTGTTGCTGCCCGTGAATTGCGCCGGCCAGATCAGCGCGATCGTCTCGGAGAGATCGCCCACGAAATCGTAGGAGAGGCCGAAGAGCACGGGGTCCACCCGCTCGGCCACCAGCGCGCGCAGCATGGCGGGCTTCACGGCAGGAATATCGAGCGCGCCGCAGAGTGCTGCCAGCGCATAGCCGCGATCGGGGTCCGGCGCCTCGCGCAGGTAGCGCACGATGTGGCGCAGCTTCTCGTTGCGGCGCGGCTCATAGGAAAGGCGATCGAGAAGCGTCGCGAAGGCCTTCATGCGGCATCCTCCGCCGCTTCCTCGCCGAAGCCCACGAGATGCAGGGGCTGGGCCGCGAGGCCCTGTCCGAGGCACCAGTGGACGAGCGCATCCTCCTGCCCATGGGTGACCCAGATTTCGCCGGCTCCGGTTTCGAGAATGGTCTGGCGCAGGCCATCCCAATCGGCATGGTCGGAAATCACGAGCGGCAATTCCACGCCGCGCTGCCGGGCGCGGGCGCGCACGCGCATCCAGCCCGAGGCCGCGACCGTCAGCGGTTCGGCGAAGCGCCGCGACCAGATATCCGCAAGCGCCGAGGGCGGGCAGAGCAGGATCTCGCCCGCGAGGCTGCCGCGTGGCAGGCCGGCTGCGCGCGCGAGCGGCCCCAGCGCGATGCCCGTTTCCTCGTAATAGGCCGTCACCCTCTCGAGCGCGCCGTGGAGGTAGACCGGCCGGTCATAGCCCGCCTCGCGCAGGTGCCGGATGAGCCTCTGCGCCTTGCCCAGCGAATAAGCGCCCACGAGATGCGCGCGATGCGGGTTCTCCTGCAAGGAGGCCAGCAGCTTGCCGACCTCCTTCGCCGGATCTGGGTGGCGAAACACAGGCAAACCGAAGGTCGCCTCCGTCACGAAGACATCGCAAGTCACCACCTCGAAGGGGGCGGCGGTGGCATCGGGTTCGCGCTTGTAATCACCGGAGACGACGATGGTGAGGCCCTTCCAGCGCAGAGCGATCTGGCAGGAGCCGAGCACATGGCCGGCGGGAAAGAACGCGACCTCCACGCCGTTGATCGTCACCCATTCGCCGATAATCGCTTCCTGTCGCGTCTCGCAGAAGCCTTCGCCGAGCCGAAGCGCCATGATCGCGAGCGTCTCGCGGCTCGCCATCACCGCGCCATGGCCGGGCCGGGCGTGATCGGAATGGCCATGCGTGATGAGCGCGCGCGGAACCGGGCGCAGGGGATCGACGTAGAAATCGCCTGGCGGGCAATAAAGGCCTTCGGGGCGCGGATGAAGCAGGTCGGACGGGCGCATCGTTGGGGCAAATCTCTTCAAATCACGCGACAACTCGCCTAAGCACGGAGATATGGCCGCTTCCCCCCATTCCGCCAGTCTCGATGCCGCCCGTGTTGCCTCGGGCTCGGGCGATCTCCTCGCGGATCGCCGCTTCGCCTATGCCGAGGCCGCGCTGGCGGAGGGCGACGCGCAGGCCGCTTTCGACCTCTACGAACAAACCCTCGAACGGGTTCCCGCCTGGTTGCCCGCGCGGCTCGGGCTTGGCAAGGCGGCCTTGATGCTCGGGCGTGAGGCAGAAGCGCGCGCCGCCTTCGAGATCGTGGCAGCGCGGGACCAGGCGGATCTCCTCGGCGCGCGCGCCTTCCTCGCGCGGATGGGTGCGGAAGGCGGTGCTGTCACCCCGGGTTATGTCGCGGCCCTCTTCGACGATTACGCGCCGCGTTTCGATGCGCATCTCACATCAGCGCTCGATTATCGCGCGCCGGAACTGCTGGCACAGGCGCTTGGCGCCGTATCAGGTGCAAGGCGTTATGCCCGCGTGCTCGATCTCGGCTGCGGCACGGGGCTGATGGCGAAGGCGCTCGCCGGGCAGTTCGAAACGATGGATGGCGTCGATCTCTCGCCGCGCATGCTGGAAATCGCGCGGCAGACGGGCCTCTACACCCGTCTCGATTGCGCGGAGGCCGGTGCCTGGCTCGCGGGCGAGGCAGCGCAATCCGCCGATCTCGTGATCGCAGCGGATGTCTTCTGCTACATCGAAAATCTCGCGCCACTCTTTCGCGAGGCCCGCCGCGTGCTGGCGCCGGGCGGGATTTTTGCCTTCACGGTGCAGGATGCGGGGGAGGGGCCGTCGCGCGTGGGCGCCGATCTCCGGGTGCATCATGCGCGGGCGGATATCCTGCAATGGGCTGTCGCATCCCGCTTCGTCATCCGCCACGAAGCGCGCGTGAGCGCCCGGCGCGACCGGGGCGTTCCGGTGCCGGGCGCGCTCTACGTGCTCTCGCCCGATGGCTGACCTGCCGGAGACCATCACGCGCTGGTTCGCCGCGAAGGGCTGGTCGCTCCGCGCGCATCAGCGTGCAATGGTCGAGAAGGCGCATGCGGGCCAATCCGCCCTGCTGATCGCGCCGACGGGCGCGGGCAAGACGCTCGCTGGCTTCCTGCCGAGCCTGATCGACCTGATCGAGCCGCGCCCCATCCGCCGGCTGCACACGCTCTACATCTCGCCCCTGAAGGCGCTGGCGGTCGATGTCGCGCGCAATCTCGAGACGCCGGCAGCGGAAATGGGCCTGCCGATCCGCATCGAGACCCGCACCGGCGACACCCCCGCCAGCCGCCGTGCCCGGCAGATGACCTCCCCGCCCGACATCTTGCTGACGACGCCCGAACAGCTCGCCTTGATGCTCGCGCATCCCCAGGCCTCGAAGCTCTTCGGCGCGCTGAAGCGGCTGATCGTGGATGAAATTCACGCCGTCGCGCCCAACAAGCGCGGCGATCTGCTGGCACTCGGCCTCGCGCGGTTGCGCGCCATCGCGCCGGGCCTGGTGACGGCGGGGCTGTCGGCGACGGTAGCCGAGCCGGACGACCTCCGCCGCTGGCTCACGGGGCAGGGCAAAGGCGAGAACCTCGCCGATCTCGTGCTCGCCGCGCCCGAGGAGGCCGCCGAGCCGATCCTCACCATGCTCGAAACCGCCGAGCGCCTGCCCTGGGCGGGCCA
The DNA here is from genome assembly GCA_002928875.1 of Methylobacterium sp. Taxonomy (GTDB): domain Bacteria; phylum Pseudomonadota; class Alphaproteobacteria; order Rhizobiales; family Beijerinckiaceae; genus Rhabdaerophilum. Next base: position 91,975 of record PERO01000006.1, on the reverse strand, counting down.
TTCCGCGCGTCACGCGATCGGCGAGATCTATGCGGAGATCTGCAAGGCGAAGCTGAGCCTCGTCTTCGTCAACACGCGCATGCAGGCGGAATATCTCTTCCAGCTCCTCTGGAACGAGAACGAGGCGGGCAAGCGCATCGCGCTGCATCACGGCTCGCTCGATGTGAGCCAGAGGCGGCGCGTGGAAGCTGCGATGGCCGCGGGGCAGCTCGATGCGGTGGTCTGCACCTCGACGCTCGATCTCGGCATCGACTGGGGCGATGTCGATCTCGTCATCAATGTCGGGGCGCCGAAGGGCGCGAGCCGGCTGCTGCAGCGCATCGGCCGCGCCAATCACCGGCTGGATGAACCCTCCCGCGCATTGCTCGTGCCCTCGAACCGCTTCGAGGTGCTGGAATGCCGCGCGGCGATCGAAGCGGCCTTCGCGGGGGAGCAGGATGCCGTGACGAAGCGCGCGGGTGCGCTCGACGTGCTCGCGCAACACGTGATGGGCATGCTCGTCGCCGAACCGCGCGACGAAGCGGGCCTGCTCGCGGAAATCCGCGATGCCGCGCCCTATGCGGATCTCTCGGACGAGGATTTCGCGAAGATCCTCGCCTTCGTCATCGATGGCGGCTATGCACTGCGCGCCTATGAGCGCTTCGCCCGCGTGAAGCGCGACAGGGAGGGCCGGCTGCGCGTCGCCAATGCCCGCATCGCGCAGAGCTACCGGATGAATATCGGTACCATCGTCGAAGCCACGATGCTGAAGGTGCATCTCGGCAAGCCCACGGGAAGCGGCAAGACCTTGCGCTTCGGGCGGCTGCTGGGCGAGGTGGAGGAATATTTCGCGGAAGGCCTCGTGCCGGGCGACACCTTCATCTTCGGCGGCGAGGTGCTGCAATTCGAAGGCCTCGCGGAGGATCGCGTGATCGTCAGCCGCACCACGGCGCGCGACCCGGCCGTGCCCTCCTATGCCGGCGGCAAGTTTCCGCTCTCGACCCATCTCGCGCGGCGCGTGCGCACCATGCTCGCGACCCTGGCCGAATGGGGCGCGCTGCCGGAGCAGGTTTCGGCCTGGCTCGAACTCCAGCGGCAGAAATCGCGCCTTCCGGGGCCGGAGGATCTGCTGGTCGAGACCTTCCCACGCGGTGACCGGCATTATCTCGTGGCCTATCCGTTCGAGGGGCGGCTCGCGCATCAGACGCTCGGCATGCTGCTGACGCGCCGGCTTGAACGCGCGCGGCTGAAGCCGCTGGGCTTCGTCGCCAATGATTACGCCCTCGGCATCTGGATGCTGGGCGATGTCTCGGCCGAAGCGAAACGCCACAAGTCCTTCCTGCCGGAACTCTTCGCGCCCGACATGCTCGGCGATGATCTCGAGGAATGGCTGGAGGAAAGTGCCCTGATGAAGCGCTCGTTCCGCTATTGCGCGGTGATCGCGGGGCTGATCGAGCGGCGCTTTCCCGGGATGGAGAAGAAGGCGCGCGCGGTGACGATGTCGACCGATCTCATCTTCGACGTGCTGCGCCGGCACGAGCCCGATCACATCCTGCTCAAGGCGGCGCGGGCCGATGCGGCGAGCGCGCTGCTTGATCTTCGCCGCCTCTCGGACATGCTGATGCGCGTCCGGGGGCGAATCATGCATCACGGGCTCAAGCAGGTCTCGCCGCTCTCGGTGCCGATCCTGCTCGAGATCGGCAAAGAGCCGGTCTATGGCGAAGCGCGCGATGCGGCGATCGGCGAGGAAGCCGCAAGGCTGATGGAGGAAATCGGGGCATGAGGGGTGCGCTGGCGCAGGCAAGGGTCGAGACATCCGGCATCGAATGCCGGCTCGGCGCCTTGCGCGTGGCGCTCGACCCCTCCGGTGCCGCCTTCCTGCCGGATGAAGGCGCGCTGGTCGTCGCGGATCTACATCTCGAGAAATCCGCGGCCTTCGCGCGGTTCGGGCAGATGCTGCCGCCCTATGACAGCCTCGCCACGCTCCAGCGCCTCGAGGCGGCCGTGAACCGCCTGCGGCCCGAGCGCCTCGTGCTGCTCGGCGACAGTTTCCACCGGGCGGATCTGCTGCCGCTGTCGGGATCGGCGGCGGCGCTGACGCTGGCAAGGCTCGCGGGTCGCCTGCGCCTCACCTGGATCACCGGCAACCACGATCCGCAGCATCCGGCGACGCTGCCGGGCGAGAGCCTCGCGCATCTCGATCTCGGCGACGTGCGCCTGCGCCACGAGCCCGAGGCGGATGGGCGGCCGGAAATCGTCGGGCATCTCCACCCCGCCGCGCGGCTTTCGACCCGGGCCGGCCTGCAGCGCCGCCGCTGCTTCCTTGCCTCGGGCGAAAGGCTGTTGATGCCCGCCTTCGGCTGCCTCACCGGCGCGCTGGACGTGACCGATGCCCCCATCCGCGATCTCGGCTGGGGCGCGGAGGCGCGGGCCTATCTGATCGCGCGCGAGGCGATCCATGCGGTGCCGTTTCATGCCTTGGCGGCGCGGCGCTAGCTAATCCCGGCGGAAGGCGAAATTCGCGACCCAGCCCAGCAGCACCGCCACAAGGATTGTCGCGAGCGCGTAAAGCGGAGCGCGGTTCTTGGCGGCCTCCGCCACGGCGGCGTCGAACCCGACCTTCCGAACCACGAATCCGGCCTGTGCCGTGCGCAGCACCACGCCTTCGGAAATCACCGTGACGTTGATGACGTAGAGCCCCACCGGCGCCTTGCCGGGCACGTTCACCTTCACGGTGAAGAGGTTGGGCCGCACCATCGTCACGGCCTTGGGGTCGACCACCAGCGCGCCTTCCTCCTGCCGGAGCCGCAGCAGGGCCTGCCGGAACTCGGTCTGCTCGGCATAATCCCCGGCCGACAGGTTCTCCAGCGGCGGCAGATAATCGGTGAGGCTGAGCTTCAGGCGCTGCGCGGCCTCCGGGGCGACGATCTCCTCCGTCGGGCGCGCGCTGAGCAGGGCGAAATAGGTCGGGATGCGGGCGAAACGCTCGCGCGCTGCCGTCAGCCAGATCGGGCCGAGCTGGCCTTTCCGATGCACGGTGATGTCACCCACCGGGCCCTGCACGGTCGCGATGATCTCGAAGGGGGCGGCGCGCGTCACGCTGCGCACGTCGCGCTCGATGAAGCCGAAGGCGGTGATATCCGCGCCCGTATAGGTCGAGGTGATGGCCACCTCGCGGGTCGAAAGGGTCAGCACGAGTTCCTGCGCGCGCGCGGGCAGGCTTGCGAGCGCCGCCAGTCCGATCAGCAGCGCCGCGAGCCCCTTCATCGTTCGACCTCCACGGTGGAGATGACGAAGGGATCGAGCGGCTTGCCGACGATCTCGTAGGCAAAGCGCACGCCGACCGCGAGGATCAGCAACGCCAGCAGCAGCCGGAACTGCTCGCCTTTCAGCGTCTGGCCGGTCCGCACGCCGAATTGCGCGCCGATGACGCCGCCGACCACCAGCACCAGCCCCAGCATGATGTCCACCGCCTGCGAGACGGTGGCGTGCAGAAAGATCGCCACCACCATCGTCATCAGGATCTGCAGCAGCGAGGTGCCGACGACGACATTCGTGGGAATGCGGAACAGGTAGATCAGCGCCGGCACGACGAGGAATCCGCCGCCGATGCCGAGCACCGTCCCCACGAAACCGATGATCGTGCCCAGCATGATGATGGGAATCACGCTCGTGGTGAGTTTCGAGCGGGTGAATTGCATCTGCAGGGGAAAGCGCTGGTGCCAGGCCTTCTCCGGCCGCACGGGTGGCGGCGCGACCGTGCCCTTCCGGCGCTGCAGACGCCGCTCGATCATCGAGCCGATGCTCTCCACGAACATCAGGCAGCCGATCGACATCAGCAGCGTCACGTAGGAGAGCGTGATGATGAGATCGAGGAAGCCGAGGCGGCGCATCTGGTTGAAGAACATCACGCCCAGCACCGTGCCGAGCACGCCGCCGATGATAAGCACCACGCCGAGATGCAGGTCGAGCGCCTGCCTGCGCCAGTAGGTCAGCGCGCCGGTCACCGACGAGGCCGCGATATGCACCGAGGAAGTCGCCACCGCGACCGGTGCCGGCACGCCGATGAAGATCAGAAAGGGCGTCAGCAGGAAGCCGCCGCCCACGCCGAACAGGCCGGCGATGAAACCCACGGCCGCCCCCATCCCGAGCAGCAGGAACAGGCTCAGCGGCAGTTCGGCGATGGGCAGGTAGATCTGCATCCGGTGCGTTGCCTCCGGCGGCGACGGAAAACGGAAGGCCGCATGCGCGGGCGATGCGGCCCCTTCTCGTTCCTCACGTCCGGCGCGTCAACCGACCGGAGGGTGTTTATTGCACGGCTGTCGCCGCACCCGGCCGCCCAAGGGGCGGGAAGGGCAGGTTGGCGCTCTTGTCCCAGGTGCCGGGATCGTTGGCGTTCATGTTCGGCGCCGTCGGCTTGAAGGCCTTGAGGCGGTCGCGCTCCTTGGCGAGCTGTTCCTTGGTCAGGCGGCCCGCAATGTCGTCCCGCTTCTTGCCGGCATCGGGGTCACCCTGCGCCGCGGCCAGCGAGAACCAGCGGAAGGCCTCGCCGAGATCCTGATTGACGCCGAGGCCCCGCGCGAAAAGGATCGCCACGTTGAACTGGCTGTCCTTCACGCCATGTTCCGCCGCGCGGCGGAACCACAGGGCCGCGCCCGCATAATCCGGCGCGCCATGCACGCCTTCCGCCAGCAGGACGCCGGCATTGTGCATCGCCAGCACATGGCCCTGGGCCGCGGCACGATCGAACCACTGGAAGGCGATCGCGGCATCCTTCGCCACGCCGCGCCCCTCGCGATAGAGGCTCGCGAGGCGATATTGTGACGGCGCATGGCCTTGCGCGGCCGCCTGCTCGAACCAGCGCGCCGCGAGCCGCGCGTCGCGCGTGGCACCGCGCCCATCCGCGAGCCGCGTGCCGATCTCGAACATCGCCGCGACATTGCCGCCGATGGCCGCATCGCGGAGCCGCTCGGCGCCGGGAATGTTGGTGTCCCGGCCCAGTTCGGTCAGGGCCACGCGCCCGGTCTCGATCGGCCGGGCCGTGCCTTCGGCGGTGATGGAACCGACCGTCATGGGATCGGCCTGCGCGATGGCGCTCGAATCGGTGAGGCGCGTCGCGCGCTTGCCGGCCGGCTCGCCGGCGGGAACCGCGATCGAGCCGGTGCGCTCGGGCACGGATTCCGGCTTGGCCGGTTCCGTGGGCTCGCTGGCGGGCCGCTCGATGACCGGCGGCCGCGGGGCGTTGTCCTCGCCTCCGCCCCGGTTGAGCAGGATCTTCATCGCACCGAGCGTGAAGACGAGGGCGGCGAGACCTAGCAGGATCGGCTTGCGGGCCCGCGCGACGAGGGAAGGCTTCGCCGTGCCGTCGGCGGAGACGGAAGCCACGAGCTTCGCGGCCTTGCGCGCGGCCTTCGCCGCCTTCTTGTCCGCCTTGTCGTCGCTCAGCACCTGCTGGCTTTGGTCGGCGGCGGCCTGCGCGGCGCGCCGGGCCGCGGCGATGAAATTCGCGCGCGGATCGGTGGAAACCGGAGCGCCATTCGCCATCGCCATCTCGCCGGGGCGCGGCTGGCCGGGGCGCTGGCCCGGCTCGAGCGGCAGATCCGGCGTATCCTCCGGCGTCTCGACGGCTGCCGGGCCGCGCGGCGCGGGCATGGCGGGGGCCATCTTCATGGCCGGCTCGGCGACACGCATCGGTGTCGCTTCCGGCATCACCGGCATCGGGGGAGGCGGCGGCATGACGGACTGCGGTGCCATGGCGGACGGGCTGGCCGGCGGATTGGCCGGCATGCGCGCCGTGACAGGGGCCGGAAGCCCGGCTTCCATGCCGCCGAGGCGCCCGGCCAGCGTTTCCAGCGTGGAATGCAACGCTTCGAGCGTTTGCCGGGTGCGGCGATCGGCTTCGGTCTGCGCGCTCTTGAACTCGCCAAGGTCGCGCTTGAGGAGGAGCAGGCCTTCGGCTGCGAGCGTATCGGTCGTCTCGTCCCGCGCGATCGAGCGGATCGCTTCCCGCGCCGCCCGTTCGGCTGCCTCGGCGGCTGCCTCGCGCAGGTCGTTGCGGGTCAGGTCGAACTGGCTCATCAGGGCGGCGACGGTCTTCTGCAGGTCGTCGAGGCCCGCGGGCGCGCCGGACGGCATCTCGATCTTCGCGCCGAGGCGGGAAATCTCGTGCTGCAGCGCATCGAGCGCATGCGAATCGGAGCGCGTCTCCGCTTCCGCCATGCGCGCCGAGAGGCGTTCCAGCATCGCCATCAGCTCATCGCTGGCTGCCGGGCCGTGCACGCGGTCGAGCGAGGTTTCGAGCTTCTCGATCTTCTCGGCGAGATGATCGAAGGCGGCGAGCGGCTGCTCGCGCGTGCCGTCCAGCACGCGGTCGATGCGTTCCAGCCGTTCGGCGATGGAATCGAGTTGCGGCAGCGGCTGCTTCTCCTGCGCCATCCGGCTCACGTCGCGCGCGATCTCGTCAAGGCGGCGCTCGATGCCGGTGAGGGCACCCAACCGGTGCTCGATGGCCGAAATGGCGGCGAGCCGCTTCTCCAGCGACTGGAAGGCGGCCTTCGGATCGAGGCGCTCGAGGCGATCGCGGATCTCCTGCAGCACCTCCATCACGGCGCGTTCGGCATGGCGATCCGGCTCGGCGCGGAAATTCTCGAGCTGCCGTCCCAGCGTTTCCATCTGGAAGGCGAGCCCTTCCAGCGGCTGGGCGCGGACGGCCTGGCCGATCAGGCCCTTGATGGCATTGGTCTCGCGCAGCAGATCCTCGATGCGCGCGGGGTCGGTCGAATGCCGGCTGATGTCATCGAGCCGGCGCGCCACGAGGTTCACCTCCTGGCTGAGGCGGTCCGAGGCGCGCGACTGCGCCATCTCGCCGAGAATGTCGCGAATTTCCTGCTGAACCTCGAGAATGGGGGCCAGCATGCGCTCGGGAAGCGGATTGCGGTGCTGTCCGAAGGATTTCTCGGCGACCGTCGTCACCGCATCCTCGACCATCCCCACGAGGCGCTGCGGGGAGAGGCTCTCGATCGCGGCGGCGAGGCTCGCGAGATCGCGGCGGATCAGGGCGGTGTCCTCGCTCGGCCGGGCATGCCAGCTCTCGATCCGCCCGGCGATCTGGTCGATGCGCTCCTGCAGCGGCACGGTTTCGCGCCCGGCCTGGCCGCGCATCTCCTCGATGCGCTCGAGCAAGGTGTCGAGCTGCTGGCGCATCGCATCGATGGCGGCGGGGTTGCCGCCGCGCGCCGGCCGCGCCGGGCTCACGGGTTCGTCGAGCATGCGGCGGCGCTCGTCCACCTCGGAGACGGCGCGGTGGAATTCCGGGTCTTCCGCGCGCTGCGGCAGCATGAAGGCGGCCGGGCGGCCGCTCGGCGCGCGCTGCGGCTGGGCCAGCCGCCGCTCGAGTTCGTCGACGATGCGGTTAAGGTCGGGCGATCCGCCTGCCGGCACGGGAGCGGCAGCCGGGATCGCGGCCGGGTCCGGGGTCTTGCGCTCGAGGCGTTCGATGGCCTGCACGGCGGTTTCGATCAGGTCGAGCACGCGACCGCTCTCCGGCTCGCTCTCGCGCATGCGATGCGCGGCCGTGGCGGTGCGGTTGCGGCCGAGCCGCTCCAGGCGCTCGTTCAGTTCCTCGCTGCGCGACGCCTTGCGGCGGCGGCCACGCGAGGGCGCGGGCTCGTCATCCTCGTCATCGAGGTTGCCGGCCAGGACCTGATTGAGCCATTCACCGACCGACAGGCCGGAGCGATGGGCGGCCTCCACGGCCTGTTCGCGGATTTCGGGGTCGATCCCCCGCACGCTCCATGGCATTGCATTCGCCATTGTCCGACCCGCATCCTGTTGTTCGATGCAGCGGCCCAAGCCGCCGATGGGAAGGTGCGAATCAGCCGCGACCGCGGCCTTTCCTCCCCGTTCCGGCAGCATTTCCCCTTATGGTAAATACGGCGTTAACGGTGCGGCTGAAATTGCCTGTCGTCCGGATATGAAAAAAGGGGACGCCACGCAACGCGACGCCCCCTGAACCGAATTGCGCGCACAGGTTGCATTCCCGTGGCGGTGATGAGACGAAAGGAGGTGGACCGTGATTTCAGGTCGAGCCGAAGCGCTGATCGCTCTCCGGCGTAGAAGAACTGCGCGAAGGCGCATCCATTTCCTCGAGAACATCTTCAGCTTCCATGATCATGATATTCATGATCGATCGGAGCAAAGCCGTATCATCTGAGTAAAGCTGGGCCTTGATGATGAAGCCAAAGTCGATGATGCGCCGAACCAGTTCTTTTTCATTCATGACTGCCCCCTGCCTCCTGGCAGATTGAAAACTGTTCTTCCGGAGCCGGAAGGGCGGGCCGCCTGCCGCGAGACGACCAGGTCCGAATCAACTGCGGTCTGAACAATTACAGGGTGTATCAATCGGGACTTGCAACCTCAACGATTATTTAGGACTCTGCAACCTAGGGTAGAACAACCGGACGATTGGTCCGGCTCAATCCAGGCCAGAAAGGTGCCACCATGTCTGACATCACTCTCTCCGTTGGCGTTCGTCAGTCGCTCTCGGCGATCAAGTCCACCACGGCGTCGCAGCAGCAGCAGCAGCTCAAGCTCGCGACCGGCAAGCGCGTGAACTCCGCGCTCGACAATCCCGTCAACTTCTTCACCTCGTCGAGCCTCTCGAACCGGGCGCGGGACCTCTCCTCGCTCCTCGACTCGATCGGCCAGGGCGTGAAGGTCATCGAAGCGGCAGACAAGGGCATCAAGGCACTCACCAAACTGGTCGAATCCGCGCAGGCCTCGGCCCGCCAGGCGCTCCAGTCCACCTCGACCACGCCGAAGGTCACCGGTGCCAACACCACCGCGCTGACGGGCGCCACGGTCCTCTCCACGGCCGGCGCCGGTGCGTTTGCCGCGGGCGATACCATCTCGGTCAACGGTACGACCATCCTCACCTTCGCCGCCGGCGACGACGTGGATGACGTGATCAACAACATCAACAACAACACGACGCTGAACCCGACCAGCGGTCCCCGGAAGGTCCAGGCCTCGCTCAACGGGCAGGGCCAGATCCAGGTGGAATCGCTGGATGGCGCGGCGCTGACGATCACCGGCTCGGCGGCCGCCAAGGTCTCGACCCTCTTCGGTGGCTCGACGCTGACGGCTGCAGCCAACACGAACTCGACCCGCAAGGATCTCGCGGCCCAGTTCGATGCGCTGCGCACGCAGATCGACCAGCTTGCGGCGGATTCGGGCTATTCGGGCGTGAACCTGCTCGATAACGGCTCGCTGAAGGTGCAGTTCAACGAGACGAACACCGCCTCGATCTCCATCTCGGGCGTGAAGTTCAACGCGACGGGCCTCGGCATCGCCGCCTCGACGAACAACTTCCAGTCCGACAAGGACATCAACGACGCCATCAGCAACCTGACCAACGGCCTGACCAAGCTGCGCAACCAGGCTTCGACCTTCGGTTCGAACCTCTCGGTCGTGCAGACCCGCCAGGACTTCACGAACAACCTGATCGACACGCTCGAGACCGGTTCCGACCTGCTCGTGCTGGCCGACCAGAACGAGGAAGCGGCGAAGCTCGTGACGCTCAACACCCGCCAGCAGCTCGCCTCCACGGCGCTCTCGCTCGCGACCCAGGCCGAGCAGAGCGTGCTGCGCCTGTTCTAATTTTTCGGCAGATCACGATGAATTTAGAGGGTGGTGCGCGGCACCACCCTTTTTTTGTTCGATTCCGGCCCCCGATGCCGTTGTGTTTTGCCGTTTTCCTGCGAGCCTGCCTGACCCAAGGGCTTTACAAGACCCCAGATAGTTCATATGTAAACAATCGAGAGGCGCCTTCGAGGTGCCCCGCCCTGACATCCGGAGGAAAAGCCATGCCGAGCTATCGCGCGCCAGCCGACGACGTCACCTTCCTGCTCAACGACGTGTTCGGTATCGAGAAATACGGCAATCTGCCCGGCTTTTCCGATCTCACCCCCGACATGCTCGACGCCATCATCGGCGAAGGGGCGAAAATCTGCGAGGAAGTGCTGCAGCCGCTGAACCGCGTCGGCGACCAGCAGGGCTGCACCCGCCATGCCGATGGCCGCGTGACGACGCCGAAGGGCTTCAAGGAAGCCTATGACGCCTATACCGGCGGCGGCTGGCTCGGGCTTTCGGCCGACCCGGAATATGGCGGGCAGGGCCTGCCCTACACGGTCGGCGCGATCATGAACGAGTTCGCTTCCTCCGCGAACATGGCGTTCTCGATGTATCCGGGCCTGACCATGGGCGCGATCGCCGCGCTCCATACGCATGCCTCCGACGAGATCAAGCGCATCTACTTGCCGAAGATGATCGAGGGCCCGTGGTCGGGCACGATGAACCTCACCGAGCCGCATTGCGGCACCGATCTCGGCCTCATCAAGACCAAGGCCGTCCCGCAGGGCGATGGCACATACAAGATTTCCGGCACGAAGATCTTCATCTCCGCCGGCGAGCATGACCTGACCGAGAACATCATCCACCTCGTGCTGGCCCGCATCGAGGGTGCGCCGGAAGGCGTGAAGGGCATCTCGCTCTTCGTCGTGCCGAAATTCATGGTCAATGCCGATGGTTCGGTGGGCGATCGCAATGCCGTCTCCTGCGGCTCGATCGAGCACAAGATGGGCATCCACGGCAATTCCACCTGCGTGATGAACTACGACGGAGCCACGGGCTGGCTCGTGGGTGCCGAGAACAAGGGCCTCAACGCCATGTTCGTGATGATGAACGAGGCCCGCCTGGGCGTCGCCATCCAGGGCCTCGCGCAGTCGGAGGTCGCCTACCAGAATGCCGTGGCCTATGCGAAGGACCGCGTGCAGGGCCGTGCGCTGACCGGCGCGAAGGAGCCGTCGAAGCCCGCCGACCCGATCATCGTGCATCCTGACGTGCGCCGCACCTTGCTCGGCATCCGGGCCTTCAACGAGGCGGCCCGCGCGCTGGTGCTCTGGACCGCGCTGAAGAGCGATGTCGCCCATCGCTCGGATGATGCGAAGGCGCGCCAGGAGGCCGACGACCATCTCGGCCTGATGACCCCGGTGCTGAAGGGCGTGCTGACCGATCTCGGCTTCGACAATGCCGTGAAGGCCCAGCAGATGTTCGGCGGCCACGGCTATGTGGAAGAATGGGGCATGAGCCAGTTCGTGCGCGATGCCCGCATCGCCATGATCTATGAAGGCGCCAACGGCATCCAGGCGATGGATCTCATCGGCCGCAAGCTGCCGCGCGATGGCGGCCGTGCGGTCAGCACCTTCTTCAACGAGGTGCAGGGCTTCATCAAGGCGAACGAGGCGAACGAGACATTGAAGCCGCTGCTCGCGCCGCTCGCGAAATCGCTGGGTCATCTGCAGCAGGCCACGATGTGGTTCATGCAGAACGCGCTCGGCAAGCCTGATAATGCCGGTTCGGGCGCGACGGACTACATGCACCTCTTCGGCCTCGTGGCCATGGGCTACATGTGGGCGATGCAGGCGAAGGTCGCGACCGACAAGCTCGCGGCGGGCGCCAATGGCTCGACCGAGCGCATGAACACCAAGCTCGTCACCGCCCGCTTCTTCATGGAGCGGATGCTGCCCGAGACCAGTGCGCATCTCGCCCGCATTTCGTCCGGTTCCGACGCCATCATGGCGCTGCCGGCCGAAGCGTTCTGAGTTCCCGCGGCGCGCGGAGACGTGCGCCGCTTCCCCGGTTTCAAGAACAACACATCAGAACGGGAGGCCCCCATGGCCGACGCATTCGTCTACGATCACGTCCGCACGCCGCGCGGCAAGGGCAAGGCCGATGGCGCCCTGCACGAAGTGACGGCGGTCCGCCTCGCCGAGACCGCGCTTCGCGCGATCGCCGATCGCAACCATCTCGACAAGGGCTCGGTCGAGGATGTCATCCTGGGCTGCGTCGATCCGGTCGGCGAAGCCTCCGGCGACATTGCCCGCTCGGCGGCGATCGCCGCGGATTACGGCTTCCAGGTGCCGGGAATCCAGATCAACCGATTCTGCGCCTCGGGCCTCGATGCCGTGGCGGCGAGCGCGGCGCAGGTGATGGCGGGCCAGAAGGATCTCGTGGTCGGCGGCGGCGTCGAAAGCATGAGCCGCGTCGGCATGGGTGCCTCGGGCATGCTGCCGGCAGTGGACCCGGCGGTGGCGATCCCCTCCTATTTCTCGCCGCAGGGTGTCGCGGCGGATCTCATCGCCACGAAATACGGTTTTTCGCGCGATGATGTGGATGCCTTCGCGGTTTCCTCGCACAAGAAGGCCGCTGCGGCCTGGGCCGAGGGCCGTTTTGCGAAATCGGTCATCCCCGTGAAGGACGTCAACGGCCTGACGATCCTTGGCCGTGACGAGACCATCCGCCCCAACACCGACATGCAGACGCTCGGCGGGCTGAAGCCTTCCTTCGCGATGATGGGCGAGCAGGGCGGCTTCGATGCCGTGGCGATCCAGGGCCATCCGGAGGTCGAGCGCATCAACCATGTCCATCATGCCGGCAATTCCTCCGGCATCGTCGATGGCGCGGCGGCGGTGCTCGTCGGCAACAAGGCGGCGGGCCGCCGGGCCGGGCTCAAGCCACGCGCCCGCATCCGCGGCTTCGCGACCGTGGGTTCGGATCTCGCGCTGGTCCTCACGGGTCCGGTCGATGTCACCGAGCGGCTTTTCGCGCGCACCGGCATGACGATGAAGGACATCGACCTCATCGAGATCAACGAGGCGTTCTCGGCGGTGGTGCTGCGTTATCTCCAGGCCTTCGACATCGACCCCGAGAAGGTGAATGTGAATGGCGGCGCGATCGCCATGGGCCATCCGCTCGGCGCCACCGGCGCGATGATCCTCGGCACCATCATCGACGAACTCGAGCGGCGTGACCTCAATACCGGTCTCGTCACGCTCTGCGTGGCCCATGGCATGGGCACCGCGATGATCGTCGAGCGCGTGTAATTCAGGCGGAACGGAGAAAACCCATGAACCTCACCCATTTCCGCTTCGAAACCGATGAAGACGGCATTGCCCTCGCCACCTGGGACAGCCCGGGCAAGTCGATGAACGTGATCGACCAGAACGTGATGGCCGATCTCAACCAGATCATCGATCACGTGGTTGCCACGGAAGCCATCAAGGGCTGCGTCATCACCTCCGGCAAGGAAGCCTTTTCCGGCGGCGCGGACCTCACCATGCTGCAGGGCCTCGGCATGGAATATGCCAAGCTCGTGAAGACCAAGGGCGAGGAGCCCGCCATGGCCTTCTTCTTCGAGGCGACATCGCGGCTTTCCCTGCTCTATCGCAAGCTCGAGACCTGCGGGAAGCCCTTCGCGGCGGCGGTGCATGGCACCTGCCTCGGCGGCGCGTTCGAACTGGCGCTGGCCTGCCATTTCCGGGTGCTCTCGGATTCGGACAAGACCCGCGTGGGCCTGCCGGAAATCAAGGTCGGGCTCTTCCCCGGCGCGGGCGGCACCCAGCGCGTGGCGCGGCTGATGCAGACGGGCGATGCCCTGCAGATGCTGTTCAAGGGCGACCAGATCAAGGCGGCCGCCGCCCGTTCCATGGGTCTGGTGCATGCCGTGGCCTCGCGCGAGGGGCTCGTCCAGGCCGCGAAGGACTGGATCAAGGCGAACCCCAAGGCCAAGGCGCCGTGGGATACGGAAGGCTACAAGCTGCCCTCCAACAAGGTGCATTCGGCGCAAGGCATGATGATCTGGCCGCCGGCCAATGCCATCTATCGCCGCGAAACCTCGGACAATTATCCGGCCGCGAAGGCCATCCTGCAGGCGGTCTATGAGGGCCTGCAGCTGCCGATGGATCTCGCGCTCCGCGTCGAGAGCCGCTATTTCGCGCAGATCCTGCGCACGCCGGAAGCCGCGGCGATGATCCGCTCGCTGTTCCTGTCGAAGGGCGAACTGGAGAAGGGCGCGCGCCGCCCGGCGGATATCCCGCCGACGAAGTTCAAGCGCATCGGCGTCGTCGGTGCCGGATTCATGGGCGCGGGCATCACCTATGTCGCGGCGCAGGCCGGCATCAACGTGGTGCTAATCGATCGCGACATGGAAGCGGCGGAGAAGGGCAAGGCCTATTCGCACAAGCTGATGAGCGACCAGATCATGAAGGGCCGCGCCAAGAGTGCGGACCGCGATGCCCTGCTCGCGCGCATCACGCCCTCGGCGGATTATGCCATGCTGAAGGGCTGCGATCTCGTGATCGAGGCGGTGTTCGAGGATCGGGCGGTGAAGGAAACCGTCATCAAGTCCATCGCCGCGCATATCGGCCGCAAGACGATCCTCGCTTCCAACACCTCGACTTTGCCGATCTCCTCGCTGTCGGAATATTTCGATCGTCCGAGCCAGTTCATCGGCATCCACTTCTTCTCGCCGGTCGAGAAGATGATGCTGGTGGAACTCATCCTGGGCAAGCGCACGAAGGACCGCGCGCTGGCCGTGGCGCTGGATTTCGTCCGCGCGATCCGCAAAACGCCGATCGTCGTCAACGATTGCCGCGGCTTCTTCGCCAATCGCTGCGTGCTGAACTACATCCGCGAGGGGCATCTGATGCTCGCGGAAGGCGTGCCGCCGGCGATGATCGAGAATGTCGCGAAGATGGCAGGCATGCCCGTCGGGCCGCTCTCGCTCAATGACGAGGTGGCGCTCGATCTCGGCTGGAAGATCCTGCAGGCGACGAAGAAGGATCTCGGCGAGGCCGCGATCGACACGCGCCAGGAAGCGTTGCTGAAGACCATGGTGGTCGATCTTCAGCGCCTCGGACGCAAGAACGGCAAGGGCTTCTACGATTACGCCGAGAAGGGCAAGGCGCTCTGGCCCGGCCTCGCCGACCTGCAGAAGGTGAAGCTCCCGGCCGATTCGATCGACCAGCAGGAACTGAAGGATCGCTTCCTCGCCATCCAGGCGCTTGAGGCGGCACGCACCGTGGAAGAGAAGGTCATCGTCGATGTCCGCGAGGCGGATGTCGGCTCGATCCTCGGCTTCGGTTTCGCGCCCTATACCGGTGGCACGCTCTCCTATATCGACCGGATGGGCACGAAGGCCTTCGTCGCGCTGTGCAACAAGCTCGCGAAGAAGCACGGCGACCGCTTCGCGCCGAACCGCCTGCTGAAGCAGATGGCCAAGGCCGACGAGCGCTTCTACGGCCGCTTCGCGCCCACGAAAGCCGCCGCGTAAGTCCAGCGGCTCCTGCGGGCCCCGGCCTCGAGCCGGGGACCCGACTTCCGGCGAGCAGGAATCGTCATCGGGCCCCCGCCGCCTGCGGGAAGGGCGGGCTGGCTTGCAGCGATGCTCGACGATGACAAAGGCAGGTGCGTCCCATGAATCTCTGGCTCCGGGTCCTCTGGCTGCTGGTCACCGCGCCCTTCCGGCCGCGCATTCCCGCCCCGTTCGGCCTTTCCGTGCTGCCGTTCCGGGTCTGGCCGCACGATCTCGACACCAACCTGCACATGAATAACGGGCGATATCTCACCATCGCCGATCTCGGGCGCACGGATCTCCTCCTGCGCATGGGCCTCGTGAAACTTGTGCTCAAGGAGGGGTTGCAGCCCATGCTGTCGGGCTCGGCGATCCGCTACCGGCGGGAACTGAAGCCGTTCCAGGCCTTTCGCGTCGAGAGTTGCATCCTGGGCTGGCGGGGCACGTCCTTCATCATGCAGCACCGCTTCGTGGTGAAGGGGAAAGACGGGCAGGACCAGACCGCCGCACTCGCGCTGGTGCGTGGCGGCCTCTACGACAAGAAGGCGCGGATGTTCGTGGGGGCCCAGCGCCTCGCCCGCGCCGTCGGCTATGAGGGCGACAGCCCGGAAATCACGCCCGATCTCGAAGCCTTCCTCGCCGTGGAGGATGGCTTGCGCCGGCGCTGACGATCGGCAACCTTGCCGCTCATGCTTGTGACGGATTCCGCATCATGTCTCGTTCCATCACCTATGCCTTCTCGTTGCTGAGCCCCTGGGCCTATCTCGGTTACGAGCCGTTTCTCCGGCTTGTGGCGCAGCACGGGCTCACGGTCGTCTATCGGCCGATGCTGCTGTCGGAAGTCTTCTCGGAAACCGGCGGCCTGCCGCTGGCGAAGCGCCATCCCGCCCGTCAGGCCTATCGCTGGATGGAGATGAAGCGCTGGCGCGAGAAGCGGCAGGTGCCGCTTAACCTGCAGCCCAGGGGCTTCCCCTGCAACATCGCGCCGGCGGACCGCACGTTGATCGCCATCGTCGAGGCCGGATTGTCGCCGGTCGATTTCATCCGGAGCGTGCATCGCGGCATCTGGGTCGAGGACAGGCAACTCGATGACGAAGCGGTGCTGCGCGACATTCTCGCTGCGAACGATCTGCCGCCGGGCCTGATCGAGACGGCGAAAACCGAGGCCATCGGCGCGATCTATGAAGGCAATCGCGACTGGGCCATCTCGATGAACATCTTCGGCGCGCCGAGCTATGTGCTCGATGGCGAGGTGTTCTGGGGGCAGGACCGGCTGGAATTGCTGGCCGATATGCTCGAAAGCGGCCGCAAGCCCTATACGGCCGATCCCGTCACGTGATCGCGCCTCAGCGGCGCTCGAGCAACCGCTTCAGCTTGGCCTGCCGCACGGCGGGCGTCTCCTTGCTGTCGAGCGTGCCGAAGAACGCGCCCTGCGCATCCATCAGGTAGATCGAGGCGGTGTGATCCATGGTGTAGCCCGAGGGCGTGTCCACCTTGCGGTAGATCGCCCGGAAGGTGCGCGCCATGCCGGCGAGTTCCGCCTCGTCCTTCGGGATGAGCCCGGTGATGCGCGGATCGAACGAGCCCGCATATTCCTTCAGCAGGGCGGCCGTGTCCCGCGCGGGGTCGACCGTCACGAAAAAGACCCGGAAATCCTGCGCCGCATTCCCCAGCGCCTTGAGATCGTTGCTGATCTCCAGCATGGCGGTGGGGCAGACATCCGGGCAATGCGTGAAGCCGAAGAACAAGGCATAGGGCTTGCCGCGCAGGCTCTCGTTCGAGACGACCTGCCCGTTATGGTCCGCGAGGCGGAAGGGACCGCCGATAGCGGCGACCCCCGTGCCCTGATCGCGGTCGACCGGGTTCAGCAGCACATAGAGAAGCGCCACCGTGATGATGGCGATGGCGGCCCAGGCGGTGAGGCGGACGATTTTCAGCGCGTTCAATGCTTGTGCCCTCCGGAATGGCCGCCATGGTCATGGGCGCCGTGGTCATGTGCGCCGGAGGCGCCGCGCCCCTCGACCTTGAATTCCACCTCGATGGTGCCCGCGCGCTGGAAGACCAGCGTGCCCTTCACCTTCTCGCCTTCCTTCAGCGGCGATTTCAGCTCGAGGAACATCATGTGGAGCCCGCCGGGCTTCAGTTCCACCGTCTGGCCGGGCCGGATTTCCAGGCCCTGTGCCAGGGCGCGCATGGTCATCACGTTGCCCTGCATCGCCATCTCGTGGATCTCCACGATGCCTGCGCTGACCAGCGTCCCGCCGACGAGGCGATCAGCTTCCTGGCCATTGTTGGTGATTTTCATGAAACCGCCGGCCACCTTTGCCCCGCCGGGCGTGGCGCGCGACCAGGGATGGTCGATTCTGAGGTCGCCCAGCTTGTAATCATGGGCGGCGAGCGGCGAAACCGCGAGAAGAAGCGGCATCAGGGACAGCGAGAAGGCGACAGGGCGCAGGCGCGCGAGAAAACGGGACATCATCGATCCGATCCGAAAAAGAGAGAAGGGGAGGCAGGCGGCGTCAGATGGCCGCCGGCGGTCCTCTCGCTTCCGGTCGGGAGGTCGGCGCGCGGGATGGCTGGCCGATGCGCGCCACCGGGCGGGTCGTCTCGCGCAGGCGCTCGACCGGCTGCCCGAGGCTTGCCGGTGCGGCCGGCACGCCGGCCATGGCCGGCACGCGGCACTGGTCGCAATCGTGGTCGGGGTCCGGGCTGTCACCCGATAGCCCGCTCTGCAGGCAGAGTGCGAAGCCGCCGGCGAAATGCGCCTTGCCGGCCAGTTCCGTCGCCGCACGGGCCTGCGCCACGCCGGCCAGCAGCACGAGCGCCGCGAGGCAGGCGAGGCTGAGATCACGCGAATGCGCAAGGAAGCGGCGAAGCCGGGTCATGCCGTTCCTCTAGTCCGGCGGGGCGATGCAGGCAAGCGCAGCGGCGCGGCTGAGGCCATGTCCCTCATTCCGCGGCAACGCCCCGCTTGAGGCCGATCTGCACCAGAAGTGCCCGCAAGGCCGGCGGCTTGATCGGCTTGTTGAGGATCTCGATCTGCTCCGCGCCCGCCCGGTCGCGCACTTCCTGCGAACGTTCGGCCGTGATGAGGACGGCGGGCACGATGGAGCGGAAATGCCAGCGCAGCTTCAGGATGGCGTCGATCCCGTTGGTTTCATCGAGATGGTAATCGACCAGCATCACGTCGGGCCGGGCTTTCGAGCCCTTGAAGGCCTTCATGGCCTCCGCGGCATCGGCGGCGGTGACGATCTCGCAGGACCAACCCTCGAGCAGGCGGCGCATGCCGTCGAGGATGGTCGGCTCGTTGTCGATCACGAGGATCTTCCGGCCGGCGAGGCTCGCCGGGGCCAGCGCGGTGGGTCGCGGTTCGGCCGGGTTGGGGCGCACGGCGCTCGCATGCGCCCGCGCGAGATGCAGCGTGAAGGTGGAACCCCGGCCGCTTTCCGAGGCGAGGTCGAGCTTGAGATCGAGCACCTTCACGATGCGCTCGACGATGGAAAGCCCGAGTCCCAGCCCGCGTTCGATGCGCGCGCCCTGTTCAAGCCGCTGGAATTCCTTGAAGATCGTCTTCTGCTGCTTCTGCGGGATGCCGATGCCGGTATCCGCCACGATGACGCGGACCCCGTCGCGGCTGCGGCGGCAGCCCACGAGCACCTTGCCGGTGACCGTGTACTTGATCGCGTTGGAAATGAGGTTCTGCAACACGCGCCGCAGCAGCCGGCGATCGCTGGTGACGAACAGCGACGAGGGCAAGGTGGTCAAGGCAATGCCCTTGGCCTTCGCCACGGGTTCGAATTCGATCCGCAACTGGCTCAGGATCTCGTCGATGGGGAAGGTCGAGTATTCCGGCTTCAGCTTGCCGGCATCGAGGCGGGAAATCTCCAGCAGGGCGGAGAGGATTTCCTCCACCGCGTTCAGCGACATCTCGACATTCCGGGCGAGTTCGCCATGCGGGGTTTGCTGCGCGCCTTCGGCGAGCGCCGAGGCATAGAGCCGCGCGGCGTTCAGCGGCTGGGCGATGTCGTGGCTGGCGGCCGCGAGGAAGCGGGTCTTCGAGGCATTGGCCTCGTCGGCCTCCTTCTTCGCGCGGGCATATTCGGTGTTGAGCCGCATCAGCTCCTCGGTGCGCTCGCGCACGCGATTCTCGAGCGTGACATTCGCCTCCTCGAGCGCCTTCTCGGCGGCCACGGCCTCGGTGATATCGGTATAGGTCGTCACGAGGCCGCCGTCGGGCAGGTGGTTCGAGCGGATCTCGATCACGCGACCGGTGGGCGGCAGGTGCAGGCGGCGCGGCTCGCTCTCCTGCACCAAAGCGGTGATGCGCCGGGCGATGACATCCGGGCCGGCCTGCTCGCCATAGAGACCGCGGCGCGCGTTGTGGCTCACGATCTCGTCGAGGCCGACGCCGAAATGCAGCATGCCTTCCGGCAGGTCGAACAGGTCCTGGAAGGCGCGGTTCCAGCACATCAGGCGCAGGTCGGAATCGAACACGGTCACGCCCTGACGGGCATGGTCCAGCCCGTGCTGCAGCAGCAGGCGCGAATGCTGCATGGCGGCGGAGGCATCGTCGAGCAGCTTCAGCGCGGCCTCGGTCGAGACGTTGCGCCGCCGCAGCATCAGCGAGAGCACGAGGCGCGAGGAGGCCGCGCCGATGGCGGAAGCCAGCACCTGCTCGGAGAAGCGGATGGCATGGGCATCCGCCTCCTGCTTCGGCAGGTTCGGAATGCCGCGCTGCTCCTCATAGGCGCGGAAGGCGCGCTCCGTCCGTTCCGGCCCGAGATAGCGCGAAACCGTGGCGCGCAGCTCGTCCATCGTCACCGAGCTGCGCCAGAGCTTGAAGCTGCCGCCGGGATAGGCGGTGTCGGGGCTGGTGAACAGGCTCGCCTGCACGCGCTCGATGGGGCTCACATCGGTCAGGAGAGATATCAGCACCAGCAGGATGAGATTCACGGCGAGCGACAGCACGACGCCCTGCACCAGGGGCGGCAAGCCGGGAATGAAGAAATGCGCGGGCGCGAGAACCTCGATGCCGAGCGGCCCGTTGCGCACGAATTCGCCCACAACGCCGTGCATGCCGGCGAGCGTCGGCAGGAACAGCAGGTAGAACCAGATGCCGAACCCGGCGAGCAGGCCGGCGAAGGCACCCTTCGCATTCGCCCTCGGCCAGTAGAGCCCGACGATGAACGGAGGCATCAGCTGTGCGATCGCCGCGAAGGACAGAAGCCCGATCGTGGCAAGCGCGGCCTGTTCCGAGGCCCGGTAATAGGCAAAGCCCAGCAGGACCATCACGACCACGCCGATCCTGCGGATGGTCAGAACCGTGTCCACCATGGTCTGGAACGGTGCCACATCGGCATCGGCATTCCCCGCCTCGCCCGCGCGCCTGCCGCGGAAGTTCGGCCGGCGCAGCAGCAGCGGCACCACGAGATCGTTCGAGATCATGATGCCGCACGCCACCGATTCGACGATCACCATGGCGGTCGCTGCCGAGAGCGCCCCGATGAAGGCCGCCAGCGTCACCCAGCCGACATTGCCGAGCAGCGGCAGCTGGATCACCATCAGGTCGCGGTCCAAGTCACTGCCGGGGATCAGCACCAGGCCGGCCAGCGCGATCGGCACCACGAAGATGTTGATCGCCACGAGATAGAGCGGGAACTGCCAGCCCGCCTGCCGGAGATCGCGGACATCGCGGTTTTCCACGACCATCACGTGGAACTGGCGCGGCAGCAGCAGGATGGCGCAGCCGGCGAGGAACGTGGTGGTGATCCAGACGATCGGGTCGATCTCGCCCGAGAAGACGCGCGCCGCGGCCGGCTCGGCGGCCGCCTTCGTGAAGAGGTCTCCGAAGCCGTCGAACATCACGTAGACGACGAACACCCCCACGGTGATGAAAGCGAGGAGCTTGACGAAGGATTCCGCCGCGACCGCCAGCATCAGCCCGTTCTGGTGTTCGGTCGCATCGATGTGGCGGGTGCCGAACGCCACCGCGAAGGCCGCCAGCACCAGCGTGACGAAGAGCGAGATATCCCCTAGGGCCGAGAGGCCCGAGATCTGCGGCACATAGCCCAGCTCGCGCAAGACAATGGTTTCGAGAGCGGCGGAAATCGCCTTCAGCTGCAAGGCGATATAGGGCACGGTGCCCACGATCGCGATCACCGCCACCAGCGCCGCCACCTTCACGCTCTTGCCGTAGCGCGAGCCGATGAAATCCGCGACGGAGGTGATGCGATGCACCCGCGCGATGTGAATGACCCGCGCGATCAGCGGCAGGCACAGCAGGAACACGATGAGCGGGCCGAGATAGATCGGCAGGAAATCGAGGCCATTGCGCGAGGCGAGACCCACCGAACCCAGGAAGGTCCAGGACGTGCAATAGACCGCGAGCGCGAAGGCATAGATCGTGGGCCGCAGGCGCCCTTCGAGCAGGAAACGCCCGCGCGTGTCGCCGTAATAGGCAACCGCGAACAGGATCATCAGGTAGACGAGCGCGGCCGACACCGCGACCCAGCCGGCGATCATTCCTGCCCGTTCCCCCCTGTTGCGGCCCGCCTTCGCGGCCGGGCGCTGCGAGGCATGATCGCCCCGCGCGCATTCCGGCACAAGAGGCGAGGTTATGGTCCGGATTTCTTGAGCCGTCGCGGTTTTTGACCTAGGAATCCGGGGGTCGGGCCCAGAAAGCGGTCCGATCCCGAAAGGCGGGGCTGGGGAGCACGCATCGGGCGATCCACACGGGCAGGGACAACAGGGATGCTGAACGAGTTCAAGCAATTCGCCCTCAAGGGCAACGTCGTCGATCTCGCGATCGGCGTCATCATCGGCGCGGCCTTCGGGAAGATCGTGGATTCGATGGTGGGTGACATCTTCATGCCGATCATCGGGGCGCTGACGGGCGGGCTCAACTTCGACAATTACTTTCTCGCGCTCTCGAAGGGCATCACCGCAACCAACGTGGCCGATGCAGCGAAGCAGGGCGCCGTTCTCGCCTATGGCAAGTTCATCACGGTCTCGATCAACTTCATCATCATCGCCTGGGTGCTGTTCCTGGTGGTGAAGGGCATGAACCGGCTGAAGCGGGCGGAAGCCGCGGCCGCGCCGGCCGCCCCGCCGGAGCCCTCCGCGCAGGAAAAGCTGCTGACGGAGATCCGCGATCTCCTCAGGAAATGAGCCTCGCCGGAAGCCGGCCGGGGGCCTGGCCCGCCATCCGGCTTGCGCGCGGCGGCGGTTTATCCATCGCAGCTGATCCATCACCGCAATTCATCGATCGATCGTTTCCGCGTGATTGCTCTTCGCCGGGCTTTCCCGCATGAAGAGCCATGATTTCCGCTGATCTTTTCCCCCTTCGCCCCGAAGCTCTCGCCGCGCCCTCGAGCGGAATCGTCGAGGTCTTCGATTACGGTCGCAACAAGCCCGGCCTGCTGCCGCTCTGGGTGGGGGAGGGCGACCGGCCCACCCCGTCCTTCATCGCCGAGGCCGCGCAGAAATCCTTGGCCGAGGGCGAGACCTTCTACACCCATCAGGCCGGCATTCCGCCGCTGCGCGAGGCGATTGCCGCCTATCTCAGCCGCATGTCGGGCCATAACGTGGGTTCCGAGCGGATTTTCGTGACCAATGGCGGCATGCACGCCCTGCAGATCGCGGTGCGGATGATCGCCGGGTCGGGCGACGAGGTGATCGTCCCCACGCCCGCCTGGCCGAATTTCCGCGGCGCGCTGGAAGTGGCAGGTGCCACGACGCGCGAGGTGCCGATGCGCTTCGGCAATGCGGGCTGGCAACTCGACATCGACGATCTCGCCCGCGCGATCACGCCGGCGACCCGCGCGCTCTGCATCAACTCGCCGGCCAACCCCACGGGCTGGACGGCCACGCTCGACGAACTCCGCGCGATGCTGGCGCTCGCCCGCCAGCACGGGCTGTGGATCATCGCCGATGAAATCTATGGCCAGTTCTATTTCGAGGGTGATCGCGCGCCGTCCTTTCGCGATCTGATGACACCGGAGGATCGCATCCTCTTCGTGCAGACCTTCTCCAAGAACTGGGCCATGACCGGCTGGCGGATGGGCTGGCTGGAGGCGCCGGCCGCGCTCGCGCCGGTGATCGTCAATCTCATCCAGTATTCGAGTTCGGGCACGCCGGTTTTCGCGCAGCGCGCCGGCATCGCGGCGCTTGAGGGGGGTGACGCCTTCATCGCCGAGCAGGTGAGCCAGGCGCGTGCCAATCGCGACCAGCTGGTGGCCATATTGTCGGCCGTGCCGGGCTTCCGCCTCGCCCGCCCGCCGGGGGCCTTCTACCTGTTCTTCGGCGTGGAAGGGGCGGCCGACACGCGCGCGCTGGCCTTCGATCTCGTGGATCATGCCGGCGTCGGCCTCGCGCCCGGCACGGCGTTCGGGGCCGGTGGCGATGGCTTCCTGCGCCTGTGCTACCTGCGCCGGAGCGAGGATGTCGCCGAGGCCGCCCACCGCCTCGCGGCGCGCATTGCCGCGCGGGCCACGGCGCATGCCTGAGCCCGGCGCGTTCTGGCCGCTCCTGCGCACGGTCGCTGCGGGGCTCGCCGGGGCGCTGGTCTTCGCGGCACTCGGCTTGCCTGCCGCGTGGTTGTCCGGCGCGATGGTCGGCGTGGTCGTCCTGCTCGCGACGGGTTCGCGCGTGGCGATGCCGGATCTCCTGCGCGATGTCGGGCTGCTCTTTGCGGGCGTGGCCATGGGATCGGCGATCACGCCCGAGCTGCTCGAGGCGATGGGGCGCTATCCGCTTTCGCTCCTGATCCTCACGGTGACGATCGTCGGCATCACGCTGGCGAGCCGCTTCGTGCTGGTGCACCTGTTCGGCTGGCCGCGGGATGTCGCGCTGTTCGGCTCGCTGCCCGGCGCGATGTCGGTCGTCCTCGCGACGAGCGCGGCCTCGGGCCTCGACATGTCGCGGGTGGCGATCGTGCAGGCCTTCCGCGTCTTCGTGCTCGTGGCCATCCTGCCGAGCGTCGTCAGCGTTTCCGCGACGACCGGCAGCCTGCCCGTGGCGCAGATCATCAGCGCGCCGGCCTTCGCGGCGCTGATGGCCCTCGCGGTGAGCTTGGCGCTGCTGTTCGAGCGCATCCGGATGCTCGCGCCCTTCATGTTCGGCGGCATGGCCGCCGGCGCCCTGACGCATGCCACCGGCTGGCTGCCCGGCATGCCGCCACCCTTCATCATGGATGCGGCGATGTTCCTGATCGGGATCTTCGCCGGTTCGCGCGTGGCGGGCATCACGCTTCAGGGCCTGCGCGCCATGTTCCTGCCGGCGCTTGCATCCTTCATCGCGGCGATGGCGGTCGCGACGCTGGGCGTGATCGCGGCTGTTGTCGTGGCCGGTGTCAAGCCCGCCGAAGCCATCATCGCCTTCGCGCCGGGCGGGCTGGAGGCGATGATCGTGCTCGGGATCGCTCTGGGTCTCGATCCGCTCTATCTCGCCTCGCACCATGTGGGGCGCTTCGTGGCGGTTGCCGCGGCCCTGCCGTTCCTGTTGCGCCGCCGCGCGCGTGCCTTCAGGCCGGACGCCAGTTCCGGGGCGTGAGCAGGTCGATCGCCTCGAATCGCTCGCACCGCGCATAGGTGTGCAGACCCGCGATGTTGAGGCCGTCTTCCGGCAGCAGGCGACCGATCTCCCGTTGTTCGAAACCGCGATCGTCGAGTTGCGTGATCTCGGTGAAGCGCAGGAACCGCCCGTAGCCGCCGAGGCAGTTCTGCACCGGCCGGATGAGCCGCTCCCCCAACCGGATGACCGGGCCGGCCGAGCGCGCGAGCCGTGCATCGACCAGCATCGGCGCGGCGTAATGCGGCTCGAACGGCCCCAAGGGGCCTGGGGCGGAGAAGATGACCAGCGTGTCCCAGCTCGAACCGCCGCGCTCCTCGTTGGCGAGGAGCCACCAGCGCCCGTCCTGCTCGATCAGCGTCGCATCATGCAGCGCGCGGTCCGGGATCGGCACGCTGTGCTCCTCCCACAGGTCGGGAAACCGGCGGGCGCGGTAGAATGTGAGCCGCCCGGCGGCGGCGTTCTCCGGCATGAGGAAAACCTCGCCCGCATGGCGGAAGAGGAACGGGTAGGAGAGGTGGGTGGGCCCCGCGAGAAACCGCCGCGGCGTGAACAGCGCGCGGCCCTCCGGCCCCAGTTCCGTGAAGGCGAGGCAGCCGATGCCCGTATCATAGGGAAATTCTTCCATGAACAGGTAGTTGCGATCCGCGTCCTGCCACAAGACGGGGTCGGCGTAGTAGCGTGCGCCGTCATCGGGCAGCAGGGTGAAGCCAGTGGCGACATGGTCGCCTTCCGGGGAGAAGGGGCCCGTCACCGGGCGGATCGCGATGCGCCAGTGCTCGGCCCGGCGACGGGACGGCGCGATCCGGTTCGCCACCTTGCGTGCCGTGCTCTGCAGGAAGAATTCGAGCGGCGTGGTATGCGTCGGCGCTTCGCGCATGCGCCGGCGATCCGGCAGGCTCCGGGCCTTTCCATCGATCGCCATGGCGAGGATCGTGGCGAGACGGGCATGGAACGCGACCAGCGCCCGGCCGAGAATGTCGGGCTGCTCGATCGCGGGAAGGCCCGCCGCCAGCACCTGCCCCTGCGCGTCGCGGAATTCGACCAGCGGGACATGGCCATTCACGAGGCTCCGCTCGAGTTGGCCCATGCCGGCCTCGCCATCGAGCCAGAGCACGAGATCGGCATCCGGCGACGGGCCGTCGAGCGAAATCACAAGGCCCTCGCCCGCCGGACCCAGCGGCAGGGCGAGGCGCGCGCCGGGAGCATCGGCCAGGCGATGGAGGCGTTGTTCGAAAGCCAGCACCCGCTCGATCTCCGAATCGACCGGCGCATGGCCATGACCCTCGATCCGGGCGGGGATGCCGAGCCGGTCGAGTTCGGCCAGGCAGGCACGGAGCGCGGCGCGCGCCTGCTCGGGCGGGATGCGGAGGATGACCGGGGCCGATGACTTCACACGCGCAACCGATTTTTCTTCATTTCATGGCATCGAGACGATGCAGCAGCCCCGATATCCCGGGGCCTGAAGGGTAGGGCGCGTGCGTAAATTTCTCTTCTACATGCCGGCTTTGGCGGGCGGTGGTGCCGAACGGGTCTGGGCCGTGCTGGCCTCCGCCTTTGCCCGCGCCGGGCATCAGGTGATCTTCGCGGTGGATTTCGACCGGCCGGAGAACCGGTCCTTCCTCGATTCCCGCGTGCGCCTCGTGACCCTCCACACCAACCATGCGCTGGCGGTGCTGAAACTCGCCGCGCTGATCCGCCGCGAACGGCCCGATGCGACGCTCTCCGGCATCGGTGCCGCCAACCTGAAGCACAGTCTGGCCGCCCTGCTCGCGGGGCGTGCGCGCCGTGCGCTGATTTCGTATCACGGGTTCTTCCCGTCCGAGCCGCAACGGCTCTCGCGCTGGGGCAACCAGCTCACGCCCCTGCTCACGCGCATCACGGGGCGCGCGGTCGCGGTCTCGGACGGCCTGCGCAACGCGCTGGTGAGCCATCATGGCGCCGAGCCGCGCCGCACGCAGCGGATTCACAATCCGGTCGATCCGCTGGGCGCGCCGGAGGACCTGTCACGCGAGGCCCTGGCGGCCCGCGAGCCGCTGGTGCTGTTCGTCGGGCGGCTCGTCGTGGACAAGGACCTGCCGACCCTGATCGCCGCCTTCGCGCGGGTGACGCATCCCGGCGCACGGCTCGATATCGTGGGCGACGGACCCTTGCGGCCGGAACTCGAGGCCCAGGTCGCGGCGGCGGGGCTCGCCGGGCGCGTGAGCTTCCGTGGCTATATCGCCGACCCCGCCGCGGCCTATCGCGCGGCGCGCTGCCTCGTGCTCACCTCGCGCTTCGAAAGCTTCGGCAATGCCGTGGCCGAGGCGCTGGCCCATGGCCTGCCGGTGGTGACGACGGCTGCCGCCGGGCCGGCCGAAATCATCGAGCAGGGGCGCTATGGCACGATCGTGCCGATCGGCGACGCAGACGGCGTGGCGCGCGCACTCAATGCCGCCTTGGCCGATCCCGGCGACCCCGCGCCCCGGCAGGCGAAGGCCCGCCAGTTCTCGGTCGACAATGCCGCGCGCGCCTATCTGGAGCTGATCGAGCAGATGATCGCGGAAAATCCGCGCTGATCAGGCGTTGGCGGGCGATTTCTGCCGCAAGAGATCGCGTAGCACCCAGGCGCAGAGCAGATAGCGGCGCGCCATGCGCGACGGATTGCCCAGCAATCGCCAGGCCCATTCGAGCCCGATCGCCTGCACGAAACGTGGCGCGCGGGTCTGCGTGCCGGCGATGAAATCCAGCGCGGCGCCGATGCAGACAAAGCCGAGCCCCGGCGTCCTTTGCGCGAGATGCGCGGCGAAGAATTCCTGCTTCGGCGCTCCCAGCGCCACGAAGACGATCCGCGCGCCGGAGGCTGCGATCCGCATTCCCGCTTCCTCGGCCGCCGGCGAGGTGGGGTCGAAGCCGTAGGGCGGCGCCTCGGCATGCGCGATGACGAGGCCGGGATGGCGCTCGCGCAGGCGCTGGGCGCTCATGTCGAGCGTCTGCTGGCTGGAGCCGAACAGGGCGACGGGGATGCCCTCGCGAGCGGCCGCGGCGCAAAGCGGATCGACGAGATCCGCGCCCGTCGTGCGCTCGATCGCGGCACCCTGCCGCCGCGCCAGCGCTGCAACGGGGGCGCCATCGGCGGACACGAAATCGGCGCCGTCATAGGCCGCGCGGAAGGCCGCATCGTCGCGGCGCTTCACGAGGTGATCGAGGTTCAGCGTGAACAGGCGGAAGCCCCGATGCTCCCGCGCCCGCCCGATGGCCGCATCCACCGCGCCCGCAAGCGTCGGCAGGTTGATCGCCTGCCCGTCGACATAGGCGAGGGGCGGATGCGTGATGCAATTCATCGAATGACCTCTGGATGAAACGGAGCCAACACATCGGGGCGCCAGCTCGGGTTGCGTCGATCCAGCGCGTGCAATCCTTGCGAAGCGCTTTCTAACATTGCGGAGAAAACCGGTTTTCAAGGAAATGCAGACAATTTTGGTAAAAGCTTCCTGAGATGGATCACCGCCTCGTGGGGGATTGCCGGCAGGATGCGCCGGAACCCCAACCATCGGAAGGAATGCCCGATGCCTCACTCCCGCCGCTCGGTTCTGGCGATGGCCGCCGGCCTTGCTGTCGGCCCGGTCGGCGCGCAGGCACCGGGGGATCTGCCGCTCTGGGCGGCCGCGCAGCAGAACGGCATCGCCTTCGGGGCATCGGCCGCGTGGGAAATCCTGCGCGATGCGGATTATGCTGAGCTTCACCGCCGGCATTCACGGCTGCTCGTGACCGATCTCGCTATGAAATTCGACTACCTTCGGCCAAGCGAGGAGGTCTTTGCCTTCGAGCAGGCCGATGCGCTGCTGGCCTTCGCGCGCGAGAACGGCATGCCGTTTCGCGGCCACACGCTGTTCTGGAACGATTATCCGCCGCGCTGGCTGCTCGGCAAGAATGCGCGCGAGATCGAGCGCATCTTCGACACGCATCTGGAAGTCGTCGCCACGCGCTATGCCGGCGCGATGCAATCCTGGGACGTCGTGAACGAGCCGCTCTGGCCCGATTCCGGCATGCCCGGCGGCTTCCGTCGCGGGCCCTGGTACGACGCGATGGGCGAGAACTACATCTTCCGCGCCTTCGAACGCATCGCGAAGATCGACACCACCGCCAAACTCGTGCTGAACGAGGCCTTCACCGAGCAGGACGACCATCTCGGCCGCTCCGTGCGCCGGCATTTCCTGCCTTTGGTCGATCGCATGCTCGACAAGGGCCTGAAGCTCGATGCGATCGGCCTGCAGGCGCATCTCAAGCCCGGTCTCGCCTTCGACATCGATGCCTTCCTGCGCTTCATCGAGGAGATCGGCAGGCGCAAGCTCGAGATCTATCTCACGGAATTCGACGTGGATGACCAGCATTTCGCGCGTGAAATTCCGGTGCGTGACGCGGATGTCGCGCGGTTCGGCGAGGCTTTCCTCGCGCCCGTGCTGAAGAACAAGGCCGTCAAGGCGCTGATCACCTGGCATCTGTCGGATCGCTACACCTGGTATCGCGAGCCGGGCGTGGCGGCGCGGCGGGTGCGGAACTTTCCGGCGCGGCCCTTGCCCTTCGACGAGGCGATGCGCGAGAAACCGCTGGCAACGGCGATGCGTCGCGCCCTGCTGGCGGCGGGCCGGCGTTAACACCAGCGAAACAGCCGAAAAACCGGGCCATTCCGGTAGTATTTCGCCAAGGATATTCGCGGCAATTTGAGCGAATGGCGCGGTTCCGCCACCAAATCTTTCATCATCTCGCGCAGAACGGGGCATGGTTCCGGAAGGCTCAAGCCCCTGCCGGAACGATACCGGATGACGCGATCGACCATGAGCGAAGCGAAGATCATTTATGTGGTGGCGCCCACCGGCGCGGCGGGCGGCGGCATGGGCCGCGTGAAGGATTACATGCTCGCAAGCGGCGGCGATTCCGCGGGCCGCTTCGCGTTCCGGCCGCTGGTCACGCGGGATGACCGTGGGGCGGCCTTTTCCGTGCTGCTGCTCGCGCGCGCCGTTCTGGCGATCTGGCTGATGGCCCTGCGTGGCCGCCTCGCCTTCGTGCATGTGCATTTCGGCGACAAGGGCAGTGCGGCCCGCAAGGGGCTGATCGTGCTCGCCGCGCGCCTCGCCCTGGTGCCGGTGGTGCTGCATCTCCATGCCGCCGAACTGATCGGTTTCCATGCCGAGGGTTCGGCCTTGCGCAAGGCGGCGATCCGCCTGCCGTTCCGGGCGGCGAATGTCGTCATCGTGCTGGGCAAGCTCTGGAAGGACTGGCTCGCGACGGAACTCCGCATCGATCCGGCCAAGATCGACATTCTCTACAATGGCGTGCCCGTGGAGCCGATGCCGCGCGTTTTCGAGGCGGGCAGGCCGCGCACCTTGCTCTTTCTCGGCCAGTTGATGGAGCGGAAGGGCACGCATGACCTGCTTCACGCCCTCGCGCTTCTGCCGGAGGAAGCCGGCGACTGGCGCGCGGTGTTCGCCGGGAACGGCGACATTCCCTTCTATCGCGGCCTCGCCGCCGAACTGGGCATCGCAAGCCGCGTGACCTTCACCGGCTGGGTGGACCAGAACGGCGTGCGGGAATGGCTCGCCCGCGCCGACATGATGGCGCTGCCGTCCTACAACGAGGGCATTCCGCTGGTGATCCTCGAGGCGCTCGGCGCGGGCACACCCGTGATCTGCACGCCGGTCGGCGCGATCCCCGAGGTGCTGGAGGAGGGACGCGACGTGCTCTTCGTGCCGCCGGGCGACCATCCGGCGCTCGCACGCGCCATCACCCGGCTGATGACCGAGACCGCCTTGCTCCAGCGCCTGTCCGATGCGGGCATCGACCGCTTCCGCCGGCAATTCTCGCTGGATGTCTTCATTGCGAACCTGTTTGCGATCTATCGCCGCCGCTTCGGCCTCGCGATCGAGCCGGCGCGGCGTCTCGGGCTCCCGGAAGCGCGCCATGTTTGAGGATTGCGCGACGGCGACGGGCCTCGGCGGCAGCACGCTGCGCACCACGCTCTGCATCGTGGGGGCAGGGCCGGCCGGCATTTCCCTCGCGCTGCAGTTCATCGGAACCGATACGGATGTGGTGCTCGTCGCGGGGGGCGGGCTCGACCACGACGATCGCGCGCAGGCGCTCTATGCCGGCGAGGTCGCGGATCAGGCCATGCATTCGCCGCTGACCGAGTATCGCCACCGGCAGTTCGGCGGCTCGTCTGCCACCTGGGGCGGGCGCTGCATGCCCTTCGACCCGATCGATTTCGAGGAGCGCCCCTGGATCGACGGCGCGCGCTGGCCGATCCGCCACGAGGATATCGCGCGGTTCTACCCGGCGGCGAGCGCGCTGGCCGAGATCGGCGATCCCGTCTTCGATGCGCGCGAAGCGGTTCCCGGCGGCATGCGCGCGATGGCGAAGGGCTTCGTGCCGCAGGCCTTCGATCTGGATCGGCTGGAGCGCTTCTCGGCCCCGACGAACTTCGGTCGCCGCTATGGCGAGCGGCTGCGGCGTGCGCCGAATATCCGCGTGCTGCTGAACGCGCATGTCGTCGAAATCCGGCGCGACCGGGCCTCGCCGCGCATCGGATCGCTGCGTCTGCGCACGCTTGAAGGCGCGGAATTCGCGGTTTTGGCCGAACGCTTCGTGATCGCGACCGGCGGCATCGAGACCGCACGTCTGCTGCTCGCCTCGCGGCGGGATGATCCGAACGGCATCGGCAACGCGCGAGATCTCGTGGGGCGGAACTATCTCTGCCACATCGCCGGCACGATGGGCCGGCTCAGCTTCACGCGACCGGCCAACGAGATCTTCCACGGCTATGAACGCGCCTGGGACGGCACCTATTGCCGCCGCCGCATGGCGCTCCGCCCCGAGGTGCAGCGCGAGAAGGGCATCGCGAATATCGTGCTGCGCCTGCATCATCCGCGCCTGCCGGACCCGGCGCATGGGCGCGGCATCCTCTCGGCGATCTTCCTCGCCAAGCCCTTCATTTCCTACGAATATTCGAAACGCCTGCATGGCGGCGACGCGATGAGCGCCAGCCTCGCTCTGCGCCATGCCTGGAATGTGGTTCGAGAGCCCTTCGGCACGGCGGGCTTCCTGATGGATTGGGCACGTCGGCGCACGCTTGCCGCGCGGAAATTCCCGTCGCTCATCGTCGCGCCGCGCAACAACAGCTACAGCCTCGACATCCATGCCGAGCAGGTGCCGAACCCGGAAAGCCGGATCACGCTCGCTGCCAGCCTCGATGCCTTCGGCCAGCCACAGGCGCGGGTGGATTGGCGGTATCGCCCGCTCGATCTCGAGACGGTGCGGGTGGCGCTCCATGTGCTGAAGGACGAACTGGCCCAGTGGGGCGGCGGCGCACTCGCCTTCGACGAGGCCGAGATCCCCGACGCCATGCTGCGCGAAGGGGCCTATGGCGGCCATCACATTGGCACGGCGCGCATGGGCCGCTCGCCCGAGGAGGGCGTGGTCGATGCCGATGGGAAGGTCTTCGGCACGGACAATCTCTATCTCGCGGGTTCCGCGACCTTCCCCACCTCGTCGCAGGCGAACCCGACGCTCACCATCGTCGCGAGCGCGCTGCGCCTAGCCGAGCATCTGCAGCGACGGCGCGAGAACCCCGCCATCGAGACGGAGCAAGCCGCATGATCGTGCTGGTGGCCGGAGGATCCGGCTTCGTGGGCTCGCGCGTGGTCACGGCCCTGCAGGCCCGTGCGCCGGGCTCGGTGCGCGCCGGCCTTCGGCGCGAAAGGGCGGATTTCACGCGGCTCGGCATCCGCAAGAGCCTGATGGATGCCGCCGTGCCGGCAACGCTGCCGCAGGCGCTGTCGGGCGTGACCCATGTCGTCAACGCGATGATGGGCAGCCCGGCCTCCATGGTGGAGACCACTAGGAACCTGCTCGCGGCTGCGAAAGAAGCCGGCGTTGAGCGTGTCGTGCATCTCTCCTCGACCGCCGTTTTCGGCGGGCAGGAGGGCGTGCTCCGCGACAATTCCGGATATGGCACGGATGTCGATGCCTATGGCGCGGCGAAGATCGCGTGCGAGGAGCTGGTGCGCGCCTCCGGCCTCGACTGGGTCATCCTGCGGCCGGCGCTGATCCATGGCGCGGGCTCCGATCCCTGGACCGCGCGCATCGGCCGGCTGCTGCGCCAGCGCCGGCTCGGCGACCTCGCGGAACGCGGGGACGGGCTGTGCAATCTGATCCTCGTGGAGGATGTGGTAGCGGCGATCCTCGCGGCGCTCGACCGCGACGAGGCGGTGGGCCAGGCCTTCAACCTCGCCGATCCCGATCCGGTGACATGGAACCGTTTCCTGATGGATTTCGCGCGGCTGATCGACGCCGTGCCGGTGCATCGCCTGCCCGGCTGGCAATGGAAGGCCGAAAAGCTCGCCGCCATTCCGTTGAAGGCGCTGGCGATCCTGCGCGACAAGGCCAAACTTTCGGGCCTTCCGGTGCCGGATGCCATCACGCCGAGCTTCGCGCGGCTCTTCGCGCAGGCCGTGCGCTATGACCCGGCCCATGTGGATGAAAGGCTGGGCTTTTCGCGCACGCCCTATCCCGAGGGCTTGAAGCAGGCGACCACCTGGTTCGCGAGCAGGCGCTAGCCGCGCATCCGCCAGGCGGGATCGGGTTTCCAGATGCGCAAGGCGGGCTGCATTGGCGCGAGGCGTGGCACCTCGCGCGGCAGCATCAGCAGCAGCATCAGCGCGAGGCTCGTCACGCTCGTCGATTTGCCGGCGATGCCGAGGAAGGTCGTGTTCACGAGGAAGAAATAGCCGAGGATCACCCAGCCCCGCGCCTGGCAGCGCGCCATCAGCCCGAACAGGAAAAACAGGAAACCGAGCAGGAACATCAGGCTGGGGAGGATGCCGTAGAACAGGATGAAGGCGACCCACAGGCTCTCGATGCCGAATTCCAGCTTGTAGACATGCACGAAGTAGCTGAGATTCACCTGCGGCGGGCCGAATAGCAATTCGGGCCAGGTGAAACCGTTGAACAATTCGAACATCACGATGCGGGCCTGCGCGCTGCCCTTGTCCTCCACGAAGCGCAGCAGGAAGCGGTCGAAGAAGCCGAGCGCGAGCAAGGTCCCGAGGATCGCGAGGCCGATCGGCAGGAGCACGCCGGCCAACGCCATGTCCCGCAGGCGCAGGCGTCCGCCCGCGAGGAACAGGAACAGCAAGCGCATCGCCGCGATGCCGGCGACGAGCACCAGCAGCACCAGCGAAGCGCGCCCGCCGAAGGCGATCATGCCGGCGAATTGCAGGGCGATCATGCCCCAGCGCCAGCGTCCCTTCAGGCGCGGGCCGCCGCCGAGCAGCAGCATCATCGTATAGCAGCCGGTCATCAGCGCATTGGTCAGCGGATGGCCGAGAAAGGCGGTCGAACGCCAGTCATCCATGATGAGCACGCCGCCCGCGACATAGGGCGTAAGGCGGAAGCCCGTGAGGAATTCCGCGAGGCCCAGCAGCGTGTTCACCAGGAAGATCGCGTGCAGCGCGCCTTCCATGCGATGGCGCATCGTATCCCCCAGCCGCAGGAAGATGAGGACCGCGATGAGCGGCATCAGGAAGGTATCGACGGGTGCCGCGGCCGGAAGCTGCTGGTGGCGCACGGCGTGGAACAGCAGCACTCCCCAGGCGAAGAGGAACAGCGCGAAGCGTGCATCGCGCGCGAACGTGTTCCCGAGGCTCACCAGCGGGTTGCCGTCGCGCAGCAGCAGCAGGCCGAACAGCATCAGCAGCAGGTAGGAGGAAGGGTGGAAGCGCGTCGGGCCAGCGCCACCGGGCGCGTCGTAGTTCCAGCCCAGAGCCGCCAGCGCCATGGGCGAAACCATGAAATGCACGACCATCGCCGCCAGCATCAGACGGCCGATCAGCCCGTCCAGGCCGTGATCCCGCAAGGTTCCCGGCATGGCGGGTGCGCTCCCTTCAGGCGGCCTGTTCGATGAGGCCCACCAGCGCCGTGCCGAAGCGCTGGCTCAGCGCCCGGGCCAGCGCGCCGGCGGGGTCCGAACCGGCCGGCAGCACGGCGATGACGCCGTCGGCGACCTGCTCGACATCGATGCGGTCGAGATCGGGCGTGCCCAAGGCCGGGCCGTCGATCAGCACGATGGCGCAGGCCCCGCGCTTCGGCAGGCGCGCGCTGGCGCGCCGCACCGCAAGCCCGCCGAAGGGCAGGAAGAACAGCGCGCCCGGCCCCATGGGCGGCAAGGCCTCCACGAGGTTCGGCTGGCCGTTGAGTTCCACCTGCACCGGCTGGCGCTCGGCGGGCAGATGCGCCTTGAGCCCGCCGGGGCGACCCGTGCCGTCGATCAGCAGCACGTTGGTGCCCTTCTCCGCGAGGGCGAGCGCGAGATTGACCGTGAGGACCGGCTGGCTCTCGCCCGCCTTCGCGCCCGTGATGAGGAAGGTCACGGTCGAGCCGGACGGCAATCCGGCGACGAGATCGGCCGCGAAGCGGCGGATTTCCCGCGCGTAATCGGAATCGGGTGCGGTCAGCACCGCATTCGCGGCCACCGGACCGGCCTGATGCTTGCGACCGAAGAACGAACGCCGGGACCGGGAGGGCAGGCGGGCATGCAGGCTTTCGGCCGGGCGCGCCGGCTCGGCAGGCAGGACCGGCCACCCGCCGACCGCGGAAGGCGTGCGGGCAGCGGTGAGGCCGCCGATGCGCGCATGGGCCAGCGTCTCCAGCACCAGGGCCCAGGCCACGCCGAAGAACAGCCCGACCGTGAAGGCCAGCATCAGGATGAGCGGGCGGTTGGGGAACGAACGCCGCTCCGGCGGGATCGCCGGCGCGATGACGCGCCCGGCCGGGGTATCGACGGTCAGCCGCGCGATCTGCTCCTTGTCGCGCAGGAATTTCTCGTAGACCGCCTTCTGTGCTTCCACGGCGCGCTCGAGTTCGCGCAGGCGCAGCAGGGTCTGGTTCATGCCCGTGGCGTCGCGCTTCAGTTGATCGAGCTGCTTCTCGAGGCTCGCGACATTCGCCTGCGCGACCTGCCAGGCCGAGCGCGCGCCTTCCGCGATCCGCGCCAGTTCCTCGTTGATCTGGCGGCGCGTCTCGACGATCTGCTCGCGGATCTCGCGATAGGCCGGGTGCTGGGGCCCCAGCGTGGTGCGGGCATTGGCCTCGAGGCGCAGAACTTCCGTCAATTGCGTGCGCAGCCGCTCGATCACGCCGGATTTCAGCGCCTCGACCGAGGTATCGGTCGGCCGTCCCGACCGGCGGAGCTGTTCCACCTGGTCATAGGTCGCCTTGGCCTCCGAGGCGCGGCGCTGGGCTTCCACGATGCCGCGATTGAGTTCGCTCAGTTGCTGTTCGCCGACGAGGCGGCCCTCGACGCCGAGAATCCTGTTCTGCACCTTGTAGGCTTCCACGCGCGCTTCCGCGTCCTTCAGCCGGTCCTGCAGGTTCTTCAGGTGGGTGTCGAGCCAGCTTCCCTCGCGCTGGGCGGTTTCGTTCTTCGTGTCCCGGCCATCGGTGAGATAGGCCGCCGCGATGGCATTGGCGATGCGGGCGGATTTCGCGCCGGATTCCGTCCTGACCTGCACCTCGACCACATAGGTGCGGTCCGGGCGCTTCACCTTCACCGCTTCCTTCAGGTTGCGCAGGGCATTGGCCTGCGCATCGCCGGGGCCGCGGGCGAATTCGGAATCCTCGGTGAGTTTCTCGGCGGTGATGACGCGCTGGAGCACGGCATCGCTCTCGATCACCACGATCTGGCTGTCGACGAGGTTGGGATCGAAGAACCCGCCATTGCCGGCTCCCTCGATCTGGAAGCTCGCGCGGTTGCGCGGATCGACGAAGATCATCGTCGAGGCGGTGAATTCCGATTTGCTCAGGAAGGCGAAGGCCCCGCCGAGCAACGTGAACCCGATCGTCACGGCCGCGATGCTGCGCCAGCGGCGGCGCAGGATGGCGCCGAATTCGGCGATGCCGACGGGGGTGTCGATGCCGCTGCCGGCCGGCGCGGCCTCGGCGGTCGGTCCCGGCCAGCCGTCGGAGGCCGGCGCAGCGCCATGCCGCGCGGACAGCCGCCTCAGCTTGCGAGGGCCTCCTGCCTGCCGAACCATCAACCCGAAACTCCTGACCATCGCAACGCGCGGGGATCGCGCGCGCGGTGCGAGGCGCAGGCGATTCGCCCGATCACCGTGACAGAGGATTCTTTACGAAGCGTTCACCATAACCCGAGGAGGTGATGCTTCCCTTGCGGGTTCCGCTGGCGTGCCCCGCCTGTTTTTTCGGAAAGTTGACAGACTTTCGCATTGTTGAACCCGACGCGTTGAGAAGGGATGAGGCAGGATGCAGGCGCAGGCGATCGGCGAGACGAAATCCTGGCTCGTCCGCAGCAGCGGGTCGACCGTGCCCGTGCTGGCCGCAAACCTGCAGCGGATCACCGCCACAAGCGATTTCGGCACGCTCGTCGCCCCCTATACACGCAGCGTGTTCCAGAGCGCGCTCTGGCTTTCCACCTGGTTCGAAACCATGGCGGACCCGGCGGTCGAGAGCTGTTTCTGGCTCGCGCTCGAGGAAGATGACGGGAAGCCCGTGCTGGCGCTGCCGCTGGTGCTGCGCCGGGAGAACGGCCTGCGCATCCTCTCGACGCCGGATCTCGGCGTCAGCGATTACAATCCGCCGCTGCTCGGTTCTCCCGAGCGGCTGGCCGCGCATTCCCCAGCCGCCTTGTGGAGCGCCATCCGCGAGGCGCTGCCGGCGGCCGATCTCCTGTGCCTCGAGCGGATGCCGCCGCATCTCGCGGGGATCGCCAACCCCCTGGTGCAGCATCCGCTCGCCACGCCCCAGCGCCTGTCCGGATGGGTGGTCAACCTTCCCGAGCGCTGGGAGGATTACCACGCGCGGCTCTCGCCCAGCATGCGCGAGAAGCTGGGCCGCTGCCGCCGGCGATTCCTGCGCCAGCCCGGCACGCAATTCCGGATCACCACGGATATCGCCGAGGCGCTGGAATGGCTCAAGCGCTTCGATACGCTGCAGCGCGAGCGCATCGAGGACAAGGGGCGCCCCTATATCCTCGATCGGGAGCCCTATGCCGGGTTCTACCGCGCGCTGGCCCGCAATGGCCTCGCGGGCGGGGAGGTGGTGATGGCCGCCGCCCTGGCCGGCGATGAACTCGTCGCGGTGAACTTCACGGTCCGCGACGGTACGACGGCTACCTATCTCCGGGTGGCCAACCAGTTCGGCCCGTGGGCGCCCATGGCGCCCGGCCTGCTGGCGACCGAACATCTGATGCGCCACCTGCACCAGGATGGCGTTCGCACTTTCGACTTTGCCATGGGCGATTACGACTACAAGCGCCGCTTCGGCGCGGAAAACCTGCCGCTCCTCTCCGTGGAACTGCCGCTGACCTTCCGCGCGATGCCCGGCGTGCTGGGTCGCCGCCTCTATGCCCGGATGGCCGCCTCGCCACGCCTGCGCGCCTGGCGCGACCGCTGGAAGCGTCTGCGGGGCACGCCCGCCGCGCGGCCGGTCAACGACTAGAGCGGTTTCCGATCCGACTTTATCAGATCGACCGCTCTATCTCTCTGTTTTGGCGCATGTTTCTGATGGCCAACCGGTATCCGCTTGGCCGGAAATTGCTCTAGCCTTTCACCCAGTTCGGCTTGCGCTTCTCGAAGAAGGCCGAGACGCCCTCCATCGCTTCCGGATTTTCCCAGGTCTGCGCGAGGCGGCGGATCGTGTCGTCGATCACCGCGGCATCGATGCGCGGACCCATCGCGCGCGCCAGCGCCTTCGAGGCGGCGACCGCGCCCGGCGCGGTCAGCAGATAGGGCTTCGCTTCCGCCATCACCGCGGCATCGAGTTCGCCTGCCGCGACCACCTTCGCGAGGAGCCCCAGTTCCACGGCCTCGCGCGCCTCGAAAAGTCGCGCCGACATGAAGACCCGCCGCGCGCGGCCCTCGCCCATGCGCGCGAGCACGTAAGGCGAGATCGTCGCCGGGATCAGCCCGAGCTTCGTTTCCGTGAGGCCGAGCTTCACGCCCTCCGCTGCAATCGCGACATCGCAGACCGAGATCATGCCCACGCCGCCGCCAAAGGCATTGCCATGGACGCGGCCGATCAGCGGCTTTTCCAGCGTGTTCAGCGCATAGAGCATCTCGGCGAGCTTGCGCGCTTCCGCCATGCGCTGCTCGCGCGTTGCCGTCATCTGCTGGCGCATCCAGCCGAGATCGCCGCCCGCGCAGAAGCTCGCGCCTTCCCCGGCGAGGATCACCACGCGGATCGCCGGATCGGCGTTGATGCGCGCGGCGACGCCCGTGAGTTCGGCGATCATCGCCGGGGAGAGCGCGTTGTGCTTCTCCGGCGCGTTCAGCGTCAGCGTCGCGATGCCATCGTCATCCCAGGTGAGGCGGAGGGTTTCGAGGCTCATGGTTCACCCCCTGAGGCTGCGCGCGAAGGCCGCGACGGTTTCAAGTTTGTCGAGGTCCAGCCCGGTTTCATAGCCCCTGGCGTGCAGCATGCGCGCCACGGCCACCGTATCCACGTTGCCCTTCGCGCCGGGCGCATAGGGGCAACCGCCGAGATTGCCGACCGACGCATCGAAGACGCGCAGGCCACGCTCAAGGCTCACCGCGATGTTCTCAAGCGCGCGCCCGCCGGTATCATGATAATGCCCCGCGAGCTTCGCCGGCGGCACGACCATCGCCACGGCGTCGAGCATCCGCGCGATGCCCTCGGGCGTCGCCTTGCCGATGGTGTCGCCGAGGCTCACCTCGTAGCAGCCCATGGCGAAGAGCGCGCTCGCCACTTCCGCAACCTTTTCGGGCGGGGTGGGGCCGTCATAGGGGCATTCAACGACGCAGGAGATGTAGCCGCGCACGGGGCTGCTATCGGCTTTCGCCGCCGCGACCACCGGCTCGAAGCGCTGCAAGCTCTCGGCGATGGAGCAGTTGATGTTTTTCTGGCTGAAGCCTTCGGAGGCGGAGGCGAAGATCGCCACTTCATCCGCCTTTGCCGCGCGCGCGCCCTCATAGCCCTTCAAATTGGGGGTGAGCACCGCATAGCCGATGCCGGGTTTGCGCGTGATGCCCGCCATCACCTCGGCCGCGTCGGCCATCTGCGGCACCCATTTCGGCGAGACGAAGCTCGTGACCTCGATGCGCTCGAACCCGCATTCCGAAAGGCGGTTGACGAGGTCGATCTTCTCCGCGGTGGGAATGAGACGCGCCTCGTTCTGCAGGCCATCGCGCGGGCTCATCTCGAAAATGCGGACATGCTCGCCCATGCGGTTCCCCCCGGTCCGGTTCTTGTGGCGCTGGTATACCAACGCCGGTCAGGGATGGGAAGCGCGTTAGCCGCGGCTCGTGCGGAAGCCTTCCACCGCCGCGCGGCGGGGCATCGGCGCCACCGCGCCATGGCCGAGCGTGGCCAAAGCGGCGGCCGCATTGGCATAGGAGGCCGCCGCGAAGGGATCGCCCGTCCTCAGCCATTCCGCGAGGAAGGCGCCGTCGAAGGTATCGCCCGCGCCGGAGGCATCGAGCGCTTCCACGGGGTAAGCCGGAACCAGCGCGCGCGACGCGGGCGTCGCGACCATCGTGCCATTCTTGCCGAGGGTCAGCGCGACGATTTTCGCGCCAAGGCCGAGATAGAAGTCGCAGATTTCCTCGGGCGTTTGCAGCCCGGTGAGCATTTGCGCATCTTCGAGGCCGGGCAGCGCGATATCGGCTTCGGCCATCGCCGCATGGGTGATGGCGCGGGCGCGCTCGATCGGCCAGAGTTTCAGCCGCAGGTTCGTGTCGTAGCTCACGACAGTCCAGGCCTGTTTCGCCCGTGCGATGGCCGCGAAGATCGCATCGGCGCAAGTCTCCGAAATCGCCTGGCTGATGCCCGAGACATGCAGAACGCGCGCCTCCGCGACGAGATCGGCCGGGATTTCGGCCGGCGTGACGCGGCTCGCGGCGGAGCCCTTGCGCCAGTAGCTGAACTGGTGGCCATCCGCGCCGTAGGTGATGAAATAGATGCCGGTGGAGGCATCCTGCC
Organism: Methylobacterium sp.; assembly: GCA_002928875.1. Taxonomy (GTDB): domain Bacteria; phylum Pseudomonadota; class Alphaproteobacteria; order Rhizobiales; family Beijerinckiaceae; genus Rhabdaerophilum. Next base: position 51,252 of record PERO01000006.1, on the reverse strand, counting down.
GGGTGATCACGCGCGACGCGTCCACCCCCTCCTCTGCCCAGAGCCGCAGGAAATCCGCGCCGAAGGCATCGGCCCCGAGCGCAGTGAAATAGGCGCATCGCGCGCCCTGCCGCGCGGCCGCGATGATGGTGTTCGAGGTATCCCCGCCATGGCCGGGGAGGTAGAGCCGCTCGCCGGCGCGGCTCACCTCGGCGAATTCCATCATGGGTTCGCCGATGGCGAGAAGATCGAAGCGCCGTGCGGCCGGAACAAGCAAAGCGGGGGCGGAAACCGGCGCGGCAGACATCGACAGGCTCGTTTCATACGATGATTTCGAGCCTGTCTTCGCGCATTCCTCTCCGGCGCGCAAGGCGGATTCGCCGCGGGGCCTCAGGCCCGGCGGAAGGCCGCATTGATGCCGAAGGGGTCGGTCAGCAGCAACTCGTCGGCTTCCGGGTTCGCGCCGAGCTTCGCCGCCAGCGCCCTGAAATCTGCCGGATCGCGGATGGCGAAGGTTATGCGATGCAGGCCGGTTGCTTCGGGGTCGCGCGGGCCGGCCCCGGCGCTGTTCCAGGAATTGAGGCCGAGATGATGGTGGTAGCCACCCCAGGAATGGAACCGCGCGCTTGGCCGGCGATGCGTTTCCTCCGTGCCCAGCGTCTCTTGCCACCAGGCGGCGGCCCGGTCGACATCGCCGACCTGCAGGTGGAAATGCCCGATGCGCGTGCCCTCCGGCAGGCGCGGCGTCTCGTCACCTGCCGCCGCCTGCTGGACCAGATCGCGAACCGCCATCGGGCCCGTGGTCATGGCGACGCCGTTCCCCTCGCGCGGCCAATCGGAGCGCGGGCGGTCGACATAGACCTCGATGCCATTGCCCTCGGGATCGCTGAGATAGAAGGCCTCGCTGACCGCATGATCGGAGGCGCCATCGAAGGGTGCGCCAGCCGCGCGTGCAGCGATGAACCAGCGCCCGAGCGCCGCACGGTCCGGCAACAGGAAGGCGATGTGGAAGAGCCCCGAGCCACGGCCGGAATGGGGCTTCGCCGCCGGACGGTGCAGGATATCGAGAAAGCCGAGAGGCCCGGCGCCCAGCCGGATCCGGTCTCCGCTCTGGCCGAGGCGCGCGAAGCCGAGCTTCTCCTCGTAGAAGCGCGCGAGATTCTCGGCGTTCCGCGCGATCAGTGTCGCCGCGAGCGGGTGGATCGGCGCACGCTCGGATTCGAGCAGCGTGTCATGCAGAAGGCTGGGGCTCGTCGCGTCCATGGAACGCTTCCTTTCCTCGGGGGCGGGCCAAGACCCGTATGCGGCAGAGATGCGCCTTGCACTCACGCCTTGCAACACACCATTCGGCCAATCAATATTGCATGGACGCAACGTGTGGATGATCAACGAGGCTTCGCCATTGCATCGGTTCGCGCAAGGGAACAGGCTGGCATGGGCCGTTTTGTGTTTTTTCTACAAATGCTGTAATTTTCATACATGACTCATCGCCATCCGTCGCGCGGGCCCGCTTGCTGGCCCTGGCGACATCCGTCCCGTCATCGGCCCCGATGGCCGAGAAAACCGCCGGAGATCACGCCGATGTCGCATGCGCCCGCCTTGTCTCCCGTGCTCGAAGCCGTTCGTGCCCGCATCGAGGCCCGTTCCGCCGCAACCCGCGCGGCCTATCTCGCGCGGCTTGCGACCATGCGACGGGACATGCCGCCGCGTCGCAAGCTTTCCTGCGGCAACCTCGCCCATGCCGCGGCGGCCTGTTCGGCCGGCGAGAAACAGGCCATCGCGATGGGCTCCGCGCCCAATCTCGGCATCGTGACGGCCTATAACGACATGCTTTCGGCGCATCAGCCCTTCGAAACCTATCCGGCCATCCTGAAAGCCGCCGCGCGTGATCTCGGGGCGACTGCGCAGGTCGCCAGCGGCGTTCCGGCGATGTGCGATGGCGTGACGCAAGGCCAGCCCGGCATGGATCTCTCGCTGTTCTCGCGCGACGTGATCGCCATGGCGACGGCGGTGTCGCTCTCCCACAACGTCTTCGATGGCGCGCTGATGCTCGGCGTCTGCGACAAGATCGTGCCCGGCCTCGTGATTGGCGCGCTGAGCTTCGGGCATCTGCCGGTGGCTTTCGTGCCGGCGGGGCCGATGCCCTCGGGCCTCCCCAACGACGAGAAGACGCGCGTGCGGCAGGCCTATGCCAGCGGCGAACTCGGCCGCGACGCCCTGCTCGAGGCGGAGATGAAGAGCTACCACGCGCCCGGCACCTGCACCTTCTACGGCACGGCGAATTCCAACCAGATGATGATGGAGCTGATGGGCCTGCACGTGCCCGGCACGGCCTTCATCCCGCCCGGCACCCCCTTGCGCGAAGCGATGACCCGCGAGGCCGTGCGCCTCGTGCTGGTGCGTGCCGCCGAGGGCCTCGGCATGGGCGAAATGCTCGATGCCCGCGCCTTCATCAACGCGATGGCGGGGCTGCACGCGACGGGCGGCTCGACCAATCACCTGATCCATCTCGTGGCGATGGCGCGCGCGGCGGGCTATCGCGTGACATGGGAGGATTTCGCCGATCTCGCGACCGTCGTGCCGTTGCTGGCGCGCATCTACCCCAATGGCTCGGCCGATGTGAACCAGTTCCAGGCGGCGGGTGGCCTCGCCTTCGTCACGCGGGAACTCATCGCGGCGGGCCTGTTGTTCGAGGAAGTGCCGACCCTCGCGGGGGCGGGGCTGTCGGCCTATGCCAAGGAGCCGGCGCTCGAAGCGGGCCGCATCGTCTGGCGCGAGCCGCCGGCTTTGTCCCCCGCGCCGACGATCCTGCGCGGCATGGCCGATCCGTTCCAGCCCACGGGTGGGCTCGCGCTCGTCACGGGCCCGCTCGGCCGGGCGATCGTGAAGACCTCGGCGGTGGCTGCTGACAAGCAATCGCTGACGGCACCCGCGCGGGTTTACGAACATCCCGAAGCTTTCCTGGCCGATTTCAAAGCGAATGCGATCACCGCAGATGCCGTCATCGTCGTGCGTAACCAGGGCCCGAAAGCGAATGGCATGCCGGAACTGCACGCGCTGATGCCGGCCCTGGGCGTGCTGCAAAATCGCGGCTTGCGCGTGGCCCTGCTGACGGATGGCCGCCTGTCCGGTGCCTCCGGCAAGGTGCTGAGCGCGCTGCATGTCACGCCCGAGGCGAAGGAAGGCGGTGCCATCGCCCGCCTGCGCGATGGCGATGTCATCACCATCGATTCCGCCAGCGGGCGGCTCGATGTCGCGGTCGATCCGGCCGAACTGGCGCGGCGCATGCCCGCTGTTCCCAATCAGCCATCGGCCGAAGAAGGGCTGGGGCGCGAACTCTTCGCCGGGTTCCGGGCGGGGGTCGGCCGGGCCGACGAGGGCGCCGGCGTGTTCTGGGCGCATGCGTCGGCCTGAGCGCTCAGCCCTTCGCGTCCTTCCGGTTCGCCATGCCGTCCATGGCCATGGAAATCATCCGCACCCGCCCGCGACGCGGCAGCATGGACAGCCCGAATTCCATCGTCTTCGCGAGGAAACCGGGCCGAGCCGTGCTGGCCTTGCCCAATTGCGCCAGGGCCTCGCGCGCCACCACTTCCGGCTTTTCGGCGCGCGGCATGAACATGCCGGACCGGCTCGCAAAACCGGTCGCGACCGGTCCCGGCGCGACCGCCAGCACATCCACCCCGAGCGGCTTCAATTCGAGGCGCAGCCCTTCGGCGAAGCTCTGCACGAACGCCTTCGTCGCCGCATAGGTCGCGAATTTCGCCACCCCCTGGAAGGCGACGATGGAGCTGAACAGCACGATGCCGCCGCGCTTCCGGGCGATCAGCCGCTGCGCGATGGGATGCGTCATCGCCACGACCGCGCGGCAATTGACATCGACCATGTTGAGCTCGTTCCCGAGCGGCAGATCCACGAAGGAACCGGCGCTGCCGAACCCCGCCGCAGCGACGAAGAGCCCGATATCCAGCCCCTCGGTCTCGCGCAGAATCTGCTCGACATCGCTCGTCGATCCGAGATCCGCCGGCAGCACGATCACCGTCGAGCCATGCGCGGCGCGCAACTCGGCCGCGAGCATCTCGAGCCGCTCCCGCCGCCGCGCAACCAGAACCAGATCATAGCCCTGCCGCGCGAGTTCCTGCGCCATGGCGAGGCCGATTCCCTCCGATGCCCCGGTGACAAGGGCACAGGGGCCGTAGGGCAGGCCGGCCCGTGGCGTGGCACGGGGCGGGGAGGCGGATTGCGGCGTCATGGAAGACCTCTTCGGCAGCAGCGGCTCAGGACAACAACGAATGGGCGATGGTGATGGTTTCATGCCCGGACGTCGAGGGAGTTGACAATGTCTACCTTGCCTTTAAAGATGGAAGTAGACGCCGTCAACCCGTGCCGGGCGGCGGCTTGATTCCTGCGCTGGAAAGGCTTGCCATGCCGCCGACCCTCTCCTCACCTGAACCGGGGCGAAAGAAGCCGTTGGTCGGGCTTTTCATCCTCACGTTCCTCCTTTCGGGCTGCGCCATCGCGACACCCTTCCGTGACAATCCGGAGGCCCGGGCCCAGGCGGGTCCCGCCATCGCGGCCATCACGGAGGCGCAACTCGGTGCGGATCGGGCGGCGCGAAACCGGTTCTGGGAGGGCACGCGCCGCGTGGAGCAGGCGCTGATGCAGCAGCCGGGCTTCCTCGGCTATTCGATCCGCCGGGAAATTCTCGGCGATCGGGCCTGGACCATGACGGTGTGGCAAAGCGAGGCCGATCTCGTGCGCTTCGTGCAATCCGGCGTGCATCGCGAGGCCATCGGGATCGGGCGACCCGCCCTTGTTTCCGGTCGTTTCGCGCGTGTTCCGCTCGCGCCGGGCGAAAGGTCGCTCTCCTGGGCGAGGGCGCTCGAGGCGATCGAGAACGGCCGCAATCTCTATGAGTGAGCGGGCCCCGCGGCCCGGCTCGTGCTATCTCCACGGTCCATGACCGAATCGAAACGTCCGTCGCGCGATCTGAGGGAAGCCTGCCTCGCGGAGGCTCTGGCCGTCATTGCCAGCGACGGCGTGGAGAAGCTGAGCCTGCGCGAGGTCGCGCGCCGGCTCGGCGTGTCGCATCAGGCGCCCTACAAGCATTTCCCAAGCCGGGACCACATTCTCGCGGGCGTCGTCGCGCGCGCCTTTGCGGATTTCGCGGCCTATCTCGACCGCTGCCTTGCCGGCGGCGACCCCGCGATCGAACTCGAAGCGATGGGGCAGGCCTATCTCGATTATGCCAGCGCGCATCCGCTGGAATACCGGCTGATGTTCGGCACGCCCCTGCCCGAACCGGAGGCGCATCCCGAGATGATGCGGCAGGCCCGCCATGCCTTCGCGTTGCTGTGCGAGGGTCTGAGGCGGAAGGCCGAGGCGGAAGGGCTCGCGCTCTCCGATGAGGAGGTGAACCGCGATGCGATGTTCATCTGGTCCGGCCTGCACGGCTTTGCGGCGATTTCCACCTCGACGATCCTCGGCTCCCTGGGGTTCGAGCCGCACCACATGCAAGCGGCGCGGGCGCATCTCTTCTGCGCCATCGGCAAGGCATTGAAGCCTTAATGGCGGGGCATGTTGCCGACGACGCGTTCGCCGATCCGGCTGGCGCGGCTCCAGGCCTCGATTTCCGCCAGTGGCCCCTGCAGGCTCCGCCCGAGTGCGGTCATTTCGTAGCGCACGCGCCGTCCCTCGACGACGCGGAGGAGCAGCCCGTCGCGCTCGAGTTCGCGCAGATGCTGCCAGAGCATCTTGTCGCTCGCGCCCGAAATCGCCGCACGCAGGCTCGCCCAGCGATCGAGGCCATGCCCGACATACCAGAGGATCATTGGCTTCCAGCGCCCGCCGATCACCGCCATGGCGGCCGCGAGCGGGCAGGTCGCGATGTGCTCCACCTCATTGCGCCGGTTGATGGATGTCGTTTTCCGCATGGGCCAGACCGTCTCCTTTCGCCTTCGCCTTACGAAATTGTGGGCCTAGGCGCATGGCGGTGCAACCGGCAAGCATGGCGCCTGCATTGCCACGATATGTGACACGAGGTTTGCCATGACAACTTCCCTTTCCCGCCTTGCCGACGAGGCCGATATCATCGCCTTGCGCATCGGCTTGGGCGATGCGCTTGACCGGCGCGACTGGAGTCGGATGGACCGGTTCTTCCTTCCCGTGATCGAGACCGATTTCTCGGCTTTTGGTGCTCCGGTTGGGCCCATGTCCCGAGAGGCTGTGATCGGGATGTTCCGCCATGCCTTCCGGCACGATCATGTACGGACCTTCCAGGCCTATTCGAATTTTCAGGTCCGGGTCACGGGGGACCGGGCCGAGATGGTCTCGCTGCTCCACGGCTATCATGCGGGGAACGGGTTTGAAGGCGGCCGGACATTCGAACTGCGCGCCCGCTATCGCGACAGCCTTGTGCGCGAGGACGAGGGCTGGCGGATCGCCGCGACGGCCATCGATGTCATCGGCATGGATGGAAACCCGGCACTCATCGCCTGAGCCTTCGCTCAATCGTAGCGCAGGTCGTGGGCCTTGCCGCGGAACACGTAATAGCTGAAGGCCGTGTAGCCCACGATGAAGGGCAGCACGAAGAAGGCGCCGAGGAAGATGATCCAGAGGCTTTCGGGCGCGCTGGCGGCTTCGGTGATCGTCAGGCGTTCCGGCACGATATAGGGGTAGAAGGAATAGGCGAGGCCGAGGAAGCCGAGCGTGAACAGCGCCATCGCCCCCAGGAAGGGCGCGATGTCGAGGCTGTGATCGGCGCGCGGCATGCGCTTCAGGAACACCCACAGCGCGAGGAAGAACGCACCCGTCATGATCGGGATCGGCAAGAGGCCGATGATGTTCGGGAAACTGAACCAGCGCTCGAAGATGCGGGGCGAAACGAGCGGCGTCGCGACCGAGACGGCGATCATGCTCAGAAGCGTCAGCAGCAGGGTCACGCGCGCCCAGCCCACGGCGCGGGCCTGCAGGGGGCCCTCGGTCTTCGCGAGCAGCCAGGTGGAGCCGACGAAGGTGTATGAGGCGGCAAGGCCGAAGCCGGCGGCCAGCGCGAAGAGTTCCGGCCAGAAACCGGCCTGGAAGCCCATGACATAGCGGCCGAGCATGTAGCCCTGCGTCACCGAGGCCAGCAGCGAGCCGGCGACGAAGGCCCAGTCCCACGCACCCTGGTAGCGCAATTGCGCCTTCACGCGGAATTCGAAGGCCACGCCACGCAGGGTCAGGCCCAGAAGCATCAGCGCCACCGGCAGGTAGAGTTCGGTGAGGATCAGCCCATGCGCGGCCGGGAAGGCCACGAGCAAAAGGCCGATGCCGAGCACCAGCCAGGTCTCGTTTGCATCCCAGAACGGGCCGATGGTCGAGATCATCCGGTCGCGTTCGGTCCGGTCGCCGCGCGCCATCAGCATGCCGACGCCGAGATCGTAGCCGTCGAGGACGACATAGGCGAGGATCGACACCGCCATGAGCGCGGCGAAGATCAGCGGCAGGTTGTCGGTGATGAGCGCCATGGCGGTCACCGCGCCGTTTCGAGGGCGACCGTCGCCGGGTCCGGGATGTTCGGCCCCGGTGCCGGGACAGGCCCAAGCACCGCCGCATTGCCCTTGCCGGCGAGGTGGAACAACACGGAGATATAGGCTCCGAGCAACACCACGTAGATCGCGAGATACATCGCGAGCGTCGTGCCGATCATCCCCGCCGGCACCGCGGAGGCGGCCTGGGCGGTGGAGAGCACGCCCGTCACGAGCCAGGGCTGGCGACCGATCTCGGTCACGTACCAGCCGGCGAGCGTGGCGATCCAGCCGGAGAAGGTCATCGCGACGAAGCCCCAGGCGAGCAACTTCGGCAGATGCCCGCGCCGCCAGATGAAATAACTGCCGAGCCAGCTGATCGCGAGCATGGCCATGCCCATCCCCACCATCACGCGGAAGGCGAAGAAGACCGGCGCGACAGGCGGATGCTTGCCCTCGAACTGGTTCAGCCCCGGCACCACCCCTTCGGCATGGTGCTTCAGGATCAGGCTCGCGCCGTTCGGAATGGCGATCTGGAAATCGTTGCGGCGCTCGCGCTCGTTGGGCAGCGCGAACAGCACGAGCGGCACGTTGCCGCGCGTCTCCCAGTTGCCCTCCATCGCCGCGACCTTCGCGGGCTGGTGCTCCAGCGTGTTGAGACCATGCAGATCGCCCACGAGGATCTGCACCGGGATCAGCACCGCGCCGAGCGTCACGCCGAGGCGCAGCGCGAGGACCACGTCGCGCTCCCGGTCGCCGCGCAGCCAGCGCCAGGCCGAGAGGCCGGCGATCAGGAAGGCGCAGGTCAGGCCCGAAGCGATCAGCATATGCGCGAGCCGGTAGGGCATGGAGGGGTTGAAAACGATCGCCCACCAATCCGTGGCGTGGGCCACGCCGTTGCGCAGTTCGAAACCGGCCGGCGTGTGCATCCACGAATTCAGGACGATGATCCAGAAAGCCGACATCGTCGTCCCGAAGGCGACAAGGAAGGTCGCCATGGTGTGCACCCAGTTCGGCACGCGGCGGAACCCGAACAGCATGATGCCGAGGAAGGTCGCCTCGAGGAAGAACGCCGTCAGCACTTCATAGGCCAGAAGCGGCCCGGCAATGTTGCCGACGCGCTCCATGAAGCCCGGCCAGTTGGTGCCGAACTGGAAGCTCATCGTGATGCCGGACACCACGCCCAGCGCGAAGGAGAGCGCGAAGACCTTCACGAAGAAACGATAGGCGTTCATCCACGCCTCGTCCTTCGTCGCGTTGAAGCGCAGCTTGATGAAAAGCAGCACCCAGCCCAAAGCGATGGTGATCGTGGGGAAGAGGATGTGAAACGAGATATTCGCGCCGAACTGGATGCGGGCGAGCAGGATCGGGTCCATGGCGTCAGCCTTCCGTGTTGGCCGGCTGGCGCTTGCCGCCGGGCAGCGCGAAGAACCGGTCCTTCATGTCGAGCACCTTCACGATCTTCGAGCCGAGGCTTAGGAGCTGGATGAGGCGCTCCGTCTCGAGCTTCTGCACATCGGCGTACCAGCTGGTGAGAAGCTCGATGAGTTCGTGCATTTCGCGGATGCGGGCCTGCGCATGCCTTTCGCTGTCGCTTTCCGGCGAGCGCATCAGTAATTCACGCAAGACCGAGAGCGTGGGGTCGATCTCGCGCTTCTTGCGCTCCTCCACCAGCGTGCGGACGATCGCGTAGATGTCCTCCGGCGTATGGAAGAACTCGCGTCGGTCGCCGGGAATGGAGCGCTGGCGCAAAAGGTTCCAGCTCTGGAGCTCCTTGATGCCCATCGAGACATTCGAGCGCGAGATGCCGAGCCGCTCCACGATGTCATCGGCGCAAAGCGGGCGCTCGGCGACAAACAGCACCGCATAGATCTGCCCGACCGTGCGGTTGATGCCCCAGCGGCTGCCCATCTCGCCGAAATGGAGGACGAAGGCTTCGCAGAGCGGCGGGAGTGTCATCGGCCAATTCCTGAATTTTCAGACTTTTCTGAAAAACAGGAATCTTTGATCCATGTCAAGGCGCAGCCTGTCGCAGGGGCCTGCAGGGCGATCGCGCAGGCCCGCCCGCGTGGCCTTCCGCGTCCGGGACATCAGGATGGGGAAGCCGGCGCGTCAGTGGTCGCTGATGCGCAGCCGCGGGTCGATCTCGAACTCGGCGGCGAAGAAGTCGATTGCCGCGCGCACTTTCGGCGGCAGGAAGCGGCGGGAGGGGAACACGGCCGAGATGGGCTGCGGCGTCGCTTCGAAATCGCGCAGCAGCACCACCAGCCGGCCGCTCTCGATCTCGTCATCCACGAAATGCCAGACCGGCACGTAACCGATGCCGAGGCTCTCCAGCACGGCGGCGCGCACGGCCTCGGTGCTGTTGACATGGATCGGTCCCGAGACGGGGATGGCCAGCGGCCCTTCCGGGGTCTGGAAGCTCCAGGATGCGCCGGTCAGGAGCCGGTCGTAGATGACGCAAGGATGCCCCGCGAGGTCGTGCGGGTGGAGCGGCGTGCCATGGCGGGCGAGGTAATCCGCCGTCGCCACCACGACGCGGCGCGAGGTGCCGATCCGGCGCGCGACCAGCGAGCCGTCGCGGATTTCGCCCACGCGCAGGGCGAGGTCGATGCCCTCCTCGATGAGGTCGGTGAAGCCGTCCGTCATGTGCAGCGCGATGCTGACATCGGGATAGCGCGCACGGAACCGCGCGAGGCGCGGCAGTACATGCAGCCGGCCGAACACGCCGGAACAGGCGAGCCGCAATTCGCCCGAGGGCTTGCCCTTGCGCCGCCCCACGGCGCTTTCCGCTTCCGCCGCCGCCTCCAGCGTGCGCGAGGCATGATCGTAGAAGATGCGCCCGTCATCGGTGAGCGTGAGCGTTCGCGTCGTGCGCTGGAAGAGGAGGCAGCCGAGATGGTCCTCGAGCAGCGCGATCTGCCGGGAGATGGTGGGCTGCGAGGAGTTGAGATCACGGGCGACGGCGGTGAAGGACCCCGCCTCGACGGTGCGGACAAAGGTGCGGAACAGCAGCAGGACGTCGCTCATTCATCCAGTCTATGAATGAATGTCATCCGGTCAAGCCCGGTTCTCGCATCGGGATGAATGGGGCACTCCTATCAGCACGGAAGGACGGCGCGACGCCGCCACCGAAGCTCAAGGAGAAGACCCATGACGACAATCAACGTTCCCGCCCGCGACACCGTCTCCGCCGCCAATCAGGCGATCTTCGACCAGCTCAAGGGCCAGCTCGGCATGGTGCCGAACCTCTATGCGACGTTTGCGCATTCCGAAACCGCGCTCGGCAATTACCTCGCCTTCCAGAACGCCAAATCCTCGATCACCGGCAAGGCGCGCGAAGTGGTCAATCTGGTCGTGAGCCAGGTGAATGATTGCGCCTATTGCCTCGCCGCGCACACCGTCATCGGCGGCATGGTGGGCTTCACCCCGGCCCAGATCCTCGAGATCCGCACGGGCCGCGCCTCCTTCGATCCGAAGCTCGACGCTCTCGCCCGCCTCGTGAAGAACATCGCCGAGAACCGCGGCCATGCGCAGCCGGCCCTGGTGGAGGCCTTCCTCGCCGCCGGCTGGACCAAGGGCAACCTCGTCGATGCGATCGTCGTGATCGGCGACAAGACGGTGACGAACTACCTGCATGCCACGACGCAGGTGCCGGTCGATTTCCCGGCGGCGCCCGCCCTCTCGACCCAGATCGCCGCCGAGTAACCCTCGGCGCCTTTCCCCTCCGGCCCCCATCCCGCACCCGTACCGAGGCAGCCATGACCAACCCGAGCTACTTCTCGAAATATCCGACCATCCGCTTCGAGCGTGACGCAGACGGCATCCTGGTGATGGCGCTGCACCGGGATGGCGGCGCGCTGGACTTCACCCAGGTCGAGCACGAATCCTTCGTCGATGCCTTCTACGACGTGAGCCGCGACCGCGCGAACCGCGTGGTCATCCTCACGGGCTCGGCGAAGGATTTCATCACCAGCGTCGATTTCGCGACCTTCGGCGATGTCTCCGATCCGGATGTCTGGTCGCAGATCCATGACGAGGGCACGCAGATCCTCGAGAACATCGCCAATATCCGCGTGCCCATGATCTTCGCGCTGGAAGGCCGCGCGCATGTGCATTCCGAATACGGCCTGCTCGCCAACGTGATCATCGCCGGCGAAAGTGCCTCCTTCAACGATCTGCCGCATTTCGCCGGCGGCATCGTGCCGGGCGACGGGGTCTACACCCTGTGGAGCTACCATCTCGGCCCGACGCGGGCGCAGGCCATGCTCCTGAACCCGAAGCCGCTCTCCGCCCGCGAGGCCCACGCGCTCGGCCTCGTTGCCGAGGTGGTGCCGGATGGCGAGGCCGTGGCCCGCGCCAAAGCGCTGGCCCGCACCTGGCTCGACAAGACCGACGTGACGCTGCGCAACACCCGCATCCACTACATCCAGCCCATCAAGGAGCGCATCGTCCGCGAGGTCGGCTACGGCCTCTCGCTGGAAGGCGCTTCGGCCGCAGCCCTCGTGAAGAGCAAGCGGGCCGCGGGGTAATCCGCCCCGGCGCCCTCCCGTTCCAGACATCGCCCCATCCGTTCTCCCTCTCCCCCTCTCCCGAAAGCCAGACCCATGACCCTCCAGACCGAACTCGACGCCTTCCGCTCAGGCTGGGAATCCCGCGTTGGCGAGACCATCGCGAAGCTCATCGCCGGCGACATCGAAGACCTGCGCGGCAGCGGCATTCTCGCACGTGCCGCCAAGGCCGGCGACAGGCTGCCGGTGACGACCAACCTCATCAACCAGCACGGAAAGGCGTTCGATCTCGAATCGCTGGTGGCCGACAAACCCGTGATCATCACCTTCTATCGCGGCGGCTGGTGCCCCTATTGCAACCTCGAACTGCGGGCCTATCAGGCGCTCCTGAAGGAGATCGAGGCGGTGGGCGGCACGCTGGTCGCGGTGACGCCGGAACTCCCCGATCACGCGCTCTCGACCGCCGAGAAGAACGACCTCGCGTTCACGGTGCTGTCGGATGTCGGCGGCGATTTCGCGGCGGCGCTCGGCATCCGCTTCACGCTCTCGGATGCCGTGAAGCCCTTCTACGAGAAGGCGGGCCATGCCCTGCCGGACCGCAACGGTGACGGCACCTGGGCCTTGCCGATGCCCGCCACCTTCGTGGTCGACAGGGGCGGAGCGATCACCGCCGCCTTCATCGAACCGGATTATCGCAAGCGGCTCGACCCGCAGGTCGCCCTCGTGGCGCTCCAATCCCTCAGGCCGGCCCGCGCCGCGTGACCTCTGATCTCCCCGCCGGCTGACGGCCTGACACGGCGATCAGCCGGCGCGGACACGATCCAGGAACTCCGACACCTTGGAATGAAGCGCCGTCGACTGCGTGGCCAGTTCGCTCGAGGCGCCGAGAAGCTGGTTCGCCGCCGTGCCGGTTTCGGTCATCGCGCCATTCACCTGCGTGATGTTGCGCGCGACTTCCTGCGTGCCGGCCGCCGCCTCCTGCGCATTGCGCGAAATGTCCTGGGTGACCGTGCGCTGCTCCTCGATGGCCGAGGCGATGGACAGGGCGATGCCGCTCATGTCGTCGATCGTCCGGCCGATCGAGGCGATCGCTTCGGTGGATTGCTGGGTCGCCCCCTGGATGAAGCCGATCTGCGAGGCGATCTCGCTGGTCGCCTTCGCCGTCTGGGCCGCGAGATCCTTGACCTCGCTGGCGACGACCGCAAAGCCCCGGCCTGCCTCGCCCGCCCGCGCCGCCTCGATCGTGGCGTTGAGCGCGAGCAGATTGGTCTGCGCCGCGATGCTCGAGATGATCTCGACCACGGTGCCGATCTTCTCGGCCGCCTCGCTGAGATTGCGGATGGTGCCTTCGGTGACGCGCGCCTGCTCGACCGCCTGGCCGGCAATGCTGCTCGACTTTCCGACCTGCCCGGCGATTTCGGCAATGGAGCCGTAAAGCTGCTCGGCGGAGACTGCCACGGTCTGCACGTTGGTGGTGGCCTGCTCGGTCGCCGCGGCGACGGCGGTCGATTGTCCGACGGTCTCCTCGGCATTCACGCTCAGCACTTGCGCGGATTGCTGCAATTCGGCAGCCGCAGAGGCGACAACTGCCACGACGGAACCGACAGCGGTTTCGAACTGATCGGCCATCTTCATCATCTCGGCCCGGCGCGTTTCGCCGGCCTTGCGCTGCGCTTCGGCCTGTTCGGCCTCGATCGTGCGCATCTGCAGGGCATTGTCCTTGAATACCGCCAGGGCTGTCGCCATCGCGCCGATCTCGTCGCGGCGGTTCTCGACCGGGATCTGGGTCTCGAGGTCACCCTCGGCGATCTGCCGCATGGCGCGGGTGATGCCCACGATCGGCCGGGCGATCATCCGCCCGACGAAGATCGCCAGCATGAGTGCGCTGAGGATCGCGACCGCGGACGCGACAAGGAAATTGCGGATGGCTTCTTCCGCGGAAAGGTCGGTCTGGGCGCGCAATTCGGCCATGCGCTGCCCCGTGATCTCCGCGAGCGTTGCAAGGCCCGCCTCGATTTCCTTCACGCGGACATTGACGTCCGACATCTGCATGGAGGCGAGAAAGGGGTCGACGGCGATCAGCGAGGCCACGTTGTCGAGCGAGGTGGTCAGCGCCTTGATGCGCGGGCCCAGGTCGCGAATGGTCCCGGCGCTTTTCGCATCGTCGCCGGTCCGGGTCGCAAGCAGGCTCTTCTCGATCTCCGCGACGCCCTTCTTGCCGCGCTCGAGTTCGGCATCCACCAGCTTCTGCTCGACCTTAGAGTAGGTCCAGCTGATGCCGCGATAGAAGGAGGCCACCCCCTCCTGGAATGTGCGGGCCGCCTGCGTGGCCTCCAGCTTGAGGTTGGCGGCTTCGGCCACGCGCGCATTGTTGTCGCGGATGGTGGTGTAAAGCTGGAACGCCATCAGGCCGATGCCGAGAAAGGCGCAGATGGCAACCAGCGGGGCAATCAGGACTTTCAGCCCGGTGGAAAGGTCAGAAAACTTTATCATGGATCGCCCGCTGGTTGACACGTGATGCAAGAATTGGTCGACGGGCTTACTTGTAGGCGCCCACCGCGAGAACGACGTCGCCCATGCGGCTGCAGAACATCTGCTTCGGCTCGACGGCGTTGGTCAGCGGGTTCTTCCACTTGAACTCGACCATGCCGCTATCCTTGACCGACAGGATGGCGCGGACGATGGGGCGGCCATCGGGATCGCGCAGGTCGATCATGTTGCGGCCCACCATGGCCTTGATGTCGCCATGCGCTTCGAAGACGCCGCTGTCATTGATCATGACGACGTAAAGGTCGCGATCCTTGAAGCCATCCGTTCCATCATTGAAGATCTTGGCCGCATCGGCCTTGCCCTTCTGCTTCATCACGGCAACCGCGCGATCAAGCATGGCCTTGGCCTCGTCCGGCGTTCCGCCAACCGCCGCATGACCGGCCGTGGGGAGGAGGGCCATGGCGGCACCTGCCGCGAGCCCGTTGAGAAACATCCTTCGGGAATTCATGTCAGCGCTCCTGTTTTATCGATGACTCAAGCAATATGGAGCGAGATTATTAAGAAAGAATACTATGCCGCGGCGACTGAATTTATTCCTAGATACATCTAATATTGAATATGATCAGCTGCTTAATCTTGAGGCAATTTTCGTTTTGCAGGAATGCCAACAAAGATTGTCAAAACGAGACGCTTTGCTGCAATGGAGCAGTTGTCTTTTTTTGAACAGAAGCGAGGGGAGAAATAAAAGCCGGGACGACACGGTCGTCGATACGTGTTAACGCCGGCTCAATAAAAAGTGAAATCCGGACTTTGCGATCAACCGTCGTCCGTTGTCTGTCGATCGAGCGACGGCGCCAGTCGCCCGAAAGTCAAGGGAAGGATAGCGGAAGGTGTTCGCGGGCCGCCCGTCCGAGCTGGACGGCCCGCGCGGATGTCACGGCAGGATCTGGGAATTCCGATGCACGATCCGCCATTCGTCGCCCGCCTTCCGCCAGATATTCACGAAGCGGATCGTTCCGGCATAGGGCTGGCCCGCGAGCAGGCCGGCGATGGGGTTCGAGCCATAGACGACGACGGTTTCGCCGAAATCCCGCACCTGACGCTCGACGCTGCCGATGCGCGAGACCGTGACATTGGCCGACGTGAATTCGCGGATGAAATCGGCCTTGTTGTAGGTCTTGCCGGTGGGGTGCTGATAGGCGAAATCCGCGCTGATCATCCGCTCGAGCCGCGGGCCGCTGGCGGCCATCAGCGCTTCATACCATTCCGTTTCGGCCGCCTGCACGGTGGCAAGGGGCTGGGCCGCGGCCGCCATGACCATGGACCCGATCGTGGTGAAAAAGACCGAACCGAACACGAGGGCGGTCGCCCATCGACGCGATGTCATGTTTGCTCTCCTCTGCCGGGGGTCAGCGGCCGTTGACGACAAAGGTCGTCTCGACATTGCCGCGGGTTGCGTTGGTGTAGGCGCAGATGCGCTTCGCTTCCGCGATCACGCGGTCGAGGTCCTCGCCCGCAAGGCGGGGCACCTCAACCTCGATCCGGGCCTTCAGGCCGAAACGGCCATCGTCATGCGGGCCGAGCAGGATCGTGGCATCGGCCTGAACGTCGCCGGTCTCCAGTTTCATCTGGCCGGCGGCAAAGCGGATTGAAGCGAGGAAGCAGCCGGCATAACCGGCCGCGAAAAGCTGTTCGGGGTTCGTGCCGTTGCCCTGGCCGCCGAGCGCGGCCGGCAGCGCGAGTTCGACATCCAGCCGGCCGTCATCGGCGGTCGCGCGGCCATCGCGGCCGCCGGTGACATGCACTTTCGCAGTGTAGAGCACTTTCATGGGGAGGTCCTTTCGCTCGCCGTCCATCCGGCGCGACAAAGCCTCTACGGATTTAAAATCGAGCGATCAAGAATTATTTTGTATCGATCGATCATTTCAGGCTGTGCAATGCCTTCTCGGCGACATGCTCGATCACCCGGCGATCGGCGCCCGCGCGCCCCAGGGTCATGATGCTGACGACTGCCCCGAGGAGCCCGTCCGCCTCGAGTTCGATATCGGTTTCGTGCGGCAATTCCCCCCGCTCGCTCGCGAGAACGAGGTTTCGCGCAAAGAATTCGTGGATTTCGCGCAATCGTCCCTGCGCCATGGCCTGCGTCGCGGCGGAATGCGCCTCACGCTCGGCGACGGTGTTGATGATGAGGCATCCCGCCCGTTCCGGATCGCCTGTTGCGAGCTTCGCCTGGATCTCCACCCAGGCGCGGATGGCGGGAAGCCCGCTCAGCCCCTTCGGTAAGGTCGCGCGAAAATGGCCCGCATAATGCTCGAAAGCGTGCTGGAAGATGTCATCCTTGTCTTTGAAGGCCTGGTAGAGGTTCCCCGGCTTCAGGCCGGTTGCCTCGTAGAGGTCGGACATCGACGTTCCGACAAAACCCTTTTTCCAGAACACGCGCATCGCCTGTTCCAGCACATTGTTCATGTCGAAGGCGCGGGGGCGGGGCATGGATCTCGTTCTCGCAAAGCGTTCAAGAATGCGACCATAGGATCGATCTTGATTAAGATCAAATAATCTTATATTGCTGCGCTCACCGCATCCGGCGGATCAAAGGAGCCTTCCATGTCCCGTCCCATCTCCCTCGTCTTCGCGGCCCTTGTCGGCCTCGGCAATCCGGTTCTCGCCCAGACTCTCGCACCGCCCGCCGCGCCCGGCACGGCCCAGTACAATGCCTGGCTCGGCCAGTGGCTTGGTCGCATCCAGGAGACCGCCGATCGCGACGCCATCCGCTCGCTGATGTACCATTACGGGCGCGGCAACGACGAACTCTCCGCTCATTTCGCCAACAAGCCGGAAGGCATGCGGCGCGCAGGCGCGGAATATGCCAGGGCCTTCGCGCCGGATATGCAGATCACCGTCTATCCGCTTCGCTCGGGCACGCCGCTCCGGCAGGTGCGCGGCATTCCCGCCTGGATCGAGTTCGCCGGCGGTTTCTTCGACCAGGCCGGGTATTCCAGCACCTTGCACCTGATGTCGAATTTCGACATCCGGTTCACCGATTCGGACAATGCCCGCGGCAGTGCCTATGCGCATGTGCCGCATTACATCCGCAGCGCCGCCAGGGATGCGGGGACCATGGGCGTGGCGCTCGAATCCATGCTCGCCCGCTATGAATTCGCGGCGCGCCGCCAGACCGACGGCAGCTGGCGGATCGTCGACATGACCATCCATCTTGACGAAATCCAGCGCTCGAACGGTTTCTATCCCAACGGCCAGGCGAACGGCGGCTGAGAGGCCGTTGCAGGCGACCCGATCGCGGAAACGGTCGGGTCGTCCATCAGGCGGTGAGAGTTCTGGCGGCTCACCGCGCGCTACGCGCGGCCCAGGCGCCGCTGACGATCAGGATCGCCATGCCCACCCAGGTCAGGAGATCCGGACGCTCGCCGAAGAGGATGACGCCATAGGCGGTGGCGAAGGCGAGCTGGAGATAGGCGAGGGGTTGCACGACATTCGCCTCGACCAGTTCATAGACCTTGATCAGCAAGCCATGCGCGAGCGACCCCAGCACGCAGAGCAGGGCCATCCAGCCCCAATCCGCGAAGGGTACCGGCTTCCAGAAGAACGGCACGGCTGCGCTGAGCGCGAGGAAACCGATCAGCGCGACATAGGCGACGTTGGTCTCGGGCCGGTCATGCCGCGCAACGCGCCGCGTGAGCACGGAGTAGACCGCGAAGATTGTGGCACCGCACAGCACCAGCAGGGCTTCCGGTCGCAGGACGCCGAGACCGGGCCTCAGCAGCACGAGCACGCCGCAGAAGCCGGCCAGCACGGCCAGCCATCGCGCCGGCGGCACCGTCTCGCGCAGAAAGAAGGCCGACAGCACCACGATGATGAGCGGATAGACCGCAAAAACCGCATGCGCCTCCGCGAGCCCCAGCACCGTGAAGGCGTAGACGAAGATCGAAAGCTGGGTGATGAGCGCCAGCCCGCGCGCGATCTGCAGCAGCGGAACGGCGGTCGAGAAGGTCTGCCGCAGGCCGCCCGGTCGGCGGATGGCCGCCACCAGCACGACACCGGCGAAAAACGCGAACCGGATCCAGTTGACCGAGATCGCGTTGGATTGGGCGGCGAGATGGCGGGACAGGGCGTCCTGCGTCGCGAAGATCAGCATGGTCAGCGCCATCAGCATAATGCCCAGACGAGGATCACGAGAGGGCATGCGGTCATCCCATTCCGATTGGCGCGATCCACGCTGCGGGGTTTCGCACATCACCCGCAAGCCAAGGTCACATGCGAGCGATGTCGCCCGCGCGTCACCGGGCAACCTGCCTTATCGGCAATCCCGCCCCTCGGTCCAGTTCGATCGCGCGGGGCGCCTCCGGGCTGGCTTTTTTCCGGAGGCCCTGCCGTTCAATGGCGCTTCTTGCGGCCGCCGGCGACGGCCAGATCGCGCTGGCCCTGTTCCGGGACAAGATCGCTGATGGCTGCCGGCCGGCCCAGCAGGTAACCCTGGCCCTTCGTGACGCCGAGCGCCTGCAGGATTATGCGCTGTTCCTCCGTTTCGATGCCTTCGGCCACCACGGAGCAGTTCGTCTCGCGGGAGAAGAAGATTAGGGCCGAGAGCAGCGCCCGGCGGGCCGGATCCCTCTCGATATCCCGGACGAGACTGTTGTCGAGCTTGATGACATCGGGCTGGATCTGCACGATGTGCTGCAAGCCGGCATAGCCCGCGCCCGCATCGTCCACCGCGATCATCGCGCCGCTGTCGCGCAGTTCGCTGATCGCGCGCTGGAGCGAGGCATAGTCGTGAACGGCGACGTGTTCCGTCACCTCGATCAGAATGCGCCGGGAGCGATGGCGTCGCACGAGATCGAGCAGCCACCGGTCGGCCAGCAATTCCGGCGAGGCATTGAGGGAGATGTAGAGTTCACCCGTCAGGTGGCTCGTCACGGCGAGCGCTTCCGCGAGAACCGCCTTTTCCAGTTCCAGCCCCAGGCCGACGGTCTCGGCCTCGGCGAACCACTTGTCCGGCGACCGGTAGGGGGTGGATTGAAACCGGCAGAGGCTCTCGAACCCGAGGGGGATGCCGGTGGACAATTCGCAAATCGGCTGGAAGACGTTCAGAAAGCCCTTCTGGTCGATGATGGCCTGAATCTGGGCCCTGAGCTGCTGCGCGCGCCGCTGCGCGCTCAGGTTCTCGCCGATCTGGTGCGCGGCCATGTCGGCGAAGACCCGCATCATCCGCAGATCGCGGTCGTTGAGGCTCAGGTTGCGCTCGAAGCTGAGGCAGCAGAACATGCCGTAGGTGTCGCCATTCTCCAGGCGGATCGGCACGCTCATGTGGCTGCCGATCGGGACCTGCTGCATGATCGGGCGCGTCATGGCGAAGGGAATGGCGGCCACGTCCGGCATCAGCTCGGGCAGGCGGCCCGCCAGGATGTGCCGGCAGAAGAGATCATCGAGCGGCCTTGAATCGCCGGGGGCGATCACGGCTTCGAGGCCCGGGGCATCCACGGCGCGAAACACGGATTGATCGCCGACAAATTCGGAAACATAGGCCACGGCCATGCCGAGATGGCGCCGCATCGCCTCGAGGGCCTTCTGGATGGACGAGCCGGCCGCGAGCATGTCGGCCGGTGTGAGCGGGGCTGTCGTTGCAACTTCCATGGCGGGTTGTGTCCGGTTGGCTCCAAAACGAATCATCATTGCCGTGCAAGCCGTGCAGAATTGATTGACAAATCTGCGGAATCGCCCGGATTCCGAACATCGAAGCCGGGAAAATGCCGGCCGGACCGGCGCGGTCGTGGCGCGTGAGTCCTTCGGGCGCGAATTCTCCATCGCGAGGTCGCCTCGGGGCGGGTGGGCATGGCTCCTCGCCATGCTGCCATCGAAGCGGTGTGCCGAACGTTGCCGGAACCAAAACGTGGTGCGCGCGTTCTGCCCGCGTCCACGCCATTCCATCTTCCGCCTTGCATCGAACGTGCCCTTCGGCGGGCTGCGTCGTCCCCTGACGCGATCCGGCCGTTGCGTTGCCCATGGGAACACAATGACATTGAGCCGCCCGCTGACCCTGTTCGGCGCGATCCTCGTTTTTGGTCTCGCTGCCGTTTTGTGGTGGGCGCAACCCTCCTGGCTGGCCGGCTCCTGGCTCGGAGGATGGATCGGCCGCGATCAGCCAGCCCGCGCGACCGGCAGCGGGGGCCGATCCGGCGATGCCGCAACGGTTCCCGTGGAGATCACCCGCGCGATGCGTGAGCGTGTCGCCGATCAGGTCGAGGCGCTCGGCACGCTCGTGGCGAACGAGCAGATCCCGATCGCCTCGGAGATTTCGGGGCGCATCGTCGCATTTCATTTCCGGGAAGGGCAGGATGTCGAGGCGGGCTCGACCCTGGTCGAACTCGATCCGCAGATCGCGCGGGCCGAATTGCAGCAGGCCCGCGCCAGCCTTTCCCTCGCCGAGGATGTCTATGCCCGCAGCCAGACGCTGGTCGAGCGCGGTGCCGGCACGCAGGTCGCGCTCGAACAGGCGGCCGCGCAACTCGCGGTCGCCCGCGCCAATGTCGCAAGCGCGGAAATCAAGCTCGGCCAGCTGACCCTTCTTGCCCCGTTCGCTGGAACGATGGGCCTGCGCAATTCGAGCGTGGGCAGCATTGTCGCGGTGGGCCAGGTGATCACCACGCTGACGAGTCTCGATCCGATCAAGGTGGATTTCTCCATCCCCGAACTGTTTCTCTCGGCCGTGCGGGTCGGACAGGTCGTCGATGTGCGGGTCGACGCCGTCCCGGATCGACCCTTCGCGGGGACGGTCTATGCCATCGATCCGACGATCGAGGCCTCCAGCCGCGTCGTGCGGCTTCGCGCCACGATCCCGAACACCGACAGGACCCTTCGCCCCGGCCTGTTCGCGCGCGTCGCGCTGACCACGGCCGTCCGCGACGATGCCATCGTCGTCCCCGAGGCAGCCCTCGTGGTCTCGGCAACCGGGCAGGAAGCGGCGGTCTATGTGGTCCGCGAGGACCGGGCCGCCCTGGTCCAGGTCGATACCGGTCGACGTTTCGGCGGCAAGGTCGAGATCACGCGCGGCCTCGTCGCGGGTGATCAGGTCGTCGTGGCCGGGCAGATCCGCCTGCGCGACGGCGCCCGCGTCACGGTGGCCACGCCGGGGCGCGTGTCGGATTCCGGCCCGGCTCCGGAGCGCGCCCCGTGAATCCGTTCGAGATCTTCATCCCCCGCCCGGTCTTCTCGACCGTGCTGAGCATCCTCGTCGTGCTGATGGGGATCGTCTGCTACACGCGGCTCACGGTGCGGCAATATCCCAATATCGACGAGCCCATCGTCTCCGTGCGCACGACCTATCAGGGCGCGAGCGCCGAGATCATGGAGACGCAGGTCACGCAGGTTCTCGAGGATTCGATTGCCGGCATCGAGGGGATCGAGATCATCACCTCGCAGAGCCGCCAGCAGACCAGCAGCATCTCCGTGCGCTTCCGCCCCGAGGCCGATCCGGATGTCGCGGCTTCCGATGTGCGCGATCGCGTCTCGCGCGTGCGCGGCCGCCTGCCGGACGAGATCGACGAGCCGATCATCGCCAAGGTCGAGGCCGATGCCCAGCCCGTCATCTATCTTTCGCTCAGCGGCGAGGGCCTGAGTGCGCTGGAACTCACCGATTTCGCCAGCCGCTTCATCGTCGATCGCGTCCAGACCATCACGGGCGTGTCGGATGTGCGCATCCTCGGCCAGCGCACCTATGCCATGCGGATCTGGATCGACCGGGCGCGGCTCTCGGCCTACCAGCTTACCATCCAGGAGGTGGAGGCGGCGCTGAGAGCCCAGAACGTGGAGATTCCCGCCGGCCTCATCGAAAGCGAGGCGCGCGAATTCACCGTGCTGTCGCAGACGAGCCTCACGACCCCCCAACAGTTCCGGCAGATCGTGCTCAAGGATTCCGGCGGCTCCGTCATCCGCATCGGCGATATCGCGAAGGTGGAGATCGGCCCGCGCGACCAGCGCAGCGCCGCCTGGTTCGACGGGCGCCCCTCGGTCACGCTGGGGCTGATCAAGCAGGCGACCGCCAACCCGCTCGACGTGTCGGGTGGCGTGCGGCAGGCTTTGCCGGCCATCGTCGACGACCTGCCGCCGGGCATGCGGCTCGCGATCTCCTTCGACAGCTCGATCTTCATCGAGCAATCGATCTCGGCCGTGTACGAGACCATCATCGAGGCGATCGTCCTCGTCGTGCTGATCATCCTGCTGTTCCTGCGCTCCTTCCGGGCGACGCTGATCCCGCTCGTGACGATTCCCATCTCGCTCATCGGCACCTTCGGCCTGATGCTGCTCTTCGGCTTCACCATCAACACGATCACGCTGCTCGCGCTGGTGCTGGCCATTGGCCTCGTGGTGGATGATGCCATCGTGGTGCTCGAGAACATCTATCGCCACATCGAGGATGGCATGGCGCCTGTTGCGGCGGCGATCCGCGGCATTCGCGAGATCGCCTTCGCCGTGATCGCCATGACGCTGACGCTGTTGGCGGTCTATGCGCCGATGGCCTTCGCCACGGGGCGGATCGGCAAGCTCTTCGTCGAATTCGCGCTCACGTTGGCGGGCGCCGTGCTGGTCTCCGGCTTCGTGGCGCTGACGCTCACGCCGATGATGAGCGCGAAGCTGCTCCGCCGGCAGGAGAGCCATGGCCGCCTCTACAATGCGCTCGAACGCGGCTTCGAGGCGATGACGCAAGGCTACCGGCGCGCCCTGCGCGTGGCGCTCGACCGGCGCTGGCTCGTTGTCGTCGTCGGCGTCGCGACGGCCGGTCTCGGCGCGCTCTCCTTCTCGATGCTGCGCTCCGAACTGGTCCCGGTCGAGGACCAAGGCACCGTGCGGGCGGCGGGAATCGCGCCCGAGGGCGCGACGCTCGCCTTCACCGCCGAATATGCACGGCGGATCGAGCCGGTTCTGCGCGACAATCCGGATGTCGAGGGGTATTTCACGATTGTCGGCTTTCCGGAGGTCACGCGGGCGATCGTCATCGCGCGCCTCAAGCCGTGGGATGAGCGCACCCGCACGCAGCAGGAGATCGTCCGCGCGCTGAACCGCGATCTGGCCCGGATTCCCGGCATCCGCATCTTTGCGGGCAACCCGCCCTCGCTCGGGGGCGGCGGACGCGCGAGCAAGCCGGTCGAGCTGGTGATCCGCACCTCCGAACCCTATGCAACGCTGAAAACCTATTCGGATCGGCTGATCGAGGCGGCCGGCCGCTCCCCTGCGCTGGCCGATCTCGAGACCGATCTGGTGCTGAACAAGCCGCAGATCCGCGTCAGCATCGATCGCCAGCGGGTGGCGGATCTCGGGCTGTCGATCGATGTGATCGGGCGCACGCTCGAAACCCTGCTCGGCGGCCGGCAGGTGACGCGCTTCACCATGAATGGCGAGCAATACGACGTGGTGGTCCGGATGGCCGATGTCGAGCGGGCGACGCCGGATGTGCTCGGTTCGATCTATGTCAGGTCCTCCCGCAACGAGATGATCCAGTTGTCGAGCGTCGTCACGACCGTCGAGACGGTCGCGCCGCGCGAACTCAACCGCTTCAACCAGCTGCGCGCGGCGACGATCACCGCGACTCCGGGCGCGGGTTATTCGCTCGGCGAGGCCCTTGCGGCGCTCGAAGCGGCGGCGCGCGAGGTTTTGCCGCCCACGGTGCAGATCGATTACAGCGGGGAGAGCCGGGAATTCCGGCAATCCGGCACCAGCATCGCCATCGTCTTCCTGCTGGCGCTCGGCTTCATCTATCTCGTGCTCGCCGCGCAGTTCGAAAGCTTCGTCGATCCCTTCATCATCCTGGTCTCGGTCCCGCTCTCGATCACCGGCGCGCTCGTCGCGCTGGCGCTGACGGGCGGGACGCTGAACATCTACAGCCAGATCGGTCTCGTGACGCTGATCGGGCTCATCACCAAGCACGGCATCCTCATCGTCGAGTTCGCGAACCAGCTGCGCGAGGAGGGGCACGAGGCGATGGAAGCCCTGGCGCTCGCGACGGAAATCCGCCTCCGGCCCATCCTGATGACCACGGGCGCCATGGTGCTGGGCGCGGTTCCGCTCGCCTTGGCCACCGGGGCCGGCGCCGAAAGCCGCTCGCAGATCGGCTGGGTGATCGTCGGCGGCATGACCTTCGGAACCCTGCTGACGCTCTTCGTCGTGCCGGTGGCCTACAGCTTCCTTTCGCGTGCGCGGAAATCCGGCACGGCCGGGAACCGGGAGAATGCCGCCACCGCCGCCGAGTGAACTCCCGAGGCTCTTCAGGGCAGCGCATCCGGGTGTTGCTGCGCTCATCGTTTTTTTTCTGCTGCGGCATGTCCATCCGGCATGCGGTCGAACGTCAGAGGTCATGAAAGGCGCGCCTCATGGCGAGGGCGTCCTTCTGGCGACAACTCCGGTGGAACAATCCGGAACGACGCGCATAATGCAAACCGCAGCGGAGAAACCCATGGAATACGTTCTCTTTTTCAACCAGACCGCCGAGGAATTCGAACGGCTGCAGGATCCGAACCTGCCGCCCGAGGGGCTTGCACCCTGGAAGGCCTATATGGATGCCATGGTCAGCGCCGGCGTCCTCAGGGGCGGGAACCGCCTCGCACCACCCTGGACGGCCACCACCATCCGCGAACGCGGCGGCACCCGGCAGATCCAGGATGGCCCATTCGCCGATACGCGCGAAATGGCCTCCGGCTATGTGGTGATCGAGGTGGCCTCCTTCGACGAGGCCCTGAAATGGGCCGCAATGAGCCCCAGCACGGCGGTCGGCAGCACGGAAATCCGGCCGCTTGCCGCGCCGCCGCGATGAATCCGGATGACGAGTTCCGGGCCGCGATCGTCACGGTCCGGGATGCCTATGGCAAGCTGCTCGCGTGGCTCGCCTGGCGGTGGCGCGACATTTCGGAGGCCGAGGAGGCCTTGTCGGACGCGCTGCTCGCCGCGGTCGAGACCTGGCCCGTCGCCGGCATTCCGCATAATCCCGAGGGGTGGATCATGGCCGTTGCCCGAAACGCCATGCTCGATCGGGCGCGCCGGAAACGCGTGCGGCAGGATGCGGCCGTCGACATTCTGCTCGCCGTCGACGAGGAGGCGCAGATGGCATTCTCCATCCCAGACGAGCGCTTGCGGCTCATGCTGGTCTGCGCGCATCCCGCGATCGATTCCAGCATCCATATCGCCCTGATGCTCCAGTGCGTTCTCGGCCTGAATGCCGACCGGATCGCCCGGCTGTTCCTGGTTTCGCCCGAGGCGATGGCCAAGCGGCTGGTGCGCGCCAAGGCGAAGATCAGGCAATCCGGCATCGCCTTCGAGATTGGCGATGCGTCCGATCTCCGTGTGCGCCTCGATGCCGTGCTGGAGGCGATTTATGCCTGCTATTCCGCCGATGCGGTCTATGACGGCGCGGGTTCCGAACAGCAGGACAATGCGCTTCACCTCGGCCGGATCGTCGCGGATCTGGCGCCCGACGATGGCGAGGCCCTGGGCCTGCTGGCCCTGATGCTCTATTGCGAGGCGCGGAAAACCGCCCAGTTCCGCCCCGATGGCGAATTGGTGCCGCTCGACCTGCAGGATACGCGGCGCTGGTCGCAAGCCCTGATCGACGAGGCCGACCGGCTGCTGACGCGCGCTGCCGGGCTCGGTTCCGTCGGGCCTTTCCAGCTGGAGGCGGCCATCCAGTCCGCCCATTGCAGCCGGCGGCATGGCGCAGAGACGCCCTGGCCGGACATCGCCCGGCTCTATGAAGCGCTGCTGGCGATTGCGCCGACCATCGGCGCCGAGATCGGCCGGGCCCTGGCGCTCGCCCGCGCCACCGATCGCCCCGAGGATGGCCTTCGCCTGCTCGACGCGCTCGATGCCGCACGGGTGGATGCCTACCAGCCGTGGTGGGCGGCGCGGGCGTACCTCTTCGAGCGCGCGGGCCGGGAGGACGAGGCTGTCGCCTGCCTGCAGCGCGCCATCGCGCTGACGCGTGACATCCGGGTCGTGGCCCATTTCGAGGCACGCCTGCGCCGGTTGCGCCCGATCCAGTAGGACGGGAAAATGGCAAGGCGGCTGCCGGAACGATCACGGCCTGCCCGAAGGCCAGCGGCAAACGCCCGAAATCCCGGCGTTTTTCCCCCGCCGCAGCGAGACCGCTCATGTCGAAGGGAAGATTGGTGGAGCACGCAGTGCGGATCCGGCCGCTCTCCGCGGGGTTTCCCTGTTCTGACCCAGAAACAGGGAATTTCTCGGAATTCTGATGCCCATTTTCTTGAAGATTTCTACAGATAAGATCTGTTTATCAGATGGTTGACGCCCAAAAAATCCCATGGGGGAACAGGGAATTTTGTTTGCGGAACAGGGAAGTTCGGCGGCTAAAACAGCGAATTCGGCAGCATTTTCGGTCTGTGAATGGGCTGAATTCGCCTGTTGCGGCGTGAGCTTGTCCGGGCGCAATGGTCGCCATGGTGGGATTTCGCATCGCTTATCCGGGATTGCGGTTCAGCATCCGGGTTTGGCGGGGTGCCACGCGGCCTGTTTTGGTGCCAGGTCACTCATGGCGGTCGATCAATGGGATTTGAAAGCCAGTGTGAGGAGCAGATGCGGCTCTGCCCGGTTTTCGCGGTCGGCTGCCTCTGGAGCATCGACGGCTTTGTCAGAAAGAGAGAGAAGCGCATCCTGAGGGGCGGCACTCCCTCCCGGCACAGGACCGGACCTCCTGTTGGATGCGCACAATCGAAGGTGCCTGTAAGGGCGCCGTCCGATTGCGTTGACACGAATGCTTCCTTTTGCGGCTTGGTCAAGCGGAACAGTCCCGAAGCCCGTCCACGTTATTCGGATGGTGGTCGCTCGCAGCCGGAAAAGAGTTGCTTTTGTCATCCGAAAAGCGCGAATCAGGCCTTCCAAGAAAGCCGGAATCGGGGCCACTGGACGTCGGCTGGCCGCTCAAGACGAAATCTGCCGCATGTATAAATCACAGTATTTGTGCGCTTTTTCGAAGTTTGAAACTCCCCGATTTTTTTGAAGCGGGTTTCAACGCCCATTCAACGCCGTTTGAAGCCCGCTTCAATAAAGAATTTTCCGACAGGTCGCTGTTCTGCAGTTTTATATTTTAGAATACATAAGATGCTTGTCGGTGAGTTTTAAAACCCGTTGAATGAAGGTATAAACAATATCTATTTACATGCAAAAGCTTGTTTTTATCCTTTCTTCATGGCCGTCGTTCCGAAGAGAGGATAGCAAAAATGAGTTTGAAGAACGCACCCGCAATTGAGATGCGGGCTGTTTCCCAGCTCCGCCCACACCCCAACAATGCGCGGCGGCATTCGAAGCGGCAGATCCGGCAGATTGCCGAGAGCATCCGTCGCTTCGGGTTCACCAACCCGGTTCTGGTGTCGGATGATGGCGGAATCATTGCGGGCCATGGTCGCGTGGAGGCGGCCAGGCTGCTGGCGATGGCAGAGGTGCCAACACTCGCACTGTCGCACCTCACCGAGAGCGATCGACGGGCCTATATCCTGGCCGATAACAAGCTCGCCCTGAATGCAGGTTGGGATGCGGATATACTGGCGATCGAACTGCAGGGGCTGATCGATCTTGATTTTGATGTCGAGGTCACCGGCTTCTCCCTTGCCGAGGTCGACTTCGTGCTTGATGCCTCGCGCGAGAAGAAAGACGAGCCGAAAGGGGGCGAGCCGGCGGATCGCGTGCCACCCCTCCCGGAAACCGCTGTCACCCGACGCGGTGATCTCTGGGCGCTCGGCAAACACAAGCTGATCTGTGGCGATGCGCGAGAGGCGAGCGATTACACGACGCTGCTTGGCTCGGAGAGGGTCGACCTCGTCTTCACCGATCCGCACTACAACGTGAAGATCGATGGGCATGTCTGCGGTCTGGGGGAGGTGAGGCACCGGGAGTTTGCCTTTGCCTCCGGCGAGATGAGCCAGAACGAGTTCACCGCGTTCCTCACGACAACCCTTTTGCAGATGGGCGCGTGGTGCCGGGATGGGGCGATCGCGTTCGTCTGCATGGATTGGCGGCATATGAGGGAGTTGCTCGATGCCGGTGCTGCGGCCTTCAGCGAACTGAAGAACCTCTGCGTCTGGAACAAGACCAATGGCGGCATGGGAACCTTCTACCGCTCGAAGCACGAGCTGGTCTTCGTTTTCAAGGTCGGGACGGCTGAACACACCAACACCTTCGGCCTCGGGGATACCGGCAGATACCGCACCAATGTCTGGGACTATGCCGGGATCTCGAGCCTTGGCAGTCAGCGCAGCGAAGAACTGGCCATGCATCCCACGGTGAAGCCGGTCGCACTCGTGGCCGATGCGATCCGCGATTGCACGAAGCGTGGTGAGATCGTCCTCGATGCCTTCGGCGGTTCCGGCACGACGCTGATCGCGGCCGAGACCTGCGGGCGCAAGGCGCGCCTCATCGAATACGACCCCGCCTATTGCGACACGATCATCATGCGCTGGGAGCGGCTGACGGGACAGCAGGCGAGACTGCTGGCCGAGGACGGAACGGGCGGGGAGGGGGCCGCACGATCGGGTCACGATCACCCCACCTTTGAGGATATCGCAGAAGTGCGACTGGAGGTTCGGCCACTCGCCAGTCAAACTCGCTTCCACGGTGTTGAACCGGGCTTGCGCAAGGCTGTCGCCGCACGAAGCCAGACCCGGACTGGCCGTTCCGCATCCCGCACCGCGCGCATGTCGGAAGAAATCCAATGAGCAACGATAAAGAGGCGCGCCCAATTCGCGATGCAGCTCTTGCGCCGCTTTCTGATGGCGCATCGAAAGCCACGCTGGATCGGCCGGCCGAGCCTGTCGGCTACAAGAAGCCGCCGGTGCCCACCCGCTTCCAGAAGGGACAATCCGGCAATCCCGCGGGACGGCCTAAGGGAAGCGGCAAGGCCAAGGCGCCTGAGCCAAGCCTCGCTTCTTCGTCGACCGAAATCCGGCAGCGATTTTTTTCGACGCCGGTAAAGATCCGGGATGGCGAAGGTGTCCGCGAGGTTCCCTTGCAAGAAGCAATTATGCGGAACCTGAGCAAGATCGCCTTCGGAGGCGGGGTTATGGCAAACCGGCTCTTGCTGGAATTTGACGAAGCCACACAGCGCGCGGTGGAGGCAGATTATCACGCCAATAAGGATTGGATCGACGAACAACGGAGGCGATTTGAGCAAATCACCGAAAGTTGCCGCAAAACAGGAGAACCAATCCCGGATTGGATCCCGCGGCCGGAAGACATGTCCTGCTCGCGCAAGGGTGGCCTTCGCGTCATCGGTCCCTATGGCGAAGAAAGCCTTCAAACACACCTGCTATTCAAACGCTGGCGCGATGCGCTGCATATCAAGATGATCTATGACGAAAGCGTATTTTTCAGCCGGGAAACGCGGAAGACTTTGACGATGGCGGAGTTTTTCGTGATGTGGATTGACCGCATCATGCCCGCGCGCTGGAAGCTGGCCTCAAAGGAAATGCAGGACCGAACGTTCGCGCTGATCTGTTCGTCAAGGCCGACGCTCATCCGAAAGCTCGAAGAGGCCTTCGCGCCGCTGGGGTGCAAACCACCTCTGAAAAAGCCGATGCCGCCCATGCCGGAGAAGCTCCTGCGCCAGTTGGGAGTGAAGCCGCGTGAGGTCCGTATGCGGTTCAATCGCGTTGGGTAATGACCAAGACCATAACCAGGCCGGCATCTTCGCGCCCGCATTCCGGTCATTCATTCCGCGCAACGCGAACACCAAAAGCCGACCTTCTTCCAAGCCAATTCAAATTTAATCCGCGCGTCAGACCGACAAACGCGTTCAATTTGAGATCGTGGAGCCTGCGCGCTTGAGCTTGCTTACAATGTCGAATGCAGGGGCGGGACGCTCAATGATTTTGTCTTGCCCAGCTGCTGCGATCTGTCCGTGCATCTCCGCACGCGGCAACCTGCGCGCTGTCCCGATCCTGCTCGGGCACACCAGGATCGAGACGTCAGTTCGATATCTCGGCGTTGATGTCGAGGATGCCCTGATGCTCCGAGAGGGCGTTGAGATCTGACCTCGTATAACGGCCGCTCATGCAATCGGGAGAGGCGTGAGCCAATGTGCCCATCCTGAGTGGTCATGTTCCGCGTTTCACCTGTTTCAGATACAGAAACTCCAGCAATCGCCGACGACATTCAG
Organism: Methylobacterium sp.; assembly: GCA_002928875.1. Taxonomy (GTDB): domain Bacteria; phylum Pseudomonadota; class Alphaproteobacteria; order Rhizobiales; family Beijerinckiaceae; genus Rhabdaerophilum. The sequence goes on along the minus strand of PERO01000006.1, from coordinate 20,602 downwards.
CGTAGCCCGCTGTCCTCGTCATCGCGAGCCGGTCGCGCGGCCGGGGAATATCGACCGTCAACACCTCGCCGATGCGTGCCGCCGGTCCGTTCGTCATCATCACCACACGGTCCGAAAGCAGGATCGCCTCGTCGATATCGTGGGTCACCATCAGGACCGTCGAGCGGGTCGCCTCGACGATTCGGATCAATTCATCCTGCAGGCTCGCGCGGGTCAGCGCATCGAGGGCACCGAAAGGTTCGTCGAGCAGCAGCACCTTCGGTTCGATGGACAGCGCCCGCGCAATGCCGACCCTTTGCTTCATGCCGCCGGAAATCTCGCACGGATATTTCGAGGCGGCATGCTCGAGATGCACGAGGCTCAGCGCGGCATCGACCTTGGCTGCCATCCCCTTCTCGTCCAGCGCGCCCTTGAAGACGTTCCGGACGCCGAGCAGGATATTCTCGCGACAGGTCATCCAGGGCAGGAGCGAATGGTTTTGAAAGACAACGCCGCGATCCGGACCGGGGCCGGCAATTGCCTGCCCTTCGCAAAAGATTTGCCCCTCGCTCGGTTCGCTCAGGCCGGCCACAAGGTTAAGGAGTGTGCTTTTTCCGCAGCCGGAATGGCCGATCAGGCTGACGAATTCACCTCTGGCGATGCTGAGGGAGATGTTTTCCAACGCCAGAAAGCTGGCATCGCGGGCACCAAACCTCTTGCTGACGCCGGCAATCTCCACGAATGCCCATTCTGGTTTCACGCGTTGCAACATCGTCGTCACTCCCGGAAGCTGAAGCGTTGGCCGATCCAGGCGAGGGCCTGATCCAACAGCAATCCGACGAAGCCGATCAGGACGATCGCAACAATCATGCTGGCGATCTGGAGGTTGTTCCATTCGTTCCAGATGAAATAGCCGATGCCGTTCTGGCCGACGACCATCTCTGCGGCGACGATGACGAACCACGCGACGCCGATCGAAATCCGCATACCCGTGAGGATCATCGGCACGGAAGCCGGCAGGACGATCCGGAGGATTTTCGTCGGCGTGGCGAGCCCGAGTACCCGGGCGACGTTCAGCCAATCCTGCCGCACGCTGCCGGCGCCGGCCGCTGTGTTGATCAGCAGCGGCCAGAGGGAACAGATGAAGATGATGAAGATCGCCGCCTGTCCGCTGTCCTTCAGCGCGTAGAGCGCCAGCGGCATCCACGCGAGGGGCGAGATTGGCTTCAGCAACTGGATGAAGGGGTTGAGGGCCGAATAGAGCTTCGGCGTCAGCCCGATTGCGAAGCCCAGTGGCACCGCGACGAGGACCGCGAGCAGGTAACCAAGCGCCACGCGCCCCAGCGAATGAAGGAGATGCCAGGCGATGCCGAGGTTGTTCGGGTTCGCGCGGTCGAAAGCGTTCGTACCAAGCTCCAGCGCGCGCCGCGCGACCGCAGCAGGAGAAGGGATCCCCGCATTGGACGCCGATTCCGCCGATTGCCCCATGAGCTTGGCATATTCCGGATCGATCCCGGCCCCGCTTCCGCCTTCCGTCGAGACCGCGAGATGCCACGCCGCGACAAAGACGCAGAACAACACGAGCGAGACGATCCACGGCCGGTCGAGCATGGCCGTCCCGAGCTTCGATGCCGAAGCCAGTCTGCTCATTGGCGCGCTATCCCCGGTTCGGGAGCGTGCGGAGATATCCATCTGGGTCATTGGAATCGAACTCCCGGCCAAGAATACGTTCGCGCCTGAAATCGGCATCAGTGACGGTCACGCCCTGCTCCGCCATCAGGCGCCGCGCATCGGTCGCGAGCATCACGCGTTCGGCCAGTTTCCTGTGATCGAGATCGGTGCTGATCATGTTCCAGCGCCGCATCTGGGTCGTCAGCCAGACGGCCATCGAGTAATGCGGAAACGGATCGAAATTCACGCGATCCGGGACGGTCCGGATGTTCCCAAGGCCATCGGCGAAGCGACCGCCAATCACCTGCTCGATCACGCCTTCCGGCGCGTTGAGGTAATTGGTCTGCGCCAGGACCTTCGACATTCCTGCGCGATTTTCCGGCTTCGAGGCATGAATGCCTGCTTCGATCACCGAGCGGAAAACGGCCATGAAGGTGTTGGGATTCTGCTTGATCCAGGCATCCGTGGCGGTCACGGAGCAGCAGGGATGCCCCTCCCAGATTTCCTTCGAAATCAGGTGGATGAAGCCCGCGCCTTCAACAACGGCGCGTTGTCCGCCGGGTTCGCCTCCAAAGAAGCCATCAATGCTGCCCACGCGGAGGTTCGACACATATTCCGTCGGCGGCACCACGCGATAGACCACGTCCTTGTCGGGATCGAGACCTGCTTCGGCCAGATAGTGGCGCAATTGAAGGGCTTGGTGCGATTGCTCGAACGGAATGGCGAAGCGAAAGCCTTTCCAGTTCTTCGGGTCACGGTTGTCCCTGTGCTTCATGGCGAGAACCAGCGAATTGCCGTGCTGGTTCAGGATGGTCAGCACCTTGGTTGGCACCACCGTTCCACCCACGCCGGCTGAGGTCGCGAGCGCTACGGGCATCACCTGCTGCGATACATCGAGCTCGCCGTTGATCATCTTGTCGCGGATAAGCCCGATGCCGGGGATCTTCTGAAGGCTCACATTCAGGCCGTTGCGGGAAAAGATCCCGCGTTCAAAACCCATGATGAGCGGCGTCGCGCAGGTGATCGGCAAGAAGCCGACATTGATATTCGCCTTCTCGAGTGGAGCGCGCTCCTGGGCGATGGCCTTCAAGGTCGAGAGCGGCAGAATGTCGGCGAGGGCCGCGAGCAGGCCTGCCGAGCCGATCGCTTTCAGCACCTCGCGGCGCAAGGCCCTGCGCGGAAAGACCGCGGAGATAATCGCCTCGTCGACTGCTGTCTCCACGCCGGTCGCAACCGTCTCATGAACCGCGCCGCAGGGGCATGTGCCGCTGACATGTCGACCCAAATACCGTGTTGTCATCGGAATAATCCTTCGATGGGAAATGACCCGCTGGCTGCCGGAATCATGCGGATCTCATGGATTGCAGATAGGCGCCGTTCGTGTGGGCCGGTGGCGCCATCGTCTCGTGCTCCGCGTCGGTCGGGCGGACGAGATCGTCATGGATCACATCCTGAAAATGCGCCGGGGCCTGACGCTCGCGCCGGATGCGAAGGTCGAAGACGTCGAACCGGTTGTAATAGCCGACGACGTCGTGAAACTGCTTGGGCTCGACGCAGCGGGCGAGATCGAGATGGGCGTAGGCGATCCCTTCCTCGTCCTGGAGAAGGTCTCCGATCTGTTCGCCCGTGGGGTCGACGAAAAACGACGCAGCACGCGGCGTATAGTCGATCACTTCTGCCACTGCGGGGTCGCGATTGACGAGCATGTCGCGCATGGACTTGTCCATGAACCCGGCGGTCACGAGCCCGAAGGCCTTCGCTTCGAACGAATGCGCGCTGGCGCGGATGCGGTTCGCGGCGACGTTGTTGAAATTGCCGCCGCCGGTGGGCGGTCTCGTCGGCCAGATCGGCGGCCAGCTCGAGATATGCACCTGTTCGCCCTGCGCCATCAACGCATAACGGGCGAGTGGATTGGTGTTCTCGCCGCAAATCAGATTGCCGATGCGGCCCAGCCGTGTTTCGGCCACGCGTAGCCCTTCGCCGTCGCCATTCGCCCAGACCAGCTTTTCATAGAAAGTCGGGACCAGCTTGCGATGGTGAACAAGCACGCGACCGTCGTCTCCGATGATCAGGTTCGAGTTCCAGAGACCGCCCAGACTCGCAGGAGAGCGCTCGCTGATGCCGATGGAAAGCACGACATTCAGCTTTCTGGCTTCCTGGCGCAGACGCTCGATCTCCGGTCCATTCGCCAATAGGGATTCGTCCGCCATTATTCCGAAGAATTCGTGATTGTTGATCGGCGGCCAGAGCGCAGCCCAGACAGGAAAGGCTGGGATGAAGGTTTCGGGGAAGGCGATCAGCTCCGCGCCCGCTTTCGCGGCTTCTCGCATGATCGAGATCGCTTTTTCGGTCGTTGCCGACTTGTCGAGAAAAACCGGAGCGGCATGCACGGCAGCGGCCTTGAATTTCGGTAGTTTTGCCATGTGTCGAGCTCCCTTCCAGCTGAGGGAACGTTAGCAGCGTGTTCGGGAAGCGGCAGATGCAATTCATGCAATGCGCATTGCGAAACCTGCTGTCCTTTTCATCTGGAAAGCTTCGCCTTAGGCTGGCCCGATTACAGGGTACTTGCGCGCAGGGACGTGCGGAGCAGCATGCGGTCGATCGAGCTCCTGGACTGGGACGATCTGAGGATCTTCCTCGATGTGGCGCGGACGGGGAGCATCGCGCAGACCGCGCGGCGTTTGAAGGTTGAGCCGTCGACGGTCAGTCGCCGGGTAGCGCAGCTCGAAAGCGCCCTGGGTGTCAGTATGTTCGAGCGTAACCGGTCTGGCCTCAAGCTGACCGAACTCGGACAGCGGATCCTCCTCCATGCCGCCAACCTGGAGAGTTCGGTGTTCAGCATCCGGAGCCTGGTGGGTGCAGACACCGCAGCCGCGGGTCATGTCCGTTTGGCTACGATGGAAGGCATCGCGTCGCTCTATGTGGCACCCCGGCTGCTGCGGTTCCGGGATATCTCGCCGGATGTGACCGTCGAGCTCGTGACCTCGGCGCAGGTGATCCACGTCAGCCGGCGGGAGGCTGATCTCTTCCTGAGTTTCTTCAAGCCGCCGGGGCAGGGGCTGGTCTCGGAAAAGATCGGCTCGTTTCAAGTTGGCCTCTATGCGTCCCCGCTCTACCTGTCCCGGCATGGCGCGCCGGCTTCACTGAGCGATCTCCGCAACCACCATTTCGCAACCTATATCGACGACATGATTCAGGTCGATGCCGTGCGCTGGCTCGAGGATATTGTCTCGGATGTGCCGGTCGTCTTTCATTCGAACAGCATGATCGCTCAGATGAATGCCGCCGCATCCGGATTGGGGATTGTTGCACTTCCCCGGTTTGCAGGGCTTTCCAACGACGCACTGGTGCAGGTGTTGCCCGAAGAGGCGGTGACCAACCGGGATATCTGGGTCAACGTCCATCAGGATCTGCAATTCGCGCCGAGGCTGCGCGCGCTGGTTCAGTTCCTGAAACAGCAGATCAAGACGGATATGGCGGGCGGCCGACTGTAGCTCGGCCCCCAGGCCCTGGCCACGACGGGCGCTTTTTTTCGCAACCCGCCATGCGTCTTTTTGCCCTCGACTTTCAAGCGACCGTGGCAAAGCTTGGTCTGATGGGGGGAAGGCCGGTGAAACAGAGTCCAGATCAGAAAGCGGTTTTTGCGAGCGCCGCGGAGGAGCGACCGGCCCCGCGGCTGGAGCCGAAAGGCCTCTACCGGCGTATCCCGCTCCAACCGCAGATGATGATCGACCGCGTGACGCGGACAGAGGATTTTTTCACGCTCGTCCATCTCGGTGTTCCGCATCTTTCGGCCGAAGACTGGCGTCTCGCGGTTGAAGGCCTCGTCCTCAAGCCACTGTCACTGACCCTGGCGGACATAGCGGCGATGCCACAACGATCGGTGACGGCGGTGCACCAATGCGCCGGCAATCCGCTCGAGCCGACGGTGCCGACCCGGCGGGTCGCGAACGTCGCCTGGAAAGGTGTTCCCCTGGCGTCGTTTCTTGAAGCCGTGCGGGCACTTCCGCAGGCGCGATATCTGTGGTCATGCGGTGCGGATTACGGGGAGTTTGCGGGCTTTTCCTGTGAATCCTACGCGAAGGATGCACCTCTCGACCGCCTGATTGCCGCTGGCGCCATCCTTGCAACTCACCTCAATGGCGAGCCGCTCCAGCGCGAGAACGGCTACCCGGTGCGGCTTGTCGTTCCCGGATGGTACGGCACGAATTCCGTCAAATGGCTGAGCCGGATGACATTGGCGGAACAGCGCCTTGATGCGGTTTTCACCACGCAATTCTACCAGGATCGAACCCCGAATGGAGAAGTTCGACCCGTATGGGACATCCCGGTCGACAGCATCCTCGTGGCACCCGGGCCCAATGCCGGCCTCGAACCTGGCAAGCCCTTTGATATCTGGGGTTGGGCTTGGGCTGCGCGCGGCGTGAATCGAGTCGAGATCAGCCTGAACGGGGGCGAAAACTGGATGCCAGCGCAGGTCGAACCGGCATCCGGCCCGGCGTGGCAGCGTTTCTCGCTGACAGTCCCGACAGCCGGTCCTGGCCCGACGGTGCGGCTCATCGCGCGCGCACAATCGGCGGATGGCCATTGGCAGCCGATGACCGGAGCCCGTAACGCCGTCCATGTGGTCGACATCACGCTGGCGCAAGGCGCCGCCATATCCAAGGAAGGATCCAAGCCATGAATGCGCTTGTTCAATCATCGAACCGGACCGAAGGCGGCCGTCTCATTCCCCGCCGCGCTGTTCCAGGCCTCACCGTTCCGACTCTCGACGGTGGCTTTTGGGATCTCAACCAGCAGAACCCGACGCGGTTCACGATGATCGTGTTCTACCGCGGCTATCACTGCCCGGTCTGCCACACCTATATTCGCGAGCTTGACCGACTTCACGGCGAGTTCAACACGCGCGGTATTGGCGTCATCGCGCTCTCGTCGGACACGGAGGAACGGGCGAGGATTACGCAAGAGAAGTGGGGGATCGAGCATGTGACGATCGGCCATAGCCTCGACATCCCCAAGGCGCGCGAATGGGGGCTCTACATTTCCGCGAGTCGCGGCAAGAGTTCGTCAGGGATCGAGGAGCCCGAGATCTTCAGCGAGCCCGGCATCTTCGTCGTCCGGTCGGACCGGACGCTCTACTGGGCCTCGACCTCGACCATGCCGTTTGCTCGCCCGCACTTCAGCGAGTTGATTCAGGCTTTCGACTTCGTCGAAAAGCTGAACTACCCCGCGCGCGGCGAGCTGTGACAGGAGCGGGTGCCGACGGAGCCGCGCGGCCTGCCATTGGCGATGGTTGCGCCGGCAAGGCTGCTCAAATGCCCGAATCGAGGCTCCGCGAGAGCGATTCCGTCAGCATGACCTGCAACTGCTGAACGGTTTGCGTCTCCGCCGAGCGGGTGTTGGCATGCAGCGAAAGCTTCACCTGCGGCAGCTCCGGCAATTCCGCCGACGGCCGAAGCACGGCAAGATGGCTCGGGATGCTGGCCGGGGTCCGGACGGATATGCCCAGACCGGCATCGATGGCCGACCACAATCCCGCGAGGCTTGGACTGATGAAAGCCACGACACAGCTGATGCCGCGCTGCTCAAGGGCCGAGGTTGCGGCCGCACGGAACACGCAAGGCGGATCGAATGCCACAAGATGGACCGGCTCGCTGGCCCGACGCCGATAACCGCCGGGCCCGATCCAGACCATGGGCAGTTGTGCCGACCATATCGCGTCCGAGCGCTCTTCTCCGGAGAACACCACAACAAGATCCAGTTCTCCGCGATCCAGCCGCGCCAGCAGGGCAGGGCTCCGATCGACCACCGTGGTGATCGAGGCAGCGGGGTGGCTGCGCGCGAACCGGGCGATGACGATGGGAAGCCATGTCTCGGCAAAATCCTGCGGGACGCCGAGCCGGACGGCGCCATGCAGCGTGGCGCCCGAGACCGCCCGCAACGCCTCGTCGTTGAGTTCCAGCATCCGGTAGGCATGATCGAGAAGCGTCGTGCCAGGCTCGGTCAATACCATCCGGCGGCCGCTGCGCCGGAACAGAGGCTGGCCGACCATCTCTTCGAGCCGCTGCACCTGCAGGCTGACAGCGGATTCGGATCGGCCGACCCGTTTCGCCGCCCCGGCGAAGCTGCCGGTTTCGACAGCCGCGATGAGTGTGCGCAGGACATTCAGATCGAGCGTTGACATAGCATCACTTCAATTTTTCTCATGAGTAATGATTGATACTACTCGTTTGAATAAACTCTGGCAATGGATCAGTCTCGCTTCGACCGAAGGCAACGAAGGAGGCAACGGTGATGGAGAACACGGGAACATTTCGCTCGAAACAGCCGCACTCCGCGGCGAAATTTCGCCGAACACGCATGATGCTGCTGGCTGCGGGCGTGTCGATGGCGCCTTTCGCACATGCCGAGATGCTCGCCATCGGCCTCGACCGGAAGTTCGCCTACACAGATGACGGGCAGCGTCAGGCCCTTGAGCCGGGGCGCGACGAGGTCGTGTTCTACGATCTCAAGAACCCTGCCAAGCCTGAATTCGTGGGTTCGGTCGCGCTCGAAAATTCCATTGTCGGGCCTCCGACGAATATCGCGATCACGCCGGACCAGAAGGTGGCGCTTATTGCGAATGCCCTGAGATCCGTCCGGGCGCCCGATGGCAAGGGCTGGACCTTCGCGCCGGCCGACGAACTCTTCGTGATCGATCTGACGCAGCGGCCACCGCAGCGTGTTGCGACTGTAAAGGTCGGTTCGCAACCCTCGGGGATCGCGATCGACCGGACCGGTCGCATGGGGCTTGTGGCAAACCGGGACGGCAAGTCGATTTCGGTTCTCACGATCGACGGGACGAGGGTGGAGGTCAGGGCCACCATCCCGATGACCGACAGCGTGGTCTCGGTCGCGATTGCCCCGGATGGCAAGCGAGCGCTGGCGGCAAAGTTTGCGGCGCACAAGGTGGCGGTTCTGGATATTGGCGCGGACGGCGCCGTGAGCTATTCCGGCCGAGATCTGCCGGTGGGCCTGTTCCCGTGGACCGTCACGATCACACCGGATGGGAACCGGGCATTCGTCAGCAACATCGGCGCCAATGCGGCCTCTGACGGGAATGCCAAGACGGTCTCCGTGATCGATCTCGGCCTCGCGCCGCCTCGGGTTATCCAGCATGTCAGCGTTGGTGATGCTCCCGAGGGCATCTCGATCAGTCCGAACGGGCAACTGGCCGCGGTCACGATCCTGCAAGGCAGCTACGATGCCCCCAGGGGAAGCTGGTTTCGCAACGAGGTCGGTCTCGCAACGGTGCTGCGGCTCGATGCGGCCGGTGCCTCTGTCGCGCAGAGCGTGCCCGTCGGCGGGTTCCCGGAAGGGATCGCGTTCTCGAGCGACAACCGGTTTGTCTATGTCGGCAATTTCTCGACTTCGTCGCTGTCGATCCTGGAAATGGATGCCGATGGTCGCGTGCGCGGGCAAACGACCATGCCACTGGCCGGGCCGGCAGCGTCGCTCCGCATCGGCTCCCGCTGATCTCAGCGCGTTCTACCTCCGCCTCTCCCTGAACCGAAAGGAAAATCCATGCCCCTCGTCCGAATTTCCCATGTGACCGGCAAGCCCGCGAGCTTCTCGGCTGCCGTTTCCCGCTCCGTCCATGACGCCATGGTCGAGACCTTCAATGTTCCGGCCGACGACTTCTTCCAGATCCTGACCGGGCACGAACCGGGCCGTGACTTGCTGGCTCCCGCTTCCTTTCTCGGCATCGAGCACACCAAGGATGTCGTTTTCGTGCAGATCACCTGTGCCGAAGGCCGCACATTGGAGCAGAAGCGCGCCCTTTATGCCTCCATCGCGCGCCGGATATCCGAGGTAAGCAACATCAAGGCGAGCGATGTCGTGATCAATCTCGTCGAGACGAAACGCGAGAACTGGTCGTTCGGCAATGGCCTGGCGCCTTTTGCGCCGGCCGTGTCCTGAACGCGCGTGCCGTCACAAACTGCGTCACCGAAGAGGTTTCGACATGGCAGAGAGCAGCCAGAGATTGCGTGTTGCCTTCATCGGCCTCGGCGTCATGGGATTTCCCATGGCGCGGCATCTCGCGGTCATCGGCGGACACGAGGTCGTGGTCTACAACCGGACCCGTTCCAGGGCGGAGGCGTGGTCGCGCGTGTTCGGGGGTGTGGTCGCCACCACGCCCGCCGAGGCCGCGCAGGGCAGGGATGTGGTCTTCGCCTGTGTCGGCAATGACGATGACCTGCGCTCGGTGACGCTGGGGCCGGCTGGCGCGTTTGCGACCATGCGCGAAGGGGCTGTGTTCGTCGACCACACGACGGCATCCGCCGATGTCGCGCGCGAGCTTGACGCCGCCGCGCGCGCCGCCGGCCTGCACTTCATCGACGCGCCCGTTTCCGGTGGTCAGGCCGGGGCGGAGAGTGGCATGCTGACGGTGATGTGTGGTGGCGAGGCGGAACCCTTTGCACGGGTCGAGCCAGTCATCCGCAGCTATGCGCGGAGTTGTCGCCTTCTGGGTCCGGCAGGGGCGGGGCAGCTCACCAAAATGGTCAACCAGATCTGCATCGCGGGTCTGGTCCAGGGTCTCGCGGAGGGCGTGCATTTCGCCCGGCGGGCCGGGCTCGACATTCCCGCAGTGTTTGATGTCATCTCCAAGGGCGCCGCCGGCTCATGGCAAATGGAAAACCGGTCCGTGACCATGAACGAGGGTCGGTATGATTTCGGCTTCGCGGTGGACTGGATGCGAAAGGATCTCGGCATCGTTCTCGCGGAAGCGCGTCGCAATGGAGCGAAACTGCCGATCGCAGCACTGATCGACCAGTTTTACGCCGAGGTGCAAGCGATGGGCGGCGGGCGATGGGATACATCGAGCTTGCTGGCTCGCCTCGATCGATAACTGACATGCATTACTCCCGGCGACGCAGGCTCGCTGTCTGACGCCCATTGCCGCCTTGAAAACGAGGCTCGACTTGCCTCTTGGAAGTCAGCCGATTGATCCCGATGGATTCGCGGGCAAGCGTTGATGGTCGCCATCTGGCGATGAACGTCGTGAATCGGCGCGGAACCCTCGAAGCGTGGCATTGCAGATCAACTTCCGTCCGTTGCACGCTGTTCTCACGCCTTCGACATGCCCGATCGCGCTTTTTCAGGATTCCCAGGGGAAATCCTTGTCCGGTCCACTGCTGGCGGCAGTTGGCGGTCATCGGCTGCCATTCGCGTGTAAAGGCAGCGTATCCTTAGCAGCGTCGGCCCTGTTGCTGCTCTTCGCCTGACCCCGAAGTTCCTGCCAAGCAAGAAGGTGCCTGACACCGTGTCTTCCTCACACGCGGGCGGTCTCATCTTCACGGTTGGGATACAGGCAAAATTCCGCCAGGTATGTGGAGCCGGACGAAGGCCAACGCCGGCGCGGGGACATCCAGCCGACAGACCCGGCGTTGTGCCGGCAGCCATGAGCTGCGCTGCGGCAATCGAATGCGAGGGTGCCGTGCCGGGTTTACAAGAGGGGTCTGTCCAGGCCCTGGCGTTGCGTGCACGAAAAAAGCGGCCGCCTCGATCGGGCGGCCGCGTCTTGAGACGCTTTCAGGCAGCAGTTATCCGTCACTTCATGACACGACCGAGGAACTCGATGATCCGCTTGCCGATCTCGTCGTTATGCGTCTCGAGAGCGAAGTGGCCGGTATCATAGAAATGCACCTCGGCCTTCGGGTTGTCGCGCTTGTAGGCCTCGGCGCCAGCCGGGAGAAAGAACGGATCGTTCTTGCCCCAGACCGCGAGGATCGGCGGCTGGTGCTTGCGGAAATAGGCCTGGAACTGGGGATAGAGTGCGAGGTTGGACTGGTAGTCGCGGAAGAGATCGAGCTGGATCTCCATGTTGCCGGGTGCATCGAATCCGGCTTGTGCCAGGAGATAGGTCTCGGGCTCCACCAGCGTCTTGTCCTTCACGCCCTCGAGGTACTGGAACTTCTGCGTTTCGAGCGTCATGAACGCGCGCAGTGCATCGCGATTGGCGGCTGTCGGCTCGTTCCAGTAGCGGCGGATCGGGTCCCATCCTGCGCTCAGACCTTCGAGATAGGCGTTGCCGTTCTGCGAGATGATCGCCCGGACTTTCTCGGGATTGCGCAGTGCCAGACGGTAGCCCGTCGGCGCGCCGTAATCGAAAACATAGACCGCGTACCGATCGATCTTCTTCGCCGCCAGGAACCTTTCGATGACCTGCGCGAGGTTGTCGAAATCGTACCGGAAGTCGCGTGCAGAGGCAGAAGTGAGACCGAAGCCGGGCAGGTCAGGCGCTATCACATGATACTTTTCCGCCAGCATGGGGATGAGGTTGCGGAACATGAAGGACGAAGCGCCCCATCCGTGCAGCAAAACCACTTTCGGGGCCTCGGGACGACCGGCCTCGCGGTAGAAAACATTCACGCCCTCGACATCGAGGGTGCGATGATATGTTCGCTCCAGAGCGAGAGCAAACGTGGATGAAAGAATGGCGCCGGTAAGCGCGAGACCCCTCAGCAGGGAGCGGAACGTCATCATGAACTTCTCCGTAGGTTTGATGATCGGAATGCCATTCCCCGCAGCATCGGCCCAAAAAAGGTCCGGCGCCCTGGAATAACGATCGCTATTTAATATATCGATCGTTATTTTGTCAACTGCGCCAATCTGGCGCGCCGCCCCAGTTTGCCCTCACGCCTCGACGACGGCTTCGCTGCCGCAGGTGAGACGTTTCGTGGCTCGTGCAGAGGGGGAGACAGCAACCAACCGCGACCGGACCACAAGGCTGAACGTTGGCCGCCGTCTTGGCGCTTCGCCGGCCGTATCACTTGTTTTCTCGGGCAAGACGGTCCTTTCTGGCTCGGAAATCTCTGAAACGATCAGCATGGAACGCTCAAATCCAATGTCGCGTAGGACGTGAGGATCCATGGCTGAGAGTGGCGCCCTTCGCCGAGGGCGGTTGAGACAACGAATGGCGGCGGCCAGGCCGGCCCTGAGTGTCGCGCCAAGCGCAAGCCCGGTCGAAGCCAGAAAAGGGGGTATAGCCATGAGTTTCCACAGGGGCATGACGATCTCCGTGACAGAAAGTAATATAACGATCGTTATAAATTTAGACGTGCTTTGTCAAACCCGTTATCGGTCCGCGCTGACCTCCGCGACGTGATCAATCAGGCTCGACGGTGCGTGTTGAGGTGTAGTCCCAACTGGGAGGGCATCACGGCGCCGGTTCAGCCGAAGCGACGGGCACCGGCGACGCAGAACATGACAGCGGCGGCCGTTCCGATCATGCCGAGGCTCACGGATTCCCCCAACACCAGGGCAGCGAGCATGAAGGCCGCAAAAGGCTGGAGAAGTTGCAATTGGCTGCTGAGTGCGATCCCGCTCATGGCGAGGCCGCGATACCAGAAAATGAAGCCCACGAGCATGCTGAAGATCGAGACATAGAGAAAGGCGAGCCAGCCAGCTAAGTCGACGCGAAGCAGATCATCCGGCCAAATGCGCAGGGTCAGGCCCATCGAGACGGGCAAGGAAAGGACAAGGGCCCAAGAGATCACTTGCCATCCGCCGAGCCGGCGAGCGAGAATCGCGCCTTCTGCGTAGCCAAGACCGCAGACGAGGACGGCCATAAGCATGTAGATCACGCCCTCGGAAGCAGTGGCAGCCAGGCTCAATCCACTCCCGGCCATGACAATCGCCGCCCCCAGGATCGCAAAGCCCCAGAACACCGGTTTCGGACGCTCTCCACCGCGAATGAACCCAAACACAGTCGTTGAGAGCGGTAAAAGTCCCAGAAAGCCGATCGCATCAGCCGCACCCACATGGCGCAACGCCAGGCCAGTGAAGAGTGGAAAGCCAATCACCACCCCTCCGGCGACTACCAGAAGCGGGAGCAGGTCTTTTCGCCTCGGGCGGGAAGCATGGAGTGCGAACAGCAGGATTCCACCAAGAAGGCCCGCCAAGGCTGCGCGCGCATGGGTGAGGAAGACCGGATCGAGCGAGAGTACGGCAACCCGGGTTGCCGGCAGCGAGCCGCTGAAGATCAGGATGCCGGCGAGGCAGTTCCAGAATCCTCGCGCTCCTCCGGTCGGAGCGTTGCGTTGCATTCTGGCTTGCGGCTCGGTGGGCGGTTGTTCCAGCGGATTCTGCACCGTCCCACCGCAGCAGGGTGCTTCGTGTGTCATGGACATGGACCCCTCGGCTTTTCGGCCGCAGCTCCTCAATCGGGAGCGACAGGACCAGGATCATGGCACAATGATATAACGATCGAAATATAAATTCGCCATGAGCGGGACGGAATCCGAAACCGCCCCCTCAGGCCTCACAATCGATCGCGCAACGCGCGCCAGGATCGTGCCGCTCCGCCGGGCCTTTGCTATGCCCTTCGGGGCTTGGCCTTGGCGCCCTGGTTCTTGTCCTCCAGTTGTTGGGCAGCCTCGCGCACGGCTTTCGCGATCTCGTTGCCGAGCGCCTCGTCATTCACCCCCCGTGCGAGAGAGACACCGCCAATCAGCAGGGCAAGAAGGGCAATGGATTCATCGCGCCGGCTTCTTACCGTGTCGCCTGCAAGGCCATCTGCCGTTGAATCAATGATCGCGCGGAGCTTTTCCTCATAGATCGCGCGAATATCGGGATCGGCCCGTGCCACCTCGTTGGTCAGGCTTTGCAGCGCACAGCTCTCGGCAAGGTCACATGTCCGGCGCTCGCCTAGGTAGAAATCCACGAATTTCTCCCGCCAATGCGTGCCAAAGCGGCCCCGCATCATCAGGATTCCATCACGGAGTTCGTCCAGCCCTGTCGCCACGACCTCGCGGAAGGCTGCGGCCTTGGATTTGAAATTCGCGTAGAACGCGCCAGATGTCACGGCTGCCTCGCGCGCCAGACCGTCGACCCCGATCCCGCCATAACCGTGCGCACGGAAGCCGCGACCGGCGCCCTCGACAATCCGTTGCCGCGTCTCTTCCTTCTGGCCAACCCTTGGGGGCATGGAGCTTCTCCAAATAGGGATCGTTATTTTGTGTTGACACGATAACGATCGTTATGAGAATGAAATATCGCGACCGTTATATAACGATCGTCACGGCCGCGCAATCATCCACAGAGCCGTGCCATCCCACTGCATGGAGTACGCCGATGTCCAAGGCTTTCGTATATACCGAGTTGCAGATTTCGCTTCCCTTCGAAAGCGCACCCTGGCGCGATATCAATCCCGCAATCCTGGTCCAGCCGGGATTTCGCAACAAGACCTGGCTTGCCGGCGTGAAGAACGGCTCCGTTGGGGGATTCTACGAGTTCGATACGATCGAGAATGCCCGCGCCTTCGTGATCAACTATTTCCCGGCCGAGGCGCGCAAGTTCGGCGTCGCGCAGACGACCCGCGTCTTCGACGGCTCGGTGGTCGAGGAGGCGAGCCGCTACCTGAACTCCGTGCATTTCGGCGGTACGGTCACACAGCGCCCCGGTGCGTTCGTCTACACCGAAGCGCAGATCTCGGCGGATTTCGCCCAGGCGCCCTGGCGGGCCATGAACCCGATCCTGAAAGCGCAGCCGGGCCTCCTCCACAAGACATGGCTTTCGGGCGTGAAGAACCAGTCCGTCGGCGGCTTCTACGCCTTCGACACGATCGAGAACGCCACGCGCTTCGTCACGGATTACTTCCCGACCGAAACAGCCGCGCTGGAAGTGGCCTACACAACGCGCATTTTCGATGCTGCGCCCGTGGAAGCCGCGAGCCGTGGTGTTCATTCGCACTTCTATCGCTGAAAGGCGGGGTCGGCCGCCGGCGAGGCATCGGCCTCGCCGGCAGCCGACCACTTCATGGCAGGGAACGTCGTCATGTCACTTCCGACCGCTCAGGCAACCACGACGGTTGCATCGCCCCTTCCGGGCGCACGCCTGTTGCACACCATGCTGCGCGTTGTGGACCTCGATCGCTCGCTGGCCTTCTATGTGGACCTGCTCGGCATGACAGTGCTCCGGGTCGCAACCTTCGACGAGCAGCGCTTCACGCTGGTCTTTCTCGGTTATGGCCCGGAAGAGACTCATGCGGTTCTTGAACTGACCTATAACTGGGATCAGCATGCCTATGATAAGGGCACGGCCTTCGGGCATATCGCAATCGCGGTCGGTGATATCCATGCTGCGACGGCTGCCCTTGCTGCAAAGGGCGTCGCAGTGGTTCGTCCTCCCGGACCGCTGATAGGGCGCGCGGAGGAGATCATTGCCTTCGTGCTGGATCCAGACGGATACCGTTTGGAGTTGATACAGCGCAGTTGATTGACGGTCGAACTGCCTAGACAGGCGTTCGCTTGCAAACCGCTGGCAGGACCGCAAACGCCCCCGCATTCCAGCCTTCAGATGCATGAGAAGACTTTCCAGAAGGCAAGCGTTCGTTACAATTAGAATCCCTGCACAGCCCGGCAGGTTGGCTTAGCCTCCAACAGTCGCAAGGGGTCAGGGTTTCCTCACCGAAGCAAGTCGCGAGGTTCGTAAAGCAGCTTCAGCGCGTCTGATCAACAAACATCGGAGAAGATGCATAAGATCTCGACAAGCGCGCTGTAGCGCGTGTCATTCTCGAAAACTGAACGGTGGTCGGTGATGTAGCGGGTGGGAATTGGATTTCCGTTGCTTAGCCCACTGATACTGCACAAATGTCTGCTTTGTTATTACTCCGACCTGACTGCTGGACGTCCGTTCACGGCCCCATTACAGACAGAACTTCCCTTCCTCCGCAAAGGAAGCATTGGTGTTGCTGGTGCAGCGGTTCGATCGGGCCGGCTGACCAGCCTCGGCGGCGCGGGATGGGCGCCTGATCCGGGGCTTCCGGTGGTGACGGCGCTGGTGCCGTCCTCATCCGGAGGCTCCCGCCCATGTCCATATCCGTTTCTCTCAAACTGAGCGATACCCAACTCGTCATTCTGTCGCGCGCTGCGCAATGTCCGGGGGGTCGGATTGCCTTGCCCGATCATCTGCGCGGCGGAGCCGCCGATCGGGTCATTCAGTCGCTTCTCAAGCATGATCTGATCGTTGAGGAGCGGATGCCCATGCCTGCCGACTTGGGGGAGCAGTCGAGTGAACCTGCTTATATGATCACAGCACACGGACTTGCGGCTATTGGCCTTGGCGCAGACGATGCGCCACTTGCGGAGTCCGGTGCCGGTGACCGGTCCGATCCCATTCGAGAGCTGGGCGAGGGAGTTTCCGCTGGCACCGCTCATTGCGGCGCCGAAACGTCTTCCGCCCCCTCGATCCTTCCCGGTGCCGACAAGCGCCCGAACAAACAATCCGCGGTCCTCGCCATGCTGCGCGCCGAGGGTGGTGCCAGCGTTGAAGCCATCATCGGGGCAACGGGCTGGCAGGGCCATACGATCCGGGCGGTGATCAGCGGTTTCCGAAAGCGTGGGCTTGGCGTGGAGCGGGTGCAGGATCCAGCTGGCGTGAACTGCTACCGGATTGTCGATATCGCTCAGGCCGAAGCCGGCGATGCGGCCTCCTCCGCTGAAGCGGAGTGACGGCGATGGTTCGCTCCCTTGATCCGACGATTGCCCGTGTCGATGTTACCACTCTCGCGACCATGTCGCTGGATGAACTCCACGATCTCTGGCGGCGGATACACCGGAAGCCGCCACCCCGTGGTCTCATGGGCGATCTGCTCCGTCGCACCCTCGCTTGGCGCTTGCAATCGCTTCAGCAGGGCATTCAGGAGGCCGAGCTCCGGAAGCGCCTCGCGCGAGAGGCGCGACAGGCGGAACGGCGGTTGGCGCTGTCCTCAAGCCAACGTCGGGAAGGCGGGGGTGCAGTGGGTGAGAGCGCCGTGAGCACGGGTGCAGCGCGTCCAGAGTCCCGCCGCAAGCTGCGTGCGGGGACACGCCTTATCCGCGAGTGGAAAGGCGAGATCCATGAAGTTGTGGTTCTCCCCGATGGCTTCCTCTGGAAGGGCACAAGCCATCGCTCGCTCTCGGTCATCGCCAAGGCCATCACGGGCACAAGCTGGAACGGCTGGCTGTTCTTCGGTGTCACCCGTCCCAAGGCGAAGGAGGTGTTGAACCCGGCTTCAACGCCGGATGAGCGGGCCACTCGTCACGCCCGCTCGATCGCTGTCCGGGAGGAAGTCCATGCCTGAAGCACGGAAGGGCTCCCGGTCTTCGGGAGCGGGCACGCGACGACCCTCATCGGCCGCGTCAGCGCGCGTGGGATCTGATCGCTCTAGCACTGAGCGGCGCTGCGCGATCTATACCCGCAAATCCTCGGAAGAGGGGCTCGACCAGGATTTCAACTCGCTGCAGGCCCAGCGCGAGGCTTGCGAGGCTTATATCGCCTCGCAACGTCAGGAGGGCTGGCGCCTCATCCCGAACGAATACGACGATGGCGGCTTCTCCGGCGGCTCCATGGAGCGCCCCGGTCTAAAGCGTCTGCTCGCCGATGTTGAAGCGGGGCGGATCGATATCGTTGTCGTCTACAAGGTCGATCGCCTGACGCGCTCCCTCGCCGATTTCGCGAAGATCGTGGAGATCTTCGATGCGCGGGGCGCGTCGTTCGTCTCGGTCACCCAGAGCTTCAACACCACGACGAGCATGGGCCGGCTGACTTTGAACGTGCTGCTCTCCTTTGCCCAGTTCGAACGGGAGGTCACGGCGGAGCGCATCCGCGACAAGATCGCGGCCTCGAAGCGCAAGGGCATGTTCATGGGCGGTCCGGTGCCTCTGGGCTACCGCGTCGAGAACCGGAAGCTTCTGACCATCCCGGAGGAGGCCGAGACCATCCGCACGATCTTCCGGACCTATCTCGCGACACGCTCGACAATCCTCGCCGCACGGGAGCTCGATCGCCTCGGGATCCGCACCCGACCCCGCGCACTTCGGGATGGCCGGCAGAAAGGGGGGATCCCCTTTGCCTTCGGTTCGCTGCAGGCCTTGCTGCGCAACCGGGTCTATCTTGGCGAGATCATCCACAAGGGCGAATGGTTCCCCGGCGAACACGAGGCGATTCTCGATCGCGAGACCTTCGAGGCGGTGCAGCTCTGCCTCGAGCAGGGCCGTGCCAGCGAGACCCGTTCCTCCCACCGCATGCAATCCTTGCTGACGGGCCGGATCTTCGATTCCGAAGGCAACCGCATGGCGCCGAGCCACACCAACAAGCGCGGTGTGCGCTACCGCTACTACATCTCTCGCGCCCTGCTCGAAGGGCGACGGGCGGAAGCCGGAAGGCCCTCCCGCATCAGGGCCGAGGAGATCGAGCCCTGGTGATCGATGCACTCCGCCAGCAAACCGCGAGCGGGAAGGGGGCTGCAGCGATCGCACCAATCGATGGCCCCACCGACGATCATCTCGTGGTCAGTGCGTGTCTCGATCGGGTTGATGTCTCCGAGGATCGGATCGCACTGACGCTCCGGAGCGATCAGAGGGAAGCGGAGGGGGCAGGGCCATCGAACGCACGGCTCGTCATCCCCTGCTCTCTCGGCTTTGCCCAACCCTACCAGCGCGTCGTCGAAGCTGAAGGCACCTCGTTGCAGGATGACACGACCAACC
This sequence comes from Methylobacterium sp., assembly GCA_002928875.1. Taxonomy (GTDB): domain Bacteria; phylum Pseudomonadota; class Alphaproteobacteria; order Rhizobiales; family Beijerinckiaceae; genus Rhabdaerophilum. Next base: position 1,442 of record PERO01000006.1, on the reverse strand, counting down.
GGAATGCCCGGAGCCGCAATCGCGACCGGCTGATCGTTGCCATCCACAAGGCGCGGGGATGGCTCGACGAGCTCACAACCGGCCAAGCCAGCGACATCGTCGAGATTGCTCAGCGCGAGGGGAAATCCCGCCGCAACGTCTCCTTGATGATCAACCTCGCCTTCGTCGCGCCGGACATCATCGAGCGCTTGCTCAATTACGAAGGCACCGCTCTCACGGCGACCGCACTGGCGCAGGCTCTGCCGGATGGATGGGAGGGGCAGGGAAAGGCGATCAATGGCTGAGGCCTGACAGCAAAGCTGATCGTTTCTTCTTCCGCTGCTGAGAGCCTAAGTAACTGATAATGTTTATTATCATATATGACGACGCGGATGCCAAGCGCGTTGGCGGACGGATTCACGCACCTTTGTCGTCGTCCAGATCCTCGTACTCGATCCGCTCCAGAAAACTGCCGTTCCGCACCGGGTCGATCCGATCCGCCTGTGCCAAAGCCCAGCCGGACCACTCCCTGAAATCTTCGGCCGCCGGATGAGGGGCTGACTCCAGATGACGCCCGACCTCCGCAACATACTGGCGGATCAACTGCGCCTTCTGCAGCTGGTCGGCATCATGCAACAGCCGGTCGATCCGCGCCTGCTCCAGGGCCTCGCGGCGCTCACGTTCTTTTCGTTCCGCTTCAAGCCTCGCAAGGCGTGCTTTCTCGATGCAATCCTCGCGATGCTTCAGTCGCCATTCGTGACGACGAATCCGCTCCGCACGAAACTGCTCCTCGACGAGGACAACGAGATCGACGGCCACCTCTGTGATGAGCGCCTCGAGCCTGCCCTCGGGCGGATCATCCCAGCGCCGGAGGATCCGCTCGGATTGGTCTGGAATCATCCCGGCGATGATCGACAGCCGGTTGTCCGTCTCTGCATTCTTGCCCTTCATCACCATCTTCTGGACGATGACGGGAACCGACGCGTCGTCACCGGCGATCGAGATGACCGGAAATTCCTTACGCCAAAGGCTGGCTTTCAACCCGGCCTTCACCGCTCCCAGGCACACGGCATTCAACAACCGAAGGCGCCGCTGATCAAGCGGCGCGGCAAATCGCGGTTGATCCCAGGATGAAGACCAACTTGACGCCCGGACCTTCTCGGCTCGCGCGGTTTCATCAGCCAGAACTTGGCGGATCGCCGGATGAGCAGCCTTCAGGTCGCGCGCGACAGTGATCTTGCCGACCGCCTTCTCGGCGCGTTGCCGAACCGCTTCCAGCGACTCCTCGAATTCCGGAGCCGGGGGAGGGGGCTGGTCGATGGGATAGTCAGGCTGGTTGTACCAATTGGACGAACCGAACTGGATTTGGTCTGATGCACCGAACTTCCGTGGCGGGAGCGCTGGCTTTGGCGGAGCTTTTTTGCCCGCAGCCACACGGTTCCAGTGACCTTGCGGGGGTGTTG
>PERO01000018.1 GCA_002928875.1 Methylobacterium sp. | reverse complement strand
AGCGAAGGGTAATCCACGGCGGATTTATTCCAACCGTTTCAAGCCCTTGAGCGTAGTTTGGCGTAGTATTGGAAAGGAACGAAAAGGGTCCAAAGCTCCGCTCCATTCTGCCGGTCCGGCATAGACCACCGTATCGCCGGAAAGATCGAAATGGCTCGCCTGTGCGGTGCCGACGAAGGCCGCGATCGCCGCATCCACCGCCGCCGTCCCGGCCGGGCTGCCGGGCTGTCCCGGTGCCGGAGAACAGCTGATCCGGCCCCGCCATGGAAACGGAGGCTGGCCGATCCCGCCCGATGACGGATCGGGCAAGGTGTTGCCGGCCGGAATATCCATCAGGATGAAGGGGTGCAGCGCCACTTTCAGCCCGCGCGCCTTCAGGTCGCGGATCGCCTGGATGAGCGAGAGATCGGAAGGCGTGCCGCCATAATTCGGCCTGCCCTCCGTCGCCGAGACCGGCGTGGCGGTGTCGCGCGTCAGCCCGCTCACGCTCCAGATCTGGCCGGTCGTGAACTTGCCGGCCTTTTCGGTGCGGGGCGCGAGCCGGCAATGGCCGACGCGCATGTCATCGCCAAACCAGGCGCTGATGAGGGTGGCACGCTCGAGATGGGGGCAGAGCGCCTGCAGGTCGTCGATCGCCTGCTCCCAATCGGTGCCGCGCGTCCATTGCGAGCGGTTGAGCGCACGTGACTGGCCATAGCCGAAATCCTCGCGCACCTCGCTCGTGGCATAGCCGAATTCCGTCGAACCGGGGATGATGTTCACCGCCCGCAGCCGCTCTGGCAGACCGGGCATGGGCCGCACGATCTCGAACGAGAATTGCGGCAGGCGGTTGCCGTAATCCGCCAGCGGAAAGCGTTCGAATACGATATAGGCAAGCCCCCGGAACGCCGGCACATCGCCCGTTCCCTGCTTCGCCACGATCAGCGGGTCGGCGGGCTGGTCGGCGTGACCGAGATAGATGCGATAGGTGATCGCCGAGAGATCGACCGGCTTGCCATCCGCCCAGATGCGCCGGACGAGCGCCACCGGCCCTTCGCACAGCCCGATCGCCACATTGGCCGAATAGACGTAGCGCACGCTTTTCTGGCGGGTCGTCGTGGCGGATTTGCCGCCGATGCCGCCGGAGCGTTCGACAATCTGCTGCTCCTCGAACTCGGTCGCCCAGAGGACCTGCCCGCCGAGCCGCACGCGGCCATAGATGCGCGGGATCGGCGCGCCCTCGCTGGCCGAGATGCCGTCGAGATCGGTCAGGCGCGGTCCCTGCTGCACGCGCCGCGTGCCCTGCCCCAGAAAAGCGCGGTCAATGAGCCCGCCGGCAAGCGCACCGGCGGCCTTGCCGAAGGCCGCGCCGAAGGTGCCTCCGAGCCCCTGGCCGAGGGTCGAACCCAGCAATTCGAATGCGATGGTCGCCATCAATCCCTCCGCTGGGGAAAATCGAACAGACCGGCGAGCTTGCGCCGCCACATCGGCACCAGGGCCACTTCCGCCACGGTGGCGCCGTCATGCGCGTGCACGAAGCGGTCCGGTCCGGTCGCGATGCCGCAATGTTTCGCCGGAAGATGCGCGCGCCAGCGAAAGAGCAGCACCATGCCGGGGCGGATTCCAGCGCCGAGCGGCATTGGCACGAGATGCCGGACCGCCACATCCAGCAGCGGATCGCGCGCCCCGCGTTCCGCCCAAGCCGGCGAATAGGCCGGCACGGCCTCGGGTTCCGCGCCGACCACATCCCGCCACACGCCGCGCAGGAAGCCGAGGCAATCTGCCCCCACCCCCTGCAGGGAAGCCTGATGCTGATAGGGCGTGCCGATCCAAAGCCGCGCCGCGCGCACGATGTCCTCCCGCCACGCGACATCGTCGCGGGCGGCCCCGTCCGGTTCCGGCATGGCAGACCTCACAATTGCACCAGCGGCCGGCCGAGATGCCGCCCTTCGCCCGGCTGGGCGTAGACAAACGCGAATTCCGGCGCGGGAATCAGCGGAAATCCGCGAAAGTTCAGGGCATTGCCGAAGCGATCGCGGCAGGTCGCGAAGCGCTTGTCGCAGCCCGCGATCGCCACCACGGAATCGCCCGGCAGCAGATCGGCCGGCAAGCCTTCCCAGAGGGTGATCGTCTGGTCGTCATGGACGCGAATGGGCCGCGAGAGCCCCGCATTGGCGCCCGTCACCACCATCAGCCGCCCACGCGCGAAAAGCCCGGCGACGGGCGTCGCAAAGGCGGGCGCGGACACCCTGTGCCGCCCGTCGGTCGAGAGCACCTGCGTCGCCACCCGCCAGGCCGGATCGGCGAGGTTGACGCCGCAATCGGCGTCCCCGAGTTCCGCCGGGCAGGTCGAACTGTAAAGCCGGCCCTGCTCGAGATCGAGCGCATGCAAGGCGTTGCGCGTCTCGGCGACGAAGGCACCATCGCGACGACGGATTTCGCCGATCGTCACGACATCGATCAGGCAATCGAGGGCCGGGGCGGTCCAGTCCACCAGCCAGCGGCGCAGCTCCGCGCCATCGTAGCGTCCCGCCTCGATATCCGCCGCGGTGATGCGCGCACTGGTCAGCGCGCCGGTGATCTCGCCATTGGCGGCGGCAAGGCCGGTTTCGCTCTCGACCGAGGAAGGTTCGATGCCGCTCGCCGCCTCGAAGACATGGCCATCGATGGACAGGCTGCGATCGTGGTCCGTGAAGCCGAGCGCCACGCCATCCGCGCGGGTCAGCAGCCAGCACTGGCAATGCGTGGTCACCCCGGAGGCAAGCCCCTGGGCGATGATGGTGGGAAGGACCTTCATGGCGTCACACCCGGATTTCGATCAGCGGAATGTTGGGGATGGCCCCCGCCTCGAAGGCCGAGAGATCGACCTCCAGGAAATCCGTGTCGAAGCGCACGGGCACATCGAAGATGAAACCGGCCGTGATCGTCGCTCCCGGGGGCGGCACGTGGCCGGCACGGAAGGTCACGAGCCCCGATGTCGCATCGCAATCGAAATGCGTGCCGGCCAGGCTTTCGCTGCCATTCACCGCGATGCGGACACTCCCGTCCACCGGCTTGCTGATCGGGCGCTCGTAGGGTGCGTGCGCCGCGCCGTAGCGCTTGACCAGTTGAAACTCCCGCTCCACGCCATTGCCGGTGCCGAGCGGCTGGTCGGTCGGCAGCGGCGGCGCGTTCCTCGGCGCGGATGTCCAGTCGAGCCGGTCGCGGAACCGGAATCCGTAGAGACGCCCGCGCCGCTCCTCGAAAAACGCGACGATCGCCGAAAGGCTCTCGATGGAGCGCACGCCGTAGCCCGCATCATATTTGCGTCGCGACAGCGCCCAGCGGGCGTTGCGTTCCTCGCGCCCGCTCGCGAGCGTCACGATCTCGGTGCGCCGTTCCGGCCCGCCGCGCGCGCCGAGCGCCACCTCGACGGGGAAGCGCACGTCATGAAATCCGCTCATCGTCCCCTCCTCATAACGATCGCTGGCCGCGCGCCACGGCGCGGGCGAGGCTCGCGCTGACCTGCGCCTCGGAACGGCGGAAACTCTCGGCATCGGGCGTGGTGACGTTCATCACGATGCGCACCGGCGCACCCGCATTCCGGCCCGTGGCGACGCCGAGGCGACCGTCCGGCCCGCGCGAGAGCGGCAGGATGGCCTCCGCCCCGCGCTCACCGGCAATGCCGGTGCCGCGTCCGAGCGGGAAGTAATGCGGGGTGGAAATCACGCCGCCTTCCGCGAAGAAGCTCGTCGGTCCGCCGCCGCCTCCCCCGCCGAGCCCCGCGAGGTTGCCCAGACCGCCGAACGCGCCGGAAAACAGCGAGCCGATGCTGTTTTCGAGCGGCTTGAAGGCCGATTTCAGCGCGATTTCGAGGAAGCGCTGGCCGATATTCCGGAGAATGTCGTCGAACCCCTTGCCCTGCGCGATGCCGCTCGCCAGCGCCCGCGACAGTGACCGGCCGAATTGCGAGGTCACCGCGTCGAGGGTCCGCATCTGCCGCGTCAGGCCGGAGACGGCCCCCGAGACATCCAGGCCGATATCGGTTTCGTCATCCGCCATGGGGGCTCCTCTCGTCGGGGAAAAGGCGCATCAGCGCGTCGAAGGTCGCGCCATCCGGCGCATCGGGAAGGCCGGTCTCGCCACGCAGGCCCCGCAGGGCGGCGGCGAGTTCCGGAAGGGTCATGGACCAGAAAGCCTCGGGCGAAAGCCGCAGCAGGCCGAACCCGAGCGCCATCGCCTCGTCCCAGCGGAAGGCGCGGGCCGGGGCCGGCACCCGTCCCGCTACGGCGCGCGAGGGCGAGCGGGGCTTTCGCCGCTGAAGGAGAGCGCGAAGAGCGCCGCCAGGGCCTCGACAGCGCGGGGCAGATCCTCCGCGCCGATGCGGCGCGCGATGTCCTCGTCGGCGAGGGCCGCGCCCCCGCCCCGGATCGCCGCGCCGAGCAGGGCCACGAGATCGCGCGCTGCCACACGCCCGCCCGCGAAACGTTCGCCGAGCCCCTGCAGATCACCCGCGCCGAGCGCCGTTTCGATCTCCGCCAGGGCCTGCAGGCTGAGGCGGAGCACGAAGCGCTCCTCACTCAGAACGAGGCTGACCTCGCCCCTGTGCCGGTTGGTGACGGATCGGCTGGTGACGGTTCCGCTGGTGACGGTTGCGCTGGTCATTGGCCAGCCTCAAAGCGCGGCGAAGGCGAGCGCGCCTGCGCTCTCCATCGCCATTTCGAAGGTCATCTCGGCGGCATGCTCGCCCCGGTAATCGAGGCTGGTGATCTGGAACGGGCCGGTGATCTCGCCGAAATCCGGCAGCACGATCTTCCAGTTCCGGATCGCGCCATCGAAGAACACCTGGCGCACCAGTTCGTCCGAGGCGCCATCCTTGAAGATGCCGGAGCCGGAGATCGAGGCGCGGCGCACGCCGGCACCGTCCAGCAATTCGCGCCAGCGCCCGGCGGATTCGGCATGCGTCACGTCCACCGTCTCGACATTGAGCGAGAAGCGCCGGGTGCGCAGACCCGCGACCGTCACGAACGCATCCGTCGCATCCGCGAGCTTCAACAGAATATCCTTGCCGCGCTGGGCTGCCATGGGGCTCTCCTTCGGTGAAATCAGGGGATGTGCAGGAAGGCGCGCAGGCGCGCCGTCGCGCGGGTCAGCGCCTTGGCTTCGTCGTGCCGCACCAGCGTCTCGCGGATCAGGATGAGCGAGAGATGATGCTCCGGCACCGGAAGCGCCGAGGCGGCAATCGCCGCCTGCGCCGCATGCAGGATGGCGAGCGCCTGCGCGGTGCCGCGTTCCCGCGTGACAGCCACGAGATCGAGATCGGCGATCACCGCATCGGCATCGCTGGTCCCGTTTTCCCGCAAGGTCGTGTCGCCCAGCAGCAGAAACGGGGGCTCGATGCCGCGCGGCGGCGCATCATGCACCGCGTCGCCGATCAGCGGGGCGAGGGCGGAATCGCCCGTGAAGCGCGCCCGCAACGCGGCCTTCAGCGCGTGAACCGGATGGATCGCGCTCATGGCGTCACCTCCCGCACGAGACAGACAAGCTGCCGGCGACGGCCATCCGCATCGAAGGCCGCCGTGACCTCCAGGATGCGGCTGCCGAGCCGGAAGCGGCTGCGGGCGTCGATGCCCTCGCGAAACGGCAGGGTCACGCGGCCGGTGCGTTCGCCGATGGCCTGCCCGCCCTCACCGGTTTCGCGGCCGCTGTTCATCTCGAGCTGCCCCCAGAGAACGGAGACGCTCTGCCAGCCGAGACTGGCACCGCCGAGCGCGGTGGTCGTTTCGGCCAGGGTCTCCAGCGTCAGGCGGTTGCGACGGCGGGCGATCGAACGTTCGGGCTTCGTCATGCCGGCACTCCCCCGAGCCGGAGGCGGCGGAACGGCGCGAGAAGCGCCCGCGTCGCGGCCGGCAGGCCGCGCTCGCTGAGGGCGGCATCGCCCCGGTTCTCGTACCAATGCGCGATGAGCTGGCGCACCGCGAGGCGCAAGGGCTCCGGCACATCGGCCGGGAACTCGCCGAATCCCAGCCGCACATCGATCTCGACCCCGCCGCGCGGCCGGCCGGGCGCGGGCCGTGACAGGGGCAGGATCGCGTCGCCCACTTCCCCACGCCGGATCTCGAAATCGCCCAGACCCAGTATGACGGGCGCGCCATTCGCGGGGAAGACGCGGCCGCCCGCCACCGAGAGGATCCGGCCGATGCGCACCGGGATGGTTTCGCCCATCGGCCAGAAATCGCCGGTGAACCGCCAGTTCTGCGCGAGCAGCACGAGGCCGATCTCGCTTTCGACAGTGAGACGGGCCGCGATGACAAGCGCCTGGATCAGGCTGTCCTCATCGTTTCCATCCACGCGCAGCCAGGTCTTGGCCTCCGCGAGGCTCACGGGCTCGAGCTGCGGCCCGTCCACCAGAAGCGGGATCATGGGTCAGTGCCTTTCTGTCGCAGGGCTGCTCCGCACAGGCCCATCGGCCTTGCGCGGCAGGGAGGCGCGGTGCAAAGGTCCACGCCGTGAAACTGTTTCGATCTTCCGGCCGCCTCGCGCGGCTCGCCGCCTGGGCAGCGGGAGCGCTGGGCCTTTCGGCCGGGTCGCTGCCGGCGCTCGCGCTCGGCGGCGGACAATCCCAGGGCGACAGCACCCTGCTGCCGCATGTCGTGATGGTGCTCTCGCGCGAGGGGACCCGGCATGGGGCCTGCACCGGCACCATCCTCGCGCGCGATGTCGTGCTGACAGCGGCCCATTGCGTTGCGGGCACCAAGCAGGTGGTCGTGGCCTATCCCGAAGCCGGGAGCCATGTTCTCCAGCGCGTCACCAGCCGCGCGATCCATCCCGGCTTTTCCGGCAGGGCCCGCGTGTCGCTCGATCTGGCGCTGATCCGCCTTGAATCGCCGTTGCCGGCCCGGTTCATCCCGCTGCCATTCGATCGCGGCGAGGTGGAGCACCGCGTCGGCGCGACGCATCTCATCGCGGGCTACGGCCTGCAGCGCGAGGGCGACGAGACCAGCGCCGGCACCCTGCGCAGCGCCACGGTGGGCGTTCTGCCGCGGCTCTTTCCGCGCTTCCTGCGGATTGGAACCTCGCCCAGCGCCGATCTGTCCGACATCGCGATCTGCACCGGCGATTCCGGCGGCCCGGTGCTCACGACCGGCTTCGGCAGCAGAACCGTCGTCGGCGTGGTCTATGGCCGGGAGAGCTTCGGGGATGCGCGCTCCTGCGGCACGATCGGCCAGGCCGTGCGGCTCGCGCCGCAGGCCGGATGGATCGACCAGACCTTGGCGCGCTGGTCGGGCGAGGCTCGCCCCCGCCCGACCCGCTGAGCCCGCGCTTACACCGAGAAGCGCAGGAGCTTGATCGCGTCGAAATCCTGCACCCCGCCGCCCACGCGCTTCGTCGTGTAGAAGATCACGTAGGGCTTGGTGGAGAACGGATCGCGCATGGTGCGGATACCGATGCGATCCACCACGACATAGCCGCGCTGGAAATCACCGAACGCGATCGAGAGGCTGTTCGCGGCGATATCCGGCATGTCCTCGGCTTCCACCACGGGGAAATTCGCGAGCGTCGAGCGCGCGCCGGCGACACTCGGCGGCTGCCAGATATAGTTGCCGCTCGAATCCTTCAGCTTGCGGATCGCCCCCTGCGTCTTCCGGTTCATCACGAAGGTGCCGTTCTGGCGGTAGACGGATTTCGTCGCGTGGATGAGGTCCATCAGGCTGTCCGAGGGGCTCGAGGCGGCGAAGGCACCCGCCGCGCCCGTGGTCACGAAGCCGAGATTGTTCCAGCTCCAGCTCGCCTGCGCCACGGTCGGATAGGTCAGGAAGCCCTTCGGCTTGTTCGTGCCATTGCCATTCACGAAAGCCGTGGTTTCCGCCGCCGCGAAGGCCCGGACGATTTCGCTCGCGATCCATTCCTCGATGTTCACCGCCACATCATCCAGCATGGTCTGGGTGGCTGCGGGCTGGGTGAACAGCTCGCCGGTGGGAAAATCGAGCGCCACGAAGGCCGAGGCCTGCACCGCGTTGCCCGGCGCGGCATCGGCCGTCCAGCCCGATTGCGCGCCGGTCGGCGTCACCGCCTTGCGCAGGCCCGAACCCGAGACGGCCTGCACGCTGGCGATCGAACGGATCGGCGAGAGCCCGGCGATCCGGGACAGCACGCTCTCCTCGGTCGTGGGCGGCAGCAGGTAGCCGCCATCCGGAGCGGTAAGCCCGGTCGAGGCCTTGACCTCCAGCCGGTGCAGCGCCTGGGTCTCGCCGGAGCGCAGATAGCCCTCGAACGCGCTCTTGTGCTCCAGCGAGGCCGGGGAGTGCCCCTCCTCGCCGAAGCCGAGCGCCGGGCGGCGGCCCTTGGTCTCCAGCGTGCGGATGCGGTCCATGCAGGTGTCGATGGCGCGGTCCATGCGCGCCATCTTCTCGGCATGCAGCGGATCGGCGGTCGCACGGCGGTCATCGTTCTCGCTGCGATATTCGCCGACAAGCCGGTTCAGCGTCTCGAATTCCTCGCCCTGCGCGAGCGCCTTGGTTTCCGGAGCCGCGGCTTCCGGGTGACGCAGATGGGTCATGGTGATCCTCGTGGTTCAGAACTGCGCCATCCGGCGCCGGGATGCGACGGTGGCAGGCATGCCACCGCCCTTGATGCCCCTGCCATCGCCGCGTGACGCGATGCGCGCCTGCGGCAGCAGGGGAAAGCTGACGATGGAAATCTCCCAGAGATCGAGCTTCTCGAGCTGTCTCAGCCCGGTGGACGGGTCGCGCCGTTCGCTCTCGGCCTTGAAGCCGATCGACAGGCCGTCCACGCTGCCGCGCGTGATCAGCCGGTGCAGTTCGCGCGCTTTCGGCAGTTCGAGATCGAGCCGCCCCAGCACGCGCAAACCGCGATGGTCTTCCGCGATATCCAGCCATTCCCCCACGGGATGGCGCGGATCGTGCTGCCAGAGCTGCTTGACGCCGCCCGCGGTGCGCTGCGCGAGCGTGGCGCGAAAGGCGCCCGGCATCACCACGTCGCGGCCGAGATCGGCGACGCCGAACAGCGAGGCATAGCCCTCGAAAAAGCCCTCCGCGTCGATGCGCGGCGCGACACCCGCGCCCCCGCTCTTCTGAACGGGCGCGCGGGTGCTTCTTCCGACCGGCAGGGAGGCGGACCGGCCGAAATATGTGTGGGTCGGCATGGGCAATTCCTTTGGGCTTGGCCTGGGTCTCAGGGCCGGCGCGACGCGTCCTCGTCGAGCCGCGTGATGCGCAATTTCCGCGCCGGTTCGGATTTGGTCTCGAGAGCGGCCGCGGGTCGCTCCAGCCGTTCGATCAGCGCGAAGAACCGGCGGAACAGGCGCGCCGCCTCATAGGTCCTGGCCGGGTTCACATCGCCCGACCGCCGGGCCTGCCGGGTCAGGTTCGGTCGTTTGAAGCGCCACATGGCTGGTCACTCACCGGATGATCCGGTGCCCTGTCGTCGGTTGAAACGGGCGATCTCGCGCACGAAGGCATCGAAACGGCGATGCGCCGCAGCGCTTTCCTTCAGCAGATGCACGCAGGCGCCGGTCGCGGCTCCCGCCCACAGGAACAGGACGAGATGCGCGAGATCGCCCCGGTTGATGATGCTTTCGGTCACCGCGTTCATGGGCGGCCATTTCGCCGGGCCGAGCGCGGCTTCGCCGCCGTGCCGTAACCGAGCGCGCCGCGCTTTTCCTCGTCGGTGAGGAAACTCGCCTCCGAAACGCGCTTCCACAGCGCGGTCCGGTCCTCGGCAATGGCCTCGATCTGGTCGAGATCGGGCAGCAGGGTGATGCGGGCCGCATAGGCCGGCTGCAGCCATTGCGCCATCGCGCCTGAGACGCGCCGCACCAGCGGCACGATGGTCTGCCGCCAGAAGGCGCGATTGGCTTCGGCATAATTCGAGTAGGTGTTGTCGCCCGGAAGGCCGAGCAGCAGCGGCGGCACGCCGAAGGCGAGCGCGATTTCCCGCGCCGCGCCGTTCCGCGCTTCCTGGAAATCCATGTCCTTCGGCGTGAGCGCCAGCGGCTTCCAGTCAAGCCCGCCTTCGAGCAGGATCGGCCGGCCGGCATTGCTCTGGCCGGAAAAGGCCTGTTCCAGCTCGGCCTTGAGGCGGTCGAACTGCAGATCCGTGAGGTTTTCCGGCGAGGCATAGACCAGCGCGCCGGAGGGGCGTGCCGAATTGTCGAGCAGCGCCTTGTTCCAGCGGCTCGCTGCCTCGTGCATCTCCAGCGGCACCTGCGCGGCCGAGAGCGGCGCGTAGCCCTGATGATCGTCGAGCGGATCGGCGAGCCGCAGATGCAGGATCGGCTGCAGCCCATCCGGCTCGACCGCGATGAGGGAACGCGCCGGGCCGAGGCTGTATTCGTAGCCGCGCGGCCAGCCATCCGCGCCGGGGACGACGCGGACGCGGTCGGGCCGCAGGGCATGGATCTCCCGCGGTCCTTCCTCGTCGGAAATCAGGTGCAGATAGGCATTCCCGAACAAGAGCAGCTGGGTGAACACTCCATCGAGCAGCGCAATCCCGCTTTCGCGCGGGTTCGGCCGTTCCAGCAGGCGCTCCAGCGCATGGTCGGCCACCTCCGCGCCATCGACCGTGAGCGCGAGCGGCACATTGGCCGCCGCTTCGGCGATGAGGCGCACGCAGCGATGCACAACCGGGTTTCGGTGAAAGCCGGCGCGCACCAGCGCAACCCCGCTGGCCTCGCCGAACAGCCCGCGACCGGGATGGTGGAAGGCCAGCATGGGAAAGCCCGTCTTGCGTTCGGGTGCGTGCATCCCCGGCCCCGGCTTCGCGCCGAGGAGACGGGAGAGGATCGATGTCATGAAGGCCTCCGGAGGCAGGAAATGCGTTCAGGCGAGCCGACGCACACGCGGGGCGGCGCCATCATTTTGCGAAGCGAGCGCGGTCACCGCCCAGACCAGCGCGTCGAGCCGGTCGGGCGAGCGGCCATCGGCGAGACCATCCGGCCCGAAGGCCGCCATCTCGTCCTCGAGCGCCGGAAAGGCGCCCACATGGTGCACGCGCCCCTGGGCATAGAAGGCCGCGACCGGTTCGGCGCGCAGGCGCTTGCCCCGCATCGCCCGCACGGTCGTGACCGGGACGCCGTCATCCAGCGCGGCGATGACGCTTGCGACCATGTCGCCGCCTTGGTTGATCTCGGCCAGAAGCTGGTCCGCCTCATGGGCACGAAAAGCCGCGATGGCCCGCGCCGCCCAGGCCTCCGGCTTCGCGGCCTCCAGCGAGGCATCCTCCAGCACGTAGAGCGCGCCGTCGCCGGCGCGGCCGGCAACCACGATTCCGCAGCGCCCGCCACGCTTTCCGCCCGCCGGCGGATCGACCGCCACCACGATCCGTTCGAGATCGGGCGCGGCGATCACGCGGCCCCGCTCGATCGTCTCGCGCCGGAAAAGCGCGTCCGGGTTCTCCTCGACGAAAAGCCCGTCGAGTTCCTGTCGGCCCAACGCCGTCCCGGCATAGCGGTCGACCACCTGCGCGAGGAAGGCCGGCGCCAGATTGGCGGCGTTGGCCTTCGTCGAGGCGCGCGTTACCGCGGCATGCGGGTCGTTCGCGAGCCGTTTCAGCAACGGCGTCGGCCGCGGCGTCGTGGTGATGACCTGCCGGGGCTGATCGCCGAGGCGCAGGCCGAATTGCAGCATGTCGAAGGCGGCCTCGGCATAGCGCCATTTCGCGAGTTCATCGCACCAGGCCGCCTCGAATTGCGGTCCGCGCAGCGCTTCAGGATCTTCCGCCGAAAAACCCTGCGCGATGGCGCCGTTCGGCCATTCGAGCCGCCGCCGGCTTGCATTCCATTCCGGCCGCTCGCCCGGCGGATGCACCGCGCGCAGGCCGGAAACACCCTCCACCATCACCTCGCGCAGGTCGTTCTGCGTCTCGGCGACGATGGCGATGCGCCCCACCGGCCGGGCGCTGAACGGCGCGAGCCCCAGCGCGAGGCCCCGCACCCATTCCGCGCCGGTGCGCGTCTTCCCCGCACCGCGCCCGCCGAGCACCAGCCACGTCGTCCACGGCCCGCCGTCGCGGGCCTGCGCGAGCGGCAACTGGTCGTCCCGCGCGAACAAGGTCCAGTCCGTGGCGAAGGCCTGCAGCGCGGCGGGCGACAGGCTTTCAAGAAGCGCCGGGCCCTTCCCCCGCGACACGCAATTGCTCAAGGCGCTCCGCAAGTTCGCGACGGAACTGGTCGATGGCACGCGCCGAGGGGTCGATGCCGGCATCATTGCGTTTCTCCGCCACGCGGGAGCCTCCCGCCTCCTCGTCGATGGCGACGAGATCGCGCACCGTCCGCGCGATGATCGCCAGGGTCTTGGCCTCGCGTTCCAGCGCATGCGGGTCCTCCCGCAAGGCCGCGAGGCGGTTTTCCACTTCATGCACCTGCTTTTCCGCCGTCTGCCACAGGCGGGAGACGATGCGGCGCCGGCGGGCGAGACCGGGTCGCCTGACCGCACCGGGGATGGAGGACAACGAAGGATGACTGGCGTTCATTCGGCTTCCCTCACGAAGAACAGGCCCGTCCTGCTGCGGATCGGGAGCGAAGCGCAGCCCGCCCTCCACACGGATGATTTCCGTGCAGAACGCGAGGCGCCGCCCCGTCGCGAGAACGGGCCGGAGAACAATCATGCAAAAGGCTCGATGGGGCTCCGCGTTCCGGCAGGCCTCAGGGCCGTTCGGTCACAATTCGGGAGCGTGAGGAAACACTGCCCGACAACCGTCACGGTGTCAATGAATAAATTCCTATCCTAGGAATATTAACCTTAATTGCGGGGATTGCGCCGCAGGCCCTGTCGCGCGGCTTTCGGCCAGCGCCCCGGCCAGACCCGGATGCGATCGATGAGTTCGGGCACCGAAAACGCGTCCTCGCTGCCGGAAAGCCGGCCTTTTACGCTCACGCCCGCATCGACGACGCTTTCCGCTCGGCCCGAAACGAGCGGGTGCCAGGCCGGCAACCCCTTTCCCTCCGCCAGCAGGCGATAGGCGCAGGTCGGCGGCATCCAGCCGAGACCGGCGATGTTCTCGGGCCGAAGCCTCACGCAATCCGGCACCACGGCCGAACGGTTCGGGTAGTCGCGGCACCGGCAACTGTCGCCGTCGAGCAGGCGGCAGCCGACATCCGTGAAATGGATGGTGCCGGTCTCCTCGTCCTCGAGCTTCACGAGGCAGCAGCGCCCGCAGCCATCGCACAGGCTTTCCCATTCGGCGTCGCTCATCGCCTCCAGCGTCTTCGTTTCCCAGAAGGGCCGTTCCGTGTCGCTCATGCCCCGTGCATGCGCCGAACCGGGGCGGGCGGTCAATCGGCGGCTCTGGTATTCGCGGCCCGAAACCGCTAAAGACACAGACCTTCAACGCGAAACCGGCCGCATGGAATTTCACCGCGTCACCTGGAGCGAGCGTTTCCGGCGTCGCCTGCGCGACCTCGATGCGGCCCTGGAGCACGGCCTGTTCCAGCTCGGCCGGCGGATGGGCGAGGTGTTGTGGCGCGTCCGCCATGCCTCGGACCGGCTGGAGCCCTCCCCGTTCGGCCGCGTGATGGTGACCCTCGCCTGCGAGGCGCTGACCTATGCCACCATCGGCGCGGTTCTGCTCACCGCCCTCGCCAAGCCCGCCTTTCGCGCGGTGAACGAGGAGAACTGGCTGAAGCAGACCGAATTGGCCGTGACATTCCTGGATTCCGGCGGGCAGGTGCTGGGCAAGCGCGGCATCCTGCATCTCGAGTCCGTCGCGGTCGAGCAATTGCCCGAGCATCTGGTGAAGGCCGCGCTCGGCACGGAGGATCGCCGCTTCTACGAGCATTTCGGCATCGATATCGGCGGATTGTTCCGCGCGATGATGTCGAATGCCCGCGCCGGAGGCGTCGTCCAGGGCGGCTCGACCATCACCCAGCAGCTCGCGAAGAACCTTTTCCTCAACAACGAGCGCACGCTCGATCGCAAGATCAAGGAAGCCTTCCTCTCGTTCTGGCTCGAGGCACGCCTGCCGAAGAACGAGATCCTCCGGCTCTATCTGGATCGCGCCTATCTCGGAAACGGCGTTTTCGGCGTGCAATCGGCTGCCGAGCATTACTTCGGCAAGAACGTGCGCGATCTCACGCTGGCCGAAGCGGCGATGATCGCGGGCCTCTTCAAGGCGCCCTCGCGCTTCTCGCCCACCGTCAACCTGCCCGCGGCGCGCGCACGCGCGGCCGATGTGCTCTCGAACATGGTGGAAGCGAAGTTCCTGACACCGGGACAGGTCGCGGCCGCCTTGCGCAACCCCGCGACGCCCATCGAGCGCAACACCGACACGGTGGCGGATTACGCGCTCGATTACGCTTTCGACGAGATCAAGCAACTCGCGAGCGCCGGCAAATTCGGCAACGAGCGCGTGCTGACCGTCCGTACCCCGATCGACCGCAATCTCCAGCGCCATGCCGAACGCTCGCTGGAAGCGATCCTGCGCGATCAGGGCCCGAATTACGGGGTCTCGCAGGCCGCGATGGTGGTGCTCGACCATGATGGCGGCTTGCGCGCCATGGTCGGCGGGCGCGATTACGGCCAGAGCCAGTTCAACCGCGCGACGCAGGCGATGCGCCAGACCGGCTCCTCCTTCAAGACCTTCGTCTACGCCGCGGCGCTGACCGAAGGCGTGGTGAAACCGGATTCGATCGTCACGGACCGACCGACCTGCGTGGGCAACTGGTGCCCCGCGAATTACGGCCGCTCCTATGCCGGCTCGATGAGCGCGACCGTGGCCTTCGCGAAATCGATCAACACGATTCCCGTGCAACTCACCACGGCCATCGGCAAGGGCAACAACAAGCTCGGGCGCGAGAAGATCATCGCCTTCACCAAGGCAGTGGGCTTCCAGAACGACCTGCGCGACATGACCTCCCTGCCGATCGGCTCGTCGGAGGCGACGGTGATCGACATGGTCGCGGGCTTCAACACCTTCGCGAATGGCGGGAAGCTCGCAAAGCCTTATGCCGCGCGCGAGATCCTCAATCCGCAAGGGCAGGTGATCTACAGGCCGGACGCGCCGGAGACCCGCCATCATCAGGTCATGCCGCCGCAGGCCGCGAAGGATCTCGTCTACATGATGTCGAAGGTTCCGACCGAGGGTACGGGCCGTCGTGCCTTCCTGCCGGGCGTGCCGACAGGCGGCAAGACGGGCACCACGGATGAATATCGCAATGCCTGGTATGGTGGCTTTTCCGGCACCTTCACCGCGGTTGTCTGGTTCGGAAACGACGATTTCAGCCCGACCCGCAACATGACCGGCGGCTCCCTCCCCGCGATGGCCTTCGCCCGCGTGATGGCCTTTGCGCATCTCGATACCGACCTCAAGCCGCTTTTCGGCCAGGACAACGATCTGCCGCAGCGGGATCCGAAGCTCGTGGAAGTGGCAGGCACGGCCGATCTCGCAAAGGGCGATGGCCCGCGCCACCTCCGGCTCACGCCGGCCGGCCGGGCCCTGCTGAAGGAGATCGAAAGCGTCGCCGACGAGTTCGTCGAGAAGCAGGATCGGCCGCTGTCGCAGGCTTCCGCCACCCCTGGCCGTTCGTGACATCGGCATGCGTCTCATCAGCTTCATCGCCGCCGTGCTCGCCGGGCTCGTGGCCGGCCTGGGCCTCACCGCGCTGGTCGCGCGGGACGGCATCGTCTTCGACCACCGCCAGATCGGCGCATGGACCTTCGCGCCGCGCGTCGGCAGCGAACTGATCGATCCGTATGCGCGCCTGCGCATGCTGGTTTCCGGCGAGTTGCCGCTGGCGAACGGCGAGGGTTTCAGCCTGCTCGCGGGCATCGACGAGACCGGCCAGAAGCTCGATGCGCGCTGCACCTACCGGATGTCGGGGCCCCTGCCCGCCGCCCGGTTCTGGACGCTCACGCTCACCACACCGGATGGCCGGCTGATCGAGACGCCCCTGCGCCGGTCGAGCTTCACTTCGGCGGAAATCCTGCGCTTCGCCGGCGAACCCCTCGCGATCGAGATCGGCGCCCGTCCCATGGCGGGCAACTGGCTTCCCACGCCCCCCGGCGGGGCCTTCGTGCTGGTGCTGCGGCTCTATGAAACCCCGCTTTCCGCCACCGCGACCCTGCTGGATGCCACCATTCTCCCACGGGTCGAACGGCTGGATTGTCCGGCATGATCCTGCTGCTGCATGTCTTCATCGCCGCGGTTGTCGCCGGCCTTGTGCATCTCGGCGCGCTCTTCGCGCTGCCCCGCACCACCACGGACGACGTGTTCTCGACGCTTTCCCGCGAGGTGACCGGGCCGGGCATCACCCTCGTGCCCGAGGAGCGCATTCGCGCCCTGCGCTTCGTCGATCCGAATGTCGCGATCGGAATCTGCCGGTTCGACCTCGGGCAAGGCCCGTTTCGCGTGCGCACGGGTCTTTCCGAAACCTTCCTCGCCGTGGTCTTCGCCCGCGAGCAGAGCGGCATCATCACATCGGTGTCGGATCGCGCGGCCACGAGCGGGGCGCTCGATGTCGTGCTCGCGACACCCGACCAGTTGCGCCGGATCGGCGACCTCGATGAAAGCGGCGAGGCCATCGAGGAAATCCGGGTCGAATCTGAAAGCCGCACCGGGATCGCGATCCTCAAGGTGCTGGTGGACCGCCCCTCCGGACGGCCCAATGCCGAGGATGTGCTGCGCGCCGTGCAATGCGGCAGCGAGGCGCTGCCGGGCTAGAGCATTTTCCGGCCAAGTGGATACCGGTTGGCCGCAAGAAAATGCGACAAAACAGAGAGATAGAGCGGTCGATCTGATTCAGTCAGATCGGAAACCGCTCTAGCCGGCCTTACCCCTTCCGCACCAGCGGCCGCGGGGAAAGCGGGGCGGGCAGCGCCACCGGCTCCGTGCAAACCGTGGGGAAGATGGTATCCTTGCGGAAGCGCCCGATATCCGCCTCGAAGGCCATCAGCGTGCGTTCGGCCGGAATGGCTTCGCGCTCCGGCCCCTCGACGAGCAGATGCTCCAGCGAATAGCGGTATTGCGCCGCGCGATCGTGGAACGCCCAATGCACCCGGGCGATGATCAGCGCGTTCTCGCAGATGCGCTTGATCGCTTGGTCGCGCTGCTCCTCGGTGAGGTGCGCGACATGGCCGAGGCTGCGCGCCCGCACGTGATCGGCCTGCACCACCTGCGACGCCACCAGCTTGAAATGCGGGATCAGCGCGTGATCGGCGGTGATCACGTCCCGCACGCGGTTGTAGCGCGAGGTGAGCGACACGAAGCTCTGCCCGCCCGTCAGCACCCGCAAGGTGGGGGAATATCCCACGGCGCCACTCAGTTGCGGCCCGCCCATGATGGTGCGGTGGAACAGCGTGATGTCGCTCTCGCGCGGCGGCAGCAACTGATAATAGGTGAACTGGTCCTGGATGCGGGCGACGATCGGTGCATCCGCTTCCGGGTTGAGGAAGTTCCAGGCGCGGTTGCGCAGTTCCTTCTCGTCCTCGGTCAGGGCATACAACGATATGGGCTCGCCGCGCGCGGTGGCGGAGATATAGCCAGCCGCGGGCAGGATGGAATTCTCCCAGACGCCCGGCTGCGGGCGACCGAAATCCCCTGTTGTCTGATAGCAACCGGCGAGCGCGAGGCCCAAAGCCCCGGCGAAGATGATGCATGTGCCGTGGTAAAAAACGCGGAACTTGTCACGGCCAGCGAAAGGACGCGCCATCGCCGGTCTCCGTTCAATTGATGTTGTCCCGCCGCGAACGCCGCGTCAGGCCCTTTTGCGATTCTTGCCGCGTTTCGCATGCCCTTTGGCTGCGATCGCGTCTGGCCCGTCATGGCGCTCGTAACGAACGCCCAGGAAGAGGAAAATCTCCGCTCCGCTTCCACCCTTGCCGCCGATCTCGATAACGGCCTTCGGGCGGGACCGGACTTCCTGTCGGGGCCGCAAGCGAATAATTTCGCCCATGACCCATGCTCCTAGCCGGATGAATGCGCCGCACCGGAAAACCCGATCCGAATCATCTCCTGACGCCCAAATTCGGCGAGAAGTGTTAAACCTCTCCTAAAATGCGTCCGGTTTCGGAGCAGATAAACGTCAGGTTGCGGCCCGGTCACAGGATGCGGTCGAGAAAGGCCTGTCCGTCCCGCGCCTCGATCTCGAGGATCCAGATATCGGGGTCGAAGCGCATTTCCTTCTCGAGCCGGGCTTCCACCGCCTCGCGGCTCACGGTTTCCGCCTCGTGGAAGCGGCTGAAGGCCCGTTCGCTGTCCCCGCCCTCATAGAGCGCCTGCGGGGCCGGGCCATAGAGCGTGCAGGTGCCGTCGAGCCGGTCCACCACCACAAAGATCGCACCGGATTGCGCCCCGCCCCGGCGGCGCAAGGCAGCGAAGGCCCCGCCGAGTTCCGCGCGACGGATGGTGGCGGCGACGAAGAAATCGCTTGAAAGCCGCATCACTGCGCGATCGGCACACCGGTCACCGAGGCGAGCGTGCGCAGGCTGGAACCGCGCGGCTCGCCCTTGGCCGGCAGGCGATTGTCCTGTTCGAAGCGCGTGAGCGCCGCGCGCGTCGTCGGGCCCCACTGGCCGTCTTCCGCCAGGGGGCCATAGCCCGCCTTGTTCAGCGCGCGCTGGATGTCGCGCACCGTGCGGGGCGAGGTTTCATCGCCGGCCGCGCGCTTCACGAGGTCGAGCAGCTCGTCCTTCATCGTCGTCTTCGTCGCGAGGATGTCGCGCAGCAGCGCCTCGCTGGGGCGCCCGTCCACGGCGACGCGCTGGGCGAACTGGAAATCGCGGATCGCCTGCGTCATGCGCGGGCCGGCCTTGCCGTCGGGATCGCCCTTGAAGAAGCCGCGCTTGGCAAGCTCGATCTGGATCTCGAGGTTCAGCGCGTCGGTTGTCTCGGCCGGTTTCGGCTTCTCGCCGGTGCGAGCGGCGGGAACGGCGACCGGCGGCGTCTGGCCCGGTGCGGATGGCGTGACGCTCGCGGGCCTGGCCCCGGCGAGCGGACGCGTATCGAAGACGGCCTTCGCCACATCCTGGCGCTGCGGCGGCGTCGGAATATCGGCCTTCGCCACCGGGCGGAACAGCGGTTCCGGATGCCGCTCGGTCTGGAACATCACCGCATTGAGGATGATGGCGAGCCCGCCGAGTGTCGCGCCACCGGCCGCGAACCGCATGGGCGTGAAGAAAGACGGGCGCCGCCCTTTACGCGGCGGGGCGGACAAGCGCCCGTCCTGTCGTTGGGTCGTCATCCTGTGCTCCGAAGCCGTTCGTGCGCTCATGATGCCAGCCTCCCGCGCGAAATGCGGGGCAATGTCTCGCGCCAGCCTGCCATGCGCGTGCCGGTCGCCACGCCGCGGAAGGTCACGCGGCGCGATTGATCGTCAGCCGTGAACACGGCGCGCGAGGCGCCCGTCGCCGCCTGTTCCAGCGCCATCTGGAACATGTCCTCGCGGCTCTGCGTCAGGAGGCCTCCATCGAGCCGCCGCAGGCTCGCCTGGATATCGGCGCCGATCGTCGCAACCGACAATTCGAAGGCCGTGCCCGGATGATCCTGCAAGGCCGAGCGCAGCAGCACGCCGATCGCGAAGCGCGCGGCCTCGGCCGGGATTTCCGCCGGCGCATCGCCCGAACCGGCCGCGAGCGTGATGCGGCTCGCGCCATCCTCGGCGACCATGATGAAACGCAGCGCATCCTCGGCGAGGCGCACCATGTCCACGCGCTCCCGACGCGGCAGAGCGGCACCCGCGAGCAGCTTCAGCCACCGCCCCATCAGCGCCGTGTTGCGATGCGCTTCCACGATGGCCGTCCGCGCTTCCTCGGCATAATGCCGGTAGCTCGCGAGATCGCGCGGGGCGAGTTTCGGATCGGCGATCAGTTCGAGATAGCCGAGGCTCGCGTTGAACGGCGAAACGGCATCATGCATGGCGCGCTGCACCAGCGCGGGGTCGGCACTGGCGCGCGGCTCGACTTCCGGCGTAGCCGGCACGGCGAGCGCGTCCTCGCCCAGTGCCACCAGCGCGAGACCGGGCATGTCCGGCACGGGCGCGACGGACAGCGCGCGCTCCACGAATCGGCCGCCGGCATGGCCGCCGCCCGCTTCGCCGTCCTGGCGCAGACGCACGGTGAGCCGCGAGGTCGCCTCTCCCTCGTGAATCGCGCGGGACAGGGCCTGCAACAGGACGGGGCGATCGATCACCAGCATGGCATCGACGATCGATGGAAAAGGCCATGCTGCGGCGGAGGCCAGCCAGCCGAACCGGCTGCGTTCGAGTTCAGTCGCGAGCGCGCCGGTCGAATCGACGACAAGCACGGGTCCGGCGTGATCACGGAAGGGTACGTCCGCCAGCGCCATGCCGCGCGGAGCGGGTTCGAGCGCATCGAGAAGCGGGGAGGATTGCGGGGCCAGGGCCAGCATGGTGAGCGTCGGCACGGCCATGCCGATCAACATCAGAACCGCCGGACCATGGTTCGGCACCACGATGAGGCCCGCCGCCACCGCACCGAGACCGGCCGAGAACATGAGCCGCGCCACGCGGCTCCGGCCCTGGAAGAGCAGGCGCGTGCCGAAGAATTCGGCCGAGGCCAGCAGCATCGCGCAGAACACCGCCGGCATGCCGGCGGGAAGGCCGGCCAGCAGCAGGATCTGCAAGGCGGCGATCGGTCCGAACAGCACAAGCGCGATTTTCGGGCCCTGTCGCATCAGCGCGAAGGCCACGACCTGCAGAACGAGCAACCCGGCCAGGGCGATCAGGCTGTCGACGCGCCAGCCGAGTTCCGGCCGCAAAGGTGCCAGCACGAGCAGCAGCGCCAGGAACACCACCGCGCCGAGCAATCCGGCCATGCGGCCAGCGAGGGCGGTCGCAAGCGCGCGCGATCCGGCATGCCCGCTGCCGAGGGCGGCATCGGCGCTCCGGCCATCCTGGCCGAGGAGGGTCTGGGTCCAGTCGATCCGCATGGAAATCCGGGTGAGCCTTTCGATCCGGCCGGTGCGGCCGGGATGGAACCGGACCGCCAGCGCGATCCGTTGCAGCGACCCTCGCGCGCTGCCTGTTAAACGCGGGTGAAACGGGAGCCGGCACGATGTTCAAAACACGGGGAGGCATGCCCAAGGGCCGCGCTTTTCGAAGCTATGGTGAACAACCCACTTCCGAAATCGGCAGGCGTTTGCGATTTGCGAGCGACCATCCCGGCCGCGCGGGGGATCGTTCAAATTTTATTCAATTTCCGAACGCTTCCCTCAAGGCCTTCCGCTAGGTATGGGCGGGAAGGAGCGAAGGATGATCACACGCGTCATGGTCGCGCTGCTGGCGCTCTACCTCGTTTCGGGCGGTGGCGAGAACCGGGCCGGATTGGCGCCGGCCGCGCCCCCGGCCGCCGTGAGCGAACGCGGGCCTGCGCCGCCGCAGGCGAGCGTCGTGAAGCAGACCCTCGATTATTGCCTCGCGAACCGGTCGGTCTGCGCGGAACTCGCGGGCGGCCTGCTTGCGACGACGGGCGCCCTCCCCTCGACCATTCCCGCCCCTGCGCCCGCGCCATCGGGGACGGATCGACCGGAAACCGGAATCGTCAGCGCGCCGACCCAGCGCCCGGCCCCGGAATTGCCGGTGCCGCCCCGCCGCCACCCCGGCTCCACCGGGGCTTGACCCGGCCCGCCGGCTCGCGGCATTTGCCCCGCACGCCCGAAACGGGTCCGGAGCGGAGCGCCAAGACGATGACCTTCACCCTTCCCCCCGGCAATACCCGCCTTCAGGCGATCGTGGGTGACCTCGATTTCCTCGATGACTGGGACGAGCGCTATCGCTACCTCATCGATCTCGGCCGCAAGCTGGAGCCGCTGCCGCAGGAGGCCTATTCCGAGGCGAACCGCGTGCCCGGCTGCGCAAGCCAGGTCTGGCTGCTGATGGGCCGGAACGCCGACGGGTCGCTCGCGATCCGCGGCGACAGTGACGCCCTGATCGTGAAGGGGCTCGTCGCCCTCGTGCTCGCGATGTTCGATGGCCGCCCGTTGGCCGAAGTCGCCGGCCTCGACGCCCCGGCCTTCTTCGTGGCGATCGGCCTCAAGGATCACCTGACCTCGCAGCGCGCCAACGGCCTCGCCTCGATGGTCGCACGCATCAAGGCGGAAGCGGCGCGCGGCTGATCACGCCGTGCGCGGGAAATCGGGGCGCGAATCGGGCGTGCCCCAATGGCGAATGGCCTGGCGGGCCGCGCCGACCGCCACCTCGGACAGCCCGTAATGGCGCGCCAGCGCGCGCAATCCCAGAGCCAGCACCACCTTGCCCGAGCGGACGGGCAGGCCCAGCCCCTGCTCGATTTCGCCCACCGAACGGTTGAGGCCGCAGAGATCCATCAGCGGCCCGGCGAAATCCGGGCCCACCGCCACCATGGCCTTCTGCACGCGCCGACGGGCCTCGGCCTGCATCTCCGACATCGTGAGCCCCGTGCCCGGCGCGGCGCCATCGACCACGAGGCGATCCCAGTTGATGGTGACCTTCGGCGGCAATCCGGCCATCTCGATGTCACGCCGCAAGCGCTCGCCCGCCTCGCGCCCGGCGGAATCGATCGCGAACCGGCCACCTTCCTGCCGTGCCAGCATGGCGAGCGGGTCTTCCCGCAGATTGCGCTTCACGCGCCCGCCTTCGGCATCCACCACCGGCACGAGCAGGCGATGCTGATCGCCGAAGGCATCCGGCCCCGCCGCGTCGCGGAAGGCCGCCTGCTGCCCCTCCGGCGTGAGGCGGAAACGCGGCGCGCCCGCGACCTGATCGCAGCGCAGGGCCCCCGAGGACAGGAGCGGCGCCAGCGCCGCCATCGGGAACTGCCCGCGCACCAGCGGCACGCCCTTGCGCGGCACGATCACCTGGACAATTCCCTCCGCGCGGCGCGCATAGGCGTTCGGTTCGGCCAGCAGGCGCAACAGCCGCGCCGCCTGGTTTTCCGATGGCGTCGAATCGGCCGCGGAACGGCTCGGCACTGCCGTCATGGTTCGTCTCCAGCCAGCCGGCGCGCGAAATGCTCCGTCCATTGTGACAGGGCAGCCTCAAGCACCATCAGCGGTTCATCGACCCGCGGACGGTCGCGCTGGTCCTCGATCAGGCGGCAGGCATGCCGCACCGTGGTGCGGTCCCGCCCGAAGATCGTGCCCGTCCGCGTCATCGTGAGGTGGAAGAGCGTATGCGCGAGATACATGCCGAGCTGGCGGGCCTCGGCAATCCGCGCCGTCGAGCGTGTGCCTGCCCGCATCTCGCGCAGCGAACAGCCCTGCCAGTTCGCTGCCACGGCTTCCGCGAGCCTCGGCCCGAGCCGGGTGCGGAGTTCCATGACGGAGGGTGCGCGCAGCTTGCGCGGTCGCCCGCGCGGCCTGCGCCCTGCTGTGGCGCCCTGTTCCGGCGCGATTGGCTTGCGTTGCTTCTGCTGCCGCATCGTCCCGTTTTCTCCTGAACCGGGTCAGGGCACGGGGGAGTGACATCCCTCCGCGACCCTGTGGGAACGCTAAGGGAGAAATGAAGGATCGGTAAATCTGGAATTACCAATTTATAAGAAAATATTCTTATAATCCCCGCAATTAGCAAGAATAATATGAAATTATTCCTATAAAAATCGGTCGAATTTGAAATGGCTCCCATCCCGGGAGGACGCCTCCAGGCTCGCCGTCGGGCAACAAAAAAGGGCGCCGTGACAGGCGCCCTTCAAACCGGTTCGTCACAGCGCGATCAGCGGCTGCGCTTCCGCTTCTGGCCGAGGCCCATTTCCTTCGCAAGGCGCGAACGGGCGGCCGCGTAGTTCGGTGCCACCATGGGGTAATCCGCCGGAAGGCTCCACTTCTCGCGATACTGCTCGGGCGACATGTTGTACTGCGTGCGCAGGTGGCGCTTCAGCGACTTGAACTTCTTCCCGTCCTCCAGACAGATGATGTAATCGGGGAAGACAGACTTCTTCGGCGAGACCGCCGGCTTTGCCGGCTCGACCACGACTTCCGCCGGCACCGTGCCGACCTTGGTCAGCGCGCTGTAGACATCATTGATGAGAGCCGGAAGATCTGCCGCCGGGACCGAATTGTTGCTGACATAGGCGGAGACGACCTCGGCCGTCAGCTCGATCAATTCGTTGTTGTCCGACATCACGCAAATTCCTTCCTTTTTTCTTGTGGTGGTGACTGCTGTCACCTTCGCATTCTGCAACCGGTGTCCGGACGTTTTCCTGGAGTTTTCGCAGAAAAATCCCGCACTGCACCAAGCATTGGGTGCGAGCGCACGACGAAAACCGATCTGGAAAGCTGAATCACACGCTCACTGCCTCTGCGCTGATACGTGAGAAACTGCCATCACGCAACAAGAACCAGTGCTCTACCTCAGATTGCCTGTGAATTCTTGCGATGTTGCGAAGCAGATTTTTCAAGTTGCATGCACATCTGCGTGAACTTCGCGTTTTGTGACGCTCCGCCTCT
Organism: Methylobacterium sp.; assembly: GCA_002928875.1. Classification (GTDB taxonomy): domain Bacteria; phylum Pseudomonadota; class Alphaproteobacteria; order Rhizobiales; family Beijerinckiaceae; genus Rhabdaerophilum. The sequence goes on along the minus strand of PERO01000018.1, from coordinate 181,924 downwards.
TGTTCGTTTTATGTTTCGCCGCCATCTCCGTCCCACGGCTGATTATGGCCTGCGCGAAAGGATGCTTATGAAGGTCCAGCGATCAAACGCCGAATGGCGCAACCTTCTCACGCCCGAGCAATACTACATCTTGCGTGAGCACGGCACGGAACGTCCCGGCACGGGGCCGTATCTGCATGAAGACCGCCCGGGGCTTTACCGTTGCGCGGCCTGCGAGAACCCGCTCTTCGTCGCGGATACGAAATTCGATTCCGGATGCGGCTGGCCAAGCTTCTTCAAGACCCTGGGGCCGGATTCGGTGCGCGAACTGGAGGACCGTTCCTTCGGCATGCGCCGCACGGAAATCCGCTGCGCCTCCTGCGACGGACATCTCGGCCACGTTTTTCCCGATGGGCCTCGACCGACCGGCCTGAGATATTGCATGAACGGGCACGCGCTCAAGTTCGAACCGCTGGACGAGACGGCCTGACGGCCCCTTCCGGCATCGGGCGGGGCGCGCGTCGCCCCTCCGAACGGAATGAAACCGCCCGATGCCGCCCTTTCCTGCCCTCGTCCATCACCGCCCGCCGAAAGCCGCGCGCAAGCGGACGCGTCGCGTCATCCATGGCGTGACGCTCGACGACGATTATGCCTGGCTGCGGGCGGCCAACTGGCAGCAGGTGATCGAGGAGCCTGAAAAGCTTCCAGCGCCGATCGCCCGCTACCTCCGGGCCGAGAACCGCTTCGCCGCCGCCGGCTTTCGCCCCCTGAAAGCGCTGCAGAAGCAACTCATCGCCGAAATGCGCGGCCGCATGGTGGAAGACGAGAGCGCTCCGCCCTGGAAGGACGGGCCGTTCCTTTACTACGAACGCTACCGCAAGGGCGCGCAATACTCGCTCTGCTGCCGCAAGCCGGCGGTGGGCGGGCGCGAACAGATCCTGCTCGATGCGCCGAAAGAAGCGCGCGGGCTCGATTACTTCGATCTCGGCGCCACGGCCGTTTCGCCCGATCACCGGCTGATGGCCTGGGCGGCGGATCTCACGGGCTCGGAGAGTTACATCATCCGCGTGCGCGACCTCGCGACGGGCCAGGATGATGACCGGCTCGAGCGCACCTCCGGCGACATCGTCTGGGGCCGCGACGGGCGCTTCTTCTACTATATCGAGCTTGATTCCTCCCAGCGCCCCTATCGCGTGATGCGCCACAGGCTCGGCGATCCGCAGGAGGCGGATGTCGAGATCTATCGCGAGGCGGATACGGGCTGGTTCGTCAGCCTCGATCGCACGCAGGATGATCGCTACGCCTTCATCGACATCCATGACCACGAGACGACCGAGGTGCTGCTGCTCGATCTCGACGATCCGCGCGAGGTGCCGGTGCCGGTCTTCCCGCGCGAAGCCGGTATCGAATACGAGATCGACCATCACGAGGGGCGTCTGATCATCCGCACCAACCACGCGGACAGCAAAGGCCGGAAGCCCGAGGATTATCGCATCCTCGCGCTGCCTGTCGGCGAGACCGACACGAGCAAGGCCGACGTGCTGGTGGACGAGGTACCGGGCCGGGCGATCCAGTCGGTGCATGTGCTGAAGGACTGGCTGATCTGGTCGACCCTTGGCGAGGATGGCCCGGCGATTCACGCCCGCCACTGGCGCAACGGCACGGAAAAGACCTTCCGGGCACGCGCTGCCGGCGCATCGGCCAGCGAGGGGGGTGCAAAGTCGCGTGAAGCCGATGCGACCACGAAAACCGAAATCGTGGGCGACATCTCCGGCGCCATCGGCCCGGAATACGAGAGCGCCATCCTGCGCCTCTCCTTCTCCTCGCCCGCCGAGCCGGAGGTGACGCTCGACCACAACCTCGATACCGGCGAGGAAACCATTCTCAAGCGGCAGGAGGTGCCTTCGGGGCATGATGCCACGCGCTACGCCGTGGAACGCGCCTATGCGCCCACCGCCGATGGCGAAACGGTTCCGATCACCATCCTGCGCCTGTCCTCCACCCCGCTCGATGGCACCGCCCCCTGCCTGCTCTACGGCTATGGCTCCTATGGTTATGCGATGGATGCCGATTTCGAGACCGATCGCCTCAGCCTTGTTGATCGCGGCTTCGTCTATGCCATCGCGCATATCCGCGGCGGCATGGAGAAGGGCTTCCGCTGGTATCGCGAGGGCAAGCGCGAGAAGAAGATCAACTCGTTCCTCGACTTCATCGCTGCAGCGGATTTTCTCGTCGAGAAGCGATATGCCGCGCCGAAGCGCATCGTCGCGCATGGCGTCTCGGCCGGCGGGATGCTGATGGGCGGCATCGCCAACATGGCCGGCGAGACATTCGCCGGCATCGTCGCGGAAGTGCCCTTCGTCGACAGCCTCAACACCATCCTCGATCCCACCCTGCCCCTCACCCCGCCGGAATGGGTGGAATGGGGCAACCCGATCGAGGATGTGAAGGCTTTCGAGGCGATGCGGGGCTATTCGCCCTACGACAACATCGCCGCGAAGGAATACCCGCCGATGTTCATCGTCGGCGGCCTCACCGATCCGCGCGTGACATATTGGGAGCCGGCGAAATTCGTGGCGAAACTCCGCGCCACGATGACCGGCGGCGGGCCGATCCTTTTCCGCACCAATATGGGCGCGGGGCATGACGGCGCTTCTGGCCGCTATCGCCAGCTCGACGATGTGGCGCGCGTCTATGCCTTCGCGCTGGAAGTCACGGGCATGGTGGAGCAATCCACGGGTTGAGGATGGGAACCCTCAGCCCCGCATGCCGGCATCGATGAAGGCGCGCAGGTCGTCGAGGCTGCGGAAGCGACGATCCACCGCCTCGCCCTTCGCGGTCACCGAGCCATCGGAATACATGGTGAAGCGCGTTCCGCCGCTGTCATAGGCCCCGACGATTTCCAGCGTGTCCAGCGGCGCAAGATCGGCTTCGGCCTCGGAGAGCCGGGCGAGATCCTCGTCATGGATGAGACCGGGCGTCGGGGAAGCCGGCAACGGTGCCGGCTCGGCCATGGCGGTTGCTGCGGCCGGCTCGGTTTGCGCGAACCCCTCGCCCGCCTCCGGTTCATCGGCCGGTGCTGGTCCGAAGCGCGGAATGGGGGGCAGCGGCGGCAAGACAAGGTCGTCGTCCTCCCCGGTATCGGCCGGCGCGGGCCGCCCCGGCTGAAGCAGTGCGGAATCCTCCGTCTCGCCCAGCATGGAGGGGGAGATCAGCGGGTCGTCCGACATCGACAGCGTGGGCGGCGGCGCTTCTGCGGCGAGGTCGGGGATTTCCGCCTGACGCGCGGGTGGCATCGGGTCGACGGCGAAGAGGTCGCGCTCGACGGGATCGGATTGTTGCGGCTCGGGAGCGGGGTCCGGCAGCCGTGTTGCGGCATGGATCGCGGCGCCCGTGGCGACACCTGCCGCCGCGCCGGCGATCAGCGGAGCCAGCGGACGTTCGGTCGAGGGCTGGCGCTCGGTCAGCGGCGCCATGGCCGCCGGCGCAACCATCGGCGGCGCTTCCACCATCGGCGCTTCGACCACAGGCGCTTCCACCATGCGGGCCTGCGCCATCGGCGGCGACGCCGCGGGCAAGGCGCGGATATTGTCGACGATCAGGCGCGCGGCCCGCGCGACCGCCACCATCAGGAAGGCGGCCGAGAACAGCACGCTCGCCGCCACCATGTAGCTGTTGCCGAGATCCGTTGGAATGAGCTGCAGAGCGAGCCAGAAAGCCCAGAACGCGAGAAGAACCATGAGCCCGGCCGCGGCATAGATGACCTTCATGATGCCTGCTCCCGTGAGACCGAATTACGCAGCCTTGAAAAATCAGGTCAATTTCCGCCATCAGGGTAAACAAACCCTTTCAGCCCCGAAAAGCCCGGAACTTGACGCGGCACAGCCGCATTGCCTTGGGGCCGACACGGGCCTATCTCTTGCCGCGTCTGGCGCTCGCGCCGGCCGATCGCCGCGCCGCGCGGCACCCCCTTTCTCTGAGGTTTCACACCATGTCCTTCACGCTGCCGGATCTCCCCTACGCGCATGACGCGCTCCAGCCCTACATGTCGAAGGAGACGCTCGAATACCATCACGACAAGCATCACCTCGCTTACGTGAACAACGGCAACAACCTGCTGAAGGGTTCGGAATTCGAGGGCAAGAGCCTCGAGGAGATCGTTGTCGGCAGCCATGGCAAGAATGCCGGCCTCTTCAACAATGCCGGCCAGCATTACAACCACATCCATTTCTGGAAGTGGATGAAGCCGAATGGCGGCGGTGCGATTCCCGGCAACCTCGAGAAGAAGATCATCGAGGATCTCGGCTCGGTCGAGAAGATGAAGGAAGACTTCATCCAGGCCGGCGTCACGCAGTTCGGCTCGGGCTGGAATTGGCTCGCGGTGAAGGATGGCAAGATCGTCGTGATGAAGTCCCCCAACGGCGAGAGCCCGCTGGTGATGGGCGCGAAGCCGATCCTCGGTTGCGACGTCTGGGAGCATTCCTACTACATCGATTACCGCAATCGCCGGCCGGATTACCTCAAGGCCTTCGTCGAGCATCTCGTGAACTGGGAATACGTGGCCGAGATGTACGAGGCGGCGGTGAAGTAAGCCGCCTTGGCCGATCTGGAAACACGAAACGCCGGGTCGCCCCGGCGTTTTTCGTGAGAGGGCTGCGCGGCCGTCGGCGGAACCCGCAGCGCAAGCCCACGTTCCTCCTCCAGGCAGAGGAGGCCGCCATGCACCATCAACCCGATCCGGCGATGCAGGAATGCATCGAAACCTGCCTTGATTGCGCGCAGATCTGCCGCGAGACGGCCATGCAGCATTGCCTTGAAGCGGGCGGCCGCCATGTCGAGCCGGATCATTTCCGGCTGATGCTGGCTTGCGCCACGATCTGCTCGGCCGCGGCGGAAATCATGATGACCGGCGCGCCGCAGCATCGCGCCGTGTGCCGCGCCTGTGTCGAGATCTGCGAGGCCTGCGCCTCGAGTTGCGAAACCATCGGCGACATGCCGGAATGCGTCGCGATCTGTCGCGATTGCGCCCAGAGTTGCCGCACCATGGCCGCCTGAGGGGTCATCACCGGCGCGCGAAAAAAGCCGCCGGCACCGAGTGTCCCATCCGCGCGAACGCGCCCGGCTTGGTTGCGCCGGGCGACGGATTGTCAGTGCCCGTGGGCATCCTCGTTGATGGTCACGGTCGGCATGTTGGAGAAATCGACCGCCACCGGGGTCTTCGCCTTGATGAGCTGCGCCTGATAGGTACGGATCACGTGTTCGAGGCGGCGGAAGGCTTCCTCGTAGGCGGGCGTGCCCTTCTGGTCCTCGAAGGGCTTGAGGCAGAAGGTGATGATTTCGCGCGGACGCTCGAAGCTCGAATTGGACATGGTGACCTTCCCCGTTGGCTGTGATGTCGTTCCGTTCTGATGTCGTTCCGTTTTGCAGCCCGGGGCCGCCCGCGTCAATCCGCAGACGGGCTAACCGCGGAACACAAAGCCGGCACCGAGCGCGATCAGGCCGAAGCCGATCATGTGGTTCACCGTGATCTTCTCCCCGAGGTAAAGGACGGAAAAACCTGCGAAAACCAGAAGCGTGACCACCTCCTGGATCGTCTTCAGTTCCGCTGCCGAATAAACCTGGTGGCCCAGCCGGTTCGCCGGCACGGCCAGGCAATACTCGAAGAAGGCGATGCCCCAGCTCGCGAGGATGACCAGCGGCAGCGCCGTCTCCTTGAACTTCAGATGGCCATACCAGGCGAATGTCATGAACAGGTTGGAGACGAGCAGCAGCGCGATCGGCATCCAGTGGGCGGGCGTCAGGGACATCGTCGATCCTTCAGGGGGCGAGTTCGGAAAACCGGGCCGGGGCCAGGCCGGCAGCCGCGCAGATCTCCACGAAGCGGGAGGACAGGAAGAAGCCCATTTCGGCCTCCCGGCTGTCAGTTGCCGGATCGAGCCCGCGCAATTCGTCATCGACGAAGCCGGGATGGCACATCACGAGCGGCCGGGGGCCCGGCGCGATGAGGTAGCTTGCGAAATCGCGGCCATAATCCGTGCGCGCATTGAAACGGGAATAGCCGGAAAAGCCCTCGTTCACGGCAAAACCCAGTGCCCGCATGCGCGGCGCGAAGGGGCGCGCGAGGCTGGCGAGCAAGGCCGCCTTGGCCGAGTGCCGGCCGCGCGCGCGAATGGCCGCGAGCCTGTCCGCCGGGTTTCGGAGATAGGGCTTCGCATCGGGGAACCGGCGCGGCAGAACCTGCGCCAGCGCACGCCGAACACCCGGCAAGGCATGGGCATGCTGATGGCCGTCGATGAAATCCGGCGGACGGCCCATGGCCTGCTGGAACGCATCGATCTGCGCCTCGAGTTCCGCCGCGATCTCGTCGAGCGGCAGGCGCCCCGCCACGCCGCCGCTGATGAGGGCCGCCAGTTTCGGCAAGGCGCCGGCCGGGGCGAGGCGCTTCATGCGCGTCAGCGGCGCGCCGCAGGTGAGGTTGAAATGCAGGCCCAGATCGGCCGTGCCGGCGAACTGCGCGAAGGCCGGGGCGTTGTTGCGCCAATGCGGGCGGTTCGTCATCGCACCCGCCGCCGAGAGGCTCCCGGCCTCCAGCAGATCGAGAATGCCGGCACTGACGCCGGGCGTCAGCGCGAAATCATCGGCGGTCAGCACGAATCGGGTGGGTCTGGACATTGGGCTTCCATTCATGCGCGGGGCGCTATCCATCGGCAATGTGATTTGGACCCGCCAGCAAGGGCTTTTCGTTATGGCTCAGATCGTTCAGAAACAGAACGGGGGAGCAGGGCGGAAACGCACTGCGAGGGAGAAGGAAGCAATGAACGAACAGCCCATGCCCGGACCGATCCGCCGCACCCTGGCGGCCGCGCGGTCGCACCGGCCCGAACTCAGCGTCATCGTCCCCGCCTTCAACGAGGGCGAGAATGTCGATGCCCTGATCGGCAAGCTCGTGCCGGTGCTCGAAGGCTGCGTGAGCTCGTTCGAAATCCTGTTCGTGGATGACGGCTCTTCCGACGACACGCTCGAGCGCATCGAGCGGTTCGCGGCGCTCGACAGCCGCATCCGTGCCCTGCGCTTCAGCCGCAATTTCGGCAAGGAAATCGCGCTGGCTGCCGGCCTCGACCATGCGCAGGGCGAAGCCGTGGCGCTGATCGATGCTGATCTGCAGCATCCGCCCGAAATCCTGAAGACCTTTGTCGCACGCTGGCGCGAGGGGTACGAGATGGTCTACGGCCAGCGTGTCGATCGCTCGACCGACGGCCCGCTGCGCCGCTGGCTCACGGAGCGATTTTACCGGCTGTTCCAGCGCTTTGGTGAAACCCCCTTGCCCGAAGGGGCCGGCGATTTCCGGCTGATGGATCGCAAGGTGGTGCTGGCCCTGCGCAAGCTCGGCGAGCGCGCGCGTTTCTCGAAAGGGCTTTATGCCTGGGTAGGTTTCCGATCGATCGGCGTGCCGTTCGAGGTGCAGGAGCGCCTGCACGGCACCTCGAAATGGGGGCTGCACAAGCTGACCCGCTTCGCCTTCGACGGGCTCTCCTCGTTCTCGACGCTGCCCCTGAAGCTCGCGACCTATTTCGGCGTCGCGATCTCGATCTTCGCGATGACCTATGCCGCGACGATGGCGCTGCGCACGATCATCTGGGGCTCGGATGTGCCGGGATTCCCCACGCTGGTTGTGTCCGTGATGTTCTTTTCCGGCATCCAGCTCGTGTTCCTCGGCATCATCGGCGAATATATCGGCCGCATCTTCGCGGAGGTGAAGCGCCGGCCGCTCTACATCGTCGCGGAGGAGATCGGCGGCGAGCCGCTGGACGATGACGAACCGGAAGCGCCCCACCCTGCACGGACAACCGCCCGGGCCCGCCAATCGACATGATCCGGGCTTTCGTTTCCGTCAGCCTCTGGACCTTGCTTTCCCGCATCACCGGCTTCCTCAGGGATATTCTGCTCGCGCGTCTTCTGGGCGCGAGCCTGTTGATGGACGCCTTTGCCGTCGCCTTCCGCCTGCCGAACCATTTCCGCGCCATCTTCGGCGAAGGTGCCTTCTCCTCGGCCTTCGTGCCGGCCTATGCGCGCATCCGCACGCAAGCCGGCGAACAGGCGAGCCGCCGCTTCCAGGGCGAAGTGCTGACGCTGATGCTGATCGCGCAAGGCTTGCTGCTGGCCCTGGTGCTCGCCTTCACGCCCGGCTTCATCCGGCTGCTGGCGCCCGGCTTTTCCTCCGGGCCGGCGATGACCCTCGCGGTGGAGCTGACGCGCATCACCTTTCCCTATCTGGCCCTGGTCTCGCTTGTCGTGCTGTGGACGGGCGTGCTGAATGCCGAGAAGCGCTTCGCCGCGGGCGCGGCCGCGCCGGTGCTGCTGAACTTCGCCATGATCTCGACGCTGCTGATGGCCGGGTTCTTCGCGACCGGCGCCCATGCCGCGGCCTGGGGCGTGCTGATCGCGGGCGTGCTCGAGGCCGGCCTCCTGGCCATCGCGGCGTTCCGGGCCGGCCTGCTGGCTCCGCCGGTCTGGCCGCGCTGGAACGGCGAACTCGCCCGCTTCTTCCGCGCCTTCGGCCCGGCGGTGATCGGCTCGGCCGGCGTGCAGATCGCGATGCTCGCCGACACGATCATCGTGACCTTCCTGCCGCCCGGCGGGGCCTCCTCGCTCTATTACGCGGATCGGCTCTACCAGTTGCCCATCGGCGTCATCGCGGTGGCGGCCGGCACGGTCCTGCTGCCGGAAATGTCGAAACGCCTCGCGGCCGGTGACGAGGCCGGCGCGCATCGCGCCCAGAACCAGAGCCTCGCCATCTCGCTCGCGCTTGCGATCCCCTTCACGGCTGCCTTCCTGTTCATCCCCGAGGCGATCATCGCCGGGTTCTTCGGCTACGGCGCCTTTGGCGAGGAAGCGGTGCGGAATGCCTCAGCCGTGCTCGCGGCCTATGGCTGGGGTTTGCCGGCGGTGGTGGCGATCCGCTCGCTCGTCGCGAGCTTCCATGCGCGGGGCGACACCCAGACCCCGCTCTATGCCTCGGTGACGGCCATCGCGCTGAACCTGTTCCTGAAGATGCTGTTCTGGCGCGATTACGGCGCGGCGGGGCTTGCCTTCGCCACGGCCATGGGCGCCATCGCCAATGCGGTGATCCTCGGGACGCTGGCCATCCGCCAGAAGAAGGCCGGGCCGGACGCCGAACTCGCCCTGCAACTCGCGATCTCGGTGATCGGCACGATCTGGCTGGTCGCGACCCTGCTGCTGGTGCGCGAACTTTTCGGCAGCCGGGTGGGCGGGCTGCCGGCTTTCCTCATGCTCGGGATCTACACCCTCTCGGCGGCTTTGGCCTATGGCGGGATCCTGTTCTTCTGCGCCCGGATCGCGCACCTGCCGCTGCGCCTGCGCGACGCTCAGCGCCTGTAGCCGACCGTCACCGGCGTGCAGCGCGCAATGCCCGGGCGGAGCGGAAAGGCCGAAGCGCGGTGGCTCAGCCATTGCTCGCAGGAGGCGACATCGCGGAAACAGGCCTGGAAAGACTTCCAGTCGACGACGCCGGCCCGCACCGGACGTCCGCCAAGGTAATTCCCGGCGATCAGCAGGCTATCCGCCTTGGCGTGTCGCACGGAATGGCAGGGAGTGCCGACCGATGGCGGCGTCCAGGCCAGGGCCGGCGAAGCCGCCAGAGCCAGGCCGAGCACACCACCGGCCAAAGCGAGATTGCGCATGAACCGTCTCCAGAAGGTTGGACAGCCCGGCCCGCTCGCAGCGATTCGATCGCTGCCGGTCCGGATATGGCCGGATACCCCAAGCCTCGCTTGCAAACAAATTCAATAAACCATATATGTTTTGGATCGCAATGGCGAAAAGAAGGGGAACCATCATGCTTCGCAATGTTGGAACGTTCGACCGGGGCCTGCGCGTCATCGTCGGGCTCGTGCTCATCGCCTATGCCATCCCGCTGGGCTTCACGCAGACCGGCTGGAACTGGGTCGGCTGGATCGGCATCGTGCCGCTGCTGACGGCGCTTGTGGGGAATTGCCCGGCCTATACCCTGCTGGGGATCTCGACCTGCAGGCCCAGCCAGAGCTGAGGCGCTGGCGCGCGCGAGATGATGCGGCAAAACGGGTGAAACACGGCTGAAACAGTCCGGGCCTAGGCCGAATGCTCGAAAGCAAAGGAGATCGGGACATGAAGCGGTTCACCATCGCAGGGCTCGTGCTGATCGGCGGCGCGCTGGCGGCGCAGGCGCAGCATGCGGGTCATCACGGCGCACAGCACGGCGCGCAGCACGGCGCACAACATGGCGCGGCACCCGCACAGGCGGAATCGGCCGCGACCAAGGCCTATCGCGCTGCGAACGACAAGATGCACAAGGACATGGATATCGCCTTCACCGGCGATGCCGATATCGACTTCTTCAAGGGCATGATTCCCCACCACCAGGGCGCGATCGACATGGCGCGCGTGGTGCTCCAGCACGGCAAGGACCCGGAAGTCCGCAAGCTCGCCGAGGAGGTGATTGCCGCGCAGGAGAAGGAAATCGCCTTCATGCAGGCGTGGTTGAAGAAGAAGGGCCAGTGAGCGCCAAAGCCCGCAAAATCTAGCCCCTTCCCGCCAATGAAAAGGCCGCGGTTTCGGGCCGCGGCCTGTTCGTGAAGGGGTCTCGAACCTTCGAAGGACACCACGTCTGTCGTCTGGGGGCTATCAGACGCGAAATCCTTGATAGCATCCATAATGGCCCGGCCTTTATGGAGCCGTAAGGCCGGGAATGTGGCGAAATCCCGAATTGAGACACGAGGCCGTGATCGGGCGGCCGGCTGCCAGCCTCATGCGGCGTGCGCGAATTCCCAATAGAGTTCGCGCGCCTTGCGATAGGCGGGCCCGGCCTGGAATTCCCGGCCGTCGAGGCGCGTCACCGGCATCACCTTCGAATAGTTGCCCGAGATGAACACCTCGTCGGCGCGTGCGAAATCGTCGTAGGTCAGCGCCTGCTCCACCACTTCGAGGCCGGATTCGCGCATCAGCCGGATGACGCGCTGGCGGGTGATGCCGTTGAGGAAGGCGCCGTTCGGCGCGGGCGTGAACACCACGCCATCCTTCGCCATGAAGATATTGGCGGTGGCGGTTTCGGCGATGTTGCCGAGCAGGTCGCGCACGAGGCAATTGTCGAAGCCGCGCGACTTCGCCTCCACGAGGCAGCGCGCATTGTTGGGATAGAGGCAGCCGGCCTTGGCATCCGTCGGCATGCATTCGAGCGACGGCCGGCGGAAGGGCGAGAGCGTCAGGCTCATGCCGCGCGGTTCGGGCATGGGCGCCACGAACAGGCAGAGCGCGAAGCGGCAATCATCGGGATCGGGCAGGATGGTTGAGGGCCCCTCGCCTTCCCCCCACACCATCGGCTTCACATAGAGTGCGGCACCCGGCGTGAATTTCTTCGTACCCTCCTTCGTGAGCGCGACGATTTCCTCGGGCGTGACCCCGGCCTTGAGGCCGAGATTGGTCGCCGAGCGCACGAGCCGTTCGGCGTGCCGGTCGAGATCCGGATAGACCCCCTCGAAGACGCGCGCGCCATCGAACACCGTGGAAGCGAGCCAGAAGGCGTGGCTGCGCGGCCCCATCAGCGGCGGATTGCCGTCCATCCATTGGCCCTGAAAGAACGTCCAGGTTTCAGACCACGCCATGCTATCCTCCCGAGGCTTCGTTTCCCCATACGAACGGCAGGTCACGCGAAGGTCAATCGTCCGGGGCTTTACAGGCAACGCTATTCCAACAAATCATCGTTCGATCAAAAGCGCTGATCGGCACAGGGCCGCCGGCGCGGGGAGACTACCATGAGCCGCATCTTCATGTTCGACGCCTATGGCACGCTGTTCGACGTGCATTCGGCCGTGCTGCGCGCCGGCGCATCCCTGGGGCCGAAGGCGCTGGAACTTTCCGCCCTGTGGCGCCAGAAGCAGCTCGAATACAGCTGGACGCTGACCGCGATGGGCCGGGGCGGCACGGTGGATTTCTGGACGCTGACCGAGCGCGCGCTCGATTTCTCGCTCGCCCGCTTCGGCGTCGACGATCCCGCCCTGCGCGACAATCTGCTGAAGGCCTATCGCGTGCTCGATGCCTTCCCGGATGTGCCGAAGGTGCTCGGGCGACTGAAATCCGCCCGCCATCGCACGGTGGTCTTCACCAACGGCACGCATGCCATGGTGAAGGACGCGATCGCCGCGAGCCGGATCGGCGGCTATGTCGATCAGGTGATCTCGGTGGAGGAAACCGGCCATTTCAAGCCGGCCATGGCGGTTTACGGCGTCGCCGCGCGGCTGGCGATGGCCGACCGGCCCTCCGACATCACCTTCGTCTCCTCGAACCGCTGGGACGTGGCCGGCGCCTTCGCGGCCGGCTTCGCGCCGATCTGGGTCAACCGGACGAACCTGCCGGACGAATATCCCGATCTTCCGCCGATGCAGGTCGTGAACGACCTGCGCGGCATCGAGTGAGCCTCAGCGCGCGGCGAGTTTCATCAGGATGCGCGCCCAGCTCTTCTGGCCGCGATAGAAGTTCTCGAGATCGTATTTCTCGTTCGGCGAGTGGATGCGATCGTCGTCGAGCCCCCAGCCGATCAGCAGGGCATCGAGGCCAAGCACGCGCTTGAAATCCCCCACGATGGGGATGGAGCCGCCATGGCCGAGCACCACCGGATCGGTGCCCCATTCCTCGCGCAGCGCCTCCACCGCGCGACGCAGATCGGGGCTGTCCTCGCTCACCTGCACGGCGCGGCTGCCCTTGTAGCCGATGAACTCGACCGAACAATCCGGCGGGATCTGCGCCGAGACGAATTCGCGGAAGTTCTTCTGGATCGCCTTGGGGTCCTGGTCGTGCACGAGGCGGAAGGAGATCTTCGCGCGCGCCTCGCCCGCGATCACCGTCTTGGTGCCGGCGCCCGTATAGCCGCCCCAGATGCCGTTGCAATCGCAGGTCGGCCGCGCCTGGATCTTCTCGATCAGCGTCCGGCCCTTCTCGCCCGCGGCGTATTTCAGGCCGATCGTGCCGAGGAAATCCGCTTCGGTGAGGCCCAGAGCCTCCCACGAGGCCTTGCGGTTGTCGCCCGTCTCGTGAACGCCATCGTAGAAATGCGGCACGGTGATGCGCCCCTCGGCATCATGCAGCGAGGCGACGATGCGGGAGAGAATGTGGATCGGGTTCTGCGCGGTGCCGCCGAAATGGCCCGAATGCAGGTCGCGATTCGCGGCTCGCACGATGATCTCCTCGTAGAGCAGCCCGCGCAGCGACGAGGTGATCTGCGGCCGGCCGCGATCCCACATGCCGGTATCGCAGACGAGGCAGACATCGGCCTTGAACTCGGCCGCGTTCTTCTCGACGAAATCCGGCAGGTTGATGGAGCCGTTCTCCTCCTCGCCCTCGATCATCACGGTGAGCGAGACCGGCAGGTCACCCGTCTCGGCGATGATGGCGCGGCAGGCCTCGAGGAAGGTCATCACCTGCCCCTTGTCGTCCGCAGCGCCGCGCGCCGAGATCACCTTCCGGCCGGGCTCGATTTCCTTCACCACCGGCTCGAAGGGCGGCTGTTCCCAGAGTTCGAGCGGATCGACCGGCTGGACATCGTAATGGCCGTAGAACAGCACATGCGGCTTGCCCGGCCGGCGGCGATGCCCCACCACCACCGGATGGCCCGGCGTTTCCCGCAAAGACGCCTCGAAGCCCATCGTCTCGAGATCGGCGACGAGATGCGCGCCCGCGCGCCGCACATCCGCCTTGTAGGCCGGGTCGGTCGAGATCGAGGGAATGGCGAGCCAGGATTTCAGGCGGGCGAGAGTCGCCTCGCGGCTGGTTTCGAGGCGCGACAGAACGGCAGGAACAGACATGGGAGAACCTTGGGGATGGGGGATCAGCGCCTCATCATCCACAGCAGGAGCTTCAAGGCAATCATTCCCATCACCAGAGCGATGATCGCATCGAGAATGCGCCACGCCACGGGCTTCTCGAAAAGCGGCGTCAGCACCCGCGCGCCATAGCCCAGGGCGAAGAACCAGACGAACGACGCGCTCGACGCGCCGATGCCATAGGCCCAGCGCTCCTGCCCCGTATAACCCGCCGCGAGGCTGCCCACGAGAATCACCGTGTCGAGATAGACATGCGGGTTAAGGAAGGTGAAGGCCGCGCAGGCCGAGAGCGCGGCTTTCAGGCTCATCGGCGCGCCCGCCCCCACGGCCATGCCGGACGGTGCCAGCGCCCGGCGCGCGGCCATCACGCCATAAGCGAGCAGGAACACGATCCCGAACAGCGTCACGACCGTGACGAGCCCCGGCACCCGCTCGATGAGGAATCCAAGGCCCGCCACGCCGAGCGCGATCAGCGTCGCATCCGACGCCGCGCAGAACAGGGCCACCGCGAAGACATGCTCGCGCTTGATGCCTTGGCGCAGCACGAAGGCGTTCTGCGCGCCGATCGCCACGATGAGCGATCCGCCGATGGCAAATCCGGTGATGAAGGGGATGAACACGCCCTAGCGCCGCCCGCCGAGAAGGCTCCCCAGCACCCCGCGCACGATCGCCGTGCCGATCTGCCGGCCGACCGAGGTCGCCACGGAACGCGCGGCCGAGGTCGCGATCTTCTCGGCCATGCTCTGCTGCGGGCGGGCCGTGCCGCGCCCACGCCCCGTCGGTGCCGGCGCGCTGCCGCCAAAGAGCCCGCCGAGCACGTTGCCGAGCAGGCCGCCGCCACCCTGCGCCGCCTTCGCGGCTTCCTCCGCCTTGGCCGCCAGCATCTCGAAGGCGCTCTCGCGATCGACCGTCTCGGTGTATTTCGAACGGAACGGGCTCTCGCGCATCAGGGCGGCGCGCTCCTGCGGGGTGATCGGCCCGACGCGCCCGCCCGGCGGCGCGATCAGCGTGCGCTCGACCATCGAGGGCGCGCCCTTGCCTTCGAGCACGGAGACGAGCGCCTCGCCCACGCCGAGATTGGTGATGACCTCCGAGGTCCTGAATTTCGGGTTGGGCCGGAACGTCTCGGCCGCGGCCTTCACCGCCTTCTGCTCGCGCGGGGTGAAGGCGCGCAAGGCGTGCTGCACGCGGTTGCCCAATTGCGCGCCCACCTTGTCCGGCACGTCGAGCGGGTTCTGCGTCACGAAATAGACGCCCACGCCCTTCGAGCGGATGAGACGCACGACCTGCTCGATCGCATCGATCAGCGCGGCCGGCGCGTTGTCGAAGAGGAGATGCGCCTCGTCGAAGAAGAAGACGAGCTTCGGCTTCTCGGGGTCGCCCACTTCCGGCAGCTGCTCGAAGAGTTCCGAGAGCATCCAGAGCAGGAAGGTCGCATAGAGCCGCGGCGACTTCATCAGCTTGTCGGCGGCGAGGATGTTGATATGCCCGCGGCCTTCCTCGTCATGCTTCATGAAATCGGCGAGTTCGAGCGCGGGCTCGCCGAAGAAATTCGAACCGCCCTGGTTCTCGAGGACAAGCAATTGCCGCTGGATCGCACCCACCGAGGCCGGCGAGACATTGCCGTAGGTCGATTGCAATTCGGCCTGCAATTCCTTGTTGTTGCCGAGTTCGGCAAGCAGGGCGCGCAGGTCTTTCAGGTCGAGCAGCAGCAGGCCATGCTCGTCGGCATAGCGGAACAGGATGTTCAGCACGCCTTCCTGCGTCTCGTTGAGTTCCATGAGCCGCGCGAGCAGCAGCGGGCCCATCTCGGCCACGGTGGCGCGGATTGGGTGGCCCTGCTCGCCGAAGAGATCCCAGAACACCACCGGATATTGCTCGGCCTTGTATTCGACGCCGATCTCCTTCGCGCGGTTCACGAAGGGGGGCAGCGCGTTGCCCATGGCCGCGGCACCGGAGAGATCGCCCTTGATGTCCGCCGTGAAGACCGGCACGCCGTTGGCGGAAAACCCTTCGGCCAGTTTCTGCAGCGTCACGGTCTTGCCGGTGCCGGTCGCGCCGGTCACGAGGCCGTGGCGATTGGCGAGCCTGAGGGTCAGTTCCTCGTATTTCGTCTCGCTCTTGCCGATGAGGATGGTCTTCGCGTCTGCCACGGTCACTCTCCAGGGGTTTTCCATGAGGCCAGAAGCATATAGCCGCTTCATCCGGGATTCGAAAAGATCGCTTTTGACGCGATTGGCCCCTCCATTCGTCATCCCCCGGCAAGGTTCGGGAAAAGCCGTGGTAAGCTCCCGCACTGCAGGGTTCGGACCGCCATTCGAACCGTCCGGAGTGAGTGATGACGAACCGTCCAGCCCTTGTCGCGCCAGCCTTTTTCGCCCTGGCGCTCGTCGCCGGGGTCGCCCCCGCCGCGGCCGATCTCTACCGCCGCGCGGATGGCGCGGAGATCGAGGCGAAGGTGCTCGATGCGCGGGGCTGCGCGCCGCTGGCGATCGTCAGCCACGGGCTCGGCGGCAGCCTCGCCGGCAATGCCACCCTCGCCACGGCGCTCAATCGCGCCGGCTTCCGCGTCGTGGTGCCGAGCCATGCCGAAAGCGGGCGCGACCTTTTGATCCGCGGCATCGGTGGCGGACGCGGCGGCATCGATCGCGCCGCCTCGGATCGGGCTGCGCATCTCGCCCGGCAGGCGGATCTCGATACGATCCTCGCGGTCGAGGAGAAGCGTTGCCGGGTGCCCTTCAAGGTGCTCGCGGGCCATTCGATGGGCGCACGGACCGCGCTGGTCGAGGCCGGGGCGGCATCGACCTCGGGCATCGAGGGCCGCGATCGCTTCGATGCCTATATCGCCATCTCGCCTCTGGGCGAAGGACCCGGCTTCTTCCCCGCCGGCGCGATGAAAGCCATCCGCAAGCCGGTGCTGATGATCACCGGCACCGAGGATCGCTCGGTCGGCGGCACCTACGAAACGCGCCTGTCGAGCTATGAGGGCCTGCCACCCGGCCGGAAGCGGCTCGCGGTCATCGAAGGCGCGACGCATCGCGCGCTCGGCGGCAGGGGCGATCCGCAGGTCGGCGCGATGGTCGGCACGCTCGCCGTGGAGTTTCTCCAGCAGCTCCGCCCCGGCCCCTGGGCGGCGGCGGGGCGGCGCGCGGGCGTGACTATCGACGAAAAGTGATCGATGCGGCGCGGCAAAGTCGTTTAGCCCTAAACAATCTGTCTTGCCTGCCTTCCTGCGATCGCGTAACGCTCGCGGAACAACAGGCCGGGAGGACGTATCGTGATGCAGGAACTCATCAATCGCGTGGTTCAGAATGTCGGGCTCGAACCCGCCTTGGCCGAGAAATCGGTCGGCCTGATCCTCGCCTTCCTGCAGAAAGAGGCGCCGGAAGCCGCGAACGAGGCTTTCGCGGCGATGCCCGGCGCGGCGGAACTGGCGGCTGCGAACGCGCCCGACGGTGGCGGCCTGATGGCTGGCCTGATGGGCATGATGGGTGGCGGCGGCGTGATGGCGCTCGGCCAGCAATTGATGAGCGCCGGCATCGGCATGGGCCAGATCCAGGCCCTTTCGAAGGAAGTCTTCGCCTATGGCCGCGAAACGGCCGGCGAGGATGCGATGGGCGCGCTGGTGGGCGCGATTCCCGGTCTCAGCCAGTTCGTCTGAGGGCGCGCATGCGCCAACCGGGCGCGACGGGCACTGACGGAAGTTGCCGATCGCGCTTTCGGCAACGTTCGGCTTTGGTTGTCGTCACAAAGTTCATTTTCACTTGAACCGGGCTCGCGCTATAGAAGCCGCGCATGCCTGACCCTGCTCCAACCCCGCTTGCCCTCGCCTCCGAGTTCCCGGTCGCCACGGAAAGCGATTGGCGACGTCTCGTCGACGGCGTCCTGAAGGGCGCGCCCTTTGACCGCAAGCTGGTGACGCTCACCGCCGACGGCATCGCGCTCCAGCCGATCCATCCACGCGACGCGCAGGCCGAACCGATCGCAGGCGCGCGCGGCACCGCGCCCTGGGGTGTTGCCGCGACGGTCGATCACCCCGATCCCGCCGAGGCGAACCGCCTGGCACTGGCCGATCTCGAGGGCGGCGCGGACCAGCTGACTCTGGCCTTCGCCGGGTCGCTCACCGCGCGCGGCTTCGGGCTTTCGCCGAAGGCCGAGGCCATCGAGGCCGCGCTCGCGGGCGTGCATTGCGATCTCGTGCGGCTGCGGCTCGATCCCCCCGCCTTCACGGGGGCCGATACCGCCGATGCCTTCCGGGCCTTCGCCAAGGCGCGCAACCTGCCGGGCGCAACGCTGAAGGTGGATTTCGGCATCCGCCCGCTGGCGGATTGGGCGCGCATCGGCCAGATCCCGCAATTCTGGATCGCCATCTGCACGCGCATCCGCGAGGCGATCTGCGCGCTCGGCGAAGCCGGATTTACCGGCCCGTTCCTGATGGCGGATTCCCGCCCCTTCCACGAGGCGGGTGCCAGCGAGGCGCAGGAGATCGCGAGCCTGCTCGCGCAGGGCATCACCTATCTGCGTGTGATCGCGAAAGCCGGCATGCCGCCGGAAAAGGCGCAGGCGCTGATCGCCTTCACGCTGGTCGCGGACCAGGATCAGTTCCTGACCATCGCCAAGATCCGCGCGTTCCGCCGCCTCTGGGCCGGCATTCTCGAACATTGCGGGGTGAAGAAACCCGCGCCCGCGCTGATCCACGCCGAATCGGCGTTCCGCATGATGACGCGGCGCGACCCCAACGCGAACATGCTGCGCACAACGGTCGCGGGCCTCGCGGCGGCGCTTGGCGGCGTCGATTCGCTGACGCTGCTGCCGCACAGCACCGCCCTGGGCCTGCCCGATGCCAATGCCCGGCGGCTTGCGCGCAACACGAGCCTGATTCTGGCGCGCGAATCCAACCTCAACCGGATGATCGACCCGGCCGCGGGCTCTGGCGCGATCGAGGAAATCACCGAGACGCTCGAAGAGAAGGCCTGGGCCATCGTCCAGCATATCGAGGCGGAGCGGTCCGGCAGCCTCGGCGGCCTGGCGGCCGCGCTCGAAACCGGTGCCTTCGCCCGCAAGATCGCCGCCACGCGCGAGGCCCGCCTGCGCGCTATCGCCACCCGCGCCGTGCCGGTGACCGGGGTGAGCGAATTCCCGAACATCGCCGAGCCCGAAACCCCGGTGCTGATGCCCGCGCCCGCTTCGGCGGCCGGCCAGGCGAAGCTCCCGAGCATCCGCCTCGCGACGATGTTCGAGGCATTGCGCGACCGGGCCGATGCGCTCGCCGCGCGCGGCGCGCAGCCACGCATCTTCCTGGCGCCGCTGGGGCGGCTCGCGGATTTCACCCCGCGCGCGACCTACGCGAAGAATGCCTTCGAGACGGGCGGCATTGAGGCCGTGCTCTCGGATGGCTTCCCGCTCGCGGCCGGCGGCACGGATCGCGATGAACTCGTCCGCGCCTTCCAGGCCTCGGGCACCCGCCTCGCCTGCCTTGTCGGTGCGGATGCGGATTATGCCGCGGAAGCGGTCGAAATCGCCGCGGCCTTGCGCGCGGCGGGCGCCTCGCCGCTGCTGCTCGCCGGCAAGCCCGGCGATCTCGAGGCGACGCTCGCGGAAGCCGGCGTCACGGGTTTTCTGACGTTCGGCATGGATCTGGTCGCCTTCCTCGATCGTTTGCTGGTTGGCCTCGAAAATTTTGGCCTCCAGCAGAAAGCGTGAGCAGGAAAACGCCATGGTCCCGGATTTCTCGCACCTTCCGAAACCGTCGAGCCGCGCCCCCGCGACCCACGCCCGCGAGCAGGCCGGGCGCGCGGCGCCGTGGGAGACGCCCGAGGGCATCGCGATTGCGCCGCTGACCGAGGAGGCCCAGCTTACGGGCCTCGATTTCCTGAACACCTGGCCCGGCGCGGCCCCCTTCCTGCGCGGGCCCTATCCCACGATGTATGTGACGAACCCGTGGACCATCCGCCAATATGCGGGCTTCTCCACGGCGGAGGATTCGAACGCCTTTTATCGGCGCAACCTCGCGGCCGGGCAGAAGGGCCTCTCGGTCGCCTTCGATCTCGCGACGCATCGCGGCTACGATTCCGATCACCCCCGCGTCGCGGGCGATGTCGGCATGGCGGGCGTGGCGATCGATTCCATCCTCGACATGCGCACGCTCTTCGATGGCATCCCGCTCGACCGGATGAGCGTGTCGATGACGATGAACGGCGCGGTTCTGCCCATTCTCGCGCTCTTCATCGTGGCAGGCGAGGAGCAGGGCGTGCCGGCGGCGAAGCTCTCCGGCACGATCCAGAACGACATCCTGAAGGAGTTCATGGTCCGCAACACCTATATCTACCCGCCCAAGGGTTCGATGCGGATCATCTCGGACATCTTCGCCTATACGGCGGAGAACATGCCGAAATTCAACTCGATCTCCATCTCCGGCTATCACATGCAGGAGGCGGGGGCGACGCAGGATCTCGAACTCGCCTATACGCTCGCCGATGGCCTCGAATATCTGCGCGCCGGCACCGCTGCGGGCCTCGATATCGATGCCTTTGCGCCGAGGCTGTCGTTCTTCTGGGCGATCGGCATGAATTTCTTCATGGAAATCGCCAAGATGCGCGCCGCGCGCCTCATCTGGGCGAAGATCGTGAAGGGGTTCGGCCCGAGAAGCGACAAATCTCTCGCGCTTCGCACGCATTGCCAGACCTCGGGCTGGTCTCTCGCGGCGCAGGATGTGTTCAACAACGTGCCACGCACGATGATCGAGGCGCTCGCAGCCACGCAGGGCGGCACGCAGTCTTTGCACACCAACGCGCTGGATGAAGCCCTGGCGCTGCCCAGCGACTTCTCCGCCCGCATCGCGCGCAACACGCAGATCCTGATCCAGCAGGAGAGCGGCACCTGCCGCCTCATCGATCCCTGGGGTGGCTCGCGCATGGTCGAGAAGCTCACGGGCGATCTCGCCGCACGCGCCTGGAGCCATATCGAGGAGGTCGAGCGGCTCGGCGGCATGGCGAAGGCCATCGAGGCGGGCATTCCGAAGCTGCGCATCGAGGAAGCGGCCGCGCGGACGCAGGCCCGGATCGACTCGGGCGAGCAGGCGATTATCGGCGTGAACCAGCTGAAACCGCTCGATGAAAAGCCACTGGATATCCTGCAGGTGGATAACGCCGCCGTGCGCGCGCGCCAGATCGAGAAGCTGAAGCAACTGCGCGCCTCCCGCGATGCCGGCACCGTGAATGCCGCGCTCGCCGCGCTCGAGCATGCCGCGCGGTCCGGCAAGGGCAATCTGCTCGCGCTGGCCGTGGATGCCGCCCGCGCCCGCGCTTCGGTGGGTGAGATCAGCCTCGCGCTGGAAAAGGCCTGGAACCGCCATCAGGCGGAGATCCGCGTCGTTTCCGGCATCTATCGCGATACGGTCGGCAAGGATAACCCCGTCGTCGCCCGCGCCTCGGGCATGGTGCAGGCCTTCGCCGAGAACGAGGGGCGCAAGCCGAAGATCCTCGTCGCCAAGATCGGGCAGGACGGGCACGATCGCGGCCAGAAGGTCGTGGCCTCGGCCTTCGGCGATCTCGGGTTCGACGTGGAGATCGGCCCGCTTTTCGCCACGCCGGAGGAGGTCGCGAAGCAGGCCGTGGCCGGGCACGCGCATGTCGTGGGAGTCTCCTCCCTCGCCGCCGGGCATCTCACGCTGGTGCCGGCGCTGAAGGCCGCGCTCGTGGCGGAAGGCGGCGCGGATATCATGATCGTCGTGGGCGGGGTCATCCCCCCGCAGGATTTCGCGGCCTTGATGGAAGCGGGCGCGACCGCGATCTTCCCGCCCGGCACGAACATCGCCGAGGCCGCCGCGAGCCTGCTCGACGGGCTAAACCAGAAGCTCGGTTATTCGCAGCCGCCGGTCGCGGCGCAGTGAGCGCGGATGCGGCCTGATCTGCTCATCACCGGTTTCGGCCCCTTCCCCGGCATTCGCATCAACCCGTCGGCCCGCCTGGTGGAGGCGCTGGCGCGCCGGCCCTGGCAGCGGCTGGGCTGGACGGTGCGCCACGCGATCCTGCCGGTGAGCTACGGGCCGACCGAGGAGGCGCTGCGTCCCCTGCTCGCGAAACGCCCGCGTGCCATCCTTATGTTCGGCGTCGCTGCGAAGCGCCGGGCCGTGACCGTGGAGATCGTCGCCCGTAATCGCGCGAGCCGCACCGCGCGCGATGCCTCGGGCCGCCTGCCGAAACTCGCGAGCCTCGATCCCGGCCCGCCGATCCTGAAGGGGCGCGCGCCGATGTCGCGCCTGCGTGATCTCTTGCGCGAAGCCGGCAATCCGGTGAGGCTCTCGCAGAATGCCGGGCCCTATCTCTGCAACGCCGCCTATCGCTTCGCCTTGCGGGGCACGGCAGCCGGCGTGCCGGTGGTTTTCGTGCATATCCCGCGGGTGAAGCGCATGGGCGATCCGCGCGGCATCGCGCTCGATCCGCTGCTTGCGGGCAGCGCTGATGTCGCGCGGCGACTGGTTCTCGCCGCGCGGCTAGAGCGATTTCCGATCTGACCGAGTCAGATCGACCGCTCTATCTCTCTGTTTTGTCGCATTTTCTGATGGCCAACCGGTATCCACTTGGCCAGAAAATGCTCTAGCCGCGTAGAGCCGCAACGGGCCGCATGCGGCCGACCTCGATGCCGTTCCAGTTCGTCATGCGGTGATCGAGCCGCTCGGTCACGGCTTTCGCCTCGCTGCCGAGTTCGAGGAAGCGCGTGAGAAGTGCTGCTATCGTGGTTTCCGACGCGCGTGTCGCGCCGTCGTCGATCTTCAGCGCGATGCCAAGCCCGAGTTCGGGCAGCGCCCCGCAATAGACGCCCTCGGCGCCGGTCTTGATGAAGGCGCGCTCGCGCAAGGTCTCCATCGCGATCGTGTCGAACCGCCCCGTGCCCGCGACATGGAACGGCGAGGCCGCCACGGCTTTCCGCAACCGCGCGACAGCACCCGCACGCGAGGGCGACAACCCCGCGCCATTGGCAAATTGCGCGAAACCCGCCGCGATGTTCTTCAGCGGGATGGCATAGGTCGGGATCGAGCAGCCATCGACGCCCATCGCGGTTTTCGAAAGGTCATGGCCGGTCATGGTTTCGAGCGCGTGGGTGATCTCGCGCATCACCGGGTGACCGGGCTGGATATAGCCCTTTGGATCATGCCCCATCTCGACAGCCGCGCAGATGAAGCCGGAATGCTTGCCCGAGCAATTGTTGTGCAGGGCGCCGGGCTGGCGACCGGTTGCCGCGAAGAGCCGCCCGGCCTTCTCGCCCATCGGCCAATGCGCGCCGCATTCGAGGCAGGTTTCATCCCGCCCCGCCTTGGCGAGCATGCCTGCCGCCGTCTGCACATGCCCCTCCTCGCCGGAATGGCTGGCGCAGGCAAGCGCGAGTTCGGCATCCGTGAGGGCGAAGCGATCCGCCGCGCCGCTCTCCATCAGCGGCAGGGCCTGAAAACCCTTCACGGCCGAGCGCGGGAAGATGGGCCGCTCGATATCGCCCATCGAGAAGACCACGCTTCCATCGGAATCGACCACCGCAACCGCGCCCGCATGCCCGCTCTCGACGATGCCGCCGCGCGTGATCTCGACCAGAACGGGATTGGACATGTTGCCTCGCTTGCTTGCACCGGGCCCGGATTAGGCCCGCTGCGCGGCCGGATCAAGCCGCGCCTGAGGCAAACATCGGATCGGCCGGATCAGCGCCTCTGGTACACCAGCGGCCAGCTTTGCGGCGGCGTCGTCTTGCCGTCGCAATTCTCCTTCTCGCGATATTCGATCAGCGTGAAATGGCCGTCCGCGCCGAGCTTGTGCCGCTCCAGCGTGCCGCAATCGCCCTGCGCGCGGCCGAGCGAAAGCCCGGTGACGATCTGGTTCTTCATGTCCCAGCTCGGCGTCATCAGCTGGTTGGCGTCGGTCGAGCGCGTCTTGCCCTTGGGGGCGTCGAACATCACGAATTCGAACTGCTTCGCGGGGTCGGGCGTGTAGACGATCGCGAAGACGGAATGGCCCTGATAGACGAAATTGTCGCAGGGGATTTCCCACAGCGCGCTTTCCTCGCTCATGGCGTAGCCGGTGGCGCCCCGGCGCATCACATTGGCGACGCAGCTCATCTTCTGCTCGGCCAAAGCGATCATGCCGCGCGGGATCTTGTTGCCCGGCACCTTGTATTTCTCGAAGATCGCGGGGCCAGCGATGGTCGCCGGCACCTGCGCCTCCGAGCGCTTCTGGGCCGGTGGCGGGGGTGGGGTTGCGGGCGTGCTGGCGGGAGTGGGAATGTTGCAGCCCAGTTCGCCCTTCACCTCCGCCACGAAGGGCGGAAACCCCGGACGGATCACCGTCATCGTCCCGCTTTCGGCCTCGAGCACCTCGCCGGGTGCCGCGACGAGCTTCAGGTCGAGGATGAGATAGCTCGCATCCTTTTCCGCCTTGTAGAGCGCGTTGGGGAAGGTCTTGTTGCCGAATTCCTGCGCGCCACCCACCGCCGTGCGGCGGAAGGTGATGACCTCGTTCCCCACCTTGATGCGGGCATTCTCGCGCACGCTGTTCCGGCCGATATTCTCGACGAAGATATAGGCGTAGCGATCGCGCTCCGGGTTGCGGTTCGCCTGCCAGAGCGCGAAGGAGCAGCCCTTCGAGCGATCGACCTCGGCATTCTCGAAGAGCTTCAGGTCGATCTTCGGCGCGGCCGGCGCCGGCGCGTTCTGCGCGAGAGCGGGCGCGGCCAGCACCGCAGCCCAGACAAGCGCCTGCGAGAGGCGCGACACACCATGCCCAGTCATGAAAAACCCCCGAGTTTCCCCGGGGGTGACGCTATGCGCGTTGCGGAAGGCCCGCAAGGGCGACCGGAATCAATCCTTCGCGCGTTCCACGTAGGAGCCGTCTTCGGTGTTGATGACGACGCGCGTGCCGGCGGTGACATGCGGCGGGATGGCCGTGCGCACGCCATTCGAGAGGATCGCCGGCTTGTAAGAGGAGGAAGCCGTCTGGCCCTTCGTCACCGGCTCGGTCTCGGTGATCTCGAGGACGACGCGTTGCGGCAGGCTGACGGTTACGGCCGCGCCGTTGAACACGCCGAGCTTCACGATCATGCCTTCCTGCAGATAGGCCACGCCGTCGCCGATCACGTCGCCGGGCACGGTCACCTGCTCGAAATTCTCCTGATCCATGAAGATGTAGCCGTTATCGTCGGGGTAGAGATAGGAATAATCCTTCTCCTCCACGAAGGCCTTCTCCACCTGCTCCGTCGTGCGGTAGCGGAAGGTGGATTTCACGCCATCCGAAAGCCGGCGGCCATCGATCTGCGTGGTCGGTGTGCCCTTGCCGGGGAAGAAGCTTTCCGCGGAGATCACGGAATAGAGCCTGTCATCCACCTCGATGACATTGCCCTTGCGGATGGAGGAAGCGATGACCTTGACCACGGATATCCCCGTCTGATGGACGCGCGATTGCTATTCGGCGCGATTGCTTTTCGGAAAGTCCGGCTCCATAGCCCCTTCCTTGAAAAACGCCAAGGGGCTCGGCTGTCATTCCCGGCGATGCATCACGCATCGCACGGGAATCCGCAGGATGGCGGCCGGGTCGCCCTGGATTCCCGCCTGCCCCTTCGGAGCATCGGGAATGACACGAAGCACAGGAAACCATGCCCGCAACGCCCTTCTGGCATCGCGAGAACCATGCGCGCCGCAGGCCGGCCTTGCAGGTTCGTGCGCGCCTGAAGGCGGCGATCCGCGTGCATTTCGAGGGCCAGGGTTTCTGGGAGGTCGAAACCGGGCTCGTGCAGGTCTCGCCCGGCAACGAAACGCATCTCCATGCTTTCGAGGCGCATTGGGTGGATGCGGCGGGTGAAGCGGCACGGGGCTATCTCCACACCTCGCCCGAATTCGCGATGAAGAAGCTGCTGGCAGCCGGCGAAACGCGCATCTTCCAGTTCGCGCCGGTCTTCCGGGCCCGCGAGGCCTCGCGGCTGCACGCTCCGGAATTCTCGATGCTCGAATGGTATCGGGCCGGGGATAGCTATGAAGCCCTCATGGCCGATTGCGCTGTTTTGCTGCGCCTCGCGAGCGAGAACGGCGGAAGGCGCGAGGCGCATTTCCGCGGCCGGACCTGCGACCTCACCGCCGTGCCGGAACGGCTCAGCCTCGTCGAGGCCTTCGCGCGCCACGCCGGCATCGCGCTGGAACCTTGCCTCGCCGATCTTGATGGCTTCGCGGCGGAAGCCACGCGCATCGGCGTGCGGATCGCGGCGGATGACACCTGGAGCGATATCTTCTCGCGCATTCTCAGCGAGCGCATCGAACCGCATCTGGGAGCGGGACGCGCAACGATCCTCGATCGCTATCCCATCTCCGAGGCCGCCCTCGCCCGCCCCTGCCCGGATGATCCGCGCTTCGCCGAGCGCTTCGAACTTTATGTCTGCGGGGTCGAACTTGCGAATGCCTTCGGCGAACTCACGGATGCCGCCGAGCAGCGCCGGCGTTTCGAGGCCGATATGAGCGAGAAGCAGCGCCTCTATGGTGAAACCTATCCGATCGACGAGGATTTTCTGAACGCCCTCGCGCAGATGCCGCCCGCATCCGGTGCCGCCCTCGGCTTTGATCGCCTCGCCATGCTCGCGGCGGGGGTGGAGAGCGTGCAGGAGGTCATCGCCACGCCCTTTCCGTTCGGGGAGGACGCATGACATCGATCACCAACCTGCAAGGCCTCGCGGAAGCGGGGCTGATCGCCCCCTCCCCCGTGCTGGAGGATGTAACGGCGCGCTATGCCGTCGCGATCACCCCGGCGATGGCAGACCTCATCCGGCAGGGCGCGGAGGGCATATCCGCCCAATTCCTGCCCGATACGCGCGAGCTTCAGACCACGCCCGAGGAAAGCCCTGACCCGATCGGCGATCACCCGCATTCGCCCGTGAAGGGCCTTGTGCATCGTTATCCGGATCGCGTGCTGATCAAGGCGCTGCATGCCTGCCCGGTCTATTGCCGCTTCTGCTTCCGCCGCGAAATGGTGGGGCCGAATGGCGACGGCACGCTGACGGAAGCCGAACTCGCGGCGGTTTTCGATTACATCGCCGCGCACCCCGGCATCTTCGAGGTGATCCTGACCGGCGGCGATCCGCTGATGTTTTCGCCCCGGCGCATCGGCGCGATGGGCGAGCGGCTTCAGCGCATTCCGCATGTGAAGCTCGTGCGTTGGCACACGCGCGTGCCGGTCGTGGCGCCGGAGTGTGTCACGCCGGAGATGGTCCGCGCGCTGAAGATCCCCGGCAAGGCGGTGAGCATCGCGATCCACGCGAACCATGCCAGCGAGTTCACGCCTGCGGCCGAATCCGCCATCGCCCGCCTCGCCGATGCCGGTCTCGTGCTGCTGGGGCAAACGGTGCTGCTGAAGGGTGTGAACGCGGAAACGGAAACGCTCGCGGCGCTTTTCCGTACCATGGCGGCGAACCGCATCCGCCCGCTCTACCTGCACCATCCAGATCTCGCGCCCGGCACCAGCCATTTCCGGCTCGGCATCGCCGAGGGGCAGACGATCTATGGCGCCCTGCGCGGTCAGCTCTCCGGCCCGGCGATTCCCGCCTATGTGCTCGATCTGCCGGGCGGGCATGGCAAGGTGACCATCGGGCCGGATCACCTGCGGCAAGGCCCGAACGGCCTCGAAATCCGCGATCCTTCCGGGAGCTGGCACCCCTATCCCGGCTGATCAATCCTCGCGGAAGCTGCGCGCGAAGGCATCGGTCAGGGGCCGCGTGAGATAACTCATCACCGACCGCTCGCCCGTCTCGATGAAGACATCGACCGGCATGCCCGGCACGAGCACGCGGGCATCGAAGCGTTTCAGCTCGCTGTCGTCGATCTGCAGGCGAACCGTGTAGAACGGAATGCTGCCGGCCTGCTCGCGCGAGAGATCCGCCGCGACGCGCGTCACGTGCCCGCGCAATTCGGGCGTCGTGCGCTGGTTCAGCGCCGAGAGCCTGAGATGCGCCTTCTGCCCGGCCTTCACCTGATCGATGTCGATGGGGCTGACGCGCGCCTCGATGGTGAGCTTGTCGCCTTCCGGAACGATGAGCATCAGCGTCTCGCCGGGCGAGATCACGCCGCCGACGGTCTTCACGTTCTGCTCGTGCACGAAACCGGTCTGCGGGCTGCGGATCTCGATGCGGTTCAGGATATCGAGGGCCGCGATCCGGCGCTCCTGCAACTGGGCGATGAGCGTTTCCACCTCGCGCAATTCCTTGGCGGCATCGCTGCGCGCGGTCTGGTCCAGGGTGAGAAGCTGCACGTTGATCTCGGCGATCTGCCCGCGCGCCTTGGCCGTGGACGCGACCAGCGCGCCGGTTTCGCCCGTGAGCCGCGCGGCCTCGCGCTGCAGGATCATCATGCGGGTGATCGGCACGAGGTTCTTCTGGTAGAGGTCCTCGACCCCCGTGAGCTCATGCGCGATCAGTTCCACCTCGCGCTTCTTCGCCTCGGCTTGCGCCGTCAGCCCCTCGATCTCCCGCTGAAGCTGGCCGATCCGCTCGGTCAATTGCTGCCGCTGGGCGGCGCGGGTCGCGCGCAATTCCGCGAGAAGGCGGGTCTCGGCCTGCGCGATCTCCGCGGCCTCCGGGCCAAGCGAGGCGAGTTCGGGCGGAAAACGGATTTCGGCGCGGTCGTCCCGCTCGGCCTCGAGGCGCCCGCGCCGCGCGAGCAATTGCCGGAGCTGCGAGACGATCTGCCCGAGATTGGTGCGCGGAATGGTGTCGTCGAGCATCACGAGCAGGTCGCCGGCCGCGACCCGATCGCCGTTGCGCACGAGAATGCGCCCCACCGTGCCGCCCTGCGGGTGCTGCACGCGCTTCACGTCGCTTTCCGCCACGAACTGCCCGCTCGCGATCACCGCGCCGGAAATCGCGGTGGTGAAGGCCCAGAGGAGGAAGCCGCCGAAGCCGATCAGCACCATCAGGATGCCGCCGAGGATCAACCCGCGCAAGCGGGGCTCGGGCGGGAGGGATTCGGCGACCGCCGGAGGAAGCGGCGCGGATTTGGCGAGCGCGTTCATGCGGAACCACTTCCCTCGCCGGTGGAGCGGGCCGCCGGCATGCGGCCGGTGATGCGCCCGCCGGTCTGGAGCAGGGGGGAGCTGGCGCTCGCCGGCTGATTTGCGGGCGGCTGACTCGCGCGCGGGTTGCCTTCGGGGGCATCCGCCGCAGCGGTCTGGGGTGCCGTAACCTGAGGCGTCGCACGCTTGCGGGCCGCTTCGGCCAGCTGGCGCAGCATGGCATCGCGCTCGCCGATGCCGCGCAATTCGCCATCCTGCACCACGGCCACGAGGTTGCATTGCGCCAGGATCGCCGGACGATGCGCGACGATGATGACGATCCTGCCCTTGGCGCGCATCGCCGCGACAGCGCGCGCCAGCGCCTCCTCCCCCTCCTGGTCGAGATGGGCGTTGGGCTCGTCGAGCACGATCAGGAAGGGCTCGCCGTAAAGCGCGCGGGCGAGCCCGATGCGCTGGCGCTGGCCGACGGAAAGCGTCGAACCGCCCTCGCCCAGCACGGTGTTGTAGCCCTCAGGCAGGCGCAGGATGAGATTGTGCACATCGGCGGCCTTCGCCGCCTCGATGATCCGGTCTTCGGGCGCATCCGCGTCGAGCCGCGCGATATTGGCGGCGATGGTGCCATCGAACAGGTCGACATCCTGCGGCAGGTAGCCGACGATCGCGCCGAGCATCGCCTCGGGATACTGGTCCAGCGGCGCGTTATCGAGGCGGACCTTGCCGAGCATCGGGTGCCATGCCCCGACAATGCCGCGCACCAGCGACGACTTGCCCGCCCCGCTCGGCCCGACAATCGCCACCGCATCGCCCGCGGACAGCCGCAAATTCACGTTTCGAACCAACGGATTGCGCTGACCCGGTGCTGCGACGGCCAAACCTTCCACCGTGAGATTCGCTTTCGGCAGGGGCAGCGCCATCGGCGTGCCCGGTTCACCGGCGAGCAGGATCAGCTCGTCGAGCCGCTGGCGGGCCTGCTTCGCGGCGGTGAACACCTTCCAGTTGGCAATCGCCATCTCCACCGGCGCGATGGCCCGCCCCAGCACGATGGAAGCGGCGACGATGGCCCCGGCCGTCATCTGGTTCTGCAGCACGAGCCACGCCCCGAGGCCGATCATCGCCGATTGCAGGATGAGACGCAGCGTGCGCGACAACCCGCCGAGGCTGGTCGCGATGTCGCCGGCCTGTTCGGCCGCGGTGAAAACCGCGCGGGAGGCCTGGTGGAAACGCCCGGCGGCGCGCGCGCCGAAGCCCATCGCGCGGATCACCTCGGCATTGCGCCGGGCGGTCTCCGCCACGGCCATCCGGCGCGCGCTCGCGAGGGTCTGCGCGCGGGTGGGTTCGCGCATCCGGAGATCGGTGAGAAGCGCGATCGCCACGAGCGCCACCATGCCGATGAGCGCGACGACCCCGAGAACCGGATGCAGCAGGAAGATGAAGGCCAGGAAGAAGGGCATCCACGGCAGATCGACGAAGGCCACCGGCACCACGCCCGACAGCGCGGTGCGCAGCGATTCCATATCCCGCAGCGGCTGCGTGGAATCGGCCGGAGAGCGACCGGCCAGCGGCAGTTTCAGGATGAGATCATGCACCGGTGCCAGAAGATCGCGCTCCAGCCGGGCGCCCAGCCGGTTCAGCAACTTGCTGCGCACCACTTCCAGCACGGCATTGAGCGCAAAGAGCCCGAGGCACAGGACCGACAGCGCCACCAGCGTCGAGAGCGAGCGGCTCGCCAGCACCCGGTCATAGACCTGCAGCATGTAGAACGAGCCGGTGAGTGCCAGCAGGTTGATCACGCCGGAAAACAGCGCAACCGCCGCGAAAGCGGGCCGCAGGCGGGCAATCAAGGCGCCGATGGGTTTCTTCTGCCGCATGCTTCCAGTCTGCCCGATCCGCGCCGATATGAAAATCACGCCCGCGCGAAGGGCGCCCGCATCCCATCATTCGATGCCGCTGGCAAGTGCGCAAAACCGGGTGGCGAGGCGCCCTGAGCCGCCGAATGTGTCTTGACCAGCCTTGGAACGGCATTCTAACCTTTTGGTCCAAAGAGGAAAAAACCGCACCTTTCGAAGGCGGAAACCAAGTCGGCAAGAAACAGGCGGAATGCGGGATCGTCGCTCGATCATGAATGCGTCATCCGGAAAGGCCATCCTTCCGCCTGGCGGCAAGGCATTCCCGTTGCGAGGCGCGGATTGATCGTGGTTTTCCGAATTCGCCGCAGGGTCGGTTGACAGCAAAGGGAGCGATGGAGGACTTCTCGCTCCGGTACAAGAACAACACAAACAGGTCATACAGGGAGGAAGCACATGACAAGCAGGCGTGACATTCTGAAAGCGGGCGCAGCTGGCGCGACTTTGGCGGGCCTCGGCCTGCCGTTCGCCACTCCGGCGCAGGCACAGGCCATCACCAGCCTCGACATCTTCATTCCGGCCGCGCCCGGCGGCGGCTGGGACGGCACGGCGCGCGCGATGGAAGCCGCGATGCGCGCCGATGGCATCCTGAGCGAATTCAAGCTCGAGAATGTCGGCGGCGCGGGCGGCATGGTCGGCCTGCCGCGCTTCGTCGGCCAGAAGAAGGGCCAGGGCAACGCGATCATGATCGGCGGCCTCGTGATGGTCGGCGCGGGCATCGCCAACAAGAGCCCGATGACGATCCTCGACGTGACGCCCATCGCCCGCCTCACCGGCGAGGCGCTCGTGGTGGTGGTGCCGGCGGCCTCGCCCTTCAAGTCGATGGGCGATCTCGTGGCGCAGCTGAAGAAAGACCCGAAATCCGTCTCGTGGGCCGGCGGTTCGGCTGGCGGCACCGATCACATCCTCGTCGGCCAGATCGCCAAGGCGAGCGGCGTCGATCCGCGCCAGGCAAGCTATGTGGCCTTCGCGGGCGGCGGCCCGGCCCAGGCGGCCCTGCTCGGCAACCAGGTCTCGGCCGGCGTGTCGGGCTATGGCGAGTTCGAGGAGCAGATCAAGGCCGGCAAGCTGCGGGCCCTGGCGGTTTCCTCGGAGGCCAAGTCCTATGGCGTGCCCTCGCTGAAGGAGCAGGGCGTGAACGTCGTGCTGTGGAACTGGCGCGGCGTGTTCGGTGCACCGGGCATCACCACCGCGCAGCGCGACGCGCTCGTGGCGCTGATGGACAAGATGGTCAACGGTCCCGCCTGGAAGAAGACGCTCGAGACGCGCGGCTGGGAGGGCATCTACCTCACGGGCGACAAGTTCGGCGAGTTCCTGAAGAAGGACGTGGCGGACACGACGACGATCCTGAAGGATCTCGGCCTCGCGTCCTGAATGGGCCGCGCGACGACAGAACAGACGAGGCGATCTTCGGATTGCCTCGTTTTTTTGACGGTTTTCCCGTCGCTTTTGCCCGTTCGCGCATTCCGCCATTGAAAACGCGGGCGAACCGCGCTTGGCTGATGCGGTCGACCACGATCCAGAGGGGGAACTGGAACGGCCATGTCCGATCAAACATCATCGGAACACATCGCGACGACGCTGCCGCACAAGCTGGTGGCCTTTGGCGTCATCGTGCTCGCCCTGGCCGCGGCCTGGCAGACGACCCTCATCCCGCAGGTGCTCTACACCACGGTCGGGCCATCGGTCTTCGCCTGGTTCGTGGCCGGTTTCCTGTTGATCCTGGGCGTTCTGCTGCTGATCGCGGCCTTCCGGGGCGGCTGGGCGGCCGACCAGGAGGGGACGCTCACCGAATGGGCCTCGCTGGGCTGGGTGGCGCTGGGGTTGCTGCTCAATGTCGCGCTCATCGAGTGGATCGGCTTCATCCTGTCCTCGACATTGCTCTTCGCTTTCGTCGCGCGCGGCTTCGGAAGCCGTCAGCTTCCGCGGGACGCGGCCATCGGCTTCGTACTGGCCTTCGTCTCCTATGTCGGGTTTGACCGGGTACTGGGATACAAGATCGGCTCGGGACTGATCGAAAGCCTGATCTGACAACAGGCGAGAAGCAGTCGTCCGGGCTTCGGCAGGGGCCTGCATCGGGGGGAACTACCATGGAAACATTCGGGCTCTTGATGCAGGGCTTCGCGAACGCGCTGACGCCCATCAACCTGCTCTGGGCGCTGGCGGGCGTGACGGTGGGCACCGCGATCGGCGTGCTGCCGGGCCTCGGGCCGGGGCTCACCATCGCGCTGCTGCTGCCCATCACCTACAAGGTGGACCCGACCTCGGCCTTCATCCTGTTCGCCGGCATCTATTACGGCGCGATGTATGGCGGATCGACCACATCCATCCTCATCAACACGCCCGGCGAGAGCGCGACGATCATCACGGCGATGGAAGGCCACAAGATGGCCAGGAAGGGCCGCGCCGGCGCGGCTTTGGCCACCGCCGCCGTGGGTTCTTTCGTGGCCGGCACCTTCGGCACGCTCGGCATCACCTTCCTCGCGAAGCCCGTGGTGGAACTCGCGCTGAGTTTCGGGCCGGCGGAATATTTCTCGCTGATGATCCTGTGTTTCGTCACCGTTTCGGCGGTTCTGGGCTCATCGGCCTTGCGCGGTTTGACCGCTTTGGCGATCGGCCTGTTCTTCGGGATGATCGGGATCGACCTGCAATCCGGCCAGCCGCGCTTCACCTTCGGCCTCATCGAACTGCTCGACGGCATCAATGTGCTGATCGTCGCGGTGGGCCTCTTCGCGGTGGGCGAGACTTTGCATCTCGCGACCCAGAAGAAGACCGAGGAAGAGGTCATCGACATCAAGGGCCCGGTGGGCATGACGAAGGAGGACTGGAAGCGCTCCTGGAAGCCCTGGCTGCGCGGCACGGCCTTCGGCTTCCCCATCGGCGCGATGCCGGCGGGTGGTGCGGAAATCCCCACCTTCCTCTCCTATTACACCGAGAAGAAGCTCTCGAAGAACCCGGAGGAGTTCGGCCACGGCGCCATCGAGGGCGTGGCGGGGCCGGAAGCCGCGAACAACGCCTCCGCCGCCGGCGTGCTCGTGCCGATGCTGACCCTCGGCCTGCCGACATCGGCCACCGCCGCCATCATGCTATCGGCCTTCCAGAGCTACGGCATCAATCCCGGTCCGCAATTGCTGGCGACGCAAGGACAGCTGGTCTGGACGCTGATCGCCTCGCTCTTCATCGGCAACGTGATGCTCCTCGTGCTGAACCTGCCGCTGGTCGGCCTGTGGGTGAAGATCCTGAAGATTCCGCAGCCCCTGCTCTATGGCGGCATCCTGGTCTTCGCGACGATCGGCACCTACGGCATCAGCCGCTCGGTGGTGGACCTGATCCTGCTCTACATCGTGGGCTTCATGGGCTTCATGATGCGGCGCTTCGATTTTCCGACATCGCCCGTGATCATCGGCATGATCCTCGGGCCGATGGCGGAGCAGGAATTCCGCCGTGCCATGACGATTTCCAATGGCGATCCGATGGTCTT
This sequence comes from Methylobacterium sp., assembly GCA_002928875.1. Classification (GTDB taxonomy): domain Bacteria; phylum Pseudomonadota; class Alphaproteobacteria; order Rhizobiales; family Beijerinckiaceae; genus Rhabdaerophilum. The sequence continues at coordinate 147,660 of PERO01000018.1, read as the reverse complement.
CCTGCAGAAACCGCTGTCGTTGAGCCTGCTGGTGCTCGCGGCCATCGCCGTCCTGGCGCCGCTGATCTGGCGCATCGTGCGGCGCCCGGCCGTGCAGCCCGCCTGAGCTTGCTGCATCGCAGCATCGCAACAACAACCGGAACCTGCGGGAAAGCCAGGCTTCCGGAGGCATTTCTTTAGGAATTGGGCGTGTAGAACTCTTGCAGCCATAGAAAATGGTATTTGCATGCGGACTCACGCCCTTGATCAGGCCTCCGGCCTTCTGCCGCGCCCGGAAACCGGGTTTCGGCCCGGTCCCCTCCTGCCGGGACACGCGCGCGGACGGCTGTCCGTGACAAGGCCAGCCCGTTTCGACCCCGGTGAGGCCTGATGCCCCACCCGCTCTTCGCCAGACAGCTTTCCGAAGCGACCCGGCCGGACGGATCGATCGATCTCGACCGTCTGGGTGAACTGGTTTCGGCCGCCTATGCCGAGACCGAAGGCGAGAGATGCCGCACCGATCATTCCATCGCGGTGATGATCGAGGAAGTCGATCAGCTCAACCGCAGCCTCCAGGCCTCCGTGGCGGCGCGCAACGCCGAACTGGCCGAGGCAACCGATGCGCTGAACCTGACCCTCGAGAATGTCGATCAGGGCATCGTGATGACGGATGAGGAAGGCCGCATCCGCTGCTTCAACCGGCGATTCCTGCAGTTCTGCAGCCTCACGCCGGAGGATTGCCAGGGCCAGCCGCATTTGAGCGCAATCGTCGATCTCATGATCCAGCGCGGCGAATTCGTCGGCATGGACCCGAGTTTCCCGAAACTGGTCGGCGCATCCACCCATGAACCGGGCAATCGCGTCTTCGAGCGTGTCCGGCCGGATGGCACCGTGCTGCGCGTGCACACGCGCAAGCTTGAACAGGGCGGCGAAGTGCGGGTGCTTTCGGACATCACGGACATTGTCGCGCGGCAACGCGAGGTAGAGCAGGCCCGCCGCCTGCTGGAGGAAACCATCGAGAACGTCACGCAAGGCGTGATGAAGATCAGCGCCGACCGGCGGATCGAGTTCTTCAACAGCCGCGTTGTGGAACTGCTCGGGCTGCCCGCGGATCTCCTGCATCTGGGCATGCCCTTCCGAGAATTGACCGATTACCAGATCGAGCGTGGCGAATTCGCCGGCCAGAGCGAGGCCTTCATCGCCTTTGTCCGCAATGGCGGCGTGATGGACGAGTTCCAGAGCTACGAACGCGAACGGCCGAACGGCACCATCCTCGATATCCGGACCATTCCACTGTCCGATGGCGGCGCGGTGCGCACTTTCGCAGATGTGACGGAGGCGCGGCAGCGCGAAAAGCAGCTGCTGCGCGCGGAGAGCGAATTCCGCTCGCTGTTCCAGAATTCGCTGGCGGGCATCTATCGTTCCTCGCTGGATGGCAAGAACATTCTGGCAAACCCGGCCCTGGCCCGGCTCGCCGGGTTCGAATCCGACGCTGAAATGATCCGCGCACGGCAGTTCCTGGCCTATGAGTGGTATGTCGAACCGAACCGCCGGCAGGAATTCCACGATCTGCTCTGGCGCGATGGCCGCGTGACGGATTTCGTCTCCGAGATCTACCGTGCCGATACGCGCGAGAAGGCGTGGGTGTCGGAATCCGCCTGGATCGTGCGGGACGAGAAGGGCGAGCCCCTCTATTACGAGGGCATGGTGCTCGACGCGACCGATCGCAAGAAGGCCGAGAGCAAGATCCAGCATCTCGCCCTGCACGATGTGCTGACGAACCTGCCGAACCGCACGCTGTTCCTCGAAAAGCTCGGCAACGCCATCGCCACGAACCGGCGCGGCCAGGAACTGGCGATCCTCTGCCTCGACCTCGATCACTTCAAGGACGTGAACGACACGATGGGGCATGATGCCGGCGACGTGCTGCTGCGCCTCGCGGCGCGGCGCCTCTCGCGCGTCGTGCCGCGCATCGGCATGGCCGCGCGTTTCGGGGGTGACGAATTCGCCGTTATCCTGCCCGAGGTCCGCGATCGGGACAGCGTGGTGCAACTCTGCAAGCGCATCGTGCAGCGGCTTTCCATGCCCTATCGCGTGCGCGGCAAGCGCGTTTTCGTCGGCGTGAGCGTGGGCGTGGCGCTGGCGCCGACCGACGGCAAGGACCCGCACGAACTGCTCAAGAAGGCGGATATCGCCCTTTACCGCGCGAAACGCGACGGTCGCGGCACCTATGCCTTCTTCGACGAGGGCATGACGGCGGCGATCCTGGCCCGGCGCGAGGTGGAACAGGATCTGCGCCGCGCCATCCAGAACGATGAATTCGTGCTCTATTACCAGCCGATCGTCGACCTCGAACACGGCCAGCCCATGGCCTATGAGGCGCTGATCCGCTGGAACCATCCGCAGAAGGGTTTGCTCTCGCCGGCCTATTTCGTGGAAATCGCCGAGGAGAGCGGCCTCATCCTGCAGATCGGCGAGATCGCCCTGCGCCAGGCCTGCCGCACCTTCGCGCGCCTGCCGGCGGAGAAATCCGTCTCGGTCAACCTGTCATCGGTGCAGTTCCGCAATCACCAGCTCGCGGTTTCGGTGATCAATGCGCTGGCGATGGCCGGCCTCGCGCCGCACAGGCTGATCCTCGAGATCACCGAATCCGTGCTGCTGATCGACGACAACCGCACGCTCGACATCCTGCGCCAGTTGCGCCTGCTCGGCGTGCAGATCGCGCTCGACGATTTCGGCATCGGCCATTCCTCGCTGAGCTACATCCAGAAATTCCCGTTCGACAAGATCAAGATCGACCGCTCCTTCGTGCAGGACACCGACGACGGCTCGATGAATATGGCGATCCGCCGCGCCATTCTCGGCCTGGGGCATGATCTCGGCGTGGATGTCATCGTCGAGGGCGTGGAAACCGCGCAGCAGCGCGACATGCTGATCTTCGAGGGCGCGCGCTATGCGCAAGGCTTCCTGTTCGGGCGGCCGATGTCCGCGGAAGCGCAGTTCGGTCCGGAATTCGCAGCCGAGAAGGCGCGGCGCGTCGCCTGATTGACGACAGAAACGGGCAAGCGAAAAACCCGGCCGCGAGGCCGGGTTTTCGTTGTCGGGTTCCGTTGCTCCGGCGGACCCGCCCTGTTGCATCACTTCGTCAGGCGCAACTCGCCGATATTCATGCCGATCTTGGCGAATGCCGCGAGGAACTCCGCCGAGTTCTTCGCATCGAAGAACTGGCCGCCGGTATCCAGGGCGCAGGTGCTCAGCAGGTTCTTGGTTGTCACGTCAGACACATCGAAGGCGACCGAATAGATGGTGATCGCATTCGCCTTGTCCTTGGCGATGTTCTGGCAGATTTCCTTCAGAAGCTGGTTCGACAGCGCGCCATTCGAACCGGTATGCGCCGGATAGCTCGGCGATTTCGTGTTGAGGCCATCGGTCATCAGGATCAGGAACTTGCGCACGGGCTCGCTGCTCGAGCGGGTCGCGGCATTTTCCAGCGGCGCCTGCGGCGAGAGCATCCGCCAGGCCCACATCAGGCCCGCCGGGATATAGGTCTCGCCGTTCGGATTCAGCGCCATGATGCGCGACTTGGCCTGCGAGGAATTGGTGGTGAGATCGAGGATCTCCGTGCCGCAGGTGACGTTCATGATGCCCGGAATGCGGGTGCCATAGCTGTCGTCGCGGGTGTTGAGGGGATAATTGCGCGAGCCGGCGCAGCCATTCCACTTTTGGTTGGCCGTGTTGGTCTTGCAGACCTCCTTGTCCGGGCCGTAAACGGGCTCGCACTGATCCTGGAAGTAGCCGGCCTTGGCTGCCGAGCCGCCGCAGGAATAGGGAACGCCATCGTTGTAGCAGGTGCCCGGCGGCTTGGCCGCGACCGGGGGAATCCACACCTTCTTGCAATTCGTCCAGCTCACGACCTGCTTTTCCATCTTGCAGCTCGTGCTCGTGGTGGAGGAATCGTCCGGCACGTTCATCCACGGCTTGTGGCGGTTCGAGACGCCGATATTGACGTATTGCCCGAACGGCACGATGCCGAATTTCAGCTTGTCGGCGTCATAGGCGAGCGGCCGCAGGTCATCGATGAGGCGCGTCGCGGCGTCCTTCAGCGTGGCGATCTTCCAGCCGGTCATCGAATAGGTGGTGTCGAGCGCCATCACCACTTCCGTCGGCGTGGTGAGCACGCCGATCGCCTCGGAGAAGGTCGCGACATTGAGTTCCTGGAAGCCCAGCACGCGGCTCAACGTGGTCGGCAATTCGCCCTGCACCGAGACGCGATAGCCGAAGTTCCGGCCATCTTTCACGATGTTCTCGGGCTTCATCACCACCTTGCTGAGATCGTAGTCGCTCTGCTTGAGGTTGGCTTCGAACACCTGCTTCGCGGCGGCCTCGCGCTCGGCGGGCGTGCCGACAAGCCGCGCGCCGGCCAGGGCAGCGGAATCGGCCGCCGCGAGCAGCGCCGACTTGGCCTTGGCGCCGCGCGCGAAATCCATCGCGAGGCCGGTGACCCCGAGGAGCCCCACCGCGCTCAGCGCGAAGATCATCGCGACGGCGCCATGGCGATCATACGCGAAACGGCGAAACAGGGGAGCGGAAGGAAGGCGGACCATACTGTCCTCGCGGCACGGGCTTTCGATGCACCGCACGCTCGCGCCAAATCCGGAACAAAGGTTTAAATCGATTGCCGAGCCCGAACGGGGACTCGCCGCGCGAAATCATTCAAATTCGCGACAAAATCGCTCGAACTAGCCCGGTTTCGGCCCTCCAGACCCGTGGAAACCGCCCCGGTCGCCACACGTTGTGCGTGCATTTCATTGTCACAATTCCCGCCGGACGGTAAAGGCCAGCTTTCAGCAATGCAGCGGATTCAGAGGCGTCCCTCCAACGCGCGGCGGAAGAGGTCGGCCGAGGCTTCCTCGGTCAGCGGCACCGGGTTGCCGCCGGCGGTCGGATCGTTCGGCGACATCGTGGCCATCAGCGGAATATCCGGATTGGCGACGCCAAGATCTTTCAGCGTATGCGGCACGCCGAGTTCCGCGCGCATCGTCATCACGAAATCGAGGAAGGCGGAATAACGCGGCTGCAGGCCGAGATAGGCCGCAACGCGCGAAAGCTTTTCCTCCACCGCGCGACGGTTGAATTCCAGCACATAGGGCATGAAGACCGCATTCGTCATGCCGTGGTGGGTGTTGTAGAGCGAGCCCACGGGATGGCTCAGCGCGTGGATCGCCCCCAGGGCCTTCTGGAAGGCGGTGGCACCCATCGCGGCGGCGCTCATCATCTGGGCGCGGGCTTCGAGATCGGCGCCATCCCTTGCCGCGCGCGGCAGGTACTCCTTCACGAGCCGCATGCCCTCGAGCGCGATGCCATCGGCCAGCGGATGATAGAACGGCCCGCAATAGGCCTCGAGGCAATGCGCGAAGGCATCCATACCGGTGCCGACGGTGATCATCCGAGGCATGCCCACGGTGAGTTCGGGATCACAGATCGTGATCTTCGGCATCATCAGCGGGTGGAAGATCACTTTCTTCGTATGCGTCGTCTCGTCCGTGATGACACCGGCGCGCCCCACTTCCGAGCCGGTGCCGGCAGTGGTGGGCACCGCGACGATGGGGAAGATGCCGGCCGGGTCGGCGCGCGTCCACCAATCGCCGACATCCTCGAAATCCCACATGGGCCGCGTCTGCCCCGCCATGAAGGCGATGACCTTGCCGGCATCGAGCGCCGAGCCGCCGCCGAAAGCGACCACGCCATCATGCCCGCCGGCGCGCAACACCGCAAGACCGGCCTCGACATTCGCCGCGACCGGGTTCGGCTTCACATCCGAGAAGATCGCGCAAGGCAAGCCGGCCGCGTCGAGCTGCGCCTTGGCGGCCGCCACCATCGGCATTTTCGCGAGCACGGGGTCCGTCACCAGCAGCGGCCGCGCGAAGCCCGCCTTCTTCACCGCATCGGCGAGTTCCGAGATGCGCCCCGCGCCAAAGCGCACCGAGGTGGGGTAGTTCCAGTTGCCGCGAAGCTGCATGGTTCGTTCTCAAACGTGTTTCAGGTGGAAGCTCTTGGGGCGGGTCAGCGCGTCGTAACCCAGCACGGAGAGCGAGGCGCCGCGCCCGGTCTCCTTCACGCCGGTCCAGGCGAGGGCGGGATCGAGATAATCCGCGCGGTTCGCGAAGACCGTGCCGGTTTCGAGCCTTTCGCCGATGCGCATCGCCGCCTCGATATCGCGCGTGAAGATCGCGGCGGTGAGGCCGTATCGGCTGTCATTCATCAGGCGGATCGCCTCGTCGTCATCGCGCACGGGCATGATGCCGAGCACGGGGCCGAAGCTCTCCTCGCTCATGATCGCCATGTCATGCCGCACATTCGTGAAGATCTGCGGCGCGAGATAGGGCGTACCGTCGCGATGCGCCGACCAATCGACGGGGCAGAGATGCGGCTTGGCACCCGCCTTCATCGCGGCGGTCGATTGCGCGCGGACGACTTCCGCCAGGCGCAACTGCGCCATCGGGCCGAGCGTGACAGCCTCGCTCAAGGGGTTGCCCATCACATATTGCTTCACGAGCGCCTTCGCATCGGCCACGAACCTGTCGAAAATGTCGGCATGCACATAGGCGCGCTCGATGCCGCAGCAGCACTGGCCGGAATTGAAGAACGCGGCATCGACCACCGTTTCCACCGCGTTCTGCCAATCGCAATCGGGGCGCACATAAGCCGGGTCCTTGCCGCCAAGCTCCAGCCCGACACCCGTGAAGGTGCCCGCCGCCGCGCGCTCGATCACGCGGCCCGCTTCCACCGAACCCGTGAAGCAGACCTGATTGACCGAGCCGGACGCGATGATCTTCAGCGTCTCCTCGTGCCCCAGCACCAGCGTGCGGAAAAGGCCCTTCGGGAGGCCAGCGGCATCGGCCGCCATCTGGAAGCGCTCGCCCACCAGCAGGGTCTGTGCCGCATGCTTGAGGATCACCGAATTACCCGCGACAAGCGCCGGCACCACCGTGTTGACCGCCGTGAGATACGGGTAGTTCCACGGCGCGATGGTGAAGACGATGCCCGCGGGCCCGCGCCGGATGAAGCGCGTGAAGCCCTCGCGCCTCTCCGGCACGACATCCGCCAAAGCCTGCGGCGCAATGGCAATCATGTGCCGCGCGCGTTCGGCGAAACCGTTGAGTTCGCCGGCGGCGTAGCGGATAGGCCGGCCCATCTGGCGGGTGAGTTCGGGGCCGATCTCCTCCTTCATCGCGAGCATGCCATCGACGAAGCGCGTCACCGCCGCCTGCCGTTCGGCCAGCGGAACATGTCGCCATTCGGCCTGCGCCGCGCGTGCTGCGGCCAACGCTGCGGCGATCTCGGCGTCGCTGGCGATGGGGCGACGCGCGACTTCCGCGCCGTCGATGGGGGAGATGCAGGTGATGTCGGTCATGCGAATTCCGTTCGGCTCACTCATCCTGTCATTCCCGACGCCGAAGGCGGGCGGGAATCCATTCTTCCTTCGTTCGGCTTATCCTGGATTCCCGCCCCTCGCTGTGCTCGGTCGGGAATGACACTGGTTCTTCAATACCGTTCGAACCCCCGGAACAATTCCCAATCCGTGATGCGCCGGTCATATTCCGCCTGTTCCCAGCGCGCGGTGTGCACGTAATGCTCGACGACATCGTCGCCGAGCGCGGAACGCAACAGCTTCGATTTGTCGAGAGCCTCGGCGGCCTCGCGCAGGGTTTTCGGGATTTCCGGCAGCTTGCGCCCGCCATAGGCATCGCCGGAATGGGGTTTTCCGAGTTCGAGCTTCTCGTCGATGCCGGCGAGCCCCGCGGCGATCAGCGCGGAAAACGCGAGATAGGGGTTGAGATCCGCGCCGCCGATCCGGCATTCGATGCGGATCGCCTTCGTCCCCTCCCCGCAGAGCCGGAAGCCCGCCGTGCGGTTGTCGCGGCTCCAGACGGTCTTGGTCGGCGCGAAGGTGCCGGCCATGAAGCGCTTGTAGGAGTTGATGTAGGGCGCGAGAAACCAGGTGATCTCGCGGGCATATCTGATCTGCCCGGCCACGAAGGAGCGCATCAGGCTGGACATGCCGTATTCGGCATTCTGGTCGAGGAAGAGCGGCGTCTTCCCCGCCTTGTCCCACAGCGACATGTGGATGTGCGAGGACGAGCCCGCGAGGTCATACCGCCATTTCGACATGAAGGTGACGGCCTTGCCCTTCGACCACGCGATCTCCTTGATGCCGTTCTTCAGGATCGTGTGGTTGTCGGCCATGGCGAGCGCATCGGCATAGCGGACATTGATCTCCTCCTGCCCCGGCCCCCATTCGCCCTTGGAATTCTCGACCGGAATGCCCGCGCCGGCGAGGCCGAGGCGGATCGCGCGCATCACCTCCTCCTCCTTGGAGGTCTGGAGAATGTGGTAATCCTCGATGTACTGCCCCGCCGTCTTCGGCTCGTGATAGCGCTTGGCGCGGATCGCCTCGAAGCTCTCGTCGAAGAGGTAGAATTCGAGTTCGGAGGCGAAATAGGCCCGGTAGCCGCGCTCGGCAAGCCGCGCGATCTGCTTCTTCAGCATCTGGCGCGGCGAATGCGCCAAAGCGTGATGGTGGTGATCTTCCACATCGCACAGCACCAGCGCGGTGCCCGCGAGCCACGGCACGCGGCGCAATGTCGAGAGATCCGGCTTCAGCACGAAATCGCCGTAGCCCTTCTCCCAGCTCGAGGCCTTGTAGCCCGGCACCGGCTCCATATCGATGTCGTTGGCAAGGAGGTAGTCGCAGGCATGGGTCTCTTCGTGCCCGCCATTCACGAAGAACTCGGCGTGGAAGCGCTTGCCGATGAGGCGGCCCTGCATATCCGCGAAACAGACGAGCACCGTATCGATCTCGCCAGCCGCGACGGCCGCCTTCAGCGCCTCGAAGGTGAGATTGCCCGCCATGCCCTGCCCCCGCAAGCGTGATCGGGCGGCGCGCCCCGCGCTGCCCGTGGACCGCAATCATGACAGCGGCGACGGGCTTGGCAACCGGCAAGAGATGTTCTGCCGCGCTTCCAGGACCATGATTTGTGGCTTGTGGTTTTAGCCGGCGAATAACATGATGGCGGCACGGCCAGGCAAGGAGCAAGGCCCCGGCCTTCCGGCCATTGTCCACCATCGAGCCTCGCCTTGTCCCTTCCCGTCTTCTTCATCGTCCTCCTGGCCGCAGCGATGCATGCGGGCTGGAACGCCATGCTGAAGCTGAAGCTCGAGCCCTTCGTGGCCATGGTGCTGATCCATGCCTGCGGGATGCTGCTGGCCATTCCCGCGGTGCTGATCCTCGGCTTTCCGACGATGGAAAGCTGGCCGTGGCTGGCGGCCTCCACCCTCATCCATCTCGGCTATTACGTGGCGCTTTCGGCAGCCTATGCGCGCGCGGATATGGGGCAGGTCTATCCGATCGCGCGCGGTTCGGCGCCGCTCATGACGGGTTTCGTCGGCGTCTGGATCTTCAGCGAGCCCGTGACGGTGAAGGGCGGCGCGGGCATCGCGTTGCTCGCGCTCGGTATCTTCGTGATGTCGATCCGCAGCGCGCGCGATGCGACGCATATGGACCGGAAGGCCTTGCTCTTCGCCGCGATGACGGCCGTGACGATCACGCTCTACACGATCAGCGACGGGCTGGGCGCGCGCCTCTCGGGCGATCCGCACAGCTACACCGCCGCCCTGTTCCTGCTCGATGGCCTGTGCCTCACCAGTTTCGCGTTCTGGCGGAAGGGCTGGAAGGGCATGCGGCCGATGTTCGATTACCTGCCGCAGGGTTTTGCCGGCGGGGTCATGTCCTGCGGCTCCTACGGCATCGCGATCTGGGCGATGACGGTTGCGCCGATTCCGCTCGTGGCGGCGGTGCGCGAGACCAGCGTGCTCTGGGGCGCGGCCATCGCCGTGCTGTTCCTCGGTGAACCGTTGCGCTGGAATCGCATCGCCGCGGCTTGCCTCATCGTCGCCGGTCTGGTGATGATCCGCCTGCAATGACCGATCAGACCAAACCCTATCGCTTCAATGTCGGCGTCGCGCTGTTCAACGCGCGCGGCGAGGTGTTCCTCGGGAAATCCATTCCCGACGGGCCGGAATATGTGCTTCCCGGCTTCGAATGGCAGATGCCGCAAGGGGGCATCGACCCGAACGAGGACATCATCGCGGCCGCCCGCCGCGAACTCGCCGAGGAGACCGGCATCACGGAGGTGGAATTCCTCGGCCTCACCGAAACATGGTGGGCCTATGATTTCCCCCTGCCCTACACGCCGACGGGCCACAAGCTCGAGGCCTTCCGCGGCCAGCAGCAGCGCTGGGTGGCCTTCCGCTTCACCGGACGCGAGGATGCGATCGATCTCACGGCGACCGGCGCGGATTTTATCCCCGAGTTTTCCGAATGGCGCTGGGCGACGCTGGATGACGCCGTCGCGGGGGTGATGCCTTTCAAGCGAGAGATCTATGCGCAGGTCGCGCGCGCCTTCGCGCCCTACGCCCGGGCGCGGTGAGCCGGGCCGCGCCGCAACATCGTCAGGCCATAAAGGCCTCGATGGCACCCTCGCCGCAACCCAGTCGCTGCATCAGGCCGCGCACATAACGCTGGGCGACAGGGCGCAAGGCGCGATCTTCCGGGCGGATGAGAAAATAGCCGAAATCGGGCAGCGCCGTGCGCTGGCCCACGAAGGCCACCTTTCCCGGCTCCGGTTCGGGATCGATGCCAGCCCGATGAAGCCCGATTCCGAGGCCGTGCCGCACGGCATGGGTCGACACGGTGACATCCGTGAAGACGTGGTCGATCGGGCGGAGACTGTAGGAAATTTCGTTCAGGGAAAGCCAGGTCCGCCAGGCGGTGTCGACGGACAGGTGCACGAGCGGGAAGGCAAGTACCCTGCGCGGCGACGGATCCGCCCCGATTTCGCTGGCGATCCGCAGGCTGGCGAAAGGCTGCACTTGGCTCGGGAGCAGCAGGGCGGATCGGAGCCCCGGCCAGCGCCCGCCACCCGAGCGGATGGCGATCTCGGTGCCGTCCGAAAAGTCGGTGAGTTGCCGATCCAGCATGTAACGAATCGCCAAACCCTCGGTGGTTTCACACAATTCGGTATGGTGCGGGAGCAACAGTGCCATGCAAATGCCGGGGACGGCCGAAATTTGCACCGGCCGCAACGCCCCGTAGCGGCTGGCATTCGCGATCGAACCGCGGATCAGTTCGAGGCCCTCGCTGAACCTCTGGAGATGCTGCGCGCCGGCCGATGTCAGCACCACGCCCGTGGTCGTGCGTCGGAAAAGCTGTTCGCCAAGCCATTGTTCCAGATGGTTAACTTTGCGGCTGAGCGAGGAATGGGCCACGTTCTGAAGGGATGCCGCGGCGTTGAAGGAGCCGGCCTGCGCGACATCCACGAAGGCCTTGATTTCATCCAGAGGGACAGAATTCTTCATGTCGGCTGTGTTCCTAATGCACAACGCCTGCTTTACTTTCGCACTTCCCGCATTGTCACGATTTCGTAACTTTCAGGTGTCCGACGAATCCTCGGGGCGCTATAGAAAAAAAGAGTCTGACAATGATACCAGAATCGACCTGCACTGGCCTGCCATACATTTTGGCAACATCGACCTTAGTTCAAGCCCAATCGCTTGAAATTTTGTTCGAGAGAATAAACTTCGATATAGACAGTAAAGATTACATGATGCGTATCGGCAGCCTGTTCGAGGATATCGGTAACATTTACCTCAATATCTCCGAACGGATCAGCGCGGCCTATGCCGACGCCGCCATGCCCAACATCGTCGAGTTCAGCAGCTTGCCACGGGTATCGGGCGCGAAGGGGTGATATCTCGGCAGCGCGTGGCGACGTTTCGGGGGATTCAGCGTTTCCGCCACGCCTGAAACCGGGCAAAGACCAGCCGGTCCAGAGCCAGGTGAAGGAGCTTCACCGCCATGGCGGTGAAGACAATGCAGGTGGCCATGGCGGCAGCAGCGGCCACCGCGCCCATCTCGTCCATATGGACGATGGCGATCGAGGCGAGCTTGGTCGATGGGCCATAGAGGAAGATCACGGCAGAGACGGTCGTCAGCGCGTTCACGAACAGGTAGACCGCGATATCGGTGACCGCCGGGAGCGAGATCGGCAGCGTGACGCGCCGGAACGTCACCCAGAACGGCACCTTGAGGGACGCGGAAACGCTCTCGAATTCGCTGTCAATCTGCTTCAGTTGGGTCACCGCCGTGATATGCGCGACCGTATAGAAATGCGCGACCGTGTTCGCGACGAGCACGACGAGCGTGCCATAGAAGATGCCCAGCGGGTTCCATTTCGCATTCACGAAGAACACGTAGCCGAGGCCCAGCACGAGGCCCGGCACCGCCATCGGCAGCATGGCGAGGAAATGCACGAAGCCGCGCAGGAGAGGCTGCGGCCGGGTTTTCTCGACAAGATATGCGCCCATGAAGACGAGCGCCGTGCCGAAGATCGCGGTGAGCGCTGCCATCTGCAGCGAGGTGAGATAGGCGCCCCAGCCCTGCGGGTCGAAATTCGCGAAATCGTAGTTGTTGAGCGTCAGGCTGAGATTATACGGCCAGTAGCGGATGAAACTCGCCCAGATCGCCATGCCCAGCATGCCGATCAGCACCCCGCCGATGACGAGGCAGAAGGCGAGGAGCGCGAGATCGCGCTTCGCGTTGGCTTTTGGCTCGTAGGGCACGGCGCGCGCCGACAGAAGCGCCACCTGCCGCTTCTGCACCTGCCGGTCCACGGCGAAGGCGAGGATCGCAGGCATCAGCAGGATGAGGCCCACCACCGCGCCCATCTCGAAATTCTGCTGCCCCACGATCTGCTTGTAGGCGTCGGTCGCGAGCACGTTGAACTGCCCGCCGATCACCTTGGGGATGCCGAAATCGGTGATAACAAGCGTGAACACCACGAAAACCGCGCTGACAAGGCCATAGCGCGCGCCGGGCAGCGTGACGGTGAAGAACACGCGGGATTTCGCGGTGCCCAACGCCTCCGCCACCTCATAGAGCCGCCCATCGGCCAGGCGGAGCGCGGTCACGAGAATCAGCAGCGCATGCGGGAAACAATAGACCGCTTCCGCGATCACGATGCCCACGGGCCCGTAGATGCTCGCGCCGAAGAGCCAGCTCTTGAGAAACCCCTGATTGCCGAAGATGTAGATCAGCGAGATCGCCGAGAGCAGTGAGGGCGCGAAAAGCGGCGTCATCGCCACGGCCATGAACAATCCACGGCCGGGCATGCGGCTCCGCGTCAGCGCATAGGCATAGAGAAAGGCGAGCGGCACCACGATCAGTGCCACGAGGCTCGACACCCAGATCGAGTTCCAGAGCGACGCCACGAGTGAGGGCGTCGCGATATAGCGCGAGAAATTCGCGAGCCCCACGAATTGCCCGTTCGAATTCTGCACGGATTTCGACAGAAGCGACCAGAGCGGCACCGCGATCAGCAGCACCAGCACCAAGGCAAGGCCCAGGAGCAGCGCGGTCGCGACCAGCGCCTCGCGGTCGCGATGTCGGGGCGCGGCCTCGACGCTCATGCGCCAGTCCGGCTGGGGAAGACGCGCAAGGCGCCCGCCGGCAGTTCGGCCATCACCGCCTGCCCCGGTATGTAGGCGCGATCCTGCATCACGTTGAACGGGAGATCGGCGAGCAGGGTCAGCGGCGCGGCGCCGTCGCTGGAAAGCGTCGCACGCACGAAGGAGCCGAGATATTCGAGCGCGGTGATCCGCATCGCGAGGCGGTTCTCGCCCGCACCGTCGACGAGGCGCACGGCCTCGGGGCGCAGGCCAAGCGCAACCAGCTCGCCCGTTGCGAAACCGGGCGTTTCGGCAACCCGCAGGCGCTGATCGCCGAGGCGCACGAGAGTTTCGCTCTCGATCACGCCGGGAAGGAAGGTCATCCGGCCCACGAAATCCGCGACGAAGGCGGTTTTCGGCCGGGCATAAACCTCCTCCGGCGTGCCGACCTGTTCGATCACGCCGTGGTTCATCACCACGATGCGCTCGGCCATGGAGAGCGCTTCCTCCTGGTCATGCGTGACCATGATGGTGGTGACGCCGAGCCGGCGCTGCAAGGCGCGGATCTCCTCGCGCAGACGCAGACGCACCCGCGCATCGAGCGCGGAAAGCGGCTCGTCGAGCAGCAGCAGGCCTGGCGACGTGGCCAAAGCGCGGGCCAGCGCCACGCGCTGCTGCTGGCCGCCGGAGAGCTGCGCGGGGTATTTCATCGCCTGATCGGGCAGGCCGACAAGCGCCAGCAATTCCTTCACGCGCGCATCAATCGCGACGCGCGGCTTCCGCTGGTTCACGAGGCCGTAGCCGACATTCGCCGCCACCGTGAGGTTCGGGAACAGCGCATAGGACTGGAAGACGATGCCGAAATCGCGCGCTGAGGGCGGCGCGTTCGAGACATCTAATCCGCGCAGCATGATCGTGCCGCTCGTTTGCCGGTCGAGCCCGGCAATCGCGCGCAGAAGTGTCGTTTTCCCGCAGCCGGAGGAGCCGAGGAAACAGACGAATTCACCCTCCCCGATCTCGAGATCGATGGATTTCAGCGCCTGGAACGGCCCGAAACTCTTCGAAAGGCCCCGGATCGACAGGAACGAACCCGCAGGCGCGCGCGGCGCCGCGGATGGCATGACGGCATGGTTCGGCATGAGCCCCCCGAAACGCGAAAACCGGATGATCCGGCATGCACGGGGCATGCCGGAACGTTCCGTCCTCGCTCAGCGCGGCGCGGCCTTGCTGTCGTAGCGCTTGGTCCATTCCGCGAGGATGCGCTCGCGGTTCTCGGCCATCCAGGTGAAGTCGTTCTTGGCCATCTTCACCTCGGCATCGGCCGGGTAGTTCGGCGGCGCGCTCTTCACATCGGGGTGGGCGACGAGGGCATAATACTTGCCGTAAAGCTCGTTTGCCTTCTTCGTGGCGACCCAATCCGCCACCTTCTTCGCGGCGGCGAGGTTCTTCGAGCCCTTCACGATGGCGGTCGCTTCCATGTCCCAGCCCGCGCCTTCCTTCGGCAGGATGAGGTCGATCGGCGCGCCTTGCGTCTTCTCGCGCGCGCCGCGCATGTCGAAGCCGATGCCGACGAGCCGCTCGCCTTTCGCGGCCTGCACGCAGGGCGCGGAGCCCGAATGGGTATAGACCGCGATGTTCTCGTGCAGCTTGTCCATATAGGCCCAGCCCGCCTGCTCGCCCATGATCTGCAGCCAGGCCGCGACCTTGAGATAACCGGTGCCGGAAGACGCCGGGTGCGGCATCACCACCTTGCCCTTGAATTCCGGCTTGGTGAGATCCATCCAGGAGGTCGGCGCGGCGATCTTGTCCTTCCCGGCTTCGGCGGTGTTGAAGCAGACGACCGCGAGGAAGGCATCCATGCCCGTCCAGGTATAGCCGCCCGACGTATCCTTGTAGGCGGGTTTCAGCGCATCGGCGCCGGCGGGCTTGTATTCCTCGAGCAGGTTCAGCTTCTCGAAGAGCAGCAGCGAGGTCGCCGCGAGGCCCAGCACGATATCGGCGCGCGGGTTATCCTTCTCGGCGAGGAAGCGCGAGGTGATGACACCGGTGGAATCGCGCACCCAGGCGATCTCGACATCCGGCACATCGGCCTCGATCGCCTGCTTGAAGGGCTGGAGCTGGTCGTTCTCCAGCGCCGTATAGGCCGTGATCCGGGTGCGCCCCTGCGCCTCGGCCGCATTGCTCCACCCCATGGCCAGAACGAGGCCCATCGCCACGCCGGCCAGCCAACCCTGTTTCATCCTACCCTCTCCCTGTCCTTCTGAAGGCGCTCCCCGCCCCTCGGGTTCTACTGGGCATTGCACCGCAAACCCTGTTCCGTGACAAGCCGGAACGGCGCAATTGGCCTGCGTTTTCATGCGCTCCAGGGCATCGACCACGTCCGGACATTGGTGAAGCTCTTCATGGCCTCCCACACGCCTTCCTTGTAGCCGAGGCCGGAATCCTTGATGCCGCCGAACGGGCTCATCTCGATGCGGTAGCCCGGCACCTCCCAGACATTGACCGTGCCGACATCGAGTTCCGCGATGAAACGTTGGATATAGTCGATCCGGTTCGTGCAGACGCCGGAGGAGAGGCCATAGGCCGTGGAATTCGAGATGCGGATGATCTCGTCCAGATTGTCCGGCACGCGGATGATCGGGATCACCGGCCCGAAGGTCTCCTCGTGCACGAGTTCGGCCATGTAGGGCACGCGATCCACAACGGTGGGATGAAACAGCGCGCCCTCGCGCGGTCGGCCATGGAGAACCTCGGCGCCCTGGCGCTCGGCATCCCTCACGCGCGCCTCGAACAGCTTCGCCGCGCCCTCGTTGATCACCGTGCCGAGATCAACCTCGGTATCGGCTGGGTTGCCGCATTTGAGCTTCTCCGCCTTCGCAACGACGCGCTTCACGAATTCGCTCGCAACGCTCTCGACCACGAGAATGCGCTTCACCGCCGTGCAGCGCTGGCCCGAATTCTTGGTCGCGCCCTGCACCGCGAGTTCGGCGGCTTTATCGAGGTCGGCATCCTCCATGACGATCAGCGGATCGTTGCCGCCGAGTTCAAGCACGATGCGGCGATAGCCCGCCTTCTCGGCGATGTATTTCCCCACCCGCACGCTGCCCGTGAACGTCACGAGATCCGCCGCGGGATCGGTGATCATCGCGTCGCCCATCGTGCGCGGATTGCCGGTGACGACCGAGAGCATCTCCGGCGGCAGCCCGGCTTCGTAGAGCACATCCGCAAGCGCCAAAGCTGTCAGCGGCGTGAGTTCGGTGGGTTTCAGCACGACGCGATTGTTGGTGGCGATCGCCGGGGCCAGCTTGTGGCTCACCATGTTCAGCGGGTGGTTGAAGGGCGTGATCGCCGAGATCACGCCGAGCAAAGGCACGCGGGTCGTGAAGATCTTCCGCGCCTTGCCGTTGGGGGAGATGTCGCAGGAGAATTGCTCGCCATCGTCCTTGATCGCGAGCTGCCCCGCGAAGGACCAGACATCGTAGGCGCGGGTGGATTCGTAGATCGCATCCTTCCAGCACAGGCCGGATTCCGCCGAAATGAGCCGCGCGAAATCCTCGCGCCGGTCAGCCAGCAATTGCGCGGTCTTCTGCAGGATTTGCTGGCGCTCGTAGCGCGAGAGCTTCGGCTTGAAATCCTTGGCCTTCTGGAACGCCTCGCGCACATGCTCGGGCCGGGCCATCGGCACGGTGCCGACGAGCGAACCGTCATAGGGGTTCTTCACCTCGATCACGTCATCGGTGGAGACGAGCTTGCCGGCGATGCGCATCGCTTCCGTGCGGGCGGGCAGTTTCGGCATGATCGGCATCTATCAAGGCTCCACGCAGTTGAGGGCGACCCAGAATGCATCGAAGGTGCGCAGGCGATGTCCGGCCGGAATGTTGAGCTTGCGGTTCGAGAGCATCGGCACGCGCTGCTCGGTGAGGCCGCCATGGCTGCGCAAAGGCTCCGTGAGGCCGGAGAGATCGTGCTTCTCCGGCGCGGTGCCGAGCGTGACATGGCGCGTCGAGATCACCACGAGATCGCCGAGGCGATCGGGCGGGAGTTCAAACTCGGCGCTGGCCGCCTCGCGCGTCAGCGCCACCTCGATGCCGGGCGTGGCCTTGAGCTTCATCAGGAGACCGTCACGATCGGCACCTTCCGGCAGATAGATTGTCGCGAAGGAGCCGAGCGCACCGTGATGCACCACGTAAGGATCGGTGATCGGCAGGATGACGCGGGCCTTGCCGCTCTTCAGCCAGCCTTCGAACAACGGCTCGAGATAGACCACGTTCGGCGAACCATCGGCATGGTGCTTGTCGTTCATGCCGTGATCGGCGGTGGCGACGATCGTGTAGCCCAGGGCATCGAGCCGGCCGAGATAACGATCGATCATCGCATAGAAATCATTGGCGATTTCGGTGCCCGGCGCCGTCTTGTGCTGGATGTAATCGGTCGTCGAGAGATACATCAGGTCGGGCTTGAAGGTCTCGGCGAGTTTCACGCCCGCCGCGAAGACGAACTCGGAGAGGCCCGCCGAATAGACATCCGGCACGCCCATGCCGACGAACTGGCAGACATCCGCGATGCCGTTCTCGGCCTTGTTCGCCTTGTCCGCCTTCTCGGAGGAAAACGCGATGGCTGTGCCCTTCGCATAATCCAGCCCCTTCGAGAGCAGCAGGCGCAACTTGTCCTTCGCGGTCACCATCGCGACCTTGTGGCCGGCCTGCTGCACGCCGGCGAGGATGGTCGGCACCCGCAGGAACGAGGGGTCGTTCATCATTACTTCCGCGCCGGTCGCGGGGTCGTAGAAGAAGTTGCCCGCGATGCCATGCACCTCCGGCGGGCGGCCGGTGATGATCGAGAGGTTGTTCGGGTTCGTGAAGGAGGGGATCACGCATTCGGCGACGAGGTTCGCGCCGTTCTGCATCATCCGCTCGAAATTGGGCGCGACGCCCGCTTCGATTCCCTTCTCGATATAGCCCGGCTCCGAGCCATCGATGCAGATGACGACGGTGGGCGTTTTCGGCGCGGCATAATCGCGGCCGTTGACGGAAATTGCAGTCATGTCGCCCTCACTTCACCGGAACCGGCACGCCAATCTCGGCGAGCACCTCGCGCACGGCGGAAACCGCGCCCTCCATGTCTTTCTCGTAGAGGCGGCCGATGCAGCCGATGCGGAACGAATCCGCCACCGTCAGCTTGCCGGGATAGATCACGTAGCCCCGGTCCTTCAGCGCATCATAGAAGGTCTGGAACACGAATTTCGGGTCCTTCGGCATGTGGAAGGTCACGATGATCGGGGCCTGCAGGGCATCCGGCAGAAGCGTGCGGAAACCGAGCTTCCTCATGCCGTCGATCAGCACCTTGCCGTTGCGCGCGTAGCGCCCTCCCCGGCCCGGCTGGCCGCCCTCGGCGAAAAATTCCATCAGCGCCTGATGGAACGCGACGATTACATGGATGGGCGGCGTGAAGCGATATTGCCCGGTTTTCTCGAAATTCGCGGCTTGATCATAAAGGTCGAGCACGAGGGTCGTCGCGTTGCCTTTCGCACTGGCAAGGGTCGATTTCCGCACCAGCACGAAGCCGAGGCCCGGCACGCCCTCGATGCACTTGTTCGAGGAGGCGGCAATGGCATCGGCATGCGCCTTTTCCGCATCGAGCGGCAGCGCGCCGAAGGCACTCATGGAATCGATGAGATAGGTCTTGCCGTATGTCTTTGCGAGCGCGCCGATCTCGTGGACCGGGTTCAGGATGCCGCTCGTCGTCTCGCAATGCACCGTGAAGACATGCGTGATGCTTTTCGAGCGCTTCAGGATCGCCTCGACCTTCCCGAGGTCCGGCGGGGTATCCTCCGGTGTCTCGTGGACGATCGCTTTCCGTTTCGCGATGTCGAGGATGCGCTTGGCTCTGTGGCCATAGGCGCCGTTGATCAGCACCAGCACGCGGCCCTTCGCCGGCACGAGGCTCGTGAGCATCGCCTCCACCGCGAAGGTGCCCGAGCCCTGCACCGGCACCGTGACGAAGTTTTTCGTGCCATTCACGATCTCGGGCAGGCGGTCGAGAACCTCGCGGTTGATCTTCAGGAAGGTCGCATCGCGGCTCCCCCAGTCATGCACCATCACCGCCTTCACGCTTTTCGCGGTGGTGAGCGGGCCAGGCGTGAGCAGCAGCGGATCGCCGGTTTCGGAGGCGGCATGGCGGTGGGCAGCAGGCATGGAAAGCTCCGGAGAAACGGTCGAGCAGACCCTAGCCGAGCGCCATGTTATTCGTCCAATATCCGGTTTGGATGACAGATATAGATCTGATCTATATGAGGGCAACCGGAGGAGTGGCCATGTCGATCACCGGCCTCAGGGCCTTTCATGCGGTTGCCCGCGCCGGCAGCTTCACCCGCGCAGCCGCGAACATGGGCATCAGCCAGCCCACGCTCTCGAGCCAGGTGCGGCTGCTGGAGGAACGGCATGATGCCGCCTTGTTCGATCGCAAGGGGCGCGGCGTGGCGCTGACCCCGCTCGGGCAGAAACTTCTCGACATCACCACCCGCCTTTTCGCCGCCGAGGAGGAAGCGAACGCGCTGCTCGAGGGCGTGCGGACGGTGCGGCAGGGCCATCTGCGGCTCGCGGCGGATAGCGCGACCCACGCCATGCCACTGCTGGCGCGGCTGCGCGCGCGCTCGCCCGGTCTCACCTTCAGCCTGCGGATCGGCAATTCCTCCACTGTGCTCGATGATCTCGTGGATTATCGCGCGGATATCGCCATCACCGCACGCCCCAGTTCCGATCCGCGCTTCGCGATCCGCCTGCTCAGGCGGGACCGCGTGGTGCTCTTCGCGCCATCCGCGCATCCGCTCGCCAGCCGAAGCTCCGTGCCGCTCGCGGCAATCGCCGGCACGGATCTGGTGATCCGCGAGCGGGGTTCGGTGACGCGCGAGGTGTTCGAAACGGCGCTCGCCGAGCGGGGCATCACGCCCGGCACGCTGATCGAGGTCGAGGGGCGCGAAAGCGTGCGCGAGGCGGTGGCGGCGGGTTTTGGCATCGGCATCGTCTTTGCCAGCGAGATGCCCGCGGGCGATGGTTTCCGCGCCATCGCCATCGCCGATGCCGCGCTCGATGTCGCGGAATATGTCGCCTGCCTCGCCGCGCGCGCGCAGGTGGCGATGGTCCGGAGTTTCCTCGATCTTGTCTCGGACGGGGAGGTCTGAGACCTTCCGGAATCGACTGCCGACGGCCCGGGAGGCGGGAGCACTCCCGTTCCTGCCGCGACGCGGAAATTATGTCTAGACAATAAAAAATCCGGGTGCTTCACTCCACCCGGAATGCGAAAACAGCATCAGGGAGACTGCCATGACCAAGCTTCGCCTTGCAGCCCTACTTCTCGCCGCGGGTCTCGCGGCTCCGGCTTCTGCCCAGACGAAAGTGTCGATCGGCATTTCCGGCTGGACCGGCTTCGCGCCGCTCACCCTGGCCAAGGAAGCCGGGATCTTCGCGAAGAACGGCCTCGACGTGACGATCAAGAAGATCCCGCAGGCCTCGCGCCATCTCGCGATTGCCTCCGGCGACATCCAGTGCGCCGCGACGACGGTCGAGACCTGGATCGTCTGGAACGCCAATGGCGTGGCGACGACGCAGCTCTTCCAGCTCGACAAGAGCTACGGCGCGGATGGCATGGTCGTGCGCGGCAACATCAATTCCATCAAGGATATCAAGGGCAAGACGGTTGCGGCCTCCGCACCGGGCACCGCGCCCTATTTCACCCTCGCCTGGTTCCTGAAGAAGAACGGCCTCTCGGTGAAGGATGTCACGGTCGTGAACATGGAGCCCGGACCGGCGGCGCAGGCCTTCATCGCCGGCCAGAATGATGTCGCCATGACCTACGAGCCCTTCCTCTCGGCAGTGCGCGCCGCGCCGCAGGCCGGCAAGATCATCGCGACCACGCTCGATTACCCCATGGTGATGGACACCTTCGGCTGCACGCCGAAATTCATCGCCGAGAACGAGAAGGCCGTGAAGGCCATCGCCGACAGCTATTTCGAGGCGCTCGAGATGATCGCGAAGGAGCAGGACAAGGCCTTCACCATTATGGGCGCCGACGTGAAGCAGACGGCCGAGCAGTTCGGCAATTCCGCGAAGTATCTCCGCTGGCAGGACAAGGCCGCCAACAAGGCCTTCTTCGCCGGCCCGCATGCGGAATTCTCGAAGGAAGCGGCGGATCTGCTGCTGGAACTCGGCATCATCAAGTCGGTGCCGGACCTGACGAAGCTCGCCGATACGCGCTTCATCCAGTAAGGCGGCAAGGGGGCGCGCGCCATGGATGACGTTCTGGAGGACCTTCTGGCCGATGGCCTCCGCATCGTCTTCTGCGGCACGCGGCCTGGCCTCGCTTCTGCCGCGCGGCAGGCCTATTACGCGAAGCCGGGCAACCGCTTCTGGCGCACCTTGCACGAGACGGGGCTCACCCCCCGTCTCTTCGCGGCCGGGGAATACCGGCTTCTCCTACCGCTCGGCATCGGGCTCACCGATCTGGCCAAGGCCTCGGCTGGCCAGGATGCCACCCTGCGCCCGGATGAACTGCATCTCGAACGCCTGCGCGCGAGCCTCGAGCGCTACCAGCCGCAATGCCTGGCCTTCACCAGCAAGAATGCGGCGCAACTCGCACTGGGGCGCCGGGATTTGCGTTTCGGCCTGCAAAGCGAGCCATTCTGCGGCATTGAAACCCATGTGCTGCCCTCGACATCGGGGCTCGCGACATCCCACTGGAACATCGAGCCGTGGCGGGCTTTGGCCCGGCGCGTGACGCGCGAGGCACAGCATGCGGCCGCTTGAACCGGTTTCGGATGGCCGCAAGGTCTTGCTTGGCCTGTCATTCTTCGTGCTGTTCTTCTCGGCCTGGGCGGTTGCGACCCTCGGCGGCTTCGTCTCGAAGACCTTCCTCGCCGACCCCATCACCATGCTGAAGGATGGCTGGCTGCTGCTGACGAAATTCGATTTCGCCGGCGACATCGCCATCACGATCTGGCGCGTGGTGGGCGGCTTCGTGCTGGCGGCGATCATCGCCGTGCCGCTGGGCATCCTGATGGGCGCCTACAAGCCGGTGGAGGCCTTTCTCGAACCCTTCGTCTCCTTCGCGCGCTATCTCCCCGCTTCCGCCTTCGTGCCGCTGCTCATCCTCTGGGCGGGCATCGGCGAGATGCAGAAGCTGCTGGTGATCTTCATCGGTTCGGTGTTCCAGATCATCCTGATGGTGGCGGTGGTGGTAGGCAACACCCGCCGCGACCTCGTGGAGGCGGCCTATACGCTCGGCGCGAAGGATGCCGGCATCGTCGGCCGCGTGATGATCCCCATGAACGCGCCGGAAATCGCCGAAATCCTGCGCCTCGTGCTCGGCTGGGCCTGGACCTATGTGATCGTCGCGGAACTCATCGGCTCCTCCAGCGGCATCGGCCACATGATCATCGACAGCCAGGCCCTGCTCGCGACGGGGCAGATGATCTTCGGCATTCTCATCATCGGCATCATCGGGCTCATTTCCGATTTCCTGTTCAAGGCGCTGAACGCGAAGCTGTTTCCCTGGAGATTGGCGTGAGCAAGCTCGTGATCGAGCGCCTCGGGCGCATCTTTCCCGGCGTGCGCGGCGGCCAGCCGGTGACGGCCCTGCAACCCACCGACCTCACCATCGGCAACAACGAGTTCGTGACGATCCTCGGCCCCTCGGGCTGCGGGAAATCCACGCTGCTGCGCATGGTCGCGGGGCTCGACCGGCCGACCTCGGGGCAGATCCTGCTCGATGGCCGCAAGGTCGAGGGGCCGGGTGCCGATCGCGGCATGGTCTTCCAGAGCTACACGCTCTTCCCGTGGCTGACGGTCTCGCAGAACATCGCCTTCGGCCTCAACGAGAAGGGCATGGCCGAGCGCGAGAGCCGCGAGATCGTCGCGAGCTATATCGAGAAGGTGGGCCTCAGGGGCTTCGAGAACCATTACCCGAAGCAGCTCTCCGGCGGCATGCAGCAGCGCACGGCGATCGCCCGCGCGCTCGCCAACGATCCCGGCGTGCTGCTGCTCGACGAACCCTTCGGCGCGCTCGACAACCAGACCCGCGCGCTGATGCAGGAATTGCTGCTCGGCATCTGGGAGCGCGAGCAGAAGACCGTGATTTTCGTGACCCACGACATCGAGGAGGCGATCTTCCTCGCGACGCGCTGCCTCGTGATGAGCGCGCGTCCGGGCCGCATCAAGGCCGATCTGCCGATCGCCCTGCCGCATCCCCGCCATTACACGCTGAAGACCGCGCCGGAATTCTCCGCGCTGAAGGCCCGGCTGACCGAGGAAATCCGCAGCGAGGCCGTGCTCGCCGCCGCGCACTAAACTCGCAGCAATTCCGCGAGCCAGAGCGGGACATCGCAGTGAAAATGCGGCGCGGAAAGCACGAGTGCATCATTCTCGTGCAGAATGATGCGCGCACCCTCAACCGAAACCGTTGCCGAACCGCGCGGGCAAACCAGCACCGCCTCGCCTTCCACGATGCATTCCCCCTCAACCAGCCGCAGGCGATGGCGATAGACCCCGCGCCGGGTCATCACGTTGAGATCGAGCACCGGCCCGCCGAGCAGGGTGCAATCCGTGGCGAGATCGCCGGGATAGGCGAAAGCGGGCGCATCGAGCCGCAAGTCCGCCACCGGGCCGTCGCCGAAGGCGAGACGGAACCCCTCGCCGGAGAGAATGGCCGTGGAGCGATCGATCCCCTCGAAGCGCGAGAACGGCCCGTCGCTCGCGACCTCCGCGATGGAGATGCGCCAGGCGAAGGTGTCGAGCGTGGAACCATCCGGAAAGCTCGCGACATCGAACGTCACCCCGCCGCCGTTCTTCCAGGGGCGGGCGATGCGATCGGCGGCGGGCAAGAACCGGATCACAGGATGCCCGGCAAGTTCAATTGATGCTCGCGGGCGCATTGCAGCGCGATGTCGTAACCGGCATCGGCATGGCGCATCACGCCGGTCGCCGGGTCGTTCCAGAGGACGCGGGCGATGCGGCGGGCCGCATCCTCCGTGCCGTCGCAGCAGATCACCATGCCGGAATGCTGCGAGAAGCCCATGCCGACGCCGCCGCCATGGTGCAGCGACACCCAGGTCGCGCCGCTCGCGCAGTTCAGAAGCGCGTTGAGCAACGGCCAATCCGACACCGCATCCGAGCCGTCGCGCATCGCCTCGGTCTCGCGATTGGGCGAGGCGACCGAACCGGAATCGAGGTGATCGCGCCCGATGACGATGGGCGCCTTCAGTTCACCTCTCGCGACCATCTCGTTGAAGGCGAGGCCGAGCCGGTGACGATCCCCCAGGCCGACCCAGCAGATGCGCGCCGGCAAGCCCTGGAACTGGATGCGCTTTTTCGCCATGTCGAGCCAGTTGTGGAGGTGCTTGTTGTCCGGCAGCAGCGCCTTCACCTTCTCGTCGGTGCGGTAAATGTCCTCCGGGTCGCCCGAGAGCGCGCACCAGCGGAAGGGCCCGACGCCGCGACAGAAGAGCGGGCGGATATAGGCCGGCACGAAACCCGGAAAATCGAAGGCATCCGCCACGCCCTCTTCAAGCGCCATCTGGCGGATATTGTTGCCGTAATCGACCGTGGGCACGCCCATTTTGTGAAAGTCGAGCATGGCGCGGACATGCGCGGCCATGCTTTTCTTCGCGGCAGCGGTCACGCCCTTGGGGTCGCTCGCCTGCTTCGCTTCCCAATCGGCCAGCGTCCAGCCCTGCGGCAGATAGCCATGCACGGGATCATGCGCCGAGGTCTGGTCGGTGACGCAATCCGGGCGGATGCCACGGCGCACGAGTTCGGGGAAGATATCCGCCGCGTTGCCGAGAAGGCCCACGGAAATGGCCTTCTTTTCCGCGCATGCCCGGCGGATGATCTCCAGCGCCTCGTCGAGCGTGTCGGCCTTGGTGTCGAGATAGCCCGTGCGCAGGCGGAACTCGATGGATGAGGGCCGGCACTCCACCGCGAGGCAGGAAGCGCCCGCCATCGTGGCTGCGAGCGGCTGTGCGCCCCCCATGCCGCCGAGGCCCGCCGTGAGAATCCAGCGGCCCGAGAGGTCGCCGCCATAATGCTGGCGGCCCATCTCCACGAAGGTTTCGTAGGTGCCCTGAACGATGCCCTGCGTGCCGATATAGATCCACGAGCCAGCGGTCATCTGGCCGTACATCATCAGGCCCTTCTTATCGAGGGCGTTGAAATGCTCCCAGGTCGCCCAGCGCGGCACGAGGTTCGAATTGGCGATGAGCACGCGCGGCGCATCCACATGGGTGCGGAACACGCCCACCGGCTTGCCCGATTGCACCAGCAGCGTTTCGTCGGCTTCGAGCTTTTTCAGCGACGCCACGATGCGGTCGAAGCTGTCCCAGTCGCGTGCGGCGCGGCCGATGCCGCCATAGACCACGAGTTCGCCCGGCTTCTCGGCGACATCGGGGTCGAGATTGTTCATCAGCATGCGCAACGGCGCTTCGGTCAGCCAGCTTTTCGCGGAGAGATCGAGGCCGCGCGGCGCGCGGATCACGCGGGAATTGTCGAGACGGGTCATGTCGAGGCCCCTTTCGCGAAGGCAAGACAGGCTTGGAGAACAGCTTGAAGCGTCGCGCGGATCGGCGCGGCATAGGCGGGATCGAATGCGCCGGGCCAGTTGGCCTCGCTGACATCGGGGATCGGCTCGCGCATATAGCCCCGGCAGGCGAGTTCCATCTGCACCGCATGGATGCCGTTTGCCGGATCGCCATGGGCCCGCGTGATGTATCCGCCCTTGAAGCGTCCGTTGGTGACGCGGCTCATGCCGCTGGCATCGCAGAGCTTTTCGATCTCGGCCGCAAGACGAGCATCGCAGGCCGCACCCGAATTCGTGCCGATGTTGAATTGCGGCAATTCGCCCTCGAACAATCGCGGGATCACCGAGCGGATCGAGTGGCAATCATAGAGCACCACGCGGGCGTGTCGCGCGCGAAGCCGCCGAATCTCGCGGGCAAGCACCGCGTGATAGGGATCGAAGGCGAGCCTTTTTCGCGTCTCGATCTCCACGGCACCGGGGCCCTTGCCGTTCTTGTAGAGCGGTTCGCCATCGAAGGTCGTCGACGGGCAGAGTGCCGTCGTCGCCTGCCCCGGATAGAGCGAGACGCCCGACGGATCGCGATTGACGTCGATCAGCGTGCGCGAGAGCGATGTATGGATGATCGTGGCGTCGAGATCGGCCGCGAAGGCGTAGAGATCGTCGATCCACCAGTCGCAATCCTTGAGCGCGAGCCAGGGCGAGACCAGGCGCGCCTCGAGTTCCGGCGGCAGATCCGTGCCGGTATGCGGCAGGCTGATCACCAGCGGCGCCTTCCCCTGTCGCAGGGTCAGCCAATGGTTGGGCAGGGTGAACATGGCTCAGCCTTCCAGTCCCGGCAGAGGCAGGGATGCCGCCCGGACCAGCGCGCCGGAGCGCACGAGATCGAGCGCGGCCTCGATATCGGGGTGGAAATGCCGATCGTCCTGCAATGGCGGGACGCGCGCGCGCAGAGCCACCTTCGCGGCTTCCAATGCAAGGCTCGAGGCCAAAGGCGCATGGAAATCGATCGCCTGGCAGGCGGCGAGCGCCTCGATGGCGATCACGCCGCGCGCATTCTCGACCATCGGCAGCAGGCGTCGCGCGCCATGCGCGGCCATCGAGACGTGATCCTCCTGGTTGGCGGAGGTGGGGATGGAATCGACGCTCGCCGGGTAAGCGCGCTGCTTGTTTTCCGAAACGAGCGCCGCCGCCGTGACCTGCGGAATCATGAAGCCGGAATTGAGCCCCGGCTTCGGCGTGAGGAAGGCCGGCAGGCCGGAAAGCGCCGGATCGACCAGCATCGCCACGCGCCGCTCGGAGAGCGAACCGATCTCGCACACGGCCAGCGCGATCATGTCGGCGGCGAAGGCCACAGGCTCGGCGTGGAAATTCCCACCCGAGAGGGCTTCATCGGCCTCCGCGAAGATCAGCGGATTGTCCGAAACGCCGTTCGCCTCGGTGGAGAGCGTCGTCGCCGCCTGCCGCAGCACGTCGAGCGCCGCGCCCATCACCTGCGGCTGGCAGCGCAGGCAATAGGGGTCCTGCACGCGATCATCGCCCACGAGATGCGAGGCGCGGATCGCCGAACCCGCCATCAGCCGGCGCAAAGCATCGGCCGTATCGATCTGGCCGCGATGGCCGCGCAAAGCATGGATGCGCGGATCGAAGGGCGTATCCGAGCCGCGCGCGGCATCGGTGGAGAGCGCGCCGGTGACGAGAGCCGCATGGAGCAGCGCCTCGGCTTCGAACAGCCCCGCCAGCGCATAGGCCGTGGAGAATTGCGTGCCGTTGAGCAGCGCGAGCCCCTCCTTCGCACCGAGTTCGAGCGGGGCGAGGCCCGCACCGGCCAGCGCATCCATCGCGGGCTTGCGCCCCTCCGGGGTGTCGATGTCGCCCACGCCGATCATCGCGGCGCTCATATGCGCCAGTGGCGCGAGATCGCCCGAGGCACCCACCGATCCCTGCGCCGGCACCACGGGAATGAGATCGCGCGCGAGCATGGTTTCGAGGCAATCCAGCGTCTCGAGGCGGATGCCCGACGCGCCCTGCGCGAGGCTCGCGAGTTTCAGCGCCATCATGAGCCGCGCGATGGGCTTCGGCATGGCCTCGCCGACGCCGGCGGCATGGCTCAGCACGATGTTGCGCTGCAGGGTCGCGAGATCCTCGTCGCCGATGCGCACGCTCGCGAGCTTCCCGAAGCCGGTATTGATGCCATAGACCGGCTCGCCCTTCGCGAGGATGCGCGTGATGGAGGCCGCGCTGGCCGCCACCTTCGCGCGGCAGGCCGGGTCGAGCCGGAAGGCCGCGCCACGGTAGATCGCGCGCCAATCCGAAAGCGGCACCACGCCGGGATGGATCGTCAGCATCGTTGTCCCCTCCGGATGCGCGCATGGAGCGGGTTGAACCCCATGCGATAGACCAGTTCTGCCGGGCTCTCGACCGACCAGATCGCGAGATCGGCCCATTTGCCGGGTTCCAGCGTACCGATTTCGCCGAGCTTTCCGAGCGCCCGCGCCGCTTCGCGCGTGAAACCGGCGAGGCATTCCGACACGGTCATGCGGAAGAGCGTCGCCGCCATGTTCATGGTCAGCAGAGGCGAGGTCAGCGGCGAGGAACCGGGATTGCAATCGGTCGCGAGCGCCATGCGTGTGCCTGCCGCGCGAAACGCAGCGATGGGCGGCAATTGCTTCTCGCGCAGGAAATAGAACGCACCGGGCAGCAGAACGGCAATCGTTCCGGCTCTGGCCATCGCGGCAGCGCCCGCCGCATCGGTGTATTCCAGGTGATCCGCCGACAGCGCGCCGTGCTTCGCCGACAGCGCCGCGCCACCGAGATTCGAGAGCTGATCGGCATGGAGCTTCACCGGCAGACCCATCTGGCGGGCCGCGGTGAACAGCCGGTCCACCTCCTCGGGCGAAAAGGCGATGCCCTCGCAGAAGGCATCGACGCAATCGGCAAGATTTTCGGCGGCGAGCGCGGGCAATTGCTCGCGGATGACATGATCGATGTAATCGCCGGAACGGCCCGCGAATTCCGGCGGGATCGCATGCGCCCCGAGCGCGGTGGTGGTGATCGTTGCCGGTCGCAGCGTGCCGAGCCGGCGCGCGGCGCGCAGCGTCTTCACCTCGTCCGCGACCGTAAGGCCATAGCCCGACTTGATCTCGACCGTGGTGACCCCCTCGCCCATCAGCGCATCGAGGCGCGGCAGGGCGGAAGCGACGAGATCATCCTCGCTCGCGGCGCGGGTCGCGCGCACCGTGGAGAGAATGCCGCCGCCGGCCCGCGCGATCTCCTCGTAGCTCGCGCCATCGAGCCGCATCTCGAACTCGCGGGCGCGGTTTCCGCCGAAGACGAGATGGGTGTGGCAATCGACGAGGCCGGGGGTGATGACACGGCCCTCGCAATCCGTGCTTTCCATAGCGGGGAAATCGGCGGGCAGGTTGCTCTCCGGCCCCGCAAAGGCGATCCTCCCGCCGGTGACGACCAGCGCGCCACGCTCGACGAGCCCCAGGCCGTCTCCCGCCATGGTCACCAGGCGGGCATTGCGAAACATGTGATCCGCTGTCACGAGACCGTCCTCTTTTGTCTATACATAATGAAGCGTCCGCGCTAAAGTCCAGCGGATTTTCGCAGAGGGAGATGACAGCGATGCCGGTGCTTCATTGCGCACATGCCTTGCTGCCTTCGGGCTGGGCGGAGGGTGTCGCGATCCACCACGCGGCGGGCCTCATCATCCGGATCGAGACCGGCCTGGAGGCCGCTTCGCCCGACGCGACGATCGCCCTGCCCGGCCTGGCGAGCCTGCATTCGCACAGCTTCCAGCGCGGTATGGCCGGCCTTGCCGAGCGGCGCGGCACCTCGGAGGACAGCTTCTGGACCTGGCGCGAGGTGATGTATCGCTTCCTCGGCGAAATCACGGCGGAAGATGTCGAGACGATCGCCGCCTTCGCCTTCATGGAAATGCTGGAGCGTGGCTTCACGGCTGTAGGCGAGTTCCACTATCTGCATCACCAGCCCGACGGCACGCCCTATGCCAACCCCGCGGAACATGCCGAGCGCATCGCGGCAGCTGCGGCGCGGACGGGGATGGGGCTGACCCTGCTGCCGGTGTTCTATGCGCATGGCGGGTTCGGCGGGCAGGCCCCGAATGCGGGGCAGCGGCGTTTCCTTTCCGATCTCGACGGGTTCGCCCGCCTGATGGAGGCGAGCCGGCGCGCGATTGCCGGTCTTCCGGATGCCGTGCTCGGCTTTGCACCGCATTCCCTGCGCGCCGCGACGCCCGACGAACTCTCAACGCTCGTTGCGACCTTCACAGACGGCCCGGTGCATATCCATGTCGCCGAGCAGGTGAAGGAGGTGCAGGATTGCCTCGCCTGGAGCGGGCAGCGCCCGGTGGAATGGCTGCTTGCGCACCAGCCGGTGGATGAACGCTGGTGCCTGATCCACGCGACGCATCTCACGGCCGAGGAACGGCGCGCGCTGGCGCGATCCGGCGCGGTCGCGGGGCTCTGCCCCATCACCGAGGCCAATCTGGGCGATGGCATCTTCCCCGGCGCGGATTTTCTGGCCGAAGGCGGGCGCTTCGGGGTCGGCACGGATTCCAACGTCGAAATCAGCGCGCCCGGCGAGTTGCGCA
The DNA here is from genome assembly GCA_002928875.1 of Methylobacterium sp. Taxonomy (GTDB): domain Bacteria; phylum Pseudomonadota; class Alphaproteobacteria; order Rhizobiales; family Beijerinckiaceae; genus Rhabdaerophilum. The sequence continues at coordinate 116,996 of PERO01000018.1, read as the reverse complement.
TGCTCGAATATGGCCAGCGCCTCGCCCTGCGCGCACGCAACGCCATGAGCCTTCCGGGCCTCTCGACAGGCCGCGTTCTGCACGATGCGGCGTTGGCGGGCGGCGCGCAGGCCCTCGCGCGGCCGATGGGCATCGTGCCCGGCGCGCGGGCCGATCTGGTGACGCTCCGGCCGGATGCGCCCGATCTCGCCGGCCGATCTGCCGATGCCTGGCTCGATTCCTACATCTTCACCGGCGGTCACACGCTGATCGACCGGGTCTATGCGGCGGGCGCGTTGGTCGTGGACAAGGGGCGGCATCAAGGGCATGAGGCTTTGGCCGGGGCTTATCGCAGGGTCATCGAGCGGCTGGCCGGCAGCCTCTGACGCGTGGCATCGGAGCCTTCACCCTTGGACGCAACCCCCCTTCCCCGCTATCTCGAGATCCGGCGCGATATCCAGAACCGCATCGCCTCGGGCGAGTTGCGACCGGGGGATGCCATTCCGTCCGAGAACGAACTGAAGGAGCGTTACGGCTGTTCGCGCATGACCGTGAGCAAGGCCCTCTCCGCTCTGGTCAGCGAAGGATTGATCCAGCGCCGTCGCCGGGCGGGCTCGCAGGTCGCGCTGCCGCGTAACGCGCAGACCGTGCTGAAGATCCACGATCTCAAGGCGGAGATCGCCACATCCGGCCGCGCCTATCGCTGCGAAATCCTAGCGCGCGAGCGCCGCGCGCCCGATGCCAATGAGTTGGCCCGCCTCGGCCAGCCGGTGACGGAGCTGCTCGCGCTGCGCCTCGTGCATTTCGCCGATGGCCAGCCTTACGCGGTCGAGAACCGGCTGATGAACCTCGCCGTGGTGCCGGATGCCGCAAACGTCGATTTTTCGGAGACGCCGCCCGGCACCTGGCTCCTCAACGAGGTGCCCTGGAGCGATGCCGAGCACATCATCCGGGCCGATATCGCCGCACCCGCGCTGGCGCGCCGCCTCGCCATGCCGAAAGGGGGCGCCTGTCTCGTCATCGACCGCCGCACCTGGCAGGCCGGCGTGATCGTGACCGCCGTGACCCTGCATTACCCCGCGGCGCGCCACCAGATCGTCTCGCATTTCTCACCGGGCGCGGGGTTCAGCGCCTGAGCCGCGGATTGGCGGGACTGGCCCGGGGATGGTATGCCACCGGCCGGGGCAGCAGGGAACGGAGCGCGACGTGGCGGCAGCGGAGGAGGACAAGGCCGGAAAGAAAGTGCCTGTCCAGAACAGGACGCCTGTCCACGTGATGGCCTATGGCGTGCATGTGTTCACGGCTTTGGGGGCCGCACTGGGCTTCCTTGCGCTGGAAGCGGCGATTTCCGGCCAGATCGTCGCCTGTTTCGGCTGGCTCGGGGTGGCGCTCTTCGTCGATGCCGCCGATGGCCCCATGGCGCGGCGCTTCAACGTGGTCGAGACCGCCTCGCGCTATGACGGCGCGACCCTCGATCTCGTAGTGGATTTCATCACCTATGTCTTCGTGCCGGCGGCGATCCTGCTGCGGCCGGAAATCATGCCCCAGCCTTTCGGCCTCGCGATGGGGCTGATCATCACGGTCGGTTCGGCGCTCTATTTCGCCGACACCCAGATGAAGACGAAGGATTGGTGGTTCCTCGGCTTTCCCGCGGTGTGGAACGTCGTCGTGTTCTACATCATCGTCTTCCAGCCGCCGGCCTGGCTGGCGCTCTTCATCGTGATCGTGCTGACGGCGATGATGTTCCTGCCCGTCGTCTTCGTGCATCCGGTGCGGGTGAAACGCTGGCGCCCGCTCACCATGGCCGTGCTCGTCGCCTGGAGCGGCGCGGCGATCTGGGCCAGCCTCGTCGACCGCCTCGCCCCCGGCCTCGTGCCGAAAGCCGTGCTGCTGGCGGGGGCGCTCTATTTCCTCGGGCTCGGCTTCCTGCGTGATCGCCCCGGCCCGGATGCCGGCTGAGGCGCGGGGGTCGCGCGGCATTTTTCGGCCGCGCACAACCCGGATGCCCTTTTCAGACCGGCCCGAGACGCTATTCTCCGGGCCGGCGGCGCTGTCGCCACCCTTTCCCCCGAGATGGAGGTGAAACGCAATGAACGGCTTCTCGATCAGGCGCGGCATGTTGGCCGGGTTGGCATGGATGCTCACGGCCTTCGGTGCGCAGGCGCAGGGCGAAGTGCGTGTCTATAACTGGTCGGATTACATCAATCCGGCGGTGCTCGACGCGTTCACGCGCGAAACCGGAATCAAGGTCGTCTACGACACCTTCGACCAGATGGAGACGGTGGAGACGAAGCTCGTCACCGGCAAGAGCGGCTACGATCTCGTGGTGGTGACGGCGTCGTTCCTGCCGAGGCACATCCCGCTGAAGCTCTACACGCCGCTCGACCGTTCGAAGCTGCCGAACCTCAGCCATTTGTGGCCGGATGTGGTGAACCGCCTCGCCAAATACGATCCCGGCAACCGCCACGCCGTGAACTACATGTGGGGCACCACCGGCCTCGGCTATAACCTGAAGAAGGTGCGCGAGAAGCTCGGGCCGGATGCGAATGTCGACAGCTGGTCGATCCTGTTCGATCCCGCCAAGGTCTCGAAGCTCGCCTCCTGCGGCGTGCATGTGCTCGATGCGACGGAGGAAATGTTCCCCGCCGCGCTCCGTTACCTCGGCCTCGACCCGGATTCGAAGAAGGAAGCCGACCTGCGCAAGGCGGCGGACCTGCTCGCGAAGATCAAGCCGCATATCCAGAAGTTCCACTCCTCCGAATACATCACGGCGCTTGCGAACGGCGATATCTGCCTCGCGGTCGGCTATTCGGGCGATGTGCTGCAGGCGAAGAAGCGCGCGCTGGAAGCGAAGAACGGCGTCGAGATCGGCTATGCCATCCCGCAGGAAGGCGCGCTGATGTGGTTCGACAGCTTCGTGATCCCGGCCGATGCCGCGAACAAGGAAGCGGCCTACAAGCTGATCGATTACCTCAATCGCCCGGAAGTGGCGGCGAGCAACGCGGTGTTCATCCAGTATGCGTCTCCCAATCTCTCGGCGCAGAAGCATATGCCGCCGGATATCCTCGCCAATCCCGGAATCTACCCCACGCCTGCGGTGCTGGCGCGGCTCTACACCATCACGCCCTATGACGAGAAAACCCAGCGCGCGGTGAACCGGCTCTGGACGCGGGTGAAGACCGGCCGATGAGCCCTCGCCGGCCTCCCGCCCCATGAGCGAGCGTCGCGGCGCGGGCCCGGTGCGATGCGCCTTCGCGCCCTGGCTCGACAGGGCCGCGAAGCCGCTCGTCTCGTTCCGGAATGTCCGGAAATCCTTCGGCGCGCTCGAAGCGGTGGCGGGGGTCGATCTCGACCTCTACCCCGGCGAGTTCTTTGCGCTGCTCGGCCCTTCCGGCTGCGGGAAGACCACCCTGATGCGCATGCTCGCGGGCTTCGAGGAGCCGGATCAGGGCGATATCCTGCTCGATGGCAGAAGTGTGCTCGGCGTGCCGGCGCATCAGCGGCCCACGAACCTGATGTTCCAGTCCTACGCGCTGTTTCCGCATATGAATGTCGAGCAGAACATCGCCTATGGGCTGAAGCAGGAGGGCCTGCCCCGCGCCGAAATCACCGCGCGGGTGGAGGAGGTGCTCGGCCTCGTGCGCCTTGCGGATTTCGGCAAGCGCCGGCCCGACCAGCTTTCCGGCGGCCAGAAGCAGCGCGTGGCGCTCGCGCGCGCCATCGCCAAACGGCCGCGCGTGCTGCTGCTCGACGAGCCGCTCGGCGCGCTCGACCGCAAGCTGCGCGAGGAAACGCAATACGAACTCGTCGCCCTGCAGGAGAAGCTCGGCCTCGCCTTCCTGATGGTCACGCATGACCAGGACGAGGCCATGACCATGGCCCATCGCATCGGCGTGATGCAGAAGGGCCGGCTCGCGCAGGTGGGCACGCCGGGGGAGATCTACGAGGCGCCGGCAACGCGCGCGGTCGCGGAATTCGTTGGCGACATCACCATTGTCGAGGCGATTGTCACGCAGGTCGCCGGCGAGGTGGTGACGCTCCGGCACCCGATCATCGGCCCCATCGAACTCGACGACGAGGGCGAGAAGCCCGCGCCCGGCGCAAACGTGCATGTCGGCCTCCGCCCCGAGAAGATCGCGCTCTCCGCCATCCCGCCGCACGAGCCCGTGAACCGCGTCGAGGGGATCGTCTGGGATATCGGCTATCTCGGTGACATGACCATGGTGCAGGTGAAGCTCGCGGATGGCTCGATCATGCGCGTGAGCGTCACCAATCGCGCACGACGCGCCGAGCGGCCGCTGGGCTGGGACGATCGCGTCTGGCTCTCCTGGGATGTCGAGGCGCCCATCCTTCTGGATTCCCCGCGGTGAAACGCGATCGGCGCGCCCGACTTGCCGCGCTCGCGCCGCTGCTCTGGCTCGGCGCCTTCTTCGTCCTGCCCTTCCTGATGGTGCTGCGGATCGCGCTGTCGGACACGGCGCAGGCCATTCCGCCCTATGCGCCGCATTGGGAAGGTATCGCGAAGGCGGGCGATTTCCTCGCCGGGCTGGATTTCGAGGCCTTCCGCCTGCTCTGGGAGGACAGCCTCTATCTCGATGCCTTCCTCACCGCGATCCGCATCGCCGGAACCGCGACCCTTCTCGCGCTGCTGATCGGCTTTCCCCTCGCCTATGCCATCACGCGCGCGCCGAAACGCTGGCAGGGTGCCCTGCTGGTGCTGGTGATCCTGCCGTTCTGGACTTCGTTCCTGATCCGCGTCTACGCCTGGATGGTGATCCTCCGGCCGGAAGGCGTGCTCGACCGCGTGCTGATGGGCCTTGGCCTTGCGAGCGAGCCGCTGCGCCTGCTCAACACCGAGACGGCGGTGCTGATCGGCATGGTCTATTCCTATCTGCCCTTCATGGTCTTGCCGATCTATGCCGTGCTCGAGAAGATGGATCGCAGCCTGATCGAGGCGGCCGCCGACCTTGGCGCGACGCCGCTCAAGCGCTTCCTCACCATAACCGTGCCGCTGGCGAAACCCGGCATTCTCGCGGGATGCTTCCTCGTCTTCGTGCCGGGCATCGGCGAATTCGTGATCCCCGACCTGCTCGGCGGCTCGGAGACGCTGATGATCGGTCGCGTGCTCTGGACCGAGTTCTTCTCGAACCGCGATTGGCCGCTGGCTTCCGCCGTGGCGGTGAGCCTGCTCGCCTTCGTCATCCTGCCGATGATGCTCTTGCGCGGGATTCTCGCGCGGAAGGCGGCGGCGCGATGAAGGGCTTCCGCCTCATCCATGCCGTGGCGCTCGTCGGCGGGCTCTTGTTCCTCTATGTGCCGATCGGCATCCTGATCCTCTATTCCTTCAACGCCTCTCGGCTGGTGACGGTCTGGGGCGGCTTTTCCACGCAATGGTATGCGAGCCTGCTGCAGAACGAGGCGCTGAAGGATGCGGCCCTGCTCTCGCTCGGCGTCGCGATTGCGTCCGCAACCGTCGCGACCATGCTCGGCACGCTCGCGGCGCTGGCGCTGGAGCGCGCGCGTCCCGGCCGCGCGAAGCTGATGTTTGGCGGGCTCATCGCCGCCCCGATGGTGATGCCCGAAGTCATCACGGGCCTCTCGCTGCTGCTGATGTTCGTCGCTCTCGATGTGGAGCGCGGTTTCGTGACCGTCACCCTCGCGCATGCCACGCTGACCCTCTGCTTCGTGACGATGATCGTGCAGGCGCGGCTCGCGACGCTCGATCGCAGCCTCGAGGAAGCCGCGCAGGATCTCGGCGCCAGCCCCTGGCGCGTGACGCTGACCATCACCCTGCCGCTCGCGCTGCCGGCGATCATCGCGGGGTGGCTGCTGGCGTTCACGCTTTCGCTCGACGATCTCGTGATCGCGAGCTTCACGACCGGGCCGGGCGCGACCACGCTGCCGATGCGGATCTATTCCGCCGTGCGCCTCGGCGTGAGCCCGGAGATCAACGCGATCTCGACCCTTCTGATCGCGGGCGTCGCCGCGTTGGTCGTCACCGCTTCGCTGCTGCTGAAACGCGAGAGGCTGCTCGGCGGCTAGAAGTTCCGCCCGCCTCCGGTGAGGAAGTCTGCTTAGGCGAGATGCCGAATTCGGCTCAATGTCGGCACGTCCACCGGTGCCCTCGCCGTCGCGGGTCCGAGCGCCGTGCCCCGGTGACCCGCCTGACACTCTGGCCGTCAGGCGCGATGGACGGAAAGCGACAAGGCGTTCCGATGGCGGGCTTCTCGCGTCACTCTCGCGGAGCAGCCGTCCGGTTTGCTCAATACACCGTTCGGAATTTGAAGGTTGACAACCTTCCCTGGCCTCCTCAACAAGGCAGACTGGCATGAGGTGGCTCGCCTGTCGGCGGCGGCGTTGTTTGCTGTCTTGAACAGGCTTCAGTGAGGGTTGGGCGTGGGGCAGAATAACGCGCACCAGAATATTTTCATCGTCGGAGCCGCTTGCCGGTTGCCGGGCGCTGCGAACCTCGATGCGTTCTGGTCGCTGCTCAGCGACGGCCGCAACACAGTGAAACCGGCACCGACCGGACGCTGGAGCGTGGAACGTTTCCTTCGGCCCGGCGCGCCCTCCCCCGGCTTCGCCTACAGTTTCGCCGGTGGTTATCTGGATGATCCACTGGGATTCGATCCGATACCATTTGGCATTTCGCCGCGCGAGGCCCAGCAGATGGACCCGCAGCAGCGCCTGCTGCTCGAAGTGGTGTGGGAAGCGTTCGAGGATGCCGGCCTGCCGCCGTCGAGCCTCACGGGGAACCATGTCGGCGTTTATGTCGGCGCCTCGATGGTCGACTACCAGAGCGGGGCGTCGCACGACCCGGCGGTCATGGAAAGCCATTTCATGACCGGCAACTCGCTGTCGATCCTGTCGAACCGCATTTCCTACATCTTCAACCTGCAGGGACCGAGCTTCACGGTTGATTCGGCCTGCTCGTCCTCGTTCGTGGCGCTGGATCGCGCGGTTGCGGCCCTGCGCACAGGCGAAATCGACACCGCCGTGGTGGGTGGCGTCAATCTGTGCCTGTCGCCGGCGCCCTTCATCGGCTTCTCCCAGGCCCGCATGCTCTCGCCCACCGGCCTGTCGCGTCCCTTCTCGGCGGATGGCGACGGCTATGTCCGCTCCGAAGGTGCGGTCGTGCTCATCCTGCGCAAGGGTGATATCGCGACCCTCGATGCCCATCGTCTGCGCGGCGAGATCGTCGATGTGGCTGTCAATTCCGATGGACGCACGAGCGGCATCTCGTTGCCCTCGCTGGACGGCCAGCGCCGCCTGCTCGATCGGTTCTACGAGCAGGTGAACGTGTCGCCCGACCGGATCGCCTTCGTCGAGGCGCATGGCACGGGCACCAAGGTCGGCGACCCCATCGAGGCGACGGCCATCGGCCAGGCGCTCGGCCAGAAGCGCTCGCGGCCGCTGCCCATCGGCTCGGTGAAGTCGAATATCGGCCATCTCGAGGCGGCATCCGGCCTCGCCGGCCTGCTGAAATCCGCCCTCGCACTGGAAAAGGGCCGCCTGCCGCGCTCCCTCTTCCTCGACAAGCCCAATGACGCGATCGATTTCGCGGGCCTCAATCTGGCGCCCAACGCCAAGGAGCGCCTGCTCGACCGCGAGGCTGATGGCGATTACGCCGCGATCTGCAATTACGGGTTCGGCGGCACCAACGCGCATGTGCTCATCAAGGCCGTGCCGCAGAAGGCCAGGGCCGAAGACGCCCCGGCCGACGTGCCGGTCCTGCTCCTTTCGGCGGCGACGCGCGACGCGCTGACGACGCTGGCCGGCCAGGTGGCCGATCGCCTCGAAGCCGGCGTGCCGGCTGCCCGCGTGGCGCGCGATTTCGGCCATTTCCGCGAGGTGCAGAAGCTGCGTCTCGCCGTTTCCACGCAGGACAAGGCGGCGATCGCCGGCCTGCGGGCCTATGCGGATGGGCAGAATTCCAGCCCGAACCTCGCGATGGCCGAAGCGGCCGCGGCGACGCCGCTGGTCTTCGTCTTCTCCGGCAACGGGTCGCAATTCAGCGAGATGGGCCATGCCGCCTACAAGGCGAGCGCGGAATTCCGGCGCGAGATCGCGGAAATCGACGAGACCTTCGAACCGCTTGCCGGCTGGTCGATCGGCCAGCGGCTGAACGACACGGTTCCGGCCGGCGACCTCGAGCAGACCTCGATCGCCCAGCCGCTGATCTATGCCATCCAGTCGGCCATCGCCGCGATCCTGATGCGGCGCGGCTTTACGCCCGAAGGCGTGCTCGGCCATTCCGTGGGCGAGGTCGCGGCGGCGGAAGCGGCGGGCATCCTCACCCGCGCCGACGCGACGCGCCTGATCTATCTGCGCTCGAAGCACCAGGAAAAGGTGCGTGGGCTCGGCCGCATGATGGTCGTGGCCGCCGAACGGGCGAAGGTGGAGCAGTTGCTCTCGGCTTTCGGGCATCCGGAACTGGAGATCGCGGCGACCAACAGCCCGACCTCCACCACGCTTTCCGGCCCCGGCGATCTCCTGAAGAGCTTCGCGAAGCAGTGCCGGCTGTCGCGCATCGCGACCATCGCGCTCGACATCGATTATCCCTTCCACTCCTCGGCGCTGGAGCCGTTCGAAAAGGCGATGGTGGCCGATCTGTCGGTCATCCGGCCCCGCGCCGGCATCAGCCGGTTCCTGTCGACCGTGACCGGCGAGATTGCGGCCGGCGAGACGCTCGATGCGACTTACTGGTGGCGCAACATCCGCCAGGAGGTGCGTTTCGCGGAAGCCGTGCGCGCTGCCGCCGACGGCCAGACGAAGACATTCGTCGAGATCAGCCCGCGCGCCATCCTGAACGGCGCCGTGCAGGAGAACCTGAAGGCGCTCGGCCTCGAGGGTGAATGCCTGCCGACGCTCTCGCAGAAGGATACCGATGCCGCGATCGATCTCGTCATCGGCCGCCTCGTGGCGCATGGCGCGGCATTTGATCCGGTGACGCTCTTCGGGCCGCCCCCGTCCGAGCCGCTGGCCTTGCCGAGCTACCCGTTCAGCCGCAGCGATTACGCCCTGCCCGCGACCGCGGAAGCCTTCAATGCCTATGGCAAGACCATGCAATCCGACCAGCGGCACCCGCTGCTGGGCGCGCGCATGGCCGATGGTTCGCCGGAATGGCGCGCCCTGATCGACACGCAACTCGTGCCTTATCTCGATGACCACCGCGTCGATGGCGGCGTGATCGTGCCGGCGGCGGGCCTGATCGAGATGGGCCTCGCGGCCGGTCGCGACCTGTTCGGCGAAGTGCCGCTCGAACTCGACGAGTTCGACGTGCTCAAGGCGCTCGCCATCTCGGACGACGAAACGCGCGAGGTTTCCGTCCGCTACGCCGCCGCGACCTCGACGGTGGAAATCTGGAGCCGCAAGCGCTTCTCGGCGCAGGAATGGTCGCTCCATGCGCGCGGCATCATCAGCGCGCTGACGCGACCGGAAACGAAGCCGCTCGATCCGCCCGTCGCCGCCGAGAAGGTGCGGGATACCGCCGCTGAGGTCTACGAGGAATCAACCCTCGCGGGGCTCGATTACGGCCCGCTCTTCCAGCTCGTGACCTCCAGCGAGCGCGACCGCGTCACCACGGATTCGCAGCTCGCGGCTCCGAAGGGCGGCCTCGGCGCCTTCGAGGACCGGCATGTGCTCAGCCCGATCTCGCTGGATGCGGCCTTCCACGGCCTCTTCATCTCGCGGCCGCAGAAGGAAGGCGAGAAGAAGGCGCATCTGCCGGTGCGCTTCCGCAAGATCTGCGTCTGGCGGCATGGCGTGCCGATCCGCCGTGCCATCACGGTGCTGACGCAGGAGACCGACCGCTTCAAGACCGTGATGATCTCGTTGCTGGACGAGGCGAACCAGGTCGTCGCCTCCGTGGAAGCGGCGGTACTGAAGGCGCTCTACCTCTCGAAGGCCACCGTGGCCGATCGCACCTTCCGCACCGAGCATCTGCCCTTCGGCATCTCGCCGGAGGAGGCCGAGGCGCTCGCGGCCCTGCGCGCTGTGCCGGAAGGCATGGCAGGCGAGCCCAATCCGCCGCCGGCCTGGCTGGTTCTGCGCGCCTTCGGCATCTCGCTCAGCCACAAGCTGCTGAAATCCGCCTTCCCCGATGGCCGCATCGATGCGACCTCGGTGCAGGTCCGCCTGCCCGATCCGCAGGCCCACGCGCTGGTCGATCTCGCGATCGCGAATTGCGAGAGCTTCGGCCTCGTGAAGAACGATGTCCTCACGACCGAATGCCCCCTGCCCGCGCCGGAAGCGCTGACCTCCACGCTGGCGACGAATTTCCCCGAGGCCGCCTTCGAATTGCGTCTCGCGGCCTTCGCGCTGGCGCATGCCGAGGAGACGACCCGTTCCGGCCGCACCATCGCGCCGCCGGTTTGGCTGCGCGAGCAGATGGAAGCCGGTGGCGTGCTCGGCCAGCCGGTGATCGCGGCGCTTCGGCTCGCGGTCGAGCAGGCGATGGCGGGTTTCTCGCGCCGCCTGCGCGTTCTCGTGCCCCATCCCTGGACCGCGGGATTGATCCATGCGCTGCAGCCGCTCTCGCAGGCTGGCCAGATCGAACTCACGCTCGCCGCGCCGAACCGCAAGGCGATCGATCAGGCCCGCGCCTTCCTCCGCCTCGAGACCGATATCGAGTTTCTCGATCTTTCCGCGGTCGAAGGACGGCTGCCCTCGGTGCGCTACGATGTGCTGGCGGGCCTCGCGACCGCGAGCCTCGTGCGCGACGGCCTGCCGGAGGCGCTGTTGGGCTTCCTGCGCCCGGAGAGCACCATCCTGCTGGCGCAGCCCGGCACGGATCTCACGCTCGACCTGCTCGGCGGCATCTGGAACGGCTGGCTCACGCCCGCCCCGAAGAACGAGGCCGCGCTCGAAGCCCGCGTCAGCACGGCGGGTGCCCGTCTCGTGCTCGAGCGCTTCGGCGCCGAGGCGATCACCTCCCGCGTGATGGCAGATGGTCTGGGCGCCTTGCTGAGCGCGTCTGCGCCGGCCAGCGTGACCGCGCCCGTGGCGCTGATGCCGGATTGCGTGGTGATCGGTCAGCCGAAAAACCCGATCTTCGCGGCTTTCGCGGGTGCGGCGTCCCTGTCGATCCCGGCCGATGCCGCGCTCGGCAAGAAGTTGCTGGACCGCGTGAAGGCGGGCGATCTGCCGGCCCATCTGGTCTATGCCGCCGAGGATTCGAGCCCGGACAGCGTGGAAGCGCTGGCGCGCCATATCGAGGCGCTGAAGGCGATTGCCGAGGCTTTCGAGCATGAAAGCGCGAGCCCACGCGTCACGGTGATCACCCGCGGCGCGATCGAGGCCGAGGGCCAGCCGAAGCCCGTGCAGAGCGGCCTCTGGGGCTTCCTGCGCGTCGCGATCAACGAATATCCGGCGGTGGATTTCCGGCTTCTCGACTTCGCGACCGATCTCACCTCGGCCGAATGGTCGGCGCGGCTCGCCGAGGCGCTGGCGCTCGGCGGCGGCGAACTCGAGATTTCGGCCACGAAATCCGGCATTGCCGCCCTGCGCATGCGGCGCGGGCTCAACCGGGTCGAGCCGCTTGCGCCGAACGAGCGCGCGGTGCTGAAATTCGAGCAGCCGGGTCGCCTCGAGAGCTTCCAGTGGATGAAGGCGCCGCGCCTCGGCCCGCGCGCCGGCGAGGTGGAGATCGAGGTTTCGGCCGTTGGCCTCAACTTCCGCGACATTCTCGTCGGACTCGGCATTCTCGACGACGATCTGCTCGGCGCCGGCCTCACGGCGGCGGCGCTTGGCTTCGAATGCTCCGGCATCGTCACCCGCGTCGGTGAAGGCGTCACGGAACTCGCGGTCGGCGACCGGGTGATGGGCTTTGCGGCGGATACCTTCGCGTCGCATCTCGTGGCCCCGGCCTGGCACTTCTTCCAGGTCCCGGCGGGGCTTTCGATGGAAGCCGCCGCGACCGTGCCGGTGGCCTTCGCCACGGCGTGGTTCGCTCTGGTGAACCGCGCGCGCATCGGCCAGGGCGAGGACGTGCTGATCCATGGCGGCGCGGGTGGCGTGGGCCTCGCCGCGATCCAGATCGCGAAGGCCTTCGGCTCCCGCGTGATCGCCAGCGCCTCCTCGCCGGAGCGCCGGGCGATCGCCAAGGCCGCCGGTGCCGATTTCGCCTATGATTCCCGGCACGAACGCTTTGCCGAGGCCATCCGGCAGTCGCATGGCGGCGTCGATGTGGTGCTGAACTCGCTCGCCGGTCCGGCGATGATCGCGAGCTTCAAGCTGCTGCGCGCCTTTGGCCGCTTCGTGGAACTCGGCAAGGTCGATTATCTCTCGAACACGCATCTCGGCCTCAGGCCCTTCGTGCGGAATATCTCGTATTTCGGCGTCGATCTCGACGAGTTGCTCGCGCATGACCGCGGGATCGTCGAGGAGATCATGCGCGAGATTTCCCAGCGCCTGATCCAGGGCAGTTTCACGCCCCTGCCCCATCGCGTTTACGACAGCCACGAGATCGGCACGGCTTTCGCGGCCATGCAGGCCTCGGAACATGTCGGCAAGATCGTCATCCGGCCGCCCAAGGCGGCGATGGCGGATATCACGGCGCTGAAGCCGGCGATGCGCGAGGGCAGCTATCTCGTCGTCGGCGGCACGTCCGGTCTGGGTCTCGCCACCGCGCGCTGGCTTTCCCGTCGCGGGGCGAAGGCGATCGTGCTCGCCTCGCGCCGCGGAACCGTGGAAGAGGGCGGCGGGCCGGTGGTCGATGCCATGCGCGCGCTGGGCACGCGGGTCGAGATCGCGGCGCTCGATGTGAACGACGCGGCCGCCGTCGAGGCGCTGGTCACCCGGATGAACCGCGAATTCGGCCCCGTGCGCGGCATCGTGCACGCCGCCGTGCTGCTGGAAGACGGCATGATTTCCGGCCTCCAGCCAGATCGCCTGCGGGCCGTTCTCTCGACCAAGCTGAAGGGCGCGGAGAACCTGGCCAACGCGACCGCCAAGCTGCCGCTCGATTTCTTCGTGGTCTATTCCTCGGCCACCACGGTGATCGGCAGCCCCGGACAGGGAGCTTACGTGGCCGCGAATGCCTGGCTTGAAGGCTTTGCGCGGGCCTTGCGCCTGAAGAATGTGCCGGCGCTCGCGATCGGCTGGGGCGCGATTTCCGATGTCGGCATCATCGCGCGCGACAAGCAACTCGGGCGGCGCCTGCGCCGCACGACAGGCGTGGTGGGCATTTCCTCGGGCGAATCGCTGGCGCATCTCGGGCGCATGCTGGTGCTCGGCAAGCAGGCCTACCCGACGCAGTTCTACACGAACATCGCGCCGAGCGGGGCGGCCGAGAAGCTGCGGCTCGTCAACGCGCCAACCTTCGCGGGCCTCGGCCTCGCGCGGGCCGAGGAAAAGGGCGAGGATGGCGGCGATCTCGTCTCCGCGATCGAGGGCAAGGAGCAGGCGGAAGCCGTGGGCATCATCGTGCGTGCCTTGCGGCGGGAGATTTCCTACATCCTGCGCATGCCGGAGGAGCAGATCGACACGAGCCGCCCGCTCGGCGAACTCGGCCTCGATTCCCTGATGGCGCTCGAATTGCAGCTCGCCATCGAACGCCTCTGCGGCACGGAAATCCCCATGGTGGGTTCGGCGGATCGCCGCCTCAACGAGCTGGCCGCCGGCATTCTCGCCAAGATCGGCGGTGAGGCGCAGGCCGATGCCGGCCAGGCCGATCTCGCCCAGTCGATGGCGTCGATGCATGGCGGCGGCAGCCTCTCGGCAGAGGATGCAGCCGCGTTGAGTGCGGAACTGAAGACAGCCTCCAGCAAGGGATAAGGAGCGATGAGTTCGGAGAAGGGCCCGGATCTGAACAACCTGCTCGACATGATGCGCAAGGCGCCGGCGGCGCCTTCCACCCCGCGGCTGCAACCGCTGGCGCAGAACTATGATACCGCCTTCGAAAGCCTGCCGCAGTACCAGCAGATCAAGTTCCAGCGCGAATTCGCGCGCTACGCCGATCTCAACGTGCCCTATTACCGCATGCATGCCGGCCGCTCCTCGGCCACGGCGGTGATCGGCAACCGGGAAGTGGTGAATTTCGCCTCCTATGATTATCTCGGGCTTAACGGCCATCCGGAAATCATGGCGGCGGCGGAACAGGCGCTGGCCACCTATGGCAGCTCGGTTTCGGCAAGCCGCATCAGCGCCGGCGAGCGCCAGCCGCATCGCGATCTCGAGATCGGCCTTGCCAGGACCTACGAGGCCGAGGATTGCGTTGCCTTCAATTCGGGCCATGCCGGTGGCGTATCCTCCATCGCGACCTTTTTGGGCCCGAAGGACCTGCTGGTGCATGATGCGCTGATCCACAATTGCATCATGGTCGGCGCGCAACTCTCGGGCGCGACGCGCCGCAACTTCCCGCATAACGATCTCGATGCGCTCGATGCCCTGCTCACGGCCGAGCGCCCGCGTTTCGCGCGCTGCATGATCGTCACCGAAGGGCTGTTCTCGATGGATGGCGACGGGCCGGATCTCGCCCGCCTCATCGAGATCAAGAAGCGCCACGGCGCCTGGCTGATGGTGGATGACGCGCATGGCCTCGGCGTGCTGGGCCGCACCGGCCGCGGCGTGTTCGAGCATCAGGATGTTGACCCCGCCGGCGTCGATCTCTGGTTTGGCACGCTCTCGAAGAGCCTGGTCGGTTGCGGCGGCTATGTCGCGGGCAGCGCGGTCGCGGTCGACCTGCTGAAGCATCACGCGCCGGGCTTCGTCTATTCGGTCGGCATGCCCGCGAGCGTCGCGGCGGCCTCCGCGAAGGCGCTCGAACTCATGCATCGCGAGCCGGAACGCGTGACGAAGCTCGCGGAGAATTCGCAGCGTTTCCTCGCGCGCGCCAGGGCCAAGGGCCTCGATACGGGCGATGCCTGGGGCTTTGGCATCGTTCCGGTGATCATCGGCGAAACCGTGCGGACGCTGGTTCTGGCCGACAAGCTGCTGGAAGCGGGCTTCAACGCCTTCCCGATCCTGCCGCCGGGCGTGCCGGAGAAATCCGCCCGCCTGCGCTTCTTCATCAACGCGACCCACACGCCGGAGCAGATCGACGCCGTGGTTGACACCGTGGCGGCCTTGCTGGACGATCTGGAGGGCGTATCGGTGCAGAGTATTTTGAAAAATTCGGCTTCGCGGACCTGACCCCGCGAAACCAGCCTATTGCAAACCTTTTTCGGTTATCCGAAGGGGGGAAACGTGGAATTCGCCTATCCCCTCGAAGCTGATCCTGTGCGATCAGCGATTGTTTACAGCTTGCCCTCAGAATTCGGCACCGTCGTTCTGAGCCAGCGGATCGTTCCCGTGACCATGCCCCCTCCCCGGCCAAGCCACATCGCCGAACGCGAGGAACTGGATGCCGCGCTCGCGAAGGGCACGGCCGAAGCTCTGGCGCTG
The DNA here is from genome assembly GCA_002928875.1 of Methylobacterium sp. Classification (GTDB taxonomy): domain Bacteria; phylum Pseudomonadota; class Alphaproteobacteria; order Rhizobiales; family Beijerinckiaceae; genus Rhabdaerophilum. The sequence goes on along the minus strand of PERO01000018.1, from coordinate 101,633 downwards.
TTTCTCGAACGGCATCCGCAATCCCGCTACCGCCCCGAAGCCGAAGCCGCCCTGCAGGCGCGCCTCCGCCAGACCTCCCCCCGGAATTGAGGACGCCTCCCTCATGTGCCAGATCTGCGCCGCCAATCCCATGAGCTATACCGGCGTTCCTGCCGCCGGCGCATCGCAACCGAGCTTCGCCTCAGCCACCATGGACATGCCGCAGGCGGGCGGGTCCGGCAGCAACTTCTGGGCTTTCCAGGGCGCGACCGGCGACCAGAACATCAACGGGCTGCTCTCCGGAAGCCGCTGGGGCGGCGGAACGGTGACCTATTCCTTCCCCACCGCCGCGAACCAGTACGAAGGCAGCTACAGCGACGACAACGAGCCCCAGAATGCCTTCATGACCGCACCGGAAGCGGTTCGTGTCGCGACACGCGCCGCGCTCAACCTGGTGTCGCAATACACGAACCTGATCACCACCGAAGTCGCCCCGACGATCACTGCCGATATCAGATCGGCCTTCTCCGGCGATCCGAGCACAGCCTGGGGCTATTACCCCGGCAACGGCGCGCCTGCGGGCGATGTCTGGTATGGCAGGATCTACCCGGAATATCAGAACCCCATCCGCGGCCAATACGCCTGGGCCACGGTTCTGCACGAACTCGGCCATGCGCTGGGCCTGAAGCATGGGCACGAGGGCAACGGCGTGGCCAACACGGCTCTGCAGTCGAACTTCGACCAGATGGCCTTTTCGCTGATGACCTACCGCAGTTATGCCGTGGCATCCGTGACGGGCGGCTATACGAACGAGCTCAACGGCTACGCCCAGACTTACATGATCTACGACATCGCAGCCCTGCAGACGATGTATGGCGCGAACTTCAACACGAATTCCGGCAACACGACCTATAGCTGGAGCCCGACAACGGGCGAGATGTTCATCAACGGCGTCGGCCAGGGTGCGCCGGGTGGAAACCGGGTTTTCCTCACTGTGTGGGATGGCAACGGAAACGATACCTACGATTTTTCGAACTATACGAGCAATCTGTCGATCAACCTCAGCCCGGGTCAGTTTTCGGTCACGTCAGCGGCGCAACTCGCCAATCTCGGTTTCGGAAACTTCGCGCCGGGTAACGTGTTCAATGCGCTTCAGTTCAACGGCGATACCCGCTCCCTGATCGAAAACGCCAATGGCGGCTCGGGAAATGACTGGATCTTTGGGAATGGTGGCAACAATACGCTGATCGGCAATGCGGGCAATGACGTCTTTTTGGGAATCGGCGGGGCGGACAGTTTAAGTGGCGGTGAGGGCAACGACACGCTGACAGGCGACGGTCCTGTCGTCTGGGACGGCGCAGCAACGTCGATCCATCGCCTTTACCTGGCAACGCTTAACCGGGCGCCAGATGGCCTCGGGCATCAAAGCTGGGTGAATGCCTTGAACTCTGGCCAGTCGATAGAGCAGGTGGCCACAGGGTTCATCAGCAGCGCTGAGTTCAACAGCGTCTACGGGCCGCTAAACAATGAACAATTTGTCACTCTGCTCTATAACAACGTTTTGAAGCGAGCACCCGATGCCGGGGGTTTTTCCGCGTGGGTTGGCAGTCTCAATGCCGGCGCTTCAAGAGAATCCGTGGTCGTGGGCTTCTCTGAAAGCGGCGAGTTCCGCGCAAGGACAGACGTTCGCGAGCAGGCCGGGGAGATCTATCGTCTTTATGACACCACATTCAATCGTTCAGCCGATGCAAGCGGATTTCAATTCTGGATAGACGCGCGATATGCCGGATTTGACATCAATACGATCGCAACAAATTTCATGGGATCTGCCGAATTTATTGGCAATTATGGAAACGTGAATTCGTTGAATAATACGCAATTTGTTACCCTGCTTTACAATAACGTGCTTGATCGAGCACCGGATGCAACTGGTCTTTCCTCGTGGGTGACGGCACTCAATAACAACATAATATCCAGAACCGATGCGCTATTGCAATTCTCGAACTCGGCTGAGCATATCAGCCTGACGAACAGCGGCCTGGGTAGCTTTATGCGAACGTCATTGACGATCTGGAACGATGTTCTGGAGGGTGGGTCCGGAAATGACGTTCTGACTGGCAGCCGTGGGGCCGACAGATTTATCTTTAACGCGGGCAACAGCGGCACGGATAAAGTATACGGCTTCGAGATCTTTGATGTGCTTGAGTTTCGCGGTTTCGGATTTTCATCCTCGAACGATGTACTTTCGCGCACGACTCAGCAAGGTGAAAACGCTGTTTTCACCAACGGCGCGAACGTCATTGTTTTTCAGGATACACAGCTTTCAGCGCTGCAGAACCTGATCAGCGGCGGCTGGATCTTCTCTTGAGACCATTCCGGCCGAGTTCCTCGTCAATCGACGTCGGACAGGAAGGCCAGCCTATCGCGCTGCAGGAAGCGCCGGAAGTACGCGGATTTCCGGCCGCGATTGCCCTTTCGTCCACCATGGATTGAAGGCACGATCGTCCAGGATGTCCGTGCGATGCCGATCCCTGAGATTGGCTTGTTCGCGCTTGAAACGTTCGATGTTTGCCGGCGTCTCGTCGCTGCCGCGAGAGGCAGACTCGTGATGCACCAGTTCGGCAAACGGCGTCCAGATGACCCTGAAGCCTTTCTCGAGGGCACGTAGACAATAATCGACGTCATTATAGGCGATGGCGAACCGCTCCTCGTCGAAGGGCCCCACATCTTGCCAGCATTGGCGTGACATCAGAAAACACGCCCCTGTCACAACGGACATCGATTGCCGAACCTGCAGGCGCCCCATCGGGCCTGCAAGATCGCGATTTTCTCCGATGAACCAATGTCCCGCCAAACCTCCGAGCCCGGCAATCACGCCGACATGCTGGATCGTTCGATTTGGATACAAAAGCTTCGCGCCGACAATCCCGGTATTGGGATAGTCGAGACATGAGACCATCTCCTTGAGCCAATCCGGATGCTGCATCTCGACATCGTTGTTCAACAGAAGGAAGACATCGCCGCGCGCGCGTTCACAGCCACGGTTGACTGCCCGGGAAAAATTGAAGGGTTCCGTACGGATTTCGGCGTGGAATTGCGGCAAGTCCCTTGTCCAGGCCTTGTAAAGGTCAAGAACCTCGGGGTCGTCGGAACCGTTGTCGACGATGATGATCTCAAGGCGAGGGTAATCGGTCTTGTTTCGCAACCCGTCGATAACCTGTGCAATCAGCGCTTTGGCATTGCGTGACGGTATGACAACGGAGACGAGCGGCCATTCATGACGTGCGCCTGCCCAATCCACCCGATGCAGGTTGGGATCGAGGGCCGGCTGGACGTTCATTGTGCGCCCGGCTGCATGGTAACGCTCCTGCAACGCTTGTCGCGCTCTTCGGGTGGCTTTTGCCATGAACTGTGCCGAGTAGCTCGTTCCATCGCGCCGCCACAGATAGGCGGGATAGGGCAGATGGAGGATCTTTGAACGATCGAGATCGCGGGTATAGCGCAGGAGCAGATCATAATCCTGCGAGCCGTCGAAATCCGGCCGCAAATTGCCAAGCGCACCGAGCCGGCTCCGTCGATACACCGAGAGATGATTGATGTAGTTCACGCCGGAGAGCAGAATCTCGTCCCAGGCCGGCTTCAAGAAGTACCCCTCGGGATCAAGCCGACTGTTGGTGATCACTTCATCGGTGTAAAGCAGTTCGATCTCCGGTCTCTCAAGCAATGTCACTGCAATCCGCTCCAGCGCGAATGGCGCCAGCGCATCGTCGTGATCAATAAAGGCCACCCACTCGCCTTCGGCGGCGCGAATGCCGGAATTGGTCGCCGCAGCAATTCCTCCGTTCTCTGAATTCCGAACCACCTTCAAGCGCGGTTCCCCGGCGTGCCGGTCCAGCCACTCGCGGGTTGGCAAACTCGTCGACCCGTCATCGGAGAGGACAAGTTCGAACAGGCCGGTCGTACGGTTGTCAATTTCTTGAGATCGGAAAGAGGCAAGAAGCTCGTCGAGGTAAGCTGTCTTTGTGTTGTAGACCGGTGCCACGAGCGAAATCAGCGGCGTCGGATCGGCCGAGCGAACCGACAATCGGGGATCGGGGCTCTCGGCCGATGCAAGGCGTTGCGCCGTTTCGAGAAGCAACCGGACCTTGCGCCCGGGGTCGAGAAAAGCCGGCAGCATTGGCCTTATCAGTCGCCATGCAGCGTGAATCATTGCCATCGACTTCGGTCCCCGCGGTTCGGTTTTGTCGTGGAAGAGAAAGCGATGTGCTTTCCGAGTTGGAAATGCTCGGGCGCCACTGGATTGTCGAGTCCCCATGCCCCATTGCGGGCATAATCCCCGTCGAAGATTTTGGCTCTTGTCGCCTCTGCCGAGGCGGCTATAGGAGCGAGCCGAGGGCGCCAGGAACGCATGATTCAATTGCAGGACGTGTTCAAATTCTACCGGACTGAGGGTCATACGAAGATCATTCTCGATCACGTAACCACGACCTTCCAGAGCGGTAAATCATACGGTTTGCTAGGCGTGAACGGGGCAGGCAAATCCACGACGCTGCGCATGATCGCGGGTACGGAACTCCCAAATTCTGGGAAAATCCGGCGCTCTGTTCGCGTCTCCTGGCCGCTGGGATTTGCTGGCGGCTTTCACCACCAGATGACCGGACGCGAAAATGTGAAGTTTGTGGCGCGAGCCTACGGCGAGGATGTTCGACAGGTCCTGGAGTTTGTCGAGGATTTTTCGGAACTCGGCGACTATCTGGACGCCCCAATAAAAACCTATTCGTCAGGCATGTCGGCGCGCTTGGCATTCGGCCTTTCGATGGCAATCGAGTTTGAGTGCTACCTCATCGACGAGATCACCGCTGTGGGTGATGCGCGTTTTCAGGCTCGCTGCAACGCTGCGTTCAACGCGAGACGTGCGCGCGCCGACCTGATCGTCGTTTCGCATTCGATGGCGACAATCAAAGATTACTGCGATAGCGGCGCCGTTCTGGTAGATGGTCAGATGCTGATGTTCGAAGAGGTCGACAAGGCCATCGAAGTTTACAACCGCCTCAACAGATAAATCCGGAGCGTCGAAAACATGGACGGCAACCGTCCACAATCAATGACGGCACTCGAGCGGGCGCGGTTCGTGTCGCAGGCTCTTTCCGATGCTGCACGTCGCGCGCGCTTTTCCTCGAAGGCTCGGCGCAACCTGTCCGGCGGTGGTTTTGCCGCCCGGAAGGGGGCGGTCGCATTTCGCTGGATGACGATCATCAGTTTCTGGCTGATCGTTGCCATTCCCGGTGCCCTGGCGGTCGCCTATTTTGGTTTCGTGGCGAGCGACCAATACCGGGTGGACGTCCAGTTCACGGTGGCCGGCGGCGAACCTGTCCTCGTGGACGGTCTGACGGCAATCACCGGCATACCCTCGATCACGATCATCCAGGACATCCAGATCGTGACAAACTTCCTTCAGAGCCGGGCAGCGGTCGAGAAAATCCAGGCCAAGATTGATCTGCGCGCCAAATATTCCACGGAGGAGGCCGACTGGCTGGCGCGGTTCAACCCGACCAAGCCGATCGAAAAATTCGTGCGCTATTGGCAGAAAATGACCGAGGTTTCGATCAAGTTGCCCGGCGGCATTGTCGATTTCAAGGTGCGTGCGTTCACGCCGCAGGATGCCAAAGACATCGCCGAGGCAGCGTTGCGGGTTGCAGAGGAACTGATCAACGACATCAACCAGCGCCAGAACACCGATGCGATGCGCAATGCGGAAATCGAGGTCGAACGCGCATCCAAACGTCTCATGGATGCGCGCCTTGCGTTGGAGGAGGCTCGGAACTCGGCAGGCATTCTTGATGTCACGTCGACGATCACGTCACTCAATACCCTCATCAACGAATTGCGTTCCGGCATGCTGAAGATGCAGCAGGAATATCAGGCCCAATTGCGCGTTGTCTCCGAAACGGCGCCACAGATGCGCAATCTGCGCAGCCGGATCGAAGCGATGAATACGCAGATTGCGGAACTGGAGGCGCGACTGACGAGCACGAGGCGCAACGCAACTCCCGACGGTACCCTCGCGCTATCGATGACGCGGTTTGCCGTGCTGGATATGGAACGGCAGATCGCCGAGCGAATCTACGCCGGGTCGGTCTCGACGCTCGAAGTGGCGCGTATCACGGCCGAGCGCAAACGCATGTATCTGAACACATTTGTTTTGCCCAGCCTTCCACAGGAAGCGCAATATCCACGCCGCATTCTCTTCAGTCTCGCAGTTATTGTCGGATTGCTGGTCGTATGGGGCGTGATCATCGGCCTGGCTGGCGTCGTTCGCAACCATATGGCATGATTGCGCTGCCATGTTGTTCAACATCGAGCATGATACTGGCGACCGTATCACCGGCTATCTGGTTCCGGACAATTTCTCGTCCATCGCACGCGTGCGGCTGATGAACCGCGGCGAACTGATTTCCGTTTTCGAAACTCCTGAAGAGCGCGCAGCGCTGGTGGCGGGCGCGCGACATGAGACGGGCCGTTGCGGCTTTACGATCGACGACCGTGACATCCCCAATCTTGCCATGCAATTCGATGTCGAATTGTACGACGATGATACCGGCTGCCTGCTCTATCGCCGCATGAAGCCAACGATGATTGCAAAAAAGGTCATTCGGTTCGAAACGCAGCTATTGCCGTTCTGGCGGTTTGACGAACGCCTGTTCCAGTATTTTCAATACATCGGCAAAGGCGTCGATCGATATGGCCGCGAAACCGTCACGCAGATGATGTTGCTGGAGAATATCCATTCTCTTTATATGAGCGGTCGTATCAATTACAAGAATTATGCGTATTTCATCGACAATGGATTTCAGTGCTTTTGCATGCTGCAAGACCCGCATGACGATTGCGCAGAACGCCTACTTGTTCTTCGTAACGTCGCAAAGGTCGGGCCGACATTCCTCGGGGAGCGGGATGCCAAGCGTTTCGCCCCTGCGATCCAATTTGCCGAAACGCTTCCGCTGAGCGACGAGAAGTCATTGCGGCGTGCGCTTCAGGACATGCCAGACGAGGTAGCGGGACTATTGGCAAATCCTCTGACCAGGCTCCTGACAACGACGAACCCTGACGACATGCCAGGAACATCAGCTATTGCCAGCGCTCTTGACGTTCTCTCGAGCTTTGCCGTTGTCGGCCTCAGGAATCGGCCTGAGGAGTTCAACTTGACCATTGGAGAGTGGTTGGGAATTGCAGATGAAACCCTTCCTGCTTTGCCGCCCTTCCAATCCGTCTCTCCCCTGGGGGAATTTCTCAAAAGCACGAAAGTTCTTGATGTCATTCTTGAAAAAGACATGGAGCTATATCAGACCATTTCCGAAGCTCTGCGTCCTCTTGATGATGTCGTGGTGACGTCGCCGTTGATGATCGATGGGTCATCGACCTCTGTTGTTTCCTGACGCAAGGGCTGCGATGACGGACGAAAAAACACCCCATCGGTCGGTATTGAGCGTCTTGCGCCCGAGGATTCGGCTGCCGTCGTTCCTGCAGGGGACAGCGGTTGCAAGAACCACGACCAGCCCCGTGGAACTCCTGGGTCGAGACCAGCCTTCGATCGGATTGGCGCCGCCAACACGCGCAGTCAAGAAGGGCATGTCCTCCTATCTGCTTACCTTCATTGGCTTGGTGCTGCTGCCTGCAGCGGCTTCGGCGCTTTACCTGATTTTCTGGGCGTCCGATATTTATCTGGCCGAAGCGCGATTCGCCGTTCGAAAGGCGAACACGATCGGTTTCTCCATTGAAAAGCAGTCCGGTATCGGAAGTTCTTCCGTCTCATCGGCCACGCAGGGGCTGCCTGGCGCCGGGGGCGGTGCCGGCGGATTGGCAGAACAGGAATCCCATATCGTCGCCAATTACCTGCGCAGTCGGGCTGCGATCGAGGACATCCAGAAGGAACTCAACGTTCTTGAAATCTTCCAACGTCCGGAAGCTGATTTTTGGGCCAGACTGAAGCCGGAACCCAGCAAGGAAGATCTGGTCGATTATTGGAACTCAATGATCTCAACCTATGTCGACGGCCCAAGTGGCGTTGTCTCCGTATCGGCAAAGGCATTTCGTCCTGAAGACGCGAAATCGCTTGTCGAAGCCTTTATCCGTTCGAGCGAGCGACTTGCAAACCAGCTGTCGGAACGCGCCCGGCGCGACGCGATGCAGAAGAGCGAAAGCGAAGTCCGACGCACCGAGGCTCTCGTGCGGGAGGCGTTGGCAGACCTCCGGCAATACCGCGATCAAGAGGGTTTGATCACGCCCCTCATGGAGGCAACGTCAACATCGAAGCTTCTGGCTGAAGCGATGTCGGAGCGCATCAAGCTGCAGAACGACTACTTCGTCGCCGTTCGTGCGCTGGCACCCGACTCACCAAGCGTGCAAGGTCTGAAAAGTCGACTGGATGGCTTGGATGCGCAGATCGAGAACCTGAAAAATCAGCTCACGAGCCGGTCCAGTGAATCCCGTTCGGTATCCGCTTCGATCGTCAAGTTCGAAGAACTGGAATTGCGCAGGGTTTTCGCAGAGAAGATGTATACGTTAGCACAGGATGCGCTGGAGCGCTCGCGACTGCGCGCCGAACAACAGGCGATCTACGTATCCGTTTTCGTTCCGCCTTATCTTCCGCAAGAAGCCAAGTTTCCGGAACGCTACAGCATGTCCGTGATCGTGTTCATTGGGCTGTTTCTCGTATGGGGTGTTGGCGCTCTCACGGCCGCTGCCATCGAAGACCATAATCTATGATACGTTCTGCGATCGAGGTTACCGGACGATCGCGAGCGTTTGGCGCTTCTCACCCGTCCTATCGAGATCTGGAAGGATAATCTTTTGCGGGTAATAGCAGAGCATCGAGCCAGTCTCTCCTACATGCAGACACTGAAGGCACTCTGGCGGGTAATTTTCGCCTTGATGCTACGTGACATCCGGACTCGATGGGGCTCTACTCCTGCGTATGTCATTACATTCCTTTTTCCTCTTGTACATATTCTCGCGCTGGTCGGTATATGGGTTGCCGTTGGTCGTTTATCGCCCTACGGAGAAAGCAATATTTTATGGTTTTCTGTGAGCATGATTCCTTTTATTACATTTTCTTATGTCTCTCGCTTCCTCATTATCCATATGATTCACAACAAAGTTGTGCTTGGATTCCCGATTTTTAAGATTACAGATATTATTTTTTCTGGTCTCATTCTTGAGGTATTCAATATTACTGTTGTCGTTTTTATTCTGTGCGCCGGACTTTGGTATATTGGTGTCGATTTTTACCCAGCAGATATTAGGCAGGCGGCTTTTGCGATGGGTACAGCGTTATTGATGGGACTTGGCGCTGGAATATTTAATGCCTTGATCGGTCTCATGCTGCCGATGTGGGTGACCGGATATTTTCTGATGATCATTTTGATCTGGATGACGTCCGGCGTGCTTTTCATTCCTTCGGCGATGCCACAGCAGATCGTTGATCTTCTGTATTTTCAACCCGTCGTGCATCTCGTTGAATGGATGCGCGAAGCCTATTACCCCGGTTATAATTCACCGGTTTTGGACAAGCAATTTGTAATTGGCTATTCATTGCTCTTGATTACTATGGGCTTGGCAATTGAACGCTTTGCACGCGGGCGCATTGTCATGAATTGAACGACCCATTGTGGTGGTCTGTGCCCTTACCTGACCTTGCTCCCACCCAAAAAGTGCCCTCGCTTTGAGTTGGACACCTGTCGCAGGCGCAAATCGATGAAGAAGAGAAAGTTTTCGGAGCAATTGCCTGTCGGGCAAAGGGCGGCTCAACTTCATCGCGGTGGTGCTGGCCGACGGCCGGCACCACCGGGCGCTGGAGATTGGCGATGACTTCACCCCAGTGTTCCTGATGCTCGCGGTCGACACGCCGCACTGGGGGGCCCCTGCGGCAAGTGAGTTCCACCACCTCACTGAGCGGCGTGGCTTGCCGCTGATAATCGTGCTGCAACGGCACGGAACGTTTCAGTAGGGTAATGCTAGTCTGGCAGGAACATTCGGCGTCGAGCGGCATCACGTCGCCACAGCCAAGCTCATCCCCAACGCTTCGCCGCGGGCCTGAACGAGTGCTTCGACTACGAATGCTGCAACGAACGCAGTTCCCTGAGCTTGCGTATCGCCCGCAAGGTTTTTTGAAGTTTGGCGGAACGAGTATAACAACCACCGACCCTGCACGAGCCTGCGTGGGGTGCCCCCGAAGAGTTCGCCCCCGGTCCAGACACGACCACAACCAGAACAGAATTTGACCTAGAACGGGAGCAATCAAGTCCCAATGTCACTGCAACCGAGCCACGGTGCGGACCGCCACGGTCACCTACCGGCTGTGATTACATCGGGATCTTCGCTCCAACAAACTATGGTGGGCGCTTCGGCCAGAAAGGCCAAAGCCGCGAGAGCTTCCTATTCCCTACTTTCTGGAGTTGAAGCCTTTCCAGGTCGCCACGGAGCTGCTCTACTGTCTTCTGGAGTTGCTTGATCTCGTTGATCTTCGCGTCCCGATCCTCCTCAGCGCGTCGCAGCAGGTCTCGCATCCAAGCATCATGGGCATCACGATGCCTACCAACAACTTCTGAGTGATCGACCAACTCAGCATAGCGATCTTGAAGCCAGGATAAGTCTTTTTTTGTATCCGCTATTGCAATTTCCGCATCTTTAAACCGACCCTGGAGCCATTCATAATGCTTATTCATCTGCTCTAGCTGATAATCTGCATATCCATACTTGGTAAATCCATCCAGGACATTGCAAGGCCGATTTAATTCCTTTGCACGAAACAAACTTTCTTGTCTCAAATAATACACATTAATTCCGTCAAAGAATACCTCATGGTAACCAGATTCTATTAGATGTGGCCGCCAGTTTTCATCGCACCGATGGTTGGTCATCGGCAAGACAGATTCAATTAAAAGCAGCTCAGGTCGTATTTTTTGCCAATCTGTTGATTTGATGACGGCGTCTTCGCCACCTTCTATGTCGATTTTAAGAAAATGAACATGTTCACCAGCAATGACATTCTCAAACAGATAATCGAGAGTCATACACTGTACTTTCTCCACGTTTGCCTCGGGTTCGCTAGCCACGAGAGAAAAATCGGCAACCAGAGACGTTCCAGGAAGTAATGGATTGAAAATGAACGCTCGTGGTTCGGAGGTTTGCGCGATCGCGACTTTCAGGTTGATGTCTCGATCGCGGGTAATAAATTCATCGAAGTTAGGGCCAGGCTCGACATTAACCCCACGCCACCCTTTGCAGTAAAAGTACTTAGTAACGGAGTCAAAAGACGGGTGATAGGCGCCGAGGTCAACATAAAACCCTTTTTCGACATCAGAAAACACTCGGTCAATGTACACGTCCTCGAAGTTCTGACTGTAACTGATTTTTGACGGTCGGCCTGACGTCTGCGGCAGATCGCTCTCCATGCACTCTCCCCCTCACAACTGGTAAATGGCTCTCAGAATACCAGCGGGAGGATGATCAGCGATATCAGCCTCGCCCTGCCCCTCAGTCTGGTAGCGAACAAGAAGAACATCAACGTGCTGTTCAAATCCCTCAACACCGCGCGCATTTTCAATATATCGAGCCATACTCAGCAGCGCGCGCGTTCCATTCGAGAGCGAAAAGCCCTCCTGGGCAAAATGGACCGCCTGAGTGAGATTTGACTGTCGATACCGGTCGAGTTCGTGACTGCGGACACCCATTTCCTCGGCCAGATTGTAGGCTTCGGGCAACCGTTCATAGTGCCAGACTGGCGCATAACGCATCCATGAAACATTCATGTTGACGACGATCTGCGCAGTACCGATCCAGGTTCCAGGCCGGTCGAGCATCCACTCCAACACATACTTCGTGGTCGGTATGCACGTTGCCAGATCTGAAAATGGAGGTCCCGCCGTGTACTGGCTGTAGGCCGCGACCGCATGATCGCGCCTGAAGACGCAGGCGTAGATTGCGGTGAAAAAATTCTCATTCCGGGCGGCAAAATCCGCAATACGGTCACAGAATAAATCCGGTGTCTCCGGGGCGATGAGTGTGGCCGTCGAAATCAGCGCATCAACGTCGTGCAAATCTTCCGGTTTTTCAAAGTGAGTGTACGCATAATTTATGTATATCAGCTCGTTCTGCGGGTTCTCTCTGATCGCATCTAGAATCTTTTTTACAGTGCCTGCCTTAATAATATCGTCATCTCCGACAATCCAGACATAATTTCCTCTTGATCTCTGCGCCGACACTGCAAGATTTCCAAGCATTCCGATATTTTTCTTGTTTCGAACGTAATTAACCCAAGGATAGGCCTCTACAAATTTTCTCATAATTTCTGGCGTCTCATCCGTTGCCGCATTGTCGACGACCAGAAACTCAACATCCTCAAGATGCTTCTCTGCTTCAGCCAGCAGCAACGGAAGAGTCACGCGGAGCCAACTTGCCCGATTGTATGTCGAAATACAGATTGTTAAGGCTTTTTCCTGTCTCTCGAACGGGACGAGATCGTGCGATTGGTAGGGTGTAAAAACGTCCGTTGCACGAATGGGATGCGTGACACGGAGCAATCGGGCAAATCTGTCGGCAAGATCGCCCGCGGGGCCGCCGCGATCTTCGAGCAAGACCGCGCGATTTCGCAGCTGCGCAATGGGCACCTTCCGCCGGCACATCGCATCAAAAAACGAAATGTAGGTGTCGCTCGATTCGAAAATGAGCATCCGCGCATTCGACAACCACGCGGGCGTATTTTCCGAACTCAAGGCTGCTGCAATAACACTCTCGTCCATGACCAGTGCCGTCCTAGTGGAGGCATGGCGCTCGGCAAACAACGCGATTTGCTCGCTCGTCAGTCCATCCATTGACAGAATGGTCCACAGTGCCTGGCCAGCAGTCGAATGGACGAAGCGGACCACGGGCCCGCCTGTGATATCGATCGCATCGCGAGCAACATGTTGTAACGCACGCAGAAGAGCGCTCCGGCCTACGGCGTCGTTGTTGCACAAAACAACATCCAGGCGCCGAAGCGATTTCGTTTCAGGCACTGCCCCACCGGGCGTTAGATCATGCGCAAGACGCGGCGGAATTGGGCACCAATCCATACGAGTTGATGCATGTTCCGCATCTCCGTCGCTGCGATCTTTCGCGGTGTCCACGCAAATGATGTCTGCAAACATCATCTCTTTCGGAGCGTCCTGAAGTTTGCCCCAGAAAACTGTACGAATTTGGTAGCGGCGTGTGTAATCCAGTAACGCGATGCACTCGCGCGGCGGGACCGCAACCAAAGCCTCAGGGTCAAGATGGAGGACGCACTCGCTCAATCGGGTCCGCGTCGAGCGCGCAAGATGCAAGGCCTGCCCCCTGTCTCGGCCCTCGCCGATTGTAAGGGACAACAGCGACGAGTTCCAAGCCAGCTCGACACTATCCGGGCCGCATGTGAGCCCAGTCCCGCCGAGATGGAACGTCCTGGACAACCAGGGTCGCGTGACGCCTGTCTTCGGGCGGATTACGCCATGCGCACAAATCGGCACAGGCCCGAGACCCCGATCTTGGAGAACAGGCAAATTCGCAGGAAAAGCGATGGCCGGCAGTGACATGCGGGATCCGCCATCAAGCCAACGGTCAGCCAACGTACCTCGCATGATCCGGAACAGCCGGTCAGCAAGCAGACCCCAGTCTCGGTCGGCGACCCACGTGTTTCGCAATTCATCCTTGCGACCCAACTGTGCCTTATCGAATGCCAGGTGCTGAATTGCGCGAGCGAGAGCCTGGGACGATACATCATCCGTTTGGAATGTTATCTCGAATACATCCTCGAAAATTCGCAGTGGCGTTGTCAGAATCGGCCTGCCCGATGCGATCCCGAGCCGAATTGCGCCGCTCGCCGATTCAAACGTTTCCTGGTATGCGTAGACAAGAAGGTCTGCCGCTGAGAGAAGAGCGTTGATTTCTTCGCTCTCCAGGAACTCCTCAACCAGAATGACCGATGACGACAGGCGATGCAGTTCGATCAACTTCCTGATTTGAGCTGCCTGCTCACGACTGCGGTCATCGAGAGTCGCACAGAGCAATAGAAGGTTTATGTGCTTGTTGCCACCGTCATGAAGTATCCGAATTGCATCGACAAGTTCACCAATACCTTTATGTGGCAGCAAAAATCCAAATGACGCGATCCAAAACCCTTCACTTCTGAGATCTTGTGCTATCTTGTCGACTGCACCGACCGACAGTGTGCGCCTGGACAACTCTAGAAGCGTCTCTCGAATAGTCGATCGACAATCCCCGGGGCCGCCATTCTCCTGAAGCGTCGCGTTGACCCCATGGGGAAAGAGAACAACGTTTTCTACGACATTATGCTTCCTGAGCGTGGTGACGTCGTCCAGCGTGTGAACGAAAATACGCTCGAGTTGCCGCAAATACGCGATCTCCTCGTTGGCAGGAGGCCGCTCCTCGAAATGCCGTGTGGAATGCATGAAGAGAAACACAGGTGCATCGACCTGGATCTGGACGAGTTTGGGCAGCGCCAAAGCGAGATTAAACAATGATGGTTGATACTGGACAACAACCGCATCAAAAGCAGCGGAGGCGACATAAGCCAAGGCTTCGTTCATCGGCTCTGATGGACTTGCCACATATAGTGGCCGCACTCCCGGCCCACTTCTCGTCCGGCTATCGCAGATATACTCCAAGATCACCGATTCTTGGTTGAACGCCCGAGAGATAAACTTAGAATATTCCGCAATTCCGCAACGGCATTCCCAGCTTGATATCCAGCCAACTCTTATCTTCGCTGGCCTCACACTCTCATTGAGGACCCGCTGGGCATACATGCGAATTGCCTGCCCCGCATTCTCCCACGTATAGTAATTCCTGACCAAATTTTTTGCCGCTGAAATGGTCTTTGCAACATTCTGTCCGCCAACGGTTCGCTCGGTCGCCCGCTGGCCCCTCGTTTCAAAAAACTCCCGAAGAAGCATTCGGAGGTGCGCTTTGCTTGGCTCAATCCACAGTGAATCACGGGATGCGACGTGCGTTTCCGCGTGTGCAAAGTCAAACGCAATGCACCATCCGGTTTCACCGGTCAGAAAATCCCATTGCCCGCCATAGCCGGTCGAAATAACCGGAATGCCATAGGCCATCGCTTCGGCCGCAGGAAGATTGAAGCCCTCGCCGCGCGTCGGCAGAACGACTGCATCAGCGGAATTATACAGTTCGCCGAGTTCGCGATCGGTCAGATGACTTTCATCAAGATGGATGACAGGCCCGTTTCGATATTGCTGCTGAAGAATACGAATTTGCTCGGCAGTTGTGTTGTGAATATTTGGAAATGTCTTGATAAACAATTCAACTTCATCAACGGCTGAAAATTCTTCAAAAAACGCACGCAGCAATATATCCACACCTTTCCGCGGAAAGGCTGACGACACGTGAAGAAATCGAAATCGCCTCCCGCGAGGGTTGTCGCCAGCTTTAACGTCCTTCGCGACCTCGTGCAGGTTCACTCCAACAGGCACGACCTGAATGGAAAGGAAACAGCCAGAATCCCGCAATACTTTCCGCACAAATTGGGACGCGACGAGCACGGCATCAAAGTTTTTATTGATATGCTCGACATGCTCGGTTGGAACGCGCGATTCTTCCCAAAAGAAAAAACACAGCCGGAGCTGCGCAGGGCGAATGTCGACGGTCAGTGGGTAGTGATGACAAATCGACACTCGTTCGATGTCATCCGCGCGACTTTGGCTCCATGGTTGAACGAGATTTGATATTCTTTCGTAGATACTGCTGTCGACTTGGGTGAGCTCGCCTTCAATCTGCCCACCATGGAAATGATTGACGACTACGGAGCCTGGCTCCCGGTCCAGCCCAATGGCTAGCCCGCGATTGATGGCAGACAAGCTATAGTGCCCATCGATATGCCCAAAAATTCTGAATTTCAGCTTTTCTGCAGCCTCATCGGCCTCTTGCTGGGCCAATTGAGCTGCCAAATCGGCAGCCAGCGGCCTATGGCAACGGTAAAGTTGGAGATTGACCTCTTCCGATTGCTGGTGCGATGCATGCTGACCGCCGCCCGGCACTCGCAACTTCATCGACTCGTGAGATGGGGAAGAGCCCTCCCCCCGTTTGCTGTTCTTCTGAATCCGAAGGCGAATTTGGCGATCCATTGCCAAGATGGCCAGATTGCCTTGAACTGGTGAAGCCCCTGGGAACTCGACTGACCCCAATGCTCGAAACAGGGGGCCTTCAACAATGACCTCGATTGGCGCTCTGCCGGCAGTGGGCGGCAGTGAAACATCGAAAGCTGCCCTGCCGCCGTTCGATATCCCCGCAGCGAGCAGATCGGGGCGAAAGAGGTCTGCCTTCACCCGTCGATAAAATTTGGCATCGACAAGAATCTGAATGACCGCTGCAGAATGCCCCTCCGGGACCGCAACCCAGCCGCGAATCCGGCGGTTCTCGACGCCGTCGAACGATCCGGCGACTGGCGCGTTCGTCCAGTTGATCATCTGCGTCTTCCTTCTCCCAGAGACTATCTGCGCGCCCCTCAGCGCAACGCACCGGAAAACGATCTAAATCGTTGTGATAAGTTAGCACCCATCAAGGCATCCCACTGCTCGAGCATATGCCTCACGACTGCTACATTGTTGAGCAAAAAATGACTGATTACCATCATATCGAAAATTTGCTTTATATTGCTGATCCAGCAAAATTCCGAATCAAGATATTCTCCCTCCAATAAACCGTAGATTTCTGATGCGAAATCAGGAAAAACGGGACCTCGCAAATCATGTAGATTTTGTCTGGAGCGGAAGCGCGGGCTCGCCTCAACAGTCTTTTCTGGATGTAACCGGATACCACCGAGCCCATCTGTACCTTCTGATGCTTCTGCCCGTTGACGATTCACATCCATCAGGACGATATCCAATGCCGGATCGGCTTGACCAACTGTCTGCTCAAATCGAGCACGTATGCGTACGGCGGGCTGAACACGGAGATCGGACGAAATATCCAACAACGGGCTCGACGCAAAACGCTTCAATTGCCAAATCGGAAAACGGTTTCTCGCCGTTTCCGAGAAACAAATTTCGACAGGAGAATCATGTATTTCAAAGCAAAGATCAACAAAATAACTGTCAATTTTCTGGAGTTCAGCCAGTCTGAATTGATATGATTGTCTCTTCTCGCGGTCGCGTCGGCGAGCCTGGGCTGCTTTTGACTCTTCCGAGGCCAGTATCTGGTCCGCAAAGACGGAAGCGCCCTCGCTATCGATGACACGGGCCCAATGAGACACCTCGTTGTCATCTGGTGAACGTCCGAGCTGCTCCCGGTAGAATGCCTCCACAATCATCTTGTTCGACATCAAATGTCCTCCTGCGATGAAAGTGATGTCCCAGCCGTGGCCGCGAACAACCCGTATCCGAGCGGCCCCCGACCACAGTTTGATCGATGGGACTAGCGCTCGGCACTCAACATCGGCAATCCGGTCAAATGATCTCGATCTCCGGGAATGGAAAGATCATACGACCTCCCGAGGCGAGGAACTCCTCTTCGCGTCGAACGATGCTGTCCCGGAAATGCCATGGAAGGACAAGGAAGTAATCCGGCTTCATCGCCCGCGCTTCCGCTTCGGAAACGATGGGAATATGCGTGCCAGGAGTAACTTTTCCAAATTTATCGGGATTGACCTCTGCAATAGCCGGAAGGAGATCAGGACCAATGTTACAGAACTGCAGGACGACGTTGCCTTTTGTTGACGCACCATAACCAAGAACACGTTTGCCATCGGCCTTGAGCGCCTCCAGCAAACGCCGAAGATCGTTGCGATGACGAAACACTCGCTCTTCGAACTCGCGATACGGCCGGGGCGTAGAGAGGCCCATACGCTCTTCCTGCTCGAGAAGCCATTCAATCACAGCCTCTCCGCCACGACGTTTGTCGTCTTGCCGCACAGCGGTCACTGCAAAGCTGCCGCCATTGATGCCATTCATTTTGACGTCAATTGGGCGCAGGCCAGCCTGCTGCAGGATCTTCTGGACAACTGCAAGTGAGTAATATTCGAGGTGTTCGTGGCATACCGTATCGTAGGATGTCATGCGCAACATCGATGGCATGTAGCTTTGCTCGAAATGCCACAAGCCATCTGGCGCCAGAATGCTTTCAATTTCACGCGCGAATTGCACAGGGCTTTCAAGGTCATAAAACATTGCGATCGAGGTAACAATATTGGCACCCCTCTCTCCTGTTGAACGAAAATTCTCTGCTGAGAAAAAGTCGGTAACAAGCCGAATATCGGAATTATAGTACTCGCGGAATTTTTCGGCCGAAGGATCGATGCCGATGCGCTTCAGTCCTGGCGTGCTGTATGCCTTCAGAGACGTTGCATCGTTGCTTCCGATATCAAGAACAACGTCGCCGGGCTTGAGGGCTGCGAACCGCTCGAGCTCCCGTATTTTCTGCGTCAGGTGATTGACCATGCTCTGGTTCAATCCCGAGCGATATCCATAGTTGTCACCGTACATTTCACCCAGGCTGTAAGAATGGGCGAGTTGCAGAAGACCGGAATCAGGACACCAGACCAACCGCAACGGTCCACTTGTGACCTTCTGCTCGGCATTCCGCGGAAAGACACCAGTCAGAGCCTGTTCGCCAAGATCGAGCACGGTCACCAGTGAGGTCGAACCACTTACACGGCAACGGCTCAGCTTTTTGTAACTCTCAGCCAATCAGGCCTCCTGACAATGCATCGTTCGCGTGTGTGCTCGTATAAGTCAGCCTTGCGCGTCCCGTCTAGCAGAAACGGAAATTTCATGAGTAGGCTGCGGACCATCAAGCGGGCGGCACAAGATTCAAGTGATGTTCAACAGAAAGCTGGCCTGTTTTGCGAGTTTTCTCCGGCTGGCATACGCATGGCCATTCGGGGGTGTGGCCTCGAAGCCCCTCGGGACGTGGCCGCGATCTTTGTTTGCGACAGCGTTCTGCGCATCGAAGCGCTGGATTGTGCCATAGTCAAAGATCAGGCCGTCAGCGTCCGGCTTGCCCGACCGCGGCGAGGGAGTCGCCCGCCATTCCCTCTCGTCGCACTCCGCCCCAGTCGTTCCTGTCCTGGCCGGCCGAAACAACAACAGTTTGCCATCGACAACGGGACAGAGGGCTGCCATAGAGCCTTGCCATTGAGCCGTGTTGAAAATCACCGTTCAGCTGCAGCCTGCTGCGCCAAAACATCGGTTAGCCCGAGGTATTTTTGGAAATGATCAACGCCCCTGTATTGCTACTGGTCGGGGGGACTGGTTTTGTAGGACGGCATCTGGCCGAAAAGCTCACCCTGCAATATCCGGGACATCGCCGAGTTGTCTTGATGAAGGATCAAGACAATTTTTCAAGCGGCTGGGAGGTTGTCCGTGGCGATCTTCTTGATCCAAGCAGTATTGATCTTATTGTTTCCCGTTTAAGGCCCGAGATTACGATTCATCTTGCAGCGCAGGCCTCGATCGATGTTGCAGTCAACGCTGCCGAGATGACTTGGCGCGTCAACTTTGGCGGAACACTTGAATTGGCGTCGGCTGTTGCGCGCCACGCGCCTGCCAGCACGTTTTTCTTCACGTCATCGGCTGAGGTTTATGGAAAAAGCTTTGTCAACGGCCCTGCCGATGAAAGTACGCTCCTTCAGCCGAACAACGCCTACGCCGCATCGAAGATGGCCGCCGAATATGCGCTGATGCAGATACTGCCCGCAGAAACACGTCTGATCATTGCTCGCGCATTCAATCATACCGGCCCAGGGCAAGATGAGCGATTTGCCTTACCTTCTTTTGCTGCTCAAATTGCTCGAATTGAACTTGGCAACAAGGAGCCGGTTATCTACGTTGGCGACCTGGTCTTCCAGAGAGACTTCCTGCATGTTTCCGATGTCGTCGCCGCTTATATTCAATTGCTGACCGCTTCCGTTGCAAACAATCGTCTTTTGGTCAACGTATGTTCTGGTCATGGGCATGTTATGCGCGATTTGCTTGATCAATTGTGTGCCATGTCCAAAAGTAACGTCAGTGTTGTTCTGGATCCCGCCCGCCTACGCCCAAACGGCCTTCCGGCGACGATTGGCGACCCCACCCGCTTGAAGACCTTGACGGGCTGGGAGCCAAAATGGACGATAAACAACATGCTTCTCGAGCTGCTCGACTATTGGCGAGCCCGAACAGCGCAAAGAGATTGAAAATCCTGGATTGTGTTTTTCAGCCACGCAAGCGGGCCAACATCCGCCCTGCCTTGAGATCTAATTTTGTTAGAAAAACAACACTATTGATCTAAGGCAACTGAAGAAACGCCGAGTTGAGACGCACTCTGCCTCGGAATTAGCGATAACGCGCCAGATCGGCATCAACCATTTCGTTGATCATCTGTTCGAGCGTCGTTTCGGGAGCCCAGCCCAGCCTGGCTTTCGCCTTTGCGGGGTTGCCGAGCAATACATCGACTTCGGCGGGACGGTAGAAGGCCGGATCGATCACGACGAATTTGTCCATATCGAGTCCCACGCGTGCGAAAGCGATCCTGCACATATCGCGAACGGTCGTGGTGACGCCCGTTGCCACCACGTAATCGTCGGCCTTGTCCTGCTGGAGCATCATCCACATGGCCTTCACGTAATCCCGGGCATGCCCCCAATCGCGCTTGGCATCGATGTTGCCGAGGCGAAGCTCGTTTGCCAGCCCCAGCTTGATCTTCGCGACACCATCGGTCACCTTCCGCGTGACGAACTCCACACCGCGCAATGGGCTCTCGTGGTTGAAGAGAATGCCTGAGGATGCATGCATCCCGAAACTTTCACGATAGTTCACCGTAATCCAATGTCCGTAGAGCTTGGCCACGGCGTAGGGTGAGCGCGGATAGAACGGCGTTTTCTCGCTTTGCATGTCTTCCTGGATCAGCCCGTACATTTCCGAAGACGAGGCCTGATAGAAGCGGCAATCCGGCTTTTCGATCCGCACCGCTTCGAGCATGTTCGTCACGCCCACGGCGGTAATGTTGGCCGTCAGCAGCGGTTGTGTCCAGGAAGAGGCAACGAAAGACTGGGCCGCAAGATTATAGACTTCGTCCGGTTGCACTTGCTTCACGGCCCGCACGAGGCTTGAGAGATCTCCGAGATCGCCGTCGATCAAGGTGACTTTATCGATGACACCGATCCAGCGCAGTCGATGATCATCCACGCCGCGGTGGGACGACCGGCGTACAACTCCGAAAACGTCATAGCCCTTGGAAAGCAGGAACTGGGAAAGATAGGCGCCATCTTGCCCCGTAATGCCTGTGATCAGTGCTTTCTTCGCCACGTTCGCTCTCGCCTGCGTCAAAATTCCCATCTGCTGCGGCATTAAAGAACAGTGCCACACATGGCAAGGTGCATTGGCTCCCCTGTTGACCCAACCCAACTGGCAGCCGTTCAGGCCAATCCCGCATGTTCAGTCCGCGGGCGCCCCGTCGTTCCGCCGACCCGAAAGGATGGGGTGAAGCAAAGTCGAGAGCCTTTGGGCGAATGGCTGAAGCGTGTAATTCTCGTGCACGAACGTCCGAGCCTTGAGGCCGAGTGCTCGCCCGAGTTGCGGGTCATCCACCAATTGCCGCAAATGATTCACGGCATCGGATAACCTGGGATCAGCCCAAAGCTGCTCGCCGCGCGTGAACGGGTATTGCCACGTCTGGACATTCACCATTTCGTATCCGACGCGCAAAGCTGTTTCAGCGGTGCTGAAATCGCAGGTTCCGGAATAATCGGTCACGATGCAGGGGATACCAAGCTGCATGCATTCCAGCACGTGATAGCCAAGACCTTCAGCGCGATGGAGGGACAGGTAGACATCGGCTGCTGCCTGAAGCTGGCGGTAGGCGTCCGTATCCAGATGCTTGTCCAGAAGGATGATGCGCGGGTCGCGCGCCGACAATTCCTGGAGGTTCTCCCAGATGCGGAGCTGCCGTGCTTCATGCGTCCGCTGGATGCTGTGCGTCTTGAGGATGAGGCGGCAGGTCGGATCATCGGGGAAGGCCGCAAGAAAGGCGCGGACAGCTCCAACGACATTTTTCCGCTCAAGGCCCGACAATGCGTCCCCGGACACCAGCACAACGAAATCGTGCGGCCCGCACAAATCGCCAAGCGCCTTGGTCCGGCAAGATACCCGGTCGGGCAGTTCGGTGATCTCTACTGCACTGCCAACAACATCGACCGGGACGCGAGCGCCGACGACAGTGCGAATGTGCTCGGTTGCAGCGAAAACACGATCGACGAGAGAGAGCCCGAGTTCCTGTTCCGGGGCCAATTGCGAAAGTTCGAGATAAGGGACGGCAATATTGGTCGCGTCTGTGAACACATCCGGCCAATAGGCGAGAACCTTCGGGATCTCTTCGAGGTTGACATGCAGGATATTGATCCGTGCCGCGCCCGGCTGCTTGAGCGTGAAGGGAACGGCGGTCAGTCCCTCATTCGGGTAGTCGATGACGAAATCGCAAGTGCGCAATGATAGCCCGGTTGCTGAAAGTGCATGGGCCATACGCCGGCAACTCTCGCCGACCCCAAGCGCCTTGCTGAAGGGTCCGATAAGCTGGACATCGACGGGACCGGATTTCGACCTCGAGAGCCTGGCAGATTCAACACGCGGTACGATGCTGTCTGCTTCGGGGTGCAGGGCAGCAAGCAGGTCGGCGAGCATTTCCCGCGTTTGCGCATCGGCGGAGTCGACCGCGCGAAGGATGGGGTGATGCCGTACAAAAAGCGCGAGCCGTGCGTCGCCATGCGCCGAACCAATCCGGATGGCGTCGGAAATGCCGAGACTCGCGGCATTGGAGAATGCCCAATCGGCATCCTCCAACCCGGGGCGCGCCGCAAAATCCGGTTCGAAAATCGCCATGGCCTCGGTGCGTTTCTGCTCGCCCCTGATGGGTGCATTCAGCCGGGCCAGATCAGCGCTCGATAGCGGAATACGAAGATTTGCTCGGACAGAACCGTAATGCTGGATGTACCAGCGAAGAAAGCGCCGGTACTCGGCATCGGTGAAGCCGGGATCGAAATCGGCTTCCATGCGGAACCGATGCAGCACATAGGATTGGTAGGCGGAGATTGTGCTGCCCCGACAAGGTCCGAGCGCGTCGGGCCGGACCGGCTCCATCAACCGCGCGACGACCGAATTGGCCGAAAGCTCCCGGACAATGGAGGCGGGCCTTCCCGTCTTCGTTGCGAGCGCAGCATGCCGGGTCGCGAGATAGGCCTGGGCCGTGCGAAATGTCCGGACCCCCATCGTTCCCGCTGCAACGGCCTTGCTTCGCCCCCAGAAGCCGAGTTGCGGCCATTCGACTGCAACGCGTTGCGCCGCATCATTCCCGGCAAGTTCGGGTTGCCGCCACTCGAAACCGTGATAGCCGTCACCAATGCCGGCCGAGCGCAGGTCTGGCCGATTCTGGTTTGCCAGCGCCTGGCCGGCAAATCTTCCGTCCAGAAAGAGATCGAGGACCGGCCGCTCGCGCGGGGCCGACAGATCGATGGCCCATCCCCGTACGCGTCCGCGATCGACTTCGTCGATATGCCAGCGCAGCCTGGTCATCTGTCTGTCCTTGAGGAGGAAGGCGTTGCACGGCCAAAATGCGGTTTAAGCAACGAAAGCAACCCTTTCCGATGCGGGATCAGGCGCCCCGCTCCGCCGTCTCCAGCCGAGCCAGACACCTCTGCAGCCCATCATGCCAGTGCGGCTGGCGAAGGCCGTAAATCGCGTCGAGCTTGTTGCAATCGAGGCGGGAATTCGCCGGGCGGCGCGCCGGCGTCGGGTAATCCGCCGTGGCGATGGGGATGACGCGCGCGGCAGGCCCGCCTTGCGCGGCGGAAAGCGCGAAAATCGCCGAGGCAAAGCCCGCCCAGCTCGTATCGCCCGTGCCACTCGCATGGAACACGCCATAGCCTGCATCGCCGGCGGGGCGCGCCGGAAGCTGTCCCGCCACGGCGAGAATCGCGCGGGCGAGATCGGTCGCGTAGGTGGGGCAGCCGAGCTGGTCGCTGACCACCCGCAATTCCGGCCGGTCGGCCGCGAGGCGCAGCATGGTGCGCACGAAGTTCTTGCCGCCATGCGCGTAGACCCAGGCCGTGCGCAGGATGACATGACGCGAATTGGCCGCGGCGACGGCCACCTCCCCCGCGAGCTTCGTGCGGCCATAGGCCCCTTGAGGGCCGGTCGGGTCCGTTTCGAGGTAAGGCGTGGGCTTCAAGCCATCGAAGACGTAATCGGTGGAGAGGTGCACGATCGGCAGGCCGAATTCCGCCGCCGCGCCCGCGATCACGCCCGGCGCCATGCCATTCACCGCCATCGCGAGTTCCGGCTCTGTTTCGGCCTGGTCGACCGCCGTGTAGGCCGCCGCACTCACCACGACATCGGGGCGATGCTTCTCCAGCGCCGCGCGCATGCCGTCCGGCTTCGCGAGGTCGAAATCCGGCCGCCCCAATCGAACGATCTCGTGCCCGAAACCGGCAGCCTCCTCGGCCAGCGCCGAGACGACCTGCCCTTCCCGCCCGGTGACCAGAATGCGCATCAGAGCCTCACGACGCAGCCGAAAGGCCAAGGCGCTCGCCGGAATAGACCTTCTCGCGCAAGGGCCGCCACCACCATTCATTGGCGAGATACCACTGGATGGTCTTCTCGATGCCGGTGTCGAAATTCTCCTCGGCGCGCCAGCCGAGTTCGGTCTCGAGCTTCGTCGCGTCAATCGCATAGCGATGGTCGTGGCCGGGGCGATCCGTGACGAAGGTGATGAGCGAGCGGTGCGGCTCGGCTTTCGGCGCCATCCGGTCGAGGAGGTCGCAGATGCGATGCACGACATCGATGTTCTTGCGCTCGTTGCGGCCGCCGATGTTGTATTTCTCGCCGATCCGGCCGCGCGTCACCACGAGGCGCAAGGCTTTCGCGTGGTCATCGACATAGAGCCAGTCGCGGATGTTCGTGCCATTGCCATAGACCGGCAATGGCTTGCCATGCAGCGCATTGAGGATGACGAGCGGGATCAGCTTCTCGGGGAAATGATAGGGCCCGTAATTGTTTGAGCAGTTCGAGATCACCACCGGCAGGCCGTAGGTGCGCGCCCAGGCGCTCGCGAGGTGATCCGCCGCCGCCTTCGAGGCCGAATAGGGCGAGGAGGGATCGTAGGGCGTGGTTTCCTCGAAGAGATCCGTCTCGCCCAGCGAGCCATAGACCTCGTCGGTCGAGACATGCAGGAAGCGGAAGGCCTGTTTCGGCCCTTCCGGCAGGGCGTTCCAGTAGTCGCGCGCGGCCTCGAGCATCGAGAACGTGCCCATCACGTTGGTCTCGACGAAGGCGCGCGAGCCGGTAATGGAGCGATCGACATGGCTCTCGGCCGCGAGATGCATCACCGCATCGGGCCGGAATTCGGCGAACAGCGCGCGCATGCGCTCGGTGTCGCAGATATCGGCCTGCGCGAAGCTGTAACCCGGGGCATTCGCGATCGCGTTCAGCGAGGCGAGATTGCCGGCATAGGTCAGCTTGTCGACGTTGAGAACCGTGTCGCCACAATCGGAGACGAGGTAGCGGCAGACCGCCGAACCGATGAAACCTGCTCCACCCGTAACCAGAACGCGCATGGGACCTTGCCTCGAACCAACAGAACTCAATCGAAGACCCGGCCCAGTTCGGCCAGCAGCGGCGCGGCCCGATCCTTCGGCGAAAGGGTCAGGGCGTCGTCCGGAAATGGCCAGCGAATGCCGAGCGCCGGATCGTTCCAGCGCACGGCACCGTCATGGGCGGGGCTGTAATAGGCCGTGACCTTGTAGAGGAAATCCACGTGCTCGCTCAAGGTGCAGAAGCCGTGGAGAAAGCCTTCGGGCACCCAGAAGACCTGGCCGTTCTCCTCGGTGAGTTCCACCGCGATATGCCGGCCATAGGTGGGAGAAGACGCGCGGATATCGACGATCACGTCGAGCGCGGCACCGCGCGTCACCCGCACGAGCTTGCCCTGCGCCATCGGATCGCGCTGGAAATGCAGGCCGCGCAACGTGCCCTTCTGCCGCGAGGTGGAATGGTTGTCCTGCAGAAAATCGCGCGGGCCGACCTCTTTCTCGAAGACGTCGCGGCGATAGACTTCTGCGAAGAATCCGCGCTCGTCGCCCCAGCGCTTCGGCGTGAACAGAACCGGACCTTCGATGTCGAAACGTTGAACTTGCATGAAAATTCTTGGTTTTTCCGAGGTTTGATCCTGCCGGGAGCTAAAGCATTTTCCGCGCCAACGCAACGCATGTCGGCACGGAAGGGTCGATAGCGCCCAAGCGCGTCATCCCAGTGACGGTCGGGTCAGCATCAGCGACAGGGCCGGATGGAAGTAGGGATCGGCCCGTCGCAAGGCGCGCCAACGCCCGGCAAAATAGGTCTTTTCCTTGTGGTAGCGCGGACTTCCCGGCTTGCGTCCCCGGCTCGCGGATTCATGATGGATCAGTACGCAATCCGCCGCGAAAATCGTGCGGAAGCCCTGTTCCTGCAAGCGCAGGCACAGATCGACATCGTTGAGATCGACCGGCAGGTTTTCTTCGTCGAAGCCGCCGACCGCGTCGAATTTCTGCCGCTCCACCGCCAGACACGCCCCGGTGACCGCCAGAAGCGAGTGGTCCCGGCGCGCCCGGCCGAACTGGCCTTCCGCATCGCCTTCCGCATGCAGATCGACATGGCCAGCATAGCCGCCGATCCCGATGGCGATGCCGGCATGCTGGACGCGACCGGAGGGGTAGAGCAACCGCGCGCCAATCGCCCCGCAATCCGGGCGAATTGCATAATCCTGCAGCGGCCTGAGCCAGTCGCGCGCAAGCGTGGTCGTGTCGTTGTTGAGGAACACCAGCACGCGCCCCGTGCTCGCCTTCGCGCCCGCATTGCAGAGTCGGGAGAAATTGAACGGCCCCGGCACGGGCAGCACGCGGCGATGCGGCCGGGTCGCGAACTCGGCGAGGAAGGCGTGCGTTTCAGCCCGCTCGCTGTCGTTGTCGATGATCAGGATTTCGGTTCCCGGCGGCAAGGTCGGCTCGAGACTGTCGATGCAGGCGCGCAGCAGATCGAGCCGGTCCCGCGTGGGAATCAGGATCGAGACCGACGGTGGCGCGCCTTCGGCCGGCGGCGCGAGAAGCGGCCAGCCCGCTGCAAGCCACGGCAGCAGGCCGGGGAGCAGGGTCCCGGCGGGCGCAGCCCCGCGCCGCGACAAGGGCCGATGCAGCGCGAGGCCCGGCGGCGAAGCCGGCGAAGGCGCGCCTTCCGCGAATTGCCGGAGGATGCCGGCGCGCAAGGCCACAACCGCACCTGCGGCAAGGTCGGCGAATGTCACCAGCGGGTCGAACCCGGCGCGAAAAACGCCCGTTAAGCCTCGATCCGGCGTCTCGATCTCCTCGTCGCCGTAGAACAGGACCGCATCCGGGTGGTCCGCCGCCGCGCGCAACAGGGCCGGAAGCGCCTCGACGCACACAATCGAACCGGCGGGCACGAAGAGGCAGAGATCGCGCGCGGCGAGCCCTTCGGTTGCGCGGGCGAGATTGACCCGGCCTTCGCTATCCGCCGGGAAAGCATGCCATTCGGCCATGATCCCGCCGGGCAGGTTCGGGGGAAGCATGGGATGATCGGCCGTTCCCATCGCACAGAGGCGCAGGCGCGGGAGATCCACCGCACCGATCTGGTCGATGCCCGACCAATCCGGCATCCGGCTGCGCGCCCGCTTCCAGCGCGCGTAATCGCGAAGGGGCCGGGCGCCGATCGCCTCCGTCAGCAGCAGGCGGAAATCGTCCGGGCGCCGGATGAGCCACGCCCCGAGGGCATGCAAGGCCGCGAAGGGCTGAATGGCGATTCCACGAGCCAAGGCTTCCATGGCCGGGATCCAGCGGGCCTCGCGCAGGCGGAAGCCGAACGGTCCCGGCCGGTCGCAGGGCGAAAACCGGATGGAAATCGTTCCGGCTGGCACGAAAACCGTGGCTTCCTGCCGCCCGAACGCGCTTCCGGCGAGCAATGCGTCGCTCTCGTAGGTCAGGCCGGATTCATCCCGCCAGTCGTAGATCAGGATCGGTCGCGCCACCGCATCCGAGAGCGAAACATCCCATTGCAGCGACAGCCAGCCTCCGCCGGGGGGAATGGCCAGCGCGAGGCGGAATTCCGGTGCGCGATCCAGCGCCTGCCAGAGCGGCCCCTGCCCCGCAATACCGCGGAAGGGCTGAAGCAGGCCCGCTTCGGGCACTCAGCCAGCCTCGGAAACGGGGCCCTGCGCCTGCGAACGACGCGCGAAAACGCAGAAGGCCGGGCCGAAGGCGTGCTGCGGCTCATCGTTCCAGATGCGAAGGTCGTCGAAACCGAGGCGCCCGAGAAAGGCCAGCAGGTCGGTTCGGTCGATCCAGCGATGCAGATCGTGCATGCCGCCGCAGAAGGCCTTGTCCTTCCAGGCCCCGAGATAGCTGCGCGGATGGAGATGGATAGCGAGGCCGAGGTGATGGCGCACCTCGGGTTCGCCCACGAAGGCACCCCGGCGCGGATCGCCGGGCGGCATCGCAGCGTCATCGGCGTAATGCGTCCAGAGGAAGATCGCATCGGTGCGCGCCGCCACCGCCTCGAGAAAGCGGATCGGATCCTGCATGTGATAGAGCACGCCGGATGCGATGACGAAATCGTAGCGATCCGGGCGCTGTTCGAGCCAGAGCTGGCTGTCGCCGAGATGAAACCGGGCCGATTTCATCTGCAGGATTTCCTTGGTCACAAGGCAGCGCAGATAGCAGAGCTTGTTGGCCTCGACCGCATCGATCAGCGCCGGGCCCTGCTGGTCCAGGAGCCAGGTGTGCCCGGCTTCCAGCGGCCCGATCTCGAGAACGCGCTTGCCCGCCAGTGGCCCGATCTGCTCGATCGCCCAGAGGATGCGCGGATCGTGATGCAGATGCACGCGACCTGCCTCGAGGCCGAGATCGTCCGGAAAGGCCTGGTTCCAGCCGGGCAACGCATTGATCGCGTTCTGATGCGAGGGATAGCTCGTGACATATTCGTCGAGATGCTCGCCAAGCGGTTCCGCGCTCTTCTTGCGCGCCCATCCGATACGTTCCAGCCAATTGGAAAACGGAGAACCGGCGACCGGCATTGCCATGAGCTTCTATGCTGCCTGCGACCGGGCTGGAGAATGGAGGCCGAAACGCCCCGGAAACGCTTCGACGACGGCCGCCGCTCGATAACGTGAAGGTCGGGCGCAATCAAGCGACACGATTCCGGGCGGCCGGGCGGCATCCCGACCGGGCATTTATCCCCGCTCCGTGCCGCGGGCTTACCTTGGCTGCCGAAATCGCCGCCATAGCCCCGCCATGCCTCGAGGAGCCCTGCCGATGAGCCTGACCCCGCGCCTGAACCTGCCCTATCTCGCCGCGGGCCAGGCCCAGAAACATGTGACGCTGAACGAGGCGCTGCTGGCGCTGGATGCGATCTGCCAGCTTGTCCTCAAATCCACCACCGTCGCCACGCCTCCGGCGAGCGCCGCCGAAGGTGATTGCCATGCCGTCCCGGCCGGTGCCGGCGGTGTCTGGGCCGCGCAGGTGGGCCAGATCGCCGGCTGGTTCGATGGCGGCTGGCAGTTTTTCACGCCCGGCGAAGGCTGGCTCGCCTGGGTCGAGGATGCGCAATCCCTGCACGTGTTCCGCGCGGGCGCCTGGCAGCCGGCATTGGCCGTGCAGCAGAATCTCGAGCGGCTCGGCATCGCGACGACCGCGACGGGCAGCACCCGGTTCGCAATCGCCTCCGCCGTGACCCGTTTCGATCACGCGGGTAGCGATCACCGGATGGTGGTGAACAAGGCGGCACTTTCGAACACCGCGAGTCTGCTGTTCCAGACCGGCTATTCGGGCCGCGCGGAATTCGGCCTCACCGGCAGCGATGCCTTCCAGTTGAAGGTCAGCGCCGATGGCACGGCCTGGCACGATGCGATGAGCGCCTCCCCCTCGCAGGTGACGCTGCAGAGCGTGACCAGCGGCAACCTTCGCCTGATGACAAACGGCACCGGAAGCCTGCGCCTCGGCACCGGCGGCACGGAGCGGATCGCGCTCGACAGCGCCGGCCATCTCGTGCCGCTCGCGGACAATGTCTCGCGGCTCGGCGGTTCGGGGGCGCGATTCTCGGCGGTCTGGGCAGCGACGGGCACCATCCAGACCTCGGATCAGCGCGAGAAGACGGTGGAAACGCGGCTGGGCGAGGCAAGCGCCCTCGCTTTGCTCGATGCGGTGTCGCCGGTGCTCTTTCGCTGGAAGCAGGATGTCACGGGCGACGGGCGCCTGCAGGCCGGCTTCCTAGCGCAGGATATCAAGGCGGCGCTCGATGAGGCGGGCATGGATTTTGGCGTCTGGGGCCTCGAGGATCCGGCCACGCCGGAGAGCCGCCAATGGCTGCGGCCCGACCAGCTGATCCCCGTGCTCTGGGCGGCCCTGAAACAAACGCGGGCCGAATTGCTGGAACTCCGGGCCCGGTTCGAGGCATCAACCCCCGCTTGACATCGCGTTCCGGCGGACGAAAGACACTCCGGAGGATGGGGCAGCCTGAGCGCTGCCGGGTGGCGGAGTGTTGCAGCATGGCCTTCCGGCTCTATGAACCGGCGCGCGTGATCGAGGAGCAGGGCGACGGCTATCTCGTCGCGCCGCATCCGCAGCCGCTCAAGGACCCGCCGGGGATACTCGGTTCCATTCTCGGCTCGCGTTATTCGCTGATCGGGACCTGGACCGAGGATTGCTACGAGAGTTGCGTCACCGCCTTCGACCTGATGCGCCGCGAGGTGGTGCTCGTGAACACGCCCGAGCACATCAAATACGTGATGGTGACACGCCACCAGAATTTCGAGCGCAAAAGCCCGCAGATGCGCCGCGCGCTCGAAGTGCTGCTCGGCGACGGGCTCTTCATTTCCGAGGGCGAGACCTGGAAGCGGCGCCGGCCGCTGGTGGCGGATATCGTGCACAAGAACCGCGTGCCGGTCTTCGGCCGCACGATGGAGGAAGTCACCCTCTCCTTCGCGCAAGGCTGGGCGGCGAAACCGCAGGACGAGGAATTCGAACTCACGGCCGCGATGGCCGAACTCACCGCCGAGATCATCTCGCGCACGATCTTCGGGCACGACCTCGGTGCAGACGCCGCGCGGCAGGTGATCGACGGCTTCTCGACCTACCAGAAGCATATCGACAACTTCAATCTCGGCTACTGGCTCGGCTGGGACGAGGGCTGGCCCATTCCGCATGGCCCCGTGAAGAACCGCGCCGCGAAGATGGTGCACGACGTCATCGAGAAGGTGGTGAACACCCATCTCGCGGGCGGGGGCGAGGAAGGTTCGATGCTCGACCTGCTCGTCAAGCGCCGGCAGCGCAATCCGGAACTCGGGCTCGATGTCGAGGCCTTGCGCAACGAGGCGGCGACGATCTTCATGGCCGGCCACGAGACCACCGCCGCGACGCTGATGTGGGCCTTCTACCTCATCGATCGCGCGCCATGGATCGAAAAGGCCATGCTCGAGGAGATCGCGCGCGTCTGCGGCGATCGCAACCCCACCATCGACGACATCGACGCGCTCGAACTCTGCAAGGCGGTGATCAGCGAGACCCTGCGGCTCTATCCGCCGGTGCCGCTGCTCCCCCGGCAGGCGCGCGAGGCGGATCGCGTGGGCGATTACGAGGTGAAGAAGGGCGGCATGGTGATGATCGCGCCCTGGCTGATCCACCGCGCCCACGACCTGTGGGACGATCCGAACCACTTCCGGCCCGAGCGTTTCATGAACGGTGCGCGCATCAACCCCTTCGCCTATATCCCGTTCGCGGTGGGCCCCCGGGTTTGCGCGGGGCTCAATTTTGGCCAATCCGAAGCGATCCTCTGCCTCGCGATCCTCGTGCAGAAGTTCAAGGTGAAGGTCCGTCCGGGCTATCGCGCCGAGCCGGTCTGCCGCCTTACTCTGCGCGCGGCGGACGGCATGCCCGTGACGGTTGAACCCAGGGCGCGCGCCGCATGACGAACCTGGCCGAACGGCTCGAGCCGAAGATCCAGGCCCTGCTCTTCAAGGTGATGCAGCTTCTGCCCACCGAGCGTTCCACTGATTTCGGCGTGTTCGTGACGCGGCAGAACGTGATGCACAATCGCCCGGAAATCCTCGCAGGCGCGCGACGGAACCTGAAAATCCATTTCCCCGGCGACAGCGATGCCGAAATCGAGGCGAAGATCGGCGCCTTTCTCGATGGCGTCGGCCGCTTCATGGCCGAATTCGCGGTGATGGACCGCTTGATCCCCGAGGGGCGGCTGAATTTCGTCGGGCTCGACGCCTTTCGCGCAGCGGCCGAGGCCGGGCCGATCATCGCGCTGGGGCTGCATACCGGCAACTGGGAGACCTTCGGGCCTGCCTTCGCGCATGCCGAGATCCCCCTCGCCTCCTTCTATGATCCGCCGGTGAACCTGTTCGAACGGCAGATCGCGGAGGGCACCCGCGCCCGCTTCGGCGTCAGGCTTCTCTCGCCGGACGCCTCCGGCACGCGCGAGGCGATCCGCCTGCTGCGGCAGAACCGGGTGGTGATGATCTTCCCGGACGAGGCGCGCGGCGGGCACATCATGGGCCCGCTTTTCGGCCGCTCGCCGCATCTCAAGGGCAATCTCGCCATCGCCACGCGGCTCGCGCGCCATACCGGCGCCCGCTTCGCCATCTGCCATTCCGAACGGCGCGGCAAAGGCCATTTCGACCTGTTCTTCGGCGAGCCCTTCAGCCTGCCGGAGATCACCGGGCGGCCGGATCACCACGCCGACGTGGCCTTTCTCAACAGCCGGGTCGAGCCCATCGTGAAGGCGAACCTGCCGCGCTGGTATTTCCTCGATGATTCGCTGGCCCCCGTGGCCGATGATGCCGGGCAGGACACGGGCGCATGATTCCGCAACAGGGCAAGGCGGCGGATGCCATCCTCGCGTTCTTCTACGGCCTTTTGCGTTTCCTGCCGTCCGAATGGGCCTCGAATATCGGCAGCTTCGGTTACCGGACGAATGCGAAACTCGCGCTGAAGCAGGCCATGGCCAACGCGAAGGCGAACCTGCGCTTCCACAAGCCGGAAGCAACCGAGGCCGAGCTCGATGCCATGGTGATGGAATTCTACGACGGCGTGGGGCGCGTCGCGGCGGAATTCGCGGTGATCCACCGCTTCGATGACGAAGGCCGCTACGAGGTGACCGGGCTCGAGCCCATGCGAGCGCTCTATGGCACCCGGCCGATCCTGGCGCTCTGCGTGCATACCGGCAATTGGGAAACCTTCCCGGCGGTGTTCCAGAAGGCGGGCATCCAGATTCATTCCATCGTCCAGCCCCCGGTGAGCACCTTCGAGCGTTTCATCGTGCAGCGCGTGCGCGAGCGATTCGGGGTGTCGGTCATCGAGCCGGATATTCGCGGCACGCGCGCCGCGATCCGAGTGCTGCGCAACAACGGCGTCGTCTCCATGTTTCCCGATGAGGCCCGCAACGGCGTGAGCTACGGTCCGCTCTTCGGCCGCGCGCCGCATGACCGGGGAAACCTCGCGATTGCGGCCCGGCTCGCCCGGATGACCGGCGCGGCCATC
Organism: Methylobacterium sp.; assembly: GCA_002928875.1. GTDB lineage: Bacteria > Pseudomonadota > Alphaproteobacteria > Rhizobiales > Beijerinckiaceae > Rhabdaerophilum. Next base: position 68,053 of record PERO01000018.1, on the reverse strand, counting down.
CAGTTCTGCCATTGCCGGCGAATCGCGCCCTGCCGCTTCGCCCTGACCTTCGAACCGATCTTCGAGATGCCTCTGCGCGAGAGCGAGGATATCCTCGCCGATGTCGCCTTCCTCAACGGAAGGATCGAGCCGGTGGTGCTGGCCAACATTCCGCGCTGGTATTTCCTCGATGACGCGATCAGGCCGGTCGAATCCTGATTTGTCCCAATTTTTTCGTTGGTTAACATCCGGTTAACCCTGTTGCGGAATTGCTGCATTTCCCAACATTTCTACCCTAAAATGTTTCCTTTCCGGAGCCGAATGTGTAGGGAAGGCGGGTCCGGAGGCACGCCGGACGATAACGGGTTGGTTCGAATGCGCATTGTGACGATCGGGATGGTCATGGCTGCGGGGCTGGTGCTCGCGGGTTGCTCGGCCTTGCCGTCGACTGGCCCGACGACCATGGAAGTGTCCGAACAGGCCAATGTTGGAACCGAGGTCCGCTACGTCCTGCGGGATGTGGACGACCACGTGGTTTCCATCCTGGCGGCCTCACGCCCGGCGACCTTCCAGGGCAGTTTCGGTGACAGCCGTCCTGCGCCGGGCCAGCGAATCGGCGTCGGCGACACCGTGCAGGTCACGATCTGGGAAGCCGCTGCCGGCGGCCTGTTCTCCTCCCCCGCCATCGACCGCAACTCGACCGGCGCCCGCTCGGCGGTCATCCCGCCGCAGATCGTGGCGAAGGATGGGTCGATCACGGTTCCCTATGCTGGTCGCATCCGCGTGGCGGGCCTCACCACCCCCGAGGTCGAGCAGCGCATCGTCACCGGCCTCACGGGCAAGGCCATCGAGCCGCAGGTGCTCGTCACCGTGCCGCTGGGCCTCTCCAATTCCGTCACGATCCTCGGCGAGGTGACGAACGGGGCGCGCGTGCCGCTTTCCGTGCGGGGCGAACGCATTCTCGACGTCATCGCCTCGGCGGGCGGTGTCCGCGCCGCAGCCCACGAGACGTTCGTAACGCTCCAGCGGCGCGGGCGCACGGCAGCCGTGCCGATGCAGCGGCTGGTGCTGAACGCGTCGGAAAACATCTTTGCCCATCCGGACGACGTGATCACCGTCGTGCGCGACCCGCAGACCTATTCGGTGTTCGGCGCGGCCGGCCGCAACTCGGTCATTCCGTTCGATGCCGCCGGCATCACGCTGGACCAGGCGCTGGCGAAGGCGGGCGGCCTGCTGGATTGGCGTTCGGACCCGCAGGGCGTGTTCCTGCTGCGCTACGAAACTGCATCCGTGGCGCGCAAGCTCGACCCCGAATTCAAGATCGTGCCGCATGACGCGAAGGTGCCGGTGATCTACAAGATCAACCTGCGCGACGCGAAGTCCTACTTCCTCGCGCAGAACATCGATATCCGCAATCGCGACATCATCTACGTGGCGAATGCGCCGGTGACGGAGTTCCAGAAGCTGATCCAGCTGCTGCTGACCGCCGCGCAACCGGTCGCGACGGGTGCCTCGATCGCGACAGGCTTCTGAGGACGATCGCCATGGGCGTCACTGGCCCCGCACCTCGCGTGGCGGTGATTTCCGGTGGATCGAGCGGCATCGGCCTGGCGATTGCGCATGAACTCGCATCGCGCGGCTATGCCTTGTGGCTCATCGCGCGGCGTCAGGAGCCACTGGAGCGCGCGGAAGCGGGGCTGCTGGCCCGGCATCCTGGCCTTTCGGTCAGGACAATCGCTCTCGATGTGACCGATGCCGAGGCCGTGCTGGAGGCCATGACTTCCATCGTGCTTCAGGCCGGACGCGTCGATTGGCTGGTGACGAGCGCCGGGATCGTCGAGCCGGGCCTCTTCCTCGAACAATCGCTCGAAGCGCATCGCCGGCAGATGGACACCAACCATTTCGGAACGCTGCACCTCGTTCGGGCTGTGGCGCCGACGATGGTCCGGCAGGGCGGCGGGCACATCACGCTGATTTCCTCGGCGGCGGCCTTTGCCGGGATCGCCGGTTACTCGGCCTATGCCGCGAGCAAGTTCGCCGTGCGGGCGCTGGGCGAGACGCTGCAGGTGGAGCTGGCCGGCCATAAAATCGCGGTCGGCGTCGCCTTCCCGCCCGACACCGATACGCCGCAATACCACGGCGAACAGGCCAGCAAGCCGGCGATCACCAAGGCGATCAGCGCCGGCGGCGGCGTGATGTCGGCCGAGGCGGTGGCCCGCAGCATCGTATCCCAGGCCAACCGCGGGCGCTTCCTGCTGACGCCCTCGCCCCTGATCACCGCCTTCGGCTGGCTGCATTCGCTCTACGCGCCGCTTTTCCGGCATCAGCAGCGCCGGATTATCGCGCGGCTGGCGCGCGGCGAGGGTCGCAAACCATGACGACAGCCCCCTCCCCGCGTGTGATCCTGTTCCTGATGGGGCCGAGTTCCCCGTTCTGGCGGGAATTGAGCCTGGCCTTCGAGGCGGCCGGCCATCGCACCGTGAAGGTATGCTTCTCGCTGGGCGACTGGCTCTACTGGCGGCGCGCGGGGGCGCATCACTATCGCGGACGGCTGGCGCATTGGCCGGCCTATCTCGAAAGGCTGATCGCGCGCGAGGGCGTGACCGACATCCTGCTCTATGCCGATCAGCAGCCCTATCATCTCGCGGCCGGAGACGTGGCCCGCGCGCGCGGCATTCCCGTGATCGCGATCGAGAACGGCTATCTCAGGCCGGACTGGATCACGGTGGAGCGCGGCGGCATGGGGGTGCGATCGCATTTCCCGAACGATCCGTCGGTCATCCGCGCGATTGCGGCGCGGGTGGGAGAGCCCGATCTCGCGGTGCGCTATCGCCACGGCTTCTGGACCGAGATGTTCCACGAAGGCGCCTACCAGATGATGACCTATTTCTGGCGGGTGCTCTATCCGTTCTTCCGGACCGGCAAATACTACGACCCGCTGCTGGAACTGCTCGTCGGCATTCCCAAGCTCTGGAAGGTCCGGGTCAGCGAGGCCGATGCCGGACGCATCATCGCCGAGAGGATGGCCACCGGCGACCCGTTCTACGTGCTCGCCCTGCAATTGCAGGGCGATTACCAGATCCGCTCGAATTCGCCCTACATCCATATCCGCGACATGATCGGCGAGGTCGTGGAATCCTTCGCCCGCCACGCGCCCGCGGGCAGCCGGCTGATCGTCAAGCAGCATCCGCATGACAATGGCTGGGAAAGCTGGTCGCGGCATCTGCGTCGCGCCGCCCGGGCCCATGGCGTCGACGAGCGGGTCGATTTCATCGATGGCGGCGATCTCGGCGCGTTGCTCAAGGCGGCGCGCGGCTGCGTCATGATCAACTCGACGGTCGGGCTTTTCTCGATCCGCCATGGCTGCCCGACCAAGATCCTCGGCGTCGCGATCTACGACATGCCGGGCCTGACGCATCAGGGCCCGCTCGACACCTTCTGGACGAAACCCGAGCCGGTCGACGCGCGCCTCGCCGCCGATTTCGTGCGCGCCCTGGCCGCGACCATTCAGGTCAAGGGCGATTTCTACGATCCGACCGGGCGCAAAGCGGCGATCGCGGCGATTGTCGGGCGCATTCTCGAGAACCGGGTGAACGAGCCGGGGGCGTTCGTCGCAAGGCCGCCGCGTGTTCCGCCGGTCAAGCGGATGCCGGCTCGTTGAGCAGCACCGCCGTCACCGCGCGCATGTAATCCTCCCAGCGGCGCGGCACGAAGGCGCGCGCCGCGCGACGCCGTTCGTCGAAATGGCGGTCATCCATCAGCCGTTCGATGGCCTCGACCCACGGATCGGCGTTCTTGGAGGGCAGGAATTCGCCCGCCTCGCCCACGGCCTCGCGATGGGCCGGGATATCCGAGACAAGCGCTGGCGTTCCCACGCTCAGTGCCTCGCCGGGCGGCAGGCCGAACCCCTCGATGAAGGAGGGCATCAGCACCGCGCGCGCACCCGCCATCAATTGCGCAATCGCCGGGCTCGAAAGCCCGCTCGCGAGAAGGATGGACCGGCGCAGGCTCTCCTCCGCAGTCATCTCGCGGATGATCTCCTGCGAGGCGAAGCCGGGCGACCCCGCCACGATGAGCTTGGGCGTGCGCTCGCCATGGCGCCGGATCAGTTCGCGCCAGACCTCGATCAGCAGGCGATGGTTCTTGCGGGGCTCGACCGCGCCGCAGATCATGAAATACGGGCGGCCCTGCAGTTCCGGCACCGGCGTGACGTGATGGCCGAACAGATCGTCGATCGGCAGCGGCAGGGGATGGATGTCGATGGGGCGGATGCGATGTTTCGCCAGCGCCTCTTCCACCGCCTTGCCCGCCGAACGGGTTGGCACGATGAGGCTGTCGGCATATTTCGAGGTCTTCACCACGAGCCGCTGATGCGCACGGAAGGTCTCGTCCGCCACGAATTCCGGATATTCGAGCGGGATCGTGTCATGCACCATGAAGACAGTGCGGATATCCGGCCGCTTCCGGCGCCAGCGGAACGCGCGCGGGAAGGTCAGCCCGTAATGACCGATATCGAGATAGAGGGCCTCGGGCGGCAGATCGAGGATCGGCTTGCCGATCGATACGCCGCCGCGGAGCACCAGTTTCGCGATGCGCGGAATGCCTTTCGCGCCGGGCAGGAAGTCGCGCGGCTTGGGCGGCGGCTCCGGCTGGCCGGGATCGTCGAAGCGCTGCACCAGCCGGGCCAGCACGCGATCGCCACCCGGATCGATATGCTCGTGCCAGAGTTCGTTGAGACGGTCGCGCGCCTTGAACAACTGGTCGCGCCGGAAGAATCGCGGGCCCATCAGCGTGGGCATCACCCCCACCACATCGCCGGGCCAGTGATCGAGCAGATACGACAGATAGCCGTAATCGACCCGGTCCACCCCGCGCGGCGTGGTGTGCGTCGCGGCAAGGATGAGCCGCAGGAGATTATAGGCGATCGGGCGCGCAGGCATTTGGCTTCGATAGGGCACAGATTGGATGAAAGCCAAACAAAAGTGAGCGCGGAACCCGCCTATTCACTGCTTCACTGCGCAAGGACGCGATCGGCCTCCAGGACGGCCACCCAGATATGGTAGAGAATGCTGGCCGGCACGGGCCCGGCGATCGGCTGGCCCTGTTCGTCGAGCTGATCAATCCAGCCTTCGCGAAACGGTTTGCGCAGGAAGTGCTGTTCGAGCAGCGCCAGCGCCGCGAAGGCCTTTGGCCCCGCCCCTTCGCGGTTGATCTCGGCTTCGGCGATCCACGCCTTCGCCAATTCGGTATGCAGCCACGAGCGACGGGTCGCACGGCGAACCCCGTTCGCCCGGTCGGCCTCGTCGACCAGCAGACCAAGCTCCGGATGGGCTGTGGCGAGCGCCGTGCGGAGCAGAATGGACGCCTCCTCCGACGGCGGCAGCCCTGCCAGCCGCTCATGCGTGCGCAGAAGCCATGTCCATTCGGCCTGATGGCCGGGCTCGACCGAGTGGCCGGCCGCGCCCGGTGCGTGCTTCCAATCTTCCGTGAAGTATTCGCCGAGCGTTCCCGTCGGACGGTCGAACAGGACGGCCTCGAAGAAGTGCCGGTAGCGCGCCGCGCGCTCCAGCGCCTGCGGATGCGCCACGGCATCGTGCATGGCCAGCATCGCCTCGAACCAGTGCATCTGCGGATTCTGCCGCCGCGGCAGGGTGTGGGGATCGCCTTCCAGCAGGATGCCATCCGGATCGGTCAGCCGCGTATCGATGAAGGCGAGCAAAGCATCGAGTTCGGCCAGGAGCCGGCCTTCACCGGTGGCGCGCGCAAGCCAGGAGAGCGCGAGGATTGCGAAGGCGTGGTCGTAACTATCACGCCGGGCATCGATGACCGAGCCATCGGCGGCGAGGATGTGATGGAAACCGCCGCCATCGCGGGCGTTCCAGAAATGCTGGCGGGTCGCCTCCCAGGCGCGCAGGGCGATCTGCGCGCCATCGGGGAACCACCCCAGCGCGGCAGCATGGGCGAGGCTGTAGATCTGCCGAAACTGCACCCGCACGCGCAGGGGTGCCGAAATATCGCCGCTGCGGTCTGCCAGGAACCGCTCGAGAAACAGGCCCGTCCGGGCATCCCGGCCTTCATGGGCCCAGAATGGAAGCACATCCTGGCAGAGCCAGTGCCTCAGGCCCGCGACAAGCGCAGGATCCGTCTTTGCGGCGATGATGCCGGTCTCGCTCATGCCTTGGGCCCTGATCGTCAGGCCTGAACCGGACGACTGTAGATGTCGGCGAGCCGGACGATATCGTCCTCGCCCAGATAACCCCCGGTCTGCACCTCGATGATTTCCGTATCGATCCGGCCGGGATTTTCGAGCCGGTGCACGGCACCGAGCGGAATATAGGCGGATTGGTTCTCGATCAGGTCTTCCACCGTCTCGCCGATGGTGACGCGCGCGGTGCCGCGCACGACGACCCAGTGCTCCGAGCGGTGGAAATGCTTCTGCAGCGAGAGCTTGCCGCCGGGATAGACCACGATGCGCTTCACCTGGAAGCGGTCTTGCAGCACCAGCGTCTGGTACCAGCCCCAGGGCCGGAACACGCGCGCGTGGTTCGCGGCTTCGGGGCGACCATCGGCCTTCAGCCGTTCCACGAGCTGCTTCACCTGCCCGGCCTGATGCCTATCGGCCACGAGAACGGCATCGCGCGTGGCGACGACCACGAGATCCTTGACGCCGAGCGTGGCGACGAGCTGCTCCTCGCTCGAGACATAACTGCCTTCCGTGCCCACCATCACCACCGGCCCCTGCCCGGCATTGCCGGCGGAATCCTGCTGGGAGACCTCCCAGAGCGCATGCCAGTCGCCGATATCGGACCAGCCGAAATCACCCGCGACGACATGGGCGTGGCGGGTCTTTTCCATCACGGCGAAATCGAAGGCGATCTTGCGCGCGTGGCCAAAGGCTTCCGCATCGAGTGTCGGCACGCCGAGATCGGTCCGGGCCCCGGCGACGGCGGCTTCCACATTCGTGACGCAATCCGGCTGGTTTGCCCGGTATTCGTGGATCACCGTCTTCGGATCGAACAGGAAGTTGCCGGAATTCCACAGGAAGCCGGCCGCGACATAATCGAGCGCGCGCTTCGCATCCGGCTTCTCGACGAAGCGGCGCACCACGCGCACGCCCGCGCCGCTCTCCTCGCCCGGATCGATATAGCCGTAGCCGGTCGCCGGCGAGGTCGGGAGAATGCCGAAGGTGACGATTCCACCCGCGGCAGCCACGGGCCGGCCGGCCACGACCGCCTGCTGGAAGGCCTGCGGCTTCAGCACGAGATGGTCCGCCGCGAGCATCAGGGCCAGCGCATCCGGGCTTTCCCGGTGGAGGTGAACCGCGGAGGCCAGGATCGCCGGCCCCGAATCCCGCGCCATCGGCTCGAGCAGGATATCCGCCGCGACGCCGATCTCGGCCAGCTGCCGCTCCACCATGAAGCGATGCGCCTGGTTGGTGACGACCAGCGGACGGCCGAACACGGCCGGATCCTTCACGCGCAGGAGCGTTTCCTGAAAGGTCGAACGCTGGCCGATGATCGGCGCGAACTGTTTCGGAAACGCCTCCCGCGACAGCGGCCAGAGGCGGGTGCCGGAGCCCCCGCAGAGGATGACGGGGCGAATGACCGGATGCGACATGGATCAGCCCGTCAGATCGTCTGGTTGTAGGCACCCACTTCCGGGTGCTCGCGCAGGATCGCGTCCATCGCCTTGAACATCTCGCGCATCCGCGCTTCCGAGACCGGGCTTTCGATCACCACGACGAGTTCCGGCTTGTTCGACGAGGCGCGGATCAGGCCCCAGGTGCCGTCATCGACGGTCACGCGTACGCCGTTGACCGTCACCACGTCGCGGATCGCATGGCCTGCGATGGAGGCGCCGGCCTTCTGCATCGCCTCGATGCGCGCCACGACCTTCTCGACGATGCCGTACTTGATCTCGTCCTCGCAATGCGGCGCCATGGTGGGCGTGGCCCAGGTCTTCGGCAGGGCGCGATAGAGATCGGCCATCGACTTGCCGGGGTTGCGGTCGAGCATGTCGAGCACCGCGATGGCGGTGACGAGGCCATCGTCATAGCCGCGGCCCACCGGCGGGTTGAAGAAGAAATGCCCGCTCTTCTCGAAGCCCGCGAGCGCGCCGAGTTCGGCCACGCGCTTCTTGATGTAGGAATGGCCGGTCTTCCAGTAATCGGTTCGGGCGCCCAGGCGCTGGAGTTCCGGATCGGTGGCGAAGAGGCCGGTGGATTTCACATCCGCCACGAAGAGCGCATTGGGGTTCAGCGCCGCCAGGTCACGCGCGAGCATCACGCCGATCTTGTCGGCGAAAATCTCGTGGCCCTCGTTGTCGACCACGCCGCAGCGATCGCCGTCGCCGTCGAAGCCGAGCGCGACATCCGCGCCATGCTCCTTCACGGCATGGGCCATGGCATGGAGCATCTCCATGTCCTCGGGGTTGGGGTTGTAGCGCGGGAAGGTGTGATCAAGCTCGCAATCGAGGCGGATCACCTCCGCACCGAGCGCTTCGAGCACCTGCGGCGCGAAGGCGCCGGCCGTGCCGTTGCCGCAGGCGCAGATGACCTTGAGTTTCCGCTTCAGCTTGGGGCGATCCGCCAATTCCTTGAAATAATGGTTCTGGAAGAAGTTCTCGACGAACTGGTAGCTGCCCTGCCCGAAACGGTACTGCGCGTTGAGGACAATCTCCTTGATGCGGTTGATTTCGGTCGGACCGAACGTCACCGGCCGGTTCGAGCCCATCTTCACGCCGGTCCAGCCATTGTCGTTATGCGAGGCGGTGACCATCGCCACTGCAGGCACATCGAGCGCGAATTGCGCGAAATACGCCATCGGCGACATCGCAAGGCCGATATCGATCACTTCGCAGCCCGAACCCATCAGGCCCGCCGTCAGCGCAAGCTTGATGGAGGTCGAATAGCCGCGGAAATCGTGCCCGACGACGACCCTCTGCTTCACGCCGGTTTCCGCGAGATAGGTGCCGATGCCGAGGCCCAGCGCCTGCACGCCCATCAGGTTCAGTTCCGGCGCCTTGTCGGAGGCCGGATGTCCGAACCACCAGCGCGCATCATATTCCCGGAAGCCCGTGGGCTTGACAAGCGGATTGAGTTCGAAGGCGGCCGTATTCGGCTTCAGGTCGGCACGGGCTTTGGGGAAAGACGTCATGAGGGGCTCGCTTCACAATCGGATCAGGCTCGCCATACCGCTCACGGACGGCAAAAACCAGAGGCGGACGGCAGGCAGGATGCAGGCGCGATAGCCATCGGCCATCTAGCCTGCGAGATTTTTCAGGATCTGGCGGAAATCCCGACCCAGTTCGGGGTTCGCCAGCGCATAGGCGACGTTGGCTGCAAGAAAGCCCAGCTTCGAGCCGGTATCATAGACCTGCCCGTCGAAGCGCACGGCGTGGAAGGGTTCGCTCTTCGCGAGCGTCAGCATCGAATCCGTGAGCTGGATCTCCCCGCCCGCGCCGCGCTCCTGCGTCGCCAGCAGATCGAAGATCGTCGGCTGCAGGATGTAGCGGCCGGAAATCGCGAGGTTCGAGGGGGCGGTGCCCTTGGCGGGCTTCTCGACCATGCGGGCAATCTTCGCGACCTTGTCGGCCGAACCCGCGACATCGACGATGCCGTATTGATGGGTTTCGTCATCCGCGACCGGGTAGACGCCGATCAGGTTTCCGCCCGTCCGGCCATAGGCCTCGATCATGTCGCCGAGGAAGGCGGTTTCGCCCAGATGCAGCATATCCGGCAGCAGCAGCGCGAAGGGCTCGTGGCCGATGATGTCGCGCGCGCACCAGACCGCATGGCCCAGGCCGAGCGGCGCCTGCTGGCGGGTGAAGCTCGTCGCGCCGGCGGCCGGGGTATCCGCCTCGAGCGCTGCAAGTTCCTTCAGCTTGCCGCGCGATTTCAGGGTGTCTTCCAGTTCGTATTGCCGGTCGAAATGGTCCTCGATGACGTTCTTGTTCCGGCCTGTCACGAAGACCACATGCTCGATGCCGGCCTTGCGTGCCTCATCCACCACATGCTGGATGACCGGGCGATCCACCACGGTCAGCATTTCCTTCGGCATGGCCTTCGTTGCGGGAAGGAAACGCGTGCCGAGGCCCGCGACCGGGATAACCGCTTTACGAATTCGCTTCATTCATCACCTGTTCTCGACGCCACGCCCGCAACGAGGCTGCATAAGCCATCCTGTCGGGTTATGCCACTTAATGCTCCATGAACCGCGCAGGCCTTATGACGTCAGTTCTGCGCAAGACGGTAAACGCGGGAGGCGGCATGACGGTTCTGGTGACAGGCGGCGCGGGCTATATCGGCTCGCACATGGTGCTGGCCCTGCGCGATCGCGGCGAGAAGGTCGTGGTGATCGACAACCTCTCCTCCGGCTTCCCCTGGGCCTTGCCGCCGGATGTGCCGCTGCGTGGCGGCGATGTCGGCGACCCCGCCTTCACCCGCGCCGTGATGGACGAGTTCGGCGTCACCGAGATCGCGCATTTCGCGGCGAAGATCGTGGTGCCGGAATCGGTCGCCGAGCCGCTGATGTATTACCACGCGAACACCGTGAAGAGCCGCGCGCTGATCGAGGCGGCGGTGCAGCATGGCGTGAAGCGCTTCATCTTCTCCTCCACAGCCGCCGTCTATGGCGATGTCTCCGGCGATCCCGTCAGCGAGGATCAGGCGACCGCGCCGGTCTCGCCCTATGGCCGCTCGAAACTCATGACCGAGTGGATGCTGCGCGATGCCTCCGCCGCGCATGGCCTGCAATTCATCGCCCTGCGCTATTTCAACGTGGCGGGCGCCGATCCGCAGGGGCGCTCGGGGCAATCGTTCCCGAACGCGACGCATCTCATCAAGGTCGCGGTGCAGGCGGCGCTGGGCCAGCGGCCGCATCTCGACGTGTTCGGGACGGATTATCCCACCCGCGACGGCTCGTGCCTGCGCGACTACATCCACGTGACCGACCTCGCCACGGCCCATGTCGATGCGCTGAACCATCTGCGCCAGGGCGGCGACAATCTCGTCCTGAATTGCGGCTACGGGCAGGGATTCTCGGTTCTCGAGGTCATCGAGGTGGTGAAGAAGGTGACGGGCGTGGATTTTCCGGTGCGCCTCGGCCCGCGCCGGCCCGGCGATCCCGCCACGATCATCGCGAAGGCGGATCGCATCCGCGCGGAACTCGGCTGGACGCCCGAGCACGACAATCTCGAGGAAATCGTCGCGGCCGCCTTCCGCTGGGAGAAGGTGCTGCAGAGCCGCAACGGCTGAAGCCCGCGCCGTCAGTTCCGCTGCACGATCTTCCAGTCGCTGCGCCACAGGCCGCGCCGGTCGGCACGGGCCTCCGCCTCGGCTTCCATCATCGCGCGCGAGGCCAGGCCGTTCGGGCGGGCGAAACCGACGCGGACGAGTTCGGTCGCGACATCCTTGCCCTGCACGCGACATTGGCCCACCAGCGCGCTCGATTCCTGCAGCGTGGCCGTCGAACCGACCTGCGCGTGACAGACCAGCTGCTGGCCGCGGATCAGCGCATAGAGGGTCGCACGGGCGAAGATGCCGCAGGGCCAGAGCGTCCGATCCGGGTTCTCGCAGGCCGCGTCGGTCGCCGGGGTGATGATGCCGGTGAGCACGACCATCTGGTCACCGCTGGTGCTGAAACGCAGGGCGTCGATCATGTCATAGGGCGGCTCGACAAAGACATGCCGCCGGAAATGCCCGGGCTGGCCGAGAAGCCGCGGCACGAGCGGGGAAAGCGAGGGCCCCTCGCCCGGCGGCACCATCGGCCGGTCTGCGGGCGCCGCCACGCGCTCCGGCTGGATGCGATCGGGCCTCCGGCCCCAGGCGAGCGCGCTCCATTGCCGGTAGGCCCATTGGCGCGCGGGCGCGGTCCAGGCCGAGACATGCGCCGTGGCCCAGAGCAGCGGCGCCTGCGCCCATGGCGCCTGGCCGGTCCAGGCGAGCGCACCGACCACACCCGCGCCGAACGTCGCCGCCAGCAGCAGCGTACGGCCAAAACGCGATGATTTCTTCTGCGCGTGCTCCGGCCGGTTCCGGGCCATGGTCGTGCCCTCCCGCGATCATGGTTTTCCTGTTCGGGACCACTTCCAGATGAAGCCTTTTCGCCACCATCTGCAAGTCCCTCGTGAACAGTTCAGAACGCCGGGCGCCGTGCGATGGCCTTTTCCTGGCGCATCGGGCAAGGAGGGGTGCAACCGGCCGCGAGCGAGACGCCGGAGAGAGGTGCCTCCGCTTCCGATGCCCGATCTCGGTGCCTATGCCGGCCTGTTCGCCGCCGCGTTTCTCGCCGCGACCATCTTGCCGGCGCAATCCGAGGCCTTGCTCGCGGCACTCGTCATCGCCGGCCAGCAGCCCTTGTTCGCGCTGTTTCTGGTCGCGAGCCTCGCGAATACGCTCGGCTCGGTGGTGAACTGGATGCTAGGGCGGGCGGTGGATCGCTTTCGCCACGCGCGCTGGTTTCCCGCCTCGCCCGAGGCGCTCGCCAGGGCGCAGGCGCATTACGAGCGCTGGGGCTACTGGTCCCTGCTCGCAAGCTGGGTGCCGATCATCGGCGACCCGCTGACGCTGGTGGCCGGCGTGATGCGCGAACCGCTCTGGCGGTTCCTCCTGCTGGTGACGATCGCCAAGGCCGGGCGATATCTCGCGGTGATCGCGATCGCCCGGGCATGGGTCTGATCATCAAGCCCCCGGCTGGGTCGCGTTCGGGAAGAACAGCGATTGCCCGCCGATCTTGTAGTCGGCGATGGCCTTCTGCCCGTCCGGCGAGACCAGCCAATCGATGAAGGCCTGACCATCCGCCTGCTTCACGTGCGGGTGCTTCGCGGGGTTCACGAGGATCACGCCATACTGGTTGAAGAGGCGGCGATCACCCTCGACCAGAATGTCGAGATCACCGCGGTTCCGGAAATTGAGCCAGGTCGCGCGATCGGCGAGCACATAACCATCCTGCGCCGAGGCCATGTTGAGCGCGGCACCCATGCCCTGCCCGATCTCGCGATACCACGGGCCTTTCGCCTTCTCGATATCGATCTCGGCCGCCTTCCAGAGATTGAGTTCAGCCGCATGCGTGCCGGATTTGTCGCCGCGCGAAATGAAGAGCGAGCCCTTCGCCTGCACCGCCTTCAGCGCCGCGACGATATCCTTGCCGCCCTTGATGCCGGCGGGATCGGCTTTCGGGCCGATCAGCACGAAATCGTTGTACATCACGGCCTTGCGCTCGACGCCGAAGCCGTCCTCGACGAATTTCACCTCCTGCGCGCGGGCATGCACGAACACCACATCCGCATCGCCCCGCCGGCCGGTATCGAGCGCCTGCCCCGTGCCCTGGCTCACCACCCGCACCTCGATGCCCGTCTTCACCTGAAAGATCGGCAGGAGATGCGTGAAAAGCCCGGAATCGGTGGTGGATGTCGTCGAGGACACCGTGATGAAACGGTTCGGCTGGGTCTGCGCCAGCGCCGGCGCGACGAGCAGCAGGGCTCCGGCGATCCCGAGGGTTACGCGGCGGTCGAGCATCATTCTTCTCCTTGTTCCGTTTCCAAGATATGTGCGCCCTGATCCCGAGGGAAAGGTCCTCACCAGAGGAGATCGCCTGCCACGAAGGCGCGCGCTTCCTCCGTGCGTGGGGCGGCGAAGAAGGCATGCGCCTCGGCATCCTCGACGAGTTGGCCGCGATGCAGGAACAGCACGCGGCGGGCGAGGCGTCGCGCCTGCCCGAGATCATGGGTGGTCATCAGCAAGGTCACGCCTTCGCTGGCGAGACCGAGGAGGATCGCCTCGATCTGCCGTGTGGCGCCGGGGTCGAGCTGCGACGAGGGCTCGTCCAGAAACAGCACCTCCGGCGCGAGCAGCCACGCCCGGGCGAGCGCGAGCCTCTGCTGCTCGCCGCCGGACAGGAGACGGGCCGGGCGCTCGGCCAGCGGTTCGAGCCCGAAGCGCTGAAGGGCCTCCGCCACGCGTCGCCCCGCCCCGGCGACGGATACCGCGTGCTGCAGGTTCGCGCGGGCCGAGCGACGCAGCATCACCGGGCGCTGGAACACCATGGCGTGGCCCTTCCGTCCCGCGAGCAGGCCGCCTTCCGTCGCCCATTCCGCCCGGCCGGAAGCCGGCGCGATCAGCCCGTGGCACAGGCGAAGCAGCAGCGATTTCCCCGCCCCGTTCGGCCCGATGATCGCGGTGATGCCCCCTTTCGGCAGCTTGAAACTCACGGGGCCGAGCAGGGCCTTGCCCTCGGCCTCGAAGGCGAGATTCTCGACCCGCAACGGCAGGATGGAGGCGAGATCACGCATGCTCACCCCGCAAATCTCTGGCCGATGCGGCTGGCCCCGAAAGCCAGCGCGTTGATGAGCAATGTCAGCGCCATCAGCACGATGCCGAGGCCCAGCGCCAGCGGGAGATCGCCCTTCGAAGTCTCCAGCGCGATGGTCGTCGTCATGGTGCGGGTGTAGTTCGCGATGTTCCCGCCGACGATCAGCACCGCGCCGACTTCCGCGCTCGCGCGGCCGAACCCCGCGAGCAGGCCCGTCGCCAGCGCGAAACGCCCGTCCCAGAGCAGCGTCGGCACCGCGCGCCAGCCGTTGACGCCCAGCGAGGCGAGATGCTCGCGATATTCCCGCCAGAGTTCCTCGATGGTGCCGCGCGTGAGCGCGATGACGATCGGCAGCACCAGCACGGTCTGCGCGATCACCATCGCCGTGGGCGTGAACAGCAGCCCCCAGGATCCGAGCGGGCCGGCGCGCGAGAGCAGGAGGAACACCACCAGCCCGGCCACCACCGGCGGCAGGCCCATCAGGCCGTTCACGAACACGATGACCAAGGCACGGCCCGAAAACCGGGAGATCGCGAGCCAGGCACCGAGCGGCAAGCCGATCAGCGCCGCGAGCAACACGGCCGTGAGCGTGACACGAAGCGACAGGCCGACGATCTGCAGGAATTTCGCATCGGCCCCGAGAATGAGCTGAAGCGCTTCCGAAAAGGCTGCCGTGATATCCATGCGAGCGTGACCGCTTCTTGTTGCTCCCGTCCTGATAGGCCGGTCGAGGCGCGCGTTTCAAGCGGCATGATCGCGGCGACCGGCGAACCGCCGCCGGCGCGGCCCTCCGGTTCGATCGTCGCGGAGGCCATTTTTAGCTGCGCGCCAGCGCCTCCCAGGCCCGCGCAGAGGCATTGCGGGCACCGCGATAGCTCGCGACGACGCGCGCGGTCAGCGGATCCCTCGCGGCGAGGTCGGAGAGCAGATCCTCCGCCAGCGCGGCCCCTCTCGCCAGGAATTCCTCCGGCAGGCGCTGCACCTGCGTGCCGCCCTCGATCAGGCTGCGCAAAGCCTCGGCATTGAGGCGGTGCGCCTCGGCGAGGCCGAGATCGTGCTCCATCCGGGCGGCGGCCTCGATGATGGCCTTGAGATGGTCCGGCAAGGCATCCCAGAGCGGGCGGGCGATCAGCAACTCGCTGGCCCCGTTCGGCTTGTTGAAGCCGGGGAAAACGAGATGCGGCGCGATGCGATTGAGGCCCAGCGCGAGATCGTTCGCGGGCGCGAGGAATTCCGCCGCATCGATGGTGCCGCGTTCGAGCGCCGCGTAGGTTTCACCGGGGGAGATCGTCACCGCCGTTGCGCCAAGCCGGCGATAGAGTTCGCCGCCGATGCCCGAGGCGCGGATGCGCAGCCCCGCCACATCCGCGAGCGACTGCACGGGCTTGCGGAACCAGCCCGCGCTCGAAGGCCCGGTATTTCCGGCGAGGAACGGCTTCGCGTTGAAGGCACCGTAGAGTTCGTCCCACAGCCCCTGCCCCTCGCCGTCGATCCAGGCGGCATGCGCCACCGGCGAGAGGCCGAAGGGCACGGTGGTGAAGAACGACGCCGCCGGCATCTTCCCCTGCCAGAACAGGGCCGCCGTATGGCCCATCTCGACCGTGCCATTGGCGACGGCATCGAGCACATTCAGCGCCGGCACGATCTCGCCGGCCGCGAAGAGCTGAACCTCCAGCGCGCCGCCGCTCATCACGGCGATGCGCTTCGCGAGCCGCGCCGCCGTCACGCCCGGACCGACGAGGTTCTTCCCCCACGAAGTGACCATGCGCCAGCGGCGCGGGGTCTCGGCCCGCGCGATCGCGGGGGCTGCGAGGCTTGCGGCGCCCGCCAGGGCCAGGCGACGGGTGAAAGCCATGGCTTCCTCCTGCATTCAGCGTGCCCAGAGGGCGTGAAAATGGTGAACCGGGCCGCTGCCATGCCCAAGGCCGAGATCGCGCCCCGCGCCCAGCGCGGCGGTGAGATAGGTCTTGGCTGCGGCGATGGCCTCCTCGAGCCCCTGTCCCTTCGCGAGACCGGCCGCAATCGCCGCCGACAGCGTGCAGCCCGTGCCGTGGGTGTGGCGCGTCTCGACGCGCGGCGCGGAAAAGAGGCGCGTGCCCTCCGCGCTGACCAGCAGGTCGATCGCCTCCGGCCCGGCCGAATGCCCGCCCTTCATCAGCACGGCGCGAGCCCCCATGGCGCGGATCGCCTCGCCCTGGCGCTCCATCGCGTCGAGATCATCCGCCATGCGCGCGCCGGTCAGCGCGGCAGCCTCGGCGATATTGGGCGTGACAAGCGTTGCGCGGGGAAACAGCCGCGTCACCATGGCGGCGACGGCATCAGGTTCGATGAGCGCATCGCCGGAGGTCGCGATCATCACGGGATCGACCACCAGCGGCAGATCGGGCGCGACATCGAGCGCCGCCGCCACGGCTTCGATGATCGCCGCCGAGAACAGCATGCCGGTCTTGGCGGCGCCCACCCTGAAATCGCTCAGCACCGCCTCGATCTGCGCGGCCACGACATCCGGCGACGGCGCATGCACGGCAAAGACGCCGCGCGTGTTCTGCGCCGTCAGCGCGGTAATCGAGCTGGTGCCGAAGACGCCCAGAGCCGAGAACGTCTTGAGATCCGCCTGAATACCGGCGCCGCCGCCGGAATCCGAGCCCGCGATGGTCAGCGCGACCGGGATCATGCCGGCCTCCTGAGGATCGGCACGAACGCCTTCGCGGCGCGCAGCGGATCGTCGCCGCCGAACAATGCGCCGATCACCGCGACGCCATCCGCGCCGGCTTCGATCAGGGCGCCGGCATTCGCAGCCGTGATGCCGGCGATGGCCCCCACCGGCAGATCGCCGAGGAGATCGCGTGCCTCGGCCCGCAACGCGCGGAAACCGTCAAGGCCCAGAGGCGGATCGGGATTGTCCTTGTGGCTCGTCGCGAAGACGCCGCCGATGCAGGCGTAATCGATGGGCTGGCCGCGCAAGGCGAGGAGATCGTCGCGGTTCTTCACCGTCGCGCCGATGATTGCCTTCGGGCCGAGCAGCGCACGGGCATCGGCGGGGTGCATGTCCTCGCGGCCGAGATGTACGCCCTGCGCGCCGCTCGCCAGCGCCACATCCACGCGATCATTGACGAGCAGCGGCACATCCGTACCGGCCAGAGCGGCGACGATGGCGCGCGCCTCGGCAATCATGGCGCGCGTATCGGCAGCCTTGGCGCGATACTGGATCAGCGTCGTGCCGCCATCCGCCGCCGCACGGGCCAGCGTCGCAAGGCTGCGGCCCTTGCCGATCTGCGGGTCGACGATGCCGTAGAGCGAGATATCGAGCGTCATGTCAGCCTTCCGAAAAACGGGCGAGAGCATCGAGAAGAAGCGGCACGAAGGTGCCGGGTCCGCGCGCGGCAGTCCCGGCTTCCGCCGCGGCATGGCGAAGGGCGGTGAGGGCGGCTCCCGCGGCGGATGGCCCTTCCGGCTCGACCGCCGCGAAGGCCGCGATCACCGCGCCCGCAAGGCAGCCCGAGCCCGAGAACCGCGCCATGAATGGATGCCCGCCGCTGATCTCGAAGGGCGTCGCCCCCTCCACCCGGTCCGTCTCGCCGGTGGTGACGAGCGTCGTCCGCACCGGAAAAACGCCGCGCAATGCGGCCATCTCCGCCACGTTGCCCTTCACGATGATACGCGGGAACACCGCAAACCGTTCCGCCAGTTCGCGCCGGAACGGCACGCGATCCGCCATCACCGGATCGAGCACCACGGGCGTCAGCAGCGCCGCGCCCTCGTCGAGCAGCGCCTCGATGGCCGTCTCGCGCGCAGGTTCGAGCATGCCAAGATTGACGAGGATCGCATCCGCGCCGCGCGCCAGGGCCCGGATGTCACGCGGATGCGCGGACATGGAGGGCTCTGCCCCGAGCGCCGCCAGGGCGTTCGCCGACACCGCCTGCGCGACCGGATTGGTGAGCGCATGCACCCGGGGCCGGCGCGCGGCAATCGCGCGCGCCAGCTTTCGGGCCTCGTCCAGCGGGAAAGGCTGCATCACGCCTTCTCGACGTAGAGCTTTCCGCCGGTTGCGAGGAACTCCTCGGATTTTTGCGCCATGCCTTCAATGGCCGCGCGTTCATTCGCGCCCATCGCCTGCACTTCGGCGCGCAGATCCTGCGTGATCTTCATCGAGCAGAATTTCGGCCCGCACATCGAGCAGAAATGCGCTGTTTTGTGCGCTTCCTTCGGCAGGGTCTCGTCGTGGTAGGCGCGCGCCGTATCGGGGTCGAGCGCGAGGTTGAACTGGTCCTCCCAGCGGAAGGAGAAGCGGGCGCGGGAGAGCGCATCGTCGCGGATCTTCGCCGCCGGATGGCCCTTCGCGAGATCCGCCGCATGCGCCGCGATCTTGTAGGTGATGACGCCCTGCTTCACGTCATCGCGGTTGGGAAGGCCGAGATGCTCCTTCGGCGTGACGTAGCAGAGCATCGCGCAGCCGAACCAGCCGATCATCGCCGCGCCGATTCCGCTCGTGATGTGGTCGTAGCCCGGCGCGATATCGGTCGTCAGTGGGCCGAGGGTGTAGAACGGGGCCTCGCCGCATTCCCGGAGTTGCTTGTCCATGTTCTCCTTGATCTTGTGCATCGGCACATGGCCGGGGCCTTCGATCATCACCTGGCAGCCCTTCTTCCAAGCGATCTGCGTGAGTTCGCCCAATGTCTCGAGTTCGGCGAATTGCGCGCGGTCATTGGCATCGGCGATCGAGCCGGGCCGCAGGCCGTCGCCGAGCGAGAACGAGACATCGTATTTGCGCATGATGTCGCAGATCTCGTCGAAGCGCTCGTAGAGGAACGATTCCTTGTGGTGAGCCAAACACCACCGCGCCATGATCGAGCCGCCGCGGGAGACGATGCCGGTGACGCGATTGGCGGTCAGCGGCACATAAGGCAGGCGCACGCCGGCATGGATGGTGAAGTAATCCACGCCCTGCTCCGCCTGCTCGATCAGCGTGTCCTTGAACACCTCCCAATTGAGCTTCGTCGGGTCGCCATCGACCTTTTCGAGCGCCTGATAGATCGGCACCGTGCCAATCGGCACCGGCGAGTTCCGCATGATCCACGAGCGAATGTTGTGGATGTTCCGGCCCGTGGAGAGGTCCATCACCGTATCCGCGCCCCAGCGGATGGCCCAGACGAGCTTCTCCACTTCCTCGGCCGCGCCAGACGTGACGGCCGAATTGCCGATATTCGCGTTGATCTTGACCAGGAAATTCCGGCCGATCGCCATGGGCTCCAGTTCGGTGTGGTTGATATTGGCGGGAATGATCGCGCGGCCGCGCGCGATCTCGCTGCGCACGAATTCCGGCGTCACGAATTCCGGGACGGCCGCGCCGAAGCTCTCGCCATCGGCCATGCGCTCTTTCGCGCCTTCCAGAGCGGCCTCGCGGGCGAGGTTCTCGCGATGGGCGACATAGATCATCTCTTCCGTAATGATCCCGGCGCGGGCGAATTCATATTGCGTCACCATCTGGCCGGGCTTGCCGGCGCGGATGATGCGGCTCGCCGGGCATTCCGGCACGAGCTTGTCGGCGGCGATGTTGCCGTTGTCCTCGGGCTTCACGGCGCGGGGCTCGATCGCCTCGAAGCCGCGCGCGGCAATCCAGGCCTCGCGCGTTTGCGGCAGGCCGGATTTCAGGTCGATCCGGGCATCGGTCTCGGTATAGGGCCCGGAGGGGTCGTAGATGCGCACCGGCGGCTCGGCGGGGTCGGTCAGCGCCACCTCGCGGAAGGGCACGCGCATCTCGGGGTGCGTTACAGGCGCGGCATAGACCTTCCGCGAGCCGATGATCGGCCCGGTCGTCACGGTCTCGGGCGCGGGTTGCAGGTTCTTGGGCGAAATCGGCTTGTTCATGGGGCAACCTCCACGGTGTCATTCCCGGCGATGCGACAGCATCGGACGGGAATCCAGGCGTTTCGCCTGAATGGATTCCCGCCCGCGCCTGCGGCGCGTCGGGAATGACAATTGTGGATCACGGTGCGGCGGGGGTATCAGGATCAGCGGGATTTCCCGCCGACATGGTCCCGTCCCTTCGCCGGCATGACCCGGATCAGGTTCAAAGGGTGCTCAGGTCCATTCCCCTGATCTCAGTCGCCGGATGCGACACCCCTCGGAATGAGCGGAGGGTGGGAAAAATCGCCGGCAAAGTCAATGGTGCTGGATGTGAAGGGCGATTGTCGGCGCGACAGCCGCCTATTTCCGGAGCGCACGGGCGAGAGCCTTGTAGATCTCGTCGTCGTTCCGCTTGCCGATGAGGCGGATTTCCAGCACGTCCTGCTCGACGACGAAAACGATCCGGAATTCGCCGGCCTTCAGCCGACGCATCGGCGCGTATCCCCTGAGCGGTTCCGAAGCAGGCGCGTCGGGATTTTCAGCCAGTGCGGCGATCTTTTCCGCGATCTGCCGCGCCTGCTTCGTCGGCAGCGCCTCAAGGAAGCGGGCCGCCTGCCGGGACAGGACGAGACGCGGCAAGGCTCAGTCGCCGGCCTTGAGCAGCTTCCCGAGGAGCGCCCGGCTCTCCTCCTCCGCGAGATACCCTTCCGCATGGGCCTTCAACGCGCGTTCGGCCCAGATCGTATCCTCGAGGTCGTCCATCGACAGGAAGACACCAACCGGCCGGTTGTTCTTTGTTACGAGAACCGGCTCGCGCTGTGCCATGTCGAGGAACTTGCCGAAGCTGTTTTTCGCCTCGGCGGCGGTGATCGTCTTCATGGCAACCTCCATTTTGGCTAAAATAGCCAAACGAGCCAGTCGCCACAAGGGTTACGCGCTCAACCCCGCCGCGAGGCTCGGCAGGTCCAGCGGGCGGAAGCCGTAATGCTTCAGCCAGCGGATATCCGCCTCGAAGAACGGGCGCAGGTCGGGCATGCCGTATTTCAGCATGGCGATGCGATCGATGCCCATGCCCCAGGCGTAGCCTTGCACGGCATCGGGATCGAGCCCGCAATTCCGCAGCACATTGGGGTGCACCATGCCGCAGCCCAGGATTTCCAGCCAATCCTCGCCCTCGCCGAAGCGGATCTCGCCGCCCTTGCGCGAGCACTGGATATCCACCTCCATCGACGGCTCGGTGAAGGGGAAGAACGAGGGGCGGAAGCGCATCTTCACATGCGGCACCTCGAAGAAGGCCTTGCAGAACTCCTCCAGCACCCATTTCAGCTGGCCAAGATTGGCCTCCTTGTCGATCACCAGCCCCTCGACCTGATGGAACATCGGCGTATGGGTCTGGTCCGAGTCGCAGCGATAGGTGCGGCCGGGGCAGATGACGCGGATCGGCGGCTTCTGCGAAAGCATCGTGCGCACCTGCACGGGCGAGGTATGCGTGCGCAAGAGCTTCCGCTCGCCGTTCGCCTCCGGCGAGAAGAAGAAGGTGTCGTGCATCTCGCGCGCGGGGTGGCCCACGGGGAAGTTCAGCTTCGTGAAGTTGTAATCGTCGCTCTCGATATCCGGGCCCTCGGCCACGGCGAAGCCGAGATCGGCGAAGATCGCGGTGAGTTCGTCCATCACCTGGCTGATCGGATGGATGCGCCCGGCCTCGAGTCCGCTTTCGCGGACGGGAAGCGTGACATCGGCGCGCTCGGCGGCGAGGCGGGAATCGAGGGCGGCGTCCTTCAGCGTCACGCGGCGGGTGGCGAGCGCGTCGGTCACGCGATCCTTCACCGCGTTGATGCTGGCGCCGAAGCTCTTGCGCTCCTCCGGCGCCAGGCTGCCGAGCGTCGCGAGCAGGCCGGAGATCGAGCCCTTCTTGCCGAGCGCCTTCACGCGCAGGGCTTCGAGCGCCTCTTCGTTCGCGGCCCGGGCGATCTCGCCCATCAGTTCCGTCTCGAGCTGCGCCAGATCGGTCATGTCGTCCCCGTTTGGTTGTCGCGACCGCTTCTGATTGGCAGGAGGCCGCGCGTCAAGCGGCGGGACGGGCCGGAACGAAAAAGGCCCGCCGAAGCGGGCCTCATGACGCGGCGGACCCGCGTGTTTCAGAAGTTGTAGGCGAGCTTCACGCGCACCTGATGCAGCGGGAAGACCAGCGTGCCGAGTTCCCGGTTCGGGCCCGACTTGTCGTTGCCGTAGAACTGGTAGGCCTAGGTGCCGCTGATGACCGCCTTCTCGGTGACATTCCACTGGAAGGTCGGGCCGATATAGGCGGCCGTGGCGCGGAACGGACCGTTGAGCCACAGGCCGGCCTGCGCGAACTGGAAGCTCGCCTCGCCGCCGAGATAGAGCGAATCGTTGATCGCCGCGGTGAGCGCCGTGCGGACGTTGAACTGCGAGGTGTTGCGGAAGCCCGGCAGCGTGTTCGCGTAGGCCGCCTGATAAAGTTCGAGGTTGAGCACGCCCCAGAGCTTGTCCTTCACCAGTTCGCGGTCGACCAGCAGGCGATAGGAATTGCCGAAGGTGGCGTCGCGGCCGCCATAGATCGACGAGCCGGTGTAACGGCCGGCATTCGGGCTGACCGCCAGCGTCACGCCGAAACCATCGGTCGCGCGGCCGAAGAGCTTGTATTTCAGCTCGATGCCCCCGCCGAGGATCGTGCCCTGGCGCTCGACACCGCCATACGGCTTGAAGCCGGCGAGCGTGTAGATGCCGTACGGGCCGACTTCGAGACAGGGGAAGAAGGAGCCCGAGACCTGCAGCAGGCCGGTATAGGCATAGGCCCGACCCCCGCGACCACCCCCGACATAGATGTTGTCGAGCGAGGTGCCCCAGGTGTTCAGATCGAAGACATCCGAGCCCGTGGCGAAGCCATGCGCCTCGGTCGGCAGTGCCTTGGTTTCCTTGCAGGCACCCGAGATGGCCGGCGCGGCGGGCGTCGGCTTCTTGGCGCCGAGATCGGCAGCGGAAGCCGCGGAAGCGGCCATAAGAAGGGAGGCGAAAACGGCAGAACGGAACATGGAAGAGCCCCTCGCGATAACATCACCATCATGTGAGCGCCGCGAGAGCGGGCAAGTCAAACGCTACACATGCGGAAACCGCATATCCCGCAGGGTCGTTGCGTTTTTGACACAGGAAATGCGTACAACGCGCTGATTAAAAACAGTTTTTAAGCATTTATGCACAATTTTTGCACCTTTTGCTAAGGAATTGACCGGGGTCTGCGGCCGTCCATGCGCATGATATCGAATCACCCGAGGGTTGCAGGCGGCGGGTTCGACAACCGCGCAACGACCCGGACCGGCAGCGCGCCGGGGCCTGCGGGCAACCCGCGCAGGCGCCCGGGCACAAAAAAAAACGGCCCCGTGAAGGGCCGCTTTCAATCGGTTCAACCCGGTGGAAGAGCGGGTCAGGCCGCAGCCGGCAGCGCACCCTTCGCCTTCTCGACGATGGCCTTGAAAGCCTCGGGCTCGTGGATGGCGAGTTCGGACAGCACCTTGCGATCCACCTCGACGCCCGCCTTCGCGAGGCCATCGATGAAGCGGCTATAGGTCAGGCCGAATTCGCGCACGGCGGCGTTGATGCGCTGGATCCAGAGCGCGCGGAACGTGCGCTTCTTGGCGCGGCGGTCACGCGTCGCATATTGCATCGCGCGATCGACAGCGGCCTTCGCGGTGCGGATGGTGTTCTTGCGGCGGCCATAGAAGCCCTTAGCGGCCTTGAAGGTTTTCTTGTGCTTGGCGTGGGAGGTCACGCCCCTCTTCACACGAGACATGGCTCAGTTCCTTGTGTTTGGCTGATCGGTTGCTTGGATAATGTCCCGCGGGCGATCAGCCGTTCGGGAGCCAGTACTTCTTGATGTTGTCGCCGTCGGTCTTGAACAGGACGGCCGTGCCGCGATGCTCGCGGATCTGCTTGGTCGAGCGCTTGATCATGCCATGGCGCTTGCCGGACTGGGCGTATTTCACCTTGCCGGTGCCGGTGATCTTGAAGCGCTTCTTCGCGCCGGACTTGGTCTTCAGCTTGGGCATTTCGGATCTCCGCTTCTTCTGGAGGCGCCCCTCCGGCAAGCCGGAATTCGGAACGCATGAAAGAACCGCCACGGCAGCCCTTACCGGCCGGGCGGTTCGAATGAAGGTGTGCGTATAGGGGGAAAAGCCTGCGAGTTCAAGAGCCCATTGCGGGCTTCCCGGCGAGTTCGGCCAGAACCGAGACATGAACATCCAGCGCATCGATGATGGGATATCCGGGCTGCTGACCATCGAAAGCAAGGCTCAGATCGGTTCCGGCCAGCACGATTGCCTCGGCGCCAGCCTCCATCAAGCGCTGGCCGGCATCGAGGAACAAGGCGCGCTGATCGGGCGAGCAGCGGCCAGCCATTGCCATATCCAGATAGGCCTGGCCGATGGTGTCAATCTCTTCATCGAGCGCGAGGGCACGCGTGAGCGACAATCGGCCGTAAAGCCGAGTGCGCATGACGCGACGCGTGCCAAGGAGACCCACACATCCGATGCCCTGCGCCGCGAAATAGGTGTCGAGCGGCTCGACACCCGAAATCAGCGGGAGAGGCGAGAGCGCAGCAAGTTCATCGAAGCAGAAATGTGCCCCGAGTGAGGTCAGCGCCACAACATCACATCCCGCCTTCCCGAGGCGCTGCACCAGCGGCAAGAAGGCCTGGGCCTGTTCTTCCCGCTTGTCGGCGAGATTGTTGCGACTCAATTCCTGGATGTTGCCATGCGCAATGGTCAATTGCAGTGGGCCCATGCCTCCCGCAGCGACAGCGGCTGTCAGCCGTTGGTAATAGACAATCGTCGCTGCAACGCCGATGCCGCCGATCAGACCGATATGCAAATGTCTTTCCTTTCCGGGAGGCCTTGGAGTGCGGCTGGGCACTCACCCCCGCCTCACTTCGGCGCGAGCACCATCACCACCTGGCGGCCTTCGAAGCTCGGCTCCTGCTCCACCTTGGCGATTTCCACGATATCCTGCTTCACCCGGTCGAGCACCTTCATGCCGATATCCTGGTGTGCCATCTCGCGGCCACGGAAGCGCAGGGTGATCTTCACCTTGTTGCCTTCCTCGAAGAAGCCCCGCATCGCTTTCATCTTGACCCCGTAATCATGGTCGTCGATGGCCGGGCGAAGCTTGATCTCCTTGATTTCGATGACCTTCTGCTTCTTGCGCGCCTCGGCGGCCTTCTTCTGCTCCTGGAAGCGGAAACGGCCGTAATCCATGATCTTGCAGACCGGCGGCGTGGCGTTCGGAGCGACCTCGACCAGATCGAGCCCCTGTTCCTCGGCGATCTGGATGGCATCGAAGACGTTCAGCACGCCCTTGTTCGAGCCATCGGCATCAATCACCTGCACTTCGCGCACGCGGATATCGCGGTTGATTCTCGGACCGTCCTTCGAGGGGACGGGAGCGGTTCTCATGGGCCTGCGAATGGGTCTTCTCCTGGGTCTGTTGCAACGAGGTCGTATGAAAATACGGCGCATCCGGAAACGGATTGCGTTTCCTTGCCACCAAATGCTCCGGAATGCATGCGAAATTCTTTGTGTTTGCCCGCTTTGTCAACGGTTCCCGCGATCCGCGATGAGCGCGGCGTAGCAATCGAGCGTTTCGCTCACCATCCGCTCGAGCGAGAAGCGCGCCATCACATGCGTGCGGGCGCGGTCGGCGAGCTGCTGGTAGGCGCTCGGCATCAGGTCGATCGCCTCGGCGATGGCATCGGCCAGTTCCTCCGGGTTGTCGGGGGAGACGCGCCAGCCCGTGCGCTGGTCGGGCCTCACCTGCGGGGGCGCGAGCACGGTCTCGGGCACCGCGCCGAGGTTCGAGACCACCACCGGCACGCCCATGGCCTGCGCCTCCACCGCCACGCGGCCGAAGGCCTCCGGCGCGGTCGAGGGGACGGCGACAAGCGCGGAGGCGGCCAAAGCCGCGGGCATGTCCGAGACATGCCCCACGCGCCGCACCACGCCGCCAAGCTGGCTCTCGCTGATCAGCCGGTCGACCTCCGCGACATAATCGTTCCGCCCCTGCGGATCGCCCGCGAGGATGAAGACGAGATCGCGATAGCCGCGCTCGCGCAGGATATGCGCCGCCCGGATCAGCACCTTCTGGCCCTTCCAGGCCGTGAGACGGGCGGCGAGCAGCACCACGCGCTCCTCCGGCGCGACAAGCCAGCCGCGACGGATCTTCTCGACGCGTTCCGGCGCGACCTTGTCCGGCGCGAAGGCCTCGAAATTCGTGCCGCGATGGATGACGCGCAGCCGGGTGGGATCGATGCGGAACTGCGTCTGGATGCGCTCGGCCGTGAAATGCGAATTCGCGATCACCACCTCGCCGCGCGCCATCACCGAGTTATAGAGCAGCTTCGGCGCGGAAAGCCCGGAATACGCCCCGTGATAGGTCGTCATGAAGCCCGTGCCGGTCAGCCGGCAGGCGGCCAGTGCCACCCAGGCCGGCGCGCGGGACCGGGCATGGACGAGATCGACCTTCTCGTTCCGCAGGATCTGCGCGAGCTTGCCGACGTTCAGCGCCATGGAGGCCGGGTTCTTCGTCGCGGCCGGGAAGGGAATCCACAGGCCGCCCTTGGCCTGCAATTCGCCCACGAGCCTCCCGCCGGTCGTCGCGACGAGCGAGCGGGCCCCTGCCTGCGCCATGCCCTCGGCAATGTCGATCGTCGTCCGCTCGGCACCGCCGGCATCCAGCGCCGGGATGATCTGGAGGATCGTCCGGCCGGCAAGGGGCTGAACCGTCTTCTGCGAAATCACCATCCGGGGGCTTCAACCGCGCAAACGAATATGACAGGTAGGCAAGCCGCGCATCGGCGAACCGCGATGAGGGAGCAATAGAGGCATGAGCGTGGAGACGCAATTGCTGCGACTGGAGGCTGATGCCGGGCGCGGGCTTCCGGCCCGCACCCTGGCCTATCGCCACCGCGCGGGCCGCTCGCCCGCCGTGATCTGGCTCGGCGGTTTCCGGTCCGACATGACCTCCACCAAGGCCGAGGCGCTCGATCTGGCCTGCGCCGAGGACGGCCGGGCGATGCTGCGCTTTGATTACTTCGCGCATGGCGCGAGCGAAGGCGATTTTCTCACGGCCAATCTCTCGATCTGGCTCGACGACGCGCTGGAAATGATCCGCCGGCTCGGCGGGCCGTCACCGGTGCTGGTCGGCTCGTCCATGGGGGGATGGGTCGCCCTGCTCGCGACCGAGCGGCTGAAGGCGGAAGGCCGCGCCCCCGGCGGGCTGGTGCTGATCGCGCCGGCGGTCGATTTCACCGAGAAGCTGATGTGGGCGCAGTTTCCCGAGGAAATCCGCCGCCAGATCACCGAAACGGGTGTGTGGTATCGTCCGTCGGCCTATGCGCCGGAGCCCTACCCCATCACGCGCGGGCTGCTCGAGGATGCCCGCCGCCATCTCCTGATGGACAAGCCGATCCATGTCGGCGTGCCGGTCCACATCCTGCAGGGCGCGCAGGACCCGGATGTGCCGATCGAGCATGTCGATCGTTTCGTGAGCCTCCTGCAGCGCGATGCCGTGCTGATGACGATTGTCCCGGATGGCGACCATCGCCTCTCCCGGCCGGAGGATATCGCGGCGCTCGTGCGCATCACGCGCGCCATGGCCGGGCAAAGGGCCTGACCCGCCGCGCGCCGTCTGAAACAGCGCGGGCGGGATGGCCAGGTCCCTTAATGCATGCGCCTCAATGCAGCGCGGAGAGGGTGAGCTTGTGCTCCCAGGCGCCCGACAGCACCGCGTCGCGGGTGTCGGCCAGGATCAGCGGCGTGCCATCCGCGCCGAACAGCGCGAAAAGCTCGACGGAGGGATGCAGTTCGGCGGTTTGCGGGAAAAGCTTGCGCAGATCCCCTGCCCGGAATTTGCGCAGGTAGGCGGTTTCGCCATCACCCATGGCCATCAGCGCCTCGAGCGCGCGGCGGGTGTCGGTCACCTCAGGCGTTCCGGATGCCAGGACAGCCGTACGATCGGGAGCGGATTTGGTCGTCGGGGATCTCTTCATGGCCATGATGACCTCCAATTCTCACATGAAACGCCCGAAGGCGTTGACGAACTCTTGCACGACCCGTGCCGTTGCGCGGGCGGGCGATTTCCGGTTGGCCACTTGGACAACAGGGTTAACGAAGGCCGAACGAAAAGGATGCGCGGGGCCGAAAACGAAATCGACCGGGGGATTTGCTCAATCGCGCGCCTGGATATCGATCCGGCGGATGATCCGCTCGGGCTCGGGGCGCGCGAGATCGACCGACAGCAGGCCGTTCTGCAGATCCGCCCCGGCCACCTCCATCCCGTCAGCCAGCAGGAAGACGCGCTGGAACTGGCGGGCGGCGATGCCGCGATGCAGATATTGCCGGCTCTTGTCGTCGAGTTGGCGGCCGCGGATGATCAGCTGGTTTTCCTCCAGCGTGATATCCAGTTCCTCCCGCGTGAAGCCTGCGACGGCCAGCGTGATGCGGTAACGCTCGGGACGATTGTCGTCGCGCTCGAGGCGTTCGATGTTGTAGGGCGGATAGCCATCCGACGCCGCCTTGGCGAGACGGTCCATCGTGCGCTCGATTTCATCGAAACCGAGCAGGAACGGCGCGGAAAGATTGAGAACGCGGGACATGCGAAGCGAGCCCTCCACAGGAAGCGGCTGTTGGTCGTTGTCACCCGAAGCGGCGTGACGCAAAGGAATATGGGGGCGCATTTCAAAGCGTGCAAGTGGAGCCCCGAGAGGTCCGTGCCATGAATGAATCCCTGTCGGTCGCCGCGGAGAAAGCCGCCCTGCGCGAGGCGCAGATCGCCCTGCGGGACGCCATAGCCCGGCCGATGCGCCTGATGGCAAGCCACGCCGTGATGGGCGAACCGCATTGGTCGAGGCTCGCGCCCTACCTGCCGAAGCCCGGCGGCGTCATCGCGACCTATGTGGCGATGCGCTCCGAATTCGATCCCGGCCTGCTGGTGATGCGGCTTGTCAATCTTGGCTACCGGATCGCCGTGCCGCGCGTCACGCCCGACGGGCTCGTGTTTCATCAGGTGACGAATGCCGGAGAACTCGAGGACGGCCCCTTCGGCACGCGCCAGCCCAGGGCCTCGGCACCAATCCTCCGGCCGGAACTCTTCCTCGCGCCACTGCTGGCCTTTGACGACGAGGGCTACCGGCTGGGCTATGGCAAGGCCTATTACGATCGCGCCTTTGCCGCGAACCCCGAAGCGAAGCGCGTCGGTCTCGCCTTCGCGAGCCAGCGCGTGGCGCGCGTTCCCCGCGAGCCGCATGACATGGCACTCCACGCGGTGCTGGCGGTGGAGACCTGAGCCTCAGCCCATCCCGAGCTTCCACCATTTCTTCTTGGGTGCGTCGGAAGCCACCTCCTCCGGGGTGGGCGGCGCGACTTCTGCCGCAAAACGCTCGAAGAACTCGCCAGCGAGCTTCTTCGCCGTGGCATCGATCAGCCGCGACCCGAGTTGCGCGATCTTGCCGCCGACTTCGGCGCGCACCGTGTAATGCAGGATGGTCTCGTCGCCATCGGCCTCGAGGCGCACATCCGCGCCCCCCCGGGCATGGCCGGCCGCCCCGCCCTGCCCCTCGCCGCTGATCGTGTAGCCGTTGGGCGGATCGATATTCGAAAGCGTCACCTTGCCCGAGAACGACGCCTTCACCGGACCGATCTTCAGGGTCACCTGCGCAGCCAGTTCGTTATCCGCGGTTTTCTCGATCGAATCGCAGCCCGGAATCGCCGCTTTCAGCACGTCCGGATCGTTGAGCGCGGCCCAGACCACGTCGCGCGGTGCGGCGATCCGGCGGCTGTCCTGCATGTCCATTTTATCCTCCCCGGTTTTTCCCGATGAAGGACCGGCGCGGCGCAACCGTCAAGCCGGAGAAAGGTTGATCGACCCCGCGAAAAAGGCGGGCTCGCCGTTCCGCGACACCCGCCTTCCATGATCTGCCCGGCCTGATCTGGCCTGCGAGCCTCCGGCGCTTACTTCGCCTTGCCGTCCGCGCCGAAGGTCTTGAGATAGGCCGTGAGATCCGCGATGCGCTTGTCGTCCTTCAGGCCGGCATAGGCCATCTTGTTGCCGGGCATGAAGCCTTTGGGATCCTTGATGTAGGCCGCGAAATTCGTCTCGTCCCAGGTGATGCCCGAGTTCTTGTTGGCCTCGGAATAATTGTAGCCGGGCACCGTGCCGGCCTTGCGCCCGAACAATCCGTTCAGCACCGGCCCGACGGCATTCTTCGCCGTTTCGCCGACCTGATGGCAGGCGCGGCACTGGCCGAAAACGCTGCGGCCGGCTTCCGCATCCTGCGCGAACGCGGCGGTCGCGGGCAGGACCAGAAGGGTTGAAAGGGCGACGACGCGCAGCATGATATTCTCCATGACGAATTTGAGTTCGCGAAAATAGCGGCTTCCGGCAGCCGTACAAGGTGGCCGGCCCGGCCGATATCGCCGCACCCTCATGGCGCGGGCAGGTCGAGCCCCTGGTCCCAACTCGGAACGGGACCATAGAGTTCCGCCAGGAAATCGATGAAGACCCGTGTGCGCTGCGGCAGATGCCGGCGCGACGGATAGATCGCGTGGATCGCCACCCGCTGCCCGCCGCGATAGCGCGGCAGGATGCGCAGCAATTGCCCCGATTTCAGCTCGGGCCCGACATCCCAGGTCGAGCGAAGCGCGATGCCGAGCCCCGCGAGCACCGCCTCGCGGATCACCTCCGAGGAATTCGTGACGACGAGGGAGGCGACAGGCACGGTCACCGGACCTTCCGGGCCGTCGAGCCGCCAATGATCGGCATTGTGGACAAGGAGCTTGTGCCGCGCGAGATCGGCCAGGCTTTCGGGCGTGCCATGCCGCGCAAGGTAGCCGGGCGCTGCGCAGAGCAGGCGATGGTTCGGCGCGAGTTTGCGCGCGACAAGGCTCGTATCGCCGAGATCGGCGATGCGCAGGGCGAGGTCGAACCCGTCACCCACCACATCCACGAAGCTGTCGGATAGCGACAGATCCACCGAAATCTCGGGGTATTTCTCGAGGAAGCGCACGAGATGCGGCGCGACATGCAGGCGCCCGAAAGTGGAAGGCGCCGAAATGCGCAACGGCCCGCGCGCGACATGCGCCCGCTGCGACACCCAGGCCTCGGCCTCGTCCACCGAACCGAGAATGGCGATGACCCGCTCGTGGAAACCGCGCCCGGCATCGGTCAGCACGATTTGCCGGGTCGTGCGCTGCAGCAGGCGCGTGCCGAGCCGTTCCTCCAGCCGCTTGATGCGCTTCGAGATGACCGGCGGCGACAGCGCCAGTTCGCGCGCGGCCTGCGACATCGAGCCCGTGGCCGCCACGCGCGCGAAGATTTCGAGATCGCCCAGCCGGTCCATCGCGCTTCTTCCTCCGGCGGCCAACCGCAACCGTTTCTCTGCGGCGACAATCTAGCGCATTCATGCAGATTTGGAACAGATCCCATGCGTCACCGCCGGTGCTGTCAGCCGGCTTCGCTTGGTCTATGGTGGTGCAAGGCTTCGAGAGCGAGCCGGCATTGCCGATGGGAGGGCCGATGACTGCGATTCCATTCCCCGAGCCGCGGGCGGATGTGCTGGCCCGCCGCGATTTTCTGATCGAAGGGCTCGCGAAACTCGTGCCGGCATCCTCCCTCGTCACCAGCGAGGACGAGCGCCGCGCCTTCGAGACCGACGCCTTCACCGCCTATCGCCGCGTGCCCCTCGCCGTGGTGCTGCCGGAAACGACCGAGCAGGTCTCGGCGGTTCTCGGCTTCTGCCACCAGCATCAGGTGCCGGTCGTGCCGCGTGGCGCGGGCACCTCGCTCTGTGGCGGTGCCATCCCGCAGGAAGATGCGGTGGTGATCGGCCTTTCGAAAATGAGCCGCATCCTCGCGGTGAACTATCCCGACCGCATCGCCAAGGTGCAGGCGGGGGTGACGAACCTCGCCATCACCAATGCGGTTTCGGCCGATGGCTTCTTCTACGCACCGGACCCGTCGAGCCAGCTCGCCTGCACCATCGGCGGCAATATCGGCATGAATTCCGGCGGCGCGCATTGCCTGAAATATGGCGTCACCACCAACAACATCCTCGGCGTGACGCTGGTACTGGTCGATGGCACCGTGGTCGAGATCGGCGGCGAGGCGATGGACGCGCCGGGTTACGATCTCCTCGGCCTTGTCTGCGGCTCGGAAGGCCAGCTCGGCATCCTCACCGAGGCCACCGTGCGCATCCTGCCCGCCGCGGAAGGCGCGCGCCCCGTGCTCTTCGGCTTCGAGACGAGCGAGCAGGCGGGCGAAGCGGTCGCGGCGATCATCGCAGCGGGCATCGTGCCGGTCGCGATGGAATTCATGGACAAGCCGGCGATCGACATCTGCGAGGCCTTCGCCAAGGCCGGCTACCCCATGGATGTCGAGGCACTCCTCATCATCGAGGTCGAGGGTTCCGACGCCGAAATGGACGCGACGCTCGCGAAGATCGTGGAAATCGCCAGGAAGCACGGCGTGAAGCGCGTGAAGGAATCGAAATCGGCGATGGAAACCGCCGCGATCTGGAAGGGCCGGAAATCGGCCTTCGGCGCGACCGGCCGCATCGCCGATTACATCTGCATGGATGGCACCATCCCCACCGGGCAATTGCCTTACGTGCTGCGGCGCATCGACGAGATCGTGAAGCATTACGGCCTGCGCGTCGCCAATGTCTTCCACGCCGGCGATGGCAACCTGCATCCGCTCATCCTCTACAACGTGAACGACCCGGAAGAAGCGGCGAAGGCGGAGGAGGCCGGCAACGATATCCTGAAGCTCTGTGTGGAAGTCGGCGGCTGCCTCACCGGCGAGCACGGCGTGGGAATCGAGAAGCGCGACCTGATGCGCCATCAGTTCCACAAGCCGGAACTCGACCAGCAGATGCGCGTGCGCGCGGCCTTCGATGCCGGCTGGATCCTCAACCCGGCCAAGGTTTTCCCGCTCGACGGACGGATCGCCTCGTGATGTTGACGCCCCACACGGAAGAAGCCGCCGCGACCATGGTTCGCGATCTGCTGATGTGGAAGGTGCCCTTCGCCTTGCGCGGCAACGGCACGCGCCAGGGCCTTGGCCGCCCGGCACAGGCGGGCGAGACCCTGTCGCTCGAGAAGCTCGCGGGCGTCACCTTGCACGAGCCGGCCGAGATGGTGATTTCGGCCCTGGCCGGCACCCCCCTGTGCGTGGTGGAGGAAACGCTCGCCACCAAGGGCCAGATGCTGCCCTTCGAGCCGATGGACCATCGCGCGATCTACGGCACGGAGGGCGAACCCACGATCGGCGGCGTCGTCGCGGCGAATGTCTCCGGGCCGCGACGCGTGGTGGTCGGCGCCTGCCGCGATCATCTGATCGGCGTGCGCTTCATCAACGGGCGCGGCGAGATCATCCGCTCCGGTGGCCGGGTGATGAAGAACGTCACGGGCCTTGATCTCGTGAAGCTGCAGGCCGGCGCGCATGGCACGCTGGGCGTTCTCACCGAGGTGACCTTCAAGGTGCTGCCGCGGCCCGAGGCCACCGCGACGATGCTGTTCGAGGGTCTTTCGGAAGCCGATGCCGTGGCGGCGATGTCGGCCGCACTCGGCTCGCCCTTCGAAATCACCGGCGCGGCGCATCTCCCGGCGGGAATGGGGGGCGAAAAGGCCCGCACCGTGCTGCGCTTCGAGAATTTCGTGGCCTCGATCGATTACCGCTTCCCGGCTCTGGCCGAAAAACTCAAGCGCTTCGGCCGTCCCACTCGCGTCGACGGCGCGGAATCCGAGCAGCTCTGGCTCGCGATCCGCGATTGCACCCTGCTCGCCGAACCGCGCGAGACGGCGCTCTGGCGGCTCTCGATCAAGCCCTCCGACGCGCCGGGCCTCGTGGCGGCCTTGCGCAAAGCGCTCGCCGAAGCGCGGTTCTACCTCGATTGGGGCGGCGGGCTGATCTGGCTCGCGACGCCCGCGACCGGCGATGCCGGCGCCGGGGCTATCCGCTCGGCCGTCGGCGGCAGGGGCCACGCGACTTTGGTGCGCGCGCCGGATGCCATCCGCGCGACGGTGCCGGTCTTCCAGCCCGAACCCGCTCCGGTGGTCGCTCTTTCGGGGCGCATCAAGGCGAGCCTCGACCCCGATCGCCTCATCAATCCGGGGCGGATGCATGCCGAGATCTGACGGCATGATGCCGGCCGGACCTGTCTGGTCGAGCCGGGGGCCGGGGCTTGCGCCGGGCCTCGCGATCGCGCTCGGCATCGTCGTTCTGGCAGCCTTGATCCTGTTCGCGATGGGCCGCGTGCCGATCTGCACATGCGGCACGGTGAAGTTTTGGCATGGTGTCGTGAATTCAAGCGAGAATTCGCAGCACATCACCGATTGGTACACGTTCAGCCACATCATCCATGGCTTCATCTTCTACGGGCTGTTCCGCCTGCTGCGGCGCTTCGGACTGCCGATCAGCCTCGGCACGGCGCTGATCGGCGCGATGATCATCGAGGCGGGCTGGGAGATCGGCGAGAACACCGATGCCGTGATCAACCGCTACCGCGAGGCGACCATCTCGCTCGATTACTTCGGCGACAGCGTGCTGAATTCGGTTTCCGACATGCTGGCGATGCTCGCGGGCTTTGCCCTTGCGGGCCTGCTGCCGGCTGTCGTCACCGTCGTCGCGGCCCTCGCGATGGAAGTGATCGTCGGCGCGCTGATCCGCGACAATCTCACCCTCAACATCATCATGCTGGTCTGGCCGATGGACTGGATCAAGGCCTGGCAGGCGGGAAGCTGAACGATGCAGACCAATTTCTCTCTCGCGGCGCTCGCCGATCCTGCCATGCAGGCCTCGGAGAAGATCCTCCGGACCTGCGTGCATTGCGGCTTCTGCACCGCCACCTGCCCCACCTATCTCGAACTCGGCGACGAGCTCGATAGCCCGCGCGGGCGCATCTATCTCATCAAGAAGATGTTCGAATCGGGCGAGCCCGCAACCAAGGAGGTCGTGACGCATGTCGATCGCTGCCTCTCCTGCCTCTCCTGCATGACGACCTGCCCCTCGGGCGTGCATTACATGCACCTCGTCGACCATGCCCGCGCGCATATCGAGAAGACCTACAAGCGCCCGTGGAACGAGCGGCTGATGCGCGGCATTCTCGCGAATGTCCTGCCCTACCCGAACCGCTTCCGCCTCGCGCTTCTGGCCTCGGCGGTGGCGAAGCCCTTCCGGCCCATCGTCGAGAAAATGCCGGTCGTGGGCCGGCAGATGGGCGCCATGCTGGGCCTCGCGCCGGCCTCGCTCCCCTCGCGCTCCTGGACCGATGGACCGGCGGTGTTCGAGCCGAAGACCAGGCGCAAGGGCCGCGTCGCGATGCTCTCCGGTTGCGCGCAGCCCGTGCTCGCGCCGGGCATCAACGAGGCGGCGATCCGCGTGCTCACCCGCCTCGGCATCGAAGTTGTGCTGCCCAAGGGTGAGGGCTGCTGCGGCGCGCTCGTCCACCATATGGGCCACGAGAAGACCGCGCATCACCAGGCGGAGAAGCTGATCGATGCCTGGATGGCCGAGATTGAAGGGCCAGAAAAGGATGGAAAAGGCCTCGATGCGATCATCATCACGGCCTCGGGTTGCGGCACGACCATCAAGGATTACGGCTTCATGTTCCGCGACAACCCCGCCTATGCCGAAAAGGCGAAGCGGGTTTCGGCGCTCGCGAAGGACATCACGGAATATCTCGCGACGCTGGACCTCGCCCCGGCGCGGCCCACGGGGCTGACGGTCGCCTATCACTCCGCCTGCTCCATGCAGCACGGCCAGAAGATCACCGATGCGCCGAAGGCCATCCTCCGCTCGCTTGGATTCACCGTGAAGGATGTGCCGGAAGGGCATATCTGCTGCGGCTCGGCCGGCACCTACAACATGCTCCAGCCCGAAATTTCCGGCCGCCTGCGCGCACGGAAAACCCGCAACATCGCGCGCCTCAAGCCGGATGCGATCGCCACCGGCAATCTCGGCTGCATCACGCAGATCGGCCTCGGCATGCAGGAAATGAAATCGCAAGGACGGGGCGAGGCAACCCCCATCCTCCACACGATCGAACTCGTGGATTGGGCGCTCGGCGGCGAGAAGCCGGCAGCGCTCGGCGGCGAGAAGGCGGCCTAGGGCATTTTCCGGCCAAGTGGATACCGGTTGGCCGAAAGAAAATGCAAGAAAACAAAAAGATAGAGCGGTCGATCTGACACAGTCAGATCGACCGCTCTAGCGCCCGCTTTCATCCGTTTCGCCACTGCCCTCCGGTGCGTCGCGCCGGAGGCTCGGGCGGCGCGCAAGCCGCGAGGGCCGCAGCGAGGCCCCGCTTTTCTGCAGGATCGCGCGGAATTCGTCGCGCCGCTCATGCACCGAGGCGATGACGAGGCCCATCGGCACGCCGATATCCACCAGCACGTTCTCCGCGAGTTGCAGGCTCGCCTCGACCGTCTCCGGCACGACGTCGGAGGCCCCGAGGCGATAGAGCTTGGCGGCATGTTCGGCATCGCGGGCGCGCGCGATGATGACGAGATCCGGCCGCTCGGCCCGGGCGATCCGCACCAGCCGCTCCACCGCATCGGGATCGGAGGAGGTCGCGACCAGCGCACGCGCCTGTGCGATGCCGATGCGCTGCAGGAATTCCTTGCGACTGGCATCGCCGAACAAGGCCTCGATGCCCGCCTTCCTGGCGTTGGCGATCACCGCCGGCTCGACATCGACCGCGATGTAAGGCACGCGATGGCGCGCGAGCATGTCGGCCACCACTTGGCCCACGCGGCCGAAGCCGACGACGATCACCTTGCCCTGCCCCATGCTTTCCTGCGGCGACACTGCCTCCGCCGGCAGGGCGGCGATGCGCTGGCGCTGGCTCAAGCGCAGGCCGAGCGCATGCAGGAGCGGCGTCGCGAACATCGTCAGCAGCACGAGAATGGCGGCCAGCGCGGCGACTTCAGGGGCGATCACGCTCATCGCGCCGCCGGTGGCGATCAGCACGAGGCCGAGTTCGCCGGCGGAGGCGAGCGAGAACGCGATCTCCGGATGCGCATGTGGCCCGATCCGGAAGGCGCGCAGCAGGGCGAAGAGGATCGCGGCCTTCACCGCGAGGAGGCCGAATGCGAGGCCGAAAAGCAGAGCCGGGCGCTGGACGAGCGCCACGAGATCGAGCTGCGCGCCGGCGGTGGTGAAGAACAAACCCAGCAGCAGGCCCTTGAAGGGGCCGATCGTCACCTCGATCTCGTGGCGATATTCGGTTTCCGCAAGCAGCAGCCCGGCGAGGAATGCCCCGAGCGCCATGGAATGCCCGGCGGCCGACGCGATCAGGCCCGAGCCGATCGCCACCAGCAGGCAAGCCGCGAGAAACAGTTCCTGGCTTCCGGATCGTGCGACGAGCTTCAGCAGCGGGCGCAGGAGCAATCGCCCGCCCACCACGAGGACCGCGATCACCGCGATGCCCGAACCGAACGCCTTGAGGAAGCTCAGCACGGCCGAACCGCTGGCGGGGTTCGCCATGGCGGTGATGGTGATGAGGATGGGCGCGACCGCGAGATCCTGCAGGATCAGGATCGCGAAGCTGGTGCGCCCGGCAGTTGTCGCGAGGCGCTTCTTCTCGGCCATCACCGGCAGCACGATGGCGGTGGAGGAGAGCGCGAGCGCGAACGCCACGATGATCGCCGCGACCATCGGCAGGCCGAGGCCCGTGCCGACCAGGGCGAGCACCCCCGCCGTCACCATCAACTGCGCCGTGCCGAGCCCGAAGACCAGCCGGCGCATCAGCTTCAGGCGCTCGAAGGAGAGTTCGAGGCCGATCGTGAAGAGCAGGAACACCACGCCCAGTTCGGCCAGCGGCAGCACCGCGGCAATATCCGTGATCGTGACAGCGCCGAGCCATGGCACGTGATCGGAAAAGCGGGCGAGCCCGTGCGGCCCCAGCAGCAGGCCGCCGAGCAGGAAGCCGATCACCGGGCTCACCTTCAGCCGGTGGAAGACCGGGACGATCACCCCGGCCATGCCGAGGAAGATCAGCGCGTCGCGAAATCCGGCTCCGTGCTGCACATCGGCCATGGTGTCTCCTGAACGGTCACGCGGAGGGGGAATGCCTCCGCGTGACGATGCGCCTCATCGGAAGAACAGGAATGTCACGCCGATGAACAGCGGGATGAGAATCCCCACGCTCCAGATCATGTAGCCGAAGAACGAGGGCATCTTCACGCCCATATCCTTGGCGATGGCATAGACCATGAAGTTCGGCGCGTTGCCGATATAGCTGTTCGCTCCCATGAACACCGCGCCGCAGGAAATCGCCGCCAGAGTCAGGGCGCCTTGCGTCATCAAGACCTTCGGATCACCACCCGCGAGTTCGAAGAAGACGAGATAGGTCGGTGCGTTGTCGAGGAACGACGAGAGCGCGCCGGTGAGCCAGAAATAGGCCACGTTGTTCGGGCTGCCATCGGGGTTCGACACGAGCGCGACGAGCGGGGCAAAAGCCCCGTCCTTGCCGGCCTTCAGCATCGCCAGCACGGGGATCATGCAGATGAAGATGCCCGCAAAGAGCTTCGCCACCTCGAGGATCGGCCCCCAGCTGAACTCGTTGCCCGCGCGCACCTGCTTCGGCGTGATCTTCAGCGAAACGAGGGCGATGATCACCAGCGCGATGTCGCGCACAAGGTTCTGCAACTCGATGGCGCCGCCGGGGAACTTGAAGCTGATTCCCGGCTTCCAGGAGGCCGAGATCAGGATCATCACGATGATGGCGCCGAGCAGCGCGAAGTTCACCGTGCCGTAGAGCTTGATGCCGCGATCGGGCGTCTTGTCCGGCAGCGGCGGCAGCTTGTCGTCCTTCGCGTGCAGGATGGTGTCCCAGACATAGAACAAGGCCAGCAGGGCGATGGAGAGGAACAGGAACTCGCCGAACATGTGCGAGGTCGTCCAGAAGAAATCCACCCCGCGCAGGAAGCCGAGGAATAGCGGCGGATCGCCGAGCGGCGTCAGCGAGCCGCCGATATTCGAGACGAGGAAGATGAAGAAGATCACGACATGCACGTTATGGCGGCGGTCGTCATTCGCGCGGATGATCGGCCGGATCAGGATCATCGAGGCGCCGGTGGTGCCAACCACGCTCGCCAGCGCCGTGCCGATGGCAAGCAGCCCGGTATTCACCGCCGGCGTGCCGCGCAGGTTGCCGCTGACGAGGATGCCGCCCGCCGTGGTGAACAGCGCGAAGAGCAGGATGATGAAGCTCATGTATTCGAGCAGCATCGTGTGCAGCACCGCCTCCAGCGCCACGCCCGGACCCTTGAAGAGCACCAGCGGAATGACGATCAGCGCCGCCCACAGGGCCGTGATCTTGCCGTAATGGTGTTCCCAGGTGCGATGGTAGAGAACGGGACCGGTCGCGATGCAGAGCAGCAGCCCCGCAAAGGGCAAGGCCCACCAGACGGGCAGGCCCTTGCCGTCGAAACCTTCGGCCGCGAAGGCCGGCGAGGCCAGAACCATCGCCAGCAGCACATAAATCCCACGCATCCGCGCATCTCCTCCCAAAGACCGGCGTCGCCCCGGATGGCACGGTTCTTGAAAGCCACTTTTTGTGCCAAGGCCGGGGCATGTGTCCGCCCGCTCTAGGGCATGCAAATGCGTTTTTGCAACGCCTTCTTCGTTCTTCATCTTCCATTCACGGGAAGAAGGAGATAATTCTGAAATTGAACGCGAGATCAGAAGATCCATGTGCCGTTTTCTGGCTTACCAGGGTGAACCCGTCTTTCTGGATTCGGTTGTGAGCAAGCCCTGCCACTCGCTGATCCAGCAGAGCCTGCGCGCGAACGAGTGCAAGACCTCGACGAACGGCGATGGCTTCGGCCTCGGCTGGTATGGCGAACGGCCCGAGCCGGGCCTCTACCGCGATCTCCGCCCCGCCTGGTCGGATGACAACCTGCTCTCGATCTGCATGCAGGTGCGATCGCCGCTCTTCTTCGCGCATGTGCGCGCGGCCACGGGCACCGCCACGGCGCGCGCCAATTGCCATCCGTTTTCACACGGACGCCTGCTTTTCATGCACAATGGCCAGATCGGCGGCTTCGGGAAGATCCGCCGGCAGGTCGAGGCCATGATCCCCGACGAATTCTACGCCCACCGCTCGGGCACCACGGATAGCGAGGCGATCTTCCTCGCCGCCCTCGGGCGCGGCGCGAAGCAAGACCCGGCCGCGGCCTTCGGCTCCGTGCTGGCGGAGATCTGCGCAATGATGCGCGCTGCCGGCATCGACGAGGCCCTGCGCTTCGCCGCCTGCTTCACCGATGGCGAGGCGTTGCACGCCTTCCGCTGGGCCTGTGACGAGAAGGCGCCGACGCTCTACTGGCGGCGCGACAATCACGGCGTGCAGATCGTCTCCGAGCCGCTGGATGAAACGCGCGAGCACTGGAACGCCGTGCCGCAGGGCTCCTTCCTCACCGCCCATGGCGGCGTGACGCTGGATGTGAAGCCCTTCGCCGTGACGGTGCATTGAGGCATCGGCCAGCGCCAAGGCGGGCCGGCCTGCGCGTCACCGGGCGCGGATGGCCGCTGCCGAATCCGCAATCGCCTTGCCGCCAAATGCGATGAACAGCAGGCCTGTGGCCCGCGTGATGACGGCGCCATGCGCCATGAACACGCGCCGGACCTGGGAAAGTCCGGTCCAGAACAGCACGATGAAATCCGCAATCACGAAGCCGAGGAGGCAGCCCGCCAGGAGCATGGCCGCCGCGGCGAGGGTGATCTCGCCGCCCTGGGTGCCGATGATCGCCGTGAGCATCGCGAGCGCGAAGGGATAGGCTTTCGGATTGGACAGCCCGAAAACCAACCCGCCACGCACGGGATCGGCGACAAGGGGTGCCGCCTCGCGACGGCTGCCGAAAAGGGCCTTGCCGCCAAGCCAGAGAAGATAAAGCCCGCAAACCAGCCCGAGCACATCAAAAAGCCCGGGCCCCAGCCGCGAAACCCCCACCAGAGCCAGCAGGGCCAGCAGCGACCAGAGCACATCACCCACGAGATGCGCCGCGAGGAACTGAAAGGCCACGAAGCGCCCGCGTGTCGCATTCAGCGAGAGCGTGGCGAGCGTTGCCGGCCCCGGCACCAGGACGTAGATCATCCCGGCAAGGACGGCGCTGAAAAAGGCTTCGACTGAGATCATCACCGTCAAGCCTAGCCCCGGACCTCACACGCCACAAGAGCGGTTTCGCAAAGCCGGGCCATCCGGAGCCGGGTCGCAGTCGGCATCCGATCTGGCCGGATGCCGTGCCACGGATCCATCGGCGCGCAGGCCCCGTGAACGCGCTTGAACATGCCGGCGACGACCTTATCTTCAGGGCATCGCTCGCCTGATCGCCCGGGAGATCCGCTTGATCGCCGTCGCCATTCTGCTTCCCTGGCTCGCCCTGATGCTGCGCGGGCGCATCTTTCAGGGGATCATCTGCCTCATCCTGCAGATCACGCTGATCGGCTGGCTCCCCGCGGCGATCTGGGCGGTGATGGTCGTGAACAACGACAATCAGGAGCGCCGGCACAAGGAACTCATCAAGGCGCTGCAGAAGTAATCCTGCCCCGCCCCAGAGCCCTCAATGCGCCTCGTCCCAGTTCTTGGCGGCGCGGGCATCGACCTGCAGCGGCACCTTGAG
This sequence comes from Methylobacterium sp., assembly GCA_002928875.1. Taxonomy (GTDB): domain Bacteria; phylum Pseudomonadota; class Alphaproteobacteria; order Rhizobiales; family Beijerinckiaceae; genus Rhabdaerophilum. The sequence continues at coordinate 26,238 of PERO01000018.1, read as the reverse complement.
ATCGAGGATCGGCAAAGGCGCGTCCTCCATCACTCGCGTGATGATGGGGATGGACGCGGCCACCGCCCCCTCCGGCGCTTCGAAGATCAGCTCGTCATGCACCTGCAACAGCATCTCGGCCGTTGATTGCGCGGCCGCGAGCGCCGCATCCATGCGCAGCATCGCGCGACGGATGATATCCGCCGCCGAGCCCTGGATCGGCGCATTGATCGCCGCGCGTTCGAGGAAGGCGCGCTCGCTCGGGTTCTTCGTGTCGATGTTCGGGAAGAAGCATTTGCGGCCGAAAATCGTTTCCACGAAGCCTTCCGCCTTCACCTTGCGCTTCGTCTCCTCCATGTAGTCGCGGATGCCGGGGAAGCGCTCGAAATACTTCCGGATATAGGCGCCCGCCTCCTCCCGGCCGATGCCGAGCTGCTTCGCGAGGCCAAACGCCGAAATGCCGTAGATGATGCCGAAATTGATGGCCTTCGCGCGCCGGCGCACCTCGCTCGTCATCTCGGCGATGGGCACGCCGAACATTTCCGACGCCGTCATCGCGTGGATGTCCACGCCCTCCGCGAAGGCCCTCGTGAGCTGCGGGATCTCCGCGATATGCGCGAGGAGCCGCAACTCGATCTGGGAATAATCCGCCGAGATCAGCAGGCGGCCCGGCGGCGCGATGAAGGCCTGGCGGATCTTCCGGCCCATCTCGTTGCGCACGGGGATGTTCTGCAGGTTCGGCTCGTTCGACGACAGCCGCCCCGTGGAGGTGGAGGCCAGCGCATAGGAGGTGTGCACGCGGCCCGTTTGCGGGTGGACGAAGCCGGGCAGCGCATCGGTATAGGTGGATTTCAGCTTTTGGAGCTGCCGCCATTCCAAGAGCTTCTCCGGCAGGGCATGCCCCTGATCGGCGAGATCTTCCAACACATCGGCCCCGGTGGACCAGGCGCCGGTCGCGGTCTTGCGCCCGCCGGGCAGGCCCATCTTGCCGAAAAGGATATCGCCCAGTTGCTTCGGAGAACCGAGATTGAAGTTCTCGCCCGCCATCTCGTGGATTTCCGCCTCGAGCCTGGCCATGCCCTGCGCGAATTCGCCCGAGAGGCGCGAGAGGATCTGCCGGTCGATGGCGATGCCGCGCCGCTCCATCTTCGCGAGGCAATCCGGCATGCCGCGCTCGAGCGTTTCATAGACGGTCGCGAGGCCTTCCGCCGCGAGGCGCGGCTTCAGCGCGAGCCAGAGCCGGAGCGTCACATCGGCATCTTCCGCCGCATAGGCCGTGGCGCGATCGATCGGCACGCGATCGAAGGTCACCATCGCCTTCCCCTTGCCCGCGACCTCGCCGAAGCTGATCGGCTGGTGGCCGAGATGGCGCATGGAGAGTTCATCCATGCCATGGCTGCCGCGCCCGACATCGAGCGCGTAGGAGATCAGCATCGTGTCGTCGATCGGTGTGATGTCGACGCCGTGCCGGCGCATCACCAGCAGGTCGTATTTGAGGTTCTGGCCGATTTTCAGCGTCGCGGGGTCTTCGAGCACCGGTTTCAGCACGGCGAGCGCCTGATCCAGCGCGATCTGCCCCGGCACGAGCCCGGCATCGAACAGACCCTCGCCGGAGCGATGCTGGAGCGGCACATAGATCGCCCGCCCCGGCGCGACGGCTAGCGACACGCCGACGAGATCGGCCTGCATGGGATCGAGCGCGGATGTCTCCGTATCGAAGGAGAGCACGCCCTTCTCCTGCGCCTCGGCGAGAAAGGCCTGCAGCGTCGCGAGATCGGTGACGGCGGGAAAGCTCTCCGGCCTCACCGGCATCGCACGCAATCGGGCGAGGCGCGCGGCGACCAGGCTCGCCGGTGTCAGCGCATCCACCGCGGGCACGGACGCGGAGGGAGTGGAAGCGGCGGGCGCGGCGCTCGTCGCATCGGTGACCGGTGCAGGCGGTACCGCCCCGCCCTTGCCCGCGGCGGCATAGGCCGGATCGGGCGGGATGGAATCGAAATCGACGCCTGAAATCTCCGCGACGCGTTTCGTCAGCGTCGTAAATTCCATGGCCTTGAGGAAGGCCACCGCCTTCGGCGCATCGAGCGGATGCGCGACGAGGCGTTCGAGCGGGCATTCCACCGGCACGTCGCGCACGAGCGTCACCAGCGTCTTCGAGATGCGTACCTTCGCGACGACGTCAGGGTCGGTCAGCGTTTCGCGGCGTTTCGGCTGCTTGATCTCGGAGGCGCGCGCGAGCAGCGTTTCGAGATCGCCATATTCCGCAAGCAGGGAAGCGGCCGTCTTCACGCCGATGCCCGGCGCGCCGGGGATGTTGTCGGTGGAATCGCCCGCGAGCGCCTGCACCTCCACCACCTTGTCGGGCTTCACGCCGAAATAATCGAGCACTTCCGCCTCGCCGATCAGCCTTTCCTCGCGCTCGCCGGAGGCGGGATCGTAGAGGGTGATGCCCGGACCGATGAGCTGCATCAGGTCCTTGTCGGCCGAGACGATGGTGACGTCCGCGCCCGCCGCGGCCGCCTCGGTGGCATAGGTCGCGATCAGGTCATCCGCCTCGTATTTCGCCATCTCCACCGGCTCGTAGCCGAAGGCGCGCACCACGGCGCGCATCAGCGGGAATTGCGGCACGAGTTCGTCCGGCGGCTCGGAGCGGTTCGCCTTGTAGGCGGGGTAGAGGGCTTTGCGGAAACTGTCCTCGCTCTTGTCGAAGATCATCGCGAGATGCGTCGCCTTCTTGCCCCGCGCGCCCTCGCGCACGAACTGGAAGAGCTTGGTCGCGAAGATGCGCACCGCGCCCGTCGGCAGGCGATCCGAGCGGTAATTGTAGCGCTGGTCCTGCCGGATCGACTGGAAATAGGCCCGGAAGACGAAGGAGGAGCCATCGACAAGGATGACGTGATCGCCGGGACCCGGCTTCTTGGGCGGAAGTGCGGTGCTCATCCCGCCGTTATAGGCGGCAGGCGGAGCGCCGTCAGCCCGCTCCGCATGACGACGCACAAGGATGTCGCGGGCTCACTCGGCGGCGGTAGCGAGCGGGGTGGGCCGGTCCGGCTTGGCCGAAGCGGCGCGGTCGACGCTCCGGTCGTGCTGCCACGCCTCCTTGCGCCGCAGGAGATGGCGGAAGGTTTCGACGCTTTCGACCATGGAATGCACGATATCGTTCCGCGCCGAAACCCGGCGCTCCGCCCAGTAATCGCCCGCCGCGATCTCGCGCATCAGGGAAGCCAGCCGTTCCATCGGACGGATGAACTCACGCGTGACCCAGCGCCAGGCGACGATCAGCGCCACCATGATCCAGCCCAGACCGAGAACCAGCGCGATCTTGACGAGCATCGCATCCGTCGCGGCCGCCGAGCGGGCCGCATTCACCGCCTCATGGGCGGAAGCGCGCTGCAGCCGCGCCAGCGCCAGCGCCTCGTTCTGGATCGCGATGAACTGCGTTTCGGCCTCGCGATAGCCGATGGCCGATGCATGATACTGCATCACCACCCGGTAGAGGCGGCTGCGCGGACGGTCGGCATGGCGAAAGAGCGTGTGCGCGGGGAGGCCAGCGGCTTCGACCGCGGTTTCTGCCTCCTCCAGCGCCGTGCCGAAAGCGGTCAGCGCCTGCTTGGCGATGTCCAGCCGGTCGGGTTCGCCGGTCAGGGCGGCCTGCCCCGCCAACTGGCCCGCCTTGCCGGCCATGCCGCGAATCGCCTCGGGCCATTGCCGCAGGGCGGGGCCGTCGAGCCGCTCGATCTGGTCGGCCAGCGAGACGCCATGCGCGGTCATCTCGTTGATGAACGGGAACAGCAATTCGCGCGATTCGAGCAGGCGCCACCCCGAACTCAGCGAAGCCTTCGCCACGTAATCGAGTTCGTCGACATACCGCTGGAAGGTCTGCCCGGCTTCGGCATCGATCCTGGCGAGCTGATCGGCAAAATGGCGGATATCCTTGAAGGACCCCTCGAGCACGCCGTCGAAATCCTGCCGCGCCGCGAGATCGGGCCGGAGGCGCGCCGCCGCGACCGTGATGCGGATCTGCTGCAGGCGATCAACATATTGTGAAGCGGCTTCGAGCCGCGCGAGCTGCGGGCCGATCGAGGCAAAACTCCGGTAGGTTTCGCGCGTGAGATGAGCGATGCCGGCGACAAGCAGGATGCTGCCGACAAGAAAAACGGCGAGAAATCGCTTGTAAAGCCGTCGAACAGACACGAGCGGTTGTGCAGGGCGAGTGAGGGAGGTCATAGCCAGCCGGAGTTGAAGGTCTTGCCGCAACCTGTCCCGAGCTTCCCGAAGAAAGTCCTAAATTCAGCCGGACAACCAACCCGGTTTTTCCGTTTGCCCCCAACCTGTTGCATCGCGGCACAACAAGGGGCGCCCGAAGGCGCCCCTGATCGACCGGGCCGGAAGGCTTGCGCTCACTTGCCCTTGCTACGGGCCCGTGTTGATGGGCTTGGCGGCAAGCCTCGCCAGCCTTTCCCCGCCCCCGGGCGGTGGAAGCTCAGGCTGCCGACGAGGCGGCCATCTCCACGGCCTGATGCAGCTGGCGGGACTGGTCCTCGACGGCGCGCGCCGCCTGTGCCAGCTCCTGCGCCGTGGCCGAGGCCTCGCTGACCGCTTCGGCAAGGTCGCTGACCTCCCGCAAGACGTCATCGGATTGCCGGGCGGCAGCGCCAACCTGTTTTTCGATCCGCGACGTCGCTGCGCTTTGCCCGACGACCTCGCCGGCGATGGCCCGGTTGCAGGCCTCGAGTTCGCTCATCGTCGCCGAGACGCGCAGGATCGAATCGAGGCTCTCGCCCACGGTGCCGCGAACGGTTTCGATCTCCTGCGCGATCACCCGCGTCGCCTGGCTGGTTTGCGTCGCGAGTTCCTTCACCTCGCCGGCCACGACCGCGAAGCCGCGCCCTGCAGCCCCGGCGCGCGCCGCCTCGATCGTGGCGTTGAGCGCGAGGAGGTTGGTTTTCACCGCGATCGACTGGATCAGATCGACCACGGAAATGATCGATGTGAAGGCGCTGGTCACACCCTCCACGGCGCGGCGGGCGGATTGGGTCTGCTCCGAGACCCGATCTGTCATGCGGGCCCCTTCCTCCCCGTTGCGCGCGATCCGGTCGGCGGCGCTCGAGAGTTGTCCGACATCCTGCGCGACATGCCCGATGCTGGCATGCACGTCCGTTGTCATCTCGCGGGCGACGTCGGAGCGACGCTTGATGTTGCCGGCCACGTCGGCGAGCCGGGCGGCCCGGGTTTCGATCCGCTCCACGGCCTGCAGAGTGGCCGCGAGCCGCTCGCGCGACATCGCGTTGAAATCCGCCACGGCCCGCTCGAGTTGCAGGCGCCGCTCGGTGGTCGAGGCCTCCTCCTGCTGGCGCTGGGCTTCGAGCTCCTGCCGACGCCGCATCGAATCGCGGAAGACCTCGACATTGGCCGCCATCGAATTGACCACCGCGAACCGCGACCGGGAACCGGAGGCCGCTTCGAGATCGCCCGAGGCGAGACGGCGCATGGTCTGGCCGAGTGCGTCAAGCGGTCGCACGAGATGCGCCGTCAGCCAGCGCCCGGTCAGTGCGGCGCCGGCGAGGATCAGCGCGGCAGCCAGCCCGAGCATGGCTGCGATGACGAGGGCGAGATGGCGTGACGAGCGGGCCATGTCGCGCGAATGCGCATGCGCCTCGTCACGCAGCCGCGACGCCACGTCACGCATCTCGCGCTGAAGGCGATCGAAATCCAGCCAGGCCGCGTTGGCCCGCTCGCGTGAGGCGATGGTTTGCATCACGATCTGGTAGAGGCGCGAGCGCGGGCCATCCGTGCCGCGGAACATGGCGCGGGTGGCCACGCCTGCCCCCTTCAGGGCCCGTTCCAGTTCGTCCATATGGTCGGAGAAGTCCGTCAGCCGCGCACGGACGCGATCGAGCTGCGCGAGATCGCCGATGCGTATGGCCTCGCGGGCCTCGGCGAGGATGGTCTCGGCCTCCTGCGCCACGCGTTCGAGCGGCGCGCGCACGGCGTCTCCGGCAGGCGCGGCATCCTGCGCCAGCTTCCGGGTCATCCGGTCGAATTCGAGCAGCGAAGGCACGAAGATTTCCGCCATGTCGCTGAGGTTCCAACGGGCAATCAACGCGCTTTCGGCCGTGCGCCGGAGCTCAGCAGTCCGGGCAGCCAGCACGCCTTCGGCCAGCCCGCCACTGACCTCGACCGCCGATGCAGCCGCCTCGAGCTGCCGGAATTGCTCGCCGAGCGCCCGTTCGAAGGAATGCTCGTGATCCCACTGCGCCGAAACCAGACCAATCACCAGGCGATCGAGCAAGGTGAGGTATTCGCCGCCGGCCTTGCCGGCACCGATCGATCGCTCCAGCAATATTGTTGACTGAGATACAGTGTTATAAGAAATATAAATTCCAGAAAAGGCCGTGACATTCAGTAAAATTACAAATCCAAACACAATTCTGAAAACAGATCGAATGTCGATTGCACGCTTTGACACGTCCAGCCCCCGCCTGCTGTTTGCCGAATAACTGTTTGTTTTTCCTTCAGATTCGCACGAGCCGTTTTTCAACATCAGAAATTAAAATTTGAATAATGATAGACATGACATTGGGGTGACAAAAATGTGAAAACTACTTGGGGTTGCGAAACAAAAAAAGGGCGCCGAAGCGCCCTTTCCGTCGATCGTTTCGCGAATGTCGCGTGGTGGCTTGCGCTCACTTGCCCTTCTTGAGGGCCGCGCCGAGGATGTCGCCGAGGGTCGCGCCGGAATCGGCCGAACCATACTGCGCCATCGCTTCCTTCTCCTCGGCGACTTCGAGAGCCTTCACCGAGACCTGGATCTTGCGGGTCTTCTTGTCGAAGAGCACCACGCGGGCATCGAACTTCTCGCCAGCCGCGAAGCGGTCCGGGCGCTGGTCGCCACGGTCACGCGCGAGTTCCGAGCGCTTGATGAAGGTGGTGATGTCCGAACCCGAGATCTTCACATCGAGGCCGCCATCCTTCACGTCCAGCACTTCGCATGTCACGACAGCGCCCTTGCGGATCGCGTCGCCGGCGCCCGCGAACGGGTCCGAGCCGACCTGCTTGATGCCGAGCGAGATGCGCTCCTTGTCGGTGTCCACGTCGAGGACGACGGCGCGCACATAGTCGCCCTTCTTGTATTCCTCGATGACCTGCTCGCCCGGACGGTTCCAGTCGAGATCCGACAGATGCACCATGCCGTCGACGTCGCCATCGAGGCCGATGAACAGGCCGAACTCGGTCTTGTTCTTCACCTCGCCCTCGACAAGGCTGCCGACCGGATGCTTGTCCACGAAGGCTTCCCACGGGTTGGCGAGCGTCTGCTTGAGGCCAAGCGAGATACGGCGCTTCACGGGGTCGACCTCGAGAACCTGCACTTCCACTTCCTGCGAGGTGGAAAGCAGCTTGCCCGGATGGACGTTCTTCTTGGTCCAGCTCATCTCGGAGACGTGGATCAGGCCTTCGATGCCCGGCTCGAGTTCCACGAACGCGCCGTAATCGGTGATGTTCGTGACGCGACCCGTGAACTTGCCCTGGATCGGATACTTGGCCTCGATACCCTCCCAGGGGTTGCCCTGGAGCTGCTTCATGCCGAGCGAGATGCGGTGGGTTTCCTGGTTGATCTTGACGATCTTGACCTTCACGGTCTGGCCAACCGCCAGGACTTCCGACGGATGGTTCACGCGACGCCAGGCGATATCCGTGACGTGCAGCAGGCCATCGATGCCGCCGAGATCCACGAAGGCGCCGTAATCGGTGATGTTCTTCACCACGCCGTCGATGATCTGGCCTTCCTCGAGGTTCGAGACAAGCTCCTGGCGCTGGCCGGCGCGGGTCTCTTCGAGGACGGTGCGGCGCGACACGACGATGTTGCCGCGGCGGCGATCCATCTTCAGGATCTCGAAGGGCTGCGGAACGCCCATCAGCGGGCCGACATCGCGGATCGGACGGATATCCACCTGCGAGCGCGGCAGGAACGCCACGGCGCCGTCGAGATCGACGGTGTAGCCGCCCTTGACCTGGTTGAAGATCGAGCCCGTGACCTTTTCCTTGGCCTCGAACGCCTTCTCGAGGCGCACCCAGCTCTCCTCGCGGCGGGCCTTGTCACGGCTGATGACGGCCTCGCCCATCGCGTTCTCGACGCGCTCGAGATAGACCTCGACGCGGTCACCGATCTTCAGGACGAAGTCCTTGTTGGGGCCTGCGAATTCCTTCAGCGCGACACGGCCTTCGGTCTTGAGGCCGATATCGATCACCGCGACGTCCTTCTCGATCGCGACGACGCGACCATTGATGACGGTGCCTTCAGCGGTATCCGCCTTCTCGAAGCTTTCGGCGAGAAGGGCCGCGAAATCCTCGCGGGACGGGTTCATTTGCGTGGTGGACATAGAATCTCCGGAATGCGCCTGCCGCATTGCGGCCTCCGGCGCGGGCACTGGTGCTTCGTCGCTGCGCTCCATTCCAGGGTCGGACGGCCATCGCCGGTTTAGCGATGAAGCCCGAGCGGGCGACCAGTGCGAAAGTCGCGAACCGTCCGGCGGAATGTCTGGTGTCCTCGTCGCGAAGCCGGCGGCCTCGTCGCTTTCGAAAAAACGACAAAACCGCCAGAACCTGTGGAGGTCCGACGAATTGCGTGGGGCAATAGCAGAAGGCGCGCATTGCGGCAAGCGGAGCCGTTCAGAGATGCCGCTTCGGCCGGCCCTTCCGCTTCGCCTTGATGGCGGCGATCGTCTCGGCATCTTCCGCCTGCAGGTAGATGCCGCGCTCGAGGATTTCGAGGGTGTATTCCTCGTAAGTCAGCCCCAGGGCCTCCGCCTTGGCCTGCCGGGAGAGCAGGATATCGGTCGAGGCCGGGCGCCAGGCCGCCTTGTGCGCCTTCTTCCAGAAGAAGAACGTGCCGATGCCGCCGCGCCCCCAGGGCGGCACATGGGGTTTTTCCTTGATTGGCGGCCCGCCATTGTGCCCGATGCCGATGCGTTTCGGGCGGCGCGCCATTTCAGCCGAGATCCAGCACCATGAAGGTCGAGTTGGGGTCGGGCTTGTAGCCTGCGAAGGGCGGGCATTCGCGGAAACCATGCCGCAGGTAGAGTTCGCGCGCCGGCCGGAAATATTCGAACGAGCCGGTTTCGAGATAGAGCCGCTTCAGGCCCAATGCCCGCGCCTCCTCCATCACGCGGCGCACCACGGCGCTGCCCACGCCGCGGCGCTTGGCATCGGGGATGGTGCGCATCGCCTTCACCTCTCCCGCCTCGGCGTCGATCTGCTTCAGCGCGCCCATGCCGAGCAGTTCCTCGCCCTCCCAGAGGGTGAAGAAGCGGATCTCCGGCACCTGCATCGCGGAGAGGTCGAGCACATGACACGATTCCGGCGGCGAAACCGCGCGGTTCTCGGCATAATGGTGCTCCAGCAGCGCGATCACTCGCGGATCGGCGAAATCGCCGGGGCGGATGTCGAAGGTGGTCATGGTCAGGCTCATCTTCCCTCACACCATCACGAGCAGGTAGCGCGCGCCGGTCATCGGCGGGGTCTCGAAGACATTGGTTCCGTAGAGGACGAAACGCAGGCAATCGCCGGCGCGGAGATCATGCCGCACGCCTTCGACCGTCATGGTCAGCGCGCCTTCGAGCATGATCAGGTGATGTTCGAGGCCGGGCCGGTGCGGACCATCATAGGCGAGGCGGGTATGGGCGGGGATCTCCGCCTCGATCACCTCGGCCTTGAAACCGGCCGCGGGTGGCGAGACCGCGCGGCGCAAATAGCCGCTGCCCGGCTCCTGCCAGAGCGGCTGCTCGCTCCGCCGGAGAAGCGGCTGCGCCTCCTCCTCGAGATTGTAGAGCAGCCGCGAGGCCGTGAGCCCGAAGACGCCGGCGAGCTTGCAGAGCACGGCGGTGGTCGCGCTCACCTCGGCATTCTCGAGGCGCGAGAGGGTCGCGCGGCTCACGCCGGAACGGGTCGCGAGCTCATCCAGCGACCAGCCCTGCGCCTGCCGCAGGCGACGAAGTCCCGCCCCGATCTGGCGATCGAGCGAATCCGCATCGGGCAAGGCAGCGGCGAGCGACGAATTTCCCATAAACGGGAAATTCTCTCATATCGGGGAGCTGGTCAAGCCGGATAGAAGCGGGGCTTCATCGCAAGGCTCAGGACGAGCCCCGTGAGGAAGCCCCCGAGATGCGCCTGCCAGTCGACGCTCGGCGAAATCAGCGCCACGGCGATGTTGAGCCCGATATTGATGACGAAGAACGAGGCCGGAAGATCGAGCCGGCGCAGCATCCACTGGGCCATCAGTGCGCCGAGCAGGCCGGATGTGCCACCCGAGGCCCCTGCCCCCACGAACGGCGCCTCATGCATCGCAACCGAGAGCAACGATCCTCCGAGGATGCTCGCGACGAAGAGGAGCAGGAATTTCATCGTCCCGAGGCCGCGCTCCAGCGGCACGCCCCAGGCGAGCAGGCAGATCATGTTCGCGACGATATGCACGAGGCCGAAATGCAGGAACCCGGCGGTGAGATAGCGCCAGGGTTCCTGCTCCATGTATTGCTCCGGCAACAGGCTGCCCCACTGGATGAGGGTGCGCACGCCGATGCTCAGATCGCCATCGGCCATCACCAGCGCGCCGTAGATCGCGACATTGGCGATCAGCACCAGCCAGAAGCCGGGTATGGGGGCTAAACGCTGCGGTTCGTCGGCATCCATGGCCCGTTCCCTTCGGATCAGAGGAAGAAGCTCGAGATCTCTTCGAGCGGCTTCTTCTCCGTCGCATAGCGGGGAATATGGGCATTTTCGGCCGGATATCCGGTCACGAGAAGAATATAGGGCTTTTCATTCGCGGGGCGCTGGCAGATCTCGTTCAGGAAGCCCATCGGGCTCGGCGTATGCGTCAGCGTGGCGAGGCCCGCCTGATGCAGTGCCGCGATGAGGAATCCCGTCGCGATGGAAACCGATTCCGGCACGTAATAGTTCTTCCGCGTCACGCCATCGGCGCTGACCGAGTTCCGCGCGCCGAAGATCGCGATGAGCCACGGGGCGATCTCGAGGAAGGGCTTGTCCTGATCGGTGCCGAGGGGCCGCAAGGCGCCGAGCCATTCCTCCCCCGCCTTGCCGGCATAGAAGGCTTGCTCCTCGATTTCGGCCTCGCGGCGGATGCGCGACTTGATCGCCGGATCGCCGATCACCGCGAAATGCCAGGGCTGGTGGTTCGCCCCGGATGGCGCCGTGCCGGCCGTGCGCAGGCAGGTCTCGATGATGTCGCGCGGCACAGGACGGGCGGCGAACTCGCGCACGGTGTGGCGCTGGCGCATGATTCCGAGAAACCGTTCCGCCTCCTGCCGCATCGTCTCCAGCGGCTTTTCGGCATAGTCGGGCAAGGGAATGGGTTCGAAGTCACGGATCATGGTCAGCCTCGTCCTGCACCATCGGCGGTGCCGACGCTAAGTCTGGACGCGCGCCTTGACCGTCGCAAGGGCCGCCGCGACGGCATCCTCCACGCCGAGCGCCGTGGTGTCGAGGCGAACGGCATCCGCCGCGATCTGCATGTTCGGGGCATCGCGCGCATCCCGCGCCACGAGATCGGCGAGGATCTCGCTTTCGACGACCGTTTCGCCGCGCCCGGCCAGCTCACGAAAGCGGCGATTCGCGCGCACCGCGACATCGGCGTCGACCCAAAGCTTCACCGGCGCCCATGGCGCGATGACGGTGCCGATATCGCGCCCGTCGAGCACCGCCCCGCCGGGCTGGCGCGCGAAATCCTGCTGGAATTGCCGCAAGGCCTGCCGAAGACCGGGAAAGCGGGCGACCCGGCTCGCCTGTTCGCCGGCGGCGCGGGTGCGCAGGCGCTCATCGACCAGCCATTCCAGCGCGAAATCCTGTGCGATGCGCGTCGCGCCGGCTTCGTCGTCGAGGTTCAGGCCGAGATCGGCCATGCGTTGCCCCACCGCGCGATAGAGCAGGCCCGTATCGAGCATGGGCAGGTGGAATTCACTGGCCAGACGCTTGGCGATCGTGCCCTTGCCGGAGGCCGCCGGCCCGTCGACCGCGATGACGAGCGGGGCGATCACACGATCCTCCCGCCGAGGCGCGCCATGAGCGGCAGGAAATCCGGGAAGCTCGTGGCGATGAAGCTCACATCGTCCACGCCCACGGGCTTGGTGCTGGCAAGACCCATGACGAGGAAGCTCATGGCGATGCGATGGTCCATATGCGTGGCTACCACGCCGCCGCCCGGCGCGGGTTTGCCGGAGCCGGAGACGATGAGATCGTCGCCCGCGATTCTGTGCTCGACGCCATTCGTGGCGAGGCCATCCGCCACGGCCGCGAGGCGATCCGATTCCTTCACGCGCAATTCCTGCAGACCGTTCATGCGCGTCTCGCCGGTCGCGAAAGCCGCGGCGACGGCGAGCACCGGATATTCGTCGATCATCGAGGGCGCGCGCTCCGCCGGCACATTCACGCCCGTGAGCGCCGAATGCCGAACGCGCAGATCCGCCACCGTCTCGCCGCCCTCCTCCCGGCTGTCGAGTTCGACGATATCCGCGCCCATCTCCTTCAGCGTGATGAGGAGGCCCGTGCGCAGGGGGTTCATCATCACCGATTTCACCACGATTTCCGACCCCGGCGTGACGAGTGCCGCGACGATCGGGAAAGCCGCGGAGGACGGGTCCGCCGGCACCACGATCGGGCGCGGCTGAAGCGAGGGCTGGCCCTTGAGCGTCACCTTCCGGCCATGCGGTCCATGCGCCGCGACCTGCAACTCGGCACCGAAAAACGCGAGCATCTTCTCGGTATGGTCGCGGCTGGCCTCGGTCTCGATCACCGTCGTCTCGCCCGGCGCATTGAGCCCGCAGAAGAGCACCGCCGACTTGATCTGCGCGGAGGCAACCGGGGTTTCGTAGGTGATCGGGATCGTCTCGCGCGCGCCGCGGATGGTCAGCGGCACGCGGTCGCCCGCCGCGGCGGACATCACCTCGACACCCATCTTCCGCAGCGGATCGAGAATGCGGCCCATCGGGCGCTTTCTCAGCGAGGCATCGCCATCGAAGGTCGCGCGAATGGGATGGCCGCCGATCACGCCCATCATCAGGCGCGAACCCGTGCCGGCATTGCCGAAATCCAGCGTGTTCGCGGGCTCGAGCAGGGTGCCGATGCCCATGCCCCTCACGCGCCAGGCGCCGGGGCCGAGATGCTCCACCGTGGCGCCCAGCGCACGCGCGGCATCGGCCGTGCGCAGCACATCCTCGCCTTCCAGCAGGCCCGTGACGCGCGTCTCGCCCACGGCGAGCAGGCCGAGGATCAGCGCGCGATGCGAGATCGACTTGTCGCCCGGAACGCTCACCGTGCCCCGCAGCGGCTGCCCGGCTTCGGCGCGCATCGGCCGGGGGGAAAGGGCGTGGCTCATGGTCGTTCCATCCTCGAAAAGCGATGCCCCCTCGCCGTTTCCATCCGTCGCGGAACCCCGCTTTCTCGGATCGCGCGCGAGAAGGAGCCGTCATGCGCATTGACAGGCGCGGGTGCACCCTCTAACGGGCTTCATCCCGAATTTGCAAGAGACCGTTCGGCGCCGCTGGGCGCGGTTCGGGCGCTTGATCCCCCGAAACCGACCATTGAACCGGGACCTTGACCGTGGCGAAGCCTGAACTCGGCACCAAGCGCACCTGCCCCGTGACGGGCAAGAAATTCTACGACCTCAATCGCGACCCCATCGTGTCGCCCTATACCGGCCAGAAATACCCGCGCAGCATGTTCGACCCGCAGGCGAAACTCGCCGCGAAGGCGCCGGAGGTCGACGAGGACGAGACCGAACTCGTCGTGGCCGATCCGAATTTCGTGCCGCTGGAAGCCGTGGAAGCCGATGATCCGGCCAAGGCCGCCGTCGTGGACGACATCGAGATCGAGGACGATATCGGTGCCGAGGACGATACCTTCCTCGAACCGGAAGAGGACGAGGATGACGGCGACGTCGCCGACCTCATCGACGGCGACCTCGAGGAAGACGAGGAAACCTGAGTTTCCGATTTTCGCCTCTCACCCCTTGCGGCGCGAGAGGCATTGTGACAGAAACCCGCGCCGGGTGCTTCGGCTCCCTGCGCCGCCCTCATCCGGGGCGCGACGACCACGGACCATCTCCCAGGGTGATCCGGAAAGTGGGGCTATAGCTCAGCTGGGAGAGCGCTTGAATGGCATTCAAGAGGTCAGCGGTTCGATCCCGCTTAGCTCCACCAATCTTCCCTTCGACATGACCGGTTTAGCTGCGGCGCGGCAATAGCTCCGAATTTTCGGGCGTTTGCGGCTACGCCCGCGTATGCTTGCGCCTGTCCGAGAGCCGCTGTCGGGCTCCCAAGCCAGCCGCTTTTCGCGAATTCTCAGCCGCACGAATTGCAGTGCCACGAGGCACGATCGAACCGGCATTCGCTTCAGGGGTTCGATCTTGGCGGGCCATATCAGTGACCGCTAAGCGCCCCCATGGCGGTTGCTCCCTCTTGAGTAACGCGAACACTAAAAGCTGACATTTCTCCAAGCCGGTTCAATTGAAGCGTCGCGTGAAACCGGCCTCGAGCAGGTGAACGCCACAATTTTCCAAGGCCAATCGGGCAGAGAGCCCTTCTGACGCGACGCTCAGTCGCCAGCTGAAACATCAGTCGTCAGTGCACAATTCCTAAACTGTTCACAGCATGCTGTTGCACGCGTACTCATTGAATTTCCGCCGCCGAGTGGACTGTACTGCCGCCAAAAATGATATGCTGACGCAAAGGCATCTGTGACATGCTGTAAAGCATACGGGGCACTGCTGACGCGCTGACCGCATCCAGTGCCATCCGATGGTCCACTGACAGCGCGAGATCCAGAGCCGCGATGTTGTCGACAAGTTGCGTCGGTCTGCTTGCGCCAACAAGGATCGAGCTTACGCCGGGACGGCTGGTTAACCAGGCCAACGCTACGCGGGCAGATGATTCGCCAATCTCGTGCGCAATCCGCCGCACCTCGTCGACAATGCCCCAGTTGTGCGGAGTGAACAGGCTGTCCCCGAACGGGTTTGGACCGTCCAGTCGACCATCGCTCGCCAGTCTCTTTTCTCCGGCCTTGGCGGCATCATTCGGCAGGCCAGCTGCGATCGGACCGGCCGCTTCGACCTTCGCGCGGTCGTATTTGCCCGTAAGCAGCCCGAACGCGAGAGGCGACCACGGCACCATGCCCATGCCAAATTCACGGGCGAGTGGAATATGCTCGTCTTCCACGTCTCGATTCACGAGGGAATAGAAGTACTGCATCGCAATCGGCCCCGGAATCCCGTGTACGGCCGCGAGAGTGGCCAGTTTGGCGACGTACCAAGAAGGCGTGTTCGACATACCCCAGTAGCGGATCTTGCCAGCCCGTACGAGGCCGGACATCGTATGAAGAAGTTCTTCCGCGGGTGTTACACCGTCCCACACATGGACCCAGTATAGATCGATATAGTCAGTGCCTAAACGCTGAAGGGACCCTTCCACTTCCGCGTGGATATGCTTGGCGCCATTTCCGCCCGTATGTGGTCCATTACCGATGGCGAAGCCGGATTTGGTGGCAATCACCAGTTGATGTCGCAAGGATCGGTCAGCGATGAAGTTGCCAAGCATGGCCTCTCCGTTGCCACCTGCATAGACATTTGCTGTGTCGACAAAGTTGCCGCCGGCATCGACATAAGCATCGAAGACTGCACGGCTGGCTTTCTCGTCAGTCCCCCATCGAGCAGTTGCAAAAGTCATTGTGCCCAGCGCGAAGGGGCTGACCGCAAGGCCAGATCGTCCCAGCGTCCGGTAATCAAGAAGCGACATGGCGACACTTTCATAGTAATTAATACGAAATTCTTAGTGGGCTTGCGAAAACCTGTCAACGATTTCATATTGAACGTTATGAAAGACCAAAAGTTCCAAAGCCGCCGCAAGACAGGAAGACCGCTTTCGTTCGATCCCGAGGCTGCCTTGAAGCCCGCCATGCTGTTGTTTTGGCAGCACGGCTTTGAAGCGACTTCGCTGGCCGAACTAACGCAAGCGATGGGAATTACGCCACCAAGTGTTTATGCCGCCTACGGCGACAAAAAGGGCCTGTTTCGCGCTGCGGTTCACCACTACCTGTCACATTCCCAGTCACCCTTCGAACTGATTCAGCAGGCTCCTACGGCCAAGTCGGCTGCCTGTGCTCTTATTGAGGGTGCGGCCATCGCTTTCACGGGGGAGGACACGCCCGCCGGTTGTCTGCTTGCAAGCTCAGCTATTGCGGTTTCGTCAAACTCTGTCGACGTGCGGAATGAATTGGCAGCAATCCGATGCGATATCGAATTGGCCTTAAGCGCGAAAATCCAGTCGGATATCGCGAATGGCGCGGTTCCTGAGGGGACTGATCCTGCGACCTTGGCGGCATTTGTTAGCGCCGTAATTCAGGGTCTCTCTACGCTTGCGCGCGACGGCGCCAACCGGAGTAAGCTCCTACAGGTAGCTCAACTGTCCTTGGCAGTATGGCCATCTAAGACGATGCGTGAGTCCTGATATACGCTTCGCAGGCTCGTCCGCTCCGCGCCCGCGTTCAAGTCATTCCCGATCCCGAGTGAGATGCTCGAAAGCCGACACTCTTCGTTCGGAGCGAGGCTTCATCATACGTCTTCCTTCACGTTCCAGAGGTCGTCGGGGCCTAGATAAACGAGATCTAGTTGCTCGCCTTGTGCCGCGACGGTGGCCCGCAGAAGTCCTCGACGATCCGCGTTCAATGCGTAGGGGAGGACGCCATGCGACAAACCTTCAGGAGATAGGATTAGAGGCTGGCCGTTCCAGTGATGCAGGGAAACAGGTGATCCTGGAGGAGGAGGCGCGGTGGTCCAGTTTACATTCGCCAAGTAGGTACGCTCCGACCATGTGCGGTCGGCACGTGGCGCGAACTCCTGCACAAAGTCGAGCCAGAGACTTCGTGTCTCCAGTGTGGGCCAGTCAGGCTGGGCGGCAAACTCAGCGACTTCGGGCGACCGGAGCCAGTTTTTCAACTCCTGTCCGGTGGCGAATGTCGCACCCGTATCATTTACGGCTTTGATAGCGGAGAGGCGCGAGTTGAATCCAGCTTGCATCAGGATCGAGACTGACCGGTTCATGGTGCCGGTTTCGACCGCAGACAGCGCTAGACCAAGCTCATGATCTTCTAAAGCGGCAACCGCGCCGAGACCGCCAACGACATCGCCATTTGCAGTAGCTCGAACGCGTAGTGCCTCCATGGCCCACGGCAGGCGATAGACAAGGCCATCTTCGATGAACCGCAAGTAGTCTCCGTCGCCGTTGGCGACCAAGGCCGCCAGAGGTTCTCCGCGAAGCCAAATGCGCAGAATGTCGCGCCAGTTGACAGGCAGTGGATCCGGCGAGAAGGGATGGAAAGGGAATACACGCTCGGCAATGCCGGTAATTGCAGCGATCGCCGCATCGTTGTCGCCAATAAGCAGAGCGCCGTTCGCTTGGACAAGCAACTGATTGGCCTCCGGTGCGATGGCATCCAGAGCTTGGCCTGCTGCCAAGCCAAGGCCCGCGAGGAAGTAGCCCTTGCGCTTTGCCGGGGTGGAGTTGGCCCAGATATGCTGACTTCGGGTCAGCAGCGTCGACTTAAAAGCGATGCGAGCTTCGTTCGAAGTTCGCAGAAGCCGTCGCTGCCATAAAGATGATTGTAGGATCGCGTCGATCGTCGCCTCGATGTCGGCATCCGGCACATCTTCTTCGCCAATGAGGCTGAGGATCGCAGTGTCGAGCGTCGCGAGGTGCGTTTCCCATTGCTTTCGTGCGTCATCCCGGTCTTTAGGCTTTTCGCCCGGCACCTCTGGAAAGTTCCAGGCAGCCGCGTTGTTGACGACGTACTCCGTCAGATGATTGAGGTCACCGCCGACGATTTTATGCATGCGCAGGAGAAGGGCCGTGAGCAATTGGATCAGGCCGCTTTCCATCTCCCGGGCGCCCGGGTCTCCAATCAGCCGGACCCATTCGTTGTGCTTTTTGCTCCGTCGATCCTCGAAGATCGGGAAAAGGACAAGGCCTTCGACGTCGATATAGGCTCGGCCGGCGCGCCCAATGACATTCTTGAACTCCGAGACCTTGATCATCTCGCCGTTGCGATAAAGCGAGTGCATGACGACAGCAGTGGCCGACAGGTTCAGCCCCTGGGCAAGGGTCGGCGACGAGATCGTGACTTTGAGGACGCCGTCGCGAAGGAGACGTTCGACTTCCTTCCGGTAGGCCGTGGGCAGAGCGCCGTGATGGAGCGCAACGCCGAGCCGGAGGCATTTCAGAATATCGCTATTTGGGCCTAGCCATTCTTCTCCCAAAGCGATGGCCGTCTGGAGCGCCGCAGGATCCACTGCTAGGAGCGACGGCAGCGCGCCGCGTTCGTGCAAATCGACGATGACCTCGGCGTATGGCTCCACGCTCCGACGTTGCGGGCAATAGATGAGAACCGTTTGGCCTTCTTCTACCAGGCGCCAAGCCGTTGCGAGACAAAACTCTCGTTGGTCACAGGGGAATATCTTCGTCCGCTTCCTTTTTGGTTTGACGAAAAGCTGCGGAATGAAGCCGGTAAAGAACCGGGGCACGAACGGGCGTTCATCATCGACACGGAGGTTCAGGCGTGCATTCGGGCTGTTCCAGCCGACTTCTCCGAACCGGAGGCGCGTTGGGCGCCAATCGTTTTTGACAGGCCCGCCTGCCTGATCGCGGCGTAGCCATGCGGAGAAATCCTCCAGCTGATCTCCATCGGGGAGGATTGCGGAGAGGCACACGATCCGGCGCTGATCGGCGTCTGGTCGGCGAAGCAAGCGCTGAATCTGGACTTCGTAACGAACTTCACGTTCGCCTGGGCCGATCATATGGCCTTCGTCGAAAATCAGCAGACCGACATCGTCGAGCAGTGAAGGATCATTGCGAAGCGCGAAATCGATCTTCTCCGGTGTGGCGACTACGATGTCGCGTTCACGAATAGCGTCCTCATCGAACCCGGAGACCCCGATGCTCCCATAAAGAGCCGAAATCGTCTTACCGAGTGGCCCAAAGGTACGTTGTAGGTTCGCTTCCGTCTGGGCTGAGAGAGCCCTTAGCGGTGTCACAAACATGACCCTCCGGCCGCCTGCAAGGCACCGGAGAATGCATAGCTCCGCGACACGGGTCTTGCCGGCGCTGGTCGGCAGTGAGACGACGAGATTATCCGACTGATCGACGGCGCGAGCCGCCGCCTCGATCTGTGACGGCCAAAGATCTATTTCTGCCCTCGACCGGCAGGCGAGCGACGCAATCAAGATCGATCGCAAACGTAGCCAGTCGGCTGCCGCACCGCCCGTGGGAGCTAGAGGGACCCTTTCATGAAAGGTATTGGACCAGAGGTCAGAGAGAAGATGAATAGCGACCCGGTGCGCCCACCATTGCGGGAGGAGGTTGAGCTCGGCACAGATGGAAAGGCTGTTCCGCAGTCGCGCGATTGCTTGTTCGACTAAAGCACGCTCGCCACGGTCGAGGGCTAAAAGGAAAATCGAGATGGCGCCAAAAAAGTTGTCGGTGAGCGCAATGTCCAGCCCTTCCCAAAGGAAGTCATGACCGTCGCGGTCGGGAGCTGCTTCGTCAACTGTTTGAATGGGTTCGAGCGCGAGCCGCTCTTGAAACAGGCCTGAGATCCGCGCGTCAGATCCTTCTCCATCAAGGCGATAATTATGGACCCGTGCGCGGAGACCATTGATATCCCGGCGCATCAGCTGCGCTAAAGCGCGCTCGAGTGGCGAGAAGTTCTCTTCGTTTATGACGATCGCAAGAAGCGAGTAGGCTCGGGCGGAAAGCTGCGCGAGATGATAGCTGGCGGCCGCCATGACGAAATGGAAGTCCCTATCCGCTTCGCCGCGATTACCCTTGGCCATCACCGATTCAAGTGCGGTCGCAGCCTGCACGAAGGCGACCCGCGCCTGATTGGCATCACCACCCATCTCAAGCATGCGAAGGCCAAGACCGAGGAGACCATAGGCGTAGCTATGAAGGTCGAAGCTGAGCTGCGGCGAGAACTGTGGCGCGTCGGGTGGTAGAACGCCGCCTCGCCATATCATGGCGCGGGCCTGCCCTTGCGCGATGAGTCTGCCCCGAAAGCCGGCTGCAGCCGCTTCGGTGATGGCGGCCGAGATGGCGTCAGGGTTGGTTGGCATTGGCGATCACACGATTATAGACAGCGCCGACAAAGGCCGCATGGCCATCGACGTGGAGACCGACGCCCCACTGATTGATTGGTCCCGGGTAGGCTTGAAGTGACTGCGTCAGCAATGCTTGCGGCGCGTTGCCCGAGAACGTGAAGAGCAGATGCTGCACACTGGCCAACGGGATGCCATGACGCACAAGCGCATCATCGATTGCGTCCGCCAGCGGCTCGTTCGCAAGTTCGAGAAGACGCGCGGATATGAACGACAGCGCGTGTGATGAAGGCCGTCCATTGTCTTTATCAAGGCCAGCACGCGCTTCCATGAGAGTCTGTGCGCGAAGAGAGGCTCGGCTCTTTGCCTCGGTCTTGAGGAAGCGAAGTCGTTGTGTGGCTTGGTCGAGGACCATGCCGATCACGTCGTCACCGCGCATTGCCATGTTGCGGTGATCTTTCCATCGCAGACGCTTGATCGGAGCGCGATAGCCGCTGTGCGCATCGATCCATTCGGTCGCGTAGATCTCCCCGAGATCGCCGGACCGGATTTGCTTTGTCTGAGGCAACAACCCCGTGACCAGATCGGCAGCCCCCGGCTTGCTGAGGCGACGCAATGCGCGTGCGACGCGCTCTTCCGCCGCATAGTGCCCAGGCACAGCGGCGGCGGATAGCTGGACGCCCGTCGAGCGGTCGGCGGGGCGACCGGTTTTGATGTGGAGGCGGTGGTTGCCGAGTGGAATATTGGCTCCGTCACACCAGTCGTTGAATCGCACCATGCGCTCATACCCTCTCTATTAAGCGCGGCGCAGCATTCGCGGGATGTGGACGCGGTGAAAGCCGTGCGTCTGCACTTGCCGGCGGAGCTTGGGGGTATCGTTAACACCGAACGCGATGGCCGCTTTCAGTGGACTGGCAAAGGTCGCGTAGAACGTCCAGCGAGCGTCCTTCGGCAGAGGCGCGTTCTGCCGTCGGTCGGTGATGACGACATCGCGGGGGTCTTTCGTATTGCGAAAGGCATGGAAGGTGATCCAGTCGGGCCGCCTGTAGCGTGCCGCCTTGCTGAAGGGCACCGACTGAACCTTCACGTCGCTTTGGTCGAGAACCCAATCGCGTTGCTCTAGTATCTGCCTGACCATGTGGCCGACCATTTGCTTGACGCGGTCAATCAGGACGTCTTCGCGGAACTCCTCCAGAAGCTGCTCTTCAATGCCTTCGACGGCAGGTTTTCCAAGCTCTGAGGCCGTCTCGAGGCGAGCGATAGTGGCAGGCCGCGTAAGAAACGACCAAATGCGCTGGCCGATGTCGGACTCCGACAGCGAAGTGAATTTTTCCGGATTGTAGCGAAGCATGATGAGGCCTCCTTGACCGGGCATAATTGGCCGGTCATAAATGCCTAGTCAAGGGTACCGCACGTTGAATCGCTCGGTCTGCCGGTTTGCCGCTCGTGTGCCGCTCCGATTCCGGTCGGCTGCCTCACGCTAGGGTCGCTTCTCCGTGTAGATTTGGGTCATTGAAATAGTGGAATGGGGTTGAGATGAAGAAGGTTGTGCCGAACGGGAAGGTCGTGAAAGCCTTGAGGGAGCAGCTCGAGAGACTGTCGACCCAAAAGGAAATGGCGAATGAAATTGGGGTCAGCATTCGGATGCTTCGCATGATCGAGAATGAGAATGCGCCGATTGCACTATCGACGGCCGATCGGCTGGCAAAAGCGCTGCAAGTTCATCGCGAGCGCATTATCCTCGTCTCGGAGCCGTTGGAGATGGCGCCGACGGGAGGCGCGCCGGATGTCTTCTCCACGTTGATGGAGGATGAAGACCGGCTCATAACCCGCAACGACTATGACATCGCCAGTGCGACGACGGATGAAGGCGCGCTCTATACAGAGGCGGCCCGTTCACACGACGTGGCCTGCATCATCGAGACGACGCTTGATGAGGAAACGGGTGCCTATGCGCAGGAGCTGTTCGATATCCTCGTCGGTTTGTCCTGGTCGCAACGCGATATTCTAGCAGACATTCCCCCTGCGACGGAGATCGCGGTTCGCCGGCGTATCCGACAGCTCATTGTTCTTCTCAAGGGCAACGACATCTGGATCTATCACACCTCGGTCTTGAGAAGATTGCCGGAGCGCTACCCGGTCGCACCGGCAGACGAGCCTTGTTCGTATCAAAGCCGTCAGGTCGTGGCGCTGGGTCCGCCGGGTGAATTTGGCGAGACCACCATGCATGTGCCGATCGATCATGGCCAGCCGTTCATCCTTCCGGCGTGGCGCAAGCTTCGCAAGAGCGACAGTGCGGAGGTAGCGACAACTTCATGAAGGGAAGCAATCGTTTGATCGTCGATCTGTTGGGCGCGCTGAAATCGAATAAAAGTGCATTTGACGGAAGCCCGGGGGGCATATGAAGTTTAAACTGGAAAATACTTTCGAGGACAATCTCGCCTTGTTTCAGGCTGAGGCCGAGCAGATCGATCCCGAGTGCGCGAAGATCCTCTTTGACAATTTGCACCTCCTGGATTCGGGAGGTGACACCGCGCCAAGCCGGGCCACGATCGGTGAGTTTCACAAGGCGGTAATGGCTGCACTTGATGGTCTGTCTAACCCTGCGGCCGAGGACAAGGCATGACGCGATATTTCCTTGGCAGCCTTTCCATCGAGGGTTTTCGCGGGATCAACAATGACGGCGACCCGCTCGTCCTCAAATTCAAATCCGACGCCGTCAACTCGGTTCATGCGCCGAACGGGGTCGGCAAAAGTTCCATCTTCGAAGCCGTTTGCTTCGCGATCCACGGCATCGTTCCGCGCCTGAAGGCGCTCCAGGAAGCCGAGCAGGGCGACAGCTATATCGTCAATCGCTTTCATCCCGGGCAGCAGGCGACGATCGACCTGATATTCGCCAGCGATGACGGGTCCCCGGATGTGGCGGTCAAGGTGGTGCGAGCTGCCAATGGTGCGCGCCTGGTGACTTCCCCGAGCGGCCATGCCGATCCGCAGCAGTTCCTTGCTAGTCTGCAGGAGGATTTCGTCCTCGTCGACTATAATCGGTTCGCGAAGCTCGTCGACATCTCCGCCTTGGAGCGGGGGCGTTCTTTCGCATCGCTCGTGGGACTGAGCCGATACTCCCGACTGCGTCAGACTCTCGACGGCGCCAAGCGAACGCAAAACGTCAACAGTGATCTGGGCCTCTCCGCGCTCGATGCTGAAGTGACCACGGGCGCGCGCGCGGTGAGTGCGATTGAGCGGCGGGTCATTGCCGCCCACGACGAGGTCGCCGGGGCGGGAGGCGCCGCTGTTGATAAGCTTGCCGATCTGAAGACAGCGGTGACGGTCGCCTTGTCCGCCATCGCCTTGCTCAAGCCATTGGTTGGCGAGGGCTCCGTCATGGATTTGGATTTCGACGCCGCGGAACTCGCGATCGAGAAGGAGGAAGGCGGGGAAGCGCGAAAGACGCTGGATGCGCTGACTAGCTCGGTCACATCGCTGTCGGGGCTAGAGGTCACGGCGGACGAACTTGCCGATCTCGATCGGCTGCTCGAGTTGGCCGGAAGGAGAGACGACGCGGTGCACAGCGTCGGCGCGGAATCATTGCATGCCCTTTTGCGCGATGCGCTGGCTGTCGTGTCCGGCAAAGATTGGCACGATCCGAATCAATGCCCGGTTTGCGAGGCTAAAAGTGGCGACCCGCTAAAGCCGCGGCTGGAAAGCAAGATCGCCAAATACGATGCCGCCGCCCAGCTGGGCGCCGAACTCGTCAAGGATGTCGCAACGGCACCCGGGGTCGCAAAGCTCCGTCAGCTTGAAGAGGCGGCAGCGATGGCGATCGCGACGGGCGATCGATTGCATGTCGCGTTCGACTTGGCGGCCAAGAAGGGCGATGTGACGACGTCCGACCTGGAGAGTATCAAGGCGCGTCTCGGGGTCCTCGAAACGCAGCGCGGCGAGACTCTTTCCCGGGTGCAGGGCGAGGCTGGCGCGTTGCAGGCGCGGTTGCCGCCGTCATTGGTGCAGGTGACCCGTATCCTCAGCTTTGCAAAGCAGTTCCGTGATGCCGTCCTGGAATACGAGACTGGAGCGCCGGCGCTCAAAGCGAAACAGGACAAGCTCAATCTGCTGAACCGGTGGAAGACGTTCATTACGCGCGCCGGCCAGAGCTTCGCCGACGCCGAGGCGGCGCTGGCTAACGAGCGGATTGGCGAGATTCAGACCGCCTGCCAGGATCTGTTCGCTCGCTTCGTGCGCGGCGGGCCTGATGTGAAGCCGACCCTGAGCCGGGCTCAAAACAGCGAGAATGTTGATCTGAAGCTCGCGGACTTTTTCGGCCTTCAGGATCTCAGCGCCCGGGCTCTCCTATCGGAAAGCTATCGCAATGCTGTTGCGGCCGCGATTTTCCTGGCGGCTGCGACCAAGCATAGTGGCGTTCCGCGGTTCATGGTGCTTGATGACGTGACGTCCAGTTTCGACGCTGGTCACCAGTTCGCGCTGATGGATGCTGTGCGGACGTTGCTGCGCTATGGCGCTGTGCCGGACGGGCTTCAGTTCATTTTCCTGAGCCATGACACCAGTCTGGAGAAATACTTCGACAAGCTGAACGGCACCGGGGATTGGCATCACCAGAAGTTACAAGGCATGCCGCCGAAGGGGCGGCTGATGGTATCGGCCCAGGAGGCTAATCGCCTCAAGGCGCAGGCGTTGCAGCACCTGAATGCCGGCCAGATCGATATAGGCGCACCGTTTCTGCGGCAGTATCTCGAGTACAAGCTGGGGCAGATTATCGCCAAGTTGGAGGTCCCGGTCCCACCGGACTACGCCACCCGTGGCGACAAGCGGACGCTCTCGACCTACATCGACGCGATCGGCGAGGCAGTAAAGCTGTATCAGGCGGCCAATCGGTGTGTGCTTACGCCTCAGCAGATCACCGATCTCCAAAACCATCACGTACCATCGATCGTTGGCAATTTCGTCAGCCACTACGAGACCGGGGCGGGGACGCCTTTCAACGCTTACGCCTTGTTGGGTGTGCTGCAGAGTATCGATGATCTCGCGGACTGCTTCACCTATGTCGATCCGAGCAACAACCAGAGCCGCTTTTACCGCCGGTTAGACCGGCGCTAGGCTGAGGGGCTCGGTTTCGCGCTTGGTGATCCGCAAGCAGCGTTAATCGAAGTCCGGATCTGGATAGCGCTTCTGATGACGTAGCGCATGATGTTCCGCCAGACATTCTCGATCATATAGTCCATCGGGTTCATTTTGCGCGAGACCCGCTATTCAAGAGTTATTGCCAAGCGAATATGCCCGACGCTCACGCATTCGGAAATGAACTGGAATAACGACGCGCTCTACTGCCAATTGCCGTTTACGATGTCGACGACTGTGGCATTTTCCGAACGGCTAACACGTCCTGGCTCGCTTCATCTAAAAGGTACCTTGGTAGGACTTCACGAGCCTCAGGTGACCTTCAAGAATGGCGTGGATCAATGACTGCTTTGAATCAGTTCATCACCGAAACCCGCCAGTCCGCTTCCGCCCCCCGATCGGACCTCGCGGAGCCCCGCGTATTTTCAACACATTGGCGGCCTGATTATCGTGCGGCCAGCAATCAACCGCAATCGAAAGTGATGCGGTACCCGATAAGCGCAGCATCCTTCAGTTCAGCCTCGAAACTGCGCGAACCTTCACAACGATCCCGATTTCAGGATGATCGTCGAGGTAACCGTCGACCGTGATCTGGTCGACCAGATCGACGCCGGTGGTGTCCCACCAGATGCCCGGTTCGACCTGCACATAGCGGCCGTCGCTGGTTTGTAACTGTTCAGTCATGCCCGTGTTTGGCAATGGGTCGAGCGCCGGTCAAGCGAAGTGACGCTACATGTTGACCGGAGGGGTACGATCGGGAAAGACCATCGCATGAGCTCCCCGGACCGAACTCTCCTCCCCGATGGCCTGTATCCTTTTGCAGCGGGAGAATATCCGCTGGCAGAGATGGCCATGGCCGAGGCCCCGGACGATCTCGAGGCGCTGCTCAAATCTGTGTCGGAAGCGAACCGGACAGCGATCGTCCGCGACCTTCCCGTGGAGCTGACCTGCGCCATGCCGGACGGGGTAAACCTGCGGTT
>PERO01000019.1 GCA_002928875.1 Methylobacterium sp. | reverse complement strand
GGGGCTTCCCTGCTGTGGCGCGTTGAGACAGACGCGACGGAGGTTCCGGCGCAACTTGGCGCGCCGTTTAGGCGGGTTTCAAACGAATTTCAAGCACCGCGCGCGGGGAATTCGCCGGGCGCGTGTTGCGGCGCAACACAGCGCAGGCGGCGCACGCGTCCGACCGCGATCCGTCAGGCCTTCGGCCGGAACGCCACGATGCGCGCCGGGTCCGTTTCCAGCCGCGCGCCACCCACCAGATCGATGCAGTAGGGAATGGCTGCGAAAACCGCATCGAGGCAGGTGCGGATGGCCGACGGCTTGCCCGGCAGGTTCAGGATGAGGCAGGAACCGCGCGTTCCCGCGATCTGCCGCGAGAGGATGGCGGTGGGAACCTCGCGCAGGCTCGCGCGGCGCATTTCCTCGCCGAAACCGTCGAGCAGGCGCTCGCAGACATCGCGCGTGGCTTCGGGCGTCACGTCGCGCGGCGCGGGGCCGGTGCCGCCCGTGGTGAGGATGAGGCTCGCGCCCTCCTCGTCGACGAGCTTGCGCATGGTCGCCGCGAGAATGTCCCGATCGTCCGGCACAAGGCGGTAGATTGGTTCCCACGGGCTGGTGAGCACGTCGCGCAGGTAGGCCTCGATGGCCGGGCCGCCCTTGTCCTCGTATTCGCCGCGGCTCGCACGGTCGGAGCTGACGAGAATGCCGATTTTCGCTGGTGTCGTCATGGTCCCTCGCACCGGGCCTTCCTAGCCGGAAAGCGCGCGGGCGTCACCCTGCCGCGATCAGCCAGCCTTGCCGATTCGCACGATGGAGAAGCAGCCGAACGGGCCGCTGGGAATGCGCAGGATGTTCGACAGGTCCGGCTTGGTCGCGGCCCAATCCGTCACGCGTTCGAAGGGGAAATCCGGCCGCAAACCCACGTGATGCATGAATGGCGCGGCGCGCGTCTCCATGGCAGCGACCGCCCGGTTCGCCGAGCGGAAATGATTGAGGAGAAACAGCGCCCCGCCCGGTCGCAGCACGCGATAGGCCTCGTCGAGCACCGATTCCGGGTTCGGAACCAGCGTGATGAGGAATTGCGCCACCACGGCATCGAACCGCTTTTCCGGGAAGGACAGCGCCTCGGCATCCATCACCACGAGTTCGTCGATGCGGGCGCGCGTTCCGGCCTCGGCGCGGGATTTCGCCCGCGCGATCATCGCATCGGAAGCGTCGATCCCGGTCACCACGATATCCGCATCGTAATCGCCGAGGCTGAGGCCCGTGCCGACACCGATTTCCAGCACATCGCGCCCGGCCATGGAGGCCAGCGACACGAGCCGGCGTCGCGAGGGCGCGAAAAGCCCGCCGCAAACCAGGTCGTAGAACGGCGCCCAGCCCTGGTAGGCGCGCTGCATGATGCCGCGATCGGGGTCACGGCTTTCGGTGGAGGAGAAGGAAGAGGAATCAGCCATGCGCCTCCTCTGCCCGAGGTGCGTGACGCTCCGGTGACGCCATCGTCACCCAACTGTCGCAGAAAGCTGGCATTTCGCCGTGAAAAGGAGAGCGGAATGGCTGATTCCGAGGCAACCAGGCTGAGAGCCCTGTTCCTGTCAGATCTGCATCTCGGCACGACGGGCTGCCAGGCGCGGATGCTTCTGGAGTTTCTGCGTCGTTACGATGCCGACACGATCTACCTCGTCGGCGATATCGTCGATGGCTGGCGGCTGAAATCCGGGTGGTACTGGCCGCAGGAACAGAACGATGTGGTCCAGAAGCTCCTGCGCAAGGTGCGCAAGGGTGCCCAGTTGATCTACATCCCGGGCAATCACGACGAATTCCTGCGCGATTATCTCGGCCTGCATTTCGGCGAGATCCAGATCGCGCAGCGGGCGATCCATGAAGGCGCGGATGGCCAGCGCTATCTGGTGCTGCATGGCGACGAATTCGACGTGGTGGTGGCCCATGCGCGCTGGCTCGCGCTGCTCGGCGACTGGGCCTACGAATTCGCGCTCTGGAGCAACGGCATCGTCAACGGGGTGCGCCGCCGGCTCGGCCTGCCCTACTGGTCGCTCTCGGCCTGGGCGAAACTGAAGGTGAAGAACGCCGTCAATTACATTGGCGATTTCGAGAATTTCCTGGCCACGGAAGCGCGGGAAAACACCGCGGCCGGCGTGATCTGCGGCCATATCCACCACGCGGCGGACCGGATGATCGACGGCGTGCGCTACATGAATTGCGGCGACTGGGTGGAGAGCTGCACGGCGCTGATCGAGGATTATGACGGCACGTTCCGCATCATTCGGTTCGCGGAAGATCTGCGTGCCGAAAGCATGCTGCCCGCTCCCGTGGCCCCCGGCCTGCCGCAGGCCGCCTGATGCGCGTTCTCGTCGCCTCCGATGCATGGGAACCGCAGGTCAACGGCGTGGTGCGCACGCTGCAGAAACTGCGCGATCTCGGGCCTTCGCTGGGGCTCGACCTGCATTTCGTGACGCCGGACCAGTTTCGCAACGTCCCCATGCCGGGTTATCCGGAAATCCGCCTGGCGATGGTGGGATCGGGCGGGCTGGAAGCCGCCTATCGCCGCATCCGCCCGGATATCGTGCATGTCGCGACCGAAGGCCCGATCGGGCTCGCGGCGCGCAAGGTGGCGCTGGCGCAGAACCTGCCGCTCACCACGAGCTATCACACGCGCTTCCCCGAATATTTGCGCGCGCGCCTGCCCGTGCCGGTGGCGGCGAGCTATGCCGCGCTCCGCTGGTTTCACAATGCGGCGGATGGCATTCTCGTCTCGACGCAAACGCTCGAGGATGATCTGCGCGCCCGCGGTTTTGCCCGGCTGATGCGCTGGTCGCGCGGGGTGGATCTCGATCTCTATTCGCCGCGCGAGGCGTCGCATGTCGCCTGGAAGCGGCCGATCTTTCTCAATGTCGGCCGGGTCGCGGTGGAGAAGAACCTCGCGGCCTTCCTGTCGCTCGACCTGCCCGGCACGAAGGTGATCGTGGGCGATGGCCCGCAGCGCGCCGAACTGGAGGCGCGCTTCCCCGATGCGATCTTCCTCGGCGCGAAGACCGGCGCGGAGCTGGCCGAAATCTACCGGCAGGCCGATGTGTTCGTCTTCCCGAGCCAAACCGACACCTTCGGCGTGGTCCTCCTCGAGGCGCTGGCCTCGGGGCTTCCCGTCGCGGCCTATCCCGTGATGGGGCCGCTGGATGTCATCGGCGGCACGCGCGCCGGTGTGCTGGATTGGGATCTGCGCGTCGCCGCGCAGGCCGCTCTGGCGCTCTCGCGCGAGGAATGCGTGGAACTCGCGAAACGCTACAGCTGGAGCACCAGCATCGGCCAGTTCCGCGACAATCTGCATTCGGCCATCGAGCACAAGAAGGGTCTGCCGCGCGCGGCCTAGCGCTTGCTCCGCTCAGAGGGATACGGTTGGCCGCTCTCGCGCAGCAGCGCCGCCGCGATCGCCTCGCCGGCGATTCCGCCCAGGGCCACGGCCGTCAGCAAACCATTGCCCGAGAGATAGCCCGACGCCTCCGGCCCGGAAACGCCGCAGGCCGCCCCGCCCGCGGCGTAGAGGCCGGGAATCGTCGAGCCATCCGGGCGCAGCACCTGTGCCTCGGCATTCACCTGCAATCCGCCCTGGGTGTGGAACAGCGCCCCTTCGACGCGCACCGCACAATACGGCGCTGTCAGTCGCGGAACCTGGGCGAAATCCCGCCCGAAGGCGTCACGCGCGCCGGCGATCTTCAGGGCATCGACCTCGGCCATGGTGGTGGAGAGCGTCGCGGCATCGAGGCCGAGCTTGCTCGCCATCTCGTCCCAGCTCCCGGCCATCACCAGCGCGCCTTGTGATTCAGCGAGCCGGAAATCCTCGAATTGCCGGGCGATGTCGGCGATGCGCGCGTCGAAAATGGAAAACGCCACGCCGCCGGGCTGGCTGACCACGCGCGCGGCCTGCTCGGAATAGCCCTCGGCCTCGTTGGAGAAGCGCCGGGCCTCGCGGTTCACCTGCACGCCACCTTCGGTGATCGTCGCCCAGGTCACGAGGATGCCATGGGGATGCGCGACCGAACCATGGCCCTGATGGCCGGAGAGATCGCGCGTCGCCGCCCCCAGAGCCTCGCCCCAGAGCAGAGCATCGCCCTGATTGCCGGGATGGCCGAAATACAAGGCACCGGCGAGCGAGGGAATGTGCTGCGCCACAAGGCCCGCGTTGCCGCCATAGCCGTTGCAGGCGAGCAGGACCGCCTCGGCGCCGAGGCTCTCCCGCGTGCCATCGGGCCGGGTGATGGTCACGCCCCTTGGTCGGCCGGCCGCATCGATATGCAGCGTCTCGGCCCGCGCTTCGGTGATGATCGCGATGCCCGCCTCCTCCGCCGCCTGCCGGAGACGGTCGATCAATTCGCGGCCCGAACGCGAGGCGAGGCCATGCATCCGCGCGGCGGAATGGCCGGGATAGCGGAAATTCTCGATCACCGAGAAGGCAAGGCCATGCTTCTCCGCGAGCCATTCGAGGCGGGGACCGATGGCTTGCGCCACCGCGCCTGCCAGAATCGGTTCCGCCTTGCCCTTGGCTTTCGCCTGAATGTCGCGGGCGAAGAGTTCGGGGCTATCCATGATGCCTGCATCCCGCTGCCAGCGGGTGCCCGCCGCCGGGATCAGCCCGGCCGACAGGGCCGTCGAGCCCGAGGGAACGGCATCGCGCTCGATCACCAGCGGTTCGAGCCCGGCTTCCGCCGCCACCAGCGCCGCGACGAGGCCCGCAGCGCCCGCGCCGATGATGGCCAGTCGCGTTTCGAGGTCGAACGCCTCGGGCGGGGCCGCGATACGGCTCATGCCCCCATCTCCGCCAGCACCTCCGCAATCGTGCGGATGCGCGCCACGGGCTTCAGCCCGGCGAGGGCCTCGGCATGGGTCGCGGGCGAGAAGGCCGCGCAGCCATCGCTGAGCACCGTCGCGCCGAGGTCGCGCACATGCGCGTCACGCACGGTGGAGGCGACGCCGCCATTCGTGACGATGCCGCCGACCACGAGATGTTCGATGCCGGTCTTGCGCAACAGCCATTCGAGCCGCGTCATGTAGAAGGCGGAATAGGCGATCTTCTCGACGCTCATGTCGATGGGCTGGAGGTCGTCCACCACCGCCTGCCCCCAGCTTCCGGGCGCGAAATCCCCGCGCTTCAGGAAGGGCCGGAGTGCCTTCAGATGTGGCGAGATCAAGGGTTCGCCGCCCCGCCCCAACACAAGCGTGAAAAGCGTTGCGAGGGTCGGCACACCCTTCGACCGCGCCGCCTTCACGAGTGGCATGAGGCGCGCCGGCAAGGCCGCGATCTCCGCCGCGCCCTGCCCGCCCCGCGCATAGGCGCCATCGGGGTGGATGAAATCGTTCTGCAGATCGACGAGCAGGATCGCGGTTCTGGACCAATCCGGGTTGTCGGCCATCACGCCTTCTCCACCAGGATATTGCCGAGGGAATCGACCCGCGCGACCAATCCGGGATCGACCACAATGGTCGCATCAGGCTGTTCGAGGATCGCCGGACCTCGAATGCGCGCATTCACTGGCAAATCGAGGCGCGCATAGATCGGCGTCGCATGGTAGGCGCCGTCGAACCACACCGCGCGCTCGCCCGTGCGCGCCGCTTCCACCGAGCCCCCCGCAACAGGCGCGAGCATCGCGAGATCGAAAGCCGGGCGCTTGCCGATGGCCGTGGTGCGCAGGTTGACGATCTTCACGCCGATGCCCGGCAAAAGGCGGCTGAAGGCCTGGCTGTAGGCGGCCTCGAAGGCCTGCCGCACATCTTCCTCGCGGAAGGCAGCCCCCGGCGCCACCGCGAAGGGTGCTGCAACCGTGTGCGTCTGCCCGAGATAATGCATGTCGAATTCGAATCGGATCTCCACGCCCTCGATGGGCAGGCCAGCCTGCTCCACCACTTGCCGCGCCGCCTCCGCCTCACCGGCCATGCGGGCGGAAAGCGCGGCGCAATCCAGCCCCTTCAGCGCAAGATTGAGCGTCTGCACCTGATCGTGCCGGATATCCGCGATCACGCATCCCAGCGCAGATGTCACGCCCGGAAAGCGCGGCACGAGGGCGGCCTTCAGCCCCACTTCCTTCAGCAGCGCAC
Organism: Methylobacterium sp.; assembly: GCA_002928875.1. GTDB lineage: Bacteria > Pseudomonadota > Alphaproteobacteria > Rhizobiales > Beijerinckiaceae > Rhabdaerophilum. The sequence goes on along the minus strand of PERO01000019.1, from coordinate 219,147 downwards.
CGGCATGCAGGGCCCCGCCCCCGCCGAACGGCACGAGCGCGAAGCGACCGGGATCATGCCCGCGCTCGATGGAGACGAGCCGGATCGCCCCGGCCATGCGGGCATTCGCGACCCGCAGGATCGCCTCCGCCGCCGCTTCCGGCGAGAGGCCCAGGGGATCGCCGATTTCTCGCCCGATCGCCGCGCGTGCGGCCTCGCGATCGAGCCGCTTCAGCGCGCCGCCGATGGGCTTTTCGGCATTGATACGCCCCAGAACGATGTTCGCATCGGTGAGCGTGGGGCGCGTATTCCCCGCGCCATAGGCGACCGGGCCGGGCCGCGAACCGGCGCTTTCCGGCCCGACGCGCAGCATGCCGCCGGCATCGACCGCCGCGATGGAACCGCCGCCCGCGCCGATGGTCGTGATTTCGATCATCGGGTTGCGGATCACCATGCCGAAATCGATCGTGGTCTGCGCCGCGAGTTCCGCGCGCCCGCCGAGCACGAGGCTCACATCGAAGGACGTCCCGCCGAGATCGCCGGTGATCACATCCGGCAGGCCCGCGGCTTCGGCAATCGCCGCCGCCGCGATCACGCCCGCTGCCGGGCCGGAGAGCGCGGTGCGCACGGGGAAACGCCGCGCGGTGATCGTGGACATCACGCCGCCGTTGGATTGGACAATATGGAAGCGCCCGGCGAAGGCCTCACCCGCGAGCGCTGCCTCCAGCTTTTCGAGATAGCTGCCGACCACGGGCTGCAGGCAGGCATTGAGCGCGGTGGTGGAGGTGCGTTCGAATTCGCGGATCTCCGGCAGGATTTCGTGCGAGGCCGCGAGCCTGTCGGTCGGCAGAAGCCCGGCGAGCGCGGCGAGCGCCGCCTTCTCGTTCGCGGCATTGGCGTAGGCGTTGATGAAGACGATCGCCAGCGCCTCCGCGCCATCGGCCAGCAGCGCCTCGCCCAGCGCGCGCACTTCGGCGGGGTTCACGGCTTCCCGAATGGAGCCATCGGAGAGCACGCGCTCCCGCACCTCGCGGCGCATGTGGCGTGGGATCACGGGCGTGAAATCGCCCGTCAGGCCCCAGGTTTTCGGCCGGTCGCGGCGGCGCATTTCCAGCACGTCGCGGAAGCCCGCGGTGGTGATGAGGCCGACGCGCGCCACCTTCCGTTCGAGCAGCGCATTGGTGCCCACCGTCGTGCCATGCACGATGGAGCCGAGATCGGCCACTGCCCCGAACACCTTGAGGCCATTGAGGAAACCCACGGCCTCGTCGCCCCGGTTCGACGGCACCTTCGCGGTGCGGAATTCGCCCGTCGTGCCATCCATCAGGAACAGATCGGTGAAGGTGCCGCCGACATCGACACCCACGACGCGAGAACCACTCATCACTGGACCTTCCCGTAATCGCGCGCGGCACCCGCAGGCGTGACGTAGCCCTCCGCGAGATCGCGGGCGAGGCTCGCGGCATCGCGCGTCGCGGGATCGCCGAACCCGCCGCCGCCGGGCGTTTCCAGCCGCACGCGCATGCCCGGCTTCAGCTTCACGCCGGTGACCTTCGAAGCGAGCGGCGGGGAGGCTTCACCCCCCTCCTCCGTCTGCCAGAAGAAACGGTTCAGCGCCGCGGGCTTGCCGCCGGCGATGCCGAAGGGCGCGCCCTTGCCGCGCTCGCCGAGGAGGAACACATCGGCGTCGGTCAGCGCTTCGAACTCGTAGATCGCGCCAAGCCCACCGCGATATTCGCCCGCACCGGCGGAATCCGGGCGAAGGGCCCAGCGCGTCACCAGCACCGGGTTGCTGGCTTCCAGGATTTCCGCCGGCGGCATGGTTGCGGTGGAAATCGGGTTATTCGCGTGCGAAAGGCCGTCGCCCGCAGGCGAGGCGCCAAGACCGCCGCCGAAGAACGAGAACATCACGAAGGGCGAGCCATCGGGCCGCTTCCCGGCAATCGCGAGCGCGTTGATGGTGCCGAACGGCCCCGCGAGCGCGCGGCTGGGGTCTGCCTGCCCGATCGCGCCGAAGATCACGCCGATGACACGCAGGATGGTCTCGGTATAGCCGCCGACCGGCTTCGGCGCCTTCACGCCGAGAAGCGTCGTCTCGGGGATCACGAAAGTGATCGGCCGGAGGCAGCCGGCATTGGACGGCACCTCGGGGAAGAGGTGCTTCAACGCCACGTAGCAACTGGCAACAGCCGTGGAATAGGCGATGTTCAACGGCCCCGCGCAGGGCGGCGAGGAGCGCGAGAAATCGAGCACCATGGTCTCGCCGCTGACCGTCAGATCGAGTGCGATAGCCAGAGGCTCATCCGTGATGCCATCGTTGTCGAGGATGTCGTCGAAGCGATAGGTGCCATCCGGCAAGGCACGGATGGCCGCGCGCATCAGCGCATCGGCTCCTTCCGAAAACGCGTCGAAAGCGGCAGCCACCGTTGCCTCGCCCGCTTCATCGAGCAGGCCGTTGAGCCGGCGCTCGCCGAGATCGAGCGCGTTCAATTGCCCGTTGAGATCGCCGAAATTCGATTGCGGCAAGCGGCTGTTGGCCGAGAGAATGCCGAGAATGTCGCGGTTCATCTGCCCCTGGGCGATGAACTTCACGGGCGGGATGCGCACGCCCTCCTGGTGGCTCTCGGTCGCGCGGGCATTGAAGCCGCCGGGCACATTGCCGCCGATATCAAGCCAGTGGCCCACGCTCGCGAGCCAGCAGAACAGCTTACCCTGCCGGAAAATCGGCCGCACGAGGCGGAAATCGTTCAGATGCGTGCCGCCATCATAGGGATCGTTGAAGAGAAAGGTGTCGCCCGGTTCGAGCCCGCCCTCCTCCGCCACCTTGGCGATCACCGCGCGCACGGCGAAGGCCATCGCGCCCACGAAGATCGGCAGGCCCTTGGTGCCCTGCACCAGCGTTTCGCCCGTCTCGGCATGGTAGAGGCCGTGGCAGGCATCGCGCGCTTCCGCGATGATCGGATTGAAGGCCGAGCGATAGAGCGTCGCATCCATCTCGTCGGCGATCTGTTCGAGGCGACCGCGCAAGACCGCGAGCGTCACGGCATCGGGGCGGGCCGGATCAGGGCGGGTCATGGCATGTCCTCCCGGTCATAGGAGGCGGCACGAGACAGCGCGTCCGCCGTCCCCATTCGCTGGTTCAGCTCGCCGAAATCGAACATCCGGTCGCGGAAGGGCGTGTTCGTGCCGTGCTGGCGGAGCGAGGCGTAGTAATCTTCCGCCGTCTTCGCGATGGCGCGCACGATCCCGCCCGGAAAGATCACCAGCCGATAGCCCAAAGCCTGCAATTCGCGCGCCTCGAGCATCGGCGTCAGCCCGCCCTCGACCATGTTCGCCATCAGCGGCGCGCGATTTCCGAGCCGCGCCGTGATGGTCGAGAGCATCGCGTGGTCGCGCGGCGCTTCGATGAAGAGGAGATCCGCCCCCGCCTCGAGATAGGCATCGGCGCGGTAAAGCGCGGCATCGAGTCCCTCCACCGCCACGGCATCCGTGCGGGCGATGATGAGGAACTCGCGGGAATCGCGCGAGGCCACGGCAGCGCGGATCTTTCCGGCCATTTCGTTGCGCGTGACCAGCGATTTATCCGCGAGATGGCCGCAGCGCTTCGGGAAGGTCTGGTCCTCGAGCTGGATGGCGTTGGCGCCGGCCCGCTCGAAGGCACGCACGGTTCGCTCGACATTGAGCGCGTTGCCGTAGCCCGTATCGCCGTCGACGATCAGCGGCACGCCGACCCGCTCGCGGATCAGGCGGATCGCCTCGGCGGTTTCGCTCATGGTGACGAGCCCGAGATCGGGTCCGCCGAGCCGCGTATAGGCCAAGGCCGCGCCGGAGAGGTAGAGCGCGGAAAAGCCGGCTGCTGCCGCGAGGCTCGCCGTCAGCGCGTCATAAATGCCCGGCGCCACGACGATGTCCGGGCCGGAAAGCTGGGCGCGCAGCGAGACGGGATCGGGTGCTGTTGCCATGGTCACAATCCCAGATAGGTTTTCTGCAGGTCCGGATCGGCCGCGAGTTCCTTCGCCGGACCGCTCAACGCGACCCGGCCGTTTTCCAGCACGGAAGCGTGGTCGGCGAGCGCCAGCGACTGCACGACATTCTGCTCGACGAGCAGGATCGCGAGTCCCTCGCTGGCAATGCGCCTGACAAGCGCGAACATCTCCTCGACCAGCAGGGGCGAGAGGCCCAGCGAGGGCTCGTCGAGGATGAGCAGGCGCGGCTCGGCCATCAGGCCGCGACCGATGGCGAGCATCTGTTGCTCACCGCCGGAAAGCGTGCCCGCGAGCTGCTTCTCCCGCTCCTTGAGGCGCGGAAAGATCGTGTAGATCCGCTCGCGATTGGCCTCGCGGCGGGCGCGGCCCCGTGCAAAACAGCCCATGTCGAGATTGTCCCGCACCTCGAGGTTTGAGAAGATCTTCCGCCCCTCGGGCACGTGGATCAGCCCCGCCTCGACAATCGCGCGCGGCGTCGCGCGGGTGATGTCCCGGCCGTCGAAGCGGATGGCGCCCTCGCGCGGGCGGATCAGGCCGGAAAGCGTCTTGTTCAGCGTCGTCTTGCCGACGCCGTTGGACCCCAGCACCGCGACGATCTCGCCGGGCGCGACACGCAGATCCACCCCGCGCAACACTTCCGTCACGCCATAGCCGGCGACGAGCCGGGAGACCTCCAGCAAAGCCTCAGCCATGGCCTCCTCCCGCCGCGAGCCGCTCCGCCGCGCCCTGCCCGAGATAGGCCTCGATGACGCGCTTCTCCCGCACCACCGCTTCCGGCGCGCCTTCGGCAATGAGCTTGCCCTCGGCGATCACGATCACCCGCTCGCAGAGCGACATCACCGCCTGCATCACATGCTCGATCATCAGGATGGTCACGCCCGCGGCGCGCACCTTTTGCAGCACGGGAATGATGTCGCGGATCTCGCTGGGGTTCAGCCCCGCCAGCACCTCGTCGAGCAGCAGCAGGCGTGGTCCCGTGGCGAGCGCACGGGCAAGTTCCAGCCTTTTGCGCCCGGCGACGGTGAGGGCGGAAGCGGATTTATCCGCCTCGCTGGTGAGACCCACAAGGGCCGCGACACGATCCGCCTCGGCCATCGCCGCGTCGCGCGCGGGGTGGCGGAGATAGGCACCGACGGCAATGTTCTCGCGCACGCTCAGGCCCGCGAAGGGCTGGACGATCTGGAAGGTGCGCGCGAGACCAAGCCGCGCCAGAGCCTCCGGCGGCTGGCCCAGGATCGACTTCCCCTCATAAAGCACATCGCCCGCGCTCGGCACGGTGAAGCCCGAGATCATCGTGAAGGCCGTGGTCTTGCCCGCTCCATTGGGTCCGATCAGCCCGGTGATGGAACCGGCTTCCACGGTGAAGCTCACATCGTTCACGGCCGTGAGACCGCCGAAACGCTTGGTGAGGTTTTTGACCTGAAGCATCGGCTCAGCCATGGGAGGTCGGCTCCCCGCCCCTGTCGCCCTTCGCGAAGAGGCCGATCACCCCGCGCGGCGCGAAGGCCACCACGAGAATGAGCACGATGCCATAGACCACGAGATCGATGCCCGGCACGCGCCCCGCCGCGAGCTTGGTGATTTCGCCGAGGCCGTGCAGCAGACCCGCGCCGAGAAGCGGACCGAGCACGGTTCCCGCACCGCCAATGATCGCGGCGAGCAGAGCCTCGACGGAAATCCAGGGACCAAAGGCAATGGCCGCGTCGAGATAGAGGAAATACTGGGCGTAAAGCGCGCCCGCCGCCGCGGTGATCGCCGCCGACAGCGAAATTGCCTGAAGCTTCACCGCCAGCACATTCACGCCCAGCGCGCGGGCCGCCGCCTCGTTCTCGCGGATCGCCACGAGATACGCGCCGAAACGGCGTTGCTCGATCATCCGGTTGAGGATCAGCACCACGCCCACCAGCGCCAACGCGATCCAGAAGAACACCGCGCGGCTCGCGAACTGGAAATTCTCCGGCCGCACATCGAGCTTGATCAGGATGCCCGCCGCGCCACCGGTGATCGGCGCGGCATTGGCGAGAATGCGCAACACTTCCGCGAAGGCGAGCGTCACCAGCGCGAAGTACGAGCCGCGCAACCCGGCGCGGAAGCTCAGCGAGCCAATAATAAACCCGACAAGGCTGCCGAGCGCGATGCCCGCCGCGAAGCCCGCCCACGCATTCACGCCATAGCGCACCTGCAGGATGGCGGTGGTGTAGGCTCCCACACCGAAGAACGCGGCATGGCCGAAGGAAAACTGCCCGCCATAGCCGCCGGCGAGGTTCCAGCCCTGCCCGGCCAGCGCGATGACCAGCACGAAGAACAGGAAGTTCAGCGCCGTGTTCGGCAGGCCGAGCAATGGCAGGCCCGCGAGCATCGCGAGGATGCCGATCAGCAGCGCGAAGGGCGGATGGCGCAGCAGCATGTCAGGCCTTCGCGCCGAAGAGGCCGGTGGGACGTAGCAGCAGCACCAGGATGAAGATGAGGAAGATGCCGATCTGCCCGAGAGATTCCCCCAGCAGAAGCCCGCTCACGCTCTCGACCATGCCGATGAACAACCCGCCGATCAGCGCCCCGGCGATCGAGCCCATGCCGCCGAGCACGACAATCGTGAAGGCCACGAGCACGAAGGCGTTGCCGACACGCGGGTTGACGTAGAATGACGGCATCAGGAGCGCCGCCGCCACCGCGAGGCAGGCGCAGCCGAGGCCGAAGGTGATCGCGTAGACATGCCCGACATCGATGCCCATCAGCGTCGCGCCAAGCCGCTCCTTCGCGACCGCGCGGATCGCCTTGCCGGTATCGGTGCGCGCCATGAAGAGCCAGAGCAGGATGGCCACGACGATCGAGCCCGCGAGCCCGATCAGCTTCGGCTGGGACAGGAGCAGCGGGCCGATCTCCACCACGTTGAAGCCATAGGGCACGTCGATGGTGCGCGTATCCGAGCGGAAAATGGCGAGAAGCCCGTTCTCGATCAGGATCGACAGGCCGAGCGTGACCAGCAGGATGTTCTGGTCATCGCCATGGCTCGCGGGGCCGATCACGAAACGCTGCAGGCCATAGCCGAGCGCGAAGAAGGCCGGCGCGAGGATCAGGATCGAGACATACGGGTCGATCCGGAACGCCACATGCAGCGCGAAAACCGCGAACATCGCGGCGGTCAGCAAGGCGCCATGCGCGAAATTGATGATGTGCAGCACGCCATAGACCAGCGTCAGCCCGAGCGCGATCAGCGCATAGACCGCGCCGGTCATCAGCCCGTTCAGCACGGCCTCGACAATGATGGCGGGCGAATACATGCCGCGATTCCGCTGAAGGAGTAACAAAAGGGAGGGTGCGGGCCGCGCCGAAAGGCAACGCGGCCCGCTTCCGCCAAGGCTCAGGCCCGGACGGGGAAGACCGGCTTGGCGTTGGCGAAGCTCTCGGGGAAGATCACCTTGATGTCCCCGCCCTGCACCTGAGTGTTCACCGGGCCCGCGCCGGTGTTCTGGCCGTTGACGAACTTCGTCGGGCCATAGGGCATGATGTGATCCTCGAAGGTCGAGGCGGCGAGCGCCTCGATGATCTTCGCGCGGTCGGCCGAACCGGCCTTCTCGATCGCATCGGCGAGCAGGCGCACGCAGGAATAGTTGAGCGGGATGTTGTAGGCCCAGACCGAACCGGCATCGGCGGCGGCCTTCATCACGGCGGCGGATTTGGCCTTGCGCGGATCATGCCAGTGGTTGCAATCCATCACGTTCTCGGCCGCATCCGGGAATTCCTTCACGAAGCGGAAGTTCGAGGCGGCACCGTTCAGCACCGCGTAGATCCCCTTCGGGCGGATGCGTTGCTGCTGCATGGTGCGGGCGAGCAGCACGAACTCACTGTAATAGCTCGAGGGGATCACGAGATCCGGGTTCAGCGCGCGGATGCGCAGGGCGACATTCGCCATGTCGCGCGAGGGCGTGGGATGCGCGATGGTCTCCAGCACCTCGAAGCCGTGCTTCGGCAGTTCGGTCGCCATGAGCTTCGCGAGGCCCGAGCCGAACAGGCCGTCCTCATGCACCAGCACAACGGTCTTGGCGGGCTTGCCGGCGGCTTCGTTGAGCTTCACGAGGTTCGCCACGGCGGCGGTCGTCACCGTGCCGAAGCCGGGGCCGAGGCGGAAGGTGTTCTTCAGGCCGCGATTGACGATCTGGTCCGACACGCCGACATCGACGATGTAGGGCAGGTCATAGCGCGACGCCGCCTGGCTCGCGGCGAGGCAGATCGGCGAAGCGAAGCCGCCGACAATGGCCGCGACGCCCTCGCCGTTCAGCTTCTCGACCTCCTGCGTGGCGGCCTCCGGGTTCGAGCGCGCATCGGCGAAGACCATCTCGAGCTTCGCGCCACCCAAGGACTTGATGCCGCCGGCATCGTTGATCTCCTTCAGCGCGATTTCGGCGCCGAGCCGGCCGAAGCCGCCATCCTGCGCCAGCGCACCGGTGACGGGCTGGATAATGCCGACCTTCACGGCCGGTGCCTGCGCGCGCAGAATGCCCGGCGCGGCGATGACGGCTGCGCCCGCGAGCGCACCCTTCAGGATCGTGCGGCGATCGGCATCGCCCATGGAAATCGTCGGCTTGCGGGTCATGAAGGTTCTCCCTGTTTTTTCATGTCACTCAGCGGCAGTCTTCGGGTGTTCGTCGTCGAGCTTCAGTCCCTCCACCGCCACGGGACGCCAACGGCGACCCTCGCGATGGCCGGCCCTGACGAGATCCATCTGGAAGGAGTAGAGATCCGGGCGATAGAGCGCCTGCAGATGCTCGATGCCCCGCCCCTGCGGATCGAAGACGGTGCGCGTCAGCGCGAGCAGCGCCGAGCCGGGCTCGATGCCGAGTTCCCGCGCGACATCCGGCCCGGCGAGCGCCGCGGTGATGGTCTGCCGGGCGTGATCGGCCACCAGGCCCGCACGCTCCAGCAATTCGAGCAGCGGCTTCTTCGCAAGGTCGTCCTCGCTCCAGCCGATGCCGATGCGCTCGGGAACGGAGGTCACGAGATAGGAAAATGGCTGGCCATCGATGAGGCGCACGCGCTCGGAGCGCTGCACGCGCTCGCCCTCCGGCAATTGCAGGGCGGAAGCGATATCGGGCGACGGCGCGACATAGGCGAAGGAGAGAAGCCGCACGCTCGTGCGCCGGCCCATATCGACGAGATGCGTCAGCACGTTGGCGAGATCCGCCACGACGGGGCTGCCGCCCCCGCGCGCGCTGAGATAGGTGCCCGAACCCATGCGGCGCTCGACGAGCCCTTCCGCCTCGAGCCGGTCGAGCGCATGGCGCAGGGTCACGCGGGAGACGCCCAGTTCGACCGCCAGCGTCGGCTCGCCGGGAAAGCGCTCGCCGGGGCGGAATTCGCCGCGCGCGATGCGGTCCCGCAGGGCCAGATAGGCGGCACGGGTGCGGCTGAGGCCGGCGCGAAATCCTCGCTCGGTGCCGTCTGCCGCAGAATCCATGCCGCACGCCCCTTTCCGAACCGCATGGGCGGCCCAATGTGACAGGAGAGCGTCGCAGGGCTGGCCAGACGCCGTCGCCTGTCTGCTTTACTATCCCGATATCTGTACTAAATATAGAACAGCTTGAGGCGTCAAGCTGCCTTCGTTTCCTTTCGGGCCCAGACCCGCGAGATCTCCGGCCTGTCATGAGCGATACACCGCCCCGCGCATTGTTCGACAAGGTCTGGCAGGCGCATGTCGTGCTGACGCGGGACGATGGCACGAGCCTGCTCGCCATCGACCGGCATTTCCTGCACGAGGGCTCGCATCATGCCTTCGCGCAGCTCGCCGACAAGGGCGCCGGTGTCGCGCGGCCCGATCTCACCTTTGGCGTCGCGGACCATTATGTGCCCACGCGCCGGGGTGCGGGGCAGTCGATCGACCCCGCCATCGCGGAGATGGTCGAGCGGCTGACGCGCAACACCACGAAGCACGGAATCACCCTCTTCGGTCTCGGCGATCCGCGCCAGGGCATCGTGCATGTCGTGGGGCCGGAACAGGGTTTGACCCTACCCGGCCTCACGATTGTCTGCGGCGACAGCCACACCTCCACGCATGGCGCCTATGGTGCGCTCGCCTTCGGCATCGGCGCGAGCGAGGTCGCGCATGTGCTGATGACCGGCACGCTCTGGCAGAAGAAGCCGAAGACCTTCCGCGTGAATGTCGAGGGCGCGCTCGGCCCCGGCCTCTCCGCGAAGGATATCGCGCTGCACATCATCGCGACCATCGGCGCGGATGGCGCGACGGGGCACGCGCTGGAATATGCGGGCAGCGCTATCCGCGCGCTCTCGATGGAAGGGCGGCTGACGCTCTGCAACCTCTCGATCGAGAGCGGCGCGCGCTGCGGTATGATCGCGCCCGACGAGACGACGTTTCGCGCCATTGCCGGCCGGCCCTTCGCGCCGAAGGGCGCGCTGCTCGACCGGGCGATCGAGGCGTGGCGACAGCTTCCCAGCGATGCCGATGCGCTTTTCGATCGCGAAATCACCATCGATGCGTCCGAGATCGCGCCCATCGTCACCTGGGGGATCACGCCGGAACAGGCCCTGCCGATCACCGCGCGCGTGCCGGACCCCGCCCGCGAGACCGACCCCGTGCGCGCCGAGGCGATGCGCAACGCGCTCGATTACATGGCTCTCACGCCCGGCACGGCGCTGGCGGATGTGCCCGTGTCGCGTGTCTTTATCGGCTCCTGCACCAACAGCCGCATCGAGGATCTGCGCGCCGCAGCGAGCGTGCTCGCGGGGCGGAAGGCGCGCGTGCCGGGCCTCGTCTCGCCCGGCTCGTCGGGCGTGAAGCGGCAGGCGGAGGAAGAAGGGCTCGATCGCATCTTCCGCGAAGCCGGGCTCGAATGGGTGGAATCCGGCTGCTCGATGTGCGTGGGGATGAACGGCGATATCGGCCAGCCCGGCGAGCGCATCGCCTCCACCACCAACCGCAACTTCAAGGGAAGGCAGGGCACGGGCGTGCGCACGCACCTCATGAGCCCCGCCATGGTCGCGGCAGCGGCGATCACCGGCACGTTGGCCGATTGCCGGCCATTTCTCGCGGGGCGCGCGCCATGACCCCCTTCACGCGCGTCACCGCCCTGGCCTGCCCGCTGGCGATGGCCAATATCGACACGGATCAGCTGATCCCCGCGCGCTTCATGCGCCGCACGCGCAAGGAGGGCTATGGCCCGGTTCTGCTGCACGATTTGCGGTTTGCGGAGGATGGCACGCCGCGAACGGATTTTGCGCTGAACCGGCCGGAATATGCCGGCGCGGGCTTCCTCGTGGCGCGGCGGAATTTTGGCTCGGGCTCCAGCCGCGAGGCCGCAGTCTATGCGCTCGCGGATTACGGCATCCGCGCGGTCATCGCGCCATCCCTAGGCGATATCTTCGCGCAGAACGCCGTGAACAACGGCCTCCTCCCTGTCCGCCTCGACGAGGAGGCGGTGGAGAATCTGATTGCGAGCCTCACGGCGCAACCCGCTGTAATCACGATCGATCTGCAGGCGATGCGGATCGAGGCCGCAGGCCGGGCCCTGCCCTTTTCCATCGATCCGGTCTGGCGCACGAAACTGCTGAACGGCTGGGACGATCTCGATCTCACGCAGAGCCATGCGACGGAAATCCGCGCCTTCATGGCCAAGGACGCGCAATCCCGTCCCTGGATGGCACCGGATCGGGGCGGCTGAAGCGCCTCAGCGCCCTTCGAGCCGGGCCGCAAGCGCCGGCGTCAGGCCGACGGTCTCGATCGGCGGCGGGAAGGACCAGACGCCGCTCGTCGGTTTTTCGAACGGCCGGCCCAGCCAATGGAATGCCGCCTTCAGGCCGGATTCCACCGAACACAGCACCGGAACAGGCACATCGGGCCTGATCTGCGCGGCAATGCCCACAAGTCCGGCACCGCCGAGAATGACGACCTGCGCGCCATCCTCCTCGGCGGCCTTCCGGCAGGCCTCGGCAAGCAGGCGATAGGCCGCGGCGGGGTTGGCGGCGATCTCCCCGCCGGTGGGGGCCACGGCGCGCACGGAGGCCAGTTCGTTCGCGAGGCCCAGACCGGCCACGAATTCCTCCAGCATCGGCTTCCAGCGTTCGCCGCCGGTGATGATGGAAAAGCGCGGGCCGAGCCGCGCGGCCTCGAGGCAGGCCGCCTCGGCCAGCCCGAGCACCGGGCAATGTGCCAATTCTTTCAGCGCCTGCAGGCCGGGATCGCCGAAACAGGCGAGCACCACCGCATCGGCATCCGCGCCATGGTTTGCGAAGGCATCGAGCGTGGCATGCGCGGCAATGGCCGAGGCGGCGCGGGTGGAGATGTAGCGGGCGCCGAAGCGGCCGGTCGCCCCGGTGATGCGGAGATCCGGCGGCGCCATCTGGCGCGCGACGGCGACGACCCGGTCGGTGACGAGGGCTGTGGTGTTGGGATTGATGCAGAGGAGATGCATGGGCTGGGCTTTCACGGGCGCGGCAAAGCTGTTCAAAACGCGTGCGACATGACTACAAATTCATCAGATACGCGGACAATATTCCTGCATTCCCGGATGTTGTGTGCAAGGTTCCGGCCAAATGCCGACGCCTGCCGCTTCACTTGGCCGCCGCAAATTCGCCAGCCGGTCCATTTGCGGCGGATGGCATGGTTCTTGCCGATCTCTCCCGAACGCATGTGCGGAACAAGGGAGACGAACACATGACAAGAACCGGTTTTTCGCGAAGCCTGCTGGCTGGCCTCGCCCTGTCGGCGATCGCGGGCGGCGTCGCGGCGCAGGAGAAAATCCTGCGGATCGGCATGACGGCGGCGGATATTCCCCGCACGCATGGCCAGCCCGACCAGGGCTTCGAGGGCAACCGCTTCACCGGCATCCCGATGTATGACGCGCTGACGGCGTGGGATCTCTCCTCGGCCGACAAGCCGAGCGTGGTCATCCCCGGCCTCGCGACGGAATGGGCGGTGGATGCCAATGACAAGACGAAATGGACGTTCAAGCTGCGTCCTGGCGTGAAATTCCACGATGGTTCGCCCTTCAACGCCGATGCGGTGGTCTGGAACGTCGAGAAGGTCCTGAAGAAGGAAGCCGCGCATTTCGATCCCTCGCAGGTGGGCGTCACGGTCTCGCGCATGCCGACCCTGCGCACGGCCCGCAAGATCGATGACCTGACGGTGGAGCTGACCACCTCCGAGCCGGATTCGTTCCTGCCGATCAACCTCACGAACCTCTTCATGGCCTCACCCACGCATTGGGCGGCGAAGCTCGCGGCGGTGCCGGCCTCGGTCACCGATCCGGCCGAGCGCGCGAAGCAGGCCTGGGTGGCCTTCGCGGCCGAGCCCTCGGGCACGGGTCCGTTCAAGGGTGTGCGCCTGCAGCCGCGCGAGCGCTTCGAGATGGTCGCGAACAAGACCTACTGGGACCCCAAGCGCACCCCGAAGATCGACCGCGTGGTGCTGCTGCCGCTGGCGGACGCGAATGCCCGCACCGCGGCCCTGCTCTCCAATCAGGTCGACTGGATCGAGAGCCCCGCGCCGGATGCGCTGCCGCAGATCAAGAGCCGCGGCTTCACGCTCTATTCCAACCCGCAGCCGCATGTCTGGCCGTGGCAGCTCTCCTTTGCGGAAGGCTCGCCCTGGCTCGACAAGCGCACGCGCCATGCCGCGAACCTCTGCATCAACCGCGAGGAACTGAAGACGCTGCTCGGCGGCCTGATGGGCATTCCGAAGGGCTCGGTCTCGCCGGATCACCCCTGGTGGGGCAACCCGACCTTCGACATCAAGTATGATGCCGCCACCGCCAAGAGGCTGATGACGGAAGCCGGCTATTCCGCCGCGAAGCCCATGAAGGTGAAGGTGCTGACCTCGGCTTCCGGTTCCGGCCAGATGCAGCCGGTGCCGATGAACGAGTTCCTGCAGCAGGCGCTGAAGGAGTGCTTCTTCGATGTCGAACTCGACGTGATCGAGTGGAACGCCGTCTTCACCAACTGGCGCGAGGGCGCGAAGGACCCGAAGGCGCGCGGCGCCAACGCGATCAACGTGACCTTCGCCACGATGGACCCGTTCTTCGCGATGGTGCGCTTCGTTTCCACGAAGACCTTCCCGCCGGTCTCAAACAACTGGGGTTATTTCGGCAATGACGAGTTCGACGGCCTGATCGCCAAGGCTCGCTCCTCCTTCGATGGCAAGGAGCGCGACGCGGCTCTGGGCGCGCTGCACAAGCGCATCGTCGAGGAAGCGCCCTTCGTCTGGGTCGCGCATGATGTCGGCCCGCGCGCGATGAGCGCCAAGGTGAAGGGCGTCGTGCAGCCCAAGAGCTGGTTCATCGATATCGCCCCGATGTCGATCGAGTGATCTGCCCCTTGCGGCTCCGGGCTCGCCCCGGAGCCGCGTTTTCCCCCGTTCCACAACCCGAAGGATGACCCTGATGAAGCATGTCCGGATGGCTGCAGCGATGGCTGCGGCATTGGTTTCGGCCTCCCCGGCGCTGGCGCAAGGCACCCTGCGCATCGGCATGACCGCTTCCGACATCCCGCTGACGACGGGCCAGCCCGACCAGGGCGGCGAAGGCCAGCGCTTCATGGGGCTCACGGTCTATGACGCGCTCGTGCACTGGGACCTGACGCGCGCCGACAAGCCCTCGACGCTCATTCCCGGCCTCGCCGCGAGCTGGAGCGTGGATGCCACCGACAAGACCAAATGGACCTTCAAGATCCGCGAGGGCGTGAAATTCCACGATGGCAGCACGCTGACCGCTTCGGCAGTCGTCTGGAACCTCGACAAGCTCCTGAAGCAGGACGCGCCGCAATTCGATCAGCGCCAGGCCTCGCAAGGGCGCTCGCGCATCCCCGCCATCGCCACCTACCGGGCCGTCGATGACCTCACGCTCGAGATCATCACCCGCGCGCCGGATGCGACCCTGCCCTACCAGCTCGCATGGATCGGCATCTCCTCGCCAGCGCAATGGGAGAAGCTCGGAAAGAACTGGCAGGAATTCGCGAAAACCCCCTCCGGCACCGGCCCGTGGAAGCTCGCGGCCGTCACCCCGCGCGAACGCGCCGAACTCGTGCCCAACAAGGATTACTGGGACAAGCCGCGCATCCCCAAGCTCGACAAGATGATCCTCATCCCGCTGCCCGAGCCCAATGCGCGCGTCGCGGCCCTGCGTTCGGGCCAGGTCGACTGGATCGAGGCGCCCGCGCCCGATGCGGTCGCCTCCCTCAAGGCCGCGAACATGCAGATCATCACCAATGCCTACCCGCATAACTGGACCTGGCATTTCTCCCGCGCGGAAGGCTCGGTCTGGAATGATGTCCGCGTGCGGCAGGCAGCCAATCTCGCGGTGGACCGCGAGGGGCTGAAGGAACTGCTCGGCGGGCTGATGATCCCGGCCGAGGGCTTCATGCCGCCGGGCCACCAATGGTTCGGCAACCCGAAATTCAAGCTCAAGCGCGACCTCGCGCAGGCGAAGAAGCTGCTCGCCGAAGCCGGTTATGGCCCCTCGAAGCCGTTCCAGACCAAGATCCTGATCTCGCCCTCCGGCTCCGGCCAGATGCAGCCCCTGCCGATGAACGAGTTCATCCAGCAGAACCTTGCCGAGGCCGGGATGAAGATCGATTTCGAGGTCGTCGAGTGGAACACGCTCATCAACATCTGGCGGGCCGGCGCGAAGCATGAAAGCTCGCGTGGCGCGACCGGCATGAACTATTCCTACTTCATCCAGGACCCGTTCACCGGCTTCATCCGCCACCTGCAATGCAACCTGCAGCCGCCGGCGGGCACCAACTGGGGCCATTACTGCGACCCCGAGATGGACAAGATGTTCGACGAGGTGCGCAACACCTTCGATGCGGAGGCCCAGACCAAGGTTCTGCAGCGCGTCCACGAGAAATACGTCGACGAGGCGCTTTTTCTCATGGTCACGCATGACGTGAACGCCCGCGCGCTGAGCCCCAAAGTAAAGGGCTTCGTGCAGGCGCAGAACTGGTTCCAGGATTTCGGCACCATCACGATGGCGCCGTGATGCTGGCGGCGGCCTGAACGGAAAGACCGGCTTCATGCTGCTCTACATCGCCAAACGCGTGCTCTACACCCTGCCGGTTGCGCTGGGTGTGAGCATCGTCTGCTTCATGCTGGTGCATATCGCGCCGGGCGACCCGCTGACCTCGGTTCTCCCGCCGGATGCCTCGGCGCAGTTGCAGGCCGAGATGCGCCGGCTCTATGGCTTCGACCGGCCATTGCCGGTGCAATACGGCCTTTGGCTGCTGAAGACCCTGCAGGGCGATCTCGGGACCTCCATCGCAACGGGGCGCGCGGTGGCGGTGGAACTCTGGAGCGCGATGGGCAACACGCTGATGCTCGCGGTGCTGGCGACCGCCATCGGCTTTGTTCTCGGGTGCCTGTTCGGCTTCGTCGCCGGCTATTTCCGCGACAGCTGGATCGACAAGCTCGCCTCGTTCGTCTCGATCATCGGCGTCTCCGTGCCGCATTACTGGCTCGGCATGGTGCTGGTCATCATCTTCTCGGTGCAACTGAACTGGCTGCCCGCCACCGGTGCCGGGCCCGGCGGCTCGGCCGACTGGGTGTGGGACTGGGCGCATATCCGCCACCTCATCCTGCCGGCGGTGACAATGTCGGTGATCCCCATGGGGATCGTGGCCCGCACGGTGCGAGCGCTCGTCGCGGATATCCTGAGCCAGGAATTCATCGTGGGCCAGCGCGCAAAGGGCCTGCTCGATCTCGGCGTGCTGCGCCATGTCATCAAGAATGCCGCGCCGACCGCGCTTGCCGTGATGGGCCTGCAGCTCGGCTACCTGCTTGGCGGCTCGATCCTGATCGAGACGGTCTTCTCCTGGCCCGGCACCGGCTTCCTCTTGGGCCAAGCGATCTTCCAGCGTGACCTGCCGCTGCTGCAGGGCACGATCCTTGTGCTCGCCATGTTCTTCGTGGCGCTGAACCTCATCGTCGATGTCGTGCAGACCCTGCTCGACCCACGCGTGCAGCGAAGCTGAGCCGGGAGCTGAACCATGAGCGCGACCGCCGCCACCTTCGAACGCCTTGCGACCGTCGAGCGCTCGCCCGGCTACTGGTCGGGCGTGATCCGCCGCCTGCGCCGCGACCCCGTCGCGATGGTCGCGCTGGCGATCATCATCGGCCTCGTGCTGATGGCGCTGTTCTCGCCTTGGATCGCCCCGGCCGACCCCTATCGTTCCTCGATGCTGCGCCGCCTGCGCCCCATCGGCACGCCGGGCTTCCCGCTGGGCACGGATGAACTCGGCCGCGACATGCTCTCGCGCCTGATCTATGGCGCGCGGCTCTCGCTGCTGATGGGCGTGACGCCGGTTTTCATCGCCTTCTTCGTGGGATCGTTCCTCGGCATCACCGCGGGCTATGTCGGCGGCAAGGTGAATACCGTCGTGATGCGCACGGTCGACGTGTTCTTCGCCTTCCCCTCCGTGCTGCTGGCGATTGCGCTCTCCGGAGCGCTGGGCGCGGGCATTTTCAACGGCTTGCTCTCGCTGTCGATCGTTTTCATCCCGCCCATCGCGCGGATCGCCGAAAGCGTGACAACGGCGGTGCGCAAGATCGATTACGTCGAGGCCGCGCGTGCGTCGGGCGCCTCCTCGATGACGATCATCCGCGTGCACGTGCTCGGCAACGTGCTGGGGCCGATCTTCGTCTATGCCACGGGGCTGATCTCGGTCTCGCTGATCCTCGCCTCCGGCCTCTCCTTCCTCGGCCTGGGCGTCAAGCCGCCCGAGCCGGAATGGGGGCTGATGCTGAACACCCTGCGCAACGCGATCTATGTGCAGCCCTGGGTCGCGGCGCTGCCCGGGCTGATGATCTTCATCACCTCGATTTCCTTCAACCTGCTTTCGGACGGCCTGCGCTCGGCCATGGACATCAAGGCATGAGTGCGGCGGCTCCCCTCCTCTCGGTGAACGGGCTCACGAAGCATTTCCCGCTGAAGGGCGGTTTCTTCGGCCGTTCCACCGGCACGGTGCGCGCGGTCGACGGCATCTCCTTCGATGTCGCCGAGGGCGAGACGCTTGGCATCGTCGGCGAGAGCGGCTGCGGCAAATCCACCACCGCGCGCTTGCTGGTCGATCTCATCCGCCCCGATGGCGGGGAGATCATGCTCTCGGCGCGCCGGCTCGGCGTCGATCTTCCCTTACGCGACCTGCGCCGCAACGTGCAGATGGTCTTCCAGGACAGCTACGCCTCACTCAATCCGCGCCTCACGATGGAGGAGGCCATCGCCTTCGGGCCGACCGTGAACGGCGTCTCGACCGCCGAGGCGACGCGCCTCGCGCATGAACTGCTCTTCAAGGTGGGGCTGGAGCCGAAGCGCTTCGCCGGGCGCTACCCGCATGAACTCTCCGGCGGGCAGCGGCAGCGCGTGAACATCGCGCGGGCGCTCGCCTTCAAGCCGAAGATCGTGATCCTTGATGAAGCGGTCTCAGCGCTCGACAAATCCGTGGAAGCGCAGGTCCTGAACCTGCTCGGCGACCTCAAGCGCGAACTCGGCCTCACCTACATCTTCATCTCGCATGATCTCAACGTGGTGCGCTACATGAGCGACCGGGTGATGGTGATGTATCTTGGCGAGATCGCCGAGATCGGCCCGGTGGATGCCATCTACGAGCGACCGAGCCATCCCTATACGCGCGCGCTGCTCGCCGCGATGCCGTCGATGGACCCGGATCACCTCACGCGCGAGGCACCGCTTGCCGGCGACCCGCCGAACCCGATCAACCCGCCCTCGGGCTGCCGCTTCCACACGCGCTGCCGGCACGCCGCGACCGTCTGCATTTCCACTCCACCCGGTCTCTACACCCTGCCCGGCGAGCGGCATCTCGTGAATTGCCATCTGGCCATTCCCAATTCCGGGCATCCCGGCATCGAAGCGGTGACGGCATGACGACGCCTCTCGTCGAGATCGAGAACCTCACGGTGCGCTTCTCCGGCGCGCGGGACGTTTATGCGGTGAACGGTGTCAATCTCACGCTGAACCCCGGCGAGACGCTGAGCATCCTGGGCGAAAGCGGCTCGGGCAAGAGCGTGACTTTGAAGACGCTGCTGCGCATCCTGCCGGAAAATCGCACGACCATCGGCGGCGCAATCCGCGTGCAGGGCACGGATGTGCTGGCGCTTTCCGGCAAGGCGCTGGCGGATCATCGCGGCGGCGTGGTCTCGATGATCTTCCAGGACCCGATGCTGGCGCTCGATCCGGTCTACACCATCGGCGAGCAGATCGCCGAAACGGTGATGCGCCACGAGGGCGCGAGCGCGGCGGAAGGCAAGGCGCGCGCGCTCGAGATGCTGACCCGCGTGCGCATCCCCTCGCCCGAACGGCGCCTGAAAGCCTATCCGCATGAAATGTCCGGCGGCATGCGCCAACGCGCGATGATCGCGCTGGCGCTGGCGTGCAAGCCGAAGCTGCTGCTCGCGGATGAGCCGACCACCGCGCTCGATGCCACGGTGCAGATCCAGATCCTGCTGCTCCTGCGCGAATTGCAGCGCGAATTCGGCATGGGCATGATCTTTGTCACGCATGATGTCGGCGTCGCGGTGGAAATCTCCGATCGCGTCGCGGTGATGTATGCCGGCCAACTGGTGGAAACCGGCTCGATCCGCGACATCATCCGCGATCCGCAGCACCCCTACACGCGCGGTTTGCTCGCGGCGAACCTGCATGGCGCGGTGAAGGGCGCGCGGCTCGATGCCATTCCCGGCGCGCCGCCGGCGCTCCATGCCGCGCCCAACGCCTGCAGCTTCGCGGAGCGCTGCGCCCACGCGCAGGATCGCTGCCGGGCGGAATTGCCGCCGCGCGTCACCCTCGGCGAACGGCGCGAGGTGCGCTGCATCCTGCCGGAGATGGCGAAGGCCTGAGGCCGTCGCTCACCCCCATTTGAGGCCGGGACGCCAGATGCCGAGGCCGATCTGCGCCGCCGACAGCGCCAGCAAGGCGGTGAGCGACATCCATTCATTCGCGACAAGGCTCGCGAGCACCTGCGGATCACCGGTGCCGGCCGCGATTCTGCCCGCTTCGTCGGCGGCCGAGTTCGCCTTGGATTGCACGATCGCGAAGGTCGCCTCGAACATGCTGAGCCCGAGCAGGGCCTTGATCCAGACCCAGCGCAGCTCCTGGAACGGTCGATGCACCATCATCGAGACGAGGCCCGTCACCAGAGCCACGCCCAGCGACGGCAGCAGCATGTAGCTGCACAGCGCGGTGATGGTCTGGCGCATGTCGGCGACGGATTGCGCGCTCCCCTGCGGTGCCATCACCAGCACGACGACATAGGCGAGCAGCGCGCCTGCGAGGCCCGAGGCTGCGACGGTGTGCAGGAACTTCACCAATCTGCGCATGCGAATCCTCATGATCCGGCAGCATTGCGCGGCCGCACGGCCATCATGGGCTCATTCCGCCCGGCCGAACAAGGGGATGCCGGGTCGCGGGCGGAGCGCCTCAGCCCGCCTTGTTCCAGGCGGCGTACCAGGTCTTGAAGAGCCTGTGCTGCGTTTCGAGGAAGGTCTTCTGGCTCGGCGAGAGCGCATCCGTCGGGTTGAAATGCAGGGCGTATTCGGCATGCCCCTCGAGCACCATCAGATGCTTGTAGAAGAGCACGAGATCCGCGCCCTCATCGAAGGTCGAGAGCACCTTCAGCGCGCCCTCCAGTTCCTGAGCTTGCCGGCGGGCAACGGGATCGCCCTTCTGCGCGGCCTCGCACAGGCGCGCGAGATGCAGCACCTCCTTCGGCAGGGCATTGCCGACGCCGGTGATCGCACCGGTCGCGCCGCAATTCACGTAGCCGTGGAAGACTTCCGTATCGACGCCGACCATCAGCGTGAGTTTCTCGGAGCGGTTCACGATATGCTCGGCCGCATAGGACATCGCCTTCGCGCTGCCGAATTCCTTGAAACCCACGAGATGCGGGTAGCGATCATGCAAGGCGAAGAACAGATCGGCCTTGGTCTCGAAGCCATAATAGGGGCTGTTGTAGATCACCGAGGGCAGATCCACCGCCGCTTCGAGAATTCCGGAGAAATGCGCGAATTGCGCCGCCGGCGACGTGCCGCGCGAAAGCACGCGGGGGATGACCATCAAACCCGCAGCACCCACCTTCTTCGCATGCGCCGCAAGCGCCGCCGCGCGCATCGGGTTCTGCGCGCCGGTGCCGACGATCACCTTGATGCCCGCCTTCACGAGGTGCTCCACGCCCTCCATGCGCTGCTCGTCGGTGAGCAGCGGCCAGTCGCCCATCGAGCCGGCATAGATCACGCCCGACATGCCCTGCCCCGTGAGGTGCTGGCCCATGCGCACCAGCGCCTCGAAATCGGGTGAGCGATCCGCCTTGCAGGGCGTCATCAGCGCCGGCATCACGCCGGAAAACACATGCTTGGACATCGATGGATTCCCTTCCCGCGGCCCTGAAGGGCGCGCTGGCCTAGACTTGCGATCCCTCGTCTTCCGTCAAGCTGGAAAAACCGCGCTGATCACCCGTTCCCCTGGTCGCGGCGCAAAGTCGGCAGCCCGATGCCGGCGGCATCGAAACCGCCATCGACCGCGAGCACCTGCCCCGTGATGTAGCTCGCGGCGGGCGAGCAGAGGAAATGGATCGCCTCCGCCAGTTCTTCCGGCAGGCCATAGCGGTTCAGCGGGATGGCATCGTGGTAATCCTTGCGGATCTCGGGGGAATGCACCTTCTTCGCCATCGCCGTATCAACCGGGCCGGGGGCGACGGCGTTCACGCGAATGCCGTGGCTCGCCAGTTCCACCGCGAGCTGGCGCGTGAGATGCGCGAGGCCGGCCTTCGAGGTGCCATAGGCGACGCGCAGCGTGGAGGCGCGCAGGCCGGAAATCGAGGTGATGTTGACGATCGCCCCGCCCGTCTCGCGCATCAGCGGAAAAAAGGCCTGCGTCATGACGAGCGGGCCCGTGAGATTGACCGCCATGATCTCGTTCCACACCGAAAGCGGCGTTTCCATCGCCGGCCCGAAATGGGCGATCCCGGCATTGTTCACCAGCGCATCGAGCCGGCCGAAGCGCGTCTTCACGGCCTCGGCCGCGCGCGCTGCGTCCTCCGGGTTCGAGACATCGAGCGCGAGTTCCAGGAGGCGCCCGGGCTGGCCGAGGCCGCGCACCGCGCTCGCCAGGCCCGCCTCGTCGCGGTCGAGCATCGCGACATTCCAGCCTCCGGCGAGGAAACGTTCGGCAGCGGCAAGCCCGATGCCACGGGCCGCGCCGGTGATCAGAGCAACCTGGATGTTCTGGTTCATGGTCGATCCTCAGGCTTCCGCCAGAATGAGTTCAAAGGTCATCAGGACGGGGTTTGCGCCCCGCTTCAGCCGTCCCCGCGCGAGCCCGCCGGTATAATCCACCAGCCCGGCATCGACCACCGCCTCAGGCGTGCCGCCAGCCCCGGCTGCGATGGTGCCGGCTGCGAGGAAGACCTCGGTGGCAAAGGGTTCGGTGATCGAACCATCCTCGAAAGCCGCCCCGATCAGCGAGCCGACCCCGCCATGGATCAGCGCTTTCGCGATGCCCCGTTCGCGACAGAAATCCTCGAGCGCCGCATGGAAGCACTGGTTCGGCCGCAGGCGCAGGGCGAAGGCCCGGCAATCGCCCTGCCCCCCGGCGCTGTCGTCGGAAACAGGGCCGAACAGCTTGAAATTCGTTTCCGGATCGGGGTTCGCCTCGAAAGTCGCACCGGCGATCCCGAAGGCCTCGACCATGGCATCCTCGGCGATCATGGTTGCGTCGGGCAGGATATGGCCACCATTGCAATGGCCATCCGCCTCGCGCCACAGGGCGTGGCAATGGAAGAACGGGGCACCGTCGCGCCGGCCGAAGGTCAGCGCGCCGGCATCGAGCCGCGTGATGCCCGCCGGGCGAAAGGTCTCGGAATAGAAGGCGGCGTTCTGTCCGTCGCGGCTCAGGGCCGGCATCACATAGGCGAAGGGCGCGAGCGCCACGTCGGCGAGGCGCAGGGTTCCGCTCGCGAAGCCCTCCGCCGCGAAGCCCTGCCGCGCGGCCTCGAGCAGGCTGAGCCCGGATGGGAGCGGCATGCGAAAGGCGCGGCCCCGGCCCTCGACCGCGACGATGCGCGGCGCCGATGCCGTGCCGGGCTGCCGGATGAAGGGGGGTCTTGGCATCGGGGCGGGTCTTGCCATGTCAGACAAGCCCATCGGCACCGAGGAGGCCGCGCGCGACGAGTTCGTCGCGCACCATGCGCTTCGGCACCTTGCCGTAGCCGGATTTCGGCAATTCATCCCAGAAGAAGAAGCGCTTCGGCATCTTGTAACGCGGGATTTTCGAGCCGAGAAACGCGGCCAGATCAGCCTCCTGCACCGGTTCGCGCGTGACGCAGACCGCGACGCCCACCTCGCCCCAGAGCTTGTCCGGCACGCCGAGCACCGCCACCTCCACCACCGCCGGATGGGCGAGGATCTTCTCCTCCACCTCGCGCGGATAGATGTTCGAGCCGCCGGAGATATACATGTCGGAAGCGCGGCCGGTGATGTAGACGAAGCCCTGCGCATCCATGTGGCCGAGATCGCCGGTGCGGAACCAGCCGTCGCGGAAGGCTTTCGCGTTGGCTTCGGGGTTGTTGTAATAGCCCGCGAACACCGCCGGGCCGATGACACAGATCTCGCCCGTCTCGAACGGCTCCAGTTCCTCGCCGGCATCGTTCTGGATCGAGACCTGCATGCCGGTCCGCTCGAAGCCGCAGGTACCGAATTTCGTGTTCGCGCGATCCTCCGGATCGTGAAGCGCCGGCGGCAGGACGGTGATGTTGCCGGTCACCTCGCCGAGCCCGAAATACTGGGTGATCACGGGACCGAGCTTCTTCAGCGCGAATTTCTGGTCCTCGCGATACATCGGCGCACCGGCATAGATCACCGCGCGCAGCGAGGAATGATCGAAGCGATCCACCGCCGGATGCTCCACGAGCATCTTCAGGATGGTCGGCACGGTGAACATGTTGGTGATGCGGTGGCGCTCCACCAGCCGCCAGGCTTCCTCGATGTCGAATTTCTCGCTTGGCAGCAGGATGGTCGCGGCACCGCGCGCGGCGATGTTGAGCTGGTGCACGCCCGCGCCGTGGCTCAGCGGTGCGACCACCAGCGAGGCATCGGCTTCCGTCGTGCCCGGCAGCAGGTCGCCGAGGTGGTTCGTGATGACGAAGGCCATCTGCCCATGGGTCAGAACCGCCGCCTTCGAACGCCCGGTCGTCCCGGAGGTGAAGAAGAACCAGCAGGGATCGTCATGCATCACCGGGCAATCCGGGACCGTCTGGCCCCGGAAGGCCGCGATGCGCGCGGAGACATCGGCTTCCCCGAAGTGCGTGTCGCGCGCCTGCTCGTCGAGCCGCCAGATGAATTCCACATTCGGCACATGCTCAGCCACGGTGGCCGCATGGTCGGGGAAATCGCCGTGGCAGAGGAAGCCCTTCGCGCCGGAAAACTGGGCGAGATAGATCACTTCCTCGGGCAATAACCGGAAATTGGTCGGGACCCAGACCGCGCCGAGCTTCAGCGCGGCGAAAAGCGAGAAGAACATCTGCGCGGTGTTCTTCGAATGCACGATGAGCCGGTCGCCCTTGCCGAGGCCGCGTGCCTCAAGGGCGGCCGCGAGCGCATTGACGTCACGCTCGATCTCGAGCCAGGTCCAGGCCCGTTCCCCCCAGACGAGGCCGTGCCGTTCCGGAAAGCGACGCGCGTTCTGGCGCAGGATATGCGCGAGGTTCATCACGCGGTTCGAGCTGCGGGCCACGCCCCCCTTCGGTGCATCGATCGTCATGGCAGCAGGCCGGAAATGGTCGGGATCATGCACGGCTCCTCCGGCGGGCGGCCGGAGCCGGATCGGCGAGACGCAGCGGGTCGCCCTTCAGACGCTGCTCCACGAGGCGCACCTCGCGCGCCAGAAGCGCGACGAGTTCGGGCTCGCGATCGGGCTGCATCCGGCTTTCCACCGCCGCGAGCGACAGGCAGGCCGTGACCCGGCCCGAGGGTTCGCGCACGGCCATCCCCAAGCCCCACGAGCCCTTGAAGAGGACGCCGCGATTGATGGCGTAGCCGCGTTCCCGGGTTTCCTGAATGAGTTCAGGCAGGAGCGGCCACAGGGGCGGATAGCGCTGCTCCAGTTGCGGACCCCGCGCCGCGAGATAGGCCTCGGCCTCACTCTCCGGCAAGGCCGCGAGAATGGCGAGCGGCCCGGCGCCGACGCCCAGCGGATACCGGTCTCCTGCCTTCAGCACATGCGACCGGAGCGGGTAGTTCCCGTCTTCCCGCGTGAGGCAGATGACGTCGAGCCCATGGCGGACCTGCAGGAAGGCGGCATCCCCCGTTTCCTGCGCGAGGCGCGTGACACTCTCGAGCGCCACCCGATGGATGCCGTAGCGCTCGGCGGCGATGATCCCCAGCAGATAGATCTCGCGGCCAAGAAAATAGAGGCGCGTGGCAGGATCCTGCACCACCATCCCCTCCTCGATCAGCGCAATCAGCAGTCGCCGGCAGGTCGGCTTCGACAGGCCGGAAACACGCACCAGCCCGGCCAGCGAGGCGCCGGGCGCGCCGGCATCGCCGAGGTGACGCAACAGGCGCAAGGTGCGGATGGGGCTTTGCGCGCCGAGCCCTTCGACAGGTTGGGTCATCGAATGAGAACCAATGGTCCATGATGTGGAGCAGAATCGGGCACGAACTGCGTTGACTTCCCGTGGTACTGCAGGAAATGACGGTAACCAATCAAAAACCACGGTCGGGAAGTCCATACTATGGAACAATCGACCAAAGGCCGGGTGGGCTTTCCCCCGAAGCCGGCGGCGCAGGAGGAACAACATGTCTGCCCCATCGCACAACCCCATGCCCCCCTTCCGCGCCGGCTCGCGGATGGCAGGGAAAACCGTCCTGGTCTTCGGTGCCGGCTCTTCGGGCCCGGGCTGGGGCAACGGCAAGGCTGCGGCGGTCCTGTATGCCCGCGAGGGCGCGCGGGTCGCCTGCATCGACATCGACCGCGCGGCCGCGGAGGAGACGGCGGCTTTGATCGCCGGGGAAGGCGGCGAAGCGCTGGCGCTGGCCGCCGACGTCACCCGGCTCGAGGCGGTCGAAGGCGCGGTGGAGGCCACGCTCGCGCGCTTCCGGCGCATCGATGTCGCGCACAACAATGTCGGCGTCGTCGTGCCCGGCGGGCCGGCGGATCTCACCGAGGAGAGCTTCCAGCGCGGGCTCGATCTCAATCTCGGCCCGGTCTGGCGCAGCGCGAAGGTGCTGCTTCCCCGGTTTCTGGCGCAAGGTGGTGGCGTTTTCGTCAACATTGCCTCGATCGCCGGCATTCGCTGGACCGGCTACCCCTATTTCGCCTATTCCGCGGCCAAGGCCGCGGTGGTGCAGGCCACCAAGGCCATCGCCCTGCAATATGCCGCGCAGAACATCCGCGCGAACGCCGTGCTTCCCGGGCTGATCGACACGCCCCTCGTCTACCGCCAGATCGCGGGTGCCTTCGGCGATGTCGAGGCGGTGATCGAGAGCCGGAACCGGGCCGTCCCCATGGGTCGCATGGGAACGGCCTACGATGTCGCGGCGGCTGCCCTCTTTCTCGCGTCGGATGAAGCGCGCTTCATCACCGGCGTTGCGCTGCCCGTCGATGGCGGACAGAGCGAGAGCATGCGCGGCTGAGCCCGATCAGCTGAAGCTGGCGCCGGTCGCCCGCTGCAGGATGTCCCAGGCCTCGTCGCCGTATTTCTTCTGCCATTCGGCGTAGAAGCCGGCCTTTTTCAGCGCCTCGCGGAAGGGCGCGGGCTGCGTTTCGTTGAACACCATCCCCTTGGAGGTGAGTTCGGTGCGCAAAGTCGCGTTCAGCCTGAAGACATCGGCGCGCTGCTGGATGGCCGCCGCGTTGAGATTGCGCGCGACGATCGTGCGCACATCCTCCGGCAGGCGCTCCCAGGCGCGGCGATTGCCGAGGAACCAGAAGCCATCCCACATGTGGTTGGTCACCGAGCAGAATTTCTGCACCTCGTAGAGCTTGGCGGTGGCGATGATCGCGAGCGGATTTTCCTGCCCGTCCACCACCTTGGTCTGCAGCGAGGTGTAGACATCCGCGAAGTTGATGCTGGCCGGCGCGGACTGGAAGGCATTGAACATCGAGGTCCAGAGCGGGCTCACCGGCACGCGGATCTTGAAGCCCTTGAGGTCGTCCGGCGAGTTGATCGGCCCTTTCGAGCTGGTGATCTGCCGGAAGCCGTTGTCCCACATCCGGTCCATGACGTGCAGGTTGGCCTTGGCGATCTGCCCGCGCACATAGGTGCCGAGTTCGCCATCCATCGCCTTCCACACCGCGTCGTAATGCGCGAAGGCGAAGCCGATGCCGTTGAGCGAGGCATTGGGCACCAGCGTCGAGAGGATCAGCGGCGAGAGCGTGAAGAATTCGACGCCGCCCGAGCGCACCTGGCTCAGCATGTCGGTATCCGATCCGAGCTGGCTCGCGGGGAAGATCTGGATGACCAGGCGGCCATTGGTTTCCTGCTTGATCTTCTCGGCCGCTTCCGTCGCACGGATATGGACCGGGTGCGTCACCTGCAGGTTATGCGCGTATTTGTAGGTGAATTCGGCCGTCTGCGCCTGGCCGCGGCCGATATGGAAGGTTCCGATCGCCGCGCCGGCGGCGCTGGCCTTCAACAGGTGACGACGTGAGATGGTCATGATTTTCCTCCAAAATTTTTGTTCGTTTCGTTGACGGGTTTCCCACGATCCTGCTCCGGGGCTAGAGCAGGATCGTGGAAATGGCGGGGAACGCGGCGATGACGATGAGGCCAAGGATCAGGGCCAGGAGATAGGGCCAGATCGCGCCCATCGCTTCATCAGGCGACACGTTTCCGATCTTGCAGGCGATGTAAAAACCGATGCCGATGGGCGGTGCCATCAGGCCAATATTCATCGAGGTGACGACCACCATCGCGTAATGCACGTCATGGATGCCGAGCTTGCGCGCGATGGGAAACATCAGCGGCGCCATCAGCACGATGGCCGGCAATCCTTCGAGAAAACAGCCGAGGATCACGAAGACGACGATGGTGATCGCCATGAACGTCATCCAGCCACCGGGAAGCCCCTGCATCCAGATCGCGAGCTGGTTCGCAAAGCCGGTCTGGGTCAGGGCCCAGGCCATGGCGAGCGCCGTGCCGAGGATCATCAGGATCGCGCCCGAGAGCGCCGCCGTCTCGACCAGCATGCCGTAGAAGGTGCGCCAGCCGATGCCGCCATAGAGCACGATGCCGACGATCATCGCGTAGAGCACCGCGATGGTCGAAACCTCGGTCGCGGTCGCAACCCCGCCACCCACCGCGCTGCGGATGATGAAGGGCAGCACCAACGCCGGAGCGGCGACCAGAGCCGTCTTGCCGATGACCGAGAGCGGCGCACGGCGCACGGATTCCAGCCGCTCGCCGGAGGCCTTCCAGCGCGCCAGAGCCGCCAGCACGATCAGCAGCACCATCGCCACGAGGAAGCCGCTGGTGAAAAGGCCGGCGATCGAGACGCCTGCCACGGAACCCAGCACGATCAGCACGATGCTCGGCGGCACGGTCTCGGCCATGGCCGCGCCGGTCGCGAGCAGGGCGATCAGCTCCTTCGGCTTGTATCCCCGGCGCTTCATCTCCGGGAACAAAGCCGGCGCGACGGTCGCCATGTCGGAGACCTTCGAGCCGGAAATGCCGGAGACCAGAAACAGCGATCCCAGCAGCACGTAGGACATGCCGGCGCGGATATGGCCGAGCAGCGAGCCCAGGAAATCGACGATGGCTTTCCCCATGCCCGTCGCGTCGAGAATGCAGCCGAGCAGCACGAAAACCGGCACCGAGAGCAGGATGAGGCTCGACATGCCCTCGTCCATCCGGCCGATCATCACGAGGGTCGGCACGCTCGTGGAGAAGGTGAGGAAGCAGAGCGTGCCGAGACCGAAGCAGAAGGCAATCGGCACGCCGGCAATCAGGCCCACCACCACCACGCCGACGAGAAACACGGCGATGTTGCCATAACCCAGCGTCTTGAACACCGGCATCAGCGACCAGAAGACGAGCCCCGCGGCCGCGAGCACGAAACCGGCCAGCGCGAGATTGCGCCACGAATACGTGCGCAGCGCATAACGCAGGGTCAGGACCAGCATCGCGGCGATGCCGAAGGGTATAGCCGACACCCGCCAGCTGTTCGAGACGTTCAGGGCCGGCGTCGAGACATAGGATTCCTCCATCGTGTAATCGATGGCGGGGTAGAGCATCGCCGCGAGGAACGTTGCCGTCGCCAGCACCGCGAAGGCCTCCACCACCGCCCGCAGGCGCGGCGGGAACATGCCCGTGAAGAGCGTGAGGCGCAGATGCTCGTTGCGGTCGATGGCCAGAGCCGCCCCGAGCATCGCGAGCCACAGGAACGAGGTCGAGGTCACCTCGTCGATCCAGACAATGGGCAGCGAGAAGACGTAGCGGGAGGTCACGCCGGCCAGTAGCAGCAGGATGATCAGGACCAGCAGCGTCGCTGCCACAACCTCAAGCGGCCAGATGAAGCGGTTGCGCGGCCGGACGGTGCCCGCGGGAACCTGCGCCGATTCGGCGAGCGCCTGAGACAGGTCCGTCATGCTTCCACCCTGATCCGCCCTTGTCTTTCCGATTGCAGGTCAGCGGTTTCCCGCTGTTGCCTCGGGGCGGTCGGGCTTGTCCGGTCAGGGGCAAGCCTTGATCCACCACCTGCGATTCTGTTCCATATGGTGGAACTATTTTACCGCAGGCATGCAGAGCCTAGCTTAAAATCGATCAGATGCAATCCGAGAAAGCGAAGATCGCGGATTTATGCAAAAACGTCGGTCTATATCATGGACCGATGAGGCGGTGACGGCGGGAATCGCCGGTCAGCGGGCCCGAAGGCTTCCCATAACGCATGGGGGCGACCCGTATCCAGCCGCCCGCCAGGGCCAGCCCCGCGCGCGGGTCGCGGGGTCGAACCCGTGTTCACCCCCGGACGGGGTCGAGCTTCGCCTTGGCGAAAGGCAGGTTGCGCAGGCGCTGGCCGTTGAGTGCGGCGACGGCATTGGCGATCGCCGGCGGGACACCGGGCAGGCCGGGCTCGCCGATGCCGCCCATCTTCGCGCCACTCTCGATGATGCGCACATGCACCTTCGGCATCCGCGTCGGCGGCAGGATGGGATAGCCGTCGTAGTTGCGCGCCTGCGGCATGCCATTCACGTAGACCACCTCCTCGAGCAGCGCCGAGGAAACACCCAGGGCCACGGCGGATTGCACCTGCGCCTCGATGATCGCCGGGTTGACGATGCTGCCGGGATCGATCGCCACCCAGACATCATGCACCGTGATCTCGCCGCCGGCGATCGAGACCTCCGCGATGGTCGCGACCTCGCTGCCGAAGGGCGAGGCCATGGCGACGCCGCGCGCCCGCATCGAGCCATCCGCTGCCGCAAACGGCCCGCGCTTCCAGCCGCCGGACAGCGCCGCCACCGCTTCCAGCAGGCTGCGATGGCGCGGGCTGCCCGCGAGCAGGCGGAGCCGCAATTCATAGGGGTCCTGACCGCCGGCCTGGGCCATCTCGTCGAAGAAGGTCTCGAAGAAGAAATCGTTCATCGAATGCCCGACCGAGCGCCAGAAACCGATCACGGCGGGGTCATCCACCAGGATATGTCCGACACGGCGATGGGGAACCGCATAAGGCTTCTCGGCGAGGCCCTCGACCGCGGAACTGTCGACCTTGTTCGGCTGGCGGCCAAACCAGCGGCCCACTGCCCCCTCATTGATCGCTACCGCCTCCAGCGCGATCGGCATCCCGTCGGCGCCGATGCCGGCCCGGAAGCGCGCCACCGCCATCGGGCGCACGGCATCGCGCAGGAATTCCTCCTCGCGACTCCAGACGAGCTTCACCGTCCGGCCGGTTGCCTTCGCCAGCAGGATCGCCTGCGGGAACGGATTGGCCGAGGCATAGAGGAAATGCCGGCCAAAGAACCCGCCGAGGATCGGCGAATGGATGATCACCTTCTCCGGGGCGAGGCCCGCCACCTTCGCGGCGGCCTGCTGGAAGAATTCCGGCGCCTGGTTCGGCGCCCAGAGTTCCAGCGATCCATCGGCATTGAACCGCGCGGTGGCCGAGGGCGGCTCGAGCTGGCCATGGGCGAGATGCGGCGCGGTATAGGTCGCTTCCACGATCTTCGCGGCACGCGGAAACGCCTCGGCGGGGTTGCCGTGGATCTCGGCCTCCATGCCGTTGCCGGGGCGGGAAACGAGATGCGCCAGATGCGATTCGGACGAGAAATTCGCCGGCATGGCCCCCGCCGTTCCGGCCGGCGGCTCCTTCCATTCGACTTCCAGCGCTTCCACCGCCTTGCTGGCCCGCCACCAGTTGTTCGCGGCGACCGCCACCGCACCGGGCAGGCGATGCACGGAATGCACGCCCGGCATGGCGCGGATTGCCGCTTCATTCTTCAGCGTGGCGGGTTCGCCGCCGAGGCGCGGGCTGTGCTGCACGGCCGCGAAGAGCATGCCCTCGATCTGCGTATCGATCGCGTATTTCGCCTGTCCGGTGGATTTGTCGCGGACATCCAGCCGCTGAACCGGCTTGCCGATGTAGCGGAACTGGCCCTTATCACGCAGAGCGACCGTCTCGGGCGCTTTCAGCTTGCTCGCGGCGCTCGCGAGCTGGCCATAGGGGAGCGTGCGGCCCGAAGCCTCATGCACCACCAGGCCCGGCCGCGTGGTCAGCGTGTTGCGCGCCACGCGCCATTCGGCTGCGGCGGCCTCGAGCAGCATGTGCCGGGCCGAAGCACCAAGCTTGCGCATCGCTTCATAGCTCGAGCGCACCGAAAAGCTGCCGCCGGTGAAACGCAAACCATCGATCATCAGGTAATCCGCACCCGGCGGCGCGGTCTCCACGACGAAGCGGGCGGGCTCGAGGTCGAGTTCCTCGCCGATGATCTGCGACAGAGCCGTGTAGATGCCCTGCCCGCCCTCGACGAAGGGCGAACGCAGCAGCACCGTGCTGTCCGGCCGGATTTCCAGGAAGGCGGGAATGCGCGTGCCGGGCTGCACCTTGCCTTGCGCGCTGGCTTGCGCCCGAGGCCGCGAGGCGGGAACGGCGATGCCCAGCACCAGCGTGCCGGCGGCGGCCGCGAACAGGCCGCGACGCGAGAGGTTCAGCGGCTTTTCCGCCGGGAGGCGATGGAGGAAGGAGAGATCGTTCATCGGTTTTCTCCCTCAGGCCTGCGCCGCCTGCCGAACGGCAGCAGCAATGGCATTGTAGGTGCCGCAGCGGCACAGATTGGTCATGGCTTCGGCGATCTGGGCGTCACTCGGCTTCGGAATCTGCTTGAGAAGCGCCGTCGCGGCCATCACCTGCCCCGACTGGCAATAGCCGCATTGCGCGACCTGAACATTCACCCATGCATCCACCACCTTGCGGCCCACGGCGTCGGCCTCGATGGCCTCGATCGTCGTGATCGCCTGCCCGGCCACGGCCTCGACCGGGGTCACGCAGGAGCGCGTCGCCACGCCATCGACCAGCACCGTGCAGGCCCCGCATTGCGCGACGCCACAGCCGTATTTCGTGCCCGTCAGCCCCAGGACATCCCGGATGGCCCACAACAACGGCATATCCGCTTCCACATCCAGCTGGTGCTTCTTTCCATTGACCGTGAGTTCCACGAGATATCTCCTTGATGAGGGAGGCGATGAACAGGCGCCCGAACCCGTCCGAATCCGGACGGAATAGCGCCGGGCTGTGACCGCAATAAGTCGATCGGGCACGGCCAGCCTAAACCGGATTTTCCGCCAGAATGATGGGAAAGGAAGCGCCGGTGTCGCGCCAATCGCCGCAGCCCGCACCAAAAGGAGGGCGAACCCTTCGGCGCCTGCCGCTCAGGCCGGTTTCTTGCGGTCCATGAAGGCGCCGATGCCGTCGATCGCCTCGTTGTGGAGCATGTTCTCCACCATCACGCGGCTGGCATAGGCATAGGCATCCTCAAGCGGCATCTCGCGCTGGTGGTAGAACGCCGCCTTGCCGATGCGGATCGTGGCCGGCGGCTTCGACGCGATCTGCAGGGCGAGCGCCCGCGCCGCGGCCAGCGCCTCTCCCGCCGCGACCACGCGGTTGACGAGCCCGAACCGGGCGGCGGTCTCCGCGTCGATCATGTCGCCGCCCAGCAGCATTTCCATCGCGTGCTTGTTCGAGAGGTTGCGGGACAGGGCGACCATCGGCGTCGAACAGAACAGGCCGATATGCACGCCGGGCGTCGCGAAACGCGCGCCACTTCCGGCGATGGCGAGATCGCAGCTCGCGACAAGCTGGCAGCCGGCGGCGGTCGCAATGCCCTCGACGGCCGCGATCACCGGGATGGGTAGGCCTACGATCTCGCGCATCAGGGCCGCGCAATCCGCCATGAGGCGTTCGAAGAAGCCGCGCCCGCAATCGTCTGCGGCCCGCGCCGCCTGGATTTCCGCAAGATCATGCCCGGCGGAAAAGGCCGGACCTTCCGCGGCGAGGATCACCACGCGCAAACGCGGCATGCGGCCCGCCTCGGCGAGTGCCTCGCGCAAGCCCGCGATCAGCGCGGAGGAGAGCGGATTGCGCCGCGCGGCGTTGTCGAGCGTCAGGAGGCGGATCGGGCCGTCATCCTGGACGAGGAAGGCAGCGTCGTTCGGCATGGTTCCTCCCACTCGCACGGGCCGCGATGTCAGCGGGACCGTTCCCGCGAAACCTCGCAGGAACAGCGTCGCATGGCAACGGTGGAGCGGCCGAGCGCGGTGGAGCGGGCGACGGGAATCGAACCCGTGTCTCTAGCTTGGAAGGCTAGGGTCTTACCATTACACAACGCCCGCGACGCGGCCATGAGGTAATCGCGGCGACGCGCCAAGGCAAGGGAAAAGGCGCGGTTCCGCTCAGCCCTTCGGTTCCAGCCGGGGCGCTTTCTTCGCAAAGAATTTCTCGAGGCTTGGCCGCAAATCGGGGTTGGTCATCACCATGCCGGCGAGCAGGCTTTCGGCGAAAAGGCCGTCGGTGGTGGACATGTCGTTGATGCGCGAGATGCCGGTGAGGATCGCGAAATTCGTGATGTCGTAATGCTCGGCGGCGGCTTCCGCGATGGCGATGGCGCGGGCCTCGCCCTCGCCGTTCTCGACGATTTCGTGCGCGAGGCCGACCTGGTAGCCGCGCTGCACATCATAGGTGCGGGCCGCGATCATCATGTCGATCATCCGCGCCGGCGTCATGATACGCGCGACGCGCACGGTCGCGCCGCCCCCCGTGAAGACGCCGCGCTGGCCCTCGGGCAAGGCAAAGAAAGTGGATTTCTCGGCGACCCGCACATGCGTCGCAGCGGCGATCTCGAGGCCACCGCCCACCACCGCGCCCTTCAGGGCCGCGATGACGGGAAGCGAGCCGAACTGCATCGCATCGAAGGCGCGGTGCCAGTTCTGGCACATGCGCATGAATTCCACCGGCCCGCGATGGAGGTCGTAATGCTCCTGCAGGTCGAGACCGGCACAGAAATGCTCGCCCGTCGCCCGCAGCACCACGGCCCGCACATCCTTCGGGGGGCGCGTGAAGAAGCGCTCGATCGCCTCGATCGTGGCGTCGTCGAGCGCATTGCGCCGCTCCGGGCGATTGAGCGTGAGGAGCGCGACCTTGCCGCGGGTTTCGATCTCGAGATTGGGCATAGTTCGCGAAGCCACTGGCTGAAAGTTGAAACGAAAGACCGGTGACGGCGGCAGCGCCGCAGCCTAGGTTCATCCCGCCGGCGATCAAGTCGGCAACGAGAGCGCGGAAGTCAACCGCATCGACGAGGGAGAAGGGCCGATGGGTTTCCAGGCATTGCTGGTGGACAAGCAGGCGGATGGCCAGGTCAAGGCCATGGTCACGACGCTGGAGGACAGCGCCCTGCCGGCCGACGGCGATGTCACGGTGCGCGTCGAATATTCCACGGTGAATTACAAGGATGGCCTCTGCATCACCGGCGGCGGCGGGCTGGTGCGCAACTATCCGCATGTGCCGGGCATCGATTTCGCCGGCACGGTCGAATCATCCGGCGATGATCGCTACAAGCCCGGCGACCCGGTGGTGCTGACGGGCTGGCGCGTCGGCGAAATCTGGTGGGGCGGCTACGCGGAAAAGGCGCGGGTGAAGGCCGACTGGCTGGTGCCCCTCCCCGCCGGGCTCACCACACGGCAGGCCATGGCGGTGGGCACGGCGGGATTGACCGCGATGCTCGCCATGATGGCGCTCGAGGCGCATGGCCTCCAGCCGGGCGACGGCGAGGTTCTCGTCACCGGCGCGGCCGGCGGCGTGGGCTCGGTTGCTACCGCCCTCCTCGCGAAACGGGGCTATGCAGTCGCGGCCGTGACCGGCCGGCCGGAGCAGGAGGCCTATCTGAAGGATCTCGGCGCGACGCGCATCGTGCCGCGTGCCGAACTCGCCGAGGCCCCCACGCGCCCGCTCGAGAAGGAGACCTGGGCCGGCGCCATCGACAATGTCGGCGGGCCGATGCTCGCGCGCGTACTGAGCCAGATGAAATATGGCGCCTCTGTCGCGGCCGTGGGCCTCGCGGGTGGCGCCAACCTCCCGACGACGGTCATCCCGTTCCTGCTGCGCGGGGTGAACCTGCTCGGCATCGACAGCGTGATGAAGCCCTATCGCGAGCGGCTCGTGGCCTGGCAGCGCATCGCGCAGGACCTGCCGATGGAGAAGCTCGAGGCGATGATCGTCCCGGCGACGCTGGCGGATCTGCCCGAACTCGGCAAGGCGATCCTCGCCGGGCAGACACGCGGCCGCGTGGTCGTGAAAATCTGATCTCAGGCCAGACGGCCGACGATCAGCACCAGGTCGAGCGTGAGATCCACGCTCGCCACGATCGCCGCGACATAAGCGAAGCGGAGCAGATATTCCTTGCGCGCCCGCGCGATCAGCGGTGCCGCGATCTCGGCCGGCGGGCGCTGGTCCTTGGGCATCATGATCCAGACTTCCGTCTGTTTCACGGGCACATGATCGGCCCGCGCGGCCATGAACAGCAAGATGAAGCACATCAGCAACGTCGCGAAGCCGCCGGCGCGAAAAAACAGGCCGAGATCGCTTGCCGAACCGACCATGATCGTCGCGATGGTCAGAGCCCCGAAACCACATCCCCGGGCGATGGAGAGATGCGCATAGCGCCTGATCGTCGTCTCCATCCGGGGCTCCTCGCCTGTTTGCACTGCAACAGGATGAACGACGATCCGGATTCTGGCAACGCGGCCCCGGAGCCGCATGGAATCACCTTTTCGCGAGCGTGGCTGGCCCGGTTACTTCGGCGGCAAGGACGCTCGCCGCCGCCTCGATGCTGCGCGTCACGAGTTCCGAAAACGCGGCATGGGAGACCGGGCCATTCTCGCGAAACCACATGAATTTCCAGTTCATCATGCCGAAAAGGTTCATGGTCAGCGGCGTCAGCAGGTCGCGCCGGGTGGCGAGAGCCGGTTCCAGCGCCGCAAGGACCATGGAGAAATTCCGGACGAGAACGCGCTCGCGTTCGACAAGTTCCGCCTTCCGCTCGGCTGGCAGGCGTTTCATGTCGGAAATCTGGATCTGGTGCTCCTCGTCCGCGTGGCGATATTCCTCCAGCAAGGCGTCGATCATCACCGCGAGCCGCTCGCGTGGCGGAAGGTCTGCGGGAACAGCCTCGATCGCCGCGACGAGATCGTCGAGATGCGCGCGGATGATGTCGAACAGGAGCTGATCCTTGCTCGCGTAATAATGGTAGAGCAGCGCCTTCGAGACGCCACAGGCCAGCGCGATCTCGCTCATCGAGGCCCGGTCGAAACCGAGGCTCGCAAAGAGCTTCGCCGCAGCCTTCAGGATGGCGCGACGCTTGTGGTCGTGATCGGCAGCGACAGGGCGGGCCATCGTTACGCCCTGGGCCTTTTGTCGATTATGCGCTTCGCCTTGCCCTGGCTGCGCTCGATGCCATCGGGCGGCAGCACATTCACCCAGGCGGTGATGCCGATCTTGTCCTTGATCTGCCTTGCCAATTGCTTCGCAGCCGCATTCGCGGCATCCGAATGGTCGATGCGCGCCTCCACCTTCACTTCCATCTCGTCCATGCGCCCCTCGCGGGTCAGCACGATCTGGTAATGCGCGGAGAGCGCGGGGAGTGCCAACAGCATCTCCTCGATCTGCGTGGGGAAGACGTTTACGCCGCGCACGATCATCATGTCGTCGGAGCGGCCCGTGACCTTCTCCATCCGCCGCATCGAGCGCGCCGTGCCCGGCAGCAAACGCGTGAGATCGCGCGTGCGATAGCGGATGATCGGCATCGCCTCCTTGGTCAGCGAGGTAAACACGAGTTCACCCTGCTCGCCATCGGGCAGCACCGCGCCCGTATCCGGGTCGATGATCTCGGGGTAGAAATGATCCTCCCAGATGTGGAGGCCGTCCTTCGTCTCCACGCATTCATTGGCGACACCGGGGCCGATCACCTCCGAAAGGCCATAGATATCCACGGCATGCATGTCGAAGGCGGTCTCGATTTCCTGCCGCATCGCGTTGGTCCAGGGCTCCGCGCCGAAGACGCCGATCTGCAGCGAGGACGCGCGCGGATCGAGCCCGACCTTCCGGAATTCGTCGAGGATCGCCAGCATGTAGCTCGGCGTGACCATGATCACGTCGGGCCGGAAGTCCGTGATGAGCTGCACCTGCCGCTCGGTCATGCCGCCCGAGATGGGGATCACCGTGCAGCCCAGTTTCTCCGCGCCGTAATGCGCGCCGAGCCCGCCGGTGAAGAGGCCGTAACCGTAAGCCACATGCACGATCATGCCCGGCTTCACGCCCGAGGCGCGGAGCGATCGCGCGACCACATCCGCCCAGGTCTGGATGTCGTTCGCGGTATAGCCGACGACGGTGGGTTTCCCCGTCGTGCCTGACGAGGCGTGGATGCGCGCGATCCTCTCGCGCGGCACGGCGAACATGCCGAAGGGGTAGTTGTCGCGCAGGTCAGCCTTGGTGGTGAAGGGGAATTTCGCGAGTTCGGCCAGTGTCTTGCAATCGTCGGGATGCACGCCCGCCGCATCGAACTTCGTCCGATAGGCCGGCACGTTCTCGTAGGCGTGGCGGAGCGTTCCTTGCAGGCGCTTCAGCTGCAAGGCCGCGAGTTCATCGCGCGAGGCGTGCTCGATCGCGTCGGTCAGCGGCTTGTAGGTGGAAATCGGGAACATCCGTCAGCCCTCCACCACGATTCCGGGGAAGAATTCGCCCTTCACCGTGCGCGAATGGCCCCGGAAGATCGCGATCTTCACGCCATCCTGGTTGAAAATGTCGATGTCATAGATGCCGGAGCGGCCGGTGCGGCTCGCCTCGCGCGCGACGGCGCGCAAGCGGTCGCCGAGCCGCCCCGGCGCGAGAAAGGTGATGGAGCAGTGCTGCGCCACCGTGCGCTGGTTGTGCGTGTTGCAGGCGAAGGCGAAGGCGCTGTCGGCCAACGTGAAGATGTAGCCGCCATGGCAGGTGCCGTGCCCGTTCACCATCGCTTCGGTGATGGTCATGGTGATCTCGGAATGCCCCGGCGAGACCGCCGCGATGGCCATGCCGAGCCCGGCGGAGGCCTTGTCCTCGTCCCACATCGCCTTGGCGCAGGCCTCGGCGAGTGCGTCGGCCGTCATTTTCGTCATCTTATCGCCCCCGGAACGTCGCTTCGCGCTTTTCCATGAAGGCGCGCACGCCTTCCGCGTAATCCGCCGAGCGGCCGAGCCGGCGCTGCGCATCGCGCTCGTCGTCGAGCTGCCGGTCGAGCGACACGGTGAGCGCCTGCTGGATCAGCGCCTTGGTCTCCGCGAGGCCAAGGGTCGGCGCTTTCGCGAGCGCTTCGCCCAACGCGATCGCTTCGCCCATCAGCGCGGCATCGTCGACCGCGCGATAGATCATGCCGATGCGCTCGGCCTCCTCGGCCGGAACGGGAATCGCCAGCATCGCCAGCGCCTTGGCGCGCGCTTCGCCCACAAGGCGCGGCAGCATCCAGGTGCCGCCGGAATCCGGGATGAGCCCGATCTTCGAGAAGGCCTGCACGAATTTGGCGCTTCTCGCCGCGAGCACGAGATCGCAGGCGAGCGCGAGATTGGCCCCCGCCCCCGCCGCGACGCCGTTCACGGCGCATATCACCGGCTTCGGCAGGGCGCGGATCGCGCGGATCAGCGGATTGTAGAACGTCTCGAGCGTCGCGCCGAGATCGGGTGCAGCGCCGCCCTCGGGCCGCACGCGATCCGACAGGTCCTGCCCGGCGCAGAACCCCCGCCCCGCGCCGGTGAGGATGATGGCTCGGCATTCGTCGTCGGCCGCCGCCGCATCCATGGCGGCCCGTAGCGCGCGATGCTGCGCTTCGTTGAAGGAATTGAGCTTGTCCGGCCGGTTCAGCGTCAGCACGCGCAGAGCGCCGCGATGCTCCACCAGAACCTCGGATGGTTTGGCGACATGGTTTTCCGGCGCCATCGGCCCTCCCCCGGATCGCGCCATTTGGCGCTGCCCGTTCGCGTTTCCCGCCGGTCGCCTTCTTGTTCGGTTTCACCCGCAACGAATTCGCGGGCGTACCCTCTTGACTAACTGACCGGTCGGATAATTAAATGAAGAAGACAGCGACAATGTCAACGGGC
Source organism: Methylobacterium sp. (assembly GCA_002928875.1). Taxonomy (GTDB): domain Bacteria; phylum Pseudomonadota; class Alphaproteobacteria; order Rhizobiales; family Beijerinckiaceae; genus Rhabdaerophilum. Next base: position 179,560 of record PERO01000019.1, on the reverse strand, counting down.
TCTGCAAACCGGCCCGCAAAGAACGACGAGCGGTGGCCGCACCGGACCTCCGCCGCATGGGAAACGCCGGATCGACCGCCGAAATCGGCGGCGCCTTGGAGGGAGGAAGCATGAGCATTTCCAAAGGTTTTTCACGACGCGCCGCCTTGCTGGCCGGCGCTTTCACGGTTTCCGCGGGGCTCTCGCCCGCCTTCGCGCAAGGCGAGATCAAGCTCGGCGCGGTGCTCTCGGTCACCGGCCCAGCCTCGTTCCTGGGCGACCCGGAGAAGCGCACGCTCGAGATGGTCGTCGAGGATGTGAACGCGAAAGGCGGCATTCTCGGCCGCAAGGTGCGCCTCATCATCTATGACGACGCGGGCGACCCCAACCAGGCCCGCACCTTCGCGACGCGCCTCCTCGAAGAGGACAAGGTGACCGCGATGATCGGCGGTTCCACCACCGGCACGACGATGGCGATGATCCCCGCCTTCGAGGATGCGCAGGTGCCCTTCATCAGCCTCGCCGGCGCGGTGCAGATCATCCAGCCCGTGAAGAAATGGGTGTTCAAGACCCCGCATACCGACACCATGGCCTGCGAGAAGATCTTCGAGGATATGAAGAAGCGCGGCACCACGAAGATCGGCATGATCTCGGGCACCGACGGTTTCGGCAAATCCATGCGCGATGAATGCGTGAAGGTCGCCGGCAAATACGGGATCGAAATCCTCCATGAGGAGAATTACGGCCCGCGCGACACTGACATGACCCCGCAGCTCACCAACATCAAGAACAAGGCGGGCGTGCAGGCCGTGATCAATCCCGGCTTCGGCCAGGGCCCGGCGATCGTGACGCGCAACTACAAGCAGCTCGGCATCAACGTGCCGCTCTACCAGAGCCATGGCGTCGCCTCGAAGCAGTTCATCGGCCTTGCGGGCGATGCGGCCGAGGGCGTGCGCCTGCCGGCGGCGGCGCTTCTCGTGGCGGACAAGCTGCCGGACAGCGACCCGCAGAAGAAGGTCGTGGTGGAATACACGAAGAACTACACCACGCGCACGGGCCAGCCCGTCTCGACCTTCGGCGGCCATGCCTATGACGGCTTCATGATCTGGAAGGAAGCCGTGGAGCGCGCCAAGACCGACAACGCCGCGAAGGTGCGCGACGAGATCGAGAAGACCAAGGGCTATGTCGGCACCGGCGGCGTCGTGAACATGAGCGCCACCGACCATATGGGCCTCGATCTCTCGGCCTTCAAAATGCTGGAGATCCGGAACGGCGACTGGACCATCGTTCAGTAAGGCGATCCGGCCGCTGCGCTTCGTCATCGCGAGGAAGCGCAGAATCCGCTGACGCGGCAATCCAGGCTTCCATGAAAAAAGCTCTGGATTGCTTCGTCGCTTCAGCGCCTCGCAATGACGTCCGACGGTCGCAACCGGAGCATCCCGCGACATGCCCGAACTCCTGCAATTTGCCTTTTCGGGCCTAACGGTCGGCGCGGTCTATGCGCTGGTCGCGCTGGGTTTCACGCTGATCTACAACGCCTCGGATGTCGTGAATTTCGCGCAAGGGGAATTCGTGATGCTCGGCGGCATGGCGACCGTGTTCCTGCACCTCGCCGGCGTGCCTTTGCCGATGGCGGCCGCGCTGGCGATCCTCATCACGGTGGGCGTGGGCCTTGCGCTCTATGCCTTCGCGATCGACCCGGCGCGGGGATCGAGCGCGGTGACGATCATCATCATCACCATCGGGGCCTCGATCTTCCTGCGCGGCGTGGCGCAGGTGGTGTTCGACAAGCGATTCCACGCGCTTCCGCACTGGTTCGGCTCGGACCCCATTCGCATCGGCGGCGCGGCGATCCTGCCGCAGAGCCTCGTGGTGCTCTTTGGTGCGGGGCTGATCGTGGCCCTGATCTTCCTCATCATCGACCGCACGCTGCTGGGCCGGGCCATTCTCGCCACCGCCGCGAACCGCCTCGCAGCGCGCCTCGTGGGCATTCCCGTGCGGAAGATCGTGGCCCTCTCGTTTGCGCTCTCGGCCGCGATCGGCGCGGTTGCGGGCATCCTCGTCACGCCCATCACGCTGACGAGCTACGATGTCGGCACGTTGCTCGCGCTGAAGGGCTTCGCAGCGGCGATGCTCGGCGGCATGGGCAGCGCGGTGGGCGCCGTGGTGGGCGGCCTGCTGCTCGGCCTCGCCGAGAGCTTCGGCGCGGGGCTGATCTCCTCGAAATACAAGGACGCGATCGCCTTCCTCATCATCCTCGGCGTGCTGTTCGTGCGCCCGCAGGGCCTGTTCGGCAAAAGAAGCGTGGAGCGCGTGTGATGGCGCGTCTCCTCTCCTCCCGCTGGGCCATCGTGCTGGGCCTCGGCCTCGTGCTCGCCGCCCTGCCTTTCCTGTTCCCCTCGAACTACTATTTCCGCGTCGCTGCGATCGTGAACATCTTCGCGCTCGCCGCCGTGGGCCTGAACCTGCTGATGGGCTATGCCGGACAGGTGAGCCTGGGCCATGCCGGTTTCATGGGCCTTGGCGCCTATTCGGTGGCGATCGGCGCGACGCATTTCGGCCTGCATGGACTCGCGGCAGCGGGAATCGGCGCGGTGCTTTCGGGGCTGGTGGCTTTTCTGGTGGGAAGGCCAATCCTGCGCCTCAAGGGGCATTATCTCGCGGTGGCGACCCTCGGCTTCGGTTTGCTGATCGCGATGGCGCTCACCAACGAGGCGAGCTGGACCGGCGGCCCGGATGGCATGGGCGTGCCGCGCCTCGAAGTCTTCGGCACGCGCCTCAGGGGCCCGGATACCTGGTATTACATCTCCGCCGGCGTGCTCCTCCTCGGTGTCATGCTCGCGCTGAACCTGATCGAAAGCCCCACGGGCCGGGCCATGCGCGCGATCCATGACAGCGAGATCGCGAGCCGCGTCGCGGGCATCGATGTTGCCAGCTACAAGCTGAAGATCTTCGTGGTGTCAGCGGTTTATGCCTCGGTTGCGGGCTCTTTGATGGCCTTCCTCAACGGGCATATCACGCCGGATGGCACGGCGGGGTTCCTGCGCTCCGTGGAACTCGTGACAATGGTGGTGCTGGGCGGCCTTGGCTCGATCATCGGCGCGATCGCGGGCGCGGCGGTGCTGGTCATCCTCCCGCAGGCGCTGACGATCTTCCACGATTACGAGCACCTGATGCTCGGCCTGATGATCATGGCGAGCATGATCCTGCTGCCGCGCGGCATTGTCCCCAGCCTGCTCGCGCGCCTCCGGGGAGGCAAATCATGAGCGCGCCACTCCTCGAGACCGAGAACCTCTCCATCGCTTTCGGCGGCGTGAAGGCGGTCGATGGCGTGTCGCTGAAGGTTCAGCCCCGGCGCATCCATTCCATCATCGGCCCGAATGGCGCGGGAAAGACCACGCTCTTCAACCTGATTTCCGGCCTCTACCAGCCGAGTTCCGGCCGCGTACGGCTCGCGGGCGAGGATGTCACCGGCCTGCCGCCCGACGCGCTGGCACGACGCGGCCTCTCGCGCTCCTTCCAGAACCTGCAGATCTTCTTCCGCATGAGCGCGCTCGACAACGTGATGGTCGGCCGCCACCAGCACGAGAAGACGAGCCTCCTGAGCCATGTCTTCGCGCTGCCTTCCGTCAGCCGCGAGAATGCCCGCTCCCGCGAGATGGCGATGGCGCTGCTCGAGCGCGTCGGCCTCGCGGATCTGGCCGGGAAGGAAGCGGGGTCGCTCTCCTATGGCGCGCTGAAGCGGCTCGAAATCGCCCGCGCGCTCGCCACCGAGCCGCGCATCCTGCTGCTCGACGAGCCCGCCGCGGGCTGCAACGCCATCGAGACCGAGGAGATCGACCGGGTGATCCAGTCGGTTGCGGCCAGCGGGATCGCGGTTTTGCTCGTGGAGCACGACATGCGGCTCGTGATGCGCATTTCGGACGAGATTCTCGTGCTCGAACGCGGGCGCACGCTTGTGTCCGGCACGCCGGCCGAGGTACGCGACGATCCGCGCGTCATCGCGGCCTATCTCGGCACCTTCGGCAGTGCGGAGGCGAACCGTGCTTGAAATCCGCGACCTCCGCTCGGCCTATGGGCGCATCGAGGTGCTGCACGGCCTCGATCTCGACGTGCAACGAAACGAGATCGTCTGCCTCATCGGCGGCAATGGCGCGGGGAAGACGACGCTGCTGCGCGCGATTTCCGGCGTGCAGCCCGTGACCGGCGGGAGCATCACCTTCGAGGGGCAGGATATCACGGGCCTGCCGGCCGAGAAGCGCGTGGCGCTCGGCATCGCGCAGGTGCCGGAGGGCCGGCAGATCTTCGGCGGGCTCACGGTGGAGGATAACCTCAACCTCGGCGGCTGGCTCAATGGCGGCGGCACGCAGAAGGAGCGCGACGACATCTACGCGCTCTTCCCCATCCTGCACGAGAAGCGGGCGTTGCAGGCCGGTGGCCTTTCCGGCGGCCAGCAGCAGATGCTCGCGATCGGCCGGGCACTGATGAGCCGTCCGCGCCTGCTGCTGCTCGACGAGCCGAGCATGGGCCTGGCACCCGTGCTGGTGGAGCAGGTCTTCGGCGTGATCGAGAACCTGCAGCAGCGCGGCATCACCATCCTGCTTGTCGAACAGAATGCGGCGGCGGCGCTCGCGAAATCGAACCGCGGTTTCGTGATCGAGACCGGCGACATCACTCATTCCGGTGCGTCGAGCGATCTCATCGGCGATCCGAAGCTGCGCGAAGCCTATCTCGGGCAATAGGAGCATTTTCAAGCGAAGTGGCCGCCGGTTCGCGTGAAGAAAATGCGACAAACGAAAGATTGTCGGGAGGAGACACCTATGAGCCTCATCCGCCTCCACTCCTTCGCCGAGGGCCACTGGTTCTCCGGCGACGGCGCGGGCCAGATTCTCGCCAGCGCCATCGATGGCGCGCCCGTCGCCGAGATCACGGCGAAGGGCCTCGATTACGCCGCGATGCTGCGTTTCGCGCGGCAGAAGGGCGGCCCGGCGCTCCGCCGCCTCACCTTCCACGAGCGCGCCTCGCTCCTGAAGGCTGTGGCGCAGGCACTGACGGCCCGGAAGGAGGAGCTTTACGCGCTTTCCGCCCTCACGGGTGCGACGCGCGCGGACAGCTGGATCGATATCGATGGCGGCATCGGCACGCTCTTCGTCTATGCCTCGAAGGGCAAGCGCGAATTGCCGAACGAGACCTTCCTGATCGATGGCGCGGTGGAGGGCCTCTCGAAAACCGGGACTTTCGTGGGCCAGCACATCTACGTGCCGCGCGAGGGCGTGGCCTTGCAGATCAACGCCTATAATTTCCCCGTCTGGGGCATGCTGGAAAAGCTTGGCCCCTCGATGCTCGCCGGCCTGCCGGTGATCGCGAAGCCGGCGAGCGCCACGGCCTGGCTCGCGGAGAAGGCCGCGCGCATCATCCTCGAAAGCGGGGTTCTGCCCGAGGGAGCCTTCCAGTTCATCGCGGGCTCGACGGGTGATCTCTTCGAGCACCTCACGAGCCAGGATCACGTGGCCTTCACCGGTTCGCTCGCGACCTCGATCGCGCTTCAGGCGCATCCCGTCATCCTGAAGAACGCGGTGCCCTTCACCGCCGAGCGCGACAGCCTGAACTGCTCGATCCTCGGGCCGGATGCGGTGCCGGGCACGCCGGAATTCGATCTCTTCGTGAAGGAAGTCGCGAAGGAAATCGGCGTGAAGGCCGGGCAGAAATGCACGGCCATCCGCCGGATCATCGTGCCGGAAGCCTTGAGCGAGGCGGTCGCCAGCGCCATCTCGAAGCGCCTCGCGAGCCTCGCCATCGGCGACCCGCGCGTGGAAACCACCCGGATGGGCCCCCTCGCCTCGCTGGCGCAGCGGGATGATGTGCGATCGCAGATCGCCCGCCTCCGGCAGGATTGCGAGATCCTGCATGGCGACCCCGACAGGCTGGAAATCGCCGGCCTCGATACCGAAAAGGGCGCGTTCCTCTCGCCGGTGCTGCTTGCCGCGCGCGACGCCAAAACCGCCGAGCGTCCGCATGACACCGAAGCGTTCGGGCCCGTCGCGACCCTCCTGCCCTATCGCGATCTCGCCGATGCGATCGACCTCGCGCGCAAGGGTGACGGCTCGCTCGCGGGCTCGCTGGTGACGGCGGATGCACGGATCGCACGCGAGGTCGTGTTCGGCGCAGGTGCCTTCCACGGCCGCCTGCTGGTGCTGAACGCGGAATGTGCGGCGGAATCGACCGGCCACGGCTCGCCCATGCCGCATCTCGTGCATGGCGGGCCGGGCCGCGCGGGCGGCGGCGAGGAACTCGGCGGCATCCGCGCCGTGCATCACCAGATGCAGCGCGTCGCCGTGCAGGGTTCGCCCGCCTTCCTCACCGCGATCACGAAAAGTTATGTGAAGGGCACACCCGAGCCGGAAACGCCCGCCCATCCGTTCCGGCTTCCCTTCGAGGATCTGGTGCCCGGCCAGAGTTTCCACTCGCCGGAGCGGGAGATTTCGCTCGAAGATATCGAACATTTTGCGCATTTCACGGGCGATACCTTCTATGCGCACATGGACGAGGAGGCCGTGAAGGGCCATCCCTTCTTCCCCGGCCGCGTGGCGCATGGCTATCTGCTGCTCTCTTTCGCCGCCGGCCTGTTCGTCGAACCGAAGCGCGGCCCCGTGCTGGCCAATTACGGGCTTGACAACCTGCGGTTCCTGAAGCCCGTTTCTCCCGGGGAAGCCATCCGGGTGCGTCTCACGGTGAAGTCGAAATCACCGCGCAACGCCGCCTATGGCGAGGTGCGCTGGGACGTCGAGATCCGGACCGGTTCCGGTGAAACCGCTGCCACGTACGAACTCCTGACCATGAACGCCTATCGCGAGGCGTCATGAGGGTCGACGGTCCGGGCGAGGGAGAGGCGATGGCAGAGGTTCTGCGGATCTCGCGCGAGGGCGAGGTGACCATCCTCGAAATCGACAACCCGCCGGTCAATGCCACCTCGCAGGCCGTGCGCCGGGCGCTCATCGATGCCGTGCAGCGCGCGCAATCGGAAATCGAGACGAAGGCTATCGTGATCTGCGGTGCCGGGCGGACCTTCACAGCCGGCGGCGACATCACCGAATTCGGCAAGCCCCCGCGCGAGCCGCACCTGCCCGATGTCATCAACCGCATCGAGGAGAGCGCGAAGCCGGTCGTCGTCGCCTGGCATGGCACGGCCCTCGGCGGCGGCTGCGAGATCGGCCTTGGCGCGCACAAGCGCATCATCGCGAAGGAGGGTCTCGTCGGCCTGCCGGAGGTGAAGCTCGGCCTCCTGCCCGGCGCGGGCGGCACGCAGCGCCTGCCGCGCCTCATCGGGCCGGTCGCGGCGCTCGATCTCATCGCCTCGGGCCGCATGGTGAGCGCGCCGGAAGCCCTGCGCCTCGGCCTAGTCGACGCCGTCGCCGAAAAGGACCTGCGCCGCGAGGCGATCGCACTCGCGCGTGGCCTGATCGGCCAGATGCAGCCGCGCCTCTCCTTGCGCGCCACCCCCGCTGCCGAGCCCGAGGCGTGGCAGGCGATGGTCGAGAAGGTGAACCGCGAGGCGCGCGGCCGCATCGCGCCGCAACGGGCGATCGAACTCGTCTCGCAAAGCCTCACCCTGCCCTTCGCGACGGGCCAGGCCAACGAACGCCGCGCCTTTTTCGAACTGATGAATTCGGAGCAATCGCGCGGGTTGCGCCACCTGTTCCTGGCCGAGCGCGAGGCCGGCAAGCGGCCGGAACTAGCAGGCATCACGCCGCGCGAGGTGAAGCAGGTCGGCATCATCGGCGCGGGCACGATGGGCTCGGGCATCGCGGTCGCGTTTCTCGATGCCGGCTACAAGGTGATGCTTCTCGAAGCAGACGACGTCGCACTTCAGGCCGGGCTCGACCGCGTCAACGGGCTTTACCTGCGCTCGATCCGCTCGGGCCGCATCGACGAGAATACCCGCCTCGAGCGCCTCTCGAACCTCGCGCCGACCACCGAGATGGGCCGCCTCGCGGCCTGCGATCTCGTGATCGAGGCGGTGTTCGAGGATATGGGCGTGAAACTCGAACTGATGAAGAAGCTGGCGGGCCTGCTGCCATCCTCGACGCTGGTGGCCACCAACACCTCCTATCTCGATCTCGAGCCGATGGCGGATGCCCTGCCGGCACCGGAGCGTTTCCTCGGCCTGCACTTCTTCTCGCCCGCGCATGTGATGAAGCTTCTGGAAATCGTGCGCGCCCGCCGCACGAGCCCCGAAGCGCTCGCGACTGCGCTCGCCATCGGGCGGAAGCTGAAGAAGATCGCGGTGATTTCAGGGGTCTGCGAAGGCTTCATCGGCAATCGCATCCTCGCGAAATTCCGGGCGCAATGCGAATTCATGCTGGAGGAAGGGGCATTGCCGCGCGAGATCGACGCAGCGATGGAAGCCTTCGGCCTCGCCATGGGCCCGTTCGCGGTGCAGGATCTCGCGGGCCTCGATATCGCCTGGGCGCGCCGGAAGCGCCTCGCCGGCACGCGCGACCCGGCCGAGCGCGACGTGCCGCTGGTCGACCGGCTCTGCGAGGAGGGCCGCTTCGGCCAGAAGGCGGGCAAGGGCTGGTATGTCTACGATCAGGGTCGCCGGCTGGCCGACCCGCATGTCGAGGCCCTGGTGCGCGCGCATGCCGCCAGCACCGGGCGGCCGCAGCGGGCCTTCAGCGCGCAGGAGATCCAGAATCGCGTTGTCACCGCGATGGTGAATGAAGGCGCGAAAATTCTCGCCGAGGGCATTGCCGCACGCCCCGCCGATATCGACCTCGTGCTCGTCAACGGCTACGGCTTTCCCAATTGGCGCGGCGGCCCCATGCATTATGCCGACGGGCTGGGGCTGGCGCAGATACTCGCGATGGCGAAATCGGCGGAAGCGCGCGACGGTCGCGGCTTCGAGGTGGCCGGGCTGCTCGCGGAGCTTGTGGCCGGCCAACGCAATTTTGCCGCGCTCAACGGCGGCTGATGTTCGACCAAGGACCTGAACCATGCCCGAAGCCTATCTCGTCGACGGAACCCGCACGCCCATCGGCCGCTATGGCGGCGCGCTCGCGAGCGTTCGGCCGGATGACATGGCGGCCCATGTGATCCGCGCGCTGATGAGCCGCTTCCCGGCGGAGATGGCCGCTGCGGTCGATGAAATCATCCTGGGCTCGGCCAATCAGGCCGGCGAGGACAACCGCAACGTCGCGCGCATGGCGGGCCTGCTCGCGGGGCTGCCGGTGGAGATTCCGGGCACGACCGTCAATCGCCTCTGCGGCTCGGGGCTCGATGCGGTGGGCATCGCCGCGCGCGCGATCAAGGCGGGCGAGGCTGACCTGATGATCGCCGGCGGCGTCGAGAGCATGACGCGCGCGCCCCTGGTGATGGGCAAGGCGCAGGAGGCCTTCCAGCGCTCGGCCGAGGTGTTCGACACCACGATCGGCTGGCGTTTCGTGAACCCCCTGATGAAGGCGCAATACGGCATCGATTCCATGCCGGAGACCGCCGAGAACGTGGCCGAGGAGTTCCAGGTCTCCCGCGCGGATCAGGACCGGTTCGCGCTTGAATCGCAAGGCCGCGCATCGCGCGCGCAGAAGAACGGCCGCCTCGCGCGCGAGATCACGCCGGTGACGATTCCGCAGAAGAAGGGCGACGCGATTGTCGTGGATCGCGACGAGCATCCGCGCGAGACGACGCTCGAAAAGCTCGCGGCGCTCGGCACGCCGTTCCGCAAGGGCGGCTCGGTGACGGCCGGCAACGCCTCGGGCGTGAATGACGGCGCGGCGGCCCTGCTCATCGCCAGCGAGGCGGCGCTGAAGCGCTTCGGGCTCACCCCGCTCGCGCGCATCACCGGCCTTGCGACGGCCGGTGTTCCGCCGCGCATCATGGGCATCGGCCCGGCGCCGGCGACGCAGAAGCTTTGCACGCGGCTCGGCATCCAGCCCTCCGATTTCGACGTGATCGAGCTGAACGAGGCCTTCGCCGCGCAGGGCCTGGCATCCCTGCGCCTCCTCGGCCTGCCGGACAGCGCCGAGCACATCAACCCCAATGGCGGGGCGATCGCGCTCGGCCATCCGCTCGGCATGTCCGGCGCGCGGCTCGCACTCACAGCCGCGATCGAGCTGAAGGATCGCGGCGGCAAGCGCGCCTGCGCCACGATGTGCATCGGCGTGGGCCAGGGCATCGCCCTGGCGCTGGAGCGCGTCTAGGCGCAAACGTCATGGCCGGGTTCAGCCCGGCCATCCATGTCTTTGAAACCACATGAAGTCGTGGATGGCCGGAACAAGTCCGGCCATGACGGTTGAGCCAGCGGAATCACTCCCTCAGCCAGCGGATTCAATGTCTCAAGACCCGGAATCGATCTCTCGCCATTCCGTCTCAAGCCTTTGAAATCACTTCGCTTCAGACCTGATCATAATCCACCGCAAGAGCGCCGCCCGTGGGCCGGCACTGGCAGGTGAGAACGTAGCCGGCCTCGACCTCCCAGGGTTCGAGGCTGAAATTCAGATCCATGCTGGCGCTGCCCCCGATCACCTTGGCGCGGCAGGTGCAGCACATCCCGCCCCGGCAGGAATAGGGCACATCGAGGCCCGCGCGTTCGGCGGCTTCGAGCACCGTCTCGCCGTCATGCAAGGTCAAGGCATGGCTCTGGCCGTCATGGGTGATGGTCAGGGGGATGCCGGTATCGGCCGCAGGCGCGACCTTGCGAATGCCCGCGCGCGGCGGGGCAGCGCCGGTGGAAAACAGTTCGACATGGATGCGCGAGGGCTCGGCACCCATCTCCTCCAGCACGGCGCGCGCGGCGGTGATCATTTCCTCGGGCCCGCAGAGATAGATGTCGTCGATGGCCTTCACGCCACCGAGCGTGCGGACGAGCAGCGCGATCTTCTCCGGCGTCATCCGGCCGTTGAGCAGGTCGATGTCCTGCGCCTCGCGACTGAGGATGTGGTGCACCGCCAGCCGCCCGAGATGTCGGTCCTTCAGGTCGTCCAGGGTCTCGCGGAAAAGGATCGAGCCGGAATTCCGGTTGCCGTAGAAGAGCGTCAGCCTGGCATCCGGGTCGCGCGCAAGGCGGGTGCGGATGATCGAGAGGACGGGCGTGATGCCCGAGCCGCAGGCGAAGAACACGGCATGACCGCCGCTCGCCGCGCGCGTCGTTGCGCCGAAACGGCCCATCGGCGTCATCACATCCAACGCGGCGCCGGGCTGCAGCGCGCGATTGGCGAAGGTCGAGAAGGCCCCGCCCGCCACCTCCTTCACCGCCACGCGCAATTCGCCATCCGCCTCGCCCGCGCAGATCGAATAGGAGCGGCGGATATCCTCGCCGTCGATCTCCGTGCGGAGCGTAAGGTACTGCCCCTGCTCGAAGGCGAAGGCGGGGCGCAATTCCGCCGGCACCTCAAAGGCGATGGAGACAGCATCGGGCGTCTCGCGGCGCACCTCGCGGATCGTCAGCCGGTGAAAGCGGGGCGTGGAAGATTGGGGCATCGACATGGCATTCTCCCGGCAGATCTCAGCGCGTCATGCCCGGGTCTGGCCCGGGCATCCACGACCGACGACGGCAATAGCAAAGACGTGGATGGCCGGAACAAGTCCGGCCATGACGGAGAGTGGTGGGTCTGTGTGCCGCCAATCACCCCTCCCTCAGATGCACTTGAAATAATCGAAGGGTTCGCGGCAGGCCCGGCAGCGCCAGAGCGCCTTGCAGGCCGTGGAGCCGAATTCGGAGACGCGCTCGGTTTCCTCCGAGCCACAATGGGGACAGGCGATCTCATCGACCCCGAACAGCGCGCCCCGGCCTTTCGCGCGGCCCACCGGCGGGGCGATGCCATAGGCGCGCAGCTTCTCCTTGCCCGCCTCGCTCATCCAGTCGGTCGTCCAGGCGGGGGAAAGCGAGAGCGTCACCTTGCGATGCGCGAAACCGGCCTTTTCCAGCGCGAGATCGACCTGCAGCGCGATCATGTCCATCGCCGGGCAGCCGGAATAGGTTGGCGTGATGACCACTTCCACCGTGTCGCCCGTGAATTGGACGTCACGCAGCACGCCGAGATCCTCGATCGTCAGCACCGGCACTTCAGGGTCCACCACGCTCGCCGCCGCGATGCGCGCCCGCGTAAGGCGTTCATCGACCGGTTCGCGCAAGTGGATGATCTCGGCCATGATGTCACCAGGTCGAGCCGGGATAGGCGCGCTGCATGAATTGCAGATCCGCCAGCAGATGCCCCAGATGCTCGGAATGTTCGCCGCGCCGGCCGCCGGTCTGCATCCAGCCATCTTGCGGGCGGGCGAGAAGCGCATCGGCGAAGACGCGATCGACCGTCTCCAGCCAGAGCGGGCGAAGAGCGGCCGGGTCCACCGCCACACCCGCCTCGATCAGCGCGCGCTCGGTCTCGTCCACCTCGAACATCTCGCCGGTGAAGGGCCAGAGATCGACCAAAGCCTCGGCGAGGCGAGCAGCGCTCTCCTCCGTGCCGTCGCCGAGGCGGATCACCCATTCGGCGGAATGGCGGAGGTGGTAGGCCATCTCCTTCACCGCCTTCGCCGCGATGGACGCCAGGCGCTCATCTTTCGAAGCGCTGAGGCGCTCGAAATAGGGGTGCATGAACGCCGCGTAGAAGAATTGCCGCAGGATCGTGAAGGCGAAATCGCCGCGCGGGCGTTCCACCAGCAGGATGTTCCGGAAGCCGTCGCAATCCCGGAGATAGGCCAGGTCGTCTTCCGTGCGCCCCTTTCCCTCGATCTCGCCGGCATAGGTGTAGAAATTCCGCGCCTGCCCGATGCAATCCAGCGCCATGTTGGCGAGCGCGAGGTCTTCCTCCAGCATCGGCGCGTGGCCGCACCATTCCGAAAGCCGGTGCCCGAGCACCAGCGCATTATCCGCGAGGCGCAGGGTGTAAGTGAAGAGCGGTGTGTCGGTCATGGCTGGCTCATCATGTCATTCCCGACGCGCTTCAGCGCGGGCGGGAATCCAGAACAGATTGAGATGGATTCCCGTCCGATGCTGGCGCATCGCCGGGAATGACAGGCACGGTCACATATGCCCCACTTCGTCCGGCACCTCGTAGAAGGTGGGGTGGCGATAGATTTTCGACGCCGTGGGCTCAAAGAGCGCATCCTTGTCGGAGGGGTCCGATGCCGTGATGGCGCTGGAGGGCACGACCCAGATCGAAAGCCCCTCGCCCCGCCGCGTGTAGACATCGCGGGCGGCCTGCAAGGCCATCTCGGCATCCGGCGCATGCAGCGAACCGGCATGGCGATGGCTGAGGCCCGTGCGGGAGCGGATGAAGACTTCCCAGAGCGGCATGTTCTTCTCGGTCATCGGTGTTTCCCCTTTTTTCCGTCATTGCGAGGAGCGACAGCGACGAAGCAATCCAGACTTCCTTCTGTCCTTCTGGATTGCCGCGTCGGGCTTCGCCCTCCTCGCAATGACGAGTTGTCACTCCGCGGCGATCTTCGCGGCTGCCTTGCGGGCCGCGCGCTTTTCGGCATGGGCGAGCGCCGCCGCGCGCACCCAGGCGCCTTCCTCTTGGGCCTTGTTGCGCGCCTTGAGGCGCTCGCGATTGCAGGGCCCCTCGCCCTTCACCACGCGATTGAACTCGGACCAGTCGATTTCGCCGAATTCCCAATGGCCGGTCGCCTCGTTGAACCTGAGGTCCGGGTCCGGGAAGGTCAGACCGAGGAAATGGCCCTGCGGAACGGTCGCATCCACGAATTTCTGGCGCAGCGCATCGTTCGAGAAGCGCTTGATCTTCCATTTCATGTTCTGGTCGGAATGCTGCGACGCCGTATCGGACGGGCCGAACATCATGAGCGCCGGCCACCACCAGCGGTTCAGGCTGTCCTGCGCCATCTTCTTCTGCGCCGGCGTGCCGCGCGCCAGCGTCATCACGATCTCGTAGCCCTGACGCTGGTGGAAGCTCTCTTCCTTGCAGATCCGGATCATCGCGCGGGCGTAAGGGCCGAACGAGGTCCGGCAGAGCGGGATCTGGTTCATAATCGCCGCGCCATCGACCAGCCAGCCGATCATGCCCATATCGGCCCAGGAGGGCGTGGGATAATTGAAAATGCTCGAATATTTCGCCTTGCCGGAAAGCAGGGCTTCCACCAGCTCCTCGCGGGAGACGCCCAGCGTCTCGGCGGCGGAATAGAGGTAGAGCCCGTGGCCGCCCTCATCCTGCACCTTGGCGAGCAGTGCGGCCTTGCGCTTCAGCGACGGCGCGCGGGTGATCCAGTTGCCCTCCGGCAGCATGCCCACGATTTCCGAATGCGCGTGCTGGGAGATCTGCCGCACCAAGGTCTTGCGGTAGCCCTCCGGCATCCAGTCATTGGGCTCGATCTTCTCCTCGGCATCGATCCGGGCCTGGAAAGCCGCGAGCTTTGCGGGATCGTCCTTCGACGTCTCGGTCGCCGCGTTGAGCGCCTGCGCATACATCTGGGCCATCCTCCCTGATGGTGTTTCGCGAGAGTATGTTACGATTTTTCAGGAAGTCAACAATTTACGTTACAATTATGAACTCAACCGATCTTCGCCCTGGATTGTGCCGTTTTTCAGCCTGAGATATGCTGCAACGCGGCATCGAAGGCCTGGCGGGCCACCCTGCCCGGCCAATCCTCCGGCAGCAGGGCCGCCGGCAGGAACGGGTCACGCAGGACGATCCGCCGGAACTCATGCACCAGCATCAGCCGGGCGAGCCGGGCATCTTCCGGCGTGAAAATCCCGGCGCGCACCGCTTCGGCATGGCCGATCACGGCGCGATAGCCCATCGCAAGCGCGTCCAATGGCCAGAGTTCGCGCGCGCGCCGGGCGAGATTCGCATTGGCCTGCAGCGCGAGCGCGAGGCATCCCGTGCTGTCCGCCGCCATCCGCCCGGCCCAGAACGGCCGGATCAGCAGATTGGCCGCGAGCGGCACGAAGCCCTGCTCGCCGAGTTCCGCGCGCAGGGCGGCGCGACGGCCGCTATCCTCGATCACCAGCAGTTCCAGTTCACCCGTGGGCTGCGGCAATCGACGTCCGAAGATCAGATCACCCGCCGACTCGAAATCCGCGACCGCGTGCGGGCTTAGCCGGTAGAAAGCGGCCTTGCCGTCGCGTTCGCGCTGCAAGGTACCGTCCTGCACGAGGCGGGAGAGCGCGGTGCGCACGAGGCCGGGGTCGATCTCCAGCGCCGCCAGCCATTCCTGCAGGTCGGAGAGGCGCAACGCCTCCCCGGCCGGCAGGACGAGCGCGCCGAACACCGTGACGATCAGCGAACCCGTGCGCGGCGGCACGCGCCCGTGATGCGATGCGATCAGGGCGGAAAGCGCATCGGGCCGCTTCATGCGTCAGGCCGGCTCGGCGTTGCGCTTGTCCATCATCGCCTTGAAGGCGGGGCGCGCATGGCACGCCTCGAGCCAGGCCTTCACGCGCGGCGCTGCTTCGAAGAGTTCCGGTGCCGGCATCGCGTAACGGATCACCTCCGCCACGTTGATATCCGCGACCGTGAAACGCCCGCCGACGAGGAAGCCCGTGGCCGCGAGCGCGTCGTCCAGCACCTTGAACGGACCCCTCAGATCGATGACGGCCTGATCCGCCAGAGCCGGCTTGCGCTCGTCGCCCTGCTTCATCAGGCGATGGTAGAGGATGAGGATCGCATGCGGCTCGGCCTCGGTGGCGGCCCAGAGCGTCCACATCGCGCATTCGCCTTCCTCGGCCAGGGTCGCCGGGGCGACGGGACCGCCGAATTTCCGCGCGAGATAGAGATTGATCGCCAGCGATTCGTGCAGCACGAGGTCGCCATCCTTCATGGATGGAACATGGCCGTTCGGGTTCACCGCGAGGAAGGACGGGGATTTCGTGTTCACCGGCGCATCCAGCGCATGCGGATCGGCCAGCCGATAGGCCTGGATCACCGGCACCTGCTCGTAGGGCTGGCCCAGTTCGTTCATAAGCCAGATGTTGCGGGACGCGCGGCTGCGGCTGACGCCGTAGATGGTAACCATGGGCGGAATGGGCCTTGTTTCTGGAGGGCGAGAACGACCCATTTTCCCCAGAACCGGCGGGTTGACCAATCAAATTCCCTGATGCTGCCATTCGCGGCCCTTGGCAGATCGGGTATGACACCCTGGCCGGCGCCGCTGCCGCAGAAACGGCCTTCTCCACCGGGCTGGAATTTCGGCAGCGCTTTTCGCCGGGATCGTGCAATTCGAAAGAACCGTCTTTGGCGCGGACCGTAGACCTGTATTAGAATAATTTTCTCTCCACTCGCCCATCCGGGAGTCCGATCCATGGACCGCATCGACCGCAAGATCCTCGCCCTCCTGCAGGAAAAGGCGGATATGTCGCTGGCGGAACTTTCGGAAAAGGTTGGGCTTTCGCAAACCCCGTGCTGGAAGCGCATCCAGAAGCTCGAGGCGAACGGCACCATCCTGCGGCGCGTGGCCCTGCTCTCGCCGGAGAAAATCGGTCTCGGATTGACCGTGTTCGTCTCGATCGAAACGGCCGACCATTCCGCCGCCTGGCTGAAGCGCTTCGCCGATGGCGTCACGGCCATGCCGGAGGTGATGGAACTCTACCGGATGGCCGGCGATGTCGATTACATGCTGCGCGTCGTGGTCGAGGACATGTCGGCCTATGATGCCTTCTACAAGCGGCTGATCGAGGCGTTTCCGCTGAAGAACGTGTCGTCGCGCTTCGCGATGGAACGCGTGAAATCCACCACCGTCTACCGCATCCCGCCCGAACCCGCGGCCTGAAGCGGAAGGGCCGATTCGCCGAGCCTGCCGAAAGTGTGCCCGATCATCACCAGCACCGGGCCGTCATTCGGCCAGCGCGCGAGATCTTCCGGCAAACCCGCCAGCGTTCCGGCAAGATGGCGTTCATTGGCGCGCGTGGCATTCATCACGGCCACGGCCGGAATTTCCGGCGAGAGGCCGGCCGCGAGCGCCCGTTCGCGGAACTCGCCGAGGGTCTTGCGCGGCATGTAGAGCACGGTCGTCGCGGTCTCGTCCGCGATGGCTTCCCAGGCGATATCGGCCGGCAGGCGGCCATCCATGCCGTGCCCGGTGAGGAATTGCAGGCGGCGTGCGCGCTTGCGTTCGGTGAGCGATGTCTCGAGCGACGCGGCCGCCCCTTGCGCCGCGGTGATCCCGGGAACGATCGTCACGGAAATCCCGGCGCGTCGCGCGGCATCGAGTTCCTCGGTCGCGCGGCCGAAAATGGCGGGATCGCCGGATTTCAACCGCACGACATGCCGGCCCTCGCGGGCGAGCCTCACCATCAGATCATTGATATCGCTCTGCTTGCAGGAGGGTCCATGACCCTTTTTTCCCACGAGCATGCGCTTCGCCTCGCGCCGCGCGAGTTCCAGCACCTCGGGCGAGACAAGGTCATCGTGGAGGATGATATCGGCGGCCTGCAGGGTGCGGATCGCCTTGACGGTCAGCAGATCCGGGTCGCCCGGCCCCGCGCCGACGAGGCTGATGCGCCCGGTTTTCGCCCGTTCCTCGATGCCCTCGAGGCTCGCGAGCAAGGCGTTGCGATCCGCATCCGTCGGCGGGGCTTCAGGCGAAGACAGCGCGCGCCGCGTGAAATTCTCCCAGAACAGGCGGCGCGCGGCATAGGCCAGTGCGCGCGCCTGCACATGCGGCCGCCAATCGCGCGCGGCCTCGGCCCAGGCTTTCAGGCCGGCGGGCAAAAGCGCCTCGATCTTCTGGCGGATCGCCTGCCCGAAGACGGGCGCCGCGCCATCGGTCGAAATGCCGATCACCAGGGGCGAGCGGTTGACGATCGCGCCGAACTGGAAGGCGCAGAAATCCGGCTTGTCGATCACGTTGAAAGCCGCGCCCGCCGCGCGCGCCGCCGCCACGAAGGCCTCGGCCTCGTGCGGTTCCTCGAGATCGGCGATCGCGATCACCGCATCCGCGAGGTCAGCGGGCAGCCAGCCGCGCGCATGCAAGGTGATGGCACCGGCCGGCGGATCGGCGGCGAGGGCTGCGAATCCTTCCGGAAATTCTTCCGCGAAAACATGCAGATCCGCACCGGCCGCCGCCAGCAGTTCCGCCTTCCAGAGCGCGCCGTCGGTCGCGCCGGCCAGTATGACGCGCCGGCCTCCGAGCTTGAAGAAGACCGGCAGGCTGGCAAGCGGCGCGATGCGCTGGGGCCGGGTGGCGGCAGGCTGGCGTGCGCTCAAATACCGCCTCCGTCGAGCGAGAGCGCCGCCTCGCGCCGCTCGCGGATCTTGCGCCACACGGCATCGTGGAAGGCCCGTGCGGCCGGCCTCAAGGTGACATCCGCAAGGCCGGCGAGCGCCGCGACCGTCGCATCACCCGACAGCGCGAAGACAATTCCCGCGACGCCCAGCGCCGAGGCCACCCGCCAGGTGACGAAATGCAGCCGGGCCTGCCGCTTGGCCGAGCCTTCCGGCCCGAGCACGCGGGCGATCGCGCGGTCGATCTCGGTGGCATCCTTCAGATCGGGGGCGGGATCGGGCAGGACGAAGCCGAAGGCGCTGGTTTCGTTCGTGAGGCGATCGATCAGGATGAAGCCGCCGAGTTCGCGCGATTGCACATAATCGGCCAGCACCAGCGGCTTGTCGAAGGCGAGGCGCACGCGGCCGATGGCGTTGAGCGCGAGGCTCTCCGCCGGCTCGCCCGCGAAACTCTCGATATTCGTGCGCTCATGGATGGTAACGATTGTCGCGGTCGCCATCGCCGTGCCGAGCTTCACGAGGAAGGCCGTGCCCTTCTCGATCACTTTCTCGCCCGTCAGGATCACCCGCGCCTCGATTTCCGTGCGGATGCGCGGGCGCGAGGAGGCGCGCGCGGCCACCGGCGCCGCGATGACATCGCCGCGCGACAGGTCGATCTCATCGGCCAGCACGAGGGTCACGGCCTGTCCGGCAAAGGCGGTGTCGAGATCGCCATCGGCCGTGACAATCCGGGCGATGCGGCTCTCGCGGCGCGAGGGCAAGGCCTCGATCGCGTCACCCACAGCAACGCGGCCCGTCGCGATGGTTCCGGAGAAGCCGCGAAAATCGAGGTTGGGGCGGTTCACCCATTGCACGGGCAGCGCGAAAGCCGGGTTCTCGTCGCGAGCGGGCGCGACATCGAGCGTTTCGAGCAGCGGCAGCAAGGGCGTGCCGGTGAACCACGGGGTCTGGGGCGAAAGCGTCGTGAGGTTGTCGCCCTCGCGCGCCGAAACCGGGATGCAGGTGATGCTCTCGAAGCCGAGCCCGGCGGCGATCGCGCGGTAATCCGCTTCGATCGCGCGGAAAACCGCCTCGTCATAGCCCACGAGGTCCATCTTGTTGATGGCAACGATGACCTGCCGCACACCCATCGTCGAGACGATGAAGGAGTGGCGGCGCGTCTGCGGCAGCAGGCCCTTGCGCGCATCGACCAGCAGGATCGCGACATCCGCCGTGGAAGCGCCGGTCGCCATGTTGCGGGTATATTGCTCGTGGCCCGGCGTATCCGCGACGATGAAATGCCGCTTCGGCGTCTGGAAATAGCGGTAGGCGACATCGATGGTGATGCCCTGCTCGCGCTCGGCGGCGAGGCCATCGACCAGCAACGCGAAATCCAGCGCCTTGCCGTTCGTGCCGAATTTCTGGCTGTCGCGGTCGAGCGCCTCGAGGTGATCCTCGAAAACCGCGCCGCATTCGTAGAGGATGCGGCCGATCAGCGTGGATTTCCCGTCATCCACCGATCCGCAGGTGATGAAGCGCAAAACGGAGCGCGCGGGCGCGGCCTCCGCCACGCTTGCGGGCGTTTCCACCAGTTTCAACGCGGCTGCGGACATCAGAAATAGCCTTCCTGCTTCTTCGCTTCCATCGAGGCCGCGCCGTCATGGTCGATGAGTCGCCCCTGCCGCTCGGAGGCGCGCGAGGCGTTCATCTCGGCGATGATGCCATCGAGCGTATCCGCCTCGCTCGGAATCGCCCCGGTCAGCGGGTAGCAGCCGAGCGTGCGGAAGCGCACTTTCCTCATCTCCGGCACCTCGCCGGGGAGAAGCGGCAGGCGATCATCGTCGCGCATGATCAGGGTGCCGCCGCGCCGCACCACCGGGCGCTCCTTCGCGAAATAGAGCGGCACGACAGGAATGTTTTCCTGCACGATGTAGCTCCACACATCCGCTTCCGTCCAGTTCGAGAGCGGGAAGACACGGAAACTCTCGCCCTGTTTTTTCCGCGTGTTGAAGAGGTTCCATGGCTCGGGCCGCTGGTTCTTCGGGTCCCAGCGATGGCCCGGCGAGCGCAGCGAAAACACGCGCTCCTTCGCGCGGGATTTCTCCTCGTCGCGGCGCGCGCCCCCGAAGGCGGCGTCGAACCCGTATTTGTCGAGCGCCTGCTTGAGGCCGACGGTCTTCATCACATCCGTATGCACCTGAGAACCGGAGGTGATCGGGTTGATGCCCGCCTTCACGCCCTCTTCGTTGATATGGACGATGAGATCGAGCCCGAGGCGCTTCGCGGTTTCGTCCCGGAAGGTGATCATTTCCCGGAATTTCCAGGTCGTATCGACATGCAGCAGCGGGAACGGCAGCTTGCCGGGATGGAACGCCTTCAGCGCGAGATGCAGCAGTACGGCCGAATCCTTGCCGATCGAATAGAGCAGCACCGGCTTCTCGGCGGTCGCGGCCACCTCGCGGAGGATGAAGATCGCCTCCGCCTCAAGCCGCTGCAGATGGGTCATCGTGCTCATGCGAAGGCTTCCTTCACGGGCTCCGGCCGCACGAACCGGCCATCCGGGCCGACATGCAGGCCGCATTCCTTCTTCGTCTCGTCCTCCCACCACCAGCGGCCCGCGCGCTCGGGCTCGCCGGGTTCAACCGCCCGCGTGCAGGGCGCGCAGCCGATGGAGAGGAAACCGCGCTCGTGCAGCGGGTTGATCGGAACGTCATGCGCCTTTGCGAAAGCCAGCGCATCGTCGCGCGTGAAATCGAGCAGCGGATTGAGCTTCACGAGGCCGTATTGCGCATTCTCCTCCGCGAAGGGCGTGTCATGCCGGGCGGCCGATTGATCGGCGCGCAGGCCGGTGATCCAGCCCGAAGCACCCTTCAGCGCCCGGCCCAGAGGCTCGACCTTGCGGATGTGGCAGCAAGCCTTCCGCGCTTCGAGCGAGGCGTAGAAGCCGTTGATGCCATTCCCGGCGACATAATCCTCGACCGCCTCGTGGCGCGGGGCATAGGCGAAGACCTTGATGCCATAGCGCGCCTCGGTTTCGGCCCAGAGCGCATGCGTCTCGGGGAACAGCCGGCCCGTATCGAGCGTCGCGAAGGCAATGTCGGCCCCGCTCTCGGCGATGAGATGCGTCAGCACCTGATCCTCGAGCCCGAAGCTTGTGGTGAAGACGATCTCGCCGCCCAGGGCCGCACGGATCGCGCGGATGCGCTCGACGGGGGCGAGACCGGGGAGCTGCTGCGCCAAGGCGATTGTCATGATACGACCCCTCCACGGGCGGCACGCCGCTGCTCGAGAATGCTCTTCCCGCCGGCCTGATGGCTCGTCTGGTAGGTCGCGCGGAAGGCCCGCGCCGCCGCGAGCCAGATCTCGACCGGCTGGCGGCTCGCAACCTCGGGCGGCAATTCCACCTCGTCGAAACCGCAGGCCAGCGCATAGGCGAACTGATCGGCAATCAACGGCCCCACCGCACGCAAGGTGCCGCGATAGCCGGCGTTGCGCAGCGCCTTCGCGATGGAAAAGCCGCGCCCGTCCGAAAAGCTCGGAAACTGGATCGCGATCAGCGCGAGACGGTCAAAATGCGGCTCGAGTTCCGGCACGCGCACCGTGTTGGGGATTTCCACGCCGAGAGGCGCATTGCCCGCGAGCGCCTCAGCCCGTTCCGCGAAGGGCACGATGCGCTGCGTGGCGCCCGCCTCGCGCGACCACGTCTCGGCCTTCACGCCGTTCCGATCAAGCAGCGACATGGCCGGCCTCCCCCGTGAAAGCCGCCTTGAAGGGCTGAAGGCCCAGGCGGCGCACGGCCTCGATGAAGGTTTCGCCCGCATTGCGCCGGGCGAGATAGACATCGACCAGCCGCTCGATCGCGTCCGGCACCTCATCCGCGCCAATGCCCGGCCCGATGATCTCGCCGATCGCCGCGTTCTCCGTGGCGTCGCCGCCCAGAGTGATCTGGTAGCTCTCGGCCCCGCGCTTCTCGAGGCCGAGAATGCCGATATGGCCGACATGGTGATGCCCGCAGGCATTGATGCAGCCCGAGATCTTCACGTTCAGCGGGCCGATATCCCGCTGCCGGTCGAGATCGGCGAAGCGCTTGGCGACACTTTGCGCGATGGGAATCGAGCGGGCGGTGGCCAGCGCACAGTAATCGAGGCCCGGGCAGGCAATGATGTCGGTGATGAGCCCGACATTGGCTTCCGCCAGCCCCGCTTCGCCGAGCTTCTGCCACAGAGCGAAGAGATCGCCCTGCCGAACATGCGCCAGCACAAGGTTCTGCGCATGCGTCACGCGGATTTCCGAGAACGAATATCGATCCGCGAGATCGGCCACGGCCCGCATCTGGGCGGAGGTCGCATCGCCGGGCGCTTCGCCGATGCCCTTCAGCGAGATCGTCACCGCCGCATAACCCGGCTCGCGATGCGGGAAGGTGTTGATGTC
Organism: Methylobacterium sp.; assembly: GCA_002928875.1. Lineage (GTDB taxonomy): Bacteria > Pseudomonadota > Alphaproteobacteria > Rhizobiales > Beijerinckiaceae > Rhabdaerophilum. The sequence continues at coordinate 156,998 of PERO01000019.1, read as the reverse complement.
CGCCCAGGCGGCGAAAGCGGGGTTCGCGCGCTTCGCCGCTTCATGGGCCGCGCTCACGGCCGGCAGCTTCTCGTAGGTCGGCGGGGCGAAATACGCCGCGATGCGCGCGACTTCCGCCGGATCGGCATTGATGGTCGGGCCGTCGAGCTTTGCGAATTCCGCTTCCACGCGGGCACGGAATTCCTCGATCCCGATCTCGTGGACGAGGATTTTCACCCGCGCCTTGTACTTGTTGTCGCGCCGCCCCTCGAGATTGTAGACTCGCAGGATGGCTTCGAGATAGGCGAGCAGATCCGCCTTCGGCAGGAACTCGCGCACCGCCTTGCCGATCATCGGCGTGCGGCCCAGGCCCCCGCCGACGAGGATGCGATAACCGACCTCCCCCGCCGCATTCCGCACGATGCCGATGCCGATATCATGCGCCGCGATCGCCGCGCGATCATGGGGCGCGCCGGTCACCGCGATCTTGAACTTGCGGGGCAGGTAATCGAATTCCGGATGCACGCTCGACCATTGGCGGATGAGTTCGGCCACCGGGCGCGGGTCCTCGATCTCGTCGGCCGCGACGCCGGCGAACTGGTCGGCCGTGACATTGCGGATGCAATTGCCGGAGGTCTGGATCGCGTGCATCTCGACATCGGCGAGAAGCCCGAGAATTTCCGGAACATCCCGCAATTTCGGCCAGTTGAATTGCAGGTTCTGGCGGGTGGTGAAATGCCCGTAGCCGCGATCGAACTTCTCGCCGATCAGCGCCAGTTGCCGCAATTGCCGCGAGGAGAGCATGCCGTAGGGAATGGCGATGCGCAGCATGTAGGCGTGCAATTGCAGATAAAGGCCGTTCTTCAGCCGCAGCGGCTTGAATTCATCATCCGTTAGGCTGCCGTCGAGCCGGCGCTTCATCTGATCGGCGAATTGCGCGACGCGGTCGCGCACGAAAGCCTCGTCGAATTCATCGTAGCGATACATGCTTCACCTCACGCCGAATTCGGCCTGCTTGCCCAGATCGGGCCTATGCGACGGCCCCTTCACCTTGAAGCGCTCGCGGAAATGGTTCGGCACCGGAAGGCCGGCCTCGTCCCGCGTGATATCCACGAGATAGGCATCGACGACTTCCTTCCGCTCGAAGGCGAGCCGGGCCTCGGCCTCGAGCCGGGTGGCGGTCGCCTCATCCTCGGCGACGAGTGCCAGGCGCGGATCCCGCGTCCAGCCGGAGGCGGTGCGGAACACCACGTCGCCATCCAGCAGATCGTTGGCCAGCAGGATCGCCGGCAACGGCATTTTTTTCGGGACAGACATCAGGCAGGCTCCGGAGGTTGCGGCATCGCGCCTTCTTCCTCGCGCGGTTCCGGCGACGGGTCAAACCCTCTGATTTCATGCGCGTTGCGCCATTGCCCCGGACAGCCGGTCGCCACCGGAGCGCAGCAGAGGCGCGAGCCGTTCAGGGCGCGGGAGGGACCGGAAACAAGGGCGGTCACGGCTGTTCCAAATGTTCGATAAACAGAACAAAAATATATGTAAAAAGAACAGACGCCTCAAGGGCGGCGGGCATCGGCTCTGTTTCAAACTTCGCGCGCGCCGGAGAAAACCCTTCTCCGGGATCGTCACCCCACGCCGGCCTCACGGCGTACTAACGCTTCGGTGAGTTCGGGCCGGCACGCCTCGATGAAGCGATAGGCGAAACCACGCAGGAAACGGCCGCGCCGCACGGCGAGATAGGTCGTGGTCTCCTCGAAGAACCGCTCCGGCCGCATCACCAGCGCGCTGTCCCGCGCGGGGTCGAAGGCCATTTCCGCCACGATGCCCACGCCCAGCCCCAGTTCGACATAGGCCTTGATGACATCGGCATCGATCGCCTCGAGCACGATGTCGGGCGCGATGTCAGATCCGGAAAAGGCGCGGTCGATCGCCGGGCGCCCCGTGAAGCCCTGCTGGTAGGTGATGAGCGGATGCGCCGCGAGGGCCTCGAGCGTCAGCGGGCTGGCCGTCGCCAGCGCGTGCCCCTTCGGCACAATGACGCCATGCCGCCAGACATGAAAGGCGAAGGCTGCGAGATCGGGTTCGTTGGACAACGCCTCGGTGGCGATCCCGAGATCGGCGCGCCCGTCGAGCAGCATCTGCGCGACATCCGCCGGGCTCGTCTGGTGCAGCACCAGACGCACTTCGGGGAAGGCGCGGCGAAATTCCGCGATCACGCCCGGCAGCATGTAGCGCGCCTGGGTGTGGGTGGTGGCGATGACGAGTTCGCCCGCGCGCGTCGCCCCGAGTTCCGTGCCGATCCGCCCGATGCTGCCGGCATCGACCAGCATCCGCTCGACGAAAGGCAGGATCTGCCGCCCCGGATCGGTCAGCGCCAGCAAGCGCTTTCCCCGCCGGACGAACAGCTCGACGCCGAGTTCCTCCTCGAGATCGCGGATGTGCCGCGAGACGCCGGATTGCGAGGTCGCCAGCGCCTGCGCCACCGCGGTGAGGTTGAAATTGTGCCGCACCGTCTCGCGGATGATCCGGAGCTGCTGGAAATTCATGCCGCATCCCGCGGGAAAAGCCGCAGGGTCCGTGGCACGAGGCGCACAGCCTCGCCGGGTTGCAACGCAAGGCCCGCGAGTTCCGAACGGGGAATTTCCGCTTCGTACCCCTGCCCCGCCGATGTGACGAATTCGACACGCGCCAGCGGCCCGAGTTCGAGCACGCGCCGGACGGTTGCGGGAATGCCGTCGCCCTCCCCGCGCGCGATGGCGAGTTCATGCGGCCGGATATAGGCCGTGACCTGCCGGGCGCCGTCCGCGGCCACCGGCAACGCGATATCCGTGCCCGGCACGGCGAGCCTGCCGTTCCTTACCTCGCCCTCGATGCGGTTGGCGGAACCCAGAAAGCCGAACACGAACTCGCTCGCCGGCTCGGCATAGACCTCGCGGGGCGAGCCGAGCTGCTCCACTTGTCCGCGGTTCATCAGCACCACGCGATCCGCGAGTTCGAGTGCCTCCTCCTGGTCGTGGGTGACGAAGATCGAGGTGATGTGGAGATCGTCGTGCAATTGCCGGAGCCAGCGGCGGAGTTCCTTGCGCACCTTGGCGTCGAGCGCGCCGAAGGGCTCGTCGAGCAGCAGCACCTGCGGCTCCACGGCGAGCGCGCGGGCGAGCGCGATGCGCTGCCGCTGCCCGCCGGAGAGCTGCGCCGGCGACCGGTCCGCGAGCCAGGCGAGCTGCACGAGATCGAGCAGTTCCATCACCTTGCGGCGGATTTCCGCTTCCGACGGACGGCGCGCGCGCGGCTTCACGCGCAGGCCGAATGCCACGTTCTCGAAGACGCTCATGTGCCGGAACAAGGCGTAATGCTGGAAGACGAACCCCACCTGCCGCTCGCGCACATGGCGGTCGCTCGCATCGGCACCATCGAAGAGGATACGCCCGCGATCCGCCGTTTCGAGCCCGGCGATGATGCGCAGCAGCGTCGTCTTTCCGCAGCCCGAGGGGCCGAGCAGGGCCACGAGTTCGCCCTTGGGAAAATCGAGCGTCACGTCATCGAGTGCCGTGAAGGTCCCGAACTGCTTGAAGATGCCCTCGACCCGAATGCTCATGGCGCATCCTCCCGTGATTGTGTGCGGCCGGATCGCCACTCGACGAGGCTCTTCAACGCGATGGTCAGCAGCGCGAGCAGAGCCAGCAGCGAGGCCACCGCGAAGGCCGCCGCGAACTGGTATTCATTGTAGAGGATCTCGACATGCAGCGGCATGGTGTTGGTTTCGCCGCGCACATGGCCGGAAACGACCGAAACCGCGCCGAATTCGCCCATCGCCCGCGCATTGCAGAGGATGACGCCGTAGAGCAGGCCCCATTTGATGTTCGGCAGCGTCACCCGCCAGAAGGTCTGCCAACCCGAGGCTCCGAGGACGATCGCGGCTTCCTCCTCCTCCGAGCCCTGCTGCTCCATCAGCGGGATGAGTTCGCGCGCGATGAAGGGAAAGGTCACGAAGACGGTCGCGAGCACGATGCCCGGCACGGCGAAGATCACCCGGATGTCGTTTTCGCGCAGCCACGGGCCGAACCAGCCCTGCGCGCCGAAGACCAGCACATAGATCAGCCCCGCGATCACCGGTGACACCGAGAACGGCAGGTCGATCAGCGTCGTGAGAAACGCCTTGCCGCGAAACTGGTACTTCGCGATGGCCCAGGCGGCGGAGACGCCGAAGACGAGGTTCAGCGGCACGGCAATCGCCGCCGCGAGCAGCGTGAGCCGGATCGCCGATTGCGCATCCGGATCGACGAGCGCCGCCCAGTAGGTCTCGAAGCCCTTCCGCAGTGCCTCCGCGAAGACCACGACGAGCGGCAACAGCAGGAAGATCGCGAAGAAGCCCAGCGCCACCGTCAGCACCAGCACGCGCACGATCAGCGGGTCGCGCGTCGCCGAGCGATGCTCGAAGCGCGTTTCGCCCTTGCGGGCCAGCGACGCCGCATTGCCGGCCATCAGCCTTCCCTCCGGCCGGCCTTCGCGGCCCAGGCCTGCAGCAGATTGATGACGAGCAGCAATGCAAAGGAAACGACGAGCATCACGCTCGCGATGGCGGTGGCGCCGGCATAATCATATTGTTCGAGCTTGGTGATGATGATCAGCGGCGTGATCTCGGATACCAGCGGCAGGTTCCCCGCGATGAAGATCACCGAGCCGTATTCGCCCACGGCCCGCGCAAATGCGAGCGCGAAGCCGGTGACCAGCGCCGGAAACACCGCCGGGAGCACCACGCGCGTCACGGTCTGCCAGCGGCTCGCGCCGAGGCTCGCGGCCGCCTCCTCGTATTCCGTGTCGAGATCCTCGAGCACGGGCTGCACCGTGCGCACCACGAAGGGCAGGCCGATGAACACGAGCGCCACGAGCACCCCCAGCGGCGTGAAGGCGACCTGGATGCCAAACGGCTCGAGATATTGCCCCAGCCAGCCATTCTTCGCGTAGATCGCCGCGAGCGAGATGCCCGCCACCGCCGTGGGCAGCGCGAAGGGCAGATCCACCAGTGCATCGACCAGCTTCTTGCCCGGGAAGGAATAGCGCACGAGCGCCCAGGCCAGCACCAGCCCGAACACCGCGTTGATGCCTGCCGCCAGCAGAGAGGCCCCGAAGGTCAGCCGGTAGGAGGCGACCGCGCGCGGCGCGGAGATCTGCGCCCAGAACTGCTCCGCGCTCAGCGTCGCGGTCTTCAGGAACACCGCCGCCAGCGGGATCAGCACGATGAGCGAGAGATATCCGATCGTGAAGCCGAGGGTGAGGCCGAACCCCGGCAGCACGCGCGGCGAAGCATGCGCAGCCGCCATCAGCGATGCGTCTCGAGTGCCGGCTTCAGGGCCGCCTGCTGGGTCGCGGGGCGAAAATCGGCGAACATCACGATGCCGCCGAGCAGCAGGAAGGAACCGACCAGCGCCAGCCAATGCACCAGGCGCTCGACCCGGCCCGGAACCGGGCGGGAAGCCCCCGTGGCCGCATTCAGGATATCAGACCGCATCGTTCGTTCCCCCGAACAGAAATCCGCACCAGACCATAGACCCGCGCCGGCAAGAAAGTCCGTGCCTTCTTGGCCGGCCGGGAAGAAGCCGGCTTCGGCCAGGGGCATCGGAAGAGGAGAAATTTTCGCGTTTCATTTCGCATAGATCTGGTCGAACACACCGCCATCATTGAAATGCGTCGCCTGGGCTTTCGTCCAGCCACCAAACACGTCGTCGATGGTGATGAGGTTCACTTTTTTGAAGGTCTCCGCGTGTTTCGCCGCGACCTCGGGATCACGCGGGCGATAGAAATGCTTCGCGGCGATCTCCTGCCCCTCTTTGGTGTAGAGAAACTGCAGATAGGCCTCGGCCACCGCGCGGGTGCCGCGCTTGTCCACCACACGGTCCACCACCGAAACCGGCGGCTCGGCGAGGATCGAGAGGGAGGGCACGACGATCTCGAACTTGTCGGCGCCCAGTTCCTTCAGCGCGAGGAACGCCTCGTTCTCCCAGGAGAGAAACACGTCGCCGATGCCGCGCTCGGTAAACGAGGTGAGCGCGCCGCGCGCCCCGGAATCGAGCACTTTCACGTTCTTGAACAGCGCGCGCACGAAATCGCGGGCCTTCGCGTCATCCCCGCCCGGCTGCTTCAGCGCATAGGCCCAGGCGGCGAGATAATTCCAGCGCGCGCCGCCCGAGGTCTTCGGGTTGGGCGTCACCACGCCGACATCCGGCTTCACGAGGTCGTTCCAGTCGCGGATAGCCTTCGGATTTCCCTTCCGGACGAGGAAGACGATGGTCGAGGTGTAGGGCGAGGCGTTGTTCGGCAGGCGGGACTGCCAGTCCGCGGGGATCAGCTTGCCGTTGAGGTGCAGCGCATCGATGTCATAGGCCAGCGCCAGCGTCACCACATCGGCATCGAGCCCGTCGATCACCGCGCGCGCCTGCCGGCCCGAACCGCCATGCGACTGGCGGATGCGGACATTCTGGCCGGTCTTCGCCTGCCATTCCTTCGCGAAAGCGGCGTTGATCTCGACATAGAGTTCGCGTGTCGGATCATAGGACACGTTGAGCAGCGACACGTTCTGGGCGCTGGCCGGCAGGGCCGTCAGCGCAAGGGCACCGGCGAGAACGAAACGTCGGGTCTGGCGGATCATGGCAGACACTCCCCTGTTGGATCGGTTTCAGAGGCTAGGCACGGCGTTCGCTTTAACGAACCAACTTTTGCTTCTAACCTAATACGTTTTTCTGATTTGGGCCCGAAAACCGGATAGAAAAGAAAAAATTCCCTCCCAAGTTCCATCGCGCCGAGGGCAATTCTTCGGCATCGCCCCGAACTTTGGGGACCTGTTCTCGGCATTCCACCCGCTTTTCTCCCCCTTCCCGCCCCTGCGACGCCGCCGCGCTGGACGCGGCAAGGAGCGCTGTATATCGTCGGATATCACGTTTCGCTCCGGGAGGTTGCATGGTCACCCGCCGATCCGCCCTTGCCCTGTCGCTCGCGGCCTTTGCGGGCTTCGCATTCCCGGCTGGCGCGCAATCGCCGGGGCCCGTGATCTTCGCCGCCGCGAGCCTGAAGACCGCGCTCGACGAGATCGCCACGCTCTGGACGCGCGAGACGGGCCAGCCCGCGCCGCGCCTGTCCTATGCCGGCAGCAATGCGCTCGCCCGGCAGATCGAGCAGGGCGCGCCGGCCGATCTCTTCCTCTCCGCCGATCTCGACTGGATGGATGCACTGGCCGCGAAGGCCCTGATCCGCCCCGAGACGCGCGTGAACCTGCTCGCGAACCGCATCGCCATCGTGGCGCCGGCGGATTCGAAGGCGGCACTGACGCTTCAGTCCGGCGCGGATCTCGCGGGCGCGCTGGCCGGTGGCCGCCTCGCCACGGCCAATGTGGACAGTGTTCCGGCGGGGAAATATGCGAAGGCCGCCTTCGAGAAGCTCGGCCTCTGGGCAGGCGTGAAGGATCGCCTCGCGCAGGCCGAGAACGTGCGCGCGGCGCTGTTGCTGGTGGCGCGCGGCGAAGCGCCGCTCGGCGTGGTCTACACCACCGATGCCGCCGCCGAGCCCAAGGTGCGCATCGTCGCGACCTTCCCGGAGGATAGCCATCCGCCGATCCTTTATCCCGTGGCGCTTCTGAAGGATTCCACCCATCCGCTCGCGCCGCGCTTCCTCGATTTTCTGAAGGGCCCGGCCGCTCGCGCCGTCTTCGAGCGCAACGGCTTCAGCCTCCCCGCCTCGCCCCGGCAGGGCAGCTGATCGCCCGTGTTCGACGCACTTTCGCCCGAGGAATGGGCTGCCCTGAATCTCAGCCTCAAGGTCGCGCTGGTCGCGACCCTCGCGAGCCTCCCCGCCGGCATCGCCGTCGCGCTGCTGCTCGCGCGTGGGCGGTTCTGGGGACGCGGTGTGCTCGATGCCCTGGTGCATCTGCCGCTGATCCTGCCGCCGGTCGTCACCGGCTACCTGCTGCTGCTCGCCTTCGGGCGGAAGGGGCCGGCGGGCGCGTGGCTGGAGGCCCATTTCGGCCTCGTCTTCTCCTTCCGCTGGACGGGTGCGGCGCTCGCCGCCGCCGTGATGGGTTTTCCGCTGATGGTGCGCGCCATCCGCCTCTCCATCGAGGCGGTGGACCGGCGACTGGAACAGGCGGCCGGAACGCTCGGCGCGGGGCCTTTCCTCACCTTCCTCGTCATCACCTTGCCGCTCGCCCTCCCCGGCATCCTCGCCGGCGCGGTGCTGGCCTTCGCGAAGGCGATGGGGGAATTCGGCGCGACGATCACCTTCGTCGCGAATATTCCCGGCGAGACGCAGACGCTGCCCACCGCGATCTACACCTTCACGCAGGTGCCGGGCGGCGACGGGCCGGCAATGCGCCTCGTGCTGATTTCGGTCGCGGTGTCCGTTCTGGCGCTGATCCTCTCCGAACTCCTCGCGCGCGGCCTCCAGCGGCGGATGGATTGAGCCATGCTGGACATCGACATCCGCCACCGCATCGGCGCGCTCGACATGAGCGTGGCCTTCCGCACCGACGGGCCGGTCACCGCGCTGTTCGGGCGCTCCGGTGCGGGGAAGACGACGCTGCTGAACCTCATCGCCGGGCTTGCGCGCCCGGAGGCGGGCCGGATCGCGCTCGATGGCGAAGCCCTGGTCGATCGCGAAAAGCGCATCGCCCTGCCGAGCCGCAAGCGGCGGATCGGTTATGTGTTTCAGGATGCGCGGCTTTTCCCGCATCTCACGGTGCGGCAGAACCTGCTCTTCGGCCGCTGGCTGGCGGGGCTGCCTCTGCGGGACGCGCAGGTCGAGCGCATCTTCGCGCTGCTCGATCTCGGTGGCCTGCTCGCGCGCCGGCCCGCGCATCTCTCCGGCGGCGAGAAGCAGCGCGTGGCGCTCGGGCGCGCGCTGCTCGCCGGCCCGCGCCTCCTCTTGATGGACGAGCCGCTCGCCTCTCTTGACGACGAGCGCAAGGCGGAGATCCTCGCGCATCTCGAAGCCGTGCGCGACGAAATCCGCATTCCCATCGTCTATGTCTCGCATGCCCGGAGCGAGGTCCGCCGCCTCGCGAGCCATGTCGCGCTGATCGAGAAGGGCCAGCTCACGGCCTTTGGCGAAACGCAAGCGCTGCTGCCGCGCCTGCCGGAGAGCGTCGCATGAGCGACCGGCCGCCGGCCGCGCGGCTCTCGCTGCGCATCGATTTTCCGAATGGCGAACGCCTCGGGCCGGGCAAGGTGCGCCTCCTCGAAGCGATCGCCGCGCATGGCTCGATCTCCGCGGCGGGGCGCAGCATGGGCATGTCGTATCGCCGGGCCTGGCTGCTGGTCGATGCCCTGAACGGCATGTTCGATGGCCCGCTCGTCGGCTCGCATCAGGGTGGATCGGGGGGCGGCGGCGCGAGCCTCACGCCGCTGGGCCTCGAGGTCGTGCGCCTCTACCGGCAGATCGAACGGGAGGCGCAAGCTGGTGCTGGCGAAAAGCTCGCGATCCTCGCCCGCTATTCCCGCGAGGAGGCACAAGGCCTGCCAAAACGAGAATAGCTGAGAAATATCAATATCTTAAAACGAAATGGTGGGAGAAGTAGGACTCGAACCTACGAAGGCTTAGCCAGCGGATTTACAGTCCGCCCCCTTTGCCGCTCGGGACATTCTCCCAGCCCGCGCGGGCGAACCTGCGCGAGAGACCGGCCTTATGGGCAAGGGTTGCGCGCGTGTCAACCGTGAAAGCCCGCCCTTTAGGGCTTCGCGCCGGCCGCTTCCGAACAGGCCTCGATTGCGCCTCGCGCGCAGCGGCGTTCTCGCCTATGAAACCGGCGAAACGCGAGAACAATCATGGCCACGGACAGCAAACGCCCCTTCCACCCGCTCGATCGCCGGCCACAGTCGCCGGCCGATCCGAACCGCCCGAAAGACAAATCGCGCTTCGCGCCGAAGCCGAAGGTGCCGAAGCCGCAATTGCCCGAGGATACGGACGTGCTCTACGGCATGCATTCGGTGAAGGAGGCGCTCGCCAATCCGCGTCGCCGCTTCCGGCGCATCCTCGCGACCGAGAATGCCGTGCAGCGCCTCACCGAGGATGGCGTGACGCTGCCGCTCACACCGGAACTCGTGAAACCCGAGGCCATCGGCAAGCTGCTGACGCCGGATGCCGTGCATCAGGGGCTTTACGTGGAAGCCGAACGTTTGCCGCTGATGCCGCTGGGCAAACTGCCGCGCGATCGCATTATCCTGGCGCTCGACCAGGTGACGGACCCGCATAATGTCGGCGCCATCCTGCGCTCGGCGGCGGCCTTCGCGGTGGGCGGGCTGATCGTCACGCATCGCCACAGCCCGGAGATCACGGGCGTCCTCGCGAAAGCCGCATCGGGTGCGCTGGAGCATGTGCCGATGGCCGGGGTGCAGAACCTCGCCCGCGCGCTCACCAGCCTGAAGGACGAGGGATTCAAGGTGATCGGGCTCGATTCCGAAGCGCCGGAGACCATGGCCGGGCTGAAGCTGGCGCTGCCGCTGGTGCTGGTTCTCGGCGCCGAAGGTCGCGGCCTGCGGCCCTCCACGCGCGACCTCTGCGATCATCTCGCGCGGCTGGAACTCCCCGGCGCGATCAAGAGCCTCAACGTCTCGAATGCGGCGGCGATCAGCCTCTACGCCGTGCAGCAGGCGATCCGCGCATAAAAAAGCTCCACTCCGGGTGAACCGAAGCGGAGCCAGGGAGACACGATGCGGAGGCTCGCTCCGCATCGCAGGGAGAAAGCGTCACTTGCCGTAATTGTAGGTCTCGATGTCGCGATCCTTCGTCTCGGGCACCAGCAGGATGCCGATCACGAAGGTCATCAGCGCGAAGCCGATCGGATACCACAGGCCATAGTAGATATCGCCCGTGGAGGCCACCATCGCGAAGGAGGTCGCCGGCAGCAGGCCGCCGAACCAGCCGTTGCCGATATGGTAGGGCAGGCTCATGGCCGTGTAGCGGATGCGGGTGGGGAAGAATTCCACCAGAGCCGCCGCGATCGGGCCATAGACCGCCGTCACGTAGAGCACCAGGATCGTCAGGATCGCGATGATCGTCAGGGCCTGCGGGTTGCCGAGGGCTGCGAAGAAGTTCGGCACCTTCACTTTGGCCGCATCGGTCGCGGAGGGATAGCCCGCGGCGATGGAGGCCGCCGTGATGTTCTTGGTGAAGTCCGCGACGCCAGCGCCATAGGCGACTTCCGTGCCGTTCACCGTCACCTTCAGCGGTTGGCCGGCCTGGCCCGGCGTGTAGCTGTACTTGATCGCCTGCGAGGAGAGCACGCGGCGGGCGATGTCACACGGCGCGGAGAACTGCCGGATGCCGACGGGGTCGAACAGGTTGCCGCATTGCGCCGGATCGGAGGTCACCTCGACCTTCACGGTCTCGAGCGCCCTGGCATAGGTCGGGTTCGCGGTCTCCGCCATCATCTTGAAGAGCGGGAAGTAGGTGAGTGCCGCGAGCAGGCAGCCGCCGAGGATGATCGGCTTGCGGCCGATCTTGTCCGAGAGCGAACCGAACAGGATGAACCCGCCCGTGCCGATGATCAGCGACCAGGCGATCAGGATGTTCGCCGTCAGGAGATCCACCTTCAGGATCGCCTGCAGGAAGAACAAAGCGTAGAATTGCCCGGTATACCACACCACGGCCTGGCCGATGACGAGGCCGGTGAGCGCGATGATGACGATCTTCATGTTGCGCCACTGGCCGAAGGCTTCCGAAAGCGGCGCCTTCGATTGCGTGCCCTCTTCCTTCATCTTCTTGAAGGCCGGGCTCTCATGCATCTGCAGGCGGATCCAGACCGAGATCGCGAGCAGGAAGATCGAGCCGAGGAACGGGATGCGCCAGCCACCCTGCAGGCCGAAGAAGAGCGGGAAATCATCCGCGAAGGCCTTCTCGCCCATCCAGGTGCGCAAGCCCACGATCACGAAGAGCGAGAGCAGCAGGCCGAGCGTGGCCGTGGTCTGGATCCAGGAGGTGTAGAAACCACGCCGGCCCACCGGCGCATGCTCCGCCACATAGACAGCAGCACCGCCATATTCGCCGCCGAGCGCGAGGCCCTGCGCCATGCGAAGCGCGATCAGGATTACCGGCGCGGCCCAGCCGATCGTCGCGTAATCCGGCAAGAGGCCGACGAAGAAGGTCGAGAGGCCCATGATGAGGATGGTCATCAGGAAGGTCTGCTTGCGGCCGATCAGATCGCCCAGCCGTCCGAAGACCAGCGCGCCGAACGGGCGCACGAGGAAGCCCGCCGCAAAGGCCAGCAGCGCGAAGATCGAACGCGTATTGACATCGAAGGCCGAGAAGAACTTCGCGCCGATCATCGCCGCGAGGGAGCCGTAGAGGTAGAAATCGTACCATTCGAAAACGGTGCCGAGCGAGGAAGCGAGAATGACCTTCTTCTCTTCCCGGGTCATCGGCCTGGGGGCTGCGCGTCCCCCTGCTGCCATGGTTGCGTTGGACATGACGTCCTCCCTTGGTGGTTCGTGACCATCCGGGCCAGACCGGAACGGCGGGAAGCCATGGAAAGCCGTTCGCCCGAGCGGGTCATTCCCGCAGGCAGGCGCTGGTTTTCCGGGCTGTCGCAGGATCGCCGCGAGCGGCGCTCCTCCCCTGTTCTTGATCTTGATCCGTTGAGGCAGATGCCGTGCGCCCGAGAACGACGCGAAATCTGCTTGATGCTGGCTTACGCCCCTTCAACCGGTTTCCATAGCTGACCGATGGGCTTAACCCGTTCGGTCTAGTCGGAAGGTCTTAGGTGCGGTGCAATGCGTGTCGCGACGGATTGCGCGGAGCGTGCAAATCGGAGATAGAGCCCGCATCGCCGGTGTAGCACAGCGGTAGTGCAGCGGTTTTGTAAACCGAAGGTCGGGGGTTCGATCCCCTCCGCCGGCACCATTTCTCATTGAAAAGACCGGATTTTGGACAGGCTTTCTGGCGCGCGGAATCGGGAGCGGGCGCAGGGTGGCCAAGCGAGGTCAGCAGCCCTTCCCTGGCAGCAGCGCCGGGCGAACGCTCGTTCCGCCCGGATCATCTCAGATTTTCACCGTAAAAAATCTATGTTTTTCAGATGCTTACGCCGTATTAGCCAAAAGTCTTAATGACGAAAATTACAACTCCTCCATCTTGCTATGTGGGAGAGTGGGCATCGGTCTGTTGCATGGCGCTATTCGCGTGTCTTTGTGATGGATCAAAACCGGGGCCTCCGTTCCCCCCGTTCAACGCCGCTTCAGAATGCGGCACAGGGAGGAAAACCGAATGGCTAACAACACCGACGATATTTACTGGCAAAAGACCAGTAAACTGATGGTGACGATGATGATCCTCTGGGTCTTCTTCGGCTACATCATCCACATGTTCGTGGTGCCGCTCAATGGCATCAAGATTCTGGGCTTCCCGCTGGGCTTCTACATGGCCTCGCAGGGTTCGCTCATCGCCTTCGTCATCATGTTGTTCTGGTTCGCGAAAGCGCAGGACAACATCGATCGCGAATGCGGCGTCGCCGAAGAAGAATAAGAGGAGGCGCACATGGCAAACGCAGCAGCAGACAAGGGCGGATTCCTGAATAACTTGGGCCGCATCTACGCGCTCTACACCGGTGGCTTCTTCGGCTTCATCGTGCTGGTCGGCATTCTCGAGCAGCTCGGCGTGCAGCAGAAGTATCTCGGCTACATGTTCATGGGCCTGACCATTCTGGTCTACGCCTTCATCGGCATCGTCTCGCGCACAACGGATGTGGGCGAATATTACGTGGCCGGCCGTTCGGTTCCGGCCTTCTACAACGGCATGGCGACCGGCGCGGACTGGATGTCCGCCGCGTCGTTCATCGGCATGGCCGGTTCGCTTTACCTCCTCGGCTATGATGGTCTCGCCTTCGTCCTTGGCTGGACCGGCGGCTACGTGCTCGTGGCGGTGCTGATCGCGCCGTTCCTGCGCAAGTTCGGTGCTTATACCGTTCCGGACTTCCTTGCCGCCCGTTACGGCGGCAACGGCGCGCGCCTGATGGGCGTGATCGTGCTGCTGGCCTGCTCCTTCACCTATGTGGTGGCGCAGATCTTCGGCACGGGTCTGATCGCCCAGCGCTTCATCGGTCTCGACTTCACCGTCGCGGTCTATGTGGGTCTGCTCGGCATTCTGGTCTGCTCCATGCTCGGCGGCATGAAGGCCGTGACCTGGACCCAGGTGGCCCAGTACATCGTGCTGATCGTCGCCTACCTGATCCCGGTGGTCTGGATGTCGGCGAAGAAGTTCGGAATCCCGCTGCCGCAGCTGACCTATGGTCAGGCGCTGCAGTCGATCACCCAGCTCGAGCAGGAATTCGTTCAGAAGGGCCTTGCGACCCAAGCTGTCGTGAATGCGCGCGCACATGTCACGCCGTTTAACAGCTACTCGCCGGCAAACTACTTCTGGCTGATCTTCTGCCTGATGGTCGGCACCGCCTCGCTTCCGCACGTGCTGATGCGCTACTTCACCACGCCTTCGGTGCGTGATGCGCGCAAGTCGGTGGCCTGGTCGCTGCTCTTCATCTTCATGCTGTACTTCACCGCTCCGGCCTATGCGGCGTTCTCGAAGCTCGAGGTCTATTCGACCCTGATCGGCAAGAACATCGCGGACCTGCCGGCCTGGGTCTTTACCTGGGGCAAGCTGGGCCTCGTGAATATCTGCGGCAAGGCAGCAGCTTCCGTTGAGGCGGTGACGGCCTCATGCGGCGCGATCGCCGGCCATGCCGGTGTGCTGCGTCTGCAGGATTTCGGCATCAACGCCGACGTCGTCGTGATCTCCACTCCGGAAATCGCGGGCCTGCCTTACGTGATCACGGGCCTCGTGGCCGCCGGCGGTCTCGCCGCCGCGCTCTCCACGGCGGATGGCCTGCTGCTCGCGCTCGCCAACGCGCTGTCGCATGACATCTACTACAAGATGGTCAACCCGAACGCGCCGACCAAGCAGCGCCTCGTCATCAGCCGCGTGCTGCTGGTGGTGGTGGCTGTCGCGGCGGCGTGGACGGCGGCACAGCGTCCGGCGGACATCCTGGCAATGGTGGCCTGGGCGTTCAGTCTCGCGGCCGGTGGTCTCTTCCCTGCCCTCGTTCTGGGTGTGTGGTGGAAGCGGACGACCAAGCAGGGCGCAATCTGGGGCATGGCTGCCGGCTTCGGCGTGACCCTGATGTACCTGCTCGTGACGCGCTACTTCCCCGGCTTCGGTGTGCAGTATCTCGGCATGAGCGCGTTGCTGAACCCGGTCACCTGGGCTCCGGTCGTCGACCTCAAGGTCGCGATGGCGGCTCCGAACGCGATGGATGGCTGGGTGACCCTGGCGCATCCGCTCGCGTCCAAGGTGGGCTGGTTCAACATCAACAACATCTCCGCGGCCGCCTTCGGCCTGCCCGTCGGCTTCGCGGTGATGATTGGTGTGTCGCTCATCACGCCGGCACCGTCGAAGGAACTCCAGCAGTTCATCGACGATTGCCGCCGTCCGCGTGGCAAGACGCTGATGGACGAGAAGAGCGGCCTCGTGGCGGCTCACTGACGCCATCCGGTAAGACAAACCGGGGCGGGAGAGCGATCTCCCGCCCTTTTCTTTCCGGCTACCGCCCGCTATCTGTCGGCCGTGTGCGCCAAGCGCATTCCTGTGCCCAGCGTCCTGAAGGGATTTTCATGTCGGCCGATGCTGCCTTCTGGCTCTATAACGGGCCGAACATGGTGATTTCGATCCTGCTCTACACGCTCATCGGGCGCTACATGCTGTCACTGTTCTTCCGTCCGCAAAGCGAACTCGTGATCTGGCGCGTCTTCTGCCAGGTGACCGACCCCGTTCTCCACGCCGTGCGGGCCATCACCCCGCGGATCGTGGCACCGGGACTGGTGATGATCTTTGCGGTGTTCTGGCTCATCATCCTGCGCATCCTCTGGCTGTTGATCGCGGTGATGTATGGCTTTCTGCCGCAAGTGGGAGCGCAGTGATGTCGGAGATGGACCGCCGTGAGGCGCTGCTGAAGCAGGACGGCTTCTTCATTGGCATTGCCTCCCTTTCCCTGCTGAACGGGATGCATTTCTCGCCTTATTTCAACAGTGTCGCGATCCTGTTCGGGCCGATCCTGCGCGGTTTCTACATCACCTCGCCCGTTGTCACCTTCTACCTCACATCCCTGTTGATCGCGGTGAGCACGGTCATGATCTCGGGCATTCCGGCCGCGATCTACGAGCGCGTGACGGGTCGCCAGCAGAGCGACCCGACTTCGATGGCGGTGTGGCTTGGCGCGCTCTTCCTCATCACCCTTCCGAGCCTGATGGGCCTTTTGAGCGGCAACGGCTGAGCTTGCGCCAGCGCATGGCGCGGCGGGTGCCGTCCGGCTATCGTTCGGCCCGCCGGTCGCGTTCCGGCGATGCCTGCGAAGGGAGCCCGATGCCATGCCGGCGCTGATCGCCACGGATCCGCTGCTCGCGCTCGATGCCGTAGTCTTCGACACGGAAACCACCGGGCTCGATCCTGGACAGGCCCGGCTCCTGCAGATCGGCGCGGTGCGGCTGGTCGCCGGGCATCTCGACGAGACGACGACCTTCGAGACCAAGGTCAATCCCGGCATCGCCATTCCGCCGGCCTCCACGGCCATCCATGGCCTCGGCGATGGGGATGTCGCCCAGGCGCCCGGCTTTCCCGATGCGTATGCCGACTTTCAGGCCTATGCCGGCGAGGCGGTGCTGATCGGGCACAATGTCGGCTTCGATCTGGCGATCCTCGCGCGGGAGGGCAAATTGTCCGGCATTGTTCCGGCCTCCAGCCGGGTGCTGGATACGCGCCTCCTCGGCGAATTGTGCTTTCCGCGGCTCGCCGGTTTCACGCTCGATGCGCTGGCGAGCCATCTCGGCCTGGCGGTTGTCGGCCGGCACGATGCCCTGGCCGATGCGCGGCTCACCGCGCAGCTCTTCCTGGCCCTGCTCCCGCACTTGCGCGAGCGCTCGATCCGCACTTTCGGCGAGGCGGAGGCCGCCTGCCGGCAGCTGACCCGCGCGCTCGAGGGCTATGCGCGCGCGGGCTGGGTGGAACCGGTGCGCCCGACCGTGAGCGAAGGCGCGCTGGCGCGCATCGACGCCTATCCCTTCCGCCACCGCGTGAAGGACATCGCGACGCTTGCCCCCGTGACCCTTCCGGCGACGACGAGCCTTGGCGCGGCCACGGAGCGGATGGCAAAGCAGGGCATTTCCTCGGTTTTCGTCGATTTCGGGACCGGCGAAACCGGCATCGTCACCGAGCGCGACGTCATCCGCCAGATCGGCACGGCCGGGCCGGTGGCGCTGGCGAAGAGCCTGGGCGAGATCGCGACGCGCCCGCTCCTCACCGTCCCGGCCGAGGCCTATATCTACCGCGCGATCGGCCGCATGGAGCGGCGGCACATCCGCCATCTCGGCGTGGTCGACGAGGCGGGGCACCTCGTCGGCGCGCTGTCCGCCCGCGATCTCCTGCGCCTCCGGGCCTCGGATGCGCTCGCGCTGGGCGATGCGATCGACACCGCGAACACGCTGGCCGATCTCGCGCGCGCCTGGGCGCGACTGCCCGGCGTGGTTGCCCGCCTGCGGGTGGAGGGTGTGACGGCCGCCGAATGCGCCGGCATCATCAGCCGCGAGATCGGCGCGCTGACCCGCCGGGCCGCGCTCGATGCGGAGAAAAAGCTCGAAGCCGCAGGTCTGGGCCCGCCGCCCGCCCGCTACGCGACCCTCGTGCTCGGCTCGGCCGGGCGCGGCGAAAGCCTGCTCGTGCCCGACCAGGACAACGCGACCATCCATGCCGGGACGGAGCAGGACGACGCCTGGTTTCTCGCCCATGGCGAGGCGATGACGGCGCTGCTCCATGAAATCGGCATTCCGCTCTGCAAGGGCGGTGTGATGGCGCGCAATCCGGCCTGGAACGGGCATGCAGAAACGTGGTCCCACCGCATCCGCAGCTGGACCGAGACCACCACGCCGGACGACCTGCTCGCCGTCGATATCTTCTATGATTTCCGCATCGTCCACGGCGATGCCGGGTTGGCCGCGACGCTGGCTTCCGAAGCGCGCGGCCGTGCCCGTGAATCGCGCGCCATGGTGAAGCTGCTGGCCGCCCAGCTCGACCGCTGGTCCCCGCCTTTCGCGATGTTCGGCCGCTTGCGCACCGACGAGGATGGGCGGCTCGATCTCAAGAAGAGCGGGCTGTTTCCCGTCGTCGCCGCCGCGCGCTGCCTCGCGCTCAGCCACGGGATGCCGGCCCGGAACACGGCGGAGCGGCTTGCGGCCCTGCGGGCGGCGAGGATCGGGGCCGACCGCGACCTTTCGGCGATGGAACAGGCGCAGGCGCTGTTCATGGAATGCATCCTCGACCAGCAGCTGGCGGATATCGCGAAAGGACAGCCCCCTTCCACCCGCGTGGATGTCGCAGCCCTGAATTCGGAACGGCGGGATGCGTTGAAGGACGCGCTGAAGGCGCTGGCGACCGTGCCGGCCATGACGCACGACCTGATGTTCTCGGCCCCGGCGGGCTAGGGCGGTTTCCGATCTGACCGGATCAGATCGGCCGCTCTCACTCTCTCTTTTGTCGCATTTTCTGATCGCCAACCAGTATCCACTTGGCCGGAAAATGCTCTGGAGCAGCCCAAACGAAAACGCGCGGGGATCGCCTCCCCGCGCGTCTGTTCGGCTTCGCTCCGTTAGCGCGATCAGGCCGCCCGGACCTCGTCGAGGAATGTCGAGACCACGCCCTGCAGCGAATTCGCTTCTTCCGAGATGTTGGTCGCGGCCTTGGCCACCTCGTCGGCGGTCGCGCGGGAAGAGACAGCCCGCCCTTCCGCGTCCTTGATCGCGGTCGCGCCCTCGGCGGAGGAGCGGGCCGCCTCGTTGACGTTGTCGGAGATCGTCGCCAGCGCGCTCGACTGCTCTTCCACCGCGGCCGCGACGGAGGTCGCGATCGAGGACATTTCCGAAAGAATGCCGCCGATCAGCCCGATGGCGTTCGAAACATCCGTCGAGGCCGACTGGATCGAGGTGATCTTGTCGACGATTTCCTCCGTGGCCTTCGCGGTCTGGCTGGCGAGCGACTTCACCTCGGAGGCCACGACCGCGAAGCCGCGACCGGCTTCCCCGGCGCGGGCCGCCTCGATCGTCGCGTTGAGCGCAAGCAGGTTCGTCTGGCCGGCGATGGAGCGGATGAGTTCGACGACATCGCCGATGCGCTCGGCCTCGCGGGCGAGTTCGGTCATCATCGAGGTCGCATGCTCGGATTGCTGCACCGCACGGTTCGCGACTTCCGTGGAGCGCACGGCCTGCCGGGAGACATCATCCACCGATTTCGAGAGCTGCTCGGTCGCGACCGCCACCGAGGAGACCTCGCGGGAGGCCGAGGCCGTGGCCTTCTCGGCCACCTGGGTCTGCGCGGTCAGGGCGTGCGAATCAGCCTCCAGCGCCTGCGAGGCCTGGCGCATCGCATCCGAGGCGCCATGCAGGGTCTGCAGGGCACGCCCCATGGCATTGCCGAAGGCGGTGACGGAATGCTCCACCACCTCGGCGCGGCGCAGGCGGTCGCGGGCTTCCTGCTCGGCCGAAGCCGCGAGGCGTTCGCGCTCGATGATCGATTCCCGGAACACCATCAGCGCGCGCGCCATGCCGCCGATTTCATCGCTGCGCTTCTCGAAGGGGATGGCGACGCTGGTGTCGCCATCGGCGACCTTGCGCATCACGCCGGAGAGATGCGCCAGCGCCTTGCCGAGCGAGCGGCCGACGAGCAGCACCAGGGCGATCGAAACCAGCGCGGCGAGCGCGGCCGAGCCCCAGGCGAACTGCTCGGCCATCTTGGTGGCGTCGCTGTGGCGGGCGCGCGATTCGACCATGCGGGCATCCGCGCGTTCGCGCAGGGCGGCCGTGGCCGCCAGCGTGCGGCGCGCATGGCTCACGGCCTCGTCGCGCGCGGTGCGTTCGGCCGCAATGCCCTCGCGCCAGGCCGCGAAAACCTCGCCCTGCTTCTGCAGGTTCTCGATGAGCATGGACGACTGAGCCTTGTCCCAGTCGAAGCGCTCCAGCATGCCGATCAGGCTCGAGCGCAGGAAATCGAGGCGCGGAGCCAGGGTTTCATCGCGCTTCCAGCGGTAGCGCAGCTCGACGCCCACCAGCTCGGAAAAGGACTGCACGGCCATGCCGAAGCGCTCGTCATTGGCCTTCGAGCCCTGGAACACGACACCGAGAATTTCCGTCGTGCGGTCGAGGTCCTCGGTCAGGCCCTCGTTGGAGGAGCGGCCAACCTTGATGACGGCATCGCGCAATTCGGTGACGGAGCGGTTCAGCGCGTTGAGGCGCGCATCGGCATTGATCGCCGCCTCGCGCATGCGCTCGTCCGAGCTGCCCTTCATCTTGTTCAGGATCTCGCGCGAGGCGTTCATCCCCGCGAGAATGTCGCTCTGCAGGCGCTCGGTGCGATCCTCGAGGAAGCTCGAGACCTGCGACTGGACGAGGCTGAGGCTGCCGACGAGATTTTCGACCTCCTGCAGGTCGGCCTGCGCGCGTGTGAAGGCCTGATCGGCCTCGCGCCGTTGCTGCTCGGCATATTGGCTGAGGCCAACCGTCAGGCAGACGCCGACGATCGGGCCGATCGCGATCACCGCAATCTTCCATGCGACGGAAGAGAACATGCGCCCGACAGACGGGCCTGGCAGGGAAAGACGGGGTGGGGAAAGCTTCATGACGTTTCTCGTCCAACGGCACCGAGACTTGGTTAATCCGGAGAAACTTGCATCCAAACCTTGAGGAATGATGAAGTGCCGAGAACTTCTTGCGGTTTCGGGGCGATAAGCCGCGCGCATTTCGGCCAGAAATGCCTGTTTGGCGGGGATCACGTGGCGCGCCCCCGGCAGATCACAAGTTTTTGAACTTGGATTTATGCAAGAAAAGCTTGCATGCCACAGTCTGGCGCGGATGCTCCGGCGCGCGATCTACGGAATGCGACCTTTCCAAAGCACAGGCCCGCGCGTCGGGCCAACAGGGAGAACCCATATGTCTCTTCATCGCAGGCACATTCTTGGCGCCGGCGCCGGCCTCGGCGCCACCCTGTTGACCGGGACGGCCCCGCTGCTCGGCAGCCTCGGCGCGGCACAGGCCGCAGCCCCGCTCGCGGGGACGCAAGCCCCCTCGACCTTCCGCTTCAAGATCGGCGCCATCGAGGTGACCGCCCTGCATGAGGGCGTGGCGGCCCGGCCGCTCGATGCGAACTTCGTGCGCAATGCCGAATTGAAGGACGTTCAGGCCGTGCTGGCCGAGAACTTCCTCCCGACCGACACGCTGAACATCTCGTTCACCACGCTCCTCGTGAACACGGGTTCGAAGCTCGTGCTGATCGATACCGGCTTCAACGACAATGGCGGCCCGACCAATGGCCGGACGGTCGCGCAGCTGAAATCGCTCGGGATCGAGCCGGGACAGATCGACGTGGTGCTCCTCAGCCATTTCCACGGCGACCACCTGCAGGGCGCCCGCGCAAAGGACGGCAAGCTCGTCTACCCGAACGCGGAAATCATGGCGCCGGAGAACGAGTGGGGCTTCTGGATGGATGATGCCCGCGCGGCTGCCGCACCGGAAGCGATGAAGGGCGCCTTCGCCGGCGTTCACCGCGTGCTGAAGCCCAATGCCAACGACGTGAAGCGCTTCAAGTGGGGCCAGGAAGTCGTCACCGGCATCACCGCCGTGGATGCCTCGGGCCATACCCCCGGCCACACGGCCTTCGCGATCTCCAATGGCGGCAAGACCCTGATGTATGTCGCCGACATCACAAACAATCCGGTGCTGTTCGCCCGCAATCCGGAATGGCGCGTGATGTTCGACATGGATCCCGAGAAATCGGTCCAGACCCGCAAGCGCATCCTCGATATGGCGGCGACCGACAAGATCCAGATCTCGTTCTACCACGCGAATTTCCCCTCCACCGGCTTCATCGCCAAGGAAGGCGCGGGTTACCGGCTCGTGCCGGCGCCGTGGTCGACGGTCCTCTGAGGCGCGACCTTTCGCGCGAACTGGCGGCGCCCCTCGCGGGCGCCGTTTTCTTTTGGGCGGCGCGCGGCGGCGCACCCGCCACAAAGTACCTGCCCACGAAACACCTGCCCACGAAACACCTGCCCACGAAACACCTGCCCACGAATCCCTTGCAAAGCGGGGTGCGGGCGTTTCACAGTCCCGTCACGCCGGCGCGCGACAAGCCGCGCGAGACCTCGCGGAGCGGAACGACCTTGCAGAAGCCCCTCACCCCGCCCTCGCCTGCCTTGCCGCCCGACGAACCCTGGCGGAAGAGCCAGCCCGCTCTGGCCTTCGTCGCCTCGAGCGCGCCCGATGCCGAGCTTGCGCTCCAGCGCCTGCGCCGCTTCTACGGCGAATGCGAACCGGAACACGCGGATGTGATCGTCGCGCTCGGCGGCGACGGCATGATGCTCCAGACGCTCCATCGCTTCCTGGGCACGGGAAAACCCATCTACGGCATGAATCGCGGCTCGGTCGGCTTCCTGATGAACGAGTTCCGGGAAGACGACCTGCTCGAGCGCATCCGCGCCGCCATCCGCTCGATCGTGCATCCGCTGAACATGCTGGTGACGGATGGCCAGGGCGCCAAGACCCGCGCGCGCGCGTTCAACGAGGTGTCGCTGCTGCGCCAGACCCACCAGGCCGCGAAGCTGGAGATCACGGTCGACGATACCGTGCGCCTGCCGGAACTGATCGCCGATGGCCTGCTGCTCGCCACGCCGACGGGTTCGACCGCCTACAATCTCTCGGCCAATGGCCCGATCCTGCCGCTCTCCGCGCCGCTGATGGCGCTGACCCCCATCTCCGCCTTCCGGCCGCGACGCTGGCGCGGCGCCCTGCTGCCCGACCGCGTGCGTGTGGGTCTGCGCGTGCTGGAAGCCGACAAGCGCCCGGTCTCCGCCGTGGCCGACCATGTCGAGATCCGCGATGCCCGCGCGATCGAGATCGAGATGGATCACGGCGTGACGCTCGTGATGCTGCACGATCCCGGCCACGGACTCGACGAGCGCATCCTGCGCGAGCAGTTCGACGCCTGAACGCCGAAATGCGCTCGCCTGCTTTTCTTCGCCCGCGCGGTTTTCAATCGGCGTTAACGAAGCTCGTTTAGTCTCCCGACAGGGTCGCAGAAGCGATTCCCGGGTGTCGGCCAATGTTTCGCGTCACAGGCCTTGCCCGTCGGGAGAAACCCGTGACGCGACCGGTGCCCTCATGTTTCGCGTCGAT
Organism: Methylobacterium sp.; assembly: GCA_002928875.1. GTDB lineage: Bacteria > Pseudomonadota > Alphaproteobacteria > Rhizobiales > Beijerinckiaceae > Rhabdaerophilum. The sequence goes on along the minus strand of PERO01000019.1, from coordinate 133,788 downwards.
TGCAGCCGGCTTCGCTTCCTTGTCATCGATGACAACGGCTACATGCGCCGCATCATCCGCACGCTTCTGCACGGCTTCGGCACGCGCGAGGTGACCGAGGCGGAAGACGGCGCGGCGGGGCTCGAAGCCTTCGCAACGCACCTGCCCGATGTGGTGATCACGGATTGGTCGATGCCCGTCTTCGACGGGATCGAACTCACCAAGATGATCCGCCAGCCGGATACGAGCCCCAACCCCTTCGTGCCGATCATCATGATCACAGGCTATGCCGAGCGCAGCCGCGTGTTCGAGGCGCGCGATGCTGGCGTTTCCGAGATGCTCGTGAAGCCGATCTCGGCGAAGGGCCTCTATCAGCGCATCGCCAAGGTGGTGCTGAACCCGCGCCCGTTCATCCGCACGGAAAGCTATTTCGGGCCGGATCGCCGGCACCTCGTCAAGGCCGATGCCTACAAGGGTCGCGGTGCCGCCGCGAATTTCCTCAAGGGTTCGAACTCGGCCTAAAGGATCACCATCGCCATGACACGCCCCAACGCCCCCGAAGACAACGCCCCGCACACCATCGAACAGGAATTCGGCGACACGCGCGTCATCCACCTCAGCGGCACCTTGCGCGCCAAGGCCGCCGTGCGCTCGGCCGATGCCGGCGGCGTGGACGATCTCTCGATCGCCGCCGCCGAAAGCGCCATGAAGGACCTCTCCGGCGACTTCCAGAACTGGATGGGCGACGAAGTGAACCGGCTCGTGGCCGCCTTCGACGAATATCGCAGCAAGGCGCCGGGTGAGCGCGACATCGCGAACCTGTTCCGCGCCGCGCATGACATCCGCGGCCAGGCGACGGCGTTCGGCTATCCGCTCGCCTCGGAAATCGCCGGAAGCCTCGCGAAGCTGCTCGACAAGATCGAGCCGGATTATCTGCCGACCCAACTCATCGCGCATCATGTGGATGCGGTGCGTGCGGTCTATCGTAGCCAGATCCGCGATTATGCGAACCCGGTCGCGGTGCAGATCATCCACAACCTGAAGAAGGCCATTGATCGCGTGGTGGAAGCCCGCGCCAAGGCGATGTCCGAAGAGCAGAAATTCGCGCGCGGTCGCTGAGGGTTTTCTTTCCGGGCACGGATTGAGCACGCCGGGCTGTCACGCCCGGCTTTTTCGTGCCGCCGCCGCGTTCAGGCGACGTGCCGGCGCAGCTCCCATTCCGGCACCGCGACACGTGTGTTGGCGGCCTCGACCGGCCGGTCGAACATCGCGCGCAGGCGGGCATCGCGCTCGCGCTTCCAGTCCTCGATCACGGTGCGGAGGTCAGGCGCCGGCTCGCGGTCGCTGTCGTTATCCGGCTCCGGCACGACGGCCGCGACCTCGGCGAGGTCGATCACCGGCTCGTCGTCCCCGGGCGCGGCGATGGCGGGCAATGCGCTGGCCGCCAGGGTGAGCTGCGCGAAATCGGCCTGCGCCTGCTGGCGCAGATCCTCGGCCATGCGCCGCGATTGCAGGCGCGCGGCCTCCGCCTCGTAGCGACGCAACAGCGCGAGAAGGCGCACTTCCTCGCCGCCCTCGAGCGAGAGGCAGGCGCTCTGCGCGGCCCGGATGACGGGCAGCGACAATCCGCCTTCCGCCTCGGGTGCATCAAGCGCCTGTGCCGCGCGCAGGGCGGCAATCAGGGGCTGTTCCAGAAAGGTGGGCAGCCCGGCCCGCCGGAACAGGGCGGCCAAAGTCGCATCCGAGCGGCCACGCATCAGGCCCGCCACACGGCCGGAATTCATGCCGGTCAGATCCGCCAGGGCTTCCGTCAGCAGCGCGACATCGCCGCCGAGCACCGAACGCAGCAGCAGGCCCGGCGTCAGTTTCTGTTGTTCGCGCAGGTGTCGCACGAATTGCGGCAGGTCGTCGCGAGCCTGCGCAGCGATGGCGATTGTCCCCTGCTGCAGCGCTTCCTCGACCAGACGACGGTTCTTCTCCGCGGCGAGGAAACCGCCCTCCCCGGCGAAAGCCTCGAGGCTTTCGCTGAGCGCGATCATCAGCTGGTGGCGCACCGCCGGCGGAACATGGCCGCGATCGAGCAGGCTGTCGCGCATCGCGCCATCCTTGCCGAAGCGCACGGCGATCGCGAGAAGATCGCCATCGGCAATCTCGGCATGCGGGTTGCCGGCGAGCGCGAGGCAGGAATCGCGGTCGGCGCGCATCACGATGGCATGGGCCATCCGTTCGGTCACGAGCGGCCGGAGCGCAATCGCGATCAGCGCCTTCGGCTCGGCATGCTGCGCGAGATCGATGAGGTCGGCCTCCTGCAGGACCGGTGAACGGGCGAGCAAGGGTGCTGCGACATCCGGATGATCGACCGCGAGCGCGAGCACGATGTGGCGCGGGGCCTGCCAGTGATCGGCGAAGGCGCAGGCCAGCGCCCGGCGCACGATCTTGGCGGAATCGTCGAGCACGATCGTCAGCGCCGCTTCCGCCGCCTCGGGCGATTCCTCGCCCAGCGACCCATCGAGATAGGCACGCGCCAGCATGTCGGCGGCCTCTGCCCGCTCCGGCGGGCCAGCCCTGTCGATCCAGGCGAGAAACGATGTCACCAACATCAAAGCACCTCAACGCGTCCTGCGAGAACCATGCCGGGTCAGATCCAGCGGATTGGCGAGCGCCTCGCCCCGGCGCGGCGGCACGGGCAGATCCGGCGCGGGAAGGCCCGCCGGTTCGGCCGGCGGCAGGGGCGCTGCGCTGGCGAGGGCGGCCGGAGCGGCCGCGACATCGGTCGCCGGCGCGTTCACGGCCTCGGGCGGCAGGGCCGCGACCTGAGCCACCGGCGTATTCGCCCGCGGGAAGAACGAGGGCGCCTCGCGATTGAGCCGGCTCTCGGCGACGTGCAGCCAGGTCTTGCGCAGGTTCTGCGCGCCATCGGATTCGCCGCCGGCCCGGAACAGGCCGCCCGAGGCGCCATGGGCCCGGTTCTGCCCCGTGACGGTCACCAGCCGCGGGATCGATCCGGAGCCGCCCCGCACGAGCTGCGTCTGCACGGGCTGCGCGGTCTCGACCGGCTGCGCGCTCGCGACCTGCACCGCGTTCGGATCGCCACCGGTATGGAAGGTCGACAGCCGGGCATAAACCTCCCGGACGGTGCGGGCCCGGCCCTTGCCGTCGAAGAAGATCGAACGATTGGCGGCAGCCGCATCGGGGAAGGCATTCGCGGCTGATTGCTCGGGGTTGCTCTCGGCCCGCGCGATCAGGTCCGATGCCCCCTGCGCCCCGAGGAAATGTGCCATGTAAAGCTCGGCCGGATTGGGCTCGCGGGCGAGCTGCGCCTTCAGCGTCTCGCGGTTCTTCTGCGTGAACACCCCGGCCAGTTGCGAGGACAGAGCCGGGTCCTTGCGCATGTCGAGGATCTGCTGGCGGGCATGGGCGTCGTTCACCACGTAGCGCCCGGAGCGATCCTGCTGGATCGCCTCCGATTCGGCGCCGAGGCCGAGATTGGGCCCTTCCCGCTTCACGAGGCCGAGCCAGGTCTGCTCGATGAACTGGAAGAGACCCGTCGCCGACGAACTCTGCGCCTTCGCGGCCGGGTTCAGGCCCGATTCGCGCTTGGCGGTGCGCATCAGGTAATCGAACGAGGTCCCCGTCGCATTGGCCGCCTGCTGGACCACCCGGGCGATCGGCTGGTCCGGCGCCTTCGCGCTGGGCTCCGGTGTCGAGGCGGGCGTGGAAAAAAGAAACATGATGCGGCGGCTCCCCGAATGCGATGCGCGCGGCCTGTCGCGCAGCCCATTTCGTCAGCCGCCATCCTTAACGATCATGGTAAATCGTCGTTTAAGCCGCGATTGCCGCCCCTGTGCCGGAACGGGACGCCTCTCCGCCCGTCAGGTCAGGACCGGGCGTTCGAGCGAGAAAACGCTCTCGACGCTCGCGTAATCCATGTAGCCGAGGCGCGCGAGCAAGGCGAGATTCGGGGCATCCACCCGGCCATTCTTCAGGATATTCTCGTCCACATGGACGCCCATCACCTCGCCGAGCACCATCGTGTAGGGCGAGGCGAGCCCTTCGAGGCCGGAAAGCGGGCGGATATCGGTCATCCGGCATTCGAGCGCGGCCACGATGCCCTGCACGCGCGGCGGCTTCACGAGCCGCGAGGGTTCCATCGCGAGGTTCGCCTTCTCGAACTCGTTGACGCCGCGCGGATAATTGGCGGAGCTGGCATTCATCGCGTGGGTGAAGTCGCGGGTGACGATGTTGCAGACGAACTCGCCCGTTTCCTCGACGTTCCGAAGCGAATCCTTCTTGCCATCCGAGGAGAACATCACGATCGGCGGCCGATCCGACACCATGTTGAAGAAGGAATAGGGCGCGAGGTTGATCGAGCCATCCGCGCCCATCGACGAGATCCAGCCGATCGGTCGCGGGGCGACGAGCGCTTTCAGGGGATCGTGCGAGAGGCCATGATTGCGCAGGCGCGGTTCGTAGAACATGCCGGTTTTTCCTCCCAACCTCCAAAAGACCCCGAAACCCAGATCGGTCACCGGAGAGCCGCGCTCAAGACACGATCCCGCGACCATTGGGCCAGGCCCGCCAACCACAGGCGGTTGCACGCTATCCGCTTTTCGGCGAAAGAGGCGCGATGATGCAAGTCCGGTTTCGCGACATGTCCCGTCTGTTGCCGCGCGGCCCGAGCCGGCGCGCGCTGCTGGCGCTCGGGCTCGCGGGGTTCGCGCTGCCCGCCACGGCCCAGCGCAGCGGCCTTCTCACCTTGCGCGCGACATTCGGCGAGCGCGGCGCCGAGATCGCCCAGGATCTCGTCTGGCGCATCTATTCGGTGCGCGGCACCGATGCGCAGCTCGTGCAGCAGAGCGTGGAAGCGCGCCCCAATTTCGCACTCGCGCCCGGCGAATACGCCGTGCATGCCAGCCACGGCCTCGCAACCGCCATCCGCACGGTCACGGTGACGGAAATCGGAACCGCCGCGGTCATCCCCATCAATGCGGGTGCGCTCGTGGTCACCGGCCATATCGGCGGGCCGGAGCGCCCCATGCCACCGGCGCGGCAGGCGCTGCGGCTGTTCATTCCCACCGCCAACAACTCGGAGGGGCGGCTGGTGACCAGCGTGCTGCGGCCCGGCTCCGTGCTGCGCCTGCCCGAGGGGACCTATCACCTCGTCTCGAGCTATACCGGCACGAACTCCGTGGTGCGTTCGGACGTGAAGGTCGAGACCGGCAAGGTGACCGAGGCCGCGGTGAACCATCGCGCCGCGACCATGACGCTGAAGCTCGTCCGCAATGTCGGCGGCGTGGCGCTCGCCGGCACGCAATGGACCATCGAAACGCCCGGCGGCGACATCGTGGCCGAGGCCGTGGGCGCTTTCCCGAATGTCGATATCGCCGAGGGCGCCTACACCGTCACCGCTCGGCACAACGACCGCGAATACAAGGGCCAGATGAAGGTGGAAGGCGGCGTGAACCGCGATTTCGAGATTATCGTGGATTAATTGGCCGAGCGCGAACCCGCCCCAAGCCGCCCGCTCCAGGCCGCCCGCCCCGCCTCATCCCCGACGGCGACGCCGAACGGGGCTCCACTCTTTCACCGAAACCTTTGCGGATTCCCGCTCCTCGCTCCGCTCGGTCGGGAATGACACGGCGCACCGTGGTCCGGCAATCGGCCCACCGCCATGGCCGGACTTGTTCCGGCCTTTCCTTCATCGGCGGCATCCTGCTGACGATGGGGAAACCGCCGCGCGCGTCATGGCCGGACTTGTGCCGGCCATCCCCGTCTTTATGATAACGGGGTCGAATTCAAAGGCGTGGATGGCCGGGCTGAACCCGGCCATGACGCGGCGGCAAGGCAGATTCCATGCAGACCTTCTTCGTTCAGATCAAATGCAGGCTTGGTAAGACCTACGAGGTCGCGACCGCTCTCGCCGATGCCGAAATCGCCTCGGAAATCTATTCCACGGCCGGCAATTACGACATTCTCGCGAAATTCCACCTCGATGACGCGAACGATATCGGCCATTTCGTCGCCAACAAGGTGCAGGTCATCCCCGGCATCCAGGACACGCAGACGGTGATCACGTTTAAAGCCTTCTGACGCCACGCGATCAATCGCGGGCTTCTGCAAGGCGTTTTGAGGCTGCGCCGCGAGCGGCGGCCTTCCGCAAGGCGCCTTAAGGCTCTGCGATCAATCGTGAGCACTCGAAGGCGAACCGGAATAATTCTGCAGATCCACCCCCGGCCATTCCTGCGTCACCCCGGCCTGCACGCCGCGTTCCAGAAAGGTCGAGAGCGCGATGGAACTGCGCGTGCCGGAGACCCCGGGAACCGCGTGGATCTGCGCCAGCAGGTTCTCCAGCGCCTGCGGGCTCGCGCAGCGCGCCTTCACGATCATGCTGGCATCACCCGTCACCGAATGCATCTCCTCGACCTCGGGAAAGCGCGCGATGCGCATCAGCCGCTCGCTTTTGCCCCAACCCGCCGCCTCGACGAGGATGAAAGCCAGCAAGGGCTTGCCGATGGCTACGGGATCGATCTCCACCCGCGTCCGACGGATCACACCCGCATTGCGCAACTGACGCACGCGCTCATGCACGGCGGGAGCGGAGAGGGCCACCGCCTCGCCGAGCGCGGCGTAGCTCTGCGTCGCATCAGCGGTGAGCGCGCCTAACAGCCTTCGGTCGAAGGCATCGAGGCCACGCCTCGCCCGCTCTTTCGGCTGAACCTCATCTGTTTTGCGATTCATGGCGATTGATGATCCTTGAAGCCGAATGAAATTCCGTGATTTTCAAGGACACGGAACTTCATTCGGAGAATAGCGATGCAAATGATCGAGCACAATCCACCCGCGATCTATCCCACCGGCCCGGATTACCGGCATGCCCTGGAGGTTCGCGAGCCCCGGCGTTTCCTGTTCGTCAGTGGCACGATGGGGCTCGATCCCGCCGGCGCGCCGGGCAAGGATCTGGAGCAGCAGCTCGGGCTGATCTGGGACAATCTTCGGATGATCCTCGCGAGCGCCGGAATGGGCGTCGACAACATCGTCCGCCTCACGAGCTATCTGCGCGACCGCGCCTATGTCACCGCGAACCAGGATGCGCGGATCGCCGCGCTGAAGGGTCGGGCGATCCCGACTACGGCAATCGTCGTGGACACGCTGGAGCGCGACTGGCTCGTCGAAATCGAGATCATCGCGGCGGCATGACCACGCAAAAAAGGCCGGTCAAACCGGCCTTTCCTGTTGAGCCGCGCCATCACCGCCGCTGATCGGGCGGGATGGCCTCCGTCTCCAGCGCCGCCAGCGCATCGGCGAGCGATTTCGTCTCCTGCGCCTGCGATCCGAGCCGGCGGATGGTGACCGTCCGCTCGTCCGCCTCGCGTTTTCCCACCGCGAAGATCACCGGCACCTTGGCGAGCGAATGTTCGCGCACCTTGTAGCTGATCTTCTCGTTGCGAAGATCGGCGCGGGCGCGCAGGCCGGCCGCGAAGCAGGCCTCCACCACTTCTTCCGCATAGGAATCCGCCTCGCTCGTGATCGGGCAGACCACGATCTGCTCCGGCGCGAGCCAGAGCGGGAAATGCCCGCCATAATTCTCGATGAGGATGCCGAGGAAGCGCTCCATCGAGCCGCAGATCGCGCGATGCACCATCACCGGCTGCTTTTTCTCGCCATCCGCGCCGATATAGAAGGCGCCGAAGCGCTCTGGCAGGTTGAAATCCACCTGCGTGGTGCCGCATTGCCAGTCCCGCCCGATGGCATCGCGCAGGGTGTATTCGAATTTCGGGCCGTAGAACGCGCCCTCGCCGGGATTGATGCCGGTGCGGATCTTGCCGCCGCTGTCGCGCTCGATCTTCTCGAGCACGCGCGTCATGATGTCCTCGGCGCGATCCCAGGCCTCGTCCGAACCGACGCGCTTCTCCGGCCGCGTGGAGAGCTTCACGACGAGGCTGTCGAAGCCGAAATCGCGATAGACCGAGAGCATGAGGTCGTTGATCTTCAGGCACTCCGCCTCGAGCTGCTCCTCCGTGCAGAAGACATGCGCGTCGTCCTGCGTGAAGCCGCGCACGCGCATCAGCCCGTGCAGCGCGCCGGAAGCCTCGTAGCGATGCACGACGCCGAATTCCGCGAGGCGGATCGGCAGGTCGCGGTAGGATTTCAGCCCGTGCTTGAAGAGCTGCACATGGCCGGGGCAGTTCATCGGCTTCAGCGCGAAAACCTTCTGGTCGGCCTCGGGGTCGTTCGGGTTCATGAAGGCATGGGCCGATTTCACCGCGAACATGTTCTCCTGGTACCAGCCCCAGTGGCCCGAGGTCTCCCAGAGCGACTTGTCGAGCACCTGCGGGGCGTTCACCTCCTCGTAATCGCGCCTGAGGCGGCGACGCATATAGGCGATGAGCTGCTGGAACATCGTCCAGCCCTTGGAATGCCAGAAGACCGTGCCGGGCCCTTCATCCTGGAAATGGAAGAGGTCCATCTCGCGGCCCAGACGGCGATGATCGCGCTTCTCGGCCTCCTCCAGCTGGTGGAGATAGGCGTCGAGATCCTCCTGCTTCGCGAAGGCGGTGCCGTAGATGCGGGTCAGCATCGGGTTGTTGCTGTCACCGCGCCAATAGGCGCCGGCCACCTTCATCAGCTTGAAGGCGGTGCCGACCTTGCCGACGGAGGTCATGTGCGGGCCACGGCAGAGGTCGATCCACTGGCCCTGCTTGTACATCTTCAGGTCTTCGCCGGCGGGAATGGCATCGACCAGTTCCACCTTGAAGGCCTCGCCCTTGGCGCGGAAGAAATCCTTCGCCTGCTCGCGGCTCCAGAATTCCTTGGTGAAGGCGGCATCGCGCGCGACGATCTCGCGCATCTTCTTCTCGATGGCCGGGAAATCCTCGGGCGTGAAGGGCGTTTCGCGCGCGAAATCGTAGTAGAAGCCGTTCTCGATCACCGGGCCGATGGTCACCTGCGTGCCGGGCCAGAGTTCCTGCACGGCTTCGGCCAGCACATGCGCGCAATCATGGCGGATGAGTTCCAGCGCGCGCGGGTCCTCGCGGGTGAGGAATTCGATCCGGCCATCGGCCGCGATGGGGTCGCCAAGATCGCGCACCTCGCCATCGATCGCCATGGCGACCGTGCGCTTCAGGAGCGAGGGGGAAATCCCGCCCGCGATCTCCTTGCCGGTGATGTTTTGAGGGAACTGGCGCTGGGCGCCATCGGGGAACGTGACGGTGATCATCATCATGTCTCCTGCCCACTCCCGCCAACAATCGCGGGTAGGCCTTCGGGTGATGGGTGGTTTCGCCGCGCCACCCCGACGCGGGGCCCTTCGCTTAGCGCATTTTCAGGCCCGGTGAATACCGCTCGGCGAAAGAAAATGCGCCACGCCCGAATCCGGGTCGAAAGTCCAAGTCCGTCGTCGCCAAAATCTCTCGTCGCCTCATCCCGCCCGCGCGAGCCGGTTGATGCCGAGAAAACAGAGGATCGCGATCGCCGCGCCCGCGATGAGATCGACGAAATAATGCCCGCCCATGGTGGGGGTGAGGAAGATCATGCCCAGGCTCGGCGGCACCATCAGCAGCGCAAACCGGCGGGAATGCATCGAAAACAGGATCGCGGCGACCCCCATCAGCGTGTGGTGCGAGGGAAAGGTCACCGTGCCATGCGCCACGTCGCCCAGCGAGATCGGCTCGGAATTGCGCATCGCGCCATAGACCTTCGCGTAATTCGCATCGACCGCCGAGTTGAGGTAGCGCGCGAATTCATCCGAAATCCCGTGATGCGCGAAGACCGAAGCCGCCGGCATCAGCGAACCGATGATCACCGTGATGATGCCCGTGACGACGATGAAACCGACGATCCGCTCGAGCCGCGCGATATCCTTCACCGCCATGGCGTGCAGGATGAGAATGAGCGGCGCGAGAAAATACCAATAGGTATAGAGGTGGATGCCATAGGTGCGAATGAGGGGCTGATCGGCGCTCCAGCGCGCGAAAGCCGGCCAATCGAGGCCGAGGGCCGCATCCCAGCGCGCGAAGGTCGCATCGAGCAACGGCATCTGCAGGCTCGCGGCGTGGAAGGTCAGGATGTTCACCGCCGCCGCGTAGGAAGGCAGGATCAGGCAGGCGATCACGGCCCGCACGATCAGCGGATCGCGCCGCACGGTCGAGTAGATCACGACCAGCGCGAGGAAGAACAGGTTGACGATCGCCACCGCCGTCACGCCGTTCCAGCCGAGCAACTGGCCAATCCAGTCGGTCCTGTGCAGGCTGTTCCAGAGAAAGGTGACGGCAACCGTCGCGATGCCGAGGATCAGCGTGAACCGGACCAGCCGGCTCTGCGGCAACAACGGCGCCGGGCCGATCTCGGCCGGGCTGGAGATGGCGGGGCTGGCGATCATGCTCATGCCCGCCTGCATGCCAGAGAAGCCCTAAGGCCTTCTTAGCATGGGCCTTCCGGGTGAGGATCTTCCGGCGCGTTCGTCTTGCGCCACAGGCCATATCGCCAGGGCCTGTACCAGCGCGCGGCTGGCGGGATCGCCTCGCAGACGAAATCGAGGCCGGATGTCCCGCCCGGCCGGCAGCGGCAGATGCGGGCGAAGCCCATCCATCCGCCGGGCCAGATGCCATGCCGGTTCACCGCCTCGATCATGTATTCCGAGCAGGAGGGCATGTGTCGGCACGTCCGGCCCATGAAGGCCGAGAGCGTGTAGCGGTAGAGATAGACCGGCGCGAGGAAGAGGTGTCGGACGAGGCGCACGTTATTCCGCCATCCAGCGGCGGGCCAGACGTTCCCATTCGACATAAATCTGGGGATAGTTGGCGAGGTTTCTCGCCCGGCCGATGGCGATCTCGGCCGCGCGGAAATCCCGGATCATCGAGCCGCGAAACCAGGCCTTGTAGATGGCCTCGTCGATCACTCCGCGCGACAAGGCCAGCGCGATCAGTTCGTAATCGTTCATGACGTAGCGGATCGAATTGGCTTCATCGGAATTGCGATGCTCGGCGCAGATCCATTTCTCCAGCCCGCCTTCGGCATCACGCAGACGGTTGAAATGCGCCTTGTGGTCCAGGTAATCCTTGTCCCATTCGCGCTTGATCAGGAGATCGAGGGTTGCCCGCTCGCGGGCGATGCGGCGATTGGCGCGGATCTGGAAGAAGGCATAGAGGCCCGCAGCAAAAGCCGAAAACAAAACGCCCCCAGCCTGGATGAAGGGGGCGTAATCGCGGGCAATCTCAACCCATGTCATCTCAGCCCATGTCATGGTGCGACCCGATCATGGGGGAACAGCTACCGGACGATTGAACTCCTCAACCGCCCCAACCTTCCTTCGTGTGCATGGCGTGTCTCCTTCGGTGGGAACAACGGCTACGGCTCTCTTTTTATCCTTCCGAGGCCGAATTTTCAATGCCGATCTCACTCCGCCGCCCGCGCCGCGGCGCGCTTCGCCTCGATCTGGCCGATCGCATCCACAACGGCATCGAAGGTGAGCATCGTGGAAGCGTGCCGGGCCTTGTAATCGCGGACCGGTTCGAGCACGCGCAGGTCTTCCCACTTGCCCGCGGGCGGGGTGCCGTGTTCCTTCAGCATCCGGCGGACGGCCTCGCGCACCTCGCGCAACTCGCCGGCGGTGGAGCCCACGACGTTGCGCGCCATGATGGAGGACGACGCCTGCCCGAGCGCGCAGGCCTGGACCTCATGCGCGAAATCGGTGACGACATCGCCGTCCATCGCCAGTTCGACGGAGACCGTGGAGCCGCAGAGCTTGGAATGCGCGGTGGCGCGCGCATCCGGTGCGGCCAAATGCCCCTGACGGGGGATGTCAGCCGCCAGTTCCAGAATGCGCCGGTTGTAAACGTCGTCCAACATCGCGCGGAGCCTTGTTTTCATCGAATATAGGCACGGGGTATGGCGATTTCCATCCGTCGGATCACAGGCCAGCCAAAAATAAATCACCGGCGCGAGGACATCCGGCATCGGGAAAGTCGCGTAAGCTGAAGCGCAACAACAAAAGGAGAAGGCACCATGGATGCCGTGGTTAAGCCCTTGCACCCGAAGACTGAATCCCGCGCCGTCGTTCGTCCCAGCCGGGCCGAGGCGGAGGCTGCCGTCCGCACGCTCATCGCCTGGGCGGGCGACGACCCCACCCGCGAGGGCCTCCTCGAAACGCCCAAGCGTGTCGCGAAAGCCTATGAGGAACTGTTCCAGGGCTACCGGATGGACCCCGCCGAGGCGCTCCAGAAGGTGTTCCGCGATGTCGAGGGCTATGACGACCTCGTGCTGGTGAAGGACATTCCCTTCCATTCGCATTGCGAGCACCACATGGTGCCGTTCTACGGCCATGCTCATATCGCCTATTATCCGGCGGATGGCGTGGTGGGCCTGTCGAAGCTCGCGCGCGTCGTCGAAACCTTCGCCCGCCGGCTGCAGACGCAGGAAACCATGACGGCCGAGATCACCCAGGCCATCGAGGAAGCCCTGCACCCGCGCGGCATCGCCGTGGTCATCGAGGCCGAGCACATGTGCATGACCATGCGCGGCATCCAGAAGCCGGGCGCCTCGACCACCACCTGCCAGTTCACGGGCGTCTTCCGCGATGACCCGAACGAGCAGGTGCGCTTCTTCACCCTGCTGCATGGCGGTCGCCGGGGCTGAGTTCCCGCATGCCGAAGCGAAAGACCTTCACGGGCGGCTGCCTCTGCGGGAACATCACGTTCCGCGTGGAGGGCCCGCCCGTCTGGCCGCATTACTGCTCCTGCAGCATGTGCCAGAAATGGTCCGGCGCGCCGGCAATGGGCTGGGTGGATTTCCCCCTCGCGGGCCTCGCCTGGACCAGAGGCACGCCAAAGCTCGTGCGCACGCCCCAGAAGTCCCAGCGCGGTTTCTGCCCGGATTGCGGCTCCGGGCTCTTCGCGCAGGATGATGGGTCGGACACCATCTGCCTCACGATCGGGGTCATCGATCAGAAGAACAGTCTCGTGCCGGAATCGCATTCCTACCGGGGCAAGGCGCCGAAATGGCTCTGCCTCGCGGTTCCGGAGCCGAAGTCCGACGCTTGACCCGGCGGGGACGAGACCGCAAGAAAGCGGCATGTGGACCCCCTCGACCCCCTTCGCGCCGCCCGGAAGCAAGCTCGACCTCGAGGAAGGTGTAGCACTCACCCCGAAATTCGATGCGAACGGCCTCGTCACGGTCATCACGGTGGATGATGCCTCGGGCGAGGTGCTGATGCTGGCCCACATGAATGCCGAGGCGCTGGCCCGCACGCTCGAAACGGGGGACGCCTGGTATTTCTCGCGCTCCCGCAACGCGCTCTGGCGCAAGGGCGAGACCAGCGGCCACACGCAGAGGGTCGTGGAGATGCGCGTCGATTGCGACCAGGACGCGATCCTCATCCGTGTGACGCAGCAGGGCCCGGCCTGCCACACCAACCGCCGTTCCTGCTTCTATCGCGTGGTGGAGCCGGGCGTGGACGGCGCGTCCCTGCGCATCACCCACGCGCCGAACCAGCCGTGACGGCGCGCCGCCTTCAGCTCGCCGCGATGTAATCGCGCAGAGAGCGGCTCTCGTTCTCGAGTTGCGCCAGCCGGTATTTCACCACGTCGCCGATGGAGATCATCCCGTCGAGCCGGCCGTCCCGGAGGACGGGAAGATGCCGGAACTTCCCGGCGGTCATGATTTCCATCACTTCCTGCATGGCCATGGCCGATGTGCAGGTGACGACCTTGCGCGTCATGTGCTGGCTCACGGGCTGGTTCAGCGCCGCTGCGCCGAATTCCGCCATGGCCCGCACGATATCGCGCTCGGAGAGGATCCCCGCGACCGAGCCTTGTTCTCCGGCGATCACCAGCGCGCCGATGCGATATTCCGCCAGCAGGCGGCTCGCCTCCTGCAGGCTCTGATCCGCCTGCGCCGTGATGACGGCGCGTCCCTTGCCGTCCAGCAATCGTCCGACACTCATGGCTTTCCTCCCGTGGTTGCGGCGATCGGCAAGCCGTCGCCTTTCTTGTTCAGGCCTTCGGGCGAACCGATGCCTGATTTGAACCCGCGATGTCGTGAAGTGTTCCGCAAATGGGGCGGCAGCGCAATGGGGTGCGGCAGGGATGCAAGGTCGGCCGGCGCACAAGGCGGTGAGCGCCGTTGGAAGGTCCCGTGATCGACGCGCTGAAATAGAAACACCGCGCCGGAGCAACGGCGCGGTGTTGAAACCTTTGGAGCGAGGTCAAAGTCGCACATCCGGCATGCTGAATCAAGCCGCCTGCGATCTTAACCTTACTTTCGCAAAGCATTAACCAACGGCTCCGGTAACCTTTTCCGGCACGCCAATCGCAGTCCCTGCCCTGTCGACCCTCCCAGCGCGTTGATGCGTTGCAGGTCGGCACGGATTTGCATCAGACAGGGACATTGGCCATGCGCCACGACAGCATCCGCGCGCTCTACCGCACCTGGCTCGCGCTGGCCGGCGGGCGCATCGCACCGGCGCGATCGGAGATCGACCCGAAGACGATCACGAAGGAGCTGGGCGACCTGTTCATCCTCGATGGCGACACCGAGAATTTCGCCTTCCGGCTCACCGGCTCGCGGCTCGTGCATGCGCTGGGCCGGGATGTCACCGGCAATGGCTATCTCTCGATCTTCGACACGCCCTCGCTCGCCACCGCGAACGACATGCTGGATCGCGCGGTGCAGGATGGCGAGCCGGTGCTGATCGGCCTCAGGGATGCGAGCCTCGGGCCATTCCGCGGCGCATCCTCGGGCACGCCGCTCGAACGGCTGTTGCGCCGCCCGGATGGCGCGCTGCCGCCTGAACGTCGGCGGCCCTTCGAGGGGCATGGCGAAATGATCCTGCTGCCACTCACGCATCGCGGCCGGCTCGGCGCGCGCCTCATCGGCGCCCTGGCGCTGTTCGAGCCCCCGCCGGTAGCCCGCCAGCGGCCCATCGAGGTCGCGATCACCGGCACGCGCATGCTTGGCCGCCAATCGCGTCCGCGCGCGCCGATGGGGCTGATTCCCGGCTCCTTCGGCGATGAAGTGGTGTCCCGGCACGGCCATCTCTCGGTTTTGCGCGGCGGCAAGACGGAGTAGGCGGGTTCTGAACACCTTGAGTTAATCTTTCATTGTGGCCTTTCCGGCAGAGTGATCCTGCATTTTCTGGCAGGAATCCATTCATGCTTTCCAACGCGCTTTCCGCGAACAGCCCGCGAGCGGCCCGGTTTCGGCTTTTCCGATTGAGCGATGAGCGCCGCGCCCCGCCGCGCGTGAAGATCGAGGTCGGCGGACGCTTCATGCTGGAGGATCGCAGCGAACATGGCGGCACCGCCATGGATGCCTCGATCAAGGCCATGGGCATCCGCTCGGATGCCGATGTGCGCATCGGCGAACGCGTGATCGGCTATTTCGACACCATCGGCCGGATCGAAGGCACGATCGAACGCGTGACCGATGGCGGGTTCGTTGTCGAACTCGCCACCACCCTGCGCAAGCGCGATCGCCTCGCCGCGCAGCTGATATGGCTGGCGAACCGCGCCCAGCTCAACCTGCCCGAAGACCGCCGCCACGACCGCATCGTGCCGCGCGATCCGCGCATCATGGTGCGCAACCTGTCGAACTCCACCGCGCCCACCGTTCCCGGCCATGTCATCGATGTCTCGCGTAGCGGAGCCAGCGTGTCGGTCCGCGGCGCGATCAACAAGGGCGACGAGCTGATGCTCGGCACGACGCCGGCGCGCGTCGTCCGCGTGTTCGACGGGGGTGTGGCGGTGGAATTCAGGGCGTCGGTTCCCGAGCGGATGTTCTCGCCCGACATCCGTCTCTGATTGCCTGATCCGGACCCGCGAGCGAATGGCCGCAGCGCGAGGGCCCTGCGGCCTTTTTGCTGCCCGCAGCGCAGCATTTGCCCGTCCGCCGGCCCGGGATCACGGCATCGATCCGCAACGGATTTCCGGCCTTTCGCGATCAGCCTTTCCGCGCTTCTAAGGGGCAGGGTAAAGCAGGGTTAACGGCGAAACCGGGGATTTGAGGCAATTCCGCGGATGCCGCTTCTTCGGCCCAGCAATTTCAGGCACTTCGATGATGAACGAATTCCGCGGCCCGTTTTTTCGATCCCGTTGAGCCTTCGTCAAGCTTGACGGCGCCTTACCGCGATCGCCTCGATTCTCACCGTCAAATCCGCGCAAAATCAAAGGCCTGCATGGGAACTTCCCCTCGACGGAATGGAGGGGTCCATGAAGAAGATCGTCATCAGTGTTCTACTCGCCGCGGGTCTCGGCAGCATCGCCCAGGCACCGGCTTTCGCCCAGACCAACGTGGCGCTCGGCGCGCCCACCTCGCCGCCGATCGGCTGGGTGCAGTTCTGCCAGGAACACACGCAGGAATGCGTGAACCGGACGATGGCGCCGGCCACGATCAACCTCACCGAGGCGAGCTGGCGCAAGATCGTGAAGATCAACGCCGACGTGAACCAGGAGGTTCAGGCTGTCACCGACCAGGAGCACTGGGGCATGCCGGAACTCTGGTCCTTCCCGACCGACGGCAAGGGCGATTGCGAGGATTACGTGCTCGAGAAGCGCCGCCGCCTCGTCGAAGCGGGCTTTCCGATCAATGCGCTGCTCATCACGGTGGTGCGCGATCTCAAGGGCGACGGCCATGCGGTGCTGACCGTGAAGACCGATCGCGGCGACTTCGTGCTCGACAATCAGGTGGGCCGGATCGTGGCGTGGAAGGAAACCGGCTACCGCTTCATCAAGCGGCAATCGGACGAGAACCCCATGCGCTGGGTTTCGCTCGGCGGCATCGATACCCGCACGGTGGCGGCACAGCGCTGAGCCGGGGCGAGACAGCTTTCGCGAAGGTCGGTCAGGTCCCCACCCCTCCGTCCCTAGGTGATCGCCTTCGTGAAACGGGCCGGTTGCATCGCGCGGTGCAGCCGGCCCAACTCTTTTCAGCCGATGCGCTTCAGCCCGGTCGCGAAATGCTGCCATTTCCGCACATAGCCGCTGGCCGAACCCCGGAGCTTCTCGCGCGCGGCATCGTCCAGCGTGCGGATTGCCTTGGCAGGTGAACCGACGATCAGCGATCCGGGCGGGAATTCCTTCCCCTCCGTCACCAGCGCGCCGGCACCGACAAGGCTGTCAGCGCCGATCTTCGCGCCGTTCAGCACGATGGCGCCCATGCCGACGAGCACATTGTCGCCCAAGGTGCAGCCATGCAGGATGGCACCGTGGCCGATCGTGCAGCCCGCCCCGATCTCGATCGGGAACCCGATATCGGTGTGGAGCGTGACATGCTCCTGGATGTTGGTGTCGCGGCCGATCGCGATCGGCTCGTTGTCGCCGCGGATCACGGCGCCGAACCAGATGCCGACCCCTTCGGCGATCCGCACCTTGCCGATCACATGGGCATCGGGCGCGACCCAGAACTGGCCTTCCGGCGGGGTCTCGGGAGCGATTCCATCGAGGGCATAAAGCGGCATGGCGGTCTCCGGACCTGCCCTCAGCCCATCACGCCGTGCAGCAGGTTCATCAGCTGATAGCCGATCACCATGCTCCAGAGCGAGGCCAAAGCGGTGGCGATCGCGACAAAATGAACTTGCCGGCGCTCGTATTTCCGGCCGCGCAGGGTGTTGCGCATGATAACGGCCGGGCCGGCCGCGACCAGCAGCGGGATGGCCGCGACCGTGGCCCCTCCCCCGGTCAGTAGCAGTTCGAATTGCACATGCTCGTGCCGCAGGGCGCGATAGACCGCCGCGATCAGCCCCGCGAAGGCGAAGCCAAGGGCGATCGCGAAAAAGGCATCGAGCTGGGTCTGGTTCAAAAGCGGTTCGCTTCCCATCGCGTCAAACCTCCCGGGGGTTACGCCGGACATGTCGGGCGGCTTCGCGCGGATGCGCGGCCTGCCTGCCCGCTCCGATGCGAAATCCATGCACACGGTTTTAGCGCCATTTCGGCGCAAGCGACGCGGAATCTTTACGTTTGGTTAACCATGCCGGGGTGAGATCATCCCATGCTGGCACGATGGCTTCTCGCGACGGGACTGCTGGGCCTGGCGGTTGCCGCCAATGCCGCCCTGCTGCTGCGCGCGCCCGCACCCCCGGGCCCGCCGACGGGTGACGTGCAGATCGACCTCGCCGGATTGCCGCTCGTGGTGCCGCGCGCGCTGATCGCCGAACCGGCCCAGCAGGGCGGTGGCCGCCTCGCGCGGCTCGACCTGCGGATGGAACGGGTGACTTACCAGCCGCTGGCGCTGAACCTGCCGCGCAAGGCCGGCGAGCCCGCGCCCGAATGGCTGCACCTCGTGCTCACCAATCCGGGGCCCAAGGCCCCGCCGGCCGAGCAGCTTCAGCAGATCTATGCCCGGTTTCTCGCGCCGGAGACGACGCAGATGCATGGCGGGCTGGTGATGCGCCGCTTCCGCGCCGGAACGCCGTACGAGGATCGGGAATTGTTCATCGGCGCCGGGGCTTTGGGCGGTGTCGGCGGCCGGCTGTTCATCGCGCTCTGCCCGCGCAGTGCAGAGCCGGATGTCGAACCCTGCATCACGCGGCTGCGCCAGGATGGCATCGAGGCCGAATTGCGCTTTCCCGCCCGCGCGCTCGGCGAATGGCGGCGCATGGGCACGGAAACTTTGCAGATCATCGGCCGGATGCGCGGGCGCGACGAGGGCTGAGCGAGAGCGCTTTCGGGCGAAGGCCGAACCGGCGTCGCGACAGAGATCAGTCTTCCAGATCGACGTCGAGGATCGCCATCTCGAAGAAATAGGACGTATCGCCGTCTTCCTTGTCCTCGGTCAGCACGCCGATGAACTCATCGCCCATATAGACCTCGGCGGAATCCTTCTTCTTCGGGCGCGCGACGACGCGGATCGCGGCATTGGAGAACTGCCGGCGCAGATAGGTTTCGAGCTTGGTGAGAACCGCCTTATCCATCGCCATCACTCCGTCGCATGCGTCCTGGCCCGCGCGGGATTCGCGCGTGGCCTTCCGCTTGCCATGCTCCGCGAGGCCCGGCAAGCCACCATGCACGCAAAGCGCGCGGATAATCTCAGCTGGCAGACTGGATGAGCTGATCCATGGCGCGCGCCGGTTCGGCGCAGCCCGCCTCGCCGATCACCTTCGCCGGCACGCCCGCCACCGTGGTGCAGGGCGGAACCGCCTTCAACACCACCGAGCCGGCGGCGATGCGCGCGCAATGGCCGATCTCGATATTGCCGAGGATGCTGGCGCCCGCACCGATCAGCACGCCATGGCGCACCTTGGGGTGGCGGTCGCCATCCTCCTTGCCGGTGCCGCCGAGCGTGACGCCCTGCAGGATCGAGACATTATCCTCGAGTGCCGCCGTCTCGCCCACGACGATGCCCGTGGCGTGATCGAAGAAGATGCCCTTGCCGAAGGGCGCGGCCGGGTGAATGTCGGTCTGGAACACCGCCGAGGACAGGCTCTGCAGGTAGAGCGCGAAATCGCGTCGTCCGGTCCGCCACAGCCAATGCGCGAGGCGATGGGTCTGGATGGCCTGGAAGCCCTTGAAATACATCACCGGCTCGATGATGCGGTCGCAGGCCGGGTCGCGGTCGATCACCGCGCCGATATCCGCCCGCAGGATCTCGCGATAGGCCGGGTTGCCCTCCACCAATTCCGCGAAGGCCTGGCGAATGAGCGTCGCGGGAAGATCCGCGTGGTGCAGGCGCTCGGCGATCCGGTGCGCCACCGCCGCCTCGAGGCTCGGCTGCTGCAGGATGGTCGCCAGCATCACGCCGGCGAGGGAAGGCTCGGCACTGCGCACCGCCTCCGCCTCGGCCCGCAGCTTCGACCAGACGGGATCGACTTGCGAGACGGCGTTACGGCGTTCGACGGCGTTTCCGGCGCTCATGCGATCTTCTCCCGAAGCAAGGAAACGAAGCGGCTTTCTTCTCCCATCCTAGGGTCGCGCCGTTAAAATTGCGACCCCCGGAACCGATCAAATCCGCATGGGGTGGTTCAGAGCGCGCCGCGCTCGCTTTCAAAAAAGGCCAGCACGGCCGCGCGATGGGTCTTGTCGCCCACCGCCAGGTTGTGATCGCGCCCGACGATGTCGAAAGCGCGCGCTTCCGGCATCACGGCCGCCAGCGGCTGCGGCGGGCCGGCGATGGGATCATTCGTGCCGACGCAGATGATCGTCGGCACGCGAATGCTCGCCGCCTCCTCGCGGGTCAGGGCCTGCCGGGAGCCCCGGATGCAGGCGGCGAGTGCCGCGAGATCGCCCCTGTTCGCTTCCGCGAAGAGCCGGAACATGCGCTGCGTCGGATCGGTAATCGTCGATTTGTCCTCGACCTCCAGCGCTTCCGCGATGCCGAGCGGCAGGCCGACCCCCTCGATGAGGTGCAGGCCGAGCCCGCCGAGCGCCAGCGCTCTCACGCGCTCCGGGTGGCGCAGCGCCAGGAAGGCCGAGATGCGCGCGCCCATCGAATACCCCTGCACGAAAGCCCGGTCGATGCCGAGATGATCGAGCAGGGCCACGGCATCCGCCGCCATGCGGTGCGTGTCATAGGCGGCCGGCTCGCGCGGCTTGTCGGAAGCGCCGTGGCCGCGATTCTCGATCGCGATCACGCGGTAGCCCGCGGAGGCGTAGGTCTTGATCCAGGCCGGGCCTTCCCAGTTGGTCGCAATAGAGGACGCGAAGCCGTGGATCAGCAGCACGGGCGTGCCGTGGCCGCCGTCGAAGCGGTCGAGAAAGGCGAGGTTCAGGCCGTCATGGCGAAAATGCTGCAGCATAAGGCGGGCGTATCGCGCCCGGCCCCGGCTTGGCAAGGGCGAAGGGGCTCGCATTGCGGAGCCGGCTCACGATGGACCCGGTTTGAAAAGCGATGCTTGGAGGTTGCGGCCAAAGGCGGTACAACGCGGCCTCAACCCGCATCGTCAGGAGCTGTCATGGCCGCCACGTCCATCCCGCATTTCAGAAATGACGCTGGCCTCCCCCTCATCCGCGTCGCCGTCAGGGAATTCATGTGCATCGGCGCGAAGCCGCCTTTCGATCATCCGCATATCTTCCTCGACATGGGTTCGGACAGCGAGATCGTCTGCCCCTATTGCTCGACGCTCTTCCGCTACGATGCCAGCCTGGCTCCGACGCTCTGCGCACCGGCGGATGCGCTCTGGCATGATGCCAAGGCGGCCTGAGGAGACCGGCCGGCCATGCCGGACGACGACCCCGCCTCGCCCGCCCCCCGCCATGCCCTGATTGTCGGCGCGGGAATCGGCGGGCTTGCCACGGCCCTGTTCCTGGTGCGCGCGGGCTGGCGCGTGACCATCGCCGAACGCGAGGCGACGCTGCACGAAGCCGGCGCCGGCCTGCAATTGTCGCCCAACGCGACACGCCTGCTCGCGCGCCTTGGAATGATGGCGGATTTCACCGATCTCGCCGTGCGCCCCCAGGAGATGGTGGTGCGCCGGCATGATGGGACGGTTCTGTCGCGCCCGGTTCTGGGCAAGGCGGCGGAGCAGCGGTTCGGCGCGCCCTTTCTCGTCATCCATCGCGGCGACCTGCAGAATGTCCTGCGCCAGCGCGCGGAGAAGACGTCGGGCATCGCCTTCCGCCTGGGCCATCGCATCATCGATCTGCGCGAGACCGACGACCAGGTGACCGGTATTTTCGAGACCGCATCCGGCGTGACCGTGCGCATCGCGGCCGATCTGCTCGTCGGGGCGGATGGACTTTGGTCGCGCGTGCGACCGCTCTCCGGGCTGCCGCAGCCATCGCAGCCGCAGGGCAAGACCGCCTGGCGCGGGCTGGTCCCGCGTGAGGCCGCCCCGATCTTCGCGCGCGAGGCGAAGGTCAATCTCTGGCTCGGACCGAACGCGCATCTCGTGCATTATCCGGTCTCGGGCGGGGAAGCGGTGAATGTCGTCGCGATCATCGACGAACCCTGGCTCGAGGAAGGCTGGAACGCGCCGGGTGATCCCGATGTGCTCACGCGGCTCTTCGCCCGGTGGGATGAGGATGCGCGCGCGCTGATCGCCGCGAGCCCCGGCTGGAACCGCTGGGCGCTGCTCGATCGCGCGCCGGAAAGCCGCTGGTCGCGCGGCCGCGTGACATTGCTGGGCGATGCGGCCCACGCCATGCTGCCCTTCCTCGCGCAGGGAGCGAGCCAGGCGATCGAGGATGGCGCGAGCCTCGCGGCCCATCTCGGCACCGCCGGCCATCCCGCGCCCATTGCCGGCGCACTCGCGCGGTATGATCGCGTGCGGATCGCGCGGACGGCCCGCATCCAGTCCGGCGCGCGCAGCCAGGGGCGGATCTACCACCTTTCGGGACCGCTGGCACTGGCGCGGGACACGACTCTCCGGTTGCTGCCGCGCGATGCGGCGCTGAACCGCTATGCGTGGATTTACGCGCATGATGCGGAGAGCCTTACGGGCTAGCGGCCAGCCCCGCGCACCGATGCCAGAAACCTTTAACGGCTTTTCGGTAGGATGCCCTTGGTTTTCTTGGTTTTCGGGTCGCGTGAGGCAGATGCAGGAGCATCGTCACCATCCTCGCATCCGCTCTTTCCTGCGGGGCGAGATCGTCCATTCCGGCGGAGCGATCCGTCTGGAATGCACGGTCCGTGACCTGTCCCAGGAAGGCGCGCGGTTGCAGATCGCGCGCTCGGTGCCCCTCCCCGACCCTTTCGATCTCGATGTCGCGCAGCGCCACATGCACGAGCGCTGCACGATCATCTGGCGCCACGGCGACGAGGTCGGCGTGCAGTTTCACGCCCACAAGGCGGCCAATGGCGCTGAAACCGGCCTCGCCGCGCCCGCCCCGGCGAATGACCGGGCCGTGGCCGCGCGAATCGAGGGGCTCGAGGCCGATGTTGCCCAGCTGAAACGGCAGATCGCGACGATGCGCTCGGCGCTGGAGCGCATCACGATCGACCGGAGCTGAGTTCCCAATACAGGAAGACGACCATGGCAGAACGCCGTATCGATCCCCGGATGCCGTGCTATCTCAGGGGAGAAATCATGCTCAACGGGATCGAAGTGGTGCCGTGCGAGGTGCACGACATCTCCGACAAGGGGATGCGCCTCGCCGGCGCCGATTTCAGCAAGGTGCCGGACACGTTCGTTCTGCATGTCGCCCGCCGGAAGCTCAGCGAGCGCGTGAAGGTGGTGCGCCGCGGCGCGACGGATGTGGGTGTCGTCATCGTGTGAGCGGCGCGATTGCGCCGGAGCAGCGAGCCCGCTATCCCCTCCCCTGTTCCCGGATGAGGCGCAGCCTCATAGCCCCCTTGGCGGAACCGGTAGACGCACGCGACTTAAAATCGCGAGCCGCATGGCGTGCCGGTTCGAGTCCGGCAGGGGGCACCACTGACCTAGGGCAGAGGCCGCGCGCTGCTGCGCAGCTCCCATTCCGCCACCGACATGGTCGGCAGGTCGAAATAGTCCCGCGTCGTCGCATAGCCATGCCCGCCCATGCGGCCCACGGCATCGAGTGCCGCGGGATCGACATGCAGGTTCTCGCGGTTGATGACCCGCTCGTGCAGATGCGCATGCACGATCTCGCCGAGGATGATCTCGCGCGAATGGCTGATCGTGAGCGTCGAATGGTGGCGACACTCGAAGGCCGCCGGGCTTTCGCCGATCCACGGGCACGGCGCCTTCACGCCCGGCCGGGCCGTGAGGCCTGCCGCCTGCAGTTCATCGATCTCCGGCGCGAAGGGCACGGCGCAGACATTCATCGCGTCCATGATGGCCATCGAGACGATATTCACCGTGAAGAACCCGGTTTCGCGCGCGTTCAGCCCGGTATCCTTCGGCTCGCCCGAGGCGCGATATTCCACGCCCAGCGCCAGGATGCCGGGATCGGCCGAGAGGCAGTTGAAGAAACTGAACGGCGCGGCATTCACCACGCCCGCCTTCGAGATCGTCGTGACCAGCGCGATCGGGCGCGGCACCACCGCGCCGATCAGCAGCTTGTAGCGCTCGCGCGGGGTGAGCGCCTCGAAATCGAGCGAGAGGGCGGCGGGCGTTCCGCTCATGCGAAGAGCGATTTCGGCAGCATGCCATGCACGCCCTTCGAGGTGTTCACGGTCTGCGTCACGTGGAAATCGACGCCGACCGAGCAGAGCGTGTAGGCATCGAGCGGGGCGAGGTTCTTCGTCTGGCAGAGGTAGTCGATCATCTCGCGCAGCGCGATGTCCATGGCCCGGTCGAGGCTCGGGTCGAAGCCCATGGTGATGATGTGCGTGGCGGTCTCGGCGCGGGGCTGCGCGAGCTTCATGTCCTTGCGGACGATGAACTCGAACGTGCCCTGCAAAGCGGTCTCGATCGCGGTGAGGCAGACTTCGCCGTCGCCCTGCGCGCCATGGCCATCCCCGGCCGAGAACAGCGCGCCCGGCCGATGCACCGGCAGGAAGAGCGTCGTGCCGGCCACGAGCTGCTTGTTGTCGATGTTGCCGCCATGCGCGCGCGGGATGACCGAGGTGATCCGCCCCCAGTTCTTCGGCGGCGACACGCCCATCACCCCGAAGAACGGCTTTAGCGGGATATCCACGCCGAAGGGCAGATGCCCGAGCATGGTCTTCTCGTCGAGCGGGATGTTGAGGATGCGCCCTTCGGGAAAGTCATCCGGCAGCGTGCCGCCGAGCGGGCGGATGAAGTTGAAGCCCCAATCCTGCCGGAGCTTCACATCGAGAATGCGCACCTCCAGCACGTCGCCCGGCTCGGCACCCTCGATCGCCACGGGACCGGTGAGGATATGCGGCGCGCCGGCGAAGCGCTCGCAATGCTTGTGCACCTCGAAGAGTTCGGGCGGGGTGTGGAAGGATTTCGGCGGCACCATTTCGGGCGGGCCGGTCAGGGTGTCGATGGTGACGGTATCGCCGTTCTTCACGGTCAGAACCGGCTCGCGCGAGGCATCGAAATAACCCCAGTGGCAGGTGCGGGCGCCGGCTTCGAGATGGTGATGCATGGGGAACCTCAGGCGGTGAGCGTGGAAAGATCGAGGGCGTCGAGTGGTTCCTTCTGCCCCGAGCGGACCAGCTCTGCAAAGCCCTCGTTGGGCAGCATGAACGTGATGCAGTAGAGCCGGCCCTCGCCGGTATTCGTCACGATATGCTCGTGGCCCGGCGGCACGGCGAGGAAATCGCCTTTGGCGATCGGCACGGTCTTGCCGGCGCAGGTCGCCTCGCCCTCGCCTTCGAGCACGTAGAACACCTCGTAGGCCTCGATATGCGTGTTGGGCGGGGTCGCGCCGCCCTTGTCGAAAACCTCGACGAAGCCCACGAACGGCACCTTGTCCTTCACGGGATCGATGAAGAGCGCCATGCGGTTGGTATCGCCGGGCTTGATGCGGAAGGTCTCGAAATCGGCCGGTCCGCGCTTGATGACATCCGCTGTCATGAGATTGTCCCTGTTGTTCGGTCGATGATGACGGCCACGGGTCCGCCGCCGTCGGGGCCCTGATGCTCGGCCCCGCCGGACACGAAAATCTCGGCATGGCCCACCAACCCCGCGAGCGCGCCGGCGACGAAGGCGCGGGCATGGCGGGTGGCGGAAATGTCGGAATCGTCCAGCATGGTGTGGCGGAAGCCGCGCAAAACGCCGGTCGTGGAAGGCTCGGCCTTGGCGAGAAGCGCCACGAGCTGGCCGCGTTCGGCCGGCGTGAGCTGCCCCCGCGCGCCAAGCCCCAGGCGCTGCAAAGCGGCGCGCACAGGCTCGATATCGATGGCATCGGCCATCACGGCATGGTCGATCGCGAGTGGCCCGGCCCATTCCCCCGACATGCCGAGCACGACGATCTCGTGATCCATCAGCTCGATGCCGGCGGAGGTGGAGGCGCGGCCCGAAAAGAGCGTCACATCCTTCGCGATCACGCCATCGGAAAGCGCGGCTTCGGGGATTTCACCCAATGCGAGGCCCACGCCCAGCGCCGAGGCCCCGCGCGAAAAGCCCATGGATTTCAGCGTGTCGCGGATCGCGACCGTCGCCCCGCGCGAGGCGGCCTCGGCCACGCGTTGCGCGGTCATCAGCGGGCATTTGATCTGCACGAAATGCACTTCATCAGGGCTCGCGATGCCGGCATCGGCCATCGCCGCGCGCACGCCCGCCGCCACCGCATGGACCTGCGCCATGCGGCCCAGTTCCTCCGGGCGGATCTCGCGTGTCCGGGCCCGGCCGATGGCGAGCGCGGCCTGCGCGGGCTCGGCCACCTCGCGGCGTTCGAACACCAGCCAATGCGGCGCCAGCGCGCCTTCCGTGCCGCCGGACATGACGCAGCACACGGCCTCGGCCTCCTCCGCCGGCAGATGACGTTTCAACTCGATCTGCAGCGATTGCACGGCGAAGGCACGGGTGAAATCGTTCACGCAGCCATTGCCCTCGGTCTTGCCGAGGATCGCGACAATGCCCTCGGGACGGATTCGCCCCTCGGCAATCGCCGCCGCGAGGCCCGAGACATCATCCGGGCTCGACGCGGAGATGCGATGCAGGAAGGCACGGCGCGCCATGTTCGCCCTCAGCAGCAACCGAGGCGGTCGCGATACCACCCGGCAAGCGCCGCATCGAACGACGGCCAGGCCGTGAGGAAATCCGCGCGTTCCGGCATCTGGGCGCGGTAGCGGGCGCGCATCTCGTTTTCCAGCGCGGGCAGATCGACGCCCAGCACCCTGCCGCCCTCCACGATCACCTGGCCATCGGCGATGACGCGGCTGACATGCGCCCGGCTCGCGCGGGCGAAGAGGTAATCGATGGGCTCCACGGGCAGCACGGCATCGCGATCGAGCGCGGCGAGGTCGATTTCGACGCAATCCGCGACCTCGCCCGCCGCGAGGCCGGCCTGATCCATAGCGCCATTCGCGAAACGGCCGTTGCGCGCCGCGTTCAGCAGGTAATCCTCGCGGGACACGTTGCAATCATAGCCCCAGCCGCCATGCAGGAACTGCCCGAGGCGGATCTCGCGGACCATGTCGTCATCCTCGTCGAAGGCCGCGCCATCGAGGCCGATGGCCACGCGGCAGCCCATCCGGATCGCCTTTCCAATGGGCGCGATGCCGGATTTCAGATGCAGGTTCGAGGAGGCATTCGTGGCAATCACGGTGCCCGCTTCCGCGATCAGCGCGAGGTCGTC
Source organism: Methylobacterium sp. (assembly GCA_002928875.1). Classification (GTDB taxonomy): domain Bacteria; phylum Pseudomonadota; class Alphaproteobacteria; order Rhizobiales; family Beijerinckiaceae; genus Rhabdaerophilum. The sequence continues at coordinate 106,753 of PERO01000019.1, read as the reverse complement.
GTCATTCGCCCAGACCGCATGCGCGAGCGTGAGACGGTCGGTCAGCAGGCCGATCTCCTTGAGGTAGCGCGCGGCACCCTGCGGACAGTTCTGGTCGGCCCAGGCGCGCTGATACTTCGTTTCGAGGAAATGCATGTGCACGCGCCGCCCTGTGCGGGCCGAGGCTTCCGCAATACCCTCGAGCATGGCGCGCGAGCACCATTGCAGGCCATTCGGGCCGTATTGCACCGAAAAGCGCGGATTTCCGGCCGTTTCCGCCACGGCATCGGCCAACGCGATCTGCTCGCGCCAGGGCATGAGGGGCGCGCCGAAAATGCCCTCGATGGTTTTCCGCGCCTCCGCCGGCATCGCGGCGAGCATGGGCGTGGCATCGCCATAGGTGATGGGGTTCATGTCGCGCATGGCGACCGCGAAAGCCACCTGCACGCCAACATCACGGGCCGCGCGGGCGATCTCGCGCGCCTCGTCCGGCAAGGGCATGGGGCCCTGGGCACGGGTGTAATGCGCCATGATCGAGGTGCAGCCAGAGCGCGCGGCGCGGGCGAAGGGCGCGGCGGCGGCGACATAAGGGTCCTGCCGCGTCATCGCAACGAGGCGCAGAAGCCAGCTTTCGAGTGGCTTCCCTGCCGCGCCAAAGGAGGTGGGCGAAAGCGGCCGGGCATGGTCATGCGCGTTCGCAAAACCGGGGAGGATCAGCCGATCGGAGCGCGCGCTTTCCGTGCCGGCGGAGGCGATGCGCCCGCCCGCGAGCGCGAGACGCGCTGGCTGGCTCGCGCCGCCGGGGCCGAGCGTCAGGCCGTCAAGGATGAGGGACATCAGCGAAGGTCCGGGTTCTGCCCAAGAATCTGCCCATGAAACTGCCCACGAAAAGGCCCCGCCGCGCGGGCGGGGCCGGGGATCAGGCGCGAGGCCTCAGTTCGTGAAGACCTTCACGGTGCGCTCGGCCTTGGGCGGCAGGAAGGAGCGGTTGAACACCGCACCAGCCGTCGGCAAGGTCGTCAGGCCATAGGCCTCGGCAACGATGCCGATCGAACGGGTCATGCGGTCATCCTTCACATCGCCAAAGCCGATTTCCGCCGCTTCCTTCGTGAGCATCAGCTCCTTGAAGGCGAAGATCAGGCGGCGCTTCTCCACATCGCGGTTCAGCAGCGGCTCGCGCTTCAGCAGCGCGTCGATCGCGGCATCCGGGTTGGCGATGGCATCCATCAGCGCCTTGTTGACGGCCTTGACGAGGCCGCGCACGGCTTCCGGGTTCTCCTTCAGCATCTTCTGCGACACCATCACGCCGTTGGAATACACATCGACGCCATAGTCACCGAAGGTCATCCAGCGGAAATCCTTGTCCGGATCGAGCTTCATGCCGACGAGGTTCATGTAGCTCGTGGCGGTGAAGATCAGCGAGCCCTGCACCTGGTCCTGCACCAGCATCTGCTCCTGCAGATTGGGCGCCATGTTGAGGATCTCGACCTTGCTCGTATCGACGCCATTCGCCTTGGCGAAGACCGGGAAGAGGCGCGTCGTGGCCGAGCCGGTCGGGCCGCCGAGCTTCTTGCCCTCGAGATCCTTCGGGGTCTTGATCGGGCTGTTGGCCTTGAGAACGATGCCGAAGGGCGGCTGGTTGTAGATCATGTAGACCATCACCGGCGCATCGGCCGGCTTGGTCGAGGCGTTCTGGATGATGGCGTTCATGTCGCCGAAGCCGGCATCATAGGCGCCGCTCATGATGCGGTTGATGGTGGCGGCGGAACCCTCGCCCTGGTCGATCGTCACGTCGAGCTTTTCGGCCGCGAAATAGCCCTTGTCGATCGCGAGATAATACCAGGAATGCATCGCCTGGTATTTCCAGTCGAGCGTGAAGCGGATCTTGGTCGGCGCCTGCGCGAGCGCGCTGCCGGCCGAGGCCGCGAGCGCGATGCCGGCCAGCGCGGCCGTGATGGAACGACGATTGAACATGCTTTAACTCTCCCTGCTTGAGCCTTTTCGGCCCGGTTTGGTCATTTTCGGAAAGTCCCCCAACTTTCCCTTGGCACAGGCTTTTCAGCCCATGGCAAAGTCCTGCTTGCGCATCGCCCAGCCGGCGACCCGGCGTTCGATGAGCGAGAAAATCACGTAAAGCGCGACACCCAGCCCCGCGAGCAGGAACAGCCCGGCAAAGACCAGCGGCACGTTGAAATTCGACGAGGCGATCATCATCAGATTGCCGATGCCGCGGTTCGAGGCGACGGTTTCCGACAAAACCGTGCCGACGAAGGCGAGCGTGATCGCCACTTTCAGCGACGCGAAGAAGTAGGGCATCGCGCGCGGCAGGCTGACATTCCAGAGGATGTCGAGCTTCTTCGCGCCGAGCGCCTTCAGCACATCCTCCAGCTCGGGCTCGGTCGTCGCGAGGCCGGTGGCGACATTCACGACGATGGGGAAGATGCAGATCACCATCGAGGTGAGGATCGCAGGCGTCGTGCCGGCGCCGAACCACAGGACGAAGATCGGCACCACCGCGACCTTCGGGATCGAGGAGAAACCGACGAGCAGCGGATAGGCCGTGTCATAGGCGACGCGGCTCACGCCGATCACCGCGCCGATCACCACGCCGATGCCGACGCCGAGCGCGAAGCCCACCAGCGTGGTGTAGAGCGTCTGGATCAGATGCGGGCGGATGCCGGGGAAGAACTGCCAGAGCGCGCCGAGGATGACGGTGGGGCGCGGCAGCACGATCTCCGACACCTTGAAGACGAGGCAGGCCACCTCCCACAACACGAAGAACGAGAGGATGAGCAAGGCGCTCTTCAGTTTCTGGCGGGCGCGTTCGGAGAGGAACTCCATGGCTCAGACCTTTCCGGTGCGGGCATCGACGATCAGGCCGCGCAGGCGCTGGGTCAGCGCCACGAATTCGGGCTCGAAGGTCATGTCGAGGGTGCGGGGCCGCGCGAAGGGCACGGCATCATCGGCGACGATGCGGCCGGGCCGCGCGCTCATCACGCAGACGCGGGTCGCGAGATAGGCCGCCTCGCGCAAATCATGCGTCACCAGGATGACGGTCGGCTTGCGGTCCATCCAGAGCTGCTGGAGGATCGCCCAGAGTTCCTCGCGGGTGAACTGGTCGAGCGCGCCGAAGGGTTCGTCGAGCAGGAGCAAAGCGGGATCGTGGATCAGCGCGCGGCAGAGATTGGCGCGCTGGAGCATGCCGCCGGAGAGCTGCCAGGGATACTTGTCGCCGAAGCCCTTGAGGCCGACGACTTCCAGCAGCGCCTCGGCGCGATCGCGGAACTCGGTTTTCCGCTTGGCGCGAAACTCGGAGCGGAAGGGTTCCACGATCTTCAGCGGCAGCATGATGTTGTCGCGGATGCGGAGCCAGGGCAGCATCGTCGGATTCTGGAAGGCCATGCCGATGCCGACACGCTCGGCGCCCACCTCGCGGCCACCCACGAAGACATGCCCGCGGCTCGCCCGGATGAGGTTCGCGACAAGCTTCAGGATCGTCGACTTGCCGCAGCCCGACGGCCCGACCAGCGCGACGAAATCGCCCTTGTCGATATCGAGATCGGTGGGGGTCAGCGCCTCCACGGCATTCGCGCCGCGGCCATAGGTGATGCCCGCGCCCTCCAGCGAAATGAGCGGCCGGGCGCGCTCCGGCGCGGATGGCGGCAGGGCGGGCACAAACGTGTCGGGCTTCGCGGCCATCATGGTCATGCCTTCTGCTGAGCAAGGGTTGTGCCATCCGAGCCTTGCGAACCGAGAAGGCTCGCAAGGCTCTGCTCCACCCGCCGGGGCTTTGCGGTTGGCATCTTCTGAAGGGTATGGACGGACCGGCCCCGCCCGCGGGACGATTCCACCAGAACCCTGTTCTTCATCACGAATTGGCCGCGCGACAGGGTGTGGAGCGGCAGTCCCCTGACCCGTTTGCCGTGAAACGGCGTCACCCGGGCGCGCAAGGAATGCAGCTTGGCCTCGTCGATGACGGTCTCGGCGCCAAGGTCGATGATGGCGAGATCCGCATGGCTGCCGATGGCGATCTGCCCCTTATGCGGGAGCAGCCCGAAGGCGCTGGCTGGATTATAGGCGGAGATGCGTACAAGCTGCTCAAGTTTTAGGCGCCCCTCGGCCACGGCGTCGAGCATCAGCGGCATCAGCGTCTCGACACCGGGGAAGCCGGCGCCTGCTTCCCAGATATCCGGGTTGCGCTTTTCCTCGGGTGTGTGCGGCGCGTGATCGGTCGCGATCAGCCCGATCGTTCCGTCGTTCAGTGCGGCCCAGAGTTCCGCCTTGTGGTGCGGCTCGCGCACCGGCGGGTTCACCTTGATGACCGGGCCGAGGCGGGCGTAATCCCCGGTATCGAGCATCAGGTAGCAGGGGCAGGTCTCGCCCGTGATATCCACGCCCCGCGCCTGTGCCTCGCGCAACGGGCGCAGTTCATCGGCCGAGGAAATGTGCAGCACATGCACGCGTGCACCGGTCCATTCGGCGAGCGAAGCCGCGCGCTGCACCGCCTCGATCGCGACGATGGCGGGCCGCGCGGCGAGATGATCGAGCGGGGCTTTCTTGCCTGCCGCCATCAGCTTCGCCTGTCGCCAGGCCATGATGGACGCCGTTTCCGCATGCAGCGAGATGCGGTGCCCGTGCTTCGCGATGATCTCGAAACCTTCGAGCATCGCCCCGGTGGAAGGCGACGGCAGGTTGCCGGTCGTGTTGCCCATGAAGCACTTGAACGCGGCCGCACCCCCCGCGATCAGCCCTTCGAGCTGGTCGATATTGTCCTCGGCGAGCAGACCGTAGAGCCCGAAATCCACCCGCGCCGTGCTGGCCCGGCGGAACTTGTCGGCGAGCGCCTCGGGCGTTGCGGTGGGCGGAAAGGTGTTCGGCATCTCGAAGACGGTCGTCACCCCGCCCATGGCGGCGGCGGCGGTGCCGGTGTCCCAGTCTTCCTTGTGGGCCATGCCGGGGTCGCGGTAATGCACATGCACGTCGATGGCGCCGGGCAAGATGTGCAGGCCCGAGGCGTCGAAGACTTCCATCGCGATGCCGAGCGAACCGGGCACGCCAATCGCGGCGATGACCTCGCCGGTGACGCCGATATCCGCGCGGAAGCGGCCCTCATGCGTGACCACCGTGCCACCGGTGATAAGGAGATCGAACGGAGCCATGCTGTCCATCCTCACAGGGCCGCCCAGCCGCCATCGACCGGCAGGTCGACGCCGGTGATCTGGCGCGAGACATCCGACGCAAGGAACAGGCAGGCATGCGCGATGTCGTCATCGGTCGAGATGCGCTTCAGCGCGTAATCCGCCGCGTGGCGCTGGGCGGCCTCCTCGACCGTGATTCCCAGCCTTTTCGCCATGGTGGGGCACACTTTTTCGCGAAAACGCGGGCCATCCACCATGCCCGGCGCCACGCAATTGACGTTGATGTTGTGCTCGCCGACCTCGAGCGCAAAACTCTTGGTGATGCCGCGCAGGCCCCATTTCGAGGCGGAATAGGCCATGCGCCCTGCCCGGCCCCGCATGCCGAAGGTGCCGCCGACATTGACGATCTTGCCGTATTTCCGGGCGATCATCGCCGGTACCACGGCCCGCATCGTGTGGAAGCAGCCATTCATGTTGAGGGTGACGATCTCGTCGAATTCCTCCGGGCTCGTCTCCCAGCCGGTCTTGCCCATCGGGCCGGAGCCGCCCGCGACATTCACCAGGATGTCGATGCGCCCGAAAGCTTTCAGCACGGTCTGGACCATCGCCTCGCAGGCCGCGGCATCGGTGAGGTCGGTCGGCAGGACGATCACCTTGCGGCCGAGCGCCTGCATCTCCGCCGCGATCGGCTCGATGGCGAGCACGTCGCGCCCGACGAGCGCGAGGTGGCAGCCCTCCGCGCCGAAAGCCCGCGTGACGGCCGCACCCATCCCCTTGGCCGGGCCGGTAATGACCGCGACCTTCTCTTCAAGCCCGAGTTTCAAGGCGAAACCTCTTGTGGTGGAAGATCCTCAGACGCCCAGCGCCTTGATGCGCTCGGCCGCCGGCGGCAGGAAGGCGCGGCTGAACACCTCGTCCCCGGCCGGGACGCGCGGCAGCTGGTTGGCTTCCGCCACGATGGCGATGCCACGCTTGAAACGGGCATCATCCACATCGCCGATGCCGATCTTCGCGGTATCCGGGTGGCTCATCTCGGCCTTCAGCGTCGCGATGAGGCGGGCCTTCTCGATGTCCTTCTTGATGAGCGGCTCGCGCTTGGCCACAGCATCCACCGCCTTGTCGAAATCCTTCAGCGTTTCGGCCAGGCCCCGGTTGAAAGCGCGGACGATGCCGGAAACCGCCTTGGGGTTCTCCTTCGCGAACTTGCGGCTCACCACCAGCGTGTTCGAGTAGAGGTCCATCCCCGCATCGACGTAATTGATGAAGCGGAAATCCTTGTCGGGATCAATGCCGGCGAGGCGGGCCGAGAAGGCGATGGTGTTCACGAAGCCGAACACTGCATCCACCTGACCGCGCTGCAGCATCTGCTCGCGCAGGTTCGGCGCCATGTTGGTGATCGTCACCTTCGCCGGATCGATGCCCGCGAGCTTCGCATAGGCCGGGAAGAGCTTCAGCGCGGCATCGTTCGCCGGGCCGCCGATGGTCTTGCCCTCGAGATCCTTCGCGGTCTTGATCGGGCCATCGGCACGCACGGCGATGGTGAAAGGCGGGTTGTTGAACATCGCATAGACCGCGAGGGGCGCCTCATCCGGCTTCTTCGAAACGAGATCGATCAGCGCGTTCATATCGCCGAAGCCGATATCGTAGGCGCCGGTCGCGACCTTGGTGATCGCCGCCGCCGAACCCTCGCCCTGGTCGATTTCCAGCTCCACGCCCTCATCCTTCAGGAAGCCCATGTCCTGCGCCTGGAAGAACCAGCTCTGCGGGCCCTGGTAGCGCCAGTTGAGGATCATCTTGGCCTTCACGAGGCCTTGCGCGCGGGCGGGAAGCGAAAGACCAGATGCGGCGAGGAGCGCACCGGCTCCCATTCCGAAATGGCGGCGCGAGATTGGGCGGGACATGCAGCATACCTCCGGAATGGGACATTCTCGTCTGGAGCCGGACGCTAGGCGGACTTGACTGTTGCTGTCTTCTGCTGATTTCTGCTCGGAGCTGTTCGAAAAACTCACCGGTCAGGCCCAGTCATGCGTCACGTGCGATTCCTGCGCTATATCGATGTGGTCGCGCGCTCGGGTTCGATCCGCAGCGCGGCGGAGAAACTCAATCTCACGGCCTCCGCCCTCAATCGCCGCATCCAGGATTTCGAGGAAGAGCTGGGGACACCGATCTTCGAGCGCCTGCCGCGCGGCGTGCGCCTCAATGCGGCGGGCGAACTGGTCATCCGGCATTTCCGGGCGCAACTCGCCGAACTCAGCCGCGTGCGCTCGCAGGTGGAGGATCTCTCGGGCTTCCGGCGCGGCACCGTCGCCATCGCCTGCTCGCAGGCCCTGGCCTATGACCTGATGCCCAACATGGTCTCGGCCTATCGCCGCGAATTTCCGCTGGTGAATTTCGCGATTCGCGTGCTCGACCATCGCGACGCCCTGCGCGCGCTGACCGAATTCGAGGTCGATCTCGCGCTGGTCTTCCGGCCGCCGCCCATCCCCGAATTCCAGATTCTCGCTTCCGCCGAGCAGCGCGTGATGGCGATCATGCAGGCGAGCCATCCGCTCGCGCGAAAGCCGGTTCTGCGCCTGCGGGATTGCGCGGATTTCCCGCTCGCCTTGCCCGATCGCTCCTATTCCGGCCGGCAATTGCTGGACGAGGCGACGGCGCGCGCCTCCTTCCGCTTCGAGCCGGCGGTGGAATCGAACTCCTTCGAGTTCCTGCGCAATTACGTGCGCAACGAACCGGCCATCACCTTCCAGATCGAGATCGGCGCGCCGCCGCAGGATCGCGAGCGCTATGGCCTTGTCGCGAAACCCATCGATCCGCGCGACATCCAGCCGGCGCGCCTCGCCATCGGCCAGTTGCGCGGCCGCGCTTTGCCCGTCGCAGCGGCGAAATTCGCGGATCAGCTCGGCTCGCGGCTCGTCGGGGCGTTTTCAAGTGACGTGGTTGCCGGTTCGCGGGACGACAACGCGGCCCCGCCGACACTCAGCGCGCGGGCTCCAGCCATTTCGCCACCGTGACCGGCTCGAAGGCGGCGAGCCCGTCGATCAGGGCCGCAGGCGCGGCTTCCACCACGATGCCCTGGCGATGCTGGGGCGGCAGGAAGCTCTCGGCGATCATGTGGTCGACCATCGCCATTAGCGGATCGTAGAAGCCGCGGATGTTGAGGAGCCCGGCGGGCTTCGTGAACTCGCCGAGCTGGTTCAGCGTCCAGACCTCCATGAATTCCTCGAGCGTGCCGATGCCGCCGGGCAAGGCGATGAAGGCATCGGCGAGATCGGCCATCCGGCGCTTGCGTGCCCGCATATCGGTCGCGGTTTCGCTCACCGTGAGACCGGGATGCGTATGCCCCTTGGCGGCGAGGCGCTCGGTGATCACGCCATGCGCCGCGCCGCCACCGGCCAGCACGGCATCGGCCAGAACGCCCATCAGCCCCTTGTTCGTGCCGCCATAGACGAGGCGGATACCGCGCCGCGCGAGTTCGGTGCCGAGCGCCGCCGCACCCTCGGCATAGGCCGCGTGGCCGCCGAAATTCGAGCCGGAAAAAACGGCAATCGCCGAGATCAGTCGTGTCATATCTATTCCGCCGCTTCCGTTTCGCCATTCTCGCTGAGGCGCAGGAAGGCATCGCGCACCACGAGAATGTGCTCGGCCATGTGCTTCTGCGCCGCGACGCGGTCGCCCCGCAGAATGGCCTGCACGATGGCCTCGTGCTCGGCATGCGACGCTGCGAGGCGGCCGAGGGTCGAGAATTGCGCCCGCCGGTAGGGCCTGAGGCGCTGGCGTGTCTGCATGGTCAGTTCCAGCAGGTAGCTGTTCTGCGCGCCGGCATAGATCAGCCCATGCATCGCCTCGTTCGCGGCGGAATAGCCGGTGCTGTCGCCGGCACGCACGAGCGATGCCATGCTCTCATGCAGATCCGCCAATTGCCGGCGCATATCCGGCGACATGGCGCGCGCGGCATAGCCCGCGCAGAGGCTTTCGAGATCGGCCATCACCTGGAACATGTCGCGGATCGCGCTTTCGCTCGGCGCGGCGACCTCGGCGCCGTGGTTCGGGCGATGCACGACGAGACCGCTCGCGGCCAGCAGACGCAGCGCCTCGCGCACCGGCGTGCGGGACACCCCGTAACTCGCGGCGAGTTCCTGTTCGTCGAGTGCCGAACCGGGCTGGCGCAGTCCACCCAGGATCTGATTGGTCAGATCCTGCCGGATCTGTTCCGAGCGCGTGAGCCGCTCCGCCCCCATGCCTGTCGCCCCAAACCTGTCGCCCTGCGCGATGCCGCCCGGTCGTTTCGGGGAGCGCCTGCTGCTTCGATAGCCGAGAATCGTCGGCGCACCAAATGCCCGGATATTCTGCCTATTTCATGGGCAATATGAGATGGATTGCATACATGAAGCGCCGTGCCGAAAGAAAAGGCAGGAATGGCCCTCGTCACTGCCCCTCGCCAAGCTGCTGTTCTATCGACATTTTTCGTCTCCTCGGACGCGGTCGCCAATCTGGCATCGCGCTTGCTGGTTTCATCCCAACTCGCGCCCTGACGCGAGACCATGCTGACCGGGAGCCGACCTGATGCGCCGCCGCGATTTCCTGAAGTCCACCGCCGCCGTGACTGCCGGCCTTGCCGCGCCGTCGATCCTGCCCTCCTCCGCTTCGGCGCAGGCCCGCAACGAGACGCTGCTTGCGATCTCCGAGAATGCGCCGAACAGCCAGGACATCCATGGCGTGGGCGCCAATCGCCCGGCCTACGAGGTCTCCTGGAACACCTATGACCGCCTGATGACCTATGGCGTGAAGAAGGATTCGAGCGGCAACGACCATTACGATTTCCAGAAGATCGAGCCCGAACTCGCCGAGGACATGAATGTCGGCGCCAATTCCATCACCTTCAAGCTGAAGCGCGGCGCCAAATTTCATGATGGCACGCCGATCACCGCGAAGGATGTGAAATGGTCCTTCGACCGCGCCGTGACGGTCGGCGGCTTCCCCACCTTCCAGATGAAGGCCGGCAGCCTCGAGAAGCCGGAGCAATTCGTGGCGGTGGATGACTTGACCTTCCGCATCGACCTCTTGCGCAAGGATCACATGACGATCCCCGATCTCGCGGTGCCGGTGCCGGCGATCTACAATTCGGAACTCTGCAAGAAGAACGCGACCGCGCAGGACCCCTGGGCGATGGAGTTCACCAAGAACAACGGCGCGGGCGGCGGCGCTTACCGCGTCTCGCGCTGGCAGCCCGGCACGGAAGTGGTCTACGAGCGCTTCGACGAATGGAAGGGTGGCCCGCTGCCGAAGCTGAAGCGCGTGATCTGGCGCACCATCCCCTCTGCGGGAAATCGCCGGGCGCTGCTGGAGCGCGGCGATGCCGACATCTCCTTCGACCTGCCGAACAAGGATTTCCAGGAGTTGCGCGCCGCGCAGAAGCTCACGGTCATCGGCACGCCGGTGGAAAACGCGCTGCAATATATCGGCATGAACGCCAAGGAAGGCCCCTTCACCAACCCGAAGGTGCGCCAGGCCGTGGCCTATGCCATCCCCTACCAGAAGATCATGGAGGCCGTGCTCTTCGGGCAGGCCATCCCGATGTATGGCGACAAGGACAACGTCGCGACCGGCCTCGAATGGCCGCAGAAGCACGGCTACACGACCGACATCGCCAAGGCCAAGGCGCTGATGGCGGAAGCCGGCGTGCCCAACGGCTTCGAGACGACGATGTCGTTCGATCTCGGCCTCGCCGGCGTCAACGAGCCGCTCTGCATCCTCGTGCAGGAGAGCCTCGCGCAAATCGGCATCAAGCTGACGATCAACAAGGTTCCGGGCGCGAACTGGCGGAATGAACTTCTGAAGAAGAACATGCCGCTCATCACCAACACCTTCGGCGGCTGGCTGAACTATCCGGAATACTTCTTCTTCTGGGCCTATCATGGCCAGAACGCCGTGTTCAACACGATGAGCTACCAGAACCCGAAGATGGATGCCTTCATCGATGCGGCCCGCACAGCCGGTGCCAATGCCGACAAGGCCGCCTATGAAGCCGCCGTGAAGGGCTTCGTCGACCTCTCCTTCGAGGAGGTGCCGCGCATCCCGCTCTACCAGCCGCTGCTGAACGTGGCGATGCAGAAGGGCATCACCGGCTATCGCTACTGGTTCCATCGCCAGCTTGATTACCGCCAGCTCTCGAAGGCCTGACGCTGAAGCGGCCGCCCCTCCCCGGGGCGGCTTCCCCCTCTTCGCGCGACGGGATGCCCATGCTCTCCCTGATCCTCAACCGGCTGATGCTGGCGATTCCGAGCCTGATCGGCGTCGTGATCGTCACCTTCCTGCTGACACGCGCGCTGCCGGGCGACCCCGCGGCCTATTTCGCCGGCCCCGCCGCGACCGAGCAGGCCATCGCCGAGATCCGCGCGAAGCTCGGCACGGATCGGCCGCTGATCGAGCAGTTCGGCCGCTATGTGAAGGATCTCGCGCGCGGCGAACTCGGGCAATCACTCACCACGGGCCAGCCCGTCTCGCGCGAGATCGCGACCCGCCTGCCCGCTTCCGCCGAACTCACGCTGATCGGGCTGCTGCTCGCGGTACTGCTCGCCGTGCCCATGGGCATCCTCGCGGCGACGAAACCGGGCAGCGCAGTTGACCATATCACCCGCGTGGTTTCGACGGCGGGCGTCTCGCTGCCCGTGTTCTTCACCGGGCTCTTGCTCGTTTATGTCTTCTATTTCCGTCTCGGCTGGGCGCCCTCGCCCGTGGGGCGGCTCGATGTGTTCCTCTCGCCGCCGCCGCATGTCACCGGGTTCTATCTCGTCGATGCGCTGCTGGCGCGCGATGGCGAAGTGTTCGTCGGCGCGCTGAAGCAACTGGCACTGCCGGCACTCACGCTCTCGATCTTCGCGCTCGCGCCCATCGCCCGCATGACGCGCGCCTCGATGCTCGCGGTGCTCTCCTCCGATTTCGTGCGCACGGCGCGCGCCAGCGGCCTTTCGCCCGCGAAGGTCGTCGTGACCTATGCGTTCCGCAACGCGGTGCTGCCGGTCATCACCACGCTCGGCATGGTGCTCTCGTTCCTGCTTGGCGCGAATGTGCTGGTGGAGAAGGTTTTCGCCTGGCCGGGCATTGGCTCCTTTGCGGTGGAAGCGCTGATCGCCTCGGATTTCGCGCCCGTCCAAGGCTTCGTGCTGACAATGGCCGCGCTCTACGTGACGCTGAACCTGCTGATCGACATCGCCTATGGCCTGATCGACCCGCGCGTGAGGCTCGATTCATGAGCGGCGGCAGCAACTCCACGGCTCTGGCCCATGCGCGCTACGTGATCGGCGAGAACCCGGTGACGGGCTTCGCCTTCGGCCTCTTCGTGCTGATCGTGCTCGCCGCGATCCTCGGGCCGTCGCTGGTGCCGTACGATCCGCTCGCGAGCAACACGAGCCGCGCCCTGCAGGCGCCCTCCGCGCAGCACTGGTTCGGCACGGATCAACTGGGGCGCGACATCTTCTCCCGCGTGGTGGTGGCGACACGGCTCGATCTCACCATCGCGGTGGCGTCCGTGGCTTTGGTCTTCGTGCTCGGCGGCCTTTCGGGCATCGCGGCCGGTTTCTTCGGCGGATGGGTGGAGCGCATCGTCATGCGGATCGCCGACACCATCATGGCCTTCCCGTTGTTCGTGCTGGCCATGGGCATCGTGGCAGCGCTCGGGAATTCCGTGACGAATATTGTCATCGCCACGGCGATCGTGAATTTCCCGCTCTATGCCCGCGTGGCGCGCGCCGAGGCGAACATTCGCCGCGAAGCGGGTTTCGTCGAGGCCGCGCGCCTTTCCGGCAACGGTGATATGCGGATCGTGCTGTTCCAGATCCTGCCGAATGTCTTCCCCATCCTCGTGGTGCAGATGTCTCTCACCATGGGCTATGCGATCCTGAATGCCGCCGGCCTCTCCTTCATCGGGCTCGGCGTGCGCCCGCCCACGCCCGAATGGGGCATCATGGTCGCGGAAGGCGCGGCCTTCATGGTCTCCGGCGAGTGGTGGATCGCGTTTTTCCCCGGCGTGGCGCTGATGCTCGCGGTCTTCTGCTTCAACCTGCTCGGCGATGGCCTGCGCGACATCGTCGACCCCAGGCGGAGGACCTGAGATGGCCTCGCCCGCCCTTCTGGTTGAGGATCTCTCGGTGGAATTCCGCACGCGCGGCGGCATCGTGAAGGCGCTGGAGCGCGTGAATTTCCACGTCGCGAAGGGCGAGACCATCGCGGTCGTGGGCGAATCCGGTTCTGGCAAATCCGTCACGGCTTATGCGGTGATGGGCATTCTCGATCCCGCCGCGCGCGTGACTTCCGGCCGCGCGGTGCTCGGCGCGCTCGACCTGCTGAAGACGGATCGCCATACGCTCGCCGCCGTGCGCGGCCGCGAGATCGCGATGATCTTCCAGAACCCGCGCACCGCGCTCAACCCCATCCGCCGTGTCGGAGACCAGATCGCCGATGTCCTGCTGCGCCACGCGAATGTGACACCCAGCGCCGCGCCGAAAAAGGCCGTCGAACTCCTTGAAACCGTGGGCATCACCGATCCCGCGCGGCGTGCGAAGGCCTATCCGTTCGAGCTCTCCGGCGGCATGTGCCAGCGCGTGATGATCGCCATCGCGCTCGCCGCAAACCCATCGCTGCTGATCGCGGACGAGCCGACCACCGGCCTTGATGTCACGACGCAGGCGATCATCATGGACATCATCGCCGAGCGCGCGAAAGCCACGGGCATGGCGACGATCTTCATCACGCATGATCTCGGTCTCGCGGCCGAGCGCGCCGACCGGATCGTGGTGATGCATGCCGGGCATATCGTCGAAGCGCGCCCGACGCGCGACCTTTTCGCCGCACCCCGCCACCCCTACACGGCAGCGCTGATTGCCGCGACGCCCGGTCCGACGAGCCAGCTTTCGGACCTTCGCACCATCGCGGGCGGATTGCCCGATCTGCGCGCGGCCGAGCTTCCCGCCTGCCGCTATGCCGGGCGCTGCGCGCGCCGGCTCGAGGGCTGCGCGGCCCCGTTGCCGCGCGTCGACGCCGCCGCAAGCGACGCCTTGGCCTGCCACAACCCCCTCCCGCAGGAGCGCGCCGCATGAAGCCGGAACCGCTGCTGGACGTCGCCGAACTCTCGAAGCGCTACGTGCTGAAGCCGCAGGGCTCGCCGGTCGCGCGCCTCGTCCGTCGCCTGAAAAAAGGGCCGGAGGCAGCGCCGCGCCTTCATGCGGTGGATGATGTGAGCTTCACCATCGGGCGGGGCGAAACCGTTGGCCTGGTGGGTGAATCCGGCTGCGGAAAATCCACCCTCGTGCGGCTCGTCGCCCGCCTCATCGACGCGAATGACGGCTCGATCCGCCTCGCCGGGCAGGAACTCACGCATCGCCGCGCGCGGGATTTCGCGACAACGCCGGAGCGCGTGAAGATCCAGATGGTGTTCCAGGATGCGGGCGAGAGCATCAACCCGCGCTTTTCCGCCTTCGAGGCCATCGCCGACCCACTGAAGCGGCTGCGCGGCCTCGGGGGCGACGCGCTTCGCGCGAAGGTGGAGGAAACCGCCACGCGCTGCGGCCTGCCGCTCGAATTGCTGCCGCGCTTCTCGCACCAGCTTTCCGGCGGGCAGCGCGCCCGCGTCGGCATCGCGCGGGCGATTTCCGTGGAGCCGGAGCTGCTGATCCTCGATGAGCCCACGGCCGCGCTCGATGTCTCGGTGCAGGTGGTGATCCTGCAATTGCTCGAGAAGCTGAAGCGCGAACTCGGCATGAGCTATCTCTTCGTGAGCCACGATCTCAACGTGGTGCGCCTGCTGTGTGATCGCGTGCTGGTGATGTATCTCGGCAAGATCGTCGAGACGGGGCCGGCCGAAACTGTCTTCTCACACCCGCGCCACCCCTATACGAAAGCGCTGATTGCGGCTTTGCCCGATGCGAACCGCCCGGCTTCCGAGCGCGTGCGCCTCGCCGGCGAGATCGCGAGCCCGGTCGATCCCGATCCGAATACCTGCCGCTTCGTGGGCCGCTGTCCGCTGGCGCGAGCCGAATGCCGCGAGGCGATGCCGATCCTCGAAGCCAATTCATCCGGCCACGCGGCCGCCTGCCACTTCGCCCTGCCCGGAAAAGCCTCATGATCAGCGCCCTGACCTTCACCCGCCACAGCCTGCACGCCCATTACAAGGCCGGCGGTTCTCCGGCGGAGATCATCCGCGAGGCCTACCGTCGCATCACCGAGGCGGGTGACCCCGGCATCTTCATCACGCTCCAGCCGGAAACGGAGGCCATTGCCGCGGCGGAGAAGCTGCCGCCCTTCGACCCCGTGAAATTCCCGCTCTGGGGCATTCCCTTCGCCGCGAAGGACAATATCGACGCGGCCGGATTGCCCACCACCGCAGCGTGCCCGGATTTCGCCTATCAACCGGCGGAAGATGCGAGCGTTGTGACGCGCGCGAAAGCAGCCGGTGCCATCCTCATCGGCAAGACCAATCTCGACCAGTTCGCAACGGGGCTCGTCGGCGTGCGCTCGCCCTATCCCGTGCCGAAGAACGCGATCGACCCCGCGCTGGTGCCCGGTGGCTCCTCCTCCGGTTCGGCGGTCGCGGTGGCGCGCGGGCTCGTCACCTTCGCGCTTGGCACGGATACCGCCGGTTCGGGCCGCGTGCCCGCCGCGCTCAACAACATCGTGGGGCTGAAGCCCAGCGTCGGCGCGCTGCCGAGCCGGGGCGTGGTGCCGGCCTGCCGCACGCTCGATTGCGTCTCGGTCTTCGCGCTCACGTTCGAGGATGCCTGGGCGGCCTTTGTCGCGATGGCCGGCCCGGATGCGCGCGACCCGTTCAGCCGCGCTGTTCCGCTTGCGCCGCAGGCCGTGCCGGAGCCGCAGGCCGTGATCGGCATCCCGCGCGCGGAAGATCTGCGCTTCTTCGGCGATGCCCTGCAGGAGAAGGCGTATCGCGCTGGCCTTGCGAAGCTCGAAAGCCTCGGCGCGAAGCTCGTGCCGATCGATTTCACCGCCTTCTTCGAAACCGCCGCTTTGCTCTATGAAGGCCCGTGGGTGGCGGAGCGCCACGCGGCCATCGCCGATTTTCTGAAAACCCACGCCGCGAGCCTGCATCCCGTCACGCGCGGGATCATCGCCGGCGCAGAGAAATTCGACGCGAGCACCTTGTTCCGTGCGCAATATCGCCTCGCGGAACTGAAACGCGCCACCCAAGCGATCTGGAAGCAGGTGAGCATGCTCGCAGTGCCGACGACGCCGGTTTCACCCACAACAGCCGATCTCGCGGCCGATCCGATCGTGCCGAACAGCCGCTGCGGCACCTACACGAATTTCGTGAACCTGCTCGATCTCGCGGCCTGCGCCGCGCCGGGGCCGTTCCGGACCGATGGCCGGGCGGCGGGGCTCACCTTCATCGCGCCCGCCGGCTCCGATGGCCGCCTCGCGGCGATGGCCCGCGCCTTCCACCAGGCGAGCGGCGTGACGCTGGGCGCGACGGGCATGGCACTTCCGCCCGCGGGCGAATTTGACGATGCCGGCCGCGACGGGCTGATCGAGATCGTCGTCGTCGGTGCGCATCTCTCGGGCATGCCGCTGAACCACGAACTCACCTCGAATGGCGGGGTGTTCCGCCGGGCCGTCACCACCGCACCGGATTATCGCCTGCATGCGCTGGCGGGCGGGCCGCCGAAGCGGCCGGGCCTGCTGCGCGTCGCCAGCGGCACGGGTCACGCCATCGCCACCGAGGTCTGGGCGCTGCCGGCGGAGGGGTTCGGGCGCTTCGTTTCGGGCATTCCGAGCCCGCTCGGCATCGGCACGCTGAAGCTCGCGGATGGCAGCACACCGAAGGGCTTTCTGGTTGAACCCGAGGGCCTGATCGGCTCCACTGACATCTCTCATCTCGGCGGCTGGCGCGCCTTCATCGCTTCGCTCGCGGCCTGAAACGGAACTCGCATGGCACAGAACCCCCTCCCCGATCCCGAGGCCTATACACGGATGATGGCTCAGGCGATGGACCTGCCGCTGGAACAGGCCGACGCCGCGGAAGTCGCGCGCAATGTCGCCCTCGCCTTCCGTCTCGCGGCCAGCTTCATGGATTATCCCCTGCCCGACGAGGCCGAGCCGGCCGCGATTTTCGCCGCGCGGGAGCAGAGCCATGGCTGATTGGACGAAGGTTCCCGCGCATACCATCGCCGCTGCGGTGAAATCCGGCGAGGTTTCGGCGCTCGCGGTCACGGAGGCGCATCTCGCGCGGATCGCGGCGCTGAACCCGAAGCTTGGCGCCTATACGGATGTGACAGCCGACCGCGCGCGGAAAGCCGCCACGGCCGTCGATGCGAAGCGCGCACGGGGCGAAGCTTTGGGCGCGCTCGCGGGCGTGCCCTTCGCGGTGAAGAACCTCTTCGATGTCGCGGGCCTTTCCACCCGCGCCGGCTCGAAGATCAACCGCGACCACCCCCCGGCGAAGCAGGATGCGACGCTGCTCGCCCGCCTCGAAGCGGCGGATGCCGTGCTGCTCGGCGCGCTGAACATGGGCGAATATGCCTATGATTTCACGGGCCGGAACGTGCATGACGGGCCCGCGCGCAACCCGCATGACACGGCGCGGATGACCGGCGGCTCCTCCAGCGGTTCGGGCGCTGCAGCGGCGGCCGGGCTCGCGGCACTGACGCTCGGTTCGGATACCAACGGTTCGATCCGCGTGCCGAGCGCGCTCTGCGGGCTTTTTGGCCTGAAACCGACGTTCGGAGCGCTTTCCCGCGCGCATACCTTCCCGTTCGTCGCGAGCCTCGATCATCTGGGGCCGATGGCGCGCTCGACGCTCGATCTCGCGCTCGCCTTCGATGCGATGAGCGGGCCGGATGCGGCCGATCCCGTCTGCTGGACGGACAAGCCGAAGCCACTGCTGCCGGAGGTTGATCAGGGCATTCGTGGCCTGCGGATCGCGGTGGCCGGGGGTTATTTCCGCGCAATGGGGCATGCAGAGGTGTTCGCGGCCGTGGATCAGGCGGCGAAGGCGCTCGGCGCGACCGATCTTGTGGAATGGCCGGAAGCCGCCCGCGCCCGCGCCGCCGCCTTCATCATCACCATGGTGGAGGGCGGCGCGCTGCATCGCGAACGGCTCAAGACCCGCATCGCCGATTTCGACCCGGAAGTGCGCGACCGGCTCGTGGCCGGCAACCTGCTGCCCGGCTCGATGGTGGTGCAGGCGCACAAGTTCCGGCGGCATTATTGCGGGCTCGTGGCCCGGCTCTTCAAGGCGCATGACGTGTTTCTCGCGCCCGCGACGCCGAGCACGGCCCCGCTCATCGAGCAGAAGACCTTCGTGCTCGACGGGCAGGAACTGCCGGTGCGAGCCAATCTCGGGCTCTTCACGCAGCCGATTTCCTTCGCGGGCCTGCCCGTCGTCACCACGCCGATGCGCGCGCCGAACGGGTTGCCGCTCGGCGTGCAGGTGATTGCCGCGCCGGGCCGGGAGGATTACGCCCTGCGCGTCGCGCATGCGCTCGAGAAGCAGGGCATCGCCCATTCTCACGTGCCGGAGATCGCCTGATGCTGGAGATCGACATTCCCGAGGTGAAGGCCGAGGTCGAGGCGGCCTTCGCCGAATACGAGCGGGCGCTGGTGACGAACGACGTCGAGACGCTCGATCGCCTGTTCCTGAACCACGAGAAGACCGTGCGCTATGGTGGCGGTGAAAATCTCTACGGCTATGCCGAGATCGCCGCCTTTCGCGCCGCACGCTCGCCGGTGGGCCTCGAACGCCGGCTCGAACGCACGCTGATCACCACCTATGGCCGCGACATGGCCACCGCCTGGACCCTGTTCCGGCGCGACAGCATGCAAGGCAAGGTGGGCCGGCAGAGCCAGGTGTGGCTCCGCACGCCGGAGGGCTGGCGCGTGGTCGCCGCGCATGTCAGCGTGATCGCCGAGCCGGGCTGACACCGGTCTATTGTCGCATTTTCTTCGGCCAACCGGCATCCACTTGGCCGGAAAATGCTCTAGATCATCGCGCGCATGCTCTTAGCGACCTCGGCCGCGCCGACATAATCGATCTTGCCCGAGCCGAGCACGGGGATCGCGCCGAGCACCAGCACCGCGCGCGGCAGGAAGAGTTCGCTCGCACCTTCCGCCTTGAAATGCGCGACAAGCGCCGCGCGATCGGCATCGGCGCGATCCGTGACAAGCACGATCTGCTCGCCCTTCTTGGCATCCGGCAGGGTCACCGCAACATGGGTCGATTCCGGCCAGAGGCTGGCGCAGAGGCTTTCCACCGCCGCGAGGCTCACCATCTCGCCGCCGATCTTCGCGAAACGCTTCGCCCGGCCGCGGATCGCGATGCGGCCCATCTCGTCCACCGCGACGATGTCGCCGGTATCGTGCCACTCGCCCTGCGGCTGGGTTTTCCCCGGTTCGCTCGCGAACATGTAGCCGAGCATGACGTTCGGGCCGCGCACATGCAGCCGCCCACCCTCCTCGATGCCCGCGACGGGATGGATCTCCCATTCGACGCCAGGCAAAACGGGGCCGACGGTGCCGGATTTGTTGGTCTCCGGGTGGTTGCAGGCGAGAACCGGCGAACATTCCGTGCAGCCATAGCCCTCGACGATCACCGCCGGGAGGTGCGACCATTGCCGGCGCGTCTCGTCCTTCACCTTCTCCGCGCCCGCCACGACGAGCTTCAAGGTCGCGAGATCACCGGCATCTGCGGCACGGATATACCCTGCGAGGAAGGTATCCGTGCCGAGCAGGATCGTGGATTTCGTCTCGCCGATCAGCTTCGGCACCTGCTTGAAATGCAGCGGCGAGGGGTAGAACACCACCTTGAAGCCATTGAAGAGCGGAAACAGGGTGCCCGCCGTCAAACCGAAGGAGTGGAAGGCCGGGAGCGGATTGAACAGCGTCTCGCGGGGGCCGAAGAAATCCTGTCCATAGGCGAAGATCTGCTGCGCATTGGCGATGAGGTTCCTGTGCGAGAGCACCACGCCCTTCGGTTCTCCCTCCGAGCCCGAGGTGAACAGCACCACGGCAGGGTCATCGGCGCTGGCCGTGGAGCGCCGCGCAATCAGGCCGGCGAAGAAGGAGCGCGCGAGGCCGATCAGCTTGTCCTTCGGGCCCAGAGCCTTGCGGATATCCTCGAGATAGACGATCCGGCAGGTCTCGCCGAGGGCGGTCACCACCTCGTCGAGCTTCGCCGTATCGATGAAGCGGCGCGAGGTGACGATGGTCCTGAGTTCCGCCGTGCGCGCGGCCGAGCGCAAGTTCTTGATGCCGGCGGTGAAGTTCAGCATCACCGGCACGCGGCCCTCGAACCACAGGCCGAACAGCGTCACCAGCATGCCGTTGACGTTCGGGAGCAGGAGGCCGATGCGCTCGCCGCGCGTGGTTCCCGCGGTGACGGCCCGACCGAGCACCAGCGCGCCGAGCACGAGGCGATCGAGTGTCAGGGGTGCGCGTTCAGGGTCTTCCGCCGCTTCGGCCTTGCCGCCGAGGCGCCTGCGCACCGCAAGCAGGGCTTCGGCGCAGGATTGGTGATCCGGCAGCGTGAAAGGCTTGCCCGAACCGCGCGCAAGCGGCTCCATCCGGCCCTGCAGCATGGCTTCTCTCCCCGGTTCTTGTTCTTATGTGGGGATTGAAGCCGCAATTTGCAGGATTGTCTATCAGCCCGCCGCGCCCTTCATGATCGGCGGCTGGAAGGCGAAGCCCATATCCCAGGGGAAATAGATCCAGCTGTCCTGGCTGACTTCCGTGATGAAGGTATCGACCAGCGGGCGGCCCAGCGGCTTCGCATAGACGGTCGCGAAATGCGCGTTCGGCAGCATCTCGCGCACCACCTTCACGGTCTTGCCGGTATCGACGAGGTCATCGAGCACCAGCACGCCCTTGCCACCTTCCGTGCCGGTGATGACGTGGTCGATGCCCTTCAGCACCTCCAGCCCGCCCTGCTCGGTGTAGCTGTGATAGGAGGCGATGCAGACCGTCTCGATCATCCGCAATTCGAGTTCGCGCGCGATGATCGCCGCCGGCACCAGCCCGCCGCGCGTGATGCAAACGATGGAGCTGAACGGACCCGAACCCGCGAGCCGCCAGGCCAGCATGCGCGCATCGCGATGGAACTGGTCCCACGAGACCGGAAAGGCCTTTTCCGGAATGGCTTGGGGGGCGGGCGCGGCGTTCATGATGGTTCTCCCCTGCGGCAGTCGCTTTTCCTAGACCGGGGCCCGATCCGACGAAAGCCCCGCGACGAGGGCAATCACAGCCTTTTCTGCGGCGTCGAGCGCGGCTTCGTCGCGTCCGCGCAGCACGATCTGGTTGCGGAAGCCGCCGGACTGGAAGGCCGGATAGGACCCGATGGACACCGCGGGATGTTCGGCCGCGATCGCGCCGAGGCCCGCCGCATAGATGCCCTCGCCGAGGCCCGCCGCATCCACCGTGCGGGCCAGCACCCGCGCCCCGGTTTTCAGGCGCGGCGCGACGGAATCGAGCATGGCCTGCATGATGTTCGGCACGCCGGCCATCACGATGACGTTGCCGAGCATGAAGCCCGGCGCCTTGGAGATCGGGTTGTCGATGAGATCCGCTCCGGCGGGAATGCGCGCCATGCGCAGGCGCGCCTCGTTCAGTTCCTCGCGCCGGTAGCGCTCGAGCATCACGTTCACCGCCCGCTCGTCGACCGCGATGGAGACGCCGAACGCCTTCGCCACGCAATCCGCCGTGATATCGTCATGCGTCGGGCCGATGCCGCCCGTTGTGAAGAGATAGGTGTAGCGGGCGCGCAAGGCATTGATCGCGCCGACGATCTCCGCCTCGACATCCGGCACCACGCGCACCTCGCGCAGGTCGATGCCGGAATGGGTGAGATATTCGGCGATATAGCCGATATTCTTGTCCTTGGTGCGGCCCGAGAGGATTTCGTCGCCAATCACCAGAAGAGCGGCGGTGACCTCGCTCATGACCGGCGCTCCAGCACGTGGTTGTTGCGTGTCTCCATCACGCGCTCGTAGCCCTTGGCCGCGAGGAAACCAAGCAGGTCGAAGCTCCAGCGGCTCTCGCCCTTCTCGAGCACGATGGCGCGCGGCCAGAGACTCTGCGGCGCATCGCTCAGGAAGCGCTGCAGGATGATGTCCTCCGCGCCTTCCACGTCGAGCTTCATCGCGTCGATATGGTCGAAGCCCTCCTCCTCGACGATGCCGAGCAGCGCGCGGGCGGGCACGCGAACGCGGCCGGCGCGATCCTGGTTGACGATCTTCACGCTCGCCTCGCCCTGGTTCGAGGAATCGAGGAACAGCGTGAGTTCGCCGTCCCGATCCGCCACCGCCAGCGCCATCGCCTTGACCGTGCCGAAGGGGTTGATGCCGATGTTGAAGATCAGCCGGTCGAACACATCCGGCTGCGGCTCGAAGGCGAGGATGCGCGCATCGCGCCCCGCCTTCGCGGCCAGAGCCAGCGCATAGCCGCCGATATTCGCGCCAATATCGAGGAAGGTGAAACGTTCCCCCATCAGGCCTTCGAGATAATCGCGCTCGGCCGCATCGAAATCCTGCGGCGCGAAGAGGATGCGCTTTTCGCAGACATTGTTGTAGGGCGCGAGGCGGAAACGCGCGCCGAGGCTTTCGGCGTCGACCGGCTTGCCGCCCAGCGTCAGGATCGCGAGCTTGCGGAAGGCGAAGCCGAGGCGCTTGCCGAGCCAGCCGGCCGGCATGGCCCGGGTGAGGCCGATCAGCCGGGCCACGAGGCCGCGCGGGGCGTAGGCACCCCAGGCCGCCAAGGGCGACGGGGTGTGGGAAGAGGGTTCGATCATGTCGTGCCCATAATCCCGGAATGCACAAAATGCACGCGGGATTTGCAGGGCCTCCCGCGACGCAGAATCAGGCTTGGAGTGCCGGCGCGAAAGGGTTAATCCTCGGAACATTCCCTTGTCGCGCCTGCCACGCGGAGCCATATCCGGACCATGACCGATTCCACGACCCTCGTTCGTCGTCAGCCGGGCTCCATCCGTCTGCATGGACCGGAGGCCTTCGCCGCGATGCGCAAGGCCGGGCGACTCACGGCCGAGGCGCTCGACCTGCTCGTGCCGATGGTGCAGCCCGGCGTGACCACCGATGCCATCGATCGCGCGGTGTTCGAATTCGCGATGGATCACAAGGCGTTCCCCGCCACGCTCTATTATCACGGCTATCCGCGCTCGTGCTGCACCTCCATCAATCATGTGGTGTGCCACGGCATCCCCTCGGACAAGCCCTTGCGCGAGGGCGATATCGTCAACATCGACGTGACCCTGATCGTCGATGGCTGGCACGGCGATGCGAGCCGCATGTATGCGGTGGGTGAAATCCCGCGCCGCGCGATGCGCCTTCTGGAAGTGACGCATGAGAGCCTCGAACGAGGCATTGCCGAGGTGAAGCCCGGCGCGACGCTCGGGCATATCGGCGAGGCGATCCAGACCTTCGCCGAGGCCGAGCGCTGCTCGGTGGTGCGCGATTTCTGCGGGCATGGCCTGGGCCAGCTCTTCCACGACGAGCCGAACATCCTGCATTACGGCCGGGCCGGCGAAGGCGCGGTGCTGAAGCCCGGCATGTTCTTCACCATCGAGCCGATGATCAATCTCGGCCGCCCGCATGTGAAGATCCTCGCCGATGGCTGGACCGCCGTCACGCGCGACCGCTCGCTCTCGGCCCAGTTCGAACACACCATCGGAGTCACGGAAACCGGCGTCGAGATCTTC
Source organism: Methylobacterium sp. (assembly GCA_002928875.1). Lineage (GTDB taxonomy): Bacteria > Pseudomonadota > Alphaproteobacteria > Rhizobiales > Beijerinckiaceae > Rhabdaerophilum. The sequence goes on along the minus strand of PERO01000019.1, from coordinate 82,930 downwards.
ACCCGCTCGCCGAAGGGGCTCGATTTCCCGGCCCAGCCGGTGCCACCACGGCCCACCCTGATCGCCTGACGACCCGATGAGCGACGACGCCGACGCCCGTTCCGCCCCTTTGCCGCCTGCAAGAGGCGGCCGCAACCGTTCGCGCGAGCTCGACGAGGCGGGATCGGGACCACCCCTGGCCCGGCAGCAGGCCACCGAGGCGCCCCATTATCTCGGCCATCGCGAACGCCTGCGCGCCCGCTTTGCCGAGGCGCCGGACCAGATCCCCGATTATGAATTGCTGGAACTGGCGCTGTTCCGCTCCATCCCGCGCGCGGATGTGAAGGGCCTCGCCAAGGCACTGATTGCGCGGTTCGGCAGCTTCGCGGAGGTGATGGCCGCCGCGCCCGAGCATCTCGCGGAGGTGAAGGGCGTCGGCCCGGCCATCATCCACGACCTGAAACTGATCGAGGCGGCGGCGCGGCGCATCTCGCAGGGTGCCATCCGGGGCCGGCAGGTGCTCTCCTCCTGGGATGCCGTGCTGGATTACTGCCGCACGGCCATGGGATTTGCCGAAATCGAGCAGTTGCGGGTGCTGTTCCTCGACAAGAAGAACGGCCTCATCCGGGACGAGATGATGCAGAAGGGCACGGTCGATCACACGCCCGTCTATCCGCGCGAGATCATGCGGCGCGCGCTGCAACTCAATGCCACCGCCCTCATCCTCGTCCACAACCACCCCTCGGGCGATACCACGCCCTCTCGCGCCGATGTCGAAATGACCCGCGATATCGTGGCGCAGGCCGAGGCCTTGGGCCTGACGGTGCATGATCACCTGATCATCGGCCGGAAAGGCCATGCGAGTTTCCGCGCGCTGGGGCTTCTCTAGCCTTTTCGGGCCTTTCCGAACCTTCCGGTTGCAATCGTGTCGCATCCTAACGCGGCGTAAACCTTCAACACGATAAAAAGCCTTTCGTTTTTGTAACAGTCTCGTTGCGTTGGTCCCCGGGATGGTCTCCAGGAAATCACAGACCGGAAGCAGACATTCTGTGTCGATTTCGCTCATCCCGATCGCACTGCTCGTGCTGTGCGTGATGGGGAGTCTGGCGCTCGTGGCCCATTCCGCCGCGATGCGGCAGGTGAGCGTCGAGCTCGAACGGGAAAAACTGCAGCTCACGCAGAGCTTTCACTACGAGGCGGAAGGCCTGCTCAGCGTGCTGGCGCGCGACGAGGGCCTGGGCGATCTCGTCTCCGGCGGCCAGAACCGCGCCGATCGCGACCGCACCCTGCAGAACCTGCTGCGCCGCCAGAATCTCGATTACGCCGTGCTCGTCAGCCGCATGGACGGGGTGACCCTCGCCGAAGTGGGCGAACCCGACGTCATCCTGCAGCGCGCGCGTGCGGTGCAGATGGTGATCGACAATTCCCGGATGCGCGGCATGGAAGGAGCCACATTGGGGATCGGCCGCGAGGCCCGGGTGGCGCAGGACGGCACCGGATTGATGACCTTCGCGACGCTGCCCGTCGGCCGCACGCTCGTGCTGATCGTCACGCGCCCCATCAACACGCTGGCATTGCGCCGCCTCGCGACGATGCTTGCGCTGCCGAACCTGCGCGTGATCGCCGGACGCTCGACCCTCGAATCGAGCCTCGCCATCACCGGTCTCGACAGCCGGGCGGTGATGTCGGTGATCTGGGACCCGGCCCGCGAGGCATCCGACATTCTCGGCGAACTCGCGCTGTTCGGCTTCATCGGCACCTGCCTCGTCGCCACGGTCGGCGTGCTGCTGTTCCGGCGCATCCGGCGCTCCACCGAGGAATTGCTGCGCCGGGAGGCCCAGGCCAGCCACGAGGCGCGCCACGATGCGCTGTCGGGCCTGCCGAACCGCACCGTCTTCATCGATGCGCTGAACGAGAACATGGAGGATCTGCCGCATCGCGACCATTCGGTGGCGGTGCTGCTGCTCGATCTCGACAAGTTCAAGGATGTGAACGACACCTATGGCCACGCCGCCGGCGACGGGGTGCTGGTCGAATTCGGCGCGCGCGTCCGCCCGCTTCTGCGCCAGACGGATGTGCTCGCCCGCCTTGGCGGCGATGAATTCGCGGTGCTGCTCCCGGCCGTGCGCTCGCATCTCGATGCGACGCGGCTCGCGCAGGCGATCGTGGACGCGACCAACCGGCCCTTCGTGGTGGACGGCATCGACATGCGCATCGGCGTCACCGTCGGCATCGCCATCGGCCCCAGCGACGGCACGGACAGCGCGACCCTGCTGCGCGCGGCGGATACGGCGCTCTATCGCGCCAAGAACGAGGGCCGCAACCGCTTCAACCTCTACGAGCACCGGATGAACGAGCAGGAGCGCATGCGCAAGCTCGTGGATGACGAGTTGCGCGGCGCGATCGAGCGCGACGAACTCACGCTCGTCTATCAGCCGCAGGTGCACGCGGATTCGGGCCGCATCGCCTCGGTGGAGGCGCTGGTGCGCTGGCGCCACCCGGTGCACGGCATGATTTCGCCCTCGATGTTCATCTCGGCGGCGGAGGAACGCGGCCTCATCGTGCCGCTGGGCGAATGGGTGATGCGCCGCGCCATGCGCGATGCCGCCCGCTGGCCGAAGCTGCGCGTGGGCGTGAACGTGTCGGCCGTGCAGTTCCGCCAGAAGGATTTCGTGCGATCCGTGGCGCGGGTTCTCAAGGAATCCGCAGTGCAATCCAGCCAGCTCGAGCTGGAACTCACCGAAGGCGTGCTGGTGGAAGATGCCGACCAGGCGCAGGCCGCCATGATGGAATTGCGCTCGCTCGGCGTGAAGCTCGCGCTCGACGATTTCGGCACCGGCTATTCCTCGCTGATCTATCTCCGGCGTTTCGCCTTCGACAAGATCAAGATCGACAAGTCGTTCCTCGACCAGATGGAAGCGACGGGCGAAAGCGCGATCCTCGTGCATTCCGTGGTGCATCTCGGCCGCGCGCTCGGCCTCGAAGTGACGGCGGAAGGCGTGGAGACCGAGGAACAGCGCCGCTTCCTGCAGGCCGTGGGCTGCCACCTGCTGCAGGGCTATCTCTTCTCGAAGCCGGTCGCCGCCGAACAGCTCGACGAATTGCTGCAGGTCGATGGCGATATCAGCCGCTATCCGCCCCGCCAGCCGACGGCGGCCTGACCCTCAGACGATCAGGAACGTCAGGGTTTTCAGGATCGCCAGCGTCACCGCGATCGTCAGCAGCACGGCCGCCACGCTGGTGGCCGCGCCGAACAGGATGAACAGGCCATCGCGTTCCGCGAGGCCCAGGCCGAGCAGGATCACCGCAAGCCCGGGCGCGATCCCCCCGAAGAACGGGATCGGCGCCATCAGCGCAATCGCGAGCACGAGCAGCACGCCGCCGATCGCCCGCGAGGAGGTTGGTGTGGTGAGCGACAGCAGACGCGGGCGCATCGCGCTTTCCACGGTGCGCAAGGTCGGCGTCGCCCGCACGACGACCCGCGCGAGATCGTCGCGCTTCAGCCGCCGCCGCCCCACCCAGCGCGGCAGCAGCAGGTGATCCTTCCCGATCACCATCTGGAAGGCGATGATGCCGATGATGAAGCCGCACAGGATCGGCAGGCCCGGCACGGGCAGCAGGTTCGGCAAGCCGAACAGCACCAGCACGATGCCGAAGCTGCGGGGACCCAGGGCCGAGACGATATCCTCGACGCTGGGCTGATCGCCCAATCCCGGCGGATCGCTCCGGTGCTGCAGAAGGTCGGCGAGAATTTCGTGGATACGCAAGAACCGCCCCTGCCCCCTGACATGTCCGGCCCTCCCGCTTGTAGCGGGGGTTTTCACCGTTGCAAGGGCCGAGGGACGGCAAACATGAATTCGAAAATATCAAAAGTTGTTTGCAATTTGTCGGATTGCACTTGACGGTTGCGCAACCTTGGCGCGTGCTAGAGGCGCATGGGGCGTTTCTGGGGGTTATTTGCCGGATTTCTGACGATGCTGGTCTGCGCCGGCATGCCCTCGGATTCATATTCCGAGGAGGGCGGGTTCTTCGGCCCGCCGCCCAAGCCGAAGCGCATCGGTGTCACCTTCGTGAATGTCACCGCCTCGGATTGGGAGTTCTATGTCTCGAGCGGCGCGAAGCTCGCGCCCTTTTCCGGCCTCGATGCGCCGGGTTTCCGGTTGCTCTACGCCCTCGGTTCAAAAATGCGCGAGCGCGATCCGCTCATCCTCGGGCGCTTCAACCGCTTCGCGGGCGGGCGCGTGCTCGCGGGATACGAATGGCATTGGGGTTCGCTCGCCGTTTCGGCCTATGCCGGGCCGAGCCTCAGCTACCACGCGCCGTCCGAACGGGTCGTGACGCGCTACGACGCACGCCTCGGCGCGGCGGGGCTCGTGGAATTCTGGCAGAGCTGGAACAGCCACGCGATGGTTCCCGATGGCTTCACCAGCGGCACGCTGGTGCTGGATGCCGCCGAAGGCAGCGCCTTCCTGCGCCTGCGCCACGGTTTCGCGACGGGCTGGCGGGACACCGCTTTCGGCCCGGAAATCTCGTTGTCGACAGGCAGCCGGCGCAGCGCGGGCGGGGTGATCGGGCGGGATTCGTGGTCGCGCACCCGCCTCGGCCTGCATGCCAACGGCCTGAATTTCGGGAATTTCGGCCTCACGGCCTCGGCGGGCTATGAATGGCGCCTGCGTGATCGGGCTTCGGCCTATGGCGAGATCACCGCGCTCTACCATTACTAGCCGCGCTTCGGCGCGACCTTGTCGAGGAAGGCCGTGGCCTCGCGCCGGATTTCCGCACGCCGCTCCGGCGAGAACCGCGCGAGGTTGCGATAGGGCATCGCCATGCGCGGATTGCCGGCGAGCGTCTTCTCGTTCTCGATCAGGAAGTTCCAGTAGAGCGGATTGAACGGGCAGGCCTTGGGGCCGGATTTGACATCCGGATCGTAGCGGCAGCCGTCGCAGTAATCGGACATGCGGTTGATATAGGCGCCGGAGGCCGCATAGGGCTTGGAGGCCAGCAATCCGCCATCCGCGAACATCACCATGCCATGCACATTGGGCAGTTCCACCCATTCGAAGGCATCGGCATAGACCAGCAGATACCATTCCTCGATCTCGCGCGGCGCGATGCCGGCGAGCAGCGCGAAATTCCCCGTCACCATGAGACGCTGGATGTGATGCGCATAGGCGTTGCGCTTCGTGGCCGTGATGCATTCCTTGAGGCACGCAAGATCGGTCTCGCCGGTCCAGTAGAAATCCGGCAGCGCGCGGTTCGCGGCAAGCGCGTTGGTTTCGGCGTAATCCGGCATCTCGTTCCAGTAGAGGCCGCGCACGAATTCCCGCCAGCCGATCACCTGCCGGATGAAGCCCTCCACGGCATTCAACGGCGCGCGGCCCTCGAGATAGGCCCGCTCCGCCGCCCGGCAGATTTCCATCGGCGTGAGGAGGCCGATATTCAGTGCCGGCGAGATCAGCGCGTGATGCAGGAAATCCTCGCCCTTTTTCATCGCATCCTGGAAATCGCCGAAGCCTTCGAGCGCGACCGCGATGAAATGATCCAGCGCCTCCAGCGCCTCACGCCGCGTCACCGGCCAGCCGAAGGGCTCGAGGTCGCCGAAATGATCCGGGAAACGCCGCTCCACCAGCGCGAGAACCTCGCGGGTGATCGCATCCGGCGCAAAGCGCAGGCGACGCGGCGGCCTGTAGCCCGCGGGCAGGCTCTTTCTGTTCTCCGCGTCGAAATTCCACTGCCCGCCGACGGGCGCGTCGCCCTCCATCAGCAGGCCGGTCTTCCGCCGCATCTCGCGGTAGAAGAACTCCATGCGGTAGGTCTTGCGCCCCTTCGCCCAGGCCGCGAATTCATCGCGCGTGGCGACGAAGCGATCATCGGCGCGGATCTCCACCGGAACGGCGAGGCTCTCGCGCCATTCCAGCATCATCTGCCAGACGCGCCATTCGCCGGGCTCGGTGACGACGATCGCGTCCGGCTTGTGGCGCTGGATCGCGCGACGCAATTCGCCCTCGAACGACCCGGCATTGGCGGGATCATCCAGCGTCACGTAATCGACCGTGATGCCCTCGCCGCGCAGGCTTTCCGCGAAATGCCGCATGGCCGAGAAAACAAGCGCGATCTTCTGCTTGTGATGGCGGACGTAAGTGGCCTCGGCCGCGACCTCGACCATCAGCACGACATCGCGCGCGGGATCGCAATCCGCGAGGCTCGAGAGCGACCGCGTGAGCTGGTCACCCAGCACGAGGCGCAGCGTCTTCATGAGGCTTTCCGCTTTTTCGCATCCGCACGGCAGCGATCCGAGCAGAATTTTACCTCATCCCACACCTTTTCCCACTTCTTGCGCCAGGTAAACGGACGGCCGCAGGCGAGGCACGGCTTTTCCGGCAGGTGCTCTTTCTTCACGCCGCGCGGCATCCTCAGCCCTTCGTGCGGAGCGTCGCGCGGCCGCCATCGACCCCGATCACCTGCCCCGTGATCCAGCCCGCCTGAGGCCCGGCGAGGAAGGCCGCGAGGTTCGCGACATCCTCCGGCTCACCCAAACGCTGCAGCGCATGCATCTCGCCGATGGCCTTCGCCATGGCTTCGTTGCCGGTCAGCGCCTTCGCGAGCGGCGTTTTCGTCAGCGACGGGGCGATGGCGTTGACGCGCACCTTCGGCGCAAGTTCCGCGCCCAGCGCCTTTACCAGCCCCTCCACCGCGCCTTTCGCCATGGAAACCGAGGCATGCGCGGTAAAGCCCTGCGCCACCGCGACCGTGGAGAACAACACCACCGAACTCGTGGATTCCACGGCCTTCAGGGCCGGCAGGGCCGCCTGCACGGCCAGCGCCGCGCCGAGCGCATTGACCTGGAAATCACGGGCGAAATCCGCCTCCGTGAGGCGCGCGAGCGGCTTGAGGTTGATCGTGCCGACCGCATAGACCAGCGCATCGAGATTGGAAAAACCGCTCTCGCTCATCACGCGGGCAAAAAGGGCAGGCTCGGTGACATCGCCGGCGCTGACGGTCGCGCCCAGGGGACCGGCCACCTCGGCGAGCCTGCCGGAATCGCGCCCCACGAGATGCAGGCGGAAGCCTTGCGCCGAGAGTTGCTTCGCCGTCGCGGCACCGATGCCGCCCGCGCCGCCATAGATGATCGCTGTGCTGGTCATGAGAATCCCGTCCGTCGCGGGCCCTCGTGCCCGCCCCTCCCTTACGCGCGGGGCAAGGGATTCGGACCAGCCGCGCGCACGAGATCGGCAAGGGTGTCGATATCGGCGAGGCTGCCCGGATCATCGACCGGGACGAGCGCCACGTCACCCCGCGCCTGCAGCAGCTTGCGCGCGCCCTGATCGCCCGCGAGGCTTGCGAGATCGGGAAAGATCGACCGCATCAGCAGGACCGGATGCGCCCATTCCCTGCCGAAAACCGGCACGAAAGCCGCCTTTTCCGGTGCGTCTTCTGCCGCTTCTGCCAGCACCCGCAGCGTCTCGGGCCGGATCATCGGCATGTCGCCGAGCAGGATGAAGGCCCCGTCGATGCCGGCGGGCAGCGCCGCGATCCCCGCCTTCAGCGAGGTCGCGAGGCCCGCGGCAAAATCCGGGTTGTGCAGGGTGCGCAAGCCGGTGGATTGCGCGAGCCTCTCGACCCTCTCGCGTTCGGCGCCGGTCACGACGGCACGATCGGAAAGCGGATATTGCCGAGCCAGTTCAAGCACATGCGCAAGGATCGGCTTGCCACGGAAATCCGCCAGCAGCTTGTGCCCATCCTCGAAGCGGGAGGATCGCCCGGCCGCGAGGATGATCGCAGCCAGCTTCACGCCTCGTCTCCCGCGCGGGGCTGGGGCCGCGAGATGATCTCCATGAGGAGCCCGCCAACCCCCATCGCGCGGATCTCCTGCGCCGTGACGGGCAGATCGGCGAAAAGCCGCTCCAGCACCCAATCGAAGCCGTTTTCCGCCGGCGAGCGCGCGCAGCCCGGTGCGCCGAGTGCGGGCTTGCCGGCCCATTCGGCCAGCAGCAGCAGATTGCCGGGATCAACCGGCATGCCGAGATGAACAACCCGGCCGCCCGTGGCTTCAAGCGCGGCGGGGATCACGTCGCGCCGGTCGGAAATCGCGGCAGCGCCAAAGACGAGCAGGATATCGAAGGTGCGGGAATCAAGCGCTTGCAACGCCTCCGCGAGAGCCTCCTGCCGATGTGGCAGGCGACGCTCGAAGGCGATCTCGCCGCCGAGCGACGCAATGCGCTCCGCTGTCACGCGGGCGGTCTTGTTCAGCAGCGAGGGCTTCATCCCGGGCGTCGAAAGCAGGATGAGCCCCACCCGTTTCGGCCGGAACGCCGCGACGCGCAGCGGCGGATGCACGAGCGCGCGCCGCCCCGCCTCCACCACCGGGCCGGGCAAGGCGAAGGGAATGATCTTCACGGTGCCGACCATTTCGCCCGCCTTCACGCGGCGGAAAGGGGGAAGGGTCGCGAGAGTCAGCCCCTCATCCACGGCGTTGAAGGCGTGGATTTCCGCGTCATCCAGCACCAGCACGCCATCGGATTCGGCGAAGAGGTTCACCCGGCCCGTGAAGGCCTCGGCGCAGCGCACATCGGGCCCGGCCGCGAGGCGCGCGAGCTCTTGCGCCGCCTCGTCCTCCGGCACATCACCCGAGGCGAGCCGCGCGATGGTGACCTCGCTCACACCCGCGGCAGAAAGCGCCTCGCAATCCGCCACGCTCAGCGCATGGCCCTTGGGCAGCACGCGCTCGCCCGCCTTCACCTTGTGTGCGAGCATGCCGCCCGCAGCCTCGGCGACGGCGACCGTTCCGAAGAACATCAGGCGGCCCGGCGCTTCGCGCGCATCGTGGCGATGATCTCGCCGAGGATGGAGACGGCGATTTCCGGCGGGCTGACAGCCCCGATATCGAGCCCGATCGGCGCATGGATGCGGGCGATCTCGGCCTCGCTGAACCCCTGCGATTGCAGGCGTTCCACCCGCTTCGCATGGGTCTTCCGGCTGCCGAGCGCGCCGATATAGAAGCATTGCGCGCGCAAGGCCGCGACGAGGCCGGGATCGTCGATCTTCGGATCATGCGTCAGCGCCACGAAGGCGGTGAAACGATCGGGCTTCACGCGCAGGAAAGCCTGATCCGGCCATTCCGCCAGCAAAGTCACGTTGGGAAAGCGCTCGGGCGTCGCGAAAGCCGTGCGCGGATCGATGATCGTGCAATCCAGCCCCGCGAGCCGCGCCATCTCGGCCAGGGCTTGCGAAATATGCACCGCACCGGTGACAATCAGCTTCACCGGCGGGAGGTGGACGTTGAGGAAGGCGCGCCCTTCCTCCACCAGCCCGCTCTTGCCAGTGCGGAACGCTTCGGCCAGGACTTCGCCGAGCGGGTCCTGCATCACCTGTTCTGGCGTCACGAGGCGGGTCGCGCCGGTCGCCATCTCGGTGACCAGCACGGTCGCCTCGCGGTTGGCGATGCGGGCGTTGAGCGCCGAGAGCAGCGCCAGCTTCACGTGAGCGGCTCCACGCGCACGGCGATCTTGCCGCCGCAGGAGAGGCCGACGCGCCACGCCGTCTCGTCTGCCACGCCGAATTCGAGGTTGCGCGGCTTGCCGCTCTCGATCACTTCAAGCGCTTCCGCCACCACCGCGCCCTCGACGCAGCCGCCCGAGACGGAGCCTTCGAAATTGCCTTCAGAATCAATCACAAGATGCGAGCCTACGGGGCGCGGCGCGGAGCCCCAGGTTTCGATGACGGTGGCGATGGCCACGCCCCGCCCGGCTTTGGCCCATTCTTCGGCGCGTGCCAGCAAATCGGAATCGTTGAGGGTCATGCCGCACCTCTCTTCAGGTAACGTCTGGGGTCCGCGTCGGCGCTGTGCGCGGCGGAGAGCGCCTCACAGAGATCGCCCATGGCGGCGAGATTATGGAGCGTGCGGAACTCGTCAACCTCGGGCAGCATGGCGCGGATGCCCGCAGCCTTCGCTTCGAAGCCGTCGTAGCGCAGCAGCGGATTGAGCCAGATCAGCCGGCGCGACAGGCGATGCAAACGGCCCATTTCGCGCGCGAGTTCATCCGTCCCCTCGCGCTCAAGGCCATCGGTGATGAGTAGCACGATCGGCCCGCCCGACATCACGCGCCGGGCATGGAGGCGGTTGAACTCGTGCAGGGCCTGCCCGATCCGCGTGCCGCCATCCCAGTCGCGCACCATCTTCGAGGCGCCGGCGAGCGCGAGTTCGGGGTCGCGGGTCGTGCGCAAGGCGCGGGTGATGTTGGTGAGCTGGGTCGCGAAGGTGAAGGCGGAAACGCGCCGTCCGCTTTCGGCGAGGGCATGCAGGAAATGCAGGAAAATCCGCGAATACTGGCTCATCGAGCCGGAGATATCGCAAATCGCGACCAAGGGCGGCATTTCCTCGCGACGCTGGCGCCGCTCCAGCGAGAGCCCCGCGCCGCCGCCGCGCATCGAGGCACGCAAGGATGCCCGCATATCGAGCGAGGGCCCGCGCGGATGGGCGATGAAGCGCCGCGTCTTCACCCTGTGCAGCGGCAGGGTGAGCCGGGCGATCTCGCGCTTGGCCTCGGCGATTTCCGCCGTGGTCATGCCCTCGAAATCGCGGCTGCGGAACAATTCGATGTCGGAAACCGTGAGGCGGGAATCGACGTCGAGTTCCTCCTTCGGTTTCGCATCCGGCGGCGGTTCGCGGTTCTCGTACATCGCATCGGCGAGGCGGCGGAGCGTGTTCTTGCGCTTGTCCTCGGGGTTGGTCGGCGCGATGGGCATCAGGACGGACATCATCTTCTCGACGAGCGCGCGCCTGCGCCAGAACAGCCGGAAGGCCTGATCGAAGAGTTCGGCATCGGGCCGGCGTTTGACAAACACGCTTTCGAGCGCGGCGCGGAATTCCTCGCGATGGCCCAGCCCGATGGCCTCGACGGCGGCGACGGCATCGAGCGCCGCACCGGGGCCGACCTTCATGCCGGCGGCGCGCAAGGTTCTGGCAAAAAACACAATGTTTTTTGCCAGGTTTCCGCCGATCGGCGTGTCAGGCGCGGGCGCCACGACGCACCTCGACCGCATAGCCGCGCGGCCCCTTCAGCGAGACGATCGAGTCGCCCGGGCCGATCTCGCCAAGGTCCTGCTCGCGATCGGGAAGGATCGCCGTCGCCTTGCCGCCGGTAAAGACGATCACCTGGTCGCCCTGCGCCAAAGCCGCCTCCGCCCAGCGGCGCAGGTTACGCAGGTAAGGCTCCTGCCGCCAGTTGCCGGGGAAGCCGGGATCGACCGTCACCGCGAGAGAATTGGTGCCGGGATAGATGGAAAGCACGAATTTCGAGACTTCCGGCTTCCATTCCGGCCCAAGATCCGGGTTTTCGAGCCATTGGCAATCGAAGGCGCGACAAAGCTGCGGGCGCGTCTCGTGGATGCCGCAGCCCCTGCCCTGCACCACATGCGGGCACCATTTGCCCGCGGGCTTGTCGAGCGGCGGCACGGGGAAGAGCTTGCAGCAGAGCGTGCAGGTTCCGCAGGTGCGTTGCGCGGTCATTCGGCCATCTCTGTCGTGAAGACTTTCTGCGCCACGCGCCACTCGCCATCAATCCTGAGGCAGGAGAGCAGATCGGTGAAGAAACGCGGGGGAATGGCGCATTTGACTTTCACCAGCGCCATTTCCGGCGAGACCAGATCGATCGCGAGGATATGGTCGTGGCGCGCAAGGCCGCGCGCTTTGGGCGATTCCCGGTTGCGAACGGCATCCAGCCATTGGTCCCTGGGCGTGATCAGCAACTTGCCATCGTAAAACTGGGTGAGCGCACTCGTGGGATGGAAGGCCGCAGCCAGTTTGTCCGCATCACCCTCGTAAAGGCCATCGAGATAGGTCCGGATCAGCTTTTCGATGGCTTCGAGTTGGTTCATGTAACGCTCCTGATTTCATCGAGGATCTGCTTCGCAAGGCCGGTCTGCATGCGCTGGATATCGTCCTGCACCTTCAGCAGCGCGCCAAGCGTGTCCGAGACGATCTCGGGATCGAGCGCCACGGCATCGAGTTCCACGAGGGCGGTCGCCCAATCGAGCGTTTCGGCAACGCCCGGCGCCTTGAACAGCTCCTCCTTGCGGATGGCCTGCACGAAGGCGATGATCTGCTTCGAGAGCCGCGCGGGCACACCCGGCACCTTTGCCGCGAGGATCGCGAGTTCGCGGCTGGCATCGGGGTAATCCACCCAATGGTAGAGGCAGCGGCGCTTCAGCGCGTCATGCACCTCGCGCGTGCGGTTGGAGGTGAGGATGACGATGGGCGGATGCTCCGCCTTCACCGTGCCGATCTCTGGGATGGTCGCCTGGAAATCCGAGAGGATTTCGAGCAGGAAGGCCTCGAAGGCGGCATCCGTGCGGTCAAGTTCGTCGATCAGCAGCACGGGCGGGCCGGCGGGATCGGGCTCCAGCGCCTGCAGCAGCGGGCGGCGCAGCAGGAAGCGGTTCGAGAACACATCCGCCGCGAGGCGATCGCGGTTCGTGTCGCCGGCGGCCTCGCCGAGGCGGATCGCCATCATCTGCCCGGCATAGTTCCATTCATAGAGGGCGGAGGCGGCATCGAGCCCCTCGTAGCATTGCAGGCGGATCAGCCTGCGGCCCAATCCGGCCGAGAGCACCTTCGCGATCTCGGTCTTGCCCACACCCGCCTCGCCCTCGAGGAAGAGCGGCCGGCCCATCCGCAACGCGAGGAAGATCACGGTCGCCAGCGCGGTGTCGCCGACATAATTCTGCGCGGCGAGCAGGGCCTTCGTCTCGGCGATTGTGGCGGGGGAAGCGATCATCGGCGGGTTTCCCAGAAGAACCAGAGGGCGATGCCCGCCAGCGCCAGCGCGAACAGGCGGCGGATCCATTGCAGGTTCCGCCCCGTGACGAGATAGGGCCGGACACAATCCGCGAACAGCACGAGCGCGGCGTGAACCAGCGTCGCGATCGTCACATAGATCGCGACATGGGCGAGCGAAAGCCCGAGACCGCTCGCCAGCCCCTGCGGCAGGAACAGCGGCATCACCGTGATGTAGAAGGCGGCCGCTTTGGGGTTCAGAAGGTTCGTCACCAGCGCGCGGCGAAAGGCCGTGCCCCCGCCGGTCGCGGCGTCGTCCTCCACATCTGCGCCCCGCCAGGCATCCCAGGCGAGGTAGAGCAGGAAGCCCGCGCCGGCATAACGCAGGATCGTCTGCGCAAGCGGCGACGCATCGACCAGCGCGGCGAGCCCGAACACGGCGAGCAGGCCATTGAGCGCCAGGCCGAGCGCGACACCCGCCACCGCGGCGAGCCCGATCCGCCGTCCCTCCGTCAGCGAAAGGCTCGCGAGATAGGCCATGTTCGGTCCGGGCGTCAGTTCGATCAGCAAGGCTGTCAGCGCGAATTCGAGGAAGGGGACCACGGGATGCCACAGGGTTGAACTTCAATCCGCAAAGCCGCGGCTGCGCGTCGATCCTGACAGATTCTGTCAGCGGGCCTGCGTATTTGTTCTTGCATTGTTCTCACATTTCAACCCCAATGGTCGCATCCCGGAAAGGAACCCGCCATGACCGACACCAAGGAAACCGCCGAAGCCTTCACGGCCCTGCTGCGCGAGGGCAAGCATATCGAGGCGGCCACCCAGTACAACGCGCCGGATATCGTGAGCATCGAGGCGATGGACGGCCCGATGACGGTTGCCCGCGGCACCGCGGAACTCAAGATAAAATCCGATTGGTGGTACTCCCATCACGAGGTGCATGGCGGAACCGTGCAAGGGCCTTTCGTGGCCAAGGACCAGTTCCTGGTGGAGTTCGAGCTCGATTTCACCATCAAGGCGACCGGCCAGCGCATCCAGAGCAAGGAATGGGGCGTCTACACGGTGCGTGACGGCAAGATCAGCGAAGAACGGTTCTTCTACCCCACGATGGCGTGACGATCGCGACGCGGATCGGCCGGGCGCGGGACAAGCCCGCGCCCTCGCCTGACCAATCACTTCGCATTGGCCGCATCCACGGCACGCTTCGCCATCACCCCGATGAGGTGCGAGCGATATTCGGCCGAAGCGTGGATGTCGGAGTTCAGATCTTTCGCGGGCGGGGTCGGCACACCGGCCAGCGCCTTCGCATTGAAGCGCGCCTTCAGCGCCGCTTCCGCCGCCTCCCAGCGGAACACGCCATCCGAGCCCGCGCCGGTCACCGCGACGCGCACCGCCCCGCCTTTCTTGGAAACCGCGACGCCCACCATCGCGTAGAGCGAGGCCGGATTGCGGAACTTGGCATAGGCGAACTTGCCACCCGTGGGCACGATGACCTTGGTGATGATCTCGCCCTCGTCGAGCGCGGTGCCGAACATGCCGGTGAAGAATTCATCCGCCATCATCCGGCGCTTGTTGGTGACGATGGTCGCACCGAGCGCCAGCATCGCGCCGGGGTAATCCGCGGCGGGATCGTTGTTGGCGATCGAGCCGCCGATCGTGCCCTTGTGGCGCACATGCGGATCGCCGATGCCGCCGGCCAGAGCCGCAAGGCCGGGCAGGAAGGTCTGCACCAGCGCCGAGCCCGCCACTTCCGCATGCGAGGTCGTCGCGCCGATCACCAGCGTGCGCCCCTTCTGCGTGATGCCGGACAATTCCGGAATGCCGGTGAGATCGATCAGCGCCGAAGGGCTCGCGAGCCGCTGCTTCAGCGTGGGGATCAGGGTATGCCCACCCGCGAGCAATTTCGCATCGCCGTTCTTGGCGAGGAGGTTCGCGGCCTGCCGAAGGCTGGTCGGGCGGTGAAAATCGAAAGCGTACATAAGCTTGTTTCCTTTCAGGAAAGTCCCTTGCGAAGGCTCGGACGCCCGTTCGGGCTACGGCCCGAGCCTCGCCGGGAAACCGGTTTCATCTCACTCCGCCGCCTTGGCGAGGCTCGCCTGCGCCGCCTTCCACACCGCCTGCGGCGTGGCCGGCATCGCGATGTTCTCGTGGCCGAGCGCATCGGTGATGGCGTTCATCACCGCCGCCGGCGCCGCGATGGCTCCCGCCTCGCCGCAGCCCTTGATGCCCAGCGGGTTCGAGGGGCATGGCGTCAGCGTCGTCCCGATCTCGAAGCTCGGCAGGTCCGCCGCGCGCGGCATGGCATAATCCATGTAGCTTGCGGTGAGGAGCTGGCCGTTCTGATCGTAGACCGCGCCTTCGAGCAGCGCCTGGCCCACGCCCTGAGCGATGCCGCCATGCACCTGCCCCTCGACGATCATCGGATTGATGATGTTGCCGAAATCGTCGACGGCGGTCCATTTCTCGATCGTGGTGACGCCGGTCTCGGGGTCGATCTCCAGTTCGCAGATGTGCACGCCGGAGGGGAAGGTGAAGTTGGTGGGATCATAGAACGCGCCCTCCTTCAGCCCCGGCTCCAGCTGCTGGCCCGTGAACTTGTGGGCGATATAGGCCTGCAGCGCGACCGAGCCGAAATCGATCGACTTGTCCGTGCCCTTCACCGAGAACTTGCCGTCCTTGAACTCGATATCGGCCTCGCTGGCCTCGAGCACGAAGGACGCGACCTTCTTGGCCTTGGCCTCGATCTTGTCGAGCGCCTTGGCGATCGCGCTCATGCCCACGGCACCGGAGCGCGAGCCATAGGTGCCCATGCCCATCTGCACCTTGTCGGTGTCGCCATGGACGATCGAGACATTGTCGATCGGGATGCCGAGGCGGTCCGAGACGAGCTGGGCGAAGGTGGTCTCGTGGCCCTGCCCGTGGCTGTGCGAGCCGGTGAGGATCTCCACCGTGCCGACGGGGTTCACGCGCACCTCAGCGCTTTCCCACAGGCCGACGCCCGCGCCGAGCGAACCGACGGCCGCCGATGGCGCGATGCCGCAGGCCTCGATATAGGCCGAGTAGCCGAGCCCGCGCAGCATGCCGCGCTTGGCGCTGTCGCGCTTGCGCTTCGCGAAGCCCTTCACATCGTGCATGGAGAGCGCCTTCGCGAGCGAGGCGTTATAATCGCCGGCGTCGTAGCACATGATGACCGGCGTCTGGTGCGGGAACTTCTTCACGAAGTTCTTGCGGCGGAACACTGCCGGGTCCTGCCCCAGTTCGCGCGCCGCGACTTCCACCATGCGCTCGATGACGAAGGTCGCCTCCGGCCGGCCCGCGCCGCGATAGGCATCGACGGGCGAGGTGTTGGTGTAGACCGCCTCGACCTCGGCATAGATCGCCGGGATATCGTACTGCCCCGAGAGCAGAGGCGCATAGAGATAGGTCGGCACCGAGGAAGCGAAGGTCGAGAGATAGGCTCCGAGATTGGCGCGGGTCTTCACGCGCAGGCCGAGGATCCTGCCATCCTCGCCGATCGCCATCTCGGCATGGGTGAGATGGTCGCGGCCATGCGCCACGCAGAGGAATTCCTCCGTGCGGTCCGCGACCCATTTGACCGGACGGCCCACCTTCTTCGCGGCCCAGACGCAGACGGTCTCCTCCGCATAGATGAAGATCTTCGAGCCGAAGCCGCCGCCGACATCCGGCGCGATCACGCGGAGCTTGTGCTCCGGCGCAATCCCGATGAAGGCCGAGAGCACGAGGCGCGCCACATGCGGGTTCTGCGAGGTGGTGTAGAGGGTGAAGGCATCGTTGCCGGGGTCGTAATCGCCGATGGCCGCGCGCGGCTCCATGGCATTCGGCACGAGGCGGTTGTTCGCGAGATCGAGCTTCGTGACGTGCTTTGCCTTCTTGAAGGCCGCGTCGACCGCCGCCTTGTCGCCGAGATGCCAGTCGAAGACCTGGTTGTCGGGCGCGACGTCGTGAATGGCCGGCTGGCCCTTCTTCGTGGCGGTCGCGAGATCGATCACCGGTGCGAGCGTCTCGTAATCGACCATGATGGCTTCCGCCGCATCCTTGGCCTGGGCCACGCTCTCGGCGATCACCACGGCGACATGGTCGCCGACATAGCGCACCTTGCCCTGCGCCAGCGCGGGGTGCCCGCCGGCCTTCATGGGCGAGCCGTCCTTGTTGTGGATCATCCAGCCGCAGATGAGCCCGCCGATCTTGTCGGCCGCGAGATCATCGCCGGTCAGGATCGCCAGCACGCCGGGCATCGCGGCGGCCTTTTTCGTGTCGATCTTCCGGATGTTCGCATGCGCATGCGGCGAGCGCAGGAAATAGGCATGGGCCTGGCCCGGACGGTTGATATCGTCCGTGTAGTTGCCCTTGCCGGTAATGAAGCGGAAATCTTCCTTGCGCGGAACGCGCGCGCCGATTCCAGTGGCAGACATGGTGCTCCTCCCGAGCTTGCCGCGCATTGCCGGGTTTGCCCGGTCTTCGCGGCTCGATTGTCACCGAATGCATGAAGGACCGGGCCATGCCCGACCCCGAGACGTGAAGCCTTACTCGGCCGCGATCTTCATGCCGCCCATGGCGGCAGCGCCGGCCTGAATGGCCTTCACGATGTTGTGGTAGCCCGTGCAGCGGCAGATATTGCCCTCAAGCTCGTGGCGGATCGTGTCTTCCGAGAGGTTCGGGCCGAGGCGGTTCACCATGTCGATGGCGGCCATGATCATGCCCGGCGTGCAGAAGCCGCATTGCAGGCCGTGATGCTCGCGGAAGGCCGCCTGCATCGGGTGGAGATCCGCCCCGTGCGCAAGGCCCTCGATGGTCATCACGTCGGCGCCCTCGCAGGACAGCGCGAGCAAGGTGCAGGACTTCATGGCCTTGCCGTTCACATGCACCACGCAGGCGCCGCACTGGCTCGTGTCGCAGCCGACATGCGTGCCGGTGAGTCGCTGGTGATCGCGCAGGAACGACACCAGCAAGGTGCGGGCATCGACATCGCCGCTCACCGCCTTGCCGTTCACTTTCATACTGACTCTGGGCATGACCTCTCCTCTTTCCGCCAGTGGGCGAAATTTTTGAAGTTTTTGAACTTTCCTCCGGGCCGCCTCGCTGTTGGAGCGCGAATTCGGGGCCGATTTGGCCAATGTGGACTTATTCCAAATCGACGGTCAAGCCGCATCCCGCGCTTGCCAACGAAAGTTGATTGCCGGAAAGATGCCGCCCATTGCCGCCAACCGGGTCCGACCGCTCATGCCCTCCGAAACCATCCGCCTCGCTTTCGATGACATCACCTTCCGCGTGACCTACGAGGGACCGAAGGGCGCGGAGCCGATCCTGTTCTCCAATTCGCTGGGCGCGGCTCTGGAAATGTGGGACGCGCAGGCCGCCTTTTTCGCAGAGACGCATCGCGTGATCCGCTACGATGTGCGCGGCCATGGCGAGACCGGCGCCACGCCCGGCCCCTATTCGCTCACCCAGCTCGCGCAGGATGCCCTGCGCATCATGGATGCGCTGCACATCCACAAGGCGCACTGGGTCGGCTGCTCGATGGGCGGCATGGTGGGACAATACATCCTCACCCATCACCGCGAGCGCATCGGCAAGGCCGTGCTCGGCAACACCGCGGCCTGCATGGGCCCGCCCGCGACCGACTGGAACGCCCGCATCCGCATGGCGTATTCCAAGGGCATGGACCCCATCGCCGAGGCGATGAAGCTGCGCTGGTTCACCAAGCGCTTCAACGATGCAAATCCGGCCGAGGTGACCCGCGTCACCGACATGGTGCGCAAGGCCTCCCCCGCCGGCTATGCCGGCTGCGCAGCGGCGATCCGCGACATGGACCAGCGCGAGACGATCAAGGGCATCACCAACGCGGTGCTCGTGCTGATCGGCAGCGAAGATCCGGCGACCACGCCGGAGATGGGCGAGATCATGGCGCGGAACATTCCGGGCGCGCAGAAGGTTGTGATCCCCGCGGCGCATATCTCGAACTGCGAAATCCCCGAGGCGTACAACGCGGCCGTGGCCGAATTCCTCGGACGCTGAGGGACAACCCGCCGCGATTTCCGGAGGAGACCCATGCCGAGCACCGTCCGCCTGCATCGCGTGCTGACCGCACCGCCCGAGCGCGTCTACCGCGCCTTTCTCGAAGCCGATGCCATGGTGCGATGGCTGCCACCGAACGGATTCACGGCCAGCGTGGAATCCTACGATGCGCGGGAGGGCGGCCGGTTCCGCATGGCCTTCCACCATTTCGCGACCGGGGAGACCCATCGATTCGGCGGGGAATTCCTGGAACTCGTCCCGCATCGCCTCATCCGCTACACGGATCAGTTCGACGATCCCGGCCTGCCCGGCACGATCGAGGTGACGGTGACGCTGGCCGCCGTGAGCTGCGGCACCGAGCTTTCCATCGAACAGGCCGGGATTCCCGATGCGATCCCCCCGGAGCAATGCTATCTCGGCTGGCAACAGAGCCTCGAGAACCTGGCCCGGCTCGTGAACGCGCCCGGCCCGGGCTGATCCCTTCATCGAAAGGCATTCCCATGAGCAAGGTCGCGATCCTCACCGGCGCCGGCAAGGGCATGGGCGGCGCGTGCGCGCGCGAACTGGCCGCGCGCGGCTGGAAGGTGGCGCTTCTCTCGCCCTCCGGCGGCGCGGAGACGCTCGCGAAGGAACTCGGCGGCGTGGGTGTCACCGGCTCCGTCACGGAGGAGGCCGACCTCCAGCGCCTGATCGACGCGGCGATGAACGCCTGGGGCCAAATCGATGGCGCGGTGCTTTCCACCGGCCATCCGCCGAAGGGCGACCTGCTCGCGCTGACCGACGAGGATTGGCGCAAGGGCCTCGACCTCATCATCCTCAACGTGGTGAAAGTCGCGCGGCTCGTCACGCCCATCTTCGAAAGCCGGGGCGGCGGCGCGATCGTGAACATCTCGACCTTCGCGGCCTTCGAGCCAGACCCCGCCTTCCCGATCTCCTGCACGTTGCGCGCGGGCCTCGCGAGCTTCACGAAGCTTTACGCGGATCAATATGCCGCGAAGAACATCCGCATGAACAACCTGCTGCCGGGCTTCATCGATTCGCTGCCCGAGAAGCCGCAATTCAAGGCGCGCATCCCCATGGGCCGCTACGGCACGGTGGCGGAGATCGCGAAGACCGCGGCCTTCCTGCTGTCGGAGGATGCAGGTTACATCACCGGGCAGAATATCCGCGTCGATGGCGGCATCACGCGCTCGGTGTGAGCGCGAGACCTGCTCCGGTCAGGCTGTCGGGCCGGCATCGCGCCCCTTGGGGTGGTTTCCCTTGCGGTTTTCGCCTGCGAGATGGACAGTCTCGGCGATGCGCTTCGCCCGCGTCTCCGGGGTTTTCGCCAGCGCGATCCATTCAAGGATGGCGCGGCGCGACGAACGGGGAAACCGGGCGAAGAACGCCTCCGCCGACGGCTCGGCCGCAAGCGCCGCGACGAGATCCACAGGCGGGTTCTCCGGGTCGGCCTCGGCCAGGGCATCCCAGCTGCCGTCGCGTTTCGCCGCCTCGATCGCGGCCAGCCCGCGCGGGGTCATCCGACCCTCGGCGAGAAGCTTCTCGACCTTCGCCTTGTTGATCGCCGACCAGGCGCTACCCGGCTTGCGCGGCGAGATCAGATGCATGGTGCGATCCGCGTCGAGCTTGCGCGGCAGGCTGTCGATCCAGCCGAAGCACAGGAGTTCGTCGACAAGATCGGCCCAGCCCAGATGCCGCCCGGCGACATGCTTCCGCGCGGTGACGAGCCAGACGCTGCCGCTCCTCTCTCCTTCTCGCAGGAGCCAATCGCGCAATTCGGCGGCCGAGCCGACCTCGATCCTCGGCAGGGCCTCGAGCCCGTCAGGCATGGTCCCGATCGTGCAGAACGCGATAATCGCGGCGGTGATAGACCAGCGGTTCGGCATCCGCCCCGGCTTCGGCCGAAAGCACCTCGCCCACGACGACATGATGGCTGCCGACCTGCCGCAGATCCACCACCTTCACGGCAAAGCGGGCCAGCGCGCCCGCGAGCAGCGGTGCACCGCCCGCTCCGGCCTGCCACGCGCCCTGCGCAAAGCGCTCGTCCATCGACAGGCCGGAGCGCGAGAAATGCCGGGCGAGCGCGACATGGGCGGCGGCCAGCGTGTTCACCGAGAAGATCCCGTTCGCCTTCAGGATGCCGGCCGTGCGGCTCGTGGCGTTGAGGCAGACGATCAGGCTCGGCGGGCTGTCGGAGACCGAGGTCACCGCCGTGGCGGTCAGGCCCGCACGACCGGCGGGTCCATCGGTTGCCACGACATGCACCGCGCCCGCGACACGGCTCATCGCCTCGCGGAAAGCGCCCGCGGCGGGGTGGGCCTGAAGCGCCGCGCCGGCGGCGGGATCGGGGTGGGGATGAGAGTTCACGCGTGCCACTGCCTTGCTGACCAGCCCCCTCTTGTCAGCCTTTCGCCCAGGACTGCAAGGGTTTTGCGGATGCGATCGCCCTTGCCAGCCCCTCGTGAATCCGCGCAATCTGCCGATGCGAGGAGATGGAGGCCTTCATGCCGATGAGGCGCGCGAGCGGACTGAGGCTGTTGCCAACCTGCCTCGTTCTGGTGGCGGGCCTCGTCGCTGTACCACTCACCAGCGGTCAGGCCGCGTCGATCACCGGCCTCGGCATCGAGAATTTCCTCGAGAACGGCCAGAAGAGCGGGCTCGGCACGGGCCTCTCGGCCATGGCCGATACGGTGCTGTCCGGGATCATGAGCGATCCGCTCTACAAGGATTGCAAGGTGCAGCAGGTCGAGGTGAAACGCGAGGCGGAGCGCCAGCGGGAACTCCAGCTTGGCCAGACGCCGGGCCTCGTCGATCCGGCGACAAGGGTCACGGATCGCACGATCCCGCTCGGCCATCGCATCACCGGCAGCGTGATCGAGAGCGCCGAGGGCGGCAGCTACAGGCTCAGCCTCGAGAATGCGAAGACCGGCGAGGTCATCGCGACTGTGCAGGGTGGCGGCAAGGATATCCCCGAACTGGAGGCCTCCTTGCGCGAGAACCTGCGCAACCTCCTCGACCAGCTTTGCCCGCGGGTCCATGCGCTGAAAGCCTCGACGGGCCCCTATTTCCAGATCGAGACCGAGATCTGCGGGTTTGACCGGCCGTTTCAGGTGCGGCCGAAGGGCGAATTCCGCGGCGTGCAGATGGTGTTCACGCCGCAATCCGGCACGGCCGGCACCTTCACGCAGAGCGGGCGGGCTTATGGCACGTTGTGGACGGGCGGCGGCACTTATACCGTGACCTGGAACGGCGATACGGGTCGCTTCGTCGCGCGTGACAGCTACGTCGCCAGGAACCAGGCCGGACAGAGCAACAATCCGAATGACCAGATGACCGGCACGGTGACCCGCCTGCCCAAGACCTGCACGCGATAGGCCCGGGCCACGCCGACGATGACCCTCACCCTCACCTCCGAAGAACGCGCGATGCTGGCCGGCGAAACCGGCGAAGCCACGGCGCTCGCCATGCGCATCGTCGCGGAAACCGCGCGGCTCATGGGCGCGGAAAAGCTGATCCCCGTCGCATCCGCCCATATCGACGGCGCGCTCTATCATGGCGATTCCGGCACGCTTTTCGCCGAAAGACTGGTGGAACTCGGCGCGAAGGTCGCCATTCCCGCGACGCTCAACGTGGGCGGGCTCGATCTCGCCTGCGGCGCGAAAACCCGCCTTCCGCCGCATCAGCACGACATGGCCTACCGCATGATGCGCGCCTACGAGGCGATGGGCTGCGAACCCTCCTGGACCTGCGCGCCCTATCAGGCCGGGCACCGGCCGGCGCTCGGCAGCGATGTCGCCTGGGGGGAATCGAATGCGGTCGCCTTCTGCAATTCCGTGCTCGGCGCGCGCACCAACCGTTATGGCGATTTCCTCGATATCGCCTGTGCCATCGCCGGGCGCGCGCCATTCTATGGCCTGCACAAGCCGGAGAACCGCCGCGCGACCTTCGTGCTGGATTGCTCCGGTCTCAGCGCTGAATTGCGCGGTTCGGATGTGTTCTGGCCGGTCATCGGTACGCTTTACGGGCAGGAAGCGGGCACGGCGGTCGGCGTCGTCACCGGGCTTGCGGGCTTCGCGACCGAGGATCGGCTGAAGGCCTTCGGCGCGGCTGCGGCCTCGGCCGGCGCGGTGGGGCTGTTCCATATCCTCGGCGTCACGCCCGAAGCACCCGACATGACAACCGTGACAGGCGGCGCGGGGCATCCGCCGGTCATTCCGGTGACACCGGAACGGCTCGCAGCGGCCCGGAACGGCCTCTCGACCACGCAATCCGGCGCGATCGACGCCGTGGCGATCGGCTCGCCGCATTGCTCGGCCGATGAATTGCGCGAGGTGATCGCGCGCCTTGATGGACGGCCGATCGCCCGGCCCTTCTATGCCTGCACGGGCCGGCATGCCTTGCTCGCGCTGTCGCAAGCCGAAAGGCAGGCGCTGATCGATGCGGGCGTGACGCTGGTGGCCGATACCTGCATCGTCGTCACGCCGATGCTGGCCGAGATCGCCGGCGTGCTCGCCACGAATTCCGGCAAGTTCGCGCATTACGCACCGGGCAATACCGGCTATGCCGTGCGCTATGCGAGCCTCGCGGAATGCGTGGAAGCGGCGGTTTCCGGTTCCCTCCAGACCGATCGCGGAGGATGGGCCTGATGCGCGCCGAACCGCTCTTTCCCGATCACGACGGTGCAGTCGAAGGCCCGGTTCTGGCACTGACCGCGCCGCTCTCCTTCTGGGGCGGGGTGGACCCGGCGACGGGCCGCATCATCCAGGTGCGGCATCCGCAATGCGGGGCGAGCATCGCCGGAACGGTGCTGGCGCTGCCGGGCACGATCGGCTCGTCCTCCTCCTCGGCGGTGCTGCTCGAACTCATCCGCCTCGGCCTCGCGCCCGCCGCCCTGCTGCTCGCGGCGCCGGATGCCATCCTGCTCATCGGTTGTGTCGTGGGCCGCGAGATGGGCTGGAAGCCGCCGCCGGCCTTCCGCCTCGCGGAGAGCGAGCAGGCGCGCCTGCCGCAGGGCCGGATCACGCTGAACGCGGATGGCACCATCCTCAGAGAATGATTCAATAAAATCAGGCAAGGCAATGGCAAGGCATACGTTTTTCTGCGTCGACGGGCATACCTGCGGCAATCCCGTCCGCATGGTCGTGGGCGGTGGCCCGGTGCTCAAGGGCGCCGACATGAGCGCGAAGCGCGACGATTTCCTCGCGCATCACGACTGGATCCGCACCGCGCTGATGTTCGAACCGCGCGGGCACGACATGATGTCCGGCTCCATCCTCTACCCCGCGACGCGGCCGGATTGCGACATCGCGATCCTCTTCATCGAGACGAGCGGCTGCCTGCCGATGTGCGGGCACGGCACCATCGGCACCGTCACCTTCGCTCTCGAACAGGGCCAGGTGAAGCCGAAGACGCCGGGCATCCTGCGGCTCGACACGCCCGCGGGTCTCGTCGAAGCGCATTACACCGAGGCCGGAGGCCGCGTGACGAGCGTGAAGCTCATCAACATCCCCTCCTTCCTCTACAAGACCGAAGTGAAGCTCGACGTGGCGGGCTTCGGCGAACTGGTGGTCGACATTTCCTATGGCGGGAATTTCTACGCGATCGTCGATCCCCAGCCCGCCTTCCGCGACATCGCTGATCTCAACCCCTCGGATATCCTGCGGCTCAGCCCGCGGGTGCGGGAGGCGGTGAACCGCACGATCGAATGCGTCCATCCGGAAAATCCGGCCATTCGCGGCTGCCGGCACGTGCTCTGGACCGGCGCGCCGACCGTGGCGGGCGCGACCGCGCGCAATGCCGTGTTCTATGGCGACAAGGCGATCGACCGCAGCCCTTGCGGCACGGGCACCTCGGCAAGGCTCGCGCAATGGGCCGCGAAGGGCCGCATCAAGGCGGGTGAAACCTTCGTGCACGAGAGCATCATCGGCTCGCTCTTCCAGGCCCGGATCGAGGGGGAAACGCGGGTTGGCGACTTCCCCGCCATCATTCCCTCCATCGAGGGCTGGGCCGTGATGACCGGGCTCAACACGATCTTCGTCGATGATCACGACCCCTTCCGGCATGGCTTTGTGCTCGCCGATCGTCTCGAGTCCTGACATTTTGCGCAGTCCATTGTGGAAATCCCTGCCAGAGTGGCAAATTTTGGCGGAATTCCCCGCCACAACGCCGGATTGCGGGATTGATGCCGGGCCTCGCTTGCGCCACTTCTTGCACGGCTCCGATTGCGGCGGTTTTCATCCGCTGATAGCGTCGGGCACTCTGGCGGCCTCGGGAGCGGCCACCAGGGTTGGCACGAAATCCGCTTGACGGGTCTCCGCACCAAAGACGGGGCGTGCGTCCGGGAGAGGCGTGAGGGGAATGGAAGTCTTTCTGCAGCAAGTCATCAACGGGCTGTCGCTTGGCGCGGTCTACGGGCTGATCGCCATTGGCTACACGATGGTGTTCGGCATCATCGGCATGGTGAACTTCTCGCATGGCGATGTGTTCATGATCTCCGCCTTCGTGGCGCTGATCGTTTTCATGGCCGTCACGGCGCTTCTCGGGCTATCCGGCGGCGTGGTCTTCCTGGCGCTGGTGCTGGCACTGCTGGTGTCGATGGCCGTGACGGCGCTCTACGGCTGGACGATCGAACGCGTGGCCTATCGCAAGCTGCGCGGTTCGTTCCGCCTCGCGCCGCTGATTTCGGCCATCGGCATGTCGATCCTGCTGATGAATTTTGTGCAGGTTGCCCAGGGACCGCGCAACAAGCCGATCCCGCCGGTGATGCGTGAATCCATCGTGCTGATGCAGAAGGATGGCTTCGCGGTCGCGATTTCCTACAAGCAGATCCTGATCATGGTGACCACGGTCGTCCTGCTCTCGGTCTTCTGGTATGTGGTGCAGAAGACCCCGCTGGGGCGCGCGCAGCGTGCCTGCGAGCAGGACCAGAAGATGGCCGAGCTGCTCGGCATCAACGTGAACCGCACGATTTCGATCACCTTCATCATGGGCGCCGCTTTGGCGGCGGTCGCGGGCACGCTGTTCCTGAACTATTACGGCGTGGTGGTGTTCTCCGACGGTTTCGTGCCGGGCGTGAAGGCCTTCACGGCGGCCGTGCTCGGCGGCATCGGCTCGCTGCCGGGCGCGGTGCTCGGCGGCCTGCTGATCGGGCTGATCGAGACCTTGTGGTCGGCCTATTTCTCCATCGACTACAAGGATGTCGCGGCCTTCTCGATCCTGGCGATCGTGTTGATCTTCATGCCGCAGGGCCTGCTCGGCAAGCCGGAAGTCGAGAAGGTGTAAGATGTCGAACGCGTATTCTCCTCCCGGCTCCATGCCGAAGATCGATTACGGGCAGATCCTGCGCGACGCGATCCTCGCGACCCTGGTGGCTTTCGGGCTCTTCGCGCTGCTGATCGGCGTCAAGACCGACCAGTCGCTCAACAACCAGATGGTGCTGCTGCTGCGCCCCGGCATGCTGGCGATCATCTGCGGCGTGGTCTTTGTCGGCCGCCTCGCGATCGGCCTCTACTATGCCCATCGCGATACGCTCGGCCCGGCCAAGGAAAAGAAGGCCAAGGGCGATCTCGCGCTGAAGCTCGAGAAATACGGCCTGCCGGTCTTCGTGGGCTTCCTCTTCGCCTATCCCATGATGGTGCTGGCCACCGCCGGCCCCTCGGGCGCGATCAAGTGGATCGACAATTTCGGCATCCAGATCCTGATCTACATCATGCTGGGCTGGGGGCTGAACATCGTGGTGGGCCTCGCGGGCCTGCTCGATCTCGGCTATGTCGCCTTCTACGCGGTCGGCGCCTATTCCTACGCGCTTTTTGCCACCAGCGAGCCGGTGAAGGCCTTCATGGCGGATCTCATCGGCCCGACCTTCTGGCCGCTCTGGGCATTCTGGATCTGCCTGCCGGTCGCGGGCATCCTCGCGGCCTTCTGGGGCGTGCTGCTGGGTTTCCCGGTGCTGCGTCTGCGGGGCGACTACCTCGCGATCGTGACGCTGGCCTTCGGCGAGATCATCCGCCTCGTGCTGATCAACTGGGTGGAGTTCTCGGGCGGCTATGCGGGCATCTCGTCCATCCCGAGACCGAGTTTCTTCGGGATACCGTTCAATGCCTCGGATAGCGGCTTTGCCGCGCGGTTCGGGCTCGAATTCTCGCCGATCTATCGCACGATCTTCCTGTTCTACGTCATCCTCGTGCTGGCGCTGATCACGGCGGGCGTGTCCTCGCGGCTGAGGAAGCTGCCGGTCGGCCGCGCCTGGGAAGCCCTGCGCGAGGACGAGATCGCCTGCCGTTCGCTCGGCATCAACACGGTGAGCACCAAGCTGACAGCCTTCGCGATCGGCGCGATGTTCGGCGGTTTCGCGGGCGCCTTCTTCGCCGCGCGCCAGGGCTTCATCTCGCCCGAGAGCTTCGTGTTCCTCGAAAGCGCGCAGATCCTTGCCATCGTGGTGCTCGGCGGCATGGGCAGCCTGCTCGGCGTGGTGATCGCCTCGATCCTGCTGGTGGGTGGCGTGGAACTCCTGCGCGAACTCGATGCGCTCAAGGTGATCTTCGGCCCGAATTTCGACCCCGCGCAGTATCGCATGCTGATCTTCGGCCTCTGCATGGTGCTGATGATGCTCTGGAAGCCGCGCGGGCTGATTTCCGTGCGCGAACCTTCGGTGTTCCTGAAGGAGAAGAAGACCGTGTCCTCCGACCATGTGAAAGAGGGGCACGGATGATCCCGAAAAGTGGTTCCCGGTTTTCGGACAAGATCATCCGAAAGGACATCCATTGATGCAACGCTGGATTCATGACCCGGTTCTCAAGGTCGAGAACCTCACCATGCGGTTCGGCGGCCTCGTTGCCGTCAACGATCTCTCCTTCTCGGCCGGACGCGGCGACATCACCGCGCTGATCGGCCCGAATGGCGCCGGCAAGACGACGGTGTTCAACTGCATCACCGGCTTCTACAAGCCGACCGTGGGGCGCATCGCGCTGCGGCAGGGCACGATTCCGTTCGAAGGGCATGTGGAGACGCTGACGGACAGTTCCTCCCCCACCCTCGCCGGGCCCGGCGGCGCGCTCTACCTGCTGGAGCGCATGCCGGATTTCGAGATCTCGGCCAGGGCACATGTGGCCCGCACCTTCCAGAACATCCGCCTTTTCTCGGGCATGACCGTGCTCGAGAACCTGATGGTCGCGCAGCACAACCCGCTGATGGTCGCCTCGAACTGGACGATCGGCGGGCTTCTCGGCCTCAAGAGCTTCCGCCGTTCCGAGAAGGCGGCGATCGAGAAGGCGAAATACTGGCTCGAGAAGACCAAGCTGATTGACCGCGCCGACGATCCCGCCGGCGACCTGCCCTATGGCGACCAGCGCCGGCTGGAAATCGCCCGCGCGATGTGCACGGACCCCGTGCTGCTCTGCCTCGACGAGCCGGCCGCGGGCCTCAACCCCAAGGAAAGCCTCGAGCTCAACACGCTGCTGCAATCGATCCGCTCGGATCACGGCACCTCGTTGCTGCTCATCGAACACGACATGAGCGTGGTGATGCAGATTTCCGACCACGTCGTCGTGCTGGATTACGGCACCAAGATCGCCGATGGCCCGCCGGCCGACGTGAAGGCCGACCCGAAGGTCATCGCCGCCTATCTCGGCGTGCCCGACGACGAAGTGGAAGCCGTGGAAGCGGAGGTGGGCGCATGACCATGACCTCTCCCATGGCGGGC
Source organism: Methylobacterium sp. (assembly GCA_002928875.1). Classification (GTDB taxonomy): domain Bacteria; phylum Pseudomonadota; class Alphaproteobacteria; order Rhizobiales; family Beijerinckiaceae; genus Rhabdaerophilum. The sequence goes on along the minus strand of PERO01000019.1, from coordinate 54,440 downwards.
GGCACTCCCGCCTCCTCCACCGACGGCCTGCTGCTCGCCGTGCGCGGCGTGAAGACCTATTACGGCAACATCATCGCGCTGAAGGGCGTCGATATCGATGTGAAGCCGGGCGAGATCGTCACGCTGATCGGCGCCAACGGTGCCGGCAAGTCGACGCTGATGATGACGATCTTCGGCAAGCCGCAGGCGCGCGAAGGCCAGGTAATCTATGAAGGCCGCGACATCACGCGGCTGCCGACGCACGAGATCGCGCGGCTCGGCATCGCGCAATCGCCGGAAGGGCGCCGCATCTTCCCGCGCATGTCCGTGCTCGAAAACCTGCAGATGGGCGCGACGGTCAACAACCTCGCCCATTTCAACCAGGATCTCGAGAAGGTCTGCACGATCTTCCCCCGCCTCAAGGAGCGCCTCCAGCAGCGTGGCGGCACGCTTTCGGGCGGCGAGCAGCAGATGCTCGCCATCGCCCGCGCGCTGATGGCCCGGCCGAAGCTGCTGCTGCTCGACGAGCCCTCGCTGGGCCTCGCGCCGCTGATCGTCCGGCAGATCTTCGAGGTCATCAAGGATGTGAACCGCACCGATGGCATGACCATCTTCCTCGTGGAGCAGAACGCCTATCACGCGCTGAAACTGGCGCATCGCGCCTATGTCATGGTCAACGGCGTCATCACCATGAGCGGCACGGGCAAGGAACTGCTCACCAACCCGCAGGTGAAGGCGGCCTATCTCGAGGGGGGGCATCACTGATGGACCTGCAAGGCATTCTCTACGAGGAACCGTCGATCTGGCTGTTCCTGCTCGTCACGGTGGCGATGGGCGGCTGGGCGGCCTGGCGGACGGGGATCGCGGTCGCGAAGACCTGGAAGCCGATCTGGATCCTCATCCCCTACATGCTGCTGCTGGGCGGCGCGGTGCGCTTCATCCACTTCGCGATGTTCCATGGCACGCTGCTGTCGCTGCGCTACTACATCGTTGACACCATTCTGATTTTTGTCGCAGCCTATATCGGCTGGCGTCACGAGCGCGCCAACCAGATGGCGCGCCAGTACGGCTTCGCCTTCGAGAAGAACTCGTTCGTCTCGTGGCGCAGGAAAGCGGGGGCGTAACGCCGCCGCACAGGGGAATTCAAGGTGGGTGACAGCATGCTGAAAACCCGCTTTGATGAGATCAGGCGCGGCCTCTTTCGGGAGCCGCGCTTCGAGAACGCTTCGCGGGTGGCGTGTGACCCGCAACATGAAAGAATCGCAGGGAGAGACCTGATGAAAAAGACCTTGTTGGCCGGTGTCGCCATGGCCGCAGCGCTGACGCTGTCGTCGGTGGCCCAGGCCCAGATCAAGATCGGCGTGGCCGGTCCGATCACCGGCCCGAACGCCGCCTTCGGCAAGCAGCTGACGGACGGCACCGAGCAGGCGATCGCCGACATCAACGCCGCCGGCGGCGTGCTCGGCCAGAAGTTCGCCGCGCCCGCGAAGGGCGATGACGTGTCGGACCCGAAGCAGGGCGTTTCGGTTGCGAACAAGTTCGTGGGCGACGGCATCAAGTTCGTGGTCGGCCACTTCAACTCCGGCGTGACGATGCCGGCTTCGGAAGTCTATGCCGAGAACGGGATCCTCATGATCTCGCCCTCCGCCACCAACCCGAAGATCACCGAGCGTGGCCTCTGGAACGTGTTCCGCACCTGCGGTCGCGATGACCAGCAGGGCGCGGTCGCGGCCGATTACATCGTGAAGAACCTCGCCAACAAGAAGGTCGCGGTCGTTCACGACAAGACCACCTACGGCCAGGGCCTCGCGGACGAGACCAAGAAGGCGATGAACGCCAAGAACGTGCGCGAAGTCATCTATGAAGGTGTGAACACCGGCGAGAAGGATTTCTCGGCGCTCATCACCAAGATGAAGAATGCCGGCGTGGACGTCGTCTACTGGGGCGGCCTGCACACCGAAGGCGGCCTGATCGTGCGCCAGATGCGCGACCAGGGTCTCAACGCCGTGCTGATGTCGGGTGACGGCATCACCTCGGACGAGTTCGCCACCATCGGCGGCCCGGGCGTCGAAGGCACCCTGATGACCTTCCCGCCGGACCCGCGCAACCGTCCGGAAGCCCAGAAGGTCGTCGCGGCCTTCAAGGCCAAGGGCATCAACCCGGAAGCCTACACGCTCTACTCCTACGCGGCCGTGGAAGTGATGGCGCAGGCGGCGGAAGCCGCGAAGTCGCTCGACCCGAAGAAGGTCGCCGAGCAGATCAAGTCCGGTCAGAAGTTCAAGACCGTGATCGGCGAACTCTCCTTCGACAAGAAGGGCGACATCACCCGTCCGGACTACGTCATGTACACCTGGAAGAAGGGTGCGGACGGCAAGGTGACCTACATCCAGAATCCGTAATCCGTTCGCGGATTGCCAATCGGGAAAGCCCGCCGCAAGGCGGGCTTTCTGCGTTTCAGGCCCGGAAGACGCGGCAGAAGAAGCAACCGCGCCGGGCGGAATGGAAATCGACATGCGCCACGTCGGGGCGCGCGAGCCAGGCCCGGGTGAGCGCCTTCAATTCCTCCTTCGCGGCGAGATCCGCCTCGACCATGATCCCGTCGTGATCATAGGCGCGCACGGCCATTTCGCGCTGCATGATGATGGGCGGAAAGGCGCTGGTCGCGGCATAGGCCTCGGCGACGCGCCGCACATAGACCGGCCCTTCGGCGCGATAAGGCGTCGTGCCCCGGTCGAGATGACGATGGTTCACGAGCAGCAATTCCTCACCGGCACGGGCGTAGTCGAGGCTCACGCGGCAGGGATAGCTGATGCCGGGCTCCTCGCTCGCGATCACGCGGCGCATCCCGCGATCGAACAAAGCGGCATCCGTGAGTTCGAACAGGGGCGCGAAGGCGTCGGGCGAGAGGCTCTGGAACCGCAGCGCGAGCGCGGGTTCGGCGCGGGGACGGTCGGGCGACAGGGCGAGAGTGGCGGACATGCGGGTCTCCTTCGTGAGTGACGCGCGGAGATTGCGGCGCGAGGCGCCCCGGGGCCACCCGATTTCGTGAAGGCCGAAACGGCCTGTCAAACTTCCCGTGCGAGCATCGGCCAAACGAAAGGCCGAACGCCGATGGGTTCCCAATCCGCGCCGTCGCAGATCGCTGTCCTGCAGGTCCTGCGGGCGATCGCCGCGCTGACGGTCGTGTTCGGCCATGCGCAGCACGATGCGCTGGTGAGCGCGATGCGTGCCGGGCAGGCCTTCACCCGCAATCATGCCCTGCCATGGGGCGCGGGGGTCGACCTGTTCTTCGTCATTTCCGGCTTCATCATGGTGCATGCCTCCGAGCGGCTGTTCGGGCGCGAAGGTGCCGCGCGCGCCTTCATGCTGCGCCGCCTCATCCGCATCGTGCCGCTCTACTGGCTGCTGGCCACGGCCTATCTGATCCTCGCGACCCAGTTCGGGCGGGAGGCGAACCGGCCGGATTTCTCATGGGGCGAGATCGCCGCCTCCTACCTCTTCTGGCCCATGGACCTGTTCCGGGACGGCCATCCCCGCCCGTTCTACACCCTGGGCTGGACGCTGAATTACGAGATGTTCTTCTACGTGCTGTTCGCGCCGGCGCTGTTCCTGCCAAGGGAAAAGGCGGTATGGGCGGTCACCGGCGCCTTGCTGGCGCTGGTGACGCTCGGCGCCATCCTGCCCGGCCTGCCGCTGGCGCTCGAGTTCTGGGCGAAGCCCGTCGTGCTCGAATTCGTGGCCGGCATGGGCATCGCGATGGCCTTCCGGCGCGGCATCCGCCTGCCCCGAGGCGCACAACTCATCCTACTGGTCCTGGCCTTCGTGATCCTACTGGCCGACCCGATGGGCGCCGCGACGAAACCGGAAAACTGGATCACCCCCAACGATTGGCAGCGCCTTGCCTGCTGGGGCGTGCCGGCCGCCCTGATCATGGCCGCGCTGATCCTCTCACCGGCCGTTGAGCGGCGCGCGGAAAGCGCCCCTGCCCGCTTTTGGGTGATGCTGGGCGATGCCTCCTACGCGCTCTACCTCGCGCATCCCTTCGTGATCGTCGCGCTGCGCAAGCTCTGGCTCGCGATCGGCCTGCACGAAACACTCGGATTCTGGCCGTTGGTGGCACTGGCGATGGCCTTGTCGATCGTGCTGGCGCTGATCATCCATCGCCTCGTCGAGCGGCCGATCACGCAAGTCCTGACCGAGAACCTCGTTCAGCCGAGATTGCCGAGTGCCGGGAACGCTTCCAGCAGATAGAAGCCGAACTGGCTGATGGTTCCCGTGAGGAACAGCACGCCGGTGATGACCAGCAGCACGCCCATCCCCTTCTCCACGTGGCCGAGATTGGCGCGGAAACCCTTCAGGAACCGCAGGAACGGGCCCATCGCGAAGGCCGCGAGCAGGAACGGCACGCCGAGCCCGGCGGAATAGACCGCCAGCAGCCCCGCACCACGCCAGACCGTCGCCTCGCTGCCCGCGACCGCCAGCACGCCCGCCAGAACCGGGCCGATGCAGGGTGTCCAGCCAAAGGCGAAGGCGAGACCCATGAGATAGGCACCGCCCATGCCCGGCGGCCGTGACAATTGCACCCGCGCCTCGCGCGAGAGGAAGGCGATGCGGAACACGCCGAGGAAGTGCAAACCCATCAGGATGATCGCCACGCCCGCGACCTGCGCGAGGATATGCGCATAGGCCCGGAGGATCGCGCCGACCAGCGATGCGCCGGCGCCGAGCGCGATGAAAACGGTCGAAAATCCGAGAACGAAGAACAGGGCCGCGACCAGCACGCGGCGGCGCAGGGCGGAATCCACGCGCTCCTGCTGCGCGAGTTCGCTCACGCTCGTCCCCGCGATATAGGCGAGATACGGCGGCACGAGCGGCAGCACGCAGGGGCTGAGAAACGAGAGGAGCCCCGCGAGCGCGATGATGGGCAGCGTCAATTCACCGGTCATGCCCCCGACATAGCGGAAAACAGGTTGAGAAAAAGGTCCCCAGCCTTCAACAATCGCGTGAGGGGTTTCGCATGCATCATTCTTTGAACGCTGTCGCAGGTCTCCGCGTCGGTCACGCCGGGGATGAACGCGTCGCGAGCGGTGTGACGGCCGTGGTGTTCGAGACGCCGGCGATTGCCTCGGTCTCGGTGCTGGGTGGCGCGCCGGGCGGGCGCGATACGGGTCTGCTCGAGCCGGATATGACGGTCGAGACGGTCGATGCGATCCTGCTCTCCGGCGGCTCGGCCTTCGGGCTCGATGCCGCAGGTGGGGCGATGGCCGCGCTCGCGGCGGCGGGCCGCGGTTTCGCGGTCGGATCGGTGCGCGTGCCCATCGTGCCGCAGGCGATCCTGTTCGACCTCCTGAATGGCGGCGACAAGGCCTGGGGCGCCCGCCCGCCCTACTGGGATCTCGGGCGGCTTGCGACCGAACGGGCGCTCGCGCGGCATGACGAAGCGCTCGGCTCGGTGGGGGCCGGCCTCGGTGCGACGACCGCGAACCTCAAGGGCGGAATTGGCGCGGCGAGCGCCGAGACCCGCGCCGGCCACCGCGTCGCGGCGCTGATGGCGGTGAACGCCATCGGCAGCGCCACGATGGGCGATGGTCCGCATTTCTGGGCGGCGCCCTATGAACAGAACGGCGAATTCGGCGGGCGCGGCTGGCCTTCGAACCTGCCGCCGGATGCCCTGACACTCCGGATCAAGGGCCATGCGGCCGAGCCGGCGACGACCATCGGCATCGTCGTCACGGATGCGACGCTGACGAAAGCGCAGGCCAAGCGCCTCGCCATCATGGCGCAGGACGGGCTCGCGCGCGCGATCCGCCCGGCCCATGCGCCGATGGATGGCGACACGATCTTCGCGGCGGCGACGGGCAAAAAACCGCTGGGCGAGCCTATGCTGAACCTGACGGAACTCGGCATGCTTGCGGGCGATTGCGTGGCCCGCGCCATCGCGCGCGGCATCTACGAGGCGAAAGCCCTGCCTTTCGAAGGCGCGCTGCCGGATTGGAAGAGCCGGTTCGGCCTCTAGCCGAACCGCTCCAGCGCATAGGGCTTCGGATCGGTGTAGGGCGTCTCGCCGGTGATCATCTCGGCGAGAAGCCGCCCGGCCGAGCCGGCCAGCGTCAAACCGTGATGCGCGTGGCCGAAATTGAACCACAGGCCCTTGTGGCGCGGGGCCTTGCCCATCACCGGCAGCATGTCGGGCATGCAAGGCCGCGCGCCCATCCACGGAACCGCCTCGACGCGGCCTTCGAGCGGCAGCAATTCCCGCGCGCGCGGCTCGATCATGTCGATCTGGCGCGGCGTCGGCGGGGAATCGCGATGCGCGAATTCCGCGCCCGAAGTGAGGCGGATGCCATTCGCCATCGGCACCATCATGTAGCCGTTCTCGGTATCGAGCACGGGGATGCCGAGCCGCGCATTGCCCCTGGGGCGCATATGAACATGATAGCCGCGCTTCACGCCCATCGGCACGCGATAGCCCATCGGGCGCAGCAGATCCGGTGCCCAGGGGCCGAGCGCCACCACGCAATCCGGGGCGGAGACGAGGCCGCTGTTGGTCTTCACGGTCCAGCCATCATTGCGCTCTTCGAGCGTCATCGCATCGCCGCTGAGGATCTGGCCGCCGAGCGATTCGAAATGCCGGGCATAGGCGAGCGTCAGCGCCTCGGGATCGTTGAGCGAGAGCGGCGTCGGGAAATGGATGCCGCCGATCGCCTTGTCCAAGAGGTTCGGCTCGCGCTCGGCCACGCCCATGCGATCGAGCAGCACGGTCTCGACGCCGAAGGGCTTGAGGTCAGCGAGCGTCGCCCGGCCGATCTCGTCCATGGCCTTCTGGGTGCGGAAAATCTTCATCCAGCCGCCGGGGCGGAGCATGTTTTCCACGCCCGCAGCCTTCGCAAGCTGCCTGTGCTCGTCGAGGCAGACGCCGAAGATCGGCACATTCGCCCGGGCAGTCTTCAGCATGCCCTCGCGGGTGGACGCGCGAAAATAGCGCCAGAGATAGGGTGCGACATGCAGCACATCCCTCACGTGATAATGCGCTTCCGCCTTGAGGTTCAGCGCGTATTGCACCAGAAGGAGTGGATCGCGCGGAAAAGGATAGGGCATGACCGCTTCGCTCTGGATGAGGCCGGCATTGCCGAACGAGGTCGCCCCGCCGGGGCTGCCCTTCTCGATCATCGCGACCGAACGGCCCTTCAACGCCAGCGACAGGGCCAGCGCGGTTCCCACGATACCGCCACCCAGAACCAGAACATCCACCCGCATGCGCATTCTCCTCGCTGGCTACAATCACCCCAATCCGCGGCGACGTTCAACGCTGATTTTCGCATTGCAGCAAAGGTTTCTCCGGCCAAACGTCGCAGTTTCCGTGAATTCGACGGCTCTCCATGCTTGATTGGCCGCGCCAGCTGCTCCAGCGCCTCGGCCGGCATGCCGCCCCGGCCTATGCCATCTCGATTTTTCTCGGTCTCGCGCTGCCGCAACTCGCCGCCGCGATGCGGCCGGCCATTCCCATCACGATCTTCGTCTTCATCATGCTCGCCTTCGCGCGGATGAACCTGCCGGGCATCAAGGCGGTGCTGACGGCCCCGAAACGCCTGCTGATCGTGCTGGCGGTGAGCTGTCTGCTTCCGCCGCTGGTGGGCTATCTCTTCCTGCATCTGCCGTGGTTCCGCGCGCTTGATCCGGGCATCCAGCTCGCGATCGCCATGATGGCCTCGGCGCCACCGCTGATGGCGGCACCGGTCTATGCGGCCTTGCTCGGGTTCGAGAATTCGCTGGCGCTCGCCTCCCTCGTGCTCGGCATGGCGACGACGCCGCTGCTCGCCCCGATCTTCACGAGCCTGCTTGCCGGTGCCGAGGTGCCGATCTCGCCGCTGGCACTGGCCGAGCGGCTGTTCTGGTTCGTGGGGACGGGCATGGTCGGCGGGCTGATCCTGCGACGCGTGGCTGGCACGCCGCGGCTGCAGGCGGTGAAGCTCGAACTCGACGGGCTCGGCGTGCTGATGTTCTTCCTCTTCGCCATCGCGGCCATGGACGGCGTGCTGGACGCCACGCTGCAGAACCCGCTGCTGATGCTGACGATGCTGGGCCTCTCCTGTTTCTTCTGCGCATTGAACTTCACGCTCGCCTTCGCGCTGTTCCGGCCGTTTGCCTTCAACGATCGCTTCTCGGCGGCGATTGGCATCGGCCTGAGAAACATGGGCATCGTCGTCGCGCCCCTGCTCGCGGTGGTGCCGAAGACGACCTTCCTCTATTTCGCGCTGGCGCAGATCCCGATCTATGTTGCGCCCGTGGTGCTGAAGGCCCTAAAGGCTCGCCTCGAGCCTGACAAATCCCGCGAGGCCCCGCCATGACCCGGACGACCATGACCCGGTCGACCATGACCCGCCCGATCCTGATCGCGCCCTCTATCCTCTCCGCCGATTTCGCCGATCTCGGCGCGGATGTCGAAGCAATGATGGCGGCGGGTGCCGACTGGGTGCATATCGACGTGATGGACGGGCATTTCGTGCCGAACATCTCGTTCGGCGCGCCGATCATCAAGGCTTTGCGGCCGCGCGTCGCCTCCTTCTTCGATGCCCACCTGATGATTTCCCCCGTCGATCCCTATCTCCGGGACTTCGCGGAAGCCGGTTCCGATCTCATTTCCGCGCATGTCGAGGCGGGCCCGCATATCCACCGCACGCTGCAGGCGATCCGCGCGCTCGGCAAGAAATCCGGCGTGGTGATCTGCCCCGGCACCCCCGCGAGCGCGATTGCGCCCGTCATCGACATGGTCGATCTCGTGCTGGTGATGAGCGTCAATCCCGGTTTCGGCGGGCAGAGCTTCATCCCCTCCGCGCTGAACCTCCTGCGGGATTGCCGCGCGATCATCGGCGACCGGGACATCGATCTCGAGATCGATGGCGGCGTGACACCCGCCAACGCGGCCGAGATCGCCGAGGCCGGGGCGAATGTGCTGGTCGCCGGTTCGGCCGCCTTCAAGGGCGGGCGGCAGGCCTATGCCGCGAATGTCGCGGCGCTCCGGCAAGCGGCGGAAGCCGGCCGCGCGCGGGGATGAGGCACGCCGCGCTTCTCGCGCGCAGCCTGGGGCTCGGAGCGACGAGCGCGGCATCGATGGCGATCTGGATCGCCTTGCAGGGCGAGATCTGGAACTGGCGCGCCGTTGCGCTGATCGCGATCTGGTTTGGCGGCGGTTTTCTCGGGACATGGATCGCTGCGGGCCTCGTTGGCATCCTAGCGCGCCTCGGCCGGCCGAATTGGGCCACGCGGATGCGCGGGTTCCTGTTCCTCCTCGGTTTTCTCCTCGGCGGCGCCCTGAGCTTCCTCCTCTATTCCCGGATCGCGGCCGGCGTGTTCATCACGGGGCTGCGGCATTTCGTGATGTGGGCCACCTTCGGCAGCGCCGAGCTGATGGGGCTGTTCTTCTACACCGCGCCGCTGTTCCTGCTGCCCTGGATGGCGCCGCTGCTTGTCGTGGCGGGCTACCTGCTGATACCGGCGCCACGCCGGCCGGAACCGGCATCGCGAACCGAGGTTGAGCCCGGCGCGCGCCAAGTGTAAGCGAGGGTCGACAGCTTTCCGCCCCGTGAGATTTCCCATGATTCCCCGCTACGCCCGGCCAGAGATGGTCGCCATCTGGTCGCCCGAGACCAAGTTCCGCATCTGGTTCGAGATCGAGGCGCATGCGACCGACAAGCTCGCCGAACTCGGCGTGGTGCCGAAGGAAGCCGCAGCGACCGTGTGGGAGAAGGGCGGCCCTGCGACCTTCGACATCGAGCGCATCGACGCGATCGAGCGCGAGGTGAAGCACGATGTCATCGCCTTCCTCACGCATCTGGCCGAAATCGTCGGCCCCGAGGCGCGCTTCGTCCATCAGGGCATGACCTCCTCGGATGTGCTGGATACGACGCTTTCCGTGCAGCTCGCGCGCGCCAGCGACATCCTGCTGAAGGATCTCGATCTGCTGCTTGCGGCCATCAAGCGCCGGGCTTTCGAGCACAAATTCACCCCGACCATCGGCCGTTCCCATGGCATCCATGCCGAGCCGGTGACCTTCGGGCTGAAGCTCGCCCAGGCCTATGCCGAGTTCGATCGCTGCCGCGCCCGTCTTGTCGCCGCGCGCGCGGAAATCGCGACCTGCGCCATTTCCGGCGCCGTCGGCACCTTCGCGAATATCGACCCCGCCGTGGAAGCGCAAGTGGCCGAGAAGATGGGCCTCGCGATCGAGCCCGTCTCGACGCAGGTCATCCCGCGCGACCGGCACGCGATGTATTTCGCGGTGCTCGCGGTGATCGCTTCGTCCGTCGAGCGGCTCGCGACGGAAATCCGCCATCTCCAGCGCACGGAAGTCTATGAAGCGGAAGAGTATTTCTCGCCGGGCCAGAAAGGCTCCTCGGCGATGCCGCACAAGCGCAACCCGGTTCTCACCGAGAACCTCACCGGCCTTGCCCGCATGGTGCGCGCCTATTGCCTGCCGGCCATGGAGAACGTGGCGCTCTGGCATGAGCGCGACATCTCGCATTCAAGCGTCGAGCGCTATATCGGCCCGGACGCGACCATCACGCTCGATTTCGCGCTGGCACGCCTCACGGGCGTGATCGACAAGCTGCTGATCTACCCCGCGAACATGCAGAAGAACCTCGACAAGCTCTCGGGCCTGCACAATTCGCAGCGCGTGCTGCTGGCTCTGACGCAGGCCGGCGTCTCCCGCGAGGACAGCTATCGCCTCGTGCAGCGCAACGCCATGAAGACCTGGGAGCACGGCGCGGATTTCCTCGCCTCGCTGAAGGCCGACACGGAGGTTTCCTCGCGCATTCCCGTGGCGGAACTCGAGGCGATGTTCGATCTCGGCTACCATTTCAAGCATGTCGAAACGATCTTCGCGCGGGTTTTCGGCGAAGCGTAACGCTCCCGTCATGGCCGGGCTTGTCCCGGCCAACCCCGTCTTCCTGCCACGATGAAAAGTCGTGGATGCCCGGCCCGAAGCCGGGCATGACGCGGAAAACAGCATTCGCCTCATTGGATTGGCCATGAAAACCGCTGACGCTTCCATCCTCATCCTGCCGGGCTTCATGAATTCCGGGCCCGAGCACTGGCAGAGCCGCTGGCAGGCGAAACTCTCCACGGCCAGCCGCATCTGGGAGCCGGTGATGGCCGATGCCCGCAAGGGCGATTGGGTGGAGGCGCTGGTGAAAGCCGTGAAGGCGGCCGACAAGCCGGTGGTGCTTGTTGCGCATTCCCTCGGCGTGATCACGACCGCCCATGCCGCGCCGATGCTGTCGGACAAGGTGCGCGGGGCCTTTCTCGTCGCGCCGTCGAATGTCGAGCGGGACAATCTCAGCCCCGGCATCGATCGCGCCTTCGCGCCGGTGCCGCGCGATCCCCTGCCCTTCCCCTCGCTGCTGGTCGCGAGCCGGAACGATCCGTTCTGCACGTACGAGAAGGCCGACGAATTTGCCGCGAGCTGGGGTTCGCTGCTCGTCGATGCGGGCGAAGCCGGGCATATCAATGTCGATGCGGGTTTCGGCCCCTGGCCCGAGGGCCTGATGCGTTTCGCGGGCTTCCTGAGCCGCCTCTGACATGAAAAAAGCCGCCCGGAGGCGGCTTCTCTAAGGCTTTTCCCTGAGCAACCAAGGCTCCAAACGGAGGCCGAAAGCCGTCCGAGCCCATGCGAGGGAACGAGGTGCCCCAAAGGCACCTCACGCAAAACCCATCAGCGCGAATAGAATTCGATGACGAGGTTCGGTTCCATCTTCACCGCGTAGGGCACGTCCGTGAGGCCGGGGATGCGGGCGAGCTTTGCGGCGAACTTGCCGTGATCCGCCTCGATGTAATCCGGCACGTCGCGCTCGGCGAGGCCCACGGCTTCCTGCACGAGGATCATGTTCTTGGCGGCATCGCGCAGCTCGATCACGTCGCCCGGCTTTACCGAATAGGACGCGATGTTCACGCGGCGGCCATTCACCTTCACGTGGCCATGGCTCACGAACTGGCGGGCGGCGAAGACGGTCGGCACGAACTTCGCGCGGTAGACCACCGCATCGAGGCGGCGCTCGAGCAGGCCGATGAGGTTCTCGCCGGCGTCACCGCGCATGCGAACCGCTTCGGCATAGTAGCGGCGGAACTGCTTCTCGGAGATCGAGCCGTAATAGCCCTTCAGCTTCTGCTTGGCGCGAAGCTGGGTGCCGAAATCGCTCATCTTGCCCTTGCGGCGCTGGCCGTGCTGGCCGGGGCCGTATTCGCGCTTGTTCACCGGGGACTTCGGGCGGCCCCAGATGTTCTCGCCCATGCGGCGATCGATCTTGTATTTCGCTTCGTGACGCTTCGACATCGTCGTTTCCTTCTGGCGGATCAGCCCGAAAACGACGGCAACCCGAACGGCAGCGCCATTCAGGGGTTCCACCATCGCGTTCCAGCAGACCCGAACGGGTGAGGCCCGTGAGGGCCGGAGCTTGGAACGCCCCTCCTCTCGCCTTCATCTCCGGGGAGATTGCGGCGCGACAGACACACGAAACCGGTGTCACGGGTGCGTATCCCTCCGCCGAGCAGGCTCGTGCAGGGGAAGCGCGCTCATCGCGCCTCGGGCGGGGAAAGTCAAGCCGGCAACGCGAGAATCCGCGTCGCCACGGCCAGCAAGGCGGAATTCGTGCCGGCTTTCGTGGAATGGGCCGCGAACATCCCCTCCCCCCGCGCCTCGCGGGCCAGCACCTGCGCCACGCGTCGCGCGATGGCCGGTGCGGGATCGATCCATTCGACCGGCCAGGGCGCCAGCGCCTGCAAGCGGTCGAGCAGCAGCGGATAATGCGTGCAGGCCAGCACGACGTGATCGGTGCGCCGGCCGTCCTGCTCGACAAAACAGGGACCGATTTCCGTGAGGATATCGGCATCGGCTACCGTTTCGCCGCGCAAGGCCCGCTCGGCGAGGCCCGCCAGCGCCTTCGAGCCGACGAGCGTCACCGCCACGCCTTGCGCGAAGTCGCGGATCAACTCGGCGGTGTAGTCGCGGCTCACGGTGCCCGGCGTCGCGAGCACGGCGATGAGCCCGCTTTTCGTGGCCGCCGCAGCCGGCTTGATCGCCGGAACCGTGCCGACAATCGGCATCGTGAAGCGCGCCCGCAAGGCCGGTAGCACGAGCGTCGAGGCCGTGTTGCAGGCGATCACCACGCAATCCGCCGGGAAATCCGCGATTGCCGCGCCAATGACATCGAGCACCCCGTCGATCAACGCGTCCGGTGCCAGCGCGCCATAGGGAAAGCGCGCATCATCCGCGAGGTAGAGGTAATCCGCGCCCGGCAGAAGCGCGCGGATGGCGCGGAACACGGTGAGGCCGCCGAGGCCAGAATCGAAGACGAGAATGCGGGGGTTCTCTTTCGTGACTGGACCCATGTGTCCCTCAAGCACCGTCCTTGCGAGGAGGGCGGAAGCCCGACGCGGCAATCCGCAAACCAAGACTGGATTGCCTCTTTGCTTTGCCCCTCGCAATGACGAGCAAAAGCCCCTGCCGTTATGCTTCGGATTCGTTGAAGAACCGCAAGCGGCTCACAGCACCTTGCGGATCATCGCGATTGCGCGGGCGCCGGCCAGGGCCGCACCGCCGGCCGTCATGGAGCCGGCACCGGCGGAAGCCTCGCCCGCGAACCAGAGGCGGTTCGCGACGGGTTGCGCCAGCGCATCGCGCTGGTCCGCCTCGCCGGGTTTCGCGATGGAATAGCAGCCGAGCGCCAGCGGGTCCGCGCTCCAGCCCGCGAGACGGCCGCCCCGGAACGCCTTGCGCGCGTCTTCCCCGAGGATGGCCACGAGCCGCGCCAGCATGTGATCGACCGCCGCCGCTTCGCCCATGGCAGCCACGCCGCGCGCATAATCGCCGCCGAAATGCGCGACCACGAGATCATTGCCCCACGGCCAGAATTCGAAATTCACGAGATCGCCCGGCCGGCTGCTGTCGAAGAATTGCGTCCAGGGGGTCTGGCCGAATTTCGTTGCCTCGAACCGCAGCGCAAGTTTCGTCAGCGCGCCCATGCCGAGCCCTTCGAGCGCGCGGCGCGTTCCGGCCGGCAATTCCGGCGTGAAGCGGATCGCGCCGGATTTCAGCACGTTGACCGAAACCGTGACGATGACCGCGCGGGCCCGCACGGTGCCCCGCGGCGTTTCGAGCCGGATGCCGGGGCCGGTGTAATCGACAGCCGTCACCGGGGTCGCGAGCGCGATGTCGAGCCCCTCGGCATAGCGGGCGAGCAACCGGCCATAGCCGCCGGGCAGCACCAGATCCTCGCCGGAATCAAGCCGCTGGTAATCCCGGATCGAGACGCGATCGGCATCCTCGCCGAGGCTCAGCAGGGTCATGCCGCTCGCCGCGTCGGGTTGGTCGGGGCTCACGCGACGCGCGGCCTCGCCGAAGGACATGTCCATCGCGGTCGGTTCGCCGTCGAGCACGTTGGCGAGCCGCCAGAAACCGCCGCGCCGGCGGCTCCGCTCCTCGCCCGTGAGGCGGCGGCCATTCGAGAAGACGTCGAAGCCGCCCCAGAGCCCGCTGTCGCTGATCGCCTCGATCTGCAGGGATTTCGCGATCTCCGCCCATGGATTGGTCTCGGCCCAGTGGATGTAGAAAGCGCCGGCCTCGAAATCCGAACCGAGGCTCGTATCGGTGAAGACACGCCCGCCCACGCGGCTGCGCGCCTCGAAAATCCGCGCCGTCAGCCCGGCTGCCCGCGCCTGCCGCGCCGCATGGATGCCCGCCGCGCCCGCGCCGATGATCGCGACATCGATATCCGCCGCGCCTTGCGCGCGCGCCGCAATGTTCGCCACGAAAGGCGCGGACAATGTTCCAGCGAGAACGGCGCGACGGGAGATCATGCGAAGGGCCTCAGCAATCTAGGCATACGCGAAACGGGCACGCGCGGATGCAGCGCCGTGCAGCCTTCACGCATCCGTGAGCGGCTGGGCCTCGCCATCCGCATTCGGCTTTTTCACGCCCGGCTGCTTCGATCCCGGCTGCTTGCCGCCCTTGGCGAGCAGGTCGATCATGCCCCAGAGCGTGCGGATATCCTGTTCGGTGGGTGCCATGCGATGGATGATGTTGCGCAGATTGCGCATCATCACCGGCTTCTTGCCCTCGGGGTGGAAGAAGCGCACGCGGTCGAGTTCCTGTTCGAGAAATCCGAAGAACTGCCCCACCATGCCCTGCGAGGCCAGCGGGCTCGGTTCGGGCATCGAGAAGGGCAGCACATCGCCCTGCGACGCGCGCATCCATTCATAGCCGGTGAGCAAAACGGCCTGCGCGAGGTTCAGCGAGGCATATTCGGGGTTCACCGGAAACGTGATGATGGAGGAGGCGGCCATCACCTCGTCGCTTTCGAGGCCGGTGCGCTCGGGGCCGAACATCAGCCCCACCTTCTGACCCGACGCGACGCGGCGCGCGGCATCCGGCAGGGCGATGGCGGGCGCTTCCACCGGCTTCGCCTGCTCGCGGAAGCGCGCGGTGGTGGCATAGACGTGATGGAGATCGAACAGGGCCGCGTCGAGCGTGTCGTAATGCTTCGCGGCCGTGAGGATATGCGTCGCGCCGGCCGCGGCGGAGAACGCGCCCTTCTTCAGCTGCGCCTTCTGCGGCCAGCCATCGCGCGGGGCGACAAGGCGCATCTCGGAGAGGCCGAAATTCGCCATGGCGCGCGCGCACATGCCGATATTCTCGGCGAGCTGCGGCCGCACGAGAATGACGACGGGCGCCGCCCGCCGGACCGATTGCTGCACTGGCTCGCTCATCGCGTCTTCATCTCCCCCGCTCCCCGGCCAGATGCAGGGCGCCGGGCGGACGGTCAACCCGCCAAACACAATTCCACCTCGCGAAAGGCTGATAGCGGATCGTCTTCCGCTCATGCGCACGCGATGCTATAGCCGCCGCCGGTCCGTTTGCGCGCGTCTCGCGCCGGCGGGGGAAACGATGCCAAGCGATGGATGCGGGGACGCGATGACGAAAATCAAGGTCAAGAATCCGGTAGTGGAGATGGACGGGGACGAGATGACCCGGATCATCTGGCAGCTCATCAAGGACAAGCTGATCCACCCCTATCTCGACATCGACCTGCATTATTACGATCTCGGCATCGAATACCGCGACAAGACCAGCGACAAGGTGACGATCGAGGCCGCCGAGGCGACCCGCAAGCACGGCGTCGCGGTGAAATGCGCGACCATCACGCCCGACGAGCAGCGCGTGCAGGAATTCAACCTGAAGGAAATGTGGAAATCGCCGAACGGCACCATCCGCAACATCCTCGGCGGCGTCATCTTCCGCGAGCCGATCATCTGCAAGAACGTGCCGCGCCTCGTGCCGGGCTGGACGCAGCCGATCGTCATCGGCCGCCATGCCTTCGGCGACCAGTATCGCGCGACGGATTTCAAGTTCCCCGGCAAGGGCACGCTGACGATGAAATTCGTCGGCGAGGATGGCGCGGTGATCGAGCGCGAGGTGTTCAAGTCGCCGGGCGCCGGCGTGGCGCAGGCCATGTACAACCTCGACGAATCGATCCGCGATTTCGCCCGCGCTTCGCTGAATTACGGCCTCAACCGCAAGTATCCGGTCTATCTCTCGACCAAGAACACCATTCTCAAGGTCTATGACGGCCGCTTCAAGGATATCTTCCAGGAGGTCTACGAGACCGAATTCGCCGCGGCCTACAAGGAAGCCGGCATTACCTACGAGCATCGCCTGATCGACGACATGGTGGCCTCGGCGCTCAAGTGGTCCGGCGGCTATGTCTGGGCCTGCAAGAACTACGACGGCGACGTGCAATCGGACACCGTGGCGCAGGGCTTCGGCTCGCTGGGCCTCATGACCTCGGTGCTGATGACGCCGGACGGCAAGATCGTCGAGGCGGAAGCGGCCCACGGCACCGTGACGCGCCATTATCGCGAGCACCAGAAGGGCAAGCAGACCTCCACGAACTCCATCGCGTCGATCTTCGCCTGGACCCGCGGCCTCGCCCATCGCGCGAAGCTCGACGACAACCAGGAACTCGCGAAGTTCTCGATGACCCTCGAAAAGGTTTGCGTCGACACGGTCGAAGCCGGCTCCATGACCAAGGACCTCGCGCTGCTGGTCGGCGCCGATCAGAAATGGCTCTCGACCACGGGCTTCCTCGACAAGATCGACGAGAACCTGCGCAAGGCGATGGCCTCCTGAAGCGCGCCACGCATCAACGGATCAGGGGCCTTCGGGCCCCTTTTTCGTTTGTGCCGGCGCCCGGCCCGCGGCAAGCTGCGCCCCCGCAGGGAAACATCATGAATCGCAGCACCTTCCGCTTTTTCCACCCCTACCGCGTGCGCTATTCGGAGATCGATGGCCAGGGCGTCGTCTACAACGCGCATTATCTCACCTTCTTCGATGTCTCGATCCACGAATATTTCCGGGCCTTGAATCACGAGCGCTATTCGGATGCGAAGCGCACGGGCTGCGATTTCCATGTGGTGAAGGCCAGCGTGGAGTTTCGCGGGCCGCTGCATTTCGACGATCCGTTCCGGGTGGGTGTGAAGGTCGCGCGCATCGGGCGCTCCAGCGTCGCCTTCGTGCTGGGCGTCTTCCGGGACGGCGAGGACGAAGCCTCGGCCATGGGCGAGGTGATCTGGGCCTATACCGATCAGGCCACGCGAAAAAGCGTGCCGGTGACAGACGAGACCCGCGCGATCCTGCTCGCGGCCGAGCCGGATCTGCCGCGCTGATCAGGCCGGCGGCCTTTTCTCGTGCAATTCGGCAACGGCGATATCGCCGCCGGGCTCGACGGGTGCCAGGTTGCGTTCGTTGCGGATCGCCTCGTTGATCGAGCGCGCGATATCCGGGTTCTGCTCCATCAGCACCATGAAATCCTCGCGGTCGAGCGCCAGGAGATGGGTCGCAACCATCGCGCGGACCGTGCCGGTGCGATGCGCCTCGCTGAACAACGCGGCCTCGCCGAAGAACTGCCCGGTCTCCATGCGCAGGCGGCGTCCGGTCATCTCGATCTCGACCGCGCCGTTCGCGATGAAGAACATCGCGGCGGATGGCTCGTCGCGCCGCACCACCACCTCGCCGCCCTCGACGACCTGCGAGCGCAGGAAGCGCATGATCGTCGCGATCTCGCCGGCATTCAGGCTCGCAAACAGCGGCACGCGGGCGACCATGTTCCAGGTGACGACAAAATCCCGGCGATGGATCACTTCGGCGAAAGAGGTCGCGATGATGCCCACGGGCAGCGACAGCATCACGAGCCCGAGCACCGCCGTGATGCCGGCGACCACCTTGCCGCCGATCGTCACGGGATGCGCATCGCCATAGCCCACCGTGGTGAGCGTGATGATCGACCAGTACATCGCCTCGGGGATGGAGCCGAACTTGTCCGGTTGCGCCGGCCCCTCCACCACATGCATCAGCGCGGCGGTGGCAATCATCAACCCGCCAAGAATCACGAGGCAGGCGAGCAGGGCGCGGCGCTCGGCGCGCACGGCTTCCAGCAGCGAGCGCATGCCGGGCGAATAGCGCGCAAGCTTGAAGAAGCGGACGAGCCGAAAGATCAGCAGGACCTGGAAATCCGTGGGCCCGACCAGCGCGAGATAGAAGGGCAGGATCGCCAGCAGATCGACCAGAAGGGCGGGCTGCACGGCATAAGCCAGCCGCGCCCGCCAGGCCGGCAACGGGCGCAGCAGCGGATGTTCCACCGCAGACCACAGCCTCAGGACATATTCGACCGTGAAGACGATCGCCGCGACCAGTTCGATGCCGTGAAACAGCAGACTGAACTGCGCGGCAAATCGCGGGACCGATTCCAGAATGACCGCGACCACGCTGACGAGAATGAGCGCGACGATGGCGCGATGCACGATGCGGCTTGCCCCATCATGCGGCGAACCGCCATCGAGCAGCTCATGGCAGCGCTTGCGGAACATCCGGGCGCTGCGTCTGCGCATGGGTCACCCCAGCTCGGTGACGCGGGTGCGAATCGCCGCCAGCGCTTCCGCCATCCGGGCGCCCTCGGGCCCGCCGGCCTGCGCCATATCCGGTCGCCCGCCGCCGCCCTTGCCGCCCAGCACCTCCGAGCCGATCTTCACGAGATCGACGGCGTTGATGCGGCCCGCGAGATCGGCCGTCACCCCCACCACAAGGCCTGCGCGCCCATCCTCGCCGACAACGCCGAGCGCCACCACGCCCGAACCCAGGCGCGCCTTCTCCTGATCGGCCAGGCCCTTGAGATCCTTCACCTCCACGCCCGGCAGGCTGCGCCCGACGAAAGCGGTCGAACCGGCCTTCTCGACCGCCTCGGGCGCAGCACTTCCGCCGCCCATGGCCAGCTTGCGGCGCGCATCCGCCAGTTCGCGATCGAGCTTGCGGCGCTCTTCGGCGAGGATCGCGGCGCGCTCCGCCACCTCGTCGACATTGGCGCGCAACACCTGCGCCACCCCCTTCAGCCGGCGGCTCTGTTCATTCAGGTAACGGCGCGCCGTGCTGCCCGTCATGGCCTCGATGCGGCGGACACCCGCGGACACCGCCCCCTCGCCCACAATGGCGATGAGCCCGATATCACCCGTGCGCGCGGCATGCGTGCCGCCGCACAATTCCACCGAATAGGGGGCGTTGTTGCCATCGGGCCGGTCGATCGTCCCCATGGAGACGACGCGCACCTCATCGCCATATTTCTCGCCGAACAAGGCGCGGGCCCCGGAGGCGATGGCATCATCCACCGCCATCAGCCGCGTCACCACCGGCTCATTGCGCAGCACGACGGCATTCGCGATATCCTCCACCCGCTCGAGTTCCTCGCCCGCGATCGGCTTGGGGTGAGAGATATCGAAGCGCAGGCGCTCCGGCTCGACCAGCGAACCCTTCTGCGCAACGTGATCGCCCAGAACCTGCCGCAAGGCCTCGTGCAGGAGATGCGTGGCCGAATGATTGGCGCGAATGGCGCTGCGGCGCGCCTTGTCCACCCGCAGGAAAGCAGCGCGGCCCGCCTGGATCTCGCCTTCTTCCACGACACCGAGATGCACGAAGACATCGCCGGCGCGCTTGACCGTATCCGTGACGCGAAAGCGGAAACCCTCGCCATGGATAACGCCCTGATCGCCGACCTGGCCACCGCTCTCGGCGTAGAACGGGGTCTGGTTCAGCGTGACCGCCACCTCGCCAACGGCCTTCTCGACCATCTTGCCGTCATGAACCACGGCCGTGACGACCCCTTCGGCCTCCTCCGTGCCGTAGCCGAGGAATTCCGTGGTGCCGACCTTGTCGCGAACCTGGAACCAGATCGCTTCGTTCGCCGCTTCGCCGGACCCCGCCCAATGCGCGCGGGCTTCGGCCTTCTGCCGCTCCATCGCGGCCTGAAAGGAATCGACATCGACCGAAATGCGGCGCGCACGCAGGGCATCCTGCGTGAGATCGAGCGGGAACCCGTAGGTATCATAGAGGCGGAACGCGGTTTCGCCCGAAAAAACCTGTCCATCGCCGAGCTTCTGCACCTCGCCTTCGAGCAGGGCCAATCCGCGCTCGAGCGTGTTGCGGAACCGGGTTTCCTCAAGCCGCAGGGTTTCGGTGATCAGGGTCTCCGCGCGCACCAGTTCCGGATAGGCCTGGCCCATCTCGCGGATCAGAACCGGGACGATGCGGTGCATGAGCGGCTCACGGGCGCCGAGCATATGGGCATGCCGCATGCCACGTCGCATGATGCGGCGGAGCACATAGCCACGACCTTCATTGGACGGCAGCACGCCATCCGCCACGAGAAAGGCCGAAGCGCGCAGATGATCAGCGATCACCCGGTGCGAGGCCGATTGCGGCCCATCCGGATCGATCCCGGTCGCCTGCGCGACCGCCAGAATGAGGCTCCGCATCAGATCGATGCGATAATTGTCGTGCGTGCCCTGCAGAACGGCGGAGATTCGCTCGAGCCCCATCCCGGTATCGATCGACGGCTTGGGCAGGGGCACGCGGCTGCCATCGGGCAGCGATTCATACTGCATGAAAACGAGATTCCAGATCTCGATGAAGCGATCGCCATCCGCGTCGGGCGATCCCGGCGGGCCGCCCGGAACATGGGGACCATGGTCGTAGAAGATTTCCGAACACGGACCGCAAGGTCCTGTGTCTCCCATCGCCCAGAAATTGTCAGATGTCGCGATGCGGATGATGCGTTCGTCGGGCAGCCCGGCAATCTTCTTCCAGAGATCGAAGGCCTCGTCATCCGTGTGGTAGACGGTGACGCTCAACTTGTCCTTCGGCAAGGCGTAATCGCGCGTCACCAGCGTCCAGGCATAACGGATCGCATCTTCCTTGAAATAATCACCGAAGGAAAAATTCCCCAGCATCTCAAAGAAGGTGTGATGCCGGGCGGTATAGCCGACATTGTCCAGATCGTTGTGCTTGCCGCCAGCACGCACGCATTTCTGGGCCGTCGCCGCCCGCGTGTAGCTTCGTGTCTCAAGGCCGGTGAACAGGTTCTTGAACTGAACCATCCCCGCCGTCGTGAACATCAGGGTTGGGTCGTTGCGCGGAACCAGCGGAGACGAGGGAACGAGATTGTGCCCGCTGCCACCGAAGAAATCCAGAAATGCCGACCGAACTTCACTTACACCCGCCATGGCGAAACCCTGCACTCCGTCCAAGGATCAAATCCTGCGCTTCCCGTCTGGGCGATACGCATGCTGAGATCGCTTCTAGACAGCAGTCCGAGCCCTGTCCACGCCCGAGCGCAACGCGCAAGGGCGATCTAATGTCAGACCTCCTCCTCGCCTTCCCCATCGCCCGGCGTGCCCTCGAAAATCGTGGAAGCAATCAACCCGGCATTCTGGCGAAGCGACTGCTCGATCTTGTCGGCCACAGCGGGGTTCTGCTTCAGGAACGTCTTGGCGTTCTCGCGGCCCTGCCCGAGACGCTGGCTGTCATAGGAGAACCAGGCGCCGGACTTCTCGACGATTCCCGCCTTCACGCCGAGATCGATCAACTCGCCCATCTTCGAGACGCCCTCGCCATACATGATGTCGAACTCGACCTGCTTGAAGGGCGGGGCCACCTTGTTCTTCACAACCTTCACGCGGGTCGTATTGCCCACGACATCCTCGCGCTCCTTGATCGAGCCGATCCGGCGGATATCCAGCCGGACCGAGGCATAGAACTTGAGGGCATTGCCGCCGGTCGTCGTCTCGGGGCTGCCATACATCACGCCGATCTTCATGCGGATCTGGTTGATGAAGATCACCATCGTGTTCGAACGCGAGATGGATGCCGTGAGCTTGCGCAGGGCCTGGCTCATCAACCGCGCCTGCTGGCCGGGCTGAACCTCGCCCATCTCGCCCTCGATTTCCGACTTGGGCGTGAGCGCAGCGACCGAATCGACCACCAGCACATCGACAGCTCCCGACCGGACGAGTGTATCGGCGATCTCGAGCGCCTGCTCCCCCGTATCCGGCTGGGAAATCAGAAGGTTATCGAGATTGACGCCAAGCTTGCGCGCGTAAATCGGATCCAGCGCATGCTCCGCATCGATGAAGGCGGACACGCCGCCGATCTTCTGCGCCTCCGCAACCGTATGCAGCGCCAATGTCGTCTTGCCGGACGATTCGGGGCCAAAGATCTCGATCACCCGGCCGCGCGGCAACCCACCGACGCCGAGCGCGATATCGAGACCCAGCGAACCCGTTGGAATCGTCTCGATCTCGAGCGCCTTCTGCTGCCCGAGCCGCATGATCGAACCCTTGCCGAAGGCGCGCTCGATCTGCGAGAGCGCGGCATCGAGAGCCTTGGTCTTGTCCATGGAGGAACCTTCCACGAGTCGGAGCACAGATTGAGACACGAGACCCTCCTTAGGGGATTGGCGGGGCAGCTTCAACAGACGGTTTATTCCATCTTTGTTCTCATTGTAAAGTTCTTTTTTTGTTCTTGTTCGGACTTGCCAACAGCCATGCGCTGGCTTAAGCCTCGGGTCGAGGGAGATCGGTTGCGGCATGAGAATTTCGTACGCCCAGCGGCTGGAAGACTACCATCTCGAAGGGGTGTTCGCGGAGCAGGAACGCGGATTCTACATCGATATCGGCGGCGGCCATCCCGTTGCAGACAATGTCAGTTTTCATTTCTACCTTCGCGGCTGGCGCGGGCTTGTCGTCGAGCCGCAACAGGCGCTGGCCAGGGCTTATGCGACGGTTCGCCCGCGCGATCTCGTGATCGACCATCCGGTCGGCGATCGCGACGGCGAGGTCTTGTTCCATCGCGTGGAGCGCCTGCACGGCTTCTCCTCGATCGTTGAGGAGAAAGCGCGCGGCGCCAAGGCGTTCGGCGCGGACTACCGCAGCGAGAAACGCCCGATCCGGCGGCTGTCCAGCATCATCGACGAGCGGAAGATCGGGGCGATCGACTTCCTGAAGATCGATGTCGAGGGCGCGGAGGGCATCGTTTTGGCCGGCCTTGATCTCGATCGGCACCGGCCGCGCGTGATGTGCATCGAAGCCGTCGAGCCGGGAAGCATGGCGGATGCATCGGCGGCCTGGGAGCCCGGTCTTCTTGCGCGCGGCTATCGGATGGCTTTCACGGACGATCTCAACCGCTTCTATGTCGCTGACGAAGAGGCGGCACTCGCGGAGCGCTTTCCGCCCGCGCCTGCCTCGTGGGATGTGGTGAAACACCTGTACGAATATGGAAAGGCCGGGGAAAACGAAGAGCATCCCGATCGGGAATTGACCATGCGGCTGGTCGCCGGGCTGCTGGCGAGCCTGCCGGAGTTATCACCCGCCTTTCTGCGCGGTCTTCTCGAGAAGTCGGCCGGCACGGAAGGCCTGGAGCGCGGCCCGGAATTGCGAAAACTCCTGCGGGGCAAGGCCGACTTTCCGCGCAAGGGTCTGCAGGCCGTGCCGGAAGAGCCGCTGCCGCTGGATGATGCCGCGCGAGCGGCGCTGGGGCGGATCGCTGCCGCCTATGATGGCGGGATGATCTTCTGAGCAGGCGCGCCTCCCGGCGCTGTTCCAGGCGTCACGTCGCCCGGGCTCAGCTCATCACCCGCTTCACGGCCTCGATCAACTGCTTGAGACTGAACGGTTTCGGCAGGAAATCGAATTGCTGGCCCTCGGGCAGGTTCTTGCGGAAGGCTTCCTCCGCATAGCCCGAAACGAAGATCACCCGGATTTCCGGCTTGCGCGCGCGCAATTCGCGCAGAAGCGAGGGACCATCCATTTCCGGCATCACGACATCGGAGACGACGAGGTCGATATCCGCGATGGCATGGGTTTCGAGCTGGTGCAAGGCATCGACGCCGGATTGCGCTTCGATCACGGTGTAGCCGCGCGAACGAAGGGCCCTGGCGCCGAAATTGCGCACGGCATCCTCATCCTCGACGAGCAGGATGGTGCCGGTTCCGGTCAGATCCGCAATGGGCGGCTTTTCGGCCTGCGCCACCGGCGTGCCGGCTTCGCCGCCGGCCGGGGCCTCGCCCGGCATCTCGCTCGCGGACGGCGTGTCATCCCCGGCGGGCAGCAGGTCGCCGGCGCGCGGCACGTGGCGGGGGAGGAAAATCCGGAAGGTCGTGCCCTTGCCCAGTTCGCTCACGCAATCGATCGAGCCATTCGACTGGGTGACGAAGCCATAGACCGAGGAGAGGCCGAGCCCGGTGCCGCGCCCCACTTCCTTGGTCGTGAAGAACGGTTCGAAGATCTTGCGCCGGACTTCGGGCGACATGCCGGTGCCGGTATCGGCCACGTCGACGACGACATAATCGCCGCGCTTCAACCCCTCGACATCGTATTCGTCCGTATCCGCCGCCGGCACATTCGCCGTGCGAATGGTGAGGCGGCCGCCCTCCGGCATGGCATCGCGGGCATTCACCGCGAGGTTTATGATCATGTTGTCGAAGGAAGCAGGGTCGGCAAAGGTGGGCCAGAGGTCGCGGCCATGGCGGATGTCGAGTTCGACATTGGGGCCGATGGAGCGTTTCAGCATCGCGTTGAGATCGCCGAGCCGATCACCGAGATCGATGGTTTCCGGCAGCAGGGTCTGCTGTCGTGAAAAGGCCAGCAATTGCCGCACGAGGCTTTTCGCACGGTTTGCGGAATTCTTGATCTGCATCACGTCCTGATGCCGCGGATCGGTGGCGCGGAAATTTCCGGCCAGCAGGTCCGCGAAGCCCACGATCGCCTGCAGATGGTTGTTGAAATCATGCGCGACACCGCCGGCGAGCTGGCCGACGGCGTTCATCTTCATGGATTGGAACAGCTGCTCCTGCAGCTTCTTTTCATCTGTCGTTTCCAGCGCATAGGCGATCACGGCCTCGTCGCTGCGCTCGCTCGCGCCCGATGGCACGAAGAAGAAGCGCGCGGAGCGGCCGGCCTCGCCGGACAGCGCCACATCGACGGGTTCGCTCTCGCCCGCCCCGTCCCGCGCCGTGGCGAAGGCCGCCTCGATGCGCGGGCGATCGGCCGGCGCGATCAGGCTCATCAGGTCGCGCGGGCCGGCGGCCTGCGGGCCGGGCAGGAAGCCAGCGAAGCGCGCATTGGTGGTCTCGATCCCGCCCGAGCGGCTCAGCGTCGCGATGGCGAAGGGCGAGGTGTTGAACAGCCGGGCAAAGCGCACTTCCGCATCGCGCAGCCCCTCCGCTCCGCCGGCTTCGGCCGAACGGTTGAGAACCAGCGTGCGCGACACGCCGGCCGTGCCGTCGGCGGCGAAGGCCACGCGATGCAGCAGGCGCACCGGCAGGCGCTGGCCGCCCTTGCGCTTCAGGTCGAGATCGATGGTCTCGGTGCGCACCGCGCCCGGCTGCCCCTGCACATGCGCGAGCAGGGCCTCGCCGCCCGATGCGACGATTTCACGGATCTCGAGGTCGCGGTCGGCAATCTCGGCGAGGTCGTAATCGAGCCAGTCCGCCAGCGTGGCGTTGATGTAGAGGATCCGGCCCTCGGGCCGGGCGGAGAAGAAGCCGGCCGGCGCGCTGTCGAGATACGAGATCGCCTGCTGCAATTCCTGGAATTCGTTCTCGTGCTTCTCGCGGTCGCGGGTGATGTCGGTCACGCGCCAATGCACGGCCGTGTCGCCCTCGGCGCGCGAGAGCGGGCGCACCCGCACCCGGTACCAGCCATAGGGGCCGCCACCGGCCAGAGCGGGAACGAGGCGGATGATCTCGGTCGCGCCGCGCCCCTCGCGGGCGGCCTGCGCCAGCCGGTAGATCGCCTCGCTGACGTCGGACCCGCCCGAAAACAGCCGTTCCACGGGGCGGATGCTGGCCGCCCGGCCCGGCACGCCGCCACAGAACGCCTGATAGGAGGCATTCGCGTAGAGCACCTTGCCCTCGCGATCGAGCACCAGCTGGCCGTCCTCCGCGCCATCCACGATCGCCTTCGTGATGTCGTTGCGCGAGGCGCGACCGGCGAATTGCAGGATGCCCACCGCATAGAGGAACGCCGCGAGCACCCCGAGTGCCGCAAAGCCGGCCAGGAACAGCGTGAGCACCGTGGCGTGGTGACGCTCTTCGAGGATCGCCAGCGACAGCACCGATCCCACGACGACGAGGGTCACGAGCAGCAGCAGCACGGGACTGCCATGGCGCTGGCTGCGATCGATGGGCGGGCCGGCCGGGCTCTCCTTCAACATGCGACTGAAACCTCCCCTGCCCGGCGGATTCGCCGTGCCGTCTCATCAGCGTTCTGGCTCAGAAACGGTTCTGTCTCAAGCGCATCACGTAACCGATCACTTCCGCAACTGCCTTGTAGTGCTCCTCGGGGATTTCCTCATCGATTTCCACCTGCGCATGCAACGCCCGCGCGAGCGGAGGGTTCTCCACGATGGCGATTTCGTGTGTCGTGGCGATCTCGCGGATCTTCAGCGCGACGAGATCGAGGCCCTTCGCCACCAGCACCGGGGCATTCATCCCGGCCTCGTATTTCAGCGCGACGGCGTAGTGGGTCGGGTTGGTGATGATCACCGAGGATTGCGGCACCGCCGCCATCATGCGCTGGCGCAGGCGCTCGGAGCGGATCTTGCGGAGCTTCGCCTTGATCTCGGGCGAACCCTCGGTCTCCTTGAATTCCTGCTTCAGTTCCTCGCGGGTCATCTTCAGGCGCTGCCGCCAGGTGAAGCGCTGGTAAAGGATATCCGCCGCCGCCACGAAGGCATAGACCGCGAGCACGCCGCCGAGCAGCTTCAGCGACAGCGACCAGGTGATATCGAGGATCATGCCCGGTTCGAGCTGGACGATGTTGCCGATGTGCTTGCGCTCGGGCCACAGCACGTAGAAAAGCAGCGCGCTGACGATCGTGAATTTCACGAAGCTCTTGGCGAACTGCACCAGGGCTTCCTTGCCGAAGATGCGCTTGAACCCCGCAAGTGGCGAGATGCGGTTGAACTTCGGCACCATCGGCTCGGTGGTCCAGAGCGGCTTGTGCATGATCAGCCCCGAGGCGAGCCCCGCGACCATCGCGAAGATGAAGGGCAGCGCCAGAACGGTCGCCATCGTGCGGGTCCCCTCGACGAAGACGCTCATCAATCCGGCCTGATTGATCGAGACCTGGTGCGCGTTCTCGATGTAGCCGCGCATGCCGGCGACGAAACCCGAGAGGCCGATCATGCCGGTGATGAGCAAGGCGAGCGTGCCGCCCGCGAGCACGAGGAAGGTCGCGGCCTCCATGCTCTTCGGCACCTCGCCGCGCTCGATCGATTGCTCGATCCGGCGTTCGGTCGGTTCTTCTGTCTTGTCTTCCTGATCGGTATCACCGGCCATCGGCGCCTACCTCAATCCCGGGAAGAATTCTTTGTAGGACCTCACCACATGGGCAAGAAAGCCGTCCATCATCAGGCCGAGCACGAGGATGAACACCATCGTACCCAGCAGGATCATAGCCGGCATCGCCATGAAGAACACCTGCAATTGCGGCATCATACGCGACAGGACACCGAGCCCGACGTTGAAGACGAGGCCGAAGACCATGAAGGGCGCGGAGATCTGCACACCCGTCACGAAGGCCGAACTCGCGATGGTGAGCGCGAGTTGCGCGGCATCACCGCTGGCCGGCGTCGCGCCCGGCTGCAGCGTCTGGTAGCTGTCCACGATCCCGTAGATCGCGATGTGGTGCAGGTTGCCCGCGAAGATCAGCGAGATCGCGAGCAGCGACAGGAAGGTCGAGAGTGCCGCCGCCTGGCCGAGATCGCCGCCGGTGGGGTCGATGCCCATCGTGAAGGACAGGCCGATCTGCTGCGAGATCAGCACGCCGGCGGTCTGCATCGAGGACATCAGGAAGCGCGCCGAAAGCCCGAAGGTGATGCCGATCAGGATTTCCGTCACCAGCATGCGGGCGGCGAGGTCGAAATTCGTGCCGACATTCGGGATCGCCGGGCGGATGATCGGCAAGGTCAGCAGGGTCACGAACAGCGCGAAGGCGAGCCGCACGCGCTGCGGCGCGACCTGTTCGCCAAGGCCCGGAATGAGCATCATCATCGTGCCGACGCGGGCGAACACGAGCATGAAGGCCAAAGCGAATTCGGGCAGGATGGTGAGGGTCATCCCGCCCATGTTTCGGTGATTCGGCGCCTTTTGCCGAAGGAATTCGTGCGCCGCGCGGACGCGGCGCGACGGCTAGTTTCCGCCGGTAATGATCCGGGCGGCAATGCGCGCCATGAAGGCGGCCATGGCATCGCCCATGAAGGGCAGCAGGAAGAGCAGCGAGCCGAAGATCGCCGCGACCTTCGGCACATAGACCAGCGTCTGTTCCTGGATCTGCGTGAGCGCCTGAAACAGCGAGATGATGAAGCCGACCAGAAGGCCGACCACCATCACCGGCATTCCCACCTTGAAGAAGGTGATGAGCCCGTCCCGCGCAACCTCGATCAGCTCGGCGCCCTGCATCAGATCGGCATCCGCATGATTTCCTCGTAGGCCGCAACCACGCGGTCGCGCACGGCCACGAGGCTCTCGAGCGCGGCCTCGCTCTCGGCCACGGCGGTCACCACCTCGACGAGGTCGGTGGGGTTGCCGCCGGCCGCGCGCATGGCGAGCGCATCGGATTTCTTGCCGGCTTCCTGCGTGCGACCCACGGTCGCCTCGAGGATGTCGGCGAAGGAGCCGCCGGCCGCCTCATTCTTGCCGAGCAAAGCCGCCGGATTGGAATTCATCTTCTGTTGAAGGGCATAAGCGCTTGCAGCGATGCCCGGATTCATCATCGTTTTCATCGTGTTCTCCGATCGTGAGGAATTCGAACTCAGGCACGCAGGATTTCAAGCGTCCGCGCCAGCATTCTGCGGGTCGTGCTGATGACGTTGAGGTTGGCTTCGTAGCTGCGCTGGGCCT
The DNA here is from genome assembly GCA_002928875.1 of Methylobacterium sp. Lineage (GTDB taxonomy): Bacteria > Pseudomonadota > Alphaproteobacteria > Rhizobiales > Beijerinckiaceae > Rhabdaerophilum. The sequence goes on along the minus strand of PERO01000019.1, from coordinate 25,188 downwards.
CGCGGAGGTCCAGCGTTTCGGTCATGCTGTCGACATTGGGCTTCTGCACGAAGCCCCGGGCATCGGCCATCGGGTTGCCCGGCTCGAAGCGCGTCCGGAACTCGGACCGGTCGCGCTTGATCTGCCCGAGCTGGACGGTGTTCACGCCCAGTTCGTTGTCGAGTTTCTGCTGGAAGGTGACGACCTTGCGGCGATAGGGCTGCTCGCCCGGGCGCGTGGGGGTCGTGTCGGCATTCGCGACGTTCTCCGCGATCACGCGCATGCGGCCCGACTGGGCGCGCAGGCCGGATGCGGCGATCGCGAGAGATTTCAGGAAGTCCATGGCTTATCCTCCCTGTCAGGCCCGGCGGCCGATGGCCGTCTTCAGCGTGGCGAGCCCACGCTGATAGAGGTTCGCCGCGGTCTGGAAGTCGATCTGGTTCTGGGAAACCTTGAGCATCTCGTCCTCGAGGTTCACCGCGTTGCCGGAGGGGCGCGTCTCGAAGCTCGCGCCGCGATCCTCCGTGCCCGCGCCCTTCGCGTTCTGGCTGATATGCATCGGGCTCGTGACCATCAGGCCAGCGACCTGGCCATAGCGCTGAACGCCCATGCGGCGGCTCGCATCGGAGCCGCGCGTGGCGGGATCGACGCCGATCTGGGCGATATCCTTGGGCTTGTAACCGGGCGTGTCGGCATTGGCCACGTTCTCGGCCAGCACCTTCTGGCGCGACTGCAGGAAGCGCATGCGCTGCTTCAGGGCCGCAAAGGTGGTTAGATCATGAATCATGAAGGCCTCGGCAAAATCCGCCATTCGGGCGAATGACAAGGCAATTCTTGCCGCATTCATGGTTAAGATCCCGTAAACGCCATGAAGGATCTGTCCCGTTTCCGGCCATTTTTTTGCAGTGCGGTCGGCAAGCGCGTTTCGCACAATGGATCACGCCGTTTCGCCGGCCGAGCGAGACTTGGGCATTGACGCCATCCGCAAAGGATGATGCAGGTTTTTGCCGTGCGTCTCGTGAGGTTTCGTGTCGCTTCCGGTGGTTGACCCATGCAAGCTCTAATCGACAAGCTGACATCCGGCGATAGCGCGGTTTCCGCGATGCTGTGGATCGGCCTCGGGCTGCTCCTGCTGATCGTCGTGATCGCGATCGCGCTGTGGCTCATCCGTGCGCTGCGGCCGGCGCTCAACATGTCGAGCAATACCGCGCGCGGTGGGCGCGTGCAGCGGCTGGCCGTCACCGACGCCTTCCCGCTCGATCGCGAGGGCCGCAAGCTCGTCATCATCCGGCGCGACAATGTCGAGCATCTGCTGCTCATCGGTGGCACGAACGACGTGCTCATCGAGCAGGGCATCGTCCGGGGCGAGCGGGGCATGCGCGGCCGCGCCGAGGGCGAACCCCTCGTCGAGCCGGTCGAGCCGGCCAAGCCGGCCATCGCGCTGCAGCCGAACATCCCGGCGCCGGCGCCGGCACCCGCTCCGCAGCGTCCGGTCGCGCCGCCCGCCCCGATGGTGGCGCCCGCGCCCCGCCCTGCCCCTCAGCCTCCCCAGGCGCCCACAATCGCCGCGCCGCCCGCGCAGCCGATGGCCGCTGCCCGGTTCGAGGATGATTTCGAACGCGCCCTGAAGGCGATGGAACAGCCCGCGCAGCCGCAGCCCCGCGCCGTGGCCCCGCCGCCACCGCCGCCCCCGCCGCCTGTCATGACCCAGCCTGTGGTGGCCCCTCCGGTCATGGCTCCACCGGTCATGGCGCCGCCTGTGATGGCCCCGCCTGTGATGGCGCCCCCGCCCGTCGCCCCCGCGCCGCCGATCCTGCAGCCGGTGCCGCAACCGCCTCCGCCGCCCCCTCCCGCCCCGCGGCCTGAGCCTGCGCGCCCGGAAACCACCCGGCAGGAGCCGATGAGCGAGATGGCGCGCCGCCTCTCGGAGGTGCTGCAGAAACCCATCGTTCCGCCGGGGCCGCGCGCATCCATCGCGTCGCCCAAGCCCCTTCCCGCCGAGATCGCCGGCGAGCCACAGGCCGCGCCCGCCCCGCCCCCGCCGCCATCGAAACCGCCGACGGAAGCGGAAATGGACCTGCTGGAGGAAGAGATGGCGAAGCTCCTCGGCCGCCCCGGCACGCCGCCCAAGCCGTGACGACCAGCGCCGGCTTGCGAAAAGCCGTGCGCAACTGGACCTGAGCTGTTTTCACGCGGGCAAAGCACTGGCGCGAGGCGGGGGAATCATGGTCCCTCTCGGCCATGTCGGAACCGGCTTCGCAGATCGCGCGCACCACGCCCCAACCCCCGTCCCGGCCGGATGTCATCCGGACCCGGCCGTGCTACGCCGCCGCGCTGCTCGGGCTCTTCGGCGCAGCGCTCGCCACCGGTGCCTATGCGCAGGATATCTCGATCAATTTCGGGCAGGGCCTGGGGTTGACGGAGCGTGCGTTGCAGCTCGTCGCGCTGCTGACCATCCTCAGTCTGGCGCCGTCGATCCTGATCATGGTGACCTCGTTCACCCGGATCGTCGTGGTCCTGTCGCTGCTGCGCTCGGCCATCGGCACGCAGACCGCGCCGCCCAACACGGTGATGACCGGCCTCGCGCTGTTCCTGACCGCCTTCATCATGGCCCCCGTCTTCCAGCAGGCCTATGAGCAGGGCCTGCAGCCCTTCCTCGCCGGGCAGATCCGCGAGGCAGAGGCGTTCGAGCGCACCTCCGCGCCGTTCCGCGCCTTCATGATGAAGCATGTGCGCACGGCCGACCTTGAATTGTTTCTCGATCTGTCGCGCCAGCCGCCGCCGGCGACGCCCGAGGCGATGCCGCTTCAGGTGCTGGTTCCGGCCTTCATGATCTCGGAATTGCGGCGCGCCTTCGAGATCGGCTTCCTGCTGTTCATCCCGTTCCTCATCATCGACCTCGTGGTCTCGTCCATCCTGATTTCGATGGGCATGATGATGGTGCCGCCGGTGACGGTCGCCTTGCCGTTCAAGCTTATCTTCTTCGTGCTGGTCGACGGGTGGCGGCTCGTGGCGGGTTCACTCGTGCAGAGTTTCGGCCCGCTTTAGCCCGCCACCCTGTCCTCAGCCCGGCCCGGCATTGGCCTGCGGCAGCGCGGACTGGCGCTGGTCGCCGGCGCTGCGCACCGGCCGCGCCTCGCCCGCCGCCTCGGGATAGCGCCGGCGATACGAGGCCAGGAATTCGGTCAGCGTGTCGGCGTTCACCACCTGACGCGCCACCTCGCGGAAACCGCTCGGGTTGGAGTAATTCTCCAGCGCGATCATGTTGAAGGCACCGGCATCGGGCGATTTCGCCATTTTCGGCATGTATTTGGAGCGCAGCCGGTCGAGCGACATGGCTTCCTCCGCCAGCACATAGGCGAGCCCGGCGCGCAAAACATCGAGGCGCTGCTGATCGGTGAGAGCGACATCGCCCTGCCAGGCATCGCCCAGCACGCGCTCATAGGCTTCCCCGGCCTCGCGCCAGGCCTTGCCTTTCCACTGGATGTCGGCGCGCAGGCGTTCGACATCGTTGCCCGTCTCGTTGGCGAGAACCTCGATGGCGAGCGCCGTGCGGAACACTTCGCCGAGGGCCCGGGCCTCCAGCAGCGTCCGCGCCCGCTTCAGTTCCGGCGGCAGGCTCGCGAGACGGGTCTCGCTCAGCACCGTCAGCGCCTTTACGGGCTGGCGGTTCTGGACATGCATCACGGCGAGGCGCGTGGCGACGACCGACCGGGCCACGCCCTCGAGGCGGTTCTTCACCTGATGCTCGAGAATCTCGGCGGCCTCGTTGACGAGATCGAGATCGAACAGGCGATCCGCGAGGCGACGGGCGATCTCGTCGCCGCGCCGGCCCGGCGGCACCAGCGTGCGGAATTCCTGATAGATCGCCAGCGCCTCGACCTTGGAGATCTTCTGCTGCTCCGAATCGAGGAAGAGGCTTTCGAACCGGCGACCCATCGCCTCCTCGAGCCGGCGGGTGATCGGGTGATTCGGCATCAGCCCGGTCGCGCGCTGGGAGGCGAGGAACGCCTCGCGCCAACGGCCCTCCTGCGCATAGATTTCACCGAGACGCGCCAGCGACTTGACCTCGGTCTCGCTGCGCCGCCAGATCGCGGTCAGGGTTTCGAACTCGGCCTTGGCCTCGTCCGGCGTCATCTTCTGGGCGGCGAGCCCGGCCGTCGCCCGGCCGTAGCGCGCCTCGGCCTCGACCCGCCGGTCGGGCGAATGCGCCGCGAGGCTGTAGGCCGAGAAGGCATCCGGCATGCGGCCCTCGATCTCGGCGAGACGACCGGCCATCAATTGCAGCAAGGCGGTATCGCGGAATGCTGAGTCGATCCGGTCATAGGCATTCAGCTGCTCGCGCGCGAAGACCTGATCGCCGGCCTCGATCGCCGCCTCGATCGCATAGCGGCGCAGATCGCCCTGCAGGCGATCCGGGTAGCGATCGAGCGCCTCGGCTCCGGCCTTGAAGCCGCTGACGGCCTGCGGATAACGCAATGCTTTCGCATCCACCATGGCCTGAAGCAGCCGCTGCTCGGGCTCCTGCGCGAGTTGCGGCTCGTTGAGGAAGCGCGTGGCCTCCACCATCCGGCCCATCATGGTGGCCGCAAGCGCGCGGGCGAAAATCACGTTCTTCTGCGCACCCGCCTCGGGATCATCCGCCGCCAGCACATCGAGCACGCCTTCCGCCTCCGGATAGGCCTTGTGCGCGAGATAGGCCTGCGCCAGCCGCAGCCGCGCCTGGGGTCGCGTGATGCGCGGGGCTTCGGATGCCGCGCGCAGAAGGCTGCGCTCCAGAAGCCGCAGCGGCTCCTTGGCGAGCTTCTCGTATTGATCGGGCTCGATCAGCAGCGACTTGCGATCGCGGGCGCCGGCCGGTTCGGGCGCCGGCAGCGAGGACAGGTTGAGCCGGATCTCGTGGCTCAGCAGCACGCCGTTTTCCTTGCGCGCCACCGTCACGGCCTCGTCGAGCGGCAGGGCGGCGAAGCCCGCCAGCGTGCGCTCGATCAGCACCTCGGCGAAGCTCTGCGCCTTGGGACTGGCGAAGGCGCTCCCCGAAACCGGCACGATCGCGAGCTTGCCGCCGGTCTGCGGGTCCTCGATGGTGACGAGACGGCCTTCGCCGCCAAACAGCGCCTCGATGGCATCGCGGCCCTGCGGATCGAAACCGCGCTGCAGCCGGATCGGCTGTCCGGCGAAGGCCTCGGGCGTGCCTTCGCTCTTGCCGCGCTGCACGATGAGATCACCGCCATCGCGCGTAAGCCAGAACTGGCCTTCCACCTTGGGCGTCAGGCGCAGCACGGTGGCCTGGGCAAGGCGCGACAGCTGCACGCCATCGACCTGGCCCTTCATGTCGGGCGGAACGGTCGGAATGCCCGGCGTCTGCGGCGTCTCGACGACCACGAGCAATGTGGGTCCGCGCTGCAAGATCGCGACCGGCGCCTTGCCGAGCCCGGCGAGGCGCAAGGCGAAACCCTGCGGGTCGCGACCGCTCTCGATCCGGAAATCGATGGCATCGCCGCTTGTCACGGGCAACAGCGTTTCGGGCCGCACCGGCTCCGGTGCCGCAGCCTGCCGGGGCAAGGTGGCGGCGGAGGGCAGCGGCGCGGCCTCTGGCGCGGCGGGGGCCGGGGCCGGCGGCTGGGGCGCCTGGGCGACAGGCGGGGCCACGACGGCCGGCGGCGCGGGCGGCGGTTCGCTCAGGCCCTCGGAAAGCGGGCGGCCATCGAGGCGCGAGATGTCGATGGTGAAGCTGTCATCCTCGCGGAAGCCGCGCACCTTCATGCCCTCGGCGACCTTCATGTTGACCTGCAGCCGGTTCGGCTCCTTGGTCACGCGGACATTCTCCACCGAACCGGCGAGGCGCGAGCGGGCCAGCGCCTCGGGCAGTTCGAAATCGCCTTCGAAGATGAGCGTCACGTCGCCGTCGCGTTCGTCATAGGCGATCGGGGCGGAGCGCGGCATGGTGAAGATCGCGCGGCGGAACCGGGCCGCATGCGCCACGCGCAATTCCATCGCGCGATCGACCTTCTTCTCGGCCTCGACGCGCTTGGCGCGCTCTTCCGCGACGCGGGCGCGGCGCACGAGTTCGTCGATCACGTCCTGCGGCATGGGCGGCGGCAAGCCCTGCCAGCGCGGTCCCATGAGATCGAGGAACACCCGCTCGCCGGCGGTCTTCAGATCATGCCGGAAGCGACCATTGAGGCCGATGCGCACCGAACGCCCATCGGGGTCGAGCCGGGCGATGCCGATATAATTCGGCACTTCCATCGGCAGCTTGTCGGGATTGAGAACGACACTGTCGTCGAATTCGACGATGAGCACCGAGTTGACGGCGCGCACCTTGGCGCCCACCGGCGCATCAAACGTGAAGACCAGCCGGCCGTAGCCCTGCTGCTCGGAGCCGCTCACCTGCCCGCTGGCCGCGAGCGACTGGCTCTGGACCGCGAGGGGAATCAGCACGAGGCCCGCCACACGGGCGAACAGTTTGGAAAAACGCGAACGCAACACAGCACAAGACCCGGTACAGGAGCCGAACGGGAGAAGGCACGTCTTGGCGGGGCCTTCGAACGCGCCCCGCCGAACCTGATTTCGGAGACTAGGCCATCATGCCTAACACCCGCTTAACCCGCCTCAGCGCGCCGGCGGCGTGAGCCGCGGCAACTCGCCATCGGCCGCCGGCACCGTCGCCTCGGAGACGTTCTGCGCCTGCCGGGCCAGCGCCACCGTGAGCCGTTCGGCCGCCGCGGGTTCCATCGCGGCGAGGATTTCGGCCACTTTGCGCGGATTCATCTGCTGCACGAGATCCATCAGCACCTTGATGTCGAGCCGGTCGAAAACCCGCGCGGCCTCCTTCGGCTTCATCGTCTCGTACATCGTCACCAGCGGCTTGAAGCGCTGCTTGGGGTCGTTCTTGGCGGCCTGGTTGGCGTCGAACTGGCCTTCAAGCGTGCGGAGCTGGCCGATCTTCTCGTCGAGCTTGCGCTCGGTGGTGCGCAGCAGGCTGTCGCGCATCTCGAGTTCGCGATTGCGGGCCTCGATCTCGGTGCGACGGTCCTTGAGGCGCTCGAGGAGATCGCGCTCCGCCGGGCTCGCGACCTGGCCGCGTTCCGGCATCTGGGCCGGGGGCGGCGGCAGGCGGGTGCCTTCGGGCTCGGGCTTGATCGCCGGCACCTTGGCTTCGCCCTGCTGGGCCGGGGCCTGGGCCACGGCAGGCGATTTCGCATCGGGGGCCTTGGCGTCGGCGGCCTTGGTGGCGTCCGCGTTGCCGGTCGAGCCGGTGATGATCTGGCTGTCGGCCTGCTGGCCGAGCCGGGCGCGTTCGATGGAACGGGCGAAACGGTCACCCGCGGCCGGTCCGAGGTCCGAGAGCTGCGGCAGCGGGCGATTGTCGAGCGCGATCGACAGAACCCGGATGGTCAGCAGCGAGACCAGCCCGAAGATCAGGACAGGGATCAGCCGGATGCGGGTCATGCCACGTTTTCCCGCTTCTTCTCGGCGCCGCGGGTCGCCAGGGCCTGCGCAGCGGCAAGCGTCTGGGAGATGCGGGAGGCCGAGCGGATGGCCGGCTGCGTGCGGATGACATGCTGGGAGAAGGCCTCGGCCGGGTCGGTCGCACCTTCTACCACCGGGCTGTCGAGCGCGGTGGAGACGATGCGGCTGATGCGGTTCAGCACATCGTCACCCGAGCGGATCTGGTCCTCGAGGTCCGACGCGTAGCGCTCGGCCACCCGCAGGCGTTCGCCGAGGGTGCGGTCGCAATCGCCGAGCGTGTGCTTCAGCGCATCGATCGCGCGCTCGGCGCGATCGGTCGCGATGGAAAGCTCCATGATGGTCTTGCGCATCACCGCCTCGTCGGCGCGGACCGCGCGCAGGCGACGATCCAGCAGGATGCAATAACCGATGGTCACGGCGAGAAGGCCGCCGACAATGATTTCAATGATCAAACCGAGTTGTCCGGACATGGATTCACCTGTCGCGCCTGACTGAGACGCCTTGTTCGAAGGCTGCGAGTGTCGTTCTTGACCGTCTGAGGGGCTTCGCGATCTGGATCGCCATATGATCGCCGATGCGCCCGATCTTCCCCTGCGTCACCATGAGGTCGCCGCAGCGGACCGTGACCATCGGGTCGCCGCGCACGTCGAAGACGAGCGTGTCGCCGACCTGCAATTCGAGCACCTTCGAGACCGGCATGCTGGTTTCGTGCAGCACGGCATCGAGATCGAGCGTCGCCTGCCAGATCTCGGAGGCGAGATGGCCTTCCCAGATGTGGTCGCGGCCGAGCTTCTCGCCCATATAGGACTGCAGCAGCAACTCGCGGATCGGCTCGATCGTGGCATAGGGCAGCAGGATTTCCACCCGCCCGCCGCGCCCTTCGAGGTCGATGGCGAGCGCGATGAGGATCGCCGCATTGGCGGGCCGCGTGATGGAGGCGAAGCGCGGGTTGGTCTCGATGCGCTCCGGGATGAACTTCACCGGCGAGAGCGGCTGGAAGGCCTGCTCGGCCTCGCCCAGCACGAGATCCAGCAGGCGGCGAACCAGGTTCACCTCGACCGTGGTGTAGGGCCGGCCCTCGATGCGGAAATTCGAGAGGCCGCGCCGGCCACCGAGCAGCACGTCCATCACGAGATAGATCAGGTCGCTGTCGATGGTGATGAGGCCGTAATTCTCCCAGGGCTCCGCCTTGAACACCGCGAGGATGGTCGGCAGCGGCAGCGAGGAGACGTAATCGCCGAAGCGCACGCTCGTCACGTCATCGAGGCTGACTTCGACGTTGTCCGAGAAGAACGAGCGCAGGGTGGTCGTGAGCGTGCGGACCAGACGGTCGAACACGATTTCGAGCATCGGCAGGCGCTCGTAGGAGACGACCGTCGAATCGACGATCGCGCGCACGCCGTTCTGCTTGGATTGGTCGGCATCCTCGGGGTCGAAACCGAAGATCGTGTCCACTTCTTCCTGGTCGAGGAAGAGCCCGGTGCCGAGATCGAGGTCCAGCCCCGGCTCCTTCGGCTTCGGCGCGCCGCCGGTATCGGCATCCTCGACGCCGGCCTCGCCGAGCGCGCGGGCCCATTCGTCGGCAAGATCGTCCTGGGAATTGTCCGGGGTATCAGCCACTATCGTCTCCTTGACCGAAAGGTCACGCTCACTGGACCAGAAGGTCGCAAACTCACTGCACCAGCACGTCCCGGAACAGGATCGCCTCGATGCGCGCGGGGTAGACCGACGCGTTCACGCGGCGCACCAGCTCTTCCTTCAGGCGGTAGAGACCCGCCGAACCCTCGAGATCGGTCGGGCGCAGTTCACGCAGGAAGATCTGGAAATTGTCGATCACGCGCGGCATCAGCGGCTGGATCTCGGCGATGATCTTCTGATCCTCGACCTCGAGCGCCAGCTTCAGGCGCAGATAGGCCGGGCGCTCCTGGCCGGGCGCGGCCGCAAGGTTCACGGTGATTTCCGGCAGATCGAAGAAGAAGGCCTTCTTCTTCAGCTGCGCGGTCTTCTCGGCTTCCGCCGCCTTGGAGCGCTGCCAGAAGTAATAGCCGCCACCGGCGCCGGCAGCCAGCAGGGCCGCAGCAACGGAAATCATGATGAGCTTCTTCTTGCCGCCCGAAGCGGCAGCCTTGCCCTCTTCGGGAATGTCTTCACCCTTCGTTGCGGTGTTCGCAGCCATCGCATCACCCTGAAACCGGAATATCCCGGATTTGTCCTTGCTTCCCGCTCTGCGACGGACTTGGCCGGGTTCTCCCGGAATCGCCCGGCGCGGAGCGCAGCGCCTTGATCCCGAACTTGGGGGAGCATGGTTAACGAAGGATTTCTTTTTCGGCCAAACCGGCAAATTTTGCCTGATCATTTCTGCCGACAGGCAATCCATGACCGAGCCGCCTCAAGACGGCGATAAATTCATCATCCTGTTTTTATTCGGATTTTATCGGAAACGGCCTTTGGCACGATCCTTGGTTTGGTTACTGCAGCGTCAATGATCTGCGCTGGGGAGCGAGAGATCGGCGACACGCAAAACCGAGGAGATGGGGCATGGAGAACGTGCTTCTCATCGCGCTTTCGCGCCAGACGGCGTTGAGGCGTGAAATGGACGTCATCGCGAACAATGTCGCGAACGCCAACACGAATGGTTTCAAGCGTCGGATCTCGACCTCGCGCGAGTTCCAGATGCCGGTCGCCAGCGCGGACAGCTTTCGCCGCGGGGACGATCGTCGCGTATCCTTCGTTGTCGACCGGGGCACGCCGCTGGACCTTTCCGGCGGCAAGCTGGAGCCGACCGGCAACCCGCTCGACGTCGCCATCACTGGCGAGGGTTTCTTCGTCGTGCAGACGCCGCAGGGCGAGCGCTACACCCGCAACGGCGCCCTGATGCTCAACGCCAATGGCGAGCTCGTCAATTCCGACGGCTACGCGCTGCAGGGCGAGCAGGGTGCCTTCCAGTTCACGCAGCAGGATGGCCCGATCAGCATCGCCGGCGACGGCACGGTCGGCACCAACAACGGCACGCGGGGCCGGCTGCGCGTCGTGCGTTTCGGCAATCCGCAGGCCCTCGAGAATGTGGGCGCCAACCTCTTCACCACGCGCCAGCAGGCCGAGCCGGTCACCCAGGCCCGCGTCCAGGCCGGCTATGTCGAGCGCTCCAATGTCCAGCCGGTCGTCGAGATCAGCCGGATGATCGAAGTCAATCGTGCCTACCAGAACGTCGCGAGCCTGATGTCCCGCACCGACGAAACCCGCCGTACCGCGATCCAGCGGCTCGGCGAGCCGATCTGAACCTGAACCTGAAAGGCCAGTCCCATGCGTGCTCTCTACACCGCTGCCACCGGCATGATGGCGCAGGAAAAAAGCGTTGAAGTCATCTCGAACAACGTCGCGAACATGCGCACGACGGGGTTCAAGCGGCAGACCATCCATTTCCAGGATCTGCTCTACGAACATCAGCGTCGCTCGGGCGCGCCCACCTCGGACCAGAACACCCAGGCGCCGGCCGGCCTGTTCGTGGGTTCGGGCGTGAAAACCGTCGCCACGCCCCGCATCATGAGCCAGGGCAACGTCACCAACACGGAACGCACCTATGACATGGCGATCCGCGGCGAGGGTTTCTTCCGCATCCAGCTGCCCGATGGCCGCATCGCCTATACCCGCGACGGCGGCTTCGAGACCGACAGCCAGGGCCGGCTGACCACCAAGGACGGCTATCTCGTCGATCCCGGCATCACGATCCCGGCCGATGCGACGAGCGTGTCGGTCAACCAGCTCGGCCAGGTCACCGCGACCGTGCCGGGGCAGGTGCAGCCGCAGGCGCTCGGCCAGTTCACGATGACGCGCTTCATCAACAAGGTCGGCCTCGAATCGATCGGCGACAACCTCTATCTCGAGACGCCGGGTTCCGGCGCCCCCGTGGATGGCACGCCGGGTGCGGAGGGCTTCGGCAACCTCCAGCAGGGTTACCTCGAGGAATCGAACGTCAACGCGGTGACCGAGATCGCCGCGATGATCCAGGCGCAGCGCGCCTACGAGCTGAATTCCAAGGTCATCACCGGGGCGGACCAGATGCTTCAGGCGACCTCCAACCTGTTCCGCGGCTGAGGAGCTCTGCCATCATGACCTCGCGCCTGCTCTCCCTCGCTTTCGTCGCGACCCTGCTCGCGGGCACCTCCGCCCTCGCGCAGGAGGCGATGCGGCTCAAATCCGAAATCACCGTCACCGGCGAGACAGTCCGGCTCGACCAGCTCATCGAAGGCGTCGGCGAGAAGGGTGCCATCGCGGTGTTCCGGGCGCCGCAGCCCGGCCATCGCGGCACGATCCGCGCCGATCGCATCATCGAGGCGGCGCGCGAGCACGGAATCCGCGGCATCGAGACCGGCGACGTCGTCTCGGTGGCGATCACCCGGCCAGGCCGCACGGTCAGCCGTGACGACATGCAGGAAGCCATTGCCCGCGTGGCCGCCGAACGCGGTGCGCTTGGCAACCTCGATATCGTGATCGACGATCACCATGCCGCGCGCCTTGTCGATGCGGCACGCGGCGAGACCCTCAAGGTCGCGCAGTTCTTGCGGGACATGCGCACCGGGCGCTTCGAGGCGCGGCTGACGCTTCCCGGCGGCCTCGACGGGCCGGATGGCTGGACCGTGACCGGCAGCATCGTGGAGATGCGCGAAGTGGCCGTGCCGGTTGGCGATCTCGATCGCGGCGAAGCCATCCAGGCGAAGGACGTGGTGCTGGTCAGGCGCCCGGCCGCGCAGGTGGGGGCGGATGTCGTCCGCCCGCTCTCCGATCTCATCGGCATGGTGCCCCGCCGGGCGCTGAAGGCCGGCGAGATGATCCGCTCGGCCGATCTTGCGAAGCCGATCCTCGTCGAGAAGGCGAGCCTCGTCACCGTGACCTACGTCACCAAGGGGCTGACGCTCACCATGCGCGGCCGCGCCCAGGGCTCGGGCTCGATGGGCGACCCGGTCAAGGTGCAGAACCTGCAATCCAAGAAGATCGTGGAAGGCGTCGTCACCGGCTCCGCCCAGGTCACCATCGCCGGGCCGGTGGCCCCGCAAGCCAGCCTCTCCGACAGCGCACTCAGCCGTTAAAGGTCTGTTTCAACGCATTTTCTTCACGCGAACCGGAATCCACTTCGCTCGAAAATGCTTCATCGTTTCCGTCTCGAAAGGACGCGTGCCATGTCCACCACCCGGAATCCCGGCGCCCTCGCCTCCCGTATCGGCCTGATGGCCCTGCCGCTGATGGCCCTGCCGGCCTGCGGCTCGCTCGACCGCCTGTCGAATGTGGGCAAGGCACCCACGCTCTCGGCGATCGAGAACCCCGTGGCGCAGCCCGGCTACAAGCCGGTCTCGATGCCGATGCCGGCGCCGAAGCCGATCTCCTACCAGGCGAATTCGCTCTGGCGGCCCGGCTCGCGCGCCTTCTTCAAGGATCAGCGCGCGCAGGTCGTGGGTGACCTCCTCACCGTGCGGGTGCGGATCACCGATCGCGCCAACATCGACAACACGACGCAGCGCAGCCGCCAGAACGCCGACAATTTCGGCGCCAAGGGCTTCTTCGGCTACGAGAACGCGCTGGACCGCTACCTGCCCGACGGCGCCAACCCGGCCGCCCTCGTCGACCTCAACTCGGATACGAACTCGAAGGGCGCGGGCTCCGTGAAGCGCTCCGAGCAGGTCGTGACCGATGTCGCCGCAGTGGTGACGCAGGTGCTGCCGAACGGCAATCTCGTCATCGGGGGCAAGCAGGAGGTGCGCGTCAACTTCGAGGTGCGCGAGCTGATCGTCGCCGGTGTGGTCCGCCCCGAGGATATCGAGGCCGGCAACCAGATCGACTCGACCAAGATCGCCCAGGCCCGCATCGCCTATGGCGGCCGCGGCCAGATCACCGATGTGCAGCAGCCCCGCTACGGCCAGCAGGTGCTGGACGTGCTCCTGCCCTTCTGAAGCCTCCCTTTCACCGCTCGGTGCGGCGCCGGTCTCGCGTCTGCCGCACCCACCCCCACCGACCGGCTCGCCTCCAACCCGAGCCGGCGGCCAGGGCGAACCTTGCCCCTCGCTCCCCCCTGATGCGGGCTCTCGCCTTGCGAAGCGAACCCCCCGGGCCTCCTCGGCCGGGGGGTTTCTGCGTCGCGGCTTCGCCTTCGGGCTGCTCCGGTCCCCTCTCCGTTCGCATCGCCCGGCCGACCCGGTGGCACCGGCGGATGGAACAAAACGGACCCTTCCCGCGTCCTCATGGCATCACTTCGCCAGACAGGAGGACACGATGTCCGCAATCGACATGAACCATTCGACGATGCCCACACGGGGCGCCTACGACGTGCCGTCCGACGGCCACGCCCATTTCAGCATGCTCGACATCGCCGGCTTCGCGGTCGCGACCGCCATGCTGCTGATCCCGCTCGTGATGGCCGCCTACGGCGCCTGGACCGCCCCGGTCACGCTCTGAACGCTGTGATCGCCTGAGCAAAACGGGAGGCGTCAAATCGACGCCTGCCCGACTTTCCCATTTTCATACACTGTCCTCTCACAACGCCGTGACCAGGGGAAATTACGAATAGTCATTTCCCGGACGCGCACCTAGTTTGACGGCGCCTGAGGTTGGGGGAAAAGACGATGAAGCGTATTCTGGCTGTCCTGGCGGCGGCCCTCGGAACATGTGCGGGCGCTGCCGCCTGCGAGATCAATCGGCCGATCAATTTTGCCGGTCTCGATTATGATTCCGCCGCCTTTCACACCACCATCGCCCGGACGATCATCGAGAAGGGCTATGGCTGCAAGACCGAGCGCGTGCCCGGCGCGACCATTCCGCTTGTGAACGGCTTGGCCCGCGGCGATGTCGACCTCACCATGGAAATCTGGCTCGCCAATCCGGTGCAGCCCTGGGTGGATGCCGAGCGCGAGAAGAAGGTCGTCCGCCTCGGCACGACATTCCCCGACGCGACCGAGGGCTGGTATGTGCCCCGCGCGCTGGTCGAAGGCCCGAACGCCAAGGCTCCGAACCTGAAGAAGGTTTCCGATCTCGTGGCGAACAAGGCGCTGTTCGCCGACCCCGACAACCCGGACAAGGGCCTGTTCTACAATTGTGTGCCGGGCTGGCAATGCGAGGTGGTGAACAGCAAGAAGCTCGTGGCCTACGGGCTCGAGGCGCATTTCACCAATGTGCGGCCGGGCGCGAGCGAGGCGCTGGTCGCGGCGATCGATTCCGGCCTGAAGCGCGGCCGCCCGGTGCTGTTCTACCATTGGTCGCCGAGCTGGCTCGTGGGCGCGCATGACCTCGTGAAGCTCGAGGAGCCGGCCTTCGATCGCGAGATATGGGCGAAGATGATCGCCGAGGCCCGTCCGGAGCGGGCGACGGCCTACCCGGTCTCGGAGGTGGTGATCGGCGCGAATGTCCGTTTCGTGGAAGCGGCGCCGCAGATCACCGCGTTCCTCAAGGCCTATCGCTCGAGTTCGGCCCAGACATCGGCGGCGCTCGCGGCCGGCAAGGCGGCCGGGATCAGCGTCGAGCAGGCCGCCTTGCGCTTCATGAAGGAGAAGCCGGAGGTGTGGCGCGGCTGGGTTCCGGCCGAGGTTGCAAACCGTGTCGCCGGCGCGCTCTAATCGGTCGAGCTAACACGCTGTCTTTCGCTCAACCGCCAGCCACCTGAGCGGAACCGGCTCAAGGGGTGCGCAAGCTGGAATACGGAGAACTTGGCGCTGTTTTGCGCCAACTCGTCAACCGGGGCGTCGAACGCCTGCTGCAGTTCAATCCGGAAGGCGTCGAGGCTTTCGGGCGCGGCGTCACCATGCCCGTGCGCTGGCTGGAATGGGCTTTGCTGCTGGCACCGCCCTGGCTGCTCGGGTTGGGCATCGTCGCGCTGGGCTGGCGGCTGGGCCGGTCGATCCGCTTCGGCCTCGCGATGGGCGCCTTGATGATGGGCCTCTGGCTTCTCGGGCTCTGGGCCGAATCCATGCGCTCGCTGGCGCTTGTCAGCGTCGCCGTCGCCGCGGCGGTGCTGATCGGCCTGCCCCTGGGGATTGCCGGCGCGCGCTATCCACGTTTCGGGCAGGTCGCGCGGGTCATCTATGACCTGATGCAGACCGTGCCGAGTTTCGTCTACCTCATTCCCGCCGCGATGCTGCTGGGGCTCGGCACGGCACCCGCCCTGTTCGCGACCGTCATCGTCGCCGTGCCGCCCGTGGCGCGCATGACGGATCTCGGCCTGCGCTCGGTGCGGGTGGACGATCGCGATGCCGCCCGCGCGCTGGGTCTTTCCGAACGACTGGCGCTCTGGCTCGTGGAATTGCCGCTGGCCCGCCCCGCGATCATGGCCGGCATCAACCAATCGGTGATGGCTGCGCTCGGCATGGTGGTGATCGCCTCGATGATCGGCGCACGGGGCCTTGGCGAAACGGTGCTCATCGGGCTGCAGCGCGCCGATGCCGGACAAGGCGCGGTGGGTGGTCTTGGGATCGTACTGCTGGCGATCGTCGTCGACCGGCTGAGCCAGGCGGCTGGGCGTCCGCGCTGGCTGGAGCCGTTGGCCAATGGCGATCGCTGAAGGCGCGCATCCTTCCGGCGCGTGAATGGCGTTCCCGGCCCCCTTCTGACACCGTTTCACCAACAGGAATAATGAATTCCACGGGCCAGATATTCCGCAGCGCGTCATCCCGCGCCATTGTTCAGGCCACGGCAGGGCTCACCCCTGCCATCGCTCGCGGCCCGCTTCGGAAGGGCCACCTCGACACAGGAGCCCGTCATGACCCAACCCGCCCCCGATGCCAGCGGCGCACGGCCCCCTTTCCCGCCTTTCACGCATGAAACCGCGGTGCAGAAGGTGCGCATGGCGGAGAATGCCTGGAACATGCGCGACCCAGAGCGCGTGTCCCTGGCGTATACGGAGGACAGCCGCTGGCGCAATCGCGCCGAGTTTCCGCGCGGGCGGGCCGAGATCGTCGAATTCCTGACGCGGAAATGGAGCCGGGAGCTGGAATATCGGCTGATCAAGGAATTGTGGGCCTTCGCCGACAACCGCATCGCGGTGCGCTTCGCCTATGAGTGGCACGACGATTCCGGCCAATGGTATCGCTCCTACGGCAACGAGAACTGGGAATTCGACGCGCGCGGCCTGATGGCCCTGCGCTTCGCCAGCATCAACGATCAGCCGATCAGCGAGACCGACCGCAAATTCCACTGGCCTCAGGGCCCCCGCCCGCAGGATCATCCCGGCCTGTCGGATCTCGGACTGTAACGCGCGGCCCCTGCCCGCAGGAGAATGTCATGCCCCATCAATTCACCCAGATTGCCTTCACTCCCACCGTGCGGAAAATCCAGGAGCAGATGGGAAGCCGGAGCGCCTATGCCCGCATGGATGACGTGCCCCACGCCATGAACCAGGCGCTGACGGAATCGGAGGCCGGCTTCATCGCGCAGCGCGATTCCTTCTACATGGCGACGGTCGGCGAAACCGGCTGGCCCTATATCCAGCATCGCGGCGGGCCGGCCGGCTTCGTCCGGATCATCGACGAGCGCACCATCGGCTTCGCCGATTTCCGCGGCAACCGGCAATATGTGAGCGTCGGCAACCTCACCACCGACGATCGCGTGTCGCTGTTCTTCATGGATTACGCGAACAAGACGCGCCTGAAGCTGCTGGGTCGCGTCCGGCTGGTCGGCCTCGAGGATCGGGCGATGCTCGCCCGGCTGGAAACGCCGGATTACCGGGCGCGCGTGGAGCGCGGCTTCCTCATCACGGTCGAGGGTTTCGACTGGAATTGCCCCCAGCACATCACGGAGCGATTCACGATCGACGAGGTTCGCACCCTGACCGCGCCGATGCTGAGCCGCATCGCCGCGCTCGAGGCGGAACTGGCCGAGCGGAAGGCGGCGCTTCCCGGCGCGTGAACATTGCTGCGACGGCTAGCCCCTTGCGGGTGATCGCTTCTGGCCGCCGGAAGCGGCGCGCCGGCGTCAAGTCGCGGTAGCGGAACGGTGAATTGCAAATGGCTGCGGTTGAGGGCCTTAATGCCGGAAGACAGGACGGGTCGCCCATCCCGCTTGTCCCGGCGGATCCGGGGCTCTGCCCGATCCGCCGACCCGGGCGCTCAGCCGTGGCGATTCCCGGCGGGAAGGACAGATGATGCAGAACGCCTCCGACACCCCGGCCGCGCGCCCCCAGTCGGTGAAGCTGACTTTTCGCGGACCGAGCGGGGCGGATCTGGCGGCGCGGCTCGATCTGCCGGTGGGTGAGCCCAAGGCCTATGCGCTGTTTGCGCATTGCTTCACCTGCTCGAAGGATATCTTCGCCGCCCGCGCCGTCGCCACCGAACTGGCCGATCGCGGCTTCGGCGTGCTTCGCTTCGACTTTACCGGGATCGGCGCCTCGGAGGGCGAGTTCGCCCACACCAATTTCTCCTCCAATGTCGATGATCTCGTCGCGGCTGCCGATCATTTGCGCAATTACGATCGCGCGCCCCTGCTGCTGATCGGG
Organism: Methylobacterium sp.; assembly: GCA_002928875.1. Classification (GTDB taxonomy): domain Bacteria; phylum Pseudomonadota; class Alphaproteobacteria; order Rhizobiales; family Beijerinckiaceae; genus Rhabdaerophilum. The sequence goes on along the minus strand of PERO01000019.1, from coordinate 7,262 downwards.
CATTCCCTCGGCGGCGCGGCCGTGCTGGCGGCCGCCGACCGGATGCCCGAAGTGCAGGCGGTGGTGACCGTGGGCGCGCCGGCCGATGTCGCCCATGTCCTGCATCAGCTCGGCAGTTCCATCGCGCGGATCGAGGAAGAGGGCAGCGCCGAGGTGCTGCTGGCGGGGCGGCCTTTCCGCGTGGCGCGGTCTTTCGTCACCGATGCCCGCGCCTACCGGCTGGAAGACAAGATCCGGCATCTGAAGCGGGCGCTGCTCGTGCTGCATGCGCCGGGGGATGCCACGGTGGGAATCGAGAATGCCGCCAAGATCTTCGAGACGGCGCGGCATCCCAAGAGCTTCGTCTCCCTCGACCGGGCCGATCACCTCCTGAGCCGCACGGAAGATGCCCGCTACGCCGCCGGCGTCATCGCCGCCTGGTCCGAGCGGTATCTGAGAAACGCGCCGGTCCGCGCCGCCAGCACGCCCTGATCGGCCGAAGCCTCACGCCGTCGGGAGATCCGGCGAAGGCGTCTCCGCAATGGACCCGGAGACCGGAACCGTCAGCTGTTCGAGGGTCGCGCGCAGGCGCGGCGTCGCGAAATCGACGAAGGCCCGGACCTTCGGTGAAATCAGCCGGGTCTGCGGGTAGACGAGGCTCACCGGCACGGCGGCGGGCGTGAACGCGTCGAGGATCGGCACCAGCCGCCCGTCCCGGATCTTTTCGGCGACCATGTAGGACAGGGCGATGGTGATCCCGTCGCCCATTTCGGCCGCAGCGATGGCGGCGATGGCATCGTTGATTTCGAGACGCGGCATGAACGCCACGCTCTGGCCGCTCCGCCCATCGAGAAATCGCCATTCGCGGTTGGGCATCAGGCCGGTGAAGGCGATCATCGAATGCAGGCGCAGATCGGCGGGCGTTTGCGGCATCCCCCGGCGTGCGAGATAATCCGGGCTGGCCACGAGGATGCGGCGCACGAGGCCCACCTTCTTCGCGACGAGATTGGAATCCGGCAGGGCGCCGATGCGCACGGCAACGTCGATCCCCTCCTCGACGAGGTTCGACAGCCGGTCGAGCAGCATGATCGACACAGAAACGCGCGGGTTTTGCGCCATGAAGCCGCAGACGATCGGCGTCAGGGCCGAGCGGCCGAATGTCACCGATGCCGTCACATTGAGATGCCCGTGCGGCACCGAGGTTTCGCCCACCGCTTCCTTTTCGGCCGTGTCGAGATCGGTGAGAATCCGCCGGGCATTCTCGAGAAAGCGCTGCCCCACCTCGGTGATCGTCAGGCTGCGGGTCGTCCGGTTGAAAACGCGGGCACCGAGCCGGTCTTCCAGCGCCGAGATGGCCCGCGTGACGGCCGGTGGCGACAGGCGCAGACGCGCTCCGGCCTTCGCGAAACTGCCGGCATCCGCGACCGCGACGAAGACCTCGAGTTCATGCAGCCGGTCCATTTTCTATTCCCTCTGGCGGAATAATAAATTCCATACGTCACGTATTCTTTCAAGTCGAGCTTGAAGCCATCTTGCACGGGAGCAAGGCCGGATGGCCCGCCCCCATCGAGGCGATACACGCCGCGATCGAATTCTCCCAACCCGCGACGGTCCCGTGCCGCTCGCCCCGAAACCTGGCCCGCATCCGCAGGGCCAATTCGACAAAGGAACTTGCCATGGTTGACCTGACACGCCGCGGCCTCGCCGCCTCCCTCGCCGCCCTGCCCCTGCTGGCGACCCTGCCGGGCACGGTTTCCGCCCGATCCTCCGGCGCCCTGAAGCCCCTGCCGGTCACGGCCCGTTATCAGGTTGGACGCTTCGAGGTGACCGTCATTTCCGACGGCTACATCGATTTTCCGTTCGAGCTTTTCACCGGCGTCACGCCCGATCAGGCGCGGGCCGCCACGCAGGCGGTCTTCGCCGCCGGAAACAGCGGCGTGCGGGCCAGCTTCGCGACCTACCTCATCAATGACGGCCAGCGTTATGTGCTGGTCGATAGCGGGCCGGCCGGCACCGTCAGCAAGACGTCGGGCTACCTGCCCGGCACGCTCGCCGCCCTCGGCGTGAAGCCCACGGATATCGATGCGGTGATCCTCACGCACGCGCATGTCGACCATATTGGCGGCATGGTCACCGGCAACCGCAACAACTATCCCAATGCCGACGTGTTCATCGACCGGCGGGATGTGAAGACCTTCACCGATCCCGCGACCGAGGCGCGCGCCCCCGCGATCACCAAGTCGAGTTTCGAGGCGACGCAAGCGCTCGTGCGGCTCTATCCGCGCCTGCAGCAGATCGACGGCGAGCGCGAGATCACGCGCGGCATCTCGGTCTTCGATCTTTCCGGGCATACGCCGGGACAGATCGGCGTGAAGATCGAGGATGGCGGACAGAGCCTCCATCTCGTCTCCGACATGATGTTCCATCCCGCCGCGCATCCCGCCTTGCCCGGGTTCGGGATCATCTTCGAGATGGACAAGGCGGCCGCCGATGCCTCCCGCGCGCGCTTCTTCGCCAAGGCGGCCGAAGAGAAATCGCTGCTCGCGGCCACCCACATGCCGTTCCCCGGCGTCGGCCGGATCGTGAAGGATGGCGCCAGCCTGAAGTGGCTCCCGGCCGACTGGTCCTACTGACCGCCAGACAATCCGGGCGCGGGATGGTCCGCGCCCGGATTTTGCGCGCGGCGCACCGATCCGCCCGCGATCCCCCGATCCAGACAGGAGAATACCATGTTCGAACGAGACGAGCGCCGCTTGCGGCACAGGGAGTGCCTCGAACTCGAGGCCAGTTACGGCCAGTTCCTGCCCTGCGAACCACGTGGCGAGGCCGATGATGTGTGGGGCGAAGCCTTCCCGGCGGATGAGACGCCCCTGGTGGAACGGCTCCGGACGGCCATCGCGCGGGCTCTGCGCGCGGTGCGCCTCGCGCCATGATGGATGCCGCGCCGGCTTGAGCGCCCTTGACATTCTACCAACTGGTAGGCAGAAACAAGACATGGCGCATGGAACAACCCGGGAGCAATTGATGGCGGCGGCCGAACGGCTGGTGCGGACGCGCGGCTACAGCGCCATCAGCTATGCCGACCTCGCGGAGGCCGTGGGCATCCGCAAGGCCAGCATCCACCATCATTTTCCGGCAAAGGCCGATCTCGGCGCGGCGCTGGCGATCGACTACACCACACGCTTCGGAACCTTGCTCGAAGCCATCGACAATGATGTGTCGCATGCGCTGGCCCGCATCGAGCGCTATGCCGGAATCTACGAATCCAGCGTCCAGGATGGCATGTTGTGCCTCTGCGGCATGCTCGTGACCGAAATGCAGACCCTGCCCGAGGACGTTCGCATCGGCGTCCGCCGCTTCTTCGCGCACCAGCTGGCCTGGCTGACGCGGGTGCTGGCCGAGGGCGCGGCGCGCGGCGAATTGAGGCTCGTCGGCAAGCCGGAAACGGCGGCGGAGCGCATCCTGTCCGCGCTCGAAGGGGCGACGCTCGTCGCCTGGGGCATGAGCGACCCCGGTGTCGTGGCCCGTGCCACAGCCGACCTGATCGCGACGCTGAAGATCTGATTTTTTTTGCAACCCAAACCTACCAACTAGAAGGACGACACAATGACCAAGAACAGCCAGCAATCCCGGACACTTTTCATCGGCGGCGCCAGCGGCATGAGCAAGGCTGCGGCGCGCCTGATGCTGGAGGCCGGCGGGGCCGTCATCCTGCTCGGGCGCCAGCGCGCCAAGCTGGAAGCCGCGCAGGCCGAACTCTCGCCCCTCGGCCGGGTCGACATCGAAGCGCTGGACATCGCCGATGAAGCGGCGGTGCGCGCCTTCGCAGCCCGGATCCCAACCGCCTATGCCGACCTCACCGGCCTCGTGAACGGAGCCGGGGTGTTTCTGCCCAAGGCCTTCCTCGAACATGACGAGGCCGATTACGACCGCTATCACGACCTCAACCGCGGCACCTTCTTCGTCACGCAGGCCGTCGCGAAGGCGATGGTGGCGCATGGCCAGGGCGGCGCGATCGTGAATATCGGCTCGATGTGGGCGAAGCAGGCGGTGCAGGCCACCCCTTCCTCGGCCTATTCCATGGCCAAGGCCGGGCTTCATGCCCTGACCCAGCACCTTGCCATGGAACTCGCGAGCCACGGGATCCGTGTCAACGCCGTCTCGCCGGCGGTGGTCGAGACGCCGATCTACGAGGGTTTCATTCCGAAGGAGCAGGTGCACGCGGCCCTGCAGGGCTTCAACGGCTTTCACCCCATCGGGCGGATCGGCACGGCGACGGATGTGGGCGAGGTCATTGCCTTCCTGCTGTCGTCCAAGGCAAGCTGGGTCACTGGCGCCGTCTGGGATGTCGATGGCGGCGTGATGGCCGGCCGCAACGCCTATAATTGATCCAGCCCCGGCAAGAGGAGGTTTCGATGCTCCAGATCCGCTCAGACTATGCCACGCGCGCCGTGGTGCGGCCGGGGGACGAAGCCTTCGTCCCCTCGCCGCTCGCCGGTGTCGAACGGTTGATGCTCGATCGCGAGGGCGGCGAGGTGGCGCGCGCCACGACGATTGTCCGCTACGCGCCCGGTTCGCGATTCTCCGCCCATACCCATGGCGGCGGCGAGGAATTCCTGGTGCTGGAGGGCACTTTCGCCGACGAGCATGGCACTTACCCGGCGGGCACCTATGTGCGCAATCCGCCGGGATCCTCGCATGCCCCGTCCAGCGCCGAGGGCTGCGTTCTGTTCGTGAAGCTGATGCAGTTCGATCCCGAGGATCGCGAGCGCAAGGTGATCGACACGCGCAGCGCCGAATGGTTTCCCGGCCTCGTGGACGGCCTGACGGTGCTGCCCTTGCATCAATTCGGCAGCGAGAGCGTGGCGCTGGTCCGTTGGGCGCCGGGCACCGTCTTCCAGCCGCATACGCATTTCGGCGGCGAGGAGATTCTCGTGCTCGAGGGCACCTTCGAAGACGAGCATGGCGCGTATCCGGCCGGAACCTGGCTGCGCTCACCCTCGATGAGCCGGCATCATCCGTTCACGCGCTCGGGCTGCACCATCCTTGTCAAGGTGGGGCATCTACCGGCGTGAGCTTCTCGCCGCGTTGCGAGCCAGACGTCCGATGGGCGGGAAGGCATCGACCGCGCCGGCCCGCCTGTTCTTGCGGGCTGGCCAATCACCAGGCCCTTGTTCCGTCAGCATGATTGCTGCGGCCGCGCACGTGAGACGACGCGCTTGAACTACTCCTCGCATGGCTGACTATTATTCCTTTCATCGGAATAATTACTTCTCTGATTCATGCATTCCACAAAAACGGGAAACTCCATAGCTTGGGCAATGTCGATCCCGACGTTGGGATCGCCCAACAGAATGGAGCTATGCCATGTCCCGTATTCCCACACCGGCGAGCATCGAAGCCGCGCCGGCCAATGCCCAGCCGCTGCTCGAAGCCGTGAGGAAGCAACTCGGAAGCGTCCCCAACCTTTTCCGTCTCGTCGCCAATTCGCCGGCCGCCCTCGAGGGCTATCTTGGCCTCAATGGCGCGCTCGGCAAAGGCACGCTTGACGCCCGCACCCGCGAGCGCATCGCAATCGCGATCGCCGAGGTCAATGGCTGCAACTATTGCCTTTCGGCCCATAGCTATCTCGGCAAGAACCTTGCGAAGCTCGATGACGCCGAACTGGCGGCCAACCGCCGCGGCACATCGAACGATCCACAGGCGGATGCCGCCGTGCGCTTCGCCGTGAAGGTCGTCAACAATCGCGGCCATGTCAGCGATGCAGACCTCGCCGCCATCCGAAGCGCCGGATATTCCGACGCGCAGATCATCGAGATCGTCCTGCACGTCGCCCTCAACACCCTCACGAACTACGTGAACGAAGTCGCGAAGACCGACATCGACTTCCCCGTCGTGTCGACCCGCACGGCCGCCTGAGCGCGTCCCCAATCCAAACCCTCGGAAAAGGAATACTTCCATGGAAAAGACCCCAACCTTCACGCTCGGACGGCGGGCCATGCTGCTCGGCGCCACGGCCATCCTGGCGGCAGCCACCGCTGTCGGTACGCCGGCCGAGGCGTACGATCTCAACTCGAAGGCCGCGATCAATGTCGACCGGAACGGCGTGATCCTGCGCAATGTTGACCCGACAACCTATGGGCCGAACCGGACCCCGCAGAATGGCGCGGCCGATTATACCGCGACGATCGACGGTGCGATCTATCGCTTTGCCAGCGCGGAAGCGCGCGACCAGTTCGTGGCTGCTCCGGCCAAGTACAAGCCGGCTTTCGGAGGCTTCTGTGCCACAGGCGCCGCGCTCGGCAAGAAACTCGATGGCGATCCGCAGATCTTCCGGTTCCACAAGTGCCAGCTCTACGTGTTCGTCCATCAGCAGGCGGTCGAGATCTGGGACAAGGATCCGGCCGGGACGCTCGCCAAGGCAAATGCCAATTGGCGCAAGATCCGCAACAAAACGCCGGCCTCGCTCTGAAAGCAGACGGGTCGCGATTCCGGCCCTCAGAGGGCCGGAACCAGCCGCTTCGCCGGCGCCGGCAGCTCCTGCCCGGATTCCGTCCATGGCGTTGCAGGACCGCAGAACGAACAAAGCCCCGATCGCGAGATCGGGGCTTTTCTATCTGTCTGACCTTGTTCAGATAATTTGGTTGCGGGGGCCAGATTTGAACTGACGACCTTCAGGTTATGAGCCTGACGAGCTACCGGGCTGCTCCACCCCGCGATAAACCTTGCCGCGATGCGCGGCACCAACAAAAAAGCCCGCTGAGAGCGGGCATTTTCGTCGAGTTATGCTGGTTGCCATGTTCGAAGACTGAATTTTGCAGGCCTGGCAACGACCTACTCTCCCAAAGCTTGAGCTTTAGTACCATCGGCGCTGTCACGCTTAACGGCCGAGTTCGGGATGGGATCGGGTTTTTTCATGACGCAAGGGCCACCAGGCCGGCGAAATTCAGGAAGCAAGCATTTTTTTGATCGATTTCGTCTTCATCGCTGCCCAGGCGGGCATTGGCGATGAGAGCGTTCAAGCCTATCGAGGAATTAGTACCGGTAAGCTCAACGCATTGCTGCGCTTACACACCCGGCCTATCAACGTGGTCGTCTTCCACGCCTCTCAAGGGAGCGCTCGTTTTGAGGTGGGTTTCCCGCTTAGATGCATTCAGCGGTTATCCCGTCCATACATAGCTACGCTGCACTGCGGCTGGCGCCACAACAGCTCCACCAGAGGTATGTCCATCCCGGTCCTCTCGTACTAAGGACAGATCCTCTCAACACTCCTACACCCACGA
>PERO01000003.1 GCA_002928875.1 Methylobacterium sp. | reverse complement strand
TACCAGAATGTGGATGTGGGGATTGTCGGTGTTCCAATGGTCAACGGCGACCCAGTCGAGACCTGTGCCAAGATCCTTTTCCATCTGGGTCAGCAGGTCTCGGGTAAAGCTCCGCACATCGGCCAGTTCGGCCGTGTCTTCGGGCGAAACAATGAAACGGAAATGGTGGCGGTCATCGGCGCAGCGCTCGGCGAAGGCTCCGCCGTCGACGGTCTCGTCGCCGCTGCCGAACAGCGCCGCATCCTTCCCGTCGCGGGTCACGCCATCGCGCTTGAGATAGGTCAGGTGCTTTGCCAGCGGCGCGGCAGTGAAGCGAGCCCCGCGATGCCGCACGATCCTCGCCTTGACGATCACACGGCGCTGACTTGCGCGGGAGCTTGCCTGCAGGCTTGCGATGCGGCCTCGGGCAAGGCGACCTGTGCTACGCCGCGATGCGGAACCACCCGCCCGGCCGCCGCAGCCTGACCGGTTGGCAAGTGCCCGCAGTTGGGCTTTGAGTGTGCGCGCTTTGCCTTGGCCGGAACTGCGATCTCGGATGCGCCCAGGCCTGATTTCCAGATCGTCATCACTCATGAGTTTCCGGCGCATGGTGCTGCACCATGCGATGCTGGCGAAGGCGGCCGGTGGGGTCGACACGTTCTTCATCGCGTCCGAACTTGTCGGTCTCACGCATCTCCCGGCGGGCGGGGGGCGTTATCCGATGGTCGACGCGCTTGTCGCGCTGCTGCCGGAGTTGCGCGGCATTCTCGGTCCCGCGACGCGCATCACCTATGCGGCGGACTGGACCGAATACGGCGCCCATGTGCAGGGCGGCGGGCAGGAGGTGCGCTTTCCGCTCGATCCGTTCTGGAGCCATCCGGAGGTTGGGGCCGTCGCGATCGATTTCTATCCACCGGTGAGCGACTGGCGGGAGGCTCGCGACCATCTCGACCTTGGCATTGCGGCCTCGCTCCACGATCCGGCCTATCTGCTGGATCGGATCGGCGCGGGCGAGGGATTTGACTGGTATTACGCCGATGCGGGTGCGCGGGGCGCGCAGGTTCGCGCGCCGATCACGGATGGCGCCTATGGCAAGCCGTGGATCTATCGGCCCAAGGATCTCGTCGGCTGGTGGGCGAACCCGCATCGCGAGCGGGTGGGGGGCATGGAGTTGGGCGGCGATACCGGCTGGCAGGCCCGCTCGAAGCCGATCCTGCTGGCCGAGATCGGCTGCGGTGCGGTCGACAAGGGGGCGAACCAGCCGAATATCTTCCCCGACCCGAAATCGGTCGAGAACGGCCTGCCGCATTTCTCGCGCGGCAATCGCGATGACATGATCCAGCGCCGGTTGCTCGAAGCGATGCTCGACCGCTTCGATCCGGCGAGTGCGGGCCATATCGCGGCGCATAATCCGGTCTCGCCGGCTTATGGCGGCCCGATGGTGATGCCGGACTTCATCGCGCCCTGGGCCTATGATGCGCGGCCGTTTCCGGCCTTTCCCGCCCTGCGCGACCAATGGGCGGACGGGGCGAATTTTTCGCGTGGGCACTGGCTCAATGGCCGGCTGGAAATCGCGCCGCTGCCCGAACTGATCAACCGGATCCTGACGGATCACGATGCGCCCGCGGGTATGATCGAGCCGGTCGGCGAGTCGATCGAGGGCTATGTGGTCGACCGGCCCATGTCGGCCCGGGCGGCACTCGAACCGCTGATCGATGGGTTCGGGCTGATCGCGTCCGGCGAGGGCGAGGTTCTGGCGGTGCAGGCACGCCCGATTCGGCCTATCGCGCAGATCGCGCGGGACGAACTCGCCGTACCATCCGGCCGGAACAGCACGGAACTCGAAGTGTCGCGCCGGGAGGAACGGGACCTGCCGCGCAGCTTCCGGTTCGGTTTCATCGATCCCGACCGGGAGTTCCGCAAGACGGTCGTCGAGGCACGGCGCGACGGCAGTCTCGCGCAGCGCGAGGTCAGCGAGGATGGCGCGATGATCGTGCCGAAGGGCAGAGCCCGTCGCCTCGCCGAGCAGCGGCTCTCCGAGGCATGGGCGGCGCGCGAGACCTTCCGCTTCGCCCTGCCGCCGAGTGCGCGGGCCCTGGAGGTTGGGGATCTGGTGCAGGTGGAGACCGGTGCCGGCGCGCGGCTCGTGCGTCTCACGCGGATCACGGATCAGCGTGAGCGACTGTGCGAGGCGGTGTCGCATGATCCGGAGACGCTGGGTTTCGCGCCGATCGAGGACGATGCGGATGAAAATCCGCTGGCTCCCGCTCTGCCCGGTGCCGCCTATGCGCGGCTGATCGAACTCCCGTTGCAGCGGTCCGGCAGCACTGGGCCCTTGCAGCTTGCTGTTCGCGCCGACCCCTGGCGCGGTCCCTATGCGCTGCTTCGGACCGATCAGGGCGGCGCGGTTTTGGGCGAAGCGGTTCTGCCCGCGCGTTTCGGCACGCTGCTGACCGCCCTGCCGCCCGGCCCGCTCTGGCGATGGGATCGACAGGCGACCTGCGAGGTGGCGTTGGTGGGCGGGGCGCTGGCGAGCCTTGATGCTGCGTCGGTGCTCGCCAGCGGCAATGCGCTGGCTCTGATCGGGCCTGAAGAGACCATCGAAATCGTGCTGTTTCGCGATGCTCAGCTCATCGGCGACCGGCGTTACCGGCTTTCCGGCTTCCTGCGCGGCATCGGGCTCTCGGAACGGGCGGCCAGCCGCACGCTCCCCGCCGGCTCGACGCTTCTAGTGCTCGACGATGCCGTCATCGATCTCGGGCTGTCGGCGGAGCAGGTGGGCCAGAGCGTGGATATCGCCGTGGTTCCCGCCGGCCGCGATGTTGCCGATGCTGCAACCGCCCATGTCAGCCGGTCCGTCACCGGCATCGCCTATCGTCCTCTCGCGCCGGTTCATGCGAAGGCGCGGCGCGAGGCGGGCGGCATCCGGATTCGCTTCCTGCGCCGCACGCGGTTCGGCGGCGACAACTGGGACCTCTACGAGGTGCCGCTCGGCGAGGAGCGCGAGGAATATCGGATCGAGATCCGCGCCGGCGCTACGGTCAAGCGGCGCGTCACGGTGGCGACGCCTGACTATCTCTACCCCGAGGCCGATGAGATCGCGGATTTCGGTGGTCCGCAGGGCGTCATCACCGTGTCCATCGCACAGGTGTCGCTGCGGGTCGGGGTAGGCGATGCGCTGGATGCGACGCTGCCCGTTCTCTGAATTCCATTTTCCGGAGGCGATCATGGCTGCTGCCAATTTCGAGCGCGCGCTGGCGCGGGTGCTGGAGCATGAGGGGGGATTTGCGGATCACCCCCGCGATCCCGGCGGTGCCACGATGATGGGCATCACGCAGAAGACACTCGAGGCCTGGCGGGGCCGGCCCATCAGCATCGCCGAATTGCGCGCGCTCTCGCGCGAGGAGGTCGCCGCGATCTACCGCGCGCGCTACTGGAACGCGGTCGCCGGAGACGACCTGCCCTCGGGGCTCGATCTCGCGGCTTTCGATTATGCGGTGAATTCCGGGCCCCAGCGCGCCATCCGCACCATTCAGGGCCTCGTGGCCGTGGCGGTCGACGGCCGGATCGGTCCGGTCTCGCGTGCTGCCATCGAGGCCGCCGACATCCCGCGCCTGATCGAGGCGCTTTGCGCGGCCCGCCTTCGCTTCCTGCGGCAATTGCCGACCTTTCCGGTCTTCGGGCGCGGCTGGGAACGGCGCGTCGCCGCCATCGAGCAGGCGAGCCTCGCGCTCGCCGGCTCTTCCTCGCAGCGTCCCTCCGGGACGACCAACCCCAAGGAGAAATCGATGTTCGACACGAAAGCGCTTCTGCAGAGCCGCACCATCTGGGCCAACGTGGTCGGTTTCGGCTGCATCGCGTTGTCCCTGATGGGTTTCCAGACCGCCGGTCTCGATCAGGGCCTGCTGACCGATCGCCTGCTCGAACTCGTGGCCGCCGGCAGCTTCGTCGCGTCGACCGTGTTCCGGGTGATCGCGACCAAGCGCCTGATCTGACGGGAAATCCCGGTGAACAGGCGCCATGGCGCCTCGAAATCCTCCCAAAGCGGTGTATGAGTCGCGGGAAGGGCAGGCTATGCCCGTCTGCCCCATGCCGCCCGCCCCAGGAGTGAATTCGAATGCGCCTGCTTGTGATCGAGGACGATCGCGACCTCAACCGCCAGCTTACCGCCGCGCTCGAACATGCCGGTTACGCGGTCGACACGGCCTTCGATGGTGAGGAGGGGCATTTTCTCGGCGATACCGAGCCCTATGACGGCGTGATCCTCGATATGGGCCTGCCGAAGATGGATGGCATTCGCGTGCTCGAGAAATGGCGTCGCGAGGGGCGCAAGATGCCGGTGCTGATCCTCACCGCGCGCGACCGCTGGAGCGAGAAGGTCCAGGGCTTCGATGCCGGTGCCGATGATTACGTGACGAAACCCTTCCACATGGAAGAGGTGCTGGCGCGCCTGCGCGCGCTGCTGCGCCGCGCGGCCGGCCACGCGACGAGCGAACTCTCCTGCGGGCCGGTGATCCTCGATACCCGCTCGAGCCGCGTGCTGGTGGACGGCAACCCCATCCGCCTGACGAGCCATGAATACCGGCTGCTCGCCTATCTGATGCACCATCAGGGGCGAGTCGTCTCCCGCACCGAATTGGTGGAACATCTCTATGACCAGGATTTCGACCGCGATTCCAACACGATCGAAGTGTTCATCGGGCGGCTACGCAAGAAGCTCGGCGTCGATGTGATCGAAACCGTGCGCGGCCTCGGCTATATCGCGCAGGCGCCGGGCGCACCGGCACCGAAAACGAAGTGACGCCATGCGCCTCACGCTTCCCGGCCCGACCGACCCCCGATCGCTGGCCGGGCGCCTGTTCCTCACTGCCATCCTGTTGTCCGCTCTCGTGCTGGTCTCGACCGGCACGATCCTGTCGGCGATCAACCGCCGTTCGGTGGAGGCGGCTTTCGACGAGCGCCTGAAGCTCTATCTCAAGGTGCTGGTGGCGGATGTCGCGGCACTCACCGACGGAAACAACGTCGAGCCCGGCAATCTGGGCGAGCCGCAATTCCAGATCCCGCTCTCCGGCTGGTACTGGCAGATCATGCGGATCGACACCGAGAGCAACACGGCTGCGATCCTGCGCACCTCCCGTTCCCTCTTCAACCAGCGCCTGCCGCCTCTGGTGGAGCCGGGCTTTCCCTCGTCCCGCGGCGACTTTCGCGACGGCTATCGCGCGGGACCGGAAGGGCGGCGGATCCGGATCGTCGAGCAGGAGATCGATCTCGGCGAGCAGAACCGCTTCCTGATTTCCGTCGCCGGCAATGCCGAGGAGATCGTGGACGAGCGCCGTCGCTTCGATTTCGCCTTGCTGACCCTGCTGACCCTGCTGGGATTGGCGCTGGGCGTTTCGGCCTATGTGCAGGTGCGTTATGGCCTGCGGCCCTTGCGCGAACTCAGCCAATCGCTGTCGCAGGTCCGCAATGGCGAGCGCGAGCGGGTCGAGGGTGAATTTCCGGTGGAAGTGGCGCCGCTCGCCGGCGAACTGAACCAGCTTCTCGACATGAACCGCGAGATCGTGAGCCGGGCACGCGCGCAGGTTGGCAATCTCGCCCATGCCCTGAAGACGCCGCTCTCGGTCTTGCTGAACGAGGCCAGCGCCGATTCCGGGCCGCTCGGCGAGAAGATCCGCGAGCAATCGGCGATCATGCGCGATCAGGTGCAGTACTATCTGGATCGCGCGCGGGCGGCGGCGCGGGCGGCCGCGATCGGCAACATCACGGAAGTCGAGCCGGTTCTTGTCGCCTTCACGCGGACCTTCGAGAAGATCTATCGCGATCGGGACATCCGCTTCACGCTGGCGGTCGAAATGCCGCTGCGCTTTCGGGGCGAGAAGCAGGACCTTGAGGAGATGGTCGGCAATCTCATCGACAATGCCGGCAAATGGGCCACGAGCCAGGTGCGGATCAGCCTGTATTCCGCGCCGCATTCCGAACATGCGCCGGCACAGCTTCATCTCTTCGTGGATGATGACGGGCCGGGGCTTCCGGAAGAAAAGCGGATCGAGGCCACGAAGCGCGGGCGGCGGCTCGACGAGACGAAGCCGGGCTCGGGGCTCGGGCTGTCGATCGTCGTGGATCTCGCGGGGCTTTACGGCGGATCCTTCGCGCTGGAGGATTCGCCCCTCGGCGGCGTGCGTGCACGCCTGACACTTCCCGCCCTATGACGCCGCATTGCATCGTGCCCCTCGGCTCTGTAGCAAGAACGCCACAAGCGGCAGGGCAATTGCGCCATGTCATGGATTGGCCCGGATTGCGGCCTAGATCAGCGGCACGATGACACTCTGGATTGGTATTGTGGTTCTGACCTTCGGCGCGGCGGCCTTTGCCCTGCGTCCCCTGCTCCGTCCGCCGCGGAGCCGGTCGAGCCTCGATCACGCGATCGGGTTCTACGAGGCGCGCCGGCAGGAGCTTGACCGCCAGATGGCGGCCGGGCTGATTTCCGAGAGCGAACGGGCGGCCTCGGAAGCCGAGCAGGCCCGGCGCCTGCTGGCGATCGAGCGTCAGCAGAAGGCAGGCGATGGCCGTGCCGCTGATCTCCGCCCGCGGAAAGTTGCGGCCCTGCTGCTGCTGGTGTTCCTGCCGCTCCTTGCCATTCCGCTCTACCTGCGCGCCGGTTCGCCCTCCTTGCCTGATCAGCCGATCGCAGCCCGGATCGCGCCCGGGGGCGATGCCGAAATGCACCAGGCCCTGCAGCGCATCGAACTCCATCTCGCGCGCAACCCGAACGATGCACGCGGTTTCGAGGTGATCGCGCCGGCCTATATGCGGCTCGGGCGGTTCCAGGACGCCGCTTTCGCCTATCGCCGGGTGATGGCGATTTCGGGCGAGACAGCGGATCACCTCGCCAATCTCGGCGAGGCGCTGACCGCCGCGCAGAACGGAATCGTGAGCGCCGAAGCGAAGGAAGCCTTCCGGAAGGCCGTCGCCCTCGATCCCGGCTTTGCGAAGGCGCGCTTTTACCTTGCGCTCGCGACCGAGCAGGATGGCGACGTGCCCGGCGCGGTGCGCATGCTGGGCGAACTCTCGGCGTCCCTGCCCGAGGGGGCGGGGAAGATGCGGGTCGAGGCGGAGCTGGACCGGTTCCGCGCCGAAGGAAAGGCCCCGCCGCGCGCTGCCTCAAGCCCGCAGGACGAGGCCGCGCGCGCATTGTCCGCCCTGCCGCCGGATGAGCGGGCGCGCGCCATCGAAGGCATGGTGGATGGGCTGGCAGCCCGGCTGTCGACGCAGGGTGGCAGTTTTGAGGAATGGCAGCGGCTCATTCAGGCGCGCGTGGTGCTGAACCAGCGCGACAAGGCGGCCGTGGCGCTCGCCGAAGCCCGCAAGGCGCTGGGTGACAAGGCCCGGGCCGAACTGGACCGGCTCGCCAGCGCGCTCGATCTCAAGGCGGCACCATGACCCGCCACACCGCTTTCCGGATTATCCCATGACCCGCAAGCAGAAACGGCTGATGATCCTCGGGGGCTTTGGCCTGGTGCTGGTCTCGGCGCTGGCCTTGATCCTCACCGGATTGCGTGACCAGATCGTGTTCTTCCGTTCGCCGACGGAAGTGCTGGCCGGAAAGGTCAGAACGGGCGAAGCCTTCCGCCTCGGCGGGTTGGTGGAGCAGGGCAGCGTGCAGCGCGAACCGAACCAGATGGTGCGCTTTCGCGTGACGGATGGGCCCAACACCGTCGCCGTCACCTATCAGGGCCTGCTGCCGGACCTGTTCCGGGAAGGGCAGGGGGTCGTGGCAGAAGGCCGCCTTGACGCTTCGGGTGCCTTCACGGCATCCACGGTGCTGGCGCGGCATGACGAAAACTACATGCCGCGCGAGGTGGCCGACGCCTTGAAGAAGCAGGGGCACTGGCAGCCGGGCAAGACCGACGGACCTCCCAAACCATGAGCAGGGCAACATGATTGTCGAGATCGGCCATTACGCACTGGCTCTGGCTCTGGTCCTGAGCCTCTTTCAGGCGATTGTTCCGCTCTGGGGTGCCCTGAAGCGCGATGATGTGCTGGTGGCGCTGGGGCCGCAGGCGGCCGTGGCGCAGTTGCTGCTGATTTCGCTGTCTTTCGCAGCGCTGACCTATGCCTATCTCGTTTCCGATTTCTCCGTGTCGAACGTCTACGAGAACTCGCACACGCTGAAGCCGCTGATCTACAAGTGGAGCGGCGTCTGGGGCAACCACGAGGGTTCGATGCTGCTGTGGGTGCTGATTCTGGCGCTGTTCGGCGCGGGCGTGGCCGTGTTCTCGCGCCGGTTGCCGAGCGATATTCTCGGTGCCACGCTCGCCGTGCAGGCCATGATCGCGGCGGCGTTTCTCGCTTTCGTGCTGTTCGCCTCGAACCCGTTCCTGCGGCTCGGGCAAGCGCCGTTCGAGGGCCGCGACCTGAACCCGATCCTGCAGGACCCCGGTCTCGCGATCCATCCGCCGCTGCTCTATCTGGGCTATGTCGGCTATTCGATCGTGTTCTCGTTCGCCGCCGGCGCGCTCATTGTCGGGCGCATCGATGCCGCCTTTGCGCGCATGATCCGGCCGTGGAACCTCGTGGCGTGGATCACGCTGACCCTCGGCATCGCGATGGGGTCCTACTGGGCCTATTACGAGCTGGGCTGGGGCGGCTACTGGTTCTGGGATCCGGTGGAGAATGCCTCGCTGATGCCCTGGCTCACCGGCACGGCGCTGTTGCATTCCGCCATCGTGATGGAAAAGCGCGAGGCGCTGAAGATCTGGACCATCCTACTCGCGATCATCACCTTCTCGCTTTCGCTTCTGGGCACCTTCCTCGTGCGTTCGGGCGTGCTCACATCGGTGCATGCCTTCGCGGTCGATCCGGAGCGCGGCCTGTTCATCCTCATGATCCTCATCGCCTTCATCGGCGGATCCTTCACCCTG
Organism: Methylobacterium sp.; assembly: GCA_002928875.1. Lineage (GTDB taxonomy): Bacteria > Pseudomonadota > Alphaproteobacteria > Rhizobiales > Beijerinckiaceae > Rhabdaerophilum. The sequence goes on along the minus strand of PERO01000003.1, from coordinate 242,920 downwards.
TTTGCGTTCCGCGCCAAGGCGATGGAGAGCGGCGGCCTCTTCGCGCCCGTGAGCCGCGAGGGCGCGCTGGTGCTGAACAACCTGTTCCTGGCGGTGGCCGCGCTCGCGGTGCTGGTGGGGACGCTCTACCCGCTGGCTCTGGAAGGCGTGACCGGGCAGAAGATTTCCGTCGGCCCGCCCTTCTTCAACCTCACGGTCGTGCCGCTGATGCTGCCGCTTTTCGTGGCGATCCCCTTCGGTCAGCGGCTCGCATGGAAACGCGGCGACCTGCTGGGCGTTGTGCAGAGGACCGGCGTCGCGATGGCGATCGGCCTCGTTGCGACCCTGGCCACGGCCTATGCGATCGGGCGCGGGCCGGCTCTGGCCATCCTGGCGATCGGTCTGGGGCTCTTCATCCTGCTGGCCTCGCTCGATGAAATTCGCGAACGTGCGATGCGCGGCGGCGCGGCCGGCGCGTTCCGGCGGCTGCTGGGACTGCCGCGCACCTTCGTCGCCACCGCTCTGGCCCATGCGGGCGTGGGCATCATGGTGATCGGCATCGCGTTCACCGCCTTCGAGAAGGAGGCGATCCTGTCGATGAAGCCCGGCGACAGCGTGAAGCTCGGGGAATACACCCTGACCTTGCGCGGCATTTCGCCCTATTCCGGGCCGAACTACACCTCCACCGTGGCGCAGTTCACCGTTCATGACGGCACCCGCGAGGTGGCCGAATTGCGCCCGGCGAAGCGCCTCTATATCGGGCGGCAGATGCCAACCTCCGAGGTAGGCCGGCATCGCGTGGGCCTTTCGGAAGTCTATGTCGCGATCGGCGAGACGTCGGACGGCGCGCATGTCGATCTGCGTGCCTACTGGAAGCCGTTCGTGACGCTGATCTGGCTCGGGCCGGTTCTGATGGCTTTCGGTGGGCTGCTGTCCCTGTCGGATCGCCGGCTGCGCATTGGCGCACCCCGCCTCGCGATGCGCCGGCCCAGACGTCTGGAGCCCGCGGAATGAGCGCTCTCTCGCGCCGGACCCTGGTTTTCGGTTCGCTGGTCCTCTCTGGCGCGGCGCTCGCCGTGCAGCCCGGCGAGCAATTGAAGGACCCGGCGCAGGAGGCGCGCGCCCGCAAGCTTTCCGCCGAATTGCGCTGTCTCGTCTGCCAGAACCAGTCCATCGATGATTCCGATGCCGAACTGGCGCGCGATCTGCGCCGGCTCGTGCGCGAGCGCATCTCCGCCGGCGACAGCGACAGCGCGATCCGCCAGTTTCTGGTGGCACGCTATGGCGAATTCGTGCTGCTGCGCCCGCCTTTTTCCGCATCCACGGCGCTGTTATGGAGCCTGCCCGCCATCGCGCTGATCGGCGGTATCTTCGCCGCGCGCTCCTTGTTCGGCCGGCCCTCCGAAGCGGCTGCCGGGCCGGACGCCACGCCGTTGGCCGAGAGCGAGAAAGCCGCGCTCGACGCGTTGCTGTCGAAGCGCGAACAGCCCTGATCTCCCTTACGGATTTGTCATCCGGCCGAAAGCTTCACGGCAGGTGCGGACGGGCATTCTCTGCCTCAAGGTCCTGTGGCTGGCTGTAGCACCCTCCGTCGCCCCCCGCTCCACAGCCGGACGCAGGACCGAAGCCCCTCCGCCTTGACGGCGCCGGCTCTGGCGTGGCGTTGTGTCCGGGACCCTTCCGAGCCGCTGCCGCATGAAAATTCTCGTCGTCGAAGATGATCCTGAAGCCGGCCGTTATCTCGCCCGCGCGCTGAACGAGGCGGGACATGTCACGGATCTCGCGGCGGATGGCGAGGCGGGCCTCGAAATGGCGCTGGCCGGCAGCTACGACGTGCTCGTCGTCGATCGCATGCTGCCGAAACGCGACGGGCTTTCGCTCATCATGGCCCTGCGGGCCGAAAAGCGGACGACACCCGTGCTGATCCTTTCCGCGCTGGGGCAGGTGGATGATCGCGTGCTCGGCCTTCGCGCCGGGGGCGACGATTACCTCACGAAACCCTATGCCTTCACCGAGTGCCTTGCGCGGGTGGAGGCGCTGGCGCGTCGCCGGAATCCGCAGAGCGCCCAGCTCACCTACAAGGTCGGCGACCTCGAACTCGATCGCCTCGCGCATCGCGTGAGCCGGGCCGGCGAGGACATCCCCCTGCAGCCGCGCGAATTCCGCCTGCTGGAATATCTCATGCGCCATGCCGGGCAGGTGGTGACGCGCACGATGCTTCTGGAGAATGTCTGGGATTATCATTTCGATCCGCAGACCAACGTCATCGATGTGCATGTCTCGCGGCTGCGCGGCAAGATCGAGCGGAAAGGGCAGGCGACCCTGCTGCACACCGTGCGCGGCGCCGGCTACATGATCCGCGACCCCGGCCGCTGATGTGATGGCGCCGGCACCTCGCCATCCTGGCCAGGAGGGGGGCTGGCTCGCCGGGCTCGGCCGCATGGCGCGCACCACGGCCTTCAAGCTCTCGGCGCTCTATCTCCTCATCTTCGCGATCTTTTCCGGCATCATCCTCGGCTACATTGCCTGGAACACGCGCCGGCTGCTCGATGCGCAGATCACCGAGACCATCGAAACCGAGATCAACGCGCTCGCCGAACAGTACCGGCAGGGCGGCTTGCGCCGCCTCGTCGCGGTGATCGAGCGGCGCGGGCGGCAGAGCGGCTCGTTTCTCTATCTGCTGATCGATCCGCGCGGCGATGCGATGACCGGCAACGCCATCCTGCGCGTGCCGGTGCAATCGGTCAGCCCCGGCTGGAGCGAGATGCGCTACAACTGGCCGGATGAGGGCGAGGAGCGCGGGCGTCGCGCCAAGGTCCGCACCTTCATCCTGCCCTCCGGCCTGCGGCTATTCGTGGGGCGCGACCTCGAGGAGCAGGACCGGCTGCAGATCACCATCCGGCGGGCGCGCGGGCTCTCGCTGCTGCTGGTGCTGCTGATGGGCGGCTTCGGCGCCTGGTTCGTGACGCGGCGCGTGCTGAAACGGGTCGAGGGCGTGGCCACCACCTCCGCCGCGATCATGGCCGGCAATCTCTCCCAACGCCTGCCGGTGACCAACACGGATGACGAATTCGACCGGCTGTCCCTGCATCTCAACGCCATGCTCGACCGCATCGGCGAACTGATGACGGGCTTGCGCGAACTCTCCGACAATGTCGCGCATGATCTGCGCACGCCACTGACTCGCCTGCGAAACGGCGCGGAGGGCGCATTGCGCAAGGCGGAAACGCTGGAGGAGGCCAAGTCAGCGCTGGAGCGCGCCATCGAGGAGAGCGACCACCTCCTGCGCATCTTCGACGCCCTGCAGATGATCACGCGGGCCGAGAGCGGCAATCTCGCGACCTCTCTCAAACCCCAGCGGCTGGAAGACATCGTCGCCAGTCTGGCCGAACTCTACGAGCCTCTCGCGGAGGAGGCGGGCCTCGCCTTCGACACGCGGATCGGCACGGATCTCGTCGCCGATGCCAACCGCGAACTCATCGGGCAGGCCTTGTCGAACCTGATCGACAATGCGCTGAAATATGGCGTGAAGCCGGCGGGTGAGGGCGGTTCGCTGACGATCACCGCCGAGAAAGCCGGCGGACAGATCCGGATCGCCGTGGCGGATCGCGGGCCGGGTATCCCGGAGGATAAACGCGCGGCGGTGGTGGAGCGTTTCGTGCGTCTCGATGCGAGCCGCGCCAAGCCCGGCCTCGGGCTCGGCCTGTCGCTGGTTGCGGCCATCGCGCGCCTGCATGGTGGCGAATTGCGGCTGGAAGACAATGCGCCCGGCCTGCGCGCCGTGCTGGTCTTGCCGGAGGTCACCGATTCTGCCGCAAGAACCCTTGCGCCGGGCATCGCGCTGCCCGAAAAAGAGGCATGAACAATCCCTCTTCGCTGGCCTCCCGCCTGATGGCCGCGCCGAAATCCGGCCGAATGGGCCTTGCGCGCCTCAAGGATGTGCTGACGGAGGCAGAGGCCGCCCCGCTCGCCGCGCTCGTGCAGGACAGCGAGGCCGTTCGCCACCTGCTCTGCGGGATCGCGGAGGGCTCGCCCTTCCTCTGGCGGCTGATCCGGCGCGACCCGGCCGCTGCCGCCGATCTGCTGGCGCATGCGCCCGAAGCCGGCCTCGCGGCGATCTCGGCGGCGGTGCGCGAAGCGGGCCTTGCGGGTGATCGTCACGCCGGCATGAAAGCGTTGCGGCAGGCACGCAATCGCCACGCGCTGCTCGTGGCGATGGCCGATCTCGGCGGCGTCTTCGATGTGATCGCCGTGACTCGCGCGCTGTCCGACCTCGCGGATGAAGCGGTGCGGGCGGCCTTGAGGCTCGCCATTTCCGAGCATGGCGGGGGTCTCGCGATCCCCGATCCGGACGAGCCGTTCGAGGGCCTCGGGCTCTTCGTGCTCGCGCTCGGCAAGCATGGCGCGCGCGAACTGAACTACTCCTCCGATATCGATCTCGGCTGCTTCTATGATCCGCAGGCCCCGGCGCTCGTCGGTCACGCCGATCATCTCGATCAATGCGTGGCCCTCATCAAGGCCATGGCGAACATCCTCGCCCAGCGCACGCCGGATGGCTATGTGTTCCGGGTGGATCTGCGCCTGCGGCCCGATCCCGGCACGACACCCATCGCGATGCCGGTCAATGCCGCGCTCGCCTATTACGAGACCGTGGGCCAGAACTGGGAACGCGCGGCGATGATCAAGGCCCGCGTCGTCGCGGGCGATGTCGCGGCCGGCGAGGCCTATCTCCACGAGTTGCAGCCCTTCATCTGGCGGAAATACTTCGATTACGGGGCGATTGCCGATATCCACGCCATGAAGCGGCAGATCTATGCCGTGAAGGGCCATGACCAGATCGCCATCGCCGGGCATGATCTGAAGCTCGGGCGGGGCGGCATCCGCGAGATCGAATTCTTCGTGCAGACGCAGCAGCTGGTCTATGGCGGCCGCCGCCCCTCCCTGCGGGGTTCGCGCACCATCGACATGCTGGACGCGCTGTGCCGCGAGACCTGGATCACCCCCGAGGCCGCAAGGGAACTCACGGAGGCCTACGCGATCCTGCGCACGCTCGAGCATCGCGTGCAGATGATCAACGACGAGCAGACCCAGAAGCTGCCGAAATCCGACGAGGATCTCGCGCATTTCGCCCGGTTCTGCGGCATGACGCGCGCACAGTTCGACCGGCACCTGACGCGGGCCCTGAAGCGGGTGGAACACCATTATGCGCGCCTGTTCGAGGGCGGGCCGGATCTGGCATCGGGTGTGGGGAGCCTCGTCTTCACCGGGGTCGAGACCGACCCCGAGACGCGCGAAACCCTGAAACGCCTGGGGTTCAAGCAGCCCGAGATGGTGGCGGAAACCGTGCGCGGCTGGCATTTCGGCCGCCGCCCCGCCGTGACGACGGCGCGCGCCCGCGAAGTGCTGACCGAACTCGTGCCGGGCCTGCTCGAAAGCTTCGGCCGCGCCTCCGATCCCGACGGGGCGATCCTCGCGCTCGACGGGGCCCTGCAGCGCATGCCGGCGGCGGTGGAACTCTTCACGATCCTCAATTCGAACGCGAGCCTGCGCCAGCTTTTTGCGGAATGCCTCGGCACGGCACCGCGCCTGTCGCAGATCGTGGCGCAATCGCCGCATGTGCTCGATGTGCTGGTCGACCCGGATTTCGCCAATCTCGGCGCCGATCCCGAAACGCGGCTCGGCCCGCGCCTTGAGCGCGAGACGGATTACGAACTGGCTCTGGAACGCGCGCGCCATCTGCTGCGCGGCGAACGCTTCCTCATCGGCACGCGCGCGCTGTCGCGGCTCATTCCGGTGGGCGAAATCGGGGAAGCGCATACCGTGCTGGCCGAGGCGGTGCTGCGGCTGGTTTTCGCGCGTGTGCGGCGGGAATTCGCCGAACGGCACGGCCAGATCCCGGGCGGGGAGGTCGCGATCATCGGCTATGGCAAGGTGGGTTCTCGCGAATTGACCGCCAATTCCGATCTCGATCTGGTGATCGTCTATGACGCCCCGGGTGACGCGTCGTCGGACGGCGCGAAGCCGCTGATGACCAGCGAATACTACGCGAAACTCACCCAGCGTCTCGTGGCGGCGCTCTCCGCCCCGATGCGCGCGGGCACGCTCTACGAGGTCGATCTCCGGCTGCGGCCGTCCGGCAAGAAGGGGCCGGTGGCGGCATCGCATTCGGCTTTCCTGAGCTATTTCGCCTCCGATGAAAGCGACCTGTGGGAGCATCTGGCCTTGTCGCGCGCGCGCGTCGTCATGGGCGATGCGGGGCTGGCGGCGGCGCTGTCCGAGAGCATCCGGGGGCTGGTTCTGGCGAAACGCGAGGCGACCATCGTGAAGCGCGAAACGGCGGCGATGCGCGCGCTGATGCGCAAGGAAAAGCCCGGCCAGGATGGTTTCGACGTGAAGGATTGGCCCGGCGGCCTCGTCGATCTCGAATTCGTCACGCAGGCGCTGGCCCTGATCCACGGGCACGAAAATCCGGCTCTGGTGCAAGGCAATACCCGCGCCCGTCTCGCGGCGGCGGGGGAGGCGCGTCTGCTGTCAGCCGGGGAGACCGAAACGCTGGTGGCCGGCTGGGATCTGCAGATCGGCTTCCAGCAGGTCGTTCGGCTCGTGCTGCCCGGTGCTTTTGTCGAGGCCCAGGCCAGCCTCACCCTGCGCCGGCAGATCGCCCGATTGCTGGATTATCCCGATTTCCCGCCCCTCGCGGCGGATCTGCATCGCCTCCAGCACGATGTGCGCGCCATTTTCGTGAAGCGAATCGGGGCAGCGCACTGAATCACGCCATCGGCAGGTCGAGCTGGCGGGCGCGCGGCGTTTTCGGCAGGTGCACCATGGTGATCGCGCCCAGCCGGGGATGCGAGCGGATGCGCAAGGTGCCGCCCTGCAATTCGATCAGGCCGCGCGCGATCGCCACGCTGAGGCCGGAGCCCTTGCAACCATCGTGCAGCATGCCGTCGATATGCCCGAACGGCGTGCTGAGCGTGCCGATATCGCTTTCCGAGAGGTGGCAGCCGCGATCGGAGATGAAGATGTTCATGCTGTCGCCCTGGCTCCGGGCGCGCATGGTCACCGTGCCATGCGCTGGCGAGAGACGGATGGCATTGCGGGCGAGGTGGATGAGCGCCTGGGTCGTGGCGCGCGTGTCGATCTCCACCGCCAATTGTCCTTCGGTCGCCGTGGAGAGCGGGTCGACCTCCAGCAGCACGTGTTTCGTGGCGGCATCGAGCGCCACGGCTGTTGCGGCATCCTCGAGAATGTCGCCGATCGCGTTCGAGGAGCGCCGGATCGTGACGCGGCCGGCCTCGATATGCGCCATTTCCAGAATGTCGTCGATGATCGTGAGCAGGTTGCCGCCGGAGACGCGGATATGCGCCGCGTAATCGCGATATTTGGGGCAGGCGACGGGGCCGAGGACTTCGTTCTCGATCACTTCCGCGAAGCCGAGGATGGCGTTCAGCGGGGTGCGGATCTCGTGGTTCATGTTGGCGAGGAATTCCGCCTTGAGCCGGGTCGCGCTCAGCACTTCCGCCTTCTGGTCGCGGTAGAGGTTGGCGAGTTCCGAGAGTTCCTGCGCCTGCTTGCGCAACGCTTCGCGGGAGGAGGCGAGATCGGCGATGGTGATGCGCAATTGCCGTTCGTTCTCGAGCAGCCGGTCTTCCTGTTCCTTGCGGGCCGTGATGTCCGTGCCGACCGAGACGAAGCCGCCGGCGCGGGTGGGGCGCTCGCTGATCAGCAGCCAGCGGCCATCCTCGAACTGGGCCTCGTAGGCGCAGGACTTGTTGTCGGTGTCGGATTCCCGATCGATCTCGATGACGATGCGCGGCTCATGCGCCTCGGCCATCACGTTCTGGTAGCGCGTGCCGCGCCGGGTCGCGTGGTCGCTCAACTGGTGGAAGGAGCGGTATTTCGAATTGCACAGGACGAGCTGGTTGTTCTCGTCCCAGAGCACGAAGGCTTCGGAAATGCTTTCGATCGCATCGCGCAGGCGCATCTCGGCCCGCTCGCTCTCGGCAGCGGCCTCGCGCTCGGCGGTGACGTCCATCACCACGCCCAGCAGGCGCTGCGGCTGCGAACCCGTCTCGGCGAGGCGCGCGGCCCGCATGTGCAGCCAGACCCATTGCCCCTTCGCGTTCTGCATGCGGAAGATGTGGTCGATCTCGCCGGCCTGGGCGGCGTTCTTCTCGACGACATCGAGCGGGGAGAGATCGTCCGGATGAATGAGCGCCTCGATCCCCGCGCGCGAGACCATGCGCTCGCGCGGTTCAAGGCCCAGCAGGCGGAACATGGAGTTCGAGAGCCAGAGATGACTCGCGCCGAGGCGGCAATCCCAAAGCCCGACATTGCCGCGATCCAGCGCCACTTCGAAGCGGTTGAACAGCCTTTGCGCGCTCTGCTCCGTTTCGCAGGCGCGCGAACGCTGCTTGTAGAAGGCGAGTGAGAAGGCAATCGTCACGGCGCCGAACGACAGCAGCAGGGCGGCCGTGACGGAGACATGGTGCTGCCAGTTGCTCAACCCCTCCTCGACCGGCTGGTAGGCGACGAGGATCTGCCCGTTGACGAGCTCGTTGGTCACGAGGCTCGCGAGCCGGTTATCCGCGAGGATCACGCGCCGCATCGAGGCGTGGAAGCGCGGGTTCAGGATATCCTCTCCCAGCGCGAACAGCGAATGCGTCGTGCGGCCATGGCTGATTTCCGGGCGGCTCGAACGCAGCACGTGACCGTCGCGGTTGACGATGAGGAAGGCACGGCCCGGCAGATTGGCGCTCGTGGGAACGATCGCGACGGCATCGGCCGCCTCGCTGCCGGTATGGTGGCGCATGGCCGCCTCGGCGACGAACATCTGCGCGGCGACGGAGAGGGATTGCTCGCTGGAGGCGAGCATGTCGCGCCGGCCCGTCGTGTATTGGGTCAGCATGCTGTAGGCGGAAATCAGCAGAAAGATGATCACGAGCGCGGGGACCACGCGATCCAGCAACGGATCGGTGGCTTCGGGAAGATCGTTACGGGTGCCACGCACGGAACCGCCGCGCGCGGTTGCGCTCAAGCTCTTGAAAAATGGACGCAATATGCCCCAGCTGGCCGCGAAATCTCGCACCATTTCCGCCCCCTCGCTTGCCCTTTTGGAATTCGGAGAATGTGCCGCATCGCTCCGAATCACCCCTAGTTGAATCGACGTTGGACTCGCTGTCCAGAGTCCCTTCGGCGCGGGAACGCGGGGCGCCGGAGCCGTCGTGAGGCGCGCATCCGCTGGTTGCGGCGGCTTTCCGCGAGCGGATTCTTTGCGGACTCCGTCTGTTCTTTTTCCGTTCTGGCGCTTGGGTCGCCGAACGGTTTTGGGGTGCGACAATTTCGCGCAGAAGTTGAGTTAAATTTTTTTTAACATGGATCAACATGCGCCCCCGGCCAGGCGGCTGGCCGGGGTTTTCTTGGCCTCATTCTTGGCCTCAGGCCAGGGTCCGCTCCAGAATGTCCGACAGGTCGCGCGAGCGTTCCGGCGAAACGAGGCCGCGCAAGGCCTGCTCCGCGAGGGCGCGACGCCCGGCCTCGAGCGCCTTCCAGGTGCGGAACGCGGTTGCGAGGCGCGCGGCGAGCTGCGGGTTCTTGCCGTCCACCTCGCCGATCACCTGCGCCACGAGCCGGTAGCCGGCCCCATCCGCGGCATGGAAGCCGCGCGGGTTGCCGGTGGCGAAGGCGCCGACCAGGGCCCGCACGCGATTGGGGTTCGCGAGCGTGAATTTCGGATGCTTCAGCAGGGCCTGCACACGGTCGCGCCCGGCCTTGCCCGGAATGCTGGCATTGAGCGTGAACCACAGATCCAGCAGCAGCGGATCCTCGCGGAAACGCGCTTCGGCGGCCGCGAAGGCCTGATCGCGTTCCGGGCGATCCGCCGTCACCAGCGCCCAGAGCGCATTGGCGCGATCGGTCATGTTGTTCGCGCGCTCGAACTGCGCCAGGGCCAAAGCCGCGCCCTCGGCCGGATTGGCGGCGATGAGATAGTTCAGCAAACGCAGCGCCAGCGCCCGCTTGCCCGCACTCGTCGCGTCGGGGCTGAAGGGCACCGGCTTCGCCAGCCTGTCATAGGTCGCGCGGGCGATATCCGACACGCCTTGCCCGATCTCCTTCCACAGGGCGGTGACCGCCGTGCCGATCGCATCCGGATCGACGTCCTGCGCGATCTCGCGCGCCATCTCGTTCTCGCGGGGCAGGGCGATGGCCAGTGCGGCGAAAGCCGGATCGCCATCGCTGCCGGTGATGAGACGACGGATCGCCGTGGTCAGGAGCGGATCGGAAAGCGGGGCCTGTCCGGCACGAATGCCTGCGACCGAACGCTTCAGGAGGTCGATTTCCACATCCTGCAGGGCCTGCCAGCGGTTGAACGGATCGGGATCATGCGCGGCGAGCACGAGACGATCGCGCGGCTGCCGGTCGATCTCGACCCTGACCGGCGCGGAAAAGCCGCGAAACAGCGACGGGATGGGCCGCGCCGGCACGTTCTCGTAGGTTTTCGTCGTCTCGACGCCCTCGATCACCACGAGATCATCCGCCACGAGATCGTTGCCCGCGTCATCGAGCAAACCGAGCTGCACGGGGATGACCTGCGGAAGCTTTTCCGGCTGGCCCGGCGTGGGTTTCGTTTCCTGCCGGAAATGCAGGGTGTAGCGGCCGGATTTCGCATCATATTCGTCGCGCACCGTCACGAGCGGCGTGCCGGCCTGGTCGTACCAGCGCATGAACTGCGTGAAATCGTAGGCAGAGACATCGGCGAAGCACTGGATGAACTGTTCCACCGTGCAGGCCTCGCCGTCATGGCGCGCGAAATAGAGGTCCATCCCCTCGCGGAATTTCGCCGGCCCGATCAGCAGCCGGAGCATCTGGATGACCTCCGAGCCCTTGTTGTAGACGGTCGCCGTGTAGAAGTTGTTGATTTCCTTGTATTGTTGCGGCCGCACGGGATGAGCCAGCGGCCCCGCATCCTCGACGAATTGCGCCGCGCGCAAGGTCTGCACATTCGCGATGCGCTCGACCGGGCGGGAGCGCATGTCGGAGGAGAATTCCTGATCGCGGAAGACCGTCAGCCCTTCCTTCAGGCAGAGCTGGAACCAGTCGCGGCAGGTGATGCGGTTGCCGGTCCAGTTGTGGAAATATTCATGCGCCACAATGGCTTCGATGTTGTGGTAATCCTGATCAGTCGCGGTCTCGGGCGTTGCGAGAATGTAGCGATCGTTGAAGATGTTCAGGCCCTTGTTCTCCATCGCGCCCATATTGAAATCGGACACGGCGACGATGTTGAACAGATCGAGGTCATATTCCCGGCCGAACTTCTCCTCGTCCCACTTCATCGAGCGGATCAGGCTGTCCATGGCATAGGCCGCGCGATCGCCCTTGCCCTTCTCGACATAGACATTGAGCGTCACCCGCCGGCCGGAGGGCGTTGTGTGGTGATCGGTCACCCCGTCGAGATCGCCGGCCACCAAAGCGAAGAGATAGGCGGGCTTGCGATGCGGGTCTTCCCAGAGCGCGAAATGGCGCGTCGTGCCGGGAATGTCGCCGCCGCCCACCGGGTTGCCGTTCGAGAGCAGCAGCGGCGCCTCGGCCTTCTCCGCCTCGATGCGGACCGAATAGGTGGACATCACATCCGGGCGATCGAGGAAATAGGTGATGCGGCGGAAGGCATCCGCCTCGCATTGCGTGCAATAGACGCCGTTCGAGCGATAGAGCCCCATCAACCGGGTGTTGGCGGCCGGATTGATCTGCGTTTTCACACTCAGCGTGAAGGAATCCGGCACATCAGGCAGGACGAGCCTGTCCGGCGCCGCCTCATAGGCCGAGCCCGGCAGGGCCTTGCCATCGAGCGCCACGGCCAGCAGCGTCAGGTCCTCGCCATCGAGCGCCAGCGCTGCACCGGCCCGGCCTTTCGGATTGCGGCGCAGGGTCAGCACCGCCTCGACGATCGTCTCGGACGGGTGAAGCCGGAAATCGAGCGCGACATGGTCGATCAGGAAATCCGGCGGCCGGTATTCCGAGAGGCGGATGACGGGCGATTGGTCGGGGCGCATGAAATCTCCGGGAAAACGCGAAAGCGGCGAGTCTCGCCGTGGTCGGGGAAGATGGCAGGCGGCCTGCCGCACCGCAACCCGGTCCGGATCACGTCCTCGCGGATCACGATACGGCGTGGCGGCGACAATGGCTGGTAAGCAGCACCATCAGGCTCATCGCCACGAAACCCAGCGCCATGAAGGCGGAGGTAAGACCCGATGCGCCGGTCGAATCGATGATAAGCCCACCCAGCACGGGCGCAAGCGTGGCGGCGACGCTCGGCAGCAGCGTGACCTTGCCGAGCCGCTCGCCATAGCCCTGCGAGCCGAACAGCGCGAGGGTCAGCGTGCCCTTCACGATGGTGTTGAGGCCGTTCGCGACGCCATAGGCCACCGCGAAGAGGATGCCGCCGACCAGCACGCCCTTGGCGAGAGCGAGCAGCACGAAACTGAGCGCAAAAAGCACGTTCGAGACCTGCGCCGTCCGCAAGGCGGAATGGCGCCCGCCCGTCGCCATCTCGCCCAGCCGGCCCAGAACCTGGAACACGCCGACGAGGCTTGCGACCAGCACGGCTTCCGAGAACGTGAACCCCAGGCCCTGCAGAACCGGAAAGGCGAGCATCGACCAGCCATTGCCGACGAGCGAAATGCAGGCCAGCATGAGCGTCATCAGCAGGAAGGCCATGCGCTGGCCCTCCGGCCTGAGGCCGGGGGGAACCAGATCGGGCATCGGGGCACCGTCGAGCCGGCGCTCGGGGCCATCGAGCAGCCAGCCGTGCAGCGGTGCACAGAGCAGCACGTTCACCGCGCCGAAAATCAGCACGAGGCTGCGCCATTCGAGCACGTTCAGGAGCGCTGCCGTCACCGGCCAGACGATGGACGATGCGAGCCCACCGATCAATGTGAGCAAGACGATGGCGCGGCGCGCATTCCGGCCGGACATCCGCGCGAGCGAGGTGAAGGCCGCGTTATAGAGCGACAGCGGCGAGCCCAAAGCCACGACGATCCAGCCTGCGAAGTAGAGCAGCGGCCCCTTGGCGAGGGCGATGATGATCAGCCCAAGGCCCATCAACACGGAACCCAGCGCCATCACGACGCGCGAACCCTGCCGATCCTGGAAACGCCCGACGAGAGGCCCGGCGAGGCCCGATGTCAGCAGGGTCAGCGAGACGCCCGCGAGCATCACCGATTTCGAAAGCCCGAGGTCGCGGATGATGAGCGGGCCCATCAGGCCGAGCAGGTAATAGGTCGTTCCGTAGCCGACGATCTGTGTGAAACCGAGGCCCCAGATCGCTCTGCGCACATGCGAGGACAAAGGCGTCGGGGAAGGCAGTTCGGGCGAGGAAGGCATGTCGGTCCACGCTTAGGCGTCCGCGCCCCAAAAGAAAAGGCCGCGCTGGTGCAGCGCGGCCTCATTTCCAAAGCCGAACCCGGCGTTACTGCTTCACGCGCTCCTTGAGCAGGCTCACCCAGCGCACGTTCTCGGAGCGCACCAGTTCAGCCAGCGCTTCCGGCGAAGCGCCCTTGGCATCCGGCACCACGCCGCCGAGATCCTCGAGCTTCTTCTTGGTGGCCGGATCGGTCACGGCCTTCACCAGTGCGTCGCGCAGCTTGCCGAGCGCTTCCGGCGACGTGCCCTTGGGCGCGAAGACCGCGTTCCAGGCCGAAACCTGGAATTGCGGGAGGCCGCCTTCGGTGGTGGTCGGCACATCCGGCAGCGAGGGGCTGCGCGCCGGCGTCGCGATCGCGTAGGCCTTGATGGTCTTGCCCTTCACCTGCTCGGAGACGCTGACGATCTGGTCGCAGACATAATCCACCTTGCCGGCGACGAGGTCGTTGATGGCCGGGCCCGTGCCGCGATAGGGGATCTCGTTCACATCGACCTTCAGCATCGAATTCAGCAGCACGGAGGTGATGTGCGACACCGAGCCGACGCCGGCATGGGCCGCATTCAGCGTCTTCTGGTTCGCCTGAACGTGCTTGATGAACTCCTGCAGATTGTTCGCGGGGAAATCCTTCTTCGCGACGATCACGATGGGCGTGCCGGCGGCGAGGCCCACGGGCTCGAAATCCTTCTGCGGATCATAGGCGAGGTTCGGATAGAGGCCCGCGGCCGCGCCGTGTGTGCCCATATGGCCCATGGCGATCGTGTAGCCGTCGGGCGTGGCCTTCGCGGCGCGGGTGATGCCGGTCGTGCCGCCGGCGCCGGCGACGTTCTCGACAACGATGGTCTGGCCCAACGTGCGCGACATGTGCTCGCCGACAATGCGGGCAATGGTGTCCGTCGGGCCGCCGGCAGCGAACGGAACGATCATGGTGATCGGCTTGTTCGGAAAGCCCTGCGCAGCCGCGCCGGCGATCCCGAGCAGCAGCGCCGATCCGGCCATGAGTAGGCGACGAGTAAACGACATGATGTTCTCCCTCAATTTTGCGTCGTGTTCTTCTGTTGCCGAAAGCGTAGCGCACCATGCCGATCCGGCAAGAGCGTAATTTGCGCATCCCGGCGCGTTTTCGCGCCTTGGCAGGCGAAAAGGGGCGGTCTCATCCGCCCCTCGCGCCTCATTCCTCCACGAAAACCTCGTTTCGCTTCTTGCGCAGGGCCGGCGTCACCGCGAGTGCCAGCAGGGCCACCGAGATCACGATCAGCACGGTCGAGATCGGGTGGCGCCCGAAATCGACGAAGGTCCACGGATCGCCGCGCGACAGCAGCATCGCCTGGCGCAGCTTTTCCTCCATGATCTTGCCGAGCACGAAGGCCACGAGCATCGGCGCCGGCTCGAAGCCAAGCTTGATCAGCAGATAGCCGGTGAGGCCGAAGAAGGCCGTCAGCACCACGTCGAAGGGCTGGTTGTTGATCGAGTAGACGCCGATCGCGCAGAAGAACAGGATCGCCGGGAACAGCATCCGGTAAGGCACCCGCAACAGGCGCACCCACAGGCCCACCAGCGGCAGGTTGATGATGACGAGCATCAGGTTGCCGATCCACATCGAGGCGATGAGACCCCAGAAGAGATCCGGCTGCTTCGTCATGATCTGCGGACCCGGCACGATGCCATGGATGGTCATCGCGCCCACCATCACCGCCATCACGGCATTCGGCGGAATGCCAAGCGTGAGCAGCGGGATGAACGAAGTCTGCGCGGCCGCGTTGTTGGCCGATTCCGGCCCGGCCACGCCGCGTATCGCGCCCTTGCCGAATTCCTGCGGGGTCTTCGAGAGCTTCTTCTCGAGGGTATAGGCGCCGAAGGCGGCCAAAACCGCGCCGCCCCCCGGCAGGATGCCCAGCACCGAGCCCAGCACGGTGCCGCGCGCCACCGCAGGCGCCGCTTCCTTGAGGTCATCGCGCGTGGGCATCAGGTTGGTCACCTTCTGCTGCACGAGGTCGCGGCTTTCGGTGTTCTCGAGGTTGCGCAGGATTTCGGCGAAACCGAACATGCCCATGGCCAGCGTCACGAATTCGATGCCATCCGCGAGCGGCAGAAAACCGAAGGTCATGCGCTGCTCGCCGGTCTCGAGATCGGTGCCGACGGTGGAGAGAAGCAGGCCGAGGAAGATCATCGCGATCGCCTTCAGCACCGAGCCGGAGGCGAGCACGATCGCACAGACCAGACCCAGCACCATCAGCGAGAAGTAATCCGCCGGGCCGAAGGCCTGCGCCACGGCTGTCAGCGGCCGGCCAAGCGCGGCCACGAGGATCGTGCCGAAGGTTCCTGCGATGAACGAGCCGATGGCCGCGATGGCGAGCGCCGCGCCGGCCCGGCCCTTCTTCGCCATCTGGTGGCCGTCGATCGCCGTGACGACGGACGAACTCTCCCCGGGCAGGTTCACGAGGATCGCCGTGGTCGAGCCGCCATATTGCGCGCCGTAATAGATGCCGGCGAGCATGATCAGCGCGCCGGTCGGGTCGAGCTTGTAGGTGATCGGCAGCAGCATCGCGATGGTCGCGATCGGGCCGATGCCGGGCAGCACGCCGATCAGCGTGCCGACGAGCGCGCCGATGAGGCAGAGCAGGATGTTCGTCGGCGTCACCGCGACGGCGAAGCCATGGGCAAGATTGGTCAGGAGTTCCATCGTCAGTTGCCCTTCCTGCCCTGCATCAGCTGCCGGCCGACATAGAGAACCATGCCCAGCACCATCACGGCTGCGATCGCGTAGACGATGTAGGCCGTCGGCTGGCCCGGCGTCATGTCGAGGAAGGGGGGCCAGAGCGGGATGGGTTGCCCCAGGACCGTCGGGAAGAGCAGGCCGCAGAAGGCCGTCATGCCGATGCCGAAATAGAGCGATTCCTCAGCCTTGAAATGCTGGTCGGCCAGCGAGGCCAGCATCACCATCGGCACGCCGATCAGGGCAAGTCCGACAACCCGGATGCCGATGGCGAAGACGAGGACGGAGCCCAGGATGGTGGCGAGCCCGCGCCAGTTGAAGCGGCCAAGGCCCGGCCCTTCCTTGAAGATCCCGGCCACGAGGATCCATGCGCCCAACGCCATCAGCCCATAGGCAAAGAGGCGCGGCGCCGTGCCGGAGGCGAAGCCAACCCGGCCGGTGGCCGGCAGATGATTGACCAGAAACAGCGCGAGCGCCGCTATCGCGACCAGAAAAGCGCCCCCGAGAATGTCCTGGATCGATCGGGCGTTCCCGCCCGGCGGTTTCGCGATCATCCGCTCCCCCTGATGTCCTTCCGCCACCGGCCAGTTCTGGCCTGCGACGCTCCCACTATTTTTCGCCGCTAACGGCTTTGCTTGAGCGTGTAAAGTCCACGATTTCAACGGAATTGCAAGCGCTCAATGGCCGACGCATGCCCGTATAAACAAGCAAAAAACCGTCGAGTAAAAAGAAGAAATAAAGCAGATATCAAAGAAGATATTTCAAAAAACGACAATCATGCGGAGATATCCGGCAAAATATCACAGGAATGTTGTGTCGATAGTCGCGTGGCGTGTGAAGATATGCGTCGGGGCGCCTCACGATCCTGTGATGAAATCCTGCGAATGGTTGCCGGAGGGTGTTCGCGCGGCCGGATTTTA
Source organism: Methylobacterium sp. (assembly GCA_002928875.1). Lineage (GTDB taxonomy): Bacteria > Pseudomonadota > Alphaproteobacteria > Rhizobiales > Beijerinckiaceae > Rhabdaerophilum. Next base: position 225,888 of record PERO01000003.1, on the reverse strand, counting down.
TCTCGCAGCGCCGGTTGTTCAATTTGCGCCGGGGTCGCGACTGCGTTACAGCCGTTCCGTATCCATTCCCATCGGAAATCCACATCATGTTCGGTATTCCCCTCGGCGACCTCGTTCCGCTGGCGCTGGCCCTGCTTGCCGCGGGCGTCGTGACCGGTCTTCTCGCCGGCATGTTCGGGGTGGGCGGCGGCGCGGTGATCGTGCCGGTCCTCTACCAGATTTTCGGCTTCCTCGGGGTGCCGGAGGATGTGCGGATCCATCTCTGTGTCGGCACGTCGCTGGCCATCATCATTCCCACATCCGTGCAGTCCTTCCGTGCGCACCGCGCCAAGGGGAAGGTGCTGGAAGACGTGCTGAAGATCTGGGCCGTGCCGGTGGTTCTGTCGGTCATGGCCGGCGGGGCCATCGCGGCCTTCGCGCCGCCGATCGTGCTGAAGCTCGTTTTCGTGATCGTCGCCACCTCGAACGCGACGAAGCTGCTCGCGGGCCGCGACGACTGGCGGATCGCGCCTGATCTGCCGGGCAAGATCGGCATGCGCGCCTATGGCGTGCTGATCGGGCTCGCCTCCGCGCTGATGGGCATTGGCGGCGGGGCGATCTCGAACATGATTCTCACGCTGCACGGCAAGGCCATCCACCAGGCCGTGGCGACATCGTCCGGGCTCGGGGTGCTGATCTCCATTCCCGGCGCGATCAGCTACATCATCGCGGGCTGGCCGAAGATGGCGGTGCTGCCGCCGCTCTCGGTGGGCTTCGTCTCGATCCTCGGTTTCGCGTTGATCGCCCCGGTTTCCGCCTATTTCGCGCCGATGGGCGCCCGGCTTGCGCATCGCATGCAGAAGCGCACGCTGGAGATCGCCTTCGGCGTGTTCTTGGTCATCGTGTCGGCGCGCTTCATCTGGGGCATTTTCTTCTAGCCAGAACGGCGCCGTGTCGTATTCTCGCTCGCGCATGACGGGGAGGGGGATGACGGCGACGGGGACGATATCCGAAGACGATATCCGCCGGCTCTTCGCCCGCATCGACGCCTCGCGCGCCGACCTCGTGCGCCTCACGCAGGACCTGCTGCGCTTTCCCACCATCAATCCGCCCGGCGCGGATTACGGCGCGATCTGCGCCTATCTCGGCCGCTGGCTCGCGGCGCGCGGCGGCGCGGTGGAGCAGGTGCGGGCGCATGGCGCGCCGGATGACAGCGACGCCTTCCCGCGCTGGAACGTGATCGGCCGTTTCGAAGGTACGGAGCCGGGCCCTTGCGTGCATTTCAACGGCCATATCGACGTGGTGGAGGTGGGCCTCGGCTGGACCGTCCCGCCCTTCGAGGGCGTGGTGAGGGATGGCCGGGTCTATGGCCGCGGGGCCTGCGACATGAAGGGCGGCATCGCGGCGAGCCTGATCGCCATCGACGCGCTGCTCGCCTGCGGGCTTCTCACGCGCGGCGCGCTGGAATTTTCCGGCACGGCGGATGAGGAATCGGGCGGGTTCGGCGGTGCAGGCTACCTCGCGCGGCAGGGATGTTTCGATCGCACGCGCGTCGATCACGTCATCATTCCCGAGCCGCTGAACCCGGATCGCATCTGTCTTGGTCATCGCGGCGTGTGGTGGGCCGAGGTGGAGTTGACCGGCGCGATCGGCCATGGCGCGATGCCGTTCCTCGGCGTCAACGCCATTGCCGGGATGGGCGACCTGCTGGCGCTGATCGAGAAGGACCTGATGCCGCGGCTCGGCAACCGCGTCACGGCGATGCCCTGCATGCCGGAGGGCGCGCGGCGCGCCACGCTCAACCTCAACTCGATCCATGGCGGCCAGCCCGAGCCCGGCGACGGACGCCCCGCGCCGGTGGTGGCGGATCGCTGCCGTCTCGTGCTCGACCGGCGCTACCTTGTCGAGGAGGATTTCGCCGACGTGAGAGGCGAGATCGTCGAATTGCTGGATCGCGTGAAGGCCACGCGCGCCGGCATCGATTACTCGCTGCGCGAGATCATGAGCTTCGAGCCGACCATGACCGCGCCGGATGCGCCTCTCGTGAAGGCACTCGACCATTGGATCGAAGCGTTGTTCGATCGGCCCGCCACGCTGATCGCCTCGCCCGGCACCTATGACCAGAAACACATCACCCGGCACGGTTCGGTGCAGGCCTGCGTGGCTTATGGACCGGGAATTCTCGATCTCGCGCATCAGCCGGATGAATGGGTGGGAATCCATGATATGTTGACATCCGCCAAGGTGATGGCGGCTGCCGCGCTGACGCTGTTGCATGCGTGACCGCAAAGTGCATCAGTCGCATTCAACGGGAATGCAAAACGACGAGAGGGAGAACCCGCATGCAACCTGTGTCCCGCCGGGTGGCCTTGTCCGTGGGGCTTGCGGCCATGGCTCTTTCCATTCCGGTTTCGGCTTCGGCGCAGACCCCGAAGGATTCGGTGGTGGTCTGCCAGACGCTCGAGCCGCCGATCCTCGATCCCACGGGCGGTGCGGCGGCGGCGATCCGCGAAGTCACCTACGACAACATCTTCGAGACCCTGCTCGCCTTCAACGGCGAGGGGCGCATCGAGCCGCGCCTCGCGGAGAAGATCGATTCGAGCGCCGACGGGCTCACGCACACCATCACCCTGCGTGCGGGCGTCACCTTCCATGACGGCACGCCGCTCACGGCGGACGACGTGAAATTCTCGTTCGAGCGGGCCATGGCCCCGGATTCGAAAAACAGCCAGAAATGGATCTTCGCGCCGATCGCCGGCATCGAGGCGCGCGATGCGCGGACAGTCGTCATCACGCTGAAAAGCGCGGTAGGCGATTTCGTCGACGGCCTCGCCTGGGCGGATGCCACGATCTTCTCGGCGAAATCGGCCGACAAGGCCGGCACGGAGCCCGTGGGCACCGGGCCCTACCAGTTCGTGCGCTGGAACCGCGGTGACCGCCTGCTGCTGAAGCGCAACGACAATTACTGGGGCAAGAAGCCGGCCATCGCGAATGCGACCTTCCGCTTCATCTCCGACCCGCAGGCGCAGGTGGCGGCTCTCACGGCCGGCGATTGCGATGCCCACACCAATCTCAGCGCCCCGGAAGCCGTGCCGCAACTGCGCGCCAACCCGAACCTGCGCGTCACCATCGGGCGCACGGAAGGCGAGACGATCGTGGCGATGAACAACGGCAAGGCGCCCTTCAACAATCCGAAGGTGCGCGAGGCGATTTCCATGGCGATCGACCGCGCGCAGGTGAATGAGGGCGCGATTTCCGGTTTCGGCACGTTGATCGGCACGCATTTCTCGCCGAACCATCCCGCTTATGTCGATCTCACCGGCGCGGTGAAATACGATCCGGCTGCGGCGAGGAAACTGCTGGCGGAAGCGGGCTTTCCCAATGGTTTCTCCGCCACCTTGCGCCTGCCGCCGCCGGCCTATGCCCAGCGCGGCGGCGAGATCGTCGCGGCCATGCTCGGGCAGATCGGCATCAAGGTCTCCATCGAGCCGGTGCAATGGGCGCAATGGCTGGAGCGCGTCTATCGCCAGCGCGATTACGACCTGACCATCGTGGCGCATGTCGAGCCGCTCGACATCAACATCTATGCCCGTGACGGCTATTATTTCGGCTATGCCTCCGAGGCGGTGAAGGACGCGGTGGCGCGCACGAAATCGGCGAAGACCGAGGCCGAACGCTTCACCGCCTATCGGGACGCGCAGCGGCGCATCACGGCCGATTTCGCCAATGTCTACCTGTTCATGCTGCCGAAGATCACGGTCAGCCGGGCGGGCCTCAAGGGGATGTGGAGCAACTGGCCCGTGCCGGCCAATCCGCTCGGCCAGTTGAGCTGGGAGTGACGCCCTGAGGCTTTGCTGCAGCAATCCGCCATGATCGCCTTTCTCGCCCGCCGGCTGGTGACGCTTCTCACCACGCTCGCCGTGGCGGCGCTTGTCATCTTCGGTGTGACGGAGGTGCTGCCGGGTGATCCGGCCGCGGTGATGCTGGGGCTGACGGCCACGCCCGAAACCGTGGCGGCCCTGCGGGCGGAACTGGGGCTCGACGCGCCGATGCTCGTGCGGTTCCTCGCCTGGATCGGCGGGTTCTTCACGGGCAATCTCGGCGTGTCCTACGCCTATCGCGTGCCGGTGGCGGGCCTGATCGCCGAGCGGCTGCAGGTCACGGCGCCGCTGGCTTTGCTCGCGAGCCTCTTCGCCTCGAGCATCGGGATCACGCTCGGCGCGCTGGCGGCCAGCCGGGCCAACAGCGCGGTCGATTCCCTGCTGATGGCCGGCGCGCAGGTCGGGCTCGCCATTCCGAATTTCTGGTTCGGCATCCTCATGGTGCTGGTTTTCGCCATCGGTCTCGGCTGGTTTCCCGCCGGCGGTTTTCCGGGCTGGGAGAGCGGGTTGCTCGACGGTCTGCAGGCCCTGTTCCTGCCGGCGCTGGCGCTCGCCCTGCCGCAGGCGGCGGTGCTCGCAAGGCTCACGCGCACGGCCGTGCTTGAAGCCCTGGGGGAGGATTTCGTCCGCACCGCCCGCGCGAAGGGCCTGACGGCGGCGCAGACCTTGCGCCGGCATGTGCTGCGCAACGCCATGGTGCCGGTCGTCACCATGATGGCGCTGCAATTCTCCTTCCTGGTCACCGGCACGATCATCATCGAGAATGTCTTCGCGTTGCCCGGTCTCGGCCGCCTGATCTTCCAGTCGGTGGGCGGGCACGATCTCGTGACGGTGAAGAGCCTCGTGATGATCTATGTCGGTTGCGTCATGGTCGTGAATGCGATCGTCGACATGACCTATGGCCTGATCGATCCGCGCCTGCGCTTTGGTCGCGGGGTGGGCCGATGATCCACCGGGCTCTCCGCCATCCCAGTTTCGTGGTCGGGCTGGCAATCACGCTGATGGTGCTGCTGATCGCGATCCTCGCGGTCTTCTGGACCCCCCACGATCCCACCGCGATCCGGATTTCCGCCCGCCTGCGGCCGCCATCCGCCACGAACTGGCTGGGCACCGATCAGTTCGGCCGCGATGTCTTCTCGATGCTGATCCTCGGCGCGCGCAATGCGCTGCTCGTCGGCATCGTGGCCGTGGGCATTGGCCTGTCGATCGGTGTCGCGCTCGGCATGGTCGCGGCGACGGGCGAGGGGAGCCTTCTCGACGAGGGCATCATGCGCGTCTGCGATTTCACCTTCGCCTTTCCTGCCGTGCTGACGGCGATCCTGATCCTCACATTCCTCGGGCCGGGCCTCGTGAATGCCATCATCGCGATCGGGATTTTCAACATTCCGGTTTTCGCCCGCATCGCGCGTGGCGCGGCCTTGCAGGTGATGGCGCGGGATTACATCCGCGCCGCGCGTGCCGCCGGGCGCTCGACGCCGGGCATCCTTGCCCGTCACGTTCTGCCGAACATCACCGGCATCCTCATCGTGCAGGCCAGCGTGCAATTCGCGCTGGCGATCCTCGCGGAAGCCGGGCTCTCCTATCTCGGGATCGGCACGCAGCCGCCAAACCCCTCCTGGGGGCGGATGCTGAACGACAGCCAGACCTTCCTCGCCCAGGCGCCCACGCTGGCATTGTTTCCGGGGGCGGCGATCGCGCTTGCCGTTCTGGGCTTCAACATGCTGGGCGACGGTCTGCGCGACGTGCTCGACCCGAAATCGCTGGAGCGCTGAGCCATGCTCTCGGTCGAGCATCTGCGCATCACCTTCCGCGACCTGCCGATCCTGCGCGATCTCTCCTTCTCCATCGATCGCGGCGAGGCGCTCGGCCTCGTGGGGGAAAGCGGATCGGGCAAATCCATGGCGGCGCTCGCCATCATGGGCCTGCTGCCGAAGGGCATGAAGGCCAGCGGGCGGGTGATGTTCGAAGGCGAGAACCTGCTGGCGCTCGACGATGCCCGCCTCTGCACCTATCGCGGGCGGCATATCGGCATGATCTTCCAGGAGCCGATGACCGCCCTCAACCCCGTGCATCGTATCGGCCAGCAGGTCGCCGAGACGCTGGTGCTGCACGGGCTGATGAACCAGTCCGAGGCCTTGCGCGAGGCCGAACGGTTGCTCGAGCGCGTCGGCATCGATGAACCGCACCGCCGGATGCATTCCTACCCGCACGAATTGTCCGGCGGGCAGCGCCAGCGCGTGATGATTGCCATGGCGATGGCCTGCAAGCCGGGCCTGCTGATCGCGGATGAACCCACCTCCGCGCTTGATGTCACCGTGCAGAGCGAAATCCTCGATCTCTTGCAGGATCTGCGCCTGCAGGAGGGGATGGGGACCCTGTTCATCAGTCATGATCTCGCGGTCATCGCCAAGGTCGCGCGGCATACGCTCGTGCTCTATGGCGGGGCGGCGATGGAAACGGGCGACACGCTCGCCTTGCTGCGCGAACCGAGGCACCCCTACACGCAAGGCCTGCTCGCCGCCTTGCCGCATGGCCGGACGCGCGGCACGCGGCTTCAGCCGATCCCCGGTTTCGTGCCGCCCGCGCATCAACTCGCGCCGGGCTGCCCGTTTTACGGCCGATGCCCGCGCGGCGATTCCGAGTGCCGGATGCGACCGCCGCCGCTCACCCTCGCGCATACCCATGCCTGGTGTTTCCACCCGGGGAGGCGCGCATGATTCCCGTGCTGGAAGCGCGCGCGCTCGAAAAATCCTACATCTTGCCGCGCGCATCGTGGCTGGAGCGCCGCGCGCGGATCGAGGCGGTCAAGGATGTCTCCCTGGCCGTGGCAGCCGGCGAGACGCTCGGCATCGTCGGCGAGAGCGGCTCCGGCAAATCAACCGTCGCGCGGCTGCTGATGGCACTGGAGAAGCCGGATTCCGGGGCGGTTCTCTGGCAGGGCGAGGATGTCACCGCCCTGTCGCCCCGGCAGTTGCGCGCGCGGCGGCACGGCATCCAGATGGTCTTCCAGGACCCCTATGGTTCGCTCGATCCGCGCATGCGCATCCTCGACACGGTGGCCGAGCCGCTGGATGTCGCCGAGCCGGATCTCGCCTCGGCGGAGCGGCGGGCGCGGGTGGCGAGCATGCTGGAGCGGGTGGGGCTCAATGCCGATGTGCTCACCCGCTATCCGCACCAGTTTTCCGGCGGCCAGCGCCAGCGCATCGCGATCGCCCGGGCGCTCGTCACGAGGCCGCGCATTCTCGTGGCGGATGAACCGGCTTCGGCGCTCGACGTCTCGATCCAGGCGCAGATCCTGAACCTGCTCAGCGATCTCAAGGCGGAATTCGGCCTCGCCATGGTGTTCATCAGCCACGATCTCGGCATCGTGCGCTACCTCTCGGATCGCATGATGGTGATGCAGCACGGTGTCGTGGTGGAGGAGGGCGAGACCGAGCGGGTCTTCACCGCGCCCGCCCACCCCTATACGCGCGCATTGATCGCCGCGATGCCGAAGCTCGTGACCTGACATCCAGAGCCGATCCGGCAGACCGGAAGCCGCTCTAGATGCAGCGCCCGCCATCGACCTCCAGCACCGTGCCGGTGATGAATTCCGCATCATCCGAGGCAAGAAACAGGGCTGCCTTCGCGATATCCAGCGGCGTCGAGAAACGCCCCAGCGGGATAACGCTCTTGAACCGCGCGCGGATCTCCGGCGTGTCCTCGCCCATGAAGGTCTGGAGCAGCGGCGTTTCGCCCGCGACCGGCGCGATGACGTTCACGCGGATCTTCTGCGGCGCGAGTTCCACAGCCATGCTCTTCGAGATGAGGTGCACCGCACCCTTCGTGCCGTTGTACCAGGTGAGGCCGGGGCGGGGGCGCAGGCCCGCCGTCGAGCCGATATTAACGAAATTGCCGCCGCCCTGCTTCGCCATCACCGGCACGGCGGCGCGCGCGAAGGTGTAGAGCGATTTCACGTTCACCGCGTAGATCCGGTCGAATTCCTCTTCCGTCACCTCGGTCAGCGGCTTGTTGCGATGCGTGGTGCCGGCATTGTTCACGACGCAATCGAGCCGCCCGAAGGCCGTCACGGCCGCATCGACCGCGGCTTGCGCATCCGCCACTCTGGAAACGTCGCCGCCGAGGCCGATGGCACCGTTGCCGAGTTCCGCTGCGAGCTTCTCCGCCCCATCGCGATTGAGATCGCAGGCGATGATCCGAGCGCCCTCGCTCGCGAAGAGCCGCGCGATCCCCTCGCCGAAGCCCTGCGCCGCGCCGGTGACGAGAATGACTTTATCCTTCAGGCGCATCGGCTTATCCATGATTGAGAACGATGGTCTTGGTGGCGGTGAATTCGTTGAGCGCCTCGAAGCCCTTCTCGCGCCCGTGGCCGGATTTTTTCACCCCACCGAAGGGCAGTTCGATGCCGCCGCCCGCGCCGAAGCCGTTCACGAAAACCTGCCCGCAGCGCATGGCCCGCGCGATGCGCATCTGCCGGCCGCCATCACGCGTCCAGAGCGCCGCGACGAGCCCGTAATCCGTGCCGTTGGCGAGCCGGATGGCCTCTGCCTCATCCGCGAAGGGGATGGCGGAGAGCACGGGTCCGAACACTTCCTCGCGCGCGATCTGCGCATCCGCCGGCACGGGCCCGAGCAGGGTGGGGGGCACGAAGAAGCCGGTATCCGGCGTGCCGGGCAGCGCAGAGGCGCGGGCGAGCACCGGCAGCCCTGCCGCATCCGCCTCGCCGAGGAAGTCACGCACGCGCCCCTGCTGGCGGGCGGAAATCAGCGGACCGCAATCGGGATCGGTCTCCGCGAGGCCCATCTTCAGCGCGGCGAAGCGCGCGGCGAGCTGATCCATCACGCGATCATAGATCGGCCGGTGCACGAGAAGCCGCGAGCAGGCCGAGCAGGTCTGCCCCGCATTCTGCACGATGGCATTGACCGCGAAGGGCAGGGCGGCTTCGAGATCGGCATCGTCGAACAGCATCTGCGGCGATTTCCCGCCAAGTTCGAGCGTCACGCCGACGTGATTCTTCGCTGCCGCCTGCTGCACCAGGGTGCCGACCTCGGGCGAACCCGTGAACGAGATGAAATCGATCGCGGGATGCGCCGTCAGCGCCGCGCCGGCGGTTTCGCCGAGGCCAGTGACGATGTTGAGCGCACCGGGCGGAAAGCCGACTTCCAGCGCGAGTTCACCGATGCGCAGCAGCGATAGGCAGGCCTCCTCCGCCGGCTTCACGACGCAGGCATTGCCCGCTGCGAGGCTCGCGCCAACGCTGCGCCCGAAGATCTGCATCGGGTAATTCCAGGGGATGATATGCGCCGTCACGCCCAAAGGTTCGCGCAGGGCCAGCACGGTCATGCCGGCGAGATAGGGAATGGTCTCGCCATGGAGCTTGTCGGCCGCGCCGCCGTAGAATTCGAAATAGCGGGCGGTGGCGCTCACATCGGCGCGGGCCTGCCGCGTGGGCTTGCCGCAATCGCGGCTTTCGAGCGCCGCCAGCTCATCGCCATGCGCGAGAATCGCCTGCGCCAGCTTCATCAGCAATCGGCCGCGCTCGAAGGCGGGCATCCGGCCCCACGGGCCCTCGTCGAACGCCTTGCGGGCCGCCTTCACGGCCTCGTCGATCTCTACGGCGCCGGAGGCGGGAATTTCCGCGAAGATCGCGCCGGTCGACGGATCGACCATCGGCAGGGTCTCGCCCGAGCGGGCGGGCGACCAGGCGTCGCCGATCAGGTTGCGATAGCGGGCGATGCGGGTCGAAGCCGGGTTCGGGGGCGCGTTCATGCTCTTCTCCGGAAGGATGGTTCTCGCCGCAACCATCGCGCCGCGCGCCGTGGCCTGCAAGAGGCCGATTTGGCCTTTTGCGTGCTTCGCGTTATGGGAGCGCATGCTTGCTCCCGAGGACATTCGCTTTTCCGTCGCACCGATGATGGATTGGACGGACCGGCATTGCCGGTTCTTCCACCGTGTCCTGAGCCGTCGCGCGCGGCTCTACACGGAGATGGTCACCACCGGCGCGGTGTTGCATGGCGATCGCCAGCGCCTGCTCGGCTTCTCGGATGCGGAGCAGCCCGTCGCGCTTCAACTCGGCGGGTCCGACCCGGAGGAACTGGCGCGGGCCGCGACAATCGGCGCGGAATTCGGCTATGTCGAGATCAACCTCAATTGCGGCTGCCCGTCGGATCGCGTGCAGAACGGCCGCTTCGGCGCCTGCCTCATGCGCGAGCCGGGACTGGTCGCGGAGTGCGTCGCGGCCATGAAGGGCGCGGTGTCCATCCCTGTCACGGTGAAATGCCGGCTCGGCGTCGATGACCAGGATACGGAGGAAGCGCTCGATGCGCTGGCCGATGCCGTGCGTGCGGCGGGCTGCGATGCGCTGATCGTGCATGCGCGCAAGGCCTGGCTGCAGGGCCTCTCGCCCAAGGAAAACCGCGATATCCCGCCGCTGGATTATGCCCGCGTGCGGCGGCTGAAGGCGCGGCTTCCCCAACTGCCCATCGCCATCAATGGCGGCATCGCGACCATCGCCGAAGCGACGGCGCTGCTGGCGCCCGAGAATGATCTACCCGGCCTTGATGGCGTGATGCTCGGCCGCGCGGCCTATCACAATCCCGCTTTGCTGCTCGAGGTCGATCCGGTGCTGTTCGGCGAGGATGCGCCGGTCGCGGATCTTCACGGGGCGCTCGATCGGCTCATGCCCTATCTCGAGCGGCTTGTGGCCGAGGGGCATTCGCCGCATGCGCTCACCCGGCATCTGCTCGGTTTGTTCCAGGGGCAACCGGGCGCGCGGGGGTTCCGGCGGCATCTCTCCACGGAAGCGGTGAAGCCGGGCGCCGGCGCGCATGTGCTATCCGACGCGCTGGGCTTCCTGCGGCGCCAGCCGGCGGCGGCCTGATTCCGAATGGATTGCGTGCATGAGCGATGATGCCGTTTTCGCCCGCGTGATGGACAGTTTCGCGCGGCAGGGCCTGATGAAGACCCTGCGCGCCACGCTCGACCATGCGAGCCCCGGCCGAGTGGTGATCGGCCTGCCCTTCTCGCAAGCCATCACCCAGCAGCATGGTTTCGGCCATGCCGGCGCGATCACTTCGATTGTCGACAGCGCCTGCGGTTATGCGGCGCTGACCCTGATGCCCGAGGGCAAGGCGGTGTTGACGAGCGAATTCAAGATCAATCTGCTTGCACCGGCCGCCGGCGAGCGCTTCGAGGCCGAGGGCCGCGTCATCCGGGCGGGCAAGCGCCAGCATGTGGCGATGGGCGAGGCTTTCGCCATCCAGAACGGCGCGCGGAAATCGATCGCCGTGATGCTCGCGACGCTCGTGGTGATCGACGGCGAGGGCGGGTTGTCGAACTAGCTCGTGAAACCGAGCAGGGCCTTGTTCTGGTAGCCGAAGACCAGAACCAGCACGACCACGCCCCAGATCAGCAGGTTCCGCAGGCTCTCGCCCATATTGCCGCGGATTTCCGCAAGCGCCCAGCTGCCGATCATCGTCACGAGAATGCCGGAGGCGATGAGGCTCGCCACGTCGTCGCCGGAGAGGCTCGGCACGCCCCCGCTCACGGCCAGGACGAGCACGATGCCGAGGATGAGCAGGATGAGCAGGGTGGCGCGCGGCGAATTCATGACAGCTCCTCACATCGGGCCGCGCGCGGCGCTGGCGGCGGCCACGGACAGCAACAAGGCGATTTCCACGACTTGCTGGGTGGCGCCCAGCAGATCACCGGTGAAACCGCCAATCTTGTGGCGCATCAGGCGGATGGCAAGCCCCACGGCCAGGAAAGCGGGGAGGATGGCCACGACCAGCGCGCGCGGCAGCCCGAGCCAGAGCATCCCTGCGGCGAAGAGCAGCGCGCCGATCAGCACCGCTGCAACAAGCCCGGCCGTCCCCGGCATCAGGGTCGCGGCGGCGATGCCACCGGTGCGCGCCGGGGGCAGGAAACGCGTCGGCAGGAGCGACAAGGCCCGGGAAAGCCCGCCAATCGGCGCAATCGCGATCGCCGCATAGGGGCCCATGAGGCGGAACAATTCGGAGAGGATCGCGAAGCGCAGGAGCAGGCTCAGCGCAAGACCAGCCGCGCCATAGGCGCCGACACGGCTGTCGCGCATGATCTCGAGCCGGCGCTCGGGCGTCATGCCGCCCCACAGGCCATCGCAGGCATCGGCGAGGCCATCCTCGTGGAAGCATCCCGTGATGATGACGATCGTGCAGAGCGTCAGCGCCGCCGCGATGCCGGGCGAAAGCCCCAGCGCGACGGCCGCTGCGCCGATCAGCGCGCCGATGCCGCTCAGGATCGTGCCGGCGACCGGCACCGCCGGGGCGATGGCGGTGAAATCCGGCATGGCATGGGGATCGGCCTCGAAGGGCAGGCGGGGAACCGGCAGGCGGGAATAGAAGCGCAGCGCCTGGGCGAGGCGGATGGCCGGGCGCGCGAGAAGCGGGATCCCCGGTTCCGCCGGGGCGTCGTGCTGCATCGAATTCCTGCTCCCTCGCGCCGGGTGCGCGCCGCAGCGGCGGATTCGCCGCCTTGCCGTGCGCCTTCCGGCCATGGTAGCGACCCCGCGACCCTTCCGCCAGTTCAGGACCTTCCCGTGCCCCCCACCGGCCTGCCTTTTGACGACATCCGCGCGCTGCTGCGTGAGCTTCCCGGCTCCGACGAGGCCTCCCGCCGCGAGGCGATGGCGCGCGAGGCGCAGCTCATCAAGCCGGTGGGCGCGCTGGGGCGACTCGAGGAGATCGTCGCGCATCTCGCGGCCTGGCAGCATCGCTCGCCGCCGCGCATCTCGAGGCCGCTGGTGGCGATCTTCGCCGGCTCGCATGGCGTGGCCGCGAAGGGCGTCTCGGCCTATCCGTCGAGCGTGAACCAGGCGATGCTGGCGGGCTTCTCGAACGGGCATGCCGCCATCAACCAGATCTGCAAGGCGCATGATCTCGGGCTGAAGGTCTTCGATCTCGCGGTGGAAATTCCCACGACCGATTTCACCGAAGGCCCGGCGATGGAGGAAGCGGCCTGCGCGGCCACCATCGCCTTCGGCATGGAGGCCATCGCCAACGGCACGGACCTGCTCTGCGTCGGCGAGATGGGCATCGGCAACACCACCGTCGCCGCCGCGATCTATGCGGCCCTTTATGGCGGGCCGGTGTCGCAATGGGTGGGGCGCGGAACGGGCGTCGATGATGCCGGCCATGCCCGGAAGGTGGCTGCGGTGGAAGCCGGCCTTGAGCGGCATCGCAACGCGCTGAAGGACCCGCTGGAAGTGCTCCGGCGGCTAGGCGGCCGCGAGGTCGCCGCCATCGCCGGCGCGATTCTCGCGGCGCGGATCGAGCGCGTGCCGGTGATCCTCGACGGGTATGTCGCCACTGCCGCCGCGGCCGTGCTGCATGCGCTGGAGCCGTCGAGCATCGCGCATTGCCTCGCGGGCCATGTCGCATCGGAAGGCGCGCATGCCGAGGTTCTCAAGCGCCTCGGTCTCCGGCCGATCCTCGATCTCGGTCTGCGACTGGGGGAGGGGAGCGGCGCCGCTTTGGCCTGCGCCATCGTGAAGACGGCGCTCGCCTGCCATACCGGCATGGCGACCTTCGCCGAGGCCGGCGTGCCCGAAAAGGCGCCCGTCCTGCATTCCTGATCCGCTGCGAGGGCGCGTTCCGGCGCGTCAGGCGGCGCGGATCGCCCCCGGCATCGGCTGGCGCAAGGTGGAAGCCGCCGGTTTCGGGCTATAAGGATCGACGGCCGCCATGGCGGTCATCACGCGCGTCGCGGGGAAGATCGCCGTGGCTTCGGTGCCTTCGCGAACCCGCGACGAAAGGCGGAACGCCCCGCCATGCAGTTCCACGAGGCTCTTGACGATCGGCAAGCCAAGGCCCGAGCCGGGATCGGCATTCTTCAGCGCCGTCGAGCCGCGCCCGAAGGTGGAGAGGACGGTTTCGATTTCGTCCTCCGGAATGCCGAGGCCGTTGTCGCGGACCGAGAAATACTGGCCGCCCGAGGTGGTCCAGCCGGCCTTCACGATGATTTCCGCGCCCTGCGGCGTGAACTTGATGGCGTTCGAGAGCAGGTTCAGCGCCACCTGCCGCACGGCGCGTTCGTCGGCCCAGAGGCGCGGCATGTTCTCGGTATAGGCCGTGCGGACGATCAGCCCGCGGCCTTTCGCGCGCAGATCGAGCATGTGGACGCAGGCATCGATGGTCGAGACCAGATCGATCCCCTCTTCCTGCAATTCGTGCTTGCCAGCCTCGATGCGGGAGAGATCGAGCACCTCGTTGATGAGTTCGAGGAGGTGCGATCCGCTCTCGTGGATGTCGTTCACGTAGGATTTGTACTGCTCGTTGTTCACCGGCCCGAACATCTCGCCGCGAATGACCTCCGAAAACCCGAGGATGGCGTTGAGCGGCGTGCGCAATTCGTGGCTCATCGTGGCCAGGAATTTCGATTTCGCGGCATTCGCGTTCTCGGCGTGCTTCGTCGCCTCCTTGAGGCGGATGTTCGTCTGCTCGATCTCGTGGATCAGTTCGTCCTTTTCCGCGCGCGCCTGCAGGCCATCGAGCGTCATCTGGTAGAGGCGGGTGGCGAGCACGATGAAGAGCAGCAGCGCGCCGAAGCTCAAGCCGGCGATCATCCAGCGCTCGGTCGGCTGGCGGTCGACGACGAGATAGAGGATCGCGGCGCCGATCGGCAGGATCGTGCCATAGACCGCCGCCGGCACGGGATGCGACAGCACCGCCGACAGAAGCGCGAACAGCAGGATCGAGAACAGCAGGAACAGCTTCAGGCCTTCCGAACCCGGCAGGCCCACCACGATCGGCAGCAGCGCCCAGCAGAAGACCAGCATCACCTCGCTCAGCATCAGCCGGATCATCCAGGTCCGCAGGCTCGAAGCGGGATTGTCGATCCGTAGGAACGAGCGGCAGATGAACCACTGGCCGGCAATCGAGAGCGTCGTCAGCACCAGCCAAACCAGCGAACGGGCGGGTGTGGACCAGGTCAGGGTCGCCGCCGCAATCACCGTCGTGAAGGCCAGGACGATCAGGACCGCGTTCTGGTGCGTTTTCGCGAAAAGCTGCGCCAGTTCGCGACGGCGCGCCTCGGCCTGCTCGGCCTGCGCCTGCCTGCGCTCGATCTCGGCAGCGGTCTGGATGGAATGACGCATCGGGGGGATCGGTAAACCAGCTCGCTCTCAGGGCAGGAGAATGCCTGACAAACCGTTAATCGAAGCTTGGCGCGAAGGCATGGCGAACCAGAAAAGTGAGTTTTCCCGGATGCGCTGCGGTTCCCGCCGGGAATCAGCTAGCAGGGATCGATGTTTCGTCCCCGGTTCCTCTCCGCCGCGCTCTTCATCGCCATCGCCGTGCTGATCGCCGCCGCGCTCAACCGCCAGCCGGAGCAGATGGTGGTGGGTGCCGCCCGCGCGATCGACGGCGACAGCCTCGTGGTCGAGGGTCGCGAGATGCGCCTCGCGGGCATCGATGCGCCGGAAGCGCGCCAGCTCTGCCATCTCGCGGGGCAGTCCATCCCGTGCGGCCGGCAGGCGACGCAGGCGCTGCAGCGCTGGCTGTCGCGGGGGCCCGTGGCCTGCACGGGGCACGAGAACGATCCATACGGGCGATTGCTGGTCATCTGCCGGGTCAATGGCGCGGATATCAACGCCGATCTTGTCCGCAATGGCTTCGCCGTGGATTTCGGCCGCTATCCCACCGAGGAGAAGGAGGCGCGGGCCGCCTATCGCGGCCTGTGGGGCGGCACCTTCGAGGTTCCGGCCGAATATCGCCAACGCATGCGGGCCGAGGCGCGGGCGAAGGAGACGGAACGATCCCAGCCTTGACCCGCCTCGCGAGGCGTGGTCCGGTTCGCCGCGTGGATTGGGAAGGGAGACGACGATGCGCCTCTTCGATGGCGGGCGGGTGCCCAATGCCCGGCGTGTGCGGATCTTTCTGGCCGAGAAGGGCATCGACGTGCCGAAAGTGCCGGTCGATCTCGGCAAGATGGATCACCGGACGCCCGAATTCGCCGCCCGCAACCCGCTGCAGCGCGTACCGGTGCTGGAACTGGACGATGGCAGCCACCTGACGGAATCCGTGGCGATCTGCCGCTATTTCGAGGAGCTTCACCCCGATCCGCCCCTGTTCGGCCGGGATGCGCGCGAGCGCGCCTTCGTCGATATGTGGCAGCGCCGCGTGGAACTCGAACTTTATCTCGCCGTGCAGGCCGCCTTCCGCCACACCCATCCCGGCATGGCGGGGCACGAGGTGCCGCAGATCCCGGCCTGGGGCGAGGCGAACCGGCCGCGCGCGCTGGCGATGATGGCGCTGCTCGATCGCGAACTCGCGAGCAAGGCCTTTGTCGTCGGCGAGCAATTCACGATCGCCGACATCTCGCTGATGGTGACCCTCGATTTCCTGAAGCCCGCGAAGATCACGATGCCGGAAGACCTGTCCAACCTGCGTCGCTGGCATGGCGAGGTCTCCGGCCGGCCGAGTGCCGCCGCGTGAAGCGCCTCGCGTTCCTGTCGTTCCTGCTGCTCGCCGGCGCGGCCCAGGCCGGCGACAAGCTCTCGGGCGAGGCGATCCGGCAGGCCTTCCAGGGCAATACGGTGGCCGGAACCTACACCCATGGCGGCCTCTTCAGCGAATATCACGCGCCCGATGGCCGCGCGCTCGGCGACAATGGCCTCACGCTAAATGTCGATGCATGCTGGAACATCGATGGCGATGCGGTCTGCTACCATTACGGCCCGCGCAAGGATCGCCGCACCTATTGCTTCACGGTGGAGAAGGAGGGCGAGGAATATCGCCTCTCCGTGCGGGATGACGGACGGCTCAACGCCATTGCCCGCATCCTGAAGGGCAATCCCGACCAACACGACGATGGCGGCAAGCGCTGGTCCTGCGACGATCTGCTGGCGCATCGCAGCGCGCCGGGGCGCCTCGCGAATCGCTGGTGAGGCGAAAAGGCCAGCCATGGATGCGGCTTCACCCTATTGCGGACATGGTTTCCGGTTCGGATAACGTTGTCCGAGGTTCATCCGGAACGGCCTAGGATGGCATCCTCATCTTCACGCGTGGAAGGAGACGATCCATGCAACGACCCATTTCCAGGCCACGCGCCCTTGCAAAGCGGCGTCCGGTCCTTCTCCACCACCTCATGGCGGCGGGGTTGCTCGGGCTGCTGGTCCTGCTGCTCGGGCTGCAGCCCGGCCACGCGCAGACCGGCCGTCGCCTCGCCTTTGTCATCGGCATGGCCGATTACGGCGCGACACAGCATCCCACCGCGCTGCCCGATGCCGGTCTTGTTGCGCAGACCCTGAAGGGCGCGGGTTTCGAGGTGATGGAGGCGGCGAACCTCAACCAGGCCGAGTTCCGCACACTGTTCCGCGAGTTTTCCGACAAGGCGGTCGAGGCGGGGCCGGATTCCGTGATCGCGGTCTATGTCTCCGGCATCGCGCTGCAGGATGACGGCGACAACATGCTCATTCCCATCGATGCGCGCCTGCGCCAGCGCAACGATCTCGCGACCGAGGGCCTGCGCATCGCGGATTTCCTGCGCGGGATTTCGGGCCTGCCGGCCCGCGCGCGGCTCGTTTTCCTCGATGCAGCCTACCAGCATCCCGTGCTCCAGCTTGTGGCGGATGGCGGGCGTGGTCTCTCGCTCATCGACCGTGCGGAAGGCACGCTGATCGGCTTCAACCAGTCGCCGGGCCGGGCAGCGCCGCTCCCCGCGACGAATTACGGCCCGTTCGCCATGGCGCTCGCGGAGGTGCTCATCGAGCCGGGCCTGCCCCTCGAAGGCATGATGGAGCGCCTGCGCCTGCGCGTGCACGATCTCACGCAGGGCGTGGTGACGCCGTGGCTCATCAACGGGGTGACGCCGGGCTTCGTGCTCAATCCGGGTGCGGCGGTCGTGGTGGCGCCGGAAGCGGCGCTGCTCCGCGAGCGGCCGATCACGCAGCTCACACCCGAACAAGGCTATGCCCGCGCGGTCGAGATCGACACCATTGCGGCCTATGAGGATTTCATCCGCGCTTTCCCGAACCACGCGCTCACCCGGCGCGCCCGGGCCACGGTGGCGGCCCGCCGCGAAGCGGCCTACTGGCAGCGCACCCGCCGCGCCAACACGGAACGCGCCTACTGGACCTACCTGAAGCGTTACCCCAAGGGCGCGCACGCCGCCGAAGCCGAGGACCGGCTGATGCGGCTCTCGGCGCCCGTGGCTCCGCCGCCCGCGTTCGAGGAAGTGTTCTACGACGACCTGTCGCCGCCCCCGCGCGAGGAGGTCGTGATCTACGAGGAAGTCGTCGTCGTCGAGCATTGGGAGCGCCTGCCGGCACCCTGGGCCGGGCCAGTCGGTTTCCTGCCGCCGCCGCCTGTCGCGATCGTCGAGCTTCCCCCGCCGCCGCCGCGTGTCGAGGATCGGGGCCTGCCGATCGTGGCCATCGCCGCCGGTGTTGCCGGCGTGACGGCCGCGGCGATCCTCGCCAACCGCGCGTGGCGTCGTCCGCCGCCCGTGCGCGAGACGACCTTCGTGCCGCCGCCGCGGCCGCCCCGCGAGCCCGGCTTCGGCCGTCGTCCGGTCGTGTTGCCCGCCGGCACGGGCGAGCGCGGAATCACGGCGCCGCAGGTGACGAATCGCCCGCCGCTGGTTCGGCCGAACCTGCCGCCGCCCCCGGCGCCGGGCAGCATTCCCGGCACGCTGAATCCCTCGCGGCCCGGGGCCATTCCGCAACCCGCGCCCAATCTTCCGCCGGCTCCGAACGCCGCGGTGCCGAACCAGACGCCCGTGCCGGGACAGCCGCCGGCGCTTCCGCCCGGAACCGCGCGACCGAACCTGCCCGGCACGCCGCCGGGCGTACAGCCCCAGCCGGGCCTTCCACCGGCTCCGACGCCGCCGGGCCAGACTGCCGTGCAGCCTCCCGGCGTGACACCGGGGCAGCGGCCGGGCCTTCCACCGGCCCCGACGCCGCCCGGAACGACCCGGCCAGCCCCCAACGCCACGCCGAACCCGACCGGCCAACCGGTGCCGGGCCAGAATCCGGCTGTCCAGAACCCCGCCAATCCCAATCCAGCAGGGCAGGGCAATACGGGGCCGGGCACCGCGCCGGGCACAGTGCCGGGCACCTCGCCGGGCCAGCGGCCCACCACCCTGCCTCCGCCGGTCGCCGGCCGTCCGGGGCTGGATGGCCGACCCTTGCCGCCGCCGGTTGCGCCCGGAACGCCCGGCGCGCCGGGTTTGCGCCCCGATGTCGCGCCTCCGCCAACGACTGGACCCGGCCAGCGGCCCACGACCCTGCCGACCCCGAACATCGTTCCCGGCCAGCGCCCCGGCGTCGTGAATGCGCCGCCGGGCACCGGCGGACCGGGAGCCCGGCCGATCGGGCCGACACCCCCGTCCTCGCCTGGCATCACCCCGCCGCGTCCGCCGGGCAGCAATCCGACGGCGACCAATCCGGCGGATCGTGGGCCGAACGCCAATCCGCCGCCACGCGCGCCGCAAATCCAGCTGCAGCCCCCGCCATCGCAAGGACGTCCGCTGCCGCAGAACCAGAATGGCGTGCGGGTCACCCCGCCACCGGCCCTGCCGCCGCGCGAGCCGCCGCCGCAGCTCCGGGCACCGCCGCCGACGAACCGGCCTGCGCCACCGCCGATCGGGGCGCAGCAGCCGCCGCCTCAGGTGCGCCCGGCTCCGCAGGCACCGCCGCCGATCGCCCGGCCGGTGCCGCCCGCGCCGCCGCCGGTCGCGCGGCCCGCTCCACAAGCGCCGCCGCCGCCCGCCGCCCGTCCTGCGCCACAGGCCCCGGCCGCCGGGCGACCGCCGGTTCCGTGCACGCCGGAATTGCGTGCCGCCGGGCGGTGCTGAAGCGAGACACAACAAAAAGGCCGGGGAAACCCGGCCTTTTCACTGCATGCGGGCGGGATGAAGCGCGATTCAGCGCTCGAGCCGGGCGATGAGGCTCGACGTATCCCAGCGCTTGCCGCCCATCTTCTGCACCTCGGAATAGAACTGGTCGACAAGCGCGGTGACCGGCAGATGCGCGCCGTTCTTGCGCGCCTCGTCGAGCACAATGCCGAGATCCTTGCGCATCCAGTCCACGGCGAAGCCGAAATCGAACTTGCCGGCATTCATGGTCTTGCCGCGATTCTCCATCTGCCAGGAGCCCGCCGCGCCCTTGGAGATGACATCCAGCACCGCCTCGATGTCGAGGCCGGCGCGCTTGCCGAAATGGATCGATTCCGCCAGCCCCTGCACGAGGCCGGCGATGCAGATCTGGTTCATCATCTTCGTGAGCTGCCCCGCGCCCGAGGGGCCGAGCAGGCGGCAGGCCCGCGCGAAGCTCATGATCACCGGTTCGGCCCTGGCGTAGGGGTCGGCATCGCCGCCGCACATCACGGTGAGCACGCCGTTCTCGGCACCGGCCTGCCCGCCGGAGACCGGCGCATCGATGAAGGCGAGGCCCTTCTTCTGCGCCGCGACATGCAATTCGCGGGCGACTTCCGCGCTGGCCGTGGTGTTGTCGACGAAGATCGCGCCGGCCTTCGCACCGTGGAAGGCGCCATCCGCGCCGGTCATCACGGCCCTGAGATCGTCATCGTTGCCGACGCAGGCAAAGACGAAATCCTGCCCCTCGGCGGCTTCCTTCGGCGTGCGGGCCGCCTTGCCGCCATGCTGCGCCACCCAGGCCTCGGCCTTCGCGAAGGTGCGGTTATAGACCGTCACCTCGTGCCCGCCCTTGTTCTTGAGGTGGCCGGCCATGGGATAGCCCATCACGCCGAGCCCGAGGAATGCGACCTTCGCCATCGGTTGTCTCCATTGTTCTGTTGTCGCGGGGGAATTCAGCGCATCGCGAGATGCCGCGCGAGGCGCGTTTCCATCAGGCCCCAGACCCGCCGGATGATCTCCACGAGGCCGAGATAGATCAGCGCCGCCCAGAGGTAAATGGAGAGATCGAAACTTCGCGCAAAGGCCACGCGCGTCGCGCCCATCAGGTCGAAGAGCGTCACCAGCGAGGCGATCGCGCTGACCTTGATCATGGTGATGAGTTCATTGCCGAGCGGGCGCAGGCCGATGATGAGCGCCTGCGGCATCTCGATCGTCAGGAAGATCGCGGCCGGCCTCAAACCCAGCGCGCGCCCGGCCTCGATCTGGCCTCTGGGCAGCGCCTGCAGCGAGCCGCGCAGGATTTCGGCCTGGTAGGCGGCCGTGTTGATCGTGAAGGCGAGGAGACAGCAATAGAGCGGCTCGCGGAAGAACCACCACAGCCCGACATCCTGCCAGAAGATGCGAAATGTTCCGAGCCCGTAATAAATGAGGAAGAGCTGGCAGAGCAGCGGCGTGCCGCGGAAAAAGGTTGTGTACCCGGCCACCGCATAGCGGACCGGCGCGGGACCGCGCAGCCGCAGCAGCGCCAGCGCCAGCGCCAGAACAAAGCCGATGGACGAGGAAATGCCGACGAGCTTCAGCGTGATCCAGAGGCCGTCGGCCATCCGGCAGCCATAGCGCTCCAGCACCTCGTGGCCGACGTAAAAGCCGGGCGCCTCGCACCACCTCATCGCGCGTATCCCCGGTTGGCGCGGGCTTCCATGCGGCCGATGCCCCAGGCCGAGAGCATGGAAAACACGAGATAGATCAGCAGCGCCGCCGAGAAGAACAGGAAGGGCTCCTTCGTCGAGACATTGGCGCGCGTCGCGATGAACATCAGATCCTGCAGGGTGATGACCGAGACGAGCGAGGTCTCCTTCAGCAGAACCATCCAGTTGTTGCCGAGCCCCGGCAGGGCGACCCGGATGAGCTGCGGCAGCACGACGAGCCGGAAAGCCTGGCCGCGCGTAAGCCCCAGAGCCGCCGCGCCCTCGCGCTGCCCCTTCGGGATGGCGTTCAAGGCGCCGACCCACACCTCGGAGGAAAAGGCCGCGAGCACGAGGCCGAGTGCCACCATGCCCGCGAGGAAGGGCGAGATCGACAGCGAGCCTGAAAATCCGAGGCCGCTCCAGATCTTCTGGATCAGGATCTGGCCGCCGAAATAGATGATGTAGAGCGTCAGCAGCTCCGGCACACCGCGAAAAACCGTGGTGTAGAGCGTCGCGAGGCTCGAGACGATGCGGGATCGCGACCGGCTGGCCAGCGCCACGCCGAGGCCCAGCACCAGGCCGAAGGGCAGGGTGGCCAGGGCGATGGAGATGGTGACAAGCGCGCCCTGCAGCAATTCATCGCCCCAGCCGGAATCACCGTAGGACAGCAGGGTGAGGTACTTTTCCATGCGCTCGGCTGGCCGGAGGAAGGGGCAGGCGGAGCCGGTTCGGCCCCGCCTTGTTGTGCGGTCGGCGACGACCCGAGGGGTCGCCGCGTCTCTCGACAGGGCTTACTGGATCGCCTTCTTGCCGAGCCACTTCATGGCGTGCTTGTCGAGCGTGCCATCGGTCTTCGAATCCGCGATCGCCTTGTTCAGCATCGCCTTCAGCGCGGTGTCTTCCTTGCGGATCGCCATGCCGACGCCCGGGCCATGGATCGTGGCGTCGCGCTTCACCTCGGCGATCACCTTGCAGCAATCCTTGCCCTTGTCCTTCAGGAAGCTCTCGAGCGCCTCGAGATCGGCCACGATGTAATCGAGGCGACCGTTCAGCAGGTCGAGGTTTGCCTCCTCCTGGGTGGGATAGGGGCGGATGGTCGAGTCCTTGTAGTAGGCCTCGAGGAAGTTCATGTGGATGGTCGAACCCTGCGCGCCCACGGCCTTGCCCTTCAGCGCGGCGGGCGAGATGTCGGTCGACGTGATCGACTTCGCACCCACCATGGCGATGGGCGTGGAGGTGTAGACATCGGTGAAATCGACGCGCTTCTGGCGCTCGGGCGTCGCGTTCATGCCGGCGACGATCACGTCGTATTTCTTCGACAGCAAGGCGGGGATGATGCCGTCCCAGTCCTGCACCACCCAGGTGCACTTCACCTTCATCTTGGCGCAGAGATCGTTCATGTAATCGATCTCGAAACCTTCCAGCTCCTTCTTGGCGTTCAGGTTGTTGTAGGGCGGGTAGGCGCCCTCGGTGCCGATCTTGATTTCGGTGATGGCCTGGGCCTGCGCGCCGGTAGCGAAACCGGCCATCGCGAGAGCGGCCGCCGCGAGAAGAACGCGTTTTGTGGTCATGGATGAACTCTCCCTGTTCTCGATTGGGCTCCGGCGGCCTGTCCGGCGCCGTTCCGGGCGGGAGACTGCCAAGGAAAAACCCGCTTGGCAATCGAGGCCGGCCCGGCCCCCTGGCCCCGCGGACGCGATTGCCGGGCGAATTCCACGATTGACGTCTGCCACGCCGGGCCCATAACGGCCCCAAAGCAACATGAAGGCCAAGATCCATGTCCGACAAGACCGCCATCCTCCAGGCCCTCGCCCAGGTCCAAATGCCCGGCGGCGGAACGCTGGCCGCGAGCGGCACGCTGTCGGACATCATCGTGCACCAGGGGAAGGCGTATTTCTCGATTTCCGTCGCCGCCGATCAGGTCGCGAATTCCGAGCCCTTGCGGAAGGCTGCGGAAGAGGCGGCGAAGGCCGTGCCGGGCATCGCCTCGGCGCTGGTGACGCTGACGGCGGAGAAGGCGCCGTCTCGCGCCGCCCCCGAGCCGGCAAAACCCGCTGGCCCGCTCGGCTCCGGCCCGATGAACCCGGCGCGGCTCGCCGTTCAGGGCGTGAAGCACATCATCGCGGTGGCGAGCGGCAAGGGCGGGGTGGGCAAATCCACGACATCCTGCAACCTTGCGCTGGCCTTCGCGGCGCGCGGCCTGAAAGTCGGCGTGCTCGATGCCGATATCTACGGCCCCTCGATGCCGAAGCTCTTCGCGATCCACGGCAAGCCGACGCTCGCGGGCGGGCGCACGCTGAACCCGATGCAGAATTACGGCGTGAAGGTGATGTCGATCGGTTTCCTCGTCGATGAGGAAGCCGCCATGATCTGGCGCGGCCCGATGGTGATCTCCGCCATCCAGCAGATGCTGCGCGAGGTGGCCTGGGGCGAACTCGACATTCTGGTGGTGGACATGCCGCCGGGCACGGGCGATGCGCAGCTCACCATGGCGCAGAACGTGCCGCTCGCCGGCGCGGTGATCGTCTCGACCCCGCAGGATCTCGCGCTGATCGATGCGCGGCGCGGCGTCGCGATGTTCCGCAAGGTCGAGGTGCCGATCCTCGGCGTCATCGAGAACATGAGCTATTTCATCGCGCCCGATACCGGCAAGCGCTACGACATTTTTGGCCATGGCGGCGCGCAGGCGGAAGCGGCGCGGCAGGGCGTGCCCTTCCTCGGCGAGATCCCGCTGGCGATGACCATCCGCGAGCGCTCGGATTCCGGCCTGCCGGTCGTCGTCACCGAGCCCGATGGCCCGCATGCCGCGGCCTATCTCGCGATCGCCGACCGGGTCTGGGGATTGCTGGAAGGGGATGCACCGCGCCGGAGCACGCCGCGCATCGTCTTCGATTGAGCGGCCCGCGGATGCATCGCGGGCATTCCGCTTGCAACATATTCATGCCCCGTGTGAAAAAACCGCATGGAACGCTGTCTGTTCCTTGCGCAAAAACGGTTGCGTAACGCGCAGGCTTGCCTACAACTCGGGCTGTGAATTTAAAGGTCCGGGCGAACACCGTCTTTAAAGCCACGACCAAAAAAGGGAGAAAACGAATGAAGCGCCGTCAGTTTCTGACCGCCGCCGGTGCTGGCCTTGCCGCCGGCGCCATTGCCAAACCCGCTATCGCCCAGTCGACGCCCGAAGTGAAGTGGCGTGTGACGTCGAGCTTCCCGAAGTCGCTCGACACCATCTATGGCGCCGCCGAGACCTTCGCGAAGGCCGTCGCCGAGATGACCGACAACAAGTTCCAGATCCAGGTCTTCGCCGCCGGCGAAATCGTTCCGGGTCTGCAGGCGCAGGATGCGGTGACCAACGGCACGGTCGAAGTGTGCCACACCGCCTCCTACTATTATGTCGGCAAGGATCCCACCTTCGCGCTCGGCACCGCCGTCCCGTTCGGCCTGAACTCGCGTCAGCAGGATGCGTGGTTCATGCACGGCAACGGCATGGATCTGCTGAACGAGTTCTATGGCGGCTACAACATCCATGCGCTGATCGGCGGCAACACGGGCTGCCAGATGGGCGGCTGGTTCCGCAAGGAAGTGAAGTCCGCTGCTGACCTCAACGGCCTGAAGATGCGCATCGGCGGCTTCGCGGGCCGCGTGCTGACCAAGCTCGGCTCGGTGCCGCAGCAGATCGCCGGCGGCGACATCTATCCGGCGCTCGAGAAGGGCACGATCGATGCGGCCGAGTGGGTCGGTCCCTATGACGACCAGAAGCTCGGCTTCAACAAGGTGGCGCCGGTCTATCACTTCCCGGGCTGGTGGGAAGGCGGCGCTGCGCTGCACTTCTTCATCAACAAGGCGAAGTGGGAAGGCCTGCCGAAGGTCTACAAGGCGATCCTCGAGAGCGCCGCGCATTACGCCAACACGGACATGCAGGCGAAGTACGATGCCCGCAACCCGGGCGCGATGAAGGCGCTTTTCGCGGCCGGCACGCAGTTCAAGCCGTTCCCGCCGGAAGTGATGCAGGCCTGCTGGAAGGCGGCGAACGAGATCTACGCCGAAACCAACGCCACGAACGCGAAGTTCAAGAAGGTCTACGACAGCATGGTCGCCTTCCGGAACGACGAGTATCTCTGGTGGCAGGTCGCCGAGATGACCTACGACCAGTACATGGTCAACTTCGTGACCCGCGGCTAAGCACCGTCAACACGGAAAAGAACAGGAACGGCGGCCTTCGGGTCGCCGTTTTTTGTTGCGATTGCCGCTTCTCCATGGAGGGTGCGTTATCATGACGGACATTCATCGCGTGCGGATCCGCCGTCTCGGCGTCGCCGACCTGCCGGCCGCGCACGGTCTGCTCGATCTCTTCGCGACGGTCTTCGAAGATCCCGGGACCTATGCCAGCAACCGGCCCGACGTGGCCTATCTCGCGCGCCTTCTGGGCGATCCGACCTTCTTCGCGCTGGTCGCGGAGGTCGATGGCGCGGTGATCGGCGGGCTGGCCGCCTATGAACTGCGCAAGCTCGAGCAGCCCCGCAGCGAGATCTACATCTACGATCTCGGTGTCGCCGAGGCCTGGCGGCGGCGCGGCGTCGCGACGGGGCTCATCGGTGCGCTGCAGGCGGAGGCCGCGCGCATCGGCGCCTGGGTGGTCTATGTGCAGGCGGATTACGCCGATCCGCCGGCCATCGCGCTCTATACCAAGCTTGGCACGCGCGAGGACGTGCTGCATTTCGACATTCCCCCGCGGGCGTGAGCGCCATCAGGAGGCCTCGATGACGGGAGGCTTCGTGACGGGAGACCTCAATGAAAAAGCCCGATCTCTGCGGACCGGGCTTTCCTTATTTTGAAACGGCGCCTGCCTTTATGGCGCCCGCGGCGGGGTGATGCCGGGGATGACGATGCCGCCACCCGGCGCGCCGCCACCCGGACCACCGAGGCCGGGAATGCCGCCGCCGAAGCCCGGCGGGGGCCCGAAGCCGCCACCGCCCGGGATGGAGAGGTTCTTCAGCTGCTCCTCCACCTTCTTCGGATCGATGGTCACCTGCTGGCCCTTGTAGATCAGCACCATCTGCGGGAAGGCGATGACCAGGCCGACCATGATGCACTGGATGACCACGAACGGCACCGCGCCCCAGTAGATCTGCCCTGTCGTCACCGGCTCCATCTGCTTGCCGGTCACCTTGTCGGTATAGACAAGCTTGGGTGCCACAGATCGGAGGTAGAAGAGCGCAAAGCCGAAGGGCGGATGCATAAAGCTCGTCTGCATGTTCACCGCGAGGATGACGCCGAACCAGATGAGGTCGATCCCAAGCTTTTCCGCCGGCGGGCCCAGCAGGGGCACGACGATGAAGGCAAGCTCGAAGAAGTCCAGGAAGAAGGCCAGAAGGAACACCATCACGTTCACGACGATCAGGAAGCCCGTCTGTCCGCCCGGAAGCCCGATCAGCAGCTCTTCCACCCAGCGATGTCCGTTCACGCCGTAGAAGGTGAGCGAGAACACGCGGGCGCCGATCAGGATGAACACCACGAAGGCGGAGAGCTTCGCCGTGGAATCCAGCGCCTGGCTGATCAGGCTGAGGTTCAGCCGCCGCTTGCCGAAGGCGATCAGCATCGCGCCGGCCGCGCCCATCGCGCCACCTTCCGTCGGGGTCGCAAGGCCGATAAAGATCGTGCCGAGCACCAGGAAGATCAGGCCCAGTGGCGGCATCAGCACCACGATGACCTCGGTGGCGAGACGCGACAGCAGGTTGAGCTTCAGCACCCGGTTCAGCACCGCAATCGCATAGGCGACGATCATGGCTGCGAAGGTGGCGAGGATGGTCTCCGAACCCTTCTGCACATGGCCGATCAGCAGGTTCGATTTCCAGAAGGCGAGGCCGAAGGTCAGCAGCGCAACAACCACCAGCGATGTCACGCCGCCGCCCAAAGTCCGCGCCTCGCTCGGCAGGGCCGGGCAGGATTTCGGAAAGATCAGCGACATCAGGAAGACATAACCGGCATAGAGGCCAGCCAGCACGATGCCGGGAATGAAAGCGCCCTCATACATGTCGCCGACCGAACGGCCGAGCTGGTCGGCCATCACGATCAGCACGAGCGAGGGCGGGATGATCTGCGCCAGCGTGCCCGAGGCCGCGATGACGCCCGAGGCGAGACGGCGATCATAGCCGTAGCGCAGCATGATCGGCAGCGAGATCAGGCCCATCGAGATCACCGAGGCCGCCACGACGCCCGTCGTCGCCGCGAGCAGCGCGCCGACGAAGATGACGGCGTAGGCGAGGCCACCGCGGATGGGGCCGAAGAGCTGGCCGATCGTGTCCAGCAGGTCTTCCGCCATGCCCGAGCGCTCGAGGATGAGGCCCATGAAGGTGAAGAACGGGATCGCGAGCAGCACGTCGTTGTTCATGGTGCCATAGACGCGTTCCGGCAGGGCCTGCAGGAAGTTGGGCACGAAGAGGCCCATCTCGATGCCGACCACGGCAAAGAAGAGGCCGCAGGCGGCGAGCGCGAAGGCGACCGGGTAGCCGAGCAGCAGGAACATCACCAGCGAGGTGAACATGATCGGCGCCATGTAATGTTCCACCCAGCCGAGGAAGCCGGGTTTCCGCTCGATGGGCAAGCCCGATGCAAGAGCAGGGTCGGAAAGGAGCAGCGCCACGATTGCAACAGCGATCAGGGCGCCCGTGATACGAACGAAACGATTGAACATCAGACTGATCCTGACCCGTTACTTCTTGATGATGCCGGCTTCGGCGGCAACCTTCAGCAAGCGCTCGGCTTCCGCCTCCGCCGCCGCACCATGGCCGACGACCGCATTGGCGTCCTCGAGGTCACCACGCAGGATCGCCACGCGCTTGATCAGTTCGGAGAAGGCCTGCAGCAGCAGCAGCACGAAGCCGAGCGGCACCAGGATCTTCGCCGGCCAGACCGTGAGCCCGCCGGCATTCATCGATTGCTCGTTGATCTCGAAGGAGCGGAGGAAGAACGGCCAGCCGTGCCAGATCATGATCCAGCAGAAGGGGATCAGGAAGAAAATGTGGCCGATCACGTCGATCCAGTCGCGCGTGCGCTTGGCGAAATGGCTGGTCACGACGTCGATGCGGATATGCTCGTTCTTCAGGAACGTATAGGCCGCGCAGAGCATGAAAACGGCACCGAACAGGTACCATTGCATCTCGAGCCAGGCGTTCGACGAGACATTGAACAATTTGCGGATGATCGCGTTCAACGCCGAGACGAGAACCGCGGCGAGGATCGCCCATTTGAAGAATTGACCGACGCGCGTGTTGAACGCGTCGATGATCCCGCTGATTTTCAGAAGATTTTGCACGCCCTTCTCCCTTCGGACCTGTCCCGCGCGTTGGATCGCACGGCATCTTCGTGTTTGCTGTGGCTGCATCTGTGGTGAGTTGCGGCCGCTCCTTCCGTGTCGCGCGTGCCGAGGGGCA
This sequence comes from Methylobacterium sp., assembly GCA_002928875.1. Lineage (GTDB taxonomy): Bacteria > Pseudomonadota > Alphaproteobacteria > Rhizobiales > Beijerinckiaceae > Rhabdaerophilum. The sequence continues at coordinate 197,055 of PERO01000003.1, read as the reverse complement.
ACGCGTGCCGGGTCGCAAGAGACCCGTGCAAAATCGCATGGCAGAAGGTCCGCCCCCTTACAACCGCTCCCCTCCTGCGGTTTTGGCATGCGATCCCTGCGCAGCACGTATGGTTCAGACGGTGCTAACGCAGAGCGTCGCCCGTGACAAGCGGCCTGCGCACCCCGGTTCGCCCTAGGCCGGGGGCAACGCTTCGCGCTCGGCGCGTCGCCGCAACCTTTCGCGATGGATCGTGTAGAGGCCACTGGCGAGAATCAGCGCCAGACCCCCCATCGCCACGGGGCTTGGCACGTCGCCGAACATGACGAAACCGACGATCACGGCCCAGCCGATCACGCTATAACGAAAAGGTGATACGACCGAGAGATCGGTGCCGCGATGCGCCTCGATCACCGCGTAGTTGCCGATCAGCACCAGCACCGCCGCGCCGCCGAGCGCGATGAGCACATCCGGCGGCATCGGCTGCCAGTTGCCGCTGCGCCAGGCGAGGATGCTTCCGGCAACCAGCGTGCCGCAGGAGGTCGCGACCGTCAGCATCAGGCTCGGGACGTGGTTCGGCATGCGCCGTGTCAGCACGTCACGCAGCGCGATCAGCAGCGTGCAGCCGAACACCATCGCCACCGCCCAGGCCGGCACCACGCGCCCCTCCGGCCGCAGGACGAGCAGGATGCCGACAAACCCGACGGCGATGGCGCTCCAGCGGCGCCAACCGACCTTTTCGCCCAAAAACAGCGTGGAAGCGGCCGTAATCAGCAGCGGCGCCAGCATGGTGATGGCCGTCGCCTCGGCCAGCGCGATGCCCGCGAGCGCCCCGATATAGAGCGTCGCGATGGCGCCTTCGAGCCCGGCGCGCAAGAGCGCAAAGCGGCTCAGCGCCAGCGGGAGGCGCGCGACATTGCGTGTCAGCACCACCGCCATCGCGAGAAGCACCACGCAGAACAGGCCGCGCACGACCAGCGCCTGCCCGGTCTCGAGCGAGGCGCGCGCATATTTCATCAGTGCATCGTTGCCCGTGAAAACCAGCATGGCGAGCATCATCGCCAGAATTCCGCGCAGGTTGGTCTGGCTTTGTTGCATGCGCGCCGGGCCGGTTCATCGCCTGCGGAGAAAGCCGCCGGAGGGGCGGAACGGATTGCCCCCGGAGGGCCGCAGGGTCACGCCGGTGTCGTAGCGGAAGCGCCGGATGAGGGCAATCGTCCCCATCAGGGTCCAAACACCCTCTACAGCATTAACGTGGATTTAAATTACGCCTGTTAGTTGAGTTTGGTTGGGTGCACCATCCAAAACATCTGCCTTGCCGGCCGGTGTGACTTTCTCGACTTGCGCTCCAGGGCCATCGGATGACCTCAGGATTACGCCTCTTCTCGCGCCGCAGAGTGGTTGCCGACGCCGTTTCCGAATCCGTCGTGCCCGAACCTGCCGCCGCCCCGACGACTGAAACTGCCGGAAGCGAGAAGGCCACCGCCCATGCGCTGGACCTGTTCGAACTGGACGTGCTGCGCATCTCGAATGCGCTTTCCCGCGAAAGCGACGACGCCGCCACGCGCCTCGGCAACAGCATCACCCGGCTCGATGCGGTGAAGACCGCGATCGACCGGCTGCGCCACCACAGCGAATCCGTGAGCGACCAGGTCGCCGGCGTTTCCCAATCGACCGATCTGCTGGCCGGCGCGGCGAGCGAGATCGTTGGCACCATCGATCAGGTGCATCGCTGCAGCGCCTCCGCACAGACCAAGGCGGAAGCATCCACGCGCGATTTCCACAGCCTCGGCGAGGCCGTGCGGGAAATCGGCATGCAGCTCAACGCCATTGGCGAAATCGCGTCGCGCACCAACCTGCTTGCGCTCAACGCCACCATCGAGGCGGCGCGCGCCGGCGAGGCGGGTCGCGGGTTTTCCGTCGTCGCGCAGGAAGTGAAGGCGCTCTCGGTCGCCTCCGCGCAAGCCGTTTCCGCCATCCGTGACCGCATGACGGCGCTCGAGACGGTCACGCAGCGCGCGATCGCGGGGATGGGCGGCATTTCGGCCGATATCGCCGAGCTGGCCCCGATCTGCGCCGGCATTTCCAGCGCCGTGCAGGAGCAGCGCCAGACCATCGACAACCTGCGCCAGCAGATGGAAACCGCGCAGGGCGCGGTGGAAGGCGTGGTGCGCGAGGTCGGGTCCATCGCCGAGGTGGCGGGCGAAGCGCGCCAGAACAGCCTCGATGCGAATGAAATCAGCCGCCACGCCGCGGGCGAGGCCGCGCAGCTCGGACGCCGGGTCGTCACGGTCCTGCGCTCGATGCCGGTCGCGAACCGCCGGAAGCACGAGCGCTTCCCGATCGATCTCGCCCTGCGCATCCGCCGGGGTGCCACGACGCTGAGCGCCCACAGCTTCGACCTCAGCGAGGGCGGCCTGCTGATCCGCCCCGTGGAGGGATTTGCGCCGTCGATCGGCACTGTTCTCGAAGCGGAGGCCACACGCCTCGGCACGCTGCATCTCAAGGTCGTGAATGTCTCGGCCCTCGGGATCCACTGCAGCTTCGCCGATCCGCAGGCGACGCTGATGGAAGCGGTGCAGAAGGAGATCGCGGGCTTCCGGCAGGTTCACCAGCCTCTCGTCGAGCGTGCGGTGAATTTCGCGGCCGAGATCACTGAGGCCATGGAGCGGGAAATCGCCAGCGGACGCCTGACGCTCCCGGCCCTGTTCGATGTGAATTACCAGCCGATTCCCGGCACCGATCCCGCGCAGTTCGAGACGCAATATCTCTCCCGCCTCGACGCCGCGCTCCCGCCGATCCTCGAGAAGGCGCTCGCGGCCGATGCGCAGATGGTTTTCGCGCTCGCGATCGACCGCAACGGCTACATTCCGGTGCATAACCGCAAGTTCAGCCAGCCGCAGCGTCCCGGTGATCGGGCCTGGAACATCGCGAATTGCCGCAATCGCCGCATCTTCGACGATCGCGCCGGCCTGCTCGCCGCGCGCGTGATCGGGACGTCGCTGATCCAGACCTACAACCGCGACATGGGCAATGGCGTCTCGGTGCAGATGAAGGAAGTGGATGCGCCCATCCGCATTCACGGCCAGCATTGGGGCGGCGTGCGGATGGCCTATCGCCTGTGACGGGCCGGGCGGCTTTTCTCAGCCGCCTGTCATGCTCATGTGCCGGCCGACGGCGGGGATGTTCGTCTTCCGGTCGATCACGAAATCATGCCCCCTGGGCTTGCGGGTGATCGCCGCCTCGATGGCGCGCATCAGCGGCTCGTCGCTCTCGCTCTGGCGCAGGGGCTTCCTCAGGTCGGCGGCGTCCTCCTGCCCGAGGCACATGAAGAGCGTGCCGGTGCAGGTGAGGCGCACGCGATTGCAGCTCTCGCAGAAGTTATGCGTGAGCGGTGTGATGAAGCCAATGCGCCCGCCGGTTTCCTCGGCCGTGAAATAGCGCGCCGGTCCGCCGGTGCGATGGCTCGATTCCCGAAGCGTGAGATGCTCCATCAGCCCGGCGCGCATCTGGCTCAGCGGCAGGTATTGATCGGCGCGATGCCCCTCGACCTCGCCCAGCGGCATCACCTCGATGAAGGTGATGTCCATGCCCCGGCCATGCGCCCAGCGGATCATCGGCAGGAATTCGTCTTCGTTGAAATCCTTCAGCGCCACCGCGTTGATCTTCACGGCGAGGCCCGCTTCCTGCGCGGCATCGATGCCGGCCAGCACCTTGTCGAGCGCGCCCCAGCGGGTGATGGCGCGGAACTTCTCGGCATCGAGCGTGTCGAGCGAGACATTGATGCGCTTCACGCCACATGCGGCGAGATCGCGCGCGAAGCGCTGCAATTGCGAGCCGTTGGTGGTGAGGGTCAGTTCCTGCAGCGCGCCGGAATCGAGATGGCGCGAGAGCGAGCGGAACAGGGTCATGATATCGCGCCGCACCAGCGGTTCGCCGCCGGTGATGCGCAGCTTCTTGACGCCCCGGCGCACGAAGGCCGAGCAGAGCCGGTCCAGCTCCTCGAGCGTCAGCAAATCCTGCTTCGGCAGGAAGCTCATATGCTCGCTCATGCAATAGACGCAGCGGAAATCGCAGCGATCGGTCACGGAGACGCGCAGGTACTCAATGCCACGACCGAAGGGGTCGACCAGGTCTACCGGCGGCACGGTTGCGATGATGGGTGTATTCATGAACCGGAACTCATCCTCTGGCGGGTGGCGGTTTGCCCGCTCCCTTTTGCTTGCCTCCTAAACTGCCGCGTCGGCATGGATTGGCAAGAGGCTTCTTGGCGCTTATCCCGAAAGCGGGGCGGCGCAGCGCCCATGCATCAGGAACGAGCGGGCGTTGCGGCAGCGCCCCGGCCAAGCGAGGCGAAGCGATGAACGAGAGCACAGCCTGGCCCACCGAACTCCGCGTCGCGGCCGATCGCCAGTCATTGCAGATCGCCTTCGAGGATGGATTCTCGGGCACGATTCCGGCGGAATTGTTGCGGGTGCGCTCGCCCTCCGCCGAAGTGCAGGGGCATTCGCCCTCCGAGCGCAAGACCGTCCCTGGCAAGCGCCATGTCGCGATCATCGGGGTGGAGCCGGTCGGGAATTACGCCATCCGCATCCGTTTCGACGACATGCATGACAGCGGCATCTATGGCTGGCCCCTGCTGCGACGCTTCGCGGCGGATGGCGCGGCGCTGATGGCCGAATACGAGGCGGAACTGGCCGAGAAGGGCTTGAGCCGCGAGCCGAAGATCCTCCCCCGCCGCTGACCGGGACCGGCACCCCGAACGAAAAAGGCCGGCCCCGAAGGACCGGCCCTGAATTCCGGCGATATGCCAGCAATCAGCGCAGCACGACCACGCGGGTGCCAACCTTCACGCGCTCGTAGAGGTCGATCACGTCCTCGTTCAGCATGCGGATGCAGCCCGAGGAAACGGCCTGGCCGATCGTCTCCGGCTCGTTCGAGCCATGGATGCGATAGAGCGAGGTGCCGAGATAGAGAGCGCGGGCACCCATCGGGTTGCCTTCACCGCCCGGCATGAAGCGGGGGAGGTCCGGACGGCGACGCAGCATCTGCGCCGGCGGCGTCCAGGACGGCCACTCGGCTTTGCGGGTCACGGTCTTGGTGCCGCCCCAGGAGAAGCCCGGACGGCCGACGCCCACGCCGTACTTCATCGCGCGGCCATTCGACATCACGAGGTAGAGGCGCTTTTCATTGGTGTCGACGACGATCGTACCGGGCGCATAGCGGCCCTTGTACTCCACCTCCTCGCGCGGGATGGGGCTTGCGAAGAAGCGCACGTCGTCCACGGTGCTGAGCGGCAGACGGCTGACCGGATCGATTTCTGCGGATGCCTGCGACAGGGTCGCGAAACCGGCAAGGCCGGCAAGAACAAGCGAACGGATAAGGCGCATAAGAGCCAACTCCCGGAGATTCGGCGCGGTTTTCTGAAACTCGATGAAGACCCTGTATGGCGAGAGGGCGGTTAACAAAGCAAGTCCTTTCACGGAACAGTGACCGCATCCGGACACCAGGCCCTCACACTGGCTTCGCAGTGTTGTATCCATGTAACAGCCGGTCCGGTCACCGTGTATTCCCGCCTCATGGCGAGGCGTTTTCGCTGCCCGGCAAAATTCCTGGCCGCGCGCTTGACGGGGCCGGGGCTTCTCGCGTATCCCCGCCGGCACCGGGCGCGTAGCTCAGCGGGAGAGCATTCGCTTCACACGCGAAGGGTCACAGGTTCAATCCCTGTCGCGCCCACCATTCCTTTCCGGTTCCGTCGTTTGCCTCATCCGGGCCCCGCGTCACCGGCCTGTCACGGCGTCCGAGCCGCGAATCGCCAAGCCCTCAATCGAGCCGGATCCCCACGCGCCGCGTCTCGCCCATGCGGTCGATGACGGCGATTTCCGCAAAACCGCGTCCCGGTGTCGGAAGGGCGATGGTGCGGCGCGTCTGGCTTTCGGAGGCGGGCACACCATTCAGCAGCAGCGTGAAGGGCGGCGACCCGCCCTGCAGCTTCACCATCAGCGCGGATTCCGGGCCGTCGCGCAGGGATTCGCTGTCGAGCCGCGCGCCGTCGGGCGGATAGGCGATCTGCAACTGAGGGCGGGTCGCCGCCGCGATGGTCTTCGCCACATCCTGCCGCAGATGCCGCAGGGGCGGAGGCAGGGCGGCGGTGCGCGCCACGATCGCCTCCGCCGGGCGAGGCGGAATGCCAGGCTGGAGCCCGGCGCGCTGGAACGCCTCGAAGAGGATCGGCGCGGCGCTTTTCCGCCCCACCAGGCCCGGCACCGGCGCATTGTCCGCGCGCCCCACCCAGACGCCGATGGCGTGGCGCTTGTCGAAGCCGATCGCGAAGGCGTCGCGATAGCCGAAGGATGTCCCGGTCTTGAAGGCGATCCGCCCCGGCGGGCCGTTATCCGGCGGCGGCGCGCCGAGCAGGATATCCGCCGCGTACCAGCTCGCCACCGGACTCGTGAGCGTGACCGTCGCGGCCTGCTCCTCCGGCCTTTCCCGCGGCAGGACGAGTTCACCGCCGCGCCCGATGGCAGCGATCAGCGCCGTCAGATCCTGCAGCGAGATCCCCAATCCGCCGAGCGCGATGGCGAGGCCGGGGCTCGTCTCGTCGGGCATGTAGAGGCGCACGCCGCTCTGGCGGATGCGGCTCAGGAATTTCTGGGGTCCGAGGGCGTTCAGAAGCTCCACCGCCGGCAGGTTCAGCGATTGCTGAAGCGCGGCGCGTGCCGTCACCAGCCCCTGGAATCCGGCCTCGAAATTCTCCGGCGCGTAGAGGCCGAAACGCAGGGCGCGATCCTCCAGCAAGGTCTCGGGATGCGCGATTCCCTCGTCGAAGGCGAAGGCATAGACGAAAGGTTTCAGCGCCGAGCCAGGCGAGCGCACCGCGCGCGTGAGATCGATGCCACCGGCGCGCGCGGCATCGAAGTAATCCGCACCACCCACGGCGGCGCGGAGTTCGCCCGTCGCGAGATCGATCGCGACGATCGCCACCGAGACATTCGGTCCGAAGGGCTCGGCGCGCTCGCGGGCCAGTTGCTCGAGGCTCGCCTGCAGGAGGCGATCGTAGGTCGTGACGATGCGGCGCTGCTCCGGGTTCGCGGCCACCAGCGCCTCGGCGCGATGCGCTGATAGTCGCGGGAAGGCGCGGCGCAGGGTGGGGACCGGCTCATCCGTGCCGCGCGCGAGATCGGCCTCGGGCAGGATTTTCGCCGCGCGGATGCGGTCGAGAACGCGCTCGCGTGCGGCGGTCGCGGCTTCCGGGAAGCGATCCGGCCTGCGGCTCTCCGGCGCCTGCGGCAGCGCGACGAGCAAGGCCGCCTCGGCCATGGACAGGCGCTTCGGCTCGCGGCCGAACCAGCCGAGGGCGGCGGCGCGCACGCCCTCGACATTGCCGCCGAAGGGCGCGAGACCCAGATAAAGTTCGAGAATGTCCTGTTTCGTGAAGCGCCGTTCGAGTTCGATCGCCCGCAAGGCCTGTCGCGTTTTCGCGCGCAGCGAGCGTTCCTCGCGCGGCTCGAGCAAGCGCGCGACCTGCATTGTCAGGGTCGAACCACCCGAGACGACGCGGCCATGGCGCGCCATCTGCCAGCCCGCACGGATGAGCGCGAGCGGGTCGACGCCCGCATGGGCGTAGAACCGCCGGTCCTCATAGGCGACGAGCATCTCGATGTAGCGCGGATCGACCTCGTCGAGGCTCACCGGCATGCGCCAGCGGCCATCGGCCATCACGAAGGGGCGCAGGAGGCGACCCTCGCGATCGAGCACCACGGTCGAACGCTCCGAAGCCCGCGCCATGTCGAGCGGCGGCAGCGCCCGCATCGCAAGTTCCAGCGCGCCCCAGCCGAGCACCGGCACGGCGAGGAGCGCGGCGGCGAGCCAGCCGCTTCTGCCCATCGCGCGGATGCCGGCGCGCCGCATCGTCAGGGCCGCGCGGCATTGGCGAAGGGCGCGACCTGCGCCTCGCCGAACCCGGTGCGGCCGAAATTCTCGGGCGCATACATGTCCTCGATGATCGCCGCGGGATGCGTGTAGGTGCCCGGCGTCACGGCGCGCACGACATAGGCGAGCGTGAGCGCCGGGCGCTTGTCGCTCGGCGTATATTCCAGCGCCGCCACGAAGCGATCATCCCGCGCTTCGGTGTTCTCGGTCACGAGCAAATCGCCGAGGAAGGCGAACCCTTCCGTGTTCGCCGCGCCTCCGATCGCCGCGTTCTCGATCTCGAGGCCGGCGGGGAGGGGATCGACCACCAGCAATCGCGCCTGCCGCCGGAGATTGTCCTTCAGCGACAGTTTCACGATGTAGCGCTCGTTCTGGCGGAACTGGTCGGGGCGGATTTCCTGCCCTTTCAGCGTAAAATAACGCCGTTCGATGCCGTAGCCCTTCTCGATGGCCGGTTCGGGCCGCAGCGGAATGCCCGCAACATTGAGGATCACGCGCATATCCGCACCGCTCTCGTTTCGCAGCGCGAGCGGTTTCGCATCGAGCGCCGCGCTCGTGAGCGCGCGATGGAACGGGCCGCGTCGTGTCTGGCCGTCGACGGCGAGGGTGAAGGCCTCCATCTCCTTCTGCAGGGCCTGCGCGGCGAGCACCATGAAGCTCTGTTCCTGCGTGGAGAGATACCGGCGACGCCCACGCATCTCCTCCAGCGAAGCGGAAATGCGCTGCGCCAGAGCCTTGTCGCCCTCGCTCTCGCCGATCAGCGCGAGGATGCCGGCGCCATCGCGCAGTTTCGAGCCGTAATCGGCGCGATAGCCCTCGGTTTCATTGAGCGCGGCAAAGGCCCGCCCGGCCGCCGCGAAGGCCGCATTGGCACGCGTCCGATCACCGAGAGCGGCGAGCGCCGCCGCGATCTGCGCCTTGGCGAGCGGGGAGGGGAAGGCATCGAGCTTGTTATCCGCGAGATAGCGCAGGTCACCCATCACCGGGCGGCCGTTCCGCGCCAGCACATAGAGCGCATAGGCCGTGCCGGCGGCTTCCTCGGGCCGCACCTCGCCGGCATTGACCACTTGGTTGCGCAGGCGATCGAGCGCGAGGGCGAAGGCGCCGGCCGGCACCGCAAAATTCCGCTCGCGGGCGCGGGTCAGGAAATCCGCGACGAAGGCATCGAGCCAGAGATCGTTCCCGCCGACGCTCCAGAGTCCGAAGGACCCGGAGCCGGATTGCCGCGACAGCACGCGCTCGACCGCATCGTTGATGCGGCCATCCACGGAACCATCCAGCGCGAGATTTTCCTGCGTCGCCACGCGGTTCACGTAAAGCAGCGGCATCGCGCGCGAGGTGATCTGCTCGGTGCAGCCATAGGGGTAGCGATCGAGGCTCGCGAGCAGGCCCGCCGCGTCGAGCGCGGTGTAGGGCGAGGCGGAAACGCCCACCGAACCCGAACCGGGAACCATCTCGCTCAAGAGATCCCGCGAGATTTCCAGCGTCTGGCCATTGGGAATGGGCCGGGCGATGCGGTTCACCACGCTCGGCGCGGAGGATTTCACCGGCAGGCGCAGGGTCTGCGCCAGGTTGTGCCCGCCGCCGGCGAAGGTGAGTTCGATCTCGGCCATGCCGAGACCCGCGCCGGTCAAGGGCAAGACAAGATCGGTCTTCCGGCCCTTCTCGATGCGGATATTCTGCCAGGCCGGGTCGAGCGCGGCGGTGACCGGGCCCTTGAGATTGACCTCGAGCCGGTAGGTGCCGGTTTCGGCCTCGACCGGGTTGATCTCGATATGAAGCTGCGAGCGATCCCCCAAAGCGAGGAAGCGCGGCGTCGTCGCCTGCACCACGACTGGGTCGCGGATCGTGACATCGGCGGAGGCTTCGCCGGTGCGGGTCTTCGACCAGACCACCGCCATCACCTTCACCGAGCCGTTGAAGGCGGGGATGTCGAAGGTCACGTTCGCCGTGCCATCCGCACCCACCTTCACCACGCCCGAGAAGCGCGCGAGCGGCTCCTGCGTCGGCTTCTCGCCCACGAGGGGGGCTGCGCCGTCGCCGCCCGAGCGGATCGCGCCGCGCGTGCCCTGCATGCCGTCGATCAGCGCGCCGTAGAGATCGCGGAATTCGCCCGCGAGCTGGCGCTGGCCGAAGAAATGCGCGGTGGCGTTCGGCGGCTGGTAGCGCGTGAGGTTGAGGATGCCGTTATCCACCGCCGCAACCGTGACGAAGGCTTCCTCGCCCGCCGGGATACTCCCCACCTTGATCGGCAGGCTCAGTGTGCCGCGCGGGCGGATGAGTTGCGGCGCGCCAAGATCGAGCGCAAGCTTGCGCTGGTCCGCGCCGATGGAGAACCACGAGAGCCCGAGCGCGCGGCCGGGCATGCGCTTCTGCCGGGCATCGAGCGGACGATGGGCGAGCGCCACGAGATAGGCGCCGGGACCCCATTCCGCCGAGACTTTCAGGCGAATATTCGCGCCCTCCGCCGGGAGATCGACCGTCTCGAGATGCGCCACGCGATCCGAGATCACCGCGATCGTCGCCCTGCCGGCGGCGCGCGGGGTGAGGCGGATATTCATCGTGTCGCCATCGGCGTAAGCGGCTTTATCGAGCACGACGTCGAGCACGTCGGGCGTGTCCGCCTTGGCCTCCGCCACATAGCCGATGGTGAAATCGAAGGCGGTTTCCGCCGTCTCCGACCCCACGCTTCGCACCTCGATGCGGTGATGGCCCCAGCCGACCTGCGCCGAGATTTCAGCCATCGCGGTTTCGCTGGTGGCCAGATCGCCATCCGCGACGCGGCGGGTGGTGGTGATGGCCTCGTAGGTCCAGCGGCCCTCCTTGAAGAACCATTGATAGGTCTTGGTGATGCGCGAGAGCTGCCATTTGAGCCCCGAGCGCGCGAGGCGCTTGCCCTGGCCCGTTGCGAGGATGACGCCGAATTTCGCCGTGCCGCCGGCCTGAAGCTGATCGGCCGCGAAAAGCGGCTTCACGCCGATGGCCACGCCCTTCGGCACGATGGGCAGCACCAGCATGCGCGTGACGCCGCGCCCGCCATTCTCGTTGGCGGTGAGGATGAATTCGGCCTCCAGCGGCAGGCTGGTTTCCGGCTCCGTCACGGGGATGACGAGCTTCGCCTTGCCGCGCGCATCGGAGCGGGCGGTTTCCTCGATGGGTGTGCGCAAGGGTTCCACCGGCTCATCCGCAAGGCCCACCCGGAAGCCTGCGAAGCCGGGGATGGCGCTCTCCTTCGCGACGCGCACGAGCGTCTCGCCCGTCACCGCGAGATCGGCGCCCGGCGCACCATAGAGATAGCGGATATCCGCCTCAATCTCGGCATCCTGCCCGGATTGTAGCGCCGGGGCAGCCGCCTTCAGCGTGAGTTCGAGCCGCTCGGGCACATAATCTTCCACCAGGAAGGTCGTCTCGCCGATCGCCGGGCGCTTCGGGTCCGAGAAGACCTGCGCGCGCCAGGTGCCCACCGCCGCATTCGAGAGGAGCGGCACGGAAAGCGCCCGGCCGCCCGCGCCCTGATCCTCGACCAGCACCCGGCGATACTCCACGCCGTCCGGCCGCTTGATGACCACGGTCAGTGGCAGCCCGGAGACGCTGGCGCCGCGCGCATCGCGCAGGAGAGTCGTGAGGAACACCGTCTCGCCCGGCCGGTAGACCCCGCGCTCGGCATAGGTCATGGCATCGAGGCCGACGGGCGCGATGCGGCCCTTCACGCCGCGATCCGTGAGGTCGAAGGCGGTCTGGCCGAGATCGAGGAAGCCGTAATCGCCGGCCAGTTCCGCCGTCACGAGGCCGGGCTGCAACCCGCCGGTGCCGCGCGAGAGGCCGGCCTCGAATGTCGCGACACCCTGCGCATTGGTGCGCGCCGTGCCGAGGATTTCGTTGTTCTTCGCGATCAGCTTCACTTCGGCATTGGCGACCGGCGCGGCATCGGCCAGCGAGCGCATCAGCACGGTCAGCCCATCGCCGCCGGAAAAGGCGGTGAGGCCGAGATCCGACACCACGAACCATTGCGTCGCGAGCGTCTCGTAATCCTCGCCGTCGCCATCGGGCGAGACGGCCTCGCGGAATTCGCCGGGTTTCGCGACGAGCAGATAAACACCCGGCTTCAGTTCACCCACGGCCTCCTGCACGGGGAAGGCGGTGGTGACATCCTTGTTGAGTTCGCTTTGCACCGCCATCGTGCCGGTCCAGACCTGCTGGCCGGTCCGCTCGATGATCTCGCGCATCTTGTAGGGCTCGATGGCCTCGAGGAACCCGCCCTCGCGCACGGTGTTGATGAGGTTGCGATCGCCGATGCGCAGGATCTTCACGCCCAGCTGGTTCGTGTTGACCGAGACGACGGGAATGCCCTGCTGGCCGGTTTTCGGCAGCACATAGGCCCGGCCGGAGCCGCGCGCCGAGGGTTTCCGGTCGCGCACGTAGATATCGTAATCGGCGTTCTTCAGCAGCGTCTCGCCGGGAATGGTGGAGGGGATTCCGGCGCGCAGCACGATGCCGTAGCGCTCGCCATGCCTCAGGCCCTGCACGCAGATCTGGCTGTCCTCGGCCTCCACCGCGAAATCGCCGCGCCCGGTGATGGCGACGAAGGGCGCGAAGTCCACGCGCCCCCGCGCGAGCGGCTCGGAGAAGATGAAGCAGGCGCGGGGATTGGCGGAATCGGCATCCACCTCGTTGTTGGTCAGGCGGAAGCCGCGCGATTCCCGCAGGGTTTCATAGGCGTCGCGCACTTCGGCCTTCGCCTCGGTCTCGTTGCTGAGGCGATAGGCGGTGAGCGCCGGGCGCCACATCTCGCGCCATTCGAACACTTCGCCGAGAAGGAACAGGGCGGCGGCATCTTCCGAGCGGTTGCGGCTGCGCTGATAGGCGAGATAGGCGGCGGAAACCGCGCGTTCCTGCATCTCGTAGCGTTCGCGCCAGTCACGCGGGTTCAGCGCCTTCGCGGCGCGTGCGAGAAGCCGCCAGGCATTGGGGTCACGTGGCGCGACGACGACCGCCTGATTGGCGAGGGGCAGCGCGGCACGGGCATTGTCACGTTCGAGCGCGGCGTTGCCCTCGCGCAGGATGCGGGCGATGTCGGCATTGGCGGGCGGGCTCACCTCGCGGCGGATGCGCTCCTCCACCTGGGCGGCCTGCTGGGCGAGATCATCGCGGGTGAAGGCCTTCTGCGGCGTCTGGGCCAAGGCCGGCAAGGCCAGCAGCGCCAGAACAGCCGCCAGCACGGGCCAGCGGATTGCAGCTTTCGCGACCCAGGTCTGCGTGCCCATGGAAACCTCCCCCGAGGATTTTTGCGGTCCATCACCCTATCACCGGGGGCGGGCGGCGCAATCCAAGGCTTGCGAGCCGATCCGCGCCGGATCATGCTGCCTTCAAGCCATGGGGAGGGCGAAACATGGACTGGCGCGCGGCATCGGCCTGGATCGCGGGAGGAGCGATCGCTTTCGGCATCGGGTTCGGCGGCCCGGCTTATCCCCAGAATGCGCCCGCCAGCGCGCCGAAGGTCGATCCGGCACAGGTCGCGGCCGCGAAGGCCTTCGAGGCGTTCGACGCCGCCGAGCGCCGCGCCATCCAGCGCGATCTCGTCTGGGCCGCGAATTTCGCCGGTGCGGCCACGGGTGAATTCGGCCCGCTGACCTTCGCGGCGGTGAAGCGGCTGGAGGCGGAGCTGAAGCGCCCGCAGGATGGCGTTCTCACGCCCGAGGAACGCCGCCTCCTCGCGCAGCAGGCCGAGTTTGGCCGCAAGGCGTTCGGTTTCGTCATCGAGACGGATGCCACCTCGCGCATGCGCATCGGGGTGCCGCGGCGGATCCTCAAGAACCGGTCGAATGGCCCGGCCGGCCTCTCGCGCTGGCAGGATGAGGGGGAGGCGGCAACGCTCGATCTCAGTCTCGGCAAGCCCGAGGATACGCTGGAGGGCCTGTTCGAGCGTGGCACGAGCGCGAACGTGCCGGGCCGGAAGATCACCTACAAGCTGCTCCGGCCGGATTTCTTCGTGATTTCCGGCGAGACGGCGACAGGCAAGTTCTATCGCCGGCTCGAAAAGGGCCCGGATGGCATGCTCCGGGGCTTTTCCATCGGTTTCGACAAGCGCCTCTCGCCGGAATTCGACCGGCTGGTCATCGCCATGGCCTCGACCTTCGAGGCCATTCCCGGCGCCGCTCCTGCCAGCGTCGCCTCGACTAACCCGACTGCACCGGCCGCCCCCACGCCCGCACGCCCGGCCTCGGCCGAGCCGAAACGCGTGAGCGCGGTCGAGATCGCGCCGGGCCGGTTCGTGACCTTGGCCAGTGCCTCGAATTGCGGAATTCTCACCCTCGGCCAAGCGACGGCGACGATCGAGAAACGTGGCGACGGGCTTCTGCTGTTCAGTCTCGCGCGCGAGGGTGGAAAACCGCTGCCGCTGGCGGCACAAGCCGGGAGCGATGCCATCCTGCTCCAGCGCGATCGCGGCGGCGCGCTGCAGACCGCGCAGGCGCTGATCGCCGACGGGCGGGCGGAAATGCCGCTTCAGGCCGGGGGTGGCGGCGCCGCACTGGTGGATCGTGCCGGCGGGCTGGTGGCGCTCGTGATCGAGGAGCCGCGGCTTGTCACGCAGGTCGCGGGCGTGGTGCCCGCCACGCGCTACCGGATCGCGGACGCGAAGACGCTGGGCGAGTTCGCCGGCCTCACGCCCGTCGCCTCCGCTGCGCCGCGTCCGATGAGTGCGGTTGCGGCAGAGGCGGGGCGCGCCGTGGTGAGCCTTATCTGCGGCCCATGAGCCAAGCGGCCCTCAGGGCAGCAGGCTGAAAACCGCGTCGTCGAGCCGGTCGAAATGGTGGATCAGCCGGTCGGGGCCAAGTTCGGCCATGGGGACGTTCGTATAGCCGAAGCTGACACCGATGCAGGGGATGCCGAGGCGGCGCGCGGTGTCGAGATCCGTGAGGCTGTCGCCGATCATGATGGCGCGCTCGGGCAGGCCACCGCACAGGCGGATCGTTTCGGCGAGCACGCGCGGATCGGGCTTGAAGAATGGGAAGGTTTCGCGCCCCACGATGGCGCGGAAATGGCCTTTCACGCCCAGCGCTTCCAGAAGCGCCAGCGAATGCGGCTCAGGCTTGTTGGTGCAGACCGCGAGCATGAACCCGGCCTGCACCATCCGGTCGAGCGCGGCTTCCACGCCGTCGAACAGGTGGCTCGCCTCGGCGATCCGCTCCAGATAAATTGGCAGGAATTCGGCGAAGAGCATTTCCAGCTTCTCCGGCGGCAATGGCACGCCCGAGGCCTGAAAGCCCCGCTCGATCAGCGCGCGCGCGCCGGCACCCACCAGTTCGCGGGCCTTCGCGACCGGCAGCGGCGGCAAGCCCTCCCGCGTGAGCAGGATGTTCAGGGTCGCCATGATGTCCGGCGCGGTTTCGGCCAGCGTGCCGTCGAGATCGAAGACCAGCGTGCCGCGCATCGGGCGAACCCTTCCCTCGTGGAAAAGCCGGACGGGGCGGGGCGGATTTTCCGCCCGTGATCGGCTAGCCTTTCCGTAGCGGAAAGACGCGATTCGCTTCAAGGGATGGTTCGCCATCCGGGGAGGGACCATGCATCAGCCGATATTCCTGCCACCGACGCTCCTGCCTGCTCGCGCGGGTTTGTTCCGTGCGGGGCTGGCCTGTGTGCTTCTCGCGATGGCGGGGCCGGTACGGGCCGAGAATTTCATGTTCATGCCCGCCCCGCACCAGGAACTGAACCGCATCTTCCGGGTCGATCGCGTGACGGGTGAGATGGGCGCTTGCAACTACGCGATCAAGGACGAGAATTCCGTCGGCCTCACCCTGTGCTATCCCGCCGGGGAGGGCGCGAAGGGCGGCGAGCCCGGCGATTACGCGCTCGTGCCGTCGAACCATCGGGCGGAAGCCGGCATCTATCGCGTCAACCGCCGCACGGGAGAGGTGAGCGTCTGCTTCGTGCGCGGGGACCAGGAAGTCGTCTGCACGCCGCCGGCGCGCTAGCGGCCGAGCACAGGGAGCATCATGAGCGATCACTTGAAGCGGCGCGCGGCCGAGGCGGCGGCGGAGGCCGAGCTGAAATCCGGCATGCGCGTGGGACTCGGCACGGGGTCCACGGCGAAGCATTTCGTCGATATCGTCGGCGAGCGGATGCGGGGCGGCGAGACCTTTCTCTGCGTGCCGACATCCGAGGCCACGCGCCGGCAGGCCGAGGGCCTCGGCATCCCACTGACCACGCTCGAAGCCATCGGCGAACTCGATCTGACGGTCGATGGCGCGGATGAACTCGATGACGCGCTCCGGCTCATCAAGGGCGGCGGTGCCGCGCATCTCCGCGAGAAGATGGTGGCCTTCGCCTCGAAACGGATGATCGTCATCGCGGATCAGTCGAAGCATGTGCGGATGCTCGGTGCCTTTCCGCTGCCGGTGGAGGTGGTGCCCTTCGCCCATCCCGCCACGGCGCGCTGGATCGAGGCCGGTTTTGCGCAACTGGGCGTTGCCGTGACGACCCGCCTGCGGCTTGCGAAAGATGGCGATCCGCTCGTCACCGATAACGGCAACCTGATCTATGATTGCCTCTCCGCCGGCTTCCCCGAGCCCGAAAAGGCGGCCGGGATGCTGGCGGCGATTCCCGGTGTCGTGGAGCACGGGTTGTTCATCGGTCTTTGTTCCGCCGCATATCTCGCCTCCGATCAGGGGGTTGTCGTCCTCGCCGGAAGGCCGTAAGGGCGACGTTCGAAGCTTCGGGGCCGCGTCGCCCCGCCAATTCCCCGGCCCGCCGATATCCGGGCCTGCAAGAGACGGGTGCTCCATGATCGGTTTCCCTCGCGCCTTTTCCCTTCGCGCCCTTGCGCTGGCCGGCGCGCTGGCGATCGCTGGCGCAGCCTTCGCGCAGCAGGCCAATGCGCCGCGCGCGCCGCAGCCGCCGCCGACGAATTTCGCGCCGAGCCATCTCGCGATCGCGGCGGAGGTGCTCAAGACCTCGGGCCTGATGCGCACGTTCGAGGCGAGCACCCCGAATGTGGTGCAGCTGATCCGCACCAACGTGACGCGCACACGCCCCGAACTGGTGCGGCAGATCGAGGAATCCCTCAAGGTCGTGCAGGACCGGATGGGCGACATGACCGCCGAGGGCCTGAAGGGTGCGGCAGGCTATCTCGCAAGCCGCATGACCGAGGCGGAACTGAAGGAAGTCAACACCTTCCTCACGAGCCCGATCGGCAAGAAATATGTCGAGACGCTGCCCAACTTCATGGAAGACATGCTGCCCTATCTCGAGCAGTGGACGCAGGTTGTGGGCCAGGAGGCCATGGTGCTGTTCCGCTCGGAGATGGCGAAGCGCGGCGCGCCGCTCTGATCGACGGATCGGCCGTTTTCACGCGAATGTGCTTTACGGCGCGGGTGAAAACCATCCGCGCCGTTTCTATGTCGATCGCTGCGGCAAATGGGCCGCGCGGCGACGGGCCGGGGGGCGGATATGGAATTCGACGTCGATCTCTTCGTCATCGGGGGTGGCTCCGGCGGGGTCCGCGCGGCGCGCATCGCGGCCGGCCACGGCGCGACCGTGATGCTGGCGGAGGAGTTCCGCATGGGCGGAACCTGCGTCATCCGGGGCTGCGTGCCGAAGAAGCTCTATGTGCTCGCCGGCCGTTTCGCGCGGGATTTCCGCGAGGCCAGGGGCTTCGGCTGGCAGGTGGGAGAGACATCCCACGACTGGCACGCCCTCGTCGCCGCCAAGGAAGCCGAGATCACCCGCCTCGAGGGGCTCTATGCCAAGGGGCAGACCAGTGCCGGCGTGACGGTGGTGAAATCCCGCGCGGTGCTCGAAGGGCCGCACACGGTGCGCATCCTCGATGACAACCGTGTGGTACGCGCGAAGCACATCCTGATCGCCACGGGCGGCCGACCCAATCTCGATTCCAAGCTGCCGGGCATCGAGCATGTCGTGACCTCCAACGAGGTGTTCGACCTGAAGGCATTCCCGAGGCGGCTGGTGATCGCCGGCGGCGGCTATATCGCGCTCGAATTCGCCGGCATCTTCCGCGATCTCGGCGCCGACGTGACGGTGATCTACCGGGGCGACAAGCCTTTGCGCGGCTTCGACGAGGACCTGCGCGACGGGCTGATGGAGGCCTATCGCAAGGCCGGCATCCGCTTCGTGCTGAACGATACCTTCGCGTCGATCGAGAAAACGGCCGAGGGCCTTGTCGGCCACACGAAGGGTGGCGAACAGCTCGCGGCGGACCAGATCCTCTTCGCCATCGGCCGCTCGCCGAATGTCGAGGGGCTGGGGCTCGAAAAGGCCGGCGTGGCTCTGGCCAAGGACGGCGCGATTGCGGTCGATGCGGCCTCGCGCACCAATGTGCCGCATATCTTCGCGGTTGGAGACGTCACGAACCGCGTGAACCTCACGCCGGTCGCCATCCGCGAGGGGCATGCCGTGGCCGATACGCTGTTCGGCGCCGCGAAAGGCATCGCGCCCTGGCAGGTCGACCACACGATCATCCCCACGGCGGTGTTCACCACGCCCGAACTCGGCACGGTGGGGCTGACGGAAGCCGATGCGCGCACCGGCTTCCCGGTGGTCGACCTCTACAAGACCTCGTTCCGCGGCATGAAAGCCACGCTTTCGGGCTCCGAGGACCGGGTGATGATGAAGCTGCTGGTGAATGCCGAGACCGATCGCATCCTCGGTTGCCACATCCTGGGTGACGGCGCGGCCGAGATGATCCAGCTCGTGGGCATCGCGGTGAAGATGGGCGCGACGAAGCGCGATTTCGACCAGACCATGGCGCTACACCCCAGCGCGGCGGAAGAGCTTGTCACGATGCGCACGCGCACGGCAAGATTCGAGCGCGCAAGCTGAGAGACCCGCGCGGTTTGGACGAAGGACAGTTTGAATGTGATGGCCTTCGCGCGTCATGGCCGGGCTTGGCCCGGCCATCCACGTCTTGCAGGCTGCTTTCGGGATGAAGTCGTGGATGCCCGGCCCAATGCCGGGCATGACGGCCGGGCGCCTGGACTCTCGCGCATGCTGTGCTTCAAGCACGGGTGAACCTCCCCCGAAGGCATTTCCACTCGCCAGAACCGGCATTTGCGGGTAAAGAGCCTCTCCGCCCTCGGGGGAGGGCGTTTTTTCGATACAAGGTGCTGTCATGACCTCGCGTCCGCTCGATTCCGTTGCAAAGAAGCCCTGGACCCCGACGTCCTGGCGTTCTTTTCCGGTCGCGCAGGTTCCGAGCTACCCGGATTCCGCCGTTCTGGACGCGACCGAGAAGCAGCTCCAGAGCTTTCCGCCGCTGGTTTTTGCGGGCGAGGCGCGCAAGCTCAAGCGGGCGTTGAGCAAGGTCGCGGCGGGCGAGGCTTTCCTGCTTCAGGGCGGGGATTGCGCCGAGAGCTTTGCGGAGCATTCCGCGAACCACATCCGCGATTTCTTCCGTGTTTTCCTGCAGATGGCGGTGGTGCTCACCTATGCCGGCTCCTCGCCGGTGGTGAAGGTGGGCCGCGTGGCGGGCCAGTTCGCGAAGCCGCGTTCCTCGCCGGTCGAGAAGCATGACGGGGTGGAATTGCCGAGCTATCGCGGCGACATCATCAACGGCATCGAGTTCACGCCTGAGGCGCGCATCCCTGATCCGCGCCGGCAGGTCGAGGCCTATCGCCAGTCCGCCGCGACGCTGAACCTGATCCGCGCCTTCGCGACCGGCGGTTATGCCAGCCTCGACAATGCCCAGAAATGGGTGCTCGATTTCGTGCAGAACAGCCCGGCCTCGCATCGCTATCTCGATCTCATCGGGCGCATCACCGAGGCGCTGCAGTTCATGCGCGCCATCGGCATCAATTCGGATACGCATCCGGAAATGCGCCTCACCGAGTTCTACACGAGCCACGAGGCGCTGCTGCTTGGCTATGAAGAGGCGATGACGCGCGAGGATTCGACCCATCCGGGCGAATACGTGGCCACGTCCGGCCACATGCTGTGGATCGGCGATCGCACGCGCCAGCCGGACCATGCGCATGTCGAGTTCTTTCGCGGCATCCTCAATCCGATCGGCCTGAAATGCGGCCCGTCGCTGACGCCGGATGGCCTGCTGGAACTGATCGACATCCTGAACCCGGACAACGAGGCCGGCCGCCTCACGCTGATCTGCCGCTTCGGCTCGGACAAGGTGGGCAACCACCTGCCGGATCTGATCCGCGCGGTGAAGCGCGAGGGCCGGAATGTCGTGTGGTCCTGCGATCCGATGCACGGCAACACTGTTGCGCTCGGTGCCTACAAGACGCGGCCCTTCGAGCGCATCACGCAGGAAGTGAAGAGCTTCTTCCAGATTCACCAGTCCGAAGGCACCTATGCCGGCGGCATCCATCTCGAAATGACCGGCAAGAACGTCACGGAATGCACCGGTGGCGCGAAAACCGTGACCAACGAGATGATCGCCGACCGCTACGACACGTTCTGCGATCCGCGCCTCAATGCGGAGCAGGCGATCGAACTCGCCTTCATGGTCGCGGACCTGATCAAGAAGGAAAAGAACGAGCTTGGCACGCTGGTGCCGGCGGCGGCGGAATAACCGCCGCCTTCGTTCGGGCCTCGCCGCCGCCGGGCACGGTCGCCCCTGGTGTCATTCCCGACCGAGCGCCGCGAGGCGCGAGAATCCATTCCGCTCGGCTTGTCCTCCGGATCCCCGCCCGGCTTCGCCGTGGGGGATGACACTTTGCGCGTCTGTGGGGCCGCGTTTTTTAAGGCCCTGTTTTCCATGTTTTCCGGGCAGGCCAGCCGGGCGCGGGGCGCCACGGGAAAGCCGCGATTTCGAGAGATTTTGTTAAGAATTCGATAGGAAATGTGGGTCTCCCAGCACGGAGACCTGTCATGCGTTATCATCTCTCCGCCGTGGCCGCCGGCCTTGCCGCAGCGCTCGCCATCCTGTTCCACACGCCTTCCCAGGCCGCGCAGGGCCGCAATGCCGCCGCTGCCGCAGGTCTCGCCGTGGGAGCCGCCGGGGCCTATCTGCTGCTTCAGGGGCGCTCGCAGGCCCAGCCGGTGGTGGAAGAAGAGGAAGTGCTCGTCGAGCGTCGCCGCCCGCGCTACGTCCCGACCTGCCATCTCGAGCGCAAGAAGGTCTGGCTCGACGAGGAGACCTACACCTATCGGCGCGTCGAGGTCTGCGAATAAGCGCGTGGCCAGGATGAACGGGAGACAACAATCCCGTTCATGTCAGGGCCAAGGTCGAGGCTCTATCTTCCCCCCATGAAGACCGGATGCGAGCGGATCGCGCTCGCCAGGTCTTCCGGTTCGGAGATGGAGCCATGACGACATCGATTCCCCTGGTGAAGAAGATTGCCGTTGTCGCGCTTGCCGCCCTCACCATGGGCGCTGGCCTGACGATGACGGCCGGCGAGGCCGAGGCCCGCAACGGCCGCAAGGGAGCGCTGATCGCCGCCGGCGTTCTCGGTGCGCTTGCCGTGGGTGCCATCGCCGCGCAGGCGAACGAGCGTCATCACGGCGGTTATGTCTCGGATGACGGTTATGTGGGTCCGGGCGGCTATGTTCCGACCTACCATCAGCCGGTGCAGTATGGTCCGGGCTACCGTCACTATGGCGGCTATGGCTACGGCCCGCGCCACCCGCGTCACTATCACGGCTATTCGGAAACCGGTTTCGCGTATCGCGGCCCGGTCTGCAAGATCCGGAAGCAGCGCGTGTGGGACGGCTATGGCTGGACCTTCCAGCGCGTCGAGGTGTGCCGCTGATCGCAGCCGATGGCGCGATCGCGAAACGGAAAGCCCGGCTCGAAAGCCGGGCTTCTTTCTTGCTGGGCCATGGGGGCCCGGCCCGTCGTCAGAACTTCACGCCGCCGCCGACGCGCGCGGTGTGGAGGGAAACCTCGGGGCGCAGGCCGCTGGAACCGAACTGGATGTATTGCCATTCCGCGCGCAGGAAGACGTTCGAGAACAGCGCCATATCCACGCCCGCGCCCACCGCGCCGCCATAGGCAATGCCGCGACGGCCGATCGTCGCGTTGAAGCTGCCGCTCGCGATCACCGGTCGTGCCGGCGGCGAGCTCACGTCGATCCGCTCCCAGGTGCCGCTGACCGTCGCGCGGCCATCGATATTGCCGAGCGCCAGGCCGGCCGTGATGTAGGGCATGAACCATCCCGCCGCATAACCCACGCGGCCACGGATGGTGCCCCATTCGTGAACCCGGGCGCGGGCGGTGGTGGTGCTGCTGACGCCGTTTTCCTCGGTTCCCGCGGTCTGGGAGAGCCCATAGGGGCCGGCGGTGGTTGAGCCATCCAGCGCGGAGCGGGTGTAGTCGACCTCGATGCCGAGCACCACGTCATCCCAGAGATAGTTGACGCCGGCGAAGCCGCCGAAGCTCGTGCGATCCTTGTCGATCTTGCGCAGGTTGATGGTGCTCTGCAGCAGGCTCGTGAATGTGGAATTGGGCAGGCCTTCCTGCGCGAGGCGGCTCCGGAGACGCGACGGGTCCACCTGGGCGCCGGTATAGCCGACATAACCGCCGACATAGACACCGGCCCAGTCGATGCCCTCGCTTTTGGTCACCGCATCGGGCGCATAGGCGCCGCGCAGGTAATCCGCCGCCTCGGCCGTCGCCGTGCCGACGAATGCGGCAATCGTCAGGCTCCCGAGATGCTGGAGACCTTTCCTCCCGCGCAGGCGATGAACCGACATGTGTGAACTCCCGTAACCGGCAACCATGCGATGAGCCCGCAAACCGGCACGAAGCACGGGGCACCATCGCCGGAAGAGTAAAAAAGTAACCTTACCCTTGGGTTAAATCGTGCCGGACATCGTCGCCCCGAATTGGGACGCTTTCCCGCCCGTCGCGAAGCCCGCGATTGTCAGGGGAGGCGGAGCGGACTACATGCGGAACCATGAACGCTGCTCCCCAACGTCTCGCGCTTGCGCTCGCCCAGTTGAACCCGGTGCTCGGCGACATCGCCGGCAATCTCGCCCGCGCCCGTGCCGCGCGGACAGAGGCGGCCAGGGCCGGCGCCGATCTCATCCTGTTTCCCGAGCTGTTTCTCATCGGCTATCCGCCGGAGGATCTCGTGCTGAAACCCGCCGTGCAGGACGCCTGCCGGCAGGCGCTCGACGATCTCGCCCGCGACACGGCGGATGGCGGCCCGGCGGTGCTGATCGGCCTGCCGTGGAAGGAAGGCGACAAGCTCTACAATGCCATCGCCGCACTCGATGCGGGTCGCATCACCGGCGTGCGCTTCAAGGTGGATCTGCCGAATTACGGCGTGTTCGACGAGAAACGCGTCTTCGATTCCGGCCCTATGCCCGGCCCGCTGCCCTTGCGCGGCGTGCGTCTTGGCTTGCCCGTCTGCGAGGATATCTGGACGCCGGAAGTCGTCGAATGCCTCTCCGAGACCGGGGCGGAAATCCTGCTCGTGCCGAATGGCTCGCCCTACCGGCGTGGCGTGATGGACGAGCGCATGAATGTCGCGGTGGCGCGCGTGGCGGAGAGCGCCTTGCCGCTGGTCTATGTCAATCAGGTCGGCGGACAGGACGAACTCGTTTTCGACGGCGCGAGTTTCGGACTCAATCCCGGCGGCGCGCTGGCCTTCCAGATGCCCGCTTTCCGCGAGGACATGCCGATCGTCACGCTGGCGCGGGGCCATGCCGGCTGGCGCATCGAGGAGGGGCCGAAGGCGCTGATCGAGGAACAGGACAAGGCGGATTATGCCGCCTGCATGCTGGGCCTGCGCGATTATGTCGAGAAGAACCGCTTTCCGGGCGTGGTGCTCGGCCTTTCCGGCGGCATCGATTCGGCGATCTGCGCCGCGCTCGCGGCCGATGCCCTCGGGCCGGAGCGCGTGCACGCGGTGATGCTGCCCTATCGCTACACCTCGGAAGACAGCCTCAAGGACGCGAAGGATTGCGCGGACGCGCTCTCCATCCGCTACGACATTCTCCCCATCGCCAGCGCGGTGGAGGGGCTGGAACTGGCGGTTCAGCCGCTTTTCGCGGGCACGAAGCGCGACATCACCGAAGAGAATGTGCAGAGCCGCGCGCGCGGCACGATTCTCATGTCGATCTCGAACAAGTTCGGGCCGATGGTCGTCACCACCGGGAACAAGAGCGAGATGAGCGTGGGTTACGCGACGCTCTATGGCGACATGAATGGCGGCTTCAACCCCATCAAGGACCTCTACAAGATGGAGGTCTATCGCCTCTCGGCCCTGCGCAACTACTGGAAGCCCTGGGGCGCGCTTGGGCCGGATGGCACGGTGATCCCCGAGAACATCCTGGTGAAGGCGCCGACCGCGGAGTTGCGCGAGAACCAGAAGGACCAGGATTCGCTGCCGCCTTACCCCGTGCTCGACGACATTCTCGAATGCCTCGTCGAGAAGGAGATGCGCGTGGCGGATATCGTCGCGCGCGGGCATGAGCGCGCGACCGTCGAGCGCATCGAACACCTCCTTGCCATCGCCGAATACAAGCGCCGGCAATCCGCGCCCGGCGTGAAGGTGACGCGGCGGAATTTCGGCCGCGACCGGCGGTATCCGATCGTCAACCGCTTCCGCGATCGCTCGGAGGGAGCCTACGCGCCTGATTCCGGCATCCAACCCGAGCCGATGAAGAGCCTCAGCGAGGCCTATGATGGGTGAGCCCTCGCGAGGGTAGGGCGTGCGCCCCGCCCGCGCGAAGCGAGCGGATGGCACGACTTGCGGTTGTCATGAAACTGCGCTTCCATACCCGCCTTGCGGGAATGGAGATTGATCATGCCAATTTTCAATGTCGCAGCACGCGGCAGGCCCAATGCCTTCATCTACGCAGAACTGAGCGGCGCGGTCGGTGGCAAGGCCAGCGACGACGCCGATGGCATCATCTATGACGGCGATGGCGCCCGGGTCTTTTTCGATGGATCGCAGGGCTTGCGATTTCTGGGCTGCGATGCACCGGAAATGGCCTACAAGGTGCCGATCTCGCCAACGCAATCCACTTCGAGCCCCTCGGACAGGCGCGCCAAGCTCGGAAGCCCGGAATGGGCCGCCTATCTGACCGATCCGCTGGCACCCGGACAATGGCCGGCCTTTCCCGGAAAAGGCCTGCACCCGCTGGTCGCCGCCCGCGTTGCTGCGGCGAGCGGACCGGATGCCGCCGCCAATCACGCCCGCCACGCGGTCATCGCCCGGCAGACTCTGGTCGATCTCATCAAGGCCGATCAGGCGACGATCGGGGTCGGCCCGGAAGGGTTCCGGTTCTTCCTCGCCTTCGCGCATGAGATGGTGGATGGCTATGGTCGTCCGCTGGTCTATCTCAACGCCTCGTCCAAGGATGAAGCGACGCGCCCGCGCCTGACCTACAATGAGCGCCTGATCGAGAAAGGCGTGGCCTCGCCGTTCTTCATCTGGCCGAACACCGATCCCTTCAGGGGCAAGCGCTCGGTGAAAGATGCGGCCTTGCCGCCCGCCGCGCTGAGGACGCTGGCGCGCAAGGGCAAGCTTGGCGCCACGCGCGCCATGGCCGAGGCCGCACGCAACCAGAGGCTCGGCCTCTATGCCGCCGCGGATTCGCTTCGCCTTCTGGCTTTCGAAATCCGCATGCTGGGCGATCGCAAGCTGCCCAGCCGCTGGGTCATCGATCTCGCCGCTGCGGATGACGATCCCACCCTTTATCCTCCCGAGGCCTATCCCCTGATTGCCCATCCCGAGAATCGGCTCTTCATTCCCGAGGAATACGTGCCCCTTTTTGCCGAGAATGGCTGGAGACCGGGACTGCTCGTTCGTTATTGAGCTTGACGCCTGCCGGGGTGGCTTGCACTGAAAGGCCATGCCTGTCTTCCGTTTCGCGCCCTCGCCCACGGGCTACCTGCATATCGGCAATGCCCGCACCGCCCTGTGGAACGCGCTGATGGCGCGGAAAACGGGCGGCACGTTCCTACTGCGCTTCGACGACACCGATACCGAGCGCTCGAAGCCGGAATATGCCGAGGGCATCCTCGAGGATCTCGCCTGGCTCGGCATTCCGCCGGACCGGATCGAGCGGCAATCGGATCGCGCGGCACGCTATGCGGCGGTGCTCGCGGATTTCCAGGCGCGGGGGCTCGTCTATCCGGCCTATGAAACCGCCGAAGAGCTGGATCGGAAGCGCAAGCGCCAGCAGGCGAGGGGGCTTCCGCCGGTCTATGATCGCGCGGCGCTCGCGCTCACCGATGCCGATCGCGCCCGATTCGAGGCCGAGGGGCGCCAACCCCACTGGCGCTTCAAGCTCTCCGGCAACACCGTGCGCTGGCAGGATGGCGTGCGCGGCGAATGCCATATCGAGACGGCCTCGCTCTCCGATCCCATTCTCGCGCGCGCAGGCTCAGGAAAAGTGGAAACCGGTTTTCCATCTGAACTGGCGCAGAAGGCAATGACCGGCGGGCAGGTGCTCTACACCTTCGCCAGCGTGATCGACGACGCGGATTTCGGCATCACCCATGTGCTGCGCGGCGAGGATCACGTCGCGAACACGGCCGTCCAGATCGAATTGTTCCATGCGCTGGGCGCGAACCTTCCGCAGTTTGCCCACCACAATCTCATCGCCTCGGCCACGGGGGAGGAGATGTCGAAGCGCACCGGCGCGCTGTCGCTGCGCTCGTTCAGGGCCGAGGGCGTCGATCCGCTGGCGGTCGCCATCGTCGCGACGCTGACCGGCACATCAGAGGCGATCCGCCCGCTGGCGGGGCTGGAGGCGCTGGGCGCGCTGCTCGATCTGTCGAAATTCTCCCGCGCGCTCACGAAATTCGATCCGGCGGAAATCACCGATCTCTCGGTGAAGCTGCTGCACGCCAAGCCGTTCGGGCTCCTGAAGGAACCGCTGGCCGCTCTGGGGATCGCGGGCGAAAGGGCCGAAGCCTTCTGGGTCGCGATCCACGGCAATGTCAGCCGTCTCGAGGAAGCGCGGGATTGGTGGGCGCTGCTGATGTCGCCGCAGAATTTCGCCGTCGCCGAGACGGATTTCCTTGCGGAATGCGCGGAACTCCTGCCTCCGGAGCCGTTCGGCAGCGAGACCTGGAGCCAGTGGATCGCCGCGATTCAGGCGAAGACCGGACGCAAGGGCAAGGCGCTGTTCATGCCGCTGCGGCTCGCGCTCACGGGACGCGAGCAGGGTCCTGAGTTGAAGGCCGTGCTGCCCCTCTTAGGCCGGGCTGAGGCTCTGGCGCGTTTGGTGCCGGCGCGACGATCCTGACCTGCCGCCTGACGCCATCGGCACCGACCACGTCCTGAGTCTGGCCTTGCGTGCCGCCGAGCACGCGCTCGGTGCCGAGCCGTGGCCCGATGCCGGCCGAGGCGGTGCCGGCCGTGGGGATGGCTGATTCCGGCACGGCCGCGGGTTCCTCCGGCTGAGGCGCGGGGGCCGGTGCATTGCGGGCATTGCGCGCATTGGCCGGGGTGCGGGCCTGCGCCGGGTTGCGCACTTCCTTCGGGCGGGACAAAGCCTCGGCCTGCTCGCGCGTGACGACGAGGTCGCCCTTGCGGGCCTCGACATAATCTTCCTGGTCCTTCGCGAGCTGCGCCACCGTATAGCCCTGCGGCCGGCAGAAGCAGGCGCTGTCGCGGTTGGTGCGGTATTTCAGGGCGAAGGGAAAGGCGGTGTAGGCCTGGCCTTCGCGGGTCGCGGCGGTCTCGATATCCGCGCCGAGGCGCATATACATGACGACCGTCTCGGCCGCGGGGCAGAGCGCCTGGC
Source organism: Methylobacterium sp. (assembly GCA_002928875.1). GTDB lineage: Bacteria > Pseudomonadota > Alphaproteobacteria > Rhizobiales > Beijerinckiaceae > Rhabdaerophilum. The sequence continues at coordinate 169,470 of PERO01000003.1, read as the reverse complement.
AGACCTTGCTGTGTTCGTCCCGCGCGGTCAGGCCTTCGAAATTCACCGGGAAGAAGAAGCCGTCGCAGGTGCGCACGCAAATCGGCGTGCGGCCGCCGAGCTTCGCCTTTTCCTTCAGTTCGTCATCGAGTTCGGAATCGATCTCGACGAAACTGTCGCGCCGCTGCTCGACGGCGCTGCCCGTGCCGAACAGCCGGTCGAGCAGGCCACCGCCCTGCGGCTGGGCATAGATGACGCCACGCTGCTGCGGCTGGTTGCCATCGCAGCCATAGCGCTGAAACGCCCCCAGAAGCTGGGCGCGACGCGGGGCATTGGCGTCGATCGGCTCGGCCTGCTGCAAGCGGGCTTCCATCTGCTGCGCCTGGGCGCGCAGCGGGGCACAAACCGGGGGCGGGCCACCAAAGCCGAAAAAGCCGCGCTGGTCGCAATTGTTGGCGCGGATCGCGTTGCGCACGCCCGCGAGTTCGCCGCGCAGCCGCGCCGCCTCCCGCGGATTGCCGCCCGTCACGTTGCGCGGCAGGTTCGCGAGTTCGACGCGGATCGTGTTGCAGATCGCCGGCTGGGCCTGAACCTCGGCCACAAGCTGTGACGCCAGCAGGCCCGCAACCACGATGCTCATCGCCCGGGAGAGAAATTTGCCTGCGCCCATCAAGCCTTTGGCCTTCAAAACCGGCGAAACCGGTTGATTCTGGTAGGAAGAACAGCGTTACGGCCCGATTGTGAAGCGAGCAAGGCGGGGGTAGCGTTTCCCCACGCCAAATGCAAATCACGCCCGGGTGGGCCGATGCGCGAGCGAAGCAGCGCTTCAGAGTTCGTCCGACGGGTCGATCGACGCGTTCTTCAGACAGCCCATCAGCTGCGACAGCACGCGGTCGAGCACCGCGAGATCCTCCGGCCTGATGTTCCGCGTGAGATCCTGCGCGAAACTGCGCGCCAGCGGCACGATTTCGGCATAGATCGCCTGGCCCTGCGGGGTCATCGCCAGGAAGGCCTCGCGCATGTCCTGCCGGTTGGGGCGGCGCGCGACAAGCTCGCGCTTTTCCAGCGCCGAGACCGCGCGGCTCACGGTCGTCTTGTGCATGCGCGAATGCTGACCGATCTCGCGCGCGGTCATTTCCGGGAACTGGCCGAGCGTCGCGAGAATGCGCCATTCCGGAATGGAAATGCCGAAACGCTCGCCATAGACGCGCGCGAGGCTCTGGCTCACGAGCGTCGCCAGCACGTTGAGCCGGTAAGGCAGGAACCCCTCGAGTTCCAGCACTTCACCCTCCGTGGTCGCCGGATTGCGGTTCTCCGACAGGGAATCCATCGCTGACGCCTTTGTGAACGGCCGGGCATGGGGCATGCCTCGCCAACCCGCATCGTCTCACTTTCTTGTGTGCAATGCAACATGAAAGGCATTAACCCCTTGGGCCGCAAGGGATTATGGTTGCCGCGCGCCTGCCGGCCGCGCAGATGCCGCCAGAAGCCCCTCGTCACCGGGGCTGTTATCGCGCTCCCGTTGGCGGATGTTGCGGCAGGGGCGCGGGTTCAGCCGCGCTCCCGTTGGCGGATGTTGATGGTGTCGTAGGAATATTCGCCGATCTTCCACCAGGGCAGGACCTCGCCGAGATAGGCGTTGACGCTTTCGAGCCCCTTCGCGAAGAGCGGGCTCTGGGCGGCGAAATCGGCATAGACCTGCTTCGCGGCGTCGTAGGCCGCATCCATCACCGGCAGCGGGAAGGCGCGCAATTCCGTGCCGCGCGACAAGAGGCGCTTCAGCGCGGGCGCGTTCACGGAATCGTATTTCGCGAGCATCCAGTTGTTGGCGCTCTCGCAGGCCTGCATCACCACCGACTGGTAGAATTTCGGCAGGCGGTTCCACTGCTCGAGGTTCACGCAGAGGTGCAGCATGGCGCCGCCCTCCCAGAAGCCGGGATAGTAGTAGTATTTCGCGACCTTGTTGAAGCCGAGCTTCTCGTCGTCGTAGGGACCGACGAATTCCACCGCGTCGAGCGTGCCCTTCTCGAGCGCGGGGTAGATGTCGCCCGGCGCGATCTGCTGCGGCACGACTCCGAGGCGGGCGAGAATCGCGCCGCCCGTGCCGCCGATGCGGAATTTCAGCCCCTTCAGGTCTTCCAGCGAGGTGATTTCCTTGCGGAACCAGCCGCCCATCTGCGTGCCGGAATTGCCGGCGGGGAAGGAGATGGCGTTGAACTTCGCGAGCGCCTCGTTGACGATCTTCTCGCCGCCGCCGAAATGCCACCAGCTGTGCTGCTGGCGGGCGTTGGGGCCGAAGGGCAGGCCAGTGCCGAGGCCGAGCGCGGGCTCCTTGCCCACGTAGAAATAGGTCGGCGTGTGGCAGCACTCGATCGCGCCGGAGGTCACGGCGTCGAGCGCCTGCAAGCCCGGCACGATCTCGCCGGCCGAGAAGGCCTGGATCTGGAACTTGCCGTCGGTCGCCTCGCTCACGAGTTTCGCGAGTTGCTGCGCGGTACCGAAAATGGTGTCGAGCTGCCTGGGGAAGCTCGAGGTGAGGCGCCACTTCACCTCCGGAAGGCTCTGTGCGATGGCCGGTTTGGCGAGGGTGGTCGCCGCGGCGCCTCCCGCCAGGCCCGAAAGCAGCATCTCCCTGCGCCGCATGGTCTTCCGCTCCATGGTGTCCCGCCTTCTCGAAAAATAGTTGCGGACGAAACTTGTCTGGCGTTCAATCCGCTTTATGGTGCCGCACGCGCAGGATTGCACAGGGCTTCCGCCGCGTCACGTCCTTCGCGCCCGGCACGGGCATTTTTGCAGGTTCTTTTGCATGAGAAAATTCGGCTTCACCCTTCCCGCCCGTCTCGCCGGAGGCCATGATCGCGCCAGAGCGGCCGTTCGGATGCCGCCGCAGGGAAGGAACGCCGCATGAAGCTCGCCTCGTTGAAAACCGGCCGCGACGGCCGTCTGGTCGTCGTCTCGAACGACCTGACCCGCGCGACGGATGCGACTCACATCGCGCCGACCCTGCAGGCCGCGCTCGACCGTTGGGACCTGTTCGCCGCTGCGCTGGCCGATCTCGCGGAAGGGCTGGAGCATGGCTCGGTGCCGGCTTTCCGCTTCCACGAGCATGATTGCGCGAGCCCGCTGCCGCGCGCCTACCAGTGGGTGGATGGCTCGGCCTATGTGAACCATGTCGAATTGGTCCGGAAGGCGCGCGGCGCCGAGCTGCCCGAAAGCTTCTGGACCGATCCGCTGATGTATCAGGGCACGTCGGATGCCAATATCGGCCCGCGTGACCCCGTGCGGGTCGCCTCGGAGGATTACGGCATCGATTGCGAGGCCGAGATCGCCGTCATCACCGGCGACGTGCCGGCGGGCGCGACGCGCGAGCAGGGCCTCGCGGCGATCCGCCTCGTGATGCTCGTGAATGACGTCTCGCTGCGCAACCTCATCCCGGCCGAACTCGCGAAGGGGTTCGGCTTCCTGCAATCGAAGCCGCCGAGCGCGTTCTCGCCGGTCGCGGTCACGCCCGACGAATTGGGCAGCGCCTGGAAGGACGGCAAGCTCCATCTGCCGCTCCTCACCGGCATCAATGGCCAGCCCTTCGGCAAGCCGGAAGCGGGCGAGGAGATGACCTTCGATTTCGGCACGCTGATCGCCCATGCGGCCAAGACGCGACCGCTCTCGGCCGGCACGATCGTCGGTTCCGGCACCGTGTCGAACCGCGATCCCGATGGCTCGCCCGGCCGCCCGATCAAAAGCGGCGGGCGCGGCTATTCCTGCATCGCCGAGTTGCGCATGGTCGAAACCATCCGCGACGGTGCGCCGAAAACGCCATTCCTGGCCTTCGGTGACACCGTGCGGATCGAGATGCGCGACCAGAAGGGCCATTCGATCTTCGGCGCCATCGAGAACCGCATCGAACCCGTCGCCTGACGCGGACCATAACGAGGAGCGTGATTGTCTTGAGCACATCCGGTTTCGCCTCCGTCAACGACATGGCGGAGAAGACCATCACCTTCGCCAAGATCGGCGAGGGTCTTTACGCGTTTACCGCCGAGGGCGACCCCAATACGGGCGTCATCATCGGCGACGACGGCGTGCTGATCGTCGATGCGCAGGCGACCCCGGCCATGGCGCAGGCCGTGATCGATCGCGTGCGTTCGGTCACCGACAAGCCGATCACCCATGTGCTGCTCTCGCATTATCATGCGGTGCGCGTGCTCGGCGCCTCGGCCTATCGCGACGCGAAGATGATCCTCGCATCCGACGCGACGCGCGATCTCATCGTGGAGCGTGGCGCCGAGGATATGGCGAGCGAAATCGGCCGGTTTCCGCGCCTCTTTCGCGGGCAGGAGACCATTCCCGGCCTCACCTGGCCTGACGTGACCTTCGCCACGGAAATGAGCGTGTGGCTGGGGAGCCGCGAGGTGCGCATCCGCCATCTCGGCCGCGGGCACACAGCGGGCGATACGATAGCCTGGGTGCCGGATGCCGGCGTGATGTTCTCGGGCGATCTCGTGGAATACAAATCCGCCTGCTATTGCGGCGACGCGCATTTCACCGACTGGCCGGAGACGCTTCAGCGCCTCGCGGCCTATGACCCGATCGCGCTGGTGCCGGGGCGCGGCGATGCGCTCACGGGTCGCGACAAGGTGAAGGCCGCGATCTCCGGCACGACGGATTTCCTCGAAACGCTCTATGGCACGGTAAAAGCCTCCGTGGCGCGCGGCGACGACTTGAAAACCGCCTTCAAGGCGGTGCGCGCAGCGATGGACGGTCCCTTCGGTTCCTACGCCATCTACGAGCATTGCCTGCCCTTCAACGTCTCGCGCGCCTATGACGAGGCGCGCGGCATCGCCCATCCCGTGATCTGGACCGCCGAGCGCGACCGCGCGATGTGGGCGGCCTTGCAGGGGTGAGGATTATGCAACAGCCCTACGCCACCTTCGCTTACACGCCCTCGCCGGACCAGGCCCGCGCCACCCCGGCGCGGCATCGCGTGGTTATCATTGGTGCGGGGCCGGTTGGGTTGAGCCTGGCGATCGACCTCGCCTTGCGCGGCCATGCGCCGGTGCTGCTCGACGATTCCGACCGCATCGGCGAGGGGAGCCGCGCGATCTGCTTTGCGAAGAAGACGCTGGAGATCTTCGATCGCCTGGGTGTCGCCGGGCCGCTGGTGGCCGAAGGTGTCTCCTGGAAGAAAGGCAAGGTCTTCCAGCGGGATAAGCTGCTCTACAGCTTCGACCTCTTGCCCGAGGACGGGCACAAGATGCCGGCCTTCATCAACATCCAGCAATTCGTGGTGGAGAAGGCTCTGGTGGATCGCGCGCTGGAGGTTGGCGTCGATCTCAGATGGAAGAACCGCGTTTCGGGCATCGAACCGCAGAACGATGGCGTGCGCCTCACCATCGAGACGCCCGATGGCGCCTATCGCCTCAACGCCGACCATGTCGTCGCCTGCGATGGCGCGCGGTCGCCGACGCGCGCCATGCTCGGGCTCGATTTTCCCGGCGAGGTCTTCGAGGAGCAATTCCTCATCGCCGATGTGAAGATGATGGGTGATTTCCCCACAGAGCGCTGGTTCTGGTTCGATCCGCCCTTCCATCCCGGCGGATCGGCGCTTTTGCATCGCCAGCCCAACAACATCTGGCGGATCGACCTGCAACTCCCGGCCAGCGCCGATGCCCATCTCGAGAAGCAGCCGGAGCGCGTGCGGCCGCGCATCGAAGCCATGCTCGGGCACTCCGATTTTTCGCTGGAATGGGTGTCGATCTACCGCTTCCGCTGCCTCCGGCTGGAGCGTTTCCGGCATAACAGGGTGATCTTCGCGGGCGATGCCGCGCATCAGGTCTCGCCCTTCGGCGCACGCGGCGCGAATTCCGGCGTGCAGGATGCCGAGAACCTCGCCTGGAAACTCGCGGCCGTGCTTGATGGCGACAGCCCGGAAAGCCTGCTCGATACGTATGATCTCGAACGCGGCGAAGCGGCCAATGAGAACATCGCGCATTCCACCCGCTCGACCGATTTCATCGCGCCGCAGAGCGAGGCGGAACGCGTCTTGCGCGATGCCGCGCTCGCCTTGGCCGCAAACCACGGATTTGCGAAGCGCATGGTGAATTCCGGCCGCCTTTCCATGCCCACGGCCTATGCCACGAGCCCGCTTTCCACCGCCGATGACGCCGAATGGGAATGCGGTCCCGCGCCCGGCGCGCCCATCCCGGATGCGCCCTATGGCGAGGGCTATCTCAGCGAATGTCTCGGTCGCGATTTCACGATTCTGGTGGCGGATGAGGCAACAGCCCGGCTCGCGCCGCCGGGCGTGGCGGTTCTCGGGACCAATGCGGCCGTGTCCGAGCGCTTCGGGCTTTCGCCCGGCGGCGCCTATCTGATCCGGCCGGACGGGCATGTCGCGGCGCGCTTCCGGCATGCCGAGAAAGGCGCGATCCGGGCCGCCCTGCGCCGGGCGCGGGGAAAAAGCGGGGAGGCCGCGTGATGGCGGATCTCGTCACCGACAACCGCTTTGCCGATCCTGATCGCGCCTTTCGCCAGTTGATCGAGGCGAGGCGCGGGCTCTCGCCGGAGGAGGCTGCGGCGCTCGATGCGCGGCTGGTGCTGCTGCTCGCGAACCATATCGGCGACCACGCCGTGCTCGAACAGGCGATCGCCGCCGCAAGGGCCGTGCCGAAAGCGGATTGAAAAGCCGTGATCGCATGCGCATCTCATGGACGGCCAGATCGGCCAGAATTGTTCCGGGAGATGCCGCATGATCCGCCTTCTCGTCGCCGCCGTGTTGGCCGGCCTCTCGCTGACACCGGCCTTCGCGCAATCGCCCGATCTCATCTTCAAGAAATCCACCGTCTTCCGGCTGCTGACCTGGGACGACAAGCTCGCGACCTATGCGATCGATGATCCCGATATCGAGGGCGTCGCCTGCCATTACACCGTGCCGGAAAAGGGCGGCGTCGCCGGCGGGCTCGGCCTCGCGGAGGAGGTGTCGGACATCTCGCTCGCCTGCCGGCAGGTCGGGCCGATCAAGTTCAAGGTGAAGAGCGAGCAGGGCGAGGTGATGTTCCGCCAGTCGCGCTCGCTGCTCTTCAAGCGCATGCAGATCGTGCGCGGCTGCGATGCCAAGCGCAACGTGCTGGTCTATCTGGTTTATTCCGATCGGCTGATCGACGGCAGCCCGAAGAATTCCACCTCGACCGTGCCGATCATGCCCTGGGGGCAGGCCGAGGCACCGCGCTGCGGCGACTGGATCAAGGATTGACCTCGCGCATCGGTGTCATGCCCGGCGAGGCGTCAGCCTCGAGCGGAATTCAGGCGCGAGCCCCAGAGGATAGAATGGATCCCCGCTCGCCTTCGGCGTCGGGGATGACACGGAGCCGATTACTCCCGGCAGGAGATCAGGAAGCTGTCGACCGGCTTGTTCGCCACGGCCGTCGTGCCGGTGATCTCGTCGGATGCGAGCTTGCGATAGGCGAGGGCGGATTTGAACCCCTTCGATTCGCACCACGCATCCGCGACGATGCGACCGCAATCGCCGCCCGTCAGCAGGCAATCCTGCGTGCCGTAGCCGTCCGAGCCGGCCACCACGAAATCGCGCGGTTTGGGGCGGGCCTCGCTCTCGCTGCCCGAGCCTGCCGCGATGGCGACCGCCACCAGCGCCATGCCGAGGCAGGCGAAAACGCTCAGACGTTTGCGCATGATCTGTCCCTTCCCGGAAAAGCAATGCAACCTGGGATAGACAGATTGATTCCGAAGATGTTGAGGTTCCGTTAACGGATGGAACACGCCGCAGGAAAGGCGCGCGGACTCATGGGAGCCCTGCGCGCGGCGCAAGGACAGCAAAAGAAGGCACCAGCCATCCGCCAGCTTGACCGGAAACGGCGTTTCAGGCATCACTTGCGACATGAAACGCGGATCGATCGCCATCTTCGCGATTATTTGTGGCCAGTAGCCTTCGGCGCTGGCCTCTTCTCGTTTACCTCCTTCACCCGAAAGGTTCACGAACAGAAAGCCAGCGCCGGCGGCGCCTGCTTCGGGCTGGCTTGTGGCCGGCCGGGTGAGGGGACATGACGAACCAGTTGCGGCTCTACAACACGCTGACGCGGAAGAAGGAAGTCTTCGCGCCGCTCGATCCGGCGCGCGTGCGCATGTATGTCTGCGGCCCCACGGTCTATGATTTCGCCCATATCGGCAATGCGCGACCGGTCATCGTGTTCGATGTGCTGTTCCGCCTGCTGCGGCACCTCTATGGCGCGGAACACGTCATCTACACCCGGAACATCACGGATGTGGACGACAAGATCAACGATCGCGCCGCGCGCGATTACCCCGATCTGCCGCTGAACGAGGCCATCCGCAAGGTGACGGAAGGCACGAACGCGCAGTTCCAGGCGGACGTGAAGGCGCTGGGGTGCCTTGAGCCCACGCATCAGCCGCGCGCGACAGAACATATCCGTGGCATGCTGGAGGTTACCCAGCGCCTGCTCGACAAGGGCTTCGCCTATGTCGCGGAAGGCGCGGAGGGGAAGGAAGTGCTGTTCGCCGTCACGGCCATGCCGCGCTACGGCCAGCTCTCGAACCGCAAGCTCGAGGAGCAGGAGGCCGGCGCGCGCGTCGCGGTGGAGGCGCACAAGCGCAATCCGGGCGATTTCGTGCTCTGGAAGCAATCCTCGGCCGGCCAGCCCGGCTGGGAGGCGAGCTTCAGCGCATCCGGCGGCACGGTTTCGATCTTCGGCCGTCCGGGCTGGCATATCGAGTGCTCGGCCATGTCGATGGCGACGCTGCTGGAGCCGTTCGGCGGCGGCCTCGCCTGCGACGATCCCACGAAGAACACCTTCGACATCCATGGCGGCGGCGTCGACCTCGTGTTTCCGCATCACGAGAACGAGATTGCGCAATCCTGCTGCGCCTTCGGCAGCGAGAAGATGGCGTCGATCTGGATGCACAATGGCTTCCTGCAGGTGGAAGGGCAGAAGATGTCCAAGAGCCTCGGGAATTTCGTGACGATCAACGAGTTGCTGGCGACGGAGAAATTCGGCGGGCGGAAGTGGGACGGACAGGTCCTGCGTCTCGCAATGCTTCGGACGCACTATACGCAACCGATTGATTGGACCATTGAGGCCTCGAAAGAAGCGGAGATGCATCTCGATAACTGGTCTCAGCTCATTGAGGGCAAACCGGTCGGTGAGGTTCCGACCGGCGTGCTTTCCGCTTTGGCTGACGACCTCAACACTCCCGCGATGATTGCAGAACTGCACAAGACGGCGCGGGCCAGTGACTTTGCCGGTTTGAAGGCCGCACTTGATTTGCTCGGGTTCAACCTCGCAAAGGAAGGGCCCTACAAATCTGGAGTTCGGCGAGCGATTGAACGTGCTTTCGACAAGCAGCACATCGATTCCCTCATTTCCCTCCGCCTTGCCGCTCGCGCCGCGAAAAACTGGGCGGAATCCGATCGCATCCGCGACGAACTTGCGGCGATGGGTATCCAGCTGAAGGACGGCAAGGACGAGGCCGGCAATCCGGTGACGACATGGGAGGTGAAAAGATGAGCACGGCGCTTCCCAACCGTCATGGCCGGGCTTGTTCCGGCCATCCACGTCTTTGCCATCCGTGTGTTTTCTCCGGGTCGTGGAAGCCCGGGCCAGGCCGGGGCAGGACGTCGAGAGAGTCCACGCCATGACATCGCTTTCCGGTGGTTGCCAGTGTGGCGCCGTGCGCTTCAGGGCGGGGGGGCTGAAGCGCCCTTCCATCTGCCATTGCCGCATGTGCCAGAAGGCCTTTGCCGCCCCGTTCGGCGCCTTGGTTGTCGCGGAAAAAGTGGAATGGACGCGCGGTGCGCCGAAGCATTTCCGCTCTTCCGAGAAGGTTCGGCGCGGCTTCTGCGGCGAATGTGGAACGCCGCTGACCTATGAATATCTCGAGGCGGAATATATCGACCTCGCGATCTGCGCCTTCGATGACCCCGCTGCCATCCCGCCGGAGACGCAGCTCGCCGAGGAGCAGCGCATTCCCTGGTGCGAGGGGCTGGAGACGCTGTCCGTGCGCACACCCGAGCAGAAGGCGAAATACGCGCCGATCATGGCTGCAAACCGCTCCTTCCAGCACCCTGATCACGACACGACCGATTGGAAACCCCGGTCATGACCCAGCTTGCCCCGGCGAGGGAACGCCTCTTCCTGTTCGACACCACCCTGCGCGATGGCGCGCAGACCACGGGCGTGGATTTCTCGCTCGCCGACAAGCGCCGCATCGCCGAGATGCTCGACAAGCTCGGCGTGGATTACATCGAGGGCGGTTATCCCGCTGCCAATCCGGTCGATACGAAATTCTTCGCGCATCCGCCGCAGACCCGCGCGACCTTCACCGCTTTCGGGATGACGAAGCGCGCGGGCGTTTCCGCCTCCAACGATCCCGGCTTGCAGGCCCTGGTGCAGGCCGGCGGCACGGCGATCTGCTTCGTTGCCAAGTCATGGGATTATCACGTGGAATTCGCGCTCGGCGCGACCTTGGAAGAGAACCTCGCGGGGCTGGGCGAGAGCGTGAAGGCCGCCATCGGCGCAGGCAAAGAAGCGATGGTCGATTGCGAGCATTTCTTCGATGGCTTCAAGGCAAACCGCGCCTATGCGCTGGATTGCGTGCGGACGGCGCATGCGGCGGGCGCGAGCTGGGTGGTGCTCTGCGACACGAATGGCGGCACGCTGCCCCATGAAGTGGAGGCCATCGTGGGCGAGGTGGTGAAAGCCGTGCCGGGCGTGCGGCTCGGCATCCACGCGCATGACGATACGGGGCACGCCGTGGCGAACAGCCTCGCCGCCGTGCGCGCCGGAGCCCGGCAGATCCAGGGCACGCTGAACGGCCTCGGCGAGCGCTGCGGCAATGCCAATCTCTGCACTTTGATCCCCACGCTGAAGCTGAAGGCGGATTTCGCGGAGAAATTCGAGATCGGCGTCACGGATGCGGCCTTGGCCACGCTCTCGGCGGTGTCGCGCGGCTTCGACGAGTTGCTGAACCGCGTGCCGAACCGGCAGGCGCCCTATGTCGGTGCCTCGGCCTTCGCCACGAAGGCGGGCATTCATGCCTCCGCGCTCATCAAGGACCCCAAGACCTACGAGCATGTCGAGCCCGAGAAACTGGGCAATCGCCGGCTTGTGCTGGTCTCCACGCAGGCCGGGCGCTCCAACGTGCTGGCGGAACTGGAGCGTCTGGGCGTGGCGGTGGCGAAGGATGACCCCCGCGTCACGCGAATCCTCGACGAGGTGAAGGAGCGCGAGGCGCTCGGCTATTCCTACGAGGGGGCGGATGCGAGCTTCTACGTGCTCGCGCAGCGCCTGCTCGGGCGTGTGCCGGAATTCTTCAAGGTCGAGCGCTTCAAGGTGAATGTGGAGCGCCGCTACAACGCCAAGGGCGATCTCGTCACCTTCTCCGAGGCGATCGTGAAGGTCAGGATCGGCGAGACCAGCCGCATCTCGGCGGCGGAGGGCGATGGCCCCGTAAACGCGCTCGACAAGGCCCTGCGCAAGGATCTCGGCCGATACCAGAGTTCGATCAAGGGCTTGAAGCTGACGGATTTCAAGGTCCGGATCTTCCAGGGCGGCACCGATGCCGTGACGCGCGTGCTAATCGATTCGACCGACGAGACCGGCGAAAGCTGGACCACGGTGGGCGTGAGCGCCAACATCATCGACGCCTCGTTCCAGGCGCTGACGGATTCGGTGGTCTACAAGCTGCTGAGGATGCACATGGCCGGCAACCTGCCGGCGGAGTGAAAAAGGGGCCGAAGCCCCTTCGAAGGCTCAATCCACGAAGCGGATGACCTTGTCGACGCAGAGATCCTGCTCGGTCGGCTCGAACTCCACCTCGTCCGCGAAGGCCGCGGCGATGGTGAACACGCAGCCATTGCGCGGGCGGAACCGGAAGGTCATCCGCTTGCCGGGCTCCAGCGCCTTCTGCAGCGTGCCGACCTTGTCGCCCTTCGCCGAGGTGATCTCGAGGCCTGTCACGGCGACGTTGCGGCCATTCACGACGATGGCTTCGCTTGCGTTTTTCGGCACTGGCCGCGCCTGCTGCGCCATCGCATTGCTTGTGGCCAGCACCGGAACACCGGCCAGCAGGGCCATCAGAACCTTGGTACGCATTCGTCAATCCCCACTCGATGTACTCGGCAGGAAACATTCGCCCGATTTGTGGAGAAATCAAGAGCGGTCGCGAAAGGTTTTGTTGACGAAGGGCTTAATCGGCAAGCTTCGCCCGCAGGCTCTCGGTTTCGCGCAGCATGGGAATGATTTCCTCCACCCGCTCGGCGATCTGGTAGCGCACCTCGAGCCCGGCGCGGATGAAGGCCGTCTCGCGCATATGGGCGAAAAGCACCATCAGCGGCTTCCAGAACCCGGCGATATTCGCCAGGATGACCGGCTTCTCGTGCTGGCCCAGCTGGCTCCAGGTGAGCTGTTCGACCACCTCCTCCAGCGTGCCGATGCCGCCGGGCAGGGCCACGAAGGCATCCGCCTTCTCGAACATCAGCATCTTCCGCTCGTGCATGTTGCGCGTGACATGCATTTCCTGCGCGCCGTCGAGCATCATCTCGCGCGCCTTCAGAAAATCCGGGATGATGCCGGTGACATGGCCGCCATGGCTGACGACCGAGCGCGCGACCGCGCCCATCAGCCCGCTCGAACCCCCGCCATAAACCAGGCGGAGGTCGTTCTCGGCCATGAGCCGGCCCAGCGTTTCGGCAGCGGCGAGAAAACGCGGGTCCGTGCCGTTTCCGGAGCCGCAGAACACACAGATGGATCGAATCGTCATGGCGCGATCCCGCCCGCTTTTCCGTTGGATCGCAAGAGGCCGGCTGAGGAAAATCCCCGTGCGGGGCATGACAAGCCGGTCGTCGATGCCTATCTTGCAAGGGTCGCGGCGAACCGCCGCGCCTCCCGCTCTCGGGCCGCGCCGGATTTGCCGGCCGCTCGCGGCCCAATCGTTTCGAACAGGAATTCGTCCAGGTGTCGAGCCCGTCCCCGTCCGCCCGCATGGGCGAAGCTTCGCTGTTCACCACCATCCGCGGGCTCTGGCCCTTCCTGTGGCCGCAGGACCGGCCTGACCTGCAGCGCACCATCGGGTTCTCGCTGGCGCTGATCCTTGTGGCGAAGGGCTTCACGATCCTGATGCCCTACACCTTCAAATGGGCCACGGATGCGCTGGTGGCGGCCTCCGGCGGCAAGATCGACGAGGTCGGCAATCTGGGCTGGCTGATCGCGGCGCCCGTCCTCGCGGTGGTGCTCTACGGCGCGGTGCGCATCCTGATGGTGATCTTCACGCAGATCCGCGAGGGGCTGTTCGCGAAGGTGGCGATGAATGCCGTGCGCCAGCTCGCCTTGCGCACCTTCTCCCACATGCACAGGCTCTCGCTGCGCTTCCACCTCGAACGCAAGACCGGCGGGCTGACCCGCGTGCTCGAGCGCGGGCGGGACGGCATCGAGGAACTCACGCGGATGACGCTGATGACGCTCATCCCCACCATCGTCGAGTTCGTGCTGGTGATCGGCGTCTTCGCGATCGAGTTCGACTGGCGCTATGTCGTCACCGTGCTGGTGATGATCGTGATCTATCTCTGGTTCACGGTGAAGGCCACGCAATGGCGCATGGAAATCCGCCGGCGCATGAACGAGAGCGACACCGACGCCAATGCCAAGGCGGTGGATTCGCTCCTGAATTTCGAGACCGTGAAATATTTCGGGGCCGAAGCGCGCGAGCGCGGCCGCTACGATCGCTCACTTGCGCAATACGAGCGGGCGTCCATCAAGACCTATACCTCGCTCGCGCTGCTCAACACGGGGCAGGCCATCATCTTCACGCTGGCGCTGACGCTCTGCATGGCCATGTCCGCCGCCGATGTCGTCGCGGGGAAGAACTCGGTCGGGCATTTCGTGATGATCAACGCGCTGATGATCCAGCTCTACCAGCCGCTGAACTTCATGGGCATGGTCTATCGCGAGATCAAGCAGGCCATCGTCGACATCGAGAAGATGTTCGACATCCTGAACAAGAATGCCGAGGTGGAAGACCGCCCGGATGCGCAGCCGCTCGTGGTGAATGAGGGCCGCATCCGCTTCGAGAACGTGAAGTTCCATTACGTGCCCGAGCGCGCGATCCTCAAGGGTGTGACCTTCGAGGTGCCGCCGGGCCAGACGGTGGCGATCGTCGGGCCGTCGGGCGCCGGCAAATCCACCCTGTCGCGCCTGCTCTTCCGCTTCTACGACGTGATCGACGGGCGCATCACCATCGACGGGCAGGACATCCGCAACGTGACGCAGATCTCCTTGCGCGATTCCATCGGGATCGTGCCGCAGGACACCGTGCTCTTCAACGACACCATCGCCTACAATATCGGCTATGGCCGCCACGACGCCGACAAGCCGGCGATCGAGAAGGCAGCGGGGCTCGCGCAGATCGATCCGTTCATCCGCCAACTGCCGGAAGGCTACGATTCGCAGGTGGGCGAGCGGGGCCTGAAACTCTCGGGCGGGGAGAAGCAGCGCGTCGCCATCGCGCGGACGATCCTCAAGGGCCCGCCGATCCTCGTGCTCGACGAGGCGACGAGCGCGCTCGACAGCTACACCGAGAAGGAAATCCAGGATGCGCTGGAGCGCGTCTCGCGCGGCCGCTCCACGCTCGTCATCGCGCATCGGCTTTCCACGGTGGTGAATGCCGACAAGATCATCGTCCTCGACAAGGGCGTGATCGCCGAAAGCGGCACGCATGAGGAATTGCTCGCGAAGGGCGGGCTCTATGCCGGCATGTGGAACCGCCAGCGCGAGGTGGATCTCGCGCGCGAGACGCTCAAGCGCGCGGCCGAGACCGAGGAACCGAGCCTGCGGACCTCGCTGCAGACCTGAGCCCGCCGCCAGGGGCCAGACCGCCCCCGGCTCTGGCATGCAGACAACAAAAAAGGCGCCTGGCTGAGCCGGGCGCCTCTGGTTCCCCCAAAAACGTGACGGTCAATGGAGATGCTGGGGTCCCGTCCTCTCCGCCTCGCGCTGCAAGCGCCTGCGGATGAACAGACGGGTATCCTGGTCGATGCGATCGACCCATTCCGGGTGATCACGACCGAGGGCTTCGACGCAGAACGCCACCGGGTCCGGCTCCGCGAGGATGAGCCTCGCCGGTGTCTGGGCCGGAGCAAGCAGATAGCGATGCGCACGCAACATACGCAATGAACCGTAACCAATGCAGGCGATGCCAAGCGAATGATCCATGACAACCTCCCCCGCCGGACGTTTTCGTCCCCGATTCGGGACCGGATACGACCCGGCATATTGCGATAACTCTGATATAAAGAACTGATATTCTTGACCAATTTTCTTTGGGCGTACGCTCGTAATCAGGCAGGTTTCGCTGCCATGTGCGACAAAGTATCACACTTAATAATGCTGGCTATTAGGCAAATCGTCGCGATCACAAAGGTTTGTAGCCGATTTTATGCCCTGGTTCCCGCCCTTTCCCCTGCGCGCCGCCCCGTGTTAGGGAGCGCCCCTGCGCAAGGGCCGGAGCCCATTCGGGCGGGAAACGCCGCCACGTCAGGAAAGTTCACCCATGTCGATCATCGCCTCCATTCGCAAGCAGATCACGCCCATCCATCCGGAGGGATTCCTGTTCGTGGCGGGAGCGGTGGTGCTTGCGCTGCTGATGGACTGGCTGCTGCCGCGCGTGGGCTGGCTGTTCTGGCTGCTGCCTTTGTTCGTGGCGTATTTCTTCCGCGATCCGAAGCGCGTGACGCCGTTGCGCGAAGGCCTCGTGATCTCGCCGGCCGATGGCCGCGTGAGCTTCGTGGGCCAGGCCGTGCCGCCGGCGGAACTGGGCCTCGGCGACCAGCCGATGCTGATGATCTCGGTGTTCCTCTCGGTGTTCGACGTGCACATCAACCGCGCGCCGGTTTCGGGCAAGATCCGCAGGATTGTCTACACGCCGGGCCTGTTCCTGAATGCCGATCTCGACAAGGCCTCGAAGGACAACGAACGCAACAGCCTCGTGATCGAATCGTCTTCGGGCCCGATCGGCTGCGTGCAGATTGCCGGGCTGATCGCGCGGCGCATCCTCTGCTTCGTGAAGGAAGGTGAGGAGATCACCGCCGGCGCGCGTTTCGGCCTGATCCGATTTGGCTCGCGCACGGATATCTATGTCGCGGCGGAGGCACGCGCGCTGGTTACCGAGGGGCAGCGGGCCATCGGCGGCGAGACCGTGCTGGTCGACCTGCGCTCCGCCGAGCCGCAGCGCAATTTCCGCGTCGATTGAGGCACTGCGCGCGGCTCGCTTGCGGCGTGGCGTCAAAAAGGCGAAGCGTAAGGCGGCATTTGCTGTGTCCGAGAGTGTGATGGAAACGATCTTCCTGCCCGAAAGCCCGCCGCTTGCGGCATGGCGGCATAAAGGCGAAGCGTAAGGCGGCAGTTGCTGCGTCCGAGAGTGTGATGGAAACGATCTTCCCGCCCGACAGCCCGCCGCTTGCGGCGTGGCGTCAAACGTGAAGAATCGTAAGGCGGCAGCACAGTACCCGAGAGTTTGATGGAAACGATCTTCCCGCCTTACGAACCCGAGCCGACGCCGCCGCAGCGGCGTTTCCGGCCCGTGCCGATCCGCATGCTCATTCCCAACCTGGTGACGCTGCTGGCGCTCGCGGCGGGCCTGACGGCGGTGAAGTTCGCGCTTGAGGGCCGGTTCGACATGGCCTCGATCTCGATCATGGTGGCGGCGGTGCTGGACGGGCTCGACGGCCGCATCGCGCGGGCGCTCGGCGGAACCTCGCGATTCGGTGCCGAACTCGATTCGCTCGCGGATTTCGTCAGCTTCGGTTGCGCACCGGCGCTCGTCCTCTACATGTGGGTGATGAAGGACCTGAAGACCGCCGGCTGGATCGCCGGGCTGGTTCTGGCCTTCGCGCAGGCCCTGCGGCTTGCGCGCTTCAACGTGATGATCGACAGCCCGCAGAAGCCGGAATGGCAGAAGGCCTTCGCCGTTGGCGTGCCGGCGCCTTCGGGCGCGATGATGGCGCTTCTGCCGCTCAACCTGCACCTCGCCGGCCTGCCGCAATTCGTCGGCGAAACGGTCGTCGTGATGATCTGGACGATCCTGAGCGGCATTCTCGCCGTCAGCTGGCTGCCGACCTTCTCTGGCAAGGGCCTGAAGACGCCGGTTTCGCGCCAATGGGCGATTCCCTTGCTGCTGGTGGCGGGCATCGTGGCGCTGCTGCTGGTGATTCACCCGTTCGAGACAGTGTCGGCCCTGACGCTCATCTATGTGGGCTGCCTGCCCGTCTCCGCGCGCGCCTATCTGAAGCGCAAGCGGCAGGACGAAGCGGAACATGCCTCCGAACCGGCCTGAGACGACGGAATCCGGGCTGGAATCACCCGTTTGCATCGCGGACTTGCCGGCCGGCCATCGCCGCCGAAAAACGCATCCCCACCGGGCGGAAGCGGAAAATTTCCTAACAAATCCTCAAGATCTGACTCGTTTCGGGCCAGTGGCCGGATCGCGCCCGGAAGCAGGCGTGACGTTTGTGCAACATGGGTTTGAAAAGCCGTCTGCCGGGCCTGTTGACAGCAACTGCGCGGTTGAACCGGGGGGAAGGCCGAGTATGGTGCGGCTTGCGACGGGAGGTTCTTGTCGCTGTCGCTTTTCATTGCCGGGGGGCCGGAAACGAAAAGCGTCGAAAGGGAACACCAGAGCGAAGTTGGGCAACCGGCGACAATCTGGAACTCCCGTGGTCTCGAAACTCTTTGGAGGTACACCATGAAGCTCGTGAAGAGCCTTCTCCTCGGTTCGGCAGCTGGCCTCGTTGCCGTTGCCGGCGCCTCGGCTGCCGATCTCGGCGTGAAGAAGCCGACGGCTGTTGAATATGTGAAGACCTGCCCGCAGTACGGCGCCGGCTTCTTCGTCGTTCCCGGCACCACGTCGTGCCTGAAGATCATCGGCCGCGTCCGCGCCGACTACATCTTCAACAACGACAATCAGCGCGGCAACGACAAGAACACGTTCCGTGCTCGTGGCTACTTCGGCTACGATCACCGCACGGCCACCGAGTACGGCCTGCTGCGCACCTACATCCGTGGCTACATCGGCCGTGACAACGCTGGCGCTGCCGCCTCTACTCCGAACGGTTATGCTCCGGTCATCGAGTACGCCTTCATCCAGTTCGGCGGCCTCACCGTCGGCCGCATCACCCCGGTGTTCGAGCATGGCTGGGCGAACCTCTATAACGGTTCGGGCACGTTCGGCGGCTTCTCGGATATCGCCTACGTGAACTCGGTGGGCTACACCTACCAGTTCGGCGGCGGCTTCTCCGCGACCATCGCTCTCGACTCGGCCAACGAGCGTCGCGTGGCCGGCGTGACTGGCAGCGTGGGCTACGCTGGCCAGGCGATGCCGGACATCGTCGGTCGTCTCGACTACACCGGCTCGTGGGGCCAGGCGTTCATCGCCGGTGCTGTCCATCAGGTCCGTCCGTCGAGCACCGCCGTCGGCATCACTCCCGCCGCTGCGGCCATCCGCCCCATCGGCAACACCGAGTACGGCTGGGCCATCACCGGTGGCGCGAAGATCAACCTGCCCTTCATCACCCAGGGTTCGAACTTCTGGGTGAACGGTACGTACACTGAAGGTGCTCTGTCGTATGCCGGCTTCAGCGGCTCGGCTCAGATCGGCTCGCGTACCTACACGTTCAGCGACGCTCTCGCGGTCGGTACTTCGACCCGTCTGACGACGGCTTGGTCGGTGTCGGGTGGTCTCGAAGTGTTCGCCACCCCGCGGATCCGCCTCGGCGTGTACGGCACCTATGCCAGCGTCGATCCGTTCGGCGCCGCCAACACCACCGACACCTACTCGGTGTGGGGCCAGGCGGCCTGGCTCCCGGTCTCGGGCTTCCAGATCGGTGGCGAATTCGGCTGGATCCAGGCTCGTACGGATGTGAACGGCTTCACGGCCGCTCCGGTCGGCTCGCGCACGCAGGACTCCTATGTGGGCCGCGTCCGCTTCCAGCGCGACTTCTAATCTCTCACGAGAGATTTGGAATTGGACCCGGGGCGCAAGCTCCGGGTCTTTTTTTGTCCGGGCGGATCGCCGTGGGCGGCCTGTTCCTGTCCCATTCAGAATCTTGACGAAATCCTGCGGCATGCCAGTTTCGCGAGGTCGGCTCCGGCTTTCCGCGCGAGCAAGTCCGTTTTTTGAGGGTCAGCGGGATGTCTTCGCCCATCCGGTGGTTTTTTGGCCTGGTGCCCATGCTGGCGCTGCTGCTCGCGGCGGGCCTGCTTAACCGACCGACCGTGGAGGCCGATCTTCGAGCGCGCGCCGAGGCTGGCCTCAAGGCGCAAGGGTTCGAATGGGCAGGGGTGACCATCGCTGGCCGGGATGCCCTGGTGCGCGGCGAGGCGCCGGCGACCGATGCGGCGCCGCTGGCGCGCGAGGCTGTCGAGCGCGTCGCGGGGATGCGGCTCGCTCGGGACGGGACCAGTCTTCTGGCCGAGCAGAAGCCCTTCACGACCACGATTTCCCGCGAGCGCGATCGCGTGATCGTCGCGGGCGCGGTGCCGCCGGGCGCAGCGCGGCAGGCGTTGCTGGAGGCGACGCGCCGGGCCTTTCCGGGGCTCCCGGTCGAGGATCAGCTCCAGCCCGCGCGCGGGGCCCCGCCCGGTTTCTCCCGCAGTCTCGAATTCGGCATCGGCCAGCTCTCGCGGCTCGCGCAAGGGCAGCTGCGCCTCGTGGACGAGACCCTGTCGGTGACGGGACGGGCGGCGACGGTCGAGATCTACGATGCGGTGCGTGCACAGCTGCAGGCGCTGCCGGCCGGGCTGACGCTCGGCGCCGGGCTTGGCCCCAACGACATCACCTCGCCCGCGATCCGGCCCTATCTGTTCAACGCCGTTCGCGGCGCGCGCGATCTCACGCTGACCGGTTTCGTGCCGGATGCGCGCGCGCGGGAGGATATTCTGGAAATCGCGCGCCGCTATTTCGAGGGAGACCGGGTGGTTGAAAGCCTGCAGGTCGGCCTGGGTGCGCCGGAAGGTTTCGTCACCGCCGTCCGGGGCGGGTTGCAGGATCTCTCTCGCCTGATGCCGGGTGCGTCGCTTTCGCTGTCGGATCGGACCATCGCGTTGCGTGGCCTCGCGCTGTTCGAGCAGGCCCGCGACCAGGTGCAGGCCGCATTCCGCAGCCGGTTGCCGGCGAGCTACGGCGTGACGCTAGACCTCAACGCCGCCCCCGCGCCGCCGCCGATCACGGTGCCCGGCGAATGCAATTACCTGTTCCAGGATCTCCTGACGCGCGCCCGCATCCAGTTCGATACCGGCTCCGCCACGATCGCGCCCGAGAGTCTGGGCCTGCTCGATCGCCTCGTCGTCGCCGTCCGGCGCTGCGAGGGAGCGCGGATCGAGGTGTCGGGACACACGGATTCCGTCGGCACGGTCGAGAGCAATTTCGCGCTGTCCGAAGCGCGGGCGCGTTCCGTTGTCGCCTATCTCGCCCGGGCGGGAATCGGGGGAGACCGGGTGGAGGCGCGCGGCTACGGTGCGAGCCGGCCGGTCGCCTCCAACGAAACGCCGGAGGGGCGGGCGCAGAACCGCAGAATCGAATTCTCGGTGCAGTGAGAGGCCGCCATGATCTATCTGATCGGACAATTCTGGCTCAGGCTGCTCGCGGCCTTCGCGCTCGGGCTCGCGGTGGGCTGGCTCGCCTTCCGGGAGCGCGACGGCGCGTTCTGGCGCGGTCTCGTCCCCTGGGCGGTCCTGCTCGGGGTGGGCGCGTCGGTGGTCGCGGCGCGGCTGTTGCGCGAGGGCCCGGCCTTCTGGGTCGAACTCGGCATGCTGATGACCGGCTGCTACTTCATCGGCTGCTATCTGGGTGATCTCGTGAAGGCTCGGCAAGCCAACCCGCAATCGGCGCCCGCGACGGTCCGGATCGAGCCCGCCCTCCCGCCCGTCATGCCGCAGGCGAAGCCGGCCCCGGCTGCGGGCGCGTCAGCGGCCGTTCGTCCGGCCGTGGAAGTCCCGGTCGAGCCCATGACTTCGCCCGGCGAACCCGTGGCCGATGACGCGATCGAGCAGGCCATCACCGGTCTCAGCCGACCGCGCAACGGGCAGCCCGATGCGCTGACGCGCCTCGTCGGGATCGATGCCGCCATCGAAGCGAAGCTCCATGCGCTGGGCCTCTATCATTTCGACCAGATCGCCGCCCTTTCTCCGGGGCAGCGGCGCTGGCTTTTGCGGCAACTGGGTTTCGAGGGCCGTTTCCCCAGCGGGTGGTGGCGCTGGACCGGCGAGGCGCGGCAACTCGCGGAGGCCACGATGGCAGCCGAGACGCCGGGTGTTCCGGCTCCCGCCCCCGTCGCGTTGGCCGAGGCGGCGCATGACGGCGTGAAGCCCAGTGGAATTGAGGCGCCGCGCGCCGGGAAAGCCGACGACCTGAAGCGCATCCGCGGCATTGGCCCGCAGAACGAGGGGCGGCTCCATGCGCTCGGCATCTGGCATTTCGACCAGATCGCCGGCTGGAGCGCCGACGAGGTGCGGTGGGTCGGCGCGTATCTCGCCTTTCCCGGCCGCATCGAGCGCGAGGATTGGGTGGGGCAGGCGAAAGTGCTGGCGACCGGGGCCAGCACGGCTTTCGCCGCCCGTGTCGACCAGGGGCTGGTGCCGACCTCCGCCGATGATGGTGACCGGGGCCAGGACAATGTCGCGCGGCTCGAGAAACCCGTGAAACCCGGGCCGAAAAAGCCGAGCTGACCGGGTTCAGGCCGGATCGACCGCGCCGATAAAGTCGAGGATTGCGCCGATGGTCGGCTCGTCCTCGAGCAGCGGCGCGTGTCCCTGCTTCGCCGCGACGTGCAAGCGCGCGGGTTGGCCGAATTCACCCTCCCGGTGACGCGCCACCATCTCTTCAGCCGTGGCTTGCGCGAAGAGATCCGACAATTCGCCGCGAATGACGAGCAGGGGCACCGGCTTTAGCGCGTCGAATTGCGGCCAGAGGGCGGGGATGGGCTTTTCGAGATCGAGATCCGTCAAGGTGCGCATCAGGTTCGTGTCGTAGCGCGGCACCAGCTGGCCGTTCTCGCTCTTCCAGACGCGGCGCGCGAAGGCGAGCCAGCTCGCATCGCTCTCCTCGGGGAAGGAGCCTCCGAACAGGTGCTTCAGCGTCAGCACGGCCTGATCTTCCGAGCGCGGCACGGGGATCTTGCCCACATAGGAGCGGATGCGCGCGAGGCCCTGCGCTTCGATCACCGCGCCGATATCGTTGAGGATCGCACCGGCGAGGATGCCCGGCCGGGTGATGGCGGTGAGCATGGTGAGAAGCCCGCCGCGCGAGGTGCCGAGGAAGATCGCGCGCGGGATGCCCAGCGCCGCGAGTGCGGCGTGCAGGTCTTCCAGCTCCACCATGAGATCGTAGTTCTTCCAGTCGGAATCGTAATCCGAAAGGCCACGGCCGCGATAATCCATGGCCAGCACGCGGCGGCCCTGATCGCGCGCGATGCGGTTGCCGATCACCTCGAAATCGAGGCCGCTGCGCGTGAGCCCAGGCAGGCAGATGACCGGAAGCCGCGCGCCATTGCGGTCTCCGGTTTCCGCGATATGCAGTTTCAGGCCATCCGGCGCGCGGAGATAGAGGCTCCGCCAGCCCGCAAGGTCGGGATGCAGCGTTTCGGTATCAGATGGCTTCGACATGCAGGTCTCGCGGTCGCTGTTTCATCCCGGTTTTATCGGCAGCGGTTGACGCGGCAAGCGTTTTCCGATGAAACCATCGCCCGGCCGGGCGATTGGCCCGGCTACCGACATGGACCCCTTGCGATGACTGCTCCGGCCAATGCTCACCGTTTCCGCGGCTCTTTCACGGCTCTGGTGACGCCGTTCAAAGGCGGCGCGCTCGATGAGGCGGCGTTCCGCGCGCATGTCTCGTGGCAGATCGCCGAGGGCACGAACGGTCTCGTGCCAGTGGGCACTACTGGCGAGAGCCCGACGCTCTCCCATGACGAGCACAAGCGCGTCGTGGAATGGTGCGTCTCGGAAGCGAGGGGCCGCGTGCCGGTGATCGCCGGCGCCGGTTCGAACAACACGAACGAGGCGATCGATCTTGCGACCCATGGCGAGAAGGCGGGCGCGGATGCGCTGCTCGTCGTCACGCCCTATTACAATCGTCCCACGCAGGAAGGGCTCTACCAGCATTTCAAGGCCGTGAACGATGCGGTGGGCATCCCGATCTTCATCTACAACATTCCGCCGCGCTCGGTGGTGGACATGTCGAACGAGACGATGGCGCGGCTCTTCGAACTGAAGAACATCGCCGGCGTGAAGGATGCGACCGCCAATCTCGCGCGCGTCTCCCAGCAGCGCCATCTCCTGGGCAAGGATTTCATCCAGCTCTCGGGCGAGGACATGACGGCGCTCGCCTATAATGCCGCGGGCGGGCATGGCTGCATCTCGGTGGTGTCGAACGTTGCGCCGCGCCTCTGTGCGGAAATGCAGGCGCTGAGCCTCAAGGGTGATTATGTCGGTGCGCTTTCCGTGCAGGATCGCCTCGTGCCGCTGCATGATGCGGTGTTCAGGGAGCCGGGCCTCGCCGGCGCGAAGCACGCGCTGGGCCTGCTCGGCCGCATGAACGAGGAAATCCGCCTGCCCATGCTGCCGGTGCAGCAGGAGGCGACGAAGCAGGCGTTGCGCGAGGCGCTCCGGCACGCCGGCCTCGTGAACTGATGGAAGCACGATCCAGCGAAGGGGCCGCCGCTTCGCGTGAGGATTGTGCGATCGGGAATGGGATAGCGTCATGTATGAGCCCGCGCATTTCAAGGTCGAGGATCGGGCGGCGCTTTTCGAGGTGATCCGCGCGCATCCGCTGGCTCAGCTGGTGACGGCGGGGCCGGGCGGGCTGATGGCGAACCCCATCCCCTTCGTGCTCGCGGGCGAGCCGGGCCAGGAGGTGTTGCGCGCGCATCTCGCGCGGCCTAACCCGCAATGGCAAGAATTGAAGGCGGGGGCCGAGCCGCTGGTGATCTTCCAGAGCGTCGAGCACTACATCTCGCCGAGCTGGTATGCCACCAAGGCCGAGACCCACAAGGTCGTGCCGACCTGGAACTACATCGTGGTGCAGGTGAGGGGGCGGGCCAGGGTGAATGACAGCCGCGCCTGGCTCCATGGCCAGATCGACCGTCTCACCCGCCAGCATGAGACGAAGCGCGCAGAGCCGTGGTCGGTGAACGACGCGCCGGAGCCCTTCGTCGAAGCGCAGATGCGCGGCATCGTCGGCGTGGAAATCGAGATCCGCGAGATCACCGGCAAGTTCAAGCTGAGCCAGAACCGCAAGGTCGAGGACAGGCAGGGCGTGGTCGAAGGCCTCGCGGGCGAAGGCGATGCGCAGGCCGAGGCGATGCGCGCGCTGATCGCGGCGCATCTTGCGCGCACGGGCGCTTGAGCCCACATACGATCGATGACCGACAATCCCCGCTACAAGATCGCGGCCGATAACCGCAAGGCGCGCTACAATTTCGAGATCGTCGACGCGATCGAGGCCGGGCTCGTGCTGACCGGCACCGAGGTAAAAGCCTTGCGCGGCGGCAAGGCGACGATCGCCGAGAGC
Source organism: Methylobacterium sp. (assembly GCA_002928875.1). Taxonomy (GTDB): domain Bacteria; phylum Pseudomonadota; class Alphaproteobacteria; order Rhizobiales; family Beijerinckiaceae; genus Rhabdaerophilum. Next base: position 144,906 of record PERO01000003.1, on the reverse strand, counting down.
TACGCGACCATCGAGAACGGCGAATTGATGCTCGTGAATTCCTATATTCCCGAATATCTCCAGGCCAACCGCTTCAACCACGAGCCGAAACGGCCCCGGAAGCTGCTCGCCAGCAGGAAGCAGATCGCGCGTTTCGCGCAAGCCATCGAGCGCGAGGGCATGACGCTCATTCCGCTGAAGGTCTATTTCAACGAGAAGGGCCGCGCCAAGATCGAGGTCGCCATCGCGCGCGGCAAGAAGCTGCACGACAAGCGCGAGACCGAGAAAGACCGCGACTGGAAGCGCGAGCAGGGGCGTCTGCTCAGGGATCGGGGATAACGGGTCATTCCCGGCACACCGGAGGACAATCCGGGGCGGACGGGAAACCATTTTTCGTTCCTCGGGATTTCCACCCGGCCTTTCAGGCCGTCAGAGATGACATGGTCAGCCGCCCAACCGCTGGCGGATCATCCCGAACACATCCCGGAACATCGCTTCGGTCAGCACGCCGGTATTGGTGTTGTAGCGCGAGCAATGATAGCTCGAGATCAGCGTCACGCGCCCCAGCGACGCTTCGCCGCCATGCCGGAAGGGCACGCGCGACAGCTTCTCGCCCAGAGCGCGCACGGTGCTCTGATGCGCGATCTGCCCGAGAACCAGAATGGCCGTCAGCCTCGGCATTTCGGCGATGACGCTTTCCAGAAACGGCCGGCATCGGGTGATTTCCGCCGGTTCAGGCTTGTTCTGCGGCGGCACGCAGCGCACGGCATTGGTGATGCGGCAATCATTCAAGGTCACGCCGTCATCGGGCCGCGCGCGATATTCGCCTGCCGCGAAACCAAACGCGATCAAGGTCGAATAGAGCAGGTCGCCGGCATAATCCCCCGTGAACGGGCGTCCCGTGGCATTCGCGCCGCGCAAGCCCGGCGCCAGGCCCACGATCAGCAGGCGCGCCTCTGCCGGGCCGAAGCTCGGCACCGGCGCATTGTGCCAGCCCGGCTCGTGCGCACGCCATTCGCCACGGAAGGCGGCCAGACGGGGGCAGAGCGGGCAATCGTGTGACGGATCGCTCACTCGTCGTCGCGGTCGCGGGCGGGGCGAGTGGGGCGCTCGATGAACGAGGGCATCCCCGAACGGCCCTCGGCCAGGCCCGGTCCGCGCGGCTCGCGCGCCGGACGCTGCGCCGGATCACGCCCGATCTTCGATTGCAGTTCGGCGAGATCGACGAACTGGTCGGCCTGCCGGCGCAGATCGTCGGCGATCATCGGCGGCTGGGTCTGGATGGTCGAGACCACCGAGACGCGCACGCCCTTGCGCTGCATCGCTTCCACGAGCGAGCGGAAATCGCCATCGCCGGAGAACAGCACCATATGCGTGATGAAGGGGGCGAGTTCCATGGCATCGACGGCCAGTTCGATGTCCATGTTCCCCTTCACCTTGCGCCGGCCCTGCGCGTCGGTGAACTCCTTCACCGGCTTCGTCACCACGGTGTAGCCGTTGTAATCCAGCCAATCGATGAGCGGACGGATGGAGGAATATTCCTGATCCTCGACGAGGGCCGTGTAATAAAACGCGCGCACGAGATAGCCGCGCGAACCATATTCTTTCAACAGCTGACGATAATCGATGTCGAAGCCGAGGCTCTTCGACGTGGCGTAAAGATTTGCGCCATCAATGAAAAGTGCGATTCGTTCCATGGTCACGGCATTCCATCAAAGATGATCGTGGTGAAAATACGATCCTGGATAAGATTTTTGTTCTGACGTGATTTATCCGAGTCGTCCATTGCATGTATGCAATTTTATGCATGCAACTCGGAAAGATTACTGCTTCGTAACGATCCCGCCGATGGCCCCGGCTTCTCCGGGCTCGTCGCCCTGAAGGCTTGCGGGCTTGCGCGTTAGAGTGTATGCGCAGCGCTTCCTTCGAAATTCAAGCCCCAAGGAGCGTGTCTTTCATGGCTCGCGTCACCGTCGAAGACTGCGTGGACAAGGTCGAGAACCGGTTCGAACTCGTGCTGCTCGCGAGCCACCGCGCCCGGATGCTCGCCAACGGCTCGAACCCGCTGGTCAACCGCGATCGCGACAAGAACCCGGTCGTGGCCCTGCGCGAAATCGCCGAGGAGCGGCTTTCGCCCGGTGACCTGAAGGAAGAGTTCATCCACTCGCTGCAGAAATATGTCGAGGTCGACGAGCCCGAGCCCGAGGCCGTGCCGCGCCTGCAGGCGCCCGCCGCTGGCTTCCAGCCGGCTGCCGCCTCGTCGGACGACGATTCCGCCGTCGAGTTCGACCGGATGTCGGAGGAAGACCTGCTGCGCGGCCTCGATGGCCTCGTCGCCCCCACCGAGCAGGACGACGACGAGTAATTTCCGTCACTTCGCCGTTGCGCGGGTCTGGTCCCGTTGCCATACTTCCAAGGGCGGCACATTGCGTGCCGCCCTTTTTGATTCTCAGCATGCCCCACGCGCCCCGTCGCGGCATGAAGGACGGACAAGCAGCCGGCCATGATGCGGCAATACGAACTTGTCGAGCGGGTCAAGCGGTACAATCCACGCGCGGATGAGGACCTGCTGAACCGGGCCTATGTCTACGCGATGAAGGCGCACGGCACGCAGAAGCGCGCTTCGGGCGACCCCTATTTCTCGCATCCCCTCGAGGTCGCGGCGATTCTCACCGAGTTGCGTGTCGATGACGAGACCATCGCCGCCGCGATGCTGCACGACACGATCGAGGATACCGAGACCACCCGCACCGATATCGAGAGCCGCTTCGGCACCGATATCGCGACGCTGGTGGAGGGGCTGACGAAGATCAAGAAGCTTGATCTCGTCTCCAAGAAGGCCGCGCAGGCCGAAAACCTGCGCAAGATGCTGCTCGCAGTCGCCGAGGATGCGCGCGTGCTGCTGGTGAAGCTCGCGGATCGCCTGCACAACATGCGCACCCTGCATTACGTGCCGCCCGACAAGCGCGCCCGCATCGCGGAGGAAACGCTCGAGATCTACGCGCCCCTCGCCGGCCGCATCGGCATGCAGGAGATGCGCGAGGAACTGGAGGATATCTGCTTCCACGTGCTCATGCCCGATGCCGCCGCGATGGTGATGCAGCGGCTCGATGCCTTCCGCGCCCGGTCCGGTCCGATCATCACCTTCATCGAGAACGATTTGCGCGAGAAGCTCGTCGCGAACGGCATTCCCGGCGAGGTGAAGGGGCGCGAGAAGCGGCCCTATTCCATCTGGCGGAAGATGGAGCGCAAGAGCGTCTCCTTCGAGCAATTGCCGGATATTCTCGGCTTCCGGGTGATGGTGAACAACATTCCCGATTGCTACCGGGTGCTGGGCATCGTCCACAACGCCTGGCCCTTCGTGCCGGGGCGCTTCAAGGATTACATCTCGACCCCGAAGCAGAACGATTACCGCTCGATCCACACCACCGTCGTCGGCCCGAAGCACCAGCGCGTCGAATTGCAGATCCGCACCCACGCGATGGACGAGATCGCCGAATACGGTATTGCCGCGCATGCCCTCTACAAGGACCAGACCGTCGCCGAGCGCGATGCCGTGCTGGGCAAGGAGGCGCGCGCCTATAAATGGCTGCGGCGCACGATCGAGACCCTGGCCGAGGGCGATAACCCGGAAGAATTTCTCGAACATACGAAGCTCGAACTCTTCCACGATCAGGTCTTCTGCTTCACGCCGAAGGGCCTGCTCATCACGCTGCCGCGCAGCGCCACCCCGATCGATTTTGCCTATGCGGTGCATACCGATGTCGGCAATCACGCGGTCGGCTGCCGCATCAACGGGCGCAATGCGCCGCTGACGACCGAATTGCGCAACGGCGACGAGGTGGAAATCCTCACCTCGGAAGCGCAGGTGCCGCCACCGGCCTGGGAGAGCCTCGTTGTCACCGGCAAGGCGCGCTCCTCCATCCGCCGCGCCACGCGGGAGGCGGTGCGCAAGCAATTCGCCGGGCTCGGCCGCCGCATCATCGAGCGCGCCTTCGAACGCATGGGCAAGCCGCAGACCGAGGAGAAGCTCGCTTCCGTCGTGCCGCGCCTCGCAAGGCCCAGCCTCGAGGATGTCTATGCCGCCGTGGGGCGGGGCGAACTGCATTCGGGCGATGTCGTGAAGGCGGTTTTCCCCGACTTCAAGGAGGAAACACCGAAGACGCCGGCCGGCCCCAATGGTGCGGGCTGGTTCGGCGTGCAGGGCGCCGACGAGGTGAAGTTCAAGGTTCCCGGCAAGGAAGGCGGCGTGGGCGCCCTGCCGATCCGCGGCCTGTCGGACGACCTCCCCGTGCGATTCGCGCCGGGCGGCGGGCCGGTGCCGGGCGAGCGCATCGTCGGCATCCTCACGCCAGGGGAGGGGATCACCATCTACCCCATCCAGTCGCCGAGCCTTTCCGCCTTCGACGAGGAGCCCTGGCGCTGGCTCGACGTGCGCTGGGACGTGGAGGAGGGCGAGCGCCGCCGCTACCCCGCGCGGCTCATCGTCTCGGTGATCAACGAGCCGGGCAGCCTCGCCGAGGTGGCGCGCGTGATGGCCGAGACCGACGCGAATATCGACAACATCGAGATGCGCGCGAAGACCAAGGATTTCCGCGAGATGTTGTTTGACATCGAGGTGTGGAACATCAAACACCTGACCACGCTGATAACCGATCTCAAGGCCAAGCCGATGATTGCCAATGTCGAACGGGTGGTGGGCTGATGTCGCGCATTGCCGTCCTTCCGCCGGATATTCACCTCGCCCAGACCGGCCTCGAAACGCTCCGCGCGATGATCGCGGGCGATTTGCCGGGCCCACCCATCGCCTACACGCTGAATTTCGCGATCACGGAGGCGGATTTCGGCCGCGTCGTCTTCACGGGCGATCCGCAGGAAAACGCCCGGAACCCGCAAGGCACCGTGCATGGCGGCTGGACCGCGACGATCCTCGATTCGGCCCTGGCCTGCGCGGTGCATTCCACGCTCGCCATCGGTGAGCGCTACACCTCGGTCGAGATGAAGGTGAGCTTCCTGCGGCCCATCCTCGTGGGGCGCACCGGGCCTTTGCGCTGCGAAGCGCAGGTGATCAATCGCGGCCGCACGCTGGCGCTCAGCGATGCGCGGCTTGTCGATTCCGCCGGCAAGGTCTACGCCCACGGCACGGAAACCTGCATGATCTTCCCGAAGGAGGGGCCCGCCGCATGACGAGAGAGGAAATCCTCGCGGAATTCCGCGCTGCCGGCGCGTTGCTCGAAGGGCATTTCATCCTGTCATCCGGGCGGCGTTCGCCGGTCTTCATCCAGAAGTTCCGGGTGTTCGAGAGCCCCGCACGCACCGAGAAGCTCTGCCGCGCGCTGGCGCAGAAGCTGACCGCGACCTTCGGCCCGGTCGATGTGGTGGTGGCACCGGCCATCGGCGGCATCGTGCCGGGTTACGAGATCGCGCGGGCCTTGGGCGCCCGCTCGATCTTCGTCGAGCGCGAGGAGGGCGTGTTCCAGCTCCGCCGTGGTTTCGAGATCCGCGCGGGCGAGCGCGTGGTGGTGGTCGAGGACATCGTCACGACCGGGCTTTCGGTGCGCGAATGCCTGAACTCGCTGGGCGACCAGCCGGGCGAGATCGTCGGCGTCGCCTGCCTTATCGACCGCTCCGGCGGCAAGGCGGATGTCGGTGCGCCACTCGTGGCGCTCTGCGATTATGTCGTGCCGGATTACGATCCGCGCGACTTGCCGCCGGAACTCGCGAACCTGCCGCCGGTCAAGCCGGGGTCGCGCAGCATCCAGGGGTCCAGGGCCGGATGAGCGCCGTGCTGCGTCTGGGTGTGAACATCGATCATGTCGCGACCGTGCGCAACGCGCGCGGCGGGGCGCGGCCCGATCCGGTGCGTGCGGCCCTGCTCGCGATCGAGGCGGGGGCGGACGGCATCACCGCGCATCTGCGCGAGGATCGCCGGCATATCCGTGACGCCGATATGGCGCGCCTCAAGGCGGCGATCTCGAAACCGCTGAATTTCGAGATGGCGGTGACCGACGAGATGCTGGCGATTGCCGCGCGCACGCGCCCGAATGCCTGCTGCCTCGTGCCGGAAAAGCGCGAGGAGCGCACGACCGAAGGCGGGCTCGACGTCGTGGGCCAGCGCGCGGCGCTCGTGCCGGCCATCGCGATGCTGAAAGCGGCGGGCGCGCGCCTCTCGCTCTTCATCGAGCCGGATGAAGCGCCGATCCGCATGGCGAGGGAACTCGGCGCGGATATCGTGGAACTGCATACCGGCACCTGGTGCCATGCGGTGGAAGCGGGCGACACCGCGAAGGCCGAGGCGGAATTCCGTCGCCTGAAAGCGGGTGCGGCCTTCGGGGACTCTCTCGGCCTCGAGATGCATGCGGGCCATGGCCTCGATTTCGAGACGGCCGAGAAGCTCGCGACCGTGCCGGAATTCGTGGAATTCAACATCGGGCATTTCCTGATGGGCGAGGCGATCTTCGTCGGCCTGCCCGAGGCGATCCGCCAGATGCGGGCCGCGATGGATCGCGGCGTGGCGCAGCGCGCATGATCATCGGGATCGGCTCCGATCTCTGCCGCATCGACCGCATCGAGGAGACGCTCAACCGTTTCGGCGAACGCTTCATCGCCCGCGTCTTCACGGAAACCGAGCGCAACCGCTCCGAGCGCCGGGCCGGGCGCGTCGCGAGCTATGCCAAGCGCTTCGCCGCGAAGGAGGCGATGTCGAAGGCGCTCGGCACCGGGCTTCGCATGGGCATCGCCTGGCGCGACATGGGCGTGGTGAACGAGCCTTCGGGCCGGCCGACCATGGTGCTCGCGGGCAAGGCCGCCGAGCGGCTCCACGCGCTGACCCCACCGGGCCACAAGGCCGTCATCCACCTCACCATCACCGATGACGACCCCTATGCGCTGGCTGTCGTGGTGATCGAAGCGCTGCCGCAGGGCGGATGAACGCCGCCCTGTCGCCGCATTGCCCTCGCAGAAGCCCGCCTGTATATCCCCTCCACGAAAGAATTCCCCGAGGAAATGCAGCATGTCCAACCTGACGCCGGGTGAGCCCGCGAAAGCCCAGTCCGGCGGCTGGGGTGAAACGATCCGGGTGATCGTGGAGGCGCTGCTGATCGCCGTGGTGATCCGCACGCTGCTGTTCCAGCCTTTCTCGATTCCCTCGGGCTCGCTCATCCCCACTTTGCTGATCGGGGATTATCTGTTCGTCTCGAAATACAGCTACGGTTATTCGAGGCATTCCTTCCCGTTCTCCGCGGCGCCCTTCTCGGGCCGCGTCTGGGCCGGCGAGCCGCAGCGCGGTGACATCGCCGTCTTCAAGCTGCCGAAGGACAACGAGACCGATTACATCAAGCGCGTCATCGGCCTGCCGGGCGACCGGGTGCAGATGATCGACGGCCGCCTGCGCATCAACGGCCAGCCCGTGCAGAAGGTCGCGGATGGCACGGTGGATGATCGCGACGCCTTCGGTCGCATCGCGCGCGTGCCGCGCTTCCGCGAGACGCTGCCGAATGGCGTGAGCTATCACGTGATCGAGCGCGAGGGCGATCGCGGCTATTTCGACAATACGGTGGAATATGTCGTGCCGCCCGGCCATTATTTCATGATGGGCGACAATCGCGACAACTCGACCGACAGCCGCGACCTGCAATCCGTGGGCTATGTGCCGTTCGAGAATTTTGTCGGCAAGGCGCAGGTCATCTTCTTCTCGATGGAAGAGGGAACACCCGCATGGCAGGTCTGGCGCTGGCCGACCGACGTGCGCTGGAGCCGCCTGTTGCAGAAGGTGCGCTGACCTTGGCGCGGCCGGGGCGCGAGGTACTGGAGGAGCGGATCGGCTACGCGTTCCGCGACACGGATCTGATCGATGAGGCGCTCACGCATGTCTCCGTTTCGCTGCCGGGGGGCAAATCCTACCAGCGGCTCGAATATCTGGGCGATCGTGTCCTCGGCCTGGTGATCGCCGAGATGCTGTTCGAGGCTTTCCCGAAGGCGCCGGAGGGCGATCTCTCGCGCCGGCTGGCTGATCTGGTCCGCAAGGAAACCTGCGCCGAGATCGCGCGCCTCTGGGGTCTCGGGGATCATCTCCGGCTGGGGGAGGGCGAGCGGCGCTCGGGCGCGAGGAAGCGCGACGCCATTCTCGGCGATGCCTGCGAGGCGGTGCTCGGCGCGGTGTTCCGCGATGGCGGTTTCGAGGCGGCGAAGCGCGTGATCCGCACCCATTGGGAAGCGCGGATGCACGAGCCGCTGAGCGCGCCGAAGGACCCCAAGACGAAACTGCAGGAATTCGTGCAGGCGAAGGGGTTGGCCGTGCCGCGTTATCAGGATGTCGGGCGTTCCGGCCCGGACCATGCGCCGGTCTTCGAGGTGGCGGTGCTGGTCGATGGCTATGCGCCGGCTTCGGCCCGCGGACCCTCGAAACGTGTGGCGGAGCGCGCGGCCGCCGAAACCTGGCTTGCGCGCGAAGGAGTGGAATCGTGACGGTTGACGCCGGAAATCCCGAAACACGCTGCGGCTTCGTCGCGCTGATCGGCGCGCCCAATGCCGGAAAATCGACCCTGATGAACGCGCTCGTGGGCGCGAAGGTGTCGATTGTCTCGCGCAAGGTGCAGACCACCCGCACCCAGGTGCGCGGCATCGCCATCGAGGGCGACGCGCAGATCGTCTTCGTCGATACGCCAGGCATCTTCCGGCCGAAACGGCGGCTCGAGACGGCGATGGTCACCTCGGCCTGGGGCGGTGCGGCGGATGCCGATGTCGTCGCGGTGCTGGTGGATGTGACGCGCCACAAGGACGAGGCGCAGGAAGCGGTGCTCGCGCGGCTCGAGGAGATCCGCCAGCCGAAGATCCTGATCCTGAACAAGATCGATCTCGTGGGCCGCGAGGAATTGCTGGCGATCGCCGCCGGCCTCAACGAGCGGGCGAAATTCGAGGCGACCTTCATGATCTCCGCGCTCACGGGCTCGGGCGTGAAGGACATCCTCGCCGATCTCGGCCGCCGTCTGCCGAAGGGGCCTTGGCTCTACCCGGAGGACGAGATTTCCGATGCGCCCTTGCGCTTCCTTGCGGCGGAAATCACCCGCGAGAAGATCTTCGAGCGCCTGCATGACGAATTGCCCTACCGCTCCACGGTGGAAACCGAGAGCTGGAAGGTTTTGAAGAAGGGCGAGGTGCGCGTCGAGCAGGTGATCTATGTGGAGCGCGAGAGCCAGCGCAAGATCATGCTCGGCGAGAAGGGCCGGACCATCAAGGCCATCGGCTCGGCGGCGCGTGCCGAAATCAGCGAAGCGGCGGAGACCAAGGTGCATCTCTTCCTGTTCGTGAAGGTGCGCGAGAACTGGACCGACGACCCCGAACGCTATCGCGAGATGGGCCTCGAATTCCCGAAAGAGCCGAAGGGCTGAAAACCCATGGAATGGCGCGACGAGGGCCTGGTTCTCGCCACGCGCCGCCACGGCGAGCGCGATTCCATCCTCGAGGTGATGACGGAGGCGCATGGCCGGCATCTCGGCCTCGTGCGGGGCGGGCGTTCGAGCCGCATCGCGCCGATGCTCCAGCCGGGCAATCGGGTCTCGCTGGTCTGGCGCGCCAGGCTCGAGGAGCATCTCGGGCAGTTCACGGCCGAGACGCTGGAAGCCCGCGCCGGGCAGGTGCTGGCCTCGCCGCTGGCGCTGCATGCGGTCAACCATCTCGGCGTCCTGCTGCGCCTCCTGCCCGAGCGCGAGCCGCACGAGGCGGCCTATGCGGCGGCGGATGGCCTGTGCGGCCTGCTCGGCGAGCCGTTCCTGCTGGCGGAAACGCTGGTGCGCTTTGAATTGATGATCCTGCGGGAACTGGGTTTCGGCGTCGATCTTTCCGAATGCGCCGCGACAGGCGCGCGCGATGATCTGATCTATGTCTCGCCGAAATCCGGGCGCGCCGTCTCCCGCGTGGCGGGCGAACCCTATGCCGGCAAGCTGCTGGCGCTTCCCGCGTTCCTCCTTGCCGGACCGTCGCATCCCGACGCGACGCCGTCGATCTTGGAACTTCTTTCCGGTTTTCGCCTCAGCGGCCACTTCCTCGCGCGCCACGTCTTCGAGCCCCGCGCCATGCCGCCCAGCGCGGCCCGAGCCGCTTTTCTCGCGCTTTTCGAGGGCATCGCGGCGCCAGTCTGACCTCGCGGTAACGTGATTATTGCGGTCAAATTTGAGCGGCCTTTTTCAGCGTTTTCTTGACGTTTCTCCCCATAGTGGCGTTCGACCCAGGAGAGGATCAATGCTGGCCGCGGCCGCCATGCGAACTTTCGGGCGGGCCCGAAATGGAGGCGTCGCCGTCACTTTTGCCCTTCTGCTGCCGTTCATGCTCGGCGGCATCGGGCTTGCCATCGATTATGCCGCCATCGCCCGCCAGCAGGCGGCCCTGCGCTCCGCGGCCGACAGCGCAGCCCTCAACGCCGCCCGCGAACTCATCATCGCCGAGCCGACCACCGAGCGCGTGCAGGTCGTCGCGAAGCGGACGGTGGATGCCATCCTCTCCGAAAGGGGCAAGGCGATCGACTGGACGGTCAAGGCGCAAGTGCTCGATGCCGACCGCGGCGTGCACGTCCGGGTATCCCGGCCGATCACGCCCACCTTCTCGAAGCTCTACGCCTTTCTCGGATTTACACCCGAACCCTGGATCGGCGAGCGGGAGGCGAAGGCCGTGCTGTCGCACAGCTCGAAGCTCTGCCTGCTGCTGACGAATGAACTGCACACGGCGCTGAAGCTGCAGAACAAGGCCCGCCTCGCCGGAAAGCAATGCGCAATTCATGCGAATTCGCGCGCCCGCGAGGGCATCGTTCTCGGGCAATCCTCGCGGATCACCGCCGACCTTCTCTGTTCGCGCGGTGGCATCCAGAACGACGGCAGCACACTGAACACCACGCTCCTGACCGATTGCCCGCCCGTGACCGACCCGCTGCGCAACAGGCTGCCGCCGCCGGCCGGCCCCTGCCCAACGAGCGAGCGCAAGGTCTATTCCAGCGGGACCATCACGCTCAGTCCCGGCACCTATTGCGGGGGTATCGAAGCGAAGGGCACGGCGCGCCTCGAATTGAGCCCCGGCACCTATGTCTTCGTGAACGGCGACCTTTCGGTGAGGGCGGATGCCGAGATCCGCGGCCGGCATGTCGGGCTGTATTTTCTGGGGACGTCCTCCTATTTCCGGTTCGCGGACAATGCGCTGGTCGATCTCACCGGCCCCCGCGACGGCCCCATGGCGGGCATCCTGCTCTGGCGCGACCGCTCCAACAGCCTCGCCGACATTGCCGCGGGCCTGCCGACATCGCAGACCAACCGCATCACTGCCAATCGCGCCATCCGCCTGACCGGCACGATCTACCTGCCGGAAGGGCAGCTCTATATCGGGGCGAATGCGCCTGTGGCGCAGGTCTCGGATTACACGGTTATCCTCGCGCGCCGGCTTGAACTCTTCGATGGCCCGACGCTCGTGCTGAACACGAATTATGCGGGGTCCGATGTGCCGGTGCCGCAGGATCTCGGCCCGATCGGCCTCAAGAATCTCCGGCTGGCAAATTGAAAAAACCCGGCGGTTGGCCGGGATTTTCGGCCGGATTTCGCGGCTTTTCGCCGAAAACGGTACAAGCCGGTTAATCACCTTTGGAAACGTGATGTTTGCGCTTGGCTGCTATGTTCGACACGGAAAAGAAGTTTCCGGCGCAAGAAGGGGTCAACCCGCGTTGAAATCCTCGTTCTCTCCTTCGATCGGGCAGATGGCGGGCCTGGTCGCCCACATGCGTCGCCTGGCGCATGGCGAGAGCGGCTCGGCCGTCACGATCTTCGCGCTGGCCCTGCCGGCGATGCTGGCGCTCGTGGGGGGCGCGCTCGATTATGCCGCCGTGATGCGCGAGCAGAACCGCCTGCAATCCGCAGCCGATGCCACGGCGCTGGCGATCGCGCGCGAAATGACCATCGGTCCGATGACGCCCGACCGGGTGCAGAATCTGGCCACAACCTATGCGCTCGCGAACAATGCCGATGTCGCGCGTGCCTCGGGCACGCTGGTCGAGAACGGCATGGCGGTGCAGGTGCGGCTCCAGAAGCCGGCCGAGCCGCCGCTGGGCGTTCTTTCCGTGCTGGGTGGCGTGAGCGATCTCGCGGCGAGCGCCACTGCGCGGGTGACCGCCAGTTCCACGCCCACCAAGCTTTGCGTGCTCTCCCTGGGCGAAAGGACCAATGGCGGCATCTTCATGCATAACGGGGCGGCGGTCACCGCGCCCCAATGCATGCTGCAATCGAATTCGCGCGTGCGCGAAGCGGTCATCATCCAGCAGGGTTCGCGGCTTTCGGCCAACCTGACCTGCGCGCGCGGCGGCATCGCCAACAGCGCCGGCACGGTGCAGACGACCTTGCTGACGGATTGCCCCCCGATCCCCAATCCGCTGGATCAGAAGCCGGAACCCTCGATCTCGGGGTCCTGCCTCTTCAACAACCTGAAGGTGCGCAGTCAGGAGCGTCGCACGCTCAGCCCCGGCGTCTATTGCTCGGGTCTCACGGTCGAGGATAACGCGCAGGTCACGCTGTTGCCCGGCATCTATATCTTCCGGGGCGGGCCGCTGGTGGTGCGCCAGAATGCGGAAATCCTCGGCCAGGGCGTGACACTCATGTTTTCGGGGCGCAAGGCGTATTTCCGCTTCCTCGACAACAGCCTCGTGAAGCTCTCCGCCCCGGTTTCCGGCGCGACGGCCGGGATGCTGATCTGGGAATCCAAGTCCTTCGTGAAAGGCTTGAATTCCTGGCAGAATGGCGGATGCGGCGGTAACCGCGACGATGACGACGACGATAACGGCGCGCTGGGCTGCACGGTCCGCACCGTCGGCAATGCGCTGCCGAAGAAGACCAACGAGCACCACATCAATTCCGACAGAGCCCGCGAACTCACCGGCACGATCTACCTGCGCGAGGGTCTGCTGCTGATCGACAGCCGGCGGCCCGTGGCGGACCAGTCGCCGTTCACCGTGCTCGTCGTGAACAAGCTCGACCTTTATGACGGCCCGAACCTGACGCTGAACGCGAATTTCAGCGGCACGCCCGTGCCGGTGCCGCCCGGCCTCGGGCCGATCGGCGCCAAGAACGTGCGCCTCGGCATGTGAGGCCCGGCGGCGGCGATGCGGTGGCTGGGGGAAACCCGGCGGTGGCGCTTTACGCGAATCACCCCATCCTCTAGCCCGGAGAGATGGGAAAACCGGTCGAACCGCCGCCTGAAGACGCAACCGAGATCGTTTCGCTGCGCGATGCGCTGGAGGAACGCTACCTCGCTTATGCGCTCTCGACCATCATGCATCGCGCGCTGCCGGATGCGCGCGACGGCCTCAAGCCGGTGCATCGCCGCATTCTCTACGGCATGCACCTGCTGCGGCTGAACCCCGCCGCGCCGTTCAAGAAAAGCGCGAAGATCGTCGGCGACGTGATGGGCACGTTCCATCCGCACGGCGATCAGGCGATCTACGATGCCCTCGTGCGCCTCGCGCAGGATTTCTCCTCGCGCTATCCGCTCGTCGACGGGCAGGGCAATTTCGGCAATATCGACGGCGATGGCGCCGCCGCCTATCGCTATACCGAGGCGCGGATGACCGAGGTCGCGCGCTTGCTGCTCGACGGCATCGACGAGGATGCCGTCGCCTTCCGCCCGAATTACGATGGGCTCAACGAGGAGCCGATCGTGCTGCCCGGCGCCTTCCCGAACCTGCTCGCCAATGGCGCGCAGGGCATCGCGGTGGGCATGGCGACCTCGATTCCGCCCCACAACGCCGCCGAACTTTGCGCCGCGGCCATGGCGCTGATCGACGATCGCAACGCCTCGCTCGAAAGCCTGATGGCCCATGTGCCGGGGCCGGATTTCCCGACTGGCGGCGTGATCGTCGAGACGCCGGCGAGCCTCGCCGAAACCTATCGCACCGGCCGCGGCTCCATTCGCTGCCGCGCCCGCTGGCACAAGGAGGAGACGGGGCGGGGGACTTACGTCGTCGTCGTCACCGAAATCCCCTATCTCGTGCAGAAATCGCGGCTGATCGAGAAGATTGCCGAATTGCTGAACGAGAAGAAGCTGCCGCTGCTGAACGATGTGCGCGACGAGAGCGCCGAGGATATCCGCATCGTGCTCGAGCCGAAGAGCCGGGCGGTGGAGGCGGAACTGCTGATGGAGGCGCTGTTCAAGCTGACCGAGCTGGAAACGCGCTTCCCCGTCAACATCAACGTGCTGATCGACGGCAAGGTGCCGAAGGTGGTGGGGCTTGCCGAGGCCCTGCGCGCCTTCCTCGACCATCGACGCGACGTGCTTTTGCGCCGCTCGCGCTTCCGTCTCGGGCAGATCGAGGCAAGGCTCGAGATCCTCGGCGGCCTGCTTGTGGCGTTCCTCAACCTCGACGAGGTGATACGCATCATCCGCGAGGAGGACGAGCCGAAGCCGGTGCTGACGAAGCGCTTCGAGATCACGGATATCCAGGCGAATGCCATCCTCGATACGCGCCTGCGCCAGCTGCGCAAGCTCGAGGAAATGGAACTGCGCAAGGAGCACGAGGAACTCTCGAAGGAGAAGGCCGATATCGAGGCTTTGCTCGGCTCGGACGCCAAGCAATGGAAGACCGTGCGCTGGGAAATCGGCGAGGTCGGCAAGAAGTTCGCGAAGGAAACCCCGCTCGGGCGTCGCCGCTCATCCTTCGGCACCGCCAGCGACATCGCGATCGACGTCACGGAGGCCCTGATCGAGCGCGAGCCGATCACGGTTGTCGTCACGCAGAAGGGCTGGATCCGCGCGCTGAAGGGCCACAATGTCGATCTCGGGACGCTGTCGTTCAAGGGCGACGATGCACTGGCCTTCGCCTTCGCCACCGAGACGACCGCGAAGGTCATCCTGCTGACCACCGACGGCAAGGCCTACACGCTCGATGCCTCGAAGCTGCCCGGCGGGCGCGGTTTCGGCGAGCCCATCCGGCTGATGGTCGATCTCGATGCGGAGGCCGAGATCATGGCGGCCTTCCCGCACCAGCCGGGCCGGAAATGGCTGATCGCTGCGAAGGATGCGCGCGGTTTCGTCGTGCCGGGCGATGACCTCCTCTCCTCCACCCGCAAGGGCCGGCAGGTGATGGTGGTGGATGATGCCCGCCTCTGGCGGATCGCGCCGGTCGAGGGTGACCAGATCGCCATCGTTGGCGAGAACCGCAAGCTGCTGGTCTTCCCGCTCACCGAGGTGCCGGAAATGGCGCGCGGCAAGGGCGTGCGCCTGCTGAAAATGAAAGATGGCGGGCTTTCGGACCTCAAAACCTTCGCGGGCGACAAGGGCCTGACCTGGCAGGACAGCGCCGGCCGCGTCTTCACGCTGAAGGGCGAGGAATTGCGCGACTGGTCGGGAGCGCGTGCTGAATCGGGCCGGCTTGTGCCGAAAGGTTTTCCGCGCTCGGGCCTGTTCTCGGGGTGATTTTTCTTTTTGCAACAATGCAAAGTCGCGCTGCCTTGCAGCCGATTGCCGAATGCGCCGATGCAACCTAATTCTGAGGCCCAGGCCCCAGTTCCGGCGGCCATAGAGGATCATCCATGACCACGATCGCGATTGTCTATCACTCCGGCTATGGCCACACCGCCGTGGTCGCCCAGGCCGTGGCCGAGGGCGTGACCCGTGCGGGCGCGACGCCGAAGCTCCTGAAGATCGAGAATGCCGCCCAGGATTTCGCCCCCCTGCTCGAGGAGGCCAGCAAGGCCGATGGCATCATCTTCGGCACGCCGGTCTATATGGGCGACGTTTCGGCCGCGCTGAAGGCGTTCTTCGAGGCGTCCTCGAAGATCTGGTACACCCAGGGCTGGGCCGGCAAGGTCGCGGCCGGCTTCGCCAACGGCCTGACCGCTGCCGGCAACAAGGACAACGCGCTGGGCTCGATCTTCGTGCTCGCCATGCAGCAGGGCATGATCTGGGTCGGCACCGGCCTGATGCCGGGCAACATGGAAGGCAATTCGAAGGCGGCGCCCGAGGCGATGAACCGCCTGTCCTATTCCATCGGTGTCGGCACCCAGTCCGACAATGCCGGCCCGGATGTGACCCCCCCGTCCGGCGACAAGGACACCGCGCGCCATCTCGGCGAGCGCGTCGCGAAGATCGCCGCGAAACTTTCGGCCTGAGGCCATCCGGTCGGCAGGCCAGGCTTGCCAAAAATGCTAGAGTGCCGGCGCGACGTGAGTCGCGCCGTTTTCGTTCGGGAGAATGCCGATGTCGGATGCCGGAATGCCAGAAGCCGGGATGGCGGGGACAGGAGCCATGGAAGGCTCGCCGCAGCCGCGTCTCCTGTGCTTCTTCGATGCGATGTGCTCGTGGTGCTACGGCTTCGCACCGGTCATGGACAAGATCGCGAGCCATTTCGGCAACCGGATGGAATATCTCATCTTCACCGGCGGCTTGCGGCCCTTCAACCGCGAGACGGTGAGCGACGAGATGCGCGATTACCTTCTCGGCACCTGGAAGCGCATCGAGGAATTGACCGGCCAGCCCTTCGGCGGCGAATTGATGCTCGATCAGGATTTCGTCTACGACACCGAACCAGCGAGCCGCGCCATCGTGACGATGCGGCATGCGCAGCCGGGCTACGATTACTCGTATTATCTCACCATCCAGAAGGCGTTCTACGAGCGCGGCGAGGACATCACCCGCGAAGATGTGCTGGCGGGCTATGCCTCGGTTTTCGGCGTCACGACCGATCGTTTCCAGGAACTCTTCCATTCCGAGGCGATCAAGCAGGCGGTGCTGAACGATTTCGGCGTGGCGAAGCAGTTCGGCATCCAGGGCTTTCCAACGCTTATCCTCCACCGCACGGATGGCCAGAACCCCAATGCGCTGCTGATGGTCGGGCAGGGTTATGCGCCGGAAAAGGAGATGATCGAACGGATCGAGGCCGGGCTGGCGGCGGAGGTGTGACAAGCGCCCCTGTGTCATTCCCGGCGGGGCGCAGCCCCGGACGGGAATCCACCAGAATTGTGGGAAACACTGACCATGGATTCCCGCTCGGCCCTGCGGGCCGTCGGGAATGACACCCGCGCCGGGCACGATACTGGCCGCTGACCCCGGAGTTTACTTCTCCACCCGCTCCCAGGCGACCATGCCGAGCCGCTCCTGCGGCAGGAAGCGGGCCTTGTAGGCCATCTTCTTCGAGCCCTCGACCCAGTATCCGAGATAGAGATAGGGCAGGCCGAGCGTCTTCGCGCGGGCGATGTGATCGAGGATCATCATCGTGCCGAGCGAGCGGCTCTCGTAATCCGGCTCGTAGAAGGAATAGACCATCGAGAGCCCGTCCGAGAGGATATCCGTCAGCGAAACCGCGACGAGTTCGCCTGGTGCCTGCCCCGCTGGGGCGCGGCGATATTCCACGAGCCGCGTCTCGACATGGCTGTCTTCCACCATCATCGCGTAATCGAGCACGGACATGTCGACCATGCCGCCATCGGCGTGGCGGGCATCGAGATAGCCGCGGAACAGCGCATATTGCTCGGATGTCGGGCTCGCCGGCTGCATCCGCCCGGTGATGTCGGCATTGTTGCGCATCACCCGGCGGAAACTCTCGGAGGGCCGGAAATCGTTCACCAGCACCCGGACGGAGACGCAGGCGCGACAATTCTCGCAGGCCGGGCGATAGGCGATGGACTGGCTGCGGCGGAAGCCGCCTTGCGTGAGGATCTCGTTGAGCTGCATCGCCCGCTTGCCCACGAGATGCGTGAAGACCTTCCGCTCCTGCCTTCCGGGCAAATAGGGGCAGGTCGTGGGAGCCGTGAGGAAGAATTGCGGCGTGTCGCGCGGCTGCTGGGTCATGGCTGTCCCGGGATCATGCGACGGATTCGACCCGTCCCGCAAGCGGCATGGGCGTCGCGCTTGCGCTGCCTCAACCGCCCTCGGCCAGCGAGGGCTCCGCCAGCTTCGGCGTCCAGGGCATCACCACGCCATTCGGATCGATGCGCTGCGGGGCATAGCCTTCCGCCGCGAAGGCGTTGAAGATTGCCGCGGCATGCGGTTCGCCGCGCGTTTCCACTGTCACATCCATCGAGACACCCTTCGCCGGCACCGAGAGGAAGGTGCGGCGATGCGTGACCTCGAGGATGTTCGCGCCGAGTTCGCCCAGCCGGGTCGCGACGCGGCCGAGGAAGCCGGGGCGATCATCGGAGGTCAAGCGGAAGGAGATGATGCGCTGCTTGCGTTCGAGTTCGCGCACCATGATCGAGGCGAGGATGCGCGCGTCGATGTTCCCGCCGCAGAGGATCAGCCCGACCTTGCGGCCCCGGAAGCGCGCGGGTTCGTGCAGCAAAGCGGCGAGCCCCGCCGCGCCCGCGCCCTCGGCCATGGAGCGCTGGTGGTTCGCAAAGGCGTCGACCGCGCGCTCCACCGCGCTTTCCGGCACGAGAATCGGCCCGGCGACGAGGGATTTCGCGATCTCCAGCGTGAGCTTGCCGACATGTTTCACGGCGATGCCCTCCGCGAGCGTGGGGCCACCGATGGCAAGGCTCGCGCCCCTCATGGCATTGTGGAAGGAGGGGTAGCTCGCGACCTCCACGCCGACGATCTCGATGCCCGGCTTCAGCGCCTTCGCGGCCAGAGCCACACCGGAAATCAGCCCGCCGCCGCCCATCGGCACGACGATGCAATCGAGATCGGGGAAATCCGCCAGCATTTCGAGGCCGATCGTGCCCTGTCCCGCAACCACGTCCGGGTCGTCATAGGGGTGCACGAGCACGAGGCCGCGTTCGGCGATGAGGCGCTCCACCTCGGCCTGGCTCTCGGCGAGCGTCTCGCCCTTCAGGATCACTTCCGCGCCGAAACGGGCGGTGTTCTCCACCTTCACCTGCGGGGTCGCCTCGGGCATCACGATCGTCGCGGGGATGCCGAGCCGCTGGGCGTGGTAGGCCACGGCCTGCGCGTGATTGCCGGCGGACATCGCGATGACGCCCTTCCTGCGCGCCTCCTGATCGAGGCGGGACATCTTCACATAGGCGCCCCGTTCCTTGAACGAGCCCGTCACCTGCATGTTCTCGAACTTCACCACGCAATCCGCGCCGGTCAGCGCCGAGAGGCGCGGCGCGGCGAGGCAGGGCGTGCGGGTGATCTGGCCCTTGAGGAGCGCGGCGGCCGCCTCGATCGCGGCGAGATCCGGCCAGCGGGGAGGAGAGTTCGACATGCGGTTTCGTCCCTTCACGCCGGCGACATCGTCAGAAGCGTCTTTCGGCCCCTTCCGCATAGCCGAAAAAGCCCCCCGGTTTCAGCACCAAAAACAGCGTCAGCAGGGTGAAAACCGCAAGCTCCCAGTGCTCGATGGCGTGGAAAACCATCCACAAGGTCTGCAGCGCGCCGATCGCGACGCCCGCGAGCACCGCGCCGCCGAGCGATCCCACCCCGCCGAGGATCGCCGCCATCAGCCCGGCAAGGCCCATCATCGTGCCGGAAGAAAAGGTCATGCCGCCATAGAGCAACGTCACCGAGGCACCGGCGAGGCCGGCCAGCGCCGTCGCGATCAGGCTCGCGAGAACCAGCACGCGGCGCGGATCGAGACCCATCAGTTCGGCCGCCCTGGGGTCGTCGGCGATGGCGCGCCAGGCCCGGCCGAAGCGGCTCTTGCGCATCAGCAGGAGCAGAAGCGCGATCACCAGCGTGTTCATCAGCACCACACCCAGCGTGCGCGGGGCAACCATCACCTCGAAGCCGCCGCCTGTTGCCAGCACGACGCTGCCTTCGCCCACCGGCGGTAGCCAGGCGTTGCGCGCGCCCTGCGCGAGGCGCAACCCTTCCTGCACCGCGACCATCATGCCCACACCGGCCACGAGGATCGGCTGGCCGCCCCGCGTCGCAAGCGGGTGCAGCACGCGTTTTCCCACGACAAGACCCCAGAGCGCGACCGTTCCCAGCGCCAGAACAAGCGCGACAGGTTCGATGCCGAGCCCCGCGCCGGGCGCCAGCGCCGCGAGCAGCAGGATCGCGAGGCTCGCGAGCATACCGCCCATGGCTGCGAATTCGCCGAAAGCGAGGTTGATCCGGCCGATCAACCCGTAGATCAGCGCCGTCGCCAGCGCGAGCAGCGCCAGAAGCGTGAGGCGCGGCAGGCCGCCGAGCGCATATTGCAGGCCGGTGGCGAGTTCGCGCGAGGGCAGGTCGAGCACAGCCCCGCCCCGCCGCGGTGGTCCGGGATCGGCAGTGATCGCGATCTGCGTCTCGAGCCAGCGCTCTTTCAGGAACCAGAGCTGCGTTTCCCCCAGGCCCACGCCATCGATCTGCACGGCCACGAGATCGCGCTTCGCGGCGGAATAGCCCGTGCCGCCGAACCGGCAGGACAGCAGGCGCTCGGACGCATTCCGGCCGCCGGCGCGGAAGGTGATGTGCACCGCGCGGCCCGAAACCGCCTCGCTGTCGAGGATGGCGATGCCCTCATCCTGCGAAAACAAAGCCGGCAGCAGCATGCGGCAGAGGCGGCCCTGTTCGGCATCGAGCGAGGCGGCGCAGGACGCGACGAGGAAAACAAGCGCCAGCGCGGCAAGACGCGGAAGGGAGGCCCGAAGCGGCATGCTTGCCCTGTCATTCCCGACCGAGCGAAGCGAGGAGCGGGAATCCATGAATGCTGTTTCGATGACGATGCATCCCCGCGCGGCTTCGCCGTCGGGAATGACATCAAGGTCTACGCCTTGCCGGCCAGCAGGCGGGCCACGCGCGGCGCGAAATAGGTGAGGATGCCGTCGCAGCCCGCGCGCTTGAAGGCGAGCAGGGTTTCGAGCATCGCCTTCTCGCCATCGAGCATGCCGCGTTCGGCCGCGGCCATGATCATCGCGTATTCGCCCGAGACCTGATAGGCGAAGGTCGGCACGCCGAAATGCTCCTTCACGCGGGTGATGATGTCGAGATACGGCATGCCCGGTTTCACCATCACGTAATCCGCGCCCTCGGCGAGGTCGAGTTCCACCTCGCGCAGGGCCTCGGAGGCGTTGGCAGGGTCCATCTGGTAGGTTTTCTTGTCGCCCTTGAGCGTGCCGGAGGAACCGACCGCATCGCGGAACGGACCATAGAAGGCCGAGGCATATTTCGCGGCATAGGCCATGATCGAGACATCGGCGAAATTGGCGGCATCGAGCGCCTCGCGGATCGCGCCGACGCGGCCATCCATCATGTCGGACGGGGCGATGACATCTGCACCGGCCTCCGCCTGGAGCAGGGCCTGCCGCACCAGCACCGCCACGGTCTCGTCGTTCAGGATGCGCCCCTCGACCAGCAGGCCGTCATGCCCGTGGCTCGTATAGGGGTCGAGCGCGACATCGGTGATGATGCCGATCTCCGGCACCGCCGCCTTGATGGCGCGGATCGCCCGGCAGATCAGGTTATCGGGGTTCAGCGCCTCGCTGCCGGTGTCGTCGCGCAGGCCCGGCGGCGTGTTGGGAAACAGCGCCAAGGCGGGGATGCCGAGGCTCGCCGCCTCGCGCGCCTGCTCGACGGCCTGGTCCACCGAGTAGCGGTAGACACCCGGCATGGTGGAAATTGCCTCGGTGACACCCGTGCCTTCGGTGACGAAGACCGGCCAGATCAGATCCTCCACCGTCAGGCGATTCTCGCGCATGAGCTTGCGCGCCCACTCGGCCTTCCGGGCGCGGCGCAGGCGGCGCGGCAGATCGAGCCGGGTTTCGAGACGGTTTTCGACCGGCCAACGCATGGTGTTTCTCCCGCGCGATCCCCCGCGCAATCTGGAATGTTTCTCAAGTCTTACGCCGAGGTCGCGCATGAGGGAAGGGGTGCGTTCGGTCTTCGCATCTCCCCTCATCCTTGATTGACGACCCGGAGAACACGTCCTAGGCCAGAGCAAGCGAGGTGGTGTGGCATGACAGGCGGACACGGCGATCTGGTGGCGGAGAAGCGTGGAGCGCTCGGGCTTCTCACGCTCAACCGGCCCCATGCGCTTAATGCCCTCAACGATGCGATGGTCGATGGCCTGCGGGCCGCACTCGACGAATGGCGCGATGACGAGACGGTCCGCCATGTGATGATCCGCGGCACGGGCCCGAAGGCTTTCTGCGCGGGCGGCGATATCCGCCTGATGCATGATCTCGGCCGGGCCGGGAAGCATGATGTCGCGCTGGATTTCTGGGCGCGGGAATACCGGCTGAATTCGGTCATCCGGCACTATCCGAAGCCCTATATCGCGCTGATCGACGGCATCGTGATGGGCGGCGGCGTCGGCGTGTCGCTGCATGGCTCGCACCGGCTGGCGGGGCCGAACTACCTCTTCGCGATGCCGGAAGTGGGGATCGGGTTCTTTCCGGATGTCGGCGCGAGCTACGCGCTGCCACGCCTGCCCGGCGCGGTGGGGGCCTGGCTGGCGGTGACCGGCGCGCGCATCCGCCGGGCGGATGCGATGCATCTCGGGCTTGCGACCCATGCCGTGCGCCCCGACAGCGCCGACGAACTGCTGATGCATCTGATGGCCGGCGTGCCGGTGGAGGCGGCGCTGGCGCGCGTGGTCGATCGCGACGCCGATGCGCCGATCCTCGGCAAGCTCGAGGCGATCAACCGGCATTTCTCGCACGGCACGGTGGGCGAAATTCTCGCCTCCCTCGAGGCGGCGGGGCCGGACGATGCCTTCGCGACGGAGACGCTCGCCGGCATGCGGGCGAAATCGCCGATGTCCATGGCGATCGCGATCGAGCAGGTGAAGCGCGGGCGTTCGCTGGATTTCAATGCCGCGATGGTCATGGAATATCGCATCGTCAGCCGTCTCGTGCATGATCCGGATTTCTACGAGGGCGTGCGCGCGCTGATCATCGACAAGGACAACCATCCGCGCTGGAACCCCGCCCGCATCGAGGAGGTCGATCCCGCGAAGGTCGCGGCGCATTTCGAGCCGCTGGCGCGCGATCTCGACCTTCCGGGGGCCTGACGCCATGTCGGCGCCGCGCGAGCGCGACCGGAATACCGAATTCGTGATCGAGCCCGGCGGGCGCGACGAGCCGCCGATCGGGGGCGAACTCAAGGCCTCCGGCGTGCGCTGGGACCTGATGATGACGCTGTTCCTGCGGCTCGCGGCAGCGATCTGCATGATGAAGGGCATCGGCTTCTGGAGCCTGATCCTCGGTCTGGGCGACCTGCCGCTCGGCGAGGAGCCGCGCCTGAGGCAGGCGATCATCGTGGGCTTTGCCTTGCTGAACTGCTCGGCCGCCGTCGGCCTGTGGCTGCTCGCGACCTGGGGCACCAGCCTGTGGCTGTTCCTCTCGACCTTCGAGTTCGTGCTGGGCGTCACGGGTTATGCGGCCACCGTCGGCCTCTTCACGGCCACCGGGGCAGGGCTGATGATGTTCGTGTTCTTTGCCCTGACATTCCTGTTCCGGCGCCAGAAATTCTGATCCTGGCCAGCCTGCGCCCTGCTTCTGCCGCGATTGGAGAGTCATCGTTACCAAGCGGTAAGATTCACAACTTGAAAATACTAACAATTGCTACGCGGTGATTTCATTTACCGCGAAGTATGAATGCCAAATTTACGCTGGAATTTAAACGCATCTTCACAGGACTGCCCTAAAACTCGCTATACAACAAGGGGACAGGCTTAAGTCTGCCTCAAGTCCAACAAGGGTGCTGATCATGTCGAAGAGCAATGTTGCTGTCCGGACGGAAGCCGTGGCCGAAACCGCGCAGGCCGTTCGCCCGAAATACCTTGAAGCACTGGCGCTTGTGGAGCGTCTTCATCGCCGTCTTCTTGATGTGATCAAGGACGAATTCGACCGCCGCGGCCGCAACGATGTGAACAGCGTGCAGGCTCTGCTGCTCTACAACATCGGCGACAACGACGTTACCGCCAGCGAGCTGCGCACCCGCGGCTACTATCTCGGCTCGAATGTCTCCTACAACGTGAAAAAGCTCGTCGAACTGGGCTATCTCTCGCATCAGCGCAGCCGCGTCGACCGCCGCTCGGTTCGTATCCGCCTCGCGCCGAAGGGGCAGGAAGTGCACAAGATCGTCTCGGACCTCTACGAGAAGCACATCCGCACGATCGAGCAGATCGGCGGCATCGGCCAGGACGATTTCGACACGCTGAACCACGCCCTGATGCGGCTCGACCGTTTCTGGACGGATCAGATCCGTTACCGCCTGTGATCCATCCGCGAACCTGACGGTTCGCGGCGGTCTGGACGGATCAGATCCGTTACCGTCTCTGATCCTGGTTTTTTCCTGAGCCAGACCCGCGCAGGCGCGGTCTGGCTGGCCAGATCCGTTACCGTCTCTGATCCCGTTTTCTCCTGAGCCAGACCCGCGCAGGCGCGGTCTGGCTGGTCAGATCCGCTACCGTCTCTGATCCTGTTTTTTTCCCGAGCCAGACCCGCGCAGGCACGGTCTGGCTGGTCCGATCCGCTATCGGCTCTGATCGCGCGTTGGCTGCGCGCCGGCCCGGATGGCGACCGGCGCGGTCCATCGACCCATCGCCTGCGGGCGATCGTACATCCAGAGAACTCCCCGACTGAAGGCCCGCAGCCCCCGGCGGGCCTTGTTCTTTTGGGGCTCTCACGCCGTCGTGAGCGGGATTCCGGCTTTTGCGCCACAAAATCGCCCCTGTTGATCCGCTCTAGAGAACGCGGAATGCAGTTGCGGGGCGATTTGTGCGGGACGCAAACGCTTTCGCAATTCTCTTGGGTTAACCAAATCTCTCCTGGTTTAACCAAACGGATATGATGTTCGGCGATCGGGCGAGCCAGAATCGGTTTGCCGGTCGCGAAAACGGGACGGTGATACGGATGTCGAGCGATCGGGCTTCACGCTTTTCGGGGTTGGGAATGGACCGCCGCGCGTTCCTTTCGGGAACAGCCGGCCTGTTCGGGGCCGCGGTGGCGTTGCCGGCCGTCGCCCAGCAATCGGCCGTGGTCGGTGGCCAGGCCGAATGGGCGCAGAGCTACGACACCGGCACCATCCGTTCGCGCAACATCCGCACTTCGCATCCCATCCTCGGCCAGGCCACGATGGAGGCGCTCGAAGGCGCCATCGGCATCTACCAGCAGCTCGTGGCGCGCGGCGGGCATGATCCCGTCCCGGCCGATCAGCGGCTGAAGCTCGGGGCCCGCCACCCGAATGTGCGCGTGCTGCGCGCCCGCCTCATCGAACTCGGTGATCTTTCGCCGAATGTCGGCGACAGCGATGTCTTCGATTCCTACGTGGATGGCGCCGTGAAGCGCTACCAGGCCCGCCATGGCCTCACCCCCACCGGCGTCGTGGGTGCGCAGACCTTCGCGGCCCTGAACACGCCGGCGGAGATCCGCCTGCGCCAGCTCGAGATCAACCTCGTGCGGCTGCGCGGCTATTCCGGCAATCTCGGCCAGCGCTACGTGACCGTCAACATCCCCGCCGCCTATGTGGAGACGGTGGAGAACGGCCAGGTCGCGACGCGCCATGTGGCCGGCGTCGGCAAGATCGACCGGCAGTCGCCGATCATGAATGCCCGCATCGTGGAAGTGAATTTCCACCCCTTCTGGACCGTGCCGGCCTCGATCATCCGCAAGGATCTGATCCCGCTGATGCAGAAGAACCCGAATTACCTCACCGAGCAGAAAATCCGCATCTTCAACCAGCAGGGCCAGGAACTGCAGCCGACGCAGGTGAACTGGAACTCGGACGAGGCGACGCGCTACATGTTCCGGCAGGATCCGGGCGGCGAGCACAATTCGCTCGGCTTCGTGCGCATCAACATTCCGAACCCGCACGGCGTCTACATGCATGACACGCCGGCCAAGGGCATTTTCGGCGAGGATTACCGCTTCGTCTCCTCGGGCTGCGTGCGCGTGCAGAACGTGCGCGAATACATCTACTGGATCCTGCAGGATAACCCGCAATGGACCCGCGATGCGATCGACGAGGCGTTCCGCGCCGCGCGCCGCATCGATGCCCGGCCGCGCGAGCCGATTCCGGTCTACTGGACCTACATCACCGCCTGGGCCACGCCCGACGGCGTCATCCAGTTCCGCGACGACATCTACGGCAAGGATGGCGTGGGCCCCGGCGCCGTGACGCAGGCGCTGCGCGAAGGCGACGATCGCCCGGATTGATCGCCGGTTGTTCGCGCGCCATGCCCCGTGCTAGCCACGGGGCATGGCCCAGCCTTCTCCTGTTTCGGCGGATGATATCGGCGCGGCTGCCGCACGCATCGCCCCGCATATCCGCCACACGCCGGTCCTGCCGCTCGCACGCGGCGCACTCGGCGGGGATTTCATCCCGAATTTCAAGCTGGAACTCACCCAGCATGCCGGCTCCTTCAAGACGCGCGGCGCCTTCAACTCCCTGCTGACTCTGGACGATCCGGATCGTGGCGTGGCCGCGGCCTCGGGCGGCAATCACGGCGCGGCGGTGGCCTATGCCGCAAGCCGGCTCGGCCTCAAGGCGCGCATCTTCGTCCCCGAGATCTCTCCCGCGGCAAAGGTGGAGGCGATCCGCCGGTTCGGGGCCGAGGTGGTCGTCGGCGGCGCGCAATATGACGACGCGCAAGCCGCTTGCGATGCCTATGTCGCCGAGACCGGGGCGACGCGCATCCACCCCTTCTCCGCCCGGCCGACCATCGCCGGGCAGGGGACGCTCGGCCTCGAATGGGCGAAGCAGGCCGAACTCGACACCGTGCTGATCGCGGTGGGCGGGGGCGGGCTGATTTCGGGCGTGGCGAGCGCTTTTGCCGGCAGCGGCATCCGGGTCGTGGGCGTCGAGCCCGAGGGTTCGCGCGCGTTGCATGCCGCGCTTCAGGCTGGCCGACCGCTGGAGGTCCGGGTGGAATCGGTCGCGGCGGATTCGCTCGGCGCGCGCAATGTCGGCGAACTGGTCTATTCGATCTGCCGCGATCACGTGGCCGACGTGGTGCTGGTGCCGGATGACGCCATTCGCGCGGCGATGGCGCTGTTGTGGCGGGATTATCGTCTCGCCTCCGAGCCGGGCGGTGCGGCGGCTTTGGCCGGCTTGCTCTCCGGTGCCTATCGCCCCGCCTCGGGCGAGCGGGTCGGCATTCTTCTCTGCGGCGGCAATGTCGATCCGGGTAGAATTACCTAGTCCCATGCCGATAAAGCAAAATTGTGGTCGCCTTGAACGCAAAATAAAAATCTTCGCCTTTCTTTCGTCTCAAACCTGTGGCATAACAACTTTCATCGAGTTTTCGGCTGAATGGCCTGCCGGCAACCCCGTTGAACTACTCCGGGTGTCGGCTCTAGACCTTCCAATCAAGACATCGATAGACCCGTGAACGTTTGTCCGAACGTTCGCCTTATGAAACTGTTTCTTGAAAGGAAACTACCATGCAGACCGGAACCGTGAAATGGTTCAACGCCACCAAAGGCTTCGGCTTTATTCAGCCGGATGCCGGTGGTCCCGATGTGTTCGTGCACATCACCGCTCTCGAGCGCGCGGGCATCCGTGGCCTCGGCGAAGGCCAGAAGGTCGAGTTCGTGCTGACGCCGGACCGCCGCACCGGCAAGTCGGCCGCCGATCAGCTCCGCCTCGTGGGCTGATTCGCTCCGGCCCCGGCCGGAACGGCATTCGAAACCGCGTCCTCCGGGGCGCGGTTTTTTGTTGCCGATGCAGGGCGGCTCTTCGCCGCGCGAAGGGCTTCGACCCTTGTGATTGTGCCTCGTCCGCTTTAGAGAACGCGGCTTCTGGCGCCGGCGGATTCCCTTCCATGAAGGCTGCCCGGCCCGGACCCCGACAGGGAGCCGCCAAGGAGCCACCATGACCGCCGCTGCCGCCATCCGCTCGAATTCCTTCTTCTCGGCGAGCCTCGCCGATGCCGATCCCGAAATCGCGAAGGCCGTGCAGCTCGAACTCGGTCGCCAGCGCGACGAGATCGAACTCATCGCCTCCGAGAACATCGTGAGCCGCGCCGTGCTCGAGGCGCAGGGCTCGGTGATGACCAACAAATACGCGGAAGGCTATCCCGGCCGGCGCTATTATGGCGGCTGCCAGTTCGTGGATATCGCCGAAGAGTTGGCGATTTCCCGCGTGAAGCAGCTTTTCGGCTGCGATTTCGCGAATGTGCAGCCGAATTCCGGCAGCCAGGCGAACCAGGCCGTGTTCCTCGCGCTGATGAAGCCGGGCGACACCTTCATGGGCCTGAACCTCGCGGCCGGCGGCCATCTCACGCATGGCGCTTCGGTGAACATGAGCGGCAAGTGGTTCAACGTGGTGCCCTACAACGTGGACCCGGACACGCATCTGATCGACATGGCGGAGGTCGAGCGCCTCGCGCATGAGCACAAGCCGAAGATCATCGTGGCCGGCGGCTCGGGCTATGCGCGGCACTGGGATTTCGAGGGCTTCCGGCGCATCTGCGATGCCGTGGGCGCGTATTTCCTGGTCGATATCGCGCATTTCGCAGGGTTGGTGGCCGGCGGCGCGCATCCCTCGCCCTTCCCGCATGCGCATGTCGTGACCTCGACGACGCACAAGACCCTGCGCGGCCCGCGCGGCGGCATCGTGCTGACGAATGACCCGGACATCGCCAAGAAGATCAATTCGGCCGTGTTCCCCGGCCTGCAGGGCGGCCCGCTGATGCATGTCATCGCCGCGAAGGCCGTGGCCTTCGGCGAGGCTCTGCAGCCGGAATTCAGGAATTACGCCCATGCCGTGGTGGCCAATGCGAAGGCTCTGGCCGAGACGCTTGTGACGCGCGGCTTCGCCATCATCACCGGCGGCACGGACAATCACCTGATGCTGGTCGACCTGCGCCCGAAGAAGGTGACGGGCGTGGCCGCCGAGAAGGCCCTGGGCCGGGCGCACATCACCTGCAACAAGAACGGCATTCCCTTCGACCCGGAGAAGCCGATGGTGACGAGCGGCATTCGCCTGGGGTCGCCGGCTGCCACCTCGCGCGGCTTCGGCGTGGCGGAATTCGTGACGGTCGGCAACCTCATCGCCGAAGTGGTGGAAGGCCTCGCGGCAAACGGCGAGGAGGGCAATGGCGCCGTGGAAGAGGCCGTGAAGGCCAAGGTCCACGCGCTCACGGCACGCTTCCCGATCTATTGATCCCGTGCAAACCGGCTTCTCGCAGGAGCCGGCTTGACCTTTCCGCCCCTTTCCAACAGGCAAAGGCCGGGCCGCCAAGGCCCGGCTTTCCGTTCCGGACGTCTTCCATGCGTTGTCCCTTCTGCGGTTCCTTCGACACCCAGGTGAAGGACAGTCGCCCGGCCGATGATGGCGGGGCGATCCGTCGCCGGCGCGTCTGCACGGATTGCGGCGGCCGCTTCACCACCTTCGAGCGCGTGCAACTGAAGGAACTGATGGTGGTGAAGCGCTCGGGCCGGCGCGTGCCGTTCGACCGCGACAAGCTCGCCCGCTCGATCGAGATCGCGCTGAGGAAGCGCCCCATCGACCGCGACCGCGTCGAGCGGCTCATCAACGGCATCGTGCGCGAACTCGAGAGCCAGTCCGAGGGCGAAGTCACGAGCGAGGGCATCGGCGCGCTGGTGATGGAGCGCCTGCGGCGGCTCGACCAGGTGGCCTATGTGCGCTTCGCCTCGGTCTACAAGAATTTCACGGCGGCCGAGGAATTTGGCGACATCCTGCGCGAACTGGGCCCGGAGGAAGCCTCGGGCGATGCCAGCGAGGATGGCGGCTGATGCACCGGTCGCGCGATGAAGCCTTCATGCGCGCCGCCATCGCGCTGGCGCAGCGCGGCCTCGGCCAGACCTGGCCGATGCCATCGGTTGCGGCGCTCGTGGTCGATGAGAGCGTCGATCCGGCGGTGATGCTGGGTCGCGGCCGCACCTCGCCCGGCGGCCGCCCGCATGCGGAAGCGAATGCCGTCGCGGAAGCCGGCGCGGCCGCGCGCGGCGCGACGATGTATGTCACGCTCGAACCCTGCGCGCGCCGTTCGCAGCGCGTCTTCGGGCCATCCTGCACGGAAATCATCCTCGAGAGCGGCATCCGCCGGGTGGTGATCGGCGCGGCCGATCCATCGCCCTTCGCGAGCGGCGAGGGCGCGACCCGCTTGCGCGAGGCGGGCATCGAGGTCGTCACCGGCGTGCTCGAGGCCGAGGCGCAGGCGGTCAATCTGGGCCATTGCCTGCGCGTATCGCAGAACCGCCCGCTGGTGACGCTGAAACTCGCGCAGACCGCCGATGGCTTCGCCGGCACGCGGGACCAAAAGCCGCTGGCCATCACGGGCGAGGAAGCGCGGGCCTATGTGCATCGCCTGCGCTCGACGCATGACGCTCTCATCACCGGCATCGACACGGTTTTGGCCGATGATCCGCGCCTCGATGTCCGCCTGCCGGGCATGGCGGCGATGAGCCCGATGCGCGTGGTGCTCGACACCACGGGGCGCATGCCCGCCGGCGCGGCGATGCTCGCGCAAGCCGGGACGAAGCCGGTGGTGATCGTCTCCGCGACGGACCGGAATCAATTCGAGAAGCTGTTGAATCCGTCTGTGAAGGACCCGATTCATTCTGGGCACGAAATGCCGGAAGCAATTGATATCGTGATCGTTCCCAAGGGCGATGATGGCCATCTCGATCTCGCGGCCGTGCTCGGCGCGCTGGCCGCCCGCGGCATCACCCGCGTGATGGTGGAGGCCGGGCCGACATTGGCCAATGCCTTCGCCAGGGGCGGATTCGTCGATCGCCTGGCCTTGCTCACGGGCGGAAACGCAAGCGGCGATGGCCTTGCTGCCATCGGCCCGGATCTTGCCGGATGGATCGCGCGCGCCCAACTCGTGGAGGAGCGCGCGCTCGGGCAGGATCGTCTCTCCGTCCATGTGCGGGCGTGCGAGGAAGGGGCCAGCTGATGTTCACCGGCATCGTCACCGACATCGGAACCGTGGAAAGCGTCGAGGGCGGCGCAAGCCTCCGGCGCCTGCGCATCGCCTGCGGCTATGATCCCGCGACCATCGCCATCGGCGCGTCCATCGCCTGCGCCGGCTGCTGTCTCACGGCGATCGCGGTTGGCGGCGAAAAGGGCGCGAGCTGGTTCGAGGTGGAGGCCGCGGCCGAGACTTTGCGCCTCACCCATGTCGGGACGTGGCAGGCCGGCACGCGCGTCAATCTCGAGCGCGCGCTGAAGATCGGCGATGAACTCGGCGGTCACCTCGTCACCGGCCATGTCGATGCGCTGGTCGAAATCGTGTCGCGCGACGAGGTGACGCCGTCGGACGCGAACTGGGGCGCGACCGCACGCTTCACCTTGCGGGCCCCGAAGCCGTTGCATCGCTTCATCGCCACCAAGGGCTCGGTGACGCTCGATGGCGTGTCGCTCACGGTGAATACGGTCGAGGACGATCTGTTCTCGGTGCTGCTCATCCCGCACACGCTCGCCGTCACCACTTTCGGGGGGCGGCAGGCGGGCGAGAAGGTGCATCTCGAGATCGACATGATGGCGCGCTATGCGGCGCGTCTCGCCGAGACGGCAGCGCTTGCCGAGCGGCAGGGAACCGCCTAAACGCAAGCGCTCGGGAATTCAGGAGTTTGTCATGGCTGAGGCCAAGCGCCAGCAGGCGCCGGTGACCGGCGCGCGCGGTGCCCATATCGTCGTCATCGAGGGGCGCTATTACGACGCGCTCAACGACATGCTGCTCGCCGGCGCGAAGGCGGCCGCAGCGGCGGCGGGCGCGAGCGTCGAGGTCATCACCGTGCCCGGCGCGCTGGAAATTCCCGTCGCCATGTCGATCCGCATGGCGCAGGAGCCGAAGCCGGACGGGTTCGTCGCGCTCGGCATCGTCATTCGCGGCGAAACCACGCATTACGAGATCGTTTCGGTGCAGGCGAACCGCGCGCTGATCGATCTGGCCACCGCGAGCGCCATGCCGTTCGGCAATGCGATCCTGACGGTGGAGAACGAGGCGCAGGCGGAAGCGCGCGCCAATCCGGCGACGGGCGACAAGGGGGGCGACGCCGCCCGGGCCGCTCTCACACTCGTGGCGTTGAAGCGGGGGATTGAGCGATGATCGAGGAAGGCAAGCGCATCCGTTCGCGCGACCGGTCCATCAGCCGGGGCGAGAAGCGCGCGGCGGCGCGCCTCGCGGTCGTGCAGGCGCTCTACCAGATGGAACTGGCCGGCAAGGGGCTGAACGAGGTCTTCGCGGAGTTCGAGAGCTTCTGGATCGGCCGGGAGATCGAGGGCGACCAGTACAAGCCCGCCGAGGCCGCGCTGTTCCGGTCGATCATGGAAGGGGTGCTGAACGATCAGGTCGCGCTCGACCGCGCCGTCGATCGCATTCTCGAGGGCTGGCCGCTGAAGCGCGTCGAGGCCATCATGCGCGCGACTTTGCGCGCGGGCGCCTTCGAACTGAAGCACAGCATGGATGTGCCGCCGCGCGTCATCCTCTCGGAATATGTCGATATCGCCTCGGCCTTCCTGGAGAAGGACGAGGTCGGCATGGTCAATGCCGTGCTCGACAAGCTGGCGCGCGATTATCGCGCCGAGGATCTCGCGAAGCCTGCGCCCGTGCGCGAGGGCTGAGCCACCATGACCGGGGCGACGGGGCCCGGCGATCCGCCCGGCGAGTTCGAGCTGATCGCGCGGCATTTCGCGCCGCTCGCGGGGCCGGGGGCCTTCGGGCTTGCGGATGATGCCGCAACCCTCGACGTGCCGGCAGGCCAGAGCCTCGTCGTCACGAAGGACATGCTGCTCGAAGGCGTGCATTTCTTCCGCCATGATGCGCCCGCTTCCATCGCGCACAAGGCACTCGCGGTGAACCTCTCCGATCTTGCGGCGAAGGGGGCGAAACCGCTGGGTTTCCTGCTCGGCTTCGGCCGCACGCGCGCTCAGGACGAAGCGTGGTGCGCGGGCTTCGCGTCCGGCCTCGCGCGGCTTGCGAAGGCCAGCGGCTGCGCGCTTCTGGGCGGGGATACGGTGAACGCCGCCGCGCTCACGCTTTCCGTCACGGCCTTCGGCACTGTGCCGCAGGGCCGCATGGTGCAACGGCAGGGCGGGGAGCCGGGCGACGCGGTCTATGTCTCCGGCACGATCGGCGATGCCGCTCTGGGCCTCGCCCTGCGTATCGCGCCCGACGTCGCCTGGGGCAAGGCCTTGACGGAGGCGCAGCGCGCATTCCTGTTCGACCGCTATCTCCACCCGCAGGCCCGGCTGGCGCTGGCACCCGCGCTTCTCGCCCATGCCAGCGGCGCGATGGATGTCTCGGACGGGCTCGTCGGCGATGGCGACAAGCTCGCGAGCCGGCTCGGCGGGCGTTTCGAGATCGGCGACGTGCCGCTATCGCCGGCGGCGCGCGCGGCTTTGCTGGCCGAGCCCGCCTTGATCGAGACGATCCTCACCGGCGGCGACGATTACGAGATCCTCGGCGCGGTTGCGCCTCAAGAAGCGCAGGCTTTCGAGCAGGCCGCGCGCGAAGCGGGCGTGCCGGTCACGCGCATCGGCCAACTCGGAGAAGCGGGCGGGGTGCGGCTTTGGTGCAACCCCGATGGGAGCGAACGAGCCTTCACGCGGCGCTCATACGCGCATAGCTTCTAGAACCGAGGAGTCGACCGTCATTGCGAGAAGCGACAGCGACGAAGCAATCCAGACCTTCTTCTGTATTTCCGGATTGCCGCGTCGGGCATCGCGGGCAAGTTTACGCAGCCCGCGTAAACTTGGCTGCGCCGCCCTCCTCGCAATGACGATGAGCCCAAGGAACGAGATCCAGAGGAACCCCCATGGCCCATGATGATGCGCTGGCGCGGCGCAACGCGCTCGTGCTGTCCGGCGCGCAGGCGCTGGCCGGGGCCAATGCCTCCGTGGTCTTCGCCACCGGCGCGCTCGTGGGCGCGGCGCTCGGGCCTTCGCCGGCCTGGGCGACGGCCCCCACCACGACCTTCGTGCTCGGCACCGCGCTGGCGACCATGCCGGCGGCCTTCCTGCTGCGCACGCTGGGGCGGCGCGCCGCCTACCAATATGGCGCGGCGATCGGGCTTCTCGCAGGGTTGCTCGCGGCCTATGCCGTGCGCGAGGGCTCCTTCGCGCTCTTCATGGTCGCGACCGCGATGTGCGGCTGCTACCAGGCCTTCGTGGTGAATTACCGCTTCGGCGCGACCGACAATGCCAGCCCCGTCTTCCGGCCGAAGGCGATTGCCTGGGTTCTCGCGGGTGGCATCGCCGCGGCCTTCGTGGGGCCGCAGCTCGTGATCCACACCAAGGACATGATGCCGCCCTTCACCTTCATGGCGAGCTATATCGGGCAGGCCATGGTGGCCGGGCTCTCCATTTTCCTGCTGTTCTTCTTCCGTAACGCGCCCGCGCCGCCCGCGGGATCGCAGGAGCCGGCGCGCCCCTTGCGCGAGATCCTGAAGTCGCGCCGTCTCAAGCTCGCCATCGGCATCTCGGCCATCGCGCAGGCCCTGATGAACTTCATCATGACCGCGACGCCGCTCGCCATGATCGGCTGCTTCCACACCACGACCGATGCGACGCTGGCGATCCAGTGGCATATCGTGGGGATGTTCCTGCCGGGCTTCTTCACCGGCCCGTTGATCGCGCGATTCGGCGTCTATCGGGTGATTGCGACGGGCCTGATCCTGCTCGCCATCTGCGGAGTGATCGGGCTTTCGGGGATTTCCATCGCGCATTTCAATGCGGCGCTGATCGTGCTGGGCGTGGGCTGGAATTTCGCCTTCGTCGGGGCCTCCGCCGTGGTGGCCGAGGGCCAGAAGCCCGCCGAACGCAACATGGTGCAGGGCTTCACCGATCTCGTGATCTTCTCGGTCACGGCGCTCGCTTCGCTTTCCTCCGGCAAGCTGCTTGCGGGGTTCGGCTGGGCGAGCCTGAACATCGCATTGTTCCCCTTTGTCATCGCCGCTCTGGTGATGGTCGTGTTGCTGCTGCGCGACGAGCGGCGCTCGCTTCCCGCCTGATCGGGGCCATTCGCGGTCGATAACGCGCGCATCCCCCGAATTGGGGGCTTGGAGAAGTGGTTGAAGCTTTGTAAACCCGTGGCCAACCCGCAGAGACGGATCATGGCAGGGGGCCTCTTCCGGGCGATCTGCGGCCAACGATAATGTTTCGAAGTAAACGCAGACAGGGCAGGACATGACACCACTTCTCGTGATCATCGCGCTCGGTGCGCTCTCGATCCTCTATGCCGTCGTCACCATCAACCAGGTGATGAGCAAGGATGCGGGCAGCCAGCGCATGCAGGAAATCGCCGCCGCCGTCGCGGAAGGCGCGCAGGCCTATCTCAACCGCCAGTACAAGACGATCGGGCTCGTCGGCGCCGTGATCTTCATCGGCACCTGGCTGCTGCTGGGCCTGACGGTGGCCATCGGCTTCCTCATCGGCGCGGTGCTCTCGGGCGCGGCCGGCTTCATCGGCATGAACGTCTCGGTGCGCGCGAATGTGCGCACGGCACAGGCCGCGATGCAGAGCCTCGCGGGCGGCCTCGACCTCGCCTTCAAGGCGGGCGCGGTGACCGGCATGCTGGTGGCGGGCCTCGCGCTCCTCGGCGTTGCGGTCTATTACATGATCCTCACGCAGTTCATGGGCCATGCCCCGGCGAGCCGCACCGTGATCGACGCGCTGGTGGCGCTCGGCTTCGGCGCCTCGCTGATCTCGATCTTCGCGCGTCTCGGCGGCGGCATCTTCACGAAGGGCGCGGACGTCGGCGCCGACCTCGTGGGCAAGGTGGAAGCCGGCATTCCCGAGGATGACCCGCGCAATCCGGCCGTGATCGCCGACAATGTGGGCGACAACGTGGGCGACTGCGCCGGCATGGCGGCCGACCTCTTCGAGACCTATGCGGTGACCATCGTCGCCACCATGGTGCTCGCGGCGATCTTCTTCGCGGGCCAGGCGAGCCTGACGAGCGCGATGATCTACCCGATGATGATCGGCGGCGTCTGCATCCTCACCTCGATCATCGGCACGTATTTCGTGAAGCTCGGCGCCAATGGCTCGATCATGGGCGCGCTCTACAAGGGCCTCATCGCCACCGGCGTGCTCTCGATCGGCGGCCTGTGGGTCGCGACGCAGTTCACCATCGGCTGGGGCTCGATCGGCACGGTGGCCGGCCAGAGCATCACCGGCGGCGCCTTGTTCCTCTGCGGCCTCGTGGGCCTCGCGGTGACGGCGGCGATCGTGTGGATCACCGAATACTACACCGGCACCGGCATGCGCCCGGTGAACTCGATCAGCCAGGCCTCGGTGACCGGCCACGGCACCAACGTC
Source organism: Methylobacterium sp. (assembly GCA_002928875.1). Lineage (GTDB taxonomy): Bacteria > Pseudomonadota > Alphaproteobacteria > Rhizobiales > Beijerinckiaceae > Rhabdaerophilum. The sequence continues at coordinate 108,804 of PERO01000003.1, read as the reverse complement.
ATCCAGGGCCTCGCGGTGTCGCTGGAATCGACCGCCTTGCCGACCCTCGTCATCGTCGTGGGCGTGATCCTCACCTACAACCTTGCGGGCCTCTTCGGCACGGCGATCGCCACGGCCTCGATGCTCGGCCTCGCCGGCATGATCGTCGCGCTCGATGCCTTCGGTCCGGTGACGGACAATGCCGGCGGCATCGCCGAGATGGCCGGCCTGCCGAAGGAAGTGCGCAAGTCGACCGACGCGCTCGACGCGGTGGGCAACACCACGAAGGCGGTCACCAAGGGCTATGCGATCGGCTCGGCCGGCCTCGGCGCGCTGGTGCTCTTCGCGGCCTATAACTACGACCTGCAATTCTTCATCACGGAAGCGAACAAGGCGGGCTCGACGGCTTTCCCCTATTTCAAGGGCATTGACGCGGTCGATTTCGGCCTCGCCAATCCGTATGTCGTCGTGGGTCTGCTGCTCGGCGGTCTCATCCCCTTCCTGTTCGGCGGCATCGCGATGACGGCCGTGGGCCGTGCGGCCGGCGACGTGGTGGTGGAAGTGCGCCGCCAGTTCAAGGAGAAGCCGGGCATCATGGAAGGCACCGACAAGCCGGATTACGCCCGCGCGGTCGACATGCTGACCAAGGCCGCCATCCGCGAGATGATCATCCCCTCGCTGCTGCCGGTGCTGGCGCCCGTCATCATCTTCTTCGGCGTGAACGCCATTGCCGGCAAGGCGCAGGCCTTCGCGGCGGTGGGTGCGATGCTGCTCGGCGTGATCGTCACGGGCCTCTTCGTCGCGATCTCGATGACCTCCGGCGGCGGCGCCTGGGACAATGCGAAGAAATCCTTCGAGGATGGCTTCGTGGACCAGGACGGCGTGCGCCACATGAAGGGTTCGGATGCGCACAAGGCCTCCGTGACGGGCGATACCGTCGGCGACCCCTACAAGGACACCGCCGGCCCGGCCGTGAACCCGGCCATCAAGATCACGAACATCGTGGCCCTGCTGCTGCTCGCGATCCTGGCGCATTGAGGCTCGCGCCTCGCGCGGTGCGCACGAAAAAGAACCCGCGGAGGACACTCCGCGGGTTTTCTGTTGGACGAGCCGGGAAGTGTTTCGAGCCGGCGCCCCTCAGACCGCCGCGGCGCCGAGGCGACGGAAGATGCCGCTGAGGAAGCTCGCTTCCTGCCCGCCCGTCGGCGTGGTGCGCGAGATGAAATCGAACACCGCGCCATCCTTCAGCCCGTAATCCGCGATGCGCGAGACCCGGTTCTTGTCGTCGAGATAGAAGGCGATGACGCGCTGGTCGGTGATGCGGTCGTTCATCGCGAGGATGGGCCGCGAAAGCTTCTGCGAGATGTAATAATAGGTCTGGCCGCCCACGGTGGCGGTGGTGGAGGGCGTGCCCATCACCAGGATGACCTGCTCCGCCGAGGAGCCGACCTTGATCTGCGCCAGGGCTTTCTCATCGATCACGTAGCCGCGCTGGCCGATGCTTTGATCGGCGCAACCGGCAACGACGAGCAGTGCCGCGAGGGCCGTGGCATGGGCCAGGCCGGGCAGGGTGCGGATCGTCATGCGGTCAACTCCATTCGCTCAGGGCGTTTTCTCGGGGCGTTTTCTGGCGCGAGGCGCGTGTTGTGGCCATGGATGCCCGTTTCGGCTCGGAAAGACAATCGTCCGATTGCGGAGAAATGAAGATTGAAAAACGGCACGGGCTTCGGCACAAGCGGCGGGAAAGCGTGCGCTTTTCTGTTTCCATGGTCGCGCGGCGCAGGATTTTCATGTTCGGCTGGTTGTTCCGTTCCCGTTCGGTGCCCGATGCGACCGCGCTGTTTCGCGATGTGGTCGCGGCGGCGCGCAAGCCTGTAGTCTATCTCGAATACGGCGTGGCGGATACGTTCGAGGGCCGGTTCGAGCGGCTGGCGCTGGTGACGACGCTCGTGCTGCGGCGTCTTTCGGCCCTGCCAGCCCCGGCCGAGGCGGTGGGGCAGGAGGTGGTGGACCAGCTCTTCAAGCATCTCGATGACGGGTTCCGCCGCTCCGGCGTGGGGGATCTCTCGGTGGGCAAGAAGGTGAAGGCGCTGGCGCAGGGCTTCTATGGTCGCGCCAAGGCCTATACGGATGCACTTGAAGCCGGCGACGAGGGACAGTTCCGGGCGGCCCTCGCCCGCAATCTCTACGGGTCCGAGCGGAGTCCCGAAGAGGTTCCCGCCGCGCTGCTCGAGGAGATCCGCGGCATGGCCGAGTTGCTCGAGGCGGCGGATCTGGCGGCGCTCCTGGGTGGCAAGGTTCTGTCCGGAGGCAAGGTTCTTGCCGGAGGCCAATCATGAGCAAGGCCAAGGCGCCCGCAAAGCTTCCCGATCTGCCCTATACCGAGCCGCTTTCCGTGATGTCGCTCAAGGGCGAGACCCATCTCGTGCTGAAGCCGGATGCCGAGACACGCGCGCGCATCGCGGGTTTCGCCGGGCTCCATGCGCTCGACAGCTTCGAGGCGCACCTCACGCTGCAGCCGAAGCACGACGGTTCGGTGGCGATCACCGGCCGCGTCGAGGCCCGGACCCAGCCGATCTGCGTCGTGACGCTCGAGCCCTTCGCGGATCGCGTCTCCGAGCCCGTCGAGGCCACCTTCGCCCCGCCCGAGGTTCTCGCGCGCCTCGTCGAGCACCAGGCCGAGGAGGATGAGGACGCGCTGACGGATGGCAGCCCGGAATTGCCCGACGAGATCGTCAACGGGCAGATCGATCCCGCGGCGCTCGCCGTGGAATTCCTGATCCTCGGTCTCGACCCCTATCCGCGCAAGCCGGATGCCGATTTCCCCGAATTGAAGGTGGGGGAAGAGGTGATTTCGCCCTTCGCCGCGTTGAAGGCGCTGAAGCCCGGGGATGGCCAGGGCTGAAGCACCCGCTTCGTGCTTGCCAGCGGGCCTCGCGCATTCTAATCCATCCCGCCTGCCGGTTCGCAAAGGCGGCGCGTCGGGTCGGCGGAGGAGTGGATACCGGAATGAGCGAAGACGCCCAGGCTCCCGAGCCCCGCCGCAGCGGGCGCGCCTTGCGCATTTCGCTCGATGCGATGGGTGGGGATCATGGTCCCTCGGTCGTGGTTCCCGGCGCGGCTTTGGCGCTGGAGCGGCATCCGGATTGCGAATTCCTGCTGTTCGGTCGCGAATCCGAGATCCTGCCGGAACTCGACAAGCACCCGAAGCTGAAAGCCCGGTCGCGCGTCATCCATTCCGATGTCGTGGTCTCGATGGACGAGAAGCCGAGCCAGGCGCTGCGCCATGGCCGCTACAAATCCTCGATGTCGATGGCGATCGATGCCGTGCGCAAGGGCGAGGCGGATGTCTGCTGCTCCGCCGGCAATACCGGCGCGCTGATGGTGATGGCGCGCTTCTGCCTGCGGATGATGCCCGGAATCGACCGCCCCGCGCTCGCCTGCATGTGGCCCACGGCGCGCGGCGAGAGCATCGTCCTCGATGTCGGCGCGTCCATCGGTGCCACGGCCGAGAACCTCGTCGACATGGCGATCATGGGTTCGGCCATGGCGCGGATCGTCTTTGACCTCGAGCGCCCCACGGTGGGCCTGCTGAATGTGGGCGTCGAGGAGATCAAGGGCGTCGAGCAGGTGAAGGAGGCGGGCGCCATCCTGCGCGAGGTCAACCTGCCGAACATGCATTATATCGGTTTCGTCGAGGGCGACGATATCGGCAAGGGCCGCTCCGATGTCGTCGTTACGGAAGGCTTTGCGGGCAATATCGCGCTGAAAACCGCCGAGGGCACCGCGAAGCAGATCGGCGATTATCTGAAAAGCGCGATCCAGTCCTCTGTTCTGGCGAAGATCGGCTACCTTTTCGCGCGTGGCGCGTTCAATGCCCTGCGCAAGAAGATGGACCCGCGCCGCGTCAATGGTGCGGTGTTTCTCGGGCTCAACGGCGTGGTGGTGAAAAGCCATGGCGGGACGGATGCGCTCGGATTCGCCAGCGCCGTCGATGTCGCCTACGAGATGGTGAAGTACGAATTGATGGCGAAGATCGGTTCGGCACTGGCCGAGCGTGGCGAATGGGTTCTGCCCGGCGCGTCCTCCGCCATGGTCGAGAATCGAGCCGGCGAAAACCCGGCCGACAGCGAAACGGGATCAGCCTGATGCGTCGCTCGCGGATTGCCGGTGTGGGAAGCTATCTGCCCGCGCGCATCGTCACGAATGCCGAACTGGCCGGTCGGATGGATACGTCCGATGAATGGATCCGCCAGCGCACGGGCATCGGCCAGCGCCATATCGCGGCGGAGGGCGAGACGACGAGCATGCTGGGCGTGAAGGCGGCTGAGGCGGCGCTCGCCCATGCCGGCCTGAAGGCCTCCGATATCGACCTGATCGTGCTGGCGACCGCCACGCCCGACTACACCTTCCCCTCCGCCGCCACGCAGGTGCAGGCGGCGCTCGGCATCACCCATGGCGCGGCCTTCGATGTCGCGGCGGTGTGCTCCGGCTTCGTCTATGCGCTGACCGTCGCAGACAAGTTCATCACGAGCGGTTCCAACACCCGCGCGCTGGTGATCGGCGCGGAAACCTTCTCGCGCATCCTCGACTGGGAAGATCGCACGACGGCCGTGCTGTTCGGCGACGGTGCGGGCGCGGTGGTGCTGGAGGCGAGCGAAGGCAAGGGCGATGCCTCGGATACCGGCGTGCTGACCACGCATCTGCGCTCGGATGGCCGCCACCGCGCGAAGCTCTATGTCGATGGTGGTCCCTCGACCACGGGCACGGCCGGTCATCTGCGCATGGAGGGCCGCGAGGTCTTCAAGCATGCGGTCGGCATGATCACCGACGTCATCGTCGATGCTTTCGCGGCCACGGGCTACTCGGCCGAGACCATCGACTGGTTCGTGCCGCACCAGGCAAACCAGCGCATCATCACGGCCAGTGCCGAGAAGCTGGGAATCGCGATGGAGAAGGTCGTCCTCACGGTCGACCGGCACGGCAACACCTCCGCCGCCTCCATTCCGCTGGCCTTCGATGTCGCGGTGAAGGATGGCCGGATCGCGCGGGGCGATGTCGTGCTGATCGAGGCGATGGGCGGCGGTTTCACCTGGGGCTCCGCGCTTTTCCGCTATTAGGAAAGCCTTGGGCACGCGTTGAAGCTTGACCCTGCGACCGATTGGCAATAGCCTCGGGATTTCAGAAGGATAGATTTGAGATATCCATGCCGGATTCGGAGCCGGCTGCAAAAAAGAATAGTCATAGGCCGCGGGTCATCCGGCCAATCGAGGGAGTTGGACATGGCAGGGCGTACCATCACGCGAGCCGATCTCTGCGAGGCGGTCTATCAGAAACTGGGGCTGAGCCGCGCCGAATCAGCCGAACTGGTCGAGACCGTTCTCAAGGAAATCTCCGATACGCTCGTTTCGGGCGAAACCGTGAAGCTGTCTTCCTTCGGGTCGTTCATCGTGCGCGAAAAGGGCGAACGGATCGGCCGCAACCCGAAGACCGGCGTCGAGGTGCCGATCACGCCGCGCCGCGTGCTGGTTTTCAAGCCGTCCAATGTCATGAAGGCCCGGATCAACGGCGACGAAGCCGCCAACGACGATTGATCTTCGACAATTGACCCACTTCCCTTTCCATTAAAGTCATTCGCCGGATAACGTCGCCCGCGGCTGTCAGAAGCCGGGGGCGGCCGAACGAATTGCAGGCCGTTGCGGAATCGGGAGGAGGCTGATGGACAAGGCACCGGATGCGTACCGGACGATCAGCGAGGTCGGCGAGGATCTCGACATCGCGCAGCATGTCCTGCGATTCTGGGAGACCCGTTTTCCGCAGATCAAGCCACTGAAGCGGGGCGGCGGTCGGCGCTACTATCGGCCGGATGATGTCGAGCTGCTGAAGGGCATCCGCCATCTGCTCTACCGCGAGGGCTATACCATCAAGGGCGTGCAGCGCATCCTCAAGGAGCAGGGTGCCAAGGCCGTGCAGGCCGTGGGCCGGGCCGGCGGGCTCGTTCCTGGGCTCGGGCCAGCCTCGCCGGATGATCTGGCCGAGGATTTCGTGCTGCCGCAGGCCGCGTTCGAACCCGCTGTCGCATCGGCGCCTGCCAGCCCCGCGCCGGCTCCCGTCATCCCCGCGCCGCCTTCGCCGATGCCGCTCGCGACAGCCCCGCCCGTCGCCGCCCCGCCGGTGGCCGCCATGTCCGCGGCACCGGTTCCGCCGGCACCCGTCGCGCCCGTGGCCGCACCGCCCTTACCCTATGCCGGGTTCGCGCCTCCTGCCGCGTCGCGGATGGATGAGGCGCAGGTCTCCTTCACACGCGGCGGTATCGGTGCCCGCCCTAGCTTCGCACCCGTGGACGAGCCTCCCGCTGCCGTCGCGTCGCTCCCGGGAGCCGCGTTGCCGCCTGCCGGCCCGGCGATGCGCAAGGCGCTGCTGGATGCGCTGAACGAACTCGAATCGGCGCGCGCCGCGATCGGGATGGTGCTGGCGAACCGCGACCGCCTCAGCACCGATTGAGGCGACTTCCCACCCATCCGCGCCTGCTATCCGCGTGATCCAGAGGATGCTCCGGGCGGATCAGCCCGGAATGAAGCGTGTGGAGGTCAGCAAGCCGCGCAGCAGCCCGCGCAGCGGTTCGAAGCGGAAGGTCACGGTCTGCACGCCCGCCGGCAGGATCACGGCGCGGAAAATGCCGTTGGCGCGCAGGACCGGGGTCGATTTCCCGTCGATTTCCGCGAACCACCACGGGTGCCAGATGTCATTCAGCAGCAGCACGCCGCCGCGCTGGGCATCGGTTTCCACCACGATCTCGGTGTTGGTGTAGCGGGTAATGCGCGCCGTGCCGCCGAGCCGCGTGCGCGGCAGGGGCAGGGAGGTGCGCTCGATATAGGCGACGCGGCGGAAATCGGTGCCGGGCCATTCGCCGAATTGCAGCAGGCGCGCCTGATCGACGATCTGCGCCTCGTTCACCACCATCACGCGCGGCAGGGCATCCGGATTCTCGTAGATATAGGCTTCGTTCGTGCGTGCCACGAGCGGCAGCGGATTCGCCCGCATGCGCGGATCGACCTCCGCGATGGGCGCGCCGATCGCGATGAAGCGCAGGCCCATCAGGTTCGCGAAGGGCGACCGGTAGGACGGGAAGAGCGGCGCGAACTTGTGCTGGTCGATGCCGGCGACCTGGTCGCCCGCGCCGGTTGCGGCGGCGTAGTGCTTCAGGCGCAGCGGGTTGTAGCCCAGCGTGTTCTCGAAGCCGTGGACGAGGCCCAGATTGGGCCAATGGAAACCGAGGCCGGCGATTTCCACGCGGTCGCGGCGCGTCCCGTCCTCGACGATGCGCTTCTTGAGCTCCATGATGGTCTCGTTCTCGGTGTCGAGACGCATCGCGTCATATTCGGCAGGCGGCAGGCCGGTCGAATCGTTGGGGCGCATGTTCCAGCCGAAATCCGCGAGCAACAGCACGGCGAAAGCGCTCGCGGCGAGAATGGGCCGGCGCATGGCCAGGGGCCGGACCAGCAGCACGACGGTGACCGTGAGCGCGATGAACGCAAGCGCGATCAGCATTTCCGGCAGCGCCTGCGGGAGCTTTCCAAGCCAGATCGCCATGCCGGTGGAAGCGGCAAATCCGAAAGCCGCCAGCCCACCCAGGATGACGATCGCCTTCCGGCCGATCTCCTCGCCGCGACGGATCATGTGATCGATGCCGAAGCCCGCGAGGAAAGCGCCGAGCGCACCGACGAGGAACAGCGAATCCGCCGGGCGGCGAAACAGCGAGACGCCGGGCAGCGCGTGGTAGAGCACGCCGAACAGCGGCGTGTATTGCCCCAGCGCGTAAAGCGTCATCACGACGAACATGATGCCGAGCACCATGAAGCGATGCCCATAGGCCCGGCGCGACGTCAGCCATAGCACGATCCCCGCGAGCGGCAGCACGCCCATGTAGAAATTCGCCATGTTCCGGGCGATGACGAGGCTCACGATATAGGGCCAGTGGGCGCTGGGTGCGCCCCAGAAATTCTCGGCCGGGCCGATCGTGCCGAAGAGGTTCGCGACGAGCAGCGTCAGCAGGCTCGACGGATGGAGCGATCCCATTTCCGCATCGGCGATGGAAAAATGCGGCCGGTTTGATTCAGCGGCGAAGCCGAGCACCATCATCGTGGGAAGCGCGATGATCGCCGCACCGACGATGGTTCCCACCACCAGCGGCACCAGCGTCGCGCGGAAGCGCTCAACAAAGGCCCGCCCGGTCATCCAGTAGGCGACGACGTAGCCGGCGAGGGCCAGCAGGGTCAGGAACGCCACCTGATCGGGGTCGAGTGCCGTCAGCGCCGCGAAAAAGCCCGCCAGCGCGCCATACCGGGCCGAGCCGAGACGCAGGGCGCGCTCGAGCATCCAGAGCGCCCAGGGGAAGTAGATCAGCGAGAAGATCTGCCCTGTATGCTGAATGCGCCACGAGGCGGCGCCGCCATAGGCGAAGGCGATGGCCGCAACCAACGCAGCCGCAGGGTGCCAGCGGCGATCGCGGCCGAAACCCAGAACACCGAATGCGCCGAACAGCAGGCCGAGAAAGGTGACCGCATCCACCATCTGCATGGTCGGATCGGGCGTCAGCATCGCGAGGATGAAATGCGGCGGCGAGAAGATCAGCGATTGCGGGTCCGCGATCTGCGGATGCCCGCCAAACACGAAGGGCGCCCAGAACGGGCTGTCGCCGCGATGGAGCGACTGGGCCAGGAAAACGACCTGCGCGTGGAAATGCGCCTTCGCATCCCAGGGAATGGTGACCTGGCCGGAGAGCCAGGGCCATGCGAGACCGGCCCAGACCAGAACGAGAAGTCCGGAAACGGAAAGCCAGGTTCGAAGATCGTCGCCCCGCGGAACAACCGGCGGATAGGTGATACGCGGGAGAAGGATCTCTGCGAGATCCTTCGCCGTTTCAGGCGACTTCTGGAGCATGCTTTCCCCCTACGCCTGACGGATTGCCGGATACCTCCCCCCGAGGTCGTTCAATCTGTCAGAGGTGCATGTGCTACCATCGCATCGAAGTCGATGAAATGGCCCGCCCGATCACGTTTAGAGGCAAGATACCTCACATTTTCGGCAGTGGGGCGGCCATAGGCGCGGTTGTCGGCCACGACCTCGAGGCCGGACGCCTTCAGCGCGCCGATCTTCTCGGGGTTGTTGGTCATCACGCGCACGCTCGTCACGCCGAGCTTGCGGAGCATTTCGGCCGCGAAATCGAAGCGGCGCTGGTCGAGGCCGAAGCCCAGAACCTCATCCGCGTCGTAAGTGTCCCAGCCCTGCGATTGCAGCTTGTAGGCACGCATCTTGTTGGCGATCCCGTTCCCGCGGCCCTCCTGGTCGAGATAGAGCAGGATGCCGCCTTCCGCCTGCGCCATCTTCTGCACGGTGCCGCGCAGCTGGTCGCCGCAATCGCATTTCAGCGAGCCGAACAGATCGCCCGTGAGGCAGGCCGAATGCATGCGGATCGCCACCGGCTTCGAGAAATCCGGCTTGCCGACGATGATCGCCACCTGATCGCGCAGGCCTTCGCCGCCGCGGAACACCACGAACTCGGTTTCCGCCGCGAATTCGAGCGGAACCGGCGCGCGGCCGACGATCTGGATCGCCTTGACCTGCGCCGCGCGATAATCGCGGATATCCTTCAGCGAGACGCGCACGAGATCGCTCGTCACGGCCGAAACCGCCATCGGAATGGCATAGACCGCCGGGGTCAGCAGCGCGAGGCGGGCGAGTTCGATCGCGGCCTCGTCAAGCGCCACAGCCGGGGAGACGGGCGCGTCGATGCGTGCATCGATCTTGAGAGCCAGCGTTGCCACGCGCGCCGCATCCGGCACGGGAAAGGCGACGATGCCGGTCTGCTGGCGGTCGAGGCCCAGCCGGCGCAGGCGCGCGGCCGGGATGATCAGCCGGGCGCGGCCCGGAGAAAGCGTATCGAGACCTTCCGCGATCTTCTGGCTCAGGGCATCGACGAGGAGCACCACGAGGGCCTCGTCGCCATCCAGAACCGCAACCGGGCGGCCTGCGCGGTATTCGGCGATGGCGCGATCCACCGCGCGCTCGTCCGCCGTATCGAAAAGCCCAAGAACTTCGGCAACCTTGCTCATTTCACTTCCAATCAGTCCATGTTTACGGTCTTTTCGACGGAGGAATTCCGTCGGATGGACACCGTGTTCACATTCGGTGGTGGCACTTATCACCAGCGAAGATGAACGCAGCCTGTCTGCCTGTTCAGCTTCGTGAAAATTCGGCGATTCAAATTTCCTTGCCTTCGGCGCATGCGTCATTTCAGAACGGGGGGAAACCGTCATTTCGCTAGCCTCGCTTCGGGGTGTGGATTGCTTCATGCTGCCGTCAACGCCCGCCGAACCGAATCCGTTCCGATTTTTCCGGCCGCGCCGTCCCGATCGGCCGTTCATCGTGGCCCAGCTCGGCCAGTCCCTCGACGGGCGCATCGCCACCGTCACGGGGGACAGCAAGTATATCGGCAGCCGGCCCTCGCTCGCGCATCTGCACGCGATCCGCGCGCATGTCGATGCGGTGGTGGTGGGGATCGGCACGGTTCTGGCGGATGATCCCAGGCTGAATGTCCGGCATTGTCCGGGCCCGAACCCCGCGCGGGTCGTCATCGATGCGAAAGGGCGGCTTCCGGCCGCCGCGCAATGCCTCGACGGCAGCGATGGCGCCCGGCGCGTGGTGTTGCGCGGCGCATCGATGCCGGCGGGCCATTTTCCCGAGGGGGTCGAACAGCACGGGCTCCCCGTGAATGCCGCCGGCCGGTTCGACCTCGTGGAACTCGCGCGGGCGCTGCGGCGTCTTGGCTTCGAGCGCGTGCTCCTCGAAGGCGGCGCGGCGATCATCTCGCAGGCAATCGATGCGGGAATCGTGGACCGGCTGCATCTCATGGTGTCGCCGGTGCTGATCGGTTCCGGCCAGCCCGGGCTCGAACTCGCCCCGATCCAGCGGCTTGCGGAAGCGCGCCGGCCTCAAGTCGAGGTGATTATGCTGGGGGCCGGCGAGGTGCTATTCGATTGTGATCTGGTTTCGGATCAAAGGGGTGATCATGGCAACGGGGCGTGAACCGCAATCCTATTCTGGCGCCCAGAAGGCCCTGCACTGGCTGATTGCGCTGATGATTCTCTCGATGCTGCCCATCGGGTTCTACATGGTCGACCGTGGCGCGAAGACCAATTTCGACGCATGGACCAACACGCTCTACACCGCGCACAAGACCTTCGGCTTCGTGGTGCTGATGCTGGTCGCCTTGCGCATCGTCGTGCGCCGGAGCCGCGGTGCGCCCGCCCCGGTCGCGACCTTGTCGCCGATGGAGCGCTTCGTCTCGGAAGCCGTGCACAAGCTGCTTTATGTCCTGATGCTCCTCGTGCCGCTGCTGGGCTGGGCGGGCGTCTCGGCCTATCCCGCGCGCGGGATTTTCTTTGGCCTGTCGCTGCCGCCCATCGCCCCGATCAACGAGAAGCTCGCGGAAACGCTCCTGCAACTGCACGGCTACGCGGCAATCGCGCTGGCGGCGCTGGTCGCGCTGCATTTCGCCGGGGCGATGATGCATGGCTTCGTGAAGAAGGACGGCGTGTTGCGCCGGATGATGCCCGGCGCGTGAGGCTAGAGAGGCCGGCTCATGGCCTGGTAGAGCCGGCCGTCTTTCTCGTACCGATCCCCGACGGGCTCGAGGCCCGCGCGGGCATAGATCGCCAGCGCATCGACCCGCGCGTTGCACCAGAAGATGCGCCCGCCGCGTCTGCGCGCTTCCTCGATCATGGCCGCGAGAAGTCGCGTGCCGATGCCGCGCCCCTGCCAGGCGGGAAGCGTCGCGAACTTGCGCAATCGCATGCGCTCGCCCTCGATGAAGAGGCTCGCGACGCTCAACGGCCCGTCCTCGCCGAACATCGCGAAATGCAGGCCCTCGGCATCGTTGTCGATCGCGACGGCGTCCAGCGGCTCGCCCGGTTGGAGGCCGGCGCTGCGCACCGGCAGGATCTCCGCCAGGGTGGCGGGCCGCAACGTGAGGGATGGCAGCGTTGGCATCAGGGATTTACGGCGAGGATATCCGTGTGGCCCGTCTTCATGCGCGAGCCCTTCTGGTCGCCCATCGAGGTGCGCCAGAACAGCCAGTCATCGGCGCCGTTGTCGGCGATGAGCCCGGTTTCCATCACCGCGCCGTGCAGGCCCTTCAGGAGCTCGGTCTTCAGCGCGATATCCGAGGGCTTGAGCACCCAGGGTGTGTCGGCGGTCTCGACGCCATAGCCTTCCTCGCGGAGAAGGCGCGCCAAAGTCGCGGCGGCCATCGGGCCTTCCGCCGGGCCAAAACCCTTGTCGCGCCGCTGGTGGATCTTGAAGGCGTTGATCATGCCCCAATCGAAGGGATGGGCGGGGATGAAATCATCCTCGCCGTTATAGGTCAGCACCGTGTAGAAGATCGCCGGCGTGGTCTTCAGCGCCTTCACGAAGCGGCGCATCCAGGCTTCCGAGATGAGATCGAACAGGGCCGAGGCCGTGACGATGTCGATCGCGCCGCAAATGACCTGCTCCAGTTCGACATTCAGGTCCGCGATGCGGAAGGCGACTTCGATCGTCTTGCCGTCCTTCACCAGCACCAGCCGCTCGCCGGCCGGCTTCGCCTCGTCCGCCCATTCGGAGAGGACCTGTTCCGCGCGCTTCAGCAGGGCGGGATCGTAATCGACGAGCGTCCATTCCTGCCTCGGGCCGAAAGCGGGCGCGGTGGCGCGCAGGTTCGAGCCCGTGCCGCAGCCGAGATCGGTGATGCGCAGGACGTCACGGCCGTCGACACGCTTCGCCAGCGTCGCGAGCAGTTCGGCGGAACGGGAGCGATGGTCGGCCGGCTCGCGCAGAGCCAGCCAATCGGCGGAGAAACCCATGGTCAGGTGCCTTTCGAGGCAGATGAAACGGAGGGGGAGGGGGCGACGGGCAGGCCTTGCAGCGCGCCGGCGATGATGCGGGCCGTATCCTCCCAGGTCGGCAGGTTCTGGCCCGCGCGATGGGCGGCCTCGGCGAGGCTTGCGCGCAAGCCGGGGTCGGCCAGCGCGTCGTCGAGCGCCTTGCGCAGGGCCGAGACATCACCCGGCGGCACTTTCAGCCCCGCGCCATCGGGCACGGTTTCGCTCGCGGCGCCGCCCGTGGTGGTGACGATGGGGAGCCCGCGCTGCAAGGCTTCGCCCAGGACCATGCCATAGCCTTCGAAGAGCGAGGACATGACGAAAAGGTCGGCTGTTTCAAAGAGATGATCGAGATCGCGATCCGGCACCGCGCCGAGGAGCTGGATATGCTCGTCGAGGCCGGAAAGGCGGATCTGGTCGCGCAGGGCATTCACCGTCTCGAGGCTCCGGGCCGTGCCGGCGATGCGCAATTTCCAGTTCCGGCGCTTCAGGCCGTGCAGCGCCTCGACCAGCACGCCATAGCCCTTGCGCGGCACGATGGAGCCCACTGCCAGCATGTTGACGATGTCGGATTTCGAGCCCGTGGCCCGCATCTTCCGGGCCGTGCCGGGCTCGGCCACGGTGATCTTGTCACGCGGCACGCCGAAATCGCCCGCGAGGATCTTCGCGGTGAGCGGCGAGGTGACGATCACGTGCTCGGCGAGCGCCAGAGCGGCGGATTCGGAATCATGCAAGGCCACCGCACGCTCGGGCGAGATGCCGTTCTCCAGCGCCAGCGGATGGTGGCAAAGCGCGACGATCCGCCGGTTGAAGCCGCGGATCAGGCTCTCCGGCATCGCACCATAGGCGAGGCCGTCGATCAGCAGCAGGCAATCCGCCGGCAGGCTCGCGATGATGGCGGCGGTATCCTCGAGATCCGTGGCGCTGGGGTTCGGGTAGCCGCCGGGCAGCGCGACGTGCAAGGCCTCCACCCCCGCCTGCGGCAGCAGGCGGATCACGGCGCGATCGTAGTTGTAGCCGCCGGTGGGCAGCGACAGATCGCCGGGAATGACGAAGGCGATCCTGGTCATGGCAAGCCTCGACCAGCCGAAATGTCAGCAAAAGTGGTCACCGGTTTTGCGCCCGCGACATTTCGGCCGGCTCCCCTGATCAAGCCACATTCCCTTCAAACCACGCCCGGGCGAGGTCGGTTTCGTGCAGGGTCACGCGGATCTTCGTCAGGCCCTTGCCATCCTCGCCGAGCGCGCCGGATTTCGCGGCCTTCAACATCGCCTCGAAGATGTGGTGGCAGAGGAACTCGGTCGTGGTGAGCACGCCCTTGAACTGCGGGAGTTCGTCGAGATTCTGGTATTTCAGCGGCTTCAGCACCGCCGCGAGCGTATCGAGCGCCGCGCCGATATCCACCACCACGTTCTGTTTGGTCATTTTCTCGCGGAAAAACGCGACATCGACCACGAAGGTCGCGCCATGCATGTTCTGCGCCGGGCCAAAGAACGGATCGGGCAGGGAATGGCCGATCATGATGCGGTCACGGACTTCAACGGCGAACATCAGGGTCTCCTTGTGGTCTGCTTCAGGCGCTTCGTGTCATCCCCGGCGCCCGCGAGGGCGAACGGGGATCCACCTCTTGCCTTGGTATGGATTCCCGCTCGCGCTTTCAGCGCGTCGGGAATGACACTCGGCGGTTCAATTCAATAACTCACGACAGTCACGAGGCCTTTCGCATCCGCGGCGAGCAGCCGCGGGATGGCGTCGGGCAAAGCGGGGAAGGGAAGCGTTTCGGTGAGAAGCGCGTCGAGCCTTTCGTCGCGCAATAAGCGCAACGCCGCCTGAAGGCGCGATGAATAAGTCCAGCCGCGCGCGGCATGGCCCGGCGACACCGTGCCGACCTGCGAGGAGACGAGCTTCACCCGGCCCGCATGGAAATGCCCGCCGAGCGGCACCATCAGCGGCTTTTCGCCATACCAGGAGAGTTCGATCACCGTGCCATTCGCGGCGCTCGCGGCGATGGCCGTCGCGAGGCCGGGCTGGCTCGCGGAGGTGTGGAACACGACATCCTGATGCTTCGGCGCATCCGGGGGCAGGGCGAATCGCGCGCCGAACAACGTGGCGATTTCGGCGCGGGCGGGGTTCACATCGACGAGCGTGACTTCCGCGCCGGGAAAGCGCGCGGCGATGTAGGTCACGAGCAGGCCCACGAGCCCGCCGCCGACAACCGTGACGCGATCCGCCGCGCTCATGCCGGAATCCCAGATCGCGTTGAGCGCGGTTTCCATGTTGGCGGCGAGCGTCGCGCGCGGGGTGGGGATGTCCTTGGGGATCGGGTTCAGCATCGCGGTTTTCGCGTTGAACACATCCTGATGCGGGTGGAGCACGAAGACGCGCTGGCCGGCGAATGCCTCCGGCCCTTCCTCGACGCGCGCCACGGCGCAATAGCCGTATTTCACCGGAAACGGGAAATCCCCCGCCTGGTGCGGGCAGCGCATGCGCTCCCGCTCGCCCTCCGGCACGAGGCCCGAGGCGATGAGCCGTTCCGTGCCGCGCGAGAGGGCGGAAGCCAGCATCACGAGGCGGGATTCATCCGCCAGCGGCGGCTCCACGCGCTCCTCGCGCAATTCGGCCTGCATCGGCCCGACATACCAGAGCGCGCGGGCAGGGGCGGAGATGAACATGGCTCGGCCGTTTCAGTTTGCTTCTGTTCAGATTGCGCATGGCAGGAAGCCGCCGCAAGGACGGGAAAACCCGTTTCGCGCCGGTTTCGCCCCGCACCCTTTTCATGCCAGAGAGGGACGCGCAAGGCGGGACTTTTCGCAACTTCGCCCCATCTGATCTTCGACCGAAAGGCCGACCTTCCATGACGATGACCACCGAGCCCGCCGCCATCCGCGCCGAGCTTCCCCTGACCCCCACCGGCACCCAGAGTTCGGAAGTGCTGATGTTGCGCCGCCTCATCGTGGGTGGCCTGAACATCGTGCTCTATCTCGGTCTCGCCGTGTGGGGCTGGTCCATTCTTTCGGTGGGCGGCTGGAGCTGGGTCGATATCCTGCTGTTCATCGGCTTCCTGCTCGGCACGCCCTGGGCGGTGCTCGGCTTCTGGAACGCCGTCATCGGCCTGTTCCTGCTGCATGGCCCGCGCAACGCCATGAAGGATGTCGCGCCCTTCGCCGAACTCGCCAACCCCGCGATGCCGGTGACCTTGAAGACCGCGATCTTCATGACGCTGCGCAACGAGGACCCCTCGCGCGCCTTCCGTCGCCTCCGGCTCGTGAAGGAAACGGTGGATGCCACGGGCTATGGCGAAAAATTCGCCTATTTCCTGCTTTCCGACACCAACAAGGACGATGTCGCGGCGCAGGAGGAGGAACTCTTCGCCGCCTGGAAGGCCGAGGCCGGCGAGGCTGCGCCACTCTTCTATCGCCGCCGCACGGACAATACCGGCTTCAAGGCCGGCAACGTGAAGGATTTCCTCAATCGCTGGGGTTCGGATTACGACCTCATGCTGCCGCTCGATGCCGACAGCCTGATGGATGGCGAGACGATCCTCCGGCATGTCCGCATCATGGAAGCGAACCCGAAGCTCGGCATCCTGCAGAGCCTTGTGGTCGGCATGCCGTCGCAGAGCCTGTTCGCGCGCGTCTTCCAGTTCGGCATGCGGCAGGGCATGCGCTCCTACACGATGGGGCAGGCCTGGTGGGTGGGCGATTGCGGCCCGTTCTGGGGCCATAATGCGCTCGCGCGCATCGCGCCCTTCCGCGACCATTGCGAATTGCCCGTGCTGCCCGGCCCACCGCCCTTCGGCGGGCATATCCTGAGCCATGATCAGGTGGAGGCCACCTTCATGCGTCGCGCGGGCTACGAAGTGCGCGTGATGCCGGAGGAGGGCGGTTCCTGGGAGGAAAACCCGCCGACCATCCTCGAATTCATGAAGCGCAACACGCGCTGGTGCCAGGGCAACCTGCAATATTTCAAGCTGCTCGACACCAAGGGGCTTTATCCGGTCAGCCGCTTCCAGCTGATCTGGGCGATCCTGATGTTCCTCGGCATCCCCGCCTGGACGTTGATGCTGCCGCTCGCGGCGCTGAAGCCCTTCGACGGCGAGAGCCTCGCGGCCTTCCCCGCAGCTTCGGCGCTGACGCTCTATATCTTCTTCACGATCATGAACCTGATGCCGAAGATCGCCGGCCTCATCGACATCATGCTCACGCCGGGCGGCACGAAGCGCTATGGCGGCACGGGCAAGTTCCTGTTCGCTGGGCTGAGCGAAATCGTCTTCGCGTGGATCCTCGGTGCGTCGGATACCTTCCGCACCACGATCTTCATCGTCGGGCTGCTCTTCGGAAAGAGTGTCACCTGGGGCGGGCAGGCGCGCGACGCGCATGGCGTGCCGTGGGATGTCGCGACCTCGAACCTCTGGCCGCAGACGTTGTTCGGCTTCGTGGTAGTCGGCCTGATGGCCGCGACGAGCATCGAATTCGCGCTGTGGTCGCTGCCGCTCACCCTCGGTTTCCTCGTCGCCATCCCCTTCGCGGTGTGGAGCGCGGAACCGGCGCTCGGCGCGGCGAGCGTGAAGCGCGGCCTCTACGCGATCCCCGAGGAAATCGACACGCCGGCGATCGTCGCGAAGCTCCGCCAGCAGGAAGCGGGTCACTGACATGGCGCTCTCGGTTACGGAAATCTCGGCGCTCACGCGCAAATGGCCGCGCCTCAAGCGCTCCTTCGAGGTCTATCACGGCGACAAGCCCAGGGATGACGCGATGGATGCGCTCTATGCGCGCTTCCTCGCGGGCGGTTCGCTGGCGTTCGATATCGGCTCGCATGTCGGCGACCGGATCGGCTCCTTCCGGCGCTGCGGCGCGCGGGTCGTGGCGCTCGAGCCGCAACCGGATTGCGCCAGCGCCATCCGCGCCATCTTCGCGGGCGATGCCGGCGTGACGCTCCTCGAGAGCGCCTGTGGCCCGCAGCCCGGCGAACTCACCCTGCACGTCAACACCGCGAACCCCACCGTTTCCACGGCCTCCGCGGATTTCCTGAAGGCTGCGGATGGTGCCGCCGGCTGGGAGGGCCAGATCTGGGATCGCGAGATCCATGTGCCGGTCACCACGCTGGATGCACTCATCAGCCAATATGGGGTGCCGGATTTCGTGAAGATCGACGTCGAAGGCTTCGAGGCGGATGTGCTCGCGGGGCTTTCCCGCCCCATTCCGGCGCTTTCCTTTGAGTTCACGACCATCCAGCGCGCCGTGGCCTATCAGTGCCTGGCGCTGATCGCGCGGCGCGGGCCCTATCGTTTTAACATCGCACTGGGCGAGAGCCAGCAGATGACCTTCGCGGAAGGCCTGTCCGCCGAGGCGATGGAGGCGCATATCCGCGCCCTGCCGCATGCGGCCAATTCGGGAGACGTCTATGCGGTTCTGGCCTGAACGGCTCAACGTGTCATTCCCGGCCAGGGCCGCAGGCCCTGAGAACGGGAACCCATGCCTGCCGGTCCTTCGTGGATTCCCGCTCGTCGGCTTCGCCGCCGTCGGGAATGACACGGTGAGGCGCGCTAGCCTCGCTGCCTTTCTCACGCTCCTCGCTGCGCCCGCTTTTGCCCAGAATACCCCCGGAGGCCCCGTGCTCGCTCCCCCGAAAGACGAAATGACCGTCAAGGTCGAGAACCTCTCCGAACCCGAGGTCTGCGCCGAGAAGGACAACATCGATATCCGCTTCGCGAACCCTGACGTGCGGCGCTTCAAGATCCAGGCGATCCAGCCGAGCTATATCGGCATGCTGCGGGAGGATCGCTACCTGCCGGACTGGACCGCCTGCGACATGACCGGCGACCCGGCTTTCGTGTCGGGCAAGCCCAGGCAGGTGACGCTCTGGGAAACCCCCTCGATGTGGGTGGTGGGGCATGTCTTCCCCGCCTTCTGGCGTCCCGCCACCGTGCCGGTGAAGATCGGCGACCGGGTGGAGCATGGCCTGCACCTCATCCAGCTCTGGATGCGCGTGAACGAGCGCTCCGAGGAAATGCTGGTGGTCTATCCGCCCGATGGCTACTGGCGCGCGCGTCCATTGCCGCCGAAGCATCTGGGCTGGACCGCCTATGGTTCGAGCTTCATGGTCGGCCCCGTGACGATGGAAGGCCGGCCAATCGTCGCGCTGAAGGAAATCGCCTTCGACCCGGAGGAGAAGAAATTCACCTTCACCTTCCGCGATGGCGGCGAGGGTGCCTTGCGCATCGTGCATCTCGATCAGGATCGCTTCGTGCTCGAAGCGACGCTGGCCGGCGATCTGCCGAAGGACAAGCCTTTCGCAGCGCTCCGCTCGATGTATATCACCGAGACGAACAACGATGCGGCCCGCGTCGCCTGGCGCGAGGCGAAGAACCCGCGCTGGGGCGAGGCGCATATCCTCGATTACAAGGGCGGGGAGGCCACCGAGTTCTGGGCCGGCCGGCACGTCGCATCGCGCCACAACACATCCGCGCCGGATATGGTGTTCTCCCGCTTCGAGAAGTAACCTGCGGGGGAAGCGACCGGCGCGCCGGTCGGCACGGCTTCCCGCAGGAGGATACGATGAAGCGCCGACAGCATCTTGCCTTGGCTTGCTTCCTGGCTGCGGTCTTCGCGGCCTCCGAATTGATCGTGCGCCCGGTTCCGGTTGTCGCCGGGCCGATCGCCCCGCGCGAGGGCTGGGAGATCCGCCAGAGCGGCAAGAGCTACGCGGCCCTGCTCGAAAGCTTGCGCGCGGCGATCGCGGCGGAGGGCATGGGGCTCGTCACCGAGGCCGGGCCGACCGAAACCGCGAAGGCGCGGGGCGTCACCATTCCGGGCAATCGCGTCGTCGGTGTCTTCCGCAACGATTTCGCGGTGCGCGTGCTGGGGCTGAGCACGGCGGCGATGATCGAGGCACCGATCCGCTTCTACGTCACCGAAGGCCCCGACGGGAAAGGCTGGCTCTCCTGGAAGCGGCCGTCCTTCGTCTTTAAGCCCTATGCGGCGGAGGGTGGCGCCGGCCTTGCGGCGACCGCCAGCGAGCTGGACGCGATTTTCCTCGCCATTGCCACGCGCGCCCTTGCTGCGACGCCCTGAAAGCGCGAGCAGAACGGCCCGATCCGCCGAAATCGCGGCGTGCGGCGAATTTTCGCGGTCCTGATCCGGAGGACTTTACGTCAACTTAACGATATTGCCGGCAAAAACACAACCCTAGGTTTTATTTATTCTCTCCGGACCAGTCACGGATTGCGGGGCGGTAGGCGGGAGAGCGAGAGGGGACCATGGGCATTCTCAACAATATCCGCCTGAAGACGAAGCTCTTCGCCGTCGTCGGGTTCCTGATTTTCGTCTCGGCCGGCATATCGGCCATCGTCTATTACGCGACGAAGGAGGTCATCGGCCTGTCGCGTGGCATCGAGAGCGCCACGGATCGCATGTTCCAGGCCGGGCGCGGAACCTCCAACCTCCTCGCCTTCGCCCGCGCGGTGGAATTCCTGCCGCTGGAACTTCCCGCCGCCGATCGCGAATCCTTCGAGAAGCAAGCTGTCGACGAATTGCGCCGGTTCCGGGTGCGCCTGGACGCGATTGTCGCGACGGTCGAGGAAACCCGGCAGGATCTGGCCAAGGTCCGGGCGCTGACCGCAAAGTACGAGCACGAGGTGTTCGCTCCGGTCGTGAAGCTCGGGCGTGAGCACAAGCTCGATGAGGCCACCAAGGTCGCCTTCGACGGTTCCAAGATGATCGCCGAGATCCGGCAGGCCTTTCGTGCCATCGAGGATCGGAACCAGCGCTTCTACACCGCCGACGTGAAGGAACTGAACGAAGCCCAGAAGGAACTGCTGACCACGATCATCATCATCGCTTCGGTCGGCTGCGTGCTGGGCCTGCTCGCCGCCTTCACGACCATCGTCATCGGCATCACGCGTCCGCTGATGCGGCTGATCCATGCGATGCAGGCCTTGGCTGCCGGCCGCACCGACAAGGAGGTGGAGGGCGCAGAGCGCAAGGACGAGATCGGCATGATGGCGAAGACCGTCGCCGTCTTCCGGGAGAACGCCGTCGAACGCACGCGCCTCGAGACCGAGATGCGCCGCGAGCGCGACATGGAAAAGGCGCGCCAGCGCCGGATCGAAGAGCTGATCACCGAGTTCCGCGGCAATATCGGCGAGATCCGCCAGATGCTCGATGGCCAGCTCGGCACGCTGCAAAGTTCCGCATCGACCCTCGGCCGAATTGCCGAGGAAGCCTCGCAGGGCGCGAATGTCGCGGGCAACGCCACCTCCGAATCCTCCGAGAACGTGGCGCATGTCGCCAATGCGGCCGGCGAACTCACCGCCGCCAGCCGCGAAATCTCCACGCAGGTGCACAAGGCGAGCGAATCCGTCACCGAGGCGATGGTCGTCGCGCAGAAGGCGGATCAGGATGTCTCGAGCCTTGCGACGCTGGCCGAGCGCATCGGCGCCATCGTCGTCCTCATCAGTTCCATCGCCGAGCAGACCAACATGCTGGCGCTGAATGCCACCATCGAGGCGGCCCGCGCGGGTGAGGCAGGGCGCTCCTTCGCGGTCGTGGCCTCCGAGGTGAAGACGCTGGCCGGCCAGACCGCCAAGGCGACGGACGAGATTTCCGCGCAGGTCCAGGCCATCCAGCAGGCGACCCAGCAGGCCGTGACCTCCATCCGCACGATCACCAACCAGGTCTCGGAGATCCAGGGCCGCACGACCGCCATCGCCGCCGCTGTCGAGGAGCAGGAGGCCTCGACCCACGAGATCAGCCGGGCCATCGCGCTGGCTTCGGAAGGTTCCGAGCAGGTCGCCGGTTCGGTTTCGACCATGGTGCAATCGGTCGCGCAGACCAACGCCGAGGCGGGTCAACTGCGCTCGATCTCCGATCTCATCGCCGATGTCAGCGGCAATCTCACCCAGATCGTCGACGGGTTCCTGCAATCCGTGGCTGAGGATGTGCGGGAGCGCCGGCGCGCGACGCGCAAGGCGATCCGGCAGATCGCGATCGTGACCAGTCGCGGCATGCGCATGCAGACGATGGTGGTCGACATCTCCGCGACCGGGTTGCGGATCGAGGCGGTGGACGGCCTGACCGTGGGCGATGCGCTCGAGATCGAATGGTCGACGGGCGATCGCCTGCGCGGCCGCCTCGTCTGGCTCCGGGACGGCCATGGCGGTATCGCGCTCGATACCGAGGCGCCCGAACAACTGATCCGCGACGCGGCCTGAGCCTCAGCGGCCTTCCATCACCCGCTCGAGCACGCGGATGGTCGGCCGTTGCGGCAGGCTCGCCCGGCTCAGCACGATACTCGTTGCACCCGCGCGCTCGATCGCGTGGGTGTCGGTCATCTTGAGGAGGAAATTCTGCAGAACCCGCTCGGAGAAATAGTGCATCGGCACGACCATCTTCGGCTTCAACTGCCCGATCACCTCGACGATGCCGGACAGATCGATCGTCCAGGACCCATCCACCGCAGCGAGCACCACGTCCACCTGGCCGATGGCCGCGAGATGCTCCGGCGTCAGCGTGTGGTGGAGATGCCCGAGATGGGCGATGCACAGCCCCGCCGCCTCGAAGATGAAGATCGAATTGCCGTAGAATTCGGTGCGTCCCTCGCCCCAGCCGCCGCGGATGTTGGTGGGCACGTTGCGCACGCGCAGGTCGCGTTCCTGCAGGTCGTGCCGCGGCATCTCGCCGGCGCGGCCCCAGCCCCGCAAGACATGGCGGATCGCCGGGTCCGGCGCGTAGGTGAAATGGGTCGAATGCGCGTGGTTCATCGTCGCGACATCCGGCAGGGCCTGGGGGCGGACGTAATCGTTGTAATCCGTCGCAGCCGTCACGCCGCCGGGCGTCTCGATGGTGAAGGTCGCATGGCCCACATAGGTGAGGCGCACCTCGCCGGATTGCAGCGTGGCGGGAAGGATCAGCGTGCCATCCGGCGCGCGCGGCGCGTTCCGGGCGATCGGCCCGAGGCAGGCCTCGTCGGCCTGGGCCGGAAAACCGCCGAGCAGGGCTGCAACCAGCCCGAGCAGAAACGCGATCCGCATGGTTCACCCTCCGTGCTGCCCCCTCAACATGGCGCGCAACGGGATTGAGGGGAAGGGGGCAGAACGGAAGGAACGATGGTCGGAGTGGCGGGATTCGAACCCAAGCCCTGCCTGCCGATCGCCGCCGGACAAGGTTCGTCCGGCGATCGGCATCGAATCGTGGGTTCGATTTTCGGGCGGAAGCGAATGGTCGGAGTGGCGGGATTCGAACCCACGACCCCTAGTCCCCCAGACTAGTGCGCTAACCAGGCTGCGCTACACTCCGAACCGGTGGCCTCTATAGGCATTCGCCGGCGGGCTGGCAATCGGGTTCTCGTGGTGGCTTTCGCAATCGATTAAGGCTGAATGGGAAAAGGAGCCGGTCGGCAAGGGTTTCATGGCAAAGATGCCGGATTGTCGCGCTGCAATCCGCCGAACCTTCCGAAAAGGCCCGCCCGATGAGCCTGTCCGACCACGCCCCGACTCCCGGTTTCGCTTCTCTCCCCGCGGCGCGGTCCGCAGCCGGCGGCACGGCGCTCGCGCAGGCGATCGCGGCCTATCGCGCGACGACGTCGGGCCCGCACTGGCATTCGGACTGGGCCTGGAACAACTACGAGCCGCTGACGCTGCATCTCGCGAAAAGCTTCGGCCACCATCGCCTGCTCGAACTGGGGGGCGGGCGTGACCCCGGCTTCCTCGAGAGCGGAAACGCGGCGGGCCTGTCGGTGATCGTCAACGATATCGACCCCGAGGAGCTGGCGCATCTGCCGGCCGGCACGCCGAGCGCCCAGTTCGACCTGATCGGGGATCTCTCCGGGCGGGCGGACCTGCACGAAGCTTTCGATCTTGCGGTGTCGCGGATGGTGTTCGAGCACCTGCCGGATGTGCCGGCAGCCTGGCGCAACGTGCATCGCATCCTGAAGCCGGGCGGCATCGGCATGGCGTTCTTTCCCACGCTCTATGCCTGGCCCTTTGTCGTCAACAAGCTGCTGCCGGATGATGTGGCGCGCCGGATTGTCGAGACGCTCTACCCCAACCGCCGGAGCGATGGCGGCGACCCGGTCTTCCCCGCGCATTACAACCATTGCGTCGGCTCGGAGAAGGCGATCCGCCGCTTCATGGATCCGATCGGCTTCCGCGAGGTGCAGGTGCTGCCCTTTTGGGGGCACCATTACCTGCGCCGCGTGCCGGGCCTCTACCAGGCGGAAGCGGCGCTGAACCGGGCGTTCGCGGCGCTCGATGTGCGATTGTTCACCACTTATGCGCTGGTGATCGTGCAGAAATAAGGGATCGGCGGCCATGGGAGGCCGCGATCGCCACGGGCCAGCATGCGTGTCATCCTCGTTCTCGATTGGGCTCATGTGAATGGCGGGCAGGCCAAGGTCGCGCTCGATTCCGCGTTGGCGCTGAAGGCGCGCGGGCATGAGCCGATGGTCTTCGCCGCGGTCGGCCCGATCGATCCGGCGCTGGAACAGGCCGGCATTCCCGTCCATTGCCTCGAACAATCCGAATTGCTGGCCGATCCGAACAAGCTCGCGGCGGCGTGGCGCGGCATCGACAATCGCGCGGCGGCCCGCGCGCTGCATGCCGTGCTGCAGGCGCAGCCGCGGGGAGAAACGGTGGTGCATGTGCATGGCTGGGCGAAGGCGCTCTCGGCCTCCATCGCCGGGCCGATCCGCGCGTCGCGGCTGCCCGTGCTCTACACGATGCACGAATATTTCCTGCTCTGCCCGAATGGCGGGTTCTACAATTATCGCGGCCACCATCATTGCCCGCTCACGCCGCTCTCGGTGCAGTGCCTCGCCACGCAATGCGACAGCCGCTCCTATATCTGGAAGATGTGGCGCACGGCGCGGCTCGCGACGGCGAAATACGGGCATCGCCTGCCGCAGGCCATGGCGGATATCGCCTATTTCCACCCCTTCCAGCGCGCGATCATCGAGCGGCATGTGCCGAAAACGGCCCGCCTGCACGAGATCGCCAACCCGATCGAGGCCGAACCGCTTGGCCTCAAGGCCGATGGTGCGGCCGGCGAGATCATCTTCCTCGGCCGCCTCGCGGAGGAGAAGGGCGTGTTCCTCTATGCCGCCGCCATGCGCAAGGCCGGGCTCGCGCCGGTCTTCGTGGGCGATGGCCCGGCGGTGCCGCAGCTGAAAGCGCGCTTTCCCGACGCCAGGTTCCTCGGCTGGCATGACGCGAAGGGCGTGCGAAAGCGCCTGAGGGAAGCGCGCGCGCTGGTCTTCCCGTCGCTCTGGTACGAGGGACAGCCGCTCACGGTGCTGGAGAGCCTGTCGCTCGGCACGCCGGTGATCGCCTCGGATGGCTGTGCCGGCCGCGAGAGCGTGCGCGACGGCGAGACGGGCCTGTGGTTCCGCCACATGGATGAGGATGATCTCGCCCGCGCCATCGGTGTCCTCACGCGGGACGAGGTGGCGCGCGCGATGTCGGAAGCGGCCTACCGGCATTACTGGGCCGCGCCCTTCAGCCTCGAGCGCCATTGCGCGCGGCTGGAGGAGGTCTATGGCGCGATGCTCGCGCGGCAGGAATAGTCACTCCGCCGGCTGGGCGCTCGCCGAAAGGTTGATTTGCGCACGGTAGCAGGCATGCGCATAGGCGCGGTATTCCGCGAGCCAGCGCGTGGAAATCGCCGCCAGCCCCCACATCATGCCGTACATCATGAAGAGATGGCGCCAGCGGTCCATGTCGATCTGGAACATCTGGATCAGGTGCGGCACGAACCCGGCGACCAACACGATGGCATAGGGCTGGAAGGGCGTGCGCATCAGGGCCGTGCGGATCGCGATGGTCAGGGTGGTCACGATGAAGGCGAAGAAGATGATGCCGCCCATCCAGCCATAGGAGGAGAAGGCCATCAGGAAGGTGTTGTGCGGGTTCTCGGTGTAGAAGATCCAGAACCGGTTGGGGCCATAGCCGAACGGCATCTCCAGAAGCTTCGGGATGGAGCGGAGCTGGCTGCCGAAGCGGCCATCGGGGCCTGAATCATAGTCTTTCGTCAGCGTGAAGCGGTCCCGGAAGACCTCGTAGATCGGGTCCACCGACAGGATCATCGTCAGGCCCAGAACGAGGAAGACGAAGCCGAACATCACGAAAAGCGCGAGGCGGGCGCGCGTCGCGCCGTCGCGGGTGGTGAAGGCGTTGAGCATCACCAGCATCGACAGGCCGACGACCAGCGCGATCCAGGAGCCGCGCGAGAAGGAAAGGAAGATGCCAAGCGCGATGACCGAGAAGATGCCGACGCGCACGGGCAGCGAGCCGCGGCCACGCAGGATGTCGTTCGCCACGAACAAGGCGGGGAGCACCAGGAACGAGCCGAACACGTTCGGATCGCGGAAGGTGCCCGAGACGCGGCTCTCGAACATGATGAAGCGGCCTTCGAGGCCCGGCACGCCGACATAGCTCGCAAGGCCCACGCTCGCCGCTACCAGCGCGCCGGCGATGAAGCCCCATTTGATGGCCTCCAGCCGCCGGATCGCGTTCTCGTTCAGCACAAGCGCGAAGAACACGGCGGTCACGGCCACGAAGCAGGTGCCGAGCATGAAGTCGCGGCTGTCGTCGAAATCGAGATAGGGCTGCAGCGCGATGAGCCCCGCGATGTTGAACAAGGCCAGGAACAGGATCAGCGGCACGTTCGCCCGGTCGAGGCGCAGTCCGAGCAGCGTGAACAGGCCCACCGCGCCCACCGCCATCACGTTGTAGATCACGTCCACCAGCACGAGCGCGCTCGAGAACACGGTGAGGCCGAGCCACAGCAGCAGCAGGATTTCGAGGCCGTGGCGGGGCGGAAGCGTCAGCCGCGAGGGGAAGGGCGGGGGGCCGCGCATCTCAATAGGCGTTCTCGCCGCGGATCAGCGCCACCGGCGTCATCACCAGGATGGAGAAATCGAAGAAGAGCGACCAGTTCTCGATATAATGCAGATCATGCTCGACCCGCTTCTGCAGCTTGTCGGGCGTATCGGTCTCGCCGCGCCAGCCATTGATCTGCGCCCAGCCGGTCATGCCCGGCTTCACGCGGTGGCGGGCGAAATAGCCGTCGATCACGTCCTCGTAGAGCCGGTCGCCGGCCTTGGCGGCAAAGGCGTGCGGGCGCGGGCCGACCAGCGACAGATTGCCGAAGAACACGACATTGAAAAGCTGCGGCAATTCGTCGAGCGAGGTGCGACGGATGAACCGCCCCACGCGGGTGATGCGCGGATCGCCGCGCGTCGCGAGCTTCGCGGCGTTGTGGTCGGTCTTGTCGGCATACATCGAGCGGAACTTGAAGACCTCGATCGGCTCGTTGTTGAAGCCGAAGCGCCGCTGGCGGAAGAAGACCGGCCCGCGGCTGTCGAGCTTCACCGCCAGCGCAACGATGAGCATCAGCGGGGAGACGAGCACAAGGATGATCGCGCCGAGCAGCCGGTCGAACATGGCCTTCTGGAAATTCGCCCAGCCGGCCACCGGCCGGTCAGAAATCGCGAAGACCGGCAGGTTGCCGAAATAGCTGTAATGCCGGGCCTTGAAGCGCAGGCGCTGCGCATGGGCCGCGAGGCGGATGTCGATCGGCAGCACGTTCAGCGCGCCGAGCATGCGCAGGATGCGGTTCTCCGCCGTCACCGGCAGGGTGAAGATCGCGAGATCGATGGGGGCCTGCCGCGCCAGTTCGGCGAGCGATGCCACGTCGCCGAGCTTGCGGATGCCGCCGACCTCGACCGGGGAACGGTCATCCGTGCGGTCATCCACGATGCCGACGATCTCGAGATCATGCTCGCCGCCCTGTTTCATCGCCGCGAGGAAGGCCTCGGCCTCCGGGCCGCCGCCCACCAGCACCGCACGCCGGCGGAAGGCGCCGCGCGTCGCCAGCGCCTGCCCGACATGCACGATGGCGAGCCGCGAGACCGAGAGCGCGAAAAGGCCGCTCGCATACCAGGCGCCGAACACCACGCGGGAGAACACGCCATCGAGCTTCAGGAAGAAGATCAGCGCGAAGGCGAGCAGGAAGACGATGGTCCAGCCCATCAGCAGGCGCGGCAGCGCGCCGGGAAAGCGCCGCAGCACCGGCACCGCATAGAGATCGAGCGACTGGAAGGTCGCCACGGCAGCGAGCGCCAGCAGCGGCACGGGCAGCAGGTATTCCGCGAAGACCTGCGGCCGGTCTCCGACATAGATCGCGGCGATTCCGTAACCGAGGGCGGCGATCAGCAACGCTTCCAGCGCCGAGGCGAACCACGCGAAGAGCAGGGGGGCAAGGGTGGGGTCGCTGCCGGGGCGCGCGGAGAACAGGCGCTCGATAAGGCCGGGGCGGCGACCCGCGGGCCCGGGCGACCCGCCCAGTTTCGGCGCGAGATTCCATTCCGACATGACGCGAGACCACCAGAACGCAACAACGGCCGGCCTGCGAAGACGCGAGGCCGGGACCTGTCATCTCTCGCATCGTCGCATCAAGATCGGGTTAATCCCCGGCGCCAAAGGCCGTTCAGCGCCGTTCGGCGATGGCCCGGCGATAGCTCGCGACGATGGTGTCGACCATCAGGTCCACCCTGAAGCGCGCATTGACATGGGCGGAGAGCCGGCCGGCATCCGCGGCCAGTTCGGCATGCGGGCGGGCCAGTGCATCGGCCATGGCATCCGCCAGCGCCTGCGGGTTGTTCGGCGGGATGAGATAGCGGTAATCCGCCGCGAGGATTTCCGGAATGCCGCCGACATTGGTCGAGATCAGGGGCAGGGCGCCCGCCACCGCCTCCAGCACAATGTAAGGGAGGGATTCGAACCGCGACGGCACGACCATGATCCGCCCCAGCCGGAAGGCCTGCGCCGCCGGCGTCACGCCCCGCCAGGCGAAGGAGGCCGCGAGCCCCGCCTTGCCGATGAGTTCGCGGATGCGCTGTTCGGAAGGGCCGGACCCCACCATCTGCACGGTCGGGCGAAGGCCCTTTTCGGAGAGAAGCACCATGGCTTCCACCAGCGTATCGATGCCCTTGGCCTCGCGGAATTCGCCGACATAGAGGAAATCGCGGGCATCCGCATTGGGCTCCACCGGCTCGAATTCATGCGGATAGAGGCCGTTCAGCGCGATCAGGGTCGGGCGCTGCGAGACGGTGACATATTCGTGGAAACGGTCCTGGATGAACCGGCTCTCGAACAGGAAGAGATCCGTGCCGCGTTCCAGCAGGCGCTCGATCAGCATGTAGGCGCGATGCAGGGGCGAACCGGGATAGTAGTTCAGGCTGCCGCCATGCGGCGTGTAGCAGCGGACCGGGCCGGCATGGGGCCGCAAAACCCCGTGAAGGCGCGCGTAAAGTCCGCCCTTCGCGCCCTGGCCATGCACCACATCGGGCTTCAGTTCCCGGATCAGCCGCGCGATCAGGCGGAGAACCGCGAGATCCCCCGCATTCGGGTTGCGATGCATCGGCAGGCGATGCAGCCCGAGCGCGAGATGCGGCTCGAGTTCGGCCAGCAGCGTGTTGCCGCGCTCGCCCCCGGTCATGGAATCGCAGACGATCCCGACCGCGTGACCGCGCGCGACGAGGCCCTTCACGAGATCGTAGACATGCCGGAACAGGCCGCCCACCGGCGCGCGGAAGGTCAGCAGGATGCGCAAGGGGCGCTCGGCTTCGGCCACGGGGCTGGTCCTTCCGGCTTGCCTCAGAAGTAGCGTTCCTTGATCACCACCGTGTCGCCGGGGCGCATCGGCGTGTTGATCGGCACCGCGAGCGTCGTGATCTCGCCGTTGATGACGCGCGTGAGCTCGGCGTAGTTGCGGTTCGCGCGCGGCGAATAGCCGCCGGCGATCGCCACCGCGGTCTGCACCGTCATCTGGTTGACGAACGGATATTGCCCGCTGGTATTCACCTCGCCCAGCACGAAGAACGGACGATATTGCTCGACCTCGACCGAGACGCGCGGCTCGCGCAGGTATCCGGAGCGCAGGCGGCCCTCGATCGCACCCTGAAGCTGTTGCGTGGTGCGTCCCCGCGCCTCGATCTGCCCGATCAGCGGCATGGAGATCCGGCCGCCGCCATCCACGCCATAGGAATTCGACAGGCTGTCCTGGCCGAACACGATCACGCGCAGGCGGTCGCCGGCATCGAGCGTGTAGGGCTCGTTGATATGGGCGTTGAGATATTCCGCTGTCAGGCGCGGCGGGCCCGCGCACGCGGCAAGCGCGGCCATGGGCAGACACAGCAGGAAATGGCGACGGGGCAGCATGAATCGACGAGCCTCTCTCGCGCCGACGATGAACGAAGCTGGTTAATGAATTGCCAAAAATCGCCGGCCCTTAACCGGGTGGAAACCATGTTGGGGCAGGCTTCGCGCACAGAAGGTCAGTTGTTGCGGAAAGAAGAGCGGATGTCAGCGGCACCGACGGCGGTTCCTCCGTCGCCTACCGATCAGGATGTGATGACGCTGGGCGCCGCGCTCTGGCGGCGCAAGTTCTGGATTCTCGTGCCGACGCTGCTCGCCTTCCTGGCGAGCCTTGGCCTCGTGAACATCCTGCCCACCCGCTATTCGGGCGAGGCGCGCGTGCTGCTCGAAAACCGGGAAACCGTCTATTCCCGCCCCACGGCCGATACGCGCCAGGACCCCGCCATCGACCCCGAGGCGGTGGCGAGCCAGGTGCAGATCGTGATGTCGAAGGACCTGGCGCTGAAGGTCATCCGCGACATGGAACTCACCCAGCGGGCGGAATTCGATCCGCTCTCCAAGGGGCTCGGCATTGTCCATATCGTCGGCATGCTCACGGGCCTGATGAACGATCCGCGCGCGATCCCGCTGGAAGAACGCGTGCTGCAGACCTTCTACAAGCGGCTGCTGGTGTTTCCGCAGGGGAAATCCCGGGTGATTTCCATCGAATTCCAGTCGGAGGACCCGCAACTCGCCGCCGATGTCGCGAATCGGATCGCCGAAGAATATCTCAGCCGGGAGGAACTCGCCAAGCGCGACACCTCGAAGATCACCTCGGACTGGCTCGACAAGGCCATCGAGCCCTTGATGAAGAAGGTGATGGCGGCCGATGCGAAGGTCGAGGCTTTCCGCGCTTCCAAGGGCCTGTTCGTCGGCTCGAACAACATGACGATCTCGAACCAGCAGCTGGCGGAAATGAATTCGCAGCTCGCCACCGCCCGCACGCAGCAGGCGGATCTCACCTCCCGCGCGAAACTCATCCGCGAGGCGGTGCGGCTCGGCCGGGTGTTCGAGACGAGCGAGATCAACAACAACGAACTCGTGCGCCGCCCGCTCGAACAGCGCGCCGCGCTGAAGGCGCAGATCGCCTTCGATGAACGCACGCTTCTGCCGGGCCATCCGCGCATGCAGGAGCTGAATTCGCAATTGCGCGACCTTGAGGCGCAGGTGCGCGCTGCCGCCGAGCGCGCGGCCCGCGCGCTCGAGAACGATGCCCGCGCCGCCGGCGCCCGCCTCGAAAGCCTGCAGGCCGAACTCAACAACCAGAAAAGAAGCGCTGCCCTCTCCAATGAGGACGAGGTGCAGCTGAAGGCCCTCGAGCGCGAGGCGCTGGCCCTGCGCGAGCAGCTCGTCTCCTATCGCAACAAGTTCCTCGATGCCGCCGCGCGTTCGAGCGAGACGGCCTCGCCCGCCGACGGGCGCATCATCAGCCGGGCCTTCGCACAGAACGATCCGGCTTTCCCCAAGCGCCTGCCGATCGTGGCGCTCGTGACGCTCGGCACGCTGGTGGTTTCCTCCGCGCTGGTGGCATCGCTGCACCTGATGGCGCGGGTCTCGCATTTTGGGATGGCCGATTTCGCGACGCCGGCGGGCTATCCGCTGCCGGGCCTGCCGCCTCTCGTGCCAGCGCCGCTCGTGCCGCCTCCTCGGGGTGGTGGTGGCGGCGGGGGAGGGGGCGGCGGCGCGGTGCGCCGGCGTGGCTTGATTGACGCTGTGATCGGAAAATTCCGGAAATCCGAAGCCGAAACCGGGCCTGTCTGGCCGATGCCGGCTCCGGCCGCGACCCCGCGTATCGCTCCAGCCGCGAATGGCTGGTTCGACGAACCGGCCGCAGAGGAACCGGTGCGCGAGCCCGTATCCGCGCGCGCCGCATCGAGCCTGCCCGATCAGGTCGCGGCTGAACTCGCCCTTCTCGGCATGCCCGGCCGGGCGAAGGTGATGGTGCTGCAGGGGCTCGATCGCGAGGCGCGCGTCGCCTTGCAGGCGATGCGCCTCGCGCGCCGCCTCGCGCAGGATGGCGCCACGGTGATTCTCGACCTTTCCGGGGCGAACCCGCTCTATCCGCGCGTGGTGGGCGAGGGCGCGACGGGCCTCGCCGATTACCTGATCGGAACGGTGGAACTCGCGGATATCCTCCATCGCGATCCGCGCTCGCGCGTGCATCTCGTGCCGGCGGGTGAACCGCTCGCGACGCATCTCGCCGGGCCGCAGGCGCGCCAGTCCGTGCAATCGCTGGTCAAGGTGCTGGCGCAGGCCTATGCCTTCGTGCTGATCGATGCGGGCAATGTCGGCGGGGCTGCCGAATTCGCGACCGAGGCCGCGGATTGCCTGGGGCTCGTGGCCCCGGAGGGCGCCGACGAGGGCTATCTGCAGCAGGCCATCGCGCGGCTCGAGGAGATCACCGCCGCTCCGGTGCTGCTGATCGACGATCAGCCGGGCCGGGCGCTCGACGCGGCGGCCTGACCCGCCTTCCACTTGCGATAGCGCATCACCAGCGCCCACAGGCGCGGGTCCTGCTTCACCCGGCGCTTCAGCCGACGCATCGCCACGAAGAGAAGCGCGGCCACGCGGCCCTTCGCGGAGATCGCCAGCGCGGCATCGATCAGCGCGACCGGCTCGGGGCAGAAATGCGCCTTGTAGCGCGCTTCGCCGATGCCGAGATCGAATTGCCGGAACCCTTCCGCGCAGAGCCGGCGCAGCAGATGCATCAGCAATTGCTCGCCGGGGCTTGTCTTCGCGATATCCGGATCGGGATCATGGGCGTTGACCATGCCGGAACAGGCCCGCCCGTCGATGGCGCAGACCATCACCGCCACGAGCCTTTCGCCGGCCGAAAGCGCGAAGATCCGCAACGGGGCCAGCCTCCCGGCGCTGCCAGCCCGGAGAAAGGCCTGCATGGCCGGGTCCTCGAACGGGTTGTCGATGCCCACCGCGCCGAAACGGGCGGCCTTCCAGGCGAAGAGCTTCGTCAGGGCTTCGCCGATCCGGGCCTCATCGGTGATCCAGCCGCCGACGACGGGGCCAATCTGCGCCAGCTTGTTGGCCTTGTAGCGTTGTTTCTTCCGGTCCTCCCGGCTCGACAGGCGTGCGAACAGCGTTTCGCATTCCGCTTCGAGCGTCACCGCCCATCCCGCGCTCGGGCTCGGCCGGGCCGCGAGACTGGCGAAAGACAGTGCTTCGCCGAGCCACAAGACAGGCGCATCCCGGAAGGTGAAGGCATCGAGACCGAGGGCTTGCCCAGCCTCGCGCAGGGCAGCGCGGAACGCTTCCGCCGGCAGCATCGGCTGGCCCCGCATCGCCACGCCGTGGAAACTCGCCTGCTTGCCGCCCGCGATATCCGCGACACGAAAGGGCCCCAGCCGATGGATCTCCAGTGGCAGCAGGACGCTGCCGCCCATCCCCTCGATTTCCACCAGCCGGAAGGCGTCCATCGCGCCGGTCGCGCCGAGCAGCGAGGAGAGCCAGGCCGCCTGCTGGAACGGTGTGATCGGCCGGATACCGGGCGCGGCCAGCCGGGCCAGCGCCTCCGCACCGGCATGGATGCGCCAGGCCAATGCGCTTTGCGCAGGGCTGATCCGCTCCGCCGAGGTTTCTCCGATCGCCGTCATGCCTGCCGTTATCGCGCCTCAATTTGGCTTCACGCGCTCCGTCCATCCTTTCTGGCTGAAAAGAAGCGAAGAAAGCGCTAAGCCGGGCGCCGGTCCGGCCGGCACGGCGAATCGGGGCGACGGGCCCACACGGGATTTTCATGGCGAGCTTGCGACATCAGGCCATCGGCACTGCCTTGCGCATGCTGGGCGCCCTGCGGCTGGACCGCTTCGCGGCAGCGGGGCTCGGCGGTCGCGGTGTCATCCTGACCTTTCACCATGTGCGGCTCGCGACCGATCGCGAATTCTCCGAAAACCGCCTGCTGGAGGTCACGCCGTCCTTCCTCGAGAATGTGCTGCGCCTGCTGCGTGACCTCGATTACGACCTCATCCCCCTCGATCAGGTGCCCGCGCGCCTCGCGAAGGAGGGCAACGAGCGGCGTTTCGCGGTGCTCACCTTCGATGACGCCTATGCCGACACGCGCGATTACGCCTTGCCCATCCTGAAGCGCTACGAGGCGCCGTTCACGGTGTTCGTCGTGCCGGGATTTGTCGATCGAGCCGCGCCGCTCTGGTGGCTCGATCTCGAGGATGTGGTGCGCGCGCGCCCCGGCATCGATCTCGCGCTCTCCACCGGGCGTGTCGTGCTGCCCGCGCGGTCGCCGGTGGAAAAGCGCTCCGCCTTCCGCCAGCTCTACTGGCGCATGCGCGCGCTGCCGGAAGCGGAGATGCGGGAGACCATCGCACTCATGGCGGCCGAATCCGGCGTGGACACGATGGGGCGGGTCGCCCGGCTCTGTCTCGACTGGCCGGCTCTGCGCGATTTCGCGCGGGAGCCGCTCGTGACGATCGGCGCGCACAGCCTCAGCCATCCGCGCCTGCGCCTGCTGCCGGACGATGCCGCGCGCCATGAGATGGCCGAGAGCAAGGCCCGGCTCGAACGCGAATTCGGCCGCCCGGTGAAGCATTTCGCCTATCCCGTGGGGGATCGCACGTCAGCCGGGCCGCGCGAATTCCAGATGGCCCGCGATCTCGGGTTCGAGACGGCCGTCACCACCCGGCCGGGCGTTCTTTTTCCCGAACACGGGGCTGCACTGCACGCATTGCCCCGCCTTTCCATGAACGGGCTGTTCCAGAACCCGGATGTCGTGCGCGTGCTGCTTTCGGGATTGCCGACGGGCCTCGCGAACCGCTTCCGGCGCGTGAACGCCGATTAGCCGCCGGATCAGGCCTTCGGTGCCGGCTTCTTCTCCATCCAGCGGATCAGCGGCATCAGCGGAACGGCCCAGGCGAGGCCTGCGATGAGGTAGAACAGCAATTCGACCAGCTTCGAGGTGCCTGCGCCGACAATGCCCGGCGCGATCGCCATCACCACGAGGGCATAGACAATGACGAACACGACCATGATCACCGTGCCGATGAATTTTTTCAGTCGCGGATTCATGGCTGTTCCTTCCCTGCCTCGCGGCGATCGGTCGCTTGCCCTTTGCGCACGAAGATGCATATCGGGCGCAGATGCGCCGGAAGCAAGTGAATTGAAGTCGCGCATCCCCGGGAGATCCTGACGTGTCGGTGATGAGCCTGTCCGAAGTCCCACCCTTCAACCCGGCGCGGGCGCGCGGGGCCAGCGCCTTTCGCGCCTGGCTCATGCTGCTGATCGCGCTGGTCCTCATCATGGTGACGGTGGGTGGAGCCACGCGGCTCACCGGCTCGGGCCTGTCCATCACCGAGTGGAAGCCGATCACCGGCGCCATTCCGCCGCTTTCATCAGCCGATTGGGCCAGGGAATTCGACCTCTATCGCGCGAGCCCGCAATACAAGCTGCTCAACCAGGGCATGAGCCTCGGTGATTTCCAGTTCATCTACTGGTGGGAATGGGGCCACCGGCAACTGGGCCGCTTCATCGGCCTCGTGATGCTCGGGGGCTTCCTCGCCTTCTGGGCCGCGCGCGTGATCACCGGGCGCATGGCCATGCTGACCTTCGGCCTCGGGCTGCTGCTCGCGCTGCAGGGCACGATCGGCTGGATCATGGTCGCCTCGGGCCTGCAGCCGGGGATGATCGCCGTGGCGCCGGTGAAGCTGACGCTGCATCTCACCTTCGCCTGCCTGTTCTTCATCGGGCTGATCGTGATGGCCGCGCATTGGGGCGCGTTCGGCGCGCGGAAAGCGGGGACAGCGGGGTTGAGCCGCGCGGCCTGGGCGCTTGTGCTGGCGGTGCTGCTGCAGATCGCGCTTGGCGGGCTCGTCGCGGGTTCGAAGGCGGGCTTCACCTACAACACCTGGCCGCTGATGGATGGCGCGCTGGTGCCGCCGCTCGAGAGCCTCGCGCGCAACCCGGTCTTCTGGGAGAATTTCGTCGATAACCCGACGCTGGTGCAGTTCAACCACCGGATCGGCGCCTATCTGCTGATGGCGCTCGCGATCTGGCACGCGATTGCGGCGCGCGGCACGGCGGTCGCCAAGATGGCGCGGATGCTCGCCGCGATGGTGCTCCTGCAGGGCGTGCTCGGCATCGTCACGCTGCTGCTGGTCGTGCCGCTCTGGGCCGGCCTCGCGCATCAGGCGATGGCGATGCTCGTGCTGCTGACGGCGGTGGTGCACGCGATGCGCGTCTCACCGGACACAGAAACGCGGCCCGTAGGCCGCGCTGCATGAGGTCTTTCCGGGTCTGATGCCTCAGGCATTCAGCGCAGAATCGAGATCCGCGATCAGATCCTCCGCATCCTCGATGCCGATCGAGAGGCGGATCACCTCGGAGCCCGCGCCGGAAGCCTTGCGCTGGTCGTCCGTCAGCTGGCGATGGGTGGTGGAAGCGGGGTGGATCACGAGGCTGCGCGTATCGCCGACATTCGCGAGATGCGAGAAGAGCTTCAGGTTCGAGACGAGCTTGATGCCCGCGTCGTAGCCGCCCTTCAGGCCGAAGGTGAAGACCGCACCCGCGCCTTTGGGCGAATATTTCTGCTGCAGCGCGTGGTACTTGTCGCCCTTGAGGCCGGGATAGGAGACCCAGCTCACCTGCGCGTGCTTCGCAAGGAATTCCGCGACCTTCTGCGCATTGTCCGAGTGGCGCTGCATGCGCAACGGCAGGGTCTCGATGCCGGTGAGGAGCTGGAAGGCGTTGAAGGGCGAGAGCGCCGGGCCAAGGTCACGCAGGCCGAGCACGCGGCAGGCAATGGCGAAGGCGAAATTGCCGAAGGTCTCGCCCAGCACGATGCCGGCATATTCCGGACGCGGCGCGGTGAGCGAGGGATAGCGCTTGCCCGTCTTCGACCAATCGAAATTGCCGCCATCGACGATGATGCCGCCGATCGAATTGCCGTGTCCACCGAGGAACTTCGTGAGGCTGTGCACGACGATATTCGCGCCATATTCGATGGGCCGGATCAGGTAAGGGCTCGCGAGCGTGTTGTCGACGATCAGCGGCACGCCGGCATCGCGCGCGATCTTCGCAATGCCTTCGAGATCGGTGATCACGCCGCCCGGATTGGCGATGGATTCGACGAAAATCGCCTTGGTCTTCGGCGTGACAGCCTTGCGGAAGGTTTCGAGATCATCGCTGTCGGCCCAGACCACGTTCCAGCCGAACTTCTTGTAGGCGTGGTTGAACTGGTTGATCGAGCCGCCATAGAGCTTTTTCGCGGCGATGAATTCGTCACCGGGCTCGAGCAGCGTGTGGAAGACGAGATGCTCGGCCGCATGGCCCGAGGCCACGGCAAGCGCGGCGGTGCCGCCCTCCAGCGCCGCGACGCGCTCCTCCAGCACGGCATTCGTGGGGTTGCCGATGCGGGTGTAGATGTTCCCGAAGGCCTGAAGCCCGAAGAGCGAAGCCGCGTGATCCACATCGTCGAAGACGAAGCTCGTGGTCTGGTAGATGGGCGTGGCGCGCGCGCCGGTCGCCGGATCGGGCTGGGCACCGGCATGAATGGCGAGGGTGGAAAATCCGGGGGCGCGGTCGGTCATCGTCAATCTCCAGAAGTACCCTGTGAAAAACGGGCATAACCACAAGGCAAAGCGTGGGCGTTATGTCGAACGGAAACTCGTTTGTCAATCGTTTCGTTCTTTTTGACGAACGACTTGGTTCAACGTTCCGGAGGGTGGCCGAAAACCGCGCGCGCCGCAACGGCGCCCCATGCGCCGCCCGCGATTTGCGCCAGGATGCAGGAGGCAGTCGCGCGCGTGAGCAACAAAGCCATCGCCACCATCACGCCGCTGGTGACCAGTCCGCGAGGATCGGACGCGCTGTGTTCCGGTGCCGAGAGACAGAACGCTGAAAGTTCGATCGCCCAAGCGGACCTCCGAAGTCGGAGGCGGCGCCAGCCGGGCGCATGACATCGGAATGACGTTCACTGCCGCCGGTCGATCGTCAGCTTCTGGAAGCCCTTGGTGGAGAGCGCCGGCCGCTTCGCCGAGAGGACGCGCGAATTGATGCCCTGCCAGGAAATTTCACCGGAGAGGCGGCCATATTCGATCTTGGGGCAGCGGTTCATGATGACGGTGATGCCCTTCGCCTCGGCCAGGGCGGCGGCGGCATCGTTGCGCACGGAGAGCTGCATCCAGATGACTTTCGGCAGCGGGTCGAGCTTCAGCGCCTCCTCGGTCACGCCATAGGCCGCTTCCGAATTGCGGAAGATCTCGACCATGTCGACCGGCCCCTCGATCTCCGCGAGGCTCGACAGGAAGGGCTTGCCGAGGATCGCGCCGCCCGCCCGCGCCGGGTTCACGGGGATGACGTCGTAGCCGCGCTCGCTGAGATATTTGTAGACGAAATAGCTCGGGCGCGCGGGATTGTCGCTCGCCCCGACCAGCGCGATGCGCTTGCACGTCTTGAGGATCGAACGGATCAACTCGTCCGGGTAAACGAGATCGGCCACGGCGTCGGGGGTGGGAGAGGACTGCGTCATGCGCCGAACATGGCCATTCCCGAATGGCCCGGCAAGGGGCGATCGTCTCACGTTTTTTGCAGAAAACCTGTCTGACGGGTCACGACTTCACGAAAGTTTTACTGAAATCCTGCAACCGTCAGGTGAGTTTTTGCCTGTCCTGCCTCTGGCCAAAGGGTCTGTCATGATCGCCTGGATTCGCAGCCGACTGTTCCTTCAGATCCAGATCATCATGGGTCTGATCAGCGTCCTTTCGATCGTGCTGGTCACGCTGAACTGGCACAATGACGCAGAAGAGCAGGCGCTCGACCAGAAGATCGAATCCGCGATGAAGAAGCTCAATCTGGTCGAGCGGGCCAATGGGCTGGTCTATGCGGTGGTGATGGAATCCCGCGGGCTCTACATGACCGACGATCCCGCGCAGGCCGACCGCTTCGCCAAGGGACTCATGCGGCATCTCGGGACATTGGGTGAAGTGTCCCAGGAATGGTCGAAGATGCTCGACGAGCGCGACCGCGCGCTGTTCGAGGGCTTCAGCCAGCAGGCACAGGGTTTCACGCGCCTGCGCACGCAACTCGTCGAGGAAGCGAAGCAGAAGGGGTCCGCCGGTGCGCGCGCCGTGGGCGACAACGAAGCGAACCGGGCCGTCCGCACCGCCTTCAACACGGCTCTCGAAAAGCTCGCCGAGACCTATCGCGAGCAGATCCGGGATATCGAGGCGCAGAACGAGCAGAAGCACTTCATTGCCGCGCTGATCTCGCGGAGCGTGCTGGGTGCGATCATCCTGTTCGCGCTGGGCGCCTTGCTCTGGTTCTCCCGGCAGGTCGCGAAGCCGTTCAACCGCCTGTCGAGCGACATCCATCGCATCGCGGCCGGTGAGATCACCGAACCGGTTCACGCGCTCGGGCGGAAGGACGAGGTGGGCACCTTCGCCAGCGCCGTGGACGGGTTCCGGATGGCGCTCGTCGGGCGGGAAGCCGCGCAGCAGGCGGAACTCGAGCGCAGCCGGGCCGAAACGCAGCGCCAGCAGGGCATGATGACCGCCGTTTCCGATTTCGAGCAGGCCGCCTCGAGCCGCGTCGCCACCGTGGCGGATACCTCCGGCGTCCTGCATGGCGCCGCGGCCACCATGTCCACCGCCGCGGAGGAAACCGCGCGGCAGGCGGAAATCGTCACGGAAGCCGCCCACGAACTGGCCAACAATATCGATCTGCTGGCCCATGCGGGAACGCAACTGGCGAGCGCCATTTCGGAGATCAGCGCCGGCATGAACCGCGCGACCGAAATTTCCGATGTCGCCTCGCGCACGAGCCATGGCACCGCGCAGAAATTCGCCGAACTCGACCGCGCGGTGAAGACCATCGGCCAGGTGGTGGAACTCATCAATTCCATCGCGAACCAGACCAACCTGCTCGCACTGAACGCCACGATCGAGGCCGCGCGGGCGGGCGAGGCGGGGCGGGGCTTCGCGGTGGTCGCCAGCGAGGTAAAGGATCTCGCGAGCCAGACCACGCGCGCCACCGCCGATATCGGCACGAGCATCGCGCATGTGCAGAGCGTCGCGCTGGATTCGATCGCGGCCGTGCAGGAGATCGCCTCGACCATCGAGGAGATGCGCCGCGTCGCGCAGGAAGTGGCGCAGGCCGTCGAGCAGCAGCGCATCGCCGCGCAGGAAATCGCCGCCAACGTGCAGAACGCGGCCAACGGCACGGAGCAGGTTTCCGCCAACATCATGGGCGTGTCGAAAGCGGCGGCCGATACCGGCAGCGCTGCCACCAGCGTGCTCGGCTCTGCCGGCCGCCTGGCCGAAGAGGCGGAAGCGATCCGCGCCGAAGTGAATGGGTTCCTCGGTCGCATCCGGGCGGCGTGAACGCGCCGCGCGCCGGCTCCGGCAGGATTTGACAAGACTGCTTCGCCCCGCTTCTGTTCAATCCTGAACGAAAAGACGATCACGCCGGAGCGGATCGCGGGGGAGAATGACCGATGCGTGAGCCGGCCCTGACGCTCGCCGAGATGCAAGCCTATCTCGACGAGGTCTTCCCCGAAGTGCATCACGGCGGGCGCGCGCTTTTCCTCGAGGATCTGGGCTACGGCACCTGCCGCGTGCGCATGAAGCACCATGCGAAGAACCTTCGGCCCGGCGGCACGATTTCCGGTCCCGCGATGATGACGCTCGCCGATTACGCGCTCTATGTCGCGGTGCTGAGCACCGTGGGCAAGGTGCCGCTGGCGGTGACAACGAACCTCTCGATCAACTTTCTCCGCAAGCCGGAAGTGGGTGACCTGCTGAGCGAAACGCGGCTCCTCAAGGCCGGCAAGCGGCTCTGCGTGGGCGAGGTGACGATCTTCTCCGAGGGGCGGGCGGAGCCTGTCGCGCATGTCACCGGCACCTATTCCGTCCCGCCGGAACGGGCTCCAGTGTGAGGTAAAATAATACCGTTTTTCTCATGCTATTGAAAAATATGAGAAAAGAGCGAATTGCCTCGCTTCGAAAGCCGTTGACCCGGCGGAATCAATGCTTTATCGAAACGCTCATTCCGGCGCGCTCTCGCGCCGGTTCCTTTTTTTGATCCGAGGTTTCCATGAGGGCCCTGACATCGGCCACGAAGTCTTTCGTGGCGAAGCCCGCCGAGGTCGAGAAGAAGTGGATCGTGATCGACGGTGCCGGCCTCGTGGTCGGCCGCCTCGCTTCCATCATCGCGCTTCGTCTCCGCGGCAAGCACAAAGCCACGTTCACGCCGCATGTGGACATGGGCGACAACGTGATCGTGATCAACGCCGAGAAGGTGGTGTTCACGGGCAACAAGCGCAACGACAAGGTCTATTATCACCACACCGGTTATCCCGGCGGCATCAAGGAGCGCACCGCGCGCTTCATCCTCGATGGTCGCTTCCCGGAGCGCGTGGTGGAGAAGGCCGTGGAGCGCATGCTTCCGCGCGGGCCCCTCGGCCGCAAGCAGCTCGGCAATCTCCGCGTCTACAAGGGCGCGACCCACCCGCATGATGCGCAAGGCCCCGAGATGCTCGACGTGGCCAAGCTCAACCCGAAGAACACGAGGCACGGCTGATGGCTGAGACCCTTTCCTCTCTCGCCGATCTCGGCGGCGCCACCAAGGGCGTGCAGGCGGAAGCGCCGGTTCATGTCCAGAAGCTCGACAAGCTCGGCCGCGCCTATGCCACCGGCAAGCGCAAGGACGCGGTCGCCCGCGTCTGGATCAAGCCGGGTTCGGGCAAGATCGTCGTGAATGGCCGCGCGCTGGAAGTCTATTTTGCGCGCCCCGTTCTGCGCATGCTGCTGAACCAGCCGCTCGTCGCGGCCGGTCGTGTGGACCAGTATGACGTGAATGTCACGGTGGATGGCGGTGGTCTTTCGGGCCAGGCCGGCGCGGTGCGTCACGGCATTTCGAAGGCGCTGACCCATTACGAGCCGGACCTTCGCCCGGTGCTCAAGAAGGGCGGCTTCCTGACCCGCGACAGCCGCGTGGTCGAGCGCAAGAAGTACGGCAAGGCCAAGGCCCGCCGCAGCTTCCAGTTCTCGAAGCGCTGACGCATCAACGTCATTGCGAGGAGGCTGCAAGGCAGCCGACGCGGCAATCCATTTTTTGCTGGATCGCCACGTCGCTTCGCTCCTCGCGATGACGACGGAACCAGTTCAGACGAAAAGCCCCGGTTCGCCGGGGCTTTTTTCGTTTCCGCCTTGAGAGCGCCGGAATGCCCTGCGACAAGGGCGAATGCTTCGACGCTCCGCCCTTTCCCTGATGATCCTCGCCCCTATGGCGGCGCCCGCGCTGGCACAGACCAATTTCCCCGGCCGCATGCCCGGTGACGTGCCCTATGCACATGAATATGGCGCGAACCGGCCGTTCCAGCCTTATGCGGTGCCGCCTCCGCCGCCGCCCGTCTTTGTGCCCACGCGGCCGCCCGAGCAGGCGACAGGCTACCAGCCGCTGCGACCCGCTCCGCCTTCCGATGTGCGCATCCCCGAGCCGCGCGTGGTGCCGGAGCGCAATGGCCTGCGCGGCAGCGGCCGGCTTATCGAGGTGCCGGGGCCGCAGATCCGCGCGCGCTGAGCCTCAATCCACTTCCGCAAGGCGCGGGTGCGGGGTGAGCACCACGGTGAAGTGCCCCTCCACATCCGAGCCCATGGGAAACACATTGGCCGCGAAGGTCGTGAGCAGGTCCTGCTCGTAGAGGCCCAGCGCCTCCTCCCGCACCAGCACATATTTGGCTGCCGCGACGATATCCTCGCGGTCGATGATGGCGAGGCACACCCATTCCGGATGGGCGCGCAGCCATTTGTGCACGGTCTCGACCAGGCCGGGATAGCTCGGATGCAGCATGTCATCGAGCACGATCAGCCCTTGCGGATGCATCAGGGGGAGGGCGAGCGAGAGATCCTTCACGAGGCTCGGCTCGTCGTGCTGGCCATCGATATGGAAGAAGCGGATCGGCAGGGTGGCATCCGCCTTCACCTTCGCGGGTGCGATGACATGCGCCGGGTCCATCGCGGCGGTCGAGCCCTTGATGGCGGTGTAGCGCGCCCGCTCGATGCCGTGATGCGCCACGTTCGCATGCAGGTTCTCCAGCACCTTCTCGGAGGGCCAGGTGAAGATGTCGATGCCGATCGCGTGCTCGCCCTCGGCAAGGCCATGCGCCAGAGCGATGAAGAAGCGCCCCTCGAAGGTGCCGATCTCG
Source organism: Methylobacterium sp. (assembly GCA_002928875.1). Classification (GTDB taxonomy): domain Bacteria; phylum Pseudomonadota; class Alphaproteobacteria; order Rhizobiales; family Beijerinckiaceae; genus Rhabdaerophilum. The sequence continues at coordinate 65,552 of PERO01000003.1, read as the reverse complement.
GCAATGTGCCCCCGGATGCCAAGCTCCGTCTGCCGGCGGATCATGTGACCGCAGATCGAGGCCGCGAAGACGGACGACATGCCGCGCACGCTGCCGTAGCCCTTCTCCAGATAGGCATCGAGCGCGGGATTGCCGGTGTGAAGGCGCATGGGATCGTCCTTTGTCGCGAAACGTCACCCTGCCTAAAGGCACAGGGCCGGCAAAGCCAAGTGCGGATTTGCAGGTTTTGACCTGAACGGCGCATGCACGGGCCTTGCCAGCCCCCGTCGCGGTTCTTTATCTCCCGGCGGAAGGTTTCCACGACGCCTCGTCGCGAACGGGTCTGCCATGCTGCGTTTCCTGCCTCTCGGATTGATCGTGCTGCTCGTGCTGCTGCCGAGCCTGCTGATCCTGTTCGCCAGCCACCGCCCGATGAAGGCGCGGCTGCCGCTGGCGACGCTGGCCTTCATTTCGCCGGTCGTGATGTTCGGGCTCGTCAACATGCTGCCCTACCTCACCAACGATGTGCGCAACGCGCCGCAATGGGCGCATCTGCTGGGGCTGGCCCTGTGGGGTGCGGGCTTCTTCCTGCCATGGATCATTTTCGCGCTGTTCCTGCATGCGGGGCGCAAGGCGGGTTCAGCATGACGAATTCGCGCATCGACCACGCCTTCACCGGCGAGATGCGGGGCGCGGCCTCGGACCCCACCTTCGCCGGGGCGCATTCCTTCATGCGCCGGCGCTACACGAAGAACCTCGCGGGTGCGGATGTCGTGGTCTGGGGCGTGCCCTACGATCTCGCCGTGACGAACCGCCCCGGCACGCGCTTCGGGCCGGCGGCGATCCGGCGTGCCAGCGCGATCTTCGATGGCGACCCGCAATATCCCTCGGGAATCGACCCGTTCGAGCATCTCTCGGTCATCGATTATGGCGATTGCGCCTTCCCGAAGGGGGATTTCGCGGCCCATCCCGGCGCGATCGAGGCCGAGGCGACGCGCATCCTCGACAGCGGCGCGCACCTCATGACCATGGGCGGGGATCATTTCATCACCCTGCCGCTGCTGCGCGCGCATGCGAAGAAACACGGCCCGATGGGTCTGCTGCAATTCGATGCGCATCAGGACATGTGGGAGAGCGGGCCGGACGGCATCTCGCACGGCTCCTTCCTCCGCGAGGCCATCCGCGAGGGGCTGGTGGACCCCGCGCGTTCGATCCAGATCGGCATCCGGACGATCTCGCCGGCGGATGGCGGCGTCCGGGTGATCGGCGCCTACGAGGCGGCCGAGATGGGGGTCGCGGCTTTGGCCGAGGCGATCCGCGCGCGGCTCGCGGGCGGGCCGAGCTATCTCACCTTCGATATCGATGGGCTCGATCCCGCTTTCGCACCGGGCACGGGCACGCCTGTCGCGGGCGGAATGTCGAGTTCGGAGGCGTTGCGCCTGCTCTGGGCCTTGCGGGACGTGCGGTTTTGCGGCATGGACGTCGTCGAAGTGTCCCCGCCCTACGACCATGCGGAGATCACCGCGATCGCAGGAGCGACGATCATGCAGCATCACCTTCAGGCCCTGGCGCTCCGACGAGCCTGATCCTGATTTCGCCGCGAGCCCGCTGGGCCTCGCGCCACGCTGCCTGTTGTCTTTCGCCTTGATCTGGAACGCGCACCATGACCTTCGATCCGCATCACGCCCCGCTCGCGGGCTGCCATCGGCCCGCTCTCAAGGGCTCCACCCCCACCGTCTTCATCGATGGCGAGGCCGGCACCACCGGCCTGCAGATTCGCGAGCGGCTCGAAGGGCAATCCGCGATCAGGCTCGTCTCGATCGCGCCCGAGAAGCGCAAGGATGCCGAAGCCAAGCGCGCGCTGATGGCGGATGTGGATGTGGTGATCCTCTGCCTGCCGGATGATGCCGCGAAGGAAGCCGTCGCCATGGGCGACAGCCTCGGCAATGCCGCGCCGCGCTTCATCGATGCCTCGACCGCGCATCGCGTGGCGCCGGGCTGGGTCTATGGCTTTCCGGAACTCACCGCGAGCCAGCCCAGGGCGATCGCGGAAGCGCAGAAGGTCGCCAATCCCGGCTGCTATCCCACCGGCGGCATCGCGCTGCTGCGCCCGCTCGTCGATGCGGGGATGATGCCGGCCGATCTCGCGGTCTCGGTCAACGCCGTGTCGGGCTATTCCGGCGGCGGCAAGAGCATGATCGAGGCGTATGAGGCCAAAGCATTGTCCGCGGACGTGGCTGCCGGTTCCGCGCAGGACCATGCGACAATGCCAAAGACCGCCCCGGACTTCGAGCTTTACGGCCTCGGCTTCAACCACAAGCATCTGCCGGAACTCACGCGCTATTCCGGCCTCTGGCACCAGCCGATCTTCGTGCCGAGCGTCGGCAATTTCCGGCAGGGCATGCTGGTCTCCGTGCCGCTGCATTTCGCGCAGCTCCGCGGCGTCAAGCACGCTGCAACTTTGCGTGATTGCCTTGCGGCCCATTACGCCGGCGCGACCGAGGTCCGGGTCGCATCGGCGGAGGAAACGGCTGCGCTGAAAGGCCGGTTGGAACCGCAAGCGCTCAATGATACCAACAGGATGGAACTCTTCGTCTTCGGCGACGATGCCAAGGGCCAGGCGGCGCTGGTGGCGCGGCTCGACAATCTCGGCAAGGGTGCCTCGGGCGCGGCGGTGCAGAATCTCCGGTTGATGCTGGGATTGTGAGGCCGAGCCCACGGTGGCAGGGTTTCGCCATCGGAGGGAAAACGCCATGCGGAACCGGATTGCAGCCGGACTTCTGGCCATCGGGATGATTGCGCCGGCGGCCGCGCAGACCTGCACGCCGGTGCAGACACCGGCCGTCGATATCGTGTCGAACCGCTTCTACACGGATGGCGCATATTCGGTTCCCGACCCGGCGCTCGTGGAGAAGCGCCGGGTCGCGATGAAACCCCTCGAGGATTTCCGCGCCGACATGACCCGCTATGCCAGCCGCGTGCTCGCGGGGCAGGCGACATGGGCGCGCTGTCTCGAGAATGGCATGGCCCAATGGGCCGAGGCCGGCGCCATGCTCGGCCGGCTCAACGAGGTGCAGGCGCATTTCGAGCGCGTCTGGATACTCAGCGGCCTCTCCATCGCCTATCTCAACGCGAAGGAAGCGATTTCGCCCGAGCGCCGGCCGGTGATCGAAAGCTGGCTCGACCGGGTTGCGGCGGAAACCGCGAAGGATCTCCCGGCGCGCCGCAAGGGCGGGGGCAACAACCATCTCTACTGGCTGGGCTTCGCGCTGGGTGCCGCGGCCTCCGCCACCGGGAATGCGCGGCACTGGTCGCTCGCGCGCGATGTCTTCCGCGAATCGGTGGCGCATGTCGAAGCCGATGGCGCGCTGCCGCGGGAAATGGCGCGGGCCGGCATGGCCTCGCATTATCACGCCTTTTCCATCACCCCGCTGGTGATGCTGGCGGAACTCGCGGCGCGGCGCGGCGAGGATTGGTATCCGCAGGGCAATGGCGCATTGCATCGCCTCGCGGCGCTGGTGGTGAAGGCCGGCATCGAGCCGCAGAGCCTCGCGCAACGGGCGGGCGCCGCGCAGAAACCGCTGGCGCGCAACAATTTCGGCTGGCTCGCCTTCTATGCCCGACGATTTCCCGGCCGCGTGCCGGCGGACAGGCTTCTCGCCGGCGATGATATCTGGCTGCCCTCCGCCGGCGGAAATCTCAGCCTGATGGCCCGCCGCTGGGTGAAGTGAGCCCGGCCTAAACCGTTACTCCGCGCTCCACGGCACGACGAGCTGCTTCTGCTCGCCGAGGCCCTCGATGCCCAGCCGCATGATGTCGCCCGGCTTCAGGAAGACCGGCGGCTTCTTGCCGAGCCCGACGCCCGGCGGCGTGCCGGTGGTGATGACGTCGCCCGGCTCGAGCCGCATGAAGGTCGAGATGTAGTGGACGAGGAATTTCACGCCGAAGATCATCGTGGCCGTTGAGCCGGTCTGCATGCGCCGGCCGTTCACTTCCAGCCACATCCCGAGCTTCTGCACGTCGCGGATCTCGTCGGGCGTCACCAGCCAGGGGCCGAGCGGGCCGAAGGTGGGGCAGCCCTTGCCCTTCATCCACTGGCCCGTGCCCTCCATCTGGTAGGCGCGCTCGGACACGTCATTGCAGATGCAGAAGCCGGCGACGACGTCCATCGCCTCCTTTTCCGGCACGTAGGACGCGCTCTCGCCGATGACGATGGCGAGTTCCACCTCCCAATCCGTCTTCACCGAGCCGTTCGGCAGCATCACGTCGTCATTGGGGCCGACGATGCAGGAAGGCGCCTTGTTGAAGAGGATCGGCTCCTTGGGAATCGGAGCGCCGGTCTCTGCCGCATGATCGGCATAGTTCAGACCGACGGCGATGAAGTTGCCGACATTCCCGACGCAGGGGCCGATGCGCGGACGCCCGCCCACCAGCGGCAGCTTGTCCTGCTTCAGGCGCTGGAGCTTCGCCAACGCCTTGCGCGACAAGGCCTTGCCCGAAAGCTCCGGCAGATGTTCGGAAATATCCCTGATCTTGCCGGCAGAATCGACAAGACCCGTTTTCTCGCGGCCGGCACGGCCATATCGTACGAGCTTCATCCTGCTCCCCAGCTCTCAAAAGCGGTTAACATTGGAGCACTTCGCTCGAACCGATTCAAGGTGACTTTGACCGGTCATGTCCCGCAAGGCGTCATTCCATCTTATAGAATGTGTCGATTGTGCAACATTGCATCGAAAAGACGCAATTAGCGACCCTCTCAAGCACATCGCCGTGGATTTGCCCGGACGCAAAACGGGCGGAAAGTTTAGCCGTGAACGAAAGAAATCGGAAACCACCACGCCAACACCCCTCGTGAATGGGCCTTTTTTGCCGAAAACGGGCCGGAGAGCACCCGGAGGGGCGGAATTTCAGGCCGATCAGAGATGGTTGCTTCTGCAGGGGAGCTTTGCAAAATGCATCGGTCTGACAGAGCGGCGCATCACCGTTTCGTGATTCCCAAGCCGCCCAACCTTAGGGAAGAGGGGTAGACTTCATGAAGGGCATGTTTCGTCTGGCACTGGCGGCGTCCGCCTCGCTGATTTCGCTGCAGGCGATGGCCGGCCGGTTCATCAACTCCTCGCAAAGCTCGGTCTTCAACGGTCTGGCCTATGCGGGTGCCGCGGCGCCCGGCTCGAGTTCGGGCGCGACCATGTTCTGGAACCCGGCGACGATCACCACCTTCCGGCGGCTCACGATCGACTCGAACTACACCTTCGGCGTACCGACCACGAACATCACGACGACCTCGAACAGCGCGGCCTATAACGCGCTGTTCTCCGGCCGCTCCGGTGATATCGGCCTCGATTACTGGGTTCCCGCGACCTACGTGATCTATCCCTACAGCGAACAGCTGTATTTCGGTGTCTCGATCAACACGACCTATGGCAACTCCACCAAGGCCGAAAACATCTGGCAGGGCAGCCTCTTCGCCTCGACCTCCAAGCTGCGCGTCACGACGGCCACGCCAACGGTGGCCTACAAGCTCAACGATATGTGGTCGTTCGGCGTCGGCCTGCAGGTTCAGTACGCCAGCGCCCGCCAGGTCGCCCGCTTCCCCGGCGCGCCGATCACCCCGGTCGCCGGCGGCGTCGGCATCACCTTCGCCGATGGCTGGGGCGTGGGCTGGACGCTTGGCGCGACCTTCACGCCGTGGAAGGGCACCCAGATCGGTCTCGGCTGGCGTTCGTTCGTCGACCAGCGCGTCGATGGCGGCACGGTATTCGGCGCTGCCGGTGTCGGCAATTCCTTCGGCACCCTGAACCTGCCGAACCGCGTCAACCTCTCGCTGCGCCAGACCGTGACGGAAAAGATGGACTTTCTGGCCTCGGTCGAGTGGCAGAACTGGGGCCGTCTCGGCAATGCCCGGCTCAACAATCCGGCCAATGCCGCGCTCTCCGTGCTGCCCTTCGATTACAGGGACGGCTGGTTCTTCTCGGTCGGCAGTGAATACAAGGTCAACAACGACCTGACCTGGCGCGCGGGTTTCGGTTACGAAATCACGCCGATCAACGATGCGGTCCGCCGCTTCTCGCTGCCGGATAACGATCGTCTGTGGTTCTCCACCGGTTTCACCTACAACTGGTCCGAGCGCCTGAGCATCAACGGTTCGTATTCCTACCTCTACATCTATGATGCGCCCATCACGCAGACTTTGGGCGCCCTGCGGGTTTCCGGCACCTCGCGCTCCGATGCGCATCTGATGTCGATCGGCCTCACCTCGCGCTGGGGCGAGGGTCTGAAGAAGGACGAGCCGCTGGTGCGGAAGTTCTGAGGCATCCGGCCGAAGCGATATCGAGAAAAGGGCCGGGAAACCGGCCCTTTTTTGTCCCCGAACTGCGCTTAGCCCCGAGGCATGGGCCCGTGAAAGGCGGCTTGCTCCGGTCGATCAGGCCCGCGCCCGCACGTAATCGCCGGGTGCGTCGGCGAGCGGCTGGCGCTTGCCGCCGCCGGGTTCGCGCGCGGGAACCAGCGCATCGCCTTTCGTGAGCCAGGCATGCCAATGGGGCCACCAGGTGCCCGGTGTCTCCTGCGCGCCGGCCACCCAGTTCTCGAACTCGCCCTCGACCGGGCCGCCGGTCCAGAACTGGTATTTCGGCTTCGAAACCGGGTTCACGACACCCGCGATATGGCCCGAACCGGCCATCACATAGGTCACCGGCCCGCCAAAAAGCTTCGATCCGATGAAGACCGACTTGGCCGGCGCGATGTGGTCTTCCTTCGCCGCGAGATTGTAGATCGGGATCGTGACCTTGCCGAGATCGAGCCGCTTGCCGCCGATCTGCATCTCGCCGCGGGCCAAGGTGTTGTGCAGGTAGCAATTGCGCAAATAGAAGGAATGGTTCGCCTCCGCCATGTTGGTGGAATCGGAATTCCAGTAGAGCAGGTCGAAGGGCGGCGGTTTCTTCCCCTTGAGGTAGTTGTTGACCATATACGACCAGATGAGGTCGTTCGGGCGCAGCATGTTGAAGGCCGAGGCCATCTTGGAGCCGGGGAGATAGCCGAACCGCGCCATCAACTGCTCGACGGCGCTGATCTGCTCCTCATCGACGAAGGTCAGCAATTCGCCGGCATGGGTGAAATCCACCTGCGTCGTGAAGAAGGTCGCGGTCTTCACCCGCGTCGGCCGGTCGGATTGCGCGAGCCAGGCCAGCGTCGCGGCGAGCAGCGTGCCGCCCACGCAATAGCCGATGGCATGCGCCGATTTCTCGCCCGTGATCGCCTCGATCTCGTCGAGGGCGGCCAGCGGACCCTTCTGCATGTAGGTGGTCCAGTCGTAGTGGCGATGCTTCTCGTTGGGGTTCGCCCAGGACAGCACGAAGACGGTGATCCCGCTCTCCACCGCCCAGCGGATGAAGCTCTTCTCGGGGTTGAGATCGAGAATGTAGAACTTGTTGATCCAGGGCGGCACGATGAGCAAAGGCGTCCGGTAGACGCTCGGGGTCGTGGGCGTATACTGGATCAACTCGATGAGATCGTTGCGGAAAACCACCTTGCCGGGGGTGGTGGCGAGGTTTTTCCCCACCTCGAAGGCGCTGCCATCGGTCTGGCGCAGCTTCAGTTCGCCCCGTCCGGCATCGACATCCTCCGCGAGCATCTTCATGCCCCGTGCGATGTTCTCGCCCTGCTGCTCCACGGTGGTGCGCAGCAATTCCGGGTTGGTCATGATGAAATTCGACGGCGAGAGCGCGCTGGCGATCTGCCGCATGTAGAAGCCGGCCTTCTTCTTCGTGTGCGGATCGAGTTCGTCCGCCTTCTCCACGAGGTTGTTCGCGAATTGCGCGCCGATGAAATAGGCCTGTTTCAGGAAGTTGAAATAGGGGCTCTCGTTCCATTCGGGGTCGGCGAAGCGGCTGTCGCGCGCGGGCATCTCCACCGCGGGCGGCGCATCCTCGCCGTTCACCTTGCGCACCATCGTCGACCAGAGGTTGATCATGTCGAGCGACAGGTTCTTCTGCGCTTCCACCAGCCGCGCCGGGTCCTTCAGCCAGTATTGTGCCACCGCCCCGAGGGTTTTCGCGAGATCCGCGCTCTCGTCCGGCACGAGCGAGGCGGCCTCGCCCTTTTCGAGCGCGCGCAGGTAGACGGCGCTGAGCTTCGAGCTTTCGGCGAGGATCTCGGTCGAGACGCCGGCCATCTTCTCGAGATCGAAGGGCGGCTGCGGGATGGCCATGTCGTCGATGGACGGCGCAGCGGGCCTAGCCGGCTCGGGCGCGGGTTTCGCAGCCGCTGACGGCGCAGGCTCGGCCATCTTCGGGGCCGGCGGCGCCGGCATGATCCGGGCGGTCACGACCGGCATGGGCTCCGGCTCGGCGAACCGAGGCAGGGATTGCGGGCTCGCCACGCGCGACGGACTTGCCACGCGCGATGTCCCGGCCTTCGGCTTCGATGCCGCGGCTTTCGGCTCATCGCGCCGGGGTTCCGCAGCCTTCGGCGTGGGTGGTGTCGGTTGAACTGTCTTCGCGAGCGGGGCCGGTGGCGCAGGCGTCTTCGGCTCGGCCACAGGCGCCGGCGGGGCGGACTTGCTCTTCGCAGCCGCCTTTTCGGATGCCCCGGCCTTGGCCGTCTTGGTGGTTTTGGAAGGCTTGGCTTTCTCGGCCTTGGCCTTGCCGGGCTTGGCGGCAGCGGTTTTCCCGCCTGCCGTATTCGTCGCGGGCACCGTATTCGTCGCGGGCACCGTGTTGGTCGCGGTGGCCTTGTTGGTCGCGGGCTTGGCGGGCGAAGTCGTCACGGGTTTGTCGAGGGCTTTCGCTTCGGCGATTCGGCGCAAGGCGGCGGGGGAGGCGGCGGCTGCGGCCTTGGACGCCTTCACGGCCTTTTCCGAAGGCTCCTGGCCGGCCGTTTTCGACAGTTTTTCAGCGCGCGCAGCGGCTTTCGCCCGCTTCTTGCCTTTGGCCATGGCGTTGGCCTCCCAGTGTTCGACCGTCTTTGTGTCCGACCGTTTTTTTATCGCGCCGTCGCGAACATCGCATGTCGCGGACGACCGGCTTCTGTTTTGCCCATTTCCGCCGCATTAGGAAAGCAGAAACGAAGGCGGGCGACATTGGCAGCCCTCAGAACCGGGTGGAACATGAGACACGCGCAAGCGCATCGCTTCGTCAGCCGACTCGTGGCCGCCCTCATCCTGGCGGGCATGGCGCAGGGGCTGTCGGCCTGCCTCGAATCCAACCATCCCGGCCGGATGCCGCAGCTCGGCGGCGTGCGCACCGAAGTGGGCGAGCCCAAGGAATTCGTGCGCGAGACGCGCGCGGCCGCGCCGCAGGACTTCATCCCCGTCGGCGTGACGCCGCCCGCGCGATCGCTGGCCCCCCGGGACGAGAAGGCGGCCGCCGCGCTCGAGAAGGATCTCCTCGCCGATCGGCAGCGCAGCCAGGGCATCGCGAACCGGCCATTGCCGCGCTCGACCTATGACGGTTCCATTCCGCCGCGCCCCGCCCCGCCACCCAAGGAATTGCTGCCCCAATAACCACTGGACAGGACGGGAATCTTCCGTCATCGCGAGTATTCGCCATCCCGAAATGTGCGGCCATCCCGGCCCGAGGGGGTTCTCCATGAACGAGTTCCATCGCATCCGCCGCCTTCCGCCTTACGTTTTCGAGCAGGTCAACAAGATCAAGGCGAAGGCGCGGGCCGCGGGCGCGGATATCATCGACCTCGGCATGGGCAACCCGGATCTCCCGGCCCCGAAGCATGTCATCGAGAAGCTGGTCGAAACGGCCGGCAAGCCGCGCACGGATCGCTACTCCGCCTCGAAGGGCATCGGCGGCCTTCGCCGCGCGCAAGCCGGCTATTACGAGCGGCGCTTCGGCGTGAAGCTGAACCCCGATACGCAGGTGATCGCCACGCTCGGCTCGAAGGAAGGCTTCGCCAACATGGCGCAGGCGATCTGCGGCCCGGGCGACGTGGTGCTGGTGCCGAATCCGAGCTACCCCATCCACGCCTTCGGCTTCCTGATGGCGGGCGGCGTGATCCGCTCCGTGCCGGCCGAGCCGACGCCGGCAATGTTCCCGGCGCTCGAACGCGCGGTGATGCATTCCGTGCCGAAGCCCATCGCGCTGGTGGTGTGCTACCCCTCGAACCCCACGGCCTATGTCGCGGACCTCGATTTCTACCGCGATCTCGTGGCCTTCGCGAAGAAGCACGAATTGATCCTGCTCTCCGATCTCGCCTATGCCGAGGTCTATTTCGATGACGCGAAGCCGCCGCCCTCCGTGCTGCAGGTGCCGGGCGCGGTGGATGTGACGGTCGAGTTCACCTCGATGTCGAAGACCTTCTCCATGGCGGGCTGGCGCATGGGCTTCGCGGTCGGCAACGAGCGCCTGCTCGCGGCGCTCGCGCGCGTGAAATCCTACCTCGATTACGGCGCCTATACGCCCATTCAGGTCGCCGCGACCGCCGCGCTGAACGGCCCGGAGGATTGCATCCACGAGATGCGCGCAATGTATCGCCAGCGCCGCGACGTGATGGTCGAGAGCTTCGGCAAATCCGGCTGGGAGATCCCGCCGCCGGAGGCATCCATGTTCGCCTGGGTGAAGATCCCCGAGAAGTTCCGCCATCTCGGCAGCCTCGAATTCTCGAAGCTCCTCGTCGAGAAGGCGGATGTCGCGGTGGCGCCGGGCATTGGCTTCGGCGAGCATGGCGACGATTACGTGCGCCTCGCGCTCGTCGAGAACGAGCAGCGCATCCGCCAGGCGGCGCGCAGCCTCAAGAAGTTCTTCGACACGGCCGATACGACGCTGCACAACGTGATCGACATCCGACAGGCGATGTGAAGCCTTGCGCGTCATTGTATTCGAGCGCAAGGCAGCCCGGGCGCTGGACGATCTGGCGCCCGAGATCCGTCAGCAGGTCGAACGCGACATCATTGCCTTGGCGCTGGACCGGGATTCCGTGGCAGCTCAAATCGCTCCGCTGCAGGGCTTTGAAGCCTCGCGCTTGAGAAGTGGCGATTGGCGGATTATTTTTACTGAGGGGACGATTTCCATTCGTGTCCTTTTCATTGGCCATCGAAGAGACGTTTACAGAAAGGGCCTGCCATGAACAGCCGGGTTCAGTATCTCGTCTCCCCCAGCGGCGAACGCCTGGTCGTGCTGGCCGAGAGCCAGTATCTCGAATTGCTGAAAGGCAGGCTACCGGTTGTGAGCGACCCCGACGAGGGTGAGTTAGCGGAAGACGTCGTGGCGGAGCTTCTGCGAGCCTCCATAGAAATCAACGAAGATCGGGTTATTGCAAAGCCGCTGGAAGGCAATCGCCTCCACTTTGTCGATGACGACCAACCGTCACCGCCCTCGATGAAGAAGACGGCCTGACCGCCTGCCTGTCACCCCGTGACATTCCCGGGTGCACCCCCTACATCTCGCGGCGAGACTTAACCCGCCCGCGAGGTTTCCATGTCCGATAGCGAAAAGCTGGCCGCCCAGGCCCATCTGCCCTCCATCCAGCTCGATCGCGGGCGCGTGGAGGCGGTGAAGAAGGAACTGGACATCACCGATCGCGCCAACATCGTCACCTATGGCGACAAGGCGCAGGCGCGCGTCTCGGATTTCGCGGATCGCATCCTCGCCGAAACGCGCAACAAGGAGATGGGGAAGACCGGCGACCTGCTCACCGATATCCTCACCAAGGCGAAGGGGCTCGATCCCGCCGCCATCGGCCAGCTCAACTGGTTCCAGCGGCTCTTCACGAACATGCAGGCGCGGCTCTCGCGCTTCAAGGAGCGGTTCTCCACCGTGGCCTCGCAGATCGATCGCGTGACGATCGAACTCGACAAGCACAAGGAGGGCCTGCGCCGCGACATCCACATGCTCGACGACCTGCACGACCAGACCAAGGCCGCGATCGCCGAACTCGACACCTATATCGAGGCCGGCAAGGCCTATGCCGAGGAATTCAAGGCAGGCCGGCTCGCCGCGCTCAAGGCGGAAGCGGACGGCAAGGCCAATACCACAGACGGCCTGATGGCCGCACAGGCCTATCAGGATGCGCTGCAGGCGCTGGATCGGCTCGAAAAGCGCATCATGTATCTCCAGCAGGCGCGGCAGATCGGCATCCAGCAATTGCCGCAGATCCGCATCGTGCAGGCCGGCGACGAGACGCTGATCGAGAACCTGCAGGCAACGACGCAGCTCACCATTCCGGTCTGGAAGCAGAAGATGATCCTGCTGCTCGGCCTCACCCGCCAGCAGGGCGCGCTCGACCTTCAGAAGACCGTCACGGATGCCACGAACACCATGCTGAAGCAGGCCTCCGAGATGATGAAGGGGCAGGCGATCGAGATCGAGAAGCAGAGCCAGCGCGGCATCGTCGACATGGCGACGCTCGAGAAGACCAATCGCGACCTCATCGACACCATCACGCAGGTGATGAACGTGCAGAACGAAGGCCGCCGCAAGCGCGCCGAGGTGGAACAGCGCCTCAACGAGATGAACACCGAACTGAAGCGGCACCTCTCGGCGCTGCCCGCGCCCTGAGCCCGAAAAAGCCCGTTGCGGGTTTCGCCGCACTTGCTCTTCCAGCCCGCGCTTGCAAAAAGGCGCCGGACGAGACGGGCGTGACTCGGATGGCGGAACCTGGGGGCGAGCATGGCAACTGTGTTGAAGATCGGGATTGCCGGGCTCGGCACCGTGGGCGCGGCGACCATCCGCATCCTCGAGAGCGCCGCGAACGAACTCGCCGAGCGCGCCGGCCGGCCCATCCGCGTCGTCGCTGTTTCCGCGCGTTCCAGGGGCAAGGATCGCGGCGTCGATCTCTCGGCCTATCGCTGGCATGACGATCCGGCCGCGCTCGCGAACGACCCGGAGGTTGATTGCATCGTCGAGCTGATGGGGGGCTCCGAAGGCTCCGCGAAGGCGCTGGTCGAGGCGGCACTCAATGCAGGAAAGCCGGTCGTCACCGCCAACAAGGCGCTGCTCGCGGCGCATGGCGCGGGGCTCGCGCGGCTGGCCGAGGCGAAGGGCGCGACCATCGCCTTCGAGGCGGCGGCGGCGGGCGGCATCCCGGTCATCAAGGCCCTGCGCGAGGCGCTCGTCGGCAACGAGATCACCCGCGTCTCGGGCATTCTCAACGGCACCTGCAACTACATCCTCAGCCGCATGGAGGCGGAGGGGCTGGATTTCGCCGCCTGCCTCAAGGCCGCGCAGGAACTGGGTTACGCGGAAGCGGACCCGACCTTCGATGTCGAGGGTTACGACACCGCGCACAAGCTCGCCTTGCTGACCGCGCTCGCCTTCGGCACCGAGGTGGATGGCGACGCGGTCTATGTCGAGGGGATTTCCGGTGTCACGCCGCTCGATCTCGTCATGGCGGAGGAACTGGGCTTTCGCATCAAGCTGCTGGGTGTCGCCGAACGCACCGCGCAGGGCATCGAGCAGCGCGTGCATCCCACCATGGTGCCGCGCACGAGCCAGCTCGCCGGCGTGATGGGCGTGACGAACGCGGTGGAGATCCAGGCGAAGCCGGTCGGCGCGATCACCCTCGTCGGCCCCGGCGCCGGCGGTGGAGCGACCGCCTCGGCTGTCGTGGGCGATATTGTCGATCTCGCGCGGGGCAATCGCGTCCCGGTGTTCGGCCGTCCCTCGGGCACGCTCGCGAAGCCCGTCCGGGCGCCGATGCAGCAGCATGAGGGCGGCTATTACGTGCGCCTGCAGGTGCTCGACCGGCCCGGCGCGGCCGCAACCATCGCGAGCCGCATGGCCGAACGCGGCATCAGCCTCGAATCCATCCTCCAGAAGGGCCGGGGCACGCACCGGAGCGCGTCCGGGGCCGTGCCGGTGATCCTCATCACCTATGCCACGACCGAGCTGCGCGTGCGCGACGCGGTCGCCGCGATTGCGGAGGAGGGCGTTCTCGATGGCCCGCCGCAAGTCATCCGCATTGAGAGATGAGCAAATCCGGCCTCTTTCCGCATGACCCCGGCGGTTTTCCCTGCTAGAGACCCGCCAACACACCCGCAAAGCTGAAGAATTGCCATGACCGACCTCGTTGTGACCGAAGACAAGATCATCGAACGCATCCTCACCATGGAGCTGGTGCGCGTGACCGAGCGCGCGGCGGTGGCCTCGGCCAAGCTGCGCGGGCGCGGCAACGAGAAGGCCGCCGACCAGGCCGCCGTGGATGCCATGCGCCGCGAACTGAACAAGCTCCCGATCGATGGCGAGATCGTCATCGGCGAAGGCGAGCGTGACGAGGCGCCGATGCTCTATATCGGCGAGAAGGTCGGCACCAAGAAGGGCCCGAAGGTCGATATCGCGGTCGATCCGCTGGAAGGCACGACGCTTTGCGCGAAGGACATGCCGGGTTCCATCGCCGTGATGGCCATGGCGCAGGCAGGCACGCTGCTTTACGCGCCGGATGTCTACATGGACAAGATCGCCATCGGGCCGGGCTACCCAAAGGGCATCATCGATCTCGATGCCTCGGTGGAAGACAACATCCATGCGCTGGCGAAGGCCAAGGGCGTGAAGGCCAATGAAATCACGGCCCTCGTGATGGATCGCCCGCGCCATGCCGATCTCATCGGCAAGCTGCGCGCGCTCGGCTGCTCCATCCGCCTCATCACCGATGGCGACGTGGTGGGCGTGATCCAGTGCGCGGAAACCGCGAAGACCGGCATCGACATCTATCTCGGCATCGGTGGCGCGCCCGAAGGCGTGCTGGCAGCGGGCGCCCTGCGCTGCGTCGGCGGGCAGATGCAAGGTCGCCTCATCCTCGATACGCCCGAGAAGATCGCGCGCGCCGCGACCATGGGCGTGAAGGACCCGAAGAAGAAATACGACCTTCTCGAACTGGCCTCGGGCGATACGGTCGTGGCCGCCACCGGCGTCACCGATGGCGCGCTGCTGAAGGGCGTGAAGTTCTCGGGCGACATCATCGAGACGGAGACGATCGTCTATCGCTCGCTCACCGGCACCGTGCGCCGCATCCAGGGCGAGCACCGCGAACTCACGAAGTTCCATCTGGATTGAGGCGACCCTGTCATCCCCGGCGACGTGTCAGCGTCGGACGGGGATCCATGTCTTGCACGTGAGAGAACTGGATTCCCGCCCGATGCTGTCGCATCGTCGGGAATGACACCGGAGAGCCCCATGCCGCTCGACATCCGCCCACTTGCTCCCGCCGATCGTGCGGCGTGGGAGCCGCTCTGGCAGGGCTATCTCGCCTTCTACAAGGCGAGCCTGCCGGCCGAGGTGACCGAGACCACCTGGCAACGGCTGATGGACCCGGCCGAGCCGATGCATGTCTGGGGCGCGTTCGAAGGCGAAATGCTACTCGGTATCGTGCAATGCGTGGCGCATCGCACGACCTGGAGCACGAAATCCATCTGCTACCTGCAGGATCTCTTCACATTGCCCGAGGCGCGCGGCAAGGGCGTGGGGCGGGCGCTGATCGCGCATGTCTATGCCGAGGCGGCGCGGGCAGGGTGGTTCCGCGTCTACTGGCAGACGCATGAGAGCAACGCGGAAGCCCAGGTGCTCTACAACAAGGTGGCTGACCGCTCGGGATTCATCGTCTATCGACACAATCTGTGAACGCCAAACCGCCCTTCCTGAAAGTCACCCGCTCCGCCCTGCAACGGGCCTGGGCGGATCGTCTCGATGCGGAAGGCGCGCGCCGCGCCGAGGCCATCGCCGACACGCATGGCCTGCCGAACACGCTGGCGCGCCTTCTCGCCGGCCGGGGCGCGGAGGTGACGAACACGGCGGATTTCCTCGAACCGCGCCTCAAATCGGCGATGCCCGATCCCTTGGTGATGGTCGATGCGGAGCGCGCCATCGCGCGGCTCGCCGATGCGATCCGCCGGCGTGAACCCATCGCGATCTTCGGGGATTATGATGTCGATGGCGCCTGCTCGGCGGCCTTGCTCGCGGGCTATCTCCGGCATTTCGGGCTCCGGCCCTTCATCCACATCCCGGATCGCCTGACCGAGGGCTACGGCCCGAATGCTGAGGCGATCCGCGGCCTCAAGGCGGAAGGCGCTGTTCTGCTGGTCTGCGTGGATTGCGGCACCTCGGGCCATGCGCCGCTGGCGGAAGCGAAGGCGCTCGGCATGGACGTGATCGTGCTCGATCACCATCAGGCCCCGGTGGAATTGCCGGCCATTGATGCGCTGGTGAACCCCAACCGGCAGGACGATCTTTCCGGCCTCGGCCATCTCTGCGCGGCCGGCGTGGTGTTCCTCGTGCTCGCGGGGCTGAGCCGCGCCTTGCGCGAGCAGGGCCTGGCAGGGCCGGACCTGCTGTCGCAGCTCGATGTCGTGGCGCTGGCGACGGTGGCCGATGTCGTGCCGCTCACCGGCCTCAACCGGGCTTATGTGGCGCAAGGGCTGAAGGTGATGCGGGGCCGCGAGCGGATCGGCCTCGCGGCACTCGCCGATGTCGCGCGGCTCGATTCAGCCCCCGAGGCCTGGCATCTCGGATTTCTCATCGGTCCACGCATCAATGCGGGCGGGAGAATCGGCGATTCCGCGTTGGGCGCGCGCCTCCTGCTCTCCGACAATCCGGAGGAGGCGCGCCGCATCGCCGAGACGCTCGATGGCCTGAACCGCGAGCGGCAGGCCGTCGAGGAGGCGATGCTGATGGAAGCCGAGGCGCAGGCCCTGCAGGCGCTTGGCCTTGCGGAAGAGGATCGCGAGGTGCTGGTGGTGGCGGGCGAGGGCTGGCATCCCGGCATTGTCGGCATCATCGCCGGGCGGCTGAAGGAGCGTTTCCGTCGCCCCGCTTTCGCCATCGCCGCCTATGAAGGCGCGCTGACGGGCTCCGGCCGCTCCATCGCGGGTGTCGATCTCGGCGCGGCGGTGCGCGCGGCGGTGGAGGCGGGAATCGCGGTGAAGGGCGGCGGGCACAGCATGGCGGCGGGGGTGACCTTGCCGCCGGGCGGCGTGGCGGCCTTCGCGGATTTCCTCGAGGCGCGGCTCGCGCCCGCCGTGACGATCGCCCGCGCCGGGGATGCGCTCTCGATCGATGCCGCGCTCTCCGCCGAGAGCCTGACGCCGGATTTCGTGAGCGAGATCGCGCGGGCCGGGCCCTTCGGTTCAGGCAATCCCGAGCCGGTTTTCGCGCTGCCGGCGCATCGCGTCGCCGAGGTGATGGAACTCAAGGGCGGGCATCTCAAGGCCAATCTCGTGAGTTCCGGCGGCGCGCGGATCGAGGCGATGGCCTTCCGCGCGGCGGGAAAACCGCTGGGCGATGCGTTGCTGGCCGCGCGCGGCGAAACGGTTCACGTCGCGGGAAGTGTGAGCCTCGATCGCTGGGGCGGGCGCGTGAAGGTGAGCTTCCGGCTGGTCGATCTCGCGCGGCCCTAGAGCATTTTCAAGCGAAGTGGGAACCGGTTCGCGTGAAGAAAATGCGATAAAAAAGGCTAAGCTTTCCGAGCGTTCTCCTTCGCCCGGGCCTGCTCGCGCATAAAGATATAGAGCCCCGCTGCCACGATGATGATCGAGCCGATCACCACATTCGCGCGCGGGATATCGCCGAAGAACAGGTAGCCCAGCACCACGGCCCAGACGATCAGCGTGTATTGATAGGGCACCACCACCGCGGCCGGGGCATATTTCAGTGCCCTGTTAACGCCCATATGCGCGAGATTCGCCACGATGCCGAGCAGGCAGAGCGCGAGGAAATCCGCAAGGCTCGGTGTCACCCAGCGGAACGGCGCGACGAGCAAACCGAAGGCCAGCGCGCTCGCCACCTGCCAGCTTACCAGCGCCACCTCGTTGGTGTTCGCGAGCATCCGCGTGAGGATGTTCAACCCGGCGAAAAGGATGGTGCCGGAAAGCGCGATCAGCGCCGGCCAGGTGAAGCTCTCGCCGGTGGGATTGACCGCGATCAGCACGCCGACGAAGCCGATGACGATGGCGAGCCAGCGCCGCCAGCCCACCTGCTCCTTCAGGAAGACGATCGCGAACAGGGTCACGAAAATCGGCCCCGCGAGGTAGAAGGCCACGGCATCCGCGAGCGGCAGATAGATCACCGCCCAGTAGAAGAACGCCACCTCCGCCGTGGAGCAAAGCGCGCGCACGGCATGCAGCCACGGCCGATCCTGAAAGACCACCGCACGCCAGCCGATTCGATGAATCGCCGGCGCCAGCATCGCCGCGGCCGCAAACGAGCGGATCAGCAGGATCTGCGCGACGCCATAGGTCGCCACCAGCCATTTCCCCATCACGTCGTTGAGGGAAAAGGCGAACATCGCGGCGAGCATCAGGCCGATGCCGGCGAGCGCGCGATCGGGAAGGGCGTCGGGAGCGGGTCTGGAATCGGACATGGGGCGGGGCTTGCGGAAGCCGGACCAGGCCGGCAGGGCCCCCTGATGAGCACGCGCGCCGGCAGCGGGCAAGCACAATCATCGCATGAATGCAGGCGGCCTCAATGTCAGCCGGAAAAACTTCTCGCGCCCGCTTGCCCCGTCCGCCGATCCTCGCTAAGGGAGCCTCAACGCGCCCTTCGTCTATCGGTTAGGACGACAGCCTTTCACGTTGTAAAGACGGGTTCGATTCCCGTAGGGCGCGCCATCTTCCTTCTCCCTTTCTGCTTTCCGCCGCTGCGCGGTGCTCAGCGCTCTTCCGGCTCCACCAGCCGGCGATAGAGATGCCATGTCGTGTGGCCCAGCACCGGCAGCGTGATGAGGAGGCCGAGGAAGAAGGGCAGGGCCGAGACGATCAGCAAGGCCACGATGGCAAGCGCCCAGGTGACGAGCGGCAGCGGGCTGGTCATCACGGCCCGCACCGAGGTGATCATCGCGGTCACGAAATCCACGTCCCGGTCGAGCAGCAGCGGAAACGACACCACCGTCAGCGAGAAGAGAATCACGGACAAGGCCGCCCCGATGACGTTGCCGATCATCAGGAACACCAGCCCCTGCGTGGTGGAGAACAGGATGTGGATGAATTCCGGCATCGACGAGAAATTCGTGTTCAGGCCGAAGAACAGCGCCATCAGCAGGCGCACCTGGTACATCCAGACGATGAAGACGAAGAGCGTCACGAAGGCCATCCAGGCCAGTTCCGGCCGGCTCCGCACCTTGCGCCCGATGCTCGCGAAACCCAGCGCTTCCCCGCTTTCGAGGCGCCGGCTGACCTCATAGAGCCCGACCGCGACGAAGGGTCCGACCAGGGCGAAACCCGCCGCCAGCGGATAGGCGAGATAGGTCATCTGCAAGGCGGTGACGGAGAGCACGATGGCCATGCCGCCGAGCGCATAGAGGCCGCCGAAGACCATGCCGTAAAGCGGCTTCGCCTGGAAATCGCGCAAGCCGGCGCTGATCGCCTCGGCGATATCGGCCTGGGTCACGGCCCGCACGACGGGATCTCGCCGGATCGGCGCCTCGTTCGCCACCTCTTCCATGACCATCTCCCCCGCTTGCGGTCGTCAGACCCATCCTTGAATGGTATTCTTTCCCGGAAAAGCCGTCATGCCCTTGATCGCGATCAACCGGCGATGTTGCAGCGCGGCGGGATCTCGTCCTATCCTGCCGAAAAACGGGGCCGGATTTTTGCGTTTTTCCTTCTTCTCGCTGCTGCGTCAGGCGTTTTCGGGTCACGAGGGCTGGGAGCCCTACTGGCGCCAGACCACTGAACCCAAGGCGGCCTATGATGTCGTGATCGTCGGTGCCGGCGGGCACGGCCTTGCCACGGCCTATTATCTCGCGAGCGAGTTCGGCATCCGCAACGTCGCGGTGGTCGAGAAGGGCTGGCTCGGGGGCGGCAACACCGCCCGCAACACCACGGTGATCCGCTCGAACTACCTCTGGGAGGAATCCGAGGCGATCTACGAGCATTCCCTGAAGCTCTGGGAAGGGCTTTCGCACGCGCTCAACATCAACGTGATGTATTCCCCGCGCGGGGTGATGATGCTCGCGCACAACCATCACGATGCGGTGGTGCTGAAGCGCCATGTGCATGCGAACCGGCTCGCGGGCATCGACAACGCATGGCTCACGGCCGAGGAGGCGAAAGCCTTCTGCCCCATCCTGAACATCGATCCGTCGATCCGCTATCCCGTGATCGGTGCCTCGCTGCAAAGGCGTGGCGGGGTCGCGCGGCATGATGCGGTCGCCTGGGGTTATGCCCGCGCCGCGAGCGCGCTCGGCGTCGACATCCTCGAGAATTGCGCGGTTACCGGCATGCGCCGCGGGGCGGATGGCGCGGTGGCCGGTGTCGAAACCGCGAAGGGCTTCATCGGCGCGAAACGCGTGGGCGTGGTCGCGGCGGGGCATACCTCGGTCGTGATGGCCATGGCCGGCGTGCGGATGCCGCTGGAGAGCTTTCCGCTGCAGGCGCTGGTTTCCGAGCCGGTGAAGCCGATGATGCCCTGTGTGGCGATGTCGAACACCATCCACGCCTACATGTCGCAATCCGACAAGGGCGAACTGGTGATCGGCGCGGGCACGGATGTCTATACGAGCTATTCGCAGGCCGGCGGCTTGCCGGTGACGCAGCACACGCTCGAAGCGATCTGCGAACTCTTTCCCGTCACGCGGCGCATGAAGATGCTGCGGAACTGGGGCGGCATCGTCGATGTCACGCCGGATCGCTCGCCGATCATCGGCAAGACGCCGGTGGCGGGGCTCTTCGTCAATTGCGGCTGGGGCACGGGCGGTTTCAAGGCCACCACCGGCTCGGGCCATGTCTTCGCGGCGACGCTCGCGACAGGCGAGCCGCACCCCATCGCCGCGCCGTTCTCGCTCGATCGCTTCCGCACCGGGCGGCTCATCGACGAGGCGGCCGCGGCCGCCGTGGCGCACTAGGGGAGAACCCGCATGCTGCTGATCCCCTGTCCCTATTGCGGCTTCGCTCGCCCCGAGATCGAGTTTCGCCACGCGGGCGCCGCGCATATCGTGCGGCCGGAGGAGCCCGCGAGCGACGCGGCCTATGCCGCCTTCCTCTACGAACGCGACAATGTGAAGGGCATCACCGCCGAACGCTGGCGGCATGTGCATGGCTGCGGGCGCTTCTTCAACCTGCTGCGCGACACCGTGAGCGACCGCATCCTCGCGGCCTACAAGCCGGGCGAAAAGAAGCCGGAGATCGCGGGATGAGCGGTTTTCGCAGCGAGAGCGTCGGCGCGATCGATCGTGCGCGCCGACTGAACTTCACCTTCGACGGCGTGCCGTATCAGGGCCATCCGGGCGATACGCTCGCTTCCGCATTGCTGGCCAATGGCGTGAGCCTGATGGGCCGCAGTTTCAAGTATCACCGTCCGCGCGGGGTTCTCGCCGCCGGAGCGGAGGAGCCCAACGCGCTGGTGACGGTGTCGCGTGGGCCGGGCCGCGTGACGCCCAACCTGCGCGCGAGCGAGGTCGAGCTTCATGATGGCCTCGTCGCGACGAGCCAGAACCGTTTCCCGAGCCTCGCTTTCGATCTCGGCGCCATCAACGCCCGGCTGAAACCGCTTTTTCCGGCCGGTTTCTACTACAAGACCTTCATGGGCCCGGCTCTGGGCGGAAAGGCCGTGCTCTGGAACCGGCTGTTCGAACCGCTGATCCGCCGCGCCGCGGGCCTCGGCCGACCGCCGGAAGAACCGGATCCGGATGAGTACGCCTCGACCTTCGCGCATGCCGAAGTGCTGGTGATCGGCTCCGGCGAGGCCGGGCTGCGGGCGGCTTTCGACGCTTCCGCCAACCCCGCGACGCGTGTCATCCTCTGCGAGATGGAGAATGATTTCGGCGGCTGGCTGCGCAACGCCGCGCCGGGAAGCGCCGATTCGCGCTTCCGTGACGAGGCACTCGCGACGCTCTGCGCCCGGCCCAATGTGCGGATGCTCGCCCGCACACAGGCCTTCGGCATGTTCCTGCAGGGTTTCGTGGCCCTCGCCGAGCGGGTGACGGACCATCTGGCGGAGCCCGCGCCCGATCTCCCGCGCGAGCGGCTCTGGCAGTTGAGGGCAGGCCGCATCGTTCTCGCCACCGGTGCGCTGGAACGCCCGCTGGTCTTCCCGGACAACGATCGTCCCGGCATCCTGCTCGCCAGCGCGGCGCATGCCCTGCTTGCGCGAAACGGCGTCATTCCCGGCCGCGCGATCGCGATCGCGACCGCGACCGACAGCGCCTACGACACCGCCCACGTCTTGCGGGAGGCGGGCGGAAACGTCGTCGCCATCCTTGATCTGCGCGGCGCGTCCGCTGCCGCCAACGCCGCGCGCGCCGAGGGTTTCCGCGTCGAAACCGGCGTCACCCTGCTCGGCACAGCAGGAAAGAACGCGCTGAAGGGCGTGATCGTCGCGCCCGTGGCGCAGGGCCAGCGGCAGGGGCCGTCCGAGACGCTCGCCTGCGACAGCCTGCTGGTCTCCGGCGGCTTCACGCCCACGCTTCACCTGCTCTCTCAGGCGCGCGGCAAGCTGCGATGGGACGAGACGCTTTCGGCCTTCGTGCCGGGTGAACTCCCCGAGGGCATCGCCATCGCGGGCGTCGCGACCGGCGATTTCCCGCCCGCGATGCGCGGCGCGGCTCTCGGTCTGCTGCCTGGAAACGAGGGAAAGGCGGCATCCGCCTTCGTCGATTTCCAGAACGACGTGACCGTGCGCGACATCCGCCTTGCGACCCGCGAGGGCTTCCGCTCCATCGAGCATGTCAAGCGCTATACCACCACCGGCATGGCGACCGACCAGGGCAAGACCAGCAACATCCACGCACTGGCGATCGCAGCCGAGGCCCTGGGCCAGTCGATCCCCGAGACCGGCCACACCACCTTCCGTCAGCCCTATACGCCGGTGACCTTTGGCACTTTCGCGGGCCCGCATCGCGGCGCGATGTTCGAGCCGACGCGGCTCACGCCGATGCACGATCTCGCCGTGACGCAGGGCGCGATCTTCGAGGATATCGGCCAGTGGAAGCGCGCCCATGCCCTCCCGCGTGCGGGCGAGAGCGTCGGCGACGCCGTGCAGCGTGAAGCCCGGATGGTGCGCGAGACGGTCGGCCTGTTCGATGCCTCCACGCTCGGCAAGATCGAACTCATCGGGCGGGATGCCGCCGTGTTTCTCGACCGGCTCTACACCAACCCGCTGGCCAAACTGCCGGTGGGCCGCAGCCGTTACGCCCTGATGCTGAACGAGGCGGGCTTCATCATTGAGGATGGCATCGTCGCGCGGCTCGGCGAGAACCGCTTCCACGTCACCACCACCACGGGTGGGGCGGCGCGCGTGCTGCACGCCATGGAAGATTACCGGCAGACGGAATTCACCGATCTCGATGTCTTTCCCGCTTCCGTCACCGAGCATTGGGCGGTGATCGCCGTGCAGGGGCCGAAGGCGCGCGAGACGATTGCGCCATTCATCGAGGGGATCGACCTTTCCAATGAGGCCTTCCCGCATATGGCGATCCGCGAAGGCCGGTTCGCCGGCGTGCCCTGCCGCCTCATGCGCGCGAGCTTCACGGGTGAACTCGGCTACGAGGTGAACGTGCCGGCCGGCCATGGCCTCGCCGCGATGGAGGCGCTGCTGCAACGCGCGGAAAGCCTCGGCGGTGGGCTCTACGGGCTCGAGGCGATGCATGTCCTGCGCGCCGAGAAGGGTTACATCATCGTGGGACAGGAAACCGACGGCACCGTGACGCCCGGCGATTGCGGGCTCGACTGGGCCATCGGGAAAACGAAACCGTTCTTCATCGGCCAGCGCGGGCTCGCCCGGCCCGATCTCGTGGCGAGCGGCCGCAAGCAGCTCGTCGGCCTCTTGCCGGACGATCCGCAACTCGTGCCGGAGGAGGGGGCGCAGATCATCCGTGAGAGCGACCCCTCCACGGGCGTTTCCGCCTCGGGGCATGTCACTTCGGCCTATCGGAGCCCCCATCTCGGGCGGTCCTTCGCGCTCGGCCTGCTGCAGGACGGGGCGAGGCGGCATGGCGAAACCGTGGTGCTGCCGATGCCGGGGGGCCGCGTGACGCTCACCGTCACCGCGCCGGTTCTTGTCGATCCCGAGGGGAGGCGCCTTCATGGCTGAACCCGCGCATGCGCGCCTGGCCGTTGCTGCACCGCTGGCCGGAATCACTCTGCCGGAGGGGCCGGGCTACCGGCTCCGGCCCTGGCCTCTTGCCTCGATCGCCCTTGCGGCCTGGCCCGACGCGGCTGCTGCCGATCCGCTCCGTGCATCGAGCCGCGACTCGGGGCCAGCCATGTTGCGCGCCCGCGAGGAGGGCGGCCGCGTTCTCATGCGTCTCGGACCGCAAGAGGTGCTGATCGTCACCGAAACCGAAGCGACCACGGCGGGAGAGCTCGAATTTTTGGAGGAGAACGTCATCGAAATTTCGCATGGTATGCTCGGGCTCTGTGTGGATGGAGCGCATGCGGCCGCGGTTTTAGCCGCTGGATGCCCAATCGATGTGCATGAATTGGCGTTTCCCGTTGGAATGGCGACAAGGACCCTGATCGGGAAATTCGAGATCATCCTGTGGCGTCGCAGCGCGACCGAATTTCGCCTTTTGGTTGCAAGATCGTCGATTTTCGCGTTTCTCGTGTATGCGGATCGGGTTTTCCGCGGCGCGCCGCCCGGGTCGTTGGCCTGAACGCATAGTGCGCTTGCGTTCCGACAACCTGGAATGGCCGGCTTTCGACGGGACCTGATCGGAACGGCTGGAAAATTTGCAACCTCAGAACGAGTCATGCAGGATTTGCATCGGACTTTCCGGTTCTCCGATCCGGGCCCGCGAGGCGGAGATTGACGCGGCGGCGATCCTCGCCAACAACTCCCAGCCCATGAAAAACCCGAGGGAGACGGGTTTCAAGGCAGGTTTCCGGGGTCTTTGCCCGGAAACTGCGGGTAGTATCGAACATGGTCATCGACGATAATCCGGGCGCGGAAAAGTTCTCGCGATCGGAAGAGGCATATCAGCGGTTGCGTGCACGAATCCGCCGGGACAACCTTTCCCCCGGCGATCGACTGCCCGGCGAACCACAACTCGCACGGGAACTGGGCGTCTCCCGCGTGACCCTGCGGCGGGTGCTCGATCGCCTGATGGCCGAGGGCGTGCTGGAGCGCCGCGCCGGCGCCGGCACCTTCATGCGCGATCGTGGGTTCAACGGCCCCGTGATCCTCGATCTCGCGAGCCTGCTCTCGCGCATGGAGGATCTCTCGGCGGGTCTCGTGATCGGCGAGACGGATGTGCAGGATGTGGCCCCGCCGCTGACCGTTTTCGGGGCGTTGCGCCTCCGTCCTGGCGACAGCGTGCGGCGCATCGCGCGCCAGCGCCTCCGGAACGGCCAGATCTTCGCGTTCGGGGTGGATTACGTGCCGCTGCGGCTTGCCGACCGGCTGAGCGACGCGGATCTCGCCAATGATTGGCTGCTCGGCGCGCTGATCGGAGCCGATTGCTCGGTGGAGCGCGGCCTGCAGATCGCGGGTGCCGAAGCGGCGCAGGGCGATGTCGGACGGATGCTGAACCTCGTCAGCGGCGATCCCGTGCTCTCGGTCGCCCGCAGCTTCTACGATTCGCTGGGGCGAGGGGTGCTGCACTCGCAATTGTTCTTCCGGGCGGATCGCCACACGCTGAGCTTCGATGCCTTGCGCGCAGGCTTCGGCCTGCGGCGCGTGGAAAGCTGAAGCGGGGTTCGCGAAAGCCTCGGCGGCTTCCAGAGCATTTCCGGCCAAGTGGATGCCGGTTGGCCGCAAGAAAATGCGACAAAACAGAGAGAGAGCGGTCGATCTGATCCAGTCAGATCGGGAGCCGCTCTAGAGGCTCGCGGCCGAGCGCGCGGCCTGATCGTAATGGCCTGACAGCGCGCGCATGCGCTGGGCCACATCGTGCAGCATGCTCTCCTCCAGCCCGAGCGAGCGGATGGTGCGCACCAGAAGCGCCTCGCGGATCTCGCGGTAGGTGAGGCAGGCCGCTTCGCCCGCAGCCGTGATCATCACGGTCTTTTCCTTGCCCGCCTTGCCGGATTTCACGAGCTTCAGCCGCTCGAGCTTCTTGATGGCGTAGGCGACAGTATGCGTATCCTCGACATTCAGCACGAGGCAGATATCGGCGAGCTTCTTCGAGCGTCCGCGATGGTTGACCGTGTGCAGCACCAGCACATCGAGCGCCGAGACGTCCTTCACGCCCGCGGCGGCCATGCAGCGCACCATCCAGCGCTCGAAGGCGTGGCTGACGAGGATCAGCCCGAATTCGAATTCGGAGAGCGACGGGCTTGCGCCCGAAGCGAGATGCGCGGAGGAGACGATCGGGCCGAGCGGATCGGAGGCGCGGGCGCCAGTGAGTTCCGGCTCCTTGCGGTTCGACATGCTTGCCTCCTCCGGCTGGTTCATTTCTGCCCGAGCATCTGGTTCGGCAGCCAGGTCGCGAGATCCGGGAACAGGACCATGATCGCCACCATCGCCAGCATCGCCAGGAAGAAGGGCAGGGCGGCGAGAGCGATATACCCCAGCGACCGACCTGTCAGCCCCTGAATGACGAACAGGTTGAAGCCCACCGGCGGGGTGATCTGCGCCATCTCCACCACCAGCACCACGAAGATGCCGAACCAGACGAGATCGATCCCGGCAGCCTTCACGGCCGGCAGCACCACCGCGGCGGTCAGCACCACCATCGAGATGCCGTCGATGAGGCAGCCCAGGATGATGAACACCACCGTCAGCGCCAACAGCAGCCCGAACTGGCTGAGGCCGAAGCTGTTGATCCATTCGGCGAAGATGCGCGGCAGGCCGGAGAAGCCCATCGCGGTGGTGAGGAAGGCCGCGCCCGCCAGGATGAGCCCGATCATCGTGTTGGTGCGCACGGCACCCATCACGCTGTCATTGAACATCTTCCAGCTGAAAGAGCCGGTGGCGACCGTCAGCACCAGCGAGCCGACCACCCCGAGCACGGCGCTCTCGGTTGGCGTGGCGATGCCGGCATAGATCGAGCCGAGCACCACGATGATGAGCAGCACGACCGGAATGAGCCGGCGGCTCTCGTTCATCTTCTGCATGAAGGTCATCGGCGTGTCGCGATCCGGCACCTTCTGCGGCTGGAGCGTGGCCCAGATCATCAGCACGACCGAGAAGATCAGCATCAGGATGATGCCGGGGATGACGCCCGCGATGAAGAGCCGCGCGATCGACACCTCCGCCGCCACGCCATAGACGATCAGGATGATCGAGGGCGGGATCAGCAGGCCCAGCGTGCCGGAGCCCGCGAGCGAGCCGAGCGTCATCATGTCATCGTAGCCGCGCTTGCGAAGCTCGGGGATGGTCATGCGGCCGATCGTGGCGCAGGTCGCGGCCGAGGAGCCGGAGATCGCCGCGAAGATGCCGCAGCCGAAGACGTTGGTGTGCAGGAGGCGGCCCGGAAGCCGCTGCATCCACGGGGCGAGGCCCTTGAACATGTCATCCGACAGGCTCGACCGGAACAGGATCTCGCCCATGAAGATGAACATCGGCAGGGCCGTGAGCGTCCATGAATTGAGGTTGCCCCAGACGGTCGTGCCGAAGGAGAGGGCGGGGTCGGAATTGGTCAGTGCCGCGAAGCTGATGAAGCCCACGAGGCCGAGCGCGAGCCCGATCCACAGGCCGCAGGCCAGCGTGATGAACATCACGACGATGAGAAGAAGAGATGCGCTGGACGGATCCACGATGAGCCCCCCGGATCAACGTTCGACGGGCATCTCGTCGCCGTCTGCCGCGGCTGCGAGATGCGATTGCGTGCCACCCATGAGATCGACGATCAGGTCATCCACGAGCGCGATGAAGAAGACGACGAAGCCGAAGGCCATGAAGAATTGCGGGATCCACATGGGCACCGCGAGCAGGCCCTGGTTCAGCTCGTTGTAGATGTAGCTTTCCCAGACGAAATGGACGCTGACATAGGCGGCCCAGCCCACGAGCGCGATCGAAAGCGCCGTCACCGCCCGCTCGACAAACGCGCGAACCGGCGTGCCGAGCGGCAGGCGATCGATCAGCAGCGTCACGCGGATATGGGCGTTGTGGCGATAGGTCGGGGCGAGGCCGAGGATGATGGTCGCCACCAACGCCCAGCCGGAAATGTCGTCGGCCGATTTGATCTGGCCGCCGAAGAACCGCAGGAAGACCTGAATGAGGATGAGGGCGGCGATCAGCAGCATGGCGGCGGCCGCCAGCCCTGCGCAGAGCCTGTAGAGTTGATCGAGTGCGCGTCGCATGGCGCCATCTCCCTGGAAAAACACGCAAGACCGCTCCCGTCATCCGGCCCGGCGGCCGGATTCTCCCGAGGAAGCACGTCTCGAAGGATAGAGAAAACCCTCGCGGGCCGCGTCGCCACGACCCGCGAGGTCTCGGGGAGAGCCCGGGATTACTTGCGGAAATCGGCGAGGATCTTCTCGCCCTCGGCGCCCGCGCGCTTCGCCCATTCGGCGGCCATGGTCTCGCCGATCTTCTTCAGCTCGGCCTTCATGGCTTCGGTCGGGGGCGAGACGGTGATGCCTTTCTCGGCGAGCGTCTTCTTGTGCTGGCCGTTGAGCTCTTCGCTCATCTTCCAGCCGCGCTCCTCGGCGGCCTTGGCGGCGGTCTGGATGGCGGTCTTCACATCATCCGGCAGGGCCGAATAGGCGCGCTTGTTGGCGATCACGATATTCTGCGGCAGGAAAGCCTGCGTATCGTAGAAGTACTTCAGGAAGTCCCAGGCCTGGCTGTCCACGCCCGTGGCACCCGAGGTGATCATCGCGTCGAGCACGCCGGTGCGGAAGGCCTGCGCGATTTCCGGCACCTGGATGGTGGTCGGCGTCGCACCGATCAGCTCGGCGAAGCGCGCGGTGGCCGGGTTGAAGGAGCGGAACTTCGTGCCCTTCAGGTCCGCGAGCGCGTTGATCGGCTTCGCGGTGTAGATGCCCTGCGGCGGCCAGGCCACGGAATAGAGGAGCACGAGGCCCTGCTTGTCGAGCGTCTCGGCGAGCTGGGTGCGGGCCGCGGCATAGAGCTTGCGCGCCTCGGCATAGGAGCCAACGAGGCCCGGCACGGAATCGAAGCCGAAGATCGGATTTTCGTTCGAGAGCACCGAAACCAGCATCTCGGCCATCGGCACCTGGCCCGATTGCACGGCGCGCTTCATTTCCGGCATCTTCACGAGCGAGCCGTTGGAATGCACGGTGATCGCCAGCTTGTTGCCCGAGAGCTTCGTCACTTCCTCGACGAAAGCCCGGACATTGACAGTCTGGAAGGTGCCGTCGGAATAGCCCGTCGGCATGTCCCACTTGGTCTGGGCGAAAGCGCCCGTCGCCAGGGCGGCAAAACCGGCCGCCGCGGTCATTCGAAGCATCATGTTCATGGTAGTCTCCCTGTTTATGCCTCTGCGCCGGATTGAACCCGGCACTTCTCTCCCCGCCGATGTCGGATTGTTCCACCGCATTGTCTTCACGCGAACCGGCAACCGTTTCGCGTGAGCATGCTTCAGAACGCCGACATCTGCGAATTCCGCTTGTCCGTGATGAGCATCGAGCCCGGCGCATGCGTGATGGCGAAGGCAGGCTTCGCCGCCGCGATCACCGCTTGCGGGGTTACCCCGCAGGCCCAGAACACGGGAATTTCATCGTCTTCCACCGCGACCGGATCACCGTAATCGGGCGTCGCGAGATCGGCGATGCCGATCAAGGCCGGATCGCCGAGATGCACCGGCGCGCCATGCACGGCCGGGAAGCGCGAGGTGATCTGGATCGCGCGGATGGCATCGGCCGGCTTCAGCGGCCGCATCGAAACCACCATCGGACCGGCAAAGGGCCCGGCGGGGGCGCAGGCGATGTTCGTGCGATACATCGCGACATTCGCGCCGCACGCGACATGCCGCAGCGGAATGCCATCCTCCAGCAGCGCCTCCTCGAAGGAGAAGCTGCAGCCGATGACGAAGCTCACGAGATCGTCGCGCCAATGGTCGCGGATGTCCGAGAGTTCGGCGACGAGTTCGCCGTTCCGCCACACGCGATAGCGGGGCAGATCCGTGCGCAGGTCGATCGAGGGGCCGAGCGCCGGCACGCGGGGCGAGCCGACATCCGACAGGCCGATCACCGGGCAGGGCTTGGGGTTCTGGTGCGCGAAGGCGAGGAAATCACCCGCGAGATCCTTCGGCAGGATCACGAGATTGCCCTGCACGTAGCCCGGCGCGAGGCCAGCCGTCGCGCCCTGATAGCGCCCGGCGCGGATCAACATGCGCACGGCTTCCGGCGAAAGATCACGCCCGGGTCGTGCGTCGGTCCCGTTCCATGGGGCCTGTGCGTTCATGCGAGCGCCTCCCTGTTTCCCAAAGGCTGAACCGGAGCTCCCGACCCCGTTCCGCGCCTTCCTGCGCCGGCTTCACGAGAGGGGAGGCTAACTTACAAAATCATCTTGTCAACAAAATATCGACGTTTTAAATGCGAAATCACGACACGATGAAAACGCAAGGGAGGCGTCCGTGGAGATGAACGGCAAGGGCAGTGCGAAGGGATCCTGGGATTTCTGGATCGACCGGGGTGGCACCTTCACCGACGTCATCGGGCGTGACCCGGCCGGAAACCTCCACCAGAAGAAGATGCTGTCGGAAAATCCGCGCGCCTATCGCGATGCAGCCGTGCAGGGCATCCGGGAGCTGATCGGCCTCCAGCCCGGGGAAAAATTCCCGAAAGGCGTGGTGCATGAAGTGCGCATGGGCACGACCGTCGCCACCAACGCGCTGCTCGAGCGCAAGGGCGAGCCGACCGTGCTCGTCACCACGCGCGGCTTCCGCGACGCGCTCGAACTCGGCTACCAGGCCCGGCCCGACATCTTCGCGAAGGAGATCGTGAAGCCCGAACTGCTTTATTCCGACGTGATCGAGATCGACGAGCGCGTCCTCACGGATGGGAAGGTCGAGACGCCGCTCGACGAAGCCGGCGCGACGGCCGCGCTCAAGGCCCTGAAGGAGAAGGGCGTTCAGGCCATCGCCATCGTCTTCATGCATGCCTACCGCTACCCCGCGCACGAGAAGCGCGTCGCGGAGATCGCGCGCGGCATGGGCTTCCCGCAGGTCTCGGTCAGCCATGAGGTCTCCCCGCTGATCAAGCTGGTGGGGCGTGGCGATACGACGGTCGTGGACGCCTATTTGTCCCCCATCCTCGGGCGTTACGTCAATCAGGTCGCCGAGGAACTCGATCTTGCGAATTCCGGCGCGCGGCTGATGTTCATGATGTCCTCGGGCGGGCTCACGGCGGCCGAACTCTTCCAGGGCAAGGATGCCATTCTCTCCGGCCCCGCCGGCGGCGTGGTGGCTCTGGCCGAAACCGGCAAGAGCGCCGGGTTCTCGCATGTCATCGGCTTCGACATGGGTGGCACCTCCACCGATGTCGCGCATTATGACGGCGCTTTCGAGCGCGCCTTCGAGACGGAAGTGGCCGGCGTGCGCATGCGCGCCCCGATGATGCGCATCCACACGGTGGCGGCGGGCGGTGGTTCCATCCTGCATTACGATGGCGCGCGCTTCCGCGTCGGGCCGGATTCCGCCGGCGCCAATCCCGGTCCGGCCTGCTATCGCAATGGCGGCCCGCTCGCCGTGACCGACGCGAACGTGATGACCGGCAAGCTGATGCCGGAATTCTTTCCCGCGATCTTCGGCCCCAACCGTGACGAGCGGCTCGATACCGGGGCGGTGAAGCAGCTTTTCGCGGAATTCGTCGCCAAGGTGCCGGGCAAGTCGGCCGAGGAAATCGCCGACGGTTTCATTTCCATCGCGGTCGCCAACATGGCCAATGCGATCAAGAAGATCTCGGTCGAGCGCGGCTATGACGTGACGCGCTATGCGCTGAATTGCTTCGGTGGCGCGGGCGGGCAGCATGCCTGTCTCGTGGCCGATCAGCTTGGCATGACGAAGATCCTCGTGCACCCCTATTCCGGCCTGCTCTCGGCCTATGGCATGGGCCTCGCGGCCATCCGCTCGACGCGCCAGCTCGCGGTCGAGGCGCCGCTTGCCGGCGATGTCGGCGAGCATGTCGCCCGCGCCAAGGCTACCATCGGCACCGAGGCGATCGCGGAAGTGGCGGGGCAGGGGATTGCGCGCGATGCGATCGAACTCGTCACCGCGCTTCACCTGCGTTACGCCGGCACGGATAGCCCGATCGAGGTGGAATGGCGCAACGGCGACGGCCCGCAGGCCCTGCGCGCGCGCTTCGAAACCGCGCATCGCGCCCGCTTCGGCTTCATGGACAGCGCGAAGCCGATCGTCATCGAGGCGATCCATGTCGAGGCGATCGGGGGCGGCTCCGGCCATGACGAGCCCAGCTTCGCAACCGCGAAGGAGATGCCGGTTGCGGCAAGGCCGGCGCGCTTCTTCAGCCAGGGCAAATGGCGGGATGGGCAGGTCTATCTGCGCCAGAATCTGAAGCCGGGCATGACATTCAAGGGCCCGGCGATCCTGATCGAGCCGAACCAGACCATCGTCGTCGAGCAGGGCTGGGAAGCGTCGATCACCGCGAAGGATCATGTGGTGCTCGCGCGGAAGGAAGCGCTCGAGCGGGTCAAGGCCATCGGCACCGAGGCTGACCCGGTACTGCTCGAGATCTTCAACAACCTCTTCATGTCCATCGCCGAGCAGATGGGCGTGGCCTTGCAGAACACCGCCTATTCCGTGAACATCAAGGAGCGGCTCGATTTCTCCTGCGCGGTCTTCGATCACGAGGGGCGGCTCGTCGCCAATGCGCCGCATATGCCGGTGCATCTCGGTTCGATGGATCGCTCGGTGGAAGCGATCATCAAGGGCAATGCCGAGATCAAGCCGGGCGACGTCTACGCGATCAACGCGCCCTATAATGGCGGCACGCATCTGCCGGATATCACGGTCTGCACGCCGGTTTTCGATGACGCGAACCAGAAGCTCCTCTTCTGGGTCGCGAGCCGTGGCCACCACGCGGATATCGGCGGCATCGCGCCGGGCTCGATGTCGCCGCTCGCGGTGAACATCGAGGAGGAAGGCGTCTATATCGACAATTTCAAGCTCGTCGATGCAGGCGAATTCCGCGAGGAAGCGTTGGTGAAGCTGCTGACCGGCGCGAAATACCCGGTGCGCAACATCGTCCAGAACATCAACGACCTGAAGGCGCAGATCGCGGCCAATGCGAAGGGTGTCGCGGAACTGGAAAAGATGATCGACGGCTTCGGCCTCGATGTCGTGCAGGCCTATATGGGCCATGTGCAGGACAATGCCGCAGAGAGCGTGCGCCGCGTGCTCGCGCGCCTGCATGATGCCGCGTTCGAATACGAGATGGACCAGGGCTGCAAGGTGAAGGTGAAGATCACGGTCGATCGCGAGAAGCGCGAAGCGACGGTCGATTTCACCGGCACCTCGCCGCAGCGCAGCGACAATTTCAACGCGCCCGAACCCGTGACGCGCGCGGCCGTGCTCTATGTCTTCCGCGTGATGGTGGAAGACAACATCCCCATGAATGCGGGCTGTCTCCGGCCCATTCGCGTCATCGTGCCGGAAGGCTCGATGCTCTCGCCGCGCTATCCCGCGGCGGTGGTCGCCGGCAACGTGGAGGTTTCACAGGCCGTCACGAACTGCCTGTTCGGGGCGCTCGGCGCGATGGCGGCCGCGCAGGGCACCATGAACAACCTCACCTTCGGCAATGCGAAATACCAGTATTACGAGACGATCTGCTCCGGTTCACCGGCGGGGCCAGGCTGGCATGGCACGCCGGGCGTGCACACGCACATGACCAATTCGCGCCTGACCGATCCGGAAATCCTGGAATTGCGCTTCCCCGTCGTGCTGGAGGATTTCCACATCCGGCGCGGTTCGGGCGGCAAGGGGCAATACAAGGGCGGCGACGGCACGCATCGGCAGATCCGCTTCCTCGAGGAGATGGATTGCGCGCTGCTGACGGGGCACCGGCGCGTCGCGCCGTTCGGGCTCAACGGCGGCGAGAGCGGGCAGGTCGGCCGGAACCTCGTGCGCCGGCAGGATGGGACGGTCGAGACGCTGAAAGGCTGCGACCAGACCGTGCTGAAACCGGGCGAGGCCATCATCATCGTGCCGCCGACGCCGGGCGGCTACGGTCGTGCGTGAGCGCGTTCTGCAACCAAAGGGTTATAGCGGCTTTTTATAAACCTTAAGTTGCAATTTACCAATCGACTTCAGAATGGCTTTCTGCCGTTCTGGAGCCGAAACGATGAAAACCCCTGCCGCAGTGACGTCTGCCGCCACGCAAGACGATGCCACCTGGAGCCTGACCTTCAACGAGGTCGATGACGATCTCCGCAAGGTGCTGCATGCCGGAAAGGCCGAGGTGATGCGCGCGCTCGAGGGGGCGCTGGGCGATTTCTACACGCATATGCAGAAATTCCCGCAGACCAGCGCGGCTTTCTCGAGCGCGGACAGCATGAAGCGGGCGCGCAGCGCGCAGATGCGCCATTGGGAACTGATCACCGACGCGACCTTCGACGAGACCTATTTCGCCTCCGCCGAGCGCATCGGCGCCACGCATTACCGGCTCGGGATTTCCGTCAGCTCCTATATCGGCGCCTACCGGCATGTGCTGATCGGCGTCGTCAGCCGACTCTCGAAGGTCTCGTGGCGCGACCGCCTCAAGGGCGCGCAGCGCACCCGGTTGATCGAGGCGCTGCTCACCGTGGCCTTCGTCGACATGGACCGCGTTCTCCACACGTTCATTGGCCTGATCGAGGCGGATCGCCGCGCCGCGGCCCGCAAGATCGCGGAAAATCTCGATGCCGAGATCCAGCCCATCGTCGAGCGGCTGGCCGATGCGGGGCAGCTGCTGACCGATCACGCCACCGCCATGTCGACCCTCGCGAGCGAGACGACGCATCGCTCGACCTCGATTGCCGCCTCCACCGAGCAGGCCTCGCTCAACGTGCAATCCGTGGCCTCGGCGGCGGAGGAACTGGCCGTTTCCGTGGAGGATGTGGCCCGGCAGGCGGAAGCCGCCGCGCATTCGGCGGAGGATGCCTCGGGCTCGATGGATTCCGCGGCGGAGCGCGTGCGGCGCCTGCTCGCGGCCACGCGGGAGATCAACGAGGTCGTCAATCTCATCGAACGCATCGCGAGCCAGACCAACCTGCTCGCGCTGAACGCCACCATCGAGGCGGCGCGGGCGGGCGAAGCGGGGCGGGGCTTTTCGGTGGTCGCGGCGGAGGTGAAGGAGCTCTCGCGCCAGACCGCGCAGGCCACCTCGGACATCGTCACCCGCATCAGCGGCATTCTCACCTCGACGGATGATGCCGCGAACTCGATCCAGCAGGTCAGCGGGCTCATCCAGCAGTTGAGCCAGACCGCGCAGACCATTTCGGCCGCAGTCGAGCAGCAGAAGCTCGCGACCGACGGGATTGCCCGCAACGTGATGGAAGCCTCCGGCGGCGCGCAGGATGTCGCGAGCAACATCACCTTCATCGCCAGCCGCAACGCCGACGTGAAGACACGCGCGGACAGCCTGCTCGATACCGCGCAGGAGCTTCAGCGCTCCACGGGCACCATGCAGGCCGAATTGCGTCGCTTCCTCGAGCGGCTTCGCGCGGCCTGAGCGCCGGGCCGAGGGGCCCCTCCCGCGCGCCTCCATGGCGAAACCGCGCGGGAGAGGGTCGGCTGGCGGCTACGGGGAGAGACCAACCGCCGACCGTTGGGCAGGAAACCGGCGCCGGGCGAAACGCCAGGCGCGGCGCTGCCCGGACCATGGCATGAAGCTTCGCGCCGGGGTTATTGTCAAAGCCAAATGGATAACCTGCCTTTATAGCGGTTATCCGGTTGCCCTATGGTGCTGGCCCGCTCCCGTTCGTCGCCGGGCGGGTACCACGGTCACGCGCCGGGCATTCCGCCTTGCATGACAGTGCGATAGGTCTCATCGAACCAGCCGATCCGCGTCTCGTGCTTCGCGAGATAGGGCGTGGGATCATCAAGACGGACATGCGCCTGCAATTTCTCGCAGGCCTCGTTGTCCTCGTTGTGCACGCGCGTGCCGTAATACTTGAAGCCCGCCAGCATGCCCGGCCAGGTGAGCCGGCGCTGGATCGCCTTTTGGCTCATGCCTTCCGCTTTCGGCGCGAGTGGGAAGAAGGTCGAGATCGCCCGGGTGCGGTCATGCGCCTCGGGCACGAAGCGCTGGATCGTCAGCGCCCAGTAGGTGTCGCCAAAGGCATCGGCGATCCGCACCACGGCCACGATCAGGGTCGGGAAGAACTGGAAGATGCGGTAGCGATGCGGCGCGTAATCGCCACGCTCGCAGGCCTGCGTCATCTCTTCCAGCGCCACTTGCGAACCGCCCGGCAGATAGGCGCTGTGCGCCCCGAAGCGGGCGTAATGCACCTGCTCCGGATTCAGGTAGCCGTTCTTGCCGAAGGTGGAGGGATGCACGGCGACGATGTGATAATCGTCTAGCGAGATATCGACCATGAAGCGCCAGTTGGACTGCACGACGCGCTCGTAGCTCGGCTTCGACGGCACGAGATCCCGCGTGAGGTGCTTCAGGATCGGCAGGCCGGGACCCATCCAATCCTCGAAGCTGATCGCCGGCCCGCCTGCGAAGCGGCCGAAGATCATCGGCCCGACCTGCGCGAGCTCCACACGGTTGAGCCGCGCATCGAGTTCGCGCGGTGTCACTCCGAACATGGCCGGGCATTCGGGAATGCCCAGCGCGACACCTTCCGCGTTGTAGCGCCAGTGGTGAAAGCCGCAGACCAGCGCGCCGCTGCCGCGATCCTCGTTGCGCAACGGATACCCACGATGTGCGCATTTGTTCTCGAAGGCCGAGATGCTTTTCTCGAAGCGCTGCACGAGAATGCTGCGCCCGCCGAGCGTGGTGCGGAACCAGTCGTTCTGGTTCGGCACCTGCCAGTCATAGCCGAGGAAGGTCCAGCAACGGCCGAGCACGTCCTGCTCGGCCTGGAAGGCCTGGGGTGTAACGCGGGCGGCAATGCCGGTGACGCCGGCGGCGGGATCACGAGGGGTCATGGTCCCTATTTGCCGAGGGTTGCGGCCGGAGGCAATAACCTATCGGCGTTACCAGCTGCCCGTATTCGGCATGCTCGCCCAGGGTTCGGCCACCGGTAGGCTGTCGCCCTTCTGCAGAAGCTCGACGGAGATGCCATCCGGGCTCTTCACGAAGGCCATGCGGCCCTCGCGCGGCGGGCGCAGGATGGTGATGCCCTGCTTCTGCAAATGCGCGCAGGTGTCGTAGATGTTGTCGACCCGGTAGGCGACATGGCCGAAATTGCGGCCGCCCTTGTATTCCTCGTCGTCCCAGTTGAAGGTCAGTTCGAGTTCCTTGGAGCGATGGGTCCTGGCATGCTCGACATCGCCGGGTGCTGCGAGGAAGATCAGCGTGAAGCGTCCCTTCTCGTTCTCGATCCGCCGCGTCTCGACGAGGCCGAGGCCATCGCAGAAGAATTTCAGGCTCTCCTCGATGTTGCGGATGCGTATCATCGTGTGCAGGAATTCCATGGCGGTGCTCCGGAAAAAGAGGGATGGGCCTTCGGCATATGGGGATGGGACCCGCCGCAGGACAAGCTGTCGCCCTGATCCTGACTGGGAAAGCGATTGTAGGAAACAAAAAAATACGATGATTTTTTACTACATTCGTGCTAGCGACCCCCGCGGGCGGGTTCACTCCCGCGCCCGCCCAACCGCACTTCCCTCGGAGTGACCATGCCGCGCCCCACTTTCTCTCCGCTCCTTGGTGCAGCGCGGGTCATCCCGGTTCTCGCGATCGACCGGCTGGAGGATGCCGTGCCGCTGGCGCGCGCGCTTCATGCCGGCGGGCTCGGCGTCATCGAGGTCACCTTGCGCACGCCCGTTGCGCTTCAGGCCTGCGCGGCGATCGCGCGGGAATGCCCCGAGGTTGTGCTCGGCATCGGCACCATCCTGACGCCGGATCAGGTGAAGCAGGCGGTCGATGTCGGCGCGCGGTTTCTCGTCACGCCCGGCACGAGCGAGAGGCTTGCGCGGGCGGTGGCCGATTCCGGCGTCGCAGGCCTGCCGGGTGCCGGCACGGTCTCGGAAATGGTGGCGCTAATGGAGATGGGCTTCCGGGAACTGAAATTCTTCCCGGCCGAGGCCGCAGGCGGTCGCGATTACCTGAAATCCGTCGCCGGCCCGATCCCGGAATTGCGTTTCTGCCCCACCGGCGGGGTCACGCCTGCCAATGCGCCGGATTACCTCGCGCTGCCGAACGTGCTCTGCGTCGGCGGCTCCTGGGTCACGCCGAAAACGGCGCTGGCCAACCGCGACTGGGCGGAAATCACACGCCTCTCGAAGGAAGCGGCAGGCTTGCGCGCCCGCGCCTGAGGCGGGACGCCGCGTCCGCCGGGCTTGATTGCCGGGCGGCTGTGGTTAGCTTCGGGGGCATGGTCGCGCCTCACCTCCGCCAAACCCTGCATGATGCCCTGCTGGCCTCCCGCCGGCTCGTGATCTTCACCGGAGCCGGACTTTCCACCGAAAGCGGCGTGCCGGATTTCCGCACGCCCGGCTCGCCCTGGATGGCGAACAGGCCGATCCCGTTCGAGGCCTTCGTCGCGAGCGCGGAAGCCCGTCGCGAGGCCTGGCGGCGCAAGTTCATAATGGATGACAGCTTTGCCGGCGCGCAACCCTCGCCGGTGCATCGCCTTCTCGCGGATTTCGTGCGGGAGGGCCGGGCGATCGGCCTCATCACGCAGAACATCGACGGTTTGCATCAGGAGGCCGGCACGCCGGCGGACAGGCTCGTGGAACTGCATGGCAACGGCACCTATGCCACCTGCCTCGATTGCGGCCTGCGGCACGAACTCGCCACGATCCGGCCGGTTTTCGAAACGACCGGCCGGGCACCGCGCTGCGAGGATTGCGACGGCGTGGTGAAGAGCGCGACCATCTCCTTCGGCCAGCGCATGCCGGAAGCCGCGATGCGGCAGGCGGACCAATGGGCGCGCGAAGCGGATCTGTTCCTCGTCATCGGCTCGTCACTGGTGGTGCATCCCGCGGCGCAATTGCCGCTCGTCGCGAAAGCGAACGGGGCCGCTCTGGTGATCGTCAACCGCGAGGCAACGCCGCTCGATTCCGCCGCCGATCTCGTCGTGCGCGGGGAAATCGGCGCCGCCTTCGCCGGCCTCGCCGTCGCACAGGCAACAGGCATGGATTCGATGCCCGTTCGCCTGTGAAAAGCGCTGTGAAAGGGGATTGCGAAAGCCATCCCAATCAATGTTATGTTTAACACATCAGTAACAAAGATTCGTCGTGCGTCGGCTCTCCCCATAGGGAGCGACGCCGGCGGAAAATGCGGGTCGGGCACGTTCATGGGTGACGATTTCGGAGCCAAGGCTTTCGGGAACCGTTTCATGGTTCCAACGCTCGGTCGCGAGGCCGAGGGTCGTCCGGATGATCAGCCGCTCGACCTCGTCGAGATCTCCGGCTCGATCAAGTGGTTCGACGTTTCGAAGGGCTTCGGCTTCATCGTGCCGGATAACGGCATGGCAGATGTGCTCCTGCATGTCTCCTGCCTGCGGCGTGACGGCTACCAGACCGCGCCGGAAGGCGCGCGCATCATCGTCGAGGCGATCGAGCGTCCGCGCGGCTATCAGGCCTTCCGCATCCTCTCGATGGATCTCACCACCGCCGTCCATCCCTCGCAATTGCCGCCGGCCCGCACGCATGTGCAGGTGACCGCGACGAGCGGGCTTGAGAAGGCCGTGGTCAAGTGGTTCAACCGCCTGCGCGGCTTCGGCTTCGTCTCGCGCGGGGAAGGGACGGAGGATATCTTCGTCCATATGGAAACCCTGCGCCGGACCGGTGTGGCCGAACTCGTGCCGGGGGACACGGTCTATGTGCGCTTCGGCAAGGGGCCCAAGGGCCTGATGGCCTCCGAGATCCGCCTCGGCGACGAGAGCGATCCGCCGAACTCGCATTGAAGGCAGCAAGGCGCGCGAGACCTTCTCTGCGCGTCTTGATTCCCGCCGCGGATCGGCCCATAGCCCCGGCGAGATTGCCGCGGTTGGCCGAGCGCTGGAAGAGTGTTGCGATGCAGGATAAACCCAAGCCCACCGGCCTCACGCGCGGCCGGCTTTTCCTGGTCCTGTTCGTGGGCTTCATGCTCTCGGTCGCGGGCATTTCCGTCTTCACGAACCTCACCCGCATGGCCGAGCGCGATGCCGCGCGCGCCCAGCAGGGCGGGGGCGGGTTGAGCCTCGAGCCGCTCACCATTGATTCCGGCGGCAAGCGCCACAATTTCCGTATCGAACTGGCCCGCACGGATGCCGACCGGGCGCGCGGTCTGATGTTCCGGCAATCCATGCCGGCCGACCAGGGCATGCTCTTCGATTTCGAGCGCGACCAGATGGTCTCGATGTGGATGCGCAACACCTTCATCTCGCTCGACATGGTGTTCATCCTCGCCGATGGCCGCATCCATCGCATCGAGCCGCGCACCGAGGTGCAGAGCGAGCGGACGATCTCCTCCGGCGTGCCGGTGCGCGCGGTGCTCGAACTCAATGCCGGCACCGCCGAGCGGCTCGGCATCAAGCCCGGCGACCGCGTCGTGCATCCCATGTTCCGCTGAGGCACTCCCCGCGTGCCGCATGCCTTGTCGGTGCCGCGAACACATGGTAGCGGCAGGGCCATCGGGGTATAGCGCAGTCTGGTAGCGCGGTAGTTTTGGGTACTACAGGTCGTAGGTTCGAATCCTGCTACCCCGACCAACTTTCCCGCCGAGCTGTCGTGGCCACGCCTTATCTTCAGGCCTTCGCGCTTCCGCCTGTGGTCATGGTGCGCACCGTCACGCCCGCCTCGGCGAACATCTCGGCCGCCGCCTCGAATTCCTCCGCCGGCATCGATGTCAGGCCGTCGCCCGTCACCACGCAGGCGATGCCGGCCTGGATGATCGAGCGGGCGCAGGCGCTGCAGGGGTGATGCGTGACGTAGAGCGTGCAGCCGCGCGTGGCGATCCCCTCGCGCGCGGCGAAGGCGACGATGTTCTGCTCGGCATGCGAGGAGAACAGATATTTCCGCGGCCGGACGAAGCGGTCCGCGCTGTCGGCCACGCCGCGCGGCGGGCCGTTGTAACCGGTGAGACGCACCTCGCCATCCGGCCCCATCAGCGCGGCGCCGACCTGCGTGGGGTCCTTCGAGCGCGTGGCGGCGTGACGGGCAAATCCCATCATGTATGTCTCGAGATCCGGACGTTCGGCCATGTCGTTCTCCACGCTAGGGCCCATCCGTGTCAGGGGCGGGAGGGGCTGTCAACGCGGGCTTCACCAGCCTAGCGGCGTGCGGTTGCCTCGCGCGCTGACTCTGATTATCACGGGGTCGAAAGCGGGGTCCGCACCCCGCCTTGAACGAGCTTCGGAGACCGCCCATGACGGCCCGCATTTCCCGCCCCGCCAAGACGGCGATGCAATCCGGCACCGCGAAGAGCACCCGCTGGCTGCTGGAATTCGACCCCGCCGATGCCCGCTCCATCGAGCCGCTGATGGGCTGGACCTCGTCCTCGGACACGCTGGGGCAGGTGAAGCTCTGGTTCGACACCAAGGATGAGGCGATCGCCTATGCCACGCGCAATGGCCTCGCCTACCGCATCGAGGAACCGCAGGAGGCGAAACGCCGCATGGCGGCGTACTCGGACAATTTCAAGCACAACCGCATCGGCACCTGGACGCATTGAGCGCGATGCAGGGCCGCTGATCCCTCACGCATGAGGGATGGATCGGGGCGCATCTCTGGCCTCATTTTCACGGCAGGGGAGCGGTTTTTTCGCGCCCTCCCGCCGACCGGAACCTGGAAAATCGCGTTTACGGCCCCTTAGCTCAGCTGGATAGAGCGAGTGCCTTCTAAGCACTAGGTCGCAGGTTCGAGCCCTGCAGGGGTCGCCAGAACATTATGGTTATCAAAAGGTTGCGACCGGTTCTTCGCAAAATGATTCAGGCGCTTCAACCGGTTCGGGAAGCGCTT
The DNA here is from genome assembly GCA_002928875.1 of Methylobacterium sp. Lineage (GTDB taxonomy): Bacteria > Pseudomonadota > Alphaproteobacteria > Rhizobiales > Beijerinckiaceae > Rhabdaerophilum. The sequence continues at coordinate 23,741 of PERO01000003.1, read as the reverse complement.
CGCATTCTGATTCCGCTTCTTCATACGATGATTAATTCACCTGAGCCGAACGGCCCAAGTGTTTCAGCCGGGATTCGTTTCCGGCCGAAGGAATTGTCCCATGGAAAAAGCTGGAATTGGGGTTCCGCGTGCCTTTTCTGGGCTCATCGTTTTCAGGTGCCGAACGCCCCAGAAGAGGCCTTCCGCCATCCCGACCCTGCCTTCTCGCAGGTGCGAAATCACTGACGCGCGTAGATGAATCGGTTTGCCCCATCGCGTCAAGAGTCCGCGTTCAAAGTTCGTCCGCAATTTCGCGCGAGGACGAGACAGCGCGTGAAGGAGCGGAATCAAACTCTCCGCGACCGGCGCCAAGTGGCGGGAATGACTCGTGCCTTTCCGCTTGATCTTCGCCATGGCCTCATGTCGAAAGGCAGCCACGAACCAGGAAGGCAGGACCAGCATGCGCGCAATCGCGGGCCGCTTCGGCATAGCGGAATGGCGGGAGCGGTTTCACCGCCTCACGCTCAGCCACACGCGGGCGCTGCTCGCGCTGGCGATCGTGAGCTTCTGCCTGTTCCTGCCCGGCCAGATGGCGCTGCAGCCGATGGATCGCGACGAGCCGCGTTTCGCGCAGGCCTCGAAGCAGATGCTCGAGACCGGTGACTTCGTCGATATCCGCTTTCAGGAGGAGGCGCGGCACAAGAAGCCGGTCGGCATCTACTGGCTGCAATCGGCGAGCATCGCCATCGGCGAGGCGCTGGGTGTGGCGGATGCGCGCCGGCAGATCTGGCTCTACCGCATCCCCTCACTGCTCGGCGCTGTCTCGATGGTGCTGCTGACCTACTGGGCGGGCCTCGCCTTCCTCTCGCGGCAGGGCGCGATGATCGCCGCCTTGATGATGGCGGCGAGCGTGCTGCTCGGGGTCGAGGCGCGGCTTGCGAAAACCGATGCCGTGCTCGGTGCCTTGTCCGTGGCGGCGATGGGCTTTCTCGCCCGCGCCTATCTCGCGGCGCGTGCGCCCGGCATCGCACCGGGGCTCGCCCAACGGCAGATCATGCTGTTCTGGATCGCCATCGGCGCGGCCGTGCTGATCAAGGGGCCGATCACGCCGCTGGTCTGCGCGCTGGCGCTCGGCGCGCTGGCGATCCGCGATCGCGGGGCGGGCTGGCTGAAAGGCCTGAGGCCGGGGGTCGGGCTCGTCATCGTGGCGGCGATCGTGCTGCCGTGGCTGGTGATGATCCTGATGAAATCGGGCGGGTCCTTCCTCGAGGATTCGCTGGGGCGCGATATGCTGGCCAAGGTCGGCAGCGCGCAGGAAAAGCATGGCGCACCGCCCGGCACTTATCTCGGCGTATTCTGGGCCACCTTCTGGCCGGCGGCCCCCCTGGTGCTGTTGGCGCTCGCCTTCGCCTGGCGCGAACGGCGGGATGACGGTGTCGCCTTCCTGCTCGCCTGGATCATCCCGTTCTGGCTGATCCTCGAGGCCGTGCCGACGAAGCTGCCGCATTACGTGCTGCCGGTTTACCCGGCTATCGCCATCCTCGCGATGCTCGCGGTCGAACGGAGCGGTCTGGTCCTGCATCGCGGCCTGCGCTGGCTGGCGGCATTCCTGATGCTGCTGGTGCCGCTGGTCTTCCTCGTGGGCGCGCCGGGCCTGTTCGTGCTGATGGAGGAGGGGCTGCCGATCCTGCGGCTGCCCTTCATGGCGCTGCCGTTCCTGGTGCTGGCCTTCCTGCTTGGCGCGGCGGGTGCCTACACGCTGGTGCAGCGACGGCCGGTGCGGGCCCTGCTGCTCGGCGTTCTCGCTTCGGCGAGCCTCGTCGTGGCGGCCTATCCGCTCGGCATGCCGATGCTGAAGGCGATCAACCTCTCGCCACGCCTCGCCGAGGCCGCGCGCGCCACGGGATGCACCGATCCCGCCTTCGCGACCGTCGGCTATCGCGAGCCGAGCCTCGTCTTCCTCACCCGGACCGATATCCTGCTGGCCGAGCCGGCCGAGGCAGCGGAGTTCCTCGAACGGACCGGTTCGGGCTGCCGGATCGCCTTCGTCGAGCGGCGCTTCGAGGAGGCGTTCCGCGCCGGCCTCAAGGGGCAATCCGCACCGGCTCTGGTGACGCGCGTGCGGGGCGTGAACCTCAATGCCGCCTTCGACAAGCAGCGGCGGTTGCGCGTGCTGGATATCGCGGTGTATGTCCGCCGCTGAAAAAGCGAGCCATTCATGCCCGAAGAAGCCGGTGCCGAGCGCGCCGAACCTGTCCTGCCGCGCATCTCCGTCGTGATCCCGATGCGGAACGAGGAGGGCAATGTCGCCCCTCTCATCGCCGAGATCGCCAACGCGCTCGACAGTGAACCCCACGAGATCATCGCCGTGAATGACGCCTCGACCGACGAGACCGCGACGATCCTCTCGAACCTGCGCGGGGCCTATCCGCAATTGCGGGTGCTGCACCATGCCGAGAGTCGCGGCCAATCCGCGGCGATCCGCGATGGCGCGCGCGTGGCGCGTGGCGCGCTCCTCTGCACGCTCGACGGCGACGGCCAGAACAACCCGGCCTTCCTGCCGGCGATGATCCGGCTGATCGATGCCGATCCGGCGATCGCGCTGGTGCAGGGCCAGCGGGTGGGGCGCACCGATACCGGCTTCAAGAAATTCCAGTCGAGGATCGCCAATGCGGTGCGCGGCGCGATGCTGCGGGATGGCACGCGCGATTCCGGCTGCGGCCTGAAGGTGATGCGCCGCGCGGCCTATCTGCGCCTGCCCTATTTCGATGCGCTGCACCGGTTCACACCAGCCCTGATGGTGCGCGACGGGCACCGCATCGCCCATCTCGACGTGGTGGATCGCCCGCGCGGTTCGGGCGTCTCGAACTATGCCTCCTGGGCCAGGGCGAAAGTGGCGCTAATCGATCTCCTCGGCGTGTGGTGGCTCATCCGCCGCCGCAAGCCGGATACGCCGACGCGGGAGGAAACCTGATGCTCATCCAGCTCTCCCAATCGATCGACAGTTTCCTGCACGATGTGTTCGTCACCAATTTCACCTGGTGGGCCGTGATCGGCGTGTTCGGCCAGTTGCTGTTCGCGGCGCGCTTCATCGTGCAGTGGATCGCGAGCGAAAGGGCGGGGCGCTCGGTCGTGCCGCTCGCCTTCTGGTTCTTCTCCATCGGCGGCGCGGCCATCGTGCTGGCCTATGGCATTCACCGGCGCGATCCGGTCATCATTCTCGGGCAGGCGCTGTCGTTCCTGATCTATTTCCGCAACCTTGCGCTGATCGCCAAGGAGCGTCGCCAGCGCGGCAAGGTCGCGATCGAGGGAGGCGAGTGACATGAGCGGAGGCAGGTGGATCCCATGACCGGCCGGGCGCAGCTGCCCTCGTGGTATGACGACCTCGACGGCACGCTTGCGGCCTGCTGGAATTTTCTCGCGCGCGGCGTCGCGGATCGCCGGTCCGGCTTCCATCATCCGGTTCTGTCCAGCATCGGGCTGGATGGCGCGCCCCGCTCCCGCGTGATGATCCTGCGCGGGGTGGATATCGCCGCGCGAAGCTTGCGGGTCCACACGGATCTGCGTTCGGAGAAGATCGCGGAATGGCGGGCGGATAATCGCGTTTCGGTCCTAGGCTACGATGCGGGGCAGAAGCTGCAGATCCGCCTCACGGGCCGGGTGCGCCTTCACGCCGATGACGCCATCGCCGAGGCGGCGTGGCAATCCTCCCGCGCAATGAGCCGCGTCTGCTACGGCACCGCGCCCGCGCCGGGTTCGGAGATTCCCGCCGGTGACGCCTTCGCGCTGCCGCATTCGGACAATGCCGAGGCACTGGAAGCGGGGCGCGCGCATTTCGCGGCGGTGGTGATCGACGTCGCCAGCCTCGAAAGCCTGTATCTCGCCTTCGAGGGCCATCGGCGCGCGCGATTTTCGTGGGATGCGGGCGGCGCGCTCACCGCCCGCTGGCTCGCGCCCTGATCAGGCGGCTGCGTGCATCGCCGCGAGGCCGCGATCGAGATCGGCGATCAGGTCCTCCGGGTCCTCGAGGCCAATTGAGAAGCGCACGCCGCGCCCGCCCGGTGCATAGGTCGTGGCGGTGCGGAAGGGCGTGCAATCGAAGGGCACGGCGAGGCTTTCGAAGCCGCCCCAGCTGTAGCCCATGCCGAAAAGCCCGAGATTGTTCAGGAACGCCGCGACCTGCCTGTCGCTCATCACATCCAGGATGATCGAGAACATGCCCGACGGGCCCTTGAAGTCGCGCAGGAAGATCTCGTGGCCGGGGCAGGAGGGCAGGGCGGGGTGCAGCACGCGCTTCACGCCCTTGCGGGTCTCGAGCGTCTTCGCGACATGCAGCGCGTTGATGCCCTGTTCGCGGATGCGCAGGCTCATGGTGCGCAGGCCGCGCAGCGTGAGGAACACGTCGTCCGGCCCGAGATAGAGGCCGAGATCGCCATGCGTCGCCTTCAGCGCCGGAGCCCATTGGGCATTCGCGGCGACGAGGCCGATCAGCACGTCGGAATGCCCCGAGGGGTATTTCGTGGCCGCGTTGATGGAAATGTCCACGCCGAAATCGAGCGGCCGGAACAGCAGGCCGGTGGCATAGGTGTTGTCGATCAGCGTCGTGATGCCATGCTTCCGGGCGACCGCGACGATGGCCGGCACATCCTGCACCTCGAAGGTCTGCGAACCGGGGCTCTCCATCACGATGGCGCAAGTGTTGGGCCTGACCAGCGCCTCGATGCCCGCCCCGATCAGCGGATCGTAATAGCTGGTCTCGACGCCGAAACGCGTGAGCTGGTTCTCGCAGAAGTTGCGCGTGGGGCGGTAGACACTATCCACGACGAGCACGTGGTCTCCGGATTTCACGACGGAGAGCATCGCGGTGGTGACCGCCGATGCGCCGGACGGACAGATGACGGTCGCCGCCGCCCCTTCGAGGTCGTTCCAGAGTTCCTCGAGCGCTTCCGAGGTGGGATTGCCGCGCCTCCCATAGGTGTAGCGGTTCTTGTGCGCGAGGCAGGATTCCGCATCCGGATAGACCACCGTGGAGCCACGGAAGGGCGGAACGTTGACAAAGCCGAAAGTTTCATCCGGCCTGCGGCCCTTCATCGCGAGTTTTGTTGCCGGTTTCAGTGATTCCGCGATGCGATTTTCAAGCTTCCGCATTTCCATTCCGCCTTTTGACTAAATTCTGGCCACGCATTCCAAAATATGGACATTCTGAGGAAAAATCATCCCGTTTTTTCCGCGAATATCAGAGGGAGACTCTGCTTTCGCTGCAGAATTTTCCACCGTTAAGCAATTCCAATGCAAAACTTGCATCGCTAACCCGCTTCCCGTTCGATTTTATGCATGTAGGTCTTGACCGTTCGTCCAATCTCCCTTTGCATGCGGCTCTCGGATCGCAAACAAGGGCAGACCGGCGATCGAGCCTGTGGCCGACATGCTTCGGCCTTCAGGCGCCAGACCACCATCAACACTCGGGGAGACGAGTTCCATGAAGAAACTTCTGATGACGGTCGCGGCTGGCGCGGCTCTCGCGATGGCCGCGAGCGCTGCTTCGGCGCAGACCCTGAACCAGGTCAAGCAGCGCGGCGTTCTGCAGTGCGGCGCGAATACCGGCCTCGCCGGTTTCGGCCAGCCGGACGCCCAGGGCAACTGGACGGGCCTCGACGTCGATTTCTGCCGCGCCGTTGCCGCCGCGATCTTCAATGATCCGAGCAAGGTGAAGTTCGTTCCGCTGTCCGCGAAGGACCGTTTCACGGCCCTGCAGTCCGGCGAAGTCGATCTGCTCGTCCGCAACACCACCTGGACGATGTCGCGCGATACCTCGCTCGGCCTCGAATTCGCGGTCGTGAACTACTATGACGGCCAGGGCTTCCTGGTGCGCAAGAAGCTGAAGGTCAATTCGGCGATGGACCTCTCGGGCGCCTCGGTTTGCTCGCAGCAGGGCACGACGACCGAACTCAACCTCGCGGACTTCTTCCGTGCCAACAAGCTGAAGTACGAGCCGGTGATCTTCGCGACCGCCGACGAGACCATCAAGGCCTATGATGCCGGCCGCTGCGACGTGTTCACCACCGACGCCTCGGGCCTCTACGCCGAGCGCCTGAAGCTCACGAACCCGGATGACCACGTGGTTCTGCCGGAAATCATCTCGAAGGAGCCGCTCGGCCCGTCCGTCCGCCAGGGCGACGCGCAGTGGAACGACATCGTGAAGTGGACGCATTACGCCATGGTCACCGCTGAAGAGCTCGGCGTGACGAAGGCGAATGTCGACGAGCAGCTGAAGTCCGCCAACCCGGAAATCAAGCGTCTGCTCGGCGCGGAAGGCAAGTTCGGCGAAGCCATCGGCCTGACCGATGACTGGGCCTTCCGGATCATCAAGCATGTCGGCAATTACGGCGAAGTGTTCGAGAAGAACGTCGGCCAGGCGTCGCGCCTGAAGATCTCGCGCGGCGTGAACGCGCTGTGGAACAAGGGCGGCCTGCAATACGCCCCGCCGATCCGCTAAGCGAAATCGCTACCACCAGGGGCGCCCGGCCGGGCGCCCCTCTTTTCTCGTCGATCCGCGAGGCATGGCCGGGATGACCGGCCGCCCCGCATCCGTTCGTTCACCGGAGGCAGCCGGGAGCGGGGATCGGCGCACAGGACCATGGACAATCCGGGTTCCGCCCCCTGGCGGAACAGGTCCGGCATCGCGGACGGGTTTGGGAGAACCCTGCCGCGAAGGCCGGATATCCGGGTGCATGGTCGGGGTCGGCGCCCCCTGTGGCGCCGGAACGATGGCAGGGAGCGCCATCGCGTTGGGGAGTGAGATCCGTGGCAAGCCAAGAAGCCTCGGCGACCGGCATGGCCGATGAGCCACCGAAGGTTGCCTTCTGGAATGATCCCGTCAAACGGGGTTACATCTTTCAGGTCATCCTGTTCTTCGTCGTCGCATTCCTGATTTACGAGGCCGCGACGAACGCGATCGAGAACCTGACGAAGCAGAAGATCGCCTCCGGATTCGGTTTCTGGAACGTGACGGCGGGCTTCGATATCGGGCAGCGCCTCATCGAGTATTCCAACACCTCGAGCTATGGCCGCGCCTTCTGGGTCGGCCTGCTTAACACGCTGCTGGTCGCGTCGATCGGCATCGTGCTCGCGACCTTCCTCGGCTTCATCGTCGGCATCGCGCGCCTGTCCAAGAACTGGCTCGTGCAGAAGATCGCCACGGTCTATGTCGAACTGATCCGCAACACGCCGCTGCTGCTGCAATTGCTGTTCTGGTACAACGCGGTGCTGAAGGCGCTGCCGGAAGTGCGCGACAGCGCGGCGCTGCCGGGCGGGGCCTTCCTCAACAATCGCGGCCTCTTCATGCCGGACCCGACCTTCGGGCCGAATTTCAACTACGTGACGATCGCGCTGGTGCTGGGCCTCATCGGCTACGTCATCTATGGCCGCTGGGCCAAGAAGCGCCAGGATGCGACGGGCGAGCAGGCCCGCTACCTGCCGGTGGCGATCGGCCTCATCGTGGTCGTGCCGCTGGCGATCTATTTCATGGCCGGGCAGCCGCTGACGCTGACCTATCCCAATCTCGGGCGCTTCAACATCCAGGGCGGCCTGCAGGTCTATCCGGAATTCGTGGCGCTGGTCGTGGGCCTCGTGATCTACACCGCGGCCTTCATCGCGGAAGTCGTGCGCGCCGGCATCCAGGCCGTGAGCAAGGGGCAGACGGAAGCCTCCTACGCGCTGGGCCTGCGTCCCGGCCCGACGCTTGATCTCGTGGTGATCCCGCAGGCGATGCGGGTGATCATCCCGCCGCTGACCTCGCAATATCTCAACCTCACGAAGAACTCCTCGCTCGCGGTCGCCATCGGTTACCCCGATCTCGTGCAGGTCTTCACCGGCACGGTGCTGAACCAGACCGGCCAGGCGGTCGAGGTCATCGCGATCACCATGCTCGTCTATCTCACGATCAGCCTTTCGACCTCGCTGCTGATGAACTGGTACAACAGCCGCAAGGCGCTGGTGGAACGCTGAGGAGGGCGCTATGTCTGAAACTGCAACGCTTTCCGAAACCCCCGTCGCTTATGTCCGCAAGACGCCGGCGCAGGCGCTGCCGCCGCCGGCCAGCCTCGTCGGTGTGCTGGGCTGGATGCGCCAGAACCTGTTCTCGTCGCCGGCGAATTCGGTGCTGACCATCGTCACCGCCCTGTTCGCGGCCTGGGCCATCCCCGGCTTCATCAGCTTCCTGCTGACCGATGCCGTGTGGACGGGCGCGGATCGCGAGGCCTGCGTCGCGAAGAACGGCGTCCTGCCGGGCGCCTGCTGGGCCTTCGTCAGCGATCGCCTGTCGTTCTTCATCTACGGGTTCTACCCGATCGAGCAGCGCTGGCGGGTCGATCTGTTCTTCGTCCTCGGCGCGATCGGCGTGGCGTGGATGCTGTGGCAGAAGGCGCCGCGCCGCGATATCGGCTTCTTCTATTTCATCCTCGTGCTGCCGATCGTCTCGTTCATACTGCTGCGCGGCTGGGATCTCATCGGGCTCACGCCGGTGGATACGGCGCGCTGGGGCGGCCTGATGGTCACCCTCGTGGTGGCGGGCGTCGGCATCGTGGCGTCGCTGCCGCTCGGCATCCTGCTCGCCCTCGGGCGGCGCTCGAAGCTGCCGGTGGTCAAGTTCCTCTCGGTGATGTTCATCGAGTTCGTGCGTGGCGTGCCGCTCATCACGGTGCTCTTCATGGCGAACACGATGCTGCCCCTGTTCCTGCCGGACAACATCACGGTGGACAAGCTCCTGCGCGCGCTGGTGGGTATCGGCCTCTTCGCCTCGGCGTATATGGCGGAAGTGGTGCGCGCCGGCCTGCAGGCCCTGCCGAAGGGCCAGTACGAGGGCGCGATGGCGATGGGCCTCGGCTACTGGCAGATGATGCGCCTCATCATCCTGCCGCAGGCGCTGAAGATCACCATCCCGAACATCGTGAACACCTATATCGGCCTGTTCAAGGATACGTCGCTGCTGCTGATCGTCGGCATCTTCGACTTCCTGAAGGCGATTGAAACCGCCCGCGTCGACCCGCAATGGGCCGCCCCCACCACCTCGGCGACCGGCTATGCCTTCGCCGCGATCGTCTATTTCATCTTCTGCTACGGCATGGCCCTCTATGCGCGCTCCATGGAGCGCCGGCTTTCCGTGGGCGACAAGAGGTAAGGAGTATTCCGATGGCCATGGCAAATCTGAAGCCCACCCCGCTCAAGACCGACACCGCCGTGCGGCTGACGGACGTGCACAAGTGGTATGGCGAGTTCCACGTCCTGAAGGATGTGAACCTGTCCGTCGCCAAGGGTGAGCGCCTCGTCATCTGCGGGCCCTCGGGCTCCGGCAAATCGACGATGATCCGCTGCATCAACCGGCTGGAAGAGCACCAGAAGGGGCAGATCATCGTCGACGGCGTTGAACTGACCAACGACGTCAAGAAGATCGACGAGGTCCGCCGCGAGGTGGGCATGGTGTTCCAGCACTTCAACCTCTTCCCGCATCTCACGATCCTCGAGAACTGCACGCTCGCGCCGATCTGGGTGAAGAAGATGCCGAAGAAGGAAGCGGAGGAGGTGGCCATGCACTATCTCGCCCGCGTGAAGATCCCGGAGCAGGCGAACAAGTATCCCGGCCAGCTCTCGGGCGGCCAGCAGCAGCGCGTGGCGATCGCCCGTTCGCTCTGCATGAGCCCGAAGATCATGCTCTTCGACGAGCCGACCTCGGCGCTCGACCCGGAAATGGTGAAGGAAGTGCTCGACACCATGGTCGGCCTCGCCGAAGAGGGCATGACCATGCTCTGCGTGACCCACGAAATGGGCTTCGCGCGGCAGGTGGCGAACCGCGTGATCTTCATGGACCAGGGCCAGATCGTCGAGATCAACACGCCCGACGCGTTCTTCAAGAATCCGGAGCATCCCCGCACGCGCGAATTCCTCAGCCAGATCCTGCATCACTGAGAAAACAGGGCCCCGGGGCTTGCCTTTCGAGGCAGGCCCTCGCCTTTTGTCGCATCCGGCAATCCGCGACATATCCGCTCGGGGGGCTTTCGCCTGTCCGGCGCCAAGTTCATAATGTTGATAGTGAAACTGCATCGGAAGGGGGAAGCCGATGCCCGCCCTCGACTTTGCCCGCGCGGCATTGCCGACCTTCTTTACCCTGCTGGCGCTGATGTATATCACGCGGATGGCGGGTGCGCAGGCCCGTATGGGCTTTTCCCTGTACGCCACTTCGCGGCCGGGCTCGGTCCAGCACGTCACGCATTCGCTGTTCCGCACCTTGCGCATCGCGGTCTGGGGCGTGACGATCGTGCGCGTGCCGTTCCCGCAATTCGATGCGCAGATCGGCGTGTTCCCGGCGCTGATGCAGCCCGGCGTGGTGCTGGCCGGCCTCGCCATGCTGCTGATCGGTTTCGGGCTCTGCTCCTACGTGCACCATTACATGGCGAGCGACTGGCGCACCGGCGTCGATGATCGCGCCGAGACCAATCTCATCACGTCAGGCCCGTTTGCGCGGCTACGCCACCCGATGTTTGTCGGCGTGGTGATCTCGCAGCTCGGATTTTTCCTCGCACTGCCCTCGGTCTTCTCGCTGATCTGCCTCGTGGCCGGCGTCGTCGCGGTCATCGCGCAGGCGCGATTCGAGGAGAAGGAGCTGGCGCGGCGGTTCGGTGCGGCCTATCTCGCCTATCTCGCGCTCACGCCTGGCTGGATTCCCCGCCGCGGCGCCTGATGTCACGCCGGGCCCGTCGCGACCGGCAGATCCTCGCGCGCGCCCCATTCCGCCCAGGACCCGTCATAGATGCCCTGAACGGGCACGCCCGCCCGGCTCAGCGCCATCGCGATGATCGCCGCTGACACGCCCGAGCCGCAGGAGCAGACCACCGGCTTCGAGGGGTCGATGCCGCTTGCGAGCATCGCCGCGCGGATCTCCTCCACGGGTTTCAGCATGCCCGCTTCCGTGATCACATCGAAGGGCAGGTTCCGGCTGCCGGGCATGTGGCCGGCGCGCACGCCGGGCCGCGGCTCCGGCGCCTCGCCCCGGAAGCGCGGCGCGGGGCGGGCATCCACCACCTGTGCCGAACCGCTCTTCAGCGCGGCCTGAACATCGGCGAACGCTGCGACCATGCTGCGATCGAGGCTCGCGCGGAAGGTTGCCGGCGACGGGGCGGGAATGCCACTTTCCAGCGGGCGATTCTCGCCCTTCCAGGCCGGAAGTCCGCCCTCGAGAATGCGGACATCCCGCGCGCCATAGATCCGGAACATCCAGGCCACGCGCGGCGCGGTGAACAGGCCGAGCTGATCGTAGACGACAATGATGTCGGTCTCCGCAAGGCCGAGCGCCCCGGCGGCGCGCGCGAAATGGTTCGCCGTCGGCAGCATGTGCGGCAGGCCGGAGGAGAGATCGGCGACGGTGTCGATGTCGAAGAACACCGCACCGGGGATATGGCCTTCCGCATATTCCTTCGGCCCGCTGCGCCCGGTGGGCGGCAGGTGCCAGCTGCCATCGACGACCTTCACGGAGGCGCGGTTCTCGGCCAGCCATGCCGTGGAGACGAAAGGGATTTCGGCGAAGAGATTGGCCAAGGGTCTTGCTCCTGCTGAAGGATGGTCAGGCAAAGGCGATGCGCACGCGGCGGTTCAACTTGCCCTTCTTCTCGATGGCGCTGATGGCCATGCGGCCGATCTCGCCTGTGCGCTTCACATGCGTGCCGCCGCAGGGCTGGAGATCAAGCCCCGCGATCTCCACGAGCCGCACCGTGCCGGTGCCGCGCGGCGGCTGCACGGACATGGTTTTCACGAGACCGGGATTGGCATCGAGTTCGGCATCGGTGATGAGACGATCTGTCACGGCGGCATCGGTGGCGATCAGCCGGTTGAGTTCGGCCTCGATCGCCTCGCGGTCGAGACCGGCCTCGGGAATGTCGAAATCGAGCCGGCCGTCATCAACATTCACCGCCCCGCCGGTCACGGGGTAGGGCAGCACGACCGAGAGGAGATGCAGGGCCGTATGCACGCGCATCAGCCGGTGCCGCCGCTCCCAGTCCAGCGCCAGCCGCACGCTCTGCCCCGCGAGCCCCGCCGCGCGGCCGGGTGGCAAGGCATGGCCGATCCGCGTCTTGGCGGGATCGAGAAAGCGCACCTCCGTTACGGGAATTTCTTCCCCGGATTCCAGGGTGATACGCCCGTGATCGGCCGGCTGTCCGCCCGAGGCCGCATAGAACAGGGTGGCATCCAGCACCAGCAGATCACCCGCCGCGCCGAGCACGGTGGCATCCGCCGTCAAGAGATAGGCGTCGTCGCGAAACAGCAGGCGTGTCGCGGGGAAGGAAGGCGTTTCCGCCGTGTCGGGAATCATGGATGAACTCGCGCGGCCCTGGCCGTTTCCGGTTGTCGCGCAAGGCATGCCATGCCGAAGGCGTGGGACGCAAGATGCGGCGCGACAGGCGGTCGCAGCGGCGTTGTTGCTGCGGCAATCAGCGGAATTGAGCATCCGCGACACATTGGCAAGATTGTTGCGTGCATGTGATCCAGCGTCGAGAACCTCGCGTAACTCAACCTGACAGCATCGATCTGACACTTCTTTCGGAGTAGACCGGCTTGAATCAGCATACTCCCTCGCATTCGCAGGGTTCCGCCATGGACGCGCTTCTGGCGGCCTATGCGGCCGGCGGCCTGCCGAAAGCGCTCCACGCCCTTGTCGGTTCCCATCTCGAGCTGCGCCCGGAAAGCCGGATCTACGTGCATGCGCTGGAGACTGCGCTCGCCTCTTCTGTGGACGACAGCGAGCCCGTGACCGTGAAGAACCGCCGCGACCGCCTCGAGCAGATTTTCGCAGCCGCCCCGGTTATGCCGGCTGAGGCTAGCGACAGCACAGCCGAGGATGCTTTGGACGAGCCGCGCGCCTTGCGCCATTTCCTCGGCAAGAGCATCGACGAGCTGGAATTCCGCACCGTCCTGCCGGGCGTGAAGGAGTTCCGCGTCGAGACCGATGACGGCACGACCGCCATCCTCTATCGCATCCGTGGCGGCAAGAAGATGCCCCAGCACACGCATGAGGGCTCGGAAGTCACCCTCGTCATCCGTGGCGCCTTCCGCGACGAGACCGGCTATTTCGGCCGTGGCGCGGTGGCGATCACCGACGAGGATGTCGATCACACGCCCGTCGCGGTCGAGGGCGAGGAGTGCCTCTGCTTCGCGGTCATGGATGCGCCGGTGCGGCTCACGGGGCCGATCGGCAAATATCTCAACCGTTTCATCCGGCACTGACATCGTGGCCGCGCCCCGGCCCCGAAAACCCTCGGACGGTCTGTTCTGGATCACGGGGGCAAGCTCCGGTATCGGGCGCGAACTGGCGCTCGAAAGCGTCAGGCGCGGCTGGCGCGTGGTCGCCACGGCCCGCCGGGCCGAGGAGCTGGAGGCGCTGGCGAAGGCATCGCCCGTTCCCGGCGCGATCATTCCCGCTCCCTGCGACGTGACCGACGAAACCGCGATGCGCGCGCTTGTGACGCGCATCGAGGCGGAGCACGGCGTCGTGGCGCGGGCCTTCCTCAATGCAGGCGTGTTCTACCCGGTCGAGATCGAACCGTTCGACACCTGGAAGTACCACAAGAGCCTCGCGGTCAATCTCGGCGGCGTGGTCAATGCGCTGGGCGCGATCGTGCCGGGCATGCTCGCGCGTGGCGGCGGCCAGATCGCGGTCAATGCGAGTGTCGCGGGCTATACGGGCATGCCGACCTCCGCGGCCTATGGCGCGACGAAGGCGGGCCTGATCAACATGGTCGAAAGCCTGAAATTCGATGGCGACCGGCGCGGAATCCTGTTCCAGCTCGTCAATCCCGGTTTCGTCGAAACGCCGGCGACCGCGCAAAACAGCTTCGAGATGCCGCATCTGGTCAAGGTCGATGACGCCGCGCGCCGCATCGCGGACGGGCTGGATGACGGGCGCTTCGAGATCTTTTTCCCGAAGCGTTTCGCGTGGCAATTGAAGATCCTCGCGCTGCTGCCCTATCGCCTCTACTTCTGGATTCTCAAGCGCTCGACCGGCGCCTAGCGCAACCGGTTCGAGAGGCGCGAGCCAGCGGATCAGCTCTTCCGATAGACCAGCTGGTGCACGTCGATGGAGCCCGCGTCGAAGCCGCCCTCGCAATAGCTCAGATAATAGCGCCAGAGGCGGCGGAAACGCTCGTCGAAGCCCATGGGCTGCAGCCGCGGCCATGCCGCATCGAAGCTCGCGCGCCATTGCCGGAGCGTCTCGGCATAATCGTGGCGGATAGAGAGGTCCGACTGGCTCGTGAAGCCGTGGCCCTGCGCCAGTTCGGCGAGCTTGGCCGGTGAGGGGAGCATGCCGCCGGGGAAGATGAAGCGGCGGATGAAATCGATGTTGCGCCGGTAATCCTCGAAGAAACGGTCCGCCACGGTGATGATCTGCAGGCCGGCGGTGCCGCCGGTCTTCAGCCGGTCGCGCAGGGTGGAGAAATAGCTGTTCCAGTAGCTCTCGCCCACGGCCTCGAACATCTCGATCGAGCCGATGCGATCATAGGTGCCGCGCTCGTCGCGGTAATCCTGGAAGCGGATATCCACCCTGTCGGCGAGCCCCGCCTCCTGGATGCGCTTCCTGGCATATTCGAACTGCTCGCTGCTGATGGTGAGGGCGGTGACCTTCGCGCCGCATTCGCGGGCCAGGTATTCGGCGAAGCCACCCCAGCCGCAGCCGATTTCCAGCACGTGCTCGCCGGGTTTCACACCCATGGCGTCGGCAAGGCGGCGGTATTTCCGCTCCTGCGCGCTGGAGAGATCATTGTCGCCCGGCGCGAAAATCGCGGCGGAATAGGTCATCGATTGGTCGAGCCACTCGCGATAGAAGGCGTTGCCGAGGTCGTAATGCGCGGAAATGTTGCGTTTGGAGCCGGATTTCGTGTTGCGGTTCAGGAAATGCAGGACCTGGAAGGCGAAGCGCGCCAGCGGTGAGCGCGCGAGGAAATTCGCGGTGAGGTCCTCGTTGATCGCGAACAGCTTCACCACCTCGGTCACGTCCGGGCTGTCCCAGTCGCCATCGCCATAGGTGTCGCCGAGGCCGACATCGCCGGCGAACATCACGCGGCGGGCGAAGCGCCAGTTGCGCACGGTCAGAACCGCCTGCGGGCCGGGCTTTCCGGTTTCCACGGCGAACTTCCGGCCATCGGGGAACGTGACCTGGAACGAGCCTGCCTCGATCCCCAGCACGAAGCGCAGCATCTCGCGGCTTGCTCGGGGCACGAATCGGGTCTCGGCGGCGAAATTCGCGTCCGTCAAAAGGATGGGCGCCTTCGTCGTCTTATCCTGCATGATGTGCCCTTCGTGTCGTCTCGGTCGAAACCGTCAGAAATTGCCCTCCATGCGAGGCCGGAGGTGGCGGTTCCGGCCGCGAAACCAGTCTGACACCCTTCACCCAGAGGCGCAACGCCTCCCAGTGAATCCCGGCGACGACCTTCAATGTCATCAAGGGCATGGCAAGCGCGAGCCTCAGGCAGGAGCGCGCGCTGATGCGTTCCGCATGGCCGTGGAAGGTCGCCGCGAGGATCGGGCCGCCGGCATCCGTCTCGTGGATGCGCAGGGCGATATCGCGCGCTCCGGGCGGGCGGATGCGGAAATGGTAGCGCTGCTCCATCGGCATGAAGGGCGAGACATAGAAGAGCTTGTCGGCCTCCTGCCGCAGGCCGGCTTCCGTCAATTGTCCCGGCATCACCGGCTCGACGTAGGAATGGCGCTGGCCGAAGGTGTTGCGCACCTCGTATTGCACGCCGATCAATCGGCCGTCGCCGGCATAGGCGAAATAGACCGAAAGCGGGTTGAAGACGAAACCGAGGACACGCGGATAGCACAGGAGCAGCACGCGCGCCGGTTCCTCGCTCATCCCGGCCGCCTTCAGCGCCGCCACGACATCCGCCTTCGGATCGGGCGAGCCCTTCGTCAAGCCATGCGGACCATGGTCAAATCCGATGAGGTTGAACTTCCGGACCGAGAAGAAGGGGGAGAGGCGATGCGCCTCCTCCAGCCGGTCGAGATCGACGAGCAGCGCGAAGACCGAATAGGCGAAGCGATGCGCCTTCGGCTTCATCCGCGCATGCATCACCGAGCCGACATAGAACAGGGCGGCATCGGCGGGCGGGGGAAAAACGGGCTCCATGGCCGGCATTATACGCTCACAGGCGCGGTGGCGCACCCACCGCGCGCTCGGGCAGCCGGGCACTGCCCTGCATGCCATGTTCCGCGATCAGCCGGTCGGCCGCTTCAAAGCCGGCCCGCAGGCCATCCTCGTGGAAGCCATAGCCAGTCCAGGCCCCGGCATAGAACACGCCGCCGCGGCCCTGAATGCCGGGCAGGGCCCTTTGTGCGGCGAGCGCCGAGGCATCATATTGCGGATGCGCGTAAGCATAACGGCCGAAGACCTTCTCCTCCGCCGGTTCAATGCGCGGATTGAGGGTTACGAAAAGCGGGCGCGTGTCGTCGATGCCCTGCAGGCGGTTCATCCAGTAGCTGACCATCACGGGGCGATCGGCCTCGCCCGAGGCCTGCATCACGTTCCAGGCCGCCCAGGCGCGCTTGCGCTTGGGCATGAGGCGCGGATCGCGGTGGAGGATCACCTCGTTCTCGGCATAGCGAAGCCCGCCGAGCACGGCCCGCTCCTCGGCGCTGACATCCTCGAGCAAAGCGAGCGCCTGATCGGTGTGCGTGGCGCAGACCACGGCATCGAAGAGCCCCCTTTGGCCGCGCGTGGTCGCGATTTCCACGCCCATCGGCAGGCGCCGCAGGGAAGCCACGCCCTCGCCGATGCGGGTTTGGAAGCCGGAGGTCGCGACGAGCTTCTGCACATAGCTGCGCGAGCCGCCCGTCACCGTGCGCCAGGCCGGGCGGTTCCAGTGCAGCAGGCGGTGGTTGTCGAAAAACGCGATGAAGCTCTGGGCCGGAAAATCGAGCACCGCTTCGGCCGACATCGACCAGATCGCGGCACCCATGGGCAGGATGTAATCCTCGATGAGTTCGCGCGAGGCGCGCTTCTCGGCGAGGTAGGCGCGGAGCGGCATGTCGCCCACGCGGGCCGCCGCGCGATCCTCGATCGCCTCGGCGGAAAATCGCCGCATGTCGCCCAGCATCCGCCACAGGCGCGGCTTCAGCAGGTTCGAACGCTGTGCGAAGAACGAGGAGATGACATTCGTCTCCTGCCCCGACCATTCGAAGCGCCCGCCATCGAGCGAGAGCGAGAAGCCCATGTCCGAACGATGCGTGGCCACGCCGAGTTCGGCGAACAGGGCGGTGAGAAGCGGATAATTCAGCGTGTTAAAGACGATGAAGCCCGTATCGACGGCAATGGACGCCCCGGCATAATCGATATCCACCGTGGCGGAATGTCCGCCCAGCCGGTTGTCCTTCTCGAAGACCGTGATCGCGTCGGAACCGAAATGGCGACTGAGGCGATGGGCAGCCCCGAGGCCGGAAATCCCACTGCCAATCACTGCAATTCGCATGGAGCGTCTCTTCTGTCAGGCGTTGGACGCTGCGGCAGGCAGCGCCTTGAAGGCTTCGAGCGCCCGCCCGCGCGCTTCGTCATGCGACACGATGGGCCTGGGATAGGTTTCGCCCAGCCGGATGCCGGCGCGGGCGAGGATCGGCCCCGGCGCTTCCCAGGGGCAATGTATGAACTTGTCCGGAAGCTTAGCAATTTCCGGAACATGAGTACGCACAAAATGACCTTCCGGATCGAATTTCTCCCCTTGCGTGATCGGGTTGAAGATCCGGAAATACGGGGCGGCATCCGCGCCCGACCCGGCGACCCATTGCCAGCTCGCCGCGTTGCTCGCGGGATCGGCGTCGCAGAGCGTGTCCCAGAACCACGCTTCGCCCGCGCGCCAATCGGTCAGCAGATGCTTGATGAGGAAGGATGCGACAATCATCCGCACGCGATTGTGCATGAATCCGGTCCGCCAGAGCTGGCGCATGCCGGCATCCACGATGGGGTAGCCGGTTAGCCCCTTCTGCCAGGCGGCGAGCGCGCCCGCATCCGTCACCCAGGGAAAGGCATCGAATTTCGGCTGGTAATTCACGCTGGCGAGCGTGGGGTAGTGGAAGAGCAGATGGTAGGAGAATTCGCGCCAGCCGAGTTCGGCGAAGAATTTCTCGGCATCGGTCGCGGAGGCCTTCGTCTCCCTGGCCGCCAGCGCCTGCTCAGTTACCTGCCAGACGCGCCGGACGGAAATGTCACCCACCGCGAGATGCGCCGAGAGCATGGAGGTGGAGGGCAAATCGGGGCGATTCCGGTCTTCGGCATAGCCCCGGAAGCCTTTGGCGAGAAAGGCCAGCAGGCGCTTCTGCGCGCCAACCTCGCCGGGCTGCCAGGTTTCGCGCAGGCCGCCGGCCCAATCCGGCTTCGTCGGCAGGAATTCGAGGTCGTCGAGGCTCACGCGGCCCGGCAGATGGTCGATCGCGGGAAGCGGCGGCAGGGATGCCGGTGGCGGAAGGGGCGCTTCCACGGGCCGTTTCGCGCGGCACGCCTTCCAGAACGGCGTGAAGACCCGCATCGGGCCGCCGGCCTGCGAGCGGATCTCCATCGGCTCGTAGAGGAGATGCCCGTTGAAACTCTCGGCGGCGATTCCCGCGTCCTTCAGTTCCGCCTTGATTCCGGAATCGAGGTCGCGCTCGGCCTGTCCATAGCGGCGGTTCCAGGTCACGTGTCGCGCACCGATGCTTTTCGCCACCTGCGGCACGAGGTCACGCGAGGCGCCGCGCAGGATGACGAGCGCCGATCCCTTCGCCTTCAGGCTCTCGTCGAGGCGGGCCAGTGCATGATGCACGAACCATTTCTGGGCCCCGCCGCGCGGGCGCAGGGTGTCGTCAGTCTCGTCGATGTAGATTGCGAGCAGCGCGCCGGCCTCGGCCGCACGCGTCAGGGCAGGGTTGTCGTCAAGGCGAAGATCATTGCGAAACCAGTGGAGCGCGATGGCGCCGGGGGAAGCAGGCATGCGGGGCAATCCGTCGTCGCCCGGCCGGCCGGGCTGATGGATCACTTACGGTCGCGTGCCGCAACTGGATTTTCCGCCGGATGGCACATGGCGAGGTCGTCCGGCCGGGCAGCGCTCGGGGAGGGGACGCGATTTCGAGGCCAAGACGCGACGGTCGCCGGCAACGCCACAACCAGGGCCGCTTCTTGCGGCCCTGGTCGGGATTCCGGCGAGCGATGACGTTCGCAAGCGCCTCGGGGATCAGAAGTCGCGCTGGAAGCGGACCCGGCCGAGGGCATCGGCGTTGTCCGTGCCCGTGCCGAGCTGCGTCGTGCCGCGATTGCTGATCGTGCGGTAGACCGCTTCCCCACCAATGATGAACCCGGAAACCGGGCGCCAGGACAGGTGGCCGACAATCGCCAGGTTGGCTGCCGTGTTGTTGCCGCCGCGCGCATCGAAGATGCCGTAGAAGCCGCCGACCGATGCGACGATCGTCGGCGTAATGAAGTGCTCGACCGCACCGCCCACCGACCATGAACGCGACAGGAAAAGCTGCCCGTTCGCATCCACCGTCGCATCCGCAACCGCCAGCCGGCGCGAGGCGACGTCGCCGTTCGCGGCGTTGTCATGCGTGTAGAACGGTGCGCCCTGCGCGTACTGGAAGCTCGCCCAGACATTGGAGCCCTTGGCGAGGAAGGGAAGCTCGAGCTTCAGCGCCGTGGTGAAGGCATAGCCATATTCTTCCGACACGGCTCGCGCCGGCGCCGCGCCCACAAAGGTGCCGCGCACCTGGTGCAGCGCACCCGCGACCTTCGCCTGGCCCCAGGATTGCTGCGCCTCGAGCGCCACCGTGATATCCGGCACGGCCTGGCCGCCGAGAATGGTCGTCTGGTTCGGCGACAGCGCCACGCCCGGCCCGAGCCGGATCCCGGCGCGCCGCTGCGAGGAATCCTCAAGCGAGATGCTGCCACTGAAGCCGGAGCCGAAGCTGTGGGTGTAACCCACGGTATTGGCGTAAGTCACATCCGAGCCGAGGGCTCCCAGATATTGCCCGGAGCGCGAGAAAAACCGGATAAAGCTGTTCTCGAAGAGCGGGGTGGTGCGGCCGATGGTGAAGCCGGCGAACTGGATGAAGGCGAAGTCGACGACCGGCGAATAGGGGAGCGCGGCAGTCCCCGCATTGTCGCGCTGGATGTAGGCCCGCATGTTGGTCCGGAGCAGACCGTATTCCGTCGGGGTCCGGTGATCCCAGCCGAAATAGCCGCGTGTGCGGATGCGGTTGTAGTCATTGCCGCGTGCGGCGGGCGAGTCGAACATGTATTCGACGCGAACGCGTCCGATGATGCGCAAGCAGGAGGTCGTACCCGGCACAACGAAGAACCCGGCGCCATAGGTCGGGCAGGCCTTCATGTATTCCACATTGCTGGGCTTCTTGAGCGCGAGATCGGCAGAATTGGCGCCCTGGAGTGGCAGGGAAGCCATAATTGCCGCCATCGTCAACGCATACTTGTTCTCTGCTATCTGTAGGCGAGTCATTCTGTCCCCCTGGAGTCGGTACAACGCAAGTGAAATAGTGTGAGATCGTCGTCAGGTTGGTATAGAATGATCAATAGTAGAGATTTTTACTTTATATGACGGTCAGAATTCCGTTTTGAAGCTGACGATTTTCTTCCATATTTCCACCTCATTGCGTAATGTTCGAACAATTCATTTTTGTGACACAAACTCGACTCAGGTTTTTCAAGTTTTCGCGAGCGGCCCGTGTTCAATCCGCAAGTGCCCTCCGCGGGCGCTCACGGCCGTGTCCTCGCGCGGAGGGAAAGCCGTACCAACGGCCGACCGGACGCTTGATCCTCGTGCACGCCGGTGGCTGGATTTTCCCGGGGGGAACGATAGCTTCGGCGCCCTGTGGCTGCGCAATTGCCCCTCGCGGGGGCGTGGCCGGGTTGTGGAGATCGGCGACGATGGGCCAGGCGAAAAGAAAGCGCGAAGCGGGCGCGCGGATCAGCTGGTGCCGCACCTGCACCTATTGTTGCGTGCTGCCCGAGATCGTGGCACTCGACAAGCCGATGTATCGCGCCTGCGGGCATCTGCGCGACCAGGGCTGCGGGATTTTCGGCGAGGCGGCGCGCCCGGCGACCTGCATGCATTACAATTGCGCCTATCTCGCCGCGCGGCTGGCGGATGCACCGGATCGCAACCGCATCCCGCATCCGCTGGAGGCCGGTGCCTATTTCCACCGCGACCCGACCGAGAAGGCCGTGGTGCTGTTCGTCGATCCGGCGCGGCCATCGCAATGGAAGCCATCCGCGATTCCCGATCTGCTGCGCCCGGTTGTGACGGGTGGCGAGACGCTGGTGATCTTCGATCGCGGTCACCAGATGACCATCACCAGCCCGGCGCAGTTCGAAGCGATCCTCGCGCGCGATTTCGTCGCCTTCGCGGAAGGGGAGGGCCGCAAGCCGGATATCGCGAGTTTCGCGGAATGGCACCCGGCCTGAGGGCGCGACTTGTGGCGTGGCCCACGCCCGGAACGAAATCGGCGCCGGGTTTTCGCCCGGCGCCGCGCGCATTCTGTGTCTGGCCTGCCGGCCGGCGCCGGGCTCAGATGATCTCCTCCATGTCGATCATGAACGGCTTGCCGGGGAAGGGCGCCGTGGAGCCCCAGAGGTAGGGCGAGTACCCCGACGGCGTCTGGAACGGGTAAAGTTCTGCAAGGCTGCCGGAATAGCCCCGCTTCGGGTCCACCGCATAGGTGTGGATCGTCTTGCCGTTGAAGTCGGTGATGTTGATGATCGGCGCGAACACCGCCTTGCCCGGCCCGGTTCCACCGAAGCCCGCCTGGTTGATGGTGACAGCGCCACCGACCGGATCGACGAGCCGGCTGTCGCGCAGCACACCCTGGATGCGCCCGTCGGGGAAGGCGAAGGTCACGTTCCGGTCGCCGCGGCTGACGAGGAAGAGGTCATCCGGCGCGGTGGAGATGCCGTTCGTGAAGGCGAAGGTCGAGTTGCGTCCGGCCTTGAAGGTGGCGAGCGGGGTCGAGGAAACCGTCTTCCCCACCGGCGAGTTCGGGAAGTTCAGGCCCTGCACGTTCAGGATCTGCACGGTGCCGTCCATCGTGGCGATGAAGGCACGGCTGCGGCCGAGCACGCGCTGCGGTTCCATACCGGACCAGCCCTCTTTGGCGCTCCAGCCCGGGTTGCCGCTTTCGCCAAACCAGGTCCCGCGGTCGATGCCGAAGATGGTCCTGGTCTGGATGCCGGCGCTCACGGAGGTCGGCTGGTCGACGGCGATCGTCGAGACGATCGTCGGTGTCTGGCTGGGCGCGACGGCGAAGCTGAACGGCCACTTGTTCGGATCGGTGAGGCTGGCATCGGCCGTCCGGTCGTAATTCGCCTGCGTCGTCAGATACATCGTCCGATAGTACTGGTAGAGCGGCGTCATGTCGACAAACGACACCTTGTTCTCGGCGCGCGAGGCGACGATGGCATAGCCACCCGATGCCAGCTTGCTCCATTCGTCGTTGCCATAGGTGATCAGCGGGTCGGAATTCCGCCACAGGTCACGCGCGGATTGCCGGGAGAGGTCGCCCTGCGCCGGGTCGTCATTGTTGCCGTGGCCGCGCGGATTGCCCAGAACGATGTTGTTCGAGACATCGAGGCTCGAGGGCGCCGCAAAAGGCAGGTCGATCATGCCGATCAGCTTCATGCCGCGGATGGTCCATGCGCCCGGAACGCCCCAGTACCAGCGGCTGTTCGGCGTCTGGCTCGGGCTTCCCACCGCCATCTGCCGCGGACGCAGCGCGATGAAGGCGAGCTTGCCGGAGACCGTGTTCGTATCCCACACCGAGACCACCAGGAACTCGTTGTAGGGCGTCACCGCCATCGCTGTCGGCACCATGCCGGCAGGCAGGCGGATGCCGGTCGTGTCGAAGAATTCCGGTGCCGTGTTGCCCACGGCGATCGGCGCGATCGTGCCGTCCTTGAAGGCCGCGAAGCTGATCTGGCTGGCATTGGCGCGGCCGCGGGCGATCGCCACCGGCACCAGCGGCAGGTCGGCCCGGCGCGTTGCGAGGTTGCGGATTTCCGGCTGGGCCGGGGTCGCGATGTTGTTGCGGTTCCACCAATCCGGGAACCACGAGGCGATCATGCGCATGCAGAGGCCGCCGGTATCGAACACCGAGCCGTCTCCGCCGCGCGTGTTGCTGATGCCGAACTTGTAATCCGGGTCGCCCGGATTGTCGGGCAGGAAGATGTGCTGGCCACCGACCAGCCAGCCGTTGCCCTTGAGGCCGCGCGCCAATTCTTCCTGGTCGCTGCGCGGCTGCTCGGGGGGCGGCAGGCACTTCGCCGACTCGCCGGGATTGGTGGCGGGCAGTGTACCGAACGGCCAGAGACCCTGGCCCCTGGCCAGATCCGGTCCCCAAAGCGTGGGCGCGGTGTTGGTGGCGTTCCCGAAATCCGCCGCCTTCGGGCCGAGGCGATAATCGACGATCTCCGGCGCGTTGTAGTTCGCGGCGACGCGCTTGTACTCGCTCTCGATGATCTTGCCGTTGACGTCGGCGACGAGTTCCTTCCACTGGCCAATCTGCTTCACGACAGGGGCCACCACGGGCGGGGGCGGCGGGGTGACGACGGCGACCTGGGGCGCGGTGAAGCGCAACGCGCCGTTCCAATACACACCGCGCTGGCCGGGGATCACGTCGATGCCGTCGAAGGCGCGGGTGCCGGCGCCGCGATCGAGCGTCACGCCGGTCGCGTTCGGGGCCAGCGTCTGGCC
>PERO01000004.1 GCA_002928875.1 Methylobacterium sp. | reverse complement strand
GGGGGGATCGTCAAGGCGGTGCAGGGCGTGCTCGATCGCCGGTTGGCGGACCAGACCGGTTCGCGCCGGGCCTGAGACGGGGCTTCTCGAATCAGGCGAAATATGGTCGCCATGGATCATGGCCGAGACCGACCTCTACGCCCCGGTGAAGCGCTTTCTCGAAGCGCAGGGCTATGTCGTGAAGGGCGAGATCCGCGAATGCGACGTCGTCGCGCTGCGGGGCGATGATCCGCCGGTGATCGTCGAACTCAAGACGGGCTTTTCGCTGCAGCTCGTGCTGCAGGGCATCGACCGGCAGGCCATGAGCGACGCGGTCTATCTCGCCTTCCCGCCGCCGAAGCGCCGCCAGCAATCCGATATCCTGAAGCTCTGCCGTCGGCTCGGCCTCGGCGTTCTGGTGGTGAGCGGCCAGTTCGTGGAACCGCTCGCCGACCCCGCGCCCTACAGGCCGCGCGCGGATCTCAAGCGGAAGGGTCGTTTGCTGAAGGAATTTGCCCATCGCGTCGGCGATCCCGATGCCGGCGGCACCGCGCGCCAGCCCCGCATGACGGCCTATCGCCAGGACGCGTTGCGGCTCGCGAACCAGCTCGCCTTGAGGGGCGCGATGCCCGTGGCACGGCTGCGAAGCGAGACCGGCGTGCAGCGCGCGGCGGGCATTCTGCAGAACGATGTCTATGGCTGGTTCCAGCGCGAAAGCCGGGGCATCTATGCGCTGTCGCCGAAGGGGACGGCGGCTCTGGAAACCTTCGCGGGCGCGATGGCGCATTTGGAAAGGCCGGTGACCTCGGCCTGAAGGAGCCGGCCCGGACAAGGTCCGGACCGGTGGGTTGGATGCCGATCAGACCTCGAGCTTGCCGGCCTTCGCGGCCGCGTAGCGCTCGCCGATCTTCGACCAGTTGGCGACGTTCCACCAGTTCGCGAGATAGTCCGCGCGGCGGTTCTGGTACTTCAGGTAATAGGCGTGCTCCCACACGTCATTGCCGAAGAGCACCATCTGGCCGTCCATCAGCGGCGTATCCTGGTTGGGCTTCGCGACGATGGCGAGCTTGCCATCCTTCGCAACCGTCACGAACACCCAGCCCGAGCCGAAGACGCGGCCGCCGGCGCCATTGAAATCGGCCTTCAGCTTGTCGAAACCGCCGAGATCGCGATCGATCGCCGCCTTGAGATCGCCTTCGGGCGCCTTGGCACCGCCCGGCGTCATGATCTGCCAGAACATCGTGTGGTTGGCATGGCCCCCGAGCGAATTCTTGGCGCCGACGCGGATCGCCTCCGGCAATTGCTGCCACTCGGCCAGAAGCTTCGGGATCGAGCCCTTGGCGAGCACGCCATGGTCCTTCGCGAAATTGTTGAGGTTGGTGATGAAGGCGCCATGGTGACGCTGGGAATGGATTTCCATCGTCATCGCATCGATATGCGGTTCCAGCGCATTGAAGGCGTAGCCGAGCTGCGGCAACGCGAAGGGACCGGCGGGCGCGGCGGGGGCGGCAGCCTGCGCGAACACCGTGCGCGGCAGGGCGCTCGCGCCGGCCGCAACGGTAGCACCGGCGAGGAACAGGCGGCGGGAAAGCTGGGTGTTCATGAGTTTCTCCTCTTGGGCATCGCTTTCCCGCCCGGCCCACACGGCGCGCTGCGGAAGCGACTTGTGCTGGAACACAGATGGACCCATAGCGGATGCAGGCCAAGCCGGATTTTTTTCGAGCCCTTCATGAATCGCCAGCGGATCGATCAGCTACTCGTCGAACGCGGCTTGTTTGAAAGCCGGGCGCTCGCGCGCGCCGCGATCGAGGCCGGGCTGGTGCGAGCGGATGGCGCGGTGGTGGACAAACCCTCCCGCGCGGTCGCGTTGGAGGCCCGGCTCGAGGCGAGCCGGCCCTTCGAGACCGTTTCGCGCGGTGGGGTGAAGCTCCTCGCGGCGCTCGATGCCTTCGGCCTGTCCCCGGCGGGATGCGTGGCGCTCGATCTCGGCGCCTCGACCGGCGGCTTCACGGATGCGTTGCTGCGGCGCGGGGCGAAGCGGGTCTATGCGGTGGATGTGGGCCATGGCCAGTTGCATGCGCGCCTTGCCGCAGACTCGCGCGTGGTGGCGCTCGAAGGGCTCGATGCGCGGGCCATCACCGTGGCCGAGGTGCCGGAAACCGTGCGCGTCCTGACGGCGGATCTCTCCTTCATCGGGCTCGCCAAGGCCCTCCCCGCCGGCCTCGCGCGGCTGGAAGCGGGCGGCGATCTCGTGGCACTCGTCAAGCCGCAATTCGAGGCCGGTCCCGGCGCGAGCAAGGATGGCGTGATCCGCGATGCGGCCTTGCAGACTGCGATCGCGAACCGGGTCGCGCTCGAGGTGGCGGGTCTGGGCCTTTCCGTCCTCGGCCTCGTTCCCTCGCCGATCGCCGGCGGTGACGGCAATCGCGAATTCCTTCTCCATGCGAGGAAGGCCGCATGAAAGCGGAGATCGTGACGCTGGCCGGCATGGGCGCCCGGGGCGACGGCATCGGCACGGTCGAGGGCGCGCGCGTGCATGTGCCATTCGCGCTGCCGGGCGAAACGGCCCGGATCGTGCGGGAGGGCGAGCGCGGCACGCTGATCGAGATCGTGGAAGCGAGCCCGGATCGCGTGGCCCCGCCCTGCCCGCTCTTTGCGCGCTGCGGCGGCTGCGCGGTGCAGCACTGGGCGGGCCCGCGCATCGCCGAATGGAAGCGCGAGCGGGTGGCGACAGCCCTGCGGCGCGCGAAGGTCGAGGCCGACATCCTGCCGACGCGCGACGCGCATGGCGCGGGGCGACGGCGCGTCACCCTGCATGTGCGCTACCCCAAAATGCCCGGCGGACGCATCGAGGCCGGCTTCATGCAGGCGCGCAGCCATGCGCTGGTGTATCTCGAGGGCTGCCCGCTTCTGGTGCCCGCACTGGCGCCGGCGCCGGATATCGCGCGGGCCATCGGGCATATCCTGCGCGGGCTCGCGAAGCCGCTCGACGTGCAGGTCACGGCCACGGATTCCGGTCTCGATTGCGACATACGCGGCTCCGGCCCGCTGGTGGACGGCCTGCGGCAGAAGCTGATCGCGCTGGCCCGCGAGCGCGATCTCGCGCGGCTAACCCTGCATGGCGAACGGCTGATCGAGGCCCGCATGCCGGTCCTGCAATTCGACGGGCTCACCGCCGTCCTGCCGGCCGGGTCCTTCCTGCAGGCGACGGCGGCGGCCGAGGCAATGCTCGCCGGCTTTGCGCTGGAGGCGCTCCAGGGCGCGAAGCATGTCGCGGATCTGTTCTGCGGTCTGGGGCCCTTCGCGCTGCGCCTCGCGCGGCAGGGAAAGGTGAGTGCCATGGATTCCGACAAGGGCGCGATCGAGGCGCTGAACCGCTCGATCCGCGCCAATCCCGGCGGGAAGCCCCTCGTGGCCGAAGCGCGCGATCTCTTCCGCCGGCCGCTCTTTGCGCCCGATCTCAAGCCCTTTGATGCCGTGCTGATGGACCCGCCCCGGCAGGGCGCGGAAGCGCAGGCCCGCGAGATCGCGAAATCGAAGGTTGCGAAGCTCGTCTCGATCTCCTGCGACCCCGAGAGCTTCGCGCGCGACGCCCGCATTCTCGTGGATGGCGGTTTCAGGCTGGGGCCGGTGACGCCGGTGGACCAGTTCCGCTATTCCGCCCATGTCGAGGTGATGGCGGTGTTCACGCGCTAGTCTCCGCCACCGCCGCCGTCGCCGCCTGCACCGCCGTCGCCGCCTCCGGAAAATCCCGCAACGACAGGCATCCCTTCGTCTCCTGCTGCCCTTCTTGCCCGAATGCGGGCCACTTCTTCTTCGGGGCTCTTGGGCGGAACGTAGACAGCAGGTCCGCTGGACAAATAAACCGCAACGCCGAGCGCGACCAACGGCGAGGTAAGCAAGATAGCCTCAATGATCGACCTCAAATGAGCTTCCCCTTCTCCGGCTCCGCCTCCGGCGGGCCGAGCCTTTCGATGCGCTGCATCACCAGGGCGTCATCGTCCAGCGGGCGCATCAGGCGACGCACGGCATCCTGTTCCGTATTGGGCGCGAGCCAGGCGTCGAAATCCGCCGGATCGAGGATCACCGGCATGCGATCATGGATGGCCGAGAGCGTCGCATTGGCGCTCGTCGTGAGGATCGCGCAGGTGTCGATTTCGGAGCCATCGCGGCTCGACCAGGTCTCGTGGATTCCCGCCAAAGCCAGCGGCTCCCTGGATGGCCGATAGATCCGGTAGGGCTGCTTCTTGCGCCCCTTCTCGTCGAGTTTCATCCATTCATAGAAGGCATCGGCCACGAACAGGCAGCGCCGCCGCCGGATCGCGTTGCGGAAGCTCGCCTTCTCGAACACCGTCTCGCTGCGCGCGTTGATGAGCAGCGGGAATTCCTTCTCGTCCTTCACGAAGCCGGGAATGAAGCCCCAGCGCATCAGCATGAAATGCCGCGCGCCGGCCGAGAGCGTGACCACCGCCACCGGATCGGTCGGGCGAATATCGTGACGCGGCGGGAAGTTCGGCTGTTCGCGATAGCCGAAATAGAGCCGCGCGGCCTCGGGCGGGAGCGTCAGCGCAAATCGCCCGCACATGTCACAGCCAGCGCTTCATCTTGAAGAACATGTAGGTGCCGCCGGCGGCAGCCACCATCATGGCCAGTGCCATGGGGTAGCCTGCGGCCCATTCGAGTTCGGGCATCACCTTGAAATTCATGCCATAAATCGAGGCGATGAGCGTCGGCGGCAGGAAGATGACGGCCGCCACCGAGAAGATCTTGATGATCTTGTTCTGCTCGAGATTGACGAGACCCAGTGTCGCATCGAGCAGAAACTGGATCTTGGAGGCGAGGAAGGTCGCGTGATCCTCGAGGCTCTGCAAGTCGCGCAAGGTGGTGCGCACTTCCTGCCTCAGGTTTTCCGGCAGGATGGCCCCGGCGGTGTTCGCGGTGAGGAACAGCAGCATGCGCTCGATCGAGACAAGGCTTTCGCGCACCTTGGAAATGCGGGCGCCTTCGAGACCCATGGTCTGGAGCGTCTGCCGGAAGACGCGCGGATCGCTGTCCTGCGCCCCGAAGACCAGCGGGGAGACATCGTCGATGCGCTCGCCCGCCATGCGCAGCAATTCGGCGGCGCGGTCGATCACCGTTTCGAAGAGCGCGATCAGCATGTGGTCGCCGGTGGGCGTGCAGGCGGCGGGCCGCGCCATGCGGTTCACGAACATCTGGAAGGAGCGCGGCTCGTCGTAGCGCACGGTGACGAGATGCTCGTCCTTCAGGATGAAGGAGATCGGCGCCAGTTTCGGCGTTTCGCTCTCGGATTGGCAAAGGATGCGCGCGGACATGTAGCGCACGCCATTCTCGACATAGAGCACCTCGGAGGGCTCGATGTTCTCGGTTTCCTCACGGGTGGGAATCGAGATGCCGAGCCGCGCTTCCACCCGCGCATCCTCGCTGCGGGTCGGGTTGAGCAGGTCGATCCAGACCGCTTCCGACGGCACGGCGTCATTCTCGCCGATGATCGCCCGTTCGAGATTGCAGCGGCCATCCGTCATGGCCTGGCCGGGGAGATAGGCGATGATCATCCGGCCCGTCTCCCTTGTTCCCCAGCGCCCGGTCGAGGCGGATAGAGCCTCGCCGGGCCACGGAAATCAAGGGCGAAATTCAACCCTTCAGCGGGCCGTAGGTGGCGGCTTTCGGGGGCGGAATGTCATCCGGCACGAAGAAGTCGGGTGCCAGTGCCTGGCTGGGGTCATTCCGGTAATGATCGAACGCCGTCACGCCCTCGCCGGCGAGGAATGTATCGTCGATCAGGAAGTGGCCGGTGAAGGTCTTCGCGTCCTTGTTGAAGATCGCATAGGCCGCATCCGCGAGGATCTGCGGCGTGCGCGAGGCCTTCATCAGGGCTTCTCCACCGAGCAGGTTGTTCACCGCCGCGGTGGCGATGGTGGTACGCGGCCAGAGCGCGTTGACGCCGATGCGGCCCTTCGTCTCGCCCGCGAGCCCGAGAACCACGAGGCTCATGCCGAACTTGGCCATGGAATAGCCCGTATGCCCGGCGAACCACTTGGTTTTCATGTCGAGCGGCGGCGACAGCATCAGGATATGCGGGTTCTGGGCTTTCGCGAGGTAGGGAAGCCCGCAGCGCGAGACGAGATAGGTGCCGCGCGCGTTGATCTGGTGCATCAGGTCGAAGCGCTTCATCTCGAGCTTCTCGACCGGCGCGAGCTGGATCGCGGAAGCGTTGTTCACGACGATGTCGATGCCGCCGAAATGCTGCGCCGCCTTGGCGAAGGCGGCTTCGGTCGCGGCATCGTCGCGGATGTCGAGCTGGATCGGCAGGGCCTTGCCGCCCGCCTTCTCGATCGCCTCGGCGGCGGAGAAGATGGTGCCCTCAAGCTTGGGATGCGCCTCGGCGGTCTTGGCCGCGACGACGACATTCGCGCCATCCTGCGCGGCGCGCAGCGCGATGGCGAGGCCGATGCCGCGCGAGGCTCCGGTGATGAACAGGGTTTTGCCGGACAGGGACATGGCGGGATCTTTCGCTCGGATGGGTCCAGATTGTCATTCCCGACGCAGCGCAGGCTGCGGGCGGGAATTCAGGGGGCGATGGTGGCAATCCGGTCCGATGCGTTGCGCAGCGGACGGAATGATATCGAAAGATCAGGCCTTCCCTTTGGAGAGGAAGGCTTCGAAGGCGGTGCGCGCCTCCTTCGACATCAGCCGCTCCGAGAAGAGCTTCGCCTCCTCGTCGATGCGGGCGAGGATCGCGGATTGATCACCGCGGATCAGCTTGCGGGCGAGCCGCACCGCCTCGCGCGGCTTGGCGGCGATGGCCTCGGCGCTTTCGAGCGTGCGGGATTCGAGCGCATCGGCGTCGGTCACGGCATTGACGAGACCGGTTTCGCGCGCGCGGGCCGCATCGAATTTCGCGCCCATCGCCAGCATCTCGAATGCGAGCCGGTTGCCCATGAGTTGCGGCACGATGAGGCTCGACGCCGCCTCCGGCACAAGGCCGAGATCGACGAACGGCGTCGCGAAAACCGAGCGGCTGGAGGCCAGCGCGTAATCGCAATGCAGGATCATCGTGGTGCCGATGCCGATCGCCGCGCCATCCACGCCCGCCACCAGCGGCTTCTCGTTCGCCACAAGCGCGCGCAGGAAATCGAGCACCGGCTGGCCGAGGCTGCCGCCCATCGCGAAGCCGATGAAATCCTTGATGTCGTTGCCGGCACAGAAGATGCCCGGCTGGCCGAGGATGACGATGGCGCCGACGCCGTCATCGGCATTCGCCTCGCGCAGGGCCGCCGTCAGCGCCGAATACATCGCGCCCGTGAGCGCGTTCTTCTTCTCCGCGCGGTTGAGGCGCAGGATCGCCAGCGCACCCTGACGGGTGATGCCGACATCACTCATGACCGGAGCATTCATGCTGCCCTCCCTTACTCGGCCGCCCAGGCCATGTTCACCGAATCCGCGCCATCGCGGATGGTGGTCTCGAGGCCGCCGGCGGCGGTGACGAGGTTCTCCGCGAAGAAGCGCGCATCGGCGATGCGGGTGGCGTGGCGCGGATCGGTGTCGCCCGCGCCGAGCCCGGCATGGGCGGCGAGCGCCTGATCGGCGAGATAGGCACCGCCCGCGACGAGGCCGAATAGCCGGAGATAGGGCGTGGCACCCGCCAGCGCGTCGTTCGGCTTCGAGGCGAGTGCTGCCAGCATGTAGTCCGTCGTGCGGGTGAGTGCCGCGAGGCCTTCCTCCAGCCGCTGGCCGATGCGCGCGAAGGTCGGATGGTTGATCGCGCGCGCCGCCTCGACCGTGCGGGCATAGCGGGCGAGCACGGCCTTCACGGTCTGGCCCTCCGAGAGGGGCAGCTTGCGCGTGACGAGATCGATGGCCTGGATGCCGTTCGTGCCCTCGTAGATCGGCAGGATGCGGGCATCGCGATAATGCTGCGCGGCGCCGGTCTCCTCGACGAAGCCCATGCCGCCATGGATCTGCACGCCGAGCGAGGCGACTTCTACGCCGATATCGGTCGAGAAGGCTTTCGCCACCGGAGTCAGCAGGCTCGCTTCCTCGTGGGCGGCCTTCGATTCCGCACCGTCGAGGCGATGGTAACGGTCGAGCGCGGCCGCCGTCATCAGGCAGATCGCGCGGGCGGCAGCGGTCTTCGAGCGCATCTCGATCAGCATGCGCTTCACATCCGGATGCTCGACGATGGGGCTCGTCGCGCCCGCGCCCACGGCCTTGCCCTGCTTGCGATCCTGTGCGTAGGCCAAAGCCTGCTGGTAGGCGCGATCCGCCACCGCGACGCCCTGCACGCCGACGCCGAGGCGGGCGTTGTTCATCATCGTGAACATGCAGGCGAGGCCCTTGTTCTCCTCGCCGACGAGCCAGCCGATCGCACCGCCCTTGTCGCCATAGATCATCGTGGCGGTGGGAGAGGCGTGGATGCCGAGCTTGTGCTCCAGCGCGTGGCAACGCACGTCGTTCAGTTCGCCCGGCGTGCCATCGGCATTGGGGATGAATTTCGGCACGACGAACAGCGAGATGCCACGCGTGCCCGGCGGCGCATCCGGCAGGCGGGCCAGCACGAGATGCACGATGTTGGGCGTGAGATCATGGTCGCCGTAGGTGATGAAGATCTTCTGCCCGAAGATGCGATAGGTGCCATCGCCATTGCGCTCGGCGCGGGCCGTCAGCAGCGCGAGATCCGAGCCGGCCTGCGGCTCGGTGAGGTTCATCGTGCCGGTCCATTCGCCCGAGATCATCTTCTCGAGATAGGTCTTCTGCAGATGCTCGGAGCCATGCGCGGTGAGCGCCTCCACGGCGCCCATGGTGAGCAGCGGGTTGAGCGCGAAAGCGAGGTTCGCCGCGTTCCACAATTCGGTGCAGCCGATATTGAGCAGGATCGGCAGGCCCTGGCCGCCATGCTCGGCCTCGGCCGCGACACCGGCCCAGCCGCCGGCCGCCCAATCCGCATAGGCCTCCTTGAAGCCCTTCGGCGTGATGACCCGGCCATCGACGAGGCGGGAGGTCTCCTTGTCGCCACCGCGATTGAGCGGCGCGATCCGGCTTTCGGCGAATTTCGCGGCTTCCTCCAGCACGGCCTCGGTCACGCCATCGGCGAGATCGGCATAGAGCCCGCTTGCGATGCCCTGTTCCAGCCCCGCGACATGCCGCATGGCGAACAGAATATCCTCGACCGGCGCGCGATACGTCATGCCTTCCTCCCTCGTCGCAATCCGGGGCCCGCCGGCCCTCTCATGGTGCGTGAGCCTAGGCGGCTCCCCTGCGCTTGGCCAGTGGCCCTCAACGCAAGTTTACCGCGCCGATTTGCCTCCCCGGCGACAAGGCCGTAGGAAATCCCTGCCCAGCAATTTAGTTCATATATAAACTATCTTGCGGCCTGTAAAGAGCCATCCATGTCCGACTCCCGCCCGACCCGCCGCCTCGGCACCGATCAAGCCTCGCTGGCCGAGGCCGGCCGGCTGCTGGCGGGCGGCGCGCTGGTCGCGTTTCCCACCGAGACGGTCTATGGCCTCGGCGCCGATGCGACCGACAGCGCGAGCGTCGCGCGGCTCTATGCCGCGAAGGGCCGCCCGAGCTTCAATCCGCTGATCGCGCATGTGGCGGATATCGGGCATGCGCTGACCCTCGGGACCTTCGACGCAGCGGCACGCCGCCTGGCGGAAGCCTTCTGGCCGGGGCCGCTGACGCTGGTGGTGCCGGCCGCGCCGGATGGCCCGATCTGCGATCTCGCGCGCGCCGGCCTGTCGAGCCTCGCGATCCGCGTGCCGGCGGACCCGGTCGCGCGGGCGATTCTCGCGGCGGCCGCGAGGCCGATCGCCGCACCGAGCGCCAACCGCTCGGGTCATGTCTCGCCGACCGAGGCGAAGCATGTGCTCGCGGATCTCGACGGCCGCATCGATGCCGTGGTGATGGGCGAATCCACGCCCATTGGCCTCGAATCCACCATCCTCGCCTGTCTCGACGATCGCGCGCTGCTGCTGCGCCCCGGTGCGATCACGCGGGAGGCGGCGGAGGCGGTGATCGGCAGGGCCGTGGAACAGCCGGAGGCGGACAGCGACACGAACCCGCTCGCGCCGGGTCGGCTCAGCTCGCATTATGCGACCCGCGCACCGCTGCGGCTCGATGTCGAGCGCATCCTGCCGGGCGAGGCGTGCCTGGCCTTCGGACCGGATCTGCCGCCGGGGACTGACCGCAGCCTGATGCTCAACCTCTCCGAATCGGGAAATCCGGTCGAGGCCGCCGCGAACCTCTATGCGATGCTCAGACGCCTTGACGAACGCGAGCCTTCCAGCATTTGTGTAGTGAGATTTTCCCGGCTTGGGCTCGGTGAAGCAATTTTTGACCGGTTGCGACGGGCGGCAGCGCCACGTTAGCTGTTAATATATGACTTTGGTTGAATAAGAGGAAGGAGTGCCCCTAGTGCCAGCGCTTGCAATTGTTGATATCGTTTGAGTGAAAACAATAATGCGGCTCGACAATGCCTCAACCTCTCGCCTGGGATGACTTTCGCCTTGTGAAGGCAATCGCTGATGCCCGCTCGCTCGGCGGTGCAGCCGAAGCGTTGTCGGTCAACAATTCTACGGTGTTCCGCCGGCTGAACACGCTGGAAGACCAACTCGGCGTGCGCATCTTCGAGCGTGCCCGCACGGGATACCTCCTGACCTCCGCCGGCGAGGAGATGGTCGCGCTCGCCTCGCGCATGTCGGAATCGATCATCGAGTTCGAGCGGCGCATCGCGGGGCAGGATGTACGCCCCTCCGGCGAGCTGCGCGTGACAACCGCCGACACCATGTTCTCGGATCTCATCGCGCCGGCCTTCGCGGAGTTCCACGCGAAATTCCCGGATATCCTGCTCGACTTCATCATCGACAACCGGCCGCTGAACCTCTCCCGCCGCGATGCCGACGTGGCGATCCGCGCGGCGACCGATCCGCCGGAAACGCTGGTGGGCCGGCGTGTCGGCACCATCGCGTGGAGCGCCTATGCCTCGCGCGAATTGCTGGCCCGTCACAAGCTCGATCCAAAGGAAGGCTCGGCCTTTCTCGCGCCCGGCATTCCCTGGATCGGCATGAGCTATCCCATCCACACGATGAGCCCGACGAAATGGCTGGAGGACAACGTTCCGCCGGCCAATATCGTGGCGCGGGTCAGCGCCGTCGCGGCCATCGTCGCGGGCTTGCGCGCGGGCATCGGCGTGGGTGTTCTGCCCTGCTTCATGGGCGCGAAGGACCCGTCGCTGGTGCGCGTCGCGCTCACGCCAAAGGCCGATTCCGGCTTGTGGCTGCTCACCCATCCCGATCTGAAGAAGGCCGCGCGCGTGCGCGCCTTCCTCGATTTCTTCGGGCATGAACTGGCCCGCCAGCGCAAGCTGCTGGAAGGCGAGGAATCCTGACGCCTCAGGTCGCGCCGGCCAGCGCGAGGCGCGGCGCGGGCTTCTCGCGGATCGGCAGGTTAATCAGCGCCGAGGCGACCCCGAGGCCGATGGAGAGCCACCAGACGATATCGTAGCTGCCGGTGGTCTCGAACAGCACGCCGCCGAGAATGACGCCGAGAAACCCGCCGACCTGATGCGAGAAGAACGCGAAGCCGTAGAGCATCGCCATGTAACGCGGCCCGAACATGATCGAGACCAGCGCGGCGGTGGGCGGCACGGTCGACAGCCAGAGCAGGCCAGTGAAGGCGCCGAACATCAGCGCCGCGACCACGCCCACGGTCGTCACCGTGCCGAACACGCTCACCGGCACCTGCGCGAAGGGGATGGAGGCGAGCAGCCCCACGGTCACCACCGAGCGCGCGAAATAGATGAAGGCGAGGATCCAGCGCTTGGGCATGCGATTGCCCAGCCAGCCCGCCGAGAGCGAACCCACGATGTTGAAGAGGCCCACAAGCGCCAGCGTGAGGCCACCGACCTCGGGCGGCAGGCCCACATCCTTGAAATAGCTCGGCAGATGCACGGTGATGAAGGCGAGCTGGAAGCCGCAGGTGAAAAAGCCGATGACCAGCAGCACATAGGAGCGGTGATGGAAGGCCTCCGTCAGCGCCTGCTTCACGGTCTGGTTCTGCGCCGCATCCGTGCCAATCGCGGGCTTCGCCTGCGGCGGGGTCGCGAGCGCGAGGGCCAGCGGCATCGCGAGCAGCGTGAGCCCCGCGAAAACCAGCAAGGCGTTCGACCAGCCGTAATCGCGGATCAGCACCACGGAGAGCGGCGAGAACAGGAACTGCCCGAAGGAGCCCGCCGCCGTGCCGAAACCGAAGGCCATGCTGCGCTTTTCCGGCGGCAGCAGCTTGCCGAAGGCCGCGAGCACGAGGTTGAAGCTCGACCCTGCAAGGCCGAAGCCGATCAGCACGCCGGCGGTGAGCGTCAGCGCCGAGGGCGTGGTCGAGATCGTCATCAGCGCGAGGCCGGCGGCATAGAGTGCCAGGCCCGCCCAGAGCACGCGCAAGGTGCCGAAGCGATCGGCGATCGCGCCCATGAAGGGCTGGCCGATGCCCCAGACCAGGTTCTGGATGGCGAGTGCGAGGGCAAACACATCGCGCCCCCAGCCATTCGCCGAGATGATCGGCTGCTGGAAGAAGCCCATGGCCGAGCGCGGCCCGAAACCGAGGCTCGCGATCAGGCATCCGCAAAGGATGATGAGGCCGGCCGGAACGGCGCGGGTGGCGATGGTCGTCATGCGGATGCCCTCTGGCGCGGCCGCAGGTTCTTGCCGCGTTTGGCCAACGCTAGCCTGCTTTCACGCATTCCAAAAGCCTATTGACGTGATGAATTGATCAACAGGCGGAATGCGTTGGGGATGGTGGCGGCAAGTTCCAGTTCCGCTCATCCGTCATGGCCGGACGTGTTCCGGCCATCCACGGTCTCGGGTTGTTCAAAGAATGGATTCCCGCCCGGGGCTGCGCCCCGTTGGGAATGACAGGCTCACCCTGTCATCCCCGGCGATGCGCGAGCATCGGACGGGGATCCATCATTACCCCGCGATCTTCGTAAAATCCGCGACCTGCCTCGTCACGCGACGAAGCGTGGCGAGCAGCGCAAGGCGGTTCTTGCGGATGGCGGGATCATCCGCATTGACCATCACGGCGTCGAAGAAGGCATCGACCGGCGCGCGCAGGCTCGCCATGGCGCGCATCGCGGCTTCGTAATCCGGCTTTTCGAGCGCGACCATCGCGGCCTCGCCGGCGCGGGAGAGCGCGGCGTGCAGCGCCTTTTCGCTCTCCTCGGTCAGCAAAGCGGGGTCGGATGCGGCTTCGAACGCGCCCTCGCCATCCTTCTTTTCCTCCGCGCGCAGGATGTTCGTCGCGCGCTTGGCACCCGCCAGCAGCGACTTGCCGTCCTCGGTCTCGAGGAATTTTCCAAGGGCCTCGACGCGGCGGACGACGAGCAGGAGGTCGTCATTCGCTTCGCCATTGGCGAGCACGGCATCCACGAGATCATGCCGCGCGCCGGAATCCCGGAGCATGACCTTCAGGCGATCATGGAAGAAGGAGAGGAGGTCCCAAATTCCCGCAGGCGCCTCAACGTCGCCAAGGACCAATTTATCGAGCACAAGCGCAACACTGTTAGCTTTGCCGGTACCGGCGGCGTCGATTACTGACTGGCGCTTGGCTATAGTCTTGTGCGCCAATGTCATTCTTAGCTGCACATCATGAATACGTAGTAGCCGGATTACAGCCAATCTCAGCCCATTCTCCACCACCAGCCGGATCACCCCCAACGCTGCGCGCCGCAGCGCGTAGGGGTCCTTGCTTCCCGTGGGCTTCTCGTCGATGGCCCAGAAGCCGACGAGCGTATCGAGCTTGTCGGCGAGCGCGACCGTGACCGACACCTTGTCCGTGGGCACGCGATCATTCGGGCCGACGGGCTTGTAATGCTCCTCGCAGGCCGCCGCGACCGAAGCCGGCAGGCCGATCTGCCCGGCATAGATGCGGCCCATGAAGCCCTGCACCTCGGGGAATTCGCCCACCACTTCCGTGAGCAGATCCGCCTTGCAGATCCGCGCCGCGAGATCGACCTCGTTCGGGTCCGCTCCCGTCACCGCGCAAAGCTCCTTAGCCAAGGCTCGGATGCGCTCGATGCGGTCCCACTGGCTGCCCAGCTTCTCGTGAAAGGTGACGTTCCTGAACTTCTCGAGCCGCTTGAAATCGCGGTCTTCCGCCCAAACGCGCTTGTCCGTCTCCCAGAAGAACTTCGCATCCGAGAGGCGCGCGCGGATCACCCGCTCATTGCCGCCAATGATGATGGCGCCGCCGTCCTTCGCCTCGATATTCGCGGTGAGCAGGAAACGGTTCGCCAGCGAACCATCGCTTTTCCGGAGCACGAAACACTTCTGGTTCGCGCGGATCGTCGCGCGGATCACCTCCGCCGGCACATCGAGGAAGGCTTCCTCGAACGCGCCCATCAGCACCACGGGCCATTCGACAAGGCCCGCGACCTCTTCGAGCAGCCCCTCGTCCTCCACCAGTTCCAGCCCTTGCGCGAAGGCGAGGTTCTGCGCGTCGGCCTTGATGATCTCCTTGCGCCTGTCCGCATCGAGAACCACCTTCGCGGCTTCGAGTTTGGTCACGTAATCATCGAAGCGGCGGACGGTGATGGCATCTGGCTTCATGAAGCGGTGCCCGTAGGTGATGTTGCCCGCCTTCAGGCCATCGACCTCGAAGGGCACGATCTCGGTGTCCTCGGTCTCGGCCCCGAAGGTCGCGAGGATGGAGCGCAGGGGCCGCACCCAACGCAAGGAACCGGGCGAGGCGCTGGCCGCACCCCAGCGCATGCTCTTCGGCCAGGGGAAACCGCGGATGATGCCCGGCAGGATCTCCGCCAGCACCTCGATCGTCGGGCGGCCCGGCTTCTCGATGATCGCGACGTAGAACTCGCCCTTCTTCGGGTCGCTCTCGATCTTCGCCTGCGCGATATCCGCGAGGCCGGCGGATTTCAGGAAGCCCTGCACCGCCTGATCGGGCGAGCCCACGCGCGGGCCCTTCTTCTCCTCGCGCGTATCGGGCTGGCGCACCGGCAGGCCGACGATGGTGAGCGCGAGCCGGCGCGGTGTCGCGAAGGCCTTCGCCCCCTCGTAAACGAGCCCGCGATCGACCAGCGCGTTGGTGACGAGCTTCTTCAGATCCTCCGCCGCCTGGCGCTGCATGCGGGCGGGAATTTCTTCGGAAAAGAGTTCGAGGAGAAGATCGGGCATCACGCACCCCCCGCTTCGGTCTTCACCCAGGCGGAGCCGCAGGCCTTCGCCAGTTCCCGCACCCGGAGGATGTAGCTTTGCCGCTCGGTGACGGAGATCACGCCGCGCGCATCGAGCAGGTTGAAGGCATGCGAGGCCTTGATGCACTGGTCATAGGCCGGAAGCACCTGGGCGTGGCGCTCGCCTTCGGGGCGTTCGCCGGCCTTCAGCAACGCTAGGCATTCCTTCTCGGCCTCGGAGAAGTTGCGAAACAGCTTCTCGGTATCGGCATATTCGAAATTGTGCCGGGAATATTCCTCCTCGGCCTGCCTGAAGACATCGCCATAGGTGACCTTCCGGTCGCCCTCGAGGCCGTTGAAGTTGAGTTCGAAGCCGTTATCGACGCCCTGCAGATACATCGCGAGGCGCTCGAGCCCGTAGGTCAGTTCACCGGCGACGGGCGCGCATTCCTGCCCCGCGACCTGCTGAAAGTAGGTGAACTGGCTCACCTCCATGCCGTCGCACCAGCATTCCCAGCCGAGGCCCCAGGCGCCGAGCGTCGGGCTCTCCCAATCGTCCTCGACGAAGCGGAGATCATGGAGCGCCGGGTCGATGCCGATAGCATAGAGGCTTTCGAGGTAAAGCTCCTGCAGGTTTGGCGGCGAGGGCTTCAGGATCACCTGATACTGGTAGTAATGCTGGAAGCGGTTGGGGTTCTCGCCATAGCGCCCGTCCTTCGGGCGGCGCGAGGGCTGCACATAGGCCGCGTTCCACGCCTTCGGACCCAGCGCGCGCAAGGTCGTCGCGGGATGGAAGGTGCCGGCCCCCACTTCCATGTCATAGGGCTGCAGGATGACGCAGCCCTTCGAGGCCCAGAAGTTCTGCAGCGTCAGGATCAGGCCCTGAAAGGATTTGGTCGGATCGAGCGGGGCGGGAACGGACATCGGCGAACTCGGGTGGAAGGGAAGCGCGCCTGCTTAGAGCATTTTTCGCCGATGTGAAAACCGTCGCCACGGGAAATTTTCCGCGACCCTCGGAAAAAAATCGCATGAGCTTTGAACCGACTGGGCCGCTGCCGCGACGAAGGAGCATCGGGGCCATCGCGCCTCAATCCTTCAGATGGAGAAATGCCATGTCGACCTTTCGCAAGATCATGATCGCCTCGTTCACCGTGCTGGCGCTCGGCGCAGCGGCCCATGCCCGCGGCAATGGCGGCGGTGGCGGTGGTGCGGCGGGCGGCTCCGCCGGCGGCGGTTCGGGCGGCGCTGGTGAGCCGGGAACCGTGATGCAGACCGGTGGCGCCATCGCGGCCGTCGCGATCGCTGGCAACCCCAACCACCGGCCCCGTCGCCCGGTTCGCCCGCGGCGTGGTGGCGGCAACAACCCGATGCCGTGCCAGTCTGGTCTCGATCACGCCACGGGACTGAACTGCCACTGGAACTGATGCCGGTTGTTCCCCGTTCAGGGCATTCGACCGGGTGACGACGCCCAAGTCCCGCACCAGCACGATCCCGCCATTGTGCTGACGTTCATAAAGCGGGGCTTAGCGTCGTCACCCGGGCGACACCGATAGGGGATGAACGATGAACAGGCTTTCCCGTTATTTCGCTGCCACGCTGATGGCATTCTTCATGAGTCTCGCTTTTGCACCGGCGCATGCCGCCATGCCGCCGGCGGGCCCGGCTCTCGCGGTCGAGGCCGGCAGCCGCGCCACCGACAATGTCCAGTATTACGGGCATCGCCGGGTTTATCGCGCGCCGCGCTATGCCCGGCCTTATGGCTACCGGCCTTATCGTTATCGGCCGTATTATGCCCGGCCGCGCTTCTATGGCGGTCCGGTCTATTACGGGCGACCGGCCTATCGCCGCTGCGTCACCCGCCCGCGCTGGGTCTGGACACCCTATGGCCAGGTGCGCCGCTGGGTGCGGGTATGCCGCTGAGCGCGCACAAGGCCAACGACCATCCGATTGAGATCAACCCTGCCCGCTTCGGGCGGGGTTTTTCATGAGCGGAGATCCCCTTTCAGCGTCGCCCGTCAGGCGGGAAACGCAATGCGGGCCTCGCCCGCGTGGACGGCCTGGATCTCCGGCGTGAATGAGCCGTCCGTGGCATGCAACACGAGCGGCGGGCCGACGACCAGCGGTCCGCGCGAGCCTTTCCGGCCGAGAACGAGCACCCGGATCGCCTCGCGATCGGCCCGGGCATGCACGAAGCGCAGGCGCACCGCCCCGAAGCGCCCCTGCAGGGCGGCGAGAACTACCGCCAGATGATCGGCCCGATGGATCATCACCAGGCTGCCGCCCGGCCGCAGCGCGCCCGCCGCGCGCTTGACCCAGAGATCGAGCGAGGCACCGTTGGCGAGCGCATGCGCGCCGGCCTTGGTGGGCGAGAGCCGCATCGAGCGGGCATCGAAGAAGGGCGGATTGGTGAGGATCGCGTCGAAAGCCTCCCGGAACGAGGTCAACGCGCCCCTCGCGAGAAGATCCGCCTCGATCGCGCGGACGCGCGAGGAGAGGCAGTTTGCCGCAATGTTGCGTTGCGCGAGCGCGACAAGCGCCGGATCATGTTCGAAAAGCGTCACCTCCGCTTGCGGCAGGGCCAGGGCGGCGGCGAGGCCGACAAGCCCCGTGGAGGCGCCGAAATCGGCGAGTTGGCGGGCATCGGCCGGCGCGGCGGCGGCGAGCAGCACGCCATCGGTTCCCGCCCGATGCCCACGCTGGGGCTGGAACAAAGTGAGGCGCCCGGCCAGCAGGCCGTCTTCGGTGATCGTCATGCCGCTCCGCCTCCCTGATCGCAAACGTTGCAATTGACGTAGAGAGCGTGCAAGCGTCTAGAAGACGAGAAGGCCGGGGTGTGAAGAGGAATATTCCGTTGGGCGTGGTCGTTTCCTTCAACGAAAAGGTCGGGACGGAGGGCATCGAGCGCCTCGTTTCCCTCGTGCGCGACGACATGACGCGCGTGAACGAAATGATCCTGTCGCGCACGGGTTCCGAGGTCACGATGATCCCGGAAGTGGCACAACATCTCATCTCCTCCGGCGGCAAACGCCTGCGCCCGATGCTGACGCTCGCCACCGCGCAGCTCTCCAACGTGCAGGGCGCGGGACATATCCGGCTCGCGGCCGCCGTGGAATTCATGCACACCGCGACCCTCCTGCACGACGATGTGGTGGATGAAAGCGATCTCCGCCGCGGCAAGGCTTCCGCCCGCAAGGTTTGGGGAAACGAGGCGAGCGTGCTCGTCGGCGATTTCCTGCTCGGCCAGGCCTTCCGCATGATGGTCGAGGTGGGTTCGCTCCCCTGCCTCGACGTGCTCTCCACAGCCGCGGTGGTGATCGCCGAGGGCGAGGTGATGCAGCTCGCCGCCGCCAAGAACACATCCACCACCGAGGATGATTACCTCGCCGTGATCCGCTCGAAGACGGCCGCGCTCTTCGCGGCGGCAGCCGAGGTGGGTCCGCTGCTTTCGCCGGATTGCGAGGAGGCGCAACGCCGCGCCTGCCGCTCCTACGGGATGAATCTCGGCGTGGCCTTCCAGCTCATCGACGATGCGCTGGATTATGGCGGCTCCGGCGCGAAGCTCGGCAAGAATGTCGGCGACGATTTCCGCGAGGGGAAGATCACCTTGCCGGTCGTGCTGGCCTTCCGCCGCGGCTCGGACGAGGAGCGTGCCTTCTGGAAGCGGGCGCTCGAGCAGGGGCAGAACGACGATGCGGCCCTGAGCCGTGCCATCGAGCTTCTGAAGAAGCATCGCGCGCTGGAGGATACGGTCGAGCGCGCCCGCCATTACGGCGAGGTCGCGAAGGATGCGCTGGCGCTTTTCCCGGCCTCACCCATGCGCGATGCCCTGAGCGAGGTCGTCGATTTCTGCCTCGCCCGCGCCTATTGAGGCGCCCTTCCTCCGGCTGACGGAGGTCAGGCCCGATCCGGCAGCAGGAACAGGTCCGTATCGTCGGGCTTCGCCCCGGCGGCGGTCAGCATGGCGTGGATCTGCCCGCGATGATGGGTCTGGTGGTTGAAGAAATGCGCCACCAGCAGGGCATGATCGCGCGAGACCTCGCGGCCAGCCGCGTTGGAAAACCAGCGCATCTCGCGAGCGAGCCATTCCGGTGGCAACGCCTCGGCCCAATCGAGAATCACCCCGTCGAGCTGCTGCCGCGCGGCGACAAAATCCGCCCAGACCGGAAAGACGTGCCGCGATTCCGCGATCGTGCCCCCCGGCCGCTCGACCGCGCCGAAACGCCACATCCAGATCGAATCGCCCCAGTAGAGATGGTTGAACGTCGCCGCGATCGAGCCGAAATAGGCCCCGCGATCCTGCCCGCGCGCGGCATCATCGAGACCGGATGCGGCCTCGACCAGCGACCGGTTCTGCCAGGCATTGTAGCGCGCCATCATGCGCACGAAATCCGGCGTGGGCATCGTTCAGCTCGGAAGTTTCAGCCAGGTCGGCCGCGCCCACCATTCCCGCTCCACCTGCAATCGCGCGGCGGCCTCGGCACCCTCGCCATAATGGTCGAAGATCGCAAAGCAGGTCGCGCCCGATCCTGACATCCGCGCGAAGCGGCAACCGGGCGAGGCGCGCAGGGCGGCGAGCACATCCTCGATTTCCGGCACGATGACCTTCGCCGGCCCTTCGAGGTCGTTGCGCGTGCCGATGAGCGCCTTGAGATCGCAGGGCGCGTGACCCTTCATCGGCACGAACCGATCGCCCGGCGAAAGGCCGAGGCCCGCGAAGACGGCGCGGGTTTCGAGCGGCAGCACCGGGTTCACCAGAACAGCCGGATAACGCAAGCCGTAAAGACGGTTGCCGAGTTCGTGGCCGATGCCGTGCATCAACCGCGGCGCAGTGGGATCCAGACAGACCGGGACATCGGCCCCAAGCGTCCGGGCGGCATCCGTCAGGCGCTGATCGTCGGTGTCGATCCCGTTGAGCCTGGCAATGAGCCGCAAGGCGGCCGCGGCATCGCTGGAGCCGCCGCCAATGCCGGAGGCCACCGGCAGGTTCTTCGTGAGCCGGAAGGCGCCGAGGCGCAGGCGACCGAACTGCGCGGTGGCCGCGCGGGCGGCCTTCATCACCAGGTTGTCATCGCCCGCAAGCCCGAAGGAAAACGGGCCCTCGACGGAGAGGCCCAGCGGGCCATCCGGTTCCAGTTCGAGTTCGTCGCCAAGATCGGCGAAACTCACCAGGCTTTCGAGCACATGATAGCCATCGGCCTGCCGGCCGAGCACGTGCAGGAACAGATTGATCTTCGCCGGGGCGGATTCACGGAACATGCGCGGAGGAAATCAGCCGCCGTTCGGCTTCGCGGCGGGCGCAGGCGTGACCGCCGCCGACACATCCTCGAGCCCGTTCTCGAGCTTCTTTTCGATGGCCGC
This sequence comes from Methylobacterium sp., assembly GCA_002928875.1. GTDB lineage: Bacteria > Pseudomonadota > Alphaproteobacteria > Rhizobiales > Beijerinckiaceae > Rhabdaerophilum. Next base: position 306,374 of record PERO01000004.1, on the reverse strand, counting down.
GCGCTCCTCGGGCTCGGGCTTGAGATCGAGCGCTTGCTGCCACTTGAACGCCGCCTCGCGCCGGCGACCCACGCGCCAGTAGGCGTCCCCGAGGTGATCGTTGATGGTGACATCGCCTGCCCGCAACAGCACAGCCCGCTCCAGTTCCCGCACGGCATCCTCGTAGCGCCCGAGCCGGTAATAGGCCCAGCCGAGCGAATCGACGATGGCCCCATCCTGCGGGGCAAGCGAGACGGCCTCGCGCAGCATCTCGAAGGAGCGGTCGATGTTCATGTGCATATCGACCCAGGAATAGGCCAGATAATTCAGCACATTGGCCCGTTCCGCCCGCTCGCGGTTGTTGCGCGGGCGCGGGGGCAGCAATTCCAGCGCCTTCAGGAAATCCGGCTCGGCCTTGTCCCATTGCTTCGAACGCTCGTAGCCGATGGCCCGGCCGAAGAAGAGTGCCCAGTGCTTCTGCTCGATGGTCTTGGTCGCGTTGAGCGCGGCACTGTAGACCTCGATGGAAGCGAGCCAGTTCTTCTTGACCCGGTAGATCGAGCCGAGCGTATCCGCCGCCTCGATATCCTCGGGATGCAGCGCCAGCAGCGCCTTCAGCGTCTCGATCGCCTCGTCGGTCTTCTCGAGCCGTTCGAGCGCGGCAGCCCGCCCGATTGCGGCGCGATTGCCGAAGACCGAGGTGGGCGGAATGCGCGCATAGGTGTCGGCTGCCCGCTGGTTCTGGCGCAGTTGCTCGTAGAACTCGGCGACCGTCAGCGTGATGAGTTCATCGCCTTCCGCGAGGTGATGCGCGAACTGCATGTAGACCAAAGCCGTCAGCGGATCGCGCGCGGCGGAGCCCAGACTTCCGAGGCTGTAGAACACCTCGGCAACGCCTTCGCCGACATCGCTGGCGAGCGGTTCGAGCTTTTCGCCGTTGAACAGCGCCAGCGACGCGCCATCCAGGAAGGGCTGGCCGAAACTGCGCTCGCGCCACTGGCGATAAACGGTCTGGGCCTCGGCCGGGCGGCCCCGCCGCGCCAGCAGCCGGGCATAGGCATCGGCGAAACGGATTGAGGTGGGATCGCTGTCGAACGCGTTCTTCAGGCGCTTCTCCGCCTCGGGATAGCGGCGGGCGACATCCGCCATCAACCCGCCGAAGAAATCGCGGAAGGGGCGCAATTCCGGGTCGGTGAACCGGTCGACCGTGCGCAACGCGGCGTCGAGATCGCCCGAACCCACGAGAGTCCAGGCGCGCAGCAGGGAGACGGTGAGATCGGTGCGCCGCTCGTTGCTGCCGGCGCGGTCGAACGCCGCGCGGGCCCGCTGATAATCCTTCGCCTTCAGCGCGCGGACGCCGAGCGCGACATGCGCGAGCGAATTGTCGCGGTCGCGCAGGGCAAGGCGCTCGGCCAGCCGGAAGGCCTCCTGGATGCGCCCATCGACGAGATTGGCCACGAAGGTCTGGTCGAGCAATTCGGCGTTGCGCGGATCGGACCGCAGGGCCTCGCTGAAAAAATCCGCCGCGCCCTGCAGGTCACGGCCGGCATTGGCCACAATGCCTGCGATGAAATTTCCCGAAGCACCCATCGCCTCGAGCCGGCGCGAACCACCGCCCGGCGCAGCCACAGCCGCCGGCACCATGGCCACCGCCGCGGCCAGCACGAGGCCGCGCATGCCGTTCGACCAAAGGTGTTTTTTCCGGCAATCCGTCATTGCATCATTCCCCGGCCCCGCGGGCCAACTTCGCGCGCCTGGCCCGAGAAGGCCACGCCCGGAAGCGTCGCGCCGCGGCAGCTTCCAGCAAACAGCACCCGTTTCGGGTACCATCGAATGGCATCAGAACAAAGGTTTTTTGAAGGTGCGCGCGCCACCGCGGACGCCGATGCGGCTGACGAAGTCGTGATGAACCGCCCGCGGCTCCCATGGTGACTTGTGAAACAAATATGCCCAAATGCTCTCTCTCGAAACCGGAGGAGCGGGCTGCCGCTGGCGCTCGCCCGAACAGAAGAGGATGGGTTCCATGTCCTTCTCGCGTCGCACCCTGATGGCCTTCGCTGGCCTGGCCCTGTCTGCGGGAGTTTTCACGGCGGTCGCGGCGCTTCCGCCCGGCTTCACGGATTATTCGAAAGAAAAGTTCGACGCAGCACTGAAGGGGAGCAAACCCGTTCTCGTGCATGTGCACGCCGATTGGTGCCCGGTTTGCGTGCGGCAGGAGCGCGCCTTCAAGGAATTGTCCGGCAGTGAGGATTTTAAGCGCTTCAACGCGGTCCAGGTGAATTTCGACATGGATCTGGACTTCCGAAAGGCCTACGGCGTCAACAACCAGTCGGTCATCCTGATCTTCAAGGGCGGCAAGGAAGCCGGCCGCATCGGTGGCGTGACCGACACCGCCAAGATCGCGGAGTTCCTCGCTTCCGTGAAGTGACTTTGGCATTCGACGGGCAGGAGAAGGGCGGCCTGGCCGCCCTTTGTCGTTTCCGGCGCGCCCGGATGTCACATGTTCGGGTAGGTCGGGCCACCACCGCCTTCGGGCGCGACCCAGTTGATGTTCTGCGCCGGGTCCTTGATGTCGCAGGTCTTGCAGTGCACGCAGTTCTGCGCGTTGATCACGAAGCGCGGGTCGCTCTTTGTCTGCTCGTTGCCATAGACGACCTCGTAAACCCCCGCCGGGCAATAGAGCCGCGCCGGCTCGCCATAGAGCGGCAGGTTCTTGCTGATCGGAACCGTGGGGTCGGTCAGAAGCAGGTGGACCGGCTGGTCTTCCTCGTGGTTCGTGCCCGAGAGGAACACGCTCGAGAGCTTGTCGAAGGTAATCACGCCGTCCGGCTTCGGATAGGTGATGGGCTGGACCTCCGCGATCGGCTTCAGCGTCTCCGCATCCTTCTTGCCGTGCTTCTGCGTGCCGAAGAACGAGAAGCCGAGAAGCTCGTTCATCCACATGTCGACGGCACCGAGCGGGATGCCGAGCCAGGTGCCGAAGCGCGACCAGAGCGGCTTCACGTTGCGCACCTTCCAGAGGTCCTTGCCGATGGCGGACGCGCGCCAGCTTTCCTCGTAGCTCGCCACCTCGTCATGCGCGCGGCCATCGGCAACGGCCTTCGCCACATGCTCGGCCGCGAGCATGCCGGAGAGCATCGCATTGTGGCTGCCCTTGATGCGCGGCACGTTCACGAAGCCCGCCGCGCAGCCCAGCAGCGCCCCGCCCGGGAAGGTGAGGCGCGGCACGCTCTGGTAGCCGCCTTCCGTGATGGCGCGGGCACCGTAGGAGAGCCGCTTGCCGCCCTCGAAGGTCTCACGGACCATCGGATGGGTCTTGAATTGCTGGAACTCGTCAAACGGCGACAGCGTTGGATTCTCGTAGTTGAGGTGCACCACGAAACCCACGGCAACGAGATTGTCATCGAAATGGTAGAGGAACGACCCGCCTCCCGTCTTCGAATCCAAGGGCCAGCCGAAGGAGTGCTGCACAAGGCCCTTCCGGTGCTTTTCCGGCTTCACCTGCCAGAGTTCCTTGAGGCCGATGCCGAATTTCGCGTGGTCGGCGTTCCGGTCGAGCTGGTAGCGCGCGATGAGCCGTTTCGTCAGGTGCCCGCGCACCCCCTCCGCGAAGAGCGTGTACTTGCCGAGCAGCGCCATGCCGCGCGCGAAACCGTCCTTCATCTCGCCCGAGCGCGCCACGCCCATGTCGCCGGTCGCGATGCCGATCACGGCGCCCGCCTCGTTGTAGAGCACCTCCTGCGCGGCAAAGCCGGGATAGATCTCCACGCCCAGCGCCTCGGCCTTCGTTGCCAGCCAGCGGCAGAGATTGCCCAGCGAAATGATGTAGTTGCCGTGGTTGTTCAGAAGCTTCGGCATCAGGATGTTGGGAAGCCGGATGCCCCCCGCCGGGCCCAGAAACAGGAAATGGTCGTCCGTCACCGGCGTCTTCACCGGGCAATCCGGATCCTTGCGCCAATCGGGCACCAGCTTGTCGAGCCCGATGGGGTCGATGACGGCACCGGAGAGGATGTGAGCGCCGACCTCGGATCCCTTCTCGACGACGACCACCGAAAGATCGGTGCCGGCCTCTGCCGCGATCTGCTTCAGGCGGATCGCCGCCGACAGGCCGGCCGGCCCGGCGCCGACGATCACGACGTCGTATTCCATCTGGTCGCGTTCCGGCAGTTCGATATCCGTGGCCATGGCTGTCTCCTCCCCCGTCTCGCGCGGCTCATCGGGCCATCGCCCGATGGCTTGCGATATAGTTTATATCTAAACTAACTGCAAACCCGTCCTTGTTTTGGATACGGGCCACCCCTAGAAATGCAAGCGCAACCGGCAGGGAGAACCGCTGAAAAATGCCGCAAGAGCAGGCCTCGCTCCGGCAGGTGCTTGAATTCATGGTTGCGGCCGGGATCGAGACTCCGCTGGAGGATCGCCCGGTCGATCGCTTCGCGCGCTCCGCACCCGCCGAGGCGTCGGCGGTCCCTCGCGCGGTCCCGGCGAGCCCGGAGATGGCGGGCCGCGCAATCCCGGCCGTGCAGCCCATGACCGGTGGCGTTGCGGCCGTGCCGCTCGCACCCGATGCCGCAGTGATGGAAGCGCGGCGCCTCGCGGCGTCCGCGCCCGATCTCGAAACCCTGCGCGCCCTGCTCGATGCCTTCGAGGGCTGCGCGCTGAAATCCACCGCCTCGCGCCTCGTCTTTGCGGACGGGACGCCCGGCGCGCCGGTGATGATCGTGGGCGAGGCGCCCGGCCGCGACGAGGACGAGACCGGCCGACCCTTCGTGGGTCGCGCCGGCCAGTTGCTCGACAAGATGCTGTCTTCCATCGGGCTCAGCCGCGAGCATGTCTATATCGCGAACACGGTTCCATGGCGGCCGCCGGGCAATCGCACGCCGACGCCGCAGGAAATCGCCATCTGCCTGCCCTTCATCACGCGGCAGATCGAGTTGTCGGGCCCGAAGGTCCTCGTGACCATGGGCGCCCCCGCGACGCAGACCCTGCTTGGCCAGAAGGAAGGCATCCTGCGGCTGCGCGGGCGCTGGTTCGAATATGCGCTGGCGGGCAAGCCAATCCCAGCGCTTGCGACGCTTCACCCCGCTTATCTCTTGCGCCAGCCCTCGCAGAAGGCGCTGGCCTGGCGCGATCTGCGCGCGCTCCGCGCCAGATTGCGGGAACCGGGCTGAGATTGGCGCATTGATTGTCGCCGGCGAGCGGCGATAATCCGGAACGGATTGCGGGCGCCCGGCACATGGCGCGCAAGCGAGACCAAGTGGCGCACAGGGGAGACACAGATGCGGCTCGATGAGATCGGCGAATCCAGCAATGTCGAGGATCGTCGCGGCCAGGGCGGCGGGTTCGGCGGCGGCTTTCCCGGCGGCCGGGGCGGCCTCGGTTTCGGCACCATCGCGGTGCTGACGCTGGTGGGCTGGGCGCTGGGCATCAATCCCGCGATCCTCATCGGCGGCGCCGAGATGATCGGCGCCGGGCGCGAGACGATCTCCCAGCGCAGCGCCCCGCCCCCGAATTCGCCCGAGCAGGACCAGTTGCGCACCTTCGTGTCGCGGGTGCTGCGCACGAACGAGGATGTGTGGCAGCAGGTCTTGCCGCAACAGAGCGGCGTCGCGTTCCGCGCGGCACCTCTCGTGCTGTTTCGGGGCACCACCCGGTCCGCCTGCGGGGGCGCGCAGAGCGCGATGGGCCCGTTCTATTGTCCGGCGGATACCCGCATCTATCTCGACATGAGCTTCTTCGAGGAGATGCGCACCCGGATGCGGGCGGGCGGCGATTTCGCCTATGCCTATGTGATCGCGCATGAAATGGGTCACCATATCGAGAACCTGCTGGGCATCCTGCCGCGCGTGCAGCAGGCGCAGCAGCGCCTCTCGCGCCGCGAGGCGAACGCACTGTCCGTGCGGGTCGAATTGATGGCGGATTGCCTCGCCGGCGTCTGGGCGCATCATGCCAACCAGCGCTGGCGCATCCTGGAACAGGGCGATCTCGAGGAGGCGCTGGCGGCCGCCGCCGCGATCGGCGACGACCGGCTGCAGAAGCAGGCGCAGGGCTACGTCGTGCCGGACAGCTTCACGCACGGTTCCTCCGAGCAACGCGTGCGCTGGCTTCAGCAAGGCTTGCGCACCGGCAGCGTGAAGGCTTGCGACACCTTCAACAGTCGCTCGATCTGAGACGATTGCTGATCTCGCGCAACGACAGGGCGCCTTTGCGTGGCATTCTGCCGCTTCGAACGCCCCAGGGAAGGAGCGAGACCGCCATGCGACACGCCGTTCTGGCCGCCTTGTCGGCCCTGATTCTGGCCTCTCCGGCGCTCGCGCAGGAGCGGCAGCCAAGGCGCGACCTCATTCTCGAATGCATGGCCTGCCATGGCGATGACGGCATCGCCAAGGACAGGGAGGTGCCGCATCTCGCCGGACAGAATTACGCCTACCTGCTGAAGCAGCTCCACGATTTCCAGAAGGGAAGGCGGCCGCACAAGGAAATGCGCGTGATGAGCCGGCAATTGACGGAATTCGAACTCGAGGAAATCGCGGATTTCTATGCGCGCCTGCCGCGCGAGCCGAAACCCTGACCGCTCACGCCGTCATTCCGGGATGCGCCGGGCGGCCACAGGCAGCCGCGCCAGATTGGCGTAGCGATGCGTGAACGGATCGGCCTTCATCTGCGCCACCTGCCGGCAGACCGAGCCCGGAAGCAGCAGCACCTGATCGCGGCCGGGCGCGGAGGCGGCGGCAGCGAAGAGCCGGCCGAGGATGGAGCGCGGCTTCTCCGCTTCCGTCGCGGCCGGACGATCCCCCAGAAGCGGCAGCGAATCGGCCAGAACCGGCCAGAATTCCTGCCCCAGCATCAAACCCGTATCCATCACCAGCAGCGGGGCGCCACCGGCATTCGCGACGACGCGGCTGAACCCCTCTGCCCAATCCGCCTCGACGAGCACGCGGCAGCCGGCGGAATCGGCGATTTCCTCGATCTCGTCGCTCTGCCGCGAGGTGACAAGGGTCGCGGAGCCGACGAGCCCCTCCACCACGCCGCGCACCAGCGGGCCGAGGGTAGCAGCAAGCGCAAGCGGCGCCGGACGCGCATGGATGACGGCTGAAAACATGATCCTATATTGCAGTGCACAATGAGAAAAAATCAAGAGGTCCCCACGACTTGGTGAAGATGCCCGGCCAAGGCGAACGAACCGGCTTGACGAATCGGATTTGTTCGACTTTTGTTCCGCTCATGCGCAAGCCCGTCGCCCGCCTCGCCGAAGACCCGCTGGAAGCCCGGAACGCCACCCGGCTCGCCGATTCGAACCGGCACGGGCGGGGCACGATCTCGAACCTCGCTGGCCGCTACGAGCCGCACTTGCGCGAGAGTTTCGACGATGGCTGGAGCGAGGACGAGGCGCCGCCGCCCCTGCGCACCGAGACGAGTTTCGAGCAGGCGCGCACGATCATCACGCGCAACCAGTCGCCGGATATCCCGTTCGACCGCTCGATCAACCCCTATCGCGGCTGCGAGCATGGCTGCTCCTATTGCTTCGCGCGGCCCACTCATGCCTATCTCGGCCTGTCGCCGGGCCTCGATTTCGAGACGAAGCTGACCGCCAAGCCCAATGCGGCCGAGTTGCTCGAACGCGAGCTGGCTCGTCCCGGCTATCAGCCCAAGCCCATCGCGCTCGGCACGAACACCGATCCCTACCAGCCGATCGAGCGGGAGCACCGCATCACGCGTTCCATTCTCGAGGTCCTCGCGCGCGTCGGCCATCCGGTGACGATCGTCACGAAATCGGCCGGCGTGACGCGCGACATTGACCTTCTCGGACCCATGGCCGAGAAGGGCCTCGCGAAAGTTGCGCTGTCGCTCACGACCCTCGATCGCAAGCTGGCGCGGGCGATGGAGCCAAGAGCGCCGACGCCGCAGAAGCGGCTCGATGCCATCCGGCAACTGACGCAGGCCGGCATCCCCACGGCGGTGATCACGGCGCCGATCATCCCCGCGATCAATGATCCCGAGATCGAGGCCTTGCTGGAAGCGGCGAGGGAAGCCGGCGCCCGCGAGGCGGGATACGTGCTGCTGCGCCTGCCGCTCGAATTGCGCGATCTCTTTCGCGAATGGCTGCTCGCGCATTATCCCGGCAAGCTCCGCCATGTGTTGAGCCTCGTGCAATCCACGCGCGGCGGGAAGGATTACGTCGCCGATTTCGAGACCCGCCAGACCGGCACAGGCTTTTATGCCGATCTCATCGCCAAGCGCCACAAGCTCGCCTGCGAGCGGCTGGGGCTGGTGCGGCGGCACCAGCGGCTGAGAACGGATCTCTTCGTGCCTCCGCAATTGCCGGGGCAGCAATTGTCGCTGCTGTGACCAATGTCAGCTGTGGACGACCAGCACCCGCAAGGCCAGCGCGGTGACCACCACCGCGAGGCCCAGAATCGCAAGCCGCAGGAAGAGCCCGCGCCAGTTCATCGGCGCATTGGGGTCGACGACGGAGAAACCGGTGGAAAATCCCCAGGGCCAGAACCAGGTGCGCAAAGGCTGCCGTTTCGGCGGCATCGGCCGGGCCGGTGGCAGGCTCGCGTCGATCTTCGGGGCATCGATCATCATCGACGCGCGGTCGCGATAGCCGGCGAGCCGGCGCTCGGCCGTTTCCCCGAGGAGAAACAGGCGGATCTCGCCCACATCCGGCTGGCGTTTCTCGGATGCCTCGAAGGCCGAGATCCAGTCGAGAAAGGCCCGGCGATGCAGCGCGAAGGCCACGAGGCCCTCGGCATCCTCCTCCCCGGTCACGAGTGCGGCGAGCAGCGCACGTTCCTGCTGGAGGGCTGCGGCCAGCGGAGCGGCCGTGTCTTCCGCCATGACGAATGGTCCTTCCCGATTCGGGTGTCGCCGGGGCATTGTGGCCGGAAACCGAAGCGGATCAACTCCCCGGACCATGGCTGATTTCCTTTCTCCTCTCCCACGCATCGCCCGGCAGGCGAAATGGGTCGCTGGCCTCGACGAGGTGGGGCGCGGGCCGCTTGCCGGCCCGGTGGTGGCCGCGGCGGTGATCCTGCCCGCGGATTTTCCGGTCGCCCAGCTCGCCGATTCGAAAACGCTCCGGCCGGCGCGGCGCCGCGCCCTGGCGAGCCTCATCCGCGGGCATTGCGCCGTGGCGGTTGCGAGCCTGCCGGCGCCCGAGATCGACCGGCTGAACATTCGCGCGGCGAGCCTCGAGGCGATGCGGCGGGCGTTGCTCGCCCTGCCGATCGCGGCAGATGCCGCTTTGGTCGATGGCCGCGACATTCCGTCCGGCCTCTCCTGCCCGGCCGAGGCGATCGTGAAGGGCGACGCGACCGTGGCGGCCATCGCGGCGGCCTCGATCGTCGCCAAGGTCGCGCGGGATGCCATGATGGCGCGGGCGGGCGAGGAAATGCCCGGCTATGGCTTTGAAATCCATATGGGTTACGGCACGGCCTTGCATCTCGAGGCCTTGAGCCGGCACGGGCTGACGCCGCTGCACCGGCTCTCCTTCGCGCCCTGCCGGGCGGTCGCGGATGGCATTTTGCAATCCTGAGTTGTGTTAAAACGGGACAAGATCAAATGCGATCCATAAACCCGGCCTTCACCGTCCCGCGCCAATATCCTGCCTGTCTGTCGTCAATCCGGTGCGGTTGTCATGCGTATCGTCCGCTCGGCAGCGAACAGTCACAAGCCCCGGATTCCGGTCTCGCGTACCGGGGAAGTGACTGATCGCACCGGCTCTGGAATTCCTGTTGACTCGATTCTCGTGGGCGATTGCGTCACCGAACTGGCGCGCCTGCCCACGCATTCGGTTGATCTTGTCTTCGCCGATCCGCCCTACAACCTGCAGCTCGCGGGCAGCCTGTCGCGTCCGGACCAGAGTGTCGTTGATGCCGTCGACGATGCCTGGGACCAGTTCGAAAGCTTCGAGGCCTATGACCGTTTCACGCGCGCCTGGCTGGCCGAGTGCCGGCGGGTGCTGAAGCCGAATGGCACGCTGTTCGTGATCGGCAGCTACCACAACATCTTCCGTGTCGGCACGGCGCTGCAGGATCTTGGCTTCTGGATTCTCAACGACATCGTCTGGCGCAAGGCCAATCCGATGCCGAATTTCCGTGGCCGGCGCTTCACCAACGCGCATGAAACGCTGATCTGGGCCGCGCGCGACCAGAATGCCCGGAAATACACCTTCCATTACGAGGCCTTGAAGGCCGGCAACGAGGATCTGCAGGCCCGGTCCGACTGGTACCTGCCGCTCTGCACCGGCGCCGAGCGCCTCAAGGATGGCGCGGGCGACAAGCTCCACCCGACCCAGAAGCCGGAGAGCCTGCTCGCGCGCGTGCTGCTCTCCACCACCAATCCCGGCGACATCGTGCTGGACCCGTTCTTCGGCACAGGCACCACGGGCGCGGTGGCTCGCAAGCTTGGCCGGCATTTCATCGGTCTGGAGCGGGAAGAGACCTATGCAGAAGCGGCGCGCGCGCGCATTGCGAATGTCGAGCCGGTTTCGCCGGACCTGCTGTTCCAGCCGACCGCGAAGCGCGAGGAACCGCGCGTGGCCTTCGCGAGCCTGATCGATGGCGGCTACATCGCCCCCGGCACGGCGCTGACCGATGCGAAGAAGCGCCATTCGGCCATCGTGCGACCGGACGGGCAGATCGTCGCGAATGGAATCGTGGGTTCGATCCACAAGATCGGCGCTTTGGTCCAGGGTCTTCCCGCCTGCAATGGCTGGACGTTCTGGCATTTCGGCGGCGCGAAGGGCCTCGAACCCATCGACGCCCTGCGTGCGGCCTACCGGGCGCGCGAAGCCGCCTGACATTCACCCCAAAGCGCGTAAGCCGGCTTCGATCACCTTCCGGAACAGGGTCGGCAAGGGTTCCGCGTCAAGCGCGTCGAGCGGCACCCAGCGCATGCCAGCCGGTGCCGGGACCTCGCGCGACAATCGCGCCACCGCGATATCCATCCGCAAATCGATATGCGTGAAGATGTGGATCACCGGCTGGTTGAGCCGGCGCCATTCGGCGGGGACCGGAGCTACCTCCATGACAGTATTCTCCGTGCCGGCTCTCTCGGCGGCCCAGACCGTGTTCGGCACCTCGGCCATCCCGGCGAGAAGGCCCGTCGCCGGGCGCGTGCGCAGGAGAAGACGCCGCTGCGGATCGATCAGCACGAAAGCGAGGCTCTGCAACGGCTTCTTGCCCTTCTTTGCGGGCTTCACGGGGAAAGCCGTGGCCTGTCCCCTCGCCCGGGCCACGCAACGCTCCGCGAGCGGACAGAGGAGGCACGAGGGTGATTTCGGCGTGCAGATCGTGGCGCCCAGATCCATCAGGCCTTGCGCGAAATCGCCGGGCCGATCCGGTGGCACCATCGCGTCGAGAACGGCACGGATCTCCGGCTTTGCCCTGGGCAGGGGCGTCTCGATCGCCGCGAGCCGCGTGACGACCCGCTCGATATTGCCGTCGATCACAACAGCGCGCGCACCGAAGGCAATCGCGGCAATCGCCGCCGCCGTATAGGCGCCGATTCCCGGCAGAGCGCGCAGCGCCTCTTCGGTTTCCGGAAAACGGCCGTCGAAATCCGCCGCGACCACGCGGGCACAGGCGAGGAGGTTGCGGGCGCGGGCATAGTATCCGAGCCCCGCCCAGGCGGTCATCACGGCCTGATCGTCCGCCGCCGCAAGCGCCTTCACATCGGGCCAGAGCGCGAGGAATTTCGCGAAATAGGGCTTCACCGCCTCAACGGTGGTCTGCTGCAGCATGATCTCCGACAGCCAGACGCGATAGGGATCGGCATGGCCGCCCTTCACCCGCCATGGAAGATCGCGGCCGGCGCGATCATACCACGCAAGAAGGTCGGAGGCGGGCGGTGCGGCGGGACGGGATCGGATCGGCATCGCTCGCGTTATGGTCGGCGAAGCCGGTTGTGCCAAGCCTGAACGAGCGATTTTCCCGCTTTCGCCGGAAACGCTTGTTCTGCACTTGTTCTCGATTTGAATCTGTCCCATATAAGAACATGTCAGAAGGCAGAGCCATGAACCGCGCCATCGCCGAGAAACCGATCAACCGACCCGAGCCGCGCCGGCGACCGCGGACGAACCGGCTCGCGCATCTCATGCCGGACCTCCTCGAGCCCACCTTGCGCGAGCGCGGCTTTGCTTCGGCGACGCTCCTCGCTGAATGGGCGGAAATCGTCGGCCCCGCTCTGGCGGAATTCACCGTGCCGCTCGAGGTGCGTTGGCCGAGGAGGCGGGCAGAGGGCGAGGCCGCGCCACGCCGCACGGGCCGTTTGCAGGAAAAGGCCGATGGCGCCGTGCTGGTCGTCACCTGTGCCAGCGCCTTCGCGCTCGATGTGCAGATGGCCTCCGCGCGCATCCTCGATGCCGCCAATCGCCGCCTCGGCTTCCGGGCGGTGACCCGCCTCGAGATCCGCCAGGGTGCGATGCCGAAGCCGCGCGCAGCCTTCGTCGAACGCGAGATCCCGGCGGAGCTTGTCCAGGCGCAGAAGGCCGGTCTTGCCGATATCGCCAATGAGGAGCTTCGCGAGGCTCTGGCGCGCATGGGCGCCGGCATCCAGTTGAAGACCCGCAAAACAGGAATGTGATGGAGCCCGGCTTGTCCCGGCAAGGGCTTCCGCCTATCTCGAATTTCGCCATGATCGCGGGCGAGGATATGCGCCCTGCAGCCGGAGTTGACGTTTCCATGCCCGATTATTCCGTGCCCGAGAGTTCTGTGTCCGAGAGTTCCGTTCTCGCCCGCCGCCCGGTCGGCCGCCGGCCATTGCTCGCGGCTCTCGCCGGGCTGACCCTGCCGCTCGTTCTCGGCACGCCCGCGATCGCGCAGGGCGCGGACCAGTTGCCGCTGGCGGATGTGATGCAGGCCGGCCCGCTCGGCGATCGCAGCCTCGGCAAGGAAGATGCGCCGGTAACGATCATCGAATACGCCTCGTTCACCTGCCCGCATTGCGCGAGCTTTCACGTCAACACCCTGCCGGCGCTCAAGGAAAAGTATGTCGACAGCGGCAAGGTGCGTTTCATCTTCCGCGAATTCCCCTTCGATGCGATGGCCACGGCGATGTCCATGCTGACGCGCTGCGCCCCGGCCGAGCGTTATTATCCGCTGGTGGACCTGTTCTTCCGCCGGCAGGAGGCGATCGTCTCGTCGCAGAAGCCGCTGGACGACTTGCTCGCGGCGGCCCGCCTCGCCGGTTTCTCACAGGAAAGCTTCGAGGCCTGCTTGAAAAACCAGTCGATCTATGACGGCGTGAACCTCGTGAAGAAGCACGGCGCGGAAAAGCTCGGCGTCAATTCCACGCCCACCTTCTTCATCAACGGCAAGCGGGTGAGCGGTTCCCGCTCCATCGAGGAGATGGAGCAGCTGCTCGCGCCCCTGCTCCCGAAATGACGGCCTGACGGGCCATCTTCGGGGCGTTTGGCGACCCGCCTTGTCGCATCGGGCCGCGACCAGCGGTTCAGGCAGGAGCGGGATCGCGTGAAGTTCGAGAGGCTGCGCCTTCAGGGTTTCAAGACCTTCGTCGATCCGACGGAGCTCGTGATCGCGCCCGGCCTCACCGGCATTGTCGGCCCCAATGGCTGCGGCAAATCGAATCTCGTGGAAGCCTTGCGCTGGGCGATGGGGGAAACCTCGTCGAAATCCCTGCGCGGCGGCGAGATGGATGACGTGATCTTCGCGGGCGCCGGCACGCGCCCCGGCCGCAACCATGCGGAAGTGTCGATCCGCCTTTCCGATCCCCCGCAGGATCTGCCCGGCCATCTCCACAAGGCCGAGGCGCTGGAGGTGACGCGCAAGATCGCGCGCGAGCAGGGCTCGACCTTTCGCATCAACGGCCGCGAGGTGCGGGCGCGCGACGTGCAGATCCTCTTCGCCGATGCCGCCTCCGGCGCGCGCTCCCCCTCGCTCGTGCGGCAGGGACAGATCGGCGAGATCATCAACGCGAAGCCGCAGCATCGCCGCCGCATCCTTGAGGATGCCGCCGGAACCGCCGGCCTGCATGCCCGCCGGCACGAGGCGGAACTGCGCCTGCGGCAGGCGGAAGAAAACCTGATCCGCGCCGAGGACGTGCTCGGCGAGCTGGATCGCCAGGCGGGTGATCTCAGGAAGCAGGCGCGGCAGGCCGAGCGCTTCAAGGCGCTTCAGGCCGAAATCCGCGCACTCGAACTGCGCCTGCTCGCCGCCTCGCTGGCGCGTGCGCGGCAGGAGGCCGAGGCTGCGCGGCGGGCGCATGACGAAGCCGTGCGCGCGGTCGCCGCCACCACCGTTCAGCAGGGCGAAACCGAACGCGCGCGGGCCGTGGCGGCCCATGAGCTGGAGCAGGCCCGGGCGACGGCCAGCGAGCGGCTCCAGGCGCTTCAGGCCCTGCTGGTGACGCGCGAGACGCTGGATGGCGAACTCGCGCGCATCGAGCAGCGCCTCAGCGAAATCGCCAGCCGGCGCACCGAGCTGGAGCGCGACCGGGAAGCGGCGGATCGGTTGCTGGGCGATGCCGAGAATGCGCGGGCCACGCTCACCGGCGAAGCCGAGACGCTCGGTGCCGAGCGCCTGCGTCTCGCCGCCGATGAGGACAAGCTCGCGGCAGCACGGGCCGAAGCTGAAACGGTCCGGCAGGCGGAAGAGCAGGGTCTGCGCGCGATCACCATTGCCCGGGCCGAGGCCGAAGCCGCCGAGCGGGCGGCGGATCAGCAGCTGCAGGCCGCCGCCACCCGAACCGCGCGGCTCGCGACCCAGGCCCGCGAGGCCGAACAGGCTTTGGCCGCGCTCTCGAACGATGCGGCGGCGCTCGCCGATTACACGCGCCTGCAAGGCGAACTCGATCGCCTCGGTGCCGAAACCGAGGCCCTGGCCGCGCAATCCGATGCCGCCGAGGCGGCAGCGCGGGCCGCGCGCGAGGCCGAACAAGCCGCGCGTCCGAAGCTCGCGGAGGCGGAACGGCTCCTGCAGCGGCTGGAGACCGAATCGCGCACCATCCGCAAGCTCGTCGATGCGACCGAACCCGGCCTGTGGACGCCCGCCATCGACCAGATCGTCGTCGAACCCGGCTGCGAGACCGCCCTGGCCGCAGCCCTCGGCGAGGATCTCGATGCCGCCATCGAATGGGGCGCGCCGCGCCATTGGGGCGAGCGGGCCATCGAGGCGGAACCGGCCCTGCCCGCGGGCGTCACGCCCCTGATTTCCTTTGTGAAAGCGCCGGCTCCGCTGCATTTGCGCCTGCGGCAGATCGGGCTCTGCACCCGGGAAGACGGCGCGCGGCTCCAGGCCCTTCTGCAACCGGGTCAGCGCCTCGTGAGCCGCGAGGGTGATCTCTGGCGCTGGGATGGCTTCGCCGCCCGGGGCGATGCGCCGAGTGCCGCCGCACGTCGCCTCGCCGAGCGCAACCGGCTGGAAGACCTCGAAAGACAGGCCCGCGACGCGAAGACGAAGCGCGATGCGGCGCGCGAGGTCCTCGACAGGGCTCTGCGCGGCATGCGCGAAGCGCAGGAGGCCGAATCAGCCGCGCGCGAGGCCGTTCGCCGTGCCACCCGCCAGCGCGAGGAAACGGGTGCGGCGCTTCAGCGCGAGATGCGCCGCACGGAGGATGTGCGCCTGCGACTCGAGGCCGCGCGCCTGCGGGTGGAGACGCTCGGCAACGATCTCGCCGAATCACGCCGGGACGAAGACGAGGCGCGTGCCGCCCGCGCCGCCCTGCCGGCCCGGCCGGCCGAAGATCCGGCTCTGGCCGGGCAGGAAACGCGGCTCGCCGCCGCCCGGCAGGCCGAGAACGCGGCAAGGGATGCGCTGGCGCGACTCTTTGCCGCCAGAACCGCCGCCGAGCAACGCCTGGCCGGCATTGCGCGCGAACAGGCGGCCTGGGACCAGCGGGCCGAGCGGGCCCGCGACGCGCTTGCCGAGCATGAGGGTCGCCGCGCGCGCCTGGAGGAGGAATTCGCGCGGCTCGAAGGCGAGCCGGGTGCGCTCGCCGCACGTCGTCGGGGCATTGCCGGGGAAATCGAGCGGGCGGAAGCGGTGCGCCGGGAAGCCGATGATGCACTGGCCCGCTGCGAAGCAGCGGCCCGTACCGCCGAAGAGGCCGCGCGGCAGGCATCCGGCGCGCTGGCGCAGGCCCGCGAGGCCTCCGCGCGCCTCGAAGTGGCACGCGATCATGCCGAACAGCGCCTGATTCAGGTCATCCAGACGATCGAAGCCGAAATCGAAGGCCCCATCGACGACCTTGCCAGCCGGATCGTCGACGATACCCACGCAGCCGCACTCTCGCCGGAAGCCGTCGAAGCACGCCTGCGCGACCTCAAGCACGATCGCGATCGCCTCGGCGCCGTGAACCTGCGGGCCGATTCCGAACTCGCGGAAGTCGAGACGCGTCACACCGACCTCACCCGCGAGCGCGCCGAAATCGAGGAGGCGATCCGCAGGTTCCGCCGGGCGATCGAGCAGTTGAACAGCGAGGGCCGCGCCCGCCTGCGCGAGGCTTTCGAGGCGGTGCAGGCGCATTTCACCCGACTTTTCACCCGCCTTTTCGGCGGCGGCACGGCAGAATTGCATCTCGTGGAAGCGGATGATCCGCTGGAAGCCGGCCTCGAGATCATCGCGCGCCCGCCGGGCAAGAAGCCGCAACTGCTCTCGCTGCTCTCGGGCGGTGAACAGGCGCTGACGGCCACCGCGCTGATCTTCGCGGTATTCCTGACCAACCCGGCGCCGATCTGCGTGCTGGACGAGGTGGATGCCCCGCTCGACGATTCGAATGTCGAGCGCCTGTGCGCGCTGCTGCATGACATCGCAGGGGAAACCGGCACGCGATTCCTGGTCATCACGCATAACCCGATCAGCATGGCGGAGATGGATCGCCTGTTCGGCGTCACCATGGCGGAGCGGGGCGTGAGCCAGCTCGTTTCGGTGGATCTCGCCCAGGCCGAGCGGCTCGCCGAGGCCGGCTGACCACCCGCGGGGCGCGCTTTCTGCTGCATTGCGGCAACATCTTCGGAAATGGGCCGATCGGATCGTCATGGAGGCCGGAGAACGGGCGTTCCGTCCTTGACACAAACGTTTCCCCCTGTTTAACAGCGCGCGACGAACGGGGCGGGTGACCGCCCCTCGTGCTGTGATGACGCGGGAGTTCCCCGCGTGGCGCGGCACCGTCCAGCCGGGTTCGGATGCGACCATGCCAGAGCCGGAGCCTCCCACGCAGAACGCTGGAGAAGCGGAAGCGGGACGTTCCGGGGAAGAGCAGCGTTTGCGTGCGCGCCTCGAGGCCCTGAAGGCGGAACTTGGCGACGCGAAAGCGCGCGACGAGGCCGAAGGCAGGGGCAAGTCGAGTTCGGGCAGCGATGCCTCGGCACTTGGCGCCGGAATGCGGGCGGCCTCCGAACTGGTGGCCGGCATTCTGGTGGGAACGGGTTTCGGCTTCCTGCTGGACCGGTTCTTCGGAACGAAGCCCTGGCTCCTCATCATCTTCATGATGCTGGGCATGGCGGCAGGCTTCCGGAACATCTACCGGCTGGGCATGCGACCGACCGCCCCGCCGGCATCGAACGACAGGATTGGCCCTACTCCGGGCCAGTAGGGCGAAGGGACAGCGACCGTGGCGAGCGGAAAAGCAATCGAGCCGATGCAACAGTTCGAGATCAAGAAGATCGTCGAGCTTCAGCTGTTCGGGACCGATATTTCGTTCACCAATGCGTCGGTGTGGATGCTGATCGCGCTGGCGGTCATCAGCCTCATCACGGTCTATGGCAGCGCCCAGCGCGCCATGGTGCCGGGGCGGCTGCAGAGCCTCTCCGAGATGAGCTACGAATTCGTCGCGAACACGCTGACGGGCGTGACCGGCAAGGAAGGCATGCAGTTCTTCCCCTTCGTCTTCTCCCTCTTCATGTTCGTCTTCGCCGCGAACCTGCTGGGCATGATCCCCGGTTCGTTCACGGTCACGAGCCAGATCGTCGTCACCGCCGCCTTCGCGCTGCTGGTGATCGGCACCGTCGTCGCGGTGGGCGTGGCGAAGCACGGCTCGCATTTCTTCGGCCTCTTCGTGCCGTCGGGCGTGCCCGTTCCGATCCTCATCCTCATGGTGCCGATCGAGATCATCTCGTTCCTGTCGCGCCCGGTTTCGCTGTCGCTGCGCCTCTTCGGCAACATGCTGGCCGGCCACATCGTGCTGAAGGCCTTCGGTGGCCTCACCGTGATGCTGCTTGGCGCCGGCGCCTGGGCCGTCATCTCGCCGCTGCCGCTGCTGATGGCCGTCGCGGTGACCGCGCTCGAATTCCTGGTGGCTTTCCTCCAGGCCTATGTCTTCACCATTCTGACCTGCGTCTATCTCAACGATGCGCTCCATCCGGGGCACTGACGGGATCGCCGGGCACGAATTCCACCCTCACTTCTCTTCTCAAACGGAGTAATCTCGATGGATCCGATCGTTGGCAAGTACATTGGCGCTGGCCTCGCGGCGCTTGGCATGGGCCTCGCCGCCATGGGCGTGGGCAACATCTTCGGCAACTTCCTCTCGGGCGCGCTGCGCAACCCGTCGGCGGCCGATGGCCAGTTCACCCGCGCGCTGATCGGCGCGGCGCTTGCGGAAGGTCTGGGCATCTTCTCGTTCGTCGTCGTCATCTTCCTGCTCTTCGTGGTGTAAGGTCGAGCCTCGGCTCGAGACTTTCGCGGGCGGCGCCTTTGGGTCTGCCGCCCTTCACCACCCTGATGTCCGGATGCGGCCCATGCGCTTCGTGCTTGTGACGCTGATTGCGACCCTTCCCGCCCTGCCGGCCCTCGCTGCCGGCGATGGCGGCGGCCATCGCTTTCCGCCTTTCGATTCCTCGACCTATGCAGGCCAGCTCTTCTGGTTGGTTCTGACATTCGGGACACTCTACGCGCTGATGAGCCGCGTGGCCCTGCCGCGTATCGGCTCGGTGCTCGAAGAGCGTCGCGCGACGATCGAGGGTGCCCTTCGTGCGGCCAGCGCCGCGCAGAAGGAAGCCGAGGAACAGGCCGCCGCGCTCGAGGCATCGCTCGTCAAGGCGCGCGCCAATGCACAGGCAATCGCCACGGAAGCCCGCGACAAGAGCTCCCGCGAGATCGAGGCGCAGCGCGTCTCGGTCGAGAAGGATCTCGCCACGAAGCTCGCGGCAGCCGAAGCCCGCATCACGGAAACGAAGATGCAGGCCATGGGCAATGTCGAGGCCATCGCTAAAGACGCCGTGGCCGCCATCGTTGAGCAGCTTGGCGGCAAGACCACGGACGCGGCGGTCGCCAAGGCGATCAACGCGGCCCAGGGCTGAGGAGAACCAGCATGTTGGATGCCAGCTTCTTCACCGCCCTCGCCCTGCTGATCTTCCTGGCGATCCTGGGTTATGCGGGCGTGCACAAATTCATCCTCTCGGGCCTTGATGCGCGCGGTGCGAAGGTCGCGGC
Source organism: Methylobacterium sp. (assembly GCA_002928875.1). Classification (GTDB taxonomy): domain Bacteria; phylum Pseudomonadota; class Alphaproteobacteria; order Rhizobiales; family Beijerinckiaceae; genus Rhabdaerophilum. The sequence continues at coordinate 287,001 of PERO01000004.1, read as the reverse complement.
CCAGTTGGGCGAAGCCGAGCGCCTGCGCAAGGAAGCGGCCGCCCTGCTGAAATCCTACGAGGAAAAGCGTCGCGACGCCGAAAAGGAAGCCGCTGCGCTGGTGGAGGCCGCCCGGGCCGAAGCCGCGCGCGTGGAGGCCGAGGCCAAGGCGAAGCTCGAGGATTTCGTGAAGCGCCGCACGGCGCAGGCGGAACTCAAGATCGCGCAGGCCGAGCAGCAGGCCGCGGCCGATGTGCGCAAGGCGGCCGCCGAACTGGCCGTGAAGGCCGCCGGCTCCATCCTGGCGGCGTCCAAGGGCGACGATGCCTTCAATGAGGGCCTGAAGCAGGTGAAGACCCAGCTCAACTGAACTTCACCGTCTTCGAATCGATGTCGAGGCCGCCTCCGGGCGGCCTTTTCGTTTTTATGGCAGAATGGGCTTGAACGGGGGCCCCGATGCGCATGATTCGATCTGCTTTCGCTATATTCTGCGCGATGGTTTCCATCGCGCCGCTTTCCGCCCAGGAAGCCATCACCCTGCCCGGCCGCGATGGCCTGACACTGAAGGCGAAACTCTACCGGCCGGCCGGATCCGGCCCCTTCCCCGCCATCGTCGCCCTGCATGGCTGTGGCGGACCCTGGCAGCCCCGCGATGATGACTGGGGCCATCGTCTTGCCGGCGCAGGCTTTCTGGTGGTCTTCACGGACAGTTTCGGATCGCGCGGCCTTGGTTCGCAATGCCGGATCAAGGAGCGCACCATCCGCCCGCGCCAGCGCGCCGAGGATGCCTTTGCCACGGCCGAATGGCTGGCGACACGTTCCGATGTGAACAGCAACCGCATTGGGCTTCTCGGCTGGTCGAATGGCGGCTCGACCGTACTCTCCGCCGCCCGGCGCGGCCGCGGCCCGAAGGGCGTGGAGTTCCGGCAGACGGTCGCCTTCTATCCCGGGTGCCGCGTCTATGCCGAGGCCGGCAACTACCGCACGCGCATGCCGGTGACGATCCTGCACGGCCTCGCCGATAACTGGACGCTCGCGGAACCCTGCAAGGCCCTGCCCGGCGTGCGCTTCGTCGGTTTCGAGGGGGCGTATCACGATTTCGACCATCCCGACCTGCCGCTGCGCCAGCGCAAGGCGGCGCTGACGCCGGAGGGCGGCGGCACGGTGACGGTGGGCACGCATCCCGAGGCGCGCGCCGGCGCGATCCGCGAGGTGATGACGATCTTCGGCGGGATGTAACCCTCGTCATGGCGAGGAGGCGCGAAGCGCCGATGCGGCAATCCAGACTTTTGCACCAAATCTGGATTGCTTCGTCGCTGATGCTCCTCGCAATGACGAATCCGGGTTTACGGGGTCAGCGGATTTACTCCGCTGCCTGCTGCATGGGCTGCGGCGGCACCCAGCGCAGGATGGGGTTGCGCGCGGCACGCGTTTCATCGAGCCGGCGGCGCGGCGCATGGAACGGCGCGCCGGCGAAGCGCTCGGTTTCCCCACGCTTCGCGCGCATCGCGAGATCACGCAGGGCCATGATGAAGAGATCGAGCGACGCCCGGCTTTCGCTCTCGGTCGGCTCCACCAGCATCGCGCCATGCACGATGAGCGGGAAATACATGGTCATCGGGTGGTAGCCCTCGTCGATCATCGCCTTCGCGAAATCAAGCGTGGTGATGCCGGTATCCTTGAGCCAGGTATCGTCGAAAAGCGCCTCGTGCATCGAGGGGTGGTCGGGGAACGGCACGGACATCAGGTCCTGCAGGCCCGCGCGGATGTAATTGGCCGAGAGCACGGCATCTTCCGAGGCCTGCTTCATGCCATCCGCGCCGTGGCTCAGCATGTAGGCGAGCGCGCGCACATACATGCCCATCTGGCCGTGGAAGGCCGTGACACGCCCGAACGGCGTCGCCTTGCCGGCATCCGCGGCATGCTCCACGAGTTCCAGCTTCTTGCCCTTGCGGCGGATGAACGGCACTGGCGCGAACGGTGCCAGGCGCTTCGAGAGCACGACAGGGCCAGCACCCGGACCACCGCCGCCATGCGGCGTCGAGAAGGTCTTGTGCAGGTTGATATGCATGCAATCGATGCCGAGATCGCCCGGCTTCGCCTTGCCGACGATGGCGTTGAAATTCGCGCCATCGCAGTAGAAATACGCCCCGGCCTTCTTCATGGCGCGGGCGATTTCCACGATTTCCGGCTCGAAGATGCCGCAGGTATTGGGGTTCGTGAGCATGATGGCCGCGACATCCGGGCCGAGCAGTTCCTTCACGTCCTTCACATGCACCGTGCCATCGGCGCGGGCCGGCACCGGCTTCACCTCGAAGCCGATCAGCGCGGCCGTCGCCGGGTTGGTGCCATGCGCGGAATCCGGCACCAGCACCACGCGGCGCGTCGCGCCCTCACCCTTGGCTTCAATGGCGGCCTTGATCGCCATCATGCCGCAGAGTTCGCCATGCGCGCCGGCTTTCGGCGACATCGCGACGGCCTCGGTGCCGGTGAGCGTCATCAGGTAATGCGCCAGCATCTCGATGAGTTCAAGCGCGCCCTGCACGGTCGATTGCGGCTGCAGCGGATGGATATCCGCGAAGCCGGCCAAGCGCGCCATCTTCTCGTTGAGGCGCGGATTGTGCTTCATCGTGCACGAGCCGAGCGGGAAAAGCCCGGTATCGATGCCGTAGTTCTTCTGGGAGAGGCGCACGAAATGGCGCATCGTCTCGGGCTCCGAAAGCCCCACGAGGCCGATCGGCGCCTTCCGCTCCTGCCCGCCGAGGCGGCTCTTCACCGCCTTCGGGGCGGGAACATCGACGCCGGTTGTTTCCGGGCGGCCGATTTCGAAGAGCAAAGCCTCCTCGATGATCAGCGCGCGGTTGCCCGTGAAGGTGGGATGCGACTGTGCCGCGGCTTCGCCGGCAGACGTGGGACGACCCTGATTGTTGAGCATTAGAGCACTCCCTTCAGCGCGTTCACAAACGCTTCGCGATCCTCATCGGTGTTCACTTCGGTGTTGGCGACGATCAGGAGATCATCGAAGCCCTCGCCCGGCAGCAGGCGCGAGACGGGCACGCCCGCGAGCACGCCTTTCTTCGCCATCTTCTCGACAGCCTCGGCCGCGTTCACCGGCAGTTTCACGGTGAATTCGTTGAAGAAGGCGGATGTGAGAACCGTCACGCCCTTCACGGCTTCGAGCCTTTCGGCAAGGTCCACCGCATTGGCATGGTTGACCTGCGCGAGCTGGCGCAGGCCCTTCTCGCCCAGAAGCGTCATGTGGATGGTGAAGGCGAGGCAGCAGAGGCCCGAATTCGTGCAGATATTCGAGGTCGCCTTGTCGCGGCGGATATGCTGCTCGCGGGTGGAGAGCGTCAGCACGAAGCCGCGCTTGCCTTCTGCATCCACCGTTTCGCCGCAGAGCCGGCCCGGCATCTGGCGCACATATTTCTGCTTCGCGGCGAAGAGCCCGACGTAAGGACCGCCGAAATTGAGGCCGTTGCCGATGGATTGCCCCTCGCCCACCACGATATCGGCGCCCTGCGCGCCCGGGCTCTCGATGAGGCCGAGCGAGAGCGCTTCCGTGAAGACCGCGATCAACAGCACCCCCTTGGCCTGCGCCGCCGCCGCGAGCGGACGGAGATCGCGAATATTCCCGAAGACATCCGGGTTCTGCACCACGATGCAGGAGGTCTCGTTGTCGATGAGCCTGGCGAGATCTTCCGTGCCATTCACATCCGCCGGGGCGGCGACGACGGCATCGTTCGCCATCATCGAGAGCGTCTTCACCACATCGGCATATTGCGGATGCAGGCCGCCCGAGAGCACCGCCTTGCGGCGCTTGGTGACGCGATGCGCCATCAGAACCGCTTCGCCCGTGCCGGTCGAGCCGTCATACATCGAGGCGTTGGCGACCTCCATGCCGGTGAGCAACGCCACCTGCGTCTGGAACTCGAAGAGATATTGCAGCGTGCCCTGCGCGATTTCCGGCTGGTAGGGCGTGTAGCTCGTCAGAAATTCCGAACGCTGGATCAGGTGATCCACCGTCGCCGGCACGTGGTGCTTGTAGGCGCCCGCGCCCACGAAGAAGGGCACGGAGGAGGCCGGCACGTTTTTCGCGGCCATCGCGCCCAGCGTCCGCTCGACCGAGAGTTCGCCCGCATGATGCGGCAGGTTCACCGGCTCCTTCAGGAGCTTGTCGGCGGGAATGTCAGAGAAGAGATCGTCGACGGTCGCCACGCCGATCCGGGCGAGCATGCCGGCGCGATCATCGGGGGTGAGCGGAAGGTAGCGCATCGGAGCCTCACGCGATCGATTTCAGGTATTCGGCGTATTCCGCCTCGCTCATCAGGCCATCGAGTTCGGCCTTGTCGGCGAGCTTGATCTTGATGAACCAGCCCGCGCCGGCGGGGTCTTCGTTCACGGTCGCGGGCGAATCCGGCAGCTTGTCGTTCACGGCGACGACTTCGCCGGAAACCGGGGCATAGACCTCGGAGGCCGCCTTCACGCTCTCCACCACGGCCGCCTCGCCGCCCTTGGCGACGGTCTTGCCGACATCCGGCAATTCGACGAACACCACGTCGCCGAGCTGGGCCTGCGCATAATCCGAGATGCCGACGATGCCGACATCGCCTTCGACGCGGATATATTCGTGATCCTTGGTGTAGCGGGTCGTCATGGTTTCATCTCCGGGCAGGAAGGTTGTATCACTCTGATTCTTTGACGCATTTTTTGACGCGAACCGGTTCCCATTCGCTTCTGACCGCTATCGGAAATAGCGATGCGGGGCGAAAGGCATGGCCGCGATGCGCGCCGGCAATTCCTTGCCGCGCACCACGAGCGTCAAAGGCGTTTCGGGTTTCGCGAAGGCGGTCTCGACATAGCCCATCGCGACGGGCGCCTGCGCGGTCGGCCCGAAGCCGCCGGAGGTGATGACGCCGATCTTCCGATCCCCGGCGAAGATCTCCGTGCCCTCGCGGGCGGGCTGGCGACCCTCGGGCCGGATGCCGACGCGCAGGCGGGAGGGCCCTTCGGCGAGTTCGCGCTGGATGCGGGCCGCACCGGGGAAGCCCCCTTCCTCGCGGCGGCGCTTCTGGATCGACCATTTCAGGTCCGCCTCGATGGGCGAGGTCGTGGTGTCGATGTCGTGCCCGTAGAGGCAGAGGCCGGCTTCGAGGCGCAGGGAATCGCGCGCGCCGAGGCCGATCGGCTTCACGCGCGCATCCTGCAGGAGGAGGTCCGCGAGCGCCGCGACATCGTCGTTCTTCACGGAAATCTCGACGCCATCCTCGCCCGTGTAGCCCGTGCGCGAGACGTGGCACCAGATGCCGGCGACGGCGAGATCGGTCGAGGTCATGAATTTCAGCTCGGCCAAAGCCGGAGCATGGGCCGCAATCGCCGCCACCGCCTGCGGGCCCTGCAACGCGAGAAGCGCGAGATTGTCGGCGATCTTCAGCGTCACGCCCTTGGGCAGATGCGCGGCGATGTGCTTGTAATCCTCGACCTTGCAGCCGGCATTCACGACGAGATAGAGCCAGTGCTCGTGGCCGGCAAAGCCCAGGCGGCTGATCATCAGGTCGTCAAGAATGCCGCCTTCGGCATTCAGCAATTGCGAATAGCGCTGCTGGCCGGGCTTCAGCGCCAGCACATCCGCCGGAACGAGCGTCTCGAGCGCGGCGGCGGCGGTCTCGTACCGGCCATCCTCGGGGATCAGGAAGCACTGCCCCATATGCGAGACATCGAAGAGCCCGGCGCTCTGCCTCGTCCAGTTGTGCTCGCCGAGGATGCCGAGCGGATATTGCACGGGCATGTTGTAGCCGGCGAAAGGCACCATCTTCGCGCCTTGCGCGATATGCCAGGCCGCAAGCGGCGTTTCGAGCAGCGTTTCAGCGCTTTCGGGAGAAGCCATGCTGTTCCGGCTCGCGCCGCCTCCGTGATCAAACAGGTCACCGGGCCCCGGCTCGCGCCATGGCTTTCGGTGGCTGCCCCCTCTGTCACGGAGACCTGAGAGATTTCGAAGCCGAACCGGCTCCTTACTCCTTCGGTGGCGAGGCTTGCGGCCTCGCGCTTTCCAGAGCGGCTTTTCTCGCGCGGTCCTTTTGCCTGAGCGTTTCCGGGGCGGTTGCGCCTTCGGCGACGGGGAAGCCCGGTCAAGGGCAGCCCGTTCTCTCCCGCGCGGGAGATGGCCTGATCCGTTCACCTAGTCCTTTTGCCGGAACTGTCAACGCCGGCGATTGCGCGGCGTGGTCCGGGCCTGTGGATCGAGGCCCACGAGGATGGTGTATTCGTCGCCGGGATCCGTCGCGCTCAGCGGCAGCGACACGCTGTCATCGATGACGACGAAGGTGCCTTGCGTGTCGGTCGCGGGAATCGTGACATTCGCCGTCAGGAGCTTGGAATAGACCGTCTCCCCACCCGTACGGCGCACGGCCACGCGGACCGGCACGGTATAATCCCCCGGCTTGCCGCTCTCGCCCAGTACGAAGCGACCCTGCACGCCCACCTTGATCTGGATGCGATCCCCGGCCGTGAGCGCGCATTCGCGGGCGGTGTCGCGGATCGAGGCCTGATAGCCGACGCCGCGCGCCGTGCCCGTGTCGCCCGCGCGCATCGCGACGGTCCCGTCCAGGATCTCGACGGAAGGGCAGGTATATTCGCGCCGGTTGCCGGGCGGCGGTTCGGTGAAGCGCCGACCGCCATAGAGCAGCGATGTGGCGAAGCTGGAGCCATCACCGGCAACCGTGGGATCTGAACCGCCCGCCCCCGTGCCGGAGGAGCCACATCCCGCCAGCGCCAGAATCGCGACACCGAGGGTGGCGAAAGCGGCACCCCGCGCCAGACCCGTTGAATGAACTGCCATCACGTCACCACCCTTGCCTTCCGGACCATGGAGCCCGAACCATCCGGTGGGCCCGGCATTCGGGCTCCCGGTTGTCCATGGCCCGGTGCCTCACTGAAGCTTCGAGAACCCATCCGCGAAACCGCCGAGCGTCACCGGCAGGCCACGCCCCTCCTGCGGGGTCAGGAACACGGCGAAGAGCGCCACCTTGCCCTTCGAGAACAGGTCGATCAAGGTTGCATCCATGTCGACCTCGGCCACGCAGCCGGATTCGAGACAGCGGACGAAATCCGTCGAGCCGATCTCGCGATCATCGACCTTGAGCCCCAATCCGCGCGGCAGCAGGATGCCCAGTGGCGCGATGACCCGCAGGACAGGCCGCCGCACGGCAGGCGCATTCGCATTCGTCTTGCGCGCCTCGGCGGTCGCGACCTGATCTTCGACGCGCAGGATGACCACCGCGAGATTGAGATCCTGCTGGTCGAGCACGTTCTGGATGAGGATGCATTGCTCGTTGCCGCTCTGCGCCACGCGATCGCAGCGAAACTGCCAATCCCCATAGGCCCCGCGCAACTGCCCCTGCGCGGAAGCCGGGAGGGTCGAACACAGCCCGGCGACCATCGCGAGCATGCCCAGCCAAAGGGCGCGGAAGGTGGAGCTGTTCCCCATCGTCATTCGAACCTCTCTGGCCTGACCAGCCTGTCCTTGCAGCAGCGAATCGGCGAAAATAAGGTTTGGGATGCTTGGCCGGCCCGCTCGCGTGGCGTAACAGAGCCGTCTCCCGTGTCAAGAAAGCGCAGCCCGGCCCGCGCCCTGCTGCAATTCGCCGCTGCTCTGCAGAACGCAACGGGGCGTAAAGCGAATACGACGAAAAGCAGGCTTGGCCCCGGCGAAATTCGCTTGCCTTTTTGGCGAAGCTGGGGCTTGCAGTGACAATCGAATCCGGGCCCCGGCCGCGGGGAGCGCATGGCTGCGCCAGCGCGCTTGCTGCCAGGGCCCTCGCGCAAGCGCATTGCGGAAGCTCAATCGGGTGCCTGAACCCGGCTTCGGCAGGCCATGGCGGATGACGGACCAAACGCCCGACTCGGGACACGAGCGCCGGGTGCGACGCAAGGGAGTGGCGATGGCCATGAAGCGACTGGGTAATTCGGAACGGAACGCGGGCGGCCTTCGTGCGCGCCTCTCGGCGGTGACGGGGCTTCTGGGCCTCGCGGGCCTGCCTTCGGTGGCTCTCGCCGGCATGGGGCAACCCTCGCCCTGGCAGATCGGCCTGCAAACTCCGGCCACGCCGATCGCCGAGAACACCCAATGGTTCCACAACGCGATCCTGCTGCCGATCATCACCGTGATCTCGCTCTTCGTGCTGATCCTGATCGTGATGGTGGTGGCGAAGTTCAAGGCTTCGAAGAACCCGGTTCCCTCCAAGACGACGCACCATGCCGGCCTCGAAGTGGCCTGGACGCTCATTCCGGTGCTGATCCTCGTGGCGATCGCGGTTCCCTCGTTCCGTCTGCTGCGCGACCAGGTGACGATCCCCAAGGCCGATCTCACCATCAAGGCCACGGGCTATGCGTGGTACTGGAAATTCGCCTATCCGCAGGATGCTGGCGGCTTCGAGTTTGAAGTCCGCATGCTCTCGGATGAGGAGCGCGCCGCGGCCGTGAAGGCCGGCAAGGGCAAGGACGCCGATTTCCCGCGCCTTCTCGCGGTGGATAACGAGGTCGTCGTTCCGGTGAACAAGACGGTGGCCGTGCAGGTCACCGCCGGTGACGTGCTCCACGCCTTTGCGGTGCCGTCCTTCGCCGTGAAGGCCGATGCCGTGCCGGGCCGCCTGAACCAGACCTGGTTCCGCGCGACGACCGAGGGCGTCTTCTACGGCCAGTGCTCGGAACTCTGCGGCAAGGACCATGCCTTCATGCCGCTCGCGATCCGCGTCGTGAGCCAGGAGAAGTATGACGCCTGGCTGGCCGACGCGAAGAAGAAATACGCCCGGATCGAGAATGCGCCGGTCCAGACCGCGCAGACCGAACCGGCCCGCTGATAAAGCGCTGCAAGAAGACGCTTCGACAGGAGTAGACGAGAATGGCACAGGCTCACGCGCACGCCGACGATCACGCGCATGACATGCCGCATGGCTGGCGGCGCTATCTGTATTCCACCAACCACAAGGACATCGGCACGATGTACCTGCTCTTCGCGCTGTGCGCGGGGCTGGTTGGCGGCTTCCTTTCCATCATGATGCGCATCGAGCTCCAGGAGCCCGGTCTGCAGGTGTTCTCGAACCCGCACACATTCAACGTGTTCGTCACCGGCCACGGCCTGATCATGATCTTCTTCATGGTGATGCCGGCGCTGATCGGCGGTTTCGCGAACTGGTTCATCCCGATCATGATCGGCGCGCCGGATATGGCGTTCCCGCGCATGAACAACATCTCGTTCTGGCTGCTGCCGGCCGCTTTCGGCCTGCTCATCCTGTCGATGTTCGTCGAAGGCCCGGCGGGCGGGCTCGGCGTCGGCGGTGGCTGGACGATCTACCCGCCGCTCTCGACCTCGGGCCAGCCCGGCCCGGCGATGGATTTCGCGATCCTCTCGCTGCATATCGCGGGCGCCTCGTCGATCCTCGGCGCGATCAACTTCATCACCACGATCTTCAACATGCGCGCCCCGGGCATGACGCTGCACAAGATGCCGCTCTTCGCCTGGTCCGTGCTGGTGACCGCCTTCCTGCTCGTGCTGTCGCTCCCGGTTCTCGCCGGCGGCATCACCATGCTGCTGACCGACCGCAATTTCGGCACGACCTTCTTCGCGCCGGAAGGTGGTGGTGACCCGATCCTGTTCCAGCACCTGTTCTGGTTCTTCGGCCACCCGGAAGTGTATATCCTGATCCTGCCGGCCTTCGGCATCATCAGCCACATCGTCTCGACCTTCTCGAAGAAGCCGGTCTTCGGCTATCTCGGCATGGCCTATGCGATGGTGGCGATCGGCTTCGTCGGCTTCGTCGTGTGGGCGCACCACATGTACACCACCGGCATCAGCCTCGCGGCGCAGCAATATTTCGTGGCCGCCACGATGGTGATCGCCGTGCCGACGGGCGTGAAGATCTTCTCCTGGATCGCGACGATGTGGGGCGGCTCGATCAGCTTCCGTCCGCCGATGGTCTGGGCGATCGGCTTCATCTTCCTGTTCACGGTCGGCGGCGTGACCGGCGTGGTGCTCGCCAATGCCGGCGTCGACCGCGTGCTGCACGACACCTACTATGTCGTGGCGCATTTCCACTACGTGCTTTCGCTCGGCGCGGTCTTCGCGATTTTCGCCGGCTGGTACTACTGGTTCCCGAAGATCACCGGCTACATGATCCCGGACTGGGTGGGCCACAGCCACTTCGCGGTCGCCTTCGTGGGTGCGAACGTGCTGTTCTTCCCGCAGCATTTCCTGGGCCTTGCCGGCATGCCGCGCCGCTACGTGGATTATCCGGATGCCTATGCCGGCTGGAACTACATCTCCTCGATGGGTTCCTACATCTTCGCCTTCGGCCTGCTGATCTTCTTCTACGGCATCTTCCTCGCCTATAGCCGCAAGGAAAAGGCGGGCGACAACCCGTGGGGCGAAGGCGCGACGACGCTGGAATGGACCCTTTCCTCGCCGCCGCCGTTCCACCAGTTCGAGACCCTGCCGCGCATCACCGGCTCGAACCACTAAACCCTTCCGGTGGAGCCTCCCCGCGAGGCTCCACCCCATCCGGAAGCGGCCTGTCGTGGCCGTTTCCGCATGGGGTCTTCCCCTTCAACCCTGAATACGAGGCAGTGACATCTTGAGCGACGCGGGAGCCGACATCCGGCGCGAGGCGCTGATTTCCAACGCGGACCCCGGTGATTTCTGGGTGCTGATGAAGCCGCGCGTCATGTCGCTCGTGGTGTTCACCGCGCTCGTCGGCATGCTGATCGCGCCGGGCTCGATCCATCCGGTCATCGGCGCGATCGCGATCCTCGCCATCGCGCTCGGCGGCGGCGCCTCGGGCGCGCTCAACATGTGGTATGACGCCGATATCGACCAGGTGATGCGCCGCACCGCCGGCCGGCCGATTCCCGCCGGTCGTGTCTCGGGCGAAGAGGCGAAGATCTTCGGCCTCCTGCTCTCCTTCTTCTCGGTGATGGTGCTGGGCCTTGCGACCAACTGGCTCGCGGGCGGGCTTCTGGCCTTCACGATCTTCTTCTACGTCGTGATCTACACGATGGGTCTCAAGCGCTCCACGGCCCAGAACATCGTCATCGGCGGTGCGGCCGGTGCCTTCCCGCCGGTAATCGGCTGGGCGGCGGTGACCGGTTCCGTCGCGATCGAGCCGATCGTGCTCTTCATGATCATCTTCCTCTGGACGCCGCCGCATTTCTGGGCGCTGGCGCTCGTGAAGAACGAGGATTACACCCGCGCGGGCGTGCCGATGCTGCCGGTGGTGGCGGGCGAGACGGCGACGCGCCGCCAGATCCTGTTCTACACGATCCTGCTCGCCCTCTCGGCCCTCGCGCCGGTGATGCTGGGCTTCGGCCATTGGCTCTATCTCGCCACCGCCGTGATCGGCTCGGGCATGATGCTGCGCTGGGCGTGGATGATCCTGCGCGCCCGCACGCCGGAAGCGGATCGCAAGGCCTGCTGGTCGATGTTCGGCGGCTCGATCCTCTATCTCTTCGCGTTGTTCGCGGCCTTGCTGGTGGAGCGCATCGTTTTCCTGCTTCTGCCGATGCTGACCCGCATCACGGGGTTTGGCGCATGAGCGAAAGCAAGCCCGAAGGCATCGTGTTGACCGCAGAAGAGAAGGCGCGCCGCCAGCGCCGCTCGCGTGCCATTGCGCTCGCGGTGGTGGGGCTGGTCGTGCTGTTCTATGTCATCACCATTTTCAAGATGGGACCGGCCATTCTGGCCCGGCCGATGTGATATGATGGATCGCGAGGTTTCCGCTCCCCGTCCGGTGACGATCGATGCCCGCCGCAACCTGCGCGTCGCGGGTTATGCCTTGGGCGGCACGCTCTTCATGCTGGGCATGTCGTTTGCGGCCGTGCCGCTCTACGATCTCTTCTGCCGCGTCACCGGCTATGGCGGCACGACGCAGGTGGCCGTGAAGGCGCCGGATCGCGTGACGGAACGGCTCTTCACCATCCGCATGGATGCGAATGTGGCGCCCGGCCTCGGCTGGCGCTTCGAGCCTGAAATCCCCACCGTTTCCGTGAAGGGCGGCGAGGTGCGGACCGTCAGCTACACCATCCGGAACGTGTCGGATCGCACCGTGACAGGCATTGCGAGCTACAATGTCTCGCCCGATCAGGCCGGCGCCTGGTTCAACAAGATCGCCTGCTTCTGCTTCAACGAGATCACCCTCCAGCCGGGCGAAAGCCGCACGGAGGAAGTGGTGTTCTTCGTCGATCCCGAGATCTCGAAGGAAAAGTCCCTCGATTTCATCGAGACCATCACCTTGTCTTACACGTTTTTTCCCGCCAAGAACGCGACGAAGCCGGTTGCGGATGCCACATCCGCCCTGCCTCCCGCCCGCTGACGGGACAACGAGCCGGAACGCCTAACGAAGAAGGGGGCCTCGGATGGCCGACGCGCACGCCAAGAACCACGATTACCACATCCTTCCGCTCAGCCCCTGGCCGTTCATCGGCTCGGTCTCGGCCTTCTTCATGGCCGTCGGCGCCGTGATGTGGATGAAGAAGATGACCCTCGGCGGCCTGCCGATGGGTGGCGCGATCTTCTGGGCCGGCCTCATCGGCGTGCTCTACACGATGTATGGCTGGTGGGCCGATGTGGTGCGCGAGGCCGAGAGCGGCGACCATACCCGCGTGGTGCAGATGCACCATCGCTACGGCATGATCCTCTTCATCGCCTCCGAAGTGATGTTCTTCGTCGCGTGGTTCTGGGCCTATTTCGATGCGGCCATCTATACCGGCGAGGCCATCCAGTACACCCGCACCGAACTGACCGGCGGCCAGTGGCCCCCGAAGGGCATCTCGGTCTTCAATCCGTGGGAATTGCCGCTCTTCAACACCCTGATCCTGCTCACCTCGGGCACGACGGTGACCTGGGCGCACCACGCGTTGCTGCATGGGGACCGCGACGGCGTGAAGAAGGCGCTCTGGCTCACCATCCTGCTCGGCGCGCTGTTCTCGCTGGTGCAGGTCTACGAGTATTCGCATGCGGCCTTCAATTTCTCGGGCCACATCTATGGCGCGACCTTCTACATGGCGACCGGCTTCCATGGCTTCCACGTCTTCGTGGGCACCATCTTCCTCGCGGTCTGCCTGGCGCGCGTCTACAAGGGCCATTTCACGCCGAAGCAGCATCTCGGCTTCGAATTCGCGGCCTGGTACTGGCACTTCGTGGACGTGGTCTGGCTGTTCCTCTTTGCCGCGATCTATGTCTGGGGCTCGAAATACGGCTTCGCGCCGAACGTTCTCGGGCACTGAGCGCATCCTCACAGCCATGTCGAAAGGGCGGCCGCGAGCCGCCCTTTTTCGTGGAGGCACCATGAGCGACTATCGCGGGATCGAGACGGATGCGGCTTCCGCCGGCTTGCGCGGGCGCTGTCCCCGCTGCGGGGAGGGGCGGCTGTTCTCCGGCTTCGTGACGGTCGCGCCGCGCTGCGAGGCCTGCCATCTCGATTACGACTTCGCCGATTCCGGCGACGGGCCGGCCGTGTTCGTCATTCTCATCGCCGGTTTTGTCGTGGTCGGCCTCGCACTCTGGACCGAAATCCATTACGAGCCGCCGATCTGGCTGCATCTCATGGTTTTTCTGCCACTGACGCTCGTCGTCTGCCTTGGCCTGCTGCGCCCCATGAAGGGCCTGATGATCGGCCTGCAATACCGGAACCGCGCCGGGCAGGGCCGGAGGTCGGATTGATGCGCGGCCGCAGCCTTGTCCTGTTCTCGGCCTTCACGCTGATCGGCACGCTGGTGCTCGTGAGCCTCGGGGCCTGGCAATGGCAGAGGCGGAGCGAGAAGCGCGCCTTCATCGCGCGGATTGCCGAGGCCGCGAGCCGCCCCGCGAAGCCCCTGGCCGAAGCCGGCCTCTGGGAGCGCGTGCGCATCACCGGGCGCTATCGCCCGGAAAAGACCGCCTTCATCCGCACCTCCCGCCCGGCGCCGAAACCCGGCGAGCGCGACCGCTTCGGCCGCGTGCCGGCGAGCGGCTTCGGCGTGCAGGTTATCACCGCCTTCAACACGGAATTCTGCGAGGGTAGCGCCTGCCGGCCCGTGGTGATCCTCGTCAATCGCGGTTTCCTGCCCACGCCGCCTTCGGGCGCGATTCCCGCGATCGAGACGCCAACGGGCCTGGTGACGCTGACCGGCTTTCTGCGGCCCGGCGAGCGCGAAGGCGTGTTCCCGCCTTACAACGACCCGGCGAAGGGCACCTTCTTCTTCCGCTCCACACCCGAGATCGCCGGCTATCTCGGCTTCTCGCCGCAGGCATCGCATCCCGCGCTCGCCTTCGCCGCCTCCTTCGATCGTGAGGCGGAGGGCGCGGAGAGCCAGCCGCCACTTGGCATGGATGTGCCGGATCTCCTGAAATCGATTCCGGACAACCACCTCGAATATGCCATCACCTGGTGGAGCCTGGCGCTCACCAATCTTGGCGTGGCCGGGGTGTTCCTGTTCGGCCAGAGGCGGCGACGCGATGAAAACGCCGTGACGGACGAAACCTGATCCGCTAAACGCCCGCCATGCGCTACATCTCCACCCGCGGCCTTGCGCCCTCCCTCGACTTTTCCGAATGCCTGCTGACCGGCCTCGCGCGCGATGGCGGGCTCTACCTGCCGGAAAGCTGGCCGCAGATCTCGAAAGCCGAGATCGCGGCCTTCGCCGGCCAGCCCTTCCACGCGGTCGCGTTCGACGTGATCCGCCGGTTCACGGGCGGCTCGATCCCCGATGACGTGCTGAAAACGGCTTGCGAGGCGGCCTATGCGAGCTTCGCGCATGATGCCGTGACGCCCCTGCAGCAGATCGGCCCGAACCGCTTCATCCTCGAGCTTTTTCACGGCCCGACGCTCGCCTTCAAGGATGTCGCGATGCAATTGCTCGCGCGCCTGATGGATCATGCGCTGAAAGAGAGGGGTCAGCGCGCGACCATTGTCGGCGCAACCTCCGGCGATACGGGCGGCGCGGCGATCGAGGCCTTCCGCACGAGCGAGCGGGCGGATGTGTTCATCCTCTTCCCCACCGGCCGTGTCTCCGACGTGCAGCGCCGGATGATGACGACCCCCAGCGAGGCGCATATCCATGCGCTCTCGATCGACGGGAATTTCGACGATTGCCAGGCGCTGGTGAAGGGCCTGTTCAACGATCACGCCTTCCGCGACAGCGTGGGCCTCTCGGGCGTGAATTCGATCAACTGGGTGCGGATCGTCGCGCAGGTCACCTATTATTTCGTCGCGGCCGTGGCGCTTGGCGCGCCGCATCGCAAGGTGGCCTTTGCGGTGCCCACAGGCAATTTCGGGGACATCTTCGCCGGCCATGTCGCCCGGCGCATGGGCCTGCCGGTCGAGACGCTGATCGTCGCGACGAACGCCAACGACATCCTCGCCCGCACACTCGCCACCGGCCGCTACGAGACGCGGGGCGTGGAAGCGACCACCTCGCCCTCCATGGATATCCAGGTCTCCTCGAATTTCGAACGCCTGCTGTTCGAGGCCGCGGGCCAGGATGCGGCGGCCGTGCGCTCGATGATGGAGAGCCTGAGGCAATCCGGCAGCTTCACCCTGCCGGAGACGGTGCTGAAGGCCATTCGCGCCGAGTTTCATGCCCATCGCGGCAGCGAGCCGGAAGTCGCCGGGATCATCCGCCAGACGCTCGCCGACAGCGCCTATCTCATGGAGCCGCACACGGCCACCGGCGTCATCGCCGCCGCGAAGGCCGGTCTCCCGGCCTCCGTGCCGCTGGTTGTGCTCGCCACCGCCGCCCCGGCCAAGTTCCCCGAGGCGATCCGCGCGATGACGGGTCTCGACGCGCCCTTGCCGGCGCGCCTCTCGCAATTGATGACCGAGCCCGAACGCATGGTGACGATGCCGAACGCGCTCGGCGATCTCCAGGCCTTCATCCGGGCCAAACGCCGGGCATAATGCCGATGCGCTGGTTCCTCGACGGCGTCACGGGCCTCGGTCGCCCGACCCTGCCCCGGCTCGCGGGGAACGGAGTGGTTCTGCGTGCGCCGGAGATGACGGATTTTCCAGCCTGGGCCGCGCTGCGTGCGCAATCCCGCGCCTTCCTTTCCCCGTGGGAGCCCCTCTGGCCCGAGGACGACCTGACGCGATTCGCCTTCAAGCGCCGGCTCGACCGGCTGCGTGAGGAAGCCGCGGAGGAGACGGGCTTTTCCTTCCTGATCCTGACGGACGGCTCCCAGCAGCTCGTCGGCGGAATCACGCTCTCGAACATCCGCCGCCGGGCGGCGCAGACCGGCACGCTCGGCTACTGGATGGGCCAGCCTTTCGCGAGACATGGCTACATGACCCGCTCCGTGCGGCTCGTCAGCGATTTCGCTTTCCGGACCTTGGGGCTGGAGCGGCTCGAGGCTGCGTGCCTACCGGAGAATGCCGCATCGATTCGCGTCCTTGAAAAGGCCGGGTTTCGGCGCGAGGGCTACGCGCGCGGTTATCTCGCCATTGCCGGCCGGCGACGCGACCATGTGCTGTTCGGCCTGTTGAAATCGGATCTTTTCCCGTCCAATTCCGTCGCATCCTAACCCTTGAGGGCCTGCCGCGCTTGCTGCCACAAAGACCGGACGTTACCACTCGACCATGATGCGGCGCGTTGCTTCCCTCCCGCTGACGCTGGCTCCGAACCTTTCGGGTCGCCGCCCTGCCACGCGCTTGGCGGGGGTTTTTGCGTGCCTGCTTGGTCTCCTGGGTTTGCTCGCGCTGCTGTCCCCCGCGCATGCGCTCGATGCCATCCGCATCACGCCGCAATCCGAAGCCATTGATCTCTTGCCGGCGATCCAGAGCTACCAGTCCCGCGAGGATCGCCTCGAAATCCAGACCGCGCGCGACGCCAATGGCATCGTCCGCCGCATCGAGGTGCAGGCGCGCGAGACCGGCGCGCGACCGCGCTGGATCGCCTTCGCGCTGCAGAACGATTCGAACGAGGTGATCGAGCGCGTGCTCGTGGCGCCGCGTTTCAAGCTCACCGGCTCCGGCGTGTTCTGGCCCGACCTTGCATCCGTGCGCATCGAGGCGATCACCGCGAGCCATGGCTTCCGCCCCGAGCGCGAGGAGGGCACAGAAGCCGATCTCTTCGCGATCACGCTCGACCCCGGCGCGATCGTCACCTTCGTGGCCGAGTTGCGCGGCACCCGCCTGCCGGAACTCACGCTCTGGGACCCCGAAGTCTACAAGGACAAGCTCAATGCGCTGACGCTCTATCGCGGCATCGTGACGGGCATTGCCGGCCTGCTCGCGATCTTCCTCACCATCGTGCTCGCCTTGCGCGCGGCGCTGATCTTCCCGGCCTCGGCGGCGCTGGCCTGGTCGGTGCTCGTCTATCTCGGCATCGATTTCGGCTTCATCGGCCGGTTCTTCGCGCTGCGGCCGGAGGTCGAGAACATCTATCGCGCCGGCGCCGAGGCGGTTCTCGGCGGCACGCTGCTGGTCTTCCTGTTCGCCTATCTGAACCTCAACCGCTGGCATTCGCGTTACGGGCATATCACGCTGGTCTGGCTTGGCCTGCTTGGCGTGCTGATCGCCTTGTCGAGCATCGATCCCGGCGTCGCTTCCGGAATCGCGCGCATCTCGATGGCGACCATCGCCGCGATCGGCTTCGTGCTGATCGTCTATCTCGCCTTCCACCGCTACGATCGCGCGATCATGCTGGTGCCGACCTGGTTCCTGCTGCTCGTCTGGGTGGCCGGCGCGGCTTTGGTGGTTTCGGGGCAGGTCACGAACGATGTCGCGGCACCGGCCTTGCTCGGCGGCCTCGTGCTGATCGTGCTGATGATCGCGTTCACGGTGATGCAGAACGTCTTCTCCTCCGGCGCGGTGATCAGCGGCGCGGTGCCCGATGCCGAGCGCAAGGCGCTGGCCTTCGTGGGCGGCGGCGACCTGCTGTTCGACTGGGACGTGAGCGACGACCATCTGCACCTCTCGCCGGAACTCGAGATGCATCTCGGCCTTGAACGCGGCGCGCTCGATGGCCGGGCCTCGGTGCTCATCAACGTGATCCATCCGGCCGACCGCGATCGCTACCGCGCAGCGCTCGACGCGATGGTCGAGCAGAAACGCGGGCGGATCGGCCAGGATTTCCGCCTCATGGCGCGCGATGGCTCGACCGTCTGGTATCGCCTGAAGGCGCGGCCCGTGGTGAACCGCGACGGCGAGGTGATCCGCATCGTCGGCAGCCTCCTCGATGTCACCGCCGTGCACACCACGCAGGATCGCCTGCTTCATGATGCGATCCACGACCACTTGACCGGCCTGCCCAATCGCCGGCTGATGCTGGATCGGCTCGAAAACGCGCTCATCAATGCCCGCCATGGCGGTCCGGGCGCCCGCAAGCCGGCGCTGATCCTGCTGGATATCGACCGCTTCAAGCAGGTGAACGAATCGGTCGGCGTGTCGGCGGGCGACATCATCCTGCTCACCATCGCGCGGCGCCTCGCGCGCGTCGCCCGCGCCGGCGACACGCTCGCCCGCATTTCCGGGGACAGTTTCGCGCTGGTGGTGGTGTCCGAACAGGAGCCGCAGCGGGTGATCGCACTGGCGGACCTCGTGCGGCGCGCGGTGTCCACGCCCATCACGCATGGCGAGCGGCAGATCTATCTCACCGGCTCCGTGGGCGTGGCTTTGCTCGACGAAACGTCGCTCAATGACAAGGAAGCCTTCATCCGCAATGCGGAACTGGCCTCGATCCACGCGAAGCGCACCGGCCGCGACCGGGTGGAGATCTACCGCGCCTCGATGCGCAACACCCCGCATGACCGCTTCAGCCTCTCGAACGACCTGCGTCGCGCCATCGAGCGCAACGAACTCGAGGTGCAGTTCCAGCCCATCGTGCGGCTGGAGGATCGCTCCATTGCCGGATTCGAGGCGCTGATCCGCTGGAACCACCCGCGCCTCGGCCGTCTGCCGCCGGGAGAATTCATTTCGATTGCCGAGGAAACCGGCCTCATCGTCGATATCGGCCTTTTCGTGCTGGAGACGACAGCCCGCGAACTCGCCGCCTGGCAACAGGCGCTGGTGGTGGATCCGCCGATCTTCGCCAGCGTGAATGTCTCGAGCCGCCAGCTGATCCGGCAAGATATCCTGCAGGATCTCAAGAACGTGCTGCTGCGCCATCCTTGCGCGCGCGGCTCGCTGAAGCTCGAGATCACCGAGACGCTGGTGATGGAAAACCCCGAATACGCCGCGCAGATCCTCGAGAAGGCCCGCGAACTGGGTGCCGGCCTCGCGCTCGACGATTTCGGCACCGGTTTCTCCTCGCTCTCCTACCTGCAGCGCTTTCCATTCGACACGCTGAAGATCGACCAGAGCTTCGTGCGGCACGACGAGACCGGCAAGCGGCCGCTCATCCTGCGCTCCATCGTGGGCCTCGCGCAGGATCTCGGCATGGATATCGTCGCGGAAGGCGCTGAATCGGAAGCCGATACCGTGGAATTGTTCCAGCTCGGCTGCCAGTTCGCGCAAGGCTACGTCTTCGGGCCGGCGATCAGCATCGATCAGGCCCGCAAGCTGATCGGATTGTCGAGCGCGGCCTGATCGGCCTCAGCCGTGTCCGGCCTCGCTGGAGAGGAAGACCGGGTCGATGCCCAGCATCCGGAGCGCGGCATCGTATTTCCGTTCCTGATCGGTGCCGAACAGCAATTCCTGCGTCGCCGGGCCGTGCAGCCAGGTATTGGCCTGCAACTCGGTTTCGAGCTGCCCCGCCGCCCAACTCGAATATCCCAGCGCGAGCAGCGCCCGGTCCGGCCCCTCCCCGCGCGCGATGGCCTTCAGGATATCCACCGTGATCGTGAGGCCGATATGCTCCGAGACCGGAAGCGTCGAGTTCTCGATCGCGAAATCCGCCGAATGCAGCACGAAACCGCGCGTGGGCTCGACCGGGCCGCCGGAGAGAACCGCCATGCTCGCCGCACTCGGCGGCAGGCGAATCGCCTGATCGCGCGAGATGAGATCGAGCTGCACGAGCAGTTCCGGGAAATTCAAGTTCTGCGCCCGGCGATTGATCACGAGCCCCATCGCGCCCTCATCGGAATGCGCGCAGATATAGATCACGCTGCGGCTAAAGCGTTCATCGGGGATCGAGGGCATCGCGATGAGCAGATGCCCATCGAGAAACCCCTTCTTGCCACCGCCGCGGATCTTGTCGAGCTTCATGCGCGCAGCTTCGCAAGTGTGGACGCGCTTGCCAAGGGGTTCGCGACCGGCTTTGCGCCTTTGCGTTGCAACTCTTCACGGCAACGTGGGTTGTTTTTGATGCCCCCCGGCCCAATATCCAAGGGATGCGCTGGATTGTCGCAATGCTCGCCCTCATTCTGTCCCTCGCCCCCGCCTCCGCAGCCGGAGCGCGAGCGGCCACGGTTGCGCTCGGGGCAAAGGCTTCACCCTGGACGGATTTCCAGGAAGGTCGTGTCCGCCTGCTGATGATCGAGCCGGCGATGGATGATCAGATCATCCGCGGCGGCATCGGCATCCGCCTGATGCCGGGCTACAAGACCTATTGGCGTAACCCGGGCGATTCCGGTCTGCCGCCGGCCTTCGATTTCTCGGACTCCCGGGGCGCGCAGGATTTCAACGTCGAATTTCCCATGCCATCGGTTTTCGACGATGGCGGAGGCGGCCAGGCCTGGGGCTACAAGACCGACGTTCTTCTGCCGTTCACCGCGCGAAAAACCGGGACAGGCCCCGTTTCGATCGTTCTCAAACTCGATTTCGCCGTCTGCGGCACGACCTGCATTCCGCTCTCGGCCAATCTGAAGCTCGAGGGCGGGCTGCCCGCCGGGCTCGAAGCGATCGAGGCGATCGCCCGCGCTGAATCGCGCGTCCCGAAGCGTCTCGCGCCGCAGGATTTCGCCGCCCAGGTCCGCCTGGACAGTCGCATTCCGGGTGAAAATCCGGGCTTCGTGCTGGAAATCCGCCATCCGGCGGCACCGGAGGATTTCGCGGTCTTCACCGAATCGCGGGGTTACCTGCTGGTCAAGCCACCCGTCCTGCTGTCACCCGGCCATTACCGGGTCGAACTGAAGGGCCAGCTTCCGCCCGGTGCCGACAAGACGTTTGGGCCGGTTCGGCTCACCTTCGGTTCCAAGAAAGAACCGCGCGAGGGCATGCTGCATCTCGACGAGGCTGGCGTTACACAATAAACAAGGCGGCACGGCGAGGCTTGGTCCTCGTTCCCTGATCGACCAGCCAGAGGTGCCCCATGCCGATCGCCGCCGGAGACCGTCTCCCCGATGTGAAGTTTTTCGTGATCGGCGAGGCCGGCCCCAAGCCGCTGACCACGGCGGAAGTGTTCGCCGGCAAGACCTCCGTGATCATCGGCGTCCCGGGCGCCTTCACGCCCACCTGCCATAAGACGCATCTGCCGGGCTTCCTGAAAGAAGCTGAGAGCTTCAAGGCCAAGGGTGTCGACCAGATCGTCGTGATTTCCGTGAACGACCCCTGGGTGATGCAGCGCTGGGAAGAGGAGACCGGTGCCGCCGGCAAGATCCGCTTCCTCGCCGACGGGAATGCCGAATTCGCCAAGGCCACCGGGCTGGATGCGGATATCTCGGTCGTGGGCTTCGGCACGCGCCTGCGCCGCTGCTCGATGCTCGTGAAGGACAGCGTGGTCCAGAAGATCAACATCGAGGTGGAACGCGGCGCGGTGGACCTGTCCTCGGCCGAAACCTTGATGTGCCAGCTCTGATCGGCCTCAGGCCGCAGCGTTTCCGCCTGCGGCCTTTTCCGCCTTCATGGCCTTGATGGCCTCGCGGGCGAGTTCGTCGGCACGCTCGTTCAGCTCGTTGCCGGCATGACCCTTTACCCAGCGCCATTCGATCTCGTGGCGGCGGATCGCCTCGTCGAGCGCCTGCCAGAGATCGACATTCTTCACGGGCTTTTTGTCGGCGGTGCGCCAGCCATTCTTCTTCCAGCCGAAGATCCACCCCGTGATGCCGCCTTTCACATATTGGCTGTCGGTGTGGAGAACGACCCGGCAGGGCCGCTTCAGCGCCGAGAGCGCGGCAATCGCCGCCTGCAGCTCCATGCGGTTGTTGGTGGTCTCGGGCTCGGCGCCGGACAATTCCTTCCGCTTCTCGCCATAGACGAGGATCGCGCCCCAGCCGCCGGGGCCGGGATTGCCCGAACAGGCACCGTCGGTCCAGATCTCGACCGTATCGGAGAAGGCCTTGGCTGTCGCGTTCACGCGGCAAGCCCGTAGGCGCCAGCGGCATCGACGGCCTGGTGGAAGCGCAGCTTCTTCCAGTATTCGAGCGGATCGAGTGGCCGCACCAGCGCGCCGGGCGGCACGTTGAGCCAATCGACGAGGCGGGTGAGCAGGAAGCGCAGAGCTGCGCCGCGACACAGCACCGGCAAGGCCTCGATCTCCGCGCCATTGAGCGGTCGCCGGGCGCGATAGGCGGCGATCATGGCCCGGCCCTTGGTGAGGTTGAACGAGAAATCCGCCTCGAAGCACCAGGCATTGAGGCAGATCGCGAGATCATAGGCCAGCGCATCGTTGCAGGCGAAATAGAAGTCGATCACGCCCGACAGCGCATCGCCCACGAACAGCGTGTTGTTGGGGAAGAGATCCGCGTGGATGAGCCCCTGCGGAAGATGGTGCGGCCAGTGCCCCTCCAGCTCCTCGAGTTCGCGCGCGATGGCCGCCCCGAGCCCCGGGGCCACCGAATCCGCCCGGCTCGCGGCAGCCTCGGCGAGCGGACGCCAACCCGCCACCGAGAGCGCGTTCTCGCGATGCAGCGTGAAGCCCTTGCCGGCCTCGTGCAGGCGCCCCAGCACATCGCCCAGAGCCGCGCATTGCACGGGCGTGGGCCGGCGATACGACACGCCTTCGAGAAAGGTGACGATGGCCGCCGGCCGGCCGCACAGGGTGCGCAGGGCCTTGCCGTCATGCGCCTTCACCGGCAGCGGGCAGGTGATGCCGCGATCGGCGAGATGCCCCATCAGCCCGAGGAAGAACGGCAGATCCTCGATGCGCACGCGCTTCTCGTAAAGGGTGAGGATGAAGCGGCCGCGTTCGGTCTCGATCAGGAAATTGGAATTCTCGACCCCCTCCGCGATGCCCTTGAAGGAGAGCAGCCCGCCCAGATCGTAGGATGCGAGAAAGGCACCCAGATCCTCGGCGCTGACATCGGTGTAGACGGCCATGGAACCGGCGCTCCCCTCGCCCGCAGCGCTGGAGGTGACAGAATCTTGGCAAGCGTGATACGCCTTGCCTGCAGCGCTCGTCAAACGCCGCCAGGCCGATGGCGGGAAGGAATGCAGGAATGCTCTGGGCCGTCTTCACCGTGCTTGCCGCGGCCGCCCAGACCATGCGCAACGCCATGCAGCGCGACCTGATCGAACGTGTAGGTGTGGTGGGCGCCACGCATGTCCGCTTCCTGTTCGGTTTTCCCTTCGCCGTGCTGTTTCTGGGCGGCATGAGCCTCATCACGCAGGAGGCCGTGCCGCGCATTCCGCTGGCCGTGGTTCCCGTGGTGCTGGGCGCGGCTTTGGCGCAGATCGCCGCGACGGGGCTGATGCTGCAGGCCATGCGCCTGAAATCCTTCACGGTCGCCACGGCCTACACCAAGACCGAGCCGGTTCTCGTGGCCCTGTTCGGCCTCGTCTTCCTGGGGGAGCGGCTCGCGCCGCTCGCGCTTCTGGCGATCGGCGTCGCCACCGCCGGCGTGCTTCTCACGGCATGGCCCGCGAAAAAGGGCGATGCCTGGTCCATGGAGGCGCTGGGTTACGGCCTTGTGGGCGCGGCCTTCTTCGCGCTCTCGGCGATCGGCTTTCGCGCCGGCATTCATGCGCTGCCGGAGGGTGGATTTGCGATCCGCGCCTCCACGGTGCTGGTGCTCGGTCTGGGCCTGCAGGCGAGCCTGCTCACCTTCTATCTGGCGGCATGGAACCGGCCGGGGCTGAAGGCGGTCTTGCAGGCGTGGCGACCATCGCTCTTCGCGGGTTTCATGGGTGCGCTCGCATCGCAATTCTGGTTTCTCGGCTTCTCGCTCACCTCGGCCGCCAAGGTGCGCACGCTGGCGCTCGTGGAGGTGTTCTTCGCGCGGATCGTCTCGGGCCGCCTGTTCCGGGAGAAGCCGAGCTTGCGGGAGGGGCTCGGCCTCGCGCTCATCGTGGCAGGGGTGGCGCTGCTGCTGAATGTCTGACGAACGGTCGCCGCAGCGCTGGCGACCGGGCTCAGGCGTTGGCGGCTTCGCGCAACTGGCGGGGCAGCGGGAAGAACACGCTCTCATCCGCCGTCGACACCGTTTCGACGCTCACGTCGAAACGCTCGGCGAAGGCCGTGATGATCTCCTCGACCAGAACTTCCGGCGCGGACGCCCCCGCCGTGATGCCGAGCGAGCGGATATTGCCGAACACCGACCAGTCGATTTCCTCCGCGCGCAGCACCAGGGCGGTCTTCGGGCAGCCGGCGCGCTCGGCCACCTCCCGCAGGCGCAGGCTGTTGGACGAATTGGGCGAACCGACGACGATCAGCGCCTCGACCATCGGCACGACACGCTTCACCGCTTCCTGGCGGTTGGTGGTGGCGTAGCAGATGTCTTCCTTGTGGGGCGAGACGATCTCCGGGAAATGCGCCTTGAGCGCCGCGACGATGGACGCGGTGTCATCGACCGAAAGGGTCGTCTGCGTCACGAAGGCGAGCGGCGTGCCCGGCGGGAACGACAGGCGCGGGATATCGGCCTCCGATTCCACGAGATGCACCGCGCCGGCCGGCAGCTGGCCGAGCGTTCCCACCACCTCGGGATGGCCGGCATAGCCAACGAGGAGGACGGTGCGCCCACGCCGATGGTGCAATTCCGCCTCGCGATGGACCTTTGTCACCAGCGGGCACGTGGCGTCGATGGTCCGCAATTGCCGGCTATCAGCCACTTGCGGCACCGTCTTCGGCACGCCATGCGCGGAAAAGATCACCGGCGCGTCGGTATCCGGCACCTCGTCGAGTTCCTCGACGAAGATGGCGCCCTTGCGCTTCAGCGTCTCGACGACATAGCGGTTATGCACGATCTCGTGCCGCACATAGACCGGCGCGCCATATTTCTTCAGCGCACCTTCCACCACGTCGATGGCGCGCACCACGCCGGCGCAGAAGCCGCGCGGCGCGCACAGGAATACGGAGAGGGGAGGCTTGTCGGCCATGGACAGGATTCCGGACACATCACGGGTTGTGGCGTCCCGACCGCTTTCCGTCAAGCCGATCACGGTTACAATTCGTGAAGGCTATCCGCATGAAATCGGCCGGAAACCGGCGGGAAACCGCTGCTTAACCAGCCTTCTTGACAGAAACACGGCGTGGACGCGCTAATGTGTCGCTGTGATCCCGCCGATGAGAGCAGGACACGTCCAACAGGAATTACCGGAATCCGGTGCCTTCCGGCATCGGTCCGGGGCAAAAATCAGACAGGCGGCGGGATGCAGTTCTCTCTTCCCTTCGATTCCTCGCGCCCGGCCGTCACGGCCGCGTTCGCGAACGACAATGCATCACCGGGCCTCGGCACCGCGCCGAAGGGTACGGCCGGCCTCGCCTTGTCCTGCGAAACGGATGCCGAGGGGGAGCCCATCGCCGTCATCCGCCCGGTTCTGGCGCAAGGCGCGCTCGGCGCGCCGCTCTACACCGCGCGCGACGGCACCGACATCATCGCGCTGTGGCGGCGCTTCGGGCAGGTGATGAACCTGCCGCTCTTCGCGGTTTCGGCCGAGGGGCAGCTCGAGGCCTTCGTGATGGCGCCGGGCGGGGCGAGCTATCCGCGTCGCGGCGGCTCCCCGCTTTCGGGGCGACGCACGCGCTTTGCCCGCAAGCGGCGCGTCCCGTCGCTGCCGGCGCACCCTTCCGCGTATCGCGATGCGAACGGAGCCGAGCGCTTGCGCTGACGATCAGACCAGCGCGTCGAGCGCGAGGCCTGCAAACAGCAACAGGCCGGCATCGCGATTGGACCGGAAGAGCCGCAGGGCATGCCGCGCATCGTCGCGCCGCAGGGACGCAACCTGCCAGGCGAGATGCGCGCAGAACGCCAGCAGACCCAGCCAGCCGGGCCAGCCGGCCCCGGCGAGCTGCAGCGCCAGTGCCAGCATCAGCGCCGTGCCGGCATACATCGCCGCGATGAACAGGCGCACGTTGTCGCCATAGGCGCGGGCCGTGGAGCCGATGCCGACAATGGCATCATCCTCGATGTCCTGCAGCGCATAGATCGTGTCGTAGCCGACCACCCACAGGATCGCGCCGGCATAAAGCGCGAAGGCCGCCCAGGGCCAGTGGCCGAGTTCCGTCGCGAAGCCCATCAGCGCGCCCCAGGCGAAGGCGAGCCCAAGCACGATCTGCGGGTGATTGGTGAAGCGCTTCATGAAGGGGTAGATGATGACCGGCACCAGCGAGGCAAACCCCGCCACGATCGCGAAACCGTTGAAACTCAGGAGCACGGCGAGGCCGACCAGTGCCTGCAGGACGAGAAACAGGAACGCCTGCTTCACGCTCACCTGACCGGAGGGAATGGGCCGAGCGCGGGTCCGCGCGACTTTCGCATCGAGATCGCGATCGGTGATGTCGTTCCAGGTCGAGCCGGCGCCGCGCATGGCAATCGCGCCGATGAGGAACAGCAGGAGCGCCACGAGATCGGGCCGGGTGCCGGCGATCGTCGCGGCCAGCGCCGCACTCCACCAGCAGGGCAGAAGCAGAAGCCACCAGCCGATCGGCCGGTCCCACCGCGCCAGCCGGGCATAGGGCAAGGCCCACGCCGGCAGGCGATCGACCACGGGATGGCGGATCGCGTCCGGAGTCGGCGCGCTCACAGGGCGCCGCCCGGCAGACGGATGCCCGCGCCCGGCGGCGGCGCGCCACGCGGCGCGGCCGCGGCCCCGCCTTCCTGCTGCTGGCGCGCGGCGGTGCAGATCTGGCCGCGCGCTTTCTGCGTCGCGCCGTTCGCCCCCTTGAACTGATTGACGAAATCGTCCGGGATCTGGCACCAGTCCTTGTTGTCGCTCATCCATTTCAGGAAGCGCGTTTCGACGTCCGACAGGTTGTTGAAGGCGCCGCACGCGACCTGGGCCGTCGGGCGCTTCTTGTTGAAGCCATTGATGCGCTCGAGCGCCAATTGCCGCTCATCGCTGAACTTCTTGAAGTCGACCTGGCAACTCGCCGGCATGGCATGGGCGTGCGATGCCGCGATCAGGACCACCACAGGAACGAAAAGCATGCGCTGAAGCATCGAAAAACCCTGTCCTTTTCCGCCCGGACCAAATGCACCGCCGCGCGCCGCATTGACGGGTCGCTCCGGAATTTGCGAGATCAATCGTCATCCTGAGCAAAAAAACAAGGCGATTCTTGGATTTGTGCTGCCAAAATCCGGAAGATTTGCCCCTGAATCGAACGTGGAGGCCGTAAGACCGCGATGGCGCGCTACGAATTCGCGACCCACCGGCTTTTCGTCGAGGTACCACTGGCGCCCGATGCCAGGGTTCCCCTCACACCCGAGGCCTTCAACTATCTCGCGCATGTGCTGCGCATGCCGGAAGGCGGGCGGGTTCTGCTGTTCAATGGCCGGGACGGCGAGTTCGAGGGCAGCTTCGCGCTGACCGGCAAGAAGGCGGGCGCGGTGCATGTCGGCGCCCGGACGCGCGCGCAGGACAGCCCCGGCCGGATCACCCTGGCCTTCGCGCCCCTGAAATCCGCGCGGCTCGATTACCTCGTGCAGAAGGCGGTGGAGATGGGCGCGGCGCGGCTCGTTCCGGTCCTGACGCGACGCACGCAGATGCGCGGGACCCGTCCCGAGAAACTCCGGGCCTGGGCCATCGAGGCGGCGGAGCAATGCGGCATTCTGAGCCTGCCCCGGATCGACCCGGAGGTTGCGCTGGACGCGTTTCTCGATCGTCATCCGCCTGAAGAAACGATCGTTTTCTGCGACGAGGATGCCGAGGTGGCCGATCCGGTGGCGGCCTTGCGCTCGGCCGGGCCGGAAGCCGGGCATGGCGGCGGGCTGACCCTGCTGATCGGCCCGGAGGGTGGCTTCGAGGCGGGCGAGCGCGCCCGTCTCAACGCGCGCCCGAACGTCATTCGCCTGTCGCTGGGCCCGCGCATCCTGCGGGCGGATACGGCGGCAGTCGCCGCGCTCGCCGCGCTCCAGATCGCGCTCGGCGATTGGCGAGCGGATTGAACTCGGATCGACCTGTCCCTATAAACCGCATCCGGCCTTGCTTCGCGTGTCGCGTCGCCTGATTGGGCCGGCGTGACGACAGGAAGCGGGGG
Organism: Methylobacterium sp.; assembly: GCA_002928875.1. GTDB lineage: Bacteria > Pseudomonadota > Alphaproteobacteria > Rhizobiales > Beijerinckiaceae > Rhabdaerophilum. The sequence goes on along the minus strand of PERO01000004.1, from coordinate 258,768 downwards.
GTGCCGATGGCGCGCGATACGATCGATCTCACACCGATCGAGAGCCGGCGCGAGCTGATCGAATGGTTCGAGAAGGGCATCAAGCCCGAGAGCCAGTTCCGGATCGGCACCGAACACGAGAAATTCCCGTTCTACGCCACCACGCATCGCCCCGTCGGCTATGAGGGGCCGCGCGGCATCCGCGCCCTGCTCGAAGGCATGCAGGGCCTGCTCGGCTGGGAGCCGATCCTCGAGAACGGCCTGCCGATCGGCCTGTTCGATGTCACCGGCGGCGGGGCGATCAGCCTCGAACCCGGCGGGCAGTTCGAACTGTCCGGGGCACCGGTGGAGACTGTCCACCACACCTGCACCGAACTCGGCGCGCATCTCGCGCAGCTGAAGCAGGTGGCCGATCCGCTGGGCATCCGCTTCCTCGGCCTCGGCATGAGCCCGCTCTGGAGCCTCGCCGAGACGCCGGTGATGCCGAAGGCCCGCTACGCGATCATGCGCGGCTACATGCCGAAGGTTGGCACGCGCGGCCTCGACATGATGTTCCGCACCTCCACCGTGCAGGTGAACCTCGATTTCGCCTCCGAAGCGGACATGGTGAAGAAGCTCCGGATGAGCATCGCGCTGCAGCCGGTGGCGACGGCGCTTTTCGCGAATTCGCCCTTCACCGAAGGCCAGCCGAACGGCAAGCTCTCCATGCGCTCGGAGATCTGGCGCGACACCGACAACCACCGCGCCGGCATGCTGCCCTTCGTCTTCGAGGAGGGGTTCGGCTTCGAGCGTTACGTCGATTACGCGCTCGACGTGCCGATGTATTTCGTGAAGCGCGGCGACCATTATCACGATGTCAGCGGCCAGAATTTCCGGCATCTCCTCGCGGGCGAACTCGCGAGCCTGCCGGGCGAGCGCGCCTATGTCTCGGATTGGGCGAACCACCTCTCGACCATCTTCCCCGAGGTGCGTCTCAAGCGCTATCTCGAGATGCGCGGGCAGGATGTGGGCCCACGCAGCATGATCTGCGCGGAAAGCGCCTTCTGGGTCGGGCTTTTCTACGACACCGCAAGCCTCGACGCCGCCTGGGACATCGCGAAGGACTGGACGGCCGAGGAACGCCAGCGCCTGCGCGATGCCGTGCCCGGCCAGGGCTTCCAGGCGGAAATCCGCGGCCGGTCCGTGCTCGATCTCGCGCGGGAATTGCTGGCGCTGTCGCGCCAGGGCCTGGAGCGTCGCAACCGGCTCGACAATCGCGGGCGCAACGAGACGATCTATCTCGAACTGCTGGAGGCGCTGGTCTCGGCCGGCGAGACGCAGGCCGAGCAGTTGCTGCGCCGCTACCACGAGGAATGGCACGGCTCGGTGGAGCCGGTCTTCGAGGCGCTGGCCTACTGATTATTCCGCCGCCTGCAGCCGCGTGACATTGCCGCGTTCGAGCGAGAGGTTGTCGAGGCTCTGGATGATGTGATCGGCCAGCGCGTCGATCACGTGATCATGCCGCTTGGCATTGCGCAGCAGCGCGATTTTCACGGTCGGGAGCGGATCGAACCCCTCCTGCTCGGTCAGGACGCGCATGCCGGGCCGGATCGCGCTTTCCGGCAGGACGCCCACGGCGAGGCCCGCCAGAACCGCCGCGCCCACGGCGGAAGAATTCCAGCTCGTATAGAGCACGCGATGGGGAACCCCGCGCGCCTCGAGCCGGGCCACGGCCGCCCGCCGCCAGTTGCAGGTGTCGCGGCCGAGCGCCAGCGGCAGGGGCAGCGCCTCGTGCACGCAATGGCGCTGCGAGGACACCCAGAGCAGCTTCTCCTCGCGGATGATCTCGCCGACATCGCGCTGCTTGGAATGGGTGATGATAGCGAGGTCGATTTCGCAGGCCTGCATGTTCTCGACAAGGCCGGGCGTGGGTTCGCAGATGACCGCCACCTCGATTCCGGGATTGGACGCCGTGAAGCGCGCCATGATCTCCGGCAGATAGCGTTCCGCGTAATCGTCCGGCACGCCGAGCTTCACGCTGCCCGTGAGCCTCTCGCCCCGGAAGGCGCTGATCACCTCGTCATTGAGACGCAACATCCGGTAGGCATAATCCAGGAGCCTCTCGCCATCCGGCGTCAGTTTCGCCGCGCGACCTTCCTTGCCGAAGATCTCGCGTCCCAGGCGCTCCTCCAGCTTGCGGATCTGCATCGAGACCGCACTCTGCGTCTTGTGGACGATATCGGCCGCGCGGGTGAAGGAGCCGGTTTCCGCGATCGCGACGAGCGTGCGCAAGTGGTCGTTGTCCAGAACCGGCAGCATGATGTTCCCCGTATTGCCGCTGTCCAGGCGGCTTTGAGCCCGGATGGGCGGTTGATTTCCGCTCATCACTCATTCTGATGATTAGATCAGAAACATTCGTTTTTCTTATAGTGGGGCGTTTGGTAGGTCAAGGGTGTTGCCGCAACGCGCGGCGATTCGATCCGGCGGTTTTCCGGACCCCTGGAGGTTCACCATGTCGCTTCTTACCGGTTTTCTCATTCCGCTTGGCCTGTCGGCCGCGAAAGGCATCCGCAAGTTCGTCGGGGTGATCCAGAATCGTCGCCAGCTGCATGAACTGTCCCATTGGGACCGGCATGCGCTGAAGGATATCGGCCTCACGCCGTCTGATCTGGTGGGGGCATTTTCCCTTCCCATCCACCAGGACCCCTCGGAACACCTCGCTCAGATGTCCGGGCGCTCCCCCCGGAAGAGCAGCGAGGAAGACCTTCGGGTTTCCCAGCCGACGGCCACGAGCCAAGGGACCAACCGGCCGGCCCCGCTCCCCTCGAACCGGCCCGCCCTCTCGGCGTAAGCAGCAATAATCCGGACGCGCCAGGCTTTTCTCCCGAAGCCTGGCGCTTCTCTTTTCAGGCCTCCGTCCCCTGCCTGTGACGCATGATCTCCGCCCCAACGGCAAGCGCCGCGCTCCCTTTCGGAAGGCGCGGCGCCCGATGATGGAGGGCCCGGCTTACGAAGCCGAACCGTCAGGCAGCGTTACGCCGCCTTGTCCTTTCCCTTGGCAGCCCCGGACGACGCGACGATCGGCGTGTTCACCGGCGCCCGGTCCACCCCATCGACGCGATCAACCAGCTGGCCAATGCGCTGGCCGGGCAGCTGATCGGTATAGGGGAAGTACTTGCGGGCTTCGCGCCGCTCTTCGGTCCGGCGCGCTTCCTCGCGCCGCGCATCGACTTCCTCGAGGTAATCAAGCGAGCGGTTCTCGGCGCTTTCCAGCGCGCCGGTCATCCATTCCGCGAAGCGATCCCGAATGGCCTCGGGCTTCCAGTTGATCGCCAGGTCATCCTGCGGCGCGGCCTGAACCGTCACGGGCTCTTCCGGCTTCTCGCCCTTCACCGTTTCGCCCTTGCCACCGGCTTCGGTGACGGGCGGCGTGGTCGAGGGGCCGCCCGCAACCGGCGTTTCCGGGGCCGGGCTCACGGGCGCGGGGTTGGTCACCGGCGGAGCCGGCGGGGCGACAGGCCCAGGGCCAACCGGAGCCGGGCCGGCGGTCACGCCGCCATTGCCATTGCCATTCCCGTTGCCGTTGCCACCAGCATTGCCGTTACCCGGCGTCACGGGAGCGACAGGCGGAGCCGGCGGGGTGACCGGCCCAGGGCCAACCGGAGCCGGGCCGGCGGTCACGCCGCCATTGCCATTCCCGTTGCCGATGCCATTCCCGTTGCCGATGCCATTCCCGTTGCCACCAGCATTGCCGTTGCCATTACCCGGCGTCACGGGGGCGACCGGCGGAGCCGGCGGGGTGACAGGCCCAGGCCCAACCGGAGCCGGGCCGGCGGTCACGCCGCCATTGCCATTCCCGTTGCCGTTGCCATTCCCATTGCCACCAGCATTGCCGTTGCCGTTACCCGGCGTCACGGGGGCGACCGGCGGAGCCGGCGGGGTGACAGGCCCAGGCCCAACCGGAGCCGGGCCGGCGGTCACGCCGCCATTGCCATTCCCATTGCCCGAACCGCCGGAGGGGGCCGGCGGAACCTGCACCGGATTGGGCAGGAGACCGGTCCAGCGGTCACGGTTCGACGCCAGTTCCTGCTGGCGCAGGGCGAAATCGTTCAGCGAGTTCTGCAGGCGCAGGAATTCCGCACGATCGAGCTTGCCGTCACCGGCCAGCGCGCGATCCTCCTGATTCTGCACCTTCTGCAGCGAAATGAGCAGTTCCTGCGCCTCGACATCGGTCAGTGCACGGTTGTCGATGCCACGGGAAACGTTCTCGAGCTGCTGCGCCTGGCGCTGATCGACCTGCGACACATTCACGAAGCTGTCAGCGAGCTGCACGCCCTGGCGATTCCGCTGCAGATCGTAGAGCGCGATCTCGACATTGTTGAGAGCCGTCGAGAGCCGGGTGGCATCGCGCCAGTCGACGCGATTATCGGCGCGCAATTCATCCTCCAGCGCCTGCGCGGTGTCGAATTCCGCGCGGATCGCCTTCGCCTCGTCCTCGGTGAGCGTACCGGCCTTGATCGCCGCCTCGAACTGCTTTTCGAGATTGGCCTGCCGGGCATCCACCTCGTCGGAATACGACCAGGTGTTGCGGCTCACGCCGACATCGTTCGAGCGCAGGCGATTGACGAGATCGGCCTGCTTGCGCAATTCGTCGAGCACGATCTTCTGCTCGCCAGCCGTCAACTTGCCCCCGCTTTCGCGGAAGGATTTTTCGAGCGCGTTCAGCTGGTCCTGCGTCTCGAGGAGCCCCTGGGCTTCCTCCGCCGTCAGCGAACCGTCCTTCACGCCGGCATTGATGCGCGCCGCGAGATTGGCCTGGACGGTATCCAGATCCTTGCCGTCGATCGCCTCGAGGCTGTTGAGATCAGCGCCGCGATCATTGGTGGTGAGACGATCGATCTGGCGTTGCGCCTTGTCGAGCCTGCGGGCCAGCGTGCGCAGATCCTTGTCGGTGGGGCCGCCCTCTTTCGCCTGGATCTGCTGGGCATAGGCGGCGATCGCGTCCTGCCGCTTCAGCGTCCTCGCGCCTTCACGATAGGTCAGCGAGCGGTCATAAAGCCCCGCGCCAATCTGCTGGCGCTGGAAGAAGGCACGCGCCTGCAACTCGGACAGCGCGGGAACGGCGTTCTTCGTCTCGGTGGCGACGGGCTTTGCGGATTGTTTCTGTTCGGCGGCAGGCTGAACCTTGCGCGCCTGCTGAGCGGCCAGCGCATTCTCGAGCGCGACCGGAGCAGCATTGATCTGGTTAACCATTCTTGTCTCGTCCTTCCCTTGCATTCTGCAGGCAGGAGCGAGTTAGCCGGCGTTCTATGCGCGAGTCCGAAACGGAAAAGCTCGCAATTTATCGATTCGATCTGATTCACATTCGAAGAAAGTCGAATGTAACCACTTGGTTCACAAGAGGGTTAACCGCCCACTTCGGCAATGCTCAACGCTGCGTGACCTGGCGGAAAATCTGCTGCAGCGCATCCATCTGGGTCGTGTGCACTTCCTGCCCGGTCTGGAACATGCCCTTGAGCATTTCGAGCCCCGCCGCGACGGGATCCTGAGGGGCAGGCTGGGGCTGCGGCGCACGCCCTCCGAAGAACCCGCCGAGGATGGTCTCGAACATGTTGCCGGGCTGCGGCTGTTGCGGCACGGGCTGGCCAAACATGCCCCCGAGGATCGAGCCCATTCCTCCGGGCATGCCGCCGGCCATGCCCCCTGCCAAGCCGCCGCCCATGCCGCCCCCCATGGCGGCTCCCTGCATCATCGAGGCGAGGAGCCCGCCGAGACCGCCATTCATCGCGCCCTTGAAGAGCCCGCCCATCACCATGGAGGCGATCACCGGAAGCATCTGCTGCATCATGGCGGCGGGCAGGCCCGCGAATTGCGCCGCCTGCTGCGCCACCCTTTGCGTCGTCTCGGCCGTGCCGAACATGGTGCCGAGCGCGTTCTGGCCTTCGTTCTCGAGATGATCGGGAATGCCGTCGCCGTCGGAATCGAAGAATTTCGCGCTGGTCTGCGCCTGGCCGAGCGAAGCGAGGATGTTCTGCCAGCCTTCGAGGGTCTGGGTCTGCTGCTGCAGGCCGAGCGAGAAGGCCGGCAACAGCGCCTCCACGGCCTTCTGCGCCTGTTCGGGCCCGATGCCGAACTGGTTCGCGAGATTGTTGTAGGCGTTGCCGCCCTGCGCGTTCTGCATGATCTCGAAAAGGTTCAGCATGTTCAACTCCCCCGCGACGTCGGCCTGCAGGTTAGGCGCATGTGCGAGGCCACGCAACGTGCCTCAGCGCTCGTCCGGCGCGCGGCCCTCCGCCTCGATCCGGGCGATGGCACGGAAGGCGGTGGCCAGCCCCGCGATGCCGAAGACGACCGAGCCCATCGCCACCCCGAGCATCGCGCCTTCCACGCCGCCGAGCATCGCGCCGACCCACGCGACCGGCAGCGTGCCGATGGTCGCGCGGCCCCAGTTGAAGGCCGTGGAATAGAGCGGAAAACCCAGATTGTTGAAGGCCGCATTGGCCACGAACAGGAAGCCGTTGAACAGCCAGGCGAGGCCCGAGATCGCACAGAAGAAGGCGACATATTCCGCCGTATGGCCCGTGACGCCGAACATGCCGGCAATCGCATGGCGGGCGAGATAGAGGATGAGCCAGGCGAAAATGCAATAGCCGAAGGCGAAGAGCAGCGCATCGCGCAGGGCCTGCCGCAGGCGGCCGTAGAGGCGCGCGCCGAGGTTCTGCGCCAGGATGGGCCCAACGGCGCCGGACAGCGCGAACAGGACGCCATAGGCGAGCGGCGTGAGCCGGTCGATGATGGTGCTCGCGGCGATGGCCTCGGCCCCGAACGGCGCGAGGATGCGGTAGACGAACAGCGAGGCGATCGGTGTCGCCACATTGGTCAGGATCGCCGGCAGCGCGATATCGAAGAATGGCTTTGCATCCTCGCGCACCTCCCGCGCCTTCACCGGGCGCAGCAGGCGATGCACCGTCACGATGCCATGGAGCCCAACTCCCATGAAGACGAGCCGCGACACCACCGTCGCCAGTGCCGCGCCATCCGTGCCGAGATTGAGCGCGAAGATGAAGAACGGGTCGGCCACCGCCGTGACGATGCCGCCGAAGAGCGTGACATTCATCGCCCGGCGCGGATCGCCCACGGCACGCAGATAACCCGAGAGGCTCATGCCGATCGCCATCAGCGCATTCGCCGGCAAGGTGATCCACAGGAAGCGCTCGGCCACTTCCAGCGGCACGCCCTTGGCGCCCAGCATGGGCAGCAGCCAGGGCATGATGGCGAGGAGGCCCCCGCTGACCACCACACCGACGACGATCGCCAGCACGAGCGAGGTCGAGGCAATGCGGCGGGCGCCTTCCTCGTCGCGCGCGCCGCGCCGGCGCGCGACCATCGCCGAGCCGGCGATCATCGAGCCGATATTCACCGAGATCGCGACGAACATCAGCGTGGTCGCATAGCCGACCCCGGCGGTGAGGCGGTCGTCGCGCAGCAGCGAGACGTAGAAGAGCGACAGGAAATCCACCAGGAAGATCGCCATCAGGCCGATGGCGCCCGTGCCGGTCATGGTCAGCACGTGGCGAAGGGTGGAACCGCGCGTGAAGGGCGCGAGATCCGGCGCGGCAGGCGCGTTCACGAGGATTCCCCGGTCACGCCTTCGCGCGCCTGCAATTCGCGGAACTGGTCCTGCGCGGTCTTGGTGATGTCCTTGCCCTCGCGTCGCGGCGCGATGAGCGGCTCGGGCGTGACCTTCGCGCCATGCAGCAGATCCATGCCCGCGAAGAGGCCTTCGTCGCGCTGCCGGTTGAGGCGCTGGATGTCGCGGCGGCGCACATCGTCGCGCAATTCGTCCGCCTCGTCCTCCGGCACGCCCATCGCGACCAGCGCCTCGCGCCCCAGCGCCAGGGCGGTGTCGAAGGTCTCGCGGAACGGCGAGCGGACGCCGCGTTCCATCAGGTCCAGCGCGTGGGTGCGATCATAGGCGCGGGCGATCACCTTGGCGGACGGGAAGGCGCGACGCGCCATCTCGGCGATGGCCGAGGTCGCCTCGCGATCGTCGATGCAGATCGCGATGACGCTGGCATTCTCCGCGCCGGCGGCACGCAGCACGTCGAGCCGCCGGCCGTCGCCGTAATAGACCTTGAAGCCGAAGCGGGCGGCGGTCTTGATCTGGTCGATGTTGCGATCGATGACGGTCACGTTGCGTTCGGCGGCGAGGAAGATCTGGTTCACGACCTGCCCGAAGCGCCCGAAGCCGATGACCAGCACCTCGCCATCCGCATCGTCGTAATTCTCTTCCATGGCCGGCTCGCTTCCGAGCCGCTTCTTGCGCCAGGCCAGTGCCGGCTCGGCGAATTTCACGAGCAGCGGCCCGAAGAACATGGTGAGCGCCGCGATGGCGGAGAGGATGGTCGCGGTCGTCGTGTCGAGGAGGCCGATGCCCGCCGCGAGCGGCAGGATGACGAAAGCGAATTCACCCACCGGCGACAGCAGCACGGCCCCGCGCACGGCATCCGGGAAGGCGAGCCTGCCCAGCCGCAGCAGCACGAAGATCAGCACGATCTTCAGCAGCATCAGGCCGGCTGCCCCGCCGAGGATGACTTGCCAGTTCGCGCGGATCACCGCCGAGTCGAGGCCCATCCCGACGCTCATGAAGAACAGGCCGAGCAGCAAGCCGCGGAAGGGCTCGATATCCGCCTCGAGCTGATGGCGGAAATTGCTCTCCGCCAGCATTAACCCCGCGATGAAGGCGCCGAGCGCCGCAGACAGCCCGACCTTGTGCATCAGTTCGGCGGAACCCAGCACCAGCAGAAGCGCCGCCGCCGTCATGATTTCGCGCGCATCGGCCTTCGCGAGCAGGCGGAAGAACGGATTGAGCAGGAAACGCCCGGCGAGCACGAGCGCGAGCACCGCGCCGGCGGCCAGGCCCACCTGCGGCATGTGGTTCATCATGCCGCCCGCATCCATGTTCGCACGCGACAGCGCCAGAAGCGGCAGGATCGCGACGAAGGGCACGACGGCAATATCCTGGAACAGCAGCACCGCGAAGCTCTTCTGACCATAGGCCGAGCCCATCGCGCCGCGTTCCTCGAGGATCTGCAGGGCGATCGCGGTCGCGGACAGGGCGAAAGCGAAGGCCACCGCGAAAAGCGCCGCGCCGCTGAAGCCGAAGAGCAGCAGGATGGCCCCGATCAGGAGGGTCGAGAACACCATCTGCGCCACGCCGTAGAGCAGGATGTCCCGCCGCATCGACAACAGCTTCGAGGGTTTGAGTTCCAGCCCGATGACGAACAGGAACATCACCACGCCGAGTTCGGCGAAGGAGCGCAGCGCGCTGGCTTCCGTGAAGAGCGCGAAGCCGGATGGCCCGATGGCAAGCCCGGCCGCGAAATAGCCGAGCACGGCCGACAGCCCCGCGAATCGGAAGGCCGGCACCGCGATCACCGCAGCACCGAGGAAGACGAGAGAGAGAACGAGGATCGATTGCGGCTCTGACATGGCTCCGTTCCTCATGCACCGGGCAGGGGCGCCATGCCAAGCGCTTTCACCCGCGAAAGGGGCGGGAGCGAAAAAGCGGCGGGGGCGAACCGGCAAAATCCGGCCCCCCCCGCGACAAACGGGCTCAACCGGGATAGGGGGAAGGACCGTGCTTTCCAGTCGTTCCGTGGTGAACCATGTCCGCTACCCTTTCAGCCATCGATTCCAATGCCCTGTCCTTTGCCGCCACCTACGTGGCCATGCTGGTTCTGCTGGGCCTCGTCCTCACCGCCGGGGTGATCTCCGTCCGGCGTTCACAGAAGGTCGGGATCGGGGATGGCGGAAACCACACGCTGGCAAGGCGCATCCGCGTGCACGGAAATTTCAGCGAGCAGGCACCGCTCATCCTGGCGCTTCTGGTGATGCTGCCGCTGCTCGGTGCCCGCGAATGGCTGGTGCATGCGGTGGGCCTCACGGGGCTCGTCGGCCGCATCCTGCACGCGATCGGCCTCGGGAAAAGCATTGGCCCGAGCTTCGGGCGCGTCGCGGGCATGCTGCTGACCTGGGCTTCGCTGGCCATCGGCGTGGTCGGGCTGCTGGTCCTGGCCTGGCGATGAGCAAGGTGCCCGTCGCGGTCGATCTCGCGCGGCTCGAATCACGCCTCGAAGAGCTGGTGCGCCGCGCCGGCCTGCGGGCCATGGCGGATTATCGCGCCGGTCAGCGCACCAGCGCCCGCGTCGAGTGGAAGGGAAATTCGCCCGTCACGAGCGCCGATTTCGCGGTCGACCAGCTGGTGGCGGACGACCTCGCCCGATGGGCTCGCGAGGGTTTTGCCAAGCTCCATTACCATTCCGAGGAGCGCCCCGAAGCCTGGGGCAAACCGACCGAGGGCCTGACCGTCGTGATCGACCCGATCGACGGCACGCGCGCCTTCATGGAGGGGCGGGACGATTGGTGCATCGCGCTCGGTGTCGTGGCGGCGGGCGAGCCGGTGCTCGGGCTGCTGCACATCCCGGCGCGCGGCGAAATGTTCGCGGCCCATACGGGCGGAGGCGCCCGCCATCAGGGCCGGCCGATCCGCTTCCCGCATGAGCCGCAGGCCCCCCTGCGCGTCTCCGGCCCGCGCGGCATCGTCGAGATCGTGGCCGAGGAGGGCGGCATCGCGCTGGAGACGCGCGGCAGCATTGCCGCCCTGGCCCATCGGCTGGTGCGCCCGCTCGCCGGTGATCTCGACCTCGCCTTGGCTCGCCCCGGCGCGCATGACTGGGATCTCGTCGCGGCGCATGCCATCCTCAACGAGGCCGGCGGCGCGCTTCTCCGCCCGGATGGCAAGCCGCCGGTCTACGATCTGGCCGGGCATGAACACCCCGCCTTGCTGGCCGGCAGCCGGGGCCTTCTCGACCGGCTGATGCCTTCGCTCTTGACGGGCAGCCTTTCTACGGCGAAACGCGGCTGATCACTTTCCGCCGGGGTCTCGGCTTCACCCCGGTCCGCCACACCGGGAGACCGCATCCATGACCACGCCGAATGCCGAACCGCAGCTGCTCCACCTTGTTTTCGGCGGGGAACTGACCGATCTCGACAGCGTGACCTTCAAGGATCTGACGAAACTCGACATTGTCGGGATCTATCCGAACTACAAGGCCGCCCATGCCGTCTGGAAGGCGAAGGCGCAGGCCACCGTGGATAACGCGCAGATGCGGTATTTCGTGGTTCACCTGCACCGGCTGCTCGATCCCGATGCGTAAGGCGACGGCGCGGTGGAGCCTCCTCCGATGCTGACGGCCATCGTCCCATGCTGAAGGCGTTGGGGCGGAGCGAAGCCGTCCAGCTTTTCCTTGGCTCGCTGCTCGCGGGTTATCTGCGTTTCGTGCAGCGCACCAGCCCGATGACCGTCATCCCCGCCGATGGCTATGCCCGGCTGGAGGATGGGCCGGTGATCATCACCATGTGGCACGGTCAGCATTTCATGCAGACCTTCGGCCTGCGCCCGCAGGACCGGATTCACGTGATGATCTCGCGCCACGGCGACGGCGCCATCAACGCGATCGCCGCCGAGAAGCTCGGCATGCGGGTGGTGCGCGGCTCGGGCGCGCAACGCGCGGATCAGGTGCGCAAGCGCGGCGGCATCCAGGCGTTGCGCCAGTTGCTGGCGCTGCTCGAGGCCGGCGATCACGTTTCGATGACCGCGGATGTGCCGAAGATCAGCCGGGTCGCCGGCGAGGGGATCATCGCGCTCGCGGCGCTTTCCGGCCGGCCGATCCTGCCCGTGGCGACCGTCTGCTCGCGGCGGATCGACCTGAATTCCTGGGATGCCGCGAGCATCGGCCTGCCCTTTGGCCGGACGGCGCTCGTCATTGGTGACCCGATCTTCGTGGCGAAGGATGCCGATGCCGCCCAGCGCGAGGCGAGCCGCCGGGCCGTGGAAGCCGCCATGGATGATGCCTATGCCCGTGCCTATGCCGCGCTCGGCCAGCGCGATCCCGGAGCGGGGCGCGAAACGGTCGCGCTCGCCCGCGCCGGCAAGACCTCGGAAGCCGCCGGTGGCGCCACATGAGCGGGCGGACCCTGCCCCTCGCGCTCTACCGCCTCGTCTCGCATGCCGCGATGCCCGTCATCTCGATCCTGTTCCGCCTGCGGCTCGGGCGCGGCAAGGAAGAGCCCACGCGCCTGCGCGAGCGCTTCGGCGAGCCGGGCCACCCCCGCCCCGCCGGCCGGCTGATCTGGGTCCATGCCGCCAGCGTGGGCGAGACGATGTCGATCCTGCCGCTCGTGCCGGGGCTCGCGGCGCATGGCACGGTGCTGCTGACGACCGGCACGGTCACCTCGGCGCGGCTCGCCGCCAGCCGCCTGCCACAAGGCGCGATCCACCAGTACCTGCCCGTGGATCTGCCGCGGCCGGTGACGCGCTTCTTCGACCACTGGCAGCCCGATCTCGCCCTGTTCTGCGAGAGCGAGATCTGGCCGAACCTGCTGATGGAAGCGCATCGGCGCGGCGTGCCCGTGGGCATCATCAACGGGCGGATGTCGGATCGCTCGTTCCGGCGCTGGTCGCGCCTGCCCTCGCTCTCGCGCCCGCTTCTCGCGCCGCTCGCCTTCCTCACGGCGCAATCCGATGCCGATGCGCAGCGCTTCCGGGCGCTCGGCGCGCCGGCCTCGTCGCCGGGCAATCTGAAATACGATGTCCCGCCTTTGCCGGTGGACGAGACCGCGATGGCGGCGCTTGCGCAGGCGATCGGCCAGCGGCCGGTGCTGCTGGCCGCCTCGACGCATCCCGGCGAGGAGGAACAGATCATCGCGCTGGCAAAACGCCTGCGCCAGAATGAACCCGATCTCCTCACCATCATCGCGCCCCGTCACCCTCAGCGCGGCGAGAGCCTTGCCGCCCTCCTCGCGCGTGGCGGTGACGTGGTTTCGCGCCGCAGCCTCGGCGAGCAACCGGCGACGGACCACGCCTTCTTCCTCGCCGATACGCTCGGCGAGATGGGCCTCCTGTTCTCGCTGGCGACGCTGGCTGTGATGGGCGGATCTTTGGTGGAACATGGCGGGCACAACCCCATCGAGCCGATCAAGCTCGGCTGTCCGGTCATTTCCGGCCCGCATGTCGCGAATTTCCGCGACATCTATGCCGATCTCGGCCTTGCCCGCGGCGTGGTCATCGCGGACGACCTCGAAAAGCTCGAGCGCCATGCCCTCGCCCTTCTCGCCGACAGCGCGGCGCGCCAGCAGCTTGCGACCCGGGCCCGGGCGGCCATCGCCCGGCATGAAGGCGCGCTGCAGCGCACGCTCGACGCCCTGCGCCCCTGGCTGCAGGCGGAGAAACCCTGATGCGCGCCCCGGCCTTCTGGCAGGCCGAAGGCCATCCGCTCGGCCTGCTACTCGCCCCGCTGGGCTGGCTCTATGGGCGCATTACGTTGACCAGGGTCGCGAAACCCGGCCTGCGCGTCTCCGTGCCCGTTTTGGCGATCGGGAATTTCACTGCCGGAGGCGCAGGAAAAACGCCCGTGGCACGGGCCATGGCGACGGCCCTTGCGGCGCGCGGCGAAGCGCCTTTCATCCTCTCGCGGGGCTATGGCGGCAGCCTTGAAGGCCCGCATCGCGTGGACCCGTCGCGCGACGATGCCGCGACCGTCGGTGACGAACCGCTGATGCTTGCCGCGACCTGTCCGGTGATCGTCTCCCGCGATCGCCGGGCCGGCGCGATGCTGGCGATCGAACAGGGCGCGAGCCTGCTGGTGCTCGACGATGCCTTGCACAATCCGCATCTCGCGAAGGATTACACCCTCGCGGTCGTCGATGGCGGCGCGGGCTTCGGCAACGGTTTCTGCCTTCCCGCCGGCCCGTTGCGCGCGCCGGTTCGGCCCATGCTGGCGCGGACCGACGCGGTGCTGCTGATCGGCGCGGATCGGCTGAATGTCGCGGCGACGCTGCAGACGACCCCGCTTTTCAGAACCGTCATGGCCCCGGAATCCGCCATCGCGGACAGCCTGCGCGGAAAGCGCGTGCTCGCCTTCTGCGGCATCGGCCGGCCGGAGAAATTCGCCGAAACCTTGCGGGAGTTCGGCGCGGATATCGCCGGCCTGCGCGCCTTCGCCGATCATCACGCCTTCACGGAGAGCGAGGCCGAGGCGCTTCTGGCGGAGGCCCGAAGCCTCGGTGCAACGCTGGTCACCACGGAGAAGGATGCGATGCGGCTCGCCGGTGGTTCCGCTCGCGAAAAGCTGCGCAAAGAGGCGATCGTGTTGCCGGTTTCAGTTGCCCTGCCCGATGACCTGCTCGCCGCGATCTATCGCGCGGTCGATTCCTCGCGCAGCCGCGTCAGCACGGCTTCGGGCGTCGAATAGGCCTCCTGCCGCTCGGCGCTCCAGTAGCGCAGATCGTCGAGCTGGATGGGGTTGCCCGTCACGCCGCAGCGCACGAATGTGCCGTGCCGGATGATCCGGTAATCGCTGTTCGAATATTCGAGCACGGCTTCGGTGCCGAGCGCCGGGGGTCGCAGCATGGTGGCTCCTGATCGCTCCGTTCCTAGCGGGCTTTGCGACCGTATTTCAAGAGCCGATGGCGGGATTCAGAACAGGCTGCCCTGCCCGCCGCCGCCGGTCGGTTTCGCGACGGGCCTCGTCGGGCGCGAAACCGGCCTTGCCGGCTCCTCCCCCTCGCCCGGCAGCGCGCCGATCCGCCCATCAGCGAATTCGAGGATGAGGCGTTTTGCCTCGCTCGCGCGCTGCCGGCTCGGCACGGCCTTGCCCGCCTCGTCGAACACCACGGCGAAACCGCGTGCCAGAACCTTCTGGTAACTCAGCGCATCGAGCAATTGCTCGGCCCGCGCGAGCTTTTCGCGCTTGGGTCGGAGAGCCATCCCCGGCGCGCGCTTCAGGCGGAGGGCCAGCGTCTCGAGCCGGGTCTTGCCCTGCACCGCATCCTTTCGCGCTTGCCCGATGCGGCTCGCAAGCGCGCGGACGAGGCGCTCGGAGAGTTGCAGGCGCCTGTCATCGAGACGCTGATGCTTGCGCGCGAAAACCTCCGGCAGGCGACGCGTCAGGCCATCGAGCCGTTCGCGCTGGCGGGCGAGCCGCGCCTCGGGCTTCTGCGCCGAGAGACGGCGCGCGAGGGTGGAGAGCGCGAGCTGGCGCTTGCCGGCCATCGTTTCGCGCGCCCGGTCGCGCTTCAGGATCGCGAGGTCGAGCCGCTGGCGGGGCGTTTCGATCAGCCTCTGCGCATCGGGCAGCGCCCGCAAGAGCCCGGCCAGATCGCGTTTAGCGCGATCCCGCAGGCGCAAAACCTGCCCCGCGAGCCGCCCGCCGCGATCGCGCACGGCATGCAGGAGATCGGCGCGCACCGGCACCACCATCTCGGCGGCGGCGGTGGGCGTGGGGGCGCGCACATCCGCGACCTGATCGAGCAGGGTCCAGTCCGTCTCGTGGCCGATGGCCGAGACGAGCGGGATCTCGCTCATCGCGGCGGCGCGCACCACGATTTCCTCGTTGAAGCTCCACAGGTCTTCCAGCGAGCCGCCACCGCGCGCGACGATCAGCACATCGGGCCGGGGAATGGAACCGCCCGGCTCGATCGAATTGAACCCGCGGATCGCGGCCGCGACCTCTTCGGCCGAGCCGTCGCCCTGCACGCGCACCGGCCAGATCAGCACCTCGCGGGGAAAGCGATCGCTCAGCCGGTGGATCATGTCGCGAATCACCGCGCCCGTGGGGGATGTCACGATGCCGATCACCTCCGGCAGGAAGGGCAGAAGCTGCTTGCGCGCAGCCTCGAACAGGCCCTCCGCCGCGAGCTTGCGTCGCCGCTCCTCCAGCAGCGCCATGAGCGCGCCGACGCCCGCCGGCTCGATCGCCTCCACCACGATCTGGTAGGTGGATTTGCCCGGAAACGTGGTGATGCGGCCGGTGGCGATCACTTCCAGCCCCTCTTCGGGCCGGAATTTCAGCTTCCCGAACACGCCTTTCCAGATGACGGCATCGATCTTGGCGTTCTGGTCCTTGATCGAGAAATAGACATGCCCGCTCGAATGCGGGCCGCGATAGCCGGAAATCTCGCCGCGCAGGCGCACCTGCCCGAAGGCGTCCTCGATGGTGCGCTTCAGCGCGCCCGCGAGATCGGAGACGGTGTATTCGGGAGCGTTGGTGAGAAGATCGGTCATGCGTTCCGGAGTGTAGAGATTGCGCCGTCCCGATGCTACAGCACCCCGCGATTGGCCACAGGCGAAAGGGAGCGGTGATGCGGGTTCTGTTGCTGGGGAGCGGCGGGCGCGAACATGCGCTGGCCTGGGCCATCGCGAAAAGCCCGGCGCTCGAAGCCTTGTTCATCGCGCCCGGCAATCCCGGCATGGCGGAGCATGGCACGCTGGTGCCGATGAAGCTCGACGATCATGCGGGCATCGTGGCCTTCGCCCGCGAGAACGCGGTCGATCTCGTGGTGGTCGGCCCGGAGGCACCGCTGGTTGCAGGCATCGCGGATGTGCTTTCCGCTGCCGGCATCCGGGTCTTCGGGCCTTCGAAACTGGCGGCGCAGCTCGAGGGTTCGAAGGATTTCACGAAATCCGTCGCCGTCGCGGCCAAGGCCCCGACCGCCAACTATCGCACCTTCACGAGCCTTGCGCCGGCCGTGGCCCATGTGCGCGAGCAGGGCGCGCCGATCGTCGTGAAATATGATGGCCTGATGGCCGGCAAAGGTGTCACCGTCGCCGACAGCATCGATGAAGCCGTAGAGGCACTGGAAACGCTCTACGCGAGCGAGCCCACGGCCCGCGTCGTCATCGAGGAATGCCTGATCGGCGAGGAGGTCAGCTTCTTCTGCTTCATCGACGGCGAAACCGTGCTGCCCTTCGGCGCGGCGCAGGATCACAAGCGCGTCTTCGACGGAGACAAGGGCCCGAATACCGGCGGCATGGGTGTCTATTCGCCGCCGCAGGTCTTCACGGCCGCGATGGAGCAACGCGCGCTGGATGAGATCGTGCGGCCTGTCGCGCGCGAAATGGTGACGCGCGGCATGCCCTATCGCGGCATTCTCTTCGTGGGGCTGATGATCACGGCCTCGGGTCCGAAGCTGATCGAATTCAACTGCCGCTTCGGCGATCCGGAATGCCAGGTGCTGATGCTCCGGCTCGCCGATGACCTGCTGCCGATCCTCGATGCCGTTTCGCGCGGGGCACTCGGGGGCGTGACGGCACGCTTCCGAACCGACAATGCCGTCGGCGTGGTGATGGCCACCAAGGGCTATCCCGGCCGCTACCCCACGGGCACGCCGATCGCGGGGCTGGAACAGGCGGCGGCCATGCCGGGCGCGACGGTGTTTCATGCCGGCACGAAACTCGAAGGCGGCCGGCTCGTTTCCTCCGGTGGCCGGGTGCTGACGATCTGCGCCATCGGAAAGGATCTCCCGGAGGCACGCCAGCGCGCCTATGATGCGGTGGCAGCGGTCGATTGGCCGGAAGGTTTCTGTCGTTCCGATATCGGTGCGAAGGGCCTCGCGCATCTGAAAGGATAAGACGATGAGCGATCACGCGGATCTCTTTCCGGGCTTCACGAGCCATCATGTCGGCACGCCGAACGGGCATATCTTCGCGCGTGCCGGCGGGCAGGGCGAGCCGCTGATCCTCGTGCATGGCTACCCGCAGACCCATGCGATGTGGCACCGGATCGCGCCGGATCTCGCGCGGCATTTCCGCGTCATCGTCTTCGACCTGCGCGGCTATGGCTGGTCGTCCGTGGTGCGGGGCAGCGAAGCGGGGAGCGGCTATTCCAAGCGCGCGATGGGCGAGGACATTCTCGCGCTGGCCGAGGAATTCGGCTTCGCGACCTTCCGCCTCGTGGGACATGATCGCGGCGCGCGGGTGGCCTACCGGTTTGCACTCGACCATCCGGGGCGGGTGGAGAAGCTTGCGCTCCTCGACATCATCCCGACCTATGTCGCCTGGGAGCGGATCAAGGCCGGGGCGACCACCTATCCGCATTGGTCCTTCCTGGCCGAACCCGCGCCGAAACCGGAACAGGAGATCGGCAAGGACGCCATCGCCTGGCAGGATTCCTGCCTCGCGAACTGGTCGGCCAGCGGCGATCTCTCGGCCTTCGACCGGCGCGCGCTGAACGCCTACCACGCCTTCTTCAACGAGCCCTCGCGCATTCACGCGACCTGCGAGGATTACCGCGCCGGGGCGAGCATCGACGTCGCACATGACCGCGCGAACCTCGCAGCCGGCGACACGATCCGATGCCCCACTTTCGCGCTCTGGGGCAATGCCGGCCTGCCCGGCAAGGGCCCCTCGCCGCTCGAGGCATGGAAGCCGCTCGTGCCCGAGATCATCGGCGAACCCATCGCCGCGGGGCATTTCGTGGCGGAGGAAAATCCCGAGGCCACCTTGCGGGCGCTGAAGGCCTTTCTCGCATGAGCGAGACGAAGCCGCGCATCGGGCTGGTGCTCGGCAGCGGCGGCGCGCGCGGGCTCGCGCATATCATCGCGTTCGAGACCTTCGATCGCCTGGGCATCCGCCCGGCGGAGATTGCCGGTGCCTCCATCGGCGCCATTCTCGGCGCGGCCTATGCCTCGGGTTTCTCCGGCGCGGCACTGCGTCAGCACGCGATCCGCGAATTCCGGAACCGCACCGAGGTGATGACGCGGCTTTTCCAGGCCCGGGTCGGACGGATCTCCGATCTCTGGCGGCAGGGCCTGTCGAACCCGGTGCTGATCGATGCGGAGGGCACGCTCGAGCGCTTCCTGCCGACCGTCCTGCCCCGGCATTTCGAGGATCTCGATATCCCGCTTTCGGTCGTGGCAGCCGATCTGCACCGGATGGAGCGGGTGATCTTCCGCGAGGGCGCGCTGGCCCCGGCGGTCGCCGCCTCGATGGCCATTCCCGGCCTCGTGCGGCCCGTGGTGCATCAGGGTCGCGTGATGATCGATGGCGGCGCGGTCGATCCGCTGCCGATCCGCGCGATCCGGGGACCTGTGGATCTCATCCTCGCCATCGACATCTCCAAGGCCGCGCCGAAGGAAGACGGCCAGAGCATTCCCGGTTCCGTGGAGGTGGTGACGCGCGCCTTCGACCTGTTGCAATCGGCGCTGATCGAGGCGCAGAACCACGTGCCGCCAGCCCCGCTCTATCGCATCCGGGCCAGGGTGGATGCTTTCGCCGCACTCGATTTTTTCTCGGCGCGCAAGATTCTCGCGGCCGCCGAACCCATGGCGCAGGAGATCGAGACCATCGTTCAGGCCATCGAGCGCGCGAAGGCCCTCGCAGGGCCCCCGAGGCGCTAATCCCTTCTTTTCGCCTCGAAAAAGGCCCGCAGCATCGCCGCCGCCTCGCGCTCGCGGATGCCGGAATAGATGTCCGGGGCATGGTGGCATGTCGCGTGCGAGAAGACGCGCGGCCCGTGTTCCACGCCGCCCCCTTTCGGATCGCTCGCCGCATAATAAAGCCGGCGGATGCGCGCGAAGGAGATCGCGCCGGCGCACATCGGGCAGGGTTCGAGCGTCACGTAGAGATCGCAATCGCCGATCCGCTCGGAGGCCAAGGCCGCGCAGGCCATGCGGATCGCGAGGATCTCTGCATGGGCGGTGGGATCATTCAGCTCCCGCGTGCGATTGCCCGCCGCCGCGATCACCGCTCCGTCGCGCAGGATGGCCGCGCCGATGGGCACCTCGCCGCGCGTCTCCGCCAGCCTCGCCTCGGCAAAGGCGGCGTCGAAACCGCTCAAGCTGCCCTTCTCGTGCATGTCAGCCCTTTGAAAAGAAACCTTTCGCGGCCCTCGCTATGCCACAAGCCTTCTGGTACGAGGGCGCGATGAAAAAGAGCGATACAGACAAAAAACGCGGAGGCAAGCCGCGCGACGGCGGCGTCCGTGCCGAACGGTCCGTCCCCCGTGATGGCGCCCGGCCCCGTTTCTCGAAAGGCCCCGGCGATCGTTCCGAGGGCGGCGAAAAGCCGTTCCGGGCCCGCGCCCCGCGCGGCGAGAGGCCCGAGGGCGACCGCCCTCCCCGCAAGCCCCGTTTCGAAGGCGGCGAGGGTCGCCCCGCGCGCGAAACTCGTCCCCCGCGCGAGGGTGGCGAGCGTCCTTACCGCGCCCGCCCGCCCCGCGATGAAGCCGGCGGCGAGCGCCCGCGCTTCAACCGTGACCGCCAGGATCGCGATTTCGGCGATCGTCCGCCCCGCCGCGAGCGCCCCGAGGGCGATCGCCCCTTCCGCGAGAAGCCGTTCCGTTCCCGCGAAGGTGGCGACAGCCGCCCGCCCCGCGAGGGTGGCGAACGCCCCTTCCGTGCGCGCCCGCCCCGCGATGAAGCCGGGAGCGAGCGACCGTTCCGCAAGCCGCGTTTCGAGGGTAGCGACGCGCCCAGGGGCAACCGCGATTTCGGTGGCCGGCGCGATGCCGGTGACCGCAAGGATTTTGCCGACAAACCGTTTCGCGCGCGCGAGGATCGCGCTCCGCGCGGCGATGTCCGAGACACGCCGCGCGGCGACCGTCCGAACCGCTTCGCGCGGGATGATGCCCGCCCCGCCCGCGGCCGAGACGATGCGTCCGCGCGCGACGAACGCGCGCCCCGCAAGGCCAACCCGCTCGGCATGCGCTCGGCGCGCAAGACCGAGGGCACGCCCGGCATCGCCGAGGGCGGCGAACGGATCGCGCGTGTGATCGCGCGCGCCGGCCTCTGTTCGCGGCGCGATGCGGAGGAATGGATCGCCTCGGGCCGCGTGGCGGTCAACGGCGCGGTGATCGACAGCCCGGCCCTGGATGTCACAGCGAAAGACCAGATCATGGTCGATGGCCAGCCGCTGCCGGAGCGCGAGGCCACCCGCCTCTGGCTCTACCACAAGCCGCGCGGCCTCGTGACCACCGCCGACGACCCCGAGGGTCGCCCGACGGTATTCGACCATCTGCCGCCCGGCCTGCCGCGCGTCGTCTCGGTCGGTCGGCTCGACATCAACACCGAAGGCCTGATGCTGCTCACGAATGATGGCGGCCTCTCGCGCGTGCTCGCGCATCCGGATACGGGCTGGCTCCGGCGCTATCGCGTCCGGGTCTATGGCGAGGTGAACCAGGCGCAGCTCGATACGCTGCGCGAAGGCATCGTGCTCGACGAGGTGCATTACGGGCCGATCATCGCCACGCTCGACCGCGAAATGGGCGACAATGCCTGGCTGACCATGGATCTTCGTGAGGGCAAGAACCGCGAGATCAAGCGTGTGCTCGAGCATCTGGGATGCCAGGTCTCGCGGCTGATCCGCGTCTCGTTCGGGCCGTTCCAGCTCGGCGATCTCGAGGAGGGACAGGCGACCGAGGTGCGCCCGCGCGTGCTGGCCGACCAGCTCGGGCCGGATCTCGCCGAGGAAGCCGGCGTCTATTTCGACGGACCGCGCATCCGTCACGACACACTGACCGAAGACGACGAAAAGCCGCGCCGCTTCGATCGTCGCAAGCCCACGCAGAAGCGCGATCTCGCGCTGATGGGCGAGGATCCGACGCTGAAGGTCGAACGCGCCAATGTCGCGGACCGCAAGGGTCGCGCCGTGAAGGTCGAGCGCGTGGTGCGCGTGGCCGAAGAGGAGCGCCCGCGCCCACCGCGCGAGGGTCGCGACGAGGGTCGCGGCCGCTTCGATCGTGAAGGCGGCGAACGGCCGTCTCGCTCGCGCGCGCCGCGTGACGGTCGCTTCGAGGACCGGGGTGAGCGCCCGCGCTTCAGCCGCGATCGGCCGGATCGCGATTTCGGCGATCGTCCGCCGCGTCGCGAACGCTCCGAGGGCGACCGCCCGTTCCGCGAGAAGCCCTTCCGCGCACGCGAGGGCGGCGACGCTCGCCCCCCGCGCGAGGGAGGCGAGCGTCCGTTCCGTTCCCGCCCGCCGCGCGACGAGGCCGGGGGCGAGCGCCCCTTCCGCAAGCCGCGCTTCGAGGGTGGCGATGCGCCGCGTGGCAAGCGGGAATTCGGCGAGAAGCGCGATTTTGCGGCCAAGCGTGCGTTCGGTGACAAGCCGCGCGACGACCGGCCTTTCCGGTCGCGCGAAACCGGTGACCGCCCGCCGCGCGAACGCAGCTTCGATGGCCCGCCGCGCGAAGGCCGGGGCGGCCCGCGGGGTGGCAAGTCCGGCGGCTTCGGCGGCAAGGGCGACGCGCCGGGCCGTGCCGGCCCAAGGCGGGATGGTCCGGGCCGTGGTGGCCCAGGTCGTGGCGGCCCAAGTCGTGGTGGTCCAGGTCGTGGCAGCCCCGGCCGCAGCGGTCCGGGTCGCGGGCCGCGCCGCGAGGGCTGAGCCATGCGCATCGTCGGCGGCGCGCTGGGCGGGCGGAGCCTCAAGGGTCCGTCCTCGGATGCCATCCGCCCGACTTCCGACCGCATGCGCGAAAGCCTGTTCAACATCCTCGCGCATGGTCTGGGCGTGGAACTCGAAGGGGCGCGCGTGCTCGATCTCTTTGCCGGCACAGGAGCCAATGCGCTGGAAGCGATCTCGCGTGGCGCGGGCTATGCCGTTCTGGTCGATATCGGCGCGGAGGCACGCGGGTTGCAGCGCGCGAATGTCGAGGCCCTCGGGCTCGGCGGGGTCACGCGCATTCTCCGGCGCGATGCGACGAAGCTCGGACCGGTTTCGCCGTTCGAGCCCTTCGACCTCGCTTTCTGCGATCCGCCCTATGGCAAGGGCCTGGGCGAGGCGGCTTTTGCCTCGGCGATGGCCGGCGGCTGGCTGAAGCCGAGCGCGATTGCGGTTCTGGAAGAACGCGCGACGGCAGAGGTGACGCTCCCTCCGGGACTAATCGAGACTGACCGCCGCAAGGCGGGCGAGACACAGCTGATCTTCGCGCGCTTTGCCGGCTGAATTCTAACTTCGCCCGAACAATCGTTCGAGATCTGTCGTGCTCAGCCGGATCGAGGTCGGACGCCCGTGATTGCATTGCGCGGAAGCCGGGGTAGCCTCCATCTCGCGCAGCAGCGCATCCATTTCCTCAAGCCGGAGCTTGCGCCCGGCACGGATGGAATGGTGGCAGGCGAAGGTCTTCAGCACGAGATCGAGCCGCGCTTCCAACCCCTCGCTGCCGCCCCATTCCGCCAGCGTATCCGCCGTTTCCTGCGCGAGCTTCGCGGGATCCACATGGGCAAGGGCGGCCGGAACCTCCCGAATGAGAACGGCATCACCACCGAAACCTTCAACGACGAGACCGAGCGGTTCGAGGAGCTCGGCCGCGGCAACAAGCCGATCCCGTGCCGCCGGATCGAGCGTCACCACGGCGGGAATGAGCAGCATCTGGCGGAGCAAGCGCCCCTCGGCCCGCGCGCGCTTCAGCCGCTCATAGACCAGCCGCTCATGCGCCGCGTGCTGGTCGATGATGACGAGACCGTCCGCGTTTTCCGCGAGAATATAGGTGTCGCCGATCTGCGCACGGGCGAAACCGAGCGGCGGCATCGAGAGTGCCTCGGGTTCCGGGGCGGTTTTCTCGAAAGCCTGCTGCGCTTCGGCCATTCCGCCGCGCAACCAGACGGGGGGCGAGGCCTCGACGGGCGCTGGGGGGCGAGCGGCAGGAGCCGGAGGGCGATAACCGAAGCCCGGCAGGGCTGCCATGACGGGCACGCGCTCGGGCGTCCGGAAGCGCTCCAGCACGGCGGACGGGCGGCTCGCCGCGCGATGCCCTTCCGCCGCGAGCGCATCGCGGATGGAACGCACCAGCAGCCCGCGCACGCTCTCGCCATCGCGGAAACGGACTTCCAGCTTGCCGGGATGAACGTTCACGTCCACCCGCTCGGGATCGAGCGTGAGAAAGAGCACCACGCTGGGGTGCCTGCCGGAAACGATCGTATCGGCGTAGGCCGCGCGCAGGGCGCCGATCAGCAGCTTGTCGCGGACCGGTCGGCCATTCACGAAAAGATATTGCGACTCCGCCGTGGCGCGATGATAAGTCGGCAATGAAACGAAGCCAGAAAGAGAAAGATCGTCGCGCGAGGCTGCGAGCCGCGTCGCATTGTCCATGAACTCCGCGCCGACGAGCGCGGCGACGCGGCGCGCGAGACCGGCCTCGTCTTGCGTCTCGGCGGGAAGATCGAAGCCGGCTATATGATCGCCGGAAAGGGCGAAGGCAACGGCCGAATTGGCGAGGGCCAGCCGTCGCATCACCTGCGTGACGGCCATGGCTTCGGCACGATCGCCCTTCAGGAATTTCAGGCGTGCCGGGGTGGCGTGGAAGAGGTCCTCCACCTCGACGCGCGTGCCGGGCGACAAGGCTGTCGGGCGGACAGGCTCGACGCGCCCCGCATCCACACGGATGCGATGGGCGGAGGTTTCCGCTTGGCTGCTCGCCCCCGCCGATCCCGGAGGGTTGGCGCGAAGCGTTCCTCCGCTCGCGGCCCGCGCGCGCGAGGAAATCGTCAGCCGCGCCACCGCGCCGATGGATGGAAGCGCCTCGCCACGGAAGCCCAGCGTGCGGATGGTATCCAGTCGTCCGTCCGGCAATTTTGAGGTCGCGTGGCGCTCGATGGCAAGCGCCAGATCCTCCGGCCCCATGCCGCACCCGTCATCGGTGACGCGGATCAGCCGGCGGCCGCCCTTCTCCACCACCACATCGATGCGGCGCGCGCCGGCATCAATCGCGTTCTCGACGAGTTCCTTCACGGCCGCAGCGGGCCGCTCGATCACCTCGCCGGCGGCGATCTGGTCGATCAGGACGGGGTCAAGGCGGCGGACGGGCATGGGAATCTCCATGCCCTTTATGGTGTGCGCGAACGCGATTCGACAGGGCGGCGTTCGAGAAAACCGTGGATGGCCGCCTTAGCCCGCCAGCGCTTCCTTCTGCTTCTCGGCGCGCTTGCGATCGTTCGGATCGAGCAGCTTCTTGCGCAGGCGGATGGATTTCGGCGTGACTTCCATGAGTTCGTCGTCCTGGATCCAGGCGAGCGCGCGCTCGAGGGTCATGCGGATCGGCGGCGTCAGGCGCACGGCCTCGTCCTTCGAGGTGGTGCGGATATTGGTGAGCTTCTTGCCCTTCAGCACGTTCACTTCGAGGTCGTTGTCGCGGGTATGGATGCCCACGATCATGCCCTGATAGACCTTCCAGCCCGGCTCGATCACCATCGCGCCGCGCTCTTCGAGGTTCCAGAGCGCATAGGCCACGGCCTCGCCCGGCTCGTTGGCGATCAGCACGCCGTTGTTGCGCCCCGCGATCTCGCCCTTGTAGGGCTCATAGGCCTTGAAGATGCGGTTCATGATGGCCGTGCCGCGCGTATCCGTCAGCAGTTCGGACTGGTAGCCGATCAGGCCGCGCGTGGGCGCGTGGAAGACGAGGCGCAGGCGGTTGCCGCCCGACGGCTTCATCTCGATCATCTCGGCCTTGCGCTCGCTCATCTTCTGGACGACGACGCCGGAATGCTCTTCATCGACGTCGACGAAGACCTCCTCGACGGGTTCCAGGGTCTCTCCGTTCGGGCCCTTCTCGTAGACGACGCGCGGGCGCGAAACGGCGATCTCGAAGCCTTCGCGGCGCATGGTCTCGATCAGCACGGCGAGCTGCAATTCGCCGCGACCCGAGACGAAGAACGAATCCTTGTCCTCGCTCTCCTCGATGCGGAGCGCCACATTGCCCTCGGCCTCCTTGAACAGGCGGTCGCGGATGACGCGGCTCGTCACCTTGTCGCCCTCGGTGCCGGCGAGCGGGCTGTCGTTGACGATGAAGCTCATCGTCACGGTCGGCGGGTCGATCGGCTGGGCGGGGATCGCTTCGGTCACTTCCGGCGCGCAGAAGGTATCCGCCACCGTGCCCTTCGAGAGGCCGGCAATGGCGACGATATCGCCCGCGACGCCCTCTTCGATCGGCTGGCGCTCGATGCCGCGGAAGGCGAGGATCTTCGAGATGCGCCCGGTCTCGATCAGCGTGCCATCGCGGGCAAGCACCTTCACCTGCTGGTTCGGCTTGATGGAGCCAGAGGTGATGCGGCCCGTGATGATGCGCCCGAGGAACGGGTTCGCCTCGAGGATCGTGCCGATCATCCGGAACGGCCCCTCTTCCACCTTGGCTTCCGGCACATGCGCCAGAACGGTATCGAAGAGCGGGGCGAGGCCTTCATCGGCGTTGCCGTCGATCGATTTCGACATCCAGCCATTGCGGCCCGAACCATAGAGGATCGGGAAATCGAGCTGCTCGTCATTGGCGTCGAGCGCCACGAAGAGGTCGAACACCTCGTTGATGACTTCCTGCGCGCGGGCATCCGGCCGGTCGACCTTGTTCACCGCCACGATCGGGCGCAGGCCGAGCTTCAGCGCTTTCGAAACCACGAACTTGGTCTGCGGCATCGGGCCCTCGGCGGCATCCACCAGCACCACCACGCCATCGACCATGTTCAGGATGCGCTCCACCTCGCCGCCGAAATCGGCGTGGCCCGGAGTATCCACGATGTTGATGCGCGTATCCTTCCAGACGAGCGAGGTGCATTTCGCCAGGATGGTGATGCCGCGCTCCTTCTCGAGATCGTTCGAGTCCATCACGCGTTCGATGACGCGCTGGTTGTCCCGGAAGGCGCCGGATTGCGCGAGGAGCTTGTCGACGAGCGTGGTCTTGCCGTGGTCGACGTGCGCGATGATGGCGATGTTGCGAAGCGACATGAAGGGTTCCGCCTGCGGCCTGTGGCCGGAAAAGAGCAATTGCCCCATGCGGGCTGCGCGAAACATTCGCGCGGCCGGTTCGATCCCGGAGGATCGGGCAGGCACATGAGGGTCACGACAAATGGGCTAGGTTCGGCCGAGCCGTTACCCGAATCCACGCTGCACCGCAACCTCAAACGCCGGCGCTGCCGCGCGGGAGCATCGTGACAGCCCTGGGCTGCGCTTCCGGCTGGGCTTTCTGCAACTGCTCGCGACGCCGGGCGAGGGTATGGCGGAACTCGGACACGAGCAGCGCGACCGCCGCCACCTCGCCGCTATCCCCGCCCTTGCGGGTGGCGGCGCGCAGCAGGCGCGCCAGCGTCTCCTCGGCTTCGTCCTCGATCAGGTCGAGGGTCGCGAGGTGTTCGGCCTGCCGCACCCGCTCGATTTCCTCGACGAGATCCGACATCAGAACGGTGGAGGGCACGGGATCGGCCCGCCGCGACCAGTTGGACACCAGCGCCGCCAGCGCCGAGCCCAGAAGCGAAATCCCGAAAATGCCCATATAGATATAATCGCCGTAGCGCTCGAAGAAGGTCTTGGTTTCGCCGTCGATGAAGGCGACCGCGCCGGGATGGTTGGGAAGCCGGGCCGCCTTGTCCTCGGTCGAGGGCAGGTCGAGCTGGTTCACCGCCGGCGTGTCGCGCACGATCTGCGGGCGCAGGGTGACGAGCAGGCGGGTGAGTTCGCCCACCACCGCTTCGGACAGGTTGTTGTCGGCCACGAGCCGATGCGTGACGGCCAGGGTCGTCAACGCGCTCTCCGGCATCACGGGATTGGCCCCGAAGGCGCCGCGCACGATCTCGACCGTGTCGAATTGCGGGTGATCCGCCAGCAACGCCTCGGCCTCGGCCACCGGGAGCAGACCGGCGCTTCTGCCGTCGATACGGGGGAAGCTCTGGATGGCGCGTCGCGCGACCTGCTCCGAGATGGGCGCGACAAAGAACAGCGCATCGAGGCGTCCATCCGCGATGGCCTGATGCAGATCCGCCGGTGAGCCCGACAGGCGGGTCACATCCTGCGCGGAAAGATCGTAATGCTCGAGCACCTGGGTCAGGATATGGTCATTGGCCGGCGTCGAGCGCATGTTGGCGACGCTCTTGCCCCGGAGATCGCCGATCTCCTTGATCTCGCTGCCCGGCTTCGTGACGAAGAACGCGGCCTCGCGCCGCAGGATCGCGACCGTGGACGCCTTCGCGGGCATCGCCACGTCGGAACGGACGACGGCGAGATCGGCCTTGCCGCTCTCGACGCGCACGGCGGATTCCGCGGGCCCCTCGGTCAGGATCAACCGGAACCGGATATCCGAGCGCTCACGCTGCAAGGCTTGCAGATAGGAGACGATGACGCGAACATCGGACGAGCCGACGGGCCCCGCCGCCACGCGCAAAACGGTGGGGCGGAACCACAACGCGGCACCGGCCGCGAGCACCGCAATGCCCACGAGGATCGTCGCGATGGTTTTCAGTCTGCGGCGCATGGGCGAAATGTGACGCGCGTCCATGCTCCGTCAAGCGCCCGAAATGCGGCGGAATGAAGAAGGGGCGCCGCAGCGCCCCGTCCATCCGTCGGATCAGATCCCCGCCTTGCGGCGCCGCATCTCCAGGGTGCGAAGCCGCAAGGCGTTCAACCGGATGAAGCCCTGCGCATCGCGGTGATCATAGGCCACCGCGCCTTCCTCGAAGGTCACGAGTTCCTTGTCATAGAGCGAATAGGGGCTCTCGCGGCCGATGACCGTGACATTGCCCTTGTAGAGCTTCACGATGACCCGGCCGGTGACGAGTTCCTGGCTCTTGTCGCAGAGCGCCTGGATCATCTCGCGCTCCGGCGTGAACCAGAACCCGTAATAGACGAGTTCGGCATAGCGCGGCATCAGCGATTCCTTGAGGTGCATCGCCTCGCGGTCGAGCGTGATCGATTCGATGCCGCGATGCGCCTGGTGCAGGATGGTGCCGCCCGGCGTTTCATACACGCCGCGCGACTTCATGCCGACGAAGCGGTTTTCCACGAGATCGAGCCGGCCGATGCCGTTGGCCTTGCCGAGTTCGTTGAGCTTGGTCAGCAGGGTCGCGGGGCTCATGGCCACGCCGTCGATCGCGACCGGGTCGCCCTTCACGAAATCGATGGTGATGGTGGTCGCGTGATCGGGCGCGGCCTCGGGCGCGATGGTGCGCATATAGACCATTTCCGGAGCCTCGACCGCCGGGTCTTCCAGCACCTTTCCTTCCGAGGAGGAGTGCAGCAGGTTCGCATCGACCGAGAACGGCGCCTCGCCATACTTGTCCTTGGCGATCGGGATCTGGTGGCTCTCGGCAAAGGCGATCAGCTTCGTGCGGCTGCCGAGATCCCATTCACGCCACGGCGCGATGATCTTGATCGAGGGTTCCATCGCGTAATAGGCGAGTTCGAAACGGACCTGATCGTTGCCCTTGCCGGTCGCGCCATGGCAGACCGCATCGGCGCCGACCATCCGGGCAATCTCGATCTGGCGCTTGGCGATCAGCGGCCGCGCGATCGAGGTGCCGAGCAGGTACTGCCCCTCGTAAAGCGCGTTCATGCGGAACATCGGGAAGACGAAGTCGCGCACGAATTCCTCGCGCAGGTCGTCGATATAGATGTTCTCCGGCTTGATGCCGAGCAGCAGCGCCTTGTCGCGCGCCGGGCCCAGTTCCTCGCCCTGGCCCAGATCGGCGGTAAACGTCACCACCTCGCATGCATAGGTGGTTTGCAGCCATTTCAGGATGACGGAGGTGTCGAGCCCGCCGGAATAGGCAAGGACGACTTTCTTGATCTCGGATTTGGCCATGCGCGTGCCCGGAAAGGTTGGCGGAAGCGCCGGGCAGGAACCCCGGCATTCCCAAGGAGGATGCGCGCTTCTATAAAAGTTCCCGGCACCGTGGCAACGGGCCTTCGGGGCAAAACGCCTGAAACCACGCGCATTCTTTTGATGGATCGATGCTCACTCCTGATGAATTGACCCGCTTCGCCCGCCATATCGTGCTGCGCCATGTCGGTGGTCCCGGCCAGCAGCGCCTGCGCGCCGCCCGCGTGCTGGTGGTGGGCGCCGGCGGCCTCGGTTCGCCCGTGCTGCTCTATCTCGCGGCGGCGGGGGTGGGCACGCTCGGCATCGTCGATGACGACACGGTCTCGCTCTCGAACCTGCAGCGGCAGGTGATCCATGGCGTGGCGGATCTGGAACGCCCGAAGGTCGCGAGCGCGGGCGAGGCGATCGCGGCGCTCGATCCGGCGATCCGCGTCGTGCCGCATGCGACGCGGCTCACGGCGGAGAATGTCGCGGCGTTGATCGCGGAATATGACGTGATCGCGGATGGTTCCGACAATTTCGACACCCGCTATCTGTTGGCCGATGCCTGCGCCGAGGCCGGGAAGCCGCTGGTGACGGCGGCGGTGAACGAGATGCACGGATCGCTGACCACGCTGCGCCCCTACGAAACGCGCGCCGACGGCACGCCATGGCCGGGTTATCGCGATCTCTATCCGGAAAAGCCGCCGGCCGATGCCATCCCCACCTGCGCGCAGGCCGGCGTTCTCGGGGCGTTGTGCGGGGTGATCGGTTCGTTGCAGGCCGTGGAGGTGATCCGGCAGATCACGCCGTTCGGCACGCCCCTGCTCGGGAAGATCCTGCTCGTCGATGCGCTCGACATGCGCTTCGAAACCTTCGAATACTGAAAGCGCCCGATCAAGCGCTCAGCGGCGGCGCTTCTTGTCGGCGGTAACGCTGCGCGCACCCGACCACGGGTCGATGACGGCGCGCACGCGGCCACGGTCACGCCGCTGCAGGGCGAGGCCCGAACGGCTTTCCGCCCCCGAGCCGACATGGCGGCGACGGGAGGGAACGGTCGTTTCCGGATCGGCGCCACCCGTGCCGCCGCCCCGCAGGCTGCGGGCGGCGGGGCCCGGCGCCTGGCGGGCCAGGCATTCATTGTACTGGAAGGGGCTCTGGTATTTCTCGCAATTCTCCTTCGCGGAGACGAGGCCGATGCCCGGTATCTGCACCGCTCCAGCCAGAGCCAGAACCGCGAGACCACGTTTTGCAGAGGCCAGAATGCGAACCATGCCACTCACCTTTTTCTGTCAGGCGCGCAGAACCGCGCCCGTCTTCGCCTGCACTTCGCTGACCAGCTTCGTCGAGAAAGCCTCGATCTCGGCATCGGTCAGTGTCTTGTCGCGCGGCTGAAGGGTCACCGCAAGCCCGAGCGATACCTTGCCCGGCTCGATGCCCTTGCCCGCATAACGGTCAAAGATTGAGACATCCGAAACCAGCGCCCGATCCAGCCCCCGGGCAATCTTGAGGATCGTCTCCGCCTCGACCTTCTGGTCGACAAGAAAGGCGAAATCACGACTGACCGGCTGCAGGGCGGACAGCTCCAGCCTGGCCCGGGCCTTCGTGGGCTTCTTCTTCGGTGCCGGCAGCGCATCCAGGCTGATCTCGAACACGACCGAGCGCGGCTCGACGCCGAGGGCCTCCGCCGCTCGCGGGTGGATCTCCCCGAAGCAGCCGATCAGGTTCGGACCGAAGCCGAGCGTCGCGGAACGGCCGGGATGCAGGAAAGCGGGACCGCCCGCTTTCACCTGCAGGCCGCCGATGACGATGTTCAGCGCCGCAAGCAGGGCCATCACATCGGCCTTCACATCGTCCAGCGAAGCTTCCGCCGACCCGGCCCAGTGCCGCCCGGTGCCGGCGGAGGCCGCAAGACCGCGCCGCACGCCGGCGGCCGCGATGCGCTGGTCGTTCTCGCCCGCGCCGAGGAAGATCTGCCCCACCTCGAACAAGGCGACATCGGGGAAGCCGCGATCGGCATTGCGTTGCGCGGCCGCGAGCAGGCCCGGCAGCAGGCTCGGGCGCATGTCGGAGAGATCCGCCGCGATGGGGTTCGCGAGCTTGAGTTCCGGCTTGCCGCCGCCCATCAACTTCGCCTGCGCCTCGGGGATGAAGGACCAGGTGACCGCCTCCACAAGCCCGCGCAGCGCCAGCGCGCGCCGCGCCGTGCGGGTGCGTTGCTGCAGCAGCGTGAGGACCGGCTTGTGCACCTCGTCCACGCGCCGGATCGGCTTCAGCGGCACGGAATCGACGCCCACGATGCGCGTGATTTCCTCGACGATATCGGCCTTGCCCTCGATATCCGGCCGCCAGCTCGGCACGGCCACCTTCACCACCGGGCCGCTGCCGGACATCCAGAAGCCGAGCTTCTCCAGGATGACGCGCATCTCGGTCGGCGGCACCTCGAGGCCGGTGAGGCGCTTCTGTTCAGCGAGGGGGAATTCGATGATCTTCTCGCCCGAGGGCACCTCGCCCGCGAGCGTGATCTCGCTCGCCGTGCCGCCGCAGAGATCGACGATCAGGCGCGTCGCGAATTCGCAGCCCGGCACGGTGTAGGCCGGGTCCACGCCGCGCTCGAAGCGGTAGCGCGCATCGGTGATGATGCCGAGCTTGCGGCCGGTCTGCGCGATGTTCAGCGGCGACCAGAGCGCGCTCTCGATCAGCACGTCGGTCGTGTTCTCGTCGCAGCCCGAGGCCTCGCCGCCCATCACGCCCGCGAGCGATTCGACGCCGTGATCATCCGCGATCACCACGATGGAAGGGTCGAGATGGTAGGTTCTGCCATCGAGCGCGACGAGGCTCTCGCCGTCCTTCGCGCGGCGCACCACGAGCTTGCCCTTCACCTTCTGCGCATCGAAAACGTGCAGCGGCCGCCCGCGATCGAAGGTGATGTAATTCGTGATGTCGACAAGCGTGTTGATGGGTCTGAGGCCGATGGCACGCAGGCGCTTCTGCATCCATTCCGGCGAAGGGCCATTCTTTACCCCACGCACGAGCCGCAGCGCGAAAGCCGGGCACAGGGCCCGATCGGCGTGCGGCAGCGCGAGTTCCACCTCGACCGGGCAGGTGCCGGTTCCGCGCACCTGCTGGACATTCGCGTCCTTCAGCCGGCCGAGCCCGGCGGCTGCGAGATCACGCGCGATGCCATGCACGCCGGTCGCATCCGGGCGGTTGGGCGTCAGGTTGATCTCGATCACGGGGTCGGCGAGGCCCGCCCAATCCGCATAGACCTGACCGACCGGCGCATCCGCCGGGAGATCGATGATGCCGTCGTGATCCTCGGAAATCTGGAGTTCAGCCGCCGAGCACAGCATGCCGTTCGATTCCACACCCCGGATCACGCCCTTGCCGAGTGTGATGTCCTTGCCGGGAATGTAGGTGCCGGGCGGCGAGAAGACGCTCTTCATGCCGGTGCGCGCGTTGGGCGCGCCGCAGACCACCTGCACGGGCTCGCCCGTTCCCGTATCCACCCTGCAGATACGCAGGCGATCGGCATTGGGGTGCTGCTCTGCCGAAATCACATAGGCGATGGTGAAGCCCGCGAGTTTCTTGCCAGGGTCGTCCACATGCTCGACCTCGAGGCCGATGCGGGTCAGCGTCTCGACGATCTCATCGAGCGTGGCATCGGTTTCAAGGTGATCCTTGAGCCAGGACAGCGTGAACTTCATGGGAGATCCCTCGGGCAGGCCTCGCGCGGCGCGGAAACGTCGCGGCAATGCCAGCGCGGAATAGCCTCACAGGGCCTGCCGATGCAAGAGATTGCGGCGTAACAGCCGGCAATCGCAAAGTAGCCGTCGGTTAGCTGAGAAGCTGCAGGCGTTCCGGGAGCGCGCGGAGCGTCTCGATGCCGACGTTGGCGAAGGCGAAACGCAGGTGCCGCTCCTGCCCCGTGCCGAAATACGGGCCGGGCAGCGCGAGCACGCCGGATTCGAGCGCCAGCCGTCGCGCGACCTCGGCGGCACTCCGCTGCGGCCAGGGATGCGCGACATAGGCGAAATAGGCCCCGGCGGAATGCAGTTGCCAGCCGGGCACGCGGGCGAAGGCTTCACGGGTTGCTTGCGCGCGCCGCGCGAGTTCCGCCCCTTGCGCCTCGCGCCAGCCGCGTTCGCTGTCGATCGCACGGGCGACGACGCCCTGTGCCACGCGCGCCGGGCAGATCTGGATGCAATCGAGGAGTTTGGCGATTTCCCGGATGACCGCCTCGCCCGCGAGGATCGCCCCGAGGCGATGGCCGGGGATCGCGTGGGCCTTCGAGAAGGAATAGAGCGAGATCAGGGTTTCGCTCCAGCGCGCATCCTGAAAGAGCCGGTGTGGCGGCGCGCCCGGATCAAGAAAGTCGCGATAGGTTTCATCCAGAACGAGCGCGATGCCCTTCGCCCGGCACAGGGTCGCGAAGGCCTCGATGACCGGCGGCGGATAGATCGCGCCCGTGGGATTGTTGGGCGTCACAAGGATGATCGCGCGCGTCGAAGGGCCGATCAGCGCGGCCGCCTGCGCGACATCCGGCACGAAACCGGTTTCCGGCCGGGCCTGCAGGATATCCGCCTCGATACCGAGCATGTCGAGCACCATGCGGTGGTTGAAGTACCACGGCACGGGCAGGATCACGCGGTCGCCTGCGCCGGCCAGGGCCATCATCACCGTCACGAAGGCCTGGTTGCAGCCGGCGGTGATCGCCACTTCCGCTTCGCGCAGTGGCGCCTGATACAGACGGCCAGTCTCCGCGGCATGGGCGGCGCGAAGGGCGGGATCGCCGAGAATGGGGCCGTAGCGGCTGGCTTCAGGGTTGAGGGCCGCGCGGGCGAGCATTTCCAGCATGGCCGTCGGCGGTGGCGTGGACGGCACGGCCTGCGAGAGATCGATCATCGGGCCGGCATCGCCCGAGTAGAGGCCCTTCCAGGCCTGCGCTTCGGGGATTGGCGGGGCGTCGACCGCGAGCACGCGGCGATTGAGGCTGAAGGGCGGTGGCAGCGCGTTCATCGGGCACCAGATGTAACCGGGAAGGCATCGAGGCTGCAACCGGTGGAACGAATCACCCCGATTGGCTATCGCCTAGGGCATGGAATTCTCACCGCAGCAGGATCAGGCGCTTCGCGCGATCGCCGATTGGCACAAGGCGGCGCGCAAGGGGCGCAGCGCGCCGCTTTTCCGCCTGTTCGGCTATGCCGGGACCGGCAAGACAACGCTCGCGAAGCACATCGCGGAAGGCGTCGATGGCGACGTACTCTTCGCGGCCTTCACCGGCAAGGCCGCCGCCGTGATGCGCGACAAGGGCTGCGGGGAAGCGCAGACGCTGCATTCGCTGATCTACCGCGCGCGGGAAACCAAGGCCGAGGAACCGACCTTCGTCATCAACCGCTCCTCGGATGTGAAGAAGGCGAGCCTCGTCATCATCGACGAATGCTCGATGGTGGATTCCGAACTGGGCAATGACCTGATGAGCTTCGGCGTGCCGGTGCTGGTTCTGGGCGATCCGGCCCAGCTTCCGCCGGTGAAGGGCGGCGGCTTCTTCACCGAGGCCGAGCCGGACGTGATGCTCACAGAAGTCCATCGGCAGGCCGTCGACAACCCCATCATCCGCCTCTCGATGCTCGCGCGCGAGGGCGAGAGCCTGCCCTTCGGCGAATTCGGCGCAAGCCGCGTCATTCCGCGCTCGGAGATCAACGCCGAGGCGATCCTCGCGGCGGATCAGGTGCTGGTGGGGCGCAACGAGACGCGCCGGCGCTACAACATGCGCATCCGCGAGTTGCGCGGCTTCACCGACACCATGCCCGCCAAGGAGGAGAAGCTCGTCTGCCTCCGGAACAACCGGCAGAAGGGCCTGCTCAACGGCTCGACCTGGACCGTGAAGCTCGCGAGCGAACGGCGCGGCGACCTCATCCAGCTGCGCGTCGCGCCGGATGAAGGCACGGGCCCGAGCGTGAAGGTCGCGGTGCTCACGGCCATGTTCGAGGGGCGCGGCGAGGAAATCCCCTGGGAAATCCGCCGCCACACCGATGAATTCGATTACGGATACGCGCTGACGGTGCACAAGGCGCAAGGCTCGCAATGGGACCGCGTGGTGCTGTTCGACGAGAGCTTCGCCTTCCGCGAGCACCGCGCGCGCTGGCTCTATACGGCGGTGACGCGCGCCGCGAAGGCACTGACAATCGTCACCTGAACGCACGAAACTTGCCACAATTCCTTGTTCGGCTAAGATTCATGACCGAACAAGAGACCGATGCCATGGCTGCCTTCCACCCCCGTTTCGGCGCGCTGGCCGCGCTGGCGCTGGTCCTCATCGCCACGCCCAGCATGGCGCAGGTGCCGCCTTCGGAGAGCGAGATTGCCGAATATACCGGCCTGTTCGCCGCCGCGCACAAGGGCGAGGCAGCGGCGATCCGCAAGCTCGCGAAGCCCACGGGCGTGAATGCGCGCGACGGACACCAGCGCACGCCCTATCTGGTGGCGGCGCATGCAAGGAACATCGCGGCGATGGAGGCGCTGGTCGCAGCCGGGGCCGATCCACTGGCCAAGGATGCCCGGAACTACGATGCCATCACGATTGCGGCAGTGGCCGATGCAGCGGATGTGATGTCTGCCGCCATCCGCCTCGGCGGCAACCCGAAGGAAATCACCAGCCCGTATCTCGGCACGGCGCTGATCGCCGCCGCGCATCTCGGCCATGACGAGGTGGTGCGTCGCCTGATCGCGGCGGGCGCGCCGCTCGACCACGTGAACAATTTCGGCTGGACCGCGCTCATCGAGGCGGTGATCCTCGGCGATGGCGGCCCGCGTCACGTTGCCTGCGCGCGGGCGCTGGTCGAGGCCGGGGCGCGGCGCGACCTCGCCGATCGCGAGGGACGCACGCCGCTCGATCACGCCCGCCAGCGCGGCTTCACGCAGATGATCGCCGTGCTCGAGGGCCAGAAGGCGCAGTGACGCCTGGATAGAAGGCCGGATCAATAGCCGGTCCGGCGATCCACCACGTCATTCAGGCGCCCCTCGCGCTCGTGCAGCGCGATATTGGCGAGAATGCCTTCCACCAGCGCCTCCGGCGTCGAATCCGCCGCGACATGCGGCGTAATAATCACGCCGGGATGCGCCCAGAGCGGGGAGGAAGCCGGCAACGGCTCGGTTTCGAAGACATCGAGGCTCGCAGCCTTGAGCGTGCCATCGTCGAGAGCCGCAAGGATATCGGCCTCGACCTGCAGGCCACCGCGTCCAGCATTGACGAGAAACGGCCCGCCCAGAACGCCGTCGCGCGCCAGCCGCCGGAAGAGATCGCGGTTCAGGATGCCGCGCGTCTCGGGTGTCAGCGGCAGCAGGACGACGAGGATATCGGTGCGCGCGAGGAAGGGGGCGAGACCCTCCTCGCCCGCAAAGGTCTCCACACCCGCAACAGCCTTCGGCGAACGGCTCCAGCCCGCGACGCGGAAACCGAGACGCACGAGAACCTCCGCCGCATCCTGCCCGAGAACGCCCATGCCCATGATGCCGACGCGCACATCCGTCGCGGCCGGCTGGTCGATGGGCTGCCAGCGCCTTTCCGATTGCAGGCGGCGATAAGGCTCGACCTGCCGGAGATACATCAGGCATTGCAGCACGACATATTCGGTCATTCGCGCCGTGAGATCGGCATTCACGATCCGGCAGAGCGGCACATCGGGGAGGGTCGGATCGCCGATGAGCGCATCGACACCGGCCCCGAGATTGAAGATCGCGCGCAGGTTCGGCAGCCGCGCGAGCAGGCCCGGCTCCGGCTTCCACACCGCCGCATAACGGATCGCCGCCGGATCGAACGCGGCGCGGGCATCGAAGACCGGCCG
Organism: Methylobacterium sp.; assembly: GCA_002928875.1. GTDB lineage: Bacteria > Pseudomonadota > Alphaproteobacteria > Rhizobiales > Beijerinckiaceae > Rhabdaerophilum. Next base: position 221,570 of record PERO01000004.1, on the reverse strand, counting down.
CGGATGCGCCGCCTTGCTGAACCGCTCGACCCATTGGTCCGGGGACCAGCCACGAATGGCGATGAGCAGGGACATCCGGAAACCTCCTGAAAACCGGTCGTGATTTAAGACAATCTTTCTCGTAGGCAGAAGCCCCCGTTGCGGCAATCTCGGAGAACCGGATGCAGAAGCCCCTCGTTGCGATCGGCGCGATCAGCGGCACCTCGATGGATGCCATCGACCTCGCGCTCGTGCTGAGCGATGGCGAGAACGTCGTGGAGCGGATGGCGGGACGATCCTATCCCTATCCGGCGGAGCTTCGCGCGAAACTTCTGGAATTGCTCAAGAATCCCGCGATCGCCGAAACGGATCCCCTGACCGAACTCGAAAACGCCGTGACGGATGCCTTCGGGAACGCCATCCGGCAGTTCCAGCGCGAATTCCGGATTTCCCGGGCCGATTACATCGGTTTGCACGGCCAGACCGTCTGGCATCGGCCGGAGAAGCGCTTCACGCGGCAACTGGGGGATGGCGCGCGCCTCGCGAAATTCCTGCGGATGCCGGTCGTCAACCGCTTCCGCCACGCCGATCTCGCCGTGGGCGGGCAAGGCGCGCCGCTGGTGCCGCTCTATCACGCGGCGCTGGCGAGCAAGCTCGAGCAACCGCTGATCGTGCTCAATCTCGGCGGGGTCGCCAACATCACCTATCTCGACGGCCCCATGGTCATCGCCTGCGATACCGGCCCGGCTTCCGCGCTGATCGACGATCGCATGCGGCTGCTCTTCCAGAAGCCCTTCGACAAGGATGGCGCGATGGCGCGCCTCGGCCATGTCGATGCGGCCACGCTCGCGGCGCTGATGGACAACCCGTTCTTCGCCCTGCCGCCGCCGAAATCGCTCGACCGGCAGGATTTCCATGCACGGGCCGCGATCGTGGATCACCTGCCCCCGGCCGATGTGATCGCCACGCTGACGGCCTTCACCATCGAGGCCACGGTTTCGATCCAGCGTCACCTGCCGAAGCGCCCGCGCCGCTGGCTGGTGACGGGCGGCGGGCGGCACAACAAGGCCCTGATGGAAGGCTTCACCGAGCGTCTCGGCGTTCCCGTGGAATCGGTCGAAACCGTGGGGTGGAAAGGCGATTTTCTCGAGGCGGAATGCTTCGGCTATCTCGCGATCCGTTCGAGCCGGGGCTTGCCGCTAAGCCTGCCGACCACGACCGGCGTGCCGCGCCCGCTGGCGGGCGGGGAAACGCACTGGCCCTGAGCCCACCCGCTCACGGGGCGACGCGCGCCTTCAGGCGTCCGCCGATCTCGTCGCGGATCAGCCGGTCGAGCTGATCGCGCACCTCACGATAGGCATGAAGCCGCTGTTCGCGCGTGCCGCCAGCCTCCGTCGCATCGGGGATCGGCCAGTGGAGCAGTTCGACGGCGGTGGCCCGCAGCATCGTCTCGGCACGGGCCTGGGCCTCGGGCGACAGGGTGATCACGAGATCGACACCCTCGTAATCAACCTCGTCCAGAACCTGCGGCTGGTCGCTTTCGAATTCGATCCCGACCTCGCGCAGGACGGCGAGCATGAAGGGGTCGCGATCGCTTTTCCGAAGGCCGGCGGAATCGACATAGATCTGCCGGCCGTAGCGATTCCGGCACAGGGCCTCCGCCATTGGCGAGCGCACGGCGTTCAGCGAACACACGAACAGCACCGCCTGCAGCGGCGGACGTTTGTCGGCGCTCATCGATCCTGTCCCTTCCAGGACAGGGCAACGATGAGGGTGAAGAGCCGCCGCGCGGTCTTGTGGTCGATCTCGATCTTGCCTTCGAGCCGCTCCATCACGAGGCTCGCGCCCTCGTCGTGCACGCCGCGACGGCCCATGTCGATCGCCTCGATGCGCTCCGGCGAAGCGGTCCGGATCGCTTCGTAATAGCTCTCGCAGATCAGGAAATAGTCCTTGATTTGCTTGCGGAACGGCGACAGCGAAAGAAGATGCACCACGACCGGGCTGCCATCCGCGCGGCGAATATCGAAGGAGAGCTTCCCGGCAATGAGCCCGAGATGCAGGGCGAATGGCCCCTCCGCTCCCGGCGGGCCGAAGAGGTTCTCCTCGATGAGATCGTAGATGGCGATGGCGCGCTCGTGTTCCTGATCCGGCGTGCCGCGCTCGATCGAGGCTTCGTCGAGCGTGATGGAGACGAGCCTCTTGCCGGCGCCGCTCATCGCCTCACCCTCCCGCCAATCGCATGGCCACGGAGCGCGCATGCGCCTGCAGGCCCTCGGCCTCGCCCAGGGTCACGGCCGCCGGGCCGATGGCGCGAAGCTGTCCGGGCCCGCAGCGCAGCAGCGAAGTGCGCTTCATGAAATCCAGCACGCCAAGGCCTGACGCGAAACGCGCCGAGCGTGCGGTCGGCAGCACATGGTTCGAACCCCCGACATAATCGCCGATGGCTTCCGGCGTGTTCTCGCCGAGGAAGATGGCACCCGCATCCCGCACCAGAGCCGCCACCGCATCCGGGTCGCGGGTCATGATCTCGAGATGCTCCGGCGCGAGCCGGTCCGACAGCCTTGCCGCCTCCGGCATGTCCTTCACCAGCACCACGGCACCGTTGTCGCGCCAGCTCGCCACGGCGATCGCCTGGCGCTGCAGCGTCGCGAGCTGGCGCTCGACCTCGCGCGCCACGGCTTCGCCCAGAGCGGCATCGTCCGTGATGAGGATCGATTGCGAGGCGGCGTCATGTTCGGCCTGCGCGAGGAGATCCGCCGCGATGAAATCCGGCCGCGCCGTTTTGTCGGCGATCACTACCACTTCCGAGGGGCCGGCGATCATGTCGATGCCGACCTGCCCGAAAACGAGCCGCTTCGCCGCCGCGACATAGGCATTGCCGGGCCCGACAATCTTGAACACGGGCCGGATCGTTTCCGTGCCATAGGCGAGCGCGGCCACGGCCTGCGCGCCACCGATGCGGTAGATCTCGTCCACCCCGCCGATCTGCGCCGCCGCCAGCACCAGCGGCGAGACAAGGCCATCGGGCGCCGGAACCACCATGACGACACGCTGGACACCGGCGACCTTTGCCGGAATGGCGTTCATCAGCACCGAGGAGGGGTAGCTGGCCGAGCCGCCCGGCACATAGAGGCCGACGGCTGCAATCGCCGTCCAGCGCCAGCCGAGTTCAACGCCGAGCGGGTCGGTGAAGCGGGTATCCGCCGGCTTCTGCCGCTCGTGATAGAGGCGGATGCGATCCGCCGCGAGTTCCAGCGCCGCGAGATCGGCCGCCGCGCAGCGCGCACGGGCTTCCTCGAGTTCCCCGGCTCCGATGCGCATCGGCGTCACGCCGAAATCGATGCGGTCGAAGCGCCGGGAATATTCGGCGAGCGCCGCATCGCCACGGGTGCGCACATCGGCGACGATGGCTTCCGTCGCGCGGTTCACATCCTCCGAAACCTCGCGCTTCAGCCCGAGAAGAGCCTGGAAGCGCGGTTCGAAATCTGCATCCTCAGTGGAAAGCCGAAACACCATGGTCTGTGCAAGGTCCGCTCGGGTCGATCAGGAATCCGCAAGGCCCGCCGCCAGCGGGTGCAACCCTCTGTTACCGGGCCGAGCGCGCGCCCGCAATGCGCGAAAACGGCCTGCCCGCACTTCCTGCAGCATGGCCTTTCCTGTTCATGGGCTTTTCAGCTTGGCGTGTTAAGGTAACCTGACAAAGGGTCTGGCCGGTTTGCTGCGACCCCTGCCCGGAGGACCCGTCGGATGTCGTTTTCTACCCGCTTCGCCCGCTTTCTCGCCGGCATGGTGCTGATGCTTATCTTCGCGGGAAGCACCGCGATGGCCCAGATCTATGTGGAACCGGGACCGCCGCGCTACTACCCCGCGCCGCGTTACACGCCCGTGCCGGGCCCCGGCGGCTATTATGTCGGCCCGTCCGGCCGTCCCTATAGCGGCCCGGTCTATGAGGAAGACCTGCGCCCGCGCCGCCGCGTGCGCCCGCAGGAGGATTACGGATACCGGGATTATCGCTATGGCGATGATCCCCGCCCGCGCCGCCGCGCGGCTGTCGGCTCGGTCTGCGTCACGTCGCGCGGTTCATGCGATATCGGCGGCTACATCCCGCTCGGTTCGGGCTGCCGCTGCCGCATCCCCGGCTTCGGCAGCAAGGGCGGCTACGTGCGCTATTGAGGCGATCTCGCTGCCTCCGGACAAGCAAAGGGCGCCCGGCGGCGCCCTTTTTCATGGGAATATCCCGTTACAGGGGATGATCGCGCATCCGATCCCGCCTCAGGCCCGGATGCGCTCGACCTCAGCCCCGCAACGCTGGAGCTTGGTCTCCAGCTGCTCGAAGCCGCGATCGAGATGATAGACGCGGTTGATCATCGTCTCGCCTTCCGCGGCCAGGGCCGCGATCACGAGGCTCACCGAAGCGCGCAGGTCGGTCGCCATTACCGGCGCGCCCTTCAGAACGGGCGATCCCTCGACGATGGCGGTGTCGCCATCGAGGCGGATGCGCGCGCCGAATCGCGCCAGTTCCTGCACGTGCATGAAGCGATTCTCGAAAATCGTCTCGGTGATGCGCGCGGTGCCATTGGCCTTCGTCATCAGCGCCATGAACTGGGCCTGCAGATCGGTGGGGAAGCCGGGGAAGGCTTCCGTCTCGAGGCTCACCGGCGCGATGCCGTTGCCATTGCGACGAATGCGGATGGAATTCGCATCATTTGTCACGGTGGCACCGGCCTCGGCGAGACGATCGAGCGCGGATTGCAGCAGCGGCGCCTGCACATCGGTGAGAGTCACGTCACCGCCCGCCATCGCCGCCGCGAAGGCATAGGTGCCGGCCTCGATGCGATCGGGCAGCACGCGATGATTGGCCCCATGCAGCGACCCGACGCCGACGACTTCCAGCGTCGCGCTGTCGATGCCGGAAATCTTCGCACCCATCTTCACGAGGCAGCGCGCGAGATCGCCCACTTCCGGCTCGCGCGCGGCGTTGCGGATCACGCTCGTGCCCTGGGCGAGCACGGCGGCCATCAGCGCCGTATGCGTGCCGCCGACCGTGACCTTCGGGAAATCGATCTCGCCGCCCCTGAGGCCCTTCTTCGCCTTCGCGATCACATAGCCGCCCTCGATCTCGATGTCGGCGCCGAGCTTCTCGAGCGCCATCAGCAGGAGATCGACGGGGCGCGTGCCGATGGCGCAACCGCCCGGCAGCGACACCTTCGCCTCCCCCATCCGGGCCAGCAACGGCGCGATGACCCAGAAGCTCGCACGCATCTGCGAGACCATCTCGTAGGGCGCGGTGGTGTCGACGATCGTGCCGGCGTTGAGTTTCACCGTCTCGCCGTCTTCCTCGCGCGTGCCGGCGCGCTTGCCGGCGACCATCACGTCCACGCCGTGGTTGCCGAGGATGCGCTTCAGCATCCGCACATCCGAGAGGCGTGGCACGTTCTCCAGCACGAGCGTTTCGGGGGTGAGAAGGCTCGCGATCATCAGCGGCAGGGCCGCGTTCTTCGCGCCGGAAATCGGGATCGTGCCGTTCAGTTTGGCGCCGCCCACGATCCTGATTCGATCCATGAAGCTCTCTCCTCGTTCGGGTTGCGACGGTCTGCCACGGCAGGGCCGGAATGGCAAACGCGCGGATGGCTCAGCCGTCTTTCCCTCCCTTGTCGGCTTCGCGAGGCGGAACTGTGGCAACGTCGTCGGGCTCTCTCCGCTGGCGGGCCTGCTCCTTTCGCTTGCGCAAATTGTCGCGCAGGGCTTGCGCGAGGCGCGCCGCGCGCTCCTTACCGGATTGCCCGGTCTTGACCTTTCCGCTCATTGCCGCCTTTCTCCACCCGGGTTGCGCTTGCGCGGAGTCAATGCCCAAGGCCCCGTATGGAAGCAAGACTGGGCACGAACGCGTTCCGCTCGTCCGCGAGCACCACAGAGGACTGGTTGGCCTTGTACGATTATTCGAAAGCCTTCCGCGCCGTGCGGCAGACGCTGGAAAGCGAGAGCCGCTACCGCGTGTTCCAGGAAATCGCCCGCGACAGCGCCCGTTTTCCCTTCGCCACCTGGAACGGGCCGGCGGGCCCCCGGGAGGTGACGGTCTGGTGCACGAACGATTATCTCGGCATGGGCCGCCACCCGGATGTGATCGCGGCGATGGTCGACGCCGCCGAAAACGGCTCGGTGGGCGCGGGCGGCACGCGCAACATCTCGGGCAATTCCTCGGCCATCGTGGCGCTGGAGGAGGAACTGGCCGACCTGCATGGCAAGGAAGCCGCGCTCGTCTTCTCCTCGGGCTATGTCGCGAACCAGTCGGCGATCGCCGCCATTGCGGGCGCTTTGCCCGATTGCGTGATCCTGTCGGATCGCGAGAACCACAATTCCATGATCGAGGGCGTGCGCCGCGCGAACCGCGAGCGGGTGATCTTCCCGCATAACGATCTCGCAGCGCTCGAAACCCTGCTGGCAGGGCTCGCGCCGGAGCGTCCGAAGCTGATCGTCTTCGAAAGCGTCTATTCGATGGATGGCGATGTCGCACCCATCGGCGAGATCTGCGCTCTGGCCCGCCGCCATGGCGCGATGACCTATATCGACGAGGTTCATGCCGTCGGCCTCTATGGCCAGCGGGGCGCCGGCTATGCCGAGGAAACCGGCACGATGGGCGAACTCGACGTGATCCAGGGCACGCTCGGCAAGGGCTTCGGCTGCTTCGGCGGCTATATCGCCGCGAGCCGCGAGGTGGTGGATGCCGTGCGCTCCACCGCACAGGGTTTCATCTTCACCACGGCCCTGCCCCCGCCCGTCGCGGCGGCGGCCCGCGCCTCCATCCGGCATCTGAAGCAATCGGGTGCCGAGCGCCTCGCCCAGCGCCGGCAGGTGACGCGGCTCAAGACCCGTCTCGCCGCGGCCGGCATCCCCGTGCTCGACAACCCGACCCATATTGTGCCGGTGATGATCTGCGATTCCGCAAAGGCGAAGCAGGCGAGCGATCGGCTGCTCACCCATCACGATCTCTACATCCAGCCGATCAACTACCCCACCGTGCCGCGCGGCACCGAGCGCCTGCGCGTGACGCCGACGCCGTTCCACACCGACGCGATGATCGAGGATCTCGTCGGCGCGCTGGTCGATGTGTTCGATGCGCTCGGGCTCGAACGAGGCGAGGTCCGGCATCGCCTCGCGGCGGAATAGGCGACGGAAGAGCCGGGCTAGCCGCCCGGCTTTCTGCCATGCCGGGAGGCGCCGCGGCGCTTACTTCTTGCGCGCTGCCTTCGCGGCGGCATCCTTGGCGGCCGCGACCGTCTTCTCGACAGCGTCGCGGGCCTGATCCTGCGCCTTGCGGGTTTCGCTCACGATTTCGGCGGCGGCGGCGCGGGTATGCGCCTGGAGCGTCTGGCCGGCATCCTGGATCTGGCCGCGCAAGGCCGCGAAGCTCTGCGTCATGTATTCGGTCTGAAGCTTCAGCACCTCATCCATCGACTTCGCGCGCACGAGCCGGGTCGCGAGTTCGAAGGCGGCATTCACGTTCTGCTCGGTGAAGGCCATCGCCTTGCGACGGATGTCCAGCGCCTGCTTCTGGGCGTTGCCGGCCTTTTCATCGAGGCCGCGCGCGGCTTCGTCGGCGGCCTGCATCATCTTCTCGAAACCGGTCCTGGCCTGTTTGACGCTGCTGTCCATCGCCTCGCGTACCTCATCCGGCACGTTGAAGGGCTGTCCATTGACCATGTCGTTCTCCTTTTCGGGCCAGCGGGGCCGCCCGCGTCGATTTTCCCTGAACGCGACAACCGTAGCACCGTTCCACCCCGCGCGTTAAGGATGTTTCCGCTTTTCCGGTGGGAGAAGCACGCCCCGCATGGAACTTGCTCGCCACCAGATTTATTGAAAAATCGTAAAGAGCTGTTTCAGAATGGGGCAGCGTTCGGTCAAGATGGCCTGATGCAGAGCAGGGGGCCGGCGAGAGGTTGGTATGACGGGCGATCGTGCGACCGAAGACGAGCAAGATCTGGCCAAAAGGCTCGGGGCTGAGGCCGCGGCGCTGCTCGCGAGTCTGCGGGAAGGCGCGCTGCTGCTCGCCCCCGGCGGGCTGCTCTGGGCCAACGCGGCAGCAGCGGCCAGCCTTGGCCTGCCGCTCGACACCCTGATGCAGCGCGGCCTGCCGGCTTCCGCGCCCGGCACCCAGCGCCTCATGGCGCGGCTCGCCGATGCGCCCTCCCCCCAACCCGGCCTCGAGCGCCTGCGCTTCTTCGTGGGATTTCGCGGCGTGATGCGCCTGGCCGGTTGCCGCCGGCTCACCCTCGCGGATGGCGAAGCGGGCCTGATCGTCGTCTTCCTCGAAGCGGAACCGAAGCCGACCGAGCCCGAGACCTGGCCGGCCATCCTGCGTGTTGCCGAACCGGAGCGACGACCCGCACCGGTGGAGGCACAGCCCGCGCCCGTGGAGGCGACGGGCTCCGATCAACCCGATCCGGCGCCGCATCCCGTCGCGGTGGCCTTGCCCGGGCCTGTCGCCCCGGCTCCGGCCTGGCTGGCGGCCCCCGAGGCGGAGCGCCGGTCCCGGCGCTTCCTGTTCGCGCTGGATGCGGCCGGTCGTGTCCTGAACGTGACGCCGCCGCTCGCCGAGACCGTCGGCGCTGCCGCTGCCGCGATCGAGGGCCAGCTCCTGCCGGATGCCCTGCGCCCGCATGACGATGCCGCCGCCGGCCTTGTGGCCGAGGCCCTTGCCGCCGGTGAAACCTTTTCAGGCATCCGCGTGGTCTGGCCGGTCGATGGTGGCCGGGCCTTCGTGCCGATCGACCTGTCCGCGCTGCCCCTGGTGAGCGTTCAGGACGGCCTGACTGGCTTCTCCGGTTTCGGTTTGTGCCGCATCGATCAGGCGAGGATCGATGAAGCCCCGATCGATCAGGCCCCGATCGATGAGGCCTCGATCGATCAGACAATGGTCGAGGCCGCCCCGGCCAACGAATCGCCGCCAGCCGAGGCTGATGCCGTATCGCCGGTCGATCCGGTGGAAGATGCCGAAGCCGAACCGCCGGTCGCCGTCGAATCCATGGCCACGGACATGCCAGCGCCCGCGATGACGGACGAACCCGTGACGACGGACCTCCACGAACCCGCAGCCCCTTCGCCGGATCGCGTCGAGACCGCGGAGGAACAACGCGACGATGAAAAGCCGGCGGCGGATACGCCATCCGGGGACGGCGTGACGCTCGAGACGGTCGCGGCCGATCTCGAAGCCTTCGTGCGCGATCAGGTCCGGGATGCCATGCCGGCGCCAACGCCGGCGAAGCCCGCCGAACCGTCGGATGACGCGCAGAAGATCGTCTCGCTGCGCACCGGGCAACCCACGCAACCCTTGCCCGGCTTCAAGCGGCAGGGGCTCTCGATGTCCGAGCGCAATGCCTTCCGCGAAATCGCCAAGGCGCTCGGTGCTCGCTTCGACGAGGACATGCCGGACACGCCGGCGCCTCCCTCCGCCAATTTGCCCGCCTCCCCGGATAGGACCGAGCCGGAATCGCTGCCCGCTGGCGAGCCCGCCCCCGCCCCAACCCCGCAGGCGGGCAACGGCGCTCCCGCCGATCTGCTGGACCGGCTGCCGATCGGCCTGCTGGTGCTGCGCGGCGACGAGGCGCTGTTCGCCAACCGCACCTTGCTGGATCTCACCGGCTATGCCGATCTCGCGCAGTTCCGCGACGAGCAGGGCGCGCGGGCGATCTTCCGCAAGGGCGTGCGCCCGCGTGATTCCGGTGGCGCGATCGACACCGTGGTTCTCACGAGCCGGGATGGCGAAATGATGCCGGTCGACGCCCATCTCCAGCTGATCGAATGGGAAGGCGCGCCGGCCACGCTCATTTCGATGCGCCGTGCGGTGGAACTGGAACAGGGCAAGGCTTTGCGCGGCGTCGCGCAGGATCTCAAGCGCGCCCGGGCCGACATCGCCGAACTGCGCGCGATCCTCGACACCGCGACCGATGGCGTCGCCATCCTCGACGAGAAGGGGACGATCCTCGGGCTCAACGGGGCGGCGCAGGCCCTGTTCGGCATCGACGAGAACGAGATGGTGGGCGAGAGCTTCACGCAGTTCCTGCACCGCGACAGCCAGGCGGAAGCGCTGGATTATCTCGAGGGCATGCGCAGTGCCTCGGGCATGCGGTCGATCTTCAACGATGGCCGGGAGATTTCGGGCCGGGAGAAGAAGGGCGGTCGCATTCCGCTCTTCATGACGCTCGGCCGCATCTCGGACGAGGACCCGCAGCGCTTCTGCGCCGTTCTGCGCGACATGACCGCCTGGAAACGGGCCGAAGCGGGCCTCACCGAGGCGCGGCAGGCGGCCGAGATGGCGAATGCCAAGAAGAGCGACTTCCTTGCGAAGATCAGCCACGAGATCCGCACGCCGATGAACGCGATCATCGGTTTCGCCGAATTGATGCAGGACGAACGGCTCGGCCCGCTCGGCAACGCGAAGTACAAGGAATATCTGGGGGATATCCGCACCTCGGGCCAGCACGTGGTGAGCCTTGTCAACGACCTGCTGGATCTCGCGAAGATCGAGGCGGGGCGGATGGAGCTGAACTTCGCTGCCACCGATCTCAACGCGATCGTGGGGAGCACGGTGGCGATCATCCAGCCGCAGGCCACGCAAAGCCGCGTGCTGGTGCGCACGCAACTGGCGCAGACCCTGCCGCCTGTCGTCGCGGACGAGCGCTCCATCCGGCAGATCGTGCTGAACATGCTCTCGAACGCCACGCGCTTCACCGAGGCGGGCGGGCAGGTGATCGTCTCGACCTCGCTCCTCTCGACGGGCGAGGTGACGATCCGCATTCGCGATACCGGCATCGGCATGACCGCGAACGAGATCGAGCAGGCGCTGGAGCCGTTCCGTCAGGTCGGGCGCGACCGGGCGAAGGGGGGCACGGGTCTCGGCCTGCCGCTCACGCGGGCGCTGGTGGAGGCGAATCGCGCGCAATTCGGCATCACCTCGAAGCCCGGCGAGGGCACGATGGTGGAGATCACCTTCCCGCCGACGCGCGTGCTCGCGGAGTAATCAGGGATCGATCCGCTGCAGAAGCGGGCGCGGCGCGCTCGCGCGCTGCTGCAGGGCCAGCGGGGCGTTGGCCTGCGGCAGGGGCTGCTCGCGCTGGACGCGGGCCGGCGCGGTCGCGACGCTGCTCGTCGGCGCGGGGTCCGGTTGGCTCGCGAGCAGGGCGGGCTGGTCGAGCCCATAGACGTCGTCGCGGAAATGCGTCACGCCATCAGGCGTCACGTAGCCGGTCAGATAGGTCCAGATCACCGGCACCGGCTCCTTCAGGCGGATATCCTTGCGGGTATCGGTCACGAGCAGGTCGTCCACGTCCCGCCGGTCCCAGGGGCCGCCCCCCGGACCGGGCAGGGGCGCGAGCAGCCAGGCCACGAGGTCGCGCACGCCTTCGACGCGCACGCAGCCCGAGGAATGGAAGCGATCGTCGCGCGCGAAGAGCCGCTTCGAGGGCGTGTCATGCATGTAGACCGCCTCGCGGTTCGGCATGTCGATGCGGATCTGCCCCAGCGAATTGCCGGCGCCGGGGTCCTGCCGGAGCGTGAAGGCCGTGGCGCGTTCGGTGGACCAGTCGATGCGCGTCGGCTCGATTTCCGCCCCGCTCGCCCCGAAGATCCGGATCTTCGATTTCGCGAGGTAGGACGGATCCTTTTGCATCTTCGGGATGATGTCCTTCTTGATGATCGAGATGGGCACGGTCCAGGTCGGATTGAAATTCACGTTGGTGATGCGGGTCTCGACCTCCGGCGACGGACGATCCGCCTTGCCGACCACCGCGATATGCCGGCGCTCCACCTGCCCGTTGGCGATGGCCTCGACGGAAGCGGAAGGAATGTTCACCACCACGTAGCGCGGACCGAATGCGAAATTGCGCGCCCTCAGACGCTTCGCGCTTTCGTTGAGCTGCAGGAAGCGCTCGTTCGCGCTCACATTCAGCGCCTTCAGCGTCAGGGCACCGACGATGCCCGTCTGGGCAAGGCCATGGCGGCCCTGGAACGCCTTCACCGCCTGGATCAGCGTGGCATCGAAATCCGGCTGCCCGGTCTGGCCCGGATCGAGGTCGCCGTCGAGGGCAAGCCGCTGGCGCAGGAGCAGGATAGGCTCGCCGCTCATCCCCGCCTTGTAGGTTCCGGCCGGAAGCAGGGGCCAACCCCCGCTCTCGGCGATCCGGCGATAGCGTTCGGCGGCCTCCTGGATCGCATCGGCCGCGCCGGGATAGACGGTCGGACGCGGATCGTCCTTCGCCACCACCCGCGTCAGCGGCATGGGCGGCGGCGCAGGCTTGGCCTTGACGACGGGCTTCGGTTTCCCGGCCAATGGCCGGACTGCTTCGGGAAGGGCGGGCGGAAGGTTGCGCTCCGCGTGGTGGGGCACGCCCGCAGCCGGCGGACTAGACGGCGGGGCCGGCGGCGGCACGGTTTGCGCATGCGCCACGGAAGCCAGAACACACCCGGCAAGAAGGAAAGCCGCACGCACGATGGAACGCCACTCCGGAAAACCGACGGGTTAACCATAGCAGCGCGTGGTAAATGAATTGATGGGAGAACCGCGATCGGTGGCGGGGATTGCGGCGGCCGTCAGGGCCGGCGCATCACCCCTCGACGATCACGATGTGCAAAGCGCGCGGCCCGTGCGCGCCGAGCAGGATGGTCTGCTCGATATCGCCCGAACGCGATGGACCCGTGACGAAATTCACCGTGCGCGGCATCTCGCCCTTGCCGAATTTCTTGCGCACCCGGACCCAGACGCTTTCGAGATCCGCCACGAGATCGGAGGCGTTCAGCACCACGATGTGGTTGTCGGGCAGGAAGTTCAGCGTGGTCGGGTTCTCGTGGCCCGAAAGGATGGCCAGCGTGCCGGTTTCGGCGATCGCCGTCTCGGCATGGGTGATGCCGGAGAGGTCGAGCCCGTTCGAGCGGCCGCTGGTCACGTCGAGCGCCGTGTCCTTCCACGGCATCGCGGAAAGCCGCGGGTCATCACCCATACGCAGGGCGGCAGGCAGGTTGTTGTCGCGCAGGTAGCGTGCGACCTCGCCCGGCACATCCTTCGCGGAGGGCACGCGGGCGACGGTCGCCTGCACGCCCTCGGCCTTCTCGATGAAGAGCGCGAGCTTGCCGGCGGCATCGAGTTGCGCACGCGCCGGGATCACCCCTTTAGGCGCGCGGTCGAGCCGCTCCTCGACGATTGACGCGCGGATGCGCTCATCGCCTTTCACGTGCAGCGAGCGGCGGATGGAGGCGAAGATGGTGTCGCGGGATGACATCAGATTTGAGCCTTCTTGGCGGCCGTGGCGGCGTCGCCGGTATTCGGCGTGCCAGCCGGCTCGATCAGCAGCAGATGGGCTTCTTCGTCTGCCACGGGACGATGTTCCACGCCCTTCGGCACGACATAAAGATCGCCCGGGCCGAGATGCACAACGCCATCCCGCAGCTCGATCCGGATGCGCCCGGCCAGCACGAAGAAGAAGTCATCGGTTTCCGGATGCGAGTGCCAGTTGAACTCGCCTTTCACCTTCACGACCATGATCTCGTTGCCATTGTAATGGCTCACGATTTTCGGCGACCAGTGCTGGGAGAAGAGGCTGAGCTTTTCCGCAAGATTGATTGCGGGAACAACCGGCATCGTCATTTTCCCGCCCTCCGCTTCCATTGCGCCTGGAAGGTCTCGCCCTCCGGCACGGCGAAATCGCGATATTGCGTCCAGGCGCCGAGACCGGGCAGGCTCTCGAACCGGCCCTTGTTGCGGCCCATCAGTTTCATCGCCTTCGCGGCGAGGCGGGTCGACAGGTTGTAGAGCCAGGGCTTCTTCGCGAAGAAGGCCCAGAACCCGAGGCCGTAGCGGGCCACAGCCGGGTTGAGGTTGCGCTCGAATTCGCGCTCGCGCCAATGCCGCATCATCTTCGGCAGCGGGATCTTCATCGGGCAGACGCTCTCGCAGCGCCCACAGAACGTCGAGGCGTTCGGCAGGTGCCCGGCCTTGTCCACGCCGATCAGCGAGGGGGTGAGCACCGAGCCCATCGGGCCGGGATAGATCCAGCCATAGGCGTGCCCGCCGATCTGGTGATAGACGGGGCAGTGGTTCATGCAGGCCGCGCAGCGGATGCAGCGCAGCATGTCCTGGAACTCCGTGCCGAGCATGGCGGAGCGGCCGTTATCCAGCAGCACGACGTGATATTCCTCCGGGCCATCGACATCCGTGGCGCGGCGCGGCCCGGTGGAGACGGTGGTGTAGCAGCTCATCTCCTGCCCCGTCGCCGAGCGGGCGAGCACGCGCAGGATCTGGCTCACGTCTTCGAGGGTCGGCACCACCTTCTCGATGGAGGCGATGACGATATGCACGCGCGGCAGGATCTGGGTCAGGTCGCCATTGCCCTCGTTCGTGACGATGATCGACGAACCGGTTTCCGCAATCAGGAAATTCGCACCGGTGATGCCGACATCCGCCGCGAGGAAGCGCTCGCGCAGCATGGTGCGCGCCTCGGTGAGGAGCGAGCGCTTCTCGGTGAGGTCGCGATTGGGGTCGAGCTGCGTGTGGACGCGGCGGAAATCCTTCTCGATCTGATCCTTCGTGAGGTGAACCGCCGGCGCGATGATGTGGCTCGGCGTCTCGCCGCGCAGCTGGATGATGTATTCGCCAAGATCGGTCTCGACCGGCACGATCCCCGCCGCCTCGAGATGGCCGTTGAGGCCGATCTCCTCGGAGATCATCGATTTGCCCTTCGTCACCGTGCGCGCGCCCACCTTGCGGCAGATCTCGAGCACGATGTTGCGTGCCTCGGCGGAATCGACCGCGAAATGCACGTGGCCGCCGCTGTCCTTCACCTTCTGCTCGTAGCGCTCGAGATAAAGGTCGAGATGCGCGAGCGTGTGGTTCTTGATCTCTCGCGCACTCTCGCGAAGCGCCTCGAATTCCGGCAGGCCGTCGACCGCCTTCACGCGCTTGTCGATGAAGTTCTGCCGCACGTTCTTCAGGGCGCGGGGCACCGAGCCATCGGCGATGGCCTTGCTCGCATTGTCCTTGAAGCTGTGGGAGGTGGGATGCACGCTCATGAGGAGGCTCCCGTCTTGCCGATGGCAGGGCGATCGGTCATGTCAGCCAGCACTTCGGCCACGTGGCGAACCTCGACCGCCGAACCCATGCGCGAGAGCTTGCCCGCCATGTTGAGCAGGCAGCCGAGATCGCCCGCGAGCAGCGTCTTCGCGCCCGTGGCATTCACGTTCGTAGCCTTTTCGGTGACGATCTGATCCGAAATCGGGCCATATTTCACCGCGAAGGTGCCGCCGAAGCCGCAGCATACTTCCGAATCCTTCATTTCCACCAGCTCCAGCCCTGCAACGGAGCCGAGCAACTGACGCGGCTGGCGCTTGATGCCGAGTTCCCGCAGGCCCGAGCAGCTGTCGTGATAGGTGCAGGCGCCGGCATGCTTCGCCTCGACCTGCATAATCCCCAGCACGTCGGTGAGGAAGGAGACGAGTTCATGGGTCTTCGCGGCGAGCTTCTGCGCGCGGCCCGACAGGCCCGGATCATCCTCGAAGAGTTCGGGATAATGTTTCGCAATCATCCCGCCGCAGGAGCCGGACGGCACGACCACGTAATCGTAGCCCTCGAAAGCCGCGATCATTTGCATCGCGAGGTCGCGCGCGGTGCGCCGGTCGCCGGAATTGAAGGCGGGCTGCCCGCAGCAGGTCTGCACGGGGACATCCACCACGCAGCCCGCCTTTTCCAGCAGCTTCACCGCCGCAAAGCCGATGGAGGGACGAACGAGGTCGACGAGACAGGTGGCAAACAGTGCCACCCGTGGCCGCATGGCCGGCTGGGGGCTTTCCTTGGACAAATCCGACAATCACCCACCGGGCGCCTGCGCCCGTCTCCCTGTGGTGCAACGGTCCGTTTTCTCTGGTACGACCGCACTCGCTGCTGTTTTAGGCGCGTGGAAGCACAAGCGGCAAGCGCTTAAACCGCGCAAGGCTCGTGCGAGCCCTGCTTCCGGTGCATCACGAGGAACTGGGACGCGCATGGCTGCCCGTGCTTTCACTCTGCCGGACGAGGGCATGCGCCATGGCGAGGCACCCGCGCCCGCAACGCCCGGTGCGCCCCTCGCCGCGCTCGGAAATCAGCTCCGGAGCACTGGTTTCGTGTGGTTTCTTGCCGATCTGGCGCATCTTCCGGCCGATCTCTGCGCTTCGACGGCGCGAGAGACCGCATGGGCGGATTCTCGGCGGACGGGGATGGATCGCACGGGCTGGCTGGCCCGTCGGCGCCTGGCGCGTCAGGTGGTCGCAACCGCCCGCGACACCGACCCGGCCGCCGTGACGATCGAGGCCGATGGCATGGGCCGCCCGATCCTCGGCGGGGCAGGGAAAGGTCTGCATCTGTCCTTCGCGGCGCGGCATTCCCTGGCCCTGATCGGCATTGCCGGGGAGCCGCTCGGCGTCGATCTCGAGATCGAGCAGCCCGGCATGGCCCTGCCCTGGAACATGCTGCGGCCGGAGGAGAGCGCCTGGCTTGCGGCGCAAACCGAAGCGCTGCGGCTCCGCGCGTTCCTGCGGATCTGGACCGCCAAGGAGGCGATCGTGAAGCTTGTCGGACAGGGTTTCCGGATCGCGCCGGAGCGCATCCATCTGCCACAACCGGGTGCGGGCGATGTGGATATCCGCAATTTGTCCCGAGGTGAACACGCGAACCCGGATAATCCGGGCTTCGACGGAATCACGGTCTTGACGTGCGAGGCGCTTCCCGTGTTTGTCTCGCAGGCTACGGGGGAAGAACGGGGGCGACCGCTGGGCGTGAGCGTTGCAGTCGCGCGCTTCATGAACCCGAAAGCGATCACCGGATCTGGCTGATCCCGAAAGACGGTAAGGAATCATACCATGGAATGGATCACGCCGTATCTGGCGCCGCTGTTCAAGATCATCTGGATCGACCTGCTGCTCTCGGGCGACAACGCGGTCGTGATCGCGCTGGCCTGCCGCGCCCTGCCGCCCGAGCAGCGCCGCATGGGCATGATCCTCGGCGCGGGCGCCGCGATCGCCCTGCGAATCATCTTCGCGATTTTCATCACCTACCTGCTCAACGTGCCCTTCCTGAAGGTCGTGGGCGGCCTCCTGCTCCTGTGGATCGGCGTCAAGCTGGCGGTCGGAGAGGATGAGGACGCGCATAATGTCGAATCGAGCGACAATCTCTGGCGCGCCGTGCGCACGATCGCGATTGCCGATGCCGTGATGAGCCTCGACAACGTGCTGGCGATCGCGGCCGCTGCCGGCGGCAACATCTGGCTGTTCATCTTCGGCCTGCTGCTGTCCATCCCGCTGATCATCTTCGGATCGCAGCTCCTCTCGACGCTGATCGACCGCTTCCCCATCATCGTCTGGGGCGGCGCTGCCCTGCTGGGCTGGATTGCCGGCGAGATGCTCGTCACCGATCCGATCGTGATGGAGTGGATCAAGGGCCTCAGCCCGGCCTACCTCACCACCGTGCAGGAATCCGACGGCCATGGCGGCACGGTGGCGAAGATCATGCCGATCGCCACGATCTTCTATGGCGCGGCCTTCGTGGGTGCGGCGGCGGTGCTGGGCATCGGGCGCATCGTCAAGGCCCGGAGGGCCGAGGCGGCCTGAACCGCCGACGCCCATCAAAGGCACGAAGCAAACCCGGGTCTCGGCCCGGGTTTTTTCATGAGCGGCCGGCCGCGTGATCGCGCGATGCCGGCGCGACATAGGCCAGATGGTGTGAACCGGGCGGTTGGGAAAACGTGGCTTTTCAGGGATGGTACAGTCGGGTGGACTTGAACCACCGACCTTCGGAGCCACAATCCGACGCTCTAACCAACTGAGCTACGACTGCATCCGGCGAGAGCCCTAGAGGCAAAACGCGACGATTTCAAGCGCCTCTCGCGCGTGACGTGTCCGGCGCAAGAAAAAGCCGGCGCATCGGGTTCGAACGCGCCGGCGAGATCGGAAATTCAAAGCCTTCAGCGGCGAAGCAGCAGGTTCAGCGAGGCGCGCAGCGGCGCCGTCACGTCATTGGCGACCTTGCCGGCCAAAGCCGCGACATCCTTGCCGCGCGATTGGGCCATCTCGATCTGGGCCACGAGGAAGCTCTGCTGGGCGGTGAGAAGCTCCGGGAGCGTCTTGGTCGCGGCAAGCGCCTTCGCATGGTCGAGATGCGCGTGGGTCTGCGCCTTGGCGATCTCGAACAGCTTGAAGCCGAGCGCGCGGGAGCCTTCCTGTGCTGCCCGCATGCTGTCCTCGAGCTGCGTGGTCGCCGTTTCGGCCATGGTCTTCACTTCCGCATACTGGCCGCGGAACACGATGATGGCCTTCTCGGTGCTGGCCCGGACATTCTCCTGCAGAACCGTCACGGGCTTCAGAACGTCGAGCGAAACGCCGATCTCGGACATGGCGGGCATATCGATCTTCGGCGGCATCGCCGCAGGCTTGTTGACGGTCGGAGCCGGCTTTGCAGCCGCAACCTTCGGCGCGGGAGCCGCAGGTTTCGCCTCGGGCACCGCAGGCTTGCTCACGACCGGAGCCGGAGCGGGCTTGCTCTCGACGCTCGGCGCGGGCTTCGCGGCCACAGGCGCGGGCTTCGATTCGGCCGGCTTGGGGGCAACAGGCGTGGGGGCCACAGGCGTGGGGGCAACAGGCTTGGGGGCCACAGGCTTGGTCTCGACCGCTTTGGCTTCGGCCATTTTGGGTTCAGCCATCTTGGGTTCGGCCGGCTTCGCATCGATGGGCTTCATATCCATGGGCTTCACGTCCATGGGCTTGGCGGCGGGCGCAGGAACGGGCGGCTTGGCCTCGACCGGCTTCATTTCGGCCGATGTCGTCTCGATGGGCTTCGGCTCCGCGGCCTTGGCGACGACGGGCTTGTTCTCGATCGGCTTCGCCGTCGACATCTCGGGCATGGAGGGCGCGGGCGCGGCAGGCGCGGGCTTCAACGCGGCAGGCACCGGTTTGGACGCGCCAACGGGCGGCTTTTTGGAATTGGCCATGGTCTCTCTCCTCGGGTGCGGGCCCAACGGGGCACATGCGGGCGGGGAACATGCGGGCGGGAAAGGGGTACAACGATCGGGCCGAAAGTTACCACCGTCCATTGTGCGCCGCAACAAATTTTGTGCATTGCAACATAGACAACCCCTGCCGGGCAGGAATGTTCCATGGCGCGGCACAGTGCGCTTGACCGCCCCCTTCCCCTATGGCAAGGCCCTGCTCCCTGTGTCGCTGATGTAGCTCAGTGGTAGAGCACTCCCTTGGTAAGGGAGAGGTCGAGAGTTCAATCCTCTCCATCAGCACCAGCCCCGCTTTGATTTCCTTGACGTTTTCGATTTGGCCAGCGATGCCGGCGCGCTGGTTCGCGCCGAACGGCGATTGGATATGCCGTTTCGATGCGTGGAACTCCCTTGGAATCTGTTCTCAGGCCGTTCGCCCGAATCATTTTCGCTTGGACAGTACCGGCCGCGATCAACGCCCGCGCGATCGTTTTCGCCACCTTCAGCGCCTCGGCCTCCACGAGCATCGCGCGAGCACAGCGCGCGGCCGGGACGAAAAAAGCCCGGCGCGCACGAGGCGGCCGGGCCAAGGCAGGGGCAGTTGAACAAGCGATCCTCGGGGGAGGCCCCCTCGGGATCCGGAGAACCGGACCATCCGGGCCAGCGATACCAGCCCGAATTCATGGAACGCCCGGCGCAGTCTCGCGCCGGCAGCGTCGATGGAAATCGCCATGGGAACAGGCCGAGCGGGATGCTGCCGTCGCCGCCTGCGTCCAACGGCGCACGATGGCATTCAGGCGGCGCTGGCCCGCGCGGCAGGGACGCGGTAGACGCGGCCGAAGCGGTTACACAGGAACTGGCCCAGCGTGATATCCTCCTGCCGCACGAAGCCGCTCGCCTTGAGATCGCCTTCCGCCAGCATATCGAGGATCGTGGTGATGCCGGCGGCTGTCGTGATCTGGATGGCGCTCATCAACCGGCCGGCGACGGGGCCCGCATAGACCTTGTTGGCATAGGTCTCCTGCATGTAGCGGCCATCCTTCCAGCCACAACCGGTGACGACGATCACGACCACGTCCTGCATGGTCGACGGCAGCGCATTCTCGAACAGGTCCCTGAGCACCTCACGCCGGTTCTTGAGGTTGAAATCCTGCAGCAACGCCTTGATGATGGCCTGATGGCCGGGATAGCGGATCGTGCGATAGTTCATCGTGCGAACACGCCCCTCGAGGGTCTTCGCAAGCGTGCCGAGCCCTCCGGAGGTGTTGAAGGCCTCGTAGGTGACGCCGTCGAGCGAGAATTCCTCGCGCTCCTCCAACGCGGGAACCGTGACCAGCGCCCCATCCACGATGGCTTCGCACGGCTCGACATACTCGTTAATCAGGCCGTCCGTGCTCCAGGTCAGGTTGTAGTTCAGCGCATTGCACGGATATTGCGGCAGTGCGCCCACCCGCATCCGGATGCTGTCGAGCGTGTCGAAATGCCGGGCGAGACTATGCGCGACGATCGAGATGAAGCCGGGCGCCAGGCCGCATTGCGGGATGAAGGCCTGCGGGGCACCCGCCGCCAGGGCCTCGACGGTCTTCGTGGTTGCGACATCCTCCGTGATGTCGAGATAATGGACACCCGCTTCGAGGGCGGCCACGGCAACCCGTCCCGTGAGGTTGAACGGCGCCGCGGACAGAACCGCGAAGCGGCCTTTCAATGTCGCAACCAGGGCAGCGCGATCGGTGATGTCCAGCACCGCGGTGGATATGGCCGGATGCCGGTCAAGCCGGGCGAGCTGTTCCTCGCTTTTGTCGACGACGACGACCGTGTAGCTGCCCGAAACCGCCAACATGAGCGCGATGGCGCTCCCGATCTTCCCTGCCCCAATAACCACAACATCCTTCATGGACCGTCTCCGAATCTGCTTCTGCAATCGCGGCAAAATCGGGTCGAGACTCACCGATTCATAGCGATGAATTGAACGATCCGAGGTATATTTTCGGGCATATCGCCGTATGCTCCTGTCAGAATGCAGGGGCCAAGATGGAACTGACGGCCAAGGATCGCGATCTGCTGGCGCTGCTGTCCGAGAACGCCCGCATGCCGGTTGCCACGCTGGCGCGGAAGCTTTCGCTGTCGCGCACCACGATTCAGGCCAGGCTGGAGCGGCTGGAACGGTGCGGCGTGATTGCCGGCTATGGCGTGAGGCTGTCGGATGCCTACACCTCGGGCCTCGTCCGCGCGCATATCCTGATCACGCTGGTGCCGAAAGCCCTGACCCCGGTGACGGCGGCGCTGTCGAGGCTCGAGGCTGTGACGACGCTGCACTCGGTCAGCGGCTCGTTCGATCTGATCGCGATCATCGCTGCCCCGTCCATCAACGAACTGGACCGCCTGATCGACGAGATCGGCGACATCGAAGGGGTCGAGCGGACCCAGTCGATGATCGTGCTCTCGACGCGCATCATGCGGTGATTGCGTCGTAAACGCGACAGGCCCCCACGCATCGGAGGGCCGCCGGAAATATGCAATCATGCGGCTCGTGCGGCAGCCCGCCTCTTGCAGCCATGCCGCAATATGCAACACTCGTTGCAGAGGCTGCCGGAGGGTGGCGCATTCAGGGAGAGTGTCATGAGCGGTGCCGCACGCCTTTTCAGAAACCTGCTCGCCGCGGGCTTCGTCGCCTTTTCCGCGACGACCGCGCTGGCGCAGGTCACCTTCAACCGGGGTTATGATTCGGACCCCGAGACCCTCGATCCGCACAAGACCTCGACCACGTCCGAGGCGCATCTGCTGCGCGATCTCTTCGAAGGGCTCGTCATCCACGACAAGAACGGCCAGGTGATGCCGGGCGTGGCGGAGAGCTGGACGATCTCGCCGGACGGGAAGACCTACACCTTCAACCTGCGCTCAAACGCGAAATGGTCGAATGGCGACCCGGTGCGCGCGCAGGATTTCGAATTCTCGTTCAAGCGCATCATGGACCCCAAGACGGGCGCGAAATACGCCAACATCCTCTACCCCATCGCCAATGCCGAGGCGTTCAACAAGGGCCAGGGCAAGACGGCTGACGACATGGGCGTGAAGGCCGAGAACGACCGCAAGCTCGTCATCACGCTCGAGCGGCCCACGCCGTATTTCCTCGAACTCCTGACCCACCAGACCGGCACGCCGATCCATCCGCCGAGCGTCGAGAAGTTCGGCGCGGATTTCGTGAAGCCGGGCAATCTCGTCTCGAACGGCGCGTTCACGCTGGTCGAGAACGTGCCGAACTCGCATATCCGCATGGCCAAGAACCCGAATTTTCATGATGCCGCGAATGTGAAGATCGATGTGGTGAACTTCATCCCGCACAAGGATACGGCCGCCGGCGCGCGGCGCTTCCTCGCGGGCGAACTGCACGTGACGACCGACATTCCCGCCGACCAGATCAAGTTCCTGCGCGAGCGGCTCGGCGACCAGGTGAAGGTCTCGCCCTATCTCGGCGTGTGGTATTTCGTGTTCAACACGACGAAGGCGCCCTTCAACGATGTGCGGGTGCGCAGGGCGCTGTCGATGGTGATCGATCGCGAATTCATCGCCGAGCAGGTCTGGCAGGGCACGATGGTGCCGGCCTATGCCTTCGTGCCGCCGGGCATCGCCAATTATGTCGAGAAGCCGGTCGAGGTGGATTACAAGGCGAAGTCGGTCATCGAGCGCGAGGACGAGGCGAAGAAGCTGCTCGCGGCGGCCGGTTTCGGGCCGGGCGGCAAGAAGCTCACCGTGCAGATCCGCTACAACACGACCGACAACAACCGCGCGACCGCCGTGGCCATTGCCGATATGTGGAAGCAGATTGGCGTCGAAACCACCTTCATCAACACCGATGGCCGCACGCATTTCGCCTATCTGCGCGACAAGGGCGATTTCGACGTCGCCCGCGCCGGCTGGATCGGCGACTATTCCGATCCGCAGAACTTCCTGTTCCTGCTGCAGTCCGACAACAAGGGCCTGAACTACGCGAACTACACCAACCCCGCCTATGACGCGCTGATGCGCGATGCCGAGCGCGAGACCGACCTGAAGAAGCGCGCCGAACTCCTTGCGAAAGCGGAGCGCATTCTTGCGGACGAGCACCCCTATGTCGGCATCCTCTACTTCTCGAACCGCAACCTCATCTCCAACAAGGTCGAGGGCTATATCCAGAACCTGCGCGGCGCCAATGCCTCGCGGTTCGTGTCGCTGAAACCCTGAGCGGCTGGCCGGGCGGGCGACAGGCCCGCCTGGCCCTGCCGGGCTTTGCCGCGATGGTCCTCTTCGTTCTCCGACGCTTCCTCTCGGCCATCCCCACGCTCTTCGTGGTGGTGACGTTGTCCTTCTTCCTGATGCGCGTGGCGCCGGGCGGGCCGTTCGATCTCGAACAGCCGCTGGAAGCGAAGATCATGGAGAACCTGAACCGCGCCTTCGGGCTCGACCGGCCCCTGATCGAGCAATATGGCCGGTACCTGCTGAACCTCCTCAGCGGTGATCTCGGCCCGTCCTTCTACATCCGCGATTTCTCCGTCGCCGAGATCCTGCTCAAGGGCCTGCCCGTCTCGATGACGCTCGGCTCGCTCGCGATCCTGCTCGCGCTCGTCGTCGGGACGACGCTCGGCGTCATCGCGAGCCTCCGGCAGAACAGCGGCGTCGATTACGCGGTGATCGGCTTTGCGACGGCGGGCGTCACCATCCCGAATTTCGTGGTCGCGCCCCTCTTCCAGATCATCTTCGGGCTGATGCTGTCCTGGCTGCCGGTGGGCGGCTGGAACAATGGCGCGGTGCGCAACATCATCCTGCCGGTCATCGTGCTGGCACTGCCGCAGATCGCCGTGGTGGCGCGCATGACCCGCGCCTCGATGATCGAGGCCTTGCGCTCCGACCATGTCCGCACCCTGCGCTCGCTGGGCATGGGGCAACGCGTGATCGTCCTGCACGCGCTGCGCGGGGCGATCCTGCCGATCATGTCCTATCTCGGGCCGACGGCTGCCGCGCTGCTGACAGGTTCAGTGGTGGTCGAGACGATCTTTGGCCTGCCGGGCATCGGACGTTACTTCGTCGAGGGTGCGCTCAATCGCGATTACACGCTGGTGATGGGCACGGTGGTGGTGGTCGCGATCTTCGTGCTGCTCTTCAACATGATCGTCGACATCCTCTACGCGCTGCTCGACCCGAGGGTGCGCTATGAGTGAGGCCGCCACGTCCCGAGGCCGCTCGCTCTGGGCCGATGCGGGTGACCGCCTCCGGCGCAACCGCGCTGCCATGGCGAGCCTGATCCTCATCAGCCTCATCGCTTTGGCCTGCCTGTTCGGACCGCTTCTCACCGGCCACGCCTATGATCGCGTCTATCCCGATTACGTGAAGGTGCCGGCCTCGCTCGAAAGCCAGCCGAGCGAGGATCGCATCGCGCCGGGGCTCCAGCGCACGGCCAGCCGTCTCCGCGCGAACATCGCCAGCGAGACGCGCGAGGGCGATGCGATCCGCCTCGTGCTCACCGCGCCGCGCGCGATCGACGAGCGCAGCCTCGCCTTCTTCGAGCGCTCGGATCTCTTCCATGCCGCAAAGGTGCTGGAACGCGCGGAGGAGGGCCGACGGCTGACGCTGCTCGTGCCGATCGAGCGCAACACCTTCGTCTTCGGAACCGATGGCAATGGTCGCGACATGCTCACGCGCACATTGATCGCCGGTCGCGTCTCGCTCGCCATCGGCCTGCTCGCGACCTTCGTGGCGATCCTGATCGGGGTGAGCTACGGCGCGATCTCGGGTTATCTCGGCGGGCGGATCGACATGCTGATGATGCGGGCCGTAGACGTGCTCTACTCGCTGCCCTTCATCTTCTTCGTCATCATGCTGGTGGTGTTCTTCGGGCGGAATTTCGTGCTGATGTTCCTTGCGGTCGGCGCCGTCGAATGGCTCGACATGGCGCGCATCGTGCGCGGACAGACGCTCTCGCTGAAGCGGCGCGAATTCGTGCAGGCAGCGGATGTGCTCGGCGTTTCCACGCCCGGCATCCTGCGGCGGCACATCATCCCCAACACGTTGGGGCCAGTGGTGGTCTACACGACGCTGCTGGTGCCGAAGGTGATCCTGCTCGAAAGTTTCCTCTCCTTTCTCGGCCTCGGCGTGCAGGAGCCCATGACAAGCTGGGGCGTGCTGATCTCGGATGGCGCCCGCAACATCCAGGGCGCGACCTATCTGCTGATCTTCCCGGCGATCTTCCTCACCACCACCCTGTTCTGCCTCAACTTCATCGGGGACGGCCTGCGCGACGCGCTGGACCCGAGGGATCGCTGAGACATGGATCGCCGAGGCATGGATCGCCGAGACATGGACCGCTGACATGGACCGCGCGCAGTTCCACATCCGCGATCTTCACGTGCGCTTCCGCACGCAGGCGGGCGAGCTTCACGCGGTGAAGGGCGTGTCGCTCTCGGTCGCGCGCGGCGAGACGCTGGCGATCGTGGGCGAATCCGGCTCGGGCAAGAGCCAGACCATGCTCGCGGCCCTCGGTCTCATCGCGTCCAACGGCGTGGTGACGGGTTCGGCGACCCTGAGCGGGCAGGAGCTGATCGGCGCCAGCGAGCGGGTTCTCAACACGATCCGCGGCGCCACGGTGACGATGATCTTCCAGGAGCCGATGACCTCGCTGGACCCCCTCTTCACCATCGGCCAGCAGATCATCGCGGTCATCCGCCGGCATCGGAAGCTGTCGCAGTCCGAGGCCCGGGCCGAGGCCGTGGCCCTGCTCGAGCGCGTGCGTATCCCCGATGCCGCAAACCGCCTCGCCGCCTATCCGCACGAGATGTCCGGCGGGCAAAGGCAGCGCGTGATGATCGCCATGGCGCTTGCGAACCGGCCGGATGTGCTCGTCGCGGATGAACCGACGACCGCGCTTGACGTGACGATCCAGTCGGAGATTCTCGCCCTTCTCGCCGAACTCCAGCGGGACATGGGCATGGCCATCGTGTTCATCACGCATGATCTCGGTGTTGTGCGGCGCATCGCCAACCGGGTCGCGGTCATGCGGTATGGCGAGATCGTCGAGAGCGGGCCGGTGCGGCAGGTCTTCGATGCGCCGCGCCACGCCTATACCCGCGCCCTCCTCGAAGCCGAGCCGGGCGGCACGAAGGCGGCCGTCGCCGCCGATGCGCCCGTCCTGCTCGCCGCCGAGCAGGTGCGGGTGCATTACGCCATCCGCAGCGGCTTTTTCGGCCGCGCGAAGCGCGTGATCCGGGCCGTGGACGGCGTGAGCCTGACCTTGCGGCGCGGCGAGACCCTGGGCGTCGTCGGCGAATCCGGCTCGGGCAAATCGACCCTCGGCCGGGCCATCGTGAAACTTGCGCCGGCCAGCGGGATGATCCGCTTCGAGGACCGGGCGCTCGTGCCGCTGTCGCGTGCCGAGATGCGCCCCCTGCGCCGCTCGCTGCAGATGGTGTTCCAGGACCCCTACGGCTCGCTCTCGCCCCGCATGACGGTGGGCGAGATCATCACCGAGGGCTTGCTGGTGCACGAGCCCGCCTTGAGCGCCGCCGCCCGCGACCGGCGCGCGGCCGAAGCGCTGGAGGAGGTGCAACTCGATGCCGCCCTGCGCAACCGCTTTCCGCATGAATTCTCGGGCGGCCAGCGCCAGCGCATCGCGATCGCGCGATCGATGATCCTGAAGCCGCAGCTCGTCATTCTCGACGAACCGACCTCCGCGCTCGACCGCTCGATCCAGAAGGCCATCGTCGATCTTCTGCGTGACCTGCAGAAGCGCCACGACCTCGCCTATCTCTTCATCAGCCACGATCTCGCGGTCGTCCGCGCGATGGCGGATAAAATCCTCGTGATGAAGGATGGTCTCGTCGTGGAGCAGGGGCCGCGCGACGAACTGATCCGCCATCCGCGCGAGGATTACACCCAACGCCTGCTCGCAGCCGCGACCCAGACCGGATTCCTCGCCGGGTGAAGCGGCGGTAATTCCCCGCGCCATCCCCCGCATGCCTGCGCCGGTTTCTGAGCGGATAAGGCCCTGATAATTCTTCTCGTGTTCAATACCGGTGACCCGCCGCATGTGAATCGAAGGCCGCCAGCCATGCTGATCCGCCAGACGCTGGCCTATTTTCCCGCCCAGATCCTCAGTCCCCTGACGCAATTCGCGACCGCGATCATCCTGACGCATTATCTCGGGGCGGCGGATTACGGGCTGACCATGCTGGTCTTCGCGAGCCAGGAACTGATCTTCCAGGTCTGCCTCGCCTGGTGGACGACCTATTTCCTGCGCTATGCCGGCAACCACGCGGAGCCGGAAGCGCAAGCGAGGCTCGCGCGCACCGAATCGACCGTGCTGCTGCTGACGGGGCTCCTGCAGGTGCTGGCGACCCTCGTGCTTGTGGCCTTCAGCGGCCACATGCCCAGCCTCGCCTTCACCCTCGGTGCCTGCCTCTACGTGCTGACGCGCAGCTACGTGAATTTCCTGAGCGAGAAGGCGCGGCGCGAGGTGCGCATTCTCGATTACACCCTGCTGCAGCTCGGTGCGCCGCTGGGCAGCCTGCTGCTCACCTTGCTGCTGACCGCGACCCTGGGCGCGAGCCCGACGCGCGTGCTCCTCGATTTCGCGCTGATCCATGCCATCATCGCTGCCCTCGCCGCCTGGCGGATGAAGGCCTTCGCAAGGCCGGGGCAGGTCGACCGCGCGCTGCTGCGCTCGGCCATCGGGTTCGGCGTGCCGGTTGCCATTTCGAACCTTTTCGGCTGGCTCGCCGCACAGGGCGTCCGTTTCGTGGTGCAGGCCGGCGCCGGGGCGGCTGCACTCGGCCTGCTCTCCGTCGGCTGGGGGCTCGCGGGTCGGCTCGCGACCGTTTCCGCCATGGTCGTGACGGCTGCGGCCTATCCCCTCGCGGTGCGCGCCATGGATGCGGGCGATCCCGATGGCGCGCGGCGGCAGCTTGCGAACAATTCCGCGCTGCTGCTCGGTCTGATCGCACCCTCCACCGTGGGCGTGATCGCGATCACCGATCCGTTCGTGACCCTGCTCGTCGCGAGCGAATTCAGGGCCGCGACCATCGATATCCTGCCCTGGGCGCTGACAGGTGCGGCGATCCGCAACCTGCGCATGCATGGATGGGACCAGATGTACCTCCTCTTCGAGGCGCCGCGCCCCATGGTGACGCTCGAGGGGCTCGAGGCGCTCGTCACGCTGATCGCGGCGGCGCTCGGCCTCGCCTGGGGCGGCATCACCGGCGCGGTGATCGGCACGACCGTCGCGGCGGTACTGGTGGCCATCGCGGATTACATCTATCTCAGCCGGCGCTTTGGCCTGCACGCGCCCCTCGCCTTCTATCTGAAGATCGCGTTGGCGACCGCCGGCATGCTGCTGGTGCTGATGGCGATGCCGCGCCTGGGGTTGCCGATCACGCCCGATGTCCCGAGCCTGGCCCTGGCGGTTCTCGCCGGGATGACGAGCTATGCCCTTGGCATCGGCGCGTTGTTCGGACGCGAATTGCGCACGGGTTGGCGGCAATGGCGGACGGCGCGCGGCTGAGGAAATTTCTTCAGGCCGTTTGCACCGGGCGCATGACCGTCTAACGTCCCTGGCAGCAGGCGGCGCGGGATCGCACCGTTCCGGTGCATCCCGCCCGGAATGCCCTGCGCAGCGCAGATTGCCCGGCGCGTTCCTGCCCCGAACGCCGCAAGCCCGCCCAGAGGTATGCCCGTGGAGCATGATACCCCGCTGATCGCCACCATCTCCATCGGCCTGGCGCTGGCCTTCGTGCTGGGTGTTCTGGCGCAGAGATGTCGCCTGCCGCCGATCGCGGGCTATCTCGTGGCGGGGATCATGGTCGGGCCGTTCACGCCCGGATTCGTGGCCGACCAGAAGCTCGCGGTCGAACTGGCGGAAATCGGCGTCATTCTCCTGATGTTCGGCGTGGGCCTGCATTTCTCGCTGAAGGACCTGCTTTCGGTGAAGGCCATCGCCGTGCCGGGCGCGCTGGGCCAGATCACGGTTGCGACGCTCCTCGGCATGGGCCTCACCTGGGCGATGGGCTGGGACATGGGCGCCGGGCTTGTCTTCGGCCTCGCGCTCTCGGTCGCGAGCACCGTGGTGCTGCTGCGCGCTCTGCAGGAACGCCGGCAGGTGGACACCGAGAAGGGCCGGATCGCCGTGGGATGGCTCATCGTCGAGGATCTGGTGATGGTCGTGACGCTGGTGCTGATCCCGCCGCTTGCGGCCCTGCTGGGCGGCAAGGCCCCGGCGGAAATGATCAGCCCCGGCCTCGTGGCCTCGCTCGGTGTCGGGCCCGTCTGGGGCACCCTGCTGCTGACCGCGGCGAAGGTCGGGCTTTTCGTGGCCATGATGCTGGTGTTCGGCCGCAAGCTGATCCCGTGGCTGCTGCATTACGTGGCGCATACCGGATCGCGCGAATTGTTTCGCCTCGCGGTGCTCGCCATCGCGCTGGGCGTGGCCTTCGGCTCGGCGAAGCTGTTCGGTGTCTCTTTCGCGCTCGGGGCCTTCTTCGCCGGCATGGTGCTGGCGGAATCGCCGCTGAGCCATCAGGCCGCGAAGGATACGCTGCCGCTGCGCGACGCTTTCGCGGTGCTGTTCTTCGTGTCCGTCGGGATGCTGCTTGATCCCGCCGTGTTCGTCCGCAATCCCTTCGCGGTTCTCGCCACCTTCCTGATCATCACGCTGGGCAAGTCGGCGGCGGCTTATCTCATCGTGCGGGCCTTCGGTTACTCGAACGGCGTCGCCATGACGATTTCGGCGAGCCTCGCGCAAATCGGCGAATTTTCCTTCATCCTCATCGTGCTGGGGGTGGATCTCGCCATCGTGCCGCAGGCCGCCAGCGATCTCGTGGTGGCGGGTTCGATCCTCTCCATCCTCGTCAATCCGCTGATGTTCCTCGCGATCGACCGTTTCGCCGGGCGCCGGGTCGAGGCGGGGGCGATCATCGCGCCCGTTGCCGCGCCGGCACCCGTGGAGGCGGAGGAACCGACGCGCCTCACCGGTCACGCGGTGCTGGTGGGCCATGGGCGTGTTGGCTCGCACCTGCGCAGGGCGCTGCAGGATCGCAACATCGCCCATCTCGTCGTCGAGGAGGATGTCTCGAACGTCGCGGCCCTGAAGGCGGCGGGCGTGGAGGCGTATCAGGGCCCGTGCGGCGAGCCGGCGGTGCTCCAACGCCTGAATCTCGCGCAGGCGCGCTTCCTGATCACCGCCATCCCCGATGCTTACGAAGCCGGCCATCTTGTCGAGGCGGCGAAGGCGGCAAACCCGGCGATCCGCATCGTGGCCCGCGCCCACAGCGCCGAGGCGGTGGATTACCTGCGCAAACTCGGCGCCGATGCCGTCCTGATGGGCGAGGAAGAACTGGCGAGGGGCATGGCCGCCGCCATCGACTGAAGCGGCCGCGGCGCCTTCCCGCCCCTCATGGCGGAAATCCACATTCGCCTCGCGGCCGAAGCCGGGCTAGAATGAGCCGGGAATAGCCTGCAAGAGAAGGCCGAAAGGCTTCGTGTGACCAGGGAAACGCGCCGGGAGATGTCGGAGGGGGAACGTTGGCCGGAGCCGATGCGGGCGGTTCCACGCGCGGCCTTGCGCCGGCGCGAACGCCTCGGGCGCGCGATGCTGGCTGCCGTGCCGCTGATGGCCATCGCCTTTCTCGCGATGCTGATCGCCGGCATCCTCTGGTATGTCGAGCGCGAGGCGCAGGAACGCCAGCGGGCCTCGCTGCTGACGGATGCTCTCTGGGTGGAACAGACCTTGCGCTCGCAGATCGGCGTGCATGAGGACGCGCTCTCCCGCATCGCGCTCGATTCCGGGCGCTGGGCGCGCGATGACGAAGCCCTGCTGGTCAGCGCCCGGCAGGTCATCGCCTCGACCCCCGAAATCGCCTCGATCAGCTGGCTTCTCGACAATGGCGGCATCCATCTCGCCATCCCGTCCGTCGGCGACCGGCCGTCATTGGATGTCCGCAACGAATTGCTCCGGCGGTCGCTGACGGGTTCGATGCGGCCGGTCTATGGCGAATGGCGCGTGGTGCGGGGTGACCGCACCGTGATCGACATGGCGGCCCCCGTGGCCGATGGCACGGGCCCGGCCGTGATGGTGGTCGCCACCATCGCGATCGACACCTTGCTCGCGCGCCATGTGCCCTGGTGGATCACCGAGAAATATGATGTGCGGCTGGTGGACGATACCGGCCGGATCCTGGCCTCGAAATCGCGCAGCACACGGGGCGAGAAACGCATTGCCCATGCGATCAGCTTCGATCCCGCCTTGCCCGGCGCCCTGCTCCAGATCGCGCCGCACACGCAGCCCGGCGTCAACACGAACCTGCTGCTCATCGGCGCGATCCTCGCGCTGGCGCTGCTCGCCATCGTGTCGCTCGTGCTGGCGCATCGGCATGTGCGCAAGCGGCTCGATGCCGAGACGGCTCTGCGGGCCGAAACCGCCTTCCGCCGGGCGATGGAGGATTCGCTGACGGTCGGCATGCGCGCCCGCGACCTTGATGGCCGGATCATCTATGTCAATTCCGCCTTCTGCCGGATGCTCGGTGTCGAGGCCGAAACGCTCGTCGGGCGCACGCCGCCCATGCCCTACTGGGATCCGAACGACCTCGACCGCACCCGCGCGATCCATGATCGCGTGCTCGCGGGCGATGCGCCGCCCGAGGGCTTCGAACTGAAGTTCCGCCGCGCCGACGGCAAGCTCTTCGACGTGCTGATCTACGAGGCGCCGCTGATCGACGCCGCCGGGCGCCATGCGGGATGGATGGCCTCCGTGCTCGACATCACCGATCGCAAGCGCGCCGAGGAGATGGCGAAGGCGCAGGAGGATTCGCTCCAGCGCACGGCCCGCCTCGTCACCATGGGGGAAATGGCCTCGACGCTCGCGCATGAGCTCAACCAGCCGCTGGCGGCGATCGCCTCCTACGGGGCGGGATGCCTCAACCTGGTGCGCGCGCCGAAACCGGATACCGCGCGCCTCACCGAAGCGCTCGAAAAGCTCGGCGGGCAGGCGCAGCGCGCCGGGCAGATCATCCGCCGCGTCCATGATTTCGTGCGCAAGAGCGAGCCGAAGATCGCGCCCAATCCGGTCGCGCCCATGCTGGCCGAATGCATCGCCTTCGCCGAAACGGAAACGCGCAAAGCCGGCGTCAGCGTGGAACTCGACATGCCGGACAACCTCCCGGAGGTGCAGGCAGACCCGATCCTCATCCAGCAGGTGCTGATCAATCTCATTCGCAACGGCGCGGAGGCGATGAACCAGACCCCGCGGGCGCAGCGCCGGCTGACGATTGGCGTGCGCGAAACGGATGGCGGCATCGCGATTGCCGTGGAGGATCGCGGGAGCGGCATTCCGGCGCATATCCATGGCCGGCTATTCGAGCCCTTCGTCTCCAGCAAGCCGGACGGCATGGGCATGGGGCTCAACATCTGCCGGACCATCGTGGAGTTCCACAAGGGTCGCCTGCATGTGATGCCGCGCCCCGGTGGCGGCACGATCTTCACCGTTCTGCTGCCGGTGGCGAACCGGCTGGCCATGGCCTCGTGAGCGAACCCGCGCCCCTCGTGCATATCGTGGATGACGAGCACGCCGTGCGCGATTCCATGGCCTGGCTGCTGCAATCGCGTGGGATCGAATCGCGCGGCTACGGCTCCGGCGAGGCCTTCCTCGAGGCCTATCGCGCCGATCTCGACGGCGTGGTGATCCTCGATATCCGCATGGACGGGCTTTCGGGCCTCGAAGTGCTCGACCGGCTGATGGAACGGGGCGCGACGCAGCCGATCATCATGCTCTCGGGCCATGCCGATGTGCCGGCGGCCGTGGCGGCCCTGAAGAAAGGCGCGGTGGATTTCTTCGAGAAGCCATTCAGCGACAACCAGATGGTCGACCGCATCCTCGAACTCCACGCGATGAGCCTCGCGCGGCGTTCGGAACGCACGGCGCGGCTCGCGGTGGAGACGCGCCTCGCGAGCCTCTCCGAACGCGAGATGGAGGTGATGGAGCGGATGATCGCCGGGCGTCTCAACAAGCAGATCGCCGGCGATCTCGGCATCGCGATGCGCACGGTGGAAGTGCATCGCGCGCGCATTCTCGAGAAGATGGGCGTGCGCAACGCGGTGGAACTTGCCGCTGT
This sequence comes from Methylobacterium sp., assembly GCA_002928875.1. Taxonomy (GTDB): domain Bacteria; phylum Pseudomonadota; class Alphaproteobacteria; order Rhizobiales; family Beijerinckiaceae; genus Rhabdaerophilum. The sequence continues at coordinate 188,467 of PERO01000004.1, read as the reverse complement.
TCTCGGCCGTGCCGGCAGCCGCGAGGAGCCCGGCCGCTAAGCCGGCTCAGATATCGAGGAACACGGTCTCGTTGTCGCCCTGCAGGTGAATATCGAAACGGTAGAGCGGCTTGCCATCGCGCATCTCCCGGCGCGCGAGGAGTGTCGCGCGGCGATGCTGCTGCTCGATGAGATTCAGGACCGGATCAGCCGCATTGGCCTGCTCTTCGTCGGCGAAATAGATGCGCGTGTTCAGCCCGAGATTGATGCCGCGCGCCACGATCCACAGCGAGACATGCGGTGCCTGCATGCGGCCGTTCCGGCCCTTCACCGGCCCCGGCTTGACGGTGTCGAACCCCCAGAGGCCGGTGTCGAAATCGGTGATGACGCGTCCCCAGCCGCGAAAACCCTTCGCGACATCTTGCGCGCGCGGGTCTTCCGGATGCGGGTAGATGCCATTTGCATCGGCTTGCCACACTTCGATCAGCACATCCTTCACCGGCGCGCCCGTGCCGTCATGGACGAGCCCCTCGACGCGGATGCGGTCGCCCGGCGCTTCCGGCCCGGCAATGTCCCAGCCGAGTTCGCGGGCATAGATGTCGAAGCCGGCGGCACCCGGCGCAAGGCCGATATGCACGTAAGGACCCGCGGTCTGCGACGGCGTTTCTTTCAAATAATCAAGAGGCTGCGGCATTGTCAGTTTCCTTCGAGCCGGTTCTCGAAAAGCGTGGACCGCCGCCCGCGCAGAATGATGTCGAACTTGTAGGCGAGGCTGTCGAGCGGGATCGCCGCGTTCATGTCGAGCGGCGCGATGAGCTGCTCGATGGCGCGTGGATCGGGGATGGAATTCACGATCGGGCATTTCGCGATCAGCGGGTCGCCCTCGAAATACATCTGCGTGATGAGCCTCTGCACGAAGCTCGCGCCGAAGACCGAGACGTGGATATGCGCGGGGCGCCAGTTGTTCACCCAGTTCCGCCAAGGGTAAGCGCCGGGCTTCACCGTGCGGAAGAAATAGAAGCCGTTCTCATCCGTCAGCGTGCGCCCGCAGCCGCCGAAATTCGGATCGATCGGCGCGAGATACATGTCCTTCTTGTGCCGATAGCGACCGCCGGCATTGGCTTGCCAGATTTCGACCAGCGTGTTCGGCACGGGCCGGCCATTCTCGTCGAGCACGCGGCCATGCACGATGATCCGCTCGCCGATGGGGTCGCCGGTCTTCGCGTAGTTCTTGATGAGGTCGTTGTCGATCGGATCGATATCGCCATGCCCGAAGACCGGCCCGGTGATCTCGGAGATGGTATTTTCGAGCGACAAAAGCGCTTGCCGGGGCGAGCGCGGCACGCTGGTCTTGTAGTTCGGCGTGAATTGCGGCGGCTGCCAGAGCCGGTCGCGCTGGTAATATTCGGCGGGTTTCATCGGCATTTCCCCCGTCTCACCCCTTGGTCTTCTTCATCTCGGCATAAACCTCCCGGGCGATGCGGAAGGCATTGTTGGCGCGCGGCACGCCGGCATAGATCGCGACATGCATCAGCACTTCCATGATGTCGTCTTCCGTCGCGCCGGTATTGGCGGTCGCGCGCAGGTGCAGCGCGAATTCGTGGTCGTTGCCGAGGCCCGCGAGCAGGGCCAGCGTGAGCATGGAGCGCTCGCGGTGGGAAATCGTCTCGCGTGACCAGACATGACCCCAGGCGGCCTCGGTGATGAGGTTGACGAAGGGCTCGTCGAAAGCGGTCTTCTGCGCCTCGGAGCGCGCGACATGCGCCTCGCCCAGCACCTTGCTGCGCGTGGCGCGGCCCTGGCTGTATCGGTCCGGCATGGATCTTCCCCCTTCGGCCGGTGTGGGTCACCGGTCCGGTCATCATGCCAACCAGTGTTTCAGACCGCAAATGGACTGGAAAGTCCAAATTGTGCCATAGCCTATGTCCGGGGACGATCGCTCCCCTGTCAGCATGAAAATTGCAGCGTTCTTCGAACTCGCTTCAACGGAAGCGTGCGCTATGCTTGATTGCAGCCGGTTGGCCGAATCCCGCCCGACCGGCAAGACGCGTAAGAGGATGGAATGGACCCGATTGTCGCGGAATGGGGCAACCTGCTGCTCCGCTGGGCACATATCATCACCGCGATGGCCTGGATCGGCTCTTCCTTCTACTTCATGCATCTCGATGCGACGCTGAAGGCGGTGCCGGATATTCCCGCCGGCAAGGGTGGTGCCACCTGGGAAGTGCATGGCGGCGGCTTCTACGAGGTGAAGAAATATCTCGAAGCGCCCGCGCATCTGCCGCAGGAACTGATCTGGCACAAATGGCAGAGCTATTCGACCTGGATCACCGGGTTCTTCCTGCTGATCTGGCTCTATTACGCGCAGAGCGACCTCTACCTGATCGACCCGGCTGTGTGGCAGCTCTCGCCCTTCGCGGCGGGCGCGATCGGGCTCGCGGGCCTCGCGATCGGCTGGGGGGTGTATGACGGGCTCTGCCGTTCGCCGCTGGCGAAGAACGAGATGGCGCTTTCCGCCGTGGTGTTCGCGCTGATCGTCGGCATTGCTTTCGTCTTCCAGCAGGTCTTCTCCGGCCGGGGCGCGATGATCCATACCGGCGCGGTGATGGCGACGATCATGTCGGCCAACGTGTTCATGATCATCATTCCCGGCCAGAAGAAGATCATCGCGGCGCTGACATCCGGGCAGGTGCCCGATCCGGCCCTGGGCAAGCGCGCCAAGATCCGCTCGATGCACAACAATTACCTCACCCTGCCGGTGGTGTTCCTGATGGTCTCGAACCATTACCCGCTGGTGTGGTCGACACCCTACACCTTCGTCATCGTGGGCCTTGTGCTGATCGCCGGCGCGCTGGTGCGGCTCTATTTCAACCTCCACCATGCCGGCAAGGGCCACCCATGGTGGACCTGGATTGGCGCGGCGATCCCGCTTGGTATCGCGGCCTGGATTTCGATGAGCGCCTCGCCCGCGGGGCGCGAGCGGCTGGGCCTTGCGCCCCTCGTCGAGCCGGCCGTCGCGGCGACGCTGCCGAAGGCCCCGCTGGAGGTCGAGCAGATCGTCGCCTCGCGCTGCTCGATGTGCCATGCCCGCGAGCCGGTCTGGCAGGGCATCGGCATCGCCCCGAAAGGCTTGATGCTCGACACACCGGAGCGCATCGCCCGACAGAAGGAGGCGATCCGCCTGCATGCCGTGTTGACCCATGCGATGCCGCCCAACAACATCACCGAGATGACCGCGGAGGAGCGGCGCACGCTCTCGCTTTGGGTGAATTCGAAATGAGTGCCTTCATGCTTCCCTCGCCCACCGATCTCGGCGCGGCGGTGCTCGCGCGCCTCGACGAACTCGCGGCCATCAGCGACGAGCCGGGAAAGATCACACGCCTCTATCTCTCGAAGAGCCACCGGCGCGCGGCAACCCTGGTCGAAGGCTGGATGCGCGACGCCGGGATGAGCGTGACCCTCGATCCGCTTGCGAGCCTGATCGGTACCTATCCGGGAACCGACCCGGATGCGCCGCATCTCCTGCTCGGCTCGCATATCGACAGCGTGCGCGATGCCGGGAAATACGACGGCACCCTGGGCGTCGCGGCGGCCATCGAGATCGTGCGGCATCTGAACGCCGGCGGGCACCGCCTGCCCTTCGGCCTCACGGTCCTCGCTTTTGGCGACGAGGAGGGTGTGCGCTTTCCATCCACCCTCTCCGGCTCGGCCGCGCTGGCGGGGCGGTTCAACCCGGCGATCCTCGACGAGACGGACGAGGACGGCATCACCCGCCGCGCGGCGCTCGCAGAGTTCGGCGCGCCGCCGGGCGATCCGGCCGCCGCCTGGCAGGGCCAGAACGCGCTCGGCTATCTCGAACTTCATATCGAGCAGGGCCCGGTTCTCGAGGCGGAAAATCGCCCGCTGGGGCTGGTTACCGCCATTCAGGGCGTCACGCGCGGCGCGTGCCGCGTCATCGGTTCCGCCGGCCATGCGGGAACGGTGCCGATGGCGCTGAGGCGCGATGCCCTCGCGGCGGCCTCCGAGATGGTGCTCGCGGTGGAACGCATCGGCCGGGAGACGGAAGGCCTCGTCGCCACCATCGGGCAATTGCGCGTGCCGGGCGGGGCAGTGAACACCATTCCGGGAAGCGTGGAATTTTCCCTCGATTTCCGCTCCGAAATCGATGCCGTGCGCAAGGATGCGGAGATGCGCATCCGCAAGGCGATCGAGACGATCGCTGCGAACCGCAAGGTCGAGGCCCGGCTGACCTATGGCTATGAGGCGCCGGCTTCGGAATGCGATCCCGGCCTGCGCCTGCTGATGGCGGAAGCGGCCGAGAGCGTGGTGCAGAAGCCCATCCGCCTGCTGCCGAGCGGTGCGGGGCATGATGCCATGTCGTTTCGCGGCAAATTGCCCTTCATGATGCTCTTCGTGCGCTCGAAGGCGGGCATCAGCCACAGCCCGGATGAATTCACCTCCGAGGCCGATCTCGGTCTCGCCACCGCCACCCTGTTCCGCGCCGTGCTCGACCTTGCGAAGAAGCACGCCTGACACCCTTCACAAGACCCGTTGCAAGACTTGACCCAAGACTTCGCCCCAAGATTTCGCCCCTGACTGGAGTTCTCCATGGCCGATCTGAAAATCACCGCTGGCCCCTATGTGTTCGAGGCCCGCTTCGAGCACGAGCGCGCGCCGAAAACCGTCGCCGCCTTCCGGAAGCACCTGACCTTCTCCTCGAAGATCATCCATGTCCGCTGGTCGGGCGAAGGCGTCTGGGTGCCGCTCGGCGACCTCGATTTCGGTGTCGGCTACGAGAACAACACCTGCTACCCCTCGCCGGGCGAGATCATCCTCTATCCGGGCGGCGTCTCGGAGACGGAAATCCTGCTCGCCTATGGCTATGTGAACTTCGCCTCGAAGGCGGGGCAGCTCTCCGGCAACCACTTTATCACGCTGACGAGCGGGCTCGAGAACCTCTACACCCTCGGCCGCAAGGTGCTGCTCGAGGGTCAGCAGGACATCCGCTTCGAATTGCTGAAGTAAGACGGCTCAACGCTTCGGCCGGCGACGGCCGTAGAGTTCCAGCTTGTGCCGGATGATATCATAGCCGAGTTCCGCCGCGATCTCGGCTTGCAGCCGCTCGATCTTCTCCGAACGGAATTCGAACACCTGACCGGTATCGAGGTCGATCAGGTGGTCGTGGTGCTCGACATCCGTGTTCTCGAAACGCGAGCGGCCATCCTCGAAGGCGTGGCGCTGGATGGCGCCGCGCTCCTCCAGCAGTTTCAGCGTGCGGTAGACGGTCGAAAGCGACACCGAGGCATCGACCGCGGAAGCGCGCAGGAACAGCGCATGCGCATCGGGGTGGTCATGCGCCTCGGCCAGCACGCGCAGGATGACCTTGCGCTGCTCGGTCACCCGGATGCCGGCCGCCTTGAGATCCTGCCGGAAGCGCTCGTATCGCTCGATTTCCCCGCTCATGCGTGAGGGATAACCGCAGGCGGCGGCGGATGCAACGCTGTTCTTGCGAACGGATCGCAAGAAGATTGACAGATGCAACTCATTCGCAATAGCATCTCGGAGGAACACAGCATCGGAGAGCAGGCATGATCGGCAACGGGCAGAAGACGGGCGGCATCGAGTTTCCTTCGCGCCGGGCCGTGCTGGCCGGCGCGCTGGCTGTCTCGGCCTTCCCGCAGGGCCTGCGCGCCCAGACGGCTGCGAAACTGAAGGTCGCAACCACCTTCACCATCATCCAGGACATCGCGCAGAACGTGTCGGGCGAGGCCGCGATCATCGAGAGCATCACCAAGCCGGGCGCGGAGATCCACGATTACCAGCCGACGCCGCAGGATATCGTGCGGGCGCAGGGCGCACAGCTGATCCTCTGGAACGGCCTCAATCTCGAGCGCTGGTTCGAGAAGTTCTTCGCAAGCCTGAAGGATGCGAAAGGCGCCGTTGTCAGCGACGGTGTGGAGCCGATGCCGATCCGCGAAGGCGGCTATGCCGGCAAGCCGAACCCGCATGCCTGGATGTCGCCCAAGGCGGGGCTGATCTATATCGAGAACATCCGCAAGGCGCTCGCTGCGGCGGACCCTGCCCATGCGGCGATTTATGCCCGCAACGCCGAGGCCTATGCCGCGAAGATTCGTGCGATCGAGGAGCCCCTCCGCCAGCGCCTCTCGCGCATTCCCGAAGCGCAGCGCTGGCTTGTGACCAGCGAAGGCGCCTTCAGCTATCTCGCGCGCGATCTGGACCTGCGCGAGGCCTATCTCTGGCCGATCAATGCCGACGAACAGGGCACGCCCCAACAGGTTCGCCGGCTCATCGATCTCGTGCGGAAGAACCGGATTCCGGTCGTCTTTTCCGAAAGCACGGTGTCGGACCGCGCCGCAAGGCAGGTCGCCCGCGAGACCGGCGCGCGCTATGGTGGCGTTCTCTACGTGGATTCCCTCTCGACGGCGGAGGGCCCCGTCCCCACATATCTGAAGCTCCTGGAGGTGACGGTGGAGACCATCGCACGAGGCTTCGGCACATGAATGACCGCGCGCCGCCGGTCCGCGCCTTCGCGCCCAGTCTGGCGGTTTCCGATCTGTGGGTGACCTACGCGAATGGCGTGACGGCCGTGCAGGGCGCGGGTTTTGCCTTGCGCGCCGGCACCATCACCGCGCTTGTGGGGGTGAACGGTTCGGGAAAATCGAGCCTGTTCAAGGCGATCATGGGGTTCCTCACGCCCGCGCGCGGCACCGTGACGCTCTCTGGCAGGCCGGTGCGGGAGGCGCTGAAGGCCGGTCTCGTCGCCTACGTGCCCCAGGCGGAGGAAGTGGACTGGACCTTCCCGGTGCTGGTGGAAGACGTGGTGATGATGGGCCGCTATGGCCGCATGAACCTGATGCGCATCCCCCGCGCGGTGGATCGCGCGGCGGTGAGCGCGGCGCTCGAGCGCGTCGGCCTCGCCGACCTGCGCAAGCGGCAGATCGGCGAACTCTCCGGCGGGCAGCGCAAGCGCGTGTTCCTCGCGCGGGCTATGGCGCAGGAGAGCGAGATCATCTTGCTCGACGAGCCCTTTACCGGTGTCGACGTCACGACCGAGAACGCCATCATCGCGCTGTTGCGCGCCATGCGCGACGAGGGGCGGCTGATGCTCGTCTCCACCCATAATCTCGGCTCCGTGCCGGATTTCTGCGACGAGGTCGTGCTCTTCAACAAGACCGTGCTGGCGCAGGGACCCACGGCCACGACCTTCACCGAGGCCAATCTCGCCACGGCCTTCGGCGGCAGCCTGCGCCATATCCGGCTCGGCGGCGGCGCCTTGCACGACGACGATGACGACCGCCGCGTGACCGTTCTCACGGACGACGAACGGCCGCTGGTCCTCTATGGCCCGCGCGACGCGGAGACGCTGGTGAAGCGCCCGCCCGAAGAGCCGCGCTGATGGACATCCTGCTCGAGCCCTTCGCCTATTCCTACATGACGCGCGCGATCGTCGTCAGCGCGCTGGTCGGGGCCCTGTGCGGCGCGCTTTCGGCCTTTCTCGTGCTGAAGGGCTGGTCGCTGATGGGCGATGCGCTCTCGCATGCCGTGGTGCCGGGCGTCGCGATTGCCGCGATAGCCGGCTATCCTTTCGCGCTCGGCGCATTTCTCTCCGGCCTGCTTGCGGCGGGGGGCATCGCGCTGGTGCGGCGGCTGACGGCGCTGAAGGAGGATGTCGCGATCGGCCTCATCTTCACGGGCTTCTTCGCGCTGGGGTTGCTGATCGTCTCGCTGCGGCCGACCTCAGTGAGCGTGCAGACCATCGCGTTCGGCAACATCCTCGCGATTTCCGATGCCGATATCCTGCAGGTGGTGGCGATCGCCGTGCTGGCGCTGGTGCTGCTCGTGATCCGCTGGCGCGACCTGATGCTTGCCTTTTTCGACGAGGCGCAGGCGCGCATCTCCGGCCTCGATCCGTGGCGGCTGCGGCTGCTGTTCTTCGCGCTGCTTTCCGCAGCCAGTGTCGCCGCGATGCAGGCCGTGGGCGCCATTCTCGTCATCGCCATGGTGGTGACGCCGGGTGCCACGGCCTACCTGCTGACCAACCGGTTCGGCGTGATGCTGGGCCTTGCCGCAGCGCTCGGCGCGGCCTGCGGTGGCGTCGGGGCCTATGCCAGCTTCTTCCTCGACGGCGCGACCGGCGGGCTGATCGTGCTGATGCAGACCGCGCTTTTCGCGCTCGCCTTCCTGTTCGCGCCGCAACACGGACAATGGCGCGCCTGGCGGCTGCGCCGCGCCGCCACGGCAGGCGAGCCATGAGATTTCTGCCATGAGCCTACTTCCATGAGCTTCTCGGCGCTCCTTCTTGATCCGCTCTCGCATGGCTTCATGCAGCGGGGTCTCGCGGCGGCCCTTCTGGTGGCCCTGGTCTGCGCCACGCTTTCCTGCTTCCTCGTGCTGCGCGGCTGGTCGCTGATGGGCGATGCCGTATCGCATGCCGTGCTGCCCGGCATCATCGTCGCCGAATTGCTGGCCTTGCCGCTCACATTGGGGGCCTTCGTGGCCGGGCTCTTCACCGCCTGGCTCACCGGGAGGATGGCCGGGGCCAGCCGCATCCGCCCCGATGCCGTGATGGCGATCCTGTTCTCGGGCATGTTTGCGCTGGGCCTTGTGCTGTTCCTGAAGATCGAGACCGACCAGCACCTGACGCACATCCTCTTCGGCAACATGCTGGGCCTCGAATGGAGGGATGTTCTCGAGATCGCATTGATCGCCCTGCCCACGACGCTGATCGTTCTGGCGAAGCGCCGCGACCTGCTGCTCGCGGGCTTCGACCCCGCCCATGCCCGCGCGATCGGCCTTTCGGTCAGCCGTCTCGATTCACTGCTGCTGATCCTGCTCGCGCTCGCCATCGTCGCGGCGATGAAGGCCGTCGGCGTGCTGCTTGTCGTGGCGATGCTGATCGCGCCGGGCGCGATCGCCGCGCTTCTCAGCCAGCGTTTCGACCGGATGCTGCCGATCGCGATTGCGGCTGCGACTTTGTCGTCGCTGGCCGGCACGCTGCTGAGTTTCCATGTCGATGCCGCGACGGGACCGGCCATCGTGGTGTTTCAGTCGGGCCTCGTGGCCCTGGCCATCGCCTTCCGCCGCCTGAAATCGCGCGCCGCGATGGCCTGAAGGTTACGCCGCATTCTGCAAGGTCGCCGGGAAACCCGCCTTCTTCAGCGCGTCCTGCAGGGTTGCCACCGCGACAGGTGTTTCGATCGCGACGGTCTTCGCACCGAGATCGGCTGCGATGCGCGCCTCGGGATCGAGCTTCTTCACGACGCGCTCGATCGTGCTGACGCAGCCGCCGCAACCCATATCCGGCACATGAAAATTCGCCATGATGGCCTCCTCTTTCGCACAATTCGTCCCGGGCCCTTGCGCTTCACCCCCTGTCGCACCCAGATCAAGGCAAAGGCATCCTTCTCTGATCTAAGAACGATGCCCCAGGTTGCACAAGGCGCCAAAGGCATGACCCTCGATTCCATGGCCGCACCATCGGCGAACCGCCCCGCCGAACCGCGCATCTTCGCGGTGGAGGGGATGACGTGCGCGGCCTGTGCCGCGCGCATCGAGCGTGTTCTGGCCCAGGTGCCGGGTCTCGACTCCGCCCATGTGAATCTCGCGACGAACCGGGCGCATGTTTCCGCCGGTCCGGATATCGCCGATACGCTGGTGATCGGGGCGATCGAGGATGCGGGCTATGCCGCAACCCGACTTGCGGCGGATCGCCTCCCGGGCGAGGCAGGCGCGGATCATCACGACGCGCCGGGCCTCCCGCGGCAATTGACGCTGGCGATCTTGCTCACGCTGCCGGTCTTCCTCGCGGAAATGGGCGGGCATCTTGTCCCGGCCCTTCATCATCTTCGCGCGGCCTGGATCGATGATCGCACCTTCGGCCTCGTCCAGCTCGCGCTGGCGACGCTGCTGCTGGCGGGGCCGGGCCGGAGTTTCTTCGTCGGCGGGTTCAAGGCCGCGCGCCATGCCTCGCCGGACATGAACACGCTGGTGTCGCTCGGCGCCGGCGCGGCCTATCTGTTCTCGCTCCTGAGCCTGATCGGCCCGGCCTGGCTGCCGGAGGAGGCACGCCACCTCTATTTCGAGCCGGCAATGGTGATCGTGACGCTGGTGCTGCTGGGACGCTTCATCGAAGGACGGGCGCGCCGGCGCGCGACGGATTCCATCGAGCGTCTCGCGGCCCTGCGTCCCTCGCGCTGCCGGGTGCGTCGCGACGGCCATGTGCTGGAGATCGCGCTGGAGGATGTGCAACGCGGCGACCTGATTGAAATCCGCCCCGGCGAGCGCATTCCGGTCGATTCCGACATCGTCGAAGGCCGGTCGCCCATCGACGAAAGCATGCTGACGGGCGAACCCCTTCCCGTTCCGCGCGGGCCCGGCGAGCGGGTGATCGGTGGCACGGTCAACCAGACCGGCGCACTCGTCATCCGGGCGCGCGGCCTCGCGCATGAGGGCGTTCTGGCGGATATCATTCGCATGGTGGAGGCCGCACAAGGTTCGCGTCTGCCCATCCAGGCGCTGGTGGACCGCATCACGCGCTGGTTCGTGCCGGGCATCCTGGTGGTTGCCGTGCTCGCCTTCGGCGCGAGTCTCGCCTTCGGGCCGGAACCCGCCCTGCCCTTCGCGCTGGTGAACGCGATTGCCGTGCTCATCATCGCCTGCCCCTGCGCGATGGGCCTCGCGACGCCCATCTCGCTGCTGATCGGCACGGGCCGCGCGGCGGAGGCGGGCATTCTCTTCCGCTCCGGCGATGCCCTGCAGCGCCTCGCGAACATTCGTCATCTTGCGATGGACAAGACCGGCACGCTGACCGAAGGCAAGCCGCGCATTGCCGGCGAAACAATCCACGCGCCGCAGCAAAGCGATACCGTGCTGCGGCTTGCGGCCTCGGCCGAGGCGCGCTCGGAACATCCCCTCGCTATCGCCCTGCTGGACGAGGCCCGTTCGCGCGGGCTCACGCTCGCCGAAGCGACGGAACTGTCGATATCGCCGGGGTCGGGCCTCGCGGCCATGGTCGAGGGCCACGCCGTGCATCTCGGTTCGGCCGACTATCTCGCCGATAACGGCATTGCGGTCACGCCGTTCGATCCGTCGGCAGCCGGTTCGCTCGTGCATGTCGCAATCGATCGCGTCCATGCCGGCACCTTCCTCGTGGCGGATCGCCTGCGCGCCGATGCGCGGGAGGCCGTCGAGCAGTTGCGCGCGCTGGGACTGACACTCTCCATCGTCACGGGCGATCAGGCCGCCGGGGCCTTGCCGATCGCGGAGGCCCTGGGCATCGCGGATGTCACGGCGGGCGCGACGCCGGCCGGGAAGGTGGCGGCGCTGGAAGCGCTCGTGCAGGCGGGCGAGGGTGTGGGTTTTGTCGGCGACGGCATCAACGATGCGCCCGTTCTTGCCGCGGCCGATATCGGCATTGCCATCGGCGGCGGCACGGATGTCGCGATCTCGGCCGCCGATCTCGTGCTGATGCGGCACAACCTGCGCGCTCTCGCCGAGGCGATCCGGATGGCGCGCGCCACGATCCGCAATATCCGAGAAAATCTCGTCTGGGCCTTCGGTTACAATCTCGCACTCGTGCCGGTCGCCGCCGGATTGTTCTATCCGGTCTTCGGCTGGCAGCTTTCGCCCATGCTCGCGGCGCTGGCGATGGCGTTCTCCTCCTTGAGCGTGGTGCTCAATGCGACGCGCCTGCGCTGGAGTTGATCAGCCGGCAATAGATTTGGGCCGGTTATCGGGCAAATCCCAGCGCCACGATCGCCTCGCTGGCTTCCGCGAGAGCCGCGCGGAACGCCTCGATCGCGGGCGATGCGAGTCGATCTTCCCACACCGCGAAATCGTAATGCTCTTCCGCCAGCGGGCGGAATGCCAGCCCGAAAGCCCGCGCGACGGGCTCGATGGTGATCCCCCAATCCGCGCGTTCCTGCGCGATGGCGGCGGCCACCGCATGGTGCGATCGGGGCTGATTGAAATAGCCCGGCGGCTCCGCGCCCTGCAGCAACCGGTCGATGAGGATACGCGTGCCTGATCCGGAATTCCGGTTGATCATCAGGATGTTGGGATCGTTCAGACTGGCCCGGATCGCATCTTCCACGGTTCCCGCCTCGAAACGCAGATCGCCCTGGCGATAGGCGAGGCCCTGCATGCGGCGCCAGCCGGGGATGAGGGACATGCCTTCGGAGAGGAAACCGCGATTGTATTCCCCGCTTTCGGCGTGCAGCAGGTGCATCGGCGCGAGATCGCAATCGCCGCGCCGCAGGGCCGCGAGCCCCCCCATGCTGCCGACCGCCACGACGCGGCTCGCGACATGCTTTTTTGTCAGCCGGCTGATGATCTCGTCCAGCCCGGCGCAATGGCTGCCGATGATCGTCAGCGCCGGCACATGCAGATCGCGCCCCATCAGGCGCACGGACACGCGCTGCTGCGCCGGCATCTGGTCCGCCAGGGTGTCGATGGTGAGAAAACCATCGGCCTGCGAGAAGGCGGTGACCGCGCCCGAGCCGCGCTGCAGCGGATGCGCCACCAGCCCTTCCGGCGTCTGGGACAAGGCCACCATCACGAATTCCGTCCGGCCCGGTTCCGATGGCAGGCGGATCGGCAGACGGGCTTCCACGGTCGCGGCCTTGTGCTCGGGCACGCCGCCGAGCTGGCGGATCACCGGCAGTACGATCTCGTGCAGCGTGAACATCGCCGAACTCGGGAACCCCGGCAGCGCCACCACGGCCTTGCCATCACAGACCGCGAGGCAGAGCGGCTTGCCGGGCTTGAGCGCCACGCCATGCGCGAGAATGCCCGGCGCGCCGAGTTCGCCGATCAGCTTGTAAGTAAAGTCGCCCGCGCCTTTCGAGGTGCCGCCCGAGAGCATCACCGCATCGCATTCGGCATGCGCGCGCTTCAGCGCGGCGCGCAGAAGATCGGGGTCGTCCGGCACGATGCCATAGGGGATGGGCTCGCAACCCGCTTCCGCCAGGGTGGCGGCGATGGCCGCGCCGTTCGAATCAAAGATCTGCGCCGGCCCCAAGGTTCCGCCCGGCGGCACGAGCTCATCCCCCGTGGAGAGCACGGCGACACGCGGACGACGCCAGACCTGCACCTCGGCCTGCCCGATGGCGGCGATCATCGCCAGTTCGCGGGCGGTCAGCACCACGCCCGGCTCCAGCACGACCTGCCCGCGCGCGATATCCGAGCCCGCGAAGGCGACGTGCTGGCCGGGCAGAGCGGCCTTCGTGAAGCGCACGCCCTGTTGCGTCTCCTCCGAATCCTCGATCATCATCACGGCATCGGCACCGCGCGGCAGGGGCGCGCCGGTGGCGATGGATGTCGCGGTGCCCGGCTGGAGCGCGAGGCGAGGCGCGCGACCGCAGGCGAGGACCTCGTCGTTGAGGCGCAGCGTCACCGGGTTCAGCGCATCGGCCAGTGCGAGATCGGCGGCATGCACGGCGAAACCATCGACACCCGAGCGATCGAAGGGCGGCGTATCGGTGGTGGCGGTGATGCGCCTGCCGAGCACACGCCCCAGAGCCGCATGAAGCGGCAGCGTCTCGAGGCCAAGCGGCTGCGGGGCGAGAGCCGCGAGAAACCGCGCATGGGCTTCATCGCGGCTGAGCACCTGCAGGAACTGCTCCTGCGCGGAGGCCGGGCGATCGGTCATGGTCCAGAACTCCCGTGTCGCATGGTCACGAAGGCGCCGCCGAGGGGCGAAAGGGCGATGGTTGCCTCCGCCGGCTGGCCTTCCGAGCCCGCAGCGACCAGCGCGACGGCCTCGGTCTGGGCGAGCGTCGCCAGGGTGCAGTCGCCCGTCTCGAGCGGCAGCCAGCCATCGCCGGCGCGCCGCAGGAAGGCGAGTTCCGAAAAGCCGATGCCGGAGACGAGTTTCCCCGCGAGCCGCCCCTCGAAGGCGCGAAGGTGGGTCCCGGAAAGACCGGCGAGGATCGGCAGGGCGAGCCCGTGCCAGAGGCCGACAGCCTCCGCGATATCCGGCGGCACCTGCAGCACCCAGGCCTCGCCGTCCCGCTGCAGGGCGCCAAAACGACCGGGCCTCAGCGCCGGTTGCGGATCAGAGAAGGCGCTCGTCTCGATCCGGATATGGGCATTGGCCGGGGTCGACGGCCTCAGGCCCAGTCCATTCGACCATCGGGTCAGAAGCGTCTGGATCGCTGGCGGCAATGTGGCTCCGATGCTGATCGTCACCCGCCGGACGCGCACCCCGCTGATCTGTGTCGTCATGAGAACGGCCTGATCGACCGCCTCGATCTGCGCACCGGCGCGCAAGACGGGTTGCCCGGCCGGCCAGTCCTGCCCGGCGCGCCGCGCACCTTCGCCCGGGCGCAGCGGCGCGAAAGCCTCGATCCCCAGCGGCGAGAACGCGACCGCCTGAGGCGGCAGAATGGCATCTGCCCCCTCGGGCAGGGGGTCGCCCGCTGCAAGCAACGGGGTCGCTGGCGAAAGCAGGGCCGGCTCGTAGGCCGTCGCCCCGATCAATGCACGCGACTTCACCGCATAGCCCGGTTCCCGCGCCACGGCTGTCAGGGGCCAGCCAACCGGGAGCACGACATCCTCGGCCGCAATGGCGCCCAGGGTCTCGGCCACGGGCCGGGTTTCGGCGACGACGGGCTCGAGACCGGCCGGAAGGATTTCCGCAAGGGATCGCAGGCGAGGCGCGTTCATGACATCCGATTTAGGTCGGACACGCCCGCTTGTCGCGCAGGAAACGCGAGGGCATCACCGGAAAATCGGAGCAACTTTGCAATCCGCGTCTGCATGGCCCCTCTTTTCATCGGGTTGCCGGCGCGCCACAAGAGGGAAACACGAAGGAGAACAATCCATGCCGGCCGAAACGTCGCCGCCCGCTGTCCTGCCGCTCGATCCCGCGATCCGCACGGCGCTCGAAGGCGTCACCACGGCGACGCTCACGACGATTTTGCTGAAGAAGGGCCTGCGCAATGTCTGGATTCGCGGCGGCATGCCGTTGCGCCCGGGCGAGACGCGCAAGGTGGGGCGCGCCTTCACCCTGCGCTTCGTGCCGGCGCGCGAGGATCTCGCGACGCCCGAGAGCTGGTCCTCGCCCATCTCCACCCGCGCGGCGATCGAGGCGATGCCGGAAGGCGTGATCGCGGTCGTCGATGCCATGGGCGTGAGGGATGCCGGCATTTTCGGTGACATTCTCTGCGCGCGCATGGCGAAGCGGAAGGTGACCGCGCTGGTGACGGATGGCGTGGTGCGCGATCTCGCGGGCGTGCTCGGCACCGGCCTGCCGGTCTGGTGTTCGGGTGCGGCCGCGCCGCCTTCGGTGGCGGGTCTCACCTTCGTGGGCTGGCAGGAGGGGATCGGCTGCGGTGGCGTGGCGATCTTCCCGAATGACGTGATCGTCGCGGATGCCGATGGCGCGGTGGTGATCCCGCAGGCGCTGCTCGAAGCCGTCACCACGGCCTCGGTGGAGCAGGAGCGCATGGAGGGCTGGATCATGGGCGAGGTGGAAAAGGGCGTGCCGCTGCCCGGCCTCTACCCCATGAATGCCGAGACCAAGGCCCGCTACGACGCCACGAAAGCCTGAACCATGCGCCTCGATTCTTCCGCTGCGGGCGTGTTCCCGATCGCGCCGACGCCCTTCCAGCCCGATGGCGCGATCGACTGGGCCAGCGCCGAAAAGCTCTTCGCGCATTACAACGCCGTCGGCAGCGATGGCGTGACGGTTCTGGGCATCATGGGCGAAGCGCCGAAGCTGGAGCCATCCGAAGCGCTGCAACTGCTGAAGCTCGCGGTGAAGCACCTTGCGGGGAAGCCGGTGATCGTCGGCGTTTCCGCGCCGGGTTTCGCCGCCATGCGCAGCCTCGCGCGCGAGGCGATGGAAGCCGGGGCCGCCGGCGTGATGATCGCGCCGCCGAACACCTTGCGCACGGATGACCAGATCGCCGGCTATTACGCGCAGGCGATCGACGCGATCGGCACGGATATTCCCGTGGTGGTGCAGGATTATCCGCTGATCACCAGCGTGATCATGACGCCGGGCGTCATCCGCCGGATCGTCAACGAGAACGCATCCGTGGTGATGCTGAAGGCCGAGGATTGGCCGGGCCTCGAGAAGATTTCCACCTTGCGCAAGGCGCAAGCCGAGGGCGCGCTCAGGCCGCTCTCCATTCTTGTCGCCAATGGCGGGCTCTTCCTCGATTTCGAGATGGAGCGCGGCGCGGATGGCTCGAATACGGGCTATGCCTTCCCGGAAATGCTCATCGATGTGGTGCGGCTCTCGATGGCCGGAAAGCGCGATGCCGCGCATGACCTCTTCGATGCGCATCTGCCGCTGCTCCGCTACGAGCAGCAGCCCGGCGTGGGCCTCGCCGTGCGGAAATACGTGCTGATGCGGCGCGGGCTTCTCTCATCCGATGCGCAACGCAAGCCCGGTGCCGCGATGAGCGCCCTGGCGCGGGCCGAGGTGGATTATCTCCTTGCGCGGCTCGCAAAGCGCGACCCGCGCGCGGCCCTGTGAGTTTCCACCCGCAAAACCATTGACGTTTCAACGCTTTTCTCTATCGACGCGGAGCGCGCCCTGCTTGCGCCCGGAGGCTCCATGAGTGAAACCTATGTGCTGACCGTCTCCTGCGCGAACCGGCCCGGCATCGTCGCGGCGGTGGCGAACACATTGTTCGAGGAAGGGCGCAACATCCTCGATGCGCAGCAATTCGATGACATCTTCACCAACCGCTTCTTCATGCGCATGGTCTTCGATGGCGGCGAGGGTGATCCGGCGAAGCGCCTCGCGCCGGTGGCCGAGCGTTTCGCGATGCACTGGTCCTTGCGCGCGCTGAGCCAGCGCAAGAAGGTGATAGTGCTGGTCTCGAAATTCGACCATTGTCTCGCGGACCTGCTCTATCGCCATCGCATCGGCGAATTGAACATGGATCTGGTCGGCATCGTCTCGAACCACACGGCGAACGACCTCGCGGGCATCGATCTCGCCGGCATCCCCTTCCATCACCTGCCGGTGACGAAGGAGACGAAACTCGAGCAGGAAACCGCGATCTGGAACCTCGTGCGCGAGACGGGCGCGGATTTCGTGGTGCTCGCGCGTTACATGCAGGTGCTGTCCGATGGGCTCTCGGCCAAGCTCGCGGGGCGGTGCATCAACATCCACCACTCGTTCCTGCCCGGCTTCAAGGGTGCGAAACCCTATCACCAGGCCCATGCGCGCGGCGTGAAGCTGATCGGCGCGACGGCGCATTTCGTGACGAGCGATCTCGATGAAGGGCCGATCATCGAGCAGGATGTCGAGCGCATCAGCCATCGCGACAGCCCGGATGATCTCATCCGCAAGGGGCGGGATATCGAACGGCGCGTGCTCGCCCGCGCCGTCCGCCTGCTGCTGGAGGACCGGGTCCTGCTCAACGGCAAGACCACGGTGGTGTTTCCGGACTGAAGCATTTTCAAGCGAAGTGGTCGCCGGTTCGCGTGAAGAACCGAAGGACTGCGCCCCGCGAAAATGCGAAAAAACGACCTTAAGCGGCGTCCGCTTTCAGAACGCCGCGGCGGATCTGGTCTTCCTCGATGCTCTCGAAGAGCGCGCGGAAATTGCCCTCGCCGAAGCCGTCATCGCCTTTCCGCTGGATGAACTCGAAGAAGATCGGGCCGATCACGGTCTTCGAGAAGATCTGCAGCAGGATCTTCGTCTCGCCGCCCCCGACCACGCCCTCGCCATCGATCAGGATGCCGTGCTTCTTCATGTGCTCGATCGGCTCGGAATGGCCGGGCACGCGGGCATGGCTCTTTTCGTAATAGGTCTCCGGCGGTCCCGGCATGAAGCGGACGCCGTTCTCGGCCAGGCGATCGGTGGCCGCGTAGATGTCATCCGTCGCAACCGCGATGTGCTGGATGCCTTCGCCCTTGTATTTCTTCAGGTATTCCTCGATCTGGCTGTGATCGTCGGCGCTCTCGTTGATCGGGATGCGGATGCGCCCGCAGGGGCTCGTCAGCGCGCGGGAGAACAGGCCCGTCAGCTTGCCCTCGATATCGAAGAAGCGGATCTGCCGGAAATTGAAGAGGTTGATGTAGAAGTTCGACCACTTGTCCATGTTCCCGCGGAACACGTTATGGGTGAGGTGGTCGAGATAGTAGAAGCCCACGCCCGCCGGCTTCGGGTCTTCCGCGCCGAGCCAGGTGAAATCGTCATTCGAATAGACCCAGCCCTTCGCGCCGTATTGCTCGACGAAATAGAGCAGCGATCCGCCGATGCCCTTGATCGCCGGCACATCGAGCACCTTGCCGGGGCCGGTATAGGGCTCGGCACCCATCTTCACCGCATGGTCGAAGGCATGCTGCGCATCCACCACGCGCCAGGCCATGGAGGGCGCGCAGGGGCCGTGCTCGGCCACGAATTTCGCGGCGAAGCTCTCGGGATCGGCATTCAGGATGTAGTTGATATCGCCCTGGCGATAGACCGTGATCGACTTCTTCTTGTGCCGCGCGACGGGCTTGTAGCCCATCTGCTGGAACAGGATCGCCAGCTTTTCCGGCTGCGGATGGGCAAACTCGACGAATTCGAAGCCATCCGTGCCGGCCGGGTTCTCGGCGGTGATGGTGGCGGGCGGCGCATCGTGCGGAAAGGGACCCATGGGATATTCCTCGCTCCATTGTCTCGCTTGCGGCCCGGCCAGCGGGCCTTTCTCATGCGAACAGAATGCCCGCTTTCGCGCGCAAGGTGTTTGCATTCTCGCGTGATGCGCCCGCGATTTTCCGCCAGAACTTGCACGCTGAAGCATCTTCATGCACAGATCGTGCATGGATACGTTCGATCTCAAGCTTCTCGACGCGCTCCAGCGCGATGGCCGCCTCACCAACAACGAACTCGCCGAGAAGGTGGGGCTCTCGCCCTCGCAATGCTCGCGCCGCCGCAGCCAGCTCGAGGCGGAAGGCGCCATCCGCGGCTATCACGCGGCGCTCGAACCGGGTGCGCTCGGCTTCGGCGTCATCGCCTTTGTCCAGGTGACGCTCGCGACGCATTCGCCCGACAATGCCCGGCGCTTCCAGCAGCTCGTGGAGCGGGTGGACGAGGTGCAGGAGGCCTTCGCGGTGACCGGGGAGGCGGATTACCTCGTGAAAATGGTCGCGCCCGATCTTCCCTCGCTCGCGACCCTCCTGAACGACATCTTCCTGCCGCATGAGAGCGTGGCGCATGTCCGCTCCTCCATCGCGCTCACCACCCTGAAGGACAGCCGCCTGCTGCCGGTGACGCGCGAGGCGCAGCGGCGCTGACGCCGTGCTGGCATTCGGCTGCAATCCGGCTAGATAGGGAGATGGGGCCGGCGGTCGCGCCGCGCCTCCCGTCTCGAGGAATTCGACCCTATGCCTGCTCTCGCTTCCTGCCGTGCCCTCGCCTTCGCGATTGCCGCCATTTCGGTCGCGGCGCTTGCGCTGAACCTCATCGGGGTGCTGCCGGGCCTGCCCTTCTACATTTCGCTCGGCGGGCTCGCGCTGGCGGCGGGCATTCTCGCGACGCCGGGCGTGGGCGCCTTCCTCACCTTCTTCATCGTGTTCTACGGCCTGGGCTATATCGGCATCATGGCCGTGCTGGTGGCGGGCGGGCTCGCGAAGGCGAGCTGGGCCACGCTCATTCCGCCGCTGACGGCGTTCACATCCGCCGCCTTCGGCCTGCTGGCGATCCTGCTCGCCCGGCTGCCGGTGACGCGCGAAGTGTTCCAGATCGCCGACCCCTATTTCGAGACGCGCGAGCGGGGCACGCTGGCTTTGCGCCCCCTGCCGAAATTCTCGGCCCCCGAGCGCTGGATCGCCTTCACGCTGCTCGGCGTGATCATCATCATCAACCTCGCGCAGGTCGGCATCTCGGTCCGGCTGAACCAGTGGAACCGCGAGTGGTTCGATTCCATCCAGGCGAAGAATGCCGGCGAGTTCTGGCGCCTGCTCTACCAGATCTGGGTGCCGATCGTCGTGGTGCTGATCGTCTCGAACATCATCGAATTCGTGATGGTCTCGGTGTTCAAGATCCGCTGGCGCGACTGGATGACCCAGCGCCTCACCGCGCGCTGGCTCGATCGCGGCGCGCATTACCGCATGCAGTTCGAGCGCGCTGTCGACAACCCCGACCAGCGCATCCAGGAAGACGTGCGCAAATACACCGAGGCGACGTATTCGCTGACGATCTCGATGATCTCGCAGATTTCATCGCTCGTCTCGTTCTCGGTCATTCTCTGGGGCCTGTCGGCGAACCTGCCCTTCCCGTCGGAGAGCTTCAAGATTCCGGGCTTCCTGTTCTGGATCGCGGTGATCTATGCCGGCATCGGCACGATCATCACGCATTACATCGGTCGCCGGCTGATCCGGCTGAATTTCGAGCAGGAGCGCTTCGAGGCGAATTTCCGCTACATGCTGGCGCGGCTGCGCGAATTCAACGAGCCGGTTGCGCTGCTCCATGGCGAGCCCGCCGAGCGCAAGCGGCTGGCCGAACGCTTCGGCCACGTCATCCGCAACTTCATGGAAATCGTGGCCGTGCAGAAATGGCTGTCGGCCTTCGTGCAATTCTATGGGTCAGCCAACAGCGTCATTCCCATCGTCATCACGGCGCCGTTCTATTTCCTCGGCAGCATCACGCTCGGCGTCTTGACGCAGACCGCCGGCGCCTTCGCGCGTGTCGATGCGGCCCTCGCCTTCTTCATCGATCGCTATGCGATGCTGGCCGACTTCAAGGCTGTCTGCGATCGTCTCAACAGCTTCGAGCATTCCATCGATCAGGCGCACCTCTCGCAGAACACCTCCGCGATCGAACGCGGCACGGCGGGCGGCGCGCGGTTGTCCATCCCGGCGCTCACCCTGAAATTGCCCTCCGGCCAGCCGATCCTCTCCGTGACCGACCTCACCATCCGGGCCGGCGAGCGCACCTTGCTCACCGGGCCATCGGGCTCCGGCAAATCGACGCTGTTCCGCGCCATCGCCGGCATCTGGCCGTTCGGCGACGGGCGGATCGACCTGCCTTCCGATGGCGGCATCATGCTGCTGCCGCAGCGGCCCTACATCCCCATCGGATCGTTGCGGGAGGCGGTGAGCTATCCCGCGACGGACGGCGCCTTCACGGATGACGCGATCCGCGAGGCCCTGACACGGGTGCATCTGCCGCATCTGCTGGACCGCCTCGATGAGGCCACGAACTGGGCGCAGGTGCTCTCGGGCGGCGAGCAGCAACGCCTCGCCGTGGCACGTGCCATCCTCGCGCGGCCGGGCTGGCTTTTCCTCGATGAGGCGACATCCGCCCTCGATGAGGGGCTCGAAGCCGCTGTCTACGCCGCCCTCCGCGACATTTTACCGCATACGACGCTCGTCTCCATCGGGCATCGTTCGAGCCTGATCGCGATCCACGACCGGCGAATTCATCTGGAACCGGGTAAAGACGGTCTTTTTGCCCCGAAAGAGGCAAATTCGCAGCCGGCCTGAAAATTTCTTTATCAGGTTGTGATCCAGCCCAAGGGCCATACGTACAGAAGGGTGCGGTGATGAGCCGCAGGTTGTTGCGAAACATTCCCCCGATTCGCCAACCGGTTTGAGGCCGCCAATCCCCCTGGCGGCCTCTTCCTTTTTGGGAGGTCGTCCACGCGGCGTCGGGTTCCGCCAGCCAAACGAACCCGAATTATCGCGCGCCTAGGCCGCGTCCTGCCCGGCCTGGGTTGGCAGCGCGGCTGTCAGCCGGTCGAACAGCGGATTGTCGGGGCTGAAGGCATAATCCGGCGAGGCCACCAGCACGCGCCGGGCACCGGCCGCGACGAGCTTGTCCGCGAGGCGCGGCACATCGGCCTTGGGCACGAGCAGGCTCACGATGCCCGCACTGCCATCGAGCAGGATTTCTCCCCCGAACTGGTCGATTTCCCGTGCCAGCGTTTCTGGCAGGCTCCCATCGAGAAAGGCCCGCAACTCGCGCCGGTTGGAGGCTTCCGTCTCGGCATGGATGCGGGCGAGCACCTGCCGTGCCGCCTCGCGCTGGGCCGCGTTCCAATCGGCCACCCGGCTCGCGATCAGCCACGCCTCGCTTTTCAGCATCGTGCCGTCATCGAGAACCTTCAGCGCATTGGCCGCGAGCGTGGAGCCTGTGGTGGTGATGTCCACGATGCAATCCGCCGTGCCGGCCGCGGGCGCCCCTTCCGTGGCCCCGAGGCTCTCGACGATGCGGTAATCGGCGATGCCGTGGCGCTTGAAGAAGCGGCGCGTGAGATTGACATATTTCGTCGCAACGCGCAGGCGCCGGCCCTTGTCCTGCCGGAAGGCCGCGGCGACATCCTCGATATCCGCCATGGCGTGCACGTCGATCCAGGCCTGCGGAACCGCCACCACGACATTCGCGAAGCCGAAGCCGAGCGGCACCAGCATCTCGACCTTCGCCGCCGGGTCCGGCAAGGCTTCTTCCACGAGATCCGCGCCCGTCAGGCCGAAATGGATGGCGCCGCGCGCCAGTTCCGTGACGATCTCGCTGGCCGACAGGAAGGCGATCTCCACGCCCTCGAGACCGGAAATCGCGCCGCGATAATCGCGCGCGCCGCGCGCCTGGCTGACATTCAGCCCCGCGCGGGCGAAGAACGCGAAAGCGTTTTCCTGCAGCCGCCCCTTCGAAGGCAGGCCGATGATGAGCGGATGGGTCATGCCGCGTCTCCCCCGCCGAACCGTTCGAGCCAGAGCGCCGCGCCGATGGCGGGCACGGCATGCCCCAGCCGCTCGAACAGCCGGTCATAGCGCCCGCCCGCCGCCACGGGGCGTTCCGCCCCGGCGCATCGCAGTTCGAAAACGAAGCCCGAGTAATAATCGAGATTGCGCGCAAATCCGGCGGATGCCTGCATGAGCGCGAGCGGCAGGCCGCGCGCCTCCAGAAACCCCGTGCGCAGGTCGAACCGATCGAGCACCTCGGAGAGGTCGAGACCGGCTTCATCGGCCAGCGCCCGCACGTCGCGGGAAACCTGGTCCGGCTCGCCGGAAATCGCGAGGAACCGGCGCAAAACGGCCTTCTGCTCCGGGCCGAGCGCCTGCGCATCCTCGCGCGCGCGATCGAGAAAGCGGCTCGCGATATCCTCCGCCGTGCGCCCGCCCACGGCTGAAATGCCCGCGAGCGACAGCAGATCCTTCACGAAGGCCTTGGCCTCGCGCGGGTCGGCATCCTTCAGCGCGTCGAGCACGCCGGAATAGCGCGCGAGGCCGCGCGCCTCGGGCTTGGCACCCGATGTTGCCCCGTCGAGCAAGGCCTCGATACGCCCCTCGCCGAGGGCGAGGCTGAGACGCCGCGCCAGCACTGGCGACAGATTCAGCGTCTCGATCAGCCGGGCAAACAGCGCGAGATCGCCAACCCGGATGGAAAGCCCCTCCGCGCCGGTCTCCCGCGTCACCGCGCCATGCACCTCCGCCAGCAGATCGGCATCGGCCGCCTCGCGATCCGATCGGCCGAGCGATTCGGCGCTGAGCTGCCAGAATTCGCCGCTCTCGCCGGGACGATGGCGGAAAACCGGGCCGAGAAAGGCGAGATCCGCGCGCCGGCCGACCACACCCGACTTCAGATAGGCCAGGGCCGCGGGTATGGTGAATTCCGGCCGGAGGCACAATTCCTCGCCCGCTTCATCCGAGGTCACGAACAGGCGACGGCGAATGTCTTCGCCGGACAATTCGAGAAACGGCTCGGCGGGCTGAAGAACGGGCACGTCTGCCGCCACAAAGCCGGCCTGCGCGAAATGCGCGACGAGCCGCGCCCCGAGCGCCTGCAGGCCGCCTTCCGCCAGAACCCCGCGCGCCAGACGCATCGCGCCGGTGCGAGAGCCCGAATTTCGCCGCTGGTCCATCACCATCCCCAAGAGCTTCAGTTTGCCCGCTTCTAACAGCGCGCGCGCGGGAAGGCGACGACAAGTTCGAAACGGGATGAATCGTTTTGATGCTGCGAGGTGACCGTCACCGATGCCGCGCAAGCACCTCGCGCACCTTCGCCACCACCTCGGAAACCGGCACGGCGAACTGCGCTTCGGCCTGTTTCGCGAGATATTCCGCGCGATCCTTGATCGCGGTCAGCGTCGCGCCGAGGATGAGGTCCTTCACCTGCACCTCACCCTTCTCGCGCTCGTTCGAGCCCTGGATGAGGGCGACGCGGGCGTTGCGGCGATCGGCATATTTCAACTGTGCCTTCATGCCGGCCGAACCGAGATAGATCTCGGACGGAATGCCCGCATGGCGCAGGCCCGCCACGATCTGCTGGTAGCTGGCCATCGCCTCGGGGGTCTTGTCCATCGCGAGCACGATCACCGGCCCTTCGACCTCCCCGGTTGTCTCGCCGCGCATCTCCGCGAGCTTGTCGAGGGCCGCGCGCAGGCGCGAAACGCCGATGGAAAAGCCCGTGGCCGGCACGGGCTCATCGAGAAAGCGCGAGACGAGGCCATCATAGCGACCGCCACCGCCCACCGAGCCGAAGCGGATGGGCCGGCCCTCCTCGTCCTTCACCTCGAAGAGGAGTTCGGCTTCGAAAACGGGGCCGGTATAGTATTCAAGGCCGCGGACGACAGATCTATCAATTGTAATCTGTTGTTGAGTATAGCCTCCAGCGCGAACGAGCGATTCAATTTCCGACAGTTCCCGAAGGCCAGCCTCTATGTGTTGGTTCATGGGCAGACGTTTATCGAGAGCCTCCTGAAGCGTTGCGCGAGGATCCTCGAAAATCATGAGTCGGAGAGTTTCAATCTGGGTTACATCTAGTCCAGCGCCTTTGGTGAAATCTCCTGCACCAATGTGACCGCCGTCCCATCGCCCTTCGCCAAGCAATTTTTCGATCTCAGACCAAGGAAATTTATCTGCCTTGTCGATGGCTCGCATGACGGTTAGCCGTGTGGCAGCGTTGTTAACACCACCGATATCAATGGCTTCCATCACGCCATCCAGGATCTTCCGGTTGTTGACCTTGATGACATATTGCCCGCGCGGAATGCCGAGGGCTTCCAAAGTATCCGCCGCCATCATGCAGATCTCGGCATCGGCCGCGACGGAGCCCGAACCCACCGTATCCGCATCGAACTGCATGAACTGGCGGAAGCGGCCGGGGCCGGGCTTCTCGTTGCGGAACACCCAGCCCGCGCGGTAGCTGCGATAGGGCTTCGGCAGGTTCTGCCAGTTTTCCGCGCAGTAACGGGCCAAAGGGGCCGTGAGATCGTAGCGCAGGCTCATCCATTGCTCGTCGTCGTCCCGGAGCGAGAAGACGCCGGCATTGGGCCGGTCCTGGTCGGGCAGGAACTTGCCGAGCGCATCGGTGTATTCGAGGAAGGGCGTCTCCACCGGCTCGAAGCCATAGAGTTCATAAACGCGCTGGATCACGCGCATCATCTCGTTCGTCGCGCGGATATCGGCGGGCGAACGATCGGGCAGGCCGCGCGGCTTGCGGGCGGCGGTCAGGGTGGATTTCGGGGCTTCGGTGCTCATGAAGCGGGGCTTTAGCCCCCAAGCTCGACTTTGTCACGAGCCGCCTCGTGTCATTCCCGACCCGTTGCCGCGAGGAGCGGGAATCCATGGGAATTCAGAAGCGTGCAATCCCGCCCGCCTTCGGCGTCGGGAATGACAATCTCACGTCTTCCGGGCGGCGGCCTCGTAGACTTCCAGCAGCGCCTCGAGATCGGCCTCTTCGGGGGGGCGGCCATGCGCGGCATCGAAGCGGGCGGCAATCTCGCGGTCGGCGAGCAGCACGAGGATCGCCTCGTGCGGGCTATGCTGCGACACGCCGGCAAGCTCGGCGCCGCTGATGGTGACGCCGAACCGATTGAAGGCCTGCTGCAGGCAATCCGGACGATTCATGGCTCAATTCCAGCAAGAATTGTCCGGTTTGGCAATCATGCAGGCCACGCGATACGCGGCCCGCACGCGGCCGCCTCTCACGCCACGGCGCGGATGAGCTGGCCGAGCTTGTCCACGGTCTCGTCGATCTGCGCTTCCGAGATGATGAGCGGCGGGGTGAGCACCAGCGACTCGCCGGCATTGCGCACCATGAAGCCGTAATCCTCGAAGCCGCGATGCATCGCGGTGAAGGCGCGCTTGCCGAAGGCATCGGGGATGGAAGCAAGGTCGATCGCCGCCGTGAGGCCCACGGTGCGGATATCCAGCACATTCGGCTGGCCCTTCAACGAATGGATCGCATCGGCCCAGACCGGCTCGATGGCCTTCGCCCGCTCGAAGAGCTTCTCGTCGCGGTAGACGTCCAGCGCCGCGATCGAGGCCGCGCAGGCCAGCGGGTGCGCGGAATAGGTGTAGCCGTGGAAGAACTCCACCATATGCTCGGGGCCCTTCATGAAGGCCTCGTGGATGTGCTTGCGGGCGATGACGCCGCCCATCGGCACCGTGCCGGAGGTGACGCCCTTCGCGAAGGTGATGAAATCGGGCACCACGCCATAGCGCTCGGCCGCGAAAGCCGTGCCAAGGCGGCCAAACCCGCAGATCACCTCGTCGAAGATCAGCAGGATGCCGTATTTGTCGCAGATGTCGCGCAGGCGCTTCAGGTAACCCTTCGGCGTGGGCAGCACGCCGGTCGAGCCCGCCATCGGCTCCACGATCACCGCCGCGATGGTCGAGGCATCGTGCAGCGCGACGATGCGCTCGAGATCATCGGCGAGATGCGCGCCCCATTCCGGCTCGCCCTTGGTGAAGGCCTGCTCGGCGCGATTGTAGGTGTGCGGCAGATGGTCGACATGCGGCAGAAGCTGCGTCGCGAAGGCCTTGCGGTTCGCGACCATGCCGCCGACCGAGATGCCGCCAAAGCCGATGCCGTGATAGCCGCGCTCGCGCCCGATGAGGCGGCAGCGATTGCCCTCGCCCTTCGCCTGGAAATAACCGATCGCCATCTTCAGCGCGGTATCCACCGCTTCCGAGCCGGAATTGACGAAGAAGACGTGATCGAGATCGCCCGGCGCCATCGACGCGATGCGCGAGGCGAGCTGGAAGCCGAGGGGATGCGCGAACTGGAAGGGCGGCGCGTAATCGAGCGTCTCGGCCTGGGCCTTGATGGCCGCGACGATCGGATCGCGGTTGTGGCCGGCATTGCAGCACCAGAGCCCGGCGGTCGTGTCCATGATCGCGCGGCCGTCATAGGTGTAATAATGCATGTCCTTCGAGCGCGAGACGATGCGCGGCGACTTCTTGAAGGCCCGTTCGGCGGTGAACGGCATCCAGAACGCCTCGAGATCGTTCGGCTGGGAGAAGGTGGTGAGCGGCGCCGCGGCGCTGGAGGTCGGCATGATGTTTCTTCCCCGTCAGGTAATGTGGACAGGAGGATACGCCGCCCCGCGCGGGACACAACCCCGCTTGCGGTGATGGGCGCTGCAATTTCCGCCGGCGCGTCTGGCCTCCGGCGCGGAAATCACCGATCGGCCCGCGCCCCTGGCGGCAGGCCGGGCGGTCGCGCGAATTCCTCGTCCGATTGCGGAAGCTCGAGAAAGGCCTGATCGGGCTCCTCGCAGACGGCTTCCGCCTCGATTTCGAACAGGAGATGCGGTGCGGCAAGGCCGGCGACCTCGAGATAGGTCGCCGCGCAGAGATGCCCGCCCAGCCGCCGGTCGCGAATGCTGCGATACATCGCCACGGAGCCGGGCACCGTGGTGAAGACGCCGATGCGTACGAGTTCGGTGACGCTCATGCCCGCTTCCGCGAGGATGGCCGTCAGGTTGTCCCAGGCGGCTTCCATCTGCTCGGCCAGATCCTCCGGCACGGAACCGTCGAGGCGTTGCCCCACCTGTCCGGAAATCACCAGCCGCCGCGCCCGGGCCGAATGCACCACGCCATGGGCATAACGCGACCCCGGAGGCGCGATGCCGCGCGGATTGATGACTCTCGGCATGGCAAGAAGACCTCCGGCTTGACCATGCCACTACGTATCGCGAGGCGGCGCTGTTTCAAAAGAGAGACGGGGTGAATTATTTTCGGAAACCGGCCCGGTTTCCACAGGCGGTTTGGGGGCTGAGCCCTCGCCAGCGCGTTTGCGAATCAATACGTTCGACTCATGTGATTCGTTGTGCTGGGGCGCGCGCGTTCCGATGGATTTTCGGTCTCTCCTGAAGGTGGTGACGGTCGCGGTGGCAGCCGCTGGCGTGACCTTTGTCGCACAGCGGTTCGATCTGCTGGTGCTGGTCGTCGCCGCGATGGCGGCAGCCCTCGTCGCGTGCATTTTTGCACTCCGTGCGAGCGGGCACGCCGTGCAGGACGAGCTGGCCCTGCTTCGCGACCACCTCGAAACGACCCGCCAGCAGGCGGCGATGCTGGCGCGCATGACCCGCGAGATGCGGGATGCCGTCGTGCAGCACGAGGCGGTTGTCGCGCCGGATCGGTCGGAGGAATGGGCCGCGCTGAGCGAGATCGTGCGTGACATCGCCGACGAGATGTCCGAACTCGACCGCCGGACGGAGCAGGTGGAAGGCGAATTGGCCGCCCTGCGTCGCGACGGTCTGGCGCAGCCGCAGGCGGCTCCCCGCTTCACGCCGGCCGCGCAGAGCCCCGTGCCGGCCCCGGCCGCCGCGGTCGTGGCACGTGACATCGCCCCGGACGAATTCGGCGATGCGCTGGTTGCGCCGACGGTTCCCGGCTTGCGCGAAATTCCCGGCGTTCCCGATCTTTCCAATTTCGGCGAGCCGCCGCGCGCCGTCCGGCAGCTCGTCGCGGCGGCCATCGCGGCCGACCGCTTCGAGCTCTATCTCCAGCGCATCGTGAGCCTGCCGCAGCGCAAGACGCGGGCCTACGAGGTGAGCCTGCGTCCCGATGGCTGCGACCCGCGCATCTCCACGAGTGACATCCGCACGGCGGTCGAACATGTCGGCCACCAGCTTGCCTTCGATCGCAAGCTGATGGTGCAGGCCATGCGGCTCGCCCGGATGTTCGAGCAGCGCCAGCGCGACGTGACGCTGGTGGCCGATCTCTCGCAGCGTTATCTCCTCAGCGAGCCCGCCTTCGACGAGTTGCGCGCGCTTGTGGCCGATGCGCCCAACGCGCCGCGCCGCATCGTGCTCTCGCTGCCGCAGCGCTTCTTCAAGAAGGCGATCGCGGTGGAGAACGAGGCCCTGCGCCAATTGTCCGAGATGGGCTTCCGCTTCATGGTGCGCGAGGTCACGGATTACAATTTCGAACTGCCGCGCCTGCAGCAATCGAATGTGCGCTGGATGCGCATGGATGCGAACCGCCTCATCGCCGCGAGCCAGAGCGAGGAGCAGACCCTCGAGGTCGCCGCGGCCGATTTCGCCGCCCTGCTGGGTCGCCGCCAGATCTCGCTGCTGATCGAGGGCGTCAACGACGAGGTCACCGTCGCGGAGCTGATCGATTTCAACATCGCCTATGCGCAAGGCCAGGTCTTCGCGCCACCGCAGGCGGTCCGGCCGGAAGTGCTGGAGGAAGCGCCGGCGGCTGCAGCCCCTGTCGCCCGGGCGAGAACGATCGAAGCACAGGCCACGCCCGAGCGGCGCGGTCTGCGCGAACTGGCGCGGCGCGCCTGAGAGGCGCCTCGCAGGGTTGTTTCCCGGAACATGAGCGGCTAGCGAGCGGGACCACGCTCGTTTTCGCGTCTTGATCGCCGAGGTCCGTTCGCCATGTCAGCCCGCATCCAGCCCATCGCGCGTCTGTCCGACGTGCTCGATCGCTACGACGCGATCATCTCCGATGTCTGGGGGGTGCTGCACAATGGCGTCGTGGCGACGCCCGGCGCCCAGCAGGCACTCGCCGCCGCGCGCCGCGCCGGCAAGCCGGTGGCGCTGCTGACGAATTCACCGCGCCTGCCGCCTCTCGTTGCGCAGCAATTGCGCGATCTGGGCGTGATCGAGCCCTGCTACGATGCCCTCGTTTCCTCGGGCGGTGTCACCCGCGAATTGCTGGAACGCGAAGGCGCGAAGCCGTTTTTCCATATCGGCCCGGCGCGCGATGCCGGTGTGTTCGAGGGGCTTTCCGCGCAGCCCGCCCCGCTCGAAAGCGCCGAACTGGTGCTGTGCACGGGCCTCTTTGACGACGAAACCGAAACGCCGGAGCAATACCGCCCTACCCTGGAGATCGCGCAGGCGCGTGGCCTGCCTCTCTATTGTGCCAATCCGGATCTGGTGGTGGAGCGCGGCGACCGGCTGATTCCCTGTGCGGGCGCGCTTGCCGATCTTTACGAAAAGCTGGGTGGGTCGGTGATCTGGGTCGGCAAGCCGAAGCCGCTGGTCTATAGCCGCGCGCGCCAGGCGCTGGAGGCGGTGCTCGGCCAGCCCCTGGCGACCGCTCGCGTGCTCTGCATCGGGGATGCGTTCCGCACCGATATCGCCGGCGCCAATGCGGAGGGTCACGACGTGATCATGACGCTCGCCGGAATCCACGGACACCAGATCGGGCTCGATGGCTCGCGCTACGATCACGACCGGCTCGAAAGCCTCGCGGCCGAGACGCGACAAAGGCCGACCTATTGCATGGTCAGCCTTGTCGATTGATCGCCGGGTGGAGAGTGGCGGTCAGGTCGAGGCGGAAACGGCGTCGATCTTGGCCTTCAGCGTCTGGGCGTTGAACGGCTTCACGATGTAGTTGTTCACACCGGCGCGCTTGGCGGCGATGACGTTTTCCGTCTTCGATTCCGCCGTGACCATGATGAACGGCGTTGCGTGCAGATCGCGGTCGGCGCGCACCTGCTTCAGCAACTCGTAGCCGGTCATCGGCTGCATGTTCCAGTCCGAAATAATGAGGCCGTAACGCTTCTCGCGCATCTTCGCGAGCGCTTCGGACCCATCGGACGCTTCGTCGACATTCTCGAAACCGAGCTGTTTCAGAAGATTCCGGATGATCCGGACCATCGTCTGATAATCATCCACAACGAGAATGGACGTGCCTGCATCGAAAGCCATGTTTTACTCCACCTGAGGCGATCCGCCTGAAATCCCCTCCGGGACCCGCAGCGGAGGCTTCTCCTGTCCTTTGAACCTGGAGTTGAGAACCCACCGGCACGAACATTATGTCGCGGCCTCTTGCGATTATGTTAATGCGGTTCAACTGCGAACCAATTTCGTGATGCATTTGGCATCGATCGTCTCACCGTGCCTTCCCCCGTGGACCACCATGACCGAGATTTCCGCCGATCCGTTGGGGATCCAGCTGATATCCCTGACACACAACCCCGCCTCTTCCGCCCGTCCGGTCGTCGCGATCGGCAACTTCGACGGCGCCCATTGCGGACATGCCGCCGTGGCTGCGGCCGCGCGCGATCTCGCCGCCCGGCTGCCGGGTCCCGCGATCGTCACGGCCCTGACTTTCGAGCCGCATCCACGGGTTTTTTTCAGACCGGATCAACCGTTTTTCCGCCTGACAATGGCCGAGGATCGGCCGATGCGGCTTGCCGCTATCGGCTTCGACGCGCTCGCGATTCTGTCCTTCGATGCCAGGCTTGCGGGGACGAGCGCGGAGGATTTCGTCCAGCGGATTCTCGTCGAGCGGCTCGGCGTGGCCGGCGTCGTGGTAGGCCAGGATTTTCACTTCGGAAAAGGCCGGGCGGGCACGCCGGACTTCCTCGCCGAAGCCGCCGCGCGGCATGGTTTCGCCGTGCATTTCGTTGACCCGTTCCGGGACGAGACCGGGGCGATCATCTCCTCCAGCGCCATCCGGACGGCATTGATGCAAGGCGAGATTGCAACCGCAAGTCGCATGCTGGGTCATGCCTATGCGGTTTCGGGCGAGGTGATCCACGGCGCGAAGCGCGGCCGCGAATTGGGCTACCCGACCGCGAACATCGCCCTCGACCCGGGCAATGGCCTGCGCCATGGCATTTATGCAGTGCGGATCAGCATCGACGGCGAGCCCCGGGCCGGAGTGGCCAGCTTTGGTCGCCGCCCGATGTTCGACAACGGCGCGCCGCTGCTGGAGGTCTTCGTGATCGATTTCAAGGGCGATCTCTATGGCAAGCGCGTCACCGTATCCTTCGAGGCTTTCCTGCGCGGCGAGGAACGCTTTGACAGCCTCGAGGCGCTGATCCGCCAGATGGATGCCGACCAGGCCGAGGCGCGGCGGATTCTTTCGCAGCAATAGCACTTTGCGTGGCGGCCCCGGCTTGCTATAGGCCGGATCATGACGAGCACCGGTCGGATATTGCTGCGAATTACGACCCCGGTCGCCCTGCGCTGAGGCGCGAGGCGCGGCCGGCTTCCGTTCATCCGCCCGCCTGTCTTTCCCTCGCCCTGCCGTGAGCTGCCAATCATGAGTGCCATGAGCGCCGAGAATACCCCGTTCGACTATTCCCAGACCCTCTTTCTGCCGGAAACGCCCTTCCCGATGCGCGCGGGCCTGCCGCAGAAGGAGCCGGACATCCTGAAGCGCTGGGCGGAGATCGACCTTTACACCCGCATCCGCAAGGCTTCCGCGGGCAAGCCGAAATTCGTGCTGCATGATGGCCCGCCCTACGCCAACGGCAACATCCATATCGGGCATGCGCTGAACAAGATCCTGAAGGACCTCGTGACGCGCTCGCAGAGCATGCTGGGCTTCGATTCCAACTATGTGCCGGGCTGGGATTGCCACGGCCTGCCGATCGAATGGAAGATCGAGGAGGAATATCGCGCGAAGGGCAAGGCGAAGCCGGAGCTGACTTCGGGCGCGGCGATCAACGCCTTCCGCGCCGAATGCCGGGCCTATGCCACGCATTGGCTTGATGTGCAGCGCGGCGAGTTCAAGCGGCTCGGCATCACCGGCGACTGGGACAACCCCTACCAGACCATGACCTATCCCGCGGAAGCGCAGATCGCCCGCGAGATCATGAAGTTCAAGGATAACGGCCTCTTGTATCGCGGCTCCAAGCCCGTGATGTGGAGCGTGGTGGAGAAGACCGCGCTGGCCGAAGCCGAGATCGAATACCACGACCACCAGAGCGACATGGTGTGGGTGAAATTCCCGGTGAAGGGTAGTCCAACGCCGAGAGCATCGAGGGAAGGCGAAGAGTATTTCCTGTTTGAAGGCGCATCCGTCGTTATCTGGACCACGACTCCGTGGACACTTCCGGGCAACCGGGCGATTTCGTTCTCAACGAAGATCAACTACGGGCTTTACAAGATCGTTGCCAATGAGCGGGATTTTGGGCTCCAGGTCGGTGAAAAGCTCATCCTGTCAAAATCGCTCGCTGACTCCGTGTTCCAGCAAGCAAAAGTTCAGGCGGAATTGATCCGCGATCTACCGGGTGGCGATATTTCGGGTGACTGGGTGTGCGCCCACCCGCTCGCCTCTCTCGGCTACACCTTCGATGTGCCCCTCCTCGATGGCGATCACGTCACCGATGATGCGGGCACGGGCTTCGTGCACACCGCGCCGAGCCATGGCCGCGAGGACTTCGAGATCTGGACCCGCGCGGATGTGCAGCAGGATTTGCGCGCGCGCGGCATCGAAACGAAGATCCCCTTCACCATCGACGATGACAGCGTCTACACCGATGAAGCGCCCGGCTTCACGGGCAAGCGCGTCATCACCGAAAAGGGCGAGAAGGGGGACGCCAACGAGGCGATCATCAAGGCGCTGATCGAGGCGAATGCGCTCGTCGCACGCGGGCGGCTGAAGCATCAATATCCGCATAGCTGGCGCTCGAAGAAGCCGGTCATCTTCCGCAACACGCCTCAGTGGTTTATTGCCATGGACAAACCCTTCCGTGTGGAAGGCGTTCCGGGCGAGGTGTCGCTGCGCCAGCGCGCCTTCGAGGCGATCACGAACACCGAATGGGTGCCGGCCTCGGGCGAAAACCGCATCCGCGGCATGGTGGAAAACAAGCCCGATTGGGTGATGAGCCGCCAGCGCGCCTGGGGCGTGCCGATCACCGTCTTCGTGCACCACGAGACGAAGGCGATGCTGCAGGACAAGCGCGTGGACGACGCCATCGCCGCCGCCTTCGAGACCGAGGGTGCCGATGCCTGGTTCGCGGATGGCGCGAAGGAGCGCTTCCTCGCGCCTTTTGGACATGATCCGGCGCAATACGAGATGGTGACCGACGTGCTCGACGTCTGGTTCGATTCCGGCTCCACCCACACCTATACGCTGGAAGACCCGGTGAATTTCCCCGGCCTTGCCGGCGTGAAGCGCGTGGTCGATGGCGGCGAGGACCGGGTGATGTATCTCGAGGGCTCGGACCAGCATCGCGGCTGGTTTCAGTCGAGCCTGCTCGAGAGCTGCGGCACGCGCGGCCGCGCGCCCTTCGACGTGGTGTTAACCCACGGCTTCACGCTCGACGAGCAGGGCCGGAAGATGTCGAAATCGCTCGGCAACGTCACGGCCCCGCAGAGCGTCATCGAGCAATCCGGCGCGGATATCCTGCGCCTCTGGGTCGCGAGTTCGGATTACGGCGATGACCAACGCATCGGCCCGGAAATCCTGAAGAGCATGGCCGAAAATTACCGCAAGCTGCGCAACACCATCCGCTGGATGCTCGGCGCGCTGGCGCATTTCGACGGCCAGCCGGTGGAGGCCAGCGCGATGCCGGAACTGGAGCGGCTGATGCTGCACCGGCTCGCGGAACTCGATCCGGTCATCCGCAAGGCCTATGCGGAATACGATTACAAGC
This sequence comes from Methylobacterium sp., assembly GCA_002928875.1. Lineage (GTDB taxonomy): Bacteria > Pseudomonadota > Alphaproteobacteria > Rhizobiales > Beijerinckiaceae > Rhabdaerophilum. The sequence continues at coordinate 153,942 of PERO01000004.1, read as the reverse complement.
GCGTGGTTTCGGAACTGGCCTTGTTCCTGAACACCGATCTCTCGGCCTTCTATTTCGATATCCGGAAGGACACGCTCTATTGCGAGCCCGCTTCCAGCCTGAAGCGCCGCGCGGCGCTGACGGTCGTGGACCGGCTCTGCGATGGCGTGTTGCGCTGGCTCGCGCCCATCCTCGTCTTCACGGCGGAGGAAGCCTGGCTCGCGCGCCACCCCGGCATCGAAGGCTCGATCCACGAGGAGGGTTTCGCCGAAGTGCCCGCGGCGTGGCGCGATGAGGCGCTCGCGGCGAAATGGGCGATGATCCGCGATGTGCGCCGCGTCGTGACGGGCGCGCTGGAACTGGAGCGCGCGGCAAAACGCATGGGTTCGAGCCTCGAGGCCGTGCCGCAGGTCTTCCTCGCGGATGAGGCGATCGCGGCCGCGCTGGCGGGGATCGACATGGCGGAGATCTGCATTACATCCGGCTTCGAACCGGCTTCGGGGGAAGGTCCCGCAGAAGCTTTCCGGCTCGCCGATGTGAAGGGTGTCGCCGTGCTTCCGCAACTCGCCAGCGCCAGGGGCCTCGTGAAATGCGCCCGTTCCTGGCGCTATTTCGATCCCGCCACCGCCAACCCGGCCTTCCCGGACATCACCCCGCGCGACGCGCAGGCGATGGTGGAATGGAAGGCGCGCGCGTGAGCGAGGCAGCCCCGCAAACCGAACCCGGCCGCTTCCTGCGGCTGGGTCTCACCGTGGCCATCCTGCTGCTTCTGGCCGATCAGGCCTCGAAGCTCTGGCTCATCTTCGGTACCAATCTGCGCCTGACCTGGCCGTGGCACATCACGCCGTTTCTCGATTTCACCGTGGTGTGGAATCGCGGCATCTCCTACGGCCTCTTCCAGCAGGAGACGGAGGCGGGACGCTGGATTCTCACCGGCATCAAGCTCGTGGCGGCGGTGGTGTTGTTCTTCTGGCTGAAGCGGGCCGAAAACCGGCTCGAGGCAGCGGGGATCGGGCTCATCATCGGCGGCGCCATCGGCAATGCGATCGACCGCATCTGGCATGGCGCGGTGTTCGATTTCGTGCATTTCCACGTGGGCTCGTTCAGCTGGTATGTCTTCAATGTCGCGGATGCGGCGATTGTCGTCGGCGTGGTGATGATGGTCGCGAGCCCGCTTCTCTTGCTTGGAAAAAAGGGCGATGCCTCTTAATTGCCGCGATCTTTCGCGAAAAGGCGTTTGATGCTATGGGACGCGGTCTCGCGTGGGAAAAAGAGGTTCCGATGAGGATCCAATCGATGAAACTGACGCTCAAGGCCGCTTTTGCGGCACTCGCCCTCGGCCTGCTGCCGGCTGCACCGGCTTTCGCGCAGGACGGGATCGCCATGCGGCAGATCCTCGGCGCCATCGGCCTGATGCCGAGCATCGACCGCGAGCCGATCGAATACCGCGACCGGCCCATGCTGGTGGTGCCGAAAGACATGACTGCCCTGCGCAATCCCGAGGAAGCGCAATCGCACGAGAAGAACCCGGCTTGGCCCGTCGACCCGGATGTGACGGAGCGCAAGAGGGAGCAGGCCCGCAAGGCGGGGCCCGCGCCGGAATTGCTGGCCGGTCGCTCGGTGGATGGTCGCCGCATTTCGCTCGACGAGATCCGCGCGGGTCGCGCCCCGGTCGGTTCCGCCATGACGGAAGGCACCTGGGGCAACGACAAGAGCGGTATCCGCATGTCGCCGTCGGAACTTGCCGCCTCGATCCCCGCCGCACAGCCGGGTTATGCGCCCGGCACCGAACCGCCGCGTCGCTACCTCACCGATCCGCCGAAGGGCATGCGCCAGGCTGCCGCCGGCGCGCCCGTCCGACGCACGCAGGAGGCCCCGCAGGGCTTCGACAACGACCGACCGGACGATACCTGGAAGCGGCTCGACTGAGCGCCCATCGGGCAGGAACAACCAGGCCGGGACTTGTTCCCGGCCTTTTCTTTGCCCATCTTGAAGCATGAACGCTTTCGCATCGGCGCCCGTTTCGTGGCGCCCGCAGGAGATTTGCCGGCATGTCCACGCTCCCCGCTTTCGGCCACTTTCACCTCGAGAATGGCCTGGAGGTCGTCGTCATCCCCGATCATCGCGCGCCGGTGGTCACGCACATGATCTATTACCGGAACGGGGCGGCGGATGATCCGCTGGGCAAGTCGGGCATCGCGCATTTCCTCGAGCATCTGATGTTCAAGGGGACGGAGACGAACCCCAAGGGCGCGTTCTCGAACATCGTCTCGGATGTGGGCGGGCAGGAAAACGCCTTCACCTCGTACGATTACACCGCCTATTACCAGCGCGTGGCGAAGGAGCATCTCGGGCGCATGATGGCGCTCGAATCCGACCGCATGACCGGGCTGGTGCTCGAAGGGCCGGAAGTCCTCTCGGAGCGCGACGTCGTGATCGAGGAGCGCAAGATGCGCACCGACAGCGACCCCGCCGCGCAGCTGCAGGAAAGCCTGATGGCGACGCTCTACGTACACCACCCCTACGGCACGCCGGTCATCGGTTGGGGGCACGAGATCGAGGAACTCGGCCGCGAGGATGCGCTGGCCTATTATCGCCGCTTCTATCGCCCGGATAACGCGATCCTGATCGTGGCGGGCGATGTCGAGGAAGCCGAGGTCCGGCGTCTTGCCGAGGCGACCTACGGCAAGGTGCGGCCCGGCAATGCCGAGAAACCGCAGCGCCGCCGCGTGCGCGAGCCGGACATCAAGGCCAGCCGCTTCGTGAGCCTCGCCGACCAGAAGGTCGAGCAGCCGATGAGCCAGAAGCTCTACATCGTGCCGAACTACATCCGCGCGCCTGAAAACGACGCGCCGGCGCTGGAAGTGCTGAGCCAGATCCTCGGCGGATCGCAGACAAGCCGGCTCTACCGCGCGCTGGTCGTCAACCAGCCGCTCGCGGTCGCCACCGGCTCCTGGTACTGGAGCGACGCGCTCGATATCGGCCAGTTCGGGCATTACGCCGTGCCCATGGACGGCGTCTCGCTCCCCGATCTCGATGCGGCGGCCGAAGCGGTGATCGCGGAGCTGCGCGACACCGATGTCGATGCGAAGGAACTCGCCCGCGCCCGCACCCGGCTCATCGCCGACATGGTCTATGCGCAGGACAGCCAGGCGCATCTCGCGCGCATGGTCGGCTCGACCTTGACGACGGGCGGCAGGATCGAGGATCTGGCGCAATGGTCCGAGCGGATCCGCTCTGTCGAGGCCGCGGATATCCGGCGCGTCGCCAACCGCTACCTCCTGCCGGGCAAGGCCGTAACGGGCCACCTCACCAAGGTCGCCGCCTGATTTCCCACCTGTTCTGATTGGTTTTTTGCCGATGACGTCCACTTCGCATCGCACGCGGGTCAACCGCGTGGTCACTCCCGCCGGCTTCGACATCTGGCATGTCGAGGATTACACCGTGCCGCTCGTCTCGATGGAATTCGCGCTTCTCGGCGGGGCCTCGCAGGATCCGGCGGGCCGCGCGGGCCTTGCGAGCTTCCTCACCGGCCTGCTCGATGAGGGCGCGGGGTCGCTCAAGGCCGAGGCTTTCCACGAGGCCCTGGAGGAGAAGGCGATCGAACTGTCGTTCGGCGCTTCGCGTGACCGGTTGACCGGCTCGATGCGCACCTTGACCGAGCATGCCGATGCCGCATTCGACCTGCTGGCGCTGGCGGTCCGCGAGCCGCGCTTCGATGCCGATGCGATCGAGCGGGTGCGTTCGCAGACCATCTCCGGCCTGAAGCGCGACGAGACCGATCCGCAGAGCCTGACCCGCGATGCGCTGAACCGGCTCGCTTTCGCCAACCACCCCTATAGTTTCCCCACGGACGGGCGGATTGCCGATGTGCAGGCGATCACGCGGGAGGATCTCGTCGCGCAGCATCGCCGGCTTTTCGCGCGGGATTCGCTGCTGATCGTCTCGGTCGGCGCGATCTCGGCCGAGGCTCTCGCCGCCGGCGTGGATCGTGTCTTCGGCGATCTCGCGGCCAAGGCCGGGCTGGCGCGCATTCCGGATATCGACATGCAGGCCGCGGGGCATCTCGAGATCATCGATCTCGATGTGCCGCAATCCACGCTCTACCTTGCGCTGCCGGGTGTCTCCCGGCGCGATCCGGATTTCATGGCGAGCTATCTCGCGAACCATGTGCTCGGCGGTGGCGCCTTCACCTCGCGGCTCTGGCACGAGGTGCGCGAGACGCGCGGCCTTGCCTATTCGGTCTGGAGCAGCCTGCGCTGGTCCGCGCATACCCGGCTCCTGATGGCGGGCACCGCGACCAGCAACGAACGCGTGGCGGAATCCCTGCGGGTGATGCGGGAGGAAATCGCCCGCATGGGCGAGGCTGGCCCGACGGCCGAGGAACTCGCCAAGGCCAAGAGCTACCTCACTGGCTCCTACGCGCTGCAATTCGACACCTCGCGCAAGATCGCCGATCACCTCCTCTCGCTGCGGGTCGACGGCCTGCCGATCGATTATCTCGACCAGCGCAACCGCGATGTCGAAGCCGTGACGCTGGAGCAGGTCCGCGATGCGGCCCGGCGGCTCTTCGCCGGCGTCGAACCGCTGGTGGTGGTGACGGGCCGGCCGCAGGGCCTCGCCTGACCGGGCCGGAAGCGCCCACGCGAAAAGACTTGCCGGGGCGCCGTCGACATGGCACCCCAACGCCGAACCGCAATCGAATGGGCGGAGCCTGACGGGTTCCGGGAAGTGCGATGAGCCTGACATCGGACATGCTTGTGGATCGACGCCGGCTGCGCCGCCAGCTCACCTTCTGGCGCGTGGCGAGCGTGCTGATCCTGATCGGCGCGCTGATCGGCGCGGCCCTGGCCTTCAACCGCCTGCGGGGCGGCACGGGCGGCAGCCATATCGCGCGGGTCAGCATCGAGGGGTTGATCACCGGCCGGCAGGAAACGCTCGACCTGCTCCGCGACATCGAGAAATCGCCCGCGAGCGCGGTGATCCTGCGCATCAATTCCGGCGGGGGCACCACGTCCGGTTCCGAGGCCCTGCACGAGGCCGTGAAGACGCTGGCCGGCAAGAAGCCGGTGGTGGCCGTCATCGACGGGATCGGCGCATCCGGCGCCTACATGACCGCGCTCGGCGCCGAGCGCATCTTCGCCAATGGCAGCGCGCTGGTGGGGTCCATCGGCGTGATCGCGCAGGTGCCGAATGTCTCGAAGCTGCTCGATACCCTCGGCGTGAAGGTGGAATCCGTGCGTTCCTCGCCGCTGAAGGCGATGCCCTCGGGCGTGGAGCCGACGACGCCGGAAGCGCGCGCCGCGCTGGAAGCGACGGTGGCGGATACCTATCGCTGGTTCCGCGAACTCGTCGGTAATCGCCGCAACCTGCAGGGCGAGGCCTTGAACAATGTGGCGGATGGCCGGGTCTTCACCGGACGGCAGGCGCTGGGGCTGAAGCTGATCGATGAACTCGGCAGCGAGAAGGATGCCGTCGCCTGGCTCGAGCGCGAGAAGAAGATCGCGGGCGATTTGCGCATCGTCGACTACAAGCCGAAGAGCCAGCGGGGCAGCCTGCCCGCTCTGGGCGCGTTCCATCATGTGGCCCGCCTGATGGGCCTGCCGGTGCCGGATGCGGTGGACGAGGCGGCGCATCGGCTGCTAGGGCCGAAGGCGCTGGAAGGTCTCGTCTCCGTCTGGCAGATGCCGGCGGAATAGCGGATCACCGCCGGCTTGCGCGCGTTTCGCCCTTTCGGCGCGGCTGTTTCCGGTCTATTCTCGAAGGGTCAAAACGTGGATTCGTGCTTTGGAGCGGGGGCCAAAAGCGCGTCAAGCGCAACATTGGGACAGGAAACATGATCAAGTCGGAACTCGTTCTGAAGATGGCCGAGATGAACCCGCATCTCTACCAGCGCGACATTGAAATTCTGGTCAATGCCATCCTGGACGAGATCACCACCGCGCTCTCGCGCGGCGATCGCGTGGAACTGCGCGGCTTTGGCACCTTCTCCACGAAGGAGCGGGATGCCCGCCTCGGCCGCAACCCGCGCACCGGCGCCAAGGTCGATGTGACCGAGAAGCGTGTGCCCTATTTCAAGGCCGGCAAGGAAATCCGCGAGCGCCTGAACGTGAAGCCCGTGAAGGGCAAGGCGAAGGCCAAGGCCTGATATTCCCGGAGACCCGAGGAGCATGATGCGCTTCCTGAAGCTACTCCTGCTTGCGCCGGTGGCGATCGTGCTGGTGCTGCTCGCCGTGGCGAACCGGCATGCCGTGACGCTGGTGCTCGATCCGTTCTCGCGCGAGGCGGAAACTGCAGGCGTCACCCTCCCGCTTTTCGCGCTCGCCTTCGTGGTGCTCGTTGTCGGCATCATGCTGGGTTATGCCGCGGCCTGGCTCGCCCAGGGCAAGCACCGCCGCGCGGCCCGAAGCTACAAGCGCGAATGCGAGAAGCTCTCGGCCGAGCGCACGGAATTGCGGGCGGCCCTGCCGGTGAGCGCGCCGGCCCTGATCCACCAGAAGTAACGCCCGCCCATGCACGTCATCGATCGTGAGGGCGTGGACGCGGCGCTCGATTTTCCGGTGCTGATCGACGCGATCGAAGCCGCCCTGCGCGCCGACATCACCCTGCCCGTGCGCCATCACCACGCGATTCCCCGCATTGATGGCGATGCGACGCATCTCATCATGCCGGCCTGGCACAGCAGCGCGAACGGCTTCCTCGGCGTGAAGATCGTCAATGTCTTTCCCGGTAATGCCGCGCGCGCGCTGCCCTCCGTCATGGGCACCTATGTGCTGATGAACGGCGATACCGGCGCCCCGCTCGCCGTGATCGATGGCACGCGGCTGACCTTGTGGAGAACCGCGGCGGCCTCGGCTCTCGCCGCGCGCTTTCTTGCAAGGCCGGATGCCGCGACCCATCTGATGGTGGGCGCCGGCGCGCTGGCGCCCTTCGTCATCCGCGCGCATCGGGCGGTGCGACCCATCACCCGTACCCTGCTCTGGAACAAGACGCGCGGGAATGCCGAGCGGCTTGCGGCGGAATTCTCCGGCGAGGGAATGGCGGTCGAGGTCGCGGACGATCTCGAGGCGGCGGTGCGCGAGGCCGACATCATCTCCACCGCGACGCTCTCCACCACCCCGCTCGTGCGCGGAGCCTGGCTGAAGCCCGGCGCGCATCTCGATTGCGTCGGCGCGTTCTCCGCAGGGATGCGCGAGACGGATGACGAGGCCGCGACCCGCGCCCGCCTTTTCGCCGATGTGCGCGCGAGCGTCCTGAAGGAAGGTGGCGATTTCGTGCAGCCGATCAAGGCCGGGCGCATCACCGGGTCGGCCATCGAGGCGGATCTCTTCGATCTCGCGCGCGGAACCTTCCGTTTCACGCGCCAGCCGGATGACATCACCTTCTACAAATCCACCGGCAGCGCGATCTTCGATCTTGCGGCGGCCGTTCTGGTCGCGAAGGCCTCGGGGATCGCGCCATGAGCCTCGCCATCAAGATCTGCGGGCTGAAGACCGAGGAAACGGTCACTGCAGCCGTGGAAGCCGGCGCGGATATGCTGGGCCTCAACTTTCACCCGAAAAGTCCGCGCTATGTCACGCCCGAACGCGCGGCGATGCTGGCGATGCTCGCGCGCGGGCGCTCGGCCATCGTGGCGCTCGCGGTCGACCCGGCGGATGCGACGCTCTCCGAGCTTCTTTCCACGCTTTCGCCCGATCTCTGGCAGTTCCACGGGCAGGAGCCCTACGAGCGCATCCGCGACGTCCGCGCGATCTACGGTCTGCCCGTGATGAAGGCCGTGGGCGTGGCGGAAGCCGCCGACCTGCCGGGCGTTGCGGCCTATGCCCGGGTGGCGGATCGCATCCTGCTCGATGCGAAGCCGCCGAGGGATGCCGCCTATCCCGGCGGGCATGGCAAGGTGTTCGACTGGGCGATCCTCGCGGGCCTTCCGCCCGATCTGCCCTTCATGCTCTCCGGTGGGCTCACGCCGGAGAATGTCGGTGCGGCAATCCGCACCATCCGGGGCATGGGGCTGAAGCTCGCCGGCGTCGATGTCTCCTCTGGCGTCGAGAGCGCGCCCGGCGTAAAGGACCTCGGCAAGATCAGGGCCTTCATCGCTGCGGCCCGCGAGGCGGATCGAGCGTAACGGAGTAACGCAATGACCCTACAGGAACGGCCGAATTCCTTCCGCTCCGGCCCGGATGAAAACGGCCGCTTCGGCCTGTTCGGCGGCCGCTTCGTGGCGGAAACGCTGATGCCGCTGATCCTCGACCTGCAGAAGGCCTATGAGGACGCGAAGAACGATCCCGCTTTCGCGGCCGAGATGAAGCACATGCTGACCCATTATGTGGGCCGGCCGTCCCCGCTTTATTTCGCCGAACGCATGACCGCGCATCTCGGCGGCGCGAAGATCTACTTCAAGCGCGACGAGCTGAACCATACCGGCGCGCACAAGGTGAACAACGTGCTGGGGCAGATCCTGCTCGCGCGGCGCATGGGCAAGAAGCGCATCATCGCCGAGACGGGCGCCGGCCAGCATGGTGTGGCGACCGCGACGCTCTGCGCCCGCTACGGCCTCGAATGCGTGGTCTATATGGGCGCGGTGGATGTGGAGCGGCAGAAACCCAACGTCTTCCGCATGAAGATGCTCGGCGCGGAAGTGATCCCCGTGCAATCCGGCTCGAAAACGCTGAAGGACGCGATGAACGACGCGCTCCGCGACTGGGTGACGAATGTCGAGAACACCTTCTACTGCATCGGCACCGCCGCAGGGCCGCACCCCTACCCGATGATGGTGCGCGACTTCCAATGCGTGATCGGCAACGAGACGAAGCAGCAGATGATGGAGGCCGAGGGACGCCTCCCGGATAGCCTCATCGCGGCGATCGGCGGCGGTTCGAACGCCATCGGCCTGTTCCATCCGTTCCTGGATGATCCCTCCGTCGACATCTACGGCGTCGAGGCGGCGGGCCATGGCCTTTCGAGCGGCCTGCATGCGGCCTCGCTCACGGGCGGGCGGCCGGGCGTACTCCATGGCAACCGCACCTACCTGCTGATGGACGAGGACGGGCAGATCAAGGACGCGCATTCGATCTCGGCCGGGCTCGATTATCCCGGCATCGGGCCCGAGCATTCCTACCTGCACGATATCAAGCGCGTGCAATATCTCTCCGCCACAGATGACGAGGCGCTCGCGGCCTTCCAGCTCTGCTCGAAGCTCGAGGGCATCATCCCCGCGCTCGAGCCGGCGCATGCGCTGGCGAAGGTGATGGAACTCGCGCCGAAATTGCCGAAGGACCATCTGATGGTGATGAATCTCTGCGGTCGCGGCGACAAGGACATCTTCACCGTCGCCGAGCATCTCGGGGGGATGTGAGCATGAGCCGCATCCCCACCCGCTTCGCTGCCAATGCCGCCGAGGGCCGCGCCACCTTCGTGACCTTCATCACGGCCGGCGACCCCGACCCTGCGACCTCGCTCGCGATCATGCAGGCGCTGCCCGGCGCCGGCGCCGACGTGATCGAACTCGGCATGCCGTTCTCGGACCCGATGGCCGATGGCCCGGCGGTGCAATGGTCGTCGATGCGCGCGCTGAAGGCCGGCATGACGCTCGCGGGCACGCTTGCCATGGTGCGCGAATTTCGTGCCACGGACGGCGACACGCCCATCGTGCTGATGGGTTATTACAACCCGATCTATGTCTATGGCGTGGAACGCTTTCTCGCCGATGCCAGGGACGCGGGCGTCGATGGCCTGATCGTGGTGGATTGCCCGCCGGAAGAGGATGCCGAACTCTGCATCCCGGCCATGAAGACCGGCCTGAACTTCATCCGCCTCGCGACGCCTACCACCGATGACAAGCGCCTGCCGGCCGTGCTCGCGAACACCTCAGGCTTTGTCTATTACGTCTCGATCACCGGCATCACCGGCACGGCGACGCCGGATTTCTCGAAGGTCGCCAGCGCGGTCGCGCGCATCAAGCGCCACACGGCCTTGCCGGTGGCCGTGGGCTTCGGCGTGAAGACGCCGGATCATGCGAGCGCGGTCGCCTCCGGGGCCGATGGCGTCGTCGTGGGCTCGGCGCTGGTGGAAGCCATCCGCACCTCGCTCGATGGCGAGGGCAAGGCCACGGAAAAGACCGTTTCGGCCGTCACGGATCTGGTGTCGAGCCTGTCGCGGGCTGTCCATGCGGTGGCGAAGCGCGCCGCTGAGTGAGCGTCTATTGAAATGACCGGCGACGATGTCGCCGGTAAGGAGCAAGGCGACGCCGAGCAGGGCCGGGAGGCCCGTTGCGAGGGATCGGACCGAGCTTGCCCTTTGGAACGAAAGGGCAGCGAGGGCGAGCGTTAAAAGAGGATTCCCATGAACTGGATCACCAATCTCGTTCCGCCCAAGGTGCGCTCGTTCCTGAAGCGCGAGAGCCCGGACAATCTCTGGATCAAGTGCCCGGAATCGGGCCAGCTCGTCTTCCACAAGGAGGTCGAGGACAACCTGATGGTGATCCCCAGCTCCGAGCATCACCTGCGCATGGGCACGAAGGAGCGCCTCGCGCATATGTTCGATGGCGGGCAATACGAGATCGTGCCCCTGCCGGAGGTGCCGCTCGATCCGCTGAAATTTCGCGACGAGAAGCGCTACACCGATCGCCTGAAGGACAACCGGACGAAAACCGGCATGCCGGATTCGGTCACCGTCGCCACGGGCACGCTCGACCAGTTGCCGACGACCATCGCCGTGCAGGATTTCGCCTTCATGGGCGGCTCGCTCGGCATGGCGGCCGGCGAGGGCATCATTCTCGCTTTCGAGACGGCCCTGGCGCGCTCGACCCCGCTGGTTCTGTTCGTGTCGTCGGGTGGGGCGCGCATGCAGGAGGGCATTCTCTCGCTGATGCAGCTGCCGCGCACCACCGTGGCGCTGCGCCGCCTGCGCGCGGCGGGCCTGCCCTACATCGTGGTGCTGACGAACCCGACCACCGGCGGCGTCACCGCCTCCTACGCGATGCTGGGCGACGTGCATATCGCGGAGCCCGGCGCACTGATCGGCTTCGCCGGGGCACGCGTGATCGAGCAGACCATCCGCGAGAAGCTTCCCGAGGGTTTCCAGCGCGCGGAATATCTGCGCGATCACGGCATGGTCGACATGGTTTTGCACCGCAAGGAGATCCGCTCCACCGTGTCGCGCCTCTGCCGCCTGCTGATGAAGCGCGAAGCGGCCTGATCGTCACGCCACCGGCAAGCCGCTCGCTTGACCATGCGCCATTTCCGGTCGATGGGGGCCTGATGCGGACATCGGACGCCTATCTCGAACGCTTTCTCTCGCTGCACCCCAAGCTGATCGATCTCAGCCTCGGGCGCACCGAACGGCTGCTGGCCAAGCTCGGCAACCCGGAGGCACGCCTGCCGCCGGTCATCCATGTCGCGGGCACCAACGGCAAGGGCTCCACCATCGCCTTCCTGCGCGCCATGCTCGAGGCCGCCGGCAAGCGGGTGCATGTCTATACCTCGCCCCATCTCGTGCGTTTTCACGAACGCATCCGCCTGGCCGGCACGCTGGTGAGCGAGGCGGAACTGGTCGCGGCCTTCGGGCGCGTGGAAGCCGCCAATGCGGGCGAGCCCATCACCTTCTTCGAGATCACCACCGCTGTGGCGTTCGATCTCTTCGTCCGCCATCCGGCCGATGTGATCCTGCTGGAAGTGGGCCTGGGCGGGCGCTTCGATTCCACCAACGTCATCCGGAAGCCTGCCCTTGCGGTCATCACGCCCGTCTCGATGGATCATCGCGAGTTCCTGGGCGACACCATCGAGAAGATCGCCTTCGAGAAGGCGGGGATCATCAAGCGGGGCACGCCGCTCATCCTGGCGCAGCAGAATGAGCGCGCCGTCGCGGTCTGCCTCGAGGTCGCGGCGAAGCTGGGCGTCGAGGCTCTGGTCGGCGGGCAGGATTTCCATGCCTTCGAGGAGAACGGCCGGCTCGTCTACCAGGATGCGGATGCGCTGCTCGATCTGCCCCTGCCGCGCCTTTTCGGACGTCATCAGCACGGCAATGCCGCGACGGCGATCGCGGCCCTGCGCCGCCTTTTCGGCGAGGACATCCCGGTAACGGCCATCGAGGCTGGCCTCCAGAATGTCGAATGGCCGGCGCGCTTCCAGCGGCTCACCGGCGCGCTGACGAAGCTTGCGCCGGCTGGCAGCGAGATCTGGCTCGACGGCGCCCACAATGCCGATGGCGCGAGCGTGCTCGGCGAGGCCCTTGTCGCGCTCGAGGAAAAGAGCCCCCGCCCGCTGATCCTCATCATGGCGACGATGGCGCGGAAGGACCCGAAGGAGCTGCTCGCGCCGTTCGTGGGGCTCGCGCAGGAATTCTTTGCCGTGCGCTTCGATCAGGACGGCGCGCGCCCGGCCAACGAATTGATGGCGGAAGCGCGGGCGCAGGGCTTGCCGGCTGCACTGGCCGGCACGGTCGAGGACACCCTGCGTTTCCTCGCGGCCCGCGACTGGTCCACCCCGCCGCGCATCGTGATCGGCGGCTCGCTCTATCTCGCGGGCGAGGTTCTCGCCGCGGACGGGTCGCTGCCCCAATAAAAAAGGCCCGCGATTGCGCGCGGGCCCTGATACAGAACCGGAGGGGAAAGGCTCAGGACGACGCCTGGATCCACTTCACCAGATCGCCCTTGGAGCCGGCGCCGACCTTGGTCGCCGCGAGCTTGCCGTCCTTGAAGATCATCAGCGTCGGAATGGAGCGGATGCCGTACTGCGCCGCGACATCCTGATTCTCGTCGACATTGACCTTGGCGATCTTCACCTTGCCGGCCATCTCGACCGCGATTTCCTCGAGCGCCGGCGCGATCATGCGGCAGGGGCCGCACCACGGCGCCCAGAAATCGACGACGACCGGCTCGGCCGAATTGAGAACGTCCGTCGTGAAGCTCTTGTCGGTGACGGCGTGGGTATTGGTGCCCATGATGTGGTTCCTGAATGACTGAAAGGGAAGCAGTTGACCCAAAACCTAGTGATCGACAACGCCGGAATCAAGGCAACCGCCCTGCCGCTCACAGTGTGGTGATCGCGGACTCGAGCGCCGTATCGTCGAGGATCTCGATCCGGGCCGTCGCGAACCACGCGATGTGGCAGCGCACGTCGCTCACGCCGAACACCGCGCGCAGCAGGGCGCGATAGAGCGCGATCTGCGCCAGCATCGCCGAATCCGGGCCGCCGGGCGGCCGATAGCCGGTCTTGAAATCCAGCATGTCGATCGCGCCGTCACGCCAGCGCAGCCGATCGATCCGGGCCGGAACGAAGCGCATCTCGCCCGATGCCAGCCGCACATGGCCGGCCAGCGCCACCTCGGCGCGCCAGTCCGGCGTGAGAAAGGGCTGAAATCCCGGATGGTGAAACAGGGCGAGCACCGGATCGACGAGGCGCGTCGCGCGATCCGTGCCGTCCTCGCCGAATTCCTGGCGCAGCAGGTCCAGGGCGAGCCGTGGACGCTCCTCCTCCGCGAAGCGGGGCAGGAACTGGAACAACCGGTGGATAAAGATACCCTCGCGTCGGGCATCGGCGCGCGCATCAGGGCGAAGACGTGCGGGCTCGCGCGGCTGGGCACCGGCCCGGCTCGGCGAGAGGGCAGCAACGCGGCCGCCATCGGGAAGCCGGGTCAGAACCCATGCGGGTGCCGGCGCGCCGTTTGGCTTCGGCTCGGGCTCCGCCGGGCCGGTTCGCCGGTCGCGCGGGCGTGGCGGCCAATGCAGTGCGGTCCAGCCGCCGTCTTCGCTGGATAGACGCTGGAGTGCTTTGCCTTCCTGCACGAGGCCCGCCGCGACAAGGGCATGCCAGGGCCATTCGGCAGGCGGTTTGCTGTCCGGCACCGCATCGACCGCGCGGGGATTTTCGTTGGATTTCAGATGCCCGGTGACATAGAGGCGCTCGCGGGCGCGCGTCAGGCCCACATAGAGAAGACGGCGATATTCCTCGAAATTCAGCGCCTTGCGCTGGCCGCGCGCCTCGGAAAGCGGTTCCGCCTCGTCTTCCTTGCGCGCGGTCCAGAGGAAGAACGCGCCATCGGGATGATCCATCCCCACGATGTTCGCATCCTTGCCGTCGGATGGCGCGGAGCCGGCTTCCGTGAGGAACACGATGGGGGCTTCGAGGCCCTTGGCGCCATGCACGGTCATGATCCGGACCTGATCGCCGCCGGATTCCGGGTCGCGCTTGATCTCGTGCGCCCGCGCATCTTGCGCCGCGAGAAACAGCGCCAGCGAGGCGGGATAGCTGTCCTCGAAAGCCAGCGCATCGGTGAGGAAGGCATCGAGCGCATCGGCGGCATCCGACCCGAGCCGCTTCATGATGACCATGCGACCGGGCATGCCCGGTGTGACCGGGCCATCCTCGATCAGCAGCCGCGTGAAGAACTCGTGCGGGCCCATCGTCAGGGCGCGCGTTTCCAGCCGGGCGAGTGCCGCATCGATGGCCGGAAGCGCGGGATCGTCCCCGGCGGCCACGGCGATCGCCTGGCGCAGGCTGGCAGGGCGATGGCGGCAGAGGCGCTCCAGGGCCGGCTCGTCCAGCCCGAAGAGCGGCGATTTCAGCGCGGTCGCGAGCGTGAGATCGTCGAGCGGCAGCAGGGCGGCCTGCGCGATGGCGAGAAGATCGCGCACCCCGATTTCGCTGCGGATATCAATCCGGTCGGCGCCCGCCACCGGCACGCCGGCCGCCGAGAGCGCGCGCATGAGGCTCGCGAAGAAGGCGCCGCGCGTGCGCACGAGGATCAGGATATCGCCCGGCCGGATCGGCTTTCCGGTCACGAGACTTGTCTCGCCGGTTTTCAGCCACAGCGCGATTCTGTTGGCGATCCGCTCCGCGCAGAGCTGCTCGGGGCTCGACGGATCGCCATCGCGCTTGCCTTCGAGCGGCCAGCATTCCACGAGGCCGGGCCGAAGCGGAAAGGCCGGGTGATGCTGCTCGGCGATGCCGGTGCTGGTCAGGCCACGACGGCGCTCGGGATGGGCGAAGACAGCGTCCACCGCCTCCAGCACTTCCTCCGAGGAGCGGAACGACACGTTGAGCCGCACCGGATCACTGACGAGATTGTTTCCGGCCTGGATTTGGCCGGCGAAGTACCCGCGCTTCTCCTCGAAGACGCGGGGCTCGGCCCCCTGGAAGGAGAAGATCGATTGCTTCTGGTCACCCACCACAAAAAGGCTGCGCGGGCGGCTTACCTGCCCTTCGCCGGAGAAAAAATCATCCGCCAGCGCCGCCACGATGTCCCACATCGCGGATGAGGTATCCTGCGCCTCATCCACCAGGATATGCTCGATCGCGGCGTCGAGCTTCATCATCACCCAGGGGGCCTTGTCGGGCTTGAGCAACGCCCGCAACCGGTCGATGAGATCGTCGAAATCGAGCGCGCGCCGCTCGGCCTTCAGCCGCTCGTAACGGGCCAGCATGGCGCGGCTGACATCGCCGAGCGCGCGCGATTGCCGCGCGGTGCGCAGGGCGCGGCGCCGCGCCTGGAAATCCACGATCTTCTCCCGCCAATCGGCGATGAAGGCGTCGAGGCCCGCGATTGCCGCGACCACCTTCGCCGGAACGGGTTTCGCCTGTGGCTCGCGATCCTTCCGGAGCACGAAATCCAGCGCCTCCTCCAGACGCGACGGGCCGGTTTTCCGCGCGAAGTTCTCGAGCCGCTCGGCGGCCATCAGAGCCTGCTTGCCGGCTTCCTTCGCCGCCCGGATCGCGCCGGCAAAGGCCAGCGCCTCCTGCGATGCCGGAAGCGCCTCGAAGAGCCGTTCCATCAGCACGGCCTCGGTGAGATCCGGACCGATCTGGAAAAGGCCGTCGATCGCGGTGTCGAGGAGGTCAGGCGGCAGAAGCGGCCGCTCCCGTGCCAGCTTGCGCCACGCAGCCATGCCGGCTTCCACAGCCGGGCCGAAGGTGTTCGCGGTGAGGATATCCGTCAGCGCTGCGACGCTCCGGGCCAGGCGCGAGCGCGGGTGACGGGTCGCTTCCAGCACCACCAGCCGGCGCGCCTCCTCGCACAGGCTCGCATGTTCGGCTTCATCGAGCACCGTGAAATTCACCGGCACGCCGGCTTCCACCGGCAGCAGGTGCAGCAGCCTTTCGGCGAAGGCATGGATCGTCTGGATCTTCAGTCCGCCGGGCGTTTCGACCGCTTCCGCGAAGAGTTGCCGCGCGCGCTTTTCGCAGTCGCGCCGCGCTTGGGCCGGCGCATCGCGACCCAGCAATTCGTCGATGGCCAACCGCAAAGCCGTGTCCTCGGCCGAGACCCAGCCGGACAGCGTGTCGAAGATGCGCCCCTGCATCTCGGCTGCGGCAGCCTTCGTGAAGGTGAGGCAGAGGATGCGATCGGGCGGCACGCCCTCGAGCAGCAGGCGGAGCACCCGGTCGCGCAGAAGCGAGGTCTTGCCCGCGCCGGCATTGGCGGCCACCCAGGCGCTTTCCCTGGGCTGGATCGCGCGCCAGCGCCGATGCTTCAGTTCCTCGGAAATGATGGCCTGTTCGACCGGGCCGGCGCGATCACGCATCCTCGCCGCCCTCCTCGCTCGCGCCGGGAATCGACCATTCGCCGATCCGCGCGAGATGATCGTAGGGCCCTTCCTCGCCGCGTCGCCGGTTTGGGCGGATCGATGCGTCGTAAGCCTCCGTGCCGCGCGCCAGCGCATCGAGCCTTGCGATGAGCGCCGGCAGGATGTCCCGGACGAGCGGCGCGAAATCGGCCGCACCTTTCTCGCCATGGACGGGGATCACCGGCTCGCGTCCGCCGATCGGCAGATAGGCGATGCCGGCAATGCCGGCGATGGCCGGAAGCCCCGCGAAAGCGCCCTCTTCCGCCAGACGCGCGGTGAGCGTGAGCTGCGGCGAACGGCCTTTCTCGACGTCTTTCCAGCTTGGCGTCGGGCCGGTCTTGTAATCGACGATGCGGGCAAAACCCTCCGCGTCGATCTCGATGCGATCGGCCTTGCCGGTCAGCACGACGCGGAGCCCCGAAGGCAATTCGAGATCCAGCCGCGCCCGCGCTTCCGCGATGATGCTCGCTGCGCGGCTGCGTGCTTCGGCATCATAGGCCAGGAAACCCGGCAGCATCGCCTCGAAGGCGCGCGACCAGAACAGCTGCAGTTCCGGCTCGGAGGCGAGCGGCCGCAACGCCGCGGAGGCGAGATCGCGCAGGCGCTGGGTGGCCTGTTCGGCATCGGCGGCAGGCGGCTCCTTCGTGAAGCGCTCCAGCACGCCGTGGAGAATCGTGCCGCGATCCCGCGCATCCGGCGGCGGATCGATCGGATCCAGCGGTTCGAGCCGCAGGATGCGCCGGGCATAGAGCGCATAGGGGTCGCCCATCAGCGTCTCGACCTCGGTGATGCTGATGCGCTCGGGCAAGCGCGGTTCAGCCGGCACCGGGCGCGGGGGCTGCGAGCCCGCACGCGGTCCGGGATTTTCCAGTTGCCGCAAAGCCGCGAGGCAGGCTTCACCGCGCGCCTTCACCTGCTTCTCCCAGAGTTCCGGCCCGGCAAAGGCCGCGA
Organism: Methylobacterium sp.; assembly: GCA_002928875.1. Classification (GTDB taxonomy): domain Bacteria; phylum Pseudomonadota; class Alphaproteobacteria; order Rhizobiales; family Beijerinckiaceae; genus Rhabdaerophilum. Next base: position 136,451 of record PERO01000004.1, on the reverse strand, counting down.
GCCTGAGCACGAACCGCGACGGCAGGCTCGGGGCCGTGCCGACACGCCTTGCCCGCGTCAGCACGAGATCGGTCGTGCCACCCAGCATGGTCACGTCATGCGCGGCCTGCCCGATGCGCCGCTCGCCGGGCTGAATGCCGAGACCGAGCCGCATGGCGCGGTTGAGAAACGGATCACCCGCGACCGCCGGCGGCACGGAGCCCTCGTTGAGGCCGCCGAGGATCACGCGATCGGCATGGAGCAGACGGGCCTCGAGAAAGCCGAGAACATGGGCCCGCGCGCCCGCGATTTGCGGCCTGCGAAGCGGCGTCGCGGAGAGCCTCTGCGCCATGAGCGCCGGCAATTCGCCCGGCGTGAGCCAAAGCTCGCCACCGAAGCGGGTCAGCGTCTCCAGGGTTTCCTCGATCGCGTCACCGCCCGTGAAATCGCCGTCGAACACCGTCGAGACATCGTCAAGCGTCGCGCCGAGAGCCTGCGCGAGATCCGAAAGCCGGCGCGTCCCGGCCTGCGGGAGGAACGGCGCGAAGGCCCGGTCCACAGTCGCGGCGAGCGCGGCCAGCGGCGCGAGATCATGCGGCGCAACCCGTTCGCCCCAGGGCCAGGCCGGCGCTTCGCCCGCCAGAACCGCCGCGACGCGCGCCGCCCAGGGCAAGGCGGGATCGAACCGATGCTGCCGCGCGAGAAACAGTTCCAGCCGATGCGTCAGCGCCTGCAATTCGTCGCCTTCAAAGCCGAAACGGCTCGCGGGATGGCGCAGCAGGGCCAGAAGCTCGGGCGAGCGGCCGCTTTCCGCCGCGGCCAGAAACAGCCGCACGAACCGGCCCGCCTCGCTGTCAGCGAGCGTGGTGCCATCCGAGACTTCGGGCGTGATCCCGAAGGTCTCGAGTTCGAGCACGACCCGGCGCCCCAGCGCGCGGTCGGCGGTGACGAGCGCCACCGATGCGCCCGGCTTTTCGAGTGTCTGGCGCATCAGGATCGCGATGAGCCGCGCTTCCTCGCGCTCGTCGCGCGCCTCGGCCAGCATCATGCCGTCGAGCGCCTCGGCGACGGATACCGCAGGGCGGGTCTCGCGCCACTGGCCGGAGGTTTCCGCCGGGCGCATCGCCTCGGAGAACAGCGCATTGCGCGCGGCCAGCGCGGCGGTTTCGTGCCCGAGCGGGGTGACATCCGCGCGCGTGACGCCGAGCGTGGCGAGCGTGCGTTTCAGGACGGCCTGCGGATGCGCGAAGCGGGTGGGCAGGCCCGCCTTGTCCGACCCCACGAGATCCCAGGATTGGGCATCGAGCCGCCGGTCGAGGCCGGGCAGAATGACCGCGCCGCGATCGAGCCGGCTCACGACCCGCATCAATTCGGCCGTTGCATGCACGGAGCCGGTGGAGCCCGCAACGAGAACCGGCCGCGCCTGGTCCTCGCGCGCGAGGCGCTGCGCCTCCTGCCGGATGCGGCGCAGGCGGGCCGCCATCTCGTCCTCCACGCCCGATCTCGCGCAGATATCCGGCCAGATCCGCGCGGCAACGCTGAGAAAATCGCGCGTCAGCGACCAGTAATCGTCGAAGCGCGACGGGTCGAAATCCTGGGGCGTGATCGTGGCGAGCCGGGCGAGGTCCTGACCCTCGATCGCCATCTCGTCGATGAGCCGGCCCAGCGCCTCGGCGAGGTCGATCGTCTCGGCCAGCGAGGCGGGCGGCGGGTCCTCGCCCGAGGCGCGCCGGTGTTCGACCAGTCGCGCCTGCCATTCCGCGACGGCGGGCCGGAGCTGGAAAGCCCGCTCCAGGGCGCCGATCCGGCGCTTCTCCCCGGCGATGAACCCGTCATCGCCGGCTTCCGCGAGCAGCCGTTCGAGCGCGTCACCCGGTTCGGCGAGCGGCCGGATCTCGGGCAGCACGGCCGAACCGCGCCCCGCGACCGCCACGAAGGCCTGCTGGAAGGCAAGCCCCGCGCGCCGCGTCGGCACGTAGAGCACGAGATCGGCCAGCCGGAAGGGATCCTCCGCATCCGGCACCGGAAACAGCCGGCCCTCCAGCAGCGCTTCCACCGTCACGCGCGGAAAATCGATGCCCGGCGGCACGGTGAAGACGTTGGGTCTTGCACGGGCCATGCGGCTGGCCGGTCAGAACACGCGCAGCCGCAGGGCGGATTCCGCCTCGGCCAGCGCGTCCGGCGTGCCGACATGCATGAAGAGCCCGTCGAGCCGCAGGCCGTAGAGCCGACCGGCCTCCTGCGCTTCGTCGAAAAGCCGATTGAGCGAGAAGATTTCGGGACGGTTCCCGAACAGCGCGGGCTTGAGGATCGCCGCGCCGCAATAGGCGAAGGGCACCACCTCGTGGCGGCCCGTGCGTTCAAGCCGCCCATCCTGCAGCAGGCGGAAATCGCCGCGATTGCCCCAGCCGATGGTGGTGACGGTCGGCGCGACCATCAGCAGGATGTCCATCGCGGCGGGATCGAAGAATTCCGCCATGCGTCTGAGGTTCGAACGCGGCCCGTTGAGCCAGATCGTATCGGCGTTGAGGCAGAAGAACGGCCCGTCGCCCAGCAGGGGCAGGGCCTTGCGCACCCCGCCACCGGAATCGAGCAGGGCTGCCCGCTCGTCCGAGATGAGAATGCGCGGTGCGCTGCGGCGCGCGCAATGCGCCTCGATCTGCTCGGCGAAGTAATGGACATTGACCACGACGGTCTCGATCCCCGCCGTTTCGAGCTGGTCGAGATTGTGGTCGAGCAGGGTCTTGCCGCCGGCGCGGATCAGCGGCTTCGGCGTGTCATCCGTCAGCGGGCGCATCCGCGTGCCGAGGCCCGCCGCCAGCAGCATCGCGTGGGTGATCCGCGTCGTCTCGCTCATGCATCGCCTCGGCCTGGGCAGCGAATCCGGGAAGGTTCGCTTCGTACCACCCCCTCAGCTTTGCCAAGGCCGGATGCGCAAGGCAACGCTTGAGATAAGCCTCGACGCGCGGCAGATGCTTCAGATAGGCTGGCTTGCCATCGCGCCGGTCGAGCCGGATGAAGATGCCGAGGATTTTCGTCGCGCGCTGGGCGCCGAGCAGGGCATAGGCCGCGGTGAATGCGGCGACGTCGAACTGGGGATCGGCCTGGCGCCTCGCCCGCACATAGGCGGCGACGAGTTGCAGTTCGAGCGCCTCGGGCACCGTGACCCGCGCATCCTGCGCCAGCGAGACGACGTCATAGGCCGGGTGACCCATGACGCAATCCTGATAATCGATCAGGCCCACCTTCCGGTGTCCCTCGCGATCCTCGAGCCAGATGAGGTTCGGCGAATGGAAATCGCGCAGGGTCCAGGTTTTCGGGCCCGACACGACCGGTTCCAGCGCCGAGACCCAGAGATCCACGAAGGAAAGCCGCACGCTGGCATTGGGCGAACGCTTCGCGGCGTAGGGGAAATACCAGTCGAGCAGCAATTCCGCCTCGATGGTCAGGGCCTCGAGATCGTAGCGCTCGAGCTTGTGATGCTGACCGGGCACGATGGGCAGTTGCCCCGGCAGATCGCGCGCATGCAAGGCCGCGAGCATCTCGATCGCCGCGCGGTAGCGCTCCGGCATCGGACCCGCCGCGTCGGCGACGGGCGCCGAACCGAGATCCTCGATGACGAGCAGCCCCGATTCCAGATCGGCACCATAGATCGCCGGCGCGGAAAACCCCTCCCGGCGCAGTCCTTCGCCGACCGCGACGAAGGCATGGACGCTTTCCGCCAGATGCACGAGCGCGGAATAGGGCTTGCCGAGCCGGATCGGCGGACCATCCGGACGGCGCGGCGCGATCATCAGGATGCCGCGACGCCCCGTCGCCTCGTCGGTCAGCCGCTCATAGGCCCGCACCGAGGCATCGCCCAACATGTAATCGCGCCGGGCATCGCCGAACCCGGCCTGGTCGAGCAGCATCTGGATCTGCCTCGCGCGGGCCAGCCGGCCGGCGAAGCTGCCATGGCCGATGATCGTCAGCCGCCGCCCCGCGCCGCTGGGGCCGGTGGTCGCGAGATGCACCTCGAGCCGGTCGGCGGCGAGAACCTCGCCGGCGCGTTCCGCCCATTCCACCAGCACGAGGGCATTCTCGGCGGCATCCTCCCAGCCGAGTTCGGCCAGTTCGGCGGGATCGGCGATGCGATAGAGATCGGCATGGACGATGTTGAAGCGCGGACCTTCATAGGTCTGCAGCAGGGTGTAGGTCGGGCTCGGCACCTCGGCCTCGGGATCGGCGAGCACCGTGCGGATCAGCGCCCGGGCGAAGGTGGTCTTCCCTGCGCCGAGATCGCCACCGAGCGTCACGAGATCGCCCGCCCGGAGTTCACCTGCGAGCCGTGTCGCGGCGAGGATGGTCGCGGCCTCGTCGGGCAGGTCGAGGACCCATTCCGCCGGGGCGCTCATGCGGAGAGCCGCCCGGTCTGTTCCTCGACCGGTCCGAGATCCGGCAGCGTGACGATCGTCACCTGCCCGCCCTTCGGGTCGTCGCCGAAGGTGATGGTGCCCTGATGCAGCTGCACCAGCGCGCGCGCCATGGAATAGCGCAGGGCGTTCTGGCGTTCGATGCCCGGCCGGCCGGCCATGTCGCCCAGGCCGGGGCTGCGGCCGGAATCCGACACCTCGATCAGCGTCGTCAGGCCCTCGCGCCGCACCGCAAGGCGCACCGTGTCACCGGTCGTGGAATAGGAGACCGCGTTGGCGATGAGGTTGAAGAGAATATGCGTCATGCGCTTGGGATCCGCGATGATCGCGGGCAGGCCATTGGCGATGTTGAGCGCCACGCGCACCTTCGCCTCGCCGAGCCGGTCCTTCAGGCCCTCCATCGCATCCGCGATGGCGCTGGCCATGTCCACCGGCTCGAGCGCGAGTTCGATCGACCGCTCCTCGACGCCGGCGAGATCGAGAATGTCGTCGGTCAGCGCCAGCACCGCGTCGGCAGCCTGCGCCAGCGTCTGCGCATAGCCCTGCTGGCGCTCGCTCAGCGGGCCGAACACACCGCCCGCCAGCGCCTGCGCATTGCCCACAACCACCTGCAGCGGCGAGCGCAGCTCAAAGGACACCGAGCGGATGAATTGCGTGCGCAGGCGCGCGGCATCTTCCAGCGCCTTGTTGTGCTCGCGCAGCCGCTTTTCGGCTTCAACCGTATCGGTGACATCGCTGGCGGCAATCAGGGTCGCGCGATCGGGCAGGGGCGTGGTGGTGACGATGAGCGTGCGGCCCTCCGCCGTCATCACCTGGGCCTGCTGCTCGCAACGCGCATCGGCGAGGCTGCAGACCTGGGACGCGATCTCCTGCCAGAGCGGGGCGAGCGAGGGGTCGCTCGCGCGCGCCACTTCCTCGATATGCGGATGCCCCTGCAGCGCCTCCGGCGGCATGTGCCAGAGCCGCGCAAAGGCGGGGTTCGAAAGCTGCAGGCAGCCATCCGAGCCGAACACCGCGACGCCCTCGGATAGCGCCATCAGCGTTTCCCATTGCGCGTCCTTCAGCCGGTCATAGGAGGCGGCGAGCGTGAAGCGCTCGGTCTCGTCCTCGAAGAGATAGGTGACGCCGCCTTGCGGGTTGGGCGAGATGACCACGCGCAGGGCCCGGCCGTTCGGCAGGGTCCATGCCTGGGTCACGCTCTCGACATTGGCGAACTGCGACAGGAGTTCGGCCTTCCACGCCTTGTAATCCGTGGCTTCCGGCAGCCGCCCGTTGAGGCGCAGGCGATCGAGGATCTCGCCATTGGTCGGCAAGGTGGCGAGGTAGGCGGCATCGAGCGCGAAGAGATCGCGGAACGCCTTGTTCGAATAGCTGAGCTGCTGGCGCGGATCGAACATCGCCACGGCGGTGGGCAATTCGTCGAGCGTGCGCACATGGGCGTCCATCTGGCGCGACAGGGCCACGCGCGCAGCCTCGAGATCGGTGATGTCGAGCGCGAAGCCGCCTCCGCCCTGCTCGCCGCGCACTTCCACCACATCGAGGCGGCGGCGTTCGCCCGCGACCACCGCCGTCAAGGCGCCCCGGAACTGGCCGCGCTGCGTCGTTTCCTCGAAGATCGCCGCGCGATCGCCGCTGTCGAGCAGCTCGATCTGGCGATCGAGCGCCTCGGTGTCGCTGCGCGCATCCACCGCGCGCAAATAGGCGGCGTTCACCCAGACCAGCCGCCCCGCCGCATCGCGCAGCCAGGCCGGCTGCGGAATGGCATCGAGCATGCCGCGCATCTGCGAGAACATCCGGTCGATGGCGCGGCGCTCATCCTGAAGGCGGGCGATTTCCAGGCTTTCGCCACGCAGAAGCCGGATGACCATCACCGCGCGGCCCGCGACGGGCCGGCCCTCGATCTCGACATGCTCGCCGAGCAGGGTGCGGATCGCGCGGCTGAAAGAGCGGCCCTCCTGCCTCAGGCGGAAGGCCTCGCGTTCGAGGCTCTGCGCCTCGTCGGCCGGCAGCCATTCGGAAAAGGAGAGCAGGCGGGGGCTGGCCGTCGCCTCGAGGAGGAGGCCGGGATCGCCTTCGATCTCCGCTTCTCCGGAGGGGCTGCCCCAGGCGATCATCACCTGCCGGTCGGCGGCGAGAAAGGTCGCGAGCCGCGTGGCGTGCCCCTGCGCGTCATGCAGCGCGCGGGTCGCCTCCACCGCATGGTCGTTCCACGCCTTGCGGGCCCGGATGTGCAGGATGGAAATGAAGGTCGCGTAGATCGCCACCACCATCAGCGCGAAGGCGAGCGCCAGCGTGGCGTTGGTGAGATCGAGACGCCCGGCGGAAATGCCGGAAAGGCGCAAGCCGGTCTCGGGATCGGTGAAGGCGCGGGCAGCGCCCGGCAGGGCCGGGAGAAGCGCCACGGCACAAGCGATCCGGCGCGCGAATGCGCCTGGCCTGCCGCTCTGCGCTGACGCCCCTTGCATACCCCGGCAACCCCTTCGCGTTCATCCGCCCATCAACACGCGAGACCAGGAAGCGAATCAGTTTCAATGCCCCCACCGGGCACTTTAAGCAGGCTGAGAGTCCGGCTGGAAGAGGTTAGGAAACAATTAACGCGCCCGTTTCGAGGCGGGCGCGTCACAGGTTTTTTTCATGGGGAAAACGGGCTCAGGAGAGCCCGCGCCGCGCATCAATAGCGGTAATGGTCGGGCTTGAACGGACCCTGCTCGGGCACGCCGATGTAATCCGCCTGTTCCTTGCTCATCTTGGTGAGCTTCACGCCGAGCTTCTCGAGGTGGAGCGCCGCGACCTTCTCGTCGAGGAACTTCGGCAGGGTGTAGACCTTCTTCTGGTACTTGCCGTTGTCGCGGTTCTGCCAGAGTTCGATCTGCGCGAGCGTCTGGTTCGAAAACGACGAGGACATCACGAAGCTCGGATGGCCCATGGCGTTGCCGAGGTTCACGAGACGACCTTCCGACAGCAGGATGATGCGGTTGCCCTTCGGGAACTCGATCTCGTCCACCTGCGGCTTGATGTTGGTCCACTTGAAGTTCTTGAGGCCCGAAACCTGGATCTCGTTGTCGAAGTGGCCGATGTTGCAGACGATGGCGCGATCCTTCATCTGCCGCATGTGGTCGACGGTGATGATGTCCTTGTTGCCGGTGGCGGTGACGTAGATATCCGCACGCGGCAGGGCATCCTCGATGGTCGCGACCTCATAGCCTTCCATCGCCGCCTGCAGCGCGCAGATCGGATCGACTTCCGAGACGATGACGCGCGCGCCGGCCTGGCGCAGCGACGCCGCCGAGCCCTTGCCCACATCGCCGAAGCCAGCGACGAAGGCGACCTTGCCGGCCATCATCACGTCCGTGCCGCGGCGCAGCGCGTCCACCAGCGATTCGCGGCAGCCATAGAGGTTGTCGAACTTCGACTTCGTGACCGAGTCGTTCACGTTGATCGCCGGGAACAGCAGCTTGCCTTCCTCGGCGAGCTTGTAGAGGCGATGCACGCCCGTGGTCGTCTCTTCCGAAACGCCGCGGATGGCCTTGGCGACCTCGGCGAACCAGCCCTTGGGCTTCACCGCGAGCATCTTCTTGATGAGGTTGAAGAAGATCACTTCCTCTTCCGAACCCGGCTTCTCGAGGAAGGCCACGTCGCCCTGCTCGGCGCGCAGGCCGTAATGGACGAGCATGGTGGCGTCGCCGCCATCATCGAGGATCATGTTGGGCACGCCGCCGCCCTGCCATTCGAAGAGCTTCGCGGTGAAATCCCAATATTCTTCCAGCGTCTCGCCCTTGTAGGCGAAAACCGGGATGCCGGCCGCCGCGATGGCCGCGGCCGCGTGATCCTGCGTCGAGAAGATGTTGCACGAGACCCAGCGGATCTCGGCGCCGAGCGCCGCGAGCGTCTCGATCAGCACGGCGGTCTGGATGGTCATGTGCAGCGAACCGGCGATCCGCGCGCCCTTCAGGGGCTGCTGCGGGCCGTATTCGGCGCGAATGGCCATCAGGCCCGGCATCTCGGTTTCGGCGAGTTCGATTTCCTTGCGGCCGAAGGCGGCCAGGCCAATATCCTTGACGAAGTAATCGTGTTGCATCGGTGTTCCTCGGGTGACGGCGCGGCACTCGCGCCAAGAGCCGCAGGCCCCTGCCCGCACGCTGCCGAGGGGCCTATAGCAGAGCCTCGCCAGCCGCGCAATAAAGACATAAAGATTTCTTTATGTGCTCCATCCCGTGCACTCCCGGACTTGTGCACGCAAATGTGACATGCGCCCTCCGCACGTTCGTTTACACCTGAACCATAATCGGCGGGGCCACTCATGACGAGTGACGATCAGCCGGAAAGACGGGAGGACGTCATGAAGACAAAAGTGGGTTTCTCGAGCCTCGTTTTCTTCGGGGATAGCCTGACGGATAACGGCAACCTGTTCGCGCTGACAGGCCAGCCGGCACCGCCCTACGTGAACGGGCGGTTCTCGAATGGCCCGACCTATGCCGAGATCGTCCCGGGTCTTCTGGGCGTCACTGCACAGAATTTCGCCTTCGGCGGCGCCGAGGCTGCGAATAACGGCAGCCCCGGCGAGAACCCGATCATCAATCTCAACGCACAGGTCAGCACGTTTCTCGCAAGCCTGCCGCCTACCGGAGCACCGGATGGCACCGCGGCGGTGCTCAATATCGGCAACAACGACTATCTCCGCTTCGCGCCGGCGAGCCCGGCGGAAGTGCCCGCCTATATCGGCCAGGTAGTGGGCTCCATTGGCGCGGAGGCGCAGCGGCTTCTCGCGGCCGGGATCGACCAGATTATTCTTTTCACGCTCCCCAGCGTCGCCGTCACGCCGCTCGGCGCCACCTTGCCGCCGGCCCAGCTCGCCGGCGCGCAGGCGATCATCGAGGCCCACAACGCGGCGATCGGCCAATTGTCGGCCAGTCTTGGACAGCTCGGCGTTGAGGTCGTGGTCGTGGATATCTTCCGCCTCGCGCAGGAACTGGGCGCGGATCGCGAAACCTTCGGCTTCAAGACCACGACGACGCCGGTCGTCGCGCCCGGTCCGGACGGCACGCCTGTCCCAACCGGCATCGATCAGGTCCTCGATGCCGACGAGATTGCCTTCTTCGATGCCATCCATCCCACCGGCGCCGCCCATGGCGTACAGGCCGCGTTCGTCGCCGCTTCGCTCACGGCGGACCGCGTGATCTTCACCGATGCCGGCAATGACCGGATCAACGGGTCGAACGGGGTCGATTTCGTGTTTTCCGGGATCGGCAACGATACGATCCAGACCGGCCGGGGCAATGACATCGTGTTCGCCGGCACCGGCAACGATGTCGTGGATGGCGGCAGCGGCCACGATCTGATCGCCGGCGGCAGCGGCAACGACATCCTGCGCGGCGGCGACGGCGACGATCTCCTGGCCGGCAACATCGGCAACGATATCGTGTCGGGCGGCAACGGCAACGACGTCATCATCGGCGGGCAGGGTTTCGATTGCCTCTCCGGCAACGGCGGGAATGATCTCTTCATCCTCGACGTGGAGCAATTGCTGCAGGGCCAGGCCGGGCCCGGCGCGGGCACGACCTTCGTCTATGGTGATTCCGGGCAGGATACCCTGCGTTTCGCCGTCGAAAGCGATGACCTGCAGGACATCTTCGGCAGCCTTCTGCAATCCGGCCTAGGGCTTTCGCTGTCACCGCGTTTCGGTGGCAGCGGCGAGATCGATGCCTTCGGCTTGCGTTTCAGCTCGATCGAGCGGGTGGAGATTGCGGTCGACGGCGATGTCGTGCTGAGCCTCGGCTATGGGCGGGCGCCCACGGGCACCGCGGTGAACACGCTTCTTGCCCAGGCCGATCTCTGGGGCCTGGTCTGATCCTGGCCTGATCTGATTCGGGCTGAAGCAGGGTGGCCGGGCGACCGGCCGCCTATTCGTCCTCGCCGAAGCGGTTGGCCAGCAGGGCCGACAGCGCATCCAGCGCTTCCTGCGCCTGCGAACCGGTCGCCTGCACGGTGATCGTCGTGCCTTGCGCGGCGGCGAGGGTCAGCAGGCCCATGATCGAGGTGCCGCCTACCGTCTCGCCGCAACGCGTGACGCTCACATCGGCCTCGAAACGCTCGCAACACTGCACGAATTTGGCGGAAGCCCGGGCATGCAGGCCCTTGCGGTTGACGACGGGAATCTCCCGCGCAAGCGCGCCCGCGATGACCGGCGCAGGCGGACAGGTCAGCTCGCTTCCGTCCATGTCATTTCCCCGCGAGGATGTGGCTGGCGATATTGATGTATTTCCGGCCGGCATCCTGCGCCTGTACCACCACTTCCGCAAGAGGAAGGCCTTCGCGAACCTTGGCAAGCTTGACGAGCATCGGCAGGTTGATGCCGGCCACCACCTCGACATTCGAGCCGTTCATGGCCGATATCGCCAGGTTGGAGGGCGTGCCGCCGAACATGTCGGTGAGTACGACCACGCCGGAACCGCTATCGACGTCGTGGATCGCGCCGATGATCTCCTGCCGGCGCGCATCCATGTCGTCTTCCGGCCCGATGCAGACCACCGCGAGCTGGGTTTGCTTGCCCACCACATGTTCCATTGCTGCGCGGAACTCCGTCGCGAGCTGGCCGTGGCTGACCAAAACCAATCCGATCATTCAAGATCCTGACCGTTCGCCTGACCCGGTGCGCGGTTATCACCCGCTTCCGGAAAGTCGCTTCGCAAGCGTTCGCACCCGTCCGTAGCGCTGGCAAGAGCAAATGACACGAAGACAGCCGCATATGCGGTGACCTGCTCATTTATGGCGTCAGCGCTGCGACAACAAGAGGAAACAATACGTGCGCCTCGGGTTGTTCCCCGATCGTGAATCGGCGCAGAAAAAGGCCGGGCAGGCGTTCGACGCTGTCGCGGGCCGGTTCGACCGGGCCCCCGGGTTCCAGCGCGATCTCCAGCAGGAGTTGCGCCTCCGCCTGGTGCGCGACCGTAACGATCCCCGTGCCGCGCCGCTCGATCAGCCCCGCAATCGCGGGATGCGGCAGCACGTGGATAAAACCGCCTTCGGCCACGAGCCCCACGCGGTCATCGCCGACGAGGAGGCCGCGATAGCCATCGATCCGCGCCAGCGCGATCAGGGCCTCGGCGAGATGCGACTTGCCCGCTTTCGATCGGCCGGAGATGAGAAAGCCCGCCTGGCCAATCGCCAGCGCCGTCGCGTGCACATAGAGCGGATCGCCCCGGGTGCCCTTCATCGAGCGCTCGAGAAGGCCGGCAGGGTGACCGTGAAGCGGGCGCCGCCGGTGGCTTCGCCCTGTCCGGCCCGGTTTTCGGCGCGCAAGGTGCCGCCATGCGCTTCCACGATCTGCCGCGAGATCGCGAGACCGAGCCCGGAATGCTGGCCGAAGCCCTGATCCGGTCGATCGGTGTAGAAGCGCTCGAAAATGCGCTCGAGCGCGTGGGCGGGAATGCCCGGCCCTTCGTCTTCCACGGTGACTTCCACGCGGCCGGCGCGCCGGCGCGCCGTGATGGTGACCGCGCCTCCCGGCGGCGAAAAGGACAGCGCATTTTCGACGAGGTTATCGAAGACCTGCACCAGCCGGCTGTCATGCCCCTGCACGACGAGGCCGCGAACCGGCCGTTCCTCCGGTTCGATGATCAGTTCGACGCGGTGATCGCCATCGTTCGCCACCTCCTGGCGCATGTCGACGGTGGTGCGCAGCAGTGCGGCGATGTCGACCGGCTCCGCTTCGCTGCGCTGCAATTCGGCATCGAGGCGCGAGGCATCGGAAATATCGGTGATCAGCCGGTCGAGGCGCTTCACGTCATGCAGGATGACGGCGAGAAGCCGCTCGCGACTCTCCGGATTGCGCGCGAGAGGCAGGGTTTCGACCGCACTGCGCAGGGATGTCAGCGGATTCTTCAGCTCATGGCTCACATCGGCGGCGAACCGCTCGATCGCGTCGATGCGGCTGTAGAGCACGCTGGTCATCTCGCGCAGCGACAGGGAGAGCTGGCCGATCTCGTCGGAGCGGTCGGAGAAATCCGGAATCTCGTGGCGCGCGCGGATGCCGCGGCGCACCCGGTCGGCCGCCTCGGAGAGCTTGCGGACCGGTTCGGCGATCGTGCCGGCCAGCATCGCCGAGAGCAGCACCATCACCACCGCCGCGATGACAAACACCATGATGAAATCGCTGCGCTCCTCGGCGATGATGCGATCGACATCGCCCTCCTGGGTCGACAGAAGCAGCACGCCGCGCACGGCCCCGGCGCGCTGGATGGGCGCTGCGGCATAGACCAGCGTCTGGCCTTCGGTCGAGACGCGGACCACCGAGCTGGGGCGGGCCTGCAGCGCGCGCTGCACCTCCGGGAAGAGGCGCGGACCCGGCCCTTCCTCGGGCGGGGCGAGATCGACGCGGCCGAACCGCTGCTTCACCACGTTCCAGGTCCGGGAAAACAGGGTCTGTTCGACGTCGGGCTGCGGCGAAGGTGTGGTTTCGTCGCCGAGCGTCCCCGGCGCATAGAAGGCGCGCGTATCGAGCAGCAGGAAGCCATCCGTGTCGAAGATGCGGGCGCGGGTACGCGTCGGTGCGACCAGACGCTTCAGGATGGGCGCGGCGCGCGCCGGGTTGATCGAGAATTCGAACCAGGGCGCGGCCGGCTCCTCCCGCGCCAGACCCTCGTTCAACTGCTGCTGCAGGAACTGGTCCGGATCGAAGGCCGGGCCGCCACTATCCGTGGTCAACGCGCCGGCCACGGCACCGGCGATCAGTTCGGCCTGCAGGGAGAGCGATTGGCTGCGGGCATCGATGACGCCGAGCCTCGTCTGGTTCATCCACAGGAAGCCGACGAACAGCGCGGCGAGGCCCGCAAGGTTCAGGATGGCGATGCGCCGCGTGAGGCTCGAGGAGAAACGGCGCGCGACCGTCAGCCGCGCCCGGAACGCGAAGCGCCGCAGCATCGCGCGCAAACGGCCGAAGGCAGGCGGTGCATCCGCCGCGGGAGTCGCCTTCTGCACACGGGGCTCCGGAAGCTTCCGGTCGAGCATCGGCCTTCCTCGAAACAGGCGTGTCGGCCGGGCTTACGCCTCCTTGAAGCGATAGCCGACGCCGTACAGGGTTTCGATCATATCGAAGTCGTCGTCGACAAGCTTGAACTTCTTGCGCAGGCGCTTGATGTGGCTGTCGATCGTGCGGTCATCCACATAGACCTGATCGTCATAGGCGGCATCCATCAGTGCATTGCGGCTGCGCACCACGCCGGGGCGCTGGGCCAGGCATTGCAGGATCAGGAACTCCGTGACCGTCAGCGTGACGGGCTCGCCCTTCCAGGTGCAGGCATGGCGCTCCGGGTCCATCTTCAGATGTCCGCGCTCGAGCGCCTTCGCATCCGCTTCCTTGCTCGCGGGCAGGTCCTTCGCGCCGGCCCGGCGCAGGATGGCCTTCACGCGCTCGACCAGCAGGCGCTGGGAGAACGGCTTCCGGATGAAATCATCCGCGCCCATCTTGAGACCGAACAATTCGTCGATCTCGTCGTCCTTCGAAGTGAGGAAGATCACCGGCAGGTCCGATTTCTGGCGCAGGCGGCGCAACAGCTCCATGCCGTCCATGCGCGGCATCTTGATGTCGAAGATCGCGAGATCGGGCGGGCTCTGCTTCAGACCGTCGATCGCCGAAGCGCCATCGGTGTAGGTCTGGATGCGGAAACCCTCGTTCTCGAGCGCGATCGAGACCGAGGTGAGAATGTTGCGGTCGTCATCGACCAGCGCAATCGTCGGCATTGCGGTTCTGTCCTGTCACGAGCGCGGCGGAACGCCGACGCCATAATGGTGCTGGTAGGGCAGATGGGAACGAAATGCACCAAATTCCAGAGTAAAATCAGGTTCAATTGTGGCAAACGGCATTTTTCTGGCGATTCCAGCCGCGCGCCGGCCGAAAACGGCGCTGGCGGGCCCGCCGGCGCACGTCCTTTCGCGACCCGACAACCCCGCTGGTCGAGGCAGGAAAACCGGCCCTAAAGAAGGTCAGAGAGAGGAACCGGAGTGCGGGGCCAGTCCGTGATGGCATCGCGGCGGCGAGCGGCTGCGGCGGAGCGCAGTCCTGCCGCCGCAAGCTGCCCGTTTACGCGGCCTGGGCGGCGGCGCGCGAGATATCCGCGATGCGATCATCGATTGCGCGGGTCGAGGTCGCCACCTCTTCCATCGTCCTGGTGATGAGATCGACCCCGTCCGCCGCCTCGCGCATGTTGCGCGCCATGTCGGATGTCACGGCCGCCTGTTCCTCGATGGCGGCGGAAATGCTAACCGACACGGAGTTGATCTCGGTGATGGTGTTCGCGATATGCTCGATGGCGCCGTGCACGTTGCGGCTGGTGCCGTGCAGCCCGTTGATCTGGTTCGATATTTCGCTCGTCGCGCTGGCCGTCTGGGCGGCGAGCGTCTTCACCTCGCCGGCGACCACCGCAAATCCCCGGCCGGCTTCCCCGGCCCGGGCCGCCTCGATGGTCGCGTTGAGCGCGAGCAGATTGGTCTGCGCGGCGATCGAAGCAATGAGATCGACCACCGCTCCGATCTTTTCCGCCGATTCCAGCAATCCGCCGACGGCACTGCTGGCCGAACGGGCCTGGCTGACCGCACTGTTCGAGATGTCGAGTGCGCGAGTCACCTGGCCATTGATCTCGGTGACCGAAGCGGCAAGCTGCGACGAGCCGGCCGCGACCGCCTGAACATTGGCGGCCGCTTCCACCGCCGCCGCAGCCGAACTGGTCGCGCGCTGGTTGGTCTCGGAGACGGTAGCGGCGATGTCGCCCAGCGCCTCGGCGACGCGCTGCTTCGCCTGTTGCCGGAGAGCGGCCTCCTGCTCATGCGCTTCGGTGATATCGGACGCGAACTTGATGACCCCGACAATATCGCCATGCGGGTCCCGCATCGGGCTGTAGGCCGCGCGGATCCAGATATGCCGTCCATCCTTCGTCAGCCGCCTGAATTCGGCGCTCTGCGTTTGCCCGGCGCGCAGAGCGCTCCAGAACTGCGCGTATTCCGGTTGCGCCGCATCGGCGGGATCCACGAACATGCGATGGTGCTTGCCGCGGATTTCCTCGAGTGCGTAGCCCATGGTGTCGCAGAAGTTGGTGTTGGCATCCACCACATGGCCCTCGAGATCGAATTCGATCACGGCCTGAGAGCGGCTGATGGCCTCGAGCTGGCTCGCGATCCGGGCGCGTTGCCGGGTGAGTTCGGTGATGTCGGCCGCAATCTTGACGATCCCGACGACGCGCGAGCCGTTGCGCACCGGGTTGTAGCTGCCCTGGATCCAGACCTCCCGTCCGCCCTTGGCAAACCGCCGATATTCCGCCTGGAACGCGTGGCCGGCCCGCAGATCGTCCCAGAACTTTCGGTAGGCGGACGTTTCGCGTTCCACGGCATCCACGAAGATCGAATGATGCTTGCCGCGGATTTCATCGAGCGTGTAGCCCATGACTTTCAGGAAGGTGTCGTTCGCCTTGAGGATCAGGCCATTGACATCGAATTCGATGATAGCGCTGGTCTGGCCCAGGGCCTCGACGATGCGTCCTGCATTGCCGGCTAATCCGAACATCTCAATCACCTTGCGTTAAATGGTCGCATATCGTTGCGCGGAATGGTAAAAATACAACTAATGATTGTAACCAGATGGTCCATTTTGCCTATTTTTGAGGCAAGCTGTTGCAAAGTCGCGCGATTTCGCCCCTCGCGCACGAGACGCGAACCCGCGCCTGTCTGACATCTTCCGTTGTTGCCGCGGCCTCTTGCGCTTCGCACCGGGTATGAGCCAAGCCTGCGATGAGTGCTGCATGTGGGGGAAAGGATGCTAGAAAGTGCCCCCCCCCAGCATGGAGGTCGGAATGACGGAATCGCCCAGCGAGTTGCCCCGGCGCGGAGGCGATCCACCGCGCGATCCGCGCCAGCCGGCCGATTTCGATCCCGTATCCCTCGGTCGCCACCTGTTGCGCGCGATCCGGGTCGGTGCGCTCGGCACGCTCGATGCGGCGAGCGGTTTCCCCATCACGACCCTGACCTCCGTCGCGACCGATCTCGATGGAGCGCCGATCCTGTTGGTCTCCGCCCTCTCGCACCATACGAAGAACCTGAAGGTGGATTCGCGCTGCTCGCTGCTGCTTTCGGAAGGCGGGCGAGGCGATCCGCTCGCGCATCCGCGGCTGACGCTGACCGCCGAGGCGCGGCTGACGGACGATCCGGTGATCCGCCGGCGGTTTCTCGCCCGCCATCCCAAGGCAAAGCTCTATGTCGATTTTCCCGATTTCGCCTTCTACCGGCTCGAACCGATCCGGATGATGCTGAATGGCGGTTTCGCCCGGGCCTTCGATGGCGATGCCCGGCACATTCTCTCGCCCATCGCCGATCGCGCGGCCTATGCCGGACTGGAAGAAAGCGCGGTGGCGCATCTCAACGACGATCACGCCGATGCGCTGGCGCTCTATGCCCGCGTGCTCTGCAAGATGCCCGATGGCGCCTGGAGCGCCACGGGGCTCGATCCGCACGGGCTTGATCTCGCATTGAACGACCGGACGGCGCGCATCGCCTTCGATCCGCCGGTCGAAGACGCCTCCCACTTGCGTAAAGGTCTGATGCAATTGGCGGACATGGCGCGCGAGGCCGAACGCAACAGGACCGGTGCGGAAAAGGGCGCGGCCAGCAATTGATGGGATTACTACTTATTTCTGTAGTTTAATTACTTTTCTGCAAGGCTTGCATCCGCGGCATTGCCTATGCCTCTGGTTGAGGATGGACGGTGTTTGTTAGGAAAAAAGCCAGGCAGGCGTTGCGCGAACTGCATTTCGGCTCTAATCGCACGGAAAAATAATCGTTGCGCAGTGGCGCATGTCAGTGAGGAAGGACCTCGACCATGAATGTGAATGGCCGCTTCAACCCGACGCTTGGCCCCAACACCTTCGGCTTCGAGGCGCCGTCGGGCTTCTTCCTCAATCTGGAAGCGCCGCAGCTCTATGAGGAAGCGCTGGCCCGCCGCGAGGCGCGCGTGACCGCCGGCGGTGCCCTGCTGGCGGATACCGGCCAGCACACGGGCCGTTCGCCCAAGGACAAGTTCGTGGTGCGCGATGCCACCACCGAGAACCATGTCTGGTGGGAGAACAACGCCGCCATGTCGCCGGAGCATTTCGCGACCCTGCTCGCGGATTTCAAGGCGCATGCGAAGGGCAAGGAACTCTTCGCGCAGGATCTCTATGGCGGCGCGGACCCGGCGCACCGCGTGAAGGTGCGCGTCTATACCGAGCTGGCCTGGCACTCGCTGTTCATCCGCAACCTGCTGAACCGGCCCGAGGCGCATGAACTCGCGAGCTTCGCGCCGGAGATGACCATCGTCGATCTTCCCTCCTTCAAGGCAGACCCGAAACGTCATGGTTGCCGCACCGAGACGGTGATTGCGGTCGATTTCGCCTCGAAGACCGTGCTGATCGGCGGCACCTCCTATGCCGGCGAGATGAAGAAGAGCGTCTTCACCTATCTCAACTACGCCCTGCCGAGCACGGGCGTGATGCCCATGCATTGCTCGGCCAATGTGGGGCCCGACGGCGATTCCGCCGTGTTCTTCGGCCTCTCCGGCACCGGAAAGACCACGCTCTCGGCCGATCCGAACCGGACGCTGGTGGGCGATGACGAGCACGGCTGGTCGAAGACCGGCATCTTCAACTTCGAGGGTGGCTGCTACGCCAAGACCATCCGCCTCTCGGCCGAGGCCGAGCCGGATATCTACGCCACCACGCAGCGTTTCGGCACGGTGCTCGAGAACGTCACCGTCGATCCCGTGAGCCGCGTGCCGGATTTCGATGACGGTTCGCGCACCGAGAATACCCGCTGCGCCTATCCGCTGCATTTCATCCGCAACGCTTCCGAGACGCGCCGCGCCGGCCACCCGAAGAACATCGTGATGCTGACCTGCGATGCCTTCGGCGTGCTGCCGCCGATCGCGAAGCTGACGCCGGCGGAAGCGATGTATCACTTCCTCTCGGGCTACACCGCGAAGGTCGCCGGCACCGAAAAGGGCGTGACCGAGCCGGAAGCGGTGTTCTCCACCTGCTTCGGCGCGCCCTTCATGCCGCGCCACCCGTCGGAATACGGCAACCTCTTGCGCAACCTCATCGCCAAGCACCATGTCGATTGCTGGCTCGTGAACACGGGCTGGACCGGCGGCGCCTATGGCACGGGCCGGCGCATGCCGATCCGCGTGACGCGCCGCCTGCTCTCGGCCGCGCTCGATGGCAGCCTCGCCAAGGCCGATTTCCGCCGCGATCCCTATTTCGGCTTCGCGGTGCCGTCATCCGTGCCGGGCGTCGAGCCGCACATCCTCTATCCGGTGAAGACCTGGCAGGATAAGGCCGCCTTCGCGCAAACCGCGAAGAAGCTCGTCGGCATGTTCGAGGCGAATTTCAAGCGCTTCGAGGCGCATGTGGACGCCGATGTGAAGAACGCCGCCCCGAAGAACCAGATGGCGGCTTAAGGCGCCGGCTTAATAATCAATGTGAAGATTAAATTTGGGAAGGGCAGATGCTGCCCTTCCCTGTTGTTTAGAACTGGAACGACAGCTGGTTAGGCCAGCTGCGCGTATGGGCACACACAAATTCCTGTGCGCCGAAACGAACGCGCACATAGGCGCGAACAAAAACCCGAGGCTGCATAGCAAGCCCCTTTCTCTGATTTCATTTGAAATTGCTGAGAGGAAGGAGCATACTATTTTTGCTCAGGAGTCTGTCCTTCCTCATGCGAATGGGGTGCCAGCCGGGTCACCGCCGCTAACGCAGCGTCAACCGGCTGGGCTTGATCAGTCTCTTAACACCATAGGCTTCGCGGCCCTTACCGCCTCCGTTGCTTGTGGAACCCAAGCCACGCATTCCGTGCTTGCCGGCTGGATGCGTGGCTTTTTCTTTGCTGAGCGCTAGAATTGCTCCTCCGCTTTCAGCCTTACCTCGATTTCGGCGTCGCCACCTTCATAGATCAAGTCAAACATGTTCGCAGCGGTCTTCAGCCATTTGGCTCGATCCCTAGACGCCCATTCTTTTCCCGTCGCAGGAAGCGTCTTCAGGAGGCCTTCGATAAAAGGATGATAGCCGCCGCCACCTGAGCCGCCGCTACCCTGCTGAGGCTGGTCAAAATCTCGATTAGGCGCGGGGGGAGCGTCTTCTACCGGTCGCGTCTCCGGGCGGGATTTGATGACTGGCAGAGTAAGTCGATCATTCCCCGCCCAGAAGAACCCGGCTTGCTTTGCAGACCTGTCAAAGACCTGCCTAGCCTTGTCCGTTTGCTTTGACGACACACCCAGAAGCGCCATTTCTCGTTCTAGCGCGGCGGGAGGAGGAAGAGTGTAGCCCTTATAGCGGTCGTAAAGCGCCTTATAAAGAGGAACGGCCAAGAAGGCATCGACGCGCGCGCCAGCTTCCTGTTGAGGATCTACAGCCCGCAGCCCAAGAGAGGTGAGTTTGATCTCGCCACGATCATATTCAATCAATCCAAAAATCCTCGGATGCGCCATCCGGGCGCGAAAGGCCCCACCAGATGGCGCAACTTTCAGGAAGCCCGCCAATTGCTCAGCCAAGCATCCCTGCCCACCGACCTCATGAATTGCCCGCGCAAACGCCATCGCATCATCCAAATCCCCGTAAGGGAATTGAATTGTTGACATTTCGCGCTTTGCATCGCTGCCCGTATCCGCATTAGCGCTCGGCGCGTTGGCGCTGTCGTTCTTAATTGGCTCTTCCTGAGCCACGGGCGGCCTCCGAATCCAAAGATGCGGAAACCATACAACTATGCAGCAAGAGAGTCAAGCGTATGCGGATTTTCCCAATCGTCCGCACACAGTGCGTTTGGCTAGTGGGATAGCGAGACTTACGTCAAGGGGCTAATCCCCTGTTTCTACCCCCGCTCCAGCAATTTCCCCATCACGCGCGCGGTGTAATCCACCATCGGCACGATGCGCGCGTAATTAAGCCGCTTCGGCCCGATGATGCCGAGCACGCCGACGATCTTCTGGTTCTGGTCGCGGAAGGGCGCGGCCACCAGCGAGGAGCCGGAGAGCGAGAAGAGCTTGTTCTCCGAGCCGATGAAGATGCGCACGCCATCGCCCTCCTCGGCGCGGGAGAGCAGGTCGATCACGTCCTTGCCGCGTTCGAGATCCTCGAAGAGCAGGCGGATGCGCTCGAGATCGGTCGCGGCCTCGAGGTCTTCGAGCAGGTTCGCCTGCCCGCGCACGATGAGCCGCGTCTCTCCGCCCGCCTGCGAGAGGCTCGCAAGCCCGCTCTCGACGAGGCGCGCGGAGAGCACATCCATCTCGGCCTGCATGGTGAGGCGATCGCGCTCGATCTCGGCGCGGAGTTCGCCGATCGTGCGCCCCGCGAGGCGATGGTTGAGGTAGTTCGAGGCCTCGGTGAGCGCCGAAGCCGGCAGGCCGGGCGGCAATTGCAGGATGCGGTTCTCCACCGAGCCGTCATCCGCGACCAGCACCACGAGCGCCTGCGCGGGATCGAGCCGCACGAATTCGATATGCCGGAGCTTCTTGTTGGATTTGGACGTGACGACCACGCCCGCGCCACGGCTGACGCCCGAGAGCAAACTCGTCGCCTCCGCCAGCGCATCCTCGAAGGAACGGCCCGAACCGCCCGCCGCGATCTGCGCCTCGATGCGCGAGCGGTCATCCTGGCTGACATCGCCGATTTCGAGGATCGAATCGACAAACAGGCGCAGGCCCATCTCGGTCGGCAGGCGCCCGGCGCTGACATGCGGGGCATAGATGAGGCCGAGATCCTCGAGATCCTGCATCACGTTGCGCACCGTCGCCGCCGAGAGCGAGACCGGCAGCACCTTCGAGATGTTGCGCGAACCCACGGGCTCGCCGCTGTCGAGATACCCCTCGACGATGCGGCGGAAGATGTCGCGCGAGCGCAGGTCCAGCTCGCTGTAACCCTGCGCCGGGCTGGCGGATTTCAGATCGCGGCTCATCGGTCTCCGAAGCGGTGAATCAGGCAGGTGGACATTCGAACCCTATCCTAATGCGCTTGGCTTCCATTCCAAAGATGCAGGGCCGCGTGCGCTGCATTGCCCTTGAGAAGCGCCCCGGAAGGGCGTATGAGGCCGCCTCTTTCCCCGACTTCGACGCCAGAAAGTGACGGAGACGCCATGCGCCCCTCCAAACGTGCCGCAGATGAAATGCGGGCCGTGAGCCTTGAACGCGCGGTGGCGCGCTATGCCGAGGGCTCCTGCCTCGTGAAATTCGGCAACACGCATGTGCTCTGCACCGCGACTCTCGAGGAAAAAGGCCCCTCCTGGCTGCGCGGCACCGGCAAGGGCTGGGTGACGGCGGAATATTCCATGCTGCCCCGCGCGACGCTCGAACGCACCCGCCGCGAGGTGAATGCCGGCAAGCCTTCGGGCCGCACGCAAGAAATCCAGCGCCTCATCGGCCGGTCGCTGCGCGCGGTGGTGGATCTCGCCGCGCTCGGCGAGAAGCAGATCGTGCTCGATTGCGACGTGCTGCAGGCCGATGGCGGCACCCGCACGGCATCGGTCACGGGCGCCTGGGTCGCCCTGCACGATTGCCTGCGCTGGATGATGTCGCGCAACATGCTCTCGACCATGCCCTTGCGCGATCATGTCGCGGCGATTTCCTGCGGGATCTATCGCGGCCAGCCCGTGCTCGATCTGGATTATGCCGAGGATTCGGCGGCCGGCACGGATGCGAATTTCGTGCTGACCGGCACCGGCGGAATCGTGGAAATCCAGGGCACGGCCGAGCAGACGCCGTTCTCCGAAGCGGATTTCGCGAGCCTCCTCGGCCTTGCCAAGAAGGGCATCGGCGAACTCGTCGCGCTCCAGAAGGCGGCGATCGGCGCATGAGCAAGCGGCCCCTCACCGGCCGGGTGGTGATCGCGACGCACAATGCGGGGAAACTCGCGGAAATGCGCGACCTGCTCGAGCCCTATGGTCTCGAACTCGTCTCGGCGGGCGAACTCGGCCTGCCCGAACCGAAGGAAGACGGCATGATGTTCGCCGAGAACGCGGCGATCAAGGCGCATGCCGCCGCGAAGGCCTCGGGCCTGCCGGCCATCGCCGATGATTCCGGCCTCGCGGTCGATGCGCTCGATGGGGCGCCGGGCCTCTTCACGGCGGATTGGGCCGGCCACCCGCGCGACTGGATGCGCGCCATGTCGCGCGTGAAGGCCGAGCTCGATGCGCGCGATGTCGAGATGGTGGGAACACCCGCCCGCTTCGTCTCGGCGCTGGTTGTCGCCTGGCCCGATGGGGAAACGCTGCTCGCCGAAGGGCGCTGCTTCGGCTCCCTCACCTGGCCCCCGCGCGGCGAGGCCGGCTTCGGCTACGATCCGGTTTTCGTGCCGGAAGGCCACGACCGCACCTTCTCCGAGTTGTCCGCCAGGGAAAAGCACGGCATCCATGCGGAAGCCGGCCAACTCACGGGCCTGTCGCATCGCGCCAGGGCTTTCATCCGGCTCATCGAAAAGGCCGGTCTCACCAAGGTTTCCTCATGACCGCTCCCATCGCTCGCAGCGAGATCATCCGCCCGCCCTTCGATGCCGGTTTCGGCATCTATGTGCATTGGCCCTTCTGCCAGGCGAAATGCCCGTATTGCGATTTCAACAGCCATGTCCGTCGCGCGGGCATTGACGAGGCGCGCTTCGTCGCGGCCTTCCGGCGCGAACTCGAGCATATGCGCAGCATGGTGCCGGACCGGATCGTCTCGTCGATCTTCTTCGGCGGCGGCACGCCCTCGCTGATGAAGCCCGAAACCGTGGCCGGCATTCTCGAGGCCATCGCCGCGAACTGGGCGATTGCGCCGGATTGCGAGATCACGCTGGAAGCAAACCCGACCAGCGTGGAAGCCGGACGCTTCCGGGGCTATCGGGCGGCGGGCGTCAACCGTGTGTCGCTGGGCGTGCAGGCGCTGAACGATGCGGATCTGAAGGCGCTCGGCCGCATGCACAACGTGGCGGAAGCGCTGGTGGCGGTTTCCACCGCTGCATCGATCTTCGACCGCTATTCCTTCGACCTGATCTATGCGCGCCCCGGCCAGAATGTGGAGGCGTGGCGACAGGAACTGGTGGAAGCCCTGGCGCATGCGCCGACACATCTCTCGCTCTACCAGCTGACGATCGAGGAAGGCACGGCCTTCCACGCCTTGCATGCGGCCGGCAAGCTCGTGACGCCGGATGACGACAGCGCGCGCGCCCTCTTCGAGGCCACGCAGGAGATCTGCGCGCAATACGGCATGCCGGCCTACGAGGTCTCGAACCACGCGAAACCTGGCCATGAATGCCGCCACAACCTGCTCTACTGGCGTTACGGCGAATATGCCGGCGTGGGCCCCGGTGCTCATGGACGGCTCGTCACGCATCGTGGCCGGCGCGCCTTCGCGACCGAGAAAAGCCCCGAGGCCTGGCTCGATTATGTCGAGCGCGATGGCCATGGCATCGTCGCGGACGAAGCGCTCAACCACGAGGCCGAGGGCGACGAATTCCTGCTGATGGGCCTGCGCCTCTCGGAGGGCATCGATCCCGATCGCTTCCGCCTGCTGCGCGGCCGCGATTTCGAGGCCTCGCGCATCGAGGCGCTGGTCGAGGAGAAGCTGATCGAGCTTTGCCCGGACCGGCGTCGCCTCCGCGTGACGCGGCAGGGTTTCCCGGTGCTCGACGCGATCGTGGCCGATCTCGCCGCCTGAGGCAGCGGCGGTTCAGTTGCCGCTGAAACTGCCCGGCGCGCCGGAAATCGCCCGGGCATTGCCGCCGCGGATCTCGAACACCGCGATGCCGCGATCGTTGAGCCCGTTCGCGCGGAACCGGAACACGCCGTCCTGCCCCGCGAAGCCATTGGGGTTCGTGAGGTTCGAATCGGCGAAGCGCTGCGCGCCATAGGCCTGGGTCAGCGCGCTCGCGAGCGTCACGGCGTCATAGGAGAGCGTCGCGAGACGGGTCGGCGGCGAGCCGAATTTCTGCTGGTAGCGCCCGGCCAGCGCGTTGAAGCGCGAATTGTCGGGCGCCGCGAACCACGCGCCATCGAGCGCGGGAAGGCCGATCGCCTTCTGGTCGTTCCAGATGCCGGTCGAGACGAGTTGCACCGAACGGCTGGTGATGCCCGCGCCCGCCAGGGCCTGCATCACGCCGCCGATGCCTTCCGCGCCTTCCCCGATGAACAGCGTATCCGATTGGCCGATCACGTCCTTGAGGCGCTGCGTGGCCTGGGCAAGCGAGGCGGCATTGCCCGGCTGGTAACGTTCCACCCGCGTCACGCGGCTGCCCTGCTGATTGGCAACCGACATCAGTTCCGCTTCCACCACATTGCCGTAGGGCGTTTGCGGGATCAGGGCCGCGAAGGCCTTCTTGCCGCGCGACTGCGCGAAGCTCACCACGCGCTGCACATCGGATTGCGGCAGGAAGCTCAGGAGATACACCCCGCGCTGCGCCACGCCGGCATCGGAGGAAAAGGCGATCATCGGCTTGCCGGCCGGGCGCAGCACGCTGGCCGCCGCCTGCACGTTGGGCGCGAAGAGCGGGCCAAGCACCAGCTCCGCGCCCTGCTGCACCGCCTCCTGCGCGGCCGCGCGCGCCCCGTCGGGGGTGCCGCGATCGTCCTTCACGATGATCTGGATATTCGAGGAGGCCGCATTGCCGCCGGAGAAATCCTCGACCGCGAGTTGCGCGGCATTGCGCAGGCTCTGCGCAGCGGCCTGCCCGTTGGCCGACGACATCGGCAGGATGAGCGCGACCTTCACCGAACCGTTGCCGATCACATCGGCCTGTTCGGTCTGGGGCGGCGGCTGTTCGGTCTCGTTGGAGAGGCCGAGCGAATCGAGGGTGGAGCCGGCGCATCCGGCGAGAACGGCAGCGAGTATCAGGCCCAGACCGAAACGACCGCTCCGGGAAAGGTGCCACTGCATCTTCACGCCTCCATCTCCCGAAACCGCTGCGGCCGGTCCGCCAGGCCCGGCTCGACCCTGCCCGACAGGGTGGATCGCTCCAGCGTTTCGAAACATTTTCTATCTACGTCATTCTGACAAAGAATCGTTAACTGTGTCGTCGGCAAGGCCGAGAAAGCCACAAACTGCGGAAAACTGCTCGCCTTCGCCGGTCTGGCCATGCGAAGGAAGCGGCAGGAAGGGCGGGCATGACGCATTACCTGATCCGTGGCGAACGCTTCGAGGCCGGGCCGGTCGAGCCGGGCCTGCACCTCGTCGCCACGCCCATCGGCAACCTGCGCGACATCACCATCCGCGCGCTGGATACGCTCGCCCGCGCCGATCTCGTGCTTGCCGAGGATACCCGCGTCACCAAGGGGCTGCTCACGCATTTCGGGATCGCGACGCCGCTTCATGCCTATCACGAGCACAATGCGGCGCGGGAGGAGGCGGGGCTTCTCGCGCGCCTCGCGGCTGGCGAGACACTGGCGCTCGTGAGCGATGCCGGCACGCCGATGATCTCCGATCCCGGCCAGCGGCTCGCCCGCGCGGCGATCGCCTCGGGCCTGCCGGTGACGACCGAGCCCGGTGCCTCCGCCGTGCTGACGGCCCTGGTGCTGGCGGGATTGCCGGCCGAGCGCTTCTACTTCGAAGGTTTCCTGCCGGCGAAGGCGGGCGAGCGTCGCCGCCGCATCCGCGAGATCGCGGGCATTCCCGGCACGCTGGTGCTGTTCGAGGCACCGCATCGCGTGGCGGAAACGCTGGCCGATCTCGCGAGCCTGCTTGGAAGCCGCGAGGCGGCGCTCGCGCGCGAACTCACCAAGAAATTCGAGGCCGTCAGGCGCGGGTCGCTCCCCGATCTTGCGGCCGCGCTGGCCGCGGAAGGTCCGCCCAAGGGCGAGATCGTGCTGGTGATTGCGCCGCCGGAAGCCGAAGGCCCCGCGAGCGACGACCGGATCGAGGAAGCCCTGCGCGCCGCACTCGCCAAGCATTCGCAGCGCGACGCGGTCGAGATCGTGGCCGGCGAACTGGGCCTGAAGCGCCGCGAGGTCTATGCCCGCGCCTTGCGCCTCTCCGAGAAGGCCTGAGGCGATGGACCGGCGCGCGGCCTATCTCCTGGGGCTCGATGCCGAATTCTGGGCCGAAATCCTGTTGCGCCTCAAGGGGTACCGCATCCTCGCGCGGCGCTTCCTCGCGGCGGGCGCGGAAATCGACCTCGTGGCGAAGCGGGGCGGCACGCTGGTCTTCGTCGAGGTGAAGGCGCGGCCCACACTCGATGACGCGCTGCTCACCCTCACGCCGCAGAAGCTCGCCCGGATCGGGCGCGGCGCGCGGGCCTTCCTTGCCGGCATGCCCGCCATGCCCGAAACCATCCGCTGCGATGCGATCCTCATTGCGCCGGGCGCGCTTCCTCGCCATATCAAGGGGATCGGCGAACTGGCCCTCGACTGACGGCCAAGGCATTCTGAAGCATCAGGCATATTCCCCATGACCCTGCGCGTCGCAGTCCAGATGGACCCCATCGAGAAGATCAACATCGCCGGCGATTCCACCTTCGCCCTGATGCTGGAGGCCGAGGCGCGCGGGCACGCGATGGTGGTCTACGGCCCGGATCACATGTCGCTGAAGGACAACCACCTCACGGCGCGCGTGCGTCCGGTGCGGGTGCGCGACGAGAAGGGCAACCACGCGACCCTCGGCGAGGAGATGCGCGTCGATCTCGGCACCTTCGATGTCGTGCTGATGCGGCAGGACCCGCCCTTCGACATGAACTACACCACGGCGACGCATCTGCTCGACCGCATCCACCCGAAGACGCTGGTCGTGAACGATCCGACCTCGGTGCGCAACGCGCCGGAGAAGATCCTCGTCAACGAATTCCCCGATCTGATGCCGCCGACCCTCGTGAGCCGCGATCGCGCGGAAATCGAGGCGTTCCGCGCCGAGCACGGTGACCTCGTGATGAAGCCGCTCTACGGCAATGGCGGCGCGGGCGTGTTCAAGGTCGGCCACGAGGACGAGAACTTCAACGGCTTCTTCGACCTCTTCATGGGGCTCAGCCGCGAACCCTGGATGATCCAGAAATTCCTGCCCGCCGTGAAGGCCGGCGACAAGCGCATCATCCTCGTCGATGGCGTGGCGAAGGGCGCGCTCAATCGCGTGCCGGCGGCGGGCGACATCCGCGCCAATCTCGTGCGCGGCGGTGCCGGACAGGCAACCGACCTCACCCCGCGCGAGCAGGAAATCTGCGCGCGCATCGGCCCGGTTCTGAAGGAACGCGGGCTCATCTTCGTGGGTATCGACGTGATCGACGGCAACCTCACGGAAATCAATGTGACATCGCCCACGGGCCTGCGCGGCATCAAGCGGCTCGGCGGGCCGGATCTCGCGGTCGACATCTGGGATGCGATCGAACATCGCCTCGGCCGGAGCTGAATGCATGCCGGAATCCGCGATTCCGCCCTTTCCGTTCGAACCGGTCTTGGCCGCGCCGGATGGCGAGACCGCGCGGCAGGTCTTCGTCGCGACGGCGCGAAGTTATCTGGCGGATGCGCGCCGGCGGGCGGAGACGCTGCTCTCCGCGCAAGGCGGGCGGGCCTGCGCCATGGCGCTTTGCGTGGCGCAGGACCGGCTGATCGCGGCGCTCTATGGCCTTGTCACGACGCGGCTCTACCCCAACCCCAATCCCTCCTCCGGCGAACACATCGCCGTGGTCGCCGTCGGCGGCTACGGGCGCGGCCTGCTCGCGCCGGGCTCGGATACGGATATCCTGTTCCTGCTGCCCGTTTCCACGCCCTGGGCCGAAAGCGTGGCTGAGGCCATGCTCTATGTGCTGTGGGATCTCGGCCTCAAGGTCGGGCATTCGACCCGCACCATCGACGAGTGCATCCGCACCGGTCGCGAGGATCTCACGATCCGCACCGCCCTGCTGGAATCCCGCCGCCTCGCCGGCGAGGACCGCATCTTCCGCGAGTTCGAAACGCGCTTCGACAAGGATGTCGTGGCGGGCCGCGCTGCCGAATTCGCGCATGCGAAGCTCGCGGAGCGCGACGAGCGCATCGCGCGCGTCGGTCTCTCGCGCTATCTCGTCGAGCCGAACGTGAAGGAAGGCAAGGGCGGCCTGCGCGACCTCCAGACCCTGTTCTGGATCGCCAAGTTCGTCTACCGGGTGAAGGCCGTGGAAGGCCTCGTGGAAGCCGGCGTCTTCACCCGCCGCGAGATGCGCCTGTTCGAACGCTGCGAGGAATTTCTCTGGCGCGTGCGCTGCCACATGCATTTCGTGGCGAAGCGGCCGGAGGAGCGCCTGACCTTCGACATGCAGCGCCTGGTCGCAGCGCGCATGGGCTACCGGGAACGGGATACGCTGAGCGCGGTCGAGCGCTTCATGAAGCACTACTTCCTCGTGGCGAAGGAAGTGGGCGATCTCTCCGCGATCCTCTGCGCCGATCTCGAACTGCACGAGAAGAAGCCCCGCGCGATGCTCGATCGCTTCATGGGCCATTTCCGCCGCCGTTCGCGGGCCCTGGCGGGCGCCAACGGTTTCCGTGTGGAGAACAACCGCCTCGCGATCGACACGCCGGAGATCTTCGCGAGGGACCCGGTCAATCTCATCCGCTTGTTCTGGCTCGCGGACCAGAACCGTCTCGACCTGCACCCCGCGACCTCGCGCGCGGTGACGCTCAACCTGCGGCTCATCACTGAAACGATGCGCCACAATCCGGAAGCCAACCGGCTGTTCCTCGAAATCCTGACCTCGCGCAAGAGCCCCGAGGCGGTGCTGCGGCTGATGCACGAGACGGGCGTGCTTGGCCGCTTCATTCCGGAATTCCAGCGCATCAGCGCCATGATGCAGTTCTCGATGTACCACCATTACACGGTGGACGAGCACACGTTGCGCTGCATCGGCCTGCTCGCGAAGCTCGATTCCGGCGAACTGGGCGAGGATCATCCCCTGTCGCACAACTTGCTGCCGAACATCACGCATCGCCGCGCGCTTTATGTCGCGCTGTTCCTCCACGATATCGGCAAGGGCCGGCGCGAGGCGCATGAACTTGTGGGCGCGCGCATCGCCCGCTCGCTTTGCCCGCGCCTCGGCCTGTCCGTCCAGGAAACCGAACTCGTCGCCTGGCTGGTCGAGAACCACCTCGTGATGTCGCAGACCGCCCAGAGCCGCGACATCTCCGATCCGCGCACCATCCAGAGCTTCACGGATGCCGTGCAGACGCTCGAACGGCTTCGCCTGTTGCTGGTTCTCACGGTCTGCGACATCCGCGGCGTCGGTCCCGGGGTGTGGAACGGCTGGAAGGGCCAGCTCCTGCGCGCGCTCTACCGCGAGACGGAGATGGTGATCACCGGCGATCTCGGCGGTGTGGAGCGTTCCGCGCGCATCGAGGCGGCGATCGCCGAGTTGCGCAAGGGCCTGCCGGATTGGTCGGAAGCGCAGTTCAAGGCCTATGCGCGCCGGCACAACCCCGCCTACTGGATCAAGGTTGATCTCGCGAACCAGACCCGCCACGCCCGCCTCGTCGAGCGCGGCATGCAATCCGGCGATCATTTCCAGGTCGATTTCACGACCGACGGTTTCCGCGGCGTGACCGAACTGACCGTGCTCGCGATCGACCATCCGCGCCTGCTCTCCATCATCACGGGGGCCTGCGCGGCGGCTGGCGCGAACATCGTGGAAGCGCAGATCTTCACCACCAATGACGGGTTCGCGCTGGATACGATCACGATTTCGCGCGCATTCACGCAGGATTCCGACGAGATGCGCCGCGCCGATCGCGTGGCCCGGCACATCGTCGCGACGCTCAAGGGCGAGGTGAAGCTGCCGGAAATCGTGGCATCGCGCTCGGCGCAGGCTCCGGTTTCGGATGCCTTCACGGTCGCGCCGGATGTGGTGATCGACAACGAGCTTTCCGCGAAATCGACCGTCGTGGAGGTCACCGGCCTCGACCGGCCGGGCCTGCTCTATGCGCTGACAACGGAAATCGGCAAGCAGAACCTCAACATCAACTCGGCCCGCATCGTCACCTATGGCGAGAAGGCGGTGGATGTGTTCTACGTGACGGACCTCACCGGGGGCAAACTGACGCAATCCACCCGGCAGGCCAGGCTCCGCAAAGAGCTGCTGGCCGTGCTCGCCAGGCCGGCACAGGTGGGGACGCCGGCGAAATCCGGGGCGGATGCGGCTTGATTTTGGCGCTTCGAACCTCGATATCGCGTTCGCAAAGCTTTGACACTTTCCAAGAACGGATGACACGATGAGTGCTGAGGAGAACCGTGACGCCACGCATGCGCCCGAAGCGGCTGCGGCGGATAGCGAGCGCCTCGCCGCGCTCGAGCGCGACAACACCGACCTCAAGGACCGGCTCCTCCGGGCGCTGGCCGAGATGGAGAACCTGCGTCGGCGCACCGAGCGCGAGATCCAGGACACGCGCGCCTTCTCGATCACCAAATTCGCGTCCGACATGATCGGCACGGCAGACAATCTGCGCCGCGCGATCGAGAGCGCGCCGAAGAGCGAGGAAGGCAATGCCGAGCACGAGGTGATCGCCAAGGCCATCCAGCCGCTGCTCGACGGCGTCGCGCTGACCGAGCGCGAATTGCTGAAGGCGCTGGAGAAGCACGGCGTGAAGCGCCGCGAGCCGGTGGGCGAGCGCTTCGATCCGCATCGCGACCAGGCGATGTTCGAGATCCCGGATGAATCCGTGCCCAACGGCACGGTGATGCAGGTGATGCAGGTCGGCTACATGATCGGCGAGCGCGTGCTGCGCCCGGCCATGGTCGGCGTCTCGAAGGGCGGCCCGGCCCGCCCGCCTTCCGAGGCGGATGCCGAGAAGGCCAATGCGGAACCTCCGAAGGCGGAGGCCCCGCGCCCCAACGGCACGCAGGAGCCGCCCCGGCCGAAATTCGACAAGCGGGCCTGAAACGGACCGCAAAACTAAAAAAAGGCGGGCCGCAAGCCCGCCTTCGTCGTTTCGGAACGTGGCTCGATCAGCCGTTCAGCACATCGAGGCTGGCAATGGTCGTGTCGGCATTCAGCCGGTAGACCAGCGGCACGCCCGTATCGAGTTCGCGCGCGAGGATCTGGTCGGGCGTGAGCCCCTCCATCGCCATGATCAGCGCCCGCAGCGAATTGCCATGCGCGGCCACCAGCGTCCGCTTGCCGGCCATCACCTGCGGCAGGATGCGGTGGATGTAATAGGGCAGCACGCGGGCCGCCGTATCCTTCAGGCTCTCGCCGCCCGGCGGCGGAACGTCATAGGAGCGGCGCCAGATATGCACCTGCTCCTCGCCCCATTTCACGCGGGCATCGTCCTTGTTGAGGCCGGCGAGTTCGCCGTAATCGCGCTCGTTCAGCGCGAGATCGCGGATCGTCTCGAGGTTCGGCTGGCCAAGCTCGGCGAGCATGAGACGGCAGGTGTGCTGCGCGCGCGTGAGATCGGAGGTGAAGGCGATGTCGAAACCGACCCCCCTCGCCTTGAGGCGTTGTCCCGCCGCCTTCGCCTCGCCCACGCCCTTCTCGGTGAGGTCGGGATCCTTCCAGCCGGTGAAGAGGTTTTTCAGGTTCCAGTCGCTCTGGCCATGACGGCAGAGCACGAGCAGGCGATCCATGATCGACAATCCTTGTTCGGCTTACTTGGGTGGAAAGAGCCGGCGAATCGCCAGCAAGGTCAGGTGGATGCCGACGAAACCGCCGAGAATGGCGAAGGCGAAATCGATTCCCGCCAGCCGGTCCAGCGCGAGGTAGCAGCCGAAGCCCACCATCACCGCGGTGGTGTAGACGAGATAATCCCGGACGATGGGGTTCATGTCAGGCCTCGATGCCGAGCACGTCGTTCATGGAATAAAAGCCCGAGCGGCCATGCGCCCAGCCCCACAGCGCGGCCTTGACCGCGCCTTGCGCGAAAAGCCCGCGATCCTCGGCCACATGCCGCAACTCGATGCGCTCACCATTCCCGGCGAGAATCACCGTGTGGTCGCCCACGACGGTGCCGCCGCGCAAGGCCTGGAAGCCGATCGTGCCATCGACCCGCTGGCCGGTATGCCCGTCGCGCGCCCGCACGCTCGCCTCGGAGAGCGAGACACCCCGGCCCTTCGCCGCCGCCTCGCCGAGCAGGAGGGCGGTGCCCGAGGGCGCATCGACCTTCATCCGGTGATGCATCTCGACGATCTCGATATCCCAGCCCGCCTGCAAGGCCTTCGCCGCCTGCTTCACGAGGGCCGCGAGCATGTTCACGCCGAGGCTGAAATTGCCGGACTGGATGAGGATGGAATGGCGCGCGGCCGCCTTCAGTTTCGCGAAATCCGCCTCCGCAAGGCCGGTCGTGCCGACGACATGCACGAGGCGCGCCTGCGCCGCCAGCCCCGCGAAAGCGACCGTGGCGGCGGGGGTCGTGAAATCCAGAACCCCCTGCGCCGCAACGAAGGCGGTCAGCGCGTCCTCGGTGATCGGCACGCCGTTCGGCATGAGCCCGGCGACGACGCCCGAATCCTGCCCCAGCAGGGGTGAACCCGCGCGCTCGATCGCGGCATGGAGCATCACGGCCGGATTTTCGCTCACGGCCCTGATGAGGCTCTTGCCCATCCGGCCAGCCGCACCCACCACCACGAGCCGCATCGGCTCGGTCGTCTCGGCGGGTTCGGTGGAAGCCATGGCGATGCCTCAGGGCGCGGTGCCGGGAACGATCACGAGATCGATCTCGCCGACCTGATCGAGAAAGACCTTCGCGGCCTGATATTCCGGGCTCTCGTAGCAGGCAAGCGCGGTCTCGTAGTCCTTGAATTCGAGCACCACGTTGTGCTTGCGCGGCGTTCCCATCACCACCTTGCCGGCGGGGCCGCGCACGAGGAAGGTCGCGCCGTATTTCTCGAAGGCGACGGCGTTCAGCGCGCGATAGCGCGCATAGGCCTCCTCGTTGGCGACATCGACCCGCGCGACCCAGTAGCCCTTGGCCATCACACGCCCTCCACGATCACGAAATCGCCCACGCTCACGGGCCAGCGGATCTTGCGCGCTTCCATGTATTCCGGCGAGAAGAAATAGGCCTTGGCCTGCTCGAAGCTGTCGAATTCGAGGATGACATTGCGCGTGCGGCCCTCGCCCTCGACGATCTCGAACTTGCCGCCGCGCGCCAGCGCCTTGCCGCCATATTGCGCGATCGCCGCCGAGGCCTTGGCGGCATAGGCCTTGTAGGCCTCGGGATCATGCACCGAAACGCGACCGATCAGATAACCCTTGGGCATTGCGATCCTCCTTCAGGATTGGGACTGGATGTCATCGAGAACGGCCTGCATGGCCGCAGCCGGGTCTTCGGCACCGGTGATCGGCCGCCCGATCACCATGTGGTCGATGCCGACGCGGATGGCCTCGCCGGGCGTCATCACGCGCTTCTGGTCGCCGAGGGCGCTACCCGCCGGCCGGATGCCGGGCGTGACGATCGTCAGGCTGTGGCCGACCGCGTTGCGCACGGTCGCCATGTCGGTCGCGGAGCAGACGATACCGGGGCAGCCGGATTCCTGGATCTGCTGCGCCCGCCGGGCGATAAGGTCCTGCACGCCCATACCGTAACCGGCGCGGGCGAGGTCGCCATCATCCATGGAGGTCATCACCGAGACGCCGAGAATGCCGAGCGGCGAGCCGGCCGCGCCATTCGCGGCGGCGGCCAGCGTCTGCGGATAGGCATGCACCGTGAGGAAGGTCATGCCCATCCGGGCGATCTGCCCCACACCCTTTTCGATCGTGTTGGGAATGTCGTGGAGTTTCAGATCGAGGAAGACCTTCTTGCCGCTCTTGGCGAGCCGCTGCGCGAAATCGAGCCCGCCCGCGAAGGCCAGTTCGTAGCCCACCTTGTAGAAGGTCGCGCGATTGCCGAGCTTCGCCACCACGGCTTCGGCGGCGGCGACATCGGGCACGTCGAGGGCGACGATCACGCGATCGCGGAGATCCATCGCTCAGTCCTTCCGGCGCAGCTTCACTTCGTCCAGCAGGCGCTGCAGGGTCGCGGCGAGCAGCTTCGCAGCCCCTTCATCCGCCAATGTGCCGGGCTCCGCCAGCGCCTTGCTCGCAAAGGCAACCGATGCCATTTCCGGCACCACCAGCGCGGCATAGCCGAGTTCGAGCGTGGAACGGAGCTGCATCAGCACGCGATAGCCGCCGCGCGGGCTGGGCGAGGCCGCGCCGAGCGCCACCACCTTGCCGGCGAGGCCCGGCTTGCCGCCATTGCACATGCTGGCCCAGTCCAGCGCGTTCTTGAGGATCGGCGGATAACCGGAATTATATTCCGGGCAGGCGATGAAGATCCCGTCATGCCCCTGCAGGGCAGCGTTGAAGGCATGCGCCTCGGGCGGCGGGTTCGGGCGGCCATCCTCGTCCACGAAGGGCAGCGGGAAATCCGCGAGCGAGATTTCCGTCACCGTCGCGCCCAGCGCGCTGAGATCACGCGCGGCGATCCCCGCGAGGCGACCGTTGAAGGAGGCCGGTCGGGTCGACCCCGAGAACACCAGAATGCGCGCCATCGCCGTCCCTCCCGCTTGTTGAAACTCCTCCCGGCAGTTAGAGGAAAAGGGCGTTGCTGCAAACGCGAAAATTGATCCGCACCGCTTGATTCTCTCCGGGGGAAACATGATCCACGACGGGCTGGTTCCGGCCATCGGCAACACGCCGCTCATCAGGCTGAAGCGCGCCTCGGAGGCAACCGGCTGCACCATTCTCGGCAAGGCGGAATTCCTCAATCCCGGCCAGTCGGTGAAGGATCGCGCCGCGCTCTTCATCATCCGCGACGCGATGGCGAAGGGCCTCGTGCAGACGGGCGGCACGATCGTCGAGGGCACGGCCGGCAATACCGGCATCGGCCTCACGCTGGTGGGCAAGACGCTGGGGCTCAAAAGCGTGATCGTCATCCCCGAGACGCAGAGCGAGGAGAAGAAGCTCGCGCTCCGCTCGGCCGGTGCAACGCTGATCGAGGTGCCGGCGGCGCCCTATTCCAACCCCAACAATTTCGTGCGTGTTTCGGGGCGTCTGGCGGAAGAACTGGCCAAAACCGACCCGAATGGCGCGTTCTGGGCCAACCAGTTCGACAATGTCGCGAACCGGCAGGCCCATATCGAGACGACCGCGCCCGAGATCTGGCGGGACACGGTTGGCAAGGTGGATGGCTTCATCTGCGCGGTGGGCTCGGGCGGCACGCTGGTCGGCACGGCGATCGGCCTGCGCGAGCGCAACCCTGCGGTGAAGATCGGCATCGCCGATCCCTTCGGTGCGGCGCTCTTCAGCTACTACACCACCGGCGAACTCAAGGCCGAGGGTTCCTCGGTGGCCGAGGGCATCGGGCAGGGCCGGATCACGAAAAACCTCGAGGGCTTCAAGCCGGATGTCGCCTATCGCATCCCGGATGACGAAGCGATGCGCATCGTCTTCGGCCTCGTGGAGGAGGAGGGCCTCGTGATGGGCGCGTCCACCGGCGTCAATGTCGCGGGCGCCATCCGGCTCGCGAAGGAGATGGGTCCGGGTCACACGATCGTGACCATCCTCTGCGATTACGGGACGCGCTATGCTTCGCGGCTCTTCAACCCGGAATTCCTGGCCTCGAAGGGGCTGGAGGCGCCGCGTTGGCTCACGGAAAAGAGCAGCATCCGCGCGCCGCTGGTCAGCGTCTAGGCCTCAGGCCTGCAGGCGGCGATAGACCCACACGCAGGCCGGCGGCAGGTTCTTCCAGATGCGCGGGCTGACATGCGCCTCGAAGCTCCCGCCCTTGCGCGGCACCGGGGAGACCGTGGCATAGGTGAACTGGATGAACGGGGCGCCCGGAACCATCAGGCCGAAGGCCCGGTTCAGAAGCTCCAGCCGCAGCCTTTCGGGCTTGGTGAAGAGCGGCAATGAGGAGACGACGGCGGCCGCCGGCTTCTTCAGATGCGGCGCGACGACGGTTTCCAGCGCATAGGCGTCGCCCTGCACGATGGTGGCCTTGGGATAGCGCCGCGCCAGCAGCGCGCAGAATTCGGGGTTGAATTCCACGAGCACCAGCCGTTCCTCGGCGATGCCGCGCGCGAGCAGCGCATCCGTCACCGGGCCCGTGCCGGGGCCGAGTTCGACCACCGGGCCAAGGCTCTCGGGGTCGACATAGCTCGCCATCTTGCGGGCCAGCGCTTTCGAGGAGGGATAGACCGCGCCGGTGACGAGGGGCTTGTCCAGCCAGGTCTTCAGAAACCGGGCGTCGTCATCGATCTTGGCCTGTTTTACCTCGGCATGGATCTTCGCGACGAGCTTCTTGCCCTTCTGCTGCCATTCCTGAAGCGGCTCGGATTTCACTTCGGCCTTGAGGCGCGCCACCAGTTTTTCGCTGGTGCGCCGCAGGTCGTCAAAGGGGTTTTCTTTGCGAAGGCCGGTCAACAGGCACGCTCCCGGTTGCGCTTCTGGCATGAGACGACATAGCCGCCTAACCGCCTTCCGGCAAGGGCAGAGCCGAAACTCGCCTGGCCGAAAGCTGCGCGCTCAGGATGCGCCGCCGAAGAAGTCCTTCACGCGGCTGAAGAAACCGGCCGATTCGGGCGAGGTCGCGTGGGAGGAATCCTTCTCGAATTCCTGCAGCAATTCGCGCTGGCGGCGCGTGAGGTTCTGCGGAGTTTCCACCAGAACCTGCACATAGAGATCGCCGACCTCCTTCGAGCGAAGCACCGGCATGCCCTTCGCGCGCTGGCGGAACTGCTTGCCGGATTGCGTGCCCTCGGGAACCTTGATGAACGCCTCTCGGCCATCGAGCGTCGGCACCTTGATCTCGGTCCCGAGCGCGGCAGCCACCATCGAAATCGGCACGCGGCAGAAGAGATCCGCGCCGTCGCGGCTGAAGAAGCCATGCGGCTTCACCGAGAGGAAGATGTAGAGATCGCCGGGCGGTGCACCGCGTGCGCCGGCCTCGCCCTTGCCGGCGAGCCGCATGCGGGTGCCATCTTCCACCCCGGCGGGAATTTCCACCGCCAGCGTCACGTCGCGCGTCACGCGGCCCCCGCCCGAACAGGCGCGGCAGGGGTCCTCGATCACCTCGCCGCGACCCTGGCAGGTGGGGCAGGTGCGCTCGATGGTGAAGAAGCCCTGCATGGCGCGCACGCGGCCGAGGCCGCCGCAGGTGCCGCAGGGCTTGGGCTTGGAACCCGGCTTCGCGCCGGTGCCCGAGCAGGCTTCGCAGAGGATCGCGGTCGGGACCTTGATGGTCATGTCCTTACCGGAATAGGCCTCCTCGAGGCTGATCTCGAGGTTGTAGCGCAGATCAGCCCCGCGCTCGCGGCCGCGCTGGCCCCCGCGCCGGCCGCCGCTGCCGAAGACATCCCCGAAGATATCCTCGAAGATATCGGACATCGACGAGGCGAAATCCGGCCCGAAGCCGCCGGGACCACCCCCGCCGCCATTCTCGAAGGCGGCATGGCCGAAGCGATCATAGGCTGCGCGCTTCTGGCCATCGGAGAGGACCTGATAGGCCTCGTTGATCTCCTTGAAGCGCCGTTCGGCCTCGGCATCGCCCGGATTCTTGTCGGGGTGATACTGCATCGCGAGCTTGCGGAAGGCACTTTTCAGCGCGGCATCATCCGCGTTCTTCGCAACACCCAGAACCTCGTAATAGTCGCGCTTGGACATCAGTTTACGCCTTCAAGCGGGTGGTCGGGGAGGTAAAGAGGAGGCTCGCCAAGCCCCGCTAGTAACCAGCAGTCGCTAATTTCCGACCGAATTTTCAGTACGAGACCTATCGCGCTATTGCGCTCACTTTCCCGATATACTGCAGTCTCGAGGACTTTGTAGGACTCGTTTTCCGTATCTTTAAATCTCAAAATTAACTTAGAAAGCATTTGAAGATGTCTTGTCACCCAATATGCATTTCTGTCTATATTGTCAGAAAAATTCAGCCCTTCAGCCAACCCATTTAAGTAAAAAGAGAAATTTCTCAAAGAAAAAATATCGTCTTTTTTTAGATGGTCAGCAAGAATTTTCTCGTTTCTTGAAACAAGCTCAGCAACATATTTTACTTTTTCTTTTTTGCTAAGAGGTCGCATTTTCTGGAACACATCTCATGCTCTGCAATTGAACCGCAGGCTACAGGCGGCGGCAATCTCTGATTCAAGACATGCCGCCACCTTTAGTGCTTCATCACGACTTCTTCTTGTCGTCCTTCGAGACGTCCTTGAACTCGGCGTCGATGACGTCTTCCGTCTTCACGCCATCCTTCTCGGCATCGGCCTTGGCGGTGGCTTCCTGCTCGGCCTTGTAGATCGTCTCGCCGATCTTCATCGCCGCCTGCATCAGGGCTTGCGTCCGCTCGCCGATCATCTCGGCATCCTCGCCCGCCAGCGCATCGCGCAAGGACTGGATGGCCGTCTCGGCACCGGATTTGTCCGCCTCGGGCAGCTTCTCGCCATGCTCCTTCAGCGATTTCTCGGTGGAGTGGATCAGGCTTTCGGCCTGGTTCCGGGCTTCCACGAGTTCGCGGCGCTTCTTGTCCTCGGCGGCATTGGCCTCGGCTTCCTTCACCATCTTCTGGATATCGGCATCCGAGAGGCCACCCGAGGCCTGGATGCGGATCGCCTGCTCCTTGCCGGTCGCCTTGTCCTTCGCCGAGACGTTGACGATGCCGTTGGCGTCGATGTCGAAGGTCACCTCGATCTGCGGGATGCCGCGCGGTGCGGCCGGCAGCCCTTCGAGGTTGAAGCGGCCAAGCAGCTTGTTGTCCGCCGCCATCTCGCGCTCGCCCTGATAGACCTGGATGGTCACGGCCGTCTGGCCGTCCTCGGCAGTGGAGAAGACCTGGCTCTTCTTAGTCGGGATCGTCGTGTTGCGGTCGATGAGGCGGGTGAACACGCCACCCAGCGTCTCGATGCCCAGCGACAGCGGGGTCACGTCGAGGAGGAGCACGTCCTTCACGTCGCCCTGCAGCACGCCCGCCTGGATGGCGGCACCGACGGCGACGACCTCATCCGGGTTCACGCCCTTGTGCGGCTCCTTGCCGAAGAAGGCCTTCACCACTTCCTGGATCTTCGGCATGCGGGTCATGCCGCCGACGAGCACGACCTCGTCGATCTGGCCGGCCTGGATGCCCGCATCCTTCAGCGCCTTCTTGCAGGGCTCGATGGTGCGCTGCACGAGGTCATCCACGAGGCTCTCGAACTTCGCGCGGGAAAGCTTCAGCGCGAGGTGCTTCGGGCCGGTCGAATCGGCCGTGATGTAGGGCAGGTTGATTTCGGTCTGCAGCGCGCTCGACAGCTCGATCTTCGCCTTCTCGGCCGCTTCCTTCAGGCGCTGGAGGGCGAGCTTGTCCTTCTTCAGGTCAATGCCCTGCTCCTTCCTGAACTCGTCCGCGAGATACTCGACGAGGCGCATGTCGAAGTCTTCACCGCCAAGGAAGGTGTCGCCATTGGTGGATTTCACCTCGAACACGCCATCGCCGATCTCGAGGATCGAGACGTCGAAGGTGCCGCCGCCAAGGTCATAGACCGCGATGGTGCCGGAGGTCTTCTTGTCGAGGCCATAGGCGAGCGCGGCCGCCGTCGGCTCGTTGATGATGCGCAGCACCTCGAGGCCCGCGATCTTGCCGGCATCCTTCGTCGCCTGGCGCTGGGCGTCGTTGAAATAGGCGGGAACGGTGATGACGGCCTGCGTGACCGGCTGGCCGAGATAGCTCTCCGCGGTCTCCTTCATCTTCATCAGCGTGAAGGCGGAGATCTGCGAGGGCGAGTATTTCTTGCTGTCCGCCTCCACCCACGCATCGCCGTTATCGGCCTTCACGATGGAATAGGGGACGAGGCCCTTGTCCTTCTGGGTCAGCGGATCGGCATAGGTGCGCCCGATGAGGCGCTTGATCGCGAAGAAGGTCTTCTCGGGATTGGTGACCGCCTGGCGCTTCGCCGGCTGGCCCACGAGGCGCTCGCCATCCGGCGTGAACGCCACGATGGACGGGGTGGTGCGCGCACCTTCCGAATTCTCGATGACCTTGGGGGTCGTGCCCTCCATCACGGCCACGCAGGAATTGGTGGTGCCGAGGTCGATGCCGATGACTTTACCCATGATTCTGCTCCTCTGCTTCGGCGAGCACCCTCCTCTGGTCCCGAAGCAACCGGGGAGGGAGTGATGACGGCCCCTTTAGGCCGAAACCTGGTTAACAATTCAAGGCAATCCGTCACGGGATCAGTGATCGGAACCTGCTGCCCGCGATATAGGAAGCCGCCTTCCCGCTCACAAGAGCGGACGATGCCAAAATGTCACATTCCGATTTCTTCGCGGCTGCGGCCGGGCTTCGCCCGGTACACCGGCAGACGCCAGCCGAAGGCCAAAGCTGCCCCCCGGAGCGCGAAGGCCGCCGACGTGCCCGCGACCACCGCGATCTCGCGCGCCACCGCATCGTGCAGCAACACGAAAACGAGCGCGCCGAGAAATGCCGCCGAGGCATAGATCTCCCCGCGCATGATCGCCGCCTCCTCCGCACCCATCATGTCGCGGATGAAACCGCCGACCACCGCCGTGATCACCCCGCAGGTGACCGCCACCACCGGCCCGTGATCGAGCCCGGCCGCGGCCCCGACGACGCAGAACACCGCCATGCCCAGGGCATCGAGCCAGAGCAGCACGCGCAACCGGGATTCCGGCAGATGCGCCACGAAGAAGGTCAGCGCCGAGGCGATGGCCGAGACGATCAGCGCCGTGGTGTCCTTCACCCAGAAAACCGGGTGGCCGAGCACCAGATCACGCATCGTGCCGCCGCCGATCGCCGTCACCGTGCCGAAGAACACGAAGGCGATGATGTCCATCTGCTTGCGCGAGGCGACGAGCGCGCCCGAGACGGCGAAGGCGACGAGGCCGAGCCACCCGGCCGCCGCGAGGATATCGGCAATGATCATGCCTCAGCTATGGCATGATTCCGGGTACTTTGCAGGCCGAAACCGGCACAGCCACAGCAGAACAGCAGAGCCTTGAACAGCCGAGCCGGGGATCCGGAATCCGCTCCGGGCCGGTCAAAATATCTTGATTAATTTGTGAGCACTTCGTCGATTGTTTGCGCAGCTCGGGCTCGGCAAGGAAAGGCCGACCGCTCCCGCTGGACCGGTCGATGCCCTACCGGACCCGGCATGATGTCGGTCCGCAGCCTTCAGGAATCTCCCATGCCGCTTCGCTCCTTGCCTCGCCGGGCCGTCAGCCTCGGATTCGCGTCTTTTCTCGCCGTCTTGGCTGTCCCGGTGGCGCAGGGCCAGGAAGACTATTCGTTCAACCGAACCTACGGTCTGGCCCTGCGCGGATTTGATCCCGTCGGTTACTTCACCGAGAACCGGGCCGTGAAGGGCTTGCCGAACATCACCGCCCAGCACGATGGCTCGATCTATGAATTTGCCAACGAGGCCAATCGCGCGACCTTCCTGGCCAACCCGACCAAATATGTCCCGCAATTCGGGGGCTTCTGCGCCTGGGCAGCCTCGCAAGGCTACAAGGCCGATGTCGATCCCCATGCCTTCGCCATCAATGACGGCAAACTCTACGTCAACTTCTCGGATGTCTTCCGTGACAAGTTCCAGGCCGACGCCAAGGGCAATGTCGCGAAGGGCGAAGCCAACTGGCCGAAAGTCAGGCTGATCACCGAAGTCCTGCGCTGAGCCAAAGGGGGGGGCAGGCCCCACTCGCCTCAGCCCCCCACCTGCCCCGCTTCCCAGCCGAGCATGGCGCGCTTGCGGGTCAGGCCCCAGTGATAGCCGGTCAACGCACCGGATTTGCCCACCACGCGATGGCAGGGCACGACGAAGGAAACCGGATTGCGCCCCACCGCCGCGCCGACGGCGCGCGCCGCGCTCGGCTTCTCGAGCTTGCAGGCGATGGTGCCGTAGGTCGTGGCCCGGCCCATCGGGATGCCGAGCAGGGTTTCCCACACCCGCACCTCGAAATCCGTGCCGATGAGAAAGACCCGCAGAGGCTGGCCCGGCGACCAGAGATCGGAGCGGAAGATCCGCTCGGCCAGCGGCAGGGTGAAGGCCGTATCCTCCACGAAGCGGGCCCTGGGCCAGCGCGATTGCATGTCCGTCAGCGCGGCCATCCGGCCGATCTCGGGCGCCAGCGATTTCGCGGCCTGCGGCGCGGCGATGTCGAAGCCGGAGAGGTCGGGGGCGCCGTCATCCGCGAAGGCGAGGCCACAGAGGCCGCGCTCCGTCGCCATCACCAGCGCGAGGCCGAAGGGCGAGGCATGGAAGCCGTAGCGGATCAGCAAACCCTCGCCGCCACTCTTGTATTCACCCGGCGAGATCGCCTCGTGCGTGACGAAGAGATCATGCAGGCGCGAGGGCCCGGAAAGTCCGGTTTCCAGCGCGGCTTCGAGCAGCGGTAGTCCCTGGTCCAGCAGGCGCTTCGCATGGTCGAGCGTCACCGCCTGCAGGAAGGCCTTGGGCGTGAGCCCGGCCCAGCGGCGGAACAGGGCCGTGAGTTCGGCGGGCGAGAGATTGACCGCATCGGCGATCGCCTCGATGCCGGGCTGGTCGCGGCTCTCCTCGGAGATGAAGCGAATGGCATTGCGCACGAGCCGGTAATCCGAGCCGGCAAGGGCGAGCGGGGTCGAAGCGAGACGATCGAGCATGGGGCACTCCCGAAATCCAGGCCCAGACTAGGCAATCGGCCGGGGCGAAACCACCCGATTTCACGGGCCTTTTCAGCCGCGCTTGGCCGTGGCCAGCGCCTTCTGGAAGGCATCGGCGAATTCGCCCCGCTCCTCGCGGCCGAGGGCGGCCGCCACTTCCACGCGGTCGCGGCCCTGGACAATTTCCACCTTCTCGGTGCCGAATTCCGGGTGCTCCTCGCGCTCGATCCGCGCCCAGGCGGGGTTGAACCGCCTCTCGCGCACCACCCCGCGCCAGCTCACCGAGCGCAGCAGCAGTTCGATGCGCGACACCACGACCTGCTCATAGGCCCGTGCGGTGGCGTTGTGATAACGAAAAGCGAGGTAAATCATAAGGATATCAAGGCCCAGAAAACCCAGAACGGGCCACGCTCCCAGCAGGTAGAACGGCACCGAGATCGCGGTGGTGACAAACAGCAGGAACGCCATCAGCCAGAACAGCCCGCGCGGCGACAGCGAGCGATGCGGCGTGATGACCGCATCGAAGACCGGGGATTCCCGGTTGTCATCCGTGCTTTTCGGGTTGTCTTGCGTCATCTCGCGCGGTTTCAAGGAAGCGGCATCTGCAACGAGAATAGCGCGGAACGGCGACAGCAAAAGGGGTGGGGCATGGCGAAAGCCGGAACGAAAGGTCGCGGGCCGAAGCCGCGCGCGGCAGCCGAAGTCGTGGAGATCTTCCGCCGGCTGCACGCGATCGAGCCCGAGCCCAAGGGCGAACTGGAGCATGTGAACGCCTACACCTTGCTCGTGGCGGTGGTGCTCTCGGCGCAAGCCACCGATGCCGGAGTCAACAAGGCGACGCGGCCCCTCTTCGCGATCGCCGACACGCCGGAAAAGATGCTGGCGCTCGGCGAGGACCGCGTGCGCGATTTCATCAAGACGATCGGCCTCTTCCGCAACAAGGCGAAGAACGTGATCCTGCTCTCACAGGCGCTGATCGAACGTTTCGGCGGCGCGGTCCCGGCGGATCGCGAGGCGCTGGTGACGCTGCCCGGCGTGGGGCGCAAGACGGCGAATGTGGTGCAGAACATGGCCTTCGGGGAAGCGACCTTCGCGGTGGACACGCATGTCTTTCGCGTGTCGAACCGCCTGCCGCTCGCGCCCGGCAAGACCCCGGAACAGGTGGAGGCGGGCCTCGAAAAGCGGGTGCCGGAGCCCTACAGGATGCACGCGCATCACTGGCTCATCCTGCACGGACGCTACACCTGCAAGGCCCAGCGCCCCGAATGCTGGCGCTGCCCGCTCACGGATCTCTGCGCATTCGAACCGAAATCCAGCCCGCCGAAAGCAAAGCCCAGGCCTCAGCCATAGACGACATAGGCCGCAAGGCCGAAGCAGCCCACCACGATTCGCCACCACGCGAAGGGCGTGAAGCCGTGCCGCGTGACGAAGCCGAGCAGACCGCGCACGACGATCAATCCCGTGATGAAGGCGACGACGAAGCC
This sequence comes from Methylobacterium sp., assembly GCA_002928875.1. Classification (GTDB taxonomy): domain Bacteria; phylum Pseudomonadota; class Alphaproteobacteria; order Rhizobiales; family Beijerinckiaceae; genus Rhabdaerophilum. The sequence goes on along the minus strand of PERO01000004.1, from coordinate 92,053 downwards.
GATGCCGATCGCCGCGCCGTCCTCGAAGCTCAGGAGCTTGTGATTCTTGTAGAGATCGTAGGTGAAGGCTCCGGCCATGGTCGGCATGGCGAGGAAGAAGGAGAATTCCGCCGCCGCGCGCTTCGAGGCACCGAACAGCATCGCGCCCACGATCGTCGCGCCCGAGCGCGAGACGCCGGGGATCATCGCGACGCACTGGAAAAGCCCGATCTTGAGGCACATCACGGGGGTGAAGGTCGAGACATCCTCGTGCTTCACCTCGAATTGCGTTTCATCCACCGCCAGCAGCACGAGCCCACCGGCAATCAGGCTGATGCACACGACGAAGGGGTTGAACAGCACGCCCTTGATGATGGAATGGGCGAACACCCCGATCACCGCCGCGGGCAGGAAGGCGATCAGCACGCCCAGCACGAACAGCCGCGCCTGCCGGTCGTGGAAAATCCCGGTCGCCAGCCCCCAGAGCCGGGCGAAATAGACCGAGAGGATGGCAAGGATCGCACCAAGCTGGATCAGCACCTCGAAGCTGTGGCCGGGGGATTCGAATTTCAGGTAATGCCCGAAGAGAATGAGATGCCCGGTGGAGGAAACCGGCAGGAATTCCGTCAGCCCCTCGATGAACCCGAGAAAAGCGGCCTTCAGCGCAAGCGCGGTATTCATGTTCGGGAAACCATGCGGGAGAGGCCGGCAAGCAAGGCGAATCGGCCGGGGTTGAGAAGCGGGCGCGCCTCCTTTATAGCGACGCACCGGTTCTCGCCATCTTAAGGGCGACAGGCCGAGCACGCTCGCGCCGCCCCTCTCCCGCCCGTTTCACGGCTTCAACCCGCCGGACCCATGCCCGTTCTTCATCATTTCCCGCTCTGCCCGCATTCGCGCTTCATCCGCCTGGTCATGGGCGAATTGCAGATGGAAGCCGATCTCGTCGAGACGAGCCCCTTCTCCCGCGAGCGCGACTTTCTCGCGATCAATCCGGCGGGGCTTCTGCCCGTGCTCGTGGAGCATGACGGGCAGGTGGTGGCGGGCGCGGATATCCTTTCGGAATATCTGGATGAAACGCGCGGCCTCGTGCTGGGGGATCGCCGCCTGCTGCCGGAAAATCCCGGCGAGAGGGTGGAGGTGCGGCGGCTGCTCCACTGGTTCAACGCCAAGTTCTTTCACGAGGTGAGCGAGCTGGTGCTCATCGAAAAGGCCTACAAGCGCTACTTCCCCGAGGCCTTTCCGGGTGATGCGCCCAACACCAATGCCATCCGTGCGTCCCTGGCGAATATCCGCTATCACCTGCAGTATGTGGCGCATCTCGTGGCGCGACGGAACTGGCTCGCAGGCGACCGGCTGACCTATGCAGACCTCGCCGCCGCCGCGCATTTCTCGGTCGTGGATTATTTCGGGGACGTGCCTTGGGAAACGAGCGAAGCCGCGAAAAGCTGGTACGCCCGCGTGAAATCGCGGCCGGCCTTCCGCGTCCTGCTGGCCGACCGGATGAAGGGCATCCTTCCGGCGCCCCACTACACCAACCTCGATTTCTGAGCCCGGCCGAAGCCAGGGCCTGGCTGCCGACACTCATCGGGAAGCACGGCTTTTCCACCTTCGGCATCGCCCCGGCCCATGCCCCTGAGGAGCGCGAATCACGGCTGAGGCACTGGCTCTCCCTCGGCCATGCCGGCGAGATGGACTGGATGGCGCGCGAGCCCGAAAAGCGCGCGAGCCCCGCCGGCCTCTGGCCCGAGGCGCGAAGCGTCATCATGCTCGGCGTGAACCACGCGCCGGAATTCTCGCCCCTCGCGCTCCTCGAAAGCCGCGAAACCGGCGCGCTCTCGGCCTATGCCGTGCGGCGCGATTACCACGATGTCATCAAGGGGCGGCTGAAAGCCTTCGCGGTGGATTTCGTCGCGAAGACCGGCGCGGCGGTGAAGGTCTTCGTGGATACGGCACCCGTGCTCGAAAAGCCGCTCGCCGCCGAGGCCGGGCTCGGCTGGCAGGGCAAGCACACCGTGCTGGTGAGCCGGGACTTCGGCAACTGGCTCTTCCTCGGCGCGATCTACACCACGCTGCCGCTGGAGCCGGATGCACCGGAAGCCGACCATTGCGGCTCCTGCCGGCGCTGTCTCGACATCTGCCCGACGGACGCCTTCCCCGCGCCCTACCAGCTCGATGCGCGGCGCTGCATCGCCTACCTCACCATCGAGCACAAGGGCCCGATCGCGCGGGAATTCCGCGAGAAGATCGGCAACCGCATCTTCGGCTGCGACGATTGCATCGCCGTCTGCCCCTGGAACAAGTTCGCGCAAGCGACGCGGGACGCGCGGCTCGCGACCCGGACCGACCTGCTGCACCGTCCGCTCGCGGAATATGCGACGCTCGATGACGCGGCATTTCGCGCGCGCTTCGCCGGCACGCCGATCAAGCGCACGGGGCGCGACCGTTTCCTGCGCAACGTGCTGATCGGCATCGGCAACAGCGGCAATCCGGCTCTGGCGGCTTCCGCCGAACCGCATCTTCAGGATGCCAATCCGGTGGTGCGTGGCGCGGCGATCTGGGCGCTCTCGCGCCTCTTGCCGGCGGATGCCTTTGCGGACCTCGCGCGCCGCCACGCCCCCGCCGAGACCGACAGGCAGGTGCGCGACGAATGGGATGGGGCGCTTGCCGAATTGACCCTTGCCGAAACCGCTTCCGGTGCGACATGAGCCTGGCATGCATCTCCTGATCCTCGGTTTCGGTTATTCCGCCTCGGCCTTCGCGATGGAAGCGCGCGGGTTGTTCTCATCCATCACGGTGACGGCGCGCTCACCGGATAAGGTCGCGCGATTGAAAGGCGAAGGCTGGGACGCCCTGCCCTTTGATGGCGAGGCGGCGAACCCTGCATTGGAAGCGGCGATCGCCCGCGCGACGCATGTGCTCGTCTCCGCACCACCCGGCGATCGCGGGGATCCCGCCTTGCGCGTCCTGCGCGATGCGCTGGGCGCTTCGCCGGCGCTGACGCGCGTGATGTATCTCTCGACCGTCGGCGTCTATGGCGATCATGACGCGCAATGGGTGGACGAGGAGAGCCCGCTCCGGCCGGTCTCGCTGCGCTCGCGCCAGCGCGTCGAGGCGGAGGAAGGCTGGCAGGCCTTTGCCCAAGACAAGGGTTGCGATCTCGGGATTTTCCGCCTTTCCGGCATCTACGGACCGGGACGCTCGGCGATCGACAACCTGCGCGCCGGCACCGCGCGGCGGATCATCAAGCCGGGGCAGGTCTTCAATCGCATCCATGTCGCGGATATTGCCGGTGCGCTCGTCGCCGCGAGCCGGCACGAGGGCAGGCTCGGCACCTTCAACCTCACCGATCTCGAGCCCGCGCCGCCGCAGGATGTGGTGGAATTCGCCGCGCATCTGCTGGGCGTGCCGGTGCCGCCGGATATCCCCTTCGAGGAGGCGCAGCTTTCCGAAATGGGGCGCAGCTTCTATGGCGAGAACAAGCGCGTCGCGAACGGGCTGATCCGCTCGGCCTTGCGCTACCGCTTCTGTTGTCCCAGCTACCGCGAGGGCTTGCGGGCCTGCCTGTGAGCCTCGCCTTCAGGCGGCGTAGCGGCTCGCATCGGCGCCGTAATGCTCGATATAGCGCGGGTCGATATCGGCGACGCGCAGGGTCACGAAGACGTCGGTGGTGCCGAACTGGTGATCCACCACCGCGCCGTCGCCGAAGGTCGCACCGAGGCGCAGATAGCCCTTGATGAGCGGCGGCAACGTCTTCATCGCGGCCCTGAGATCCACCGCCTCCTGCGGAAGCCGGTCCATGCGCACATGCAAGCCCGGCAAGGCCCTCACGCGTGCATCGCGGTTTCCGGCGGCATGGTGCTCGAGGAATGCGAGCGGCAAGGCGAGTTTCTCCGGCTCCACGCCCTCGAAGCTCGCGCAGCCGAACATGACATCGATGCGGTGATGCAGGATGTAGCTCCACACGCCGTGCCAGAGCAGTTCCACCGTGCGCTTGCCGCGATAAGGTTCGAGCACGCAGGAACGGCCGAGTTCCAGCAGGCGCAACCCGCGATTGGCATCGAGGAAGCGCGTCAGGTCGTATTCGCCCGCCGTGTAGAAATCGACGCCATGCGCCGCGGCGACATCGGAGCGCAACAGCCGGTAGGTGCCGATCACCTTCGGCTTCGCCTTGCCGAAGCGGTTGATCTTGCCCTTGCGGTCGATGACCATCACATGGTCGCAGAGCCGGTCATAGGGATCGATATCGCGCCGCGAGATGAAGCCGCGCGCATCGGCCCTGGCGCCCATCTCGTTGTAGAACACCTTGAAGCGCAGGCGCTGGCAGCGGCGGATATCCTTCGTCGTGCGGGCCAGCCGTACCTCGAGATCGCCGATGCGCCCGAGGATTTCCGGCAGGCCGCCGGTATCGCGCACCACCCGTTCGGTCGGGTTGAAGCGCGTGACAAGCTGGCGGGACAAGAGCGGGACGGGGGCCAGCACACGCCAGCCACGGGGGGAAGAGGCGGATTCGGCAGACGCGCCGGAGCGCGGGCGAAGCATGGCAGGCTCTCCTGCCGGCATGTTCTTGACAGAAATTCGGGCCGGCTTGTGAAGCGCATGCCCGGATTTCGTGACAAAGTCATGACCAAACGCGCATCACGCCACCGCGCGGCGGGTCTTCAACAGGCGATTGAGGGCCGCGAGGAATGCCTCGCTATCCAGCGGCTTGGCGAGAAAGGCATCGAAGCCTGCGGCAAGGCAGGCCGCGCGATCCTCGCGGAAGGCATTGGCCGTCAGGGCCAAGGCGGGAACGGGCTCGCGCTTCAGCCGCTGCTCCACCGCGCGCCACTGGGCGATGGCCGAGAGGCCGTCGAGTTCCGGCATCCGCACATCGAACAGCACGCAATCGAAGGGCACGCCGCCCGGCGCGACGCTGGCATGCAGGAGATCGAGGGCCTCGCGGCCCGTGGAGGCGCGGATCGGCTTGCCGCCGAGCCGTTCCACCAGTCGACCGGCGAGCAACGCGTTGATGTCGTTGTCCTCGGCGATCAGCACCCGCCGCCCCGCGAGGGGCTCAGCGAGCATGGTCTCGGCCTCGACCCAGGCGATCTTGCCGGATTGCCCCGGCTCCCAATCCGTCAACTGGGCGATGAGCGAGCGGCGCCGCACCGGCTTCACGAGATAGCGGTCGAACCCCGCCGCCTGCGGCGCGCCGAAGGCCCGGCGCTCGAAGGGCGACAGCAGAACCAGATGCCGGCGGCAGCCGATGGCCTGCCCGGCCGCTACAAGCGCGCGCGCATCCTCCGGCCCGAGCGCCGCATCGATCATCATCCGGTCCGGGCGGAAATCCTGGATCAGCGCCAGGGCCGCAGCCGGTGAGGTCGCGAGCCGCGCCTCGGCCTTGAGATCGGCCAAAGTCCGGACGATGAAGTTCCCCTCGAAGGCGCCGGCGCTGACAACCAGCACCCGGCATCCTGAGAGGTCGCCCGCCGCATCCTCGGCCGTGGCCGAAACCCCGGCGACCGGTTCGAGCGGCAGCAGCAGGGTGAAGACCGAGCCTCGCCCTTCCGCGCTTTCGAGCGTGATGTCGCCGCCCATCAGGCGCGCGAGGCGGCGCGAGATCGCGAGCCCGAGGCCGGTGCCGCCATGACGCGCGGCGGTCTCGCGATCGGCCTGCTCGAATTCCGCGAAGATCGCCTCCTGCCGGTCGGCGGGAATGCCCGGCCCCGTATCCTCGATGCGGATCGCCAGTCCTTCTGCCCCGTGCCGGGCGAGGGTGAGCCCCACGCCGCCGCTTTCGGTGAATTTCACGGCATTGCCGGCGAGATTGGTCACGACCTGACGCAGGCGATTGCCATCGGCGCGGATCACGGCCGGCACGTCGCGCGCGACATGGGCCGCGATTTCGAGGCCCTTTCCCTGCGCACGCGGCGCGAGCAATTCGATCACGCCTTCGAGAAGCGGGGCGATTTCCACATCCTCCTCGGCGATCGCGAGCTTGCCCGCCTCGATGCGCGAGAAATCGAGGATTTCCTCGATGAGTGTCAGCAGCGCCTCGCCGGAGGTCTTGATGGCGCGGGCATAATTCGCCTGCTCGGGGTCGAGGCGCGTGTCGAGCATCAGGTCGGCCATGCCGAGCACGCCGTTCAACGGCGTGCGGATCTCGTGGCTGACGGTCGCTAGGAAGCGCGATTTCGCCTCGTTGGCCGCCTCGATTTCCGCGCGTGCCCGCCCGATGCGGTCGAGCCGCTCGGCAAGCTTCAGGCGTTCGCCGGCGAGCGCGCGCAATTCGGCCCGCTGCCGACGCTGATCGACAATCAGCCACAGGCAGATGGCGATCATCACGATCGCGATCGCGCCAAAACTCGATGCGAGGGCCCAGGCGAGCCCCGCCGCACTCAACCCAACCATGACGCCCACCAGACGGTTATGCCTGTTGCCGAACTTCTTCTTGTCGTGCAGCGAACATGGCGCGCGATGGTGAACAACGCCTTGGCCGGATTCGGGAATCACCGCTTCTGCTTAAGGGAAGCTTGCGTTTGGCCGGGCGTCAAACCGCCTCGAGCGAGCGGGCGCGCATCGCCACCGCCTCCGCGAGATGACGACGGGACACCGTCGCATCGCCATCGAGATCGGCCAGCGTCCGCGCGACTTTCAGCACACGATGGAAGGCGCGCGCCGAAAGGCGCAGCTTTTCCGCCGCCTGTCGCAGCAGCGCCGCGCCTTCGGCATCGGGGCGGGCGATCTCCTCGATCAGCGCGGCGGGTGCTGCCGCATTGGTGCGGATATCCGGCGCGCCTAGCGCCTCGAACCGCGACTGCTGGATGGCGCGCGCCCGTGCCACGCGCTTCGCCACATCCGCCGAGCGCTCTTTCGGCGGGGGCAGCAGCAGATCGTTCAGATCCACCGCCGAAACCTCGATCAGGAGGTCGAAGCGATCAAGCAATGGCCCCGAGAGGCGCCCGACATAGTGCGCCATGCATTTGTCGTTCGGGGCGCGCTTGCAGGCATAGCCGGCTTCGAGCGCCCGCCCGCAACGGCAAGGATTCATTGCCGCGACAAGCTGGAACCGGGCGGGATAGGTCGCGCGATGGTTCGCGCGGCTCACCACCACCTCCCCGGTCTCGATCGGCTGGCGCAGCGAATCGAGGGCCTGCGCGGAGAATTCGGGGAGTTCATCCAGGAACAGCACGCCGCGATGCGCGAGGCTCACCTCGCCCGGTTTCGCATGCAGGCCACCGCCGGTCAGCGCCGCCATGCTGGCCGAATGATGCGGCGCGCGGAAGGGCCGGCGATCGGTCAGCGCCCCGTCGCCCAGAAGCCCGGCAATGGAATGGACCATCGAGACCTCCAGCAATTCGCGCGGCTCCAGCGGCGGCAGGATGGAGGGAAGGCGCGCGGCGAGCATCGATTTCCCCGCGCCGGGCGGGCCGGCCATCAGCAGGTGATGCCCGCCGGCCGCCGCGATTTCCAGCACGCGCTTGGCGCTTTCCTGGCCCTTGATGTCGCCGAGATCGGGCAGCATGCCATCGGCCGCGCGGATCGCCGGTTCGGGCCGGCGCAAAACCTGCGTGCCCTTGAAGTGGTTCGCGATCTGGATGAGGTTCTGCGCCGCGAGAATGTCGATCGCCTCGCCTGCCCAGGCCGCTTCCGGCCCCGACGCCTTGGGACAGATGAGCCCGAGGCCCCGCCCCTCGGCCGAGATCGCCGCCGGCAGCACGCCAGCGACCGGCGAGAGCGAGCCATCGAGCGCCAGTTCGCCCAGCACGCAATAGCCTTCGAGCGCATCCGACGGGATCGCGCCGATGGCCGCCATGATGCCGAGCGCGATGGGGAGATCGTAGTGGCTCCCCTCCTTGGGGAGATCCGCCGGCGCAAGATTGACGACGATGCGTTTTGCCGGCAGCGCGAGGCCGGACGCGGTGAGCGCGGCGCGCACCCGCTCGCGCGATTCAGCCACCGCCTTGTCCGGCAGGCCGACCAGCACGAAGGCGACCGACCCGCTCGCCACCTGCACCTGCACATCGACCGGCCGCGCTTCGATCCCCTCGAAGGCGACGGTCGCGACGCGTGACACCATGATCCCGTTCCCCGGCCCGGCAATCACCGTAGCGCCTGGGAACAGAATGGCAACAGGGATCAGGACGATCCGATCAGGATGCCCACGCCCAGCACCAGCGCGCCACCGATGATGACCTGCACGATGGAGCGCGTGAACGGCGTTTCCATGTATTTCGTGCGGATCCAGGCAATGGCCACGAGTTCGACCGCGACGATGGCGGCCGCGAGCCAGGTCGCGATCCAGAAGGCGTTCGGCAGGGAGTTCGGGACGAGATAGGGCATCGTGTGGCCAAGCCCGCCCACCGTGGTCATCACCCCGCAAGCCAAGCCGCGCAACAACGGCGAGCCGCGGCCGGAAATCTTGCCGTCATCGCTCATCGCTTCCGTGATACCCATCGAGATGCCGGCGCCGATCGAGGCCGCGAGGCCCACGAGGAAGGTCTCCCAGTTGTTCTTCGTGGCGAACGCTGCCGCGAAAAGCGGCGCCAGCGTGGACACCGAACCGTCGATCAGCCCGGCAAGGCCGGGTTGCACATAGGTCAGCACGAATTGCCGGTGGCTCGCGGCCTTTTCGCCCTCGACCGCCGCTTCGGTGATGAGTTCGCCCTCGAGCCGCTCGGCCTTCTTCTCGTGGCCCCGCTCCACCTCGGCGAGGTGCAGGAACATCTCGCGGACACGCGTATCGAGCGATTGCGCTGCGGCGGAATCATAGAAATTCGCAGCCTGGATTTCCATCAAGGCTGCCTCGGTGCGCATCTGCTCCGGCTTCAGCGTCTGGGTCCACCACATCGGGCGGCGCGTCAGGAAGTCGCCCACATCCTCGCGGCGGATGGGCGGCAGATGCTCGCCGAAGCGCTGGCGATAGAGATCGAACAGCATCGCGCGGTGGCCGCGCTCCTCCTCCGCCATGCCCTCGAAGAGCTGCGCGGAAGCCGGAAATTCCGCCGCGCAGGCCTCCGCGAAGGTCTGGTAGATGCGGCTGTCCTCCTCCTCGTTGGCGATGGCCAGGGCGAGGACCTCGCGCTCGGTGAGGTCGGCGATGCGCTTGCGGGGGGAGAAAGCCGACAGGAAACCCATCGCGGCACCTCGTTTTGGGGAAGAGAGAAGGCCCCTATTGTTTCGAATGATTCTAAACTGTGCAAGTCCGACTTCGGGCCAGCGCCCTGTTTTGCGGTCGCGGGCAAGATTTTTCTGTCCCGCCGGGCAGCATTGGAAGGCGCCTCGACCGCGCGCCACCAGAACAGAAGGACATTCTGCTTGCACGGACAAATCGTTCGGTATATCGAATTGTTCGTCAAAAGGAACATTTCGTTCTTCAACGCAGTTTCGCTGGAGCCCCCGATGACCCTTTCCCTTTCCCGCCGTCAGGCCCTCGGTGTCGTCCTCGGCGGCGCGATCGCCGCGCCTTCCGTGCTGCGCGCGCAGGCCGTGAAGGAAATCCGCATCGACTGGGCGACCTACAACCCGCTGAGCCTGATCCTGCGTGACCAGAAGCTGCTCGAGAAGGAATTCGAGAAGGACAACATCGCGATCCGCTGGGTTCAATCGGCCGGCTCGAACAAGGCGCTCGAATTCCTCAATGCCGGCTCGATCGATTTCGGCTCGACGGCCGGTGCGGCCGCGCTGCTCGGCCGGATCAACGGCAACCCCATCCAGTCGATCTCGGTCTATTCGCGGCCCGAATGGACGGCGCTCGTCACGAAGCCGGGCAAGGGCATCGCGAAGGTCGCGGATCTCAAAGGCAAGTCCATCGCCGTCACGCGCGGCACCGATCCGCACATCTTTCTCATCCGCGCGCTCGCCGAAGCGGGCCTCAAGGAGCGCGATGCCCGCCTCGTCCTGCTGCAGCATGCCGATGGCCGCACGGCACTGGCCCGCGGCGATGTCGATGCCTGGGCGGGCCTCGACCCGCTGATGGCCGCCGCCGAACTCGAGGATGGCGCCACGCTCTTCCACCGCAAGCCCGAGCATAACACCTGGGGCATCCTGAACACGCCGACGGCCTTCGCCGACAAGAACCCCGAAATCGTGCGGCGCGTCATCAATGTCTATGAAACCGCCCGCAAGGCAGCGCTCGCCGACATCAAGCCGGTTCAGGCCGCCTTGGTCGCCGCCGCCCGCCTGCCGGAGCCCGTGATCGCCCGCCAGCTGACCCGCACCGACCTCTCGACAAGCGCGATCGGCAAGGTGCAGGCGGAAGCGATCACCGCCGCGGGCCTCGCCCTGCAGGAAGCCGGCGTGATCAAGCCCGATATCGATGTGAAGGGGGTTGTCGCCGCGCTGATCGAGCCCAAATTCACGGCGCATCTCGCGGCCTGATCTGGAGCAACCCGCCCCGTGAGCGACACGACGCTGGTTCATCCACGCACCGAAGCCGCGCCGGGCCCCACCCGGCGCGCTGTCGCGTGGAAGGGCTGGCTCGGGCTGATCCTGCCCGTGATGCTGGCGATCCTGCTCGAAATCGGCGTCAGCGCCGGCTGGCTCGAGGGACGTTTCACGCCCCCGCCCTCGAAGATCGCCGCGACATTGCACGAACTCGTGGAATCCGGGGAATGGTTCCGGCATGGGCTGGCCACGGGCTGGCGCGTGGCGCTCGGCTTCCTGTTCGGCGCGGGCGCGGGCATCCTGCTCGGCACGCTCTCCGGCGCGCTCCCGCTGATCCGCCGGTTGATCGACCCCACGATCCAGGCCCTGCGCGCCGTGCCCTCCATTGCCTGGGTGCCGCTCTTCATCCTGTGGTTCGGCATCTTCGAAACCTCGAAGATCACGCTGATCGCGGTGGGCGTGTTCTTTCCGGTCTATCTCGGCGTGCTCGGCGCCGTGCTCTCCATCGACCGCAAGGTGATCGAAGTGGGCCGCGTCTTCCGGCTTTCGAAGCTGGAAACCGGCCGGCGCATCCTGCTGCCCGCCACGCTGCCGGCTTTGGTGACCTCCTTGCGCGCGGGCCTCGGCCTTGGCTGGATGTTCGTCGTCGCGGCCGAGATCATGGGTGCCAGCGAAGGTCTCGGTTTCCTCCTCGTCGACGGACAGCAGGTCGGGCGATCCGATCTGATCGTCGCGGCGATCCTGTCCTTCGCGCTGCTCGGCTTCCTCACCGATGCGCTGCTGGCCGCGGCGACCCGACCCTATCTGCGCTGGCGCGATGATCTCTCGACCACCGAGAAGAACTGAGGGGCGGCGGCGATGCTGAAGCTCGATTCCGTGTCGCGCACCTTCCCCGGCGGCCAGGAAGCGCTCCGCAACATCGCGCTGGAGCTGGCGCAGGGCGAGATCGTCGCGATGGTCGGCGGCTCGGGCTGTGGGAAGACGACGCTGCTCCGGCTCGTCGCCGGGCTCGATGCCCCCTCCACCGGCCTGATCGAACTCGATGGGGCCGAGCTGCACGAACCCTCCGCCGATGTCGGCATCATCTTCCAGGAGCCGCGCCTGCTGCCCTGGCTCAGCGTGGCGGACAATATCGGCTTCGGCATCGCGCATCTGCCGCGGGCGGAACGCGAGGCACGGGTGAGCCGCGCGCTCCTGCGCATCGGCCTCGCCGGGTTCGAGAAGCGCTGGCCGCGCGAGCTTTCCGGCGGGCAGGCGCAGCGCGTGGCGATCGCCCGGGCCCTGGTGACGCAGCCGAAGGTGCTGCTGCTCGACGAGCCGTTCTCGGCCCTCGATGCCTTCACGCGGGCCTCCCTGCATGAGCATCTGCTCGCCTTATGGGAAACGGACCGCGTGAGCCTGCTTATCGTGACACACGATGTTGATGAGGCCGTGACACTGGCGGATCGCATCGTGGTGATGCAGCCGAAACCCGGGCGAATCTTCACGGAAATCCGCGTCGATCTGCCGCGCCCCCGCGACCGGCGCTCCGATGCCTTCCACGAGGTGAGCCGGCGGGTTCTCGATGCGCTTGACGGATCGCTTTCGGAAGGTCAATCCAAGCCCGCGTCCGGCGTATCCGAGACCGCCGCTTTCTGGTGGTAAGCCGGCTCAACGAGGTTTGTCGATGTCGGAAACCGTGATCGATGCCGAAAAGCTGCGCGCAATTCAGGCGCCGCTGAAGGCGAAGTACCGCGAGGATCAGTCTGCCGCCGTTCTCACCCTGCGCGCAAAGGGCGCGATCGACGAAGCCAAGATCGCCTGCAAGGTGGAAACCGGCCGTGCCATCGCGGAAGCCGGGTTGCATCCGCTGACCGGCGGCTCGGGCGCGGAACTCTGTTCCGGCGACATGCTGCTCGAGGCCCTGGTGGCTTGCGCCGGCGTGACGCTGAAGGCGGTCGCGACCGCGTTGAACATCCCGCTGCGGGCCGGCCATGTCATCGCCGAGGGCGATCTCGATTTCCGCGGCACGCTCGGCGTCGACAAGGAGGCACCGGTCGGCTTCCAGTCGATCCGGCTGATCTTCAAGCTCGACACCGACGCCGGTGACGAACAGATCGCGCAGCTCATCAAGCTCACGGAGCGCTATTGCGTGGTCTTCCAGACCTTGCGCAACCCGGCCACGTCGAGTGTTCGGGTCGAGCGCGCATGACAGGAGCGGAAGCCTCGCTTCTGCTGCTGTCGAAAATGGGGATCGCCGCGACGATCGTCGTGGCGGTGTCGATCATTGCCGAGAAATCGAAACCGTTTCTCGCGGCCATGGTCGCGACGCTCCCGGTTTCCGCCGGGCCCGCCTTGGTCTTCCTGGCGCTCGGCCATGATGAAGCCTTCATGGCGGGAGCGCTGGTCGGCAGCCTCGTCACCAACCTGGCGCTGACCTTCTACATCCTGGGCTATGCGTGGCTGGCGCAGCGCATGAGCGCCCTGCCGTCGCTCGCCGGAGCCCTGATGCTCTGGACTTTCGGCGCCTACCTGCTGAAGCACCTGCCGTGGTCGCTGGCCTCGGCCCTTGTGCTGAACATCGCGGCCTATCTCGCGCTCATTCCCCTCACCCGCTCCTATCTCGCCGCGCGGGCCGGTGCCCTGCCGATGCGACCGTGGTTTGCCATTCCGCTGCGCGCGCTGGCCGTGGCGGCGCTGGTGGCGGCCATCACGCTCCTGAGCGACGTTCTCGGAGCCTATGGCTCCGGCTGGCTCGCGGTGTTCCCGGTCGTGCTGTCGAGCCTCATCGCGATCCTGCACCCCCGGATCGGTGGCCCGGCGACGGCCGCGGTGATCGTGAGCGGCGTGCCCGGCATGATCGGCTTCGCGATCGCGCTGGCTGTCGCCGCGGTTCTGGTCGAGCCGATCGGCCGCTTTTGGGCGCTCGGCCTGGGGCTTGCGATCACGCTGGCCTGGAATGGCGGGCTGGTTCTGATGCGGGGCCGCAACGCCTGAAGCCGCTCAGCGTTCGGCCAGCAGCCGCTTCAGCCGGTAGAGGGCCTCATGCGCCTCGCGCGGGCTCATCTCGTCGGGGTCCAGCGCGCGGATCGCTTCCTCCACCGGACCGGGTGCGGCGGGAGCCGGCGGCAGGCTTTCCGCGATGCGAAATAGCGGCAGGTCATCCATGCTGGCGAGGCGGGGATGGGCGCGATCCGCCTTTTCGAGTTCGGCGAGGATGCCGCCCGCGCGGGCCACGACGGCCGCCGGAAGCCCCGCGAGCTTCGCGACCTGAATGCCATAGGAGCGATCCGCCGCCCCCGCGATCACCTCATGCAGGAAGATCACGTCGCCCTTGTAGGTCGTGACCTTCATCGTCACCGGCTGAAGGCGCGGCAGGCGGTTCCCAAGCGCGGTCAATTCGTGGAAATGCGTGGCGAAGAGCGCGCGGCAGCGGTTCTGCTCGTGCAGGTGCTCGATCGCCGCCCAGGCGATGGAGAGGCCGTCATAGGTCGCGGTGCCGCGCCCGATCTCGTCGAGGATCACCAGCGCGCGCGGACCCGCCTGATTGAGGATCGCGGCCGTTTCCACCATCTCGACCATGAAGGTCGAGCGGCCGCGCGCGAGATCATCCGCCGCGCCCACGCGGCTGAAGAGCCGGTCGACAAGGCCGATCCGCGCGCTTTCCGCCGGCACGAAGCTGCCGATCTGCGCCAGAATCGCGATCAGCGCGTTCTGCCGGAGATAGGTGGATTTGCCGGCCATGTTCGCGCCGGTGACGAGCAGGATGCGCCCGCCCTTCTCGTTGCCCGAGAGGTCGCAGGGGTTCGCGATGAAGCTCTCGCCGCTCCGGCGCAAGGCGGCTTCCACCACCGGGTGGCGCCCGCCGACAATCTCGAATTCCAGCCCGTCGGTGATGTGGGGTCGCGTGTAATTCTCGCGCTCCGCGAGCTCGCCAAGGCTCGCGAGACAATCGAGTTGCGCCAGCGCCTCGGCCACGCGGCGCAGGGGCTTTTCCTCGGCCAGCAAAGCCGCCGCGAAGGCCTCGAAATGCCGGAGTTCGCATTTCAGCGCCCGATCCGACGCTTCGAGGATCTTCCGCTCCAGCCCGCCGAGTTCGGTCGTGGTGAAGCGCATCGCGCCGGCCATGGTCTGGCGATGCACGAACTGGCCCTGAAGCGGGGGCTGCAGCAGCCTTTCGCCCACGGCCTGCGGCACCTCGATGAAATAGCCGAGCTGGTTGTTGTGCTTGATGCGCAGCGTGCGCGCATCCACCGCGTCGGCGTAGCGCGCCTGCAACTCGGCGATCACCTGCCGGCTGTCGGTCTTCAGGGCGAGGTATTCGTCGAGTTCGGTATCGAACCCGGCGCGGATGAACCCGCCATCGCGGCGCACCAGCGGCACGTCCTCGGCAAGGCCATCCATGATGCGCCGGCCGAGAGCGGCCGGTGCCCGCGCGAGCGCCTCGATGGCATCGACGATGAGCGCCGGCGCATCCCCCGGCAGGGCCCGCGCGAGTTCTTCCGCCGCGAGGATGGCGCGCGCGATCGCCTGCAGATCGCGGGGGCCGGCGCGATCCATGGCGAGGCGGGTGAGCGAGCGCAGCAGATCAGGCGCCTCTCCGAGCGCATCGCGCAGCACGCGCCGCCGATCGGAATTTTCGATGAGGAAACCGACGGCCTCCTGCCGCGCCTCGATGATCGCGCGGGAGAGCAGCGGCGCGCCGAGCCATTGCGCGAGAAGCCGGCCACCGGCGGCCGTCACCGTCCGGTCGATGGTGGCGAGCAGGCTGCCGGCGCGCTCGCCGGAGAGTGTGCGGGCGAGTTCGAGGTTGAGGCGCGTCGCGGCGTCGATCGCCATGGTCTCGGCGGAGGCGCGCCGACGCGGCGCCATCAGCGGCGCGCGTTGATCGAGCTGCGTGCGTTCGAGATAGGCGATGATCGCGCCGAGCGCCGCGACTTCCAGCCGCGTGAAGCCGCCGAAGGCGTCAAGCGTCGCGACGCCGAAATGGTCGAGCACGCGTCGTTCGGCGGAAGCCGGGTCGAAACCGTCGCGCGCCTGCCGCGTGATGGCGAAGCCGGGATTGTGCCAGAGCGCGGCGAGGCCCTTCTCCTCCAGCAGCGCATCGGGCACGAGCATCTCGCGCGGATCGAGCCGGGCGATTTCGCCCGCGAGATCGGCCTCGCCGACGCGCCCCACCACGAGTTCGCCGGTGGAGAGATCGACCGCCGCGAGCGCGTAATCCCATTGCTCCTCGCCGGTTCGCTGCCTAGCGATGGCCGTGAGCAGGCTCGCGCGGCGGGCATCGAGCAGCCCTTCCTCGGTGATGGTGCCGGGCGTGACGATGCGCACCACATCCCGCCGCACCACGGCCTTCGAGCCGCGCTTCTTCGCCTCTGCCGGGTCTTCGAGCTGCTCGCAGATCGCCACGCGATGGCCGGCGGCGATGAGGCGATGCAGGTATTCATCCGAGCGCGAAACCGGCACGCCGCACATGGGGATGTCGTCGCCTGCATGCTTGCCGCGCTTCGTGAGCACGATGCCGAGCGTGCGCGCGGCGATTTCGGCATCACGAAAGAACAATTCGTAGAAATCGCCCATGCGGTAGAACAGCAGGCAATCCGGATTGGCGGCCTTGATCTCGATATATTGCGCCATCGAGGGCGTGGCGTTCGGGTCGCGCAGCGGGACGTCGTAGGCGTCCTGCGGGGGATCGAAAGCGGGGTCGCGCATCGCGGGCTGGGCTCGGTTCGGCGGCAAGGGCAGGCCTTCGCTAGCATGCCTGCGGAAATCCACGAAAGTCCGATGCGAATGTTCGATGGCCCCCGGCTTGAGCCTTGGGGATAACCTTCGTAAGGGTGGAAGTCCGGCGGGAGGCCGGCCGGCTGGAAGGGAACAGCCGCGCCTGACAGACAACAGAGAGAAGACGATGCCCGGCGAATTCGACAAGCGACCCAATGCCCGCCCGACCTTCACCGATCAGGAGGCGCTGGATTTCCACTCGCGCGGCAAGCCGGGCAAGCTCGAGGTGGTGCCCACCAAGCCCATGGCGACCCAGCGCGATCTCAGCCTCGCCTATTCGCCGGGTGTCGCGGTGCCGGTGAAGGCGATCGCGGCCGATCCCGCCACGGCCTATGATTACACCGCACGCGGCAACATGATCGCGGTGATCTCGAACGGCACGGCGATTCTCGGCCTTGGCAATCTCGGCGCCTTGGCCTCGAAGCCGGTGATGGAAGGCAAGAGCGTGCTCTTCAAGCGCTTCGCCGATATCGATTCGATCGATCTCGAGGTCGATACCGAGGATGCCGACGCCTTCATCAATGCCGTGCGCTATCTCGGCCCCTCCTTCGGCGGCATCAATCTCGAGGACATCAAGGCGCCCGAATGCTTCATCATCGAGCAGCGCCTCAAGGAATTGATGGATATCCCCGTCTTCCATGACGACCAGCACGGCACCGCGATCATCGCCGCAGCGGGCCTGCTCAACGCGCTCGAGATCACGGGCCGCGACATCCATTCCACACGCCTCGTCGTGAACGGCGCCGGTGCGGCCGGCATCGCCTGCGTGGAATTGCTGAAGGCTATGGGCTTCAAGCCCGAGAACGTGATGCTCTGCGACACCAAGGGCGTGATCTACCAGGGCCGCACCGAGGGCATGAACCAGTGGAAGAGCGCCCATGCGGTGCCCACGAAATCCCGCAGCCTCGCGGATGCGATGAAGGGCGCGGATGCCTTCTTCGGCCTCTCGCAGAAGGGCGCGTTGACGAAGGAGATGGTGGCCTCCATGGCGGAGAACCCCATCATCTTCGCGATGGCGAACCCCGATCCGGAAATCCTGCCGGAGGAGGTCGCCGCCATCCGCACGGATGCCATCATGGCGACGGGCCGTTCGGATTATCCGAACCAGGTCAACAACGTGCTGGGTTTTCCGTATCTCTTCCGGGGCGCGCTCGATGTGCAGGCGAGCGCAATCAACATGGAAATGAAGATCGCGGCGGCGCAGGCCCTGGCCGAACTCGCGCGCGAGGACGTGCCGGACGAGGTGGCTGCGGCCTATGCCGGCTCGCGTCCGCGTTTCGGGCGCGACTACATCATCCCCGTGCCGTTTGATCCGCGGCTGATGGCGCGCATCTCGAGCGCGGTCGCCGTCGCGGCCATGGAGACGGGCGTCGCCCGCAAGCCGCTGAAGAGCCGGCAGGAATACGAGCGGGCGCTCTCCGCCCGGCGGGACCCCGTCGCGGGCGTTCTCGCGCGCGTCTTCGAGCAGGTGCGCCGCCGGCCGAAGCGCGTCGTGTTCGCGGAAGGCGAGGAAGAGGCGGTGATGCGCGCTGCCGTGAGCTTCGTCACGCAGGGCCTCGGCACGGCGATTCTCGTCGGCCGCGAGGATCGCATCCAGCAGACCGCCGCGGCGAATGGCATCGACCTGAAGGGCGGCATCGAAATCCACAATGCCCGGCTTTCCACGCGCAACGGGGCCTACACGCAGTTCCTCTACGAGAAACTGCAGCGCAAGGGCTTCCTGCAGCGCGATTGCCAGCGCCTCATCAACAACGACCGCAACACCTTCGCCGCTTCCATGGTGGCGCTCGGCGATGCCGATGCGATGGTGACGGGCGTGACCCGCAACTACTCGGCGGCCCTGTCGGAAATCCGGCGCGTCATCGCCGACAAGCCCGGCCATCGCGCGATCGGAATCAGCCTCGTGCTGGCGCGCGGTCGCACGGTGATGGTGGCCGATACCGCCATCCACGAAATGCCGACCGCGGAGGAACTGGCCGAGATCGCCGTGGAAGCCGCCGGGGCGGCGCGTCGCCTGGGCTACACGCCGCGCGTGGCGCTTCTGGCCTTCTCGACCTTCGGCAACCCGGAATCGGAGCGGTCCGAGCGCGTCCGCGAGGCCGTGCAAATCCTCGACCGGCGGCATGTCGATTTCGAATATGACGGCGAGATGGGTGCCGATGTGGCGCTGAACCCCGAGATCATGGCGGCCTATCCGTTCTGCCGGCTCTCCGGCCCGGCGAATGTGCTGGTGATGCCGGCCTTCCACTCCGCCGCCATCGCCACGAAAATGCTGCAGGAACTCGGCGGCTCCACCGTCATCGGGCCGCTGATCATCGGGCTTGATCGCGCGGTGCAGATCGCGCCGATCAATGTGCGCGACAGCGACCTCGTGAACATGGCGACGCTGGCGGCCTTCGGCATCGGCGGCTGATGGGGCCGCGCTTCGACGCGCTCCCGATCGAGGAGGCGCTGCCGGCGCTCCGGCAGGCGCTCTCGGCGGGAAACCGCGCGCTGCTTGTCGCCCCGCCCGGCGCCGGGAAAACCACGCGCGTGCCGCTCGACCTGCTGGACGCGCCCTGGCGTGGCGACGGCACGATCCTCGTGCTCGAACCCCGCCGCATCGCTGCGCGCGGAGCAGCAAGCCGCATGGCGAGCCTGCTCGGTGAACCGCTGGGCGAAACGGTGGGCCTGCGCACGCGCTTTGAAAGCCGTGCCAGCGCGAAGACCCGCATTCTCGTGGTCACCGAGGGCGTTTTCGCCCGCATGGCGGTGGATGACCCTGAAGTGCCGGGCCTTGCCGCCGTGCTCTTCGACGAATTCCACGAACGCTCGCTCGATGCCGATTTCGGCCTCGCTCTGGCGCTCGAATCGCAAGCGGCACTCCGGCCCGATCTGCGCCTCGTCGTGATGTCCGCGACGCTCGACGACGAGCGTCTGTCGGCCCTGCTGGGTGAAGCGCCGGTGATCCGCTCGGAGGGGCGCACCTACCCTGTCGAGACGCGCTATCTCGGCCGCGACGCGACCAAGCGCATCGAGGAGCAGCTGGCGGGCAGCATTCTTTCCGCCCTGCGCAGCGAGCCCGGCTCCATTCTCGCCTTCCTGCCGGGGCAGGGCGAGATCGAGCGTGTCGCGCGCTTGCTGGAGGAAGCCAGGCTCCCCGCGGATGTCGATCTCTGCCCGCTCTTTGGCGCGCTGGATTTCGCGAAGCAGGATGCCGCGATCCGCCCGTCGCCCGCCGGGCGGCGCAAGATCGTGCTGGCGACGAGCATCGCCGAGACGTCGCTCACCATCGAGGGTGTGCGAATCGTCGTCGATTCCGGCCTCGCCCGCGTGCCGCGCTACGAACCGGATCTCGGCCTCTCGCGGCTCGAGACCCTGCGCGTCTCCCGCGCCTCGGCCGATCAGCGGCGGGGCCGCGCGGGGCGCACCGAGCCCGGCATCGCGCTGCGACTCTGGGATGAGGCGCAGGATCAGGGCCTGCTGCCCTTCAACCGGCCGGAAATCCTCGAAGCCGACCTCGCGCGCTTCCGGCTCGATTGCGCCGGCGCGGGGATCGCCGATCCTGGAGGTCTTGCCCTGCTCGATCCCCCGCCCAGGACGGCCCTGCGCGAGGCGAACACCCTTCTCACCGAGCTTGGCGCGCTGGATGAGGCGGGGCGCCTCACGCCGCGCGGCCGGCATCTGCGGGAACTGCCGCTGGAGCCGCGTCTCGCGGCCCTGGTGCTCGAAAGCGCGCGCCGCGGGCAGGCGGAGGATGGCGCGATGCTCGCGGCCCTGATTTCCGAGCGGGGCCTCGGCGGCACGGCGAGCGATGCCGCGACCCGGCTCGAACGCTTCCGGCAGGAGCGCAGCCCGAAAGCGCAGGCCGCGCGCAACCTCGCCTTGCGCTGGGCGGATCGGGCACGGAAGCTGGAGCCCGCGAGCGGCGCGCAGGCCACCCTTTCCGCTGGCGCCTTGCTCGCCCTGGCCTTTCCTGATCGCGTGGGAAAAGCACGCGGAAACGGCGCGGTTTCCCTTTCGAACGGCCGGCAGGCGCAACTCGATGCCGCCGATCCCCTCGCGAAGGCCGCGTTTCTCGTCGCGGCCGAACTCACCGGGACGGCGGCGCGCGCGCGCATCACGCTGGGTGCGGAAATCGCCCGCACCGAGATCGACAATGTTCTCGGTCACCTCATCACCACGCAGGATGTGACGCGCTTCGACGCAAGCGCCAGTGCGCTGCGGCGCCGGCGCGAGACGCGGCTCGACGCGCTTGTGCTCGATGCCGCGACGCTTCCCGTCGAGGTGACAAACGAGAATGCGAGCGTGCTCGCGGAAGCGGCGGCGCGGGCCGGGATCGATCGCCTCGGCTGGAGCAAGGCGCAGAACCAGCTGCGCGCCCGCATCGGTTTCCTCCGGCAGGCGGGGCAGATGGACTGGCCGGACCTCTCCGATGCCGCGCTCGCCGAAACCGCCGGCGAATGGCTGGCGCCCTTCCTCCTCGGCAAGACAGCGCTGGCGCAGATTGATGCGGAAACCCTCGGCGCGGCGCTCGATGCGCTGATCCCCTGGTCGATGCGGCAGCGGCTCGAGGCGGAAGCGCCGACGCATTTCACCGCGCCGACGGGCAACAGCCACCCCATCGCCTATGACGGCGAGCACGCGCCGCTGCTGTCGATCCGGGTGCAGGAACTTTTCGGCCTGAAGCAGCATCCGGCGATCGCGGGCGGGCGCCTGCCGCTGACACTCGAACTGCTCTCGCCGGCGCATCGGCCAATCCAGATCACGAAGGATCTGCCGCGCTTCTGGGCCGGCTCATGGGCCGATGTGCGATCGGACATGCGCGGTCGCTATCCCAAGCATGTCTGGCCCGATGACCCCGCCAATGCGATGCCAACCGCGCGGGCGAAGCCTCGCGGCACCTAGAAATCAGGCGGGCGAAGCCTCGCGGCACTTAGAATCCAGCGGGCGAAGCCTCGCGGCACTTGAGATGTTGCGGGAGAAGCCGCGCGGGATGCCTCAGTTCCGCTCCCATTGCTGGCGCCACTGCCGCTCGCCCATCGTGCAATCGGTTTCGCCGCGCGCGGGCGTCGCGGTGATGTCGTTCTGCGTGGGGCTTGCCAGTTCCCGCAGGATCTTCTGCTTGATGGCCGGGGCGAACTGATCCTTGTCGGTGATGGTGAGCATGAAGGAGCCGGGCCCGCCGATGACGCAATCGCGGTAATAATCGTCGAGATTGTCGACATCGTAGGGCGAGGACCAGCCGCGCTTGATGATGATCGGCAGACCGTTGATGACGACGCCGGCTTCCACGGCCGCGTCGCGCGCGCGGGTCACGAGGCCGCCCTCGTTGTTCGGCCCATCCCCGGAAATGTCCACGACGCGGCGGATCGGGCGCACCTGCGCCTGCTTCAGCCGGTCGACGCTGAATTCGATCGCGGTCGTCACCGAGGTGCGGCGCGCGCGCCGGATCGGGGCTTCGCGCAATTGCTGCACGAAGGCCTCGGCGCTGGCCTTGTCCTCGATCAGCGTCCAGTCGGCGATCACATGGCGCGTGTTGACCCCGGCCCACTCGATATAGGTGACCGCGACCTTGCCGATCATGCCCTTGCGAATGGCATCCAGCACCAGCGGCGAGGTCAGGGCCTGGATATAGCCTTCCCGCTGCAGGCTCAGCTCATCGAGATCCATCGAGAACGAGATATCGACCGCCAGGACCAGCGCGACGTCGACATCCGGCCCGGAATTGGGGAACAGATCCGAATTCTGGGCAGCGACGGGAGCGTATCCGGCGAAGGCCAGCAGCGCGGCGGAACATGCGACACGGGCAATGCGCCCGGATACGGACAGCCAACGGGACATCAAGCCCCTCCCTGATCTGCCGCGAGTGTCGCATGATTCCCGGCGACGTAAAGGGCCGCGACGATCACATCCCCGGTAAACGGGATCCGGCGCCGGGCAGCAGCCGCAGCGTGCGCAGGCCCGGGCCCTGCTGCTCGATGCGCCGCAGAGCCGGCTCGATCGGTTCGGAGATCACTGTCATCGAATGCGCCGTGGCGTGGATCATCCGGCCGTCCCCCTGGCTCAGCGCGACATGGCCCGGCCAGAACAGCAGGGCGCCCCGCGGCAGCAGGGAGAAATCGGACGGGAACGGCAGGGGCAGACCCAATTCCCGCTCCTGCATGTCGCTGTCGCGCGGTGCGATAATTCCACAGGCGGAACAAACGGTTTGTACGAGGCCGGAACAATCGAGTCCCAGGCTCGACTTCCCGCCCCAGAGATAGGGCACGCCGAGGAAGCGCTCCGCTTCCGCGACGGGATCATCCGGTCGTTCGGCAAGCGGGCGGAGATGCCTCGCATAGACATGGCCGAGCGGGGTCGATGCGTAGCCCTTTTCCTCGTCGAGCACGGCGATTTCCGCGCCATAGGGCAGGAAGCCCAGGGGAGTCGCCTTCATGCTCGCAGCGGGATAGAGAAACGCGCGCAGATCGTGCACGCGATGCGTCGCTGGCGGCAGCATTGGCCCCAGAGCCTCATCCGCGCAGTAGCCGACATAGCCGTCACGGCGGGCCTGCCCCCAGGCGAAACCATACTTGCGGTCGTAAATGTCGAAGATCTCGCCCGCCACCAGCTCCGTCTCGTAGCCGAGCGTGGCCTGCGGCGCGCGGCGCAACGGCGTGCTGGCGACCCGCACCTGGGCCGGTTCGGGCGCGATATATCGCGGCGCGGAGACGATATCCCGCAAGCTTTCCGCAGCCAGATCGTCACGATAGGCATGGCGGCGGGGATCGAGGCGGGTGGCGGTGGAAACGGTCACGGCAGGTCGATCATGGCGAAGGGCCGGCGAACCGGCGATCCGCCATCTTACCGCAACGGATTGTCCTGAGCCAGTTGCCCCGCGCGGGCGACGATGAGGTCGGCCAGCTTGTCGAGAAACAGCGAGCCGCGAACCGTGCGCTGGATGATGACATTGCGCCGGTCGGCCGGATCACGCCGGCGGGAGACGAGATCGAGATCGCCCATGGCATCGAGCGCCCGGGTGATGACCGGCTTGGTGACGCCGAGCTTCTGGGCCAGCCCCCGGACCGTGTGCGGCGGCGGCTCGAGATAGATCGTGAGCAGCACGACCATTTGCCGGGCTGTCAGGTCCACTTCCGCGCCGCGGACCAGATCGAGGCCAACATCATGCCAAAGCTTCAGCGCCTGGGTGGGGCGGAGCTTCACGCTCATTACAATCCCTGCCATTCTGACGTCGCTTCGATCGCGATCCTGCGATTATTTCGCAAATGTAATTTTATACAATAGTATGAGATGTCACGCCATTTTATGCAACTTCTGATGGTTGTCCTGCTCTACTCCCGCGCGCGGAACCGCTCCTGCACGAGGCTCGCGACAAGCCTCGCCGCCTGAGGTTCGCCACCTTCCGGCCGGCCCGGACGCGCCGAGGGTGTCCAGCCATAGATGTCGAAATGAGCGTAGTGCGGCGTGTTTCGCACGAATTCCTTGAGAAAGATGGCGGCCGTGATCGCGCCGGCGAAGCCGCCTTGCGACACATTGTTGATATCAGCCGACTTGGAATCGAGCATCGGGCGATAGGGTTTCCACAGCGGCAGGCGCCAGACAGGGTCGTTTTCAAGGCGCCCGACCCGGGCAATGGCTTCGGCGAGCGCCTCGTCTTGGGTGAAGAAGGGCGGGAGATCCGGGCCCAGGGCCACGCGCGCCGCGCCGGTCAGCGTCGCGAAATCGATGAGGAGGTCGGGCTTTTCCTCGTCGGCCAGCGTCAATGCGTCGCAGAGAATCAGCCGACCTTCCGCATCGGTATTGCCGATCTCGATGGTGGTGCCGGCGCGCGAGCGGAAAATGTCGCCGGGCCGGAAGGCGGCGCCGGAGACGGAATTCTCGACGATGGGCAGCAGCACGCGCAGGCGCACGGGCAATTGCAGACCCATGATGATCTCGGCAGCGGCGAGGGCCGCGGCCGCCCCACCCATGTCCTTTTTCATCAGGAGCATGGAATTCTCGGGCTTGAGATTGAGCCCCCCGGTATCGAACACCACGCCCTTGCCGACGAGCGTGACCTTCGGGGCGCGCGGATCGCCCCAGATCAGATCGACGAGGCGCGGCGGATGCGCGGAAGCCGCACCCACCGCGTGGATCATCGGCAGGTTTTCCGCAAGAAGTTCCGGGCCGATGATCTCGCGGTATTCCACGCGGAAACGTTCGCCCAGCTCGCGCGCCGCCTGCGCCAGCGCCTCGGTGGTGAGATCGTTCGCCGGCCGGTTGATGAGGTCGCGCCCGGCGCAAACGGCCTCCGCCACCAGCCGCGCGCGGGCGAGATCCGCGCCGGGAATGGGCTGCAGCGAAACCGCCTCGCGCGCCACCGTCTTGAAGCGATCGAAGCGATACTGGCCGAGATGGAAGCCGGTCAGCGCGAGTGTCGGGTTATCGAGCCGGCCCTCGATCCGCCAGAGCCCGGCGGGAAGTTCGCTCGCGAGCTTGCCCAGCAGGAAAGGCTGCTCGACGAGGCCCTCATCCGTTCCGATTCCGAGCAGCGCCGGCCCGCCTGCGCCCGCCTCCCCCGGCAGGACGAGCACACGCCCGGCGCTGGGTTTGAAGCCGACGCTCGCCGCATACCCGCGCGCAACCGCCGGCAGACTCTCCTGCAGGGTCGACCAACCGGCTTCGCTGACCAGGTGAACCAGCCGCGCGGGCAAGGAGGGAGAGTCGCTCATGATAATCCACAATCTGGAACAGGTTCAGGAAATTGGAAGGCTGATCGCCGATCTTAACTGGTGATTAGGGTTAACGAGTTATTCCTGCATCGTGAAGTGGGCTGTGGTGCCTTTCCGCCAAAGGTTGCACCACCGTCTCGCCCTGAAGGAATTCGTGCGATGTCCCAGCGTCTGGCCAAGCTCACTTCCCGCCCAAGAGGAACCACGGAATCCGCGATCCCGAAGCCGTTTCGGGCCCTGGTTCCGGCGCTTGCGATCGCCCTTCTCGCCAGCGGCTGTTCGAGCCGGCTGGGCCAGTTCACCGGATCCTTGCGCGATGTCGCGAGCCCCGGCTCGACGGCTGCGACCTCGGCCGGCGATCTCGACGCCCTGGCACGCCGTTATGATGCGCGGCCCGGCGAAAAGGCGGCTTCGCTCGCCTATGGCAATGCCTTGCGCGCCCGCGGCCAGTTCCAGCAGGCCGCAGCCGTGCTCCAGCGCGCATCCATCGCCAATGTGGGCGACAAGGAGATCGCCGCCGCCTATGGGCGGGCCCTGGGAGATATCGGCCAGTTCGAGGAAGCGATGCGCGTGCTGAGCCAGGCGCATACCGCCGACCGCCCGGATTGGCGCGTGCTCTCGAGCCAGGGCGTGGTCTCGGACCAGATGGGCCAGCATGCGCGCGCCCGCGAATTCTACGCCGAGGCGCTGAAGATGATGCCGGATCATCCGGCGGTGCTCTCGAACCTCGGATTGTCCTATCTGCTCACGCGTGATCTGGCGAAAGCCGAGGAAACCCTCGCCAAGGCGGCAGCGCAACCGAATGCTGACCCGCGCGTGGCGGCCAACCTGTCGCTGGTCCGCACCTTGCGCGGGCAGGTGGCGAGCGCGTCGGGATCGCAGCGTCCGGCGCCGAAGGCCGACGCCCCCCGGCGCTGAGGCCACGCGCCGCTCGGTTTCCCAATCGATCCGCATCCGGACAACGCCCGGCGAGCCCCGCCGGGCTTCGCGCATGTCGACGCGCTCACGCCGCAGCGCCGGCGCCGCGCCTCGTCACTTCCACTTGAAGATCTGGATCAGCGCGGGCGTCAGGATGACGATGAACAGGGCCGGCATGAAGAACACGATCATCGGAACCGTGAGCTTTGGCGGCAGGGCGGCGGCCTTCTTTTCGGCCGCGGTCATGCGCTGGTCGCGGCTTTCCTGCGCCAGCACGCGCAGGGCATGGCCGAGAGGCGTGCCATAGCGCTCGGCCTGGATGAGCACCGTCGTGACCGACTTCACCGAATCGAGATTGGTGCGCTTGGCGAGGTTCTCGTAGGCCATGCGCCGGTCCGGCAAGTAGGAGAGTTCGGCGGTGGTCAGGGCCAGTTCCTCGGCCATGGGCACGGAAGCCGTGCCGATCTCGCTCGAGACCTTGCGGAAGGCATGCTCGATCGACATGCCGGATTCCACGCAGATCAGCAGCAGGTCGAGCGAATCCGGGAAGGCCTTGCGCATGGAGGCCTGGCGCTTCGCGGTGAGGTTCGAGAGGTAGATTTCCGGCAGCTTCACGCCGAAATACAGCGCTGCGACCACGATCATCGCCTGGGCGCCGAACGGCAGGCCGAACCCCTTGTTGATCAGCAGGTAGAACAGCGTGAAGGCCAGCATGCCGATCGGCGCGAACAGGCGCGCGACGAGAAAGGTCGTCTCGGCCTTGGGGCCGCGAAAACCGGCGCGCATCAGCCGCTCGGCGGCCATCTCGGACGACAGCCAGGAGCGCAGGTTGAAGCGATCGACGACGCGCTTGGCGAATTCGCCGGGTGTGGAGCGCAGGGTGGGCTTCGCGCCGCCGCGCCCGCTCTGCTGCAACCGCTCGCGTTCGCGGGCACGGATGCGGTCGCGCTCGAGGGCGACCGATTTCATCTTGTCCTTCAGCTCGTTGCGCTCGAGCAGCGGCAGACCGATGGCGATCACCGTCGCGGTAACGGCGATCGCGGTGGCGCAGGAGGCGAGAAAGGAGACATCTGTCAGCCGTTCGGTGATCGAGGCCATGGTACGATCCTCAGATCTCGAAGTTGATCATTTTCTTCATGACGAAAATGCCCGTCGCCATGATGGAGACGCAGATGCCAAGGCCGACGAGGCCGGCATTCGTGGTCCACATCAGCTGGATGTAGTCGGGCGAGCCGAGCCAGGTGAGGCCGGCCACGATCGCCGGCAGCGACCCGATGATCGCGGCGGAGGATTTCGCCTCCTGGCTCATCGCATCCACCTTGTCGCGCAAGCGCTTTCGGTCGCGGATCACCTTGGACAGGTTGAGCAGGATCTCGCCGAGATTGCCGCCGGATTTCGCCTGGATCTGGATGACGATCGCGAAGAAGTTCACTTCCGAGAGCGGAATGCGCTCGTAGATCTTCATGATGCCGTCGGCGATGGACACGCCCATCTGCTGCGCCTCGACGATATAGCGAAACTCGCTCTTCAGCGGGTCCTTCGCCTCGCTGGCGATCAGCCGGATGCAATCGTTGAGCGGCAGGCCGGACTTGATGCCGCGCACGATCGCCTCGATGGCATTGGGAAATTCCTCGAGGAACTTCTTCTGCCGCTTCCTGGCCCAGCGCTTCAGCAGCCATTTCGGAACGCCAAAGGCACCGACGAACAGGCCGCCCAGCGCCAGAAGCGGCTGCTTCAGCAGCACGAACATGAGGAGGCCGAGGGTGAGGCCGATGCCGGCGCTGATGAGCCAGTAGGTGCGGCGGCTCCAGCTCACGCCGGCCTGCATGAAGCGCTGCTCCATGGTCAGGCGCTGGCTGGCCTTCTGGCGCTCGTCGAGTTCCTTCAGGGCGTCCGCGACCTGCTTGCGGCGGTTGCCCGCCTCCTCGACGACCTTCTTGCGCTGCGTGCCACCGGCAATCGCGGCCTGTCGCTTCTCGGCGCGCGCATCGCCCGTCAGCAGCGGTTCCAGCAGCACGATGCCGATGGTGGCGACAGCGAAGGTCGTGAGGCCGGCGACCAGGAGCGATTGCTTGTCCATGCGTCAGGCCACCCGTTCCTCGCGCTGCTCGGCAGCATCCAGAGCCGCGGCGAGGCGCTTGTCCTCGTTGTAATAGCGGGCGCGATCCCAGAAACGCGGCTTGCCGATGCCGGTGGAGCGGTGCTTGCCGATGATCCGGCCATTCGCATCCTCGCCGGTCATGTCGTAGATGAAGATGTCCTGGGTCACGATCACGTCGCCTTCCATCCCCATCACCTCGGTGATGTGCGTGATGCGGCGCGAGCCGTCGCGCAGGCGCTGCGCCTGCACGATGACATCGACGGACGAGCAGATCATCTCGCGCACGGTCTTCGGCGGCAGCGTGTAGCCGCCCATGGCGATCATCGCTTCCATACGCGCGAGGCATTCGCGCGGCGAGTTGGCGTGGATCGTGCCCATGGAGCCGTCATGGCCCGTATTCATCGCCTGCAGGAGATCGAAGACTTCCGGGCCGCGGACTTCGCCGACGATGATGCGCTCGGGGCGCATGCGCAGGCAGTTCTTCACGAGGTCGCGCATGGTGACCTGCCCGCTGCCCTCGAGATTGGGTGGGCGGGTTTCGAGGCGCACCACATGCGGCTGCTGCAGCTGGAGTTCTGCCGCGTCCTCGCAGGTGATGATGCGCTCATCCGTATCGATGTAGTTCGTGAGGCAGTTGAGCAGGGTCGTCTTGCCCGAGCCCGTGCCGCCGGAAATCACCACATTGCAGCGGACACGGCCGATGATCTTGAGAACCTCGGCACCCTCGATGGAGATCGAGCCGAATTTCACCAGCTGCTCGAGCGTCAGCTTGTCCTTCTTGAACTTGCGGATGGTGAGGGCCGCGCCGTCGATCGCGAGCGGCGGGGCGATCACGTTCACGCGGGAGCCGTCGGGCAGGCGCGCGTCGCAGATCGGCGAGGATTCATCGACGCGGCGGCCCACCTGGCTGACGATGCGCTGGCAGATATTCATCAGCTGCGCATTGTCGCGGAAGCGCACATTGGTGAGCTGGATCTTGCCGTTGACTTCGATGTAGGTCTTGTCGGAGCCGTTGACCATGATGTCGGCGATGTCGTCGCGCGCGAGCAGCGGCTCCAGCGGCCCATAGCCCAGCACGTCGTTGCAGATATCCTCGAGCAGTTCCTCCTGCTCGGCGATCGACATCGCGACGCTTTTCAGCGCGAGAATTTCCGTGATGACATCGCGCAGTTCGTCACGCGCGGAGGCGGAATCGAGCTTCGAGAGCTGCGAGAGATCGATGGCTTCGATCATCGCGCCGAAGATCAGGCTCTTGGTGTGGTAGTAATGATCGGATTTCTGCGGCGCGGCCTCGAGCGGCGGCGGCGGAGCCGAGGGGCGACCGGCCGATGCCGGGCTGGCCGAGGGCGGAACGGGCGCCGAAACGGCAGCCGGTGCCGGCACCGCGGGCCGTGCCGGCGTCGTCCCCTGTCCGATTGTCGTGCGTCTGCCGAACATCACTGCCTCGTTCTGCTGTTCCAGTCATCCCGCGCGCCCCGAGGGGCGACAGGCGTCACGCCGCCTTCGAGCCGCCACGCAAGCTCGTGATCCGGTCGAGCAACGGAGAAAGCAGCGATTTCCGGCCCGACTTGGCCAATTCGCGCCCCATCAGCGCCTTGGCGATGTCCATCAACGCCTCGTTGACCTTCGCCTTGGGCTGCACCTCGACCAGCATCTGGCCGTTATTGGTGGCCGTGCCGAAATGGCCGGGATCGAAACCGATCGTGGCGAGCGGCACGCAATCCAGCGCGCGGGCGAATTCCGCCACGGCGATTTCCGGGCGCTTCGGCACGCCGACCTTGTTGATCACGAGGCGCGGGCGCGGATCGTTCGGCCGGGCCGCACCCAAAGTGTCGATCAGGTTCTTGGCGTTGCGCAGGTTCGCGAGATCCGGTTCGGCGACCACGACCACCTCGTCCGCCCGGACGAGCGCGGTGCGGGCCCATCCGGTCCAGACATGCGGCACGTCGAGCACGATGGCCGGTACGCTCGACCGCAAGGCATCGAACAGCGGATCGAAGGTGTCGGGCGCGAAATCATAGAGCCGGTCGAGGCTCGAGGGCGCGGCCATCAGTTGCAGCCGCTCGCCGCAGCGCGAGAGCAGGCGCTCGATCATGTTGCCGTCGACGCGCGCGGGGTCGAAGGCCGCTTCCATGATGCCCTGCGGCGGGTCCTGGTTGAAGTCGAGACCGGCCGTGCCGTAGGGCAGGTCCATGTCGGTGATGACCGTCTCGATCGCCATTTCCCGCGCGATCAGGTGGGCGAGGTTGTGCGCGAGGGTCGAAGCCCCCACGCCGCCCTTCGCGCCGATCATGGCGATGACGCGGCCCAGGGGCTTGGCGCTGTTGTTCGCATAGATTTCCGACAGCGCCCGCACGAAGGACAAAACGTCGATCGGCGCAACGAGATAATCGCTGACGCCGCGGCGAACCAGTTCGCGATAGAGCTGCACGTCGTTCACATGGCCGATCACGACCACGCGCGTGCCCTCGTCGCAGAACCGGGCCAGCTCGTCGAGCTGTTCGAGCAGGCCGCGGCTGTCGCTCACCGTCTCGATCACGATGATGTTGGGGGTCGGCGCGTCGCGATAGGCCTCGACCGCTGCCGCGGCACCGCCGGCCTGGATGCGCAGATGCGCCTTGGCCATGCGCCGGTCGTGGCTTGCCTCCTCGATGACGGCCACGACCTGGCTCGTTTCCGAGAAGACCTGCACCGCCACATGCGGCAACGGTGCGATGGTGATCTCCGGGTTCATGGGGCCTCCGACCTCATATCCTTCCATCCGCCGCGCCTGAGGCGGCCAATCCGAAAGCGGCGCCATCATGCGGCGCCCGGGGTTACTGTTGTGCTTCCTTGATCTTCGCGTCGTCCTTGGCCCACTTCGTCGAGGGGTCCTCGTTCTTGCGCAGGGCCTCGATGTCGGCGGTGCGCTTCTTCACGTCGATGCGACCCTCCGAGCGGGGCCGGACGAGATCGACCGGGTTCGCGACCTGCGCGGCAAGCATCGTCTGATAGGCGCAGCCGAGATTGTGATAGGGCCGGTTATGCCAGCCATCCGTGGAGCCGCCACTCGCGACATCCTGCGGCCACAGCCCGCACTGGCTCGCGACCTTCGCCTGAAGGCGCGGGAAGGAAAGCCGAACCGGCGCTGCGCCCATGGCGGGATCGGCCGCATAAGGCACGACCTGCAAGCCGCCCCGCGCGCCGGACGCCCCGAGCGCCTGCCGGATGGAAGACAGGGTGTGGTGCCCGGCCGGCCCCTGCGGCACCGCAGCCATCATCGGCCCGGTGCCATGAAGGGCGTGCTCGCGAGCGAAGGCGACGATATCCTCGTGCTGGCGGCGGTCGAGACCCCGGCCATTCGCGAAGATGTCGAGATGCTGATCCGAGCGGGTCAGCTTGATGGGATGGCGCAGATCGTATTCATCCGGCGCGAAGGCCTTCTGCGTCGGCTTCAGCTGCGCCGCGCAGGCGGAGAGCGAGAGGCCCAGCAGGGCCATCCCGGCCAGCGACCGGAAGCGGGGGAGGAGAACGCGGGACATCGTGGAAACTCCTTGGCGCTGACGCACTCAATCGTTGATGAAGCCGACCGGCCCGAGCCCGCCCTTGCGGCGCAGGTCCGTGGCGGCGGTGCCATAGGTCCGGTTCAGCCGGCCCATGAAGATGGTGGACGGATCGGTGGCATCGGCGAAGCCATCGTCGGGCCGGGCGATCTGGCCCGGGGCCGAGGGCCTGGCGATGAAGGGCTGCACCAGCACCAGCAATTCGGTTTCGTAGCGCTGATAGTCGCGCGAGCGGAACAAGGTGCCGAGGATCGGGATGTTCATCGCGCCCGGCAGGCCATTGATCTGCTGGCGCGTGGATTGCTGGATGATGCCGGCCGTTGCGAGCACGCCGCCGGAGGGCAGCTCGACAGTCGTTTCGGCCTTGCGGGTGCGGAAGCCCACGATGCGCGAGGAGCTGAGCTGCACCGAGTTGTCGGCATCCACTTCGGTCACTTCCGTCGCGAGGCGGATGCTGATGCGCCCCTCCGAGAGCACGACGGGGGTGAAGTTCAGCGTCACGCCGATCGGCTTGTAGGTGAGCGACAGCGTACAGATGCGACGGCCGGTGGTGAAATCGCAGCTTTCGTTCTGCGGCACGGCGATTTCGCCGCCCGCGAGGAACTTGGCACTTTCGCCGGAGATGGCGGTGAGCGTCGGCTCGGCCAGCGTGCGCAGCACGCCCTGGCGCTCCATGGCGCGCAGCGTGCCGGTCTTGTTGCCCGATTGCAGCGTCGCCGCCGTATTGCCGAGCGATTCGCGCTGCACCGAGAACGGGTTGTCGGTGACGAGCCCGAAAGCGGTGGAAGCGACGCGCCATTCGCCGTCGAAATTCACGCCGAGCTGCTTCAGCACCGAGCGCTGCACTTCCGCGATCGTCACCTTCAGCATCACCTGGTCCTTGCCACGCACCTGCAGCGCGTTGACGACCTTGCCCGAGGTGCTGCCCCCGAGCCCGAGGAACCCGCTGGAGGACTGACCGACGAGGTTGTTCGCGATATCGAGCGCCGATTGCACCTCGAGCGCGGAATCGACCGTGCCGGACAAAACGAAGCTGTCGCCCACGCTCGACACCTTGATGTCGGCGGTCGGCATGGCCTTCTTCAGCACTTCGCGCAGCACGTTGAGCTCGCGGGCGAGTTCCTTGGCGACACCGATATCGAGCGCGGCGATCTGCGCGCCGCCCTTGTCCATCACGAACACGCTCGTGGTGCCCGGACCGGTGCCGATGATGAAGATCTTGCGGCTGGTGCGCACCACCGCATTCGCCACTTTCGGGTCGGCCACGAAGACCTCGCCCGCATCGCGCGGCAGGTCGATGATGATCGATTTGCCCACCGAGAGGTCGATGCGGCGCCCCATCACCTGGTCATTGGCGTCGGGCTGGATGCGCGGCGTCGGCACGGTCTCGTAGGGGACGCCCCCGAACGATTTCGGAGCCTCGCGGCCGAAAGCCGGAACCACGAAGGCAGCGGCGACAAGCAGGCCGGTCATCATGCGGGAAGGGATGGGCATCGCGGTCTTCTTTCCGGCCCGGAAGGCATGGCAGGCGGGTGTCATCGGGCGATCTCCTGCGAAACGCCGAACCGCACGATCGTCATCCCGCCGCCGGCGCGCGTGCGCTTCTCCTCCGGCTTGTTGATGTCGACCATGCTGCGCAGGGCCAGCGCGAGGGTGCCGGTGCGCTGGTTCAGCGCGATCAGCTCGGCCTGCGACGGATCCAGCTCGAGGGTCGCGGTCTCGCCGACCACGACACGCTCGCCGTTCTTCTCCTGGATGTTCTGGCCGATCGCCAGGACACGGACATTGTTGAGAAAGGTGCTCGACGTGTAGACGTCGGTTCCCGCCTTCGTCGAGGCATCGGCATCGCGGCGGGTCACGATCACATCCACGTGATCGTTCGGCAGGATGAAGCCGCCGGCGCTCGATGCGCCACGGCTGTCGATGGAAATGGCGATGGCGCGCTTGCCGGCGGGCAGGATGGCGGAGAGGAAGCCCGAGCCGTTGCCCTTGATGATCTTTTCCTCGCGGATCGGCTCGTTGGAAAAGAACGGCTGGCGGGTAATGGCGCCCTTGAATTCCTCCAGGGCATTGGGCCGTGCGGATCGCTGGATCAGGGCGCTGGATGCCAGTTCCTGCGGCCATTTCGCCCAGGCCAGTTCGCCCTCGCCGAGCGCCGTGCCCATCGGCAGGTCGGTCTTCGCCACGAGCACCTCGGTGGTGTTCGGGGTCGCGGCCGGCGCGGGCGCCTGCACGACGACGTTCTCCGGCTGGCGGCCCGACAACAGGAGAGCCAGGAGTCCGGCAAAGCCGGCAACCCCGACGATGATCAGGCGTGACGCTTTCATTCTGCTCACCCACACACACGGGGCGCGGGTCACTCCGCGCCGTGGGTCACTTTGAGCAGGCAAACCTCAAAGTATGGTTAACTCGCACTTGCAATTTGTGCTTAATGAACCGCTACTTCCTGCCTCAGACTCCGGCGATCCGCGTCCAGACCAGGGTATTCGGATAGACGAGCAACCCCGCGGCGGCCAAGGCGATGCCATAGGGGATGCCGGTCTTCGCGTGGTGCAGGCGGGCGATCCAGTTCACCTTCAGCGCGAATTCCGGCAGCAGCAGCCGGCGCCACGACAGGATGAGCAAGGTGAGCAGGCCACCGAGCACCGAGGCGGCCAGCGCATAATCCAGCAGCACGCCAAAGCCGCACCAGAGCCCGGTTGCCGCCGCGAGTTTCGCATCGCCGCCGCCAATCCAGCCCAGCGCGAACAGGGTGAAGGTGATGACGAGAACCAGCGCGCCGGCCGCGATATGCAGGCCGATTGTCTGCCAATCCATGCCGGTCAGCCAGGCCATGACGAGAAAGGTGGCGACCAGCAGCAGCGAGACCCGGTTGGGAATCGTCATGGTGAGCAGGTCGCTCATCGCGGCGAACGCCATCAGCGCCGGGAAGACGAGAAGCAGAAGGGTGTCGGGCGTGCTCATGCAAATCTCCTCGCGAGGCGGGCTGAAAACCTCGCCTTGGCGGTCGTGGCAGCTCTCGCCTATAACCGGCGGGGAGTCGCAAATCCGTTAATCGAAGTGTCCATGATCCGGTTATCCCCGCCCCCTCCCGCGAGCGCCGCATGACCGGAACGACCGGCCGCAAGCCGCCCCGGCGTTTCCTGCGCGAGGATCTCTTGGAGTTGCGCTTCACGCGGGCCAGCGGTCCGGGCGGCCAGAACGTCAACAAGGTCTCCACGGCGGTGGAACTGCGCTATCCGCTCGCAGCCGCGGGCCTCGCGGAGGATCACCTCCAGCGCCTGCGGAAACTGGCCGGCGACCGCGTGACGCAAGAGGATGTGCTGATCCTGAAGGCGGATCGATTCCGCTCCCAGCTTCTGAACCGCGAGGATGCGCTCGATCGGCTCGAAGACCTGCTCGCGAAGGCCGCGATCCGTCCGCGCAAGCGCATCGCCACCAAGCCCACCTGGTCGTCGCAGCAGAAGCGGCTCGAGGGAAAGTCGAAACGCTCGAACATCAAGGCCGGGCGCGGCGCCGTGCGCGACGATTAGAGCATTTTCCGGCCAAGTGGATACCGGTTGGCCGCAAGAAAATGCGACAAAACAGAGAGATAGAGCGGTCGACCTGATTCAGTCAGATCGGAAACCGCTCTAGCGCCGGCGGCTTTCGATCAGCGCCCGCAATCGCGCCTGCTCGCCCGCATCGACCGGGAAGCGCCAGACCAGCGCCGTGGCCGCGAGTTTCAGCGCAACCGGCAGGCCGGCATAGAGGAAGGCGAGCATCGCCAGCCCCGCTTCGGATTTCTGGCCGTTGGCCGGGTCAAAGCCGGCCCAGGCGAGCAGCGGGAAGGCGATGCCGACGGCGAGCGCCAAAGCCGCCTTCTGTGCCAGCGCCCAGAGCGCGAAATAGAAGCCCGAACGCTGCTCGCCCGAGGCCGCCGTATCCACATCCACGACATCAGCCTGGATAGAAGGCGGCAGCATGAGGTCCGCCCCCAGCGCGAAGCCCGTGAGAACACAGATCACCCCGTAGGCGATGAGCGCACCCGCGGGCAGCAGGGCCGCCGAGACGAAGGCGAGGCTCGCGATCAGCATCGCCCAGGCCCAGACCCGGTGCTTCGAATAACGCCCCGCGAGCTTCAGCCACAGCGGAACCGAGAGGACCGCGCAGAAGAAATAGATCAGCAGGAACAAGGGCTCCTGCCCGGCCGCGCCCAATCGCTCGGCCACGAAGAACAGGAACAGGCTCGCCGGCAATCCGTTCGCGAGACCGTTGAGAAAGAACGCCGCAATGAGCCGCAGGAAGGGCTGGTTCGCCTGGAGATGCGCGAGCCCCTCGCGCCAGCGCAGCTGCGTGACCGAGCGATCATCCGGTTCAGGCACGGCGAGAATCGCCAGCAATCCGAACAGGGGCAGCAGCACGGCCACCGCCAGGGCAATCGCCCAGAGCACATCCATCTGCCGCGTGAAACCGAAGGCCGGCAGCAGGGCCGGCGTGGCCGTGACCAGAACGGTGCCGATCACCGTGACCGTCTCGCGGAAGGCGGTCACGCGGTTGCGCTCGGCGTAATCCGGCGTGAGTTCCGCGCCCCAGGCGGCATAGGCAAGGGCCGTGGCCGTGGTGCCGATGGAGAGCACCAGCCCCCAGAGGGCAAGATGCCAGGCCCCTGCCCCGGCCGGCGGCACGAGGATCATCCACGTCCCCGCGAGGATCAGCGGAACGCCCAGGGCGAACCAGACCTTGCGGCGGCGGGCCCCGCCCGTCCGGTCCGCCCAGTAGCCCACGAGCGGATCGATCAGCGCATCGAACAGCCGCACCACCAGCAGGGCCAGGCCCACCGCCGCGATGGGCACGCCGAGTTCCTTCGCATAGGCCGAAGGCACGATGACGGTCATCGGAAGGGCGAGCGCGGCCAGCGGCACGGCCGGCAGGGCATAGGCGAGGAGGCGGAAACCGTTGGGCAGCATCCTTCCGTCTACGCCGGAAGGCGCGCTTCCGATCAGATGTCGAGGTTCGACACCGACAGGGCGTTCTCCTGGATGAAGGCGCGGCGCGGTTCCACCACATCGCCCATCAGCCGCACGAAGATGTCCTCGGCCTCGGTCACGTCCTTGAGCTTCACCTGCAGCAGGGAGCGGACGTTGCGGTCGAGCGTCGTCTCCCAGAGCTGGTTCGGGTTCATCTCGCCCAAGCCCTTGTAGCGCTGCAGCGTGAGACCCTTGCGGGCAATCGCGCTGATCGCATCGAAGAGCGTCAGCGGGCCATAGACAGGAATATCGTCGCTGCGGCGCAGGAAGCGTGCGGGCAACGCATAATTCTCCTGCAGCGAGGCGGTGCGCTCGTCGAGCTTGCGGGCCTCGGCCGAGCCGACCAGCCCGGCATCGAGCGTCGCGGCCTCGGTCACGCCGCGGAGCGTGCGGCGGAACACATAGCCGCCGCCTTCCACCGCGCCCGACCAGCCGCGTTCGAGATCGTCGGAGATCGCATCGAGCCGCTTCGCGACATATTCGGCCGCCGCCTGCGCCCGCGTGGCATCGGCGAGCACCGCGAGGTTCAGCGCGCCGGCGATCGCGGCCTGCTCGACGATCTTGCGATCGTAGCGGGAATGCAGCGAGGCCATCACGGCACGGATGCCGCGCGCCTCCTCAACCGCCCGGCGCAATTGCTCGCCGGCAATGTCGAGCACGTCGCCGCGCTTCAGCACCGCGCCATCGAGGCCGAGGGTGATGAGGTAATCCTCGAGCGCGCGCTCGTCCTTCAGGTAGGTCTCGCTCTTGCCGCGCGCCGCTTTGTAGAGCGGCGGCTGCGCGATGTAGATGTGCCCGCGCTCGATGAGTTCGGGCATCTGCCGGAAGAAGAAGGTGAGGATCAGCGTGCGGATATGCGCGCCGTCCACATCCGCATCCGTCATGATGATGATCTTGTGGTAGCGCAGCTTGTCCGGGTTGAATTCCTCGCGCCCGATGCCCGTGCCGAGCGCGGTGATGAGCGTGCCGATCTCCTGGCTCGAGAGCATCTTGTCGAAGCGCGCGCGCTCGACGTTCAGGATCTTGCCCTTGAGCGGCAGCACGGCCTGGAATTGCCGGTCGCGGCCGTTCTTGGCGGAGCCACCGGCCGAGTCACCCTCGACCAGGAGGAGTTCGCATTTGGACGGGTCGCGCTCCTGGCAATCCGCGAGCTTGCCGGGCAGCGAGGCGATGTCCAGCGCGCCCTTGCGGCGCGTCAGTTCGCGCGCCTTCCGGGCGGCCTCGCGCGCGGCGGCGGCTTCCACGACCTTGCCGACGATCAGGCGCGCTTCGCCCGGGTTCTCCTCGAGCCACACCGAAAGCGCCTCGTTCAGCACGCTCTCGACCACCGGGCGAACCTCCGACGACACCAGCTTGTCCTTGGTCTGGCTGGAGAATTTCGGGTCCGGCACCTTCACGGAGAGCACGGCGGTCAGCCCCTCGCGGCAATCATCGCCGGTGAGCGAAACCTTCTCCTTCTTCGAGATGCCGCTGGAATCGGCGTAGGAGACGATCTGCCGCGTCAGCGCGCCACGGAAGCCTGCGAGATGGGTGCCGCCATCGCGCTGCGGGATGTTGTTCGTGAAGCAGAGCACGCTCTCGTGGTAGCTGTCGTTCCACCACAGGGCGACCTCGACGGTGATGCCGTCCTGCTCCTTCTTGACCATCACGGGCCGGGGGATCAGCGGCGATTTCGCGCGATCGAGATAGCGCACGAAAGCCTCGAGCCCGCCCTCGTAATAGAGTTCGACCACTTTCGGCTCGGCATGGCGGTTATCCGAGAAGATGATGCGCACGCCGGAATTCAGGAAGGCGAGTTCGCGCAGCCGATGCTCCAGCGTCGCGTAATCGAACTCGACCATCGTGAAGGTCGCGGTCGAGGGCAGGAAGGTGATTTCCGAGCCCGACCGGCCTTCGAAGCGGGCCGGCTGGCGATCCGGCACATAGGTGCCCACCACTGCGAGCGGGCCATCCGCGTCGCCATGGGTGAAGCTCATCTCGTGGATCTTGCCGTCGCGATGGATGCGCAGCTTCAGCCATTGCGAGAGCGCGTTGACCACCGAGACGCCGACGCCGTGCAGGCCGCCGGAGACCTTGTAGGAATTCTGGTCGAATTTCCCGCCAGCATGCAGCTGGGTCATGATGACTTCCGCCGCCGAAACCCCCTCCTCCTTGTGGATGTCGGTGGGGATGCCGCGCCCGTTGTCGCGCACCGTGCAGGAGCCGTCGGCATTGAGCGTGACGGTCACGAGATCGGCATGGCCGGCCAGCGCCTCGTCGATCGCGTTGTCGACGACCTCGTAGACCATGTGATGCAGGCCCGAGCCGTCATCGGTGTCGCCGATATACATGCCCGGCCGCTTGCGCACCGCATCGAGGCCCTTGAGCACCTTGATGCTGTCCGCGCCATAGGCCTGCGAGGCATCCAGGGGTTCGGGCTGTTCAGGGTTGGTCATCGAAGGGGAGGCCTTTCCACGAATCGGGCCGCCAGCATAGCCCCTCGCGTGCGCGCATGCACGCGTGAAAGCGCCGGCTATCGATTGGCGAGATTTTTCAACGAGAAGCCCGGTGCCCCACCATCGTGTGGGGCGAGGGACCCTCGAAGCCGCGCCCGACTGGCCGGCCGACGCGGCAGGACATGATTCGCGGCATGTGCCAGAGGGGGCCGGCGCGGTGTCGGGCGCTGGCCCGCCAGCCCGCCTATCGCGTGGCGATCACGGCCGCCGCACCCGCGAGCACGCCGGCATTGGCCTTCTGGATCGCCGCGATCGCCCGCTTCGAGCGGAACATCTGGCGCGCCCGGTTCGCGAGCAGCATGTAGCCGAGCATGATCGTCGAGATCACCACGCCGATCGTCAGCGCGAGTTCCAAGCCGACGACCAGCGAGATTTCATCCGGGTTCACCACCAGCGGCATGATCGAGAGGAAGAAGACCATCACCTTCGGGTTGCCGAGCGTGAGGAACAGCGAGCCGAGGAAGGCCGCGAGCGGGCTCTCGGCCGGCGGGGTGGCGCCGGCCTGCGGCAGCACGGGTTCGGCCCGCCAGAGCTGGATCGCGATCCAGACGAGATAGGCGCAACCGGCATATTTGATCGCCACGAAGAGCGGCGCATAGGTCTTGGCCAGCACCGAAAGCCCCGCCGCCGCAGCGACGAACCAGACAAGATCGCCCACCACGAAGCCGAGCACGAAGGGCAAGGCGCCATTCATGCCGCGCCCCAGCGTGCGCGCCACGACGGCGGCGATGCCCGGACCGGGTGTCGCCACGGCGATGGCATAGACGGAGGCGAAAATCAGAAGGGCGGAGAGCGACATCGAAGCAAAACCGATTTCAGACGAGAGACAACACCTTGCCATCGTTGACGCTGCAGCACAAACCGCCCGGCGGCAAAGCCTCGAACAGCGCGCGATCCGTGCCGGTCATGAAGGCCTGCGCGCCGAGCCCCTCCAGCATGCCGAACAAGGCGGCGCGGCGGCTCTCGTCGAGATGCGCGGCGATTTCGTCGAGCAGCAAAACCGGCGGCTCGCCCCTGATCTGCGCGATCAGGCGGGCCTGGGCCAGGACAAGCCCGATCAGCAGCGCCTTCTGCTCGCCCGTGGAACACAGGTTGGCCTCTTCCGCCTTCGGGCCGTGCGACACGACGAGATCGCTGGCCTGCGGGCCGATCAGCGTGCGCCCGGCCTGGCGGTCGCGCCAGCGATTGTCGCGCAGCGCGGCGCGGAACCAGTCCTCCACCGCACCGGCCTTCTCGCCGGCAAGGCGCTCTTCCACCGCCCCTTCGAGGCGCAAGACGGCATGGGGAAAGGGCGCGATGGCGGCCGCCTCCTCCCGCCCCATCGCGTCGAGGCGGATCACCGTTTCGCGGCGGGCAGCGGCCAGGGCGGTGCCGATTTCCGCGATCTCGCGCTCGATCGCATCGAGCCAGGCCGCATCGGCGCGCTCATCCTCGAGCAGGCGGTTACGATGGCGCAGCGCGTTCTCATACGTGCTGGCGCGGCTGGCGTGATCCGGGTCGATCGCCAGCACGAGCCGATCGAGAAAACGTCGCCGATCCCCCGCCGCGCCGCGGAACAGCCCGTCCTGATCCGGCGTGAGCCAGAGGAAGCCGAGATGATCGAGAAATCGCCCCGCGCTGCTCACCGGCTCGCGGTTGATGCGACAGATCCGGCCCGGCTCGCCGGGTTGCAGGGCGGTGCCGAGCGCGGCCGTGCCAAGCCGCCCCTCCAGCTCGGCATGGATGGCAAAGGCGCCGGAGCCCCCCTTTCGCGCCATGCTGGCGAGCGGCGCGCGCCGCAGGCCGCGTCCGGGCCCGAGCAATGACAAAGCTTCGAGAATGTTGGTCTTGCCCGCGCCGTTGGGGCCCGCCAACGCCACGAGGCGGGCGGGGATGCTGAAATCGAGCGCGGGATAGGAGCGGAAATCGCTGAGGCGCAGGCGGCGAACGAGCGGCCCCGGCCGCCGGCCGGGCTCCGCCTCCTGCAGGGCCGGCACGTTCACACGCGCATCGGCATCAGCACATAGAGGCTGGCCGCGCCCTCGCGATCCTGAATCAAGGTCGGCGAGCCGGAATCGAACAGCTTCACCAGAGCGGTGTCGCCTTCGAGCTGGCTCACGATATCCAGAAGATAGCGCGCATTGAAGCCGATCTCGAGCGGGCTCGCCTCGTAATCGACCACCAGTTCTTCCGTCGCCTGGCCGGCATCCGGGTTATGGACGGAGAGCGTGAGCTTGCCATCGCCGAGCGCGAATTTCACCGCGCGGCCGCGTTCGCTGGAAATCGTCGAGACGCGATCCACGGAGCGGGCGAATTCGTCGCGCTCCACCACCATCAGCTTGTCGTTCCGCTGCGGGATGACGCGCTGGTAATCCGGGAAGGTGCCGTCGATCAGCTTCGAGGTGAGCACGATCGCGCCGGTGCTGACCCGGACCTTCACGCCGGAGAGTTCCACGGTCACGGCTTCGCTCGCTTCCGAGACGAGCTTCAAGAGTTCCGACACCGTCTTGCGCGGCACGATCACCCCCGGCATGCCCGAGGCCCCGCCGGGTGCCGCGACATCGGCCAGCGCGAGCCGATGGCCATCGGTCGCGACCGCGCGCAGCTTGCCGTCGAGCACGTGCAGGTAGATGCCGTTGAGGTAGTAGCGCGTCTCCTCGGTCGAGATCGCGAATTGCGTCTTCTCGATCAGCAGGCGCAGATCCGCCGCGGCCACCTCGAAACGATGGCTCATCTCGCCGGGCGCGAGATCGGGGAAGTCGGTCTCGGGCAAGGTCTGCAGGCTGAAGCGCGAGCGGCCCGAACGCAGGGTCACCTGCCCGGCCTGGCCATCCTGCTCGAGGCTGACCTGCGCGCCATCGGCGA
Organism: Methylobacterium sp.; assembly: GCA_002928875.1. Lineage (GTDB taxonomy): Bacteria > Pseudomonadota > Alphaproteobacteria > Rhizobiales > Beijerinckiaceae > Rhabdaerophilum. Next base: position 50,347 of record PERO01000004.1, on the reverse strand, counting down.
GCTTGCGCACGATATCGTAGAGCACATGGGCCGGAACGGAGGTGGTGCCGTCCTGCGCGACATCTGCCGCGATGGTCTCGACGATATCGATGTCGAGGTCCGTCGCCTTCAGCGACAATTGCCCGCCGGAGGCCCGCAGCAGCACATTGGCCAGGATCGGAATGGTGTTCCGCCGTTCCACCACGCGGTGGACGTGACCAAGGGCCTTCAGCAACGCGGCCTGTTCAACCGTAACCTTCATCGCAACCGTATCCGTCGGGTTCCAAAGTCGGGGCGAATCGTCGGCCTGCAGCCTGCCCCGCCGTCACATGTCCCCGAAACGATGGACAATCGCTGCCGAAAGCGCAAGCGCGGGCGCCGGAAATGCCGCCGCACCGCACAAGGAAATCGGCTCATTCCTGCAGCATGCGCTTCAGGTGATCGATCTCCGTCGCCAGTTCCTGGTCTTTCGTCACCATGCCCTCGATCTTGCGCACCGCATGCAGGACCGTGGTGTGGTCGCGCCCGCCGAAGCGCCGGCCGATCTCCGGCAGCGAGCGCAGGGTGAGCGATTTCGCGAGATACATCGCGATCTGGCGCGGCCGCACCACCGTCGCCGTGCGGCGCGAGGAGAGGATGTCCGCCCGGCTCACATTGTAATGGTTCGCGACGAGGCGCTGGATGTCCTCGATCTTCACGCGCTTGGGCTCCCGGTGGCGCACGAGATCGCGGATCGCCTCGTCGGCGGTCGCGACATCGAGCACGCCGCCGGTCAGCGTCGCGCGGGCGAGAAGCCGGTTCACCGCCCCTTCGAGATCGCGCCCGTTGGTGGTGATCAGCCGCGCGACATGCGCCACGACCTCCGGCAGAACCTCGAAACCGGGATGCAGCAGCTTCGCCGCCGCGATGCGCGCCTCGAGGATCTTCACCCGAAGCGCTTCATCCAGCGCGCCGATCTCGACGACGAGCCCTCCGGCGAGCCGCGATTGCACGCGCTCCTCCAGGCCCTCAAGATCGGTCGGCGGGCGGTCCGCCGCGACAACAACCTGCTTGCCCGCATCGATCAGGGCATTGAGGGTATGGCAGAATTCCTGCTGGCTCTTCGGGCCGTGCAGGAATTGCGCATCGTCGATGACAAGCACGTCGATCCCGCGCAGCTGCTCCTTGAAGGCGAGCGCCGTCTGCGCCTTCAGCGAGGCCGCGAAGCCATACATGAAGCGCTCGGCCGTGAGATACAGCACCCGGCGGCCCGAGGCCTCGATCGCCTGCGCCGCGCCCTGCAGCAGGTGCGTCTTCCCGAGGCCAACATTGGCATGCACGAAGAGCGGATTGAACACGGGCATCTCGCCCGCCCGGGCCTGAACGATCTGCATGGCGGCGGCATGCGCCATGATGTTCGACCGGCCGACCTGGAAGCTCGACAGCACGAGCCGGCGATCGAGCGGCGAACCCACCTGATTGTCGCTATCATGCGGCGCCGGCACCTCGTCCCGACGCGGCATCGGCACCACCACCGGCTTTGCAGCGGGCTCCGCGGACGTCTTGCGCGCGGCGGGGGACGCGGCCTGATCGGTCCGGCCCGCCGAGGCGTGGCTGCCCGTCGCCCGCATCACGATCGAGATCCGGGCGATATTCGGCATTTCCTGCGCCACATGCGCCGCGATGCGCTCCAGATAATGCTGCTGGATCCAGTTCTTCAGGAACTTTGTCGGCACCGAAAGCTGCAGCTGGTCGTCCGAACCGCCAGCCAGTTCAAGGCACTTGAACCAGCTCGCGAACACATCCTCGCCCAATTCAGCCCGCAGGCGGCGCTGCACGCGATCCCAGGTCAGCGCGAGAGCGGACACCTCGCTTGCCGGGACAGATGATCCATCGCGGCCATAGCGACCGTCTTCGGACGACTTGAACATTGATCTTCTCCGCTGCTGCCGCGCAGGGTTTCGGGGCAAACGACCCGTCCGGTCAGCTTTTCAGTAGAAAAGCCGCTGGGCCGCTCAATTTTGAAAGAAAGGGGTAGTCTTCGACCCCTCGATTGCGTCAAACGACAGAAAAACTGTCAGGGTCGGGTTGGAACAATACCAAGGAATGTCCAAACAGGAACATCGATCGGCTCGTCACAGTCTTCCCCCGCCACTATTCACTACGCCCTTGCGCCGGCCTCTCCTTGGAATTGCTTCCCCCTCGTGCGCAATTCCGGCCGGCGTTAAGATTTGATTAACCGGCTCAGAGGCGGCTTGGCAAGCCTCTTCGGACGGGTGGCAGACTCCCCTCACCGGGCCGGATGGACGCACGCTTCAACCCGATTTTTTTGCGCGGCAGCAAGTGCTTGATTCCCGCCTTTGAATCGTCGGGTTAACCAAAAACCGGTTAACCTGTTTCGACTCCGAAACGAATTGTTCGCCCGCTGCACGCCAGAGAGCCCTGCGGATTGCGACAATTGGTCTTACCCCTTAACTTTATGAAAAAACAATGCTTTTGCTGCGCGCTCCCAAAATTGCTCCCCTGTATCGGATGGATCATGACCTGTCTGCCCTGGCTGACACACAAACGTCACACTGGACAGTCCAGCCACAACCCCAACCTGCAGGGCGCCTGGGCGCAACAAAAAACGCGCCCCGGAGAGCGCGTTTCCATCCGCCAGCGATAAGGGGGAAAATCAGGCTTCAAGCGCCTTGATGCGCTTCGAGAGGCGCGAGATCTTCCGGGAAGCGGTGTTCTTGTGAACGATGCCCTTCTGCGCAGCCTTCATGAGTTCGGACTGTGCCGCCACGAGTGCGTTGATCGCGAGCTTCGCATCCGCGCCGGTGATGGCTTCCTCGGCCTTGCGGACCGCCGTGCGCATGCGGGTGCGGCGGGATTTGTTGATCTCGGTGCGGCGAAGCGTCTGACGCGCTGCCTTCTTGGCCGACTTGGTATTCGCCATGGATCCTCGGTCTCCGGTCTCGAAGGGCGAGGATCTGGCCGCGCCCGAAAAGCGTGGTTCCTGCTCCGGACGGAGAAGCCTTCGCCTCGACGTATCGGAAGGAACGAAAAAAGGGTCTCGCGCGCAGAAGGCTCTGCCGCGAAGGTCGGCTCCCATGCCACGATCGGCAGGATGGGTCAACCGGAATCCGCTTTGTGCGGTGCTAGAAGCCCAGGGCGCCGCGCAGGATGCCGGCCAAGGGGTGCGCCGGATCGAGGAGGAGGCGCGTCGCCATGCCAAGGGACACCAGGATGACGAGCGGACGGATGAGCCGCGCGCCATGCTTCAATCCGGTGCGCGCCCCGATCCAGGCACCGGTGGCCGCCGCCACGCCCATGGCGAGGCCCGGCACGATCAGCACGTGCCCGGCCGCGAGAAAGAAGCCCAGCGCGCCGAGATTGCTCGCGGCGTTCATGAGCTTCGTATGCGCCGTCGCCTTCAGCAGCGGGAAGCCGCAGAGCAGGATCAGCCCGATGAGGTAGAACGTGCCGGCACCGGGGCCGGACACGCCGTCATAAAGGCCGATCGTCACGCCGGCCGAACCCGCAAAGGCCAGCGGCGAGAGCCGCGCCCGGGCGTCGCCATCCCCGAATTTCGGGGTCAGCCACATGTAGATCGCAATGGCGATCAGCACGAACGGGATGACCATGCGCAGCACGTCGACCGGCGCGAGGGTCGCGACGACGGCGCCCACCACCCCGCCCGCGAAGGCCGCGCCACCCAGGGGCAGCACGAGCCGCTTCTCGATCGCGCCGGCACGCAGGAAGGTCGCGGTGGAGGAGAGCACGCCGAAGGTGCCCTGCAGCTTGTTCGTCGCGATGGCCTGCACCGGCGGCACGCCCGCGATGAGCAGGGCGGGCACAGTGATGAGCCCGCCCCCGCCGGCGATGGCATCGACGAAGCCGGCGGCAAAAGCCACTGCCGTGAGCAGCGCGAGAACCTCGAGCGCCAGACCGAGATCGGGCACGCTCAGGCCTTGTGGAACTGCGCCTTGCGCTTCTCGACGAAGGCGGCCATGCCCTCCTTCTGCGCCTCCGTGCCGAAAAGCGGCTGGAACAGCCGGCGTTCCATGTGAATGCCCTCGGCGAGCGTGGTCTCGAAGGCAGCGTTCACCGCCTCCTTGTTCAGCATCGCCACATGCGGCGCGAATTCGGCGATGGTCGCGGCGGCGGCGAGCGCTTCTTCCATGAGCTTCTCCACCGGCACGATGCGCGAGACGAGGCCGGAACGCTCGGCTTCCGCCGCATCCATCATGCGGCCGGTGAGGCAGAGATCCATCGCCTTCGCCTTGCCCACCGCGCGCGTCAGGCGCTGGGAGCCGCCGAAACCGGGCATGACGCCGAGCTTGATCTCGGGCTGGCCGAATTTCGCGTTCTCCGCCGCGATGATGAAATCGCACATCATCGCAAGTTCGCAGCCCCCGCCGAGCGCGAAACCGGCGACGGCCGCGATGACCGGCTTCCTGACCTTCGCAAGGCGATCGGGCGAGGCGCCGAAATCCATGAGATAGGTATCCGGATAGGTGTGGTTCGCCATCTCGCGGATATCCGCGCCGGCGGCGAAGGCCTTCTCGTTGCCGGTGACGACCAGCGCGCCGATCTTCGGGTCGCGCTCGAAGCCTTCCAGCGCGCAGGCGAGATCGGCGAGAAGCTGGCGGTTGATGGCGTTCAGCGCCTGCGGGCGGTTGAAGCGGATGAGGCCGACGCGATCGATCGTTTCGACAAGAATGGTCTCGTAGCCCTGCTCGGCGGACATGGTCGGCTCCCTCTGCGGTTCGTCTCGCATGGGGATAGCGCGGGCGCGTGGCGCGCGCCAGAGGGCGCGAAAGTCAGATCTGGCAGGTCGCGCAGAAGAAGGTGGAGCGGCCCGATTGCACCTGCCGCTCGATGCTGCCGCCGCAGCCCGGCGTGGGGCAGGCCTCGCCTTCGCGGTCATAGACCCGGAAGGAATGCTGGAAATAACCGAGTTCGCCATCCTCGTGCCGGAAATCCCGCAAGGTGGAGCCGCCGGCGGCGATCGCGTCTTCCAGCACGGCGCGGATCTCGCTCGCGAGCCGGATCGCCTCGTCCGGCGTCAGGCTTCGCGCGGCGCGATAGGGCGAAAGGCCGGCCCGGTTCAGCGCCTCGCTGACATAGATATTGCCGAGCCCGGCGACATTGCGTTGGTCGAGCAACGCGGCCTTCAGCGGCACGGCGCGGCCTGCGAAAACCTTCAGCAGATGGTCGGCGTGAAAGGCATTGCCAAGCGGCTCCGGCCCCAGTTCCGCGATGAACGGGTCGGTTTCCAGCGCATCCGAGGGGGCGAGCCGCATGAAGCCGAAGCGCCGCACATCGTTGTAGATCACACGCGCTCCGCCGGAGAGAAAAAGCGTCACGTGGTCATGCGCCGCGAGGCGGCCTTGCGCGTGATGGAATTCGCCGAGTTGCTCGCGCCTCTCTCCCGTTTCCACCAGCACGCGCCCGCTCATCCCGAGATGCAGGATGAGCGTCTCGCCCGTTTCCAGCGGCAGCAGCAGGTATTTCGCGCGCCGCCCGAGCGGACCGATGGTCGCGCCGGTGAGGCGCTCGGCGAAGCGTTCGGGAAACGGAAACCGCAGATCCGGCCGGCGCAATTCCACCGTATCGATGCTGCGCCCCTCGAGCACCGGCGCAAGCCCGCGACGGACCGTTTCGACCTCCGGCAATTCGGGCATGGGCAGGTGTCTCCCTCGTCGCGCCACCGTTCAAGAGCGTCGAACGCCATAGCGCGGGCCGGAAACCTCCGCTATGGCTTTGCCGCGCAGATCACGCAAGCCTGATACGGCTTGCGCGTGCAAGGACAGGACCATGAGCCAGCAAGCCAGCGAAACCACGCATTTCGGCTTCACCACCGTGCCGCTCGGTGAGAAGCAGGCGAAGGTGGATGATGTGTTCCACAAGGTCGCCTCGCGCTACGACCTGATGAACGACCTGATGTCCGCCGGCCTGCACAGGGCCTGGAAGGCGACGCTCGTCGCCATGCTGCGCCCGCCGAAATCGGCCCCCTTCCGGCATCTCGACGTCGCGGGCGGCACCGGCGATGTCGCCTTCCGCATCCTCGATGCGGGTGGCCCCGCGACCGAGGTCACGGTCTTCGATATCAACGCCTCGATGCTCGGTGTGGGCGAGGAGCGCGCGGAAAAGGGCGGCTACGCGAACCGCGCGCGCTTCGTGGAAGGCAATGCCGAGGAACTGCCCTTCGAGGATCGTTCCTTCGATGGCTACACCATCGCCTTCGGCATCCGGAACGTGCCGCGCATTCCAGTCGCGCTCGACGAGGCTTTTCGCGTGCTGAAGCGCGGCGGGCGCTTCCTCTGCCTCGAATTCGCCCCTGTCGAGATGCCGGTGCTCGACCGGATCTACGACGCCTATTCCTTCAATGTCATCCCGCCGCTCGGCCAGCTCGTGACCGGCGATGGCGAACCCTATCGCTATCTCGTGGAATCGATCCGCCAATTCCCCAGGCCCGATGCCTTCTCGGAGATGATCCGCGAGGCGGGTTTCGCGCGCGTCTCGCATCGCGCGCTGACGGGCGGCATCGCCAATATCCATTCCGGCTGGAAGCTCTGAGGCGGGCGTGTTCGGAGCCTTCGGTCATCTCCTGCATCTCGCGCGCGTCGGCTATGTGCTGACGCGCGAAGGCGTGGTGGCGCTCGTGCCGGCGGAGCGCGTGCCGGCGCTGGCCCGGCCGGGATTGTGGGTCGCGCGCCTGCTCGCCCGCAAGGCTGATGCGGGCCGCGCCGAGCGCATCATGGCGGCGCTGACCCGCCTCGGGCCGTCCTACGTGAAGCTCGGCCAGTTTCTCGCGACGCGGCCCGATATCGTCGGCGTTTCGCTCGCGCGCGATCTCGAGGGCCTGCAGGATCGCATGCCCGCCTTTCCGCAGGCAATCGCCGAAGCGGAGATCGAGGCGGCGCTCGGCAAGCCTGTGACGCAGCTTTTCACGCGGCTCGGGCCGGCCGTTGCCGCCGCCTCCATCGCGCAGGTGCATGAGGGCGAGATCCGGCTGGAGGATGGCACGCTCCGCCGCGTGGCAGTGAAGGTGCTGCGCCCGGGAATCCCGGCGCTCTTCCAGCGCGATATCGCCGCGCAGGCTTTCGTGGCGAAGCTGATCGAGCGCCTCGTGCCCTCGGCGCGGCGCCTGAAGCCTTACGAGGTGGTGCTGACGCTGAAGCGCACGGTCGAACTGGAGATGGACCTGCGCTTCGAGGCGGCCGCGCTCTCGGAAATGGCGGAGGCCACCGCAAACGACCCGGAATTCTCCGTGCCGCGCGTGGATTGGGCGAATTCCGCCCGCACGATCCTCACCATGGACTGGATCGACGGCATCAAGCTGACGGACATCCCAGCCATCGAGGCGGCCGGCATCGACCGGGTCGATCTCTCGCGCATCGTGATGCAGAATTTCCTGCGCCATGCGCTGCGCGACGGCTTCTTCCATGCCGACATGCATCAGGGGAACCTGTTCACGACGCGCGACGGCAAGCTGGTCGCGGTCGATCTCGGCATCATGGGGCGGCTCGGTCCGAACGAGCGGCGCTTTCTCGCGGAAATCCTGTTCGGCTTCATCACGCGCGATTACCGACGCATCGCGGAGGTGCATTTCGAGGCGGGTTACGTGCCGCGCCACCACAGCGTGGAGGCTTTCGCGCAGGCCCTGCGCGCCGTGGGCGAGAAGATCCATGGCCGCAACGCCGCCGAGATCTCGATGGCGGAATTGCTGAGCCTGCTCTTCGAGATCACCGGCCTGTTCGATATGGCGACGCGCACCGAACTGGTGCTGCTGCAGAAGACGCTGGTGGTGGTGGAGGGCGTGTCGCGCGCGCTCGATCCCTCCTTCAACATGTGGACGACCGCCGAGCCGGTGATCCGCGACTGGATCGAGCGCCATCTCGGACCCGTGGGGCGCATCGAGGGGCTGGCGCGCGATGTCGGCGCGCTGCTGCAATCGGTGCGCCGCCTGCCCGACCTCACGGAACGGGCCGAGCGTGTGCTCAACGCGCTCGAAACCCCGCGGAATGCGCCGCCGGCCCGGGACAGGCTGATGCTGCCGCTGACCGTCGCCGTCTGGGCCATAGCCCTCTCGCTGCTCATGCTCGTGCTGGCGCAATTTTCATTCTAGGGTCGGGGCCGGAGGCGGGCATGCTCAACGGAAAGCGCGTTCTTCTCATCATCGGCGGCGGCATCGCGGCCTACAAGACGCCCGAACTCGTGCGCCTTATCCGGAAGGCGGGCGGGCATGTGCGCGTCATCCTCACCAAGGCGGCGAGCGAATTCGTGACGCCGCTGACGCTCGCGAGCCTCACGGGCGAGAAGGTGCATGAGGCGCTGTTCTCGCTGACCGATGAAATCGAAATGGGGCATATCGAACTCTCGCGCTCGGCCGACCTGCTGGTGGTCGCGCCCGCCACCGCCGATCTCATGGCGAAGGCCGCGCATGGCCTCGCGAACGATCTCGCCTCGACCACGTTGCTGGCCACGGACAAGCCGGTGCTGATGGCCCCGGCGATGAATGTCCGGATGTGGCTGCACCCGGCGACGCAGCGCAACCTCGCGACGCTGCGCGCGGATGGCGTTTCCTTCGTCGGGCCCGACGAGGGCGACATGGCCTGCGGCGAATATGGCCCCGGTCGCATGGCCGAGCCTGCCGCCATCCTCGCGGCGATCGAGGCGCATGTCGCACGTGATACCGCGCCGAAGCCGCTGGCGGGCAAGCATGTGCTGATCACCGCCGGGCCGACGCATGAGCCGATCGACCCCGTGCGCTACATCGCCAATCGCTCGAGCGGAAAGCAGGGTTACGCGCTGGCCGAAGCCGCGCGCGAGGCCGGCGCACGCGTCACGCTCGTCTCCGGCCCGGGCACGCTGCCCGCGCCGATCGGCATCCGCACCATTCGCGTGGAGACCGCCCGCGAGATGGACGAGGCCGTGGAGCAGGCGCTTCCGGCCGACATCGCGATCTTCGCGGCGGCGGTCGCGGATTGGCGCGTCGCCGATGAATCCAAGGAGAAGCGCAAGAAGGATGGCAACGCCATTCCGCCGCTTCAGCTCACCGAAAACCCGGATATCCTCGCGCGCATCGCGCGCCACGCCACGCAGCGCCCGCGCCTCGTCGTGGGCTTCGCGGCCGAGACCGAGAAGGTGCTGGAGCATGCGCAGGCCAAATTCGCGCGCAAGGGCTGCGACCTGCTCGTGGCCAATGATGTCTCCCCCGCCTCGGGCGTGATGGGCGGTGATCGCAACCGCGTGCATCTCGTCTCGCCCGAAGGCGTCGAGAGCCTGCCGGACATGACCAAGAACGACGTCGCGACCGCGCTGATCGCGCGCTTTGCGGATGCGCTCGCGAGGCGTGGATGAACCTGCTCACGCTCGCCATCACGCAGCTTCCCCATGCGGAAGGCCTGCCCCTGCCCGCCTACCAGAGCGCGGAAGCGGCGGGCTTCGATCTCGCGGCGGCCATTCCCGAGGATGAGCCCGTGACTCTCCCACCGGGCGGGCGCGCGTTGATCCCCACCGGGCTCGTTTTCGAATTGCCCTCCGGCACCGAAGCGCAGGTGCGCCCGCGCTCGGGCCTCGCGCTCTCGGCCGGCATCACGGTGCTCAACAGCCCCGGCACGATCGACAGCGATTATCGCGGCGAGGTGAAAGTCATTCTCGTCAATCTCGGCGGCGAGGCTTTCGTGGTGCGGCGCGGGATGCGCATCGCCCAATGCGTGGTGGCGCCCGTGACGCAATTGCGCATCGTGCCGGCGACGGAAAGCCGCGAGACCGGGCGCGGCGGCGGCGGATTCGGCTCCACGGGCATCTGAAAGCGGAATGAGGGTCTGATTTCCGTTTTCGCCGCAATTCCGAGGGAATTTCCCTTTCTGCTTTCGAAAAATAGCAAAAAGCCTCGCGTTGCAGTGCCACGCGCCGACGCCTAGCTTTGGGGCGAAAAGAGGAGAATTTTCCATGTCGACCAGCAAGCCGGGCCGCGGCCGCATCTACAAGGGCATCACCGAGACCATCGGCGATACGCCGCTGGTGGAGCTTTCCCGCCTCGCCGCCGACCAGGGCGTGAAGGCGCGACTGATCGGCAAGCTCGAATTCTTCAACCCCATCGCCTCCGTGAAGGACCGCATCGGCGTCTCGATGATCGAGGCGCTCGAGGCGGAGGGTCGCATCGCGCCGGGCAAAACCGTGCTGGTGGAGCCGACTTCGGGCAATACGGGCATCGCGCTCGCTTTCGTGGCCGCCTCGAAGGGCTATCGCCTGATCCTCACCATGCCGGAGACGATGTCGGTGGAGCGGCGCAAGATGCTCGCCTTCCTCGGCGCGGAACTCGTGCTCACCGAAGGCGCGAAGGGCATGAAGGGCGCCATCGCCCGCGCAGAGGAGCTGGTGGCGGAAATCCCCGGCGCCATCATCCCGCAGCAATTCAAGAACCCCGCCAACCCGGCGATCCATCGCCGCACGACCGCCGAGGAAATCTGGAACGACACCAACGGCGAGATCGATGTCTTCATCGCAGGCGTCGGCACCGGCGGCACGATCACCGGCGTGGGGCAGGTTCTGAAGCCGCGCAAGCCCGGCCTGAAGGTGGTGGCGGTGGAACCGGTCGAGAGCCCCGTTCTTTCCGGCGGCCAGCCCGGCCCGCACAAGATCCAGGGCATCGGCGCAGGCTTCGTGCCGGACATCCTCGATACGGGCGTGATCGACGAGATCATCAGGATCGACAGCCCCACCGCGATCTCGACCTCGCGGCTCCTCGCGCGGCTCGAGGGCGTGCCGGGCGGCATCTCGACCGGAGCGGCCACGGCCGCGGCCATCGAGCTGGGAAAACGGCCAGAGAATGCAGGGAAAACCATCGTCTTCATCATTCCCTCGTTCGCGGAACGCTATATTTCGAGCGCGCTTTTCGAGGGCCTCTGAGGCCGGGCGCGGAATTTTCGCCGCGGCGGCTTGCCTCCGTTGCAGCCGCGGCGTTGATCCGCTACATGAGTCTCGCGCTGCACCCGTAGCTCAGCTGGATAGAGTGTTGGATTCCGAATCCAAAGGTCACAGGTTCGAATCCTGTCGGGTGCGCCAGCTTTCTTCCGTCAATCGTGATCGTCAGGATGTCATGCTCGCCTGGGGTCGCCGGTTTCAATACCGGATGTCCTCGCATCGCGCCCGATTATCCGACACCGCTCATCCGTCAGTCAACCAAGCACAAGGTAAAGGCAGCTCCCACTGGGAGCCGCCCCGATCTTTTGCCGACGATTTCTATCAAATTAGCCGACGAGATTGCGCGGCATGGAGCGTTTCATGGCCCCATGCCGCGACGGATATTGCCCGTCACCGGCCGCCCGGCGGCGGCCGGCGAGCCGGCGTCCCGCTCAGCTCTTGATGTGGCGGAACATGTGCTTGCGCGCTTCGTCATCCATTTCGGCCTTGAAGGTGTGGCGCTCCCTCAGTGCCTCGGCGCGAATGGCGGCCGGGCGCGCGCTGATCTCGTTCTTGAGCCGCGCGACATTCGGGAACTTGTCCCACACGGTCTCGCCGATGACGAAGGGCGCGACCCGCATCCAGCCCCAGATCGTCATGTCGACGAAGCTGTAGCTGTCCCCCACCATGTAGGGCTGCTTCGCGAGATGCTGGTCGAGCACGCCGTAATGCCGCTCCGCCTCGTACTGATAGCGATCGATCGCGTAAGGCAGCTTCTCCGGCGCCATATGCTTGAAATGCACCGCCTGACCCGAGAAGGGTCCGACGCCGCTCGCGATGAACATCAGCCAGGAGAGCGTCTCGCCGCGCAGGGCCGCCGGTGGCAGGAACTGGCCGGTTTTCTCCGCGAGATAGAGCATGATCGCGTTGCTGTCGAAAACCTTCGTTTCGCCATCGACGATCGCCGGCAGCTTGCCATTCGGATTGACGGCGAGGAAAGCCGGATCGTGCTGCTCGCCCTTGCGGGTATCGACCGGAATGGCCTTGTAGGGCGTTCCGGTTTCCTCCAGCAGAAGGGCAACCTTGAGCGGATTGGGCGCGAGGCTGTAATAGAAGTTGATCATGGGTCTGTCTCCGTTGGCATAAATCCGCGCAGCAATGCCGCCGACACCCCGAGGGACGCGGCGACGATCCGGCCTCGACAAGGCCATCAGGCAAAGACGGCTGCAAGTCCACTGACGTTTGCTTGACCCAGTCCCCGGGCCTGAGCCTGCTGGAACGCCGATCGCACTGTTTCCGCGCCGGGCAAGGCGGCGCCGGAGGCCCGCGCCGTTTCGAGGATGTAGCCGAGATCCTTCTCGATCAGGTCGATCGTGAAAAGCGGGGCCGTGACCTTCGCCGCCATCATCTTCGCGGCCCCGGCGATGGGGGCGGCGACGATCGGGAATTGCGCGAGCAGCCCCGCGGCCTCCTCGGCCCCGAAGCCATTGCGCGTCAGGAAGCCAAGCAATTCGGCGACGCTTTCGAGCTGCGCCGCGAAGAGCGTGTTGACCGCGAGCTTCAGCACCGCGCCCTGGCCGGTCGCCCCGACATGCAGGATCTGGGCGGCGAGCGGCGCCAGCACTGGCCTCGCCGTCTCCATCGCCTCTGCGGGCCCGCCCACCATGAAGATCAGCTGACCGGCCTCGGCCTGCGGACGGGAGCCGGCGACCGGCGCATCGAGCAGGCGGGCGCCCCTGGCATCCAGGGCGCGATGCAGCTCCCGGATGAAGGCGGGCGTCACGGTGGAACATTCGACCGCGATGGCGCCGCGCTTGAGGCCGTTGATCGCGCCATCCGTCGCGTCGAGCCAGATGGCCCGCGCCGATCCGTCGTCGGTGACCATGGAAAAGACGATATCCGCCCCCTCGGCCGCCGCCCTGGGCGTTCCGGCGATGGCCGCGCCCGCCCGGGCGAGCGGTTCTGCCTTCGTGGCATCGCGGTTCCAGACCGTGACGGCAAAGCCCGCCCGGACGAGATGGAGGGCCATGCGAGACCCCATGGCCCCGAGGCCGAGAAAGGCGATGTTGCGAGAAGCGGGCTCGGTCACGATGTGCTCCTGATGTGGGATGCGGAGAGAGCGGCGGGGATCGCCGGTGTCGTGACGATGTTCTAGTTACGGGCTGTTTTTCGATAAATCCTTGCGCACCGGGAACACTCGTGCTGATTTCGCACGAATGGAAATGCAAGCGCTCCAGCTTTTCGTCCGCGTCGCCGCGCGGGGCAGTTTCGCCGCCGTCGCCAAGGAACTGGACCTCGATCCATCCGCGGTGTCGCGGATCATCGCGGCTTTGGAGGATGAACTCGGCGTGCGGCTCTTCCAGCGCACCACGCGCCGCATGAGCCTGACGGAAGCCGGTGACCTCTACCTGCGGCGCATCGAGCCCCTGATCGAGGAGATGGACCGCGCGCGCGTCGCGGCACTCGACGTCTCGGCCGCCCCCACCGGCACCATTCGCCTGTCGGCCTCCGTTTCGTTCGGCCAGAGCATGATCGTTCCGCTCCTTCCGGCTTTCCGGGCGCGCTATCCGGATCTGAAGGTGGAAGGCGTCTTCACGGATGCCAATGTGGATCTCGTCGCCGAGCGCGTCGATCTCGCCGTGCGTCTCGCGCCCACCATCGAGGGCGATCTGATCGCGACGCGCCTGCGGGATACGCATTACCGCGTCGTGGCGAGCCCAGCCTATCTCGCGGCTGCGCCGCCCCTGACGAAGCCGGCGGATCTGATCCGGCACAGGGCGCTGCTTTTTCCACTCCGCGCCTTCCGCTCCCGCTGGATTTTCCGCGACAGCGCAGGCCGGCTCGAGGAAGCGCCGATCGCGGGCGAGATCACGTTGTCGCCGGCGGGTGCCCTGCGCGATGCGGCTTTGCTCGGCCTCGGGGTCGCCCTGCTGCCGAACTGGCTCGTGGAGGAGCACATCGCGGCGGGCCGGCTGATCCGCCTGATGCCGGATCGCGACGTAACCGCGACAACCTTCGATACGGCGGTCTGGCTGGTCTATCCGAGCCGCGCCTATCTGCCGAACAAGGTCCGGGTGATGATCGATTTCCTCCGGGAACATCTGGGTCCGCCAGCCCGCTGACGGAGTGATGCGCGGCCCCCGGCGCAACATGCACCGCGCCAGACGCGATGGTTCGTCTTCACATTCCGGTATCGATCGTCCAGCGCAAGGACGTGCCGACCGTCACCTGGTTTTCCGAGCCGCGTTGCCGGATCAGCGGCGACCGGGCGGCATCGCCCGCGAGGCGCGTCGCTTCCACGAACAGGCTCGTCTCGAAGCGCGGCGTCCACTGGTAGGTCACCTGCGCGTGGAGGCCGTAGGAGAGAATGCCGTCGCCTGCGCGGAATTGCGGCAGGCCGGATCGTGCCGATTGCGCGGCATTGACCCCGAGATAGGTCTGCGTGAAATCGCGCCCCGCCAAGGTCACGCGCGGGCCGATCGATACGGTCCAGCGATCGTCGAAACGGGTGAAGAAATCGAGCTTCAGGTCGCCCACAAGCGCTTCATGCGCGGCAAAGCCCCGGCGCAGCTCGGCCCGCGCGCGCAACCATGGGAGGGGGTAGTACTCGGCAAACCCGCCGATCTCCGCGCCGAACCCGACATTGCCGAGGCCGCGCAGGGCGAAATCACGGCTTTCGCGCCGCTCGCCCAGGAATTTGCCGGTGAAGCCGGCCCGCCAGTTCTGCCCGCCGATCAGCCCGAAGGCGATGTTGTCATCCGCGACCGACAACCATCGGCTGCCGACGCCGCGCTGGAACGAGAAGATCGGACTGACCGAAGCCGAATAGCGGTTGGACCCGAAATAGGAAGGCCCCGCCCCGACGCTGGCCCCGACCGTGACGTTCCAGGTGCGAGGCGCGGCTTTTTCCCCCGCACTGCGCATGTCGATCTGCGCGATCGCTGGCGTGCTGGTGACCGCGACACAGGCTGCGATCAGAAAGGGGCGCATCGAGAAACTCGGTTTGCGACACGAACGGACCAACAGTTAAGATGGTTCCCGTCGCCGAAACGTTTCATTGACTCCGTTGCCATCGGATTTCCGGCAACAGGCTGAACGAAAGCTTTCGATGTTTGCCCTTGTCAAGCCACCTTGAAGCGCTGGGCCGATTGCGACAGCGCGTCCGAGATCGTGCCAAGCTCCCGCGCACGCTGATCCAGTGACCCCGCGCCATCGAGCGATTTCGCCGCGACCTGGTTCACCGCCTGGGCATCCGCCACAGCCCTATGGATCGCCTCGCCGGCATCCGTCATGTAGCGCGAGATGGCGCCGACTTCCCCGGACATCCGGTCGACGGATTGCGCGACCAGTTCGACCTTGCCCGCGACATCCTGGACGTCGCCATCGACATGCTGCGCCAGCGTGGCCTGCGCCTCGGCGGTATCGGCGATGATGCCGATCGTGCGGTTGATGTCGCCGAGAACATCGCGCAGCACGGTGAAGCCCTGCATGGCCTGCCCGGTGCCGGTGCGCATCGCGGCGACGCGGGCCTTCACATCGGCCGTGGCGCGCTGGGTCTGCATGGCGAGCGTCTTGACCTCCGAGGCCACCACCGCGAAGCCCTTGCCGGCCTCGCCCGCGCGGGCCGCTTCGATCGTGGCGTTCAGCGCGAGCAGATTGGTGCTGGAGGCGATGCCCTCGATCAGCTCGGCAATCTCGTTGATCTGGTTCGATGCGGCCACCAGGCTCGCCATCTGGGCCTCGGATTCGCCGATCATCGCATTGGCATCGTGCGAGACCGCGCGACCGCTGCGCGCCGCTTCGGCCACATCGCCGACCGAATGCGACAATTGTCCCATGCGCCGCGCCAGTTCCTGGATGCGCTGCGTCATGTCGCGGGTGGCGTGCGAGGCCCGCTCCGCATCCGCCCGCAGGCTGCTCGCCTGCCCGACCGCGGCATCGGCGCGGTTCCCCAGCGCGGTCGCGGCCGTCGCCATCTTGCCCGAGGTGGTCGAGACCTGCCCGGAATCGTTCAGGAACTGGTCGGACAGACCGCCGATGACCTGCGAGGCGTTCTGGATCCGCGAGGCGTGCCGGGCGATCTCCGCCTGCACGCGCTGGAATTCATCGAGGAACGGGTTGATGATTTCGGCGATCTCGGCGGCCTCGTCGCCCGTCGCCGCATCGAGCCGGCGCGTCAGGTCGCGTTCGAGCTGGGTGATGCGGTAGAGTTCCTGCTGCAGGGCGCCGGTGCCGATCGCGGCGCCATGCTCGGCGGCGTTGAGCCCGCGCAATTCGTCTTCCGCCGAGAGGCGGATGCCAATCGTCACCTTCATGGCCCAGAAGGTCACGAGGCCCATGCCGAACGCCCAGAGGAAGGCCGCGCCCGCGCCCTGGGCCTGCACGAAGAACGAGCCCCAGACGCCGAGACCGTTGAGCTTCTCCGGTGCGGCGAAGAACGGCAGCAGAAGGGTGCCGAGCACGCCCGCCACGCCATGGACACCGACCACGCCGGCCACATCGTCGAGCTTCAGGCGGTGCAGCACGAAATCCTCGACGAACACCACGGAAGCGCCGCAGATCGCGCCGATCGCGATGGCGCCTTTCGGTCCCACCGCATCGCAGCCCGCCGTGATGCCCACGAGGCCGGCGAGCAGCCCGTTCACGAGGCGATTGGTGAGGTATTTCCCATCCTTCGCGCGCCCGATCAGCATCGCGATGATGCCGCCGAACGAGGCGCCCAGCACGGTATTCGCCGCGATCTTGCCCACCGCGCCGCTGGCCGCCGCCGTGGAGCCGGCATTGAAGCCGATCCAGCCGACGAGCAGGAGCATCGCGCCCACCGCGCTCAGCACATGCGAATGGCCGTGGATCGGCAGCACCTTGCCGTTCGCATCGAAGCGGCCGATGCGAGGCCCGAGCACGATGATGCCGGCGAGCGCGATCCAGGCCCCGACCGAATGCACCACGGTCGAGCCGGCGAAATCCACGAAGCCGCTGGCCGCGAGCCAGGGCTTGTTCTCGGAAATGAGCCCGGCGCCCCAGGCCCAATGCCCGAAGACCGGGTAGATCACGAGCCCCACGACCGCCGCCAGCACGATATAGGCGGCATAGCTCATGCGCTCCGCCACGGCACCGGACACGATGGTCGCTGCCGTGCCGGCAAAGGCCACCTGGAACACGAAGAAGGTGTAGCCCCATTCATCGAGGCCCGCATAACCCCAGAGCGTCCCCGGCGAACCGAAAAGCCCCAGAACCGAGGGGCCGAACATCACCATGAAGCCGAGAAGCGCAAAGCAGGCCGCGGAAACGAAGAAATCCACGACGTTCTTCTGCGCGACATTGATCGAGTTCTTGGATCGCACCATTCCGGCCTCGAGCAGAAGGAAGCCGGCCTGCATCAGCAGCACGAGGGCGGCCGCCGTCATCACCCAGACATGATTGAGATGGCTGCGCAATTGCTCGACATCGCTCGCAAGCTTGGCGAGGTCCGGCGGGGCGGAGGCCAGGGCGATGGAAGTCCCGGAAAGGCACAGGGCCAGACATCCAACCGCGATGCGGTTGATGAGAACGATCGGCATTCTGCCTCCTGAGCCTTCACTGAAAACAAGCCGGCAAAAATACTGCGTTTTCTTGGTAAATTCCTGGTAAAGATGGCCTCGGAAACAGTCTTGGAATCGTTTCCTTTACAGACCGATCGCTCGCTGCCCTGTCGTTTTCGGGAACGAAAATTATTCGTCTTTCCTGATCATCTACTTATTGTAATTTTTTATTTCTTGTAAAAATGGGTCAGATACCAGTTATAATTCGTCAGTTTATTCAAAATTTGCTTTGTTTTGAGATATTTTTACTGGTATTTACGAATGGATAAAACCGGTTTAATCAAAATAATATTTTACAAAAAGAACGAATATTACGTTGTGCGCTCGCCCCTTGTTACATGAGACGGCTATTGCGGGTTTCGAGCACTTCAGGAATTATCTCCTCGTACGTTTGCAGCGATCTTGCCAGAGTGATTGGCCGTTGGAGGGGAGCGGAAAATGCGGAAATGGATGACGTGCATGGTGTTCGGTCTTCTCACAGGGGCGTGCACGCCGGAATTGCAACTTGCGACCGAGCCGCCCTATTCGCCTGCCTGGTGTTCCGCCGCGCTGGCGCTCGGTAATCGTGCTGATTACCTGTTCGAGGTTGCCCGATGCCATATGCGCGGCGTTGCCGGCTTCCCGAAGGATGACGCGCGCATTGATTTCTATCTGAATGAGGCAGCGCGCCGCGGCCATGTCCAGGCGGGCGCGGAACTCGCGGCTCGAGGTCAACCGGTTCCCGATGACGATCTGCGCCGCGAGGCGGTTGCCCGCCAAGAGGCCGAGCGCAACCGCCAGGCCATCATCGCCGCATCGCGTCCGCGCGTCTATCAGGTTCGCCCGGCAGCACCGGGGGTCGTCAACCGACCGGCAACGCCGGTCGTGACGACACCAACCTTCAGGAACCAACAGGAAAACCGCTCCACATCCACTCGACGCAACTGCACCAACAATGTGTGTCGCACGGAAACCACGACCTGCGTAAATGGGCGCTGCACCACACAGGTCACGAACTGACGCTTCGTCGCTCGACACCGGCACGGGTTTTTTCGCGCTGATCCAGGCCGCTCGGCCTATCCCTGAATAAACCCGTGCCGCGTGATCGCGCGTGCTGGCGTGCGGATGCGGCATCATGCTCAAGTCGTGATCAGGCGGCATGAGCCTTGGCCGGAACGCGGCTTTGCAATTCCGCATCGATCCGTCACCATAGATGGCTGGGGATTGCGCGCTTGCGCGGCAATGCGGCACGTTGCGTCCCACTGCGAATTGGCTTCAGCTTTGCCTGTTGCACGCGAGAGTTGGCCCGGGGGGGACGCATGGAACGAACCATCAGCGATGTGGTGGAAGAACAGGCCTTGATCTGGTCGGGCGTGACGCCGCCCAATGCACCGGGGGTGCGCCTCGCGCAGGCGCTCGAGGCGACAGTCGCCGGCTTCGCGGCGCTGCGGGGCGAATTGGCATTCGAGGATGAGCCGTCGAGCTTCGAGGCTGCCCTGCAGGCGGTCAAGGAGTAACGCGTGAACAAGCCCGTTCCGATCAACGCAATCCTCGATCTCTCGATGACCGAGGTGGCCACCGCGATCCGCAATGGCGACGTGTCCAGCTATGCGGTGACGAAAGCCGCGCTGGATGCCTTCGCAATGAAGGATGCCGCGCTCAATTCCGCAATCTGGCTGGAGCGTGAGAGCGCGCTCGAGACGGCCGATGCCTGCGACAAGCTGCGCCGCGCGGGGAAGATTCTCGGGCCGCTGCATGGCGTGCCGCTGGCGCACAAGGACATGTATTACAAGGCCGGCAAGGTCTCGACCTGCGGCTCGCGGATCCGCAAGGATTTTCGCCCGAATTATACAGCAACGGCGCTGGCGAGGCTCGAAGCTGCCGGCTCCGTCACGCTGGGCGGGCTCAACATGGCCGAGTTTGCCCAGAACCCGACCGGGCACAACCAGCATTTCGGCCATTGCCGCAACCCCTGGAACAGGGATTACTGCCCCGGCGGCTCGTCATCCGGTTCGGGCGCGGCGGTGGCGGCGCGTTTCGTGTTCGGCGCGCTCGGTTCGGATACGGGCGGCTCGATCCGCCTGCCCGCCGCGATGTGCGGCATCACCGGGATCAAGGGCACGCAGACGCGCGTCTCCCGCCACGGCGTGATGCCCCTGGCCTTCTCGGCGGACAATGTCGGGCCCCTCTGCCGCACCGCACGGGATTGCGCGGTCTTCCTGCGCGAGATCGCCGGCCACGATCCGAAGGACCCGACCTCCGCCATGGAGCCGGTGCCGGATTACGAGGCCATGCTCGATGGCGACATCCGCGGCATGCCCGTCGGCATCCCCGGCAATTACTTCTTCGACGAGATCGACGCCGAAGTGCTCGCGGCCTTCAACGCGGCATGCAAGGTGCTGGAGGCGCGCGGCGCGATCCTCGTGCCGGTCGAGATCCCGCATATGGATGCGGTTTCGACCTATGGATCGATCGTCAGCCGCGTCGAGGGCGGGGCCATCCATGCGGAATGGATGCGCACCCGGCCCGAGAGCTATGCGGTGCATCTCTCCGCCCGGCTCTACGGCTCTTACGGCATTCCCGCCACGCATTACATCGAGGCGCTGGCCCGGCGCGGGCCGATCCTGCGGGCCATCGGCAAGGCGGTCTTCGATCACGTCCGTGTCTTCCTCACGCCCACCCTGCGCACCAAGGTGCCGACCCTGCTCGCGACCGACATCGATGCGGGAACGCCGGGCGCCGAGAAGGCCTTCATGGATCTCTCGATCAACACCCGGCCGATCAACTATATGGGCCTGCCCTCCGTGAGCGTGCCCTGCGGTTTCGACAGCAACGGGTTGCCGATCGGATTCCAGATCCAGGGCCGGCCTTTCGCGGAAGGCACCGTGCTGAAGGTGGCGGATGCCTTCCAGCGCGACACGGATTGGCACAGTCGGGCGCCCCTCCTGCCGACGTGAGCGGCAGGGGTCGCGCCGCTTCCACCGCCTTCATCCGGATCGGCCGTCGCTCCAGTAGCCACCGCCGGGCCGATACCCTATAGGGACACGCGCCGGGCGATCAGCATGGAACCCCTGCGGTTCGATGAGACGCTCCGACGATGTCCGCTTGCATCGGTTTCCCTGTCGTGATGGCCGCCCATTTGCCTTTACCGAAAGCGCTTGCCCGCACCCGATCCGCTGCGGTCGCGCCATGATCCGCGAACTTTGGGCCGAATGGGTCGCGGGTTTTCGCGCGCTGGCCTTCGACCGCTTTCCCTACAGGCGCTTTGCGACCGCGCTTCTGCTGGGCCTGGTCGGCGGCTGGGTCTTCGTGCTGCTGAAGCTGCCGCTGCCCTGGATGCTCGGGCCGATGACGATCTGCACCCTGGCCGCCATCGTTTCCGCGCCGGTGGCCGCCCCCCCGGTGATCCGCCCGCCCATGACGGTCGTGATCGGGGTGCTGCTCGGCGCGAGCTTCACGCCGGAGCTGATCCGGCAAGCCCCGCTCTGGCTGCCTTCGGTCGCCGGCCTCGTGGTCTTCATGGCGGCGTGTGCGGTGCTGTGCGTGACCTTCTTCCGGCGCGTCGGCGGTTTCGATCGCACGACGGCCTATTTCGCCGGCATGCCCGGCGGGCTCGTCGAGATGGTCACCGTCGGCGAGGAGAAGGGCGGGGATGCGCGGATGATCGCGCTGGTGCATTCCGCGCGCATCCTGCTTGTCGTGCTGAGCCTGCCCTTTGTGGTGCAATGGATCGAGGGCGTTCCGCTCGGCGGGCGGCGCACGGCGGGGATGTCGCTGCTCGACACGCCGCTCGCCTCGGATCTCTGGCTCATCGCCTGCGGCCTCGCGGGCATCCTTCTGGGCCAGATCCTGCGGCTGCCCGCGAAATATCTCCTCGGGCCCATGCTGGCGACAGCCATCGTGCATGTCACCGGCATTTCCGATTTCCACCCGCCGGCGGAGATCGTGATCGTGGCGCAACTGGTGCTCGGCGTGACGATCGGATGCCGCTTCGTGGGAACACCCAGCCGGCTGATCCTGCGCGTGCTGGCCCTTTCCGTGGGGTCCACGATCATCCTGCTCGGGCTCACCGTGCTCTTCGCCTGGCTCGTGAGCCGCTTCTCCGGCTACGGGATGGTGCCGCTGATGCTCGCCTATTCCCCCGGCGGCCTCGCCGAGATGAGCCTCGTCGCGCTGGCGCTGAAGATCGAGGTGGCCTTCGTCGCGGCCCAGCACATCATCCGCATCTTCCTGGTGATGGTGCTGGCCGGGCCGCTGTTCGGGCTGTTCACGCGCGGGGAACCGCCCGCCACGGGCACGGGCGATGACGGGCCCTGAAGGCCCGGGACCGGTATTCCAACCGCCCGGCCGTCAGGCGGCCGGCGGCGCCTCGGCCGATGCCGGCGGCTTGCGGCGGAAGCGTTCCGAGAGCCAGCTGCAGACCACATAGAAGACCGGCGTGAACAGGAGCCCGAAGATCGTGACGCCGATCATGCCGGCGAAGACCGCGATACCGAGCGACTGGCGCATTTCCGCACCGGCCCCCTTGGCGATGACCAGCGGCAGCACGCCGAGGATGAAGGCGAGCGAGGTCATTAGGATGGGCCTGAGGCGGGTGCGCGCCGCCTCCACCGCCGCCTCGAACCGTGCCTTGCCCTCGTCCTCGGCCTGCTTTGCGAATTCCACGATGAGGATCGCATTCTTGGCCGCAAGGCCGACAAGCACCACGAGCCCGATATCGACGAGGATGTTGCGATCGAGCCCGGCGATCCGCACGCCGATCATCGCGGCCAGGATACACATCGGCACGATGAGAATGACCGCCAGCGGCAGCAGCCAGCTTTCATAGAGCGCTGCCAGCAGCAGGAAGACGAACACCACCGCCAGCACGAAGGCGATGATCGTCGTGTTGCCCGAGAGCTTTTCCTGCAGCGCGATTTCCGTCCATTCGAAGCCGAAGCCGGAGGGCAGCCTTTCGCGCGCGATCTTCTCGATCGCCGCGATCCCCTGCCCCGAGGAGAAGCCGGGCGCAAGCGCCACCGAGACTTCCGCGGCGGGGTAAAGGTTGTAGCGCGGGACGCGATAGGCGCCGGTGATGTTCTGGAAGTTGGCGACCGAACCGATCGGCACCATTTCGCCATCGACATTGCGCGTCTTGAGGTTCGCGACATCGCGCAGATCGAGTCGGTAGGGGTTGTCGGCCTGCGCGGTCACCCGGTAGGTGCGCCCGAGCACGTTGAAATCGTTCACGAAGGACGAGCCCATATAGACCGAGAGCGTCTCGAAGACACGACTGATCGGCACGCCCAGCATCTCGGCCTTGGTGCGATCGATATCGGCATAGACCTGCGGTGTGCGCGTCGAGAAGAGCGTGTAGGCCTGGACGATGCCGGGCACCTGGTTCGCCGAGCCGGCGACGATCCAGGCCGCGCCCTCGAGCGCCGGCAGGCCGCGCCCGCTTCGATCCTGCACATAGCCCTTGAGACCGCCGCCGGTGCCGATGCCGGGCACGGCGGGCGGCTCGATGACAAGGGCGAAAGCTTCCGGAAGCGCGAACATCTGCTGGCGCAGATCGCTCAGGATCGCCTTGCTGGTGAGCTGCATCGCGGTGCGATCCTCGAAGCTCGACAGCGTCACGAAGATCACGCCCGCATTGGGCGCGTTGGTGAAGGTCGCGCCATCGAGACCGACGAAGGCGACCGCGTTCTTCACGCCCGGGCGCGAGAGCAGGATGTCGGAGGCGCGGCGCACCACGGCATCCGACCGGTCGAGCGTCGAGCCCGGCGGCAACTGGAAGGCGATGATGAGATAGCCGCGATCGAGCTGCGGAATGAGGCCCGTCGGCACGATCCGGAGCTGGTAGGCCGTCAGCGCGATCAGGCCGCCATAGACCAGCAGCACACCCAGGGAGAGGCGGATCATCCGCGCCGTCAACGCGCCGTAACGGTTCGACATCGCCTCGAAAGCGCGGTTGAAGCCGTTGAAGAAGGCGCGAACCGGCGCGCCCAGCTTGCCGCCCGCCTTGTGGTGCGGATCATGCGGCTTGAGCAGGATCGCCGCCAGCGCGGGCGAGAGCGTCAGCGACACCAGGGCCGAGATCGCGGTCGAGGCGGCGATGGTGATCGCGAACTGCTTGTAGAACGAGCCCTGCAGGCCCTGGATGAAGGCGGTCGGGATGAAGACGGCGCAGAGCACGAGCGCGATGGCGATCAGCGCGCCGCCCACCTCGTCCATCGTCTTGTGGGCCGCCTCGGGCGGGGACAGGCCCTCGCGCAGATAGCGCTCCACATTCTCCACCACGACGATGGCGTCGTCGACCACGATGCCGATGGCGAGCACAAGGCCGAACAGCGAGAGCGTGTTGAAGGAAATGCCCACAATCGACATGATCAGGAACGTGCCGACCAGCGAGACCGGAATGGCGATGATCGGGATGATCGCCGCCCGCCAGGATTGCAGGAACAGGACCACCACCACGATGACGAGCAAGGTCGCCTCGATGAGCGTCTTGATGACCTCGTCGACCGATTGCTGGATGAATTCCGTCGGGTTGTAGACCGTCGAATAGCCGAGGCCGGACGGGAAGCTCTCCGCCATGCGCGCCATCTCGTTCTGGATGGCGGTCGCGGTGGACAATGCGTTCGAGCCGGGGCGCTGGAAGATGCCGATCGCCACGGCGTTCTTGTTGTTGAGATAGGCGTTGATCGAATAATCCTGGCTGCCCAGCTCGGTCCGGGCGATATCACGCACACGCACCACGCCGCTCTCGTCCGAGCGCACGATGATGTTGGCGAATTCGTCGATATCGGTCAGGCGGCCCAGGGTCTGCACCGAGAGCTGGAACGCAGCGTCCGACCGTGCCGGCGGCTGGTTGATCGAGCCGGCGGCGACCTGCACGTTGGCGGCGCGCAGCGCGGCGATCACTTCGCCCGCGGTGAGGTTGCGGGCGGCCACGCGGGCCGGGTCGAGCCAGATCCGCATCGAGTAATCGCGCGCACCGAAGACGCTGATGCTGCCGACGCCATCGACGCGGCCGAGCACGTCGCGCACATAGAGGGTCGCGTAATTCGAGATGTATTGCTGGTCGCGGCTGCCATCGGGCGAGGTCATGTGGATGACCATCATCAGGTCCGGCGAGGCCTTGCGCACCTGCACACCCTGGCGGCGCACTTCCTCCGGCAACCGGGCCTCGGCACCGGAGACGCGGTTCTGCACCAGCACCTGCGCCTGATCGACATTGGTGCCGGGCTTGAAGACGACATTGATCGACAACCGGCCGTCACCCGTCGATTGCGACGAGATGTAGAGCATGTTGTCGACGCCATTCACCTCCTGCTCGATCGGGGCGGCCACCGTCGCCGCGATGATTTCCGCCGAGGCGCCGGGATAGGAGGCGGTGATGCTGACCGTCGGCGGCGCGATTTCCGGATATTCCGAGATCGGCAGCGCCCGCTGCGCGATGACGCCCATGATCGTGAGCAGGATCGACAGCACGCTCGCGAAGATCGGGCGGTCGATGAAGAAATGGGAAAGCCGGAACATGGCGCGCCTCGGGGAGGAAATCGGAACTGCGTCGCGCGGGGTGACCCGCGCCGGTCATTCAGGCCAGTCTGCCGTCAGGGCCGGGCGGGCGGCTTGATCTCGCCGGGTTGCGGCTGCACCACGGCGCCAGGCCGCACCATGGGGTTGGCGAGGCCGTTCACGACCACCTTGTCCTCCGGCGCAAGGCCGGCGCGCACCACGCGCAGGCCATCCACGATCGGACCCAGGGTCACCGGCTTCGGAACGATCTTGTTGTCGGGGCCGACGGTCAGGACGACCTTCACGGTCTGGTCGGAGACGATGACCGAATCGGGCACCAGCAAGGCGTTGATCTCGCCGCCATAGAGCTGCAGGCGGCCGAAGGTTCCCGGCGTGAGGAACTGGTCCCTGTTGTCGAAGATCGCCCGTCCGCGGATGGTGCCGGAGCGGGCATTCAGCTGGTTGTCGACGAATTCCATCTGCCCTTCCCGCTTCCACTCGCTCTCGTCCGCGAGACGGACGCGCACCGGCAGCGGATTTTCGCGCCCCGAGGGCCGTGTCCCGCTCTGCACGAGTCGCACGTAACGGATGTAATCGGCTTCCGAGGCTTCGAAGACGAAGTTGATCGGATCGACGCTGATGATGTTCGTGAGCAGGGTGGCGCCCTGGCCGCCGACGATCAGGTTGCCTGCATCGACGCGGCGATCCGAGATGCGTCCGGCAATCGGCGCGCGAACCTCGGTCCATTCGAGGTTCAGGCTGGCCTGCTTGAAATTGGCCTCCGCCCCCTGGAGCGAGGCTCGCGCGCCCGCGAGGTTCGCCTTGCGCTGGTCGAGATCGCGCATGGTGATGGTCTGGTTGCGGGTCAGCCCCTCGGCGCGTTCCACCTCATTCTCGGCGAGAGCGACCTGCGCCTTGGCGCGCTCGACCTCGGCCTGCGCGGCATCGGCCGTGAACCGGAAGGAACGCTGGTCGATGGTGAAGAGCAGGTCGCCCTTGTTGACCATCTGTCCATCGCGGAAATGGATCTTCTCGATGAAACCGGAGACGCGGGCGCGCACCTCCACTTGCTCGCGGGCCTCGAAACGGCCGGTATACTCGTCCCAGAGCTTGATGGTCTGCGAAAGCGGCGCTGCAACCTGCACCGGCGGCGCGCCTTGCGCCACGGCCTCTGCGCCGGAAGCCAGCAGGGCCGCAAGTACAAGGGCGATGGGGGTTCCTTGAACTTCTTTCACGACGCTGCCCTCCTGGTGATGCGCGCAGAATACAGATGCTTGACCGGAAGGCCACCCGCTTTTCTACGAAGAACAAAATAGTTGGATCAACCGGCCAGGAAAGACAAACGACGATTTATGCAGTCGACAGAAAGACTTTTTCGAATGCCGGCTACGGGCCGCGCGGGCAGGGCCGCCGGTTTCCTCGCGACAGCCGACATGGCGAGAGCCTTGTCCGGTCCGGTCGATCCCGGTTGGCGATCAGAACATGCACCAGAACAGCGAGATAGGGCGATCGATCCGATTCCGTCAGATCGGAAACCGCTCTAGCGGCGCGTGTTCTGCAGGAACGCCGCGAGGCGGGGGCTTTTCGGATGCCGGAACACGTCCGCCGGCTGGCCGTCTTCCTCAATCAGGCCCTGATGCAGGAAGACCGCACGGTTCGAGACATCCCGCGCGAAACTCATCTCGTGGGTGACGACGATCATCGTGCGCCCCTCCTCGGCCAGGCCGCGCATGACGCGCAAGACCTCGCCCACGAGTTCCGGATCGAGCGCGGAGGTCGGCTCGTCGAACAGCATCACCTTGGGCTCCATCGCGAGCGCCCGGGCGATCGCCACGCGCTGCTGCTCGCCGCCGGAAAGGAAGGCCGGATAGGCATCCTTCCGGTGCGCGACGCCCACGCGCTCGAGATAATGCTCGGCGCGCGAAATCGCCTCGGCGCGCGCGAGGCCCTGCACCTGGATCGGCGCCTCGATGACGTTTTCCAGAGCCGTCATGTGCGCCCAGAGATTGAATTGCTGGAACACCATCGCGACCCCGCTGCGCAGGCGGCGAAGCTGGCTCGCATCGGCGGCTTCGAGATCGCCATCGCGCCCCGGCACGAGGCGCAGCGTTTCGCCGGCAAAATCGATCTCGCCGGCCGTGGGGCGTTCGAGCAGGTTCAGGCAGCGCAGGAACGTGCTCTTGCCGGAGCCCGAAGCGCCGATCATCGAGATCACGTCGCCCGTCTTCGCCTCGATGGTGAGGCCCTTGAGGACTTCCACGGCGCCGAAGCGCTTGCGGATGCCACGGGCGGCGAGCGCGACGGGCGCGGTTCCGGAGCGGGAATCCGGCTGGTTCGGAACGGGAGCGGACATCATGGGCTCAGGAGCTTTCCGGTTCGGAAGGGGATCTTGCCGGCGATCTTGCCGAGCCGCTTGCCGGCATAGGCGAAACGATCGCCCGCGCGGGCGAACAGGCGGCCCTCGGTGGTGGCCCGGACCGGCACGACGTGACCGTCCATCGGGTCAACGATCTCGACAACGATATCGCCGGTGCTGATCCAGTCGCCCACCTGCCGGTGGTAGACGATCAGCCCGGCCATCGGCGCGGAGAGCGCCTCGGTGCCTTCGAGCGGCGTCGGCTCGCAAAGCGCCGGCGGCAGGGCCTGCGGCGCGTTCGCGAGATGCCCACGCGCGGCGAGGAAGCCGATGATCGCCTCGGCATCGGCCGCCGCGAGGCCATGGCCCACATCGGCCTCGCCGCGCAATTCCACGGTGCAGGCGATGGACGCCTCGGGAACCGGCCTGTCAGGGAAGCGCCGGGCGAGTTCCACCCAAAGGCGCGAAATGGCTTCGTCGAACGGATAATCGCCGGATTCAGTGCTGGTCAGCACGGCGCGCGCGCCGAGCAGCCGCGACAGGGGCTGAAACGCCTCGGCCTGCGACGGCAAAGTGTAGAGATGCATCTCCGCCTCGCCGTCGCAATGCAGGTCGAGCACGGTATCCGCATCGATCGCCAGCGAGAGCAGGCCCCGCTTCAGGTATTCTGCCGGGCGGATGCACGGAACCTGGGAGATCGCCGCGCGCAATGCGGCACGAATGACGTCCCGATTGCGCGCGGCATCGTGACCCAGCGCGTGCCCCGCACGCTCGGCCACGATATCCACCAGGAAGGGGAAGTTGCGGTTGAAATTAATGCCATCGCCCAGCGCGAAGCGGCCGTGATGGCTGCCCTGCACGTGTTGCGCGAAGCCGAGCGGGTTCGCCGCCGGCACGAGCACGATCTCGCCGGTGATGCCGCCTGCGGCCTCGAGCGCGGTCAGCCGCTCACGCAGGTGATGCGCCGCGAGCAGGCCGGGTGCCTCGTTCGCGTGCAGGCCCGCCTGGATATAGGCTTTCGGGCCCGAGCCGGCCTCGCCGAAATGCAGCGCCACGAGCTCGATCCGCGTGCCCGGCGTGGTGCCTTCGATGGCGATGATCTCGGTCTTCATGTCAGGCCACTCCTGCGGCGGTGGGGCGGAGATGCCGGAGATACCGGCGCTCGATGAGCTTGAAGAGCCCCGCGAGGCTGAAGGTGAGGACGAAATAGATGAGCGCGGCGACCCCGAAGGATTCCGTCGCCGAAAGGTGGTTGTAGTAGATGTCCCGCGCCACGCGGGTCACTTCCACCAGCGTCACCGTGCTGGCGATCGCGGTGGCGTGCATCATCAGCACCACCTCGTTGCCATATTGCGGCAAGGCGCGCCTGAGGGCGCCGGGCAGCAGGATGCGCCGGTAGATCGCCCCTTCCGTCATGCCGAGGCTGCGGGCGGCCTCGAGCTCGCCCGAGGGCGTGGCCCGCAGCGCGCCGGCGAAGATCTCGGTCGTGTAGGCAGTAGTGTTCAGCGTGAAGACGAGCCAGGCGCAGAACCACGGGTTCTTGAAGGCGACCCACGCGAAGCTCTCGCGGAAGGCCTCGAACTGCGCGAGCCCGTGATAGACCATGAACATCTGCACCAGTAGCGGCGTGCCGCGCAGCACATAGGTGAAGAGCCAGACCGGGCCGGACAGCCAGCGGCGCGGCGAGACGCGCGCCACCGCGAGTGGCACCGAGAGCACGAAGCCGCTCGCGCAGGCGATCACCAGCAGCAGCAGCGTGACCTGCAGGCCCTTCAGGAATTGCGGCCATGTCTCGGCAATGATGCTGAAGTCGATCATCGGAAATCGACCTTTCGCACGCCGTGGGAATAGCGCCGTTCGAGATAGCCGAGCGCCAGGATCGAGATTGTCGTCAGCGCGAGATAGATCAGCGCAATCGTGGCGTAGAAGGTGAAGGGCTTGCGCGTGGCCGCCGCCGCGAGGTTCGCGCGGTGCACCATGTCATCGAGCCCGATGATGGAGACGAGCGCGCTCGCCTTCAGCATCACCAGCCAGGAATTCGTGAAGCCCGGCAGCGCGTGGCGCACCATCTGCGGCAGGGTGATCCGCCGCATCACCTGCCCGCGGGTCATGCCGAAGGCCTGCGCGGCCTCGATCTGCCCGCGCGGGATCGCGAGGATGGCGCCACGGAAGGTTTCCGTGAGGAACGCGCCGAAGATGAAGCCCATCACCAGCGTGCCGGCCGCGAACGGGTTGATGTCGATATAGCCCCAGCCCATCCGGTCGGCGAGGGCGTTGAGCGCGATCTGCCCGCCATAGAACAGCAGCAGCATCAGCACGAGTTCCGGCACGCCGCGAATGAGCGTCGTATAGGTCTGCGCGATGCCCCGCGCGATCGGGGAGTCCGAGAGCTTCGCCGCCGCACCCAACAGGCCGAACAGGCAGGCAATGGCGAGGGAGGTGCCGGCGACGCTGAGCGTCGAGCCCAGACCGCCGAGAATCGCGGGGAGATAGCCGTGCAGCATGGCGCGGTCCTGGGTTCAGGAAAGAGGACCTGGAATACGGTGACAATGAAAAGCCCGGCGCGCATCGGGGCGCACCGGGCTCGAAACGGGGCGGATCAGGCGCCGCCGGAAATGTCGAAGTCGAAATACTTGTCGGCGAGCTTCTTGTAGGTGCCGTTGGCACGGATGGTCTTCAGCGCCGCATTCACCTTGTCGCGCAGGGCCGCGTCATCCTTGCGGATGGCAATGCCCACGCCGCCGCCACCGCCGCCGAGATTGACCGGTGCGCCGACCTGCTGGAAGTTCGCGCCTTCCGGCTTCTTCAGGAACGCCTCGCCCGACACGACCGACGAGCCGAAGCCGATATCGCCGCGGCCGGCCGCGAGTTCGAGATAAACCTCGGTCTCCTTGGCGACGAGCAGCACTTCGCTGTCCTTGAAGTTGTCCTGCACGTATTTCGCGCGCGGCGAGTTGCGCAGAACAATGATCTTCTTGCCCTTCAGCGAAGCCGGGGTCGCTTCGGTAAAAGCGCCCTTCTTGCCCACCCAGCGCGAGGGAACGTCATAATAGGGGTCGGAGAAATCGACCGCCTTCTTGCGCTCCTCGGTGATCGTCATCGACGCGACGATCATGTCGAACTTCTTGGCGTTCAGCGCCGGGATCATGCCGTCCCATTCCTGCTGCACGAGCGTGCAGGTCATCTTCAGCTCGGCACAGACCGCGTTGGCGATGTCGATGTCGAAACCCGAGAGCTTCCCGTCCGGCGAGATCTGCGAGAAGGGCGGATAATTCCCCTCCACGCCGACACGCAGGGCATTTTGAGCAAAGGCGGGGGCCATGAGGCCCAGAACTACGGCCGCAGCCGAAATAAACCTGCGCATATCAGCGATCCTTCCCTTTTGTTTGACGCCGGATCATGCGAACATGAACGATAATTTTCAAAAGAGCAAGTGATGAAAAAAATGACATCACACACGGCGCGGCCGCTGGATTCGTTCACCGGGACGGCGCTGGGGAAACGCGTCGAGCACCTGCACCGCAACGGCTCGGCCTCGCAGAAGCAGCTTGCGGATTTCATCCTGCGCAACCCCATCCGCGTCTCGGCGATGACGATCGAGGATCTCGCGCGTGCAACCGGGATATCCGCGCCCACCATCAGCCGTTTCGCCCGCGAACTGGGCTTTGGCGGCTTCAGCGAGATGCGCAACGGCGTGGCCGGGCTGGTGCAGATCCTGATGGATCCGGTTGCCAAATTGCGGGAGCAGCTGCAGGGCGAGCAATTCAAGGGGGAATTTGGCGGCGGGCGCAGCCTGGAAATGCTGGCCTTGGTCGGCCGGCAGATCGAGCGGATCGATGCGCCGGGCAGTGCTGCGACGATCGGGCGCATCGCCGCCCGCCTACGCGCCGCGCGCCATGTGCATGTTCTCGGGTTCGGGCTTTCCGCCCATGTCTCGGCGCTGCTGGTGCTGGGGCTGCAGCCCTTCCTCGCCTCGGTGACGGCGGTGGTGGAATATGGCGGCACGGAAGTCGCCGCCGGCCGCCTGATGGGAATCGGGCCGGAAGACCTGCTGATTGCCATCACCTTCCCCCGCTATGCGAGCGACGTGGTGCGGCTTGCGCAATATGCGAAGGATCGCGGTGCGGGGATCGTCGTGATCACGGACAGCCCCGCCTCGCCGCTGATGCCGCTTTCCGACGAGGTGCTGATGGCGCCGGCGGAACACCCGGTGCTCTCGAGCAGCATGGTCGCGGCCATCGCGCTGGCCGAGACGCTCGTTGCGGCCGTGATGCTGTCCGATCCCGAGAATGTCGAGAAGGCTGCCTCCCTCACGCAGGCCATCGAGAGCTACCTGCTGAAGGACGGATGAGCCGGTTCAGCTGCCCTGATAGCCGAACTGCCGCGGCAACCAGAGCACCGTCTCGGGGAAGATGGTCATCACGAGCAGGGTGGCGATGAGGATGATCACCCAGGGCCAGATGGCGTCGATGATCGTCTTCAGCGGGATGCCGGTGATCGCGTTCAGCACGAACAGAACCACGCCATAGGGCGGGGTGATGAGCCCGATCATGCAATTCACCACGGCCACCACGCCGAAATGCACGAGATCGATGCCCAGCGCCTTCACGGTGGGGATGAACACCGGCAGGATGACGAGGATGATCGTTGCGGCATCGAGAATGCAGCCGAGCACCAGAAACAGCACGTTCAGCATCAACAGGAACATGAGCGGGGAAATCTCCACGCCCTTCATCAGCGCCGAGACCTGCGCCGGAATGTTCTCGCTCGCGACGATGTAGTTGAAGATCAGCGCCGAGCCGATGATGAGGCCGACCGAGGCGCTGGAGCGCACGCTGTCATGCATCACGGACCGCACGGCCGCGAAGTTCAGCGCGCGGTAGAAGACGGCCGCCACGAGGAAGGCATAGGCCGCCGCGATGGCAGCGGCTTCGGTCGGCGTGGTCGCCCCGCCATAGATGCCGCCGAGCAGGATGACCGGCATCATGAGCGCCGGGAAGGCGCGGAACGTGATGCCGGGAATGGCGCGCAGCGGCACCGGCTCCTCGAGCGGCACATTGAGCCTGCGCGCCGAATAGGAATTCAGCGCCATCATCGCTCCGGTCATCATCAGGCCGGGCACCACGCCGCCGAGGAACAGGTAGCCGATCGAGGCATCCGACACGATGGAATAGAGCACCATGGGGATCGAGGGCGGAATGATCGGCCCGATCACCGAGGTTGCCGCGGTGATCGCCGCCGCATAGCCCAGGGGGTAGCGGTTGTCCTTGATCATCATGGCGATCTGCATCTTGCCGGTGCCGACGATATCGGCCACGGCCGAGCCGGACATGCCCGCGAAGATCAGGCTCAGCACCACGTTCACATGGCCGAGCCCGCCGCGCATCCTTCCCACCAGCGCGAGGCAGAAGGCCGTGAGCCGATCGGAGATCGAGCCGGCATTCATGAAATTCGCCGCCACGATGAAGAGCGGAATCGCGAGGATGACGAAGCTGTCGTAGAGCCCCTGGATGATCTGCTCGGCGGCAAGCCCCAGATCCTGCCCCTTCACCGCGAGATAGACGATTGCCGAGAGGATCATCGCATAGGGAATCGGCGCGCCGATGGTGGCGAGCGCGATGAGGGCCGACAGGCAGCAGAGGAGGGCCAGGCTCATTGCACGTGATACCCGTCCTGCGCCGCGCGATCATCGAGCACATCCGGATCGGTGCCGCGCATCAGCAGCCAGGCGCGCCAGAGGTAGCGCAGCACGATGACCAGCGCGAAGAGGCCGTAGATCGAGAAAACGATATCGAGCCGGATCGCCAGCACCGCGCTGCGCTTGATCTGATAGAAGTCGATATAGCTCCAGGTCGCCGGCAGGGCCGCGAGAAAGCCCGCGGCAATCGCGATGGCCGAGACAAGCGCGAAGACGCGGCGCGCGCGCTTGCCCACGGAATCGTAGAGCACGTCGAAGCGCACATGGTCCTTCTCGGTCAGCACGAAGGCCGCTCCCCAGAACACCACCCAGAGCCAGAGCGTGAGGCAGGCCTCCAATGTCCAGAGCAAGGGCGCGTTGAAGAGATAACGCGCCCCGATCTGGATGAGGAAGACGAGAAAGAGCCCGCCCAGCATGAGCGCGGCAATGTCCAGCGCCATGCGTCGCGCGCGGTGAACGAGACGGTTCATCGGCTCTCCCCGGAAGACGTGGCGGGCCGGCCGCAGCCGGCCCGCAAGGATCAGCGTGTATCCATCACTTCACGGCGTTGATCTTCTCGATCATGCCGGCCGGCCAGTCCTTCGCGAATTTTGAGGTGAGGTAATCGGCCTGCACCTTCTTGCGGAAGGCCTCGACATCGGGGGTATAGACCTTCAGGCCCTTCTCCTTGAAGAAGGCCTCCAGCTCCGCCTCGAGCGCGAGCTGCTTCTTGCGGCCCGATTCCGCCGCGTCATCCGCCGCCTTCTGCACCATGGCCTGCTGCGCGGGCGTGAAGCGGTCCCACACCTTCTTCGAGAGCGCGATGTAGTTCTGGTCCACGAGGTGGCTCGTCAGAACGATCTGCTTCGTCACCTCGAAGAACTTGGAATCGCGCACGGTCGGCAGCGGGTTGTCCTGCCCATCCACGGCACCGGTCTGGAGCGCCGTGTAGATTTCTGTGAACGCCACCGGAACCGGGTTCGCGCCGAGCGCCTGGCCCAGGAAGAGCCACGCTTCCGTGCCCGGCATGCGCAGCTTGATGCCGGCCATGTCGGCCGGGGTCTTGATCTCCTTCTCGGTGCGCAGGTTCACCTGCCGGCGACCGAGATACATGACCGAGAGCAGCTTCACGCCGAGGCGATCCTCGGTGGTCTTCTTCAGGTCGTTCATGAGCGGATCGGCGAACACCTTCCGCTGGTGTTCGGCATCGCGCAGCAGGTAGCCGGCGGTGAAGATCGACCAGGCGGGGATCAGCGTCGCCAGTTCCTGCGGCGAGGTGATCGACATTTCGAGGTTGCCGCGCGCGATGGCCTCGAGTTCGGTGCCCTGCTTGAACAGCGTGGCATTCCAATGCGGCTGCAGCGTCGCGAAATCCTTCACCGCGGGGCCGAAGACCTCCGCCATCGCCACGGCGCGCTGGTCGGTCGGCGTCATCGGGGCGGAGAGGCGCAACGTCACGCCTTGCGCGGCGGCGGGCCCGAGGCCGGCGCCGAGGACGGTTCCGGCCGTGCCCGCCAGGGCGGCCTGCCGCAGCAGCGTGCGGCGATCAATGGTCATGGTCATGCATTCCTCCCGGTCGACATTCTGGGTTGGCCGCTCTTGCGGCGGCTCGGCTCATCCTGACAGCACGGCCCTGAAGTGCAAGACCTGCCAAGAGAAAGCAGAATTGTACGATGTGGTTAGTTTGTCAAACCGCCGCTGTCATTCCGCCACGGAGCGCCGCGACACGGCATCGGGCCGGCGGGCGAGATCGGGCAGCAACGCGATCCCGTGGCCGGGCGCGGCGAAATCCACCGTCACCTGCCCGTTCCTCACCTCCGGAAGGCCCGTGACGAGTTCGCGGTAATAGCCCGTATAGAAGGCGCGGACGCTTTCCTGGATCAGCGCGTTGCGGGCATGGAGCGAGAAATGGCACGAGGCGGCATAGACCACCGGGCCCGTGCAATCATGCGGCGCCACCGGCGTGTGCCACGCCTCGGCCATGCCGGCGATCTTGCGGGCCTCGGACACGCCACCGCACCACGACAGATCGAGCATCACCACGCCGGCAGCACCGGTTTCGAGATATTCCCGGAAGGCGTGCGTGTAGGACAGCGTCTCGGAGGCACAGACCCAGGCCTTGGAATGCGCGGCATATTCGCCGAGGTCGCGCACATTGTCGAGCCGGAACGGGTCCTCGTGCCAGTAGGTGTCGAATTCCGCGAGCCGCTCCGCGAGCTTCTTCGCCATGGGCAGCGACCAGAGCGAGTGGAACTCGACCATGATGTCCATCCGGTCGCCGACCGCCTTGCGGATCAGCCGGAACGGCTCCAGCGCGCGGTTCAATTCCTCGGATGTGATGTCCCAGCCGCCCGTGCGCTCGGCCGCGATGTCGAAGGGCCAGATCTTCATGCCGGTGATGCCCTGCTCCAGCAGGGAATGGGCGAGTTCATCCGCGCGGTTGAGAAACGCGTCGAGATCCTCGTAGGGCCCGCCCTGCGCCCCGACATGCCAATTCGCGACGGACTGGGCGCGCGCATCGCGGATATATTTGTAGCCGGCGCAGGTGTTGTAGACGCGGATGGAATCGCGGGAACGGCCGCCGAGCATGTCGCAGAGCGGCTTGCCATGCGCCTTGCCGAAGAGATCCCACAGGGCGATGTCGATCGCGGAATTGCCGCGCGTTTCGGCGCCGGCGGAACGCCAGCCGAGATAATAGCCGGAGAGTTCGGCGTTGATCCGCTCGATCTGCAGCGGGTCCTTGCCGATGATCTTCGGCGCGACCGTCTCGTGCAGATAGGCCTCCACCGCCTTCGGGCCGAGAAAGGTCTCGCCAAGCCCCACCAGCCCTTCATCCGTGTGCAGAAGCACGAAGATGAGGTTGCCGAATTCCTCGATGCGGAGCGTTTCGAGCGCGGTGATTTTCATGACTTCAATCCGAAAGCGGGCGTGAGAACTGGCGGAAAGCCTCCGGCGAGGGTTCGCTGGATGCGCCGGGCTGCTGCGGCTTGAGGAAATGCCCGTCCTTCACATCAGCAGGCTCCAGGAAGGCATCCTTGATCCAGGGGATGTATTCGAGAACGGGCACCGCCTCGTGCCAATAGGCGAGGTGCACATGCACCTGGCTCATCTCGCCGGCATGCGGCGCGACCGGCAAGCGATGCGCGAGGGCGAGATCCATCACCTGGATGGTCTCGGTGATGCCGGCGAGGCGCGTCACGTCCGGCTGCACCCAGTGCAACGCGCCGGCCTGCACAAAGGCGCGGAAGGCATCGAGCGTGTAGAGCTGCTCGCCGAGCGCCACCGGGATGGATGTTGCCCGCGCGAGATCGGCATGGGAGCCGACATCGTCATACCAGAGCGGCTCCTCGAACCAGAAGATATCGAGCGGTTCGGCCCTGGCGCAGAAGCGCTTGCATGTCGGCAGGTCCCACTTGCCGTTGCCATCGATGGCCAGCGTGATGTGCGGGCCGATCGCCGCGCGGATCGCCTCGAGCCGGGCGACATCCACCATCGGATCGGCATGCCCGACCTTGACCTTGATGCGCCGGAAGCCGTCGACCTCGATCGCGCGCTTCGCGCCGTCGATAATCGCCGAAACACTCAGCGAGAGCCAGCCGATATCGGTGTTATAGGCCTCGAGTTTCGGTTTGGTGGCGCCGCCGAGCAGGTGCCAGAGCGGCTGCCCGGCCTTCTTGGCCTTGAGGTCCCAGAGCGCGACATCCACCGCCGCGAGCGCGAGATGCGTGATGCCCGCGCGCCCCACCCATTGCAGCGGCGGATAGCGCAGGAGCTTCAGCCAGAGGCGGGAAATCTCGCTCGCATCCTCGCCCAAGAGCAGGGGCGCGTAGCAATCGCGGATGCAGGCGGTGATCAGCCGGTCGGAGGGCAGATGCGCATGCGTGCCGGCATAGCCATAGCCCGCAAGGCCGTCCTCGGTCTCGATGCGGCAGCCGACGACGCCCCAATGGCTGACCTGATGGGTGGAATCGGCAATCGATCCCCCGGTCACGGGAATATGCAGGATGAACGGTTCGATCGATCGAATGCGCATGAAGGCCCCCCGAAAGTTCGGAAGCCCCGCGCCTGCGACGCGGAGCCTCCCTGTCATGAAGCGGGAAGGCCTCAGTTCGTGCCGCGGATCTTGGCGAGCGCCGCGGTCATCCGGTCCACCGTCTCGGCGCCGACAATCGGCTTCGAGCGCTCGTAGACCGGCTTCACCGCCTCGCGCATGCGGGCCTGCTGCTCGGGCGCGATCAGGTTGATGCGCATGCCCTGCCGCTGGAGGTTCGCGAGCGACTGCTCACCCAGGGCGCGCGAGACATTGCGCTGTTCCTTCTGGCCGGCCGCCGCGCAATCCATGAGCGCCTTCTGCTCATCGGCGGAGAGCTTGTCGAACAGGCTCTTCGAATAGAGCACCATGAACGGTGTGTAGGCGTGGCGCGTCACCGAGAGATAGCGCTGCACCTCGTAGAATTTCGAGGTGTCGATGGTCACGAAGGGGTTTTCCTGCCCGTCGATCGCCTTGGTCTCGAGCGCCGCGAACACTTCCTGGAAGGCCATGGGAATGGCGTTCGCGCCCACGGTCTTGAAGGTGTCGAGGAAGATGTTGTTCTGCATCACGCGGACCTTAAGTCCCGAGAAATCCTCCGGCTTCTCCACGGGCTTCTTGGAGTTCGTGAGGTTGCGGAAGCCGTTCTCCCAGTAGGAGAGGTTCACGAGGCCCACGCCCGGCATCTTGTCGGAAATGTACTTGCCGAAATCGCCGTCGAGGATGGCATCGGCTTCCTTTTCGTTGGCGAAGAGGAAGGGCAGGTCGAACACGCCGAGATCGGGCAGGATGCCGATCAGCGGCGAGGTCGAGGTCACCACCATTTCCTGCGTGCCCGAACGCAGCGCCTGCGTCGCCTGCAGGTCGCCGCCAAGGGCGCCACCCCAGAAGGCCTGCAGCTTCATCTTGCCGCCGGATTTCGTGGCGAGGCATTCGGTCATCACCTTGATGCCATTGCCCACGGGATGTTCGGCATTGACGCCGTTCGAGACGCGGATCGTCCGCTCGGCAAACTGCGCCTGCGCCGCACCCGTCATCAGGGCGATAGCCCCGACTGCTGCGAGAAGTGTCTTCTTGATCATGGTCGTCCTCCCTCCGGAATCGCGGGTCTTTGCGCCCGCGGGTTAGTAGCCCAGCAACATCTGGACAAATTGGGTCAAATCGATGCGCCCCTGCAAGAGCCGGAATGGCGCCATCACAAGGGGTGGCCAAAGCACCAGCAGGAAGAGCACGGTGCTCTGGGCCAGCAGGAACGGGTTGATGCCGCGGATGACGTCCGTCATCGACACGCGCGCCACACCCGACACGACGTTGAGCACGATGCCGACCGGCGGCGTGATGAGCCCGATGGCGTTGTTCATGATGAAGAGCACGCCGAAATAGATCGGATCGATGCCGGCCTGCTTGACGATCGGCATCAGAACCGGGGTCAGGATGAGCACGGTCGGTGCGAAATCGAGGGCCGTACCGACAACGAGCACAAGGATCATCAGCACGATCATCAGCAGCATCTGGTTGCCGGTGAAGACCTCGAGAAACTGGCCGATCTCGCCGGGGATATTCGCAGCCGTGATGAGCCAGGACGAAATCAGCGCAGCCGCCACCAGGAACATGATGACGCTCGTCATCTTCGCGGCCGCCAGCAGGAGGCCATAAAGTTGGCTGAACTTCAGCTCCTTGTAGACGAAAAGGCCGACGAACAGCGCATAGACGGTCGCCACCACCGCCGCTTCCGTCGGCGTCGCAAAACCGAAGCGGATCGAGCCCAGGATGAAGGCGGGCATGGCGAGCGCCCAGGCGCCGTCCTTCGTGGCCTGCCAGCGCTCGCCCCAGCTGCGCTTCGGATAGGCCTTCAGCGTCTCGTTGCGCGCAACCCACCACCAGGCGAAGAACAGGCTCGCGCCCATCAGCACCCCTGGGAAGACGCCCGCGAGGAAGAGCTGCGGAATCGACACGTTCGCGGCCACGCCGAAGATCACGAAGCCGATGGAGGGCGGGATAACCGGCGCAATGATGCCGCCGGAAGCAATCAGCCCCGCCGAACGCGGCACGTTGTAGCCGGCATCGCGCATCATCGGGATGAGGATCGCGGCGAGCGCCGCCGTATCCGCCGCCGCCGAGCCCGACAGCGAGGCCATTATCACCGCCGCGATGATCGCCACGTAGCCCAGACCGCCATGGCGATGGCCGATCAGCGCCAGCGCGAAATTGACGATGCGCTTCGAAAGCCCGCCGGCATTCATCAGCTCGCCGGCCAGCATGAAGAAGGGGATGGCGAGCAGGATGAAGCTGTCGGCGCCATCCAGCATCTTCTGCGCGATCACCTGCGCATCGAAAGCCGGGTAGATGCCGATCGCGACCATCCAGCCCATCAGGGCGACGCCGCACACCATCAGCGCGAAGGCGCACGGCATGCCCAGCGCCATGGCACCGCAAAGCGAGACGAGGAAGACGATGACAGTCATTCGAGGCGGCCCTTGATGGAATGCGCAGCGGCTTCGTCGCTCATCTCGCCGGCGAAAAGGTCAAGCTCGCCGGGCCGCAACCGGCCGGTCAGGGCGCGGATGAGCCGCGCCAGAACCATCAGGCCGATGCCCAGCGACGTGAAAAGCCCGACGCCGAACACCCAGAGCATGTTGATGCCGGTGACCGGCGCGAGATTGGTGTAGTTGAGCGGCGCCTGCTTCCACGTACCCCAGAAGAACAGCACGCAGCAGCCGAACACCAGAACGTCGCTCAGCACCATGCAGACCAGACGCCCGCGCGGCCCAAGCACCCGCACCAGCGCGTCGACCCCGAGATGCGCGTGTTCGCGCATCACCACCACCGCGCCGATGAAGGTGAGCCAGACGAAGAAGAACCGGCTCATTTCCTCGGAGAAGGTCAGCCCGCTATCGGCGAACCAGCGCAGCATCACGTTCCCGAAGACCATCACGACCATGCCGGCAAGAAGCACGACCAGCAACGCCTCGAGCGCCCGGAAAAACATCTGTTCGAGACGCATCATGCGCGCACCCCCACGATAAAGCCCGGATCGACCGGCCCACCCCGATCGATATCCTCCCGCGCGCCGAGGATCAGCCGGCGCATGGCCAGACGCGACCCCTCGGAATCGCGCGCGGCGATCGCATCGGCCACCGCCCGGTGCAGCGGCAGCGAGGCTGCCGCGCCGTCGCGATTGCGCACGGAAAGACGGATCGAGACCTTCAGGATGGCCGTGATCAGCGGCGAGAGCGCTGCGAAGAACTGGTTGTGCGCCGCCGCCAGCAGGCTCGTGTGGAAATCGATATCGGCCACGAAATAGGGGCCGCGCCCTTCCACGGCCGCCGCCATGTCCGCATAGGCCAATTCGATGCGCGCGAGATCATCCGCCGTCGCGCGGCGTGCCGCGAATTCGCAGCCGGCGGGCTCGAAGGTCAGGCGCAGGTCGATGACGTCGCGCAGAAGCGCCTCGTCGACGCCCGCGGCGAAGCGCCAGTCGATCACATCGGGATCATAGAGATTCCAGCTCGATTTCGGCTGCACCCGCGTGCCGACACGCGGACCGGTCGTCAGCAGCCCCTTCGCGACCAGCGTCTTCACGGCCTCGCGCACCACCGTGCGGCTCACGCCAAGCTTCGAGCAGAGGGCTGGCTCGATCGGCAGCGTGGAGCCGGGCGGGTACATGCCCCCCGTGATCCAGCCCGCAAGGGCCGCCACGCAATCCGCGTGAATGCTGGTGACTTTCGTCATGTTAATGATCGTATGATACGATCTATTTCAGCGTCAAGCCTGATTCCTGGGCAAAACGCCGCTGTTCCGCACAGCATGTCGCTCCGCGGGGACAATTCTATAACCAATTGACGTTGTTTACGAAAGAAGCCGGACAAACCCGAGAGTGAGGACCGGGAAGGCCAGAACCAGTGCAAGCCGCACCACATCGGCCACCAGAAAGGGCAGCACCCCGCGATAGGTCGCGAACAGGGGCACATCCTTCGCGATCTGGTGGATCACGAAGACGTTGAGCCCGATGGGCGGCGCGGTCAGCCCGATGCCCACGACGATCAGCACCAGAATGCCGAACCAGATCGCGACATCGTCAGCGAACATCCCGAAATCGAGGCCCTGGATCACGGGGAAGAACACCGGCAGCGTCAGCAGGATCATCGCCAGTTCGTCCATCACCGCGCCGAGCAGGATGTAGAATGCGAGCATCGCGATCAGCACCACATAGGGCGAATAGCCCAGTCCCCCGACCCATTCCGCGGCAGTGGTCGGCAGGCGCGACAGCGCGAGGAACGCGCCGAACACCTCGGCACCCAGGAGAATGATGAAGATCATGCCCGAGGTCACGGCCGTCTGCCGCAGCGCCTCGCGAATATCCGCGAGGCTGAGGCTGCGCTGCAGGAGTCCGGCCGCGAGCATCGCGATCGTGCCCACCGCCGCGCCCTCCGTGGGCGTGAAGACGCCGCCATAGATCCCGCCCACGACGATCAGCGCGATGGTGAGCGCGGGCACGATGAAGATTTCCGCGAAGGCCAGGGTCAGCGCCACGAGCAATCCCACGACGATCAGCGTGGTGGGTAAATCCGCCGCGACGGCAGAGTAGATCACGAGGCCGGCCACGCCGAGCCCGGCCAGCCGCAGCCAGAGCGGGCGCTTGGCGGGTGGCAGATCCTCCCGCGCCGGCGCGGCCGGCGCAAGCTCGGGGTTCCGGCGGACCATCAGCGCGATGACGATGCAATAGAAGACCGCCGCCAGAAGACCGGGGATCAGCGCCGCCTGGAACAGCTTCGCGATGTTCTGCTCCGTGGTGATCGCATAGACCACGAGGATCACCGAAGGCGGAACGAGAATGCCCAGGGTGCCCCCGACCGCGATCGTGCCGGTCGCGAAGCCGCCATCGTAGCGATAGCGCCTGAGTTCCGGCAAAGCCGCCCGCCCGAAGGTCGCGGTGGTCGCGACCGACGAACC
Source organism: Methylobacterium sp. (assembly GCA_002928875.1). GTDB lineage: Bacteria > Pseudomonadota > Alphaproteobacteria > Rhizobiales > Beijerinckiaceae > Rhabdaerophilum. The sequence goes on along the minus strand of PERO01000004.1, from coordinate 8,408 downwards.
GCAGATCGCGCCGAAGGCGGTGCAGGCGCCGATCACCGCCATGGCGAGGCCGCCCCGCGTCTGCCCGAACCCGCGCTCGGCCGCCTTGAAGAGCGCACGGGCAATGCCGGCCCGCTCCGCCAACGCGCCCATCAGGATGAAGAGCGGGATGACCGACAGCGTGTAGTTCGAGAACTGGTGGTACGTGTTGGTCTTCATGTAGGCGAGGAACGGCCCGACGCCATTCAGCATCGAATAGCCGACGCCGCCCACGAGCAGCATGGAAAGGCCGATGGGCATGCGCAACGCCATCAGCCCGAGCATGATGGTGAAGCCGAGGATCGCGATCTGCAGTCCGGTCATGCCGGGCTCCGGACGAGACGCGCCGCCGAGATCAACGCCGAGACGACCAGCAGCACGGCCAGAAGCGCGCAGATCGCGATAGCCGGCCAGACGAGCAATTGCAGCTGCATCGTCGTTTCCCGGCTCTTCAGTGCCTCCAGCGCACCGGTCGCGAGGCCATGCGCGATCAGCACCGCGACACCGGCATAGACCAGGTCCCACAATGCATCGAGGAGCGCCCGCCCGCGGGCCGGCATCCAGGTGGTGAGGCTGTCGACCATGATGTTGCCGCGCTGCACTTGCGTGTAGGGCAGGTAGCAGAACACGCCGAGCGCGGTCGCCATCTTCACGAATTCGAAATCGCCCTCGATCGGCCGGGAGAACAGCCAGCGGCCGAACACGCTGACGCTGACGAGCAGGGCCACCGCGAGAGCCAATAGGCCGCCGCCGATCGCCACCCAGCCGATGGCGCGATCCACGGCCGGCTGGGCCTGCCAGAGCGTTCCGGGAGCGGTCGGGTCGTCAGCCATGGAAACGCAGGTCCAGCAGCGGGGAATTCGGCTTCAAAAGCAGAAAAGCCCGGTATGCACAAGGGCTACCGGGCCTTTCCGTTGCATTAATGCAATTTTTTCAGGCGGTCTTTTCGTATTTTGCAACGAGGGATTTCACTTCCGCAATGAGGGCCGCACCGTCGATGTTCTTGGCCTTCATCTGCTCGATCCAGGCCGCGTGAACCGGCTCGGTGGCCTTGATCCACCGCGCCTTCTCCTCCTCGGAGATGACGGTGATCGTGTTGCCGCGGCTGCGCACGACGCCCGAGATGGTCTTCGCCTCGTTGTCCCACATGTTTCCGGCCAGATCCGCGAAGACCATGCCGAGATTCTTGTCGAGAACAGCCCGCAGATCGGCCGAGAGGCCGTCATATTTCGCGCGGTTCATCGCGAGGAAGAAGGTTGCGGTGTAGAGCGTCGGCGAGCCCGGGATTTCCGTGTGGAAGCGCGTGAGTTCATGCACCTTCACCGCCGGTACGACTTCCCAGGGGATGACCGCGCCGTCGATCACCTTCTGCGCGAGGCTTTCCGGCACCTGCGGCACCGGCATGCCGACCGAGGTCGCGCCGAGCGCCTTCAGCGCTTCACCCGCGAGCCGCGTCGGGTTGCGCAGCTTGAGGCCCTTCAGGTCCTCCATGGTGCGGACCTGCTTGTTGGCATGGATCAGCCCGGCATCATGTGCCCAGAAGGCGAGAAGCTTCACCTCCTTGGTTTCTTCCATCAGGTTCTTCGCCGTGAATTCGTTCGCGGCGCGCGCGTTCACGAGGCCGCGATTGGAGGCGATGAAGGGCAGCTCGAACACCTCCGTCCGGGGGAAGCGGCCCGGCGTGTTGCCCGGCAGCGTCCAGACGATGTCGGCCACGCCGTCGCGGGCCTGATCGAACAATTGCGGCGGGGTGCCGCCAAGCTGCATCGAGGGGAAGATATCGATCTTCAACTGGCCCTGGCTGTCGGCTTCCACCTTCTTCGCCCAGGGCGCCAGCAGCTTGCTATGCGCGTTCGAGAGCGGCGGCAGGAAGTGGTGCATGCGCAGGGTGACGGCCTGCGCGCGGGCCGACGTGATGATGGTCGGGCTTGCGACGAGCGTCGCCGCACCAAGACCGAATCCGCGCCGAGTGAGCTTCATGGACAATCCTCCCAGATCTGGCCCTCTTCGCGCTCGCTTTTCGGGGCCGCGTGGCATGAGGTATAGGGCGTGCCGAGGCAACGCGCCAGCCCTGCCCTGACGGGACTTTGCCTGTTTGCGAGGACGTTCTGCGTAAACATGCATCAATGCAAGGACAGCCCATGCGACTTCACGGCTATTTTCGTTCCTCTGCCGCGTTCCGGGTGCGAATCGCGCTCAATCTCAAGGGGTTGCAGGCGGAGCACGTCTATCATCACCTGCGCCACAACGCCCAGAAAGCTCCAGAATTCCTGAAGCTCAATCCGCATGGGCTGGTGCCGGCCTTCGAGACCGGCGATGGCGCGGTGCTGACGCAATCGCTGGCGATCATCGAATGGCTGGACGAGACCTTTCCCGATCCGCCCTTGCGGCCGGGAGATGCCACCCGGCGGGCGAAGATCCTGTCCTTCGCGCTGGCCGTCGCCTGCGACATCCATCCGGTGCAGAACCTCAGGGTGCTGAACCGGCTGCGCAGCCTGGGGCAGGACGATGCCGGCGTGCAGGCCTGGGCGGCCTGGGTGAACCGCGACGGCCTTGCGGCCTGCGAAACGCTCGCCATGCGCGAAAGCGGTCCGTTCCTGTTCGGCACCCAGCCGACCCTGGCCGATCTCTGCCTCGTTCCGCAACTCTATAATGCACGGCGATTCAAGGTGGATGTGAGCGCCTTCCCGCGCCTTCTCGAAGCCGAGGCCGCGGCGCTCGCGCTGCCGGCCTTCACGGCGGCACAGCCGCAGAACCAGCCCGATTTCGAACCTTGAGCGCAGGCGGCATCGTTCACGCCCGATCGACCAATTGACAAGACTCGGCGAGGGGAATCTCATGGCCGGATCGGGCGGCGATCGGGGGCCTTCGCAAAAGAGGCAGTTAGCCGCCCCCACACAACAGGGGAGACCATCTCGATGCTTATGAACAGGCGGCTTGCTTTGGCGGCCGGCGCGCTGCTTTGCGCCACCACCGCTCTTGTCTCCGTCACGCCGAGTTTCGCGCAGACCCCGCGCGACACGGTGGTGATGGCGAAGCAGATCGACGACATCATTTCGCTCGACCCGGCCGAGGTGTTCGAATTCTCAGGGTCTGAGGTGACCGGCAACATCTATGACCGGCTCGTGAATTACGATGTGAACGATCCCTCGAAGATCGTCGGCCAGCTCGCGGAAAGCTGGACCGCCTCGGCCGACGGCATGACCTACACCTTCAAGCTGCGGCCGAACGTGAAGTTCCATTCGGGCAACGCGGTCACCTCGGCCGATGTGGTCTATTCGTTCCAGCGGGCGGTGACGCTCAACAAGTCGCCGGGCTTCATCATCACGCAGTTCGGCATCAACAAGGACAACGTGCTCGAAACCGTGAAGGCGGTGGACCCGCTGACCGTGACGATCACGGTCAACAAGCCCTACGCGACCTCGTTCTTCCTGAACTGCATGACCTCGGATGTGGCGGCGATCGTCGATTCGAAGATCGTTCAGGCCAATGTGAAGGACAACGATTTCGGCAACGAGTGGATGAAGCGCAATTCGGCCGGTTCGGGCGCCTATATCCTGCGCGGCTGGCGCGCGAACGAGCAATACGCGCTCGAGGCCAATCCGAGCTGGATCGGCGGCGCGCCGAAGACCCGCCGCGTCATTGTCCGGCATGTGCCGGAACTCGCCTCCCAGCGCCTGCTGCTCGAGAAGGGCGACGTCGATTACGCCCGCAACCTGCTGAAGGACCAGCTGACGCCGGTCTCGCAGAACAAGGATCTGGCGGTCAGCCAGGGCGACAAGGGCTATATCCTCTATCTCGGGCTCAACACGAAGAACCCGAATCTCGCCAAGCCCGAGGTGCGCGAGGCGCTCAAATGGCTGACCGATTACGAAGCCATCGAGCGCAACATCACGCAAGGCACCTACGCCACGCACCAGAGCTTCCTGCCGAAGGGCTTCCTCGGCGCGATCACCGACAAGCCCTACAAGTATGATGTCGCGAAGGCCAAGGCCCTGCTCGAGAAGGCGGGACTGAAGGACGGCTTCAGCGTCACGATGGATGTGCGCAACGCATCCCCCTTCACCGACATCGCGCAGGCGCTGCAGGCGCAATGGGCGGCCGCGGGCATCAAGCTCGAACTCCTGCCGGGCGAGGGCCGCGCGACGCTGACCAAGTATCGCGCCCGCACGCATGACATCTTCATCGGCCAGTGGGGTCCGGATTACCTCGATCCGCACACCAATGCCGAGACCTTCGCCATCAACGAGAGCAATGCGGATGACGCGCGCTCGAAGACGCTGGCATGGCGCAACGCCTGGGACATCCCCGAGATGACCAAGAAGACGCTGGCGAACGTGCTCGAGCGCGACACCGAGAAGCGCAAGGCGGTCTATGAGGAACTGCAGCGCGAGCATCAGAAGACCTCGCCGTTCGTCATCATCTCGCAGCAGATCGAGGTCGTGGCGTCGCGCAAGAACGTCACCGGCTTCCGCATCGGCCCGTCTTCCAGCGGCAACTACTACTGGAACATCGTGAAAGGCTGAGGCCATTCGGGGCGGCGATCCGCGCGGGTCGCCGCCCTCTTCATTCCGGCTTCGGCAACACGAATTCCAGCGGGAACTCCCACGCATGGCGGACAGGCGGGCTTTCAGCCTCGCGCGATCTTTCGGTCGCGAAATCACGACGGTGGTCGTGACCTTTCTCGGCCTTCTGGCCGTGACATTCTTCATTGCCCGCGTGATGCCGGTCGACCCCGTGCTGGCGGTGGTCGGTGATCGCGCCCCGGCGGATGTCTACGAGCGGGCACGGCTGGAACTCGGCCTCGACAAGCCTTTGCTCGTGCAATTCTGGATCTATCTCCAGAAGGTGTTTTCCGGCGATTTCGGCAAGTCGGTGCTCACCTCCAACCCGGTTCTCGTCGACATCAAGCGCGTCTTCCCGGCGACACTCGAACTCGCGACGCTCGGCACGCTGATCGGCATCACGCTCGGCATTCCGCTCGGCGTGCTCGCCGCGACCCGGCAGGGCCGCTGGCCGGACCATGTGGCGCGTTTCATCGGGCTCTTCGGCTATTCCGTGCCGATCTTCTGGCTCGGCCTGATGGGCCTGCTCCTGTTCTATGCCAAGCTCGGCTGGGTCTCCGGACCGGGGCGGATCGGCGTGAGCTATCAGGATTTCATCGAACCCATCACCGGCGTGCTGCTCATCGATTGCGCTCTGAATGGCGATTGGGATGCCTTCCGCAACGCCGCGTCGCATCTCATCCTGCCTTCGGCCTGCCTCGGCCTGTTCTCGACCGCCTATATCAGCCGCATGACGCGCTCCTTCATGATCCAGGAATTGCAGCAGCAATACATCACCACGGCCCGCGTGAAGGGCATGTCGGAAGCACGGGTCATCTGGCGGCACGGCTTGCGGAACGCCATGGTACCGTTGCTGACCGTGATCGCGCTCTCCTATGCGAACCTGCTCGAGGGATCGGTGCTGACGGAGACCGTCTTCGCCTGGCCGGGTCTCGGGCGCTACATCACGAATTCCCTGCTCAGCGCCGACATGAATGCGGTGCTCGGCGGCACCATCGTCGTCGGCGCGATCTTCGTCGGCATCAACCTGCTGACCGACCTCATGGGTCGCCTGCTCGATCCGCGCGCCCGTTGAGGAGAGCCCGATGAGCGGCCTTTACGCCTATCTCACCTCCGAAGCGCCGGCATCGCGCGGGCAGGCCCGGCTGGCGCAGGCCTATCGCCGCTGGCTCGCGCTGAAGGCGAACCCGCTGGCGCTGGCCGGGCTCGCCATCGTGGTGATGCTGCTGCTGGTCGCGGCCTTCGCGCCCCTGATCGCGACGCATGATCCGCTGGCGCAGAACCTCGACGGGCGCCTGCTCCCGCCATCGGCGAAGAACTGGTTCGGCACGGATGCGCTCGGCCGCGACATCTTCTCGCGCATTGTCCATGGCACGCGCGTCACCCTTGTGATCGTCCTGCTGGTGGTGATCTCGGTCGGGCCGATCGGCCTCCTGATCGGCACCGTCGCCGGCTATTTCGGCGGCTGGACCGACCGCGTGCTGATGCGCATCACCGACATCTTTCTCGCCTTTCCCCGCCTCGTGCTGGCCCTCGCCTTCGTGGCCGTGCTCGGCCCGGGGATCGAGAATGCCTGCATCGCCATCGCGCTCACGGCCTGGCCGCCCTACGCCCGCGTCGCCCGCGCCGAGACGCTCGTGGTTAGGAATTCCGATTACATCGCCGCGGTGCGTTTGCAGGGCGCCTCGAATGCCCGCATCGTGCTCAAACACATCATGCCGGTCTGCATCCCCTCGCTCATCGTGCGCACCACGCTCGACATGGCGGGCATCATCCTCACCGCCGCCGGCCTCGGCTTCCTGGGCCTCGGCGCGCAGCCGCCTCTGCCGGAATGGGGCGCGATGATCGCCAATGGCCGCGAATACATCTTCGACCAGTGGTGGGTCGCGACCTTTCCCGGCCTCGCGATCTGCCTTGTGGCGCTCGGCTTCAACCTGCTGGGCGACGGCCTGCGTGACGTGCTGGATGCCCGCTGATGAGCGTTGAACCACCCCTCCTCACCGTCGAGAACCTGCGCGTGCGCTTCCACACGCCGACGCGCATCGTCGAGGCCGTGCGCGGCCTCTCCTTCACCTTGGGCCGCGAGAAACTGGCGATCGTCGGCGAATCCGGCTCGGGCAAGTCGATGACCGGCCGCGCGATCCTCGATCTTGTGCCCTGGCCCGGCGAAGTCACGGCCGATCGCATGGAATTCCGCGGGCAGGACATGATGGGCCTCGACAAGCATGGCCGGCGCGCGATCCGCGGAAAGCGCATCTCCATGGTGATGCAGGACCCGAAATTCTCGCTGAATCCGGTGATGAGTGTGGGGCGGCAGATCGGCGAGGCCTACCGCGTGCACACGAGAGCCAGCCGCTCGGAGGCGCGCGAGCGTGCGCTTGCCATGCTGGAGGCCGTGCAGATCCGCGATCCGGCCCGCGTCTACGATCTCTACCCGCACGAGGTATCGGGCGGCATGGGCCAGCGCGTGATGATCGCGATGATGCTGATCGGCGAGCCGGACATCCTGATCGCGGATGAGCCCACCTCCGCGCTCGACGTGACCGTGCAGGCGCAGGTGCTCGACATTCTCGAACGCCTCGTCACCGATCGCGGCATGGGGCTGATCTTCATCAGCCACGATCTGCCGCTCGTCGCCTCGTTCTGCGACCGCGTGGTGGTGATGTATGCCGGCCGCGTGATGGAGACGCTCGACGCCAAGGCGCTGTCGAAGGGCAAGCACCCCTACACGCAAGGGCTGCTCGATTGCCTGCCCGATCTCGACCACCCGAAGGAACGCCTCGCGACGCTGCATCGCGATCCGGCCTGGGCGCAGGGGGGTGGCCCGTGAGCGAGGCGATCCAGGTTTCCCACCTCGATATCAGTTTCGGCACCTCGCATGTCGTCAAGGATGTGAGCTTCGTCGTCCGAAAGGGCGAGAGCTACGGCATCGTGGGCGAATCGGGTTCCGGCAAATCGACCATCCTGCGGGCCCTGTCGGGCCTCAACCGCGCCTGGGGCGGCCGCATCACCATTGCCGGCGAGATGCAGCAGGCGAAGCGCCCGCCCGCGTTCTACCGGCAGGTGCAGATGGTGTTCCAGGACCCCTATGGTTCGCTCCATCCACGCATGACGGTGGATGCGACGCTTGCCGAGCCGGTCGCCATCCACGGGCTGGGCGATGTGGACCGGCGGATCAACCGGGCGCTCGCGGATGTGGGGCTCGATGGGGGCTTCCGTTTCCGCTATCCGCACCAGCTCTCGGGCGGCCAGCGCCAGCGCGTGGCGATCGCCCGGGCGCTCATCCTCGAACCTTCGATCCTGCTGCTCGACGAGCCGACCTCGGCGCTCGATGTCTCGATCCAGGCGGAGGTGCTGAACCTGTTGTCGGATCTCAAGGCGGCGCGGGGGCTCACGCTCGTGCTCGTCAGCCACAATCTCGCGGTGGTCGGCCATCTCTGTGGCCGCGTGGCGGTGATGAAGGACGGGCGGATCGTCGAGGAGGCGACCCTGGAGGCCATCCGCTCCGGGGCGATCCGGGAGGCCTACACGCAAGACCTTCTCGCCGCCTCGCGCCGCGCGCATGGCGCGATCACCGCCGCCTGAGGGCCAAGTTCGCGGCCCGATGATCCATGGCATCGGGCAAGGGGTGCGGGAGAGGCGTCAGTCCTTTCGTCCGGGATTCCGTTTCAGCGATCCGGCCCTACGCCGCTAGCGATTTCAGGAAATCATCGACTTCCCGGTTCAGGTTCTCGATGACCGACTGGAGGTGATCGGCCTGGGTCAGCATCGCCTGCGAGGCCTGTTCGGTTTCCTGCGTTGCAGAACTCACATGCGTGATGGTCC
>PERO01000020.1 GCA_002928875.1 Methylobacterium sp. | reverse complement strand
GATGATTTCCTGAAGTCGCTCGCCGCATAGGGCCGGATCGCGAACCGGTGCGAGGCTTGCTTCCAGCATCGCGGGCGCCGTGTCTCCTGAACACAGGAATTTTCTCCATCCGCCTTCAAGCTAGCAGGTCAGATGGTTCTTGCCGCAGCGCGTTGGGAGATATCGGTTAACTGAGACTGTCATTCGAGAGCGAAGATGAGGCCCGCGTTTCGTACAAAGGCAGGTTTCACCATAGTTGATGCTTTAAACTGCCAGTCCGCTTCCGGTCCCGATCCGGGCCATGCCTCGTCAACCGAGAGAGCCTTTTCCCAATTTAGCACTCTGGCTTGATGAATCACGGGTTTGGGGCCGGAACCGGGCGGTTCCCCCTGACCGATGACGTGGCCCAAATCAGGCAGGCGCGGACATGCAGCACAGAGTTCTGGACTACTCCAGATAAATGCCAATCGACATTTCATTCCGGTCTATGTTTGCGTCCCTGCCCATTATACGCGACAGAGAAATATCCGATTCCAGTCAACAGCAACTCCCATGTTCCTCTCCATCACCGCCACTCATCGGCCCGCCACCGACCTCGGTTTTCTGCTCCGCAAGAACCCGGCGCGGATGCACGAAACTGAACTGTCGTTCGGCCGCGCGCTGACGCTTTATCCCGAGGCATCGGACGAGCGTTGCACGGCCGCCCTGGTTCTGGAGGTGGACCCGGTCGGTCTGGTGCGCGGCAAGGGCGACGCTGGCGGCCCCATGGACCAGTACGTCAATGATCGCCCCTACACGCCATAAATGATTGAGACTGCCCCATCAGCCCCAAATTGTGGGGCCAAGTGTGGGCTAAGAACGGAGCTATATAGATTTATGATTTATTTCAGAGATTTATACTAAAAAATGGCGGAGGATTGGAACAAGGTGCGAACTCCCGGCTCGGGTTCGTGCCGATCCATTCGCACCTGGCCGGGTTTCCGCGGAATTGGCAGGAAGTACGAACTCGCTTGAATGATCGTGGCCAGTGATTGGGCCTCGGTCCCCTATTTGATTCAGCGATCGGGCTTTGCCGCTTGCGCAGCGGCATGGGGCAAGTAACTGCCAGCCCTTCCTGCCGCTGCCTTCCTCGGCAGTATTTCAGGCAACGCTGCCTCGATCCAGGTTGCCAGTGCGACGACATGCTTTGCTGCCTCCTTACCGAGGTCGGTCAATTCGTAGTCAACGTGCTGCGGCACGACTGCATGTGCGGTACGCAGCACAAAACCATCCGCCTTGAGATCCTGCAGGGTCTGGCTCAGCATTCGCTCGCTGAGCCCAGCCACCTTCCGCCGCAACTCTGCAAACCGGTGCGGCCCCGTTGCACCATGTTGGAGCGGAATACGATCAGGACGATCAGGCAGAGCCGGCAACTTCCTAGCCCGTCACCGCGCGAGCGCACCTCGATTAACCAGTTCCGTCAGTTCGGCCGCGCTTGGGAATGATGGCGACGTTCCGATACGCGTCACTGACAAGGATGCGGCCGCAACGGCGATCATCGCTGCCTGCTTCAGCGAGAAGCCTTGCACCACGAGTCCGGCCAGCGTTCCGACCATGACGTCGCCCGCGCCGGATGCATCGACGACGTCGACATTGGGCGCCGGCAGGAGCGTGGTTCCGGTGCTGTCGGCGAACAGCGCTCCCTTGGCGCCCATTGTCGCAATCGCAACGCCCGCGGTGGCGCACTGTAGAGCCGTGACCGCGGCGTTACAGTCAAGACCTGTGAGTTCTGCCGCTTCGACCGCGTTGGTGATCACCACGTTGAAGCTGCCTAGCCATGCCGCCATGTCCCTTTGGATGGGGGCCGTGTTCAGGATGGTCGTCGCGCCTGCTGACCGCGCCGTGAGGGCGGCGGCTAGGGTCGGCTCTGCCGCGAGGTTGCCCTGCACGAGAAGCACGTCGCCCGAGCCCAGCCCGGCGCAGGCGGAGGCCGCCTCTTCCGGACCGATGGAATAGGCGCAGAGGGCGCTGCTGACGATCATGTTTTCGCCGTCACGCGCAACCCAGATCGACGACATGTCTGTCGGCAGGCCTGCGCGAATAAGCCAGTCAATGTCGAGGCCGTGTTCGCCTTCGGCGAGACGTTTCAACATCTCGGCGTCCGCATCGGCACCGATCGCCGCGACGAGACGCGTGTTGACGCCGGTTCGGGCCGCAGCGATGGCTTGGTTCAGCCCCTTTCCGCCGGCGCAGCGCAATGGCGGGTTTGACAGCAGTGTTTCGCCGGCAACCGGCAGGCGTGGGACGTGCTGGATCACGTCCAACGTCGCGTTGCCGAAAACTAGGACGCTCCTCATCCTCGCACCTTGCGCACGACGTCCATGAAGCGCGCGAGACGCGCCGGATCGACCTCGTTCCACCACCCGCCATCGTGCTTCAGCGCACTCGCCACGATCACGGCATCAGCGAAGCGAAAAATCGCCGCGACATTGTCCGGCGTCACGCCGCTGCCCACGAGGACAGGCAATCCTGTTGATTGCCGAACGGTGGATAAGTCGTCGAGCCGGGCACCATCCCCTGTGCGTTGACCGGTGACAATGACAGCATCCGCATCGAAGAATTCAGCGTCGCGGGTCAGTTCAGTGAGCGTCCGGTCGGCCATGATGGCGTGAGCACCGTGCTTGACATGGACGTCGGCGAAGACGGCAATATCCGCCGCTTTCAGCCACGCGCGATATCGGCTCGCAGCGCCTGCCTTGCCTTCCATGAAGCCCTCATTCGCGACATACGCATTCGCCCACTGGTTGACGCGAATGAAGGATGCTCCTGCGGCCTTGGCGACGGCGAGAGCCTGCACGGCACCGTTGGCTAGCACGTTGACACCGATTGGAAGTCCGGTATCGCCGCGCACCTTCTCCGTCATCACCGCCATCGCCGCCGCAGTCTCGGGTCCTAATTCGTCGGGTTTGGCGAAAGGGATGTCGCCGTGATTTTCAACGATCAACCCGTCGACGCCGCCGGCCCGATAGCGCGCCGCCTCCGCACGGGCGTGGTCGTAAATCGTGACCATCGGCGCCCCGTCATATTGCGCGGACCCTGGAAGTGGAAGCGCGTGGATCACGCCGATCACGGCCTGTCGGCGCCCGAAGAGTCGCGTCACGGCGTTGACCTTGGGCCGGTAAACCGACGCATTCGCAGGGATCATGATCGTTTCTCGGGTTCGGCGCCGGCAAAGCCGTAGGCGCCCGCTTCAATGTGTTGGAGCAGTTGCGCTGCGGTCGGCCGCATCTCCTGCGCGCCGAACTGCGTGACCTGCAAGCTGCCTGCGACACAGGCAAGCCGGAGGCTGAGGTCGATGGGACAATCGTTGAGCCACGTGGCGAGCAGGCATCCAACGAAGGCGTCGCCTGCTCCGGTCGCATCGACGATTTGCGTCCTGGGCGACGGCGCGGTCAGAATCGAGCCGCCGCGGACGATCGCTGCCGCGCCGTCCGCACCGAGCGTGACCACCACGAGTTCCGGCCATGGTGAGCCGTCGCTGGCTGCCTTGGCGGCCCGTTGTGCGATCCAACTCAGACCGCGATCGATGCCGTCCGGTGCGCCCGTCATTTGCCGCAGCGTTTCCCGATGCAGCACCACGACGTCGAATAGGTTGAAGACATCATCCGCATGAGCCGCAAGCCAATCCTCGGGCAGGCCGGTGGCCTGCATGCTCGTCCGGAAGCCTTTTTGGCGCGCGCGCGCGATCCGTTCGATGTGCGGGGCGACGTGGTAACCCTCCAAGTGCATGCACCAACGCAGGCCTTGAGGATCAGTTGTCTCAATGAAGCGATCGACATCGACGGCCGCGAGGCTTGAGGGTTCGCTGATGATGGTGCGCCGACCGTCGGCCTCAACAAGGACGAGGGCGCGGTTGAGCCGCCCGTTGCGCCGGTCGCGTGGGATGATCAGGTCGACCCGGCGGTGCGCAAGCTCTGCCGTCGCCCAATCGCTGTCCTGATCGAGCCCGATGGCCGTGATCAACGAGGCGGCAATTGGAAATGGCGAACCGATCCCGGCTGCAATAGCGGCGACGTTGGCGGCAGGGCCGCCGATCGATTTGCCGATCGTGGCCGCGAGCCGCCGCTCTTCCCGCTCCGGCAGGCGATCAAGGCTGGCGGTGTAATCCACGCTGAGAAAGCCGACGGCCGTCAGGCGGGGAACGGATGCTTGGAGACGGCCATCGGGATCGGCCGGACGCTTGCGTGCGGTGAGCGAACGCGCCGTCTCGGCGGGCCGGTAGTCGAGCGTGGCAATGGCCTCCTCGACCTGTGCGCGAGTGGCTGGCGCGACGGGCACTCGACCGCTGATGACATGCGAGACCGTTCCCTTCGAGACTCCCGCCAACCGCGCGACATCGTCGATCGTTGGATGCGCGCCCCGCCGCGCCCCGCTGCTGTCATCGGTGTCCGCCGAGGTCATCGGATTTGCCCGGCCGCGCGCGCCTGCCGCAGCAGGCCAAGGCGATGGCGATAAGCCTCGCTCATCAAGGCCTCGCTATCCGCCAGCGCCTTGTAAGGTTCGAGCGTTGCCGAGCGCAGGCAGGCGGCGCGGCGCGGTGCAGGCGCCACATCGGTTAGCGGCGGCTCGGCGGCAAGGCAGGCGTCGATGACGTGGCCGCAGCGAGACGCGAAACGGCAATGGTCGAGGGGGGCGAACGGGCTCGGCGGTTCGCCCGCGATCACCTGCCGTTCCCGTGACGCGTTAGGAACCGGGCTGGGCGTTGCTGCCAGCAACATGCGTGTATAGGGGTGGCGGGGATCGCCGAAGATCGTTTCGGCCGGGCCAGTCTCGACGAGCCGGCCGGCGTAAAGGACGCCGACATGGCTCGCGAGATGCCGCACCACCGCCATGTCGTGCGAGATGAACACGTAAGTGACCCCCAATCTCTCGCGCAACTCCGCCAACAGGTTTAGCACTTGCGCCTGGATCGACAGATCGAGCGCTGAGACGGGTTCGTCGCAGACAATGAGGTCCGGCTCCACCGCCAAAGCCCGAGCGATGGCAATACGCTGCCGCTGACCGCCTGAAAATTCATGCGGAAAACGGTCGGCGTGGCTTTCGCTGAGGCCGACGAGCGCGAGCAGTTCGATGACCCGTTCGCGCACCGCGTCACGCGGGCGGAGCCGATGCAGCCGGATCGGCTCTGCGATCGCCTCGCCGATCCGAACGCGGGGGTCCAGCGAACCGTACGGATCCTGGAAGATGATTTGAATGCGGCGGCGCATGTGGCGCATTTCTGTCGGCGTCAGGGCGCGCAGATCGATCCCGTTAAAGCGGATGATGCCCGCATCAGGTTCCACCAGCCGCAGCAGCATCCTGCCAATCGTGGTCTTGCCCGAGCCGCTTTCGCCGACGAGCGCGAAAGTGTCGCCCCGCGCCAGCGAAAAGCTCACGCCGGACACCACCCTTGCCGTGGCACCGCGACCGAACATGCCACCCGGCGAGGCATAGGTCTTCGTCAGGTTCTCGACAGTCAGAAGCGGGTTCACGCGATCTGGTCCTTGACCATGACATGGTGCTCAAGCGGCGCGCGCCAGCAGGCGACGTCATGTCCGGGCTCGACTTCGCGCAGCGGCGGATCATTCGCCCGGCATGGCTCGACGGCAAACGGGCAACGCGGTGCGAAACGGCAGCCGGCCGGCATGGAGGACAGGGCTGGAACTTGACCGCCAATCGCCGCGAGCCGCCGCCCGCGGTCTTCGCTGCGCGGCGTGGCAGCGAAGAGCGCCAAGGTGTAGGGATGCATGGGGTTGGCGAAAATGTTGGTCTTCAACCCGCGCTCGACAATGCGTCCGGCATAGATGACAGCGACCTCATCGGCGATTTCCGCAACCACGGCGAGGTTGTGCGTGATGAAAAGCACCGCAGTGCCCAACTCGTCGCGCAGTTGGTCGATCAACCGCAGGATCTGGCTCTGGATGGTGACATCGAGCGCGGTGGTCGGCTCGTCTGCGATCAGAACCGCCGGCCGGCAGACGAGCGCCATGGCGATGACGACGCGCTGGCGCATGCCGCCCGACAATTGGTGAGGGAAAGCGTCGAGACGGGTCTCTGGCGCTGGTATCTGCACCAGCCGGAACATATCGAGTGCCCGCTGGCGAGCCTCCTGGCGCGAAAGACGCTTGTGCAAGCGCAGGCTTTCCTCGATCTGCGCGCCAACGGTCATCACCGGGTTGAGCGCTGTCATGGGTTCTTGAAACACCATCGCCACCCGGTCGCCGCGGATCGCGTTCAGGCCGACCTCTTCGATCGAGAGCAGGTCGACCTCTGCGCCGGCGTCAGAGAAAGCAAATTCATCAGCGGTCAATCGCGCGTTCGCTGGCAGCAGCCGCATGAGGGACAGCGCTGTCAGGCTCTTGCCCGACCCGGATTCGCCGACAAGGCACAGCATGCGGCCTTCACGAAGATTGAGATCGACACCGTCCACGATGTGGGGCCCCGCACCGAACCGGACACGTAGATTGCGGACCCGCAGAACCATCTCGCCTCTCACCGTACCGTTGCCGGAGTGGACTGGTCGTGCGCCGTCACCGGCGACGTCGATCGACAAGGCATTTGGCCGCTGCATTGAATTTGGCCATCGCGCTCACTTGACATCACGAATAGGAATGAAGACTATCAACTTAATTGAACCGGTTCAAGAGGCCAACTGCGGCAGATGCTGCACTTCATCATCACGCGCTTCGTCAGCCTAGTCCCGATCTTGTTCGGGATATCGGCGGTCACGTTCTTTCTCATTCGGCTTGTTCCGGGTGATCCTGTGATTGCGTTTCTGGGTCTCGAAGCGGATGAGAACGCCATTGCGACGCTCCGGCGGCAACTGTCGCTCGATCAGCCGCTCCTCGTCCAGTACTTCGCCTGGCTCGGTCGCATTCTGTCGGGGGATTTCGGACGTTCGATCCAGGGCGGCCGCGAGGTCCTTCCGCTGCTGCTCGGCGCTCTGGGACCCACCGCCATCCTGTCGCTGAGCGCGCTGGCCCTCTCCTTGATGATCTCGATACCGGCGGGCGTCATCGCCGCGACCCGGCGCAACAGTTGGGCCGACTACACGGTGTCGCTCGCCGCGCTGTTCGGACTGTCAATGCCGAGTTTTTGGCTGGGCGTACTGCTGATCCTGACATTCTCGATCACGCTGCCGATCTTCCCGTCCTCGGGGTATGTCTCGCCGTTGGCCGACCCGGTCGCACATCTGCGGCATTTGGTGTTGCCGGCATTGACGCTCGGCGCCGCGCTGGCGGCAGCGACCATGCGCATGACGCGCGCCACCATGCTGGAGGTCTTGCGCGCAGACTACATTCGCACCGCACGCGCCAAGGGCCTGCCGTCGCGGACGGTCGTCTGGGGGCATGCGCTCGGGAATGCCCGCATCCCCATCGTGACTCTGCTTGGTATCCAGTTCGGCCAGCTTCTGGGTGGTGTTGTCATCACGGAAACCGTGTTTTCATGGCCGGGCATCGGCAAGCTGACCGTTGATGCGATCTTTGCGCGCGATTATCCAGTCGTGCAGGGTGCCGTCCTGCTCACTGCAACCATGTTCGTGCTGATCAACTTGGTCACCGACTTGATCTACACGGTTCTCGATCCGCGGCTGCGCCTGTCATGAAAGCCGATCCGGGAGTGGGCGCCCTGCCAATCGGGCCGCCACGCGGCGTGGCCGGATTGTTTCGGGCGCTGGCGGCAGACCCCCGTTCGGCGGCGGGTCTTGCGCTGGTGTGCTCGGCGATCATTGCGGCGGCATTTGCGCCGGTCATCGCCCCGAGCGATCCAGACACGCCGGACTTCATCAACGTCTTGGCGCCCCCGAGCCTCATCCATCTGTTCGGCACCGACGAACTCGGCCGAGACGTGCTATCACGGATCATTTACGGTGCGCGCGCCTCGCTGTTCGTCGGCTGCCTGAGCGTTGCGGCTGCCGCCGTCATCGGCACCCTGCTCGGGCTCGCTGCGGGAACGATGGGGAGACTGACGGATGCGCTGATCATGCGCGCCATGGATGTCATCTTCGCCTTTCCCAGCATCCTGTTGGCGCTGGCCATCACAGCGGTTCTCGGGCCAAGCCTCACCAACGCGGTTTTGGCCATCGTGGTGGTCAACGTGCCAGTCTTTGCCCGTCTGGTTCGTGCGCAGACGATGGTGGTCAGTCGCTTGGAGTTCGTGGAGGCCAAGCGCGCGCTCGGCTTCGGAGAGGGCCACATCGTCTTTCGCACGATCCTGCCCAACATTCTCCCGCCAGTGATCGTCCAGGGATCGCTGCTGTTCGCCTCTGCGATCATCACCGAATCATACCTGTCGTTTCTTGGGCTGGGCGTGCAGCCCCCGACACCGACCTGGGGCAACATGCTGCGCAACGCGATCGGCTTCTTGGAACTCGCGCCTTGGCTCGCCTGGTTCTCCGGCTCAGCCATCTTCCTGACCGTGCTGGGCAGCAACTTGCTGGGCGACGGATTGCGTGACCGTTTCGACCCGCGCGACTGAACCCGTCAGCTGCCTGAGGCGTCGCCGCCAAGCGCTTGTCGCGACTCCCGGCCCGCCAGCGCAGCACCGATCATTGCGTCGCGCGTCACGAGTGCTGCAAGGGCAGCCTCGTCGAGCTCGTCGGTCCCGTCCGGCCGCATTGGCAGGACGAGGTAACGCATGTCGGCGTTGCTGTCATGCACGCGAAGTTCCACATCTGGCGGGATTTCCAATCCAAGCTCCTTGAGCACCTGACGCGGCTCACGAACCGCACGCGCGCGGTACGTTTTCGAAATATACCACCATGGCGGCTGGCCAAGCAGCGAGCGTGGATAGCAAGAGCAAAGGGTGCAAACGATCAGGTTATGAAGATTTGCCGTATTCTCCACGACGACAAGTTGAGCCTCCTTGATCGAGAAGCCCAGTTCGGCTGCGGCTGCCACACCGTCAGCCAGCAGTCGGGTCTTGAAGGCAATGTCGAGCCAGGCACGCGCCACGATGAGTGCACCCCACTCGGCTCTCGGTGCCTCCAATTTCGCAACGACCGCGTCGATTTCGGCCTGTTCGAGGAAACCGCGTTCGATCAGAAGTTCGCGCGTCGCCGCCGTCATCAGGTCATAGTATTCGGCCCCCTCGTGCCCTTCGATGACTGGTTGCTCATCGGCCGGATGGCTGACAAATCGACTGCCACGCATGGTCATGACGAACCCTCCGCTGGACTCAGCCAGTGATCGTAGACCTCAATGTCGAGGGTATCCTGCGCCTGACCGGCGTAGTCAGGCCACAGGTCGATTTGCCGAAGGCGGACGCGATAGAGATCAACGCTTGGTTGGCCGCGCCGCGCATAGGCGAGGTCTTCCGGATTGGGATAAGAGCCGCAATAGCGCTCGATGGCACCGTCCTTGTGTCGGACATACCAGGGGATGCGGATATGACCCGGCTTGCCGAGGTCTTCGATGTGGACGCGGTCGCCCGGGGAGAAACGCGGCATCGCTCACTCCAATCGTTCGATGGATCGCGTTGCGAAGTTCACGGAGATTCCCTGCGCCATCGCCATGGCCAGCATTCTGTCTTGAATGTCAGCACGGCTGATGAGCCCTTTCTCATCGAGCAGGACGGTTAACGCCTCAGCGCGGCGTTCGTAAAAGCCCAGCGTATTGTAGAGATCCTCGCCAAAAGACTCAAAGCATCGCCGTAACTCATCGAGCGTCACGAGCTGCGACTTCGTATCCAGCGCCACGCGCATGGCTTCCGAAACCTTCTGCCATGGCAGAAAAGGATGGACAGTCCTTTCGACCGGCCCGGCCGGTCGGCCTCCAACATCGTGATAGCCACGCAGGACGTCGCTCATGGGCCTGCCTTCTGATGCGTCACGGACTTCTGGTCGAAGCTGGGTGGCACGACCGTCGATCGATCCAAACCCCATTCCTTCTGTGCCACGAGATGCGGCGTCTCGACAGGCCAGATCACGGCAAGGTCGTGAATCTCGGCTGCACGCAGGCATAACCGTTGCCCGACGATGGCTGCGGCAACCTGAGCGGGCCAGCCATCCGTGGCGGGTATGTCGATGCCAACTGATCCTGTGTCGCCGCCAATGACGGCGCACTTTAGACCGAGCCGCACGAGGCCCGGCAGGACGGCGCTGGCACGGGTTCGAGAAGGCTGATCGAGTGCGAGGAGAACGGCGGCATCACCGCCGCGAAGCGCAAGGTGCTGACCATGAGCCATGTCCTCGAGTTCCGCAGCGATCGCGGCGCAGCCGAAAGCTTCATGGAACTTGGCCACGATATATCTGGCCGTCGCGAGGCCGGGCCCTGCTCCCAGGACGTAGAGATTGGTGGTTGGCGACCACAGACGCGCGGCGGCATCGATCTGATCATCCGGCACGGCGAGCGCGCCAGCAATGACATCGGGTAGCATGTCCAGTGCCACGTTGCTCCCGCCCTTTGCTGCCGCGATCGCCAACACGGCGGCAATCGTCATGGCGAAGTCGAGGGTGTGCGGCGTCTGCCGGCTGATCGGGCGGTACGGCAGCGTGATGACGTGGTCGGCCGCGCGGGCGATCGGAGAGTCCGGTGCCATCGTAATCGCACAACTGCGTGTACCGGCCGCGCGTGCCGCCGCGACGGCTTTTGCGGTCGCCGTGGTCGAACCTGAGATCGATGCCGCGACAACCAAATCGGCCGGCTTGAGCCGACGATAGGCCGCGACATCCATAGCGGACAAGATAACCGCCGCGCCACCAAGCGCCTCGCTGACGAGGCTGGGCGCCGTCAGCGAATCGCCACATCCACAAAAGACCAGAAGCCCCGGCGGATCGGGCCACTTGATTGACGCTGCCTGCCGCAGCAAGCTGGGTATGGCGTCACGGACCACGCGGGGTTGTGCGGCGATTTCTTGCCGCATGATGTCGCGGGAGGCCATCATGTCACCCCCATTGATGCTTGGGGTCGCAGCGGACCGTGTTCCGTCAACAGATAGTCGATGAGTTGGGGGGGGACAAGTTCCAGTTCGTCCTGGCGGCAGTCGATCATCGGCGACCTTTCAACTCCGGGGAGCAGCTTGTCGCTGAAATCGCGAGGTGGCACAGGAGACGGAGCGGAGGAATGATCCGCAGCCGCCTGGCGCTTGATCAGTTCCGCGCAGCCCAGAACCGGCACGCCATGTGCGTTGGCGAGCCTTGCCGCTCCGCGGCTTCCCAACGTGTTGATGAGCCCTCCGGCAGGTGTCAGACTTTCGGCGCCAAGCAGCAGCGCTTGGGCTTTGTCGAGTTCCTGTTCCAAAGCTGCATCGAAGACGAACCGCATCGGCAGCTGAAGTCGCGCCAGCCGCCGCAGGTAAGGCCGTCCCCCATCGAGCGCGCGGCTCTCGGCTATGGTCAAGGTCGGTCGCTGGCCATGTGCGGCAAGGCCTTCGACGATGTCTGCGACGGTCCCGGAATAGTCGAACAGAATGAGCTTTTCGGCGAAGCGAAGGTGGTCAACTGCGCCTGCGACGAGCTTTGCGCGAAGCTGAGCAATCAGCGCGGTCCAATGCGCGGCGCGGGCCGCGAGGGCGGGTCGCGAGCGCTGATCGTTTTCGAGCAACCAGCGCACAGCATAAGCCACGACTGGTGCTTCGGCGCCCCGCGTATCAACGATGAATTTGGCGATCGCATCAAACCTGGACTGCTCAGTGCCGGCAATTTGGATCAGCAGTTCGTGAGCCAACTCCGCGTGCCGGCTGGCACCGAGCTCGAATCCGTCGACGATCCGCGCCAGCAAGTCCAGTTCGCTCGGATCAAGACCCTGATCGCCCATGGCTTTCAGCTGGTGGTCGAGCCTGAATCGGCGATCACCCGTCACAAGCGCCTCCCGGCAACAACGCCGATTGGCGGGAAGGTCAATGCGTCGTCGCCAAGCATCGCTTGCGCACCGATCGTGCACGTTGAGCGTGCGGCGTACAGGTTCGCTTCGTCCAATGCTGACTGGGGCCGGTCCGGCTCGGCCAGCCATCGCAGAAGAAAGGCGCCCGCAAACGCGTCGCCGGCCCCGGTTGTGTCGCGAGTTTCGACCTTGCAGCCAGGGCTCGTCATCGACACGCCGCGTCGTTCGAAGCGCGCGCCATTCGCGCCGAGCGTCGTGACGACGGCGCCAGCATATTCCAGGAGGGCGCCTCGTCGATCGAGTTCCTCTCGCGCCCGCCGGTTCAGGAACATGACATCGCAGCCGGCGATGAGCTGACCCAGGATGCCGGGGTCCGGCGGAAGATCCGCTTTCTCAAGATCAATCGAAAGTGAGATCCCGAGACGTCGCGCCAGTTCGATGACATGCATCGCGACGGCTGGCTCGGCAAAGGTGATGTGCACATGCCGGCAGCCCGCCAGGCTACCGGAACCAATGTCGGCGACTGTAGGCACGATGAGCGCACTCGGCATTCGAACCAACGCGCGTTCGCCGCCCGGGGCCACAAAGATCAGACACTGGAACGTCCGTTCGCCGGGGATGATCGTGACATGATCCACATCCACGCCTCGTCGACCGAGATATGCGACCAGGCCTTGGCCCTCGTCGTCTCCGCCAACGCGTCCGATCAGCCGGCTGCGTCCCCCCAGGTGCTGGATAGCGACCGCCACATTGGCGGCCATGCCCCCGGGGGCGCGGACGAGGCTGCGTGCGGGAATCTTGTCGTCCTGTGAGGGAAGCCAGTCGACCTGCATAAGCCAGTCAACATCGATGTCACCAATGCACGCGATCAGCGGAGGCGGTGCGGTTCGAGACACCCGATCAGCCATGGCGGCACTGCCGGAAAGACGTCCGACGCATCTTGCATCCCGCAATCGACATCAGCCGCCCGACATCGAAGCAGATCAAGTCACGCATTGACAACACTCCTTAGCTGCAAGATATTTGTTATCTGAACCGGTTCAATCGCGCAACCGTGGTGATCACGCTAGGGCCGTCGGTGGAAACCGATTCGCCTTCTCAACAACGGATAAGGGGCATGGACCGGCAGCAACGTGAGCAGGACTGGCTTGACGATGCGACGCTCGACGCCATGATCTGGTCCAGTGCGGCCACCATCCGGCTGACAATTCCCGCCGAACACCTGCCTGGTACGCGCGCGAACTTGCGGTCGCTGCTCGCGGTCGCGCGGACATTGATCGACGCCGACAAGCCGGCCCGCCCGGTGGTCGAAATCGCCCCGGTTTATCGCGCATGACGGGATCGCTGCCGAACGGCGAGGCGCACGCCATTTCGAATGCTGTGAACGGTCGGCGCATCAGTGCCGTGGACGTCGTCGAGGCAGCATTGGCGCGTATCGAGACAGCGGACCGGAGGATCAACGCCTTTACTCTGATTACCGCGGAACGGGCTTTGGCGCGCGCGCGCAGTCTGGACGCAACGCTGGCAGCGGGAGACAGCGTCGGGCCGCTGGCAGGCGTGCCATTTGCGGTGAAGAACCTTTTCGACATAGCGGAGGAGACGACGATCGCGGGATCGCGGATTTCGGTCGGCGATGCCCCCGCGGTGAGCGACGCGCCTGCGATCGCACGACTGGAGAAAGCAGGTGCGGTTCTCGTTGGCGCGCTGAACATGGATGAATACGCTTCGGGCTTCACGACCGAGAACTCGCATTATGGCGCGACGCGCAATCCGCATGACCTGGAACGACTGGCAGGTGGTTCGTCGGGCGGATCAGCGGCAGCAGTTGCCGCTGGCATGGTCCCGTTGACACTTGGCAGTGACACAAACGGCTCGATTCGTGTTCCCTCAGCGCTGTGCGGCGTCTTCGGCTTGAAGCCGACCTATGGCCGGCTCACTCGCGCCGGCACTCAGATTTTCTCCGAAAGCCTCGACCATGTCGGCCCCATTGCGGGCTGCGTGATGGATTTGTCCTTGGCTTACGATGCCGTCCAGGGCTTCGACCCGGTCGACCCTGTTTGCGCGCCAGTCGAACCCATGCTGGCCACGCCGCATTTGAACGCCGGGCTCTCCGGGGTGCGGGTCGCACTTGTGGACGGGCGTTTTTTCCGACGCGCCGACGAGCGGGCTCTGGCGGTCGCTGAAGCTGCGGCGCGGGCGCTGGGCGTGACGCGGCGCGTCGACTTGCCGGATGTCGAGCGCGGCTGGGCGGCCTCCCTCGTCATCACGCTCATCGAAGGATCGAGTGTGCATCTGCCGCACCTGCGAGCGCGCCCGAATGATTTCGATCCCATGACTCGAGACCGGTTCCTTGCCGGAGTGCTGGCACCGGCGGAGGTATATCTGGAGGCGCAGCGCGCGCGCCGGCGTTATCGCGAGGCGGTCCTCCCGCTTTTCGATGCCAATGACGTTCTCATCACCCCGGCAGTGCCCTTCGAGGCGCCTGCGATAGGTTGCGACCATCTGGAGGTTGCCGGCGAATCCATGGACCCGCGGGGCATGCTGGGGTTGTTCACTCAACCTGTCAGCGTCATTGGCCTGCCGGCGCTGATTGTGCCGATGCGAACACAGGACGCGCTTCCACGCGCCGTGCAGCTGGTGGCCCGTCCCTGGAATGAAGTCGCGCTGTTTCGCGTGGCGCGGGCGCTTGAAGCCGAAGGCGTTGCGTGCGCCCGCATCCAAAGGAGCTGAATTCATGGTCGATGCCGTGGCGATTGATGATGAGGCTGTCATTGCTGAGGTTGCGTCGGCTTTCGGGTGCTATGAAGAAGCCCTGATGAAGTACGACCCAGTCGCGCTCGATGGCTGGTTCTGGCGCGATGAGCGCGCCATTCGTTATGGAATTGCCGAGAACCTTTACGGCCACGACGCAATTGCCGCCTACCGTCGCACGCGCAATGCCGTCCCTGGACGTGTTCTGCGGAACACCAAGATCACAGCGATCGGCCGTGATGCCGCCGCGGTCAACACCGAGTTCCAGTATCCGGGTGACGAACGCGTCGGGCGCCAAAGCCAGATCTGGGCGCGCATGCCCGAAGGGTGGCGCGTTGTTGCCGCCCACGTGTCATTCCGGGAGGAATTCGAACGATGAAACCGGCCGGTAAGCCGCACGGACGAATGCGGCCAGGCCATCACGACATGGAGCACCAATCATGACGATCGAGAAGTCCGGGCCTAACCGTAGACAAGTCATCCAGAGCGCCGCAGGGCTTGCCACCTTCGCCATGACAGGACTCCCGGGTCATGCCTTTGGCCAAGGCGGCACGCCTCGCAGAGGCGGAACCCTGACGATCGGTGTCGTGTCAGACCCTGTGACGCTCGATCCTGCATTCTTCTCGTCATTCTTCGAGATCTATGCGCAGTACCTGATGCACGAGCCACTGCTTTCGATCACACCGGACCTTGCGATCGAGCCGGGCCTGGCGTCGTTCGAGATGAAGGACGACCTGACCTATCTCTTCAACCTGCGTCCCGGGATAACATTTCATGACGGCACAGCCTTCGACGCGAAGGCCGCCAAGTGGAATTTCGACCGGATGTTGGATGCCAAGACTGGCTCGCCGCGCCGGTCTGATCTCGGCCCGATCGACGCCGTCGAAGTGACCGGAGATCGGAGCTTCAGCGTCCGCTTCAAGCAGCCTTTCGCACCATTCCCGCACGTGCTGACGAACCGTGCCGGATTGTTTGCCTCTCCGGCCGCCGTGGAGAGACTGGGCGCGGATTTCGCCACCCGTGCTGTTGGGGCGGGTCCCTTCAAGGTGGTGAGCTGGACGAAGAACGCCGAGCTGATCCTGGAGCGCTTCGACGGCTACTGGCGCACTGGCATGCCCTACCTGGATCGGATCGTCCTGCGGCCGATGCCTGACGAAACCGTGCGGCTGGCAAATCTGCGAAGCGGCACGGTCCAGTTGGTCGATAGCGTACCGCCGCAGAACTTTCGGACTCTCGAACGGGAACGGGGTCTGAAGACGTCGGAAAAAGGTGGAGTCGGCTTCAACGGGTTCTCGCTCAATACGACCCGTGCGCCTTTCGACGACAAGCGCGTGCGGCAGGCGCTGATGTTTGCTGTTGACATGGATGCGGTGCAGCGTGCGGCCTACTTCAACACCGGGCAGGTGGCACACGGCCCGATATCGCCGCCTCTGGCCTTCGCGTTCGACAAGAACTTCAGGCCCTATCGGCGCGATCTCGCGCGAGCAAGGGCGCTTCTGGCGGAAGCCGGCAAGCCCCAAGCTGCCTTCGAGATCACGGTGATAAACTCGCCTCTCGTGATACGCATCGCCGAAATCATCCAGGCGCAGGCCAATGAGGCAGGCTTCAAGGCGACGATCAAACAGATCGACGGCACAAGTCTGATTACCGTGCTGCGCGGCAAAACCTTTGACCTATGCTATTCGCCATGGGCCGGTCGGTCTGACCCTGACGGAAACATGTTCAACTGGTTCACGATCGACGGACCCAACAACTTCGCCGGCTATAAGAACGAGGCTGTGGATCGCATGCTGAAGGAGGCACGCAGCGTCACGAACGTTGCCAGACGCGCGTCAATCTATCGGCAGGTTGAGCAGATGATTGCCGACGATGCACCGATGCTATTCGTGCATTTCGACGCAGCGCTTCAAGCTGCCACCGAGAAGCTGAACTGGACACAGCATCCCGACGGTTCGTTCCGCCTGTTCAACGCCTCGTTGAGCGAATAGCGGTAGCATGCGGAGACGTTGTTCCTGGTCACTCGATCAGGAACAACGGTGCCGTCAGACAATCCAAAACAGTCTCGTGGAATTCGCCCAAACCCGACTTGCTCAGGCCGCGCAGAGTTGACGCCATGTGGTCAGCGCAGCGGTACGTCGATCCTTGGAATTCCGGTGGCTGATGAGTGTGCGTTCCTGGTTGAAGTGGTTGTAGATCGAGCCGTAAAAAGCGGCGAACTTCTGCCGGCTTCGCATACGCCGGAAATACGGCATCGCCCGTTCCAGAGCCGCGCCGGGCGGCACGCGCTGGATTTCGTCGGCAAGCCTCGCCTCGAAGGCACTGTTGTGTGCCGCAACCGGCGGGCTGACGACGGTCGGCCTGAAGGTGCCGTCGCGCAGGCGGTCAGCGAGAGCGTCGCGATCACGAGGAGCGGCAGCATCGGCTTCGAGCATGCGGTCCTTGGCATCGGAAGCCTCCTTGTGGGATTTGCCTGCTCTCATTCGCCCAGTTCGAACGCGAGGTGATCGGCGAGCGCATCCGCGACAAGGTCGCGGCCTCACGCCGGAAGGGCATGTGGATGGGCGGCTACGTGCCGCTCTGCTACCGCGTCGAGAACCGCTGACGTTGCCCCTCTGACCTAATCCAGCTTGAAGTTCGTTCTGGCCGCATTGAAAGGACCAGAACATGAAGCGCAGCCGGTTCAGCGAGGAGCAGATCATCGCGATCCTGAAGGAGCAGGAGGCGGACGTGGCTGTCTCGGAGCTCTGTCGAAGGCATGGCGTCAGCGACGCCAGCATTTACAGATGGAAATCGAAGTACGGCGGCATGGACGTGTCTGAGGCCAAGCGCCTAGTGGCGCTGGAAGACGAGAACGCGAAGCTCAAGCGGATGCTCGCTGTCGCGATGCTCGACAATGTTGCGTTGAAGGATCTCTAGGGAAAGAAATGGTGACGCCCGCTGCCAAGCGCAGAACTGTCGCGCATCTCGTGGCCAACCACGGCATGAGTGAACGGCGGGCGTGTAAAGCCATCGGCTATTGCCGCATGACGATACGATATCACTCGACCAGGCCCGATGACACTGTCCTCCGGGAGCGCATGCGCTCGATTCCCCGTGAGCGCCGCCGGTTCGGGTACAGGCGTCTGCACGTGATGCTCAAGCGTGAGGGTCTGGCCGTGGACCACCAGAAGCTCTTCCGACACAATCCGCGAAGAGAAGCTATCCATTCGGCGCCGTGGCGGGCGCAAGCGAGCCATCGGCACACGCGCCCCCATGCTCGCCCCGCTGCGGCCCAATGAGCGATGGTCATTGGACTTCGTCTCTGACCAGTTCACGGATGGGCGCCGCTTCCGTGTGCTCGCGATTGTCGACGATTGCACGCGCGAAAACCTGGCTCTGGTGGCAGATACATCGCTATCGGGGTGCGGGTTGCCCGGGAGCTTGTCCTCGTGCGGCAATCTCGAATTGGTTGGTCTGCAATTGCTTATTGAAAGCCATGAGCCGCCATTCCGCTTCCGGCCCCAATGCGGACCTTGGCGGCTCGACCGAAAGTGCTCTTGCTTAGTTTTGCGCTCCGGATTGTCGAATGCCAGGATGGGGCCGGGAGGGGACTGGCTGGTTCTCGCCGAGATCCCGGAGAATTTGTCATTTGGCCAGCGACCTCATTGTGGCCCTCCAGCGTTCTCACCGGCCAGACCGATGGAGCCGATCACATCGGATTGCGCCGGTCGAGGGACAAACTCAGCGTCGCCTTACGCTGAATCCGAACACCTGTTTGAAACGGGCTTGGTCCATCCGCTGCACTGTCAATCCATGACCCCCATGGGAGTCCGCGTGGCCAAATGGCCCGCGTCAAGGAGCACAAGGGACAGTTCCTATGAATATCAGCGGCTTGATGGGCGTTAGCAGTGGCATGCCGAACATATCGGCGATGCGCGACAGGATGTTTCAGAAGGTGGATGCGAACGGCGACAGCGGCATTTCGCTGGAGGAGTTCCAGTCGGCCGGCAAGAAATTGCCGATCGGCAAGGGTGGCGATGGGTCGAGAGCGGCAGCAGCGTTCGGGAAGCTAGACCAAGACGGAAACGGCTCGCTCTCGAGGGGCGAGATGAGCGTGCTTGGCGACAAGATGTCGAGCAAGATGCAGTCGATGATGATGAAGATGCAGGAAATGATGGCAGGCGGCCACTACCTTGCAGCGATGTTTGACAAGGCTGACAGCGATCACGGTATGGACAAGCTGTTGCACGGCATAAACGCTTACGGAAAAAGCATTACGGGCAATTCAAAGTCCGACATAATGTCCAGCCTTCTCGACATGCTCGATGGCGGCGCCACAACGGAAAAGAACGCGAGCACGCTCGAAGCCTGAGCCTGTTCGGACCGGGGTGCAGAGGCACCCCGGTCCGGCTCAGTTTTTGCTCTTGGCGAGACCGGACAAACCATTGAGCGCAAGAACGCTGATCTGTTCCGCCAGACCTTGCAGAGCTGCGTGATCTTGATGCGTTCCGGTCAGCGGGGAGCGAAAGACTTGCGTCAGAAGCAGACACTGGGACACAAGCCAATCTACAATCAGATCCAGCATCGTTGGGTCCATTGACTCTGGCATGTGGCGTACCAGCCGGGCGCGGATCCCCGCAGCGATTGCAGGCGAGGCTCCGATGCGCGTCTGGCGTGCTCCCTGCAGGAGGTCCCAGGCAATCAGGCGAGGCAGCAACGGTGCTTCCTCGCGCTCGATGACCGGTGCGACCAAAGCCGAGACCAGCAAGCGGATAACGTCAGGGAGCGCAACCGGACCTGGAAGGTCATCGAGCACGACTGTCTCAGCCAGCCAAGTTTCAAGCGCGCGATCGATGACGGCAGCATACAGCTCGTTCTTCGATCGGAAATGGTAGTTGACTGCGGCGAGGTTGACCCGCGCTTGTTGGGCAAGATCACGCACCGTGACACCATGAAAGCCACGCTCCGAAAACGCCGCAGCCGCTGCGCGCAGGATGCGGTCACGCGCATGGCCGGAGAAACCGGATTCGCTCTGGCGTTCTGGATCATAGGGGGTCTTCATCGCAGCGGTGCACCCTCCCTTTCTGTTGCTCGACCCTTGTCGAATGGTCCAGTTGGAATGTCAGTGTCCCGATTGGACCTCGGAGCCTGTCCTTGCTTGACTGGCGACACCGGCTCTTGGAATGCGAAGGCGGGCGGTGAAGGTCTCGGAGGCTTGCTCGAACTCGATGAAGCCGCCATGGGCCTTGGCCACCTGATCGACGATCGCAAGCCCCAGTCCGGTACCCTCGCCGGCGCGCGCGGAATCCCCGCGTGCAAAAGGGCGCAGGAGTTCTCTGGCGGCGTCGGGGGAGATGCCGGGCCCCGAATCCTGCACATCAATCAGGAGATCTTCCCCCCGGATGCCGGCGCTGACCCTGATCGGGGGCTGACCATATCGGAGCGCATTCGCGAGAAGGTTCTCGACCGCCCGAAGGAGGGCGGCCTCTTTCACGCGGACCAGATGATCCGCCGGCGCATCAAGGGCGACGGCCTCCGACCGATCGCAGGCCTCGATGGCCTGCTGCAAAAGCGGGCGCAACGGAACCGTGCGCGTCTCTTCGGCCTCGAACCCACGAGCGAAGTCCAGAAACTGGCCGAGCATGCTCTCGATCCGGATCACATTGCGTTCTGCGCCTGCGACAAGGTCGATATCGGCATCTTTCAGCATCGCGAGAGACAGACGCAACTTTGTCAGCGGGATCCGCAGATCATGGCTCACGCCGGCCAGCAGCAGAGCCCGGTCGGCTTCCGCCGATCGCAACCGCTCGGACATGTCTTTCAGCGCCCGAGACACGGCGGCAATCTCGCGTGGCCTGTCGACATCATTGTCATAGACATCGGACGGGCTCGATAACTGGCCGACCGCCTCCTCGAGGCGCTTCAGTGGACGAGCAATGCGTCGTTGCAGCGCGATGCCGCCAGCAAGGGCGGCAAGCAAGGCGATCGCCGACGCCAGGACCAGACCGATAACCGGATCGGTCGCCGGCAAGGTCCTGAGCGACAGCCAGTATGACTGATCCGCGGTCACGATCCGCACCCAGACGCGCCCCTTGCTGTCCACCGTGACATCGGAATCCGAGATGCCATGTCGATCCGAGAGCACGCGGAGAAAATAATGCGAGAACCAGGCCCGCTGGAAATCGGTTTCATCGGGTGCCGTTTCACCGACCTGCACATTCTGCTCTGCGCCGGCGCGAAGCGCGTTCGCAAAGTGCTCTTGCTGCACAGGGTCCATTTGCCGGAAGGAAAGCTCGAGACTTCGCGTCAACTGTGCCGTATCAGCGGCCGACCGTTCGATCTGGGGTCGAAGGACGAAGGCCGCGATCAGAACAAAGGACACCGACAATGCGCCGAGGGTCGCGGCGGTCAGCACGGCAATGTTCTGCTTGAACAGTGAATCAAACACGGTCGGCAACCAAAACGTAGCCGACGCCCCAGACGGTTTTGATCAACTCGGGATCATCAGCCTGGTCCCCGATCGCGCGCCGTAGCCGTGTCACCTGGACATCGACCGCGCGGTCTGTGACGTCGGCATCGCGCCCGAACGCGCGCTCGATCAATTGGGCCCGGCTGAGCGGGCGCCCGCGGCTGCGCGCGAAGGCGGCGAGCAAGTCAAATTCGCGGCTGGAAAGCTTGAGCAACGTGCCGTCACGGGTCACCGTTCGCGTTGAAAGATTGATCTCCAGCGAACCGGCTGACACGATATCGTCGCAGGAGCCATCGTTTCTGCCGCGCGTGCGTCGCAGCACTGCCGCAAGGCGTGCCACCAGTTCGCGCGGTTCGAAAGGTTTCGGCAGATAATCGTCCGCGCCACTTTCCAGACCGATGATCCGGTCGATCGGATTACCGCGCGCAGTCAGCATGATGATCGGAGTCATGTCGCCGGAGGACCGTAATCGGCGGCAGATGGCGAGACCATCTTCGCCCGACATCATAAGATCCAACACGATGGCATCGGCGGGATTGCGCGAAATCTCCCTGTCGAGCGCGGCGCCACTGTCCACCGCACGGGTCTCGAAGCCATGTTCGCTCAGGAACCGGCGCAGCAATGCGCGGAGTTCGGCGTCGTCGTCCACGACGATCACTCTGTCTGGTTTGCCAGTCATGACGGTGACCCTGTCACAGTTGCGAATACGCGCGCAATGCCGAGTTGTTGCAGACTGTTACAATTCAATAGGCCTGTAACATCTCATCATAACTTGCGTCGATTCTGTAATACTCGTGAAATTCCGCCCCTTCAGACACCGGCCCATGCGGCGAACGATCTGGTTCGTCCGACAGGGAGCAACCCATGCTGAAGAGAATTCTTGTCGCTTTGGCCGTCCTGACCGCCGGAGTTTCGGCCGCATCCGCCGCGACTGTATCTGTCGCGACAGCGAAGGTTAATCTGCGTGCCGGACCATCAACGACCTATCCGGTCGTGACCGTCGTGCCGCAGGGGGCCCGGATTCTCACTCTCGGTTGCGCTGCCGATTACGCCTGGTGCGATGTTGCCTTCGGCAGTTATCGGGGCTGGGTCTCGGCCAGCTATCTTCAGGTGGTCTACCGGGGGAGGCCAGTCGGCTTGACTCCCGCGCTTGCTCCCGTTGTCGGCCTCACCGTCGTGGAGTTCAGTCGCGTCTATTGGGACACCTACTACCCGGCACAGCCGTGGTACGGAGCATGGGCGACCTATTATCGGCCCTATCCTCTCGGGGTCCCGCGACTGAACGCACGAAGCCGCGAAATCGCCTGTGTTGATGGTGCCTGCACCGGAACGCGCACGGCAACCGGGATCTATGGCGGGTCGACGATCCAGACCCGCAGTTGCGCAGGCGGTGAATGCAGCGCCACGCGTGAGACCACGGGACGCTACGGCTACACCGCGTCCCGCATACGCGGTTGCAGCGCCGGTGACCGCTCCTGCTCTATGACGCGCACCGGTCCCTTTGGGGGCGTGGCAACCAGGACGCGCGTCTTCAATCGATAAAGCAATGAAGCAAAGAACTGAATGAATGACGCACGATCCTGGTCGTGCGTCATCAGAAACAGGCAAGTCCTGACGTGTTTGAAAGTCTATCAGGCACAGAACGAAGGAGAGATCTACATGGTACGGACGGCTTTATCATCGGCACTCCTCGGTGCCGTCACACTCATCGGGGCATCGTTGTCAGCCACCCCGCATGCACAGGCGCAGGCTGTCGTCTACTGCTCTGGTCCCGGCGTTCCTGTCGGCTGCGTCGTGCGCCCGGCCGCGCGCGCCCGGGTGATTTACTGCACCAGCCCGGGCGTTCCCGTCGGGTGTGTCGCACGACCGGCGACGCGCGCCAGGGTGATCTACTGCACGCGGCCAGGATACCCGGTTGGCTGTGTCGCCCGGGGAGCGCCCGGGGTTCGCGTTGCACCGGGGGTCCCGGGCAACCGCGGTGGCCCGGTCAACCGCGTCGGCCGGTTCTGACCCGGCGTGCCGATGCCGTTTCAACACAAGAACGGCATCGGTCTGGCTATCCCTCGGGCGAGCCCGGACCGGGATGGCCCTCAAGCCATGATGCAATCCCAACACCTGCATGGCGTCCTGGCTTGAATGCGCAGAAACGAGAAGCAGATCTTGCCGCTTCATTCACGAAGAACCCAGTATCACAGGAAAATAGTGCCATGGAAAAGAAGCTTGTCATAGTATTGGCATTGGCCACGATTGCTGCCTTGTCGACGCTTGGCGCCAACGCCCAGCAAGCATCTGGTGCAAACAAGCAGAAAGTCGCAGAAAACTTCAAGAAGGCGGATGCCAATGGCGATGGCATGCTGACCCGCAGCGAGTTCGAAAGGCTGATCCAGCTGAATGCTGAGGCCAACATTGGTCAAGCGGCGCAAATTGTCCGGTTTGGCCGCTATGACATGGCCTTCAACCGCATCGATGCAGATCGCAACGGTCTTTTGACCCCCCAAGAGTTCCAAGCCTTTGCGAGATGATGACACCCGATCGAAACCCCGGACAATCGGGCGCATCCGAGGCCTTGCCTTTGCTTGACAATGGCAAGGATCGGTCTTCCTCGGAGCACGCGCCCCGCAGGCCGCTGCTTTGGCCGATACGGGTCTTGGCGCTCGTTTCGGCCCTTCTTCTCGGTGGCATTATCGGCCTCTATTTTCAGGAGCCGATCATGCGCGTTGCCTACGATTGGACCGGGCTCAAGCAGGGGGGCGGATCCCATGCGGTTCGGGTGCCGCCCGAAGCACGTGTCGCCACCCTGTCGAAAGGCGATGTCGTCGCGCTCGGACGGCTGCAACCCGCTGGCGGCGTCGTCTCGGTCGCCTTGCCGCAGGGAGCCGGCGATGCGCGCATCGACCGGATCCTTGTCGCGGAGGGCGACAAGGTGGCCAAGGGCGATGTGTTTGCTGTTCTCGACAGTCTTGCGCTCTACCAGTCTGCCCTGACAAGTGCCGAAAGCACCCTTGAGATCAGACGCGCGGCGCTTGCGCAGGCAAGGGTTCAGGTCGTGGCGACGGAAGCCGAGCTTCGCGCGCAGATCCGCGGCGCGGAAGCGATCCTTGCAAAGGCCGAGCGTGAACTGGAACGGATGACCAGCCTGCTGGACCGCGGAGCAACGACCCAAGCCATCCTTGAGAATGCCGAGCGGTCATACAACACCGCCCGTGCCGATATCGATCGTCTTCGGGCCTCATTGACGCGGTATCAGCCCGGGCCGGACGGTCAGCCGGTGGACATCGCTGTCGCACTCGCCAATCTCTCCGCAGCCGAAGCGGCCGTCGCGCAGGCCAGGAGCGATCTCGACCGCGCCAAGGTTCTTGCGCCTCAGGACGGCACGGTCATCAAGGTGGCCGCGCGCGCAGGCGAGCGCTCGCCTGCCGGCGGGCTCTTGCAGATGGGCGATACGGCCCGGATGGAAGCAGAACTGGAAGTCTTCCAGACCATGGTCCCGCAGGTCAGGGTCGGGCAACGTGTTTCGCTCATCTCGCCTGTACTGGGCACGATGCCGCTGACCGGAACAGTCTCGCGCATCGGTACGCTGGTCGGACGGCAGAATGTCACGGCGGACGATCCGGCGGCCAACACCGATGCGCGTGTGCTGATCGTGACGGTTGCCCTTGACGAAGCGTCGAGCCTGCGCGCCGCGCGCTATGTCAATCTCGAGGTTGTGGGCCGGATTGCTGTCGCGGCCGAAAAGGCGGCTGGAGCAACCGGGCAATGACAGCCTTCCTCACACGCCTCCTCGGCCGATTGCCTGTCGGGTATCTGCAACTCACGCATAACAGGGGCCGGCTGCTGGCCGCATTGGCGGGCGTGGCCTTCGCCAACGTCCTTGTCTTCGTGCAGCTCGGCCTGGCCGGCGCGATGGCGGAATCCGTTGCCATTCCCTACCGCCTGTTCAAGCCTGATCTTCTGATCGTGTCGCCCGCCGAATCGGAAGTGCTGTCCGATGCGGCGACACTGCCGCGGCAAAGACTCTACCAGGCGATGGCACACCCCGACGTCAGAGGCGGCACGTCCATCTACATGGCCCGTGCGACCTGGATTTCGGGCCGGAATGCATCCTCGTCGATCCAGTTCTTCGGCCTCGCGCCGGATGCTACGCCGTTCTTCCATGATGCGCTCGCCGCGCCCCTCGTCAGCCTGTCCATGGCGGATACCGCGCTTGTCGACACGTTGACCCGTTTCGTCGACATGCGCAGCTATGCAAAGGCGCATCCCGAGGCGCCGATACCCTTCGAATTCCAGAACCGTCAGCTTGGTGCCGTCGGAACGGTTTCGATCGGCGGCGGGTTCGGTGGCGACGGCGTCTTTCTCGTTTCGGATCAGACCTTCTTCCATCTGTTTCCGAAACGCAGTTCCGCCACGCCCAGCCATATCCTTCTGGCGCTCGCCCCGGGCGCCGATCCAATGCGGGTCTCGGCCGAACTCGCGCATCTCTATCCGCCGGACTCGGTCCGGATCCGCACTGTCACTCAGGCGTCAGGACAGGAAATCCGCCATCAGATGACCAAGCGCCCGACCGGTCTCGTCTTCGCCTTTGGCGTGATGATCGGGGTCGTCGTGGGAATCGTGATCGCCTATCAGGTCCTCTCGGCTGATGTCGCGGACCATGTCCGCGAATATGCAACCTTCAAGGCCATGGGGTTCAGGCAAAGGTTTTTCGTCGGGATTATTCTGGAAGAGGCAATCATTCTGGCGGCGATTGGCTTCTGGCCCGGGCTGGCGTTGTCACAGCTGTTTTACCATTCCCTGGCGACGCTGACGAACATCCCGATCTTCATGACGCCGGAGCGGGCTGTCGCGGTCTTCATCGGGACGATCATCGCCTGTTCGGTGTCCGGCGTCCTGGCGATGCGCAAGCTCGCCGCTGCCGAGCCAGCTGATCTGTTTTGAGGCCGTGATGACTGACGCGGCCATCTCCGTTTTGGGTCTCGACCACTTCTTCGGCGAAGGTGAAGCCCGCAAGCAGGCCTTGTTCGATATCAACCTCGAGGTTGCACGGGGATCCCTGACCATCCTGATGGGCCCATCAGGCTCGGGAAAGACCACGCTCCTGACCCTGATGGGATGCCTGCGCGCAGTGCAGGCAGGCCGCATCCGGTTGCTGGACCAGGAATTGTCGACATCGGCTGAGTCCGTCCGGATCGACATGCGCCGGCGCCTCGGCTTTATCTTCCAGGCCCACAATCTGCATGACAGCCTGACAGCACGGCAGAATGTGATGATGGGCTTGCAGGTCCATGGCCGTGGTGATCCGACAAGGCAGGCCCCCGCTGTCGATCACCTTCTCCGGCTCCTGGGGCTCGGGGAGCGACTGGACTATTTTCCGGCGAACCTGTCCGGAGGGCAGAAGCAGCGCGTGGCCATCGCACGGGCCCTGGTCTCGAACCCCGACATCATTTTTGCCGACGAGCCCACGGCGGCGCTCGACACGGTGAGCGGCCTCGCAGCCGTGCAGCTGTTCAAGGATCTCGGACGCGTCCGTGGCACCACGACCGTGATGGTCACCCATGACCCGCGCATCCTCGATCTGGCGGATCGGGTCGTGACCCTTGAGGACGGCCGGATCGTCAATTCTCGTCAGGTGCGCACATGATTGGATCGGCGGTTGGCATGTCCTTCGGTGAAGCGAAGATGCCTTTTGCAAGAGGTCCCCAGCGAGCACTTGCGCGTGAAAGGGGCTTTTCGTGATCGCCGTGAGGATATTCAGGACCGACGCAGGACCAATGGTTTCTGCGTTCATTCTCACGCTTGAGGGAGGATTTTCGGGATTCGCCTGGGCGCAAGTCAATCCTGGGCTCAAGGCGCGCTTTGCAGGCATGCCGAGCTTGGCCGTCTGCCACTTTGCTGCCGATTCAGACGCTTTCGTCCGGATGCCTTCGGGTGTCCAATCACCCATGCCGGACAAAGATGCTGCCACCGTGCCGAAGAAATCGACGTCGACCAAGTCCATGAAGGATGATGAAGACGAAACTGACGACGATGACGATGCGGATCCTCCTGTTCGGAACTTCATCGCGTTCCATGCGACCAAAATTCAGCGCGGGCCGTGCTATCGCGTTTCGGCCGGCATCGCGTCATCGGTCACGCTCAGCGACGGGACGACGGGTTCAGGGCGTTTGGACGCGGGTGCGCGCCAATCCTCGCAGAGTGAGATTCGCGCAACGATCGGTCTTCAAAGCCTCGAAGAGACAGAAATCGGCCGGGTACGGACCGCCTTCGAGATGGATTGGAACCGGAACAGTGGCACAACCGCTGCATCTCTCAATTCGATCTGGGTCAGTGCCGGCCCTCTGACATTCGGGTTGAAGGGATCGAATTTTGACTATTGGTCGGGAGATGAATTCGGCTTCAAGGCCACGGTGCCCTCGGCAAGCACAGTATTGGCCTCGTTGGCCTTCCGCCTCAGCGAGGCAAGCACACTGATCGTTGGTGCCGAGGCCCAGGATGCACGCTGGCTGAGCGATTCCGGATATTCCAAAAACTCCCTTCCCGATCCTGTCGCACGCTGGCGTTATGAGGTCGATGGCACGACGGTGCATCTGGGGATGGCAATCCGCGCGCTCAGCCTCGTTCAGCCCGCTTCAATACAGCGCTTCGGCTTTGCCGGGACTGCGGCGATCCAGCGTGACGTGACCGGCTTCGGCGTGAACGACTACTGGCTTGCACAGGTAACCTATGCCGATACAGCACCAGGATACCTCGGCATTGCACAGCCCGGCGGCCTGCTGCGGTTCACCTTGCCGCGCAATATTCCGGTCTTCTTGCTGGAAACCATGAAAGGCTGGACTGCCGCGATCGCGTACAGCCATGGCTGGAACGAAACCTTGCGCTCGAATGTCTTCGCGACATTCGCGGACCTGAAAGTCCCCGAAGTTCCCCAACGTCACAGCATTCGGGTCGGGCGCGCAGCTGCCAATCTGGTCTGGACGCCCGTCAAAGATCTCGATCTGACGTGGGAGCTGGGAATAGGTCAAGTTTCCAACATCGATAGGCAGTTCGGGGCGGTGAATTACCCCAAGGGACCCAGCTACACCGCTCAATTCGCAATTTCGCGGAAATACTGATCGGGGCTCCAATGACACAACTTCAAACCGCGTCAGGACATGCTCCGGCCTCCCCGTTTGACGTGTTTGACAACGCCATGGCGACATTGGCTGCCAAGGGCGAGACGACCTTGCTGGCTTTGCCGGGCGCTTTGAGCGATGCATTGGTGGCTCTCGGTCGGGTCCCGGTGACGGACACTTCCTTGCTCGTGCAGTGTCTGGTGGTCGCAAGTGCCATGCTGGGATTGCATGGGCTCGCGCGTCACCTCGGCGCGAGGTTCTGGCAGAACGCGCTGCTGCACCCTGTCCCAATTTTCGCACTGTTTCGGCAACTCGCAATTGATGCACTCGCCCTTGTCGCTGCAGCAGTGATCGGACGCCTGCTCCTCGTGCATTGGCTGGGATTGCCCGTCGGCGCATCACAATTTCCCGTCGAAATGGCGGCGGCTTTGGTGCGCTGGCTCTTCGTCTTGACCGTTTTGCGGATCTTCTTTCAGCCCGATGCGCCCTCGCTTCGGCTGGTCCGCGTCGATGATGCCGGGGCGCGCTTCGTCATGTGGCGGGCACGCTGGGTTCTCGCCTTCGGTCTGGCCCATGCCGTGCTCGTGGGGGCGTGGCTGAGGGACGGGGTGTCGGTTGAGAAGGCCCGCGCCCTGAGCGTTCTTGTTGCGATGATCATGATGTTTGCCGGTTTTCAGACCTTCCGGCAGCTGCGTGCGCATGGCTTGGGATCCATGCAGATGACGCTGGCGTGCTGCATCTTTGCAGCGCTGACCGGACTATGGATCTGGGGTGCCTTTGTTGGCGAGACCGATTTGTTCCGCGGTGCGATCGGATCGCTTTCCATTGTGATCCTTGCCCTGGTCCTCGATCGTGTTCTGGCCTTAAGCATCCGTACCTCGCGCAGGCCGGCGGTTATGCGAAGGCTTTTTGTCATTCGCGCTCTGGTCGATGCGGCCGCCGTCGCGCTGATCCTGCGCATTCTGATCGAATTTTGGCTGAGCGGCGTCCCGGGCCTGTTCGGTTCACCGGGGTGGTCAGATTTTGCCCGGCGTTTTTCGCTGGCTTCGGTTCTGGTTGTTCTGGGCCTATGGCTGTCGGCGCTCATTCACGTCTGGGTGGATGCGCGTTTGCTGCCGGGCGGAAATGGACGCACCGGTGAGGAGAACACGGCGCTGCGCGCTCGACTGGCCACCGTCCTTCCGATTGTCCGCTTTGGCGCAATCACGATCATCATGCTGGTGGTCGCCCTCATGGCGCTGTCGATCATCGGCGTCGACATTACGCCATTGATCGCAGGCGCCGGTATTGTGGGGCTCGCGATCAGTCTCGGTTCGCAAACGTTGGCCAAGGATATCGTGTCCGGCCTGTTTTACATGTTCGAGGATGTCTTCCGGCTCGGCGAGACCATTGAGTCCAACGGACGGCAGGGCCGCCTCGAGGCCATCGGGACGCGCTCTGTTCGCCTGCGCGACGAGACCGGCAGGGTCCATACGATTCCCTTTGGTGATCTCGGCGCCATTACCAATCATAGCCGGCGTTTGATGTCGTGCCGAATAGCGGTCGATTTTCACACCTTTGTGGAACCGGAACAGATCACAACTCTGGCTCTTGCGATCGGCCATGCCCTCCATAGCGAGAAGCCGCTCCAGGCCGGACTTGTTGGCGATATCCAGATCACGAGTAGCCCGCTGCGAGCGGAGGGCCGCGATCAGCAGATTTGCGCAACCTTCCAGATCGATGCCGGTCGGGCCCAACAGGCTGACGCACTTGCGAAACGATTGGTCGAGGGTGAATTGATGGATGCAGGCTTCTCGGGGGACAAATTCAGCATCACCGCGCTGGTTCTCGAAGCTGCTATGGCCACAAAGGTTGCGGTCGCTCCCGCATAACGATGGCGAATTTGGCCTGCTGCCGGATCGTTGGACTGACGTGCACCGAGTTGTAGAGACCCGATGAATGTCCGGCTTCGGAAATCGATGATGCACCGCTGAACGACTGAAACGCGGGCGCGTAGTTGCCAATAACTAACTCTGCTTATTCGAGACGCGCCACGTGCTTGCCATGTACGCCCCGCGCGTCGCATGAATCCTGGGAATGAAAACAACGCGTGAAGTGGCCCACGGTCACTGAAAGCCCTCGCCGTGCATGTCGGGAAAGTGCGAGCCGCCGGTCCTGCTACGAACGCGGCAAGCGGTGCGTGAAGCAGGCGACCTTTGGCTCCGTCATCGCATGGATGGTGGCATCGACGCCTTCGCGGCCCAGTCCGGACAATTTAACGCCTTCAAAAGGCATGGCGTCCATGCGGTAGTCGGAGCTTTCATTGATCATGACCGCACCGGCCTCGATGTCTCGAACAGCTCGGTGCGCCCGATCAAGGTCCCGCGTGAAGACCCCCGCTTGCAGCCCAAATGGCGTGGCGTTCGCCTGTTGGATCGCGTCGTCGAGATCCACTGCCTCGCTCAGCACTGTGACCGGTCCGTAGACTTCATCACGGGCCAATGCGTGATCGGACGGGACGTTCTCAATCAACGTCGGCTCGAAGAGCGTGCCATGATGCCTGCCTCCGATCAAAAGACGTGCGCCACGATTGAAGGCGTCCACGAGACTGTCAGCGATCCGGGTCGCTGCGAACTCTGAAACAACGCACCCCATGTCGGTGGCCTCATTCCGCTTGGGGCCCGTCTGGACATTCTCTGCGAGAGCGACGATCCGGTCTCGCAGAGGCGCCGCGATAGCTTTTTCGGCGATGACACGCTGGACATGCAAACAATTTTGACCTGCTGCCCAGAAGGCTCCCGAGACTATGGCCTCGGCTGCGCTGTCGAGATCGGCGTCCTCAAGGACGAGGGTCGGACAATTGCTGCCGAGTTCCATTTCGAGCCTCTTGAGGCCGGCGGCGGCCGCGATCCTTCGACCGGTCTCCAGCCCGCCCGTGAAGGAAACGCAACGGACGCGATCATCCGCGAGCAGGATTGGGCCCAGCTGGTCGCCGGACCCCGGCAGAACCTGCAGGATTTGCGGAGGCAAGCCTGCCTGCAACAAGATCTCTGCGAGCTTCAAGGCTGTCAGCGGCGTTTGTTGATGCGGCTTCAGGATCACCGTGTTCCCCGCGGCGATCGCTGGCCCGATCTTGTGAGCAACAAGGTTCAAAGGATCGTTGAAAGGCGTGATCGCCAGGACGACCCCCACAGGCTCACGCGTGAAGTATCCGGTGCGGTGTTCGCTGCCGGGCCGCTGGTCAAAGCGCAACGTCTCGCCCGTCAACCGCTTGGCTGCTTCCGCCGACAACTTCAAGGTCATCGCTGCCCGGGTGACCTCAAAACGGGCCTCGCGGATGGTCTTGATGCCCTCTCGCGCGATGATCCATGCGAGATCTTCCGTGCGGGAGGCGACCAGAGCCGCCGCTCGTTCCAGGATTTCAGCCCGCCGATGTGCCGGCAGATTCGCCGAGACGAACCTCTCCCGATGGGCAAAGGCGACAGCGCGCGCGGCATCGTTTTCATCAGCTTGCGTGACGAGACCCACGATCGAATTATCTTCCGGGTCACGCACCGGTACCGGAGCGCCCGCAATGGCGTATTCCCCGCAAATCAACAGGCTTTCGGCCGGCCCATGTGCCTCTTCAGGCAATTGTGTTTTTGCCAATGCAGTCATCACGATGCCTCAGAGATGGAAGACAAGCTGGAGGGCCAGAAGGCGGCGGCTGTGCCGCAACTCGGCAACAGACAAGCGGGACGCGAAAGACCCTTCAGCGCGCCTTCTTCCAAACATCACGGAGGAAAACCGGCAGGTCGTTCGACACCGGCATCACCGGCACCTGGTACATCATGTCGCCGACGAAGCCGCGGTGGTAGGTCGCATGATTGACGACATGGAGCACGATCTCTGCCCGCGTCATCGCGCCTTCGCCGCCGCCCACGAATTCAAAGCGGATCACGGTCGCAAAATCCTCGTCCGTCCAATTCTCGGCCTGATCGATATACCATTGGTCCATCTCCTCGACCCTGGCCCGGAGCTCCAAAAGCGGAGGCGTCGTATCCGTATTGCGCGCGGTATAGCCGTGCCTGCGGCTCTCCAGGTGGTGCCGGAAGATATCGTCCACGACGAAGACATGATTGAGCGTGTGCACCATGTTGCCAAAACGGGTCTGCCGCTGTTTCAGCGCCTCGCCTTCGGGCAGCGCCAGAACCTGGCTGAACGTCAGCCTATTCGCCCATCGTTTGTAGTGAACCAGCATGCGCAGGGTCTCGGCTGCGGAGGCGGGCGTCGAGCCCGGCGATGGCCGATGCCGGGAATGCAGAACGGTCGACATGAACTCCTCCTCCGGATCCGTGGAATGTTCGGAGGATGGGATCACGCGTAATGCGGTGCAATCGTTTTATTGATCTCGGTGCAATGTGGCGTTCAGAGAAAACGGAACGCAAAGGCTCCATGGGGCCCGTAATCGGCTTCGAACTCGTCGCCCCGGGCAATGTCGACCTGCCGCGTGAACGATCCCGCGAGCACGATATCGCCTTCCTCGAGCCCGCCTTTATGCTCGGCGAGACGATCGAGCAGCGCCACGACACCGAGCGCGGGATGCCCGAGCACCGCCGCCGAGACACCCGATTCCTCGATCACGCCATTGCGCGCCAGCGTCGCGCCGATCCAGCCGAGATCGACCTGACCGTCGGGCCTGATCTTGCGGCCTCCCAGGCTGGCGCCAGCGCCGGCAACGTTGTCGGCGATCATGTCGGCAATGGGACGCGGCGAGACCGTGCGGTAATCCACGATCTCGATCGCTGGCTGAATAAACTCAGTCGCGGCAAGCACATCATCGATGCTGTGGCCAAATCCCGCAATCGGTCGCCGCATGAGGAAGGCCAGCTCGACCTCGAGCCGTGGCGTGAAGAAGGCGTCGAGCATGATGCGGGCATTATCGCCATAGATGTGACGGTCGAGGAGGTGGCCGTATTGCGGCTCATCGACCTTCAGCGCGACCTGCATGGCGCGCGATGTCAGGCCGACCTTGTAGCCGGCACGCTTCGCGCCGGCCTTCTCCTGCAATGCTAGCCAATGAGCTTGCACCCGGTAGGCATCGGCAATCCCCATTTCGGTGTAGCGATCGCT
Source organism: Methylobacterium sp. (assembly GCA_002928875.1). Lineage (GTDB taxonomy): Bacteria > Pseudomonadota > Alphaproteobacteria > Rhizobiales > Beijerinckiaceae > Rhabdaerophilum. The sequence goes on along the minus strand of PERO01000020.1, from coordinate 811,158 downwards.
GGGCAGCGGGATCGGGCCCCGCTGTTGGCGCGCCTCCTCGAGGGCGCGTGCGACGGACTCATGATCTTCGCCTGACATCGACATGGCGCTGAACCTTGTGCTTGCTTGCTCCGAGAGGTCGTGCAATTGGTCGATTCAATCTCGGAGCAATAAGCCTAAGCACAGGGCCGTCTCGTGAGCAATATTGATTACATGGCCATCGCCGACCGACTGGCAGCCGACATCGTTTCGGGGCGCATGCGTCAAGGCGAACGGCTGAAGCCACAGCGCATCTTTGCCTATGAAGCCGGGATTGCGGTTTCGACAGCGAGCCGGGTTTATTCCGAACTGATCCGTCGCGGTCTTGTCGTCGGTGAGGTTGGGCGCGGCACCTATGTCCGCTCGGGGGCACCCCCTCTGGCCACTCCGCTCGTCGAGCCCACTGCGGCGCCCGTCGATCTGGAGCTTATCTTTCCCGTCCTGCCGGAACATACAGGTCTGCTGGCCGAGTCCTTGGGAGCTCTCTGCGGCTCTCCTGGCTTCGTGGAAGCCTTGAGGCCAGTTGGCGCAGCGGGCACGCCGAAGGCGCGACAGGATGCGGCGCAGTTCCTGACCCGCCCCGGATGGGAACCGGACCCTGAGGGCATCCTGTTCGCCGGCAACGGTCGGCAGGCGATCGCGGGCGTATTCTCAGCCTTGGCGAAGCCCGGCGATCGGATCGGCGTGGAGGCGCTCACCTATCCCGTGGCGAAAGGCGTCGCGCAGAGGCTCGGCATCTCGCTCGTTCCCATCGAGATGGATGGAGAGGGTATGCGCCCCGAGGCGCTCGCCGCGGCTCATGCCACGACACCGCTTTCCGCCGTCTACCTGCAACCCAGTCTCCATAGCCCGACCGGGGTCACAATGTCGCCGGCCCGCAGGCAGGCGATGGCAGATGTTATCTCCAGGCTCGGCATTCCAGCCATCGAGGATGGGGTCTACGCGTTTCTGGTGGATGATCCACCGCTCGTAAGTCTTCTTCCCGATCAGATCATCCTCATCGACAGCATGTCGAAGCGGCTCGCGCCGGGCCTGACGCTGGGGCTGGTGGCAGCGCCACGCGGCTTGTCGTCCCGCGTTGCGAACGCGCTGAGATCGGGCGCCTGGTCGCCAGCGGGATTGCCTCTTGCGGCAGCCATTACCTGGATGAAGGACACCCGCATGGCGAAGATCATCGCAGCCAAACGCGCTGATGCGCAGCTGCGCCAAAGGCTTGCCCGTGCAGCACTGCAACCCATGGAAGTGAATGGTGACCCGCGAGCCTATCATCTCTGGTTGCCCTTGCCGGAGACCTGGCGGGCAGAAGGTTTCGTCGCGGAGGCCTTGCGACAAGGTATCGCGCTGACGCCCGGCAGTGCCTTTGCGGTCACCTCTGGCCACGCGCCCAATGGCGTGCGCCTCGCGCTTGCAGCACCGGCGCCAGCCGATCTCGTCGAGGCGGTTCGGCGCCTGAGGTCCCTCATCGAGACAGGACCGCAGGCCGCCGCTGAATGAAAGTCTGCTTTTCCGCGAGCCTCGTTCCGCTTGAGCGACCGCAACGGCTGCGCAAAGCCGCCAATACGGGACGAATGGGACGGGTTACGGTTGGCTTCATGAAATACCCGAAATTGGTGTCCGCTAATTCGGCAGAATGCCAATCGCCTGCCAGCAAAGTGCTGGAGCGCCCCTGCCCCCGAAAGCGGGTGTTGGGGCTAGAGAGGCCACCGGTAGGGTGATTTCCTCGATCTGCGATGATGCTTAGGGCGCCGTGAGCCTGTATTGCAGGTCCGATCCGTCCTCCGGCTCCAGACACCCGTGAGTTTAAGCTTGATCGGACCGTCCGCTGCGTAGACCCTTGAGTGAGAAATTTATCCGCGCTCAGCCCGGCTTCGCAACCCCGACCAGCGCCGCCGGGCTGAGCGCTGATCCTGAGAGCGCGCGAAACCCGGTCACTGGCATCGGCGTGGCGAACTATGTCCAAGAATATCGCACTGTATCGAGGATGATCATTCTCCTCGTCTGACGCACACCCTCCCCCCAAGATATATAAAGGTCGCCCGTTTTCGGGGGCGGGGAACTCAATTTGCCACGACGCCAAGGCGACTGGCACGCCGTCAACTCGCCCGTCTTCACGAGCCTTCACTTGTCCCTGCAGCCGCTTTCGAGTGCAGGGCGCACCCCCTCCCGGGTACGGAGATTTTCTTTTCCGGCCGCTTCCAGTCATTTGTGGGTGCCATACCTTCTGCAGTTGGAAGCCATGTCAGGCGAAAACGCGACGGTCGCCTGGCGCACCCGTAGCTCCGTCCGCCTCGCACCGGACTGCTTCAAGAGCGTTGACGCCGTTGCTCGAAAGCCATGCGCGGTCACTTCATCGGCGCCAAAGCCCATTCGGCGCAGTGCCAGGTTGAGGGTGTTCTCGGAAATCGGCTTCCTGGAGTTGACGATGCCGGGAAAGAGCAAGGCTTGCTGCCCGGTGATCGGACGAAGCGCTTCCGGTATCTGAACCGCCTGCCTCGGCAACGGGACACGGTGCTCGCGGCGCATCTTCATGCGTGACGCGGGGATGACCCAGATCGCGCGGTCCAGATCAAACTCGGACCATTCCGTCAGTCGCAACTCGCCAGGGCGTGGAAAAAGGAGCGTCAGGAGCTTCAATGCTGCGACGGTCGTCGGTTGCCCCTTGAACTCTTCGATAGCCTTCAAAAGAAAGCCGAGGTCATTGGACTTCAGGATCGCGGCCCGATCCATAACATGCGGCTTTGCGAGGGCTCCACGAAGAGCGAATGTCGGGTCCTGCTCTGCCCGCCCGGTGGCGATGGCAAACCGGAAGACCTCACCGATGCTTGAGCGCATGCGCCGCGCCGTCTCGAGATGCCCCTTGGCTTCCACCTTCTGCAAGACGCGGAGAATTTCAGGCGCCGAGATCTGGGTGATCGGCCGATTGCCGAAGGCATCACCTGCGAGCCCGTAAAACCATTCACGCTTGCCGATGGTGTTGGAAGCCTGCCCTCGCGTCGCTTCTTGGCGAGCAGTTCGGCAGCTATCGCCGAGAACGTGTTGGCCCTGCTGTTGGCCTCGGCGATCGCCTTGTTGGCCTTCTCGATACGGGATTGCTCGACCGGATCGATACCCGACGCCAGCAGGCGTTTGACTTCCTCGCGCTTGGTACGCGCCATTGCCAGCGTGATCGTTGGATAGGGGCCGATGGAGTATTTCTTCTGCTTGCCCGCTGAATCCCGATAGGCGAGGCACTAGAGCCGCGCATCGTTCGGCTTGATCCAGAGCTGAAGACCGCCGCCATCGGAGAGTTTCCGGACGGTCAGGGCGAATTTCGCATTCCTGATGGCGATATCCGTCAGCGGCATCTGTCGGCCCTGGATTTGTTGGCCTCGCGCCAAAGGCCAACAAATCCAGGGCCAACAGATGGGGCGGTTGTCAACGGAAGTGGGCGGATGCCAACGAACCCCAAACAGCAAAAAACCGGCCTTTCGGGCCGGTTTTTAATCACCAACAGTTGGTGCCGAAAGAGAGAGATGGTGCCCAGGAGAGGACTCGAACCTCCACGGTGTTACCCACTGGTACCTGAAACCAGCGCGTCTACCAATTCCGCCACCTGGGCCTTGGCCGTGCTTCTGATCGGTCGGCGGACGATTGTCAATATTCGAAAGTGGGCCTTGTCGAACCTTTGCCCGCGACCGACGTTACCCGGCATGCCCTCTCATCCGAGGTGACGCGATGACCCCGGCCCCTGCAAGTCCGACGCGCCGAAGGCACTGGCTGCCGCGGCATCCGCTGGCCCGGTTGCTGGTCGTGAATGGTTTCGCGGGCGCGGGCCTCGGCATCCTCTTCGTGATGGCGATTCTGGCCTTCGATATCGCGGGCATCCGCACGCTCCTGGCGAATGGCGGCGAATGGATCATCGGCCTGGCCTTGCTCACGGTCGGTTCCGTCACCACCTTCGCCTCGGTCGCGATGGGCGGGGCGATCATGCTGGTGCGCAGCCCGCCGGAGCTTGGGCCGGGTGGACCGGGCGGCGGCAAGCTTATACCGGTCCGCGTGCGCGCGCAGCGCTCGCCTTCTGCCAACCCGCGCCTTTGGACCGATTGATTGCCCGGCGCGAATTGACTAGACCGGGCGCATCCCTTCAACGGTCGAGGTTCGCAGATGGCGCGGCTGGTCACGATTTTCGGAGGCTCGGGCTTCCTCGGGCGGCATCTCACGCAGGCGCTGGCGAAGCGCGGCTGGCGGGTGCGCGCGGCCGTGCGCCGGCCGGATCTCGCGGGCCATCTCCAGCCCCTCGGCATGGTGGGGCAGATCCATGCCGTGCAGGCCAATCTGCGCTATCCGGATTCGGTGGCGCGCGCGCTGCAAGGCGCCGATGCCGTGGTGAACCTCGTCGGCATCCTGCATGAGGGTGGCCGTCAGACCTTCTCGGCGGTGCAGGCCCAGGGGCCGCGCATCGTGGCGGAAGCCGCGGCCGAGGCCGGGGTCGGCAGCCTCGTGCAGGCCTCGGCCATTGGGGCGGATGCGAATTCCCCCGCCGAATATGCCCGCTCCAAGGCGGCCGGCGAGGCGGCGACGCGCGCAGCGTTCCCCACGGCGACGATCATGCGGCCGTCCATCGTCTTCGGGCCGGAGGACCAGTTCTTCAACCGCTTTGCGGAGATGGCGCGTTTCCTGCCGTTCCTGCCGCTGATCGGCGGCGGCGAGACGAAATTCCAGCCGGTTTATGTCGGCGATGTCGCCGAGGCGATCGCCCGCGTGCTCGATGGCGCGGGCAAGCCGGGCACCACCTATGAACTGGGCGGCCCGGAGGTGAAGAGCTTCAAGGCTTTGCTCGAATACATCCTCACGGTGACGGGCCGCTCGCGCGCGCTGCTGCCGGTGCCGTTTCCGCTGGCGCGCCTGCAGGCGAGCGTGATGGAACTGCTCCCCTCGCCGATGCTGACGGTCGATCAGGTCAACATGCTCGAGACCGACAATGTCGTGAGTGCCGAGGCGATCGCGCAGAAGCGCACGCTGGCAGGGCTGGCGATCTCGCCCACCACGATTGAATCCGTGGTCCCGCGCTATCTATATCGCTTCCGCAAGCATGGCCAGTTCGAGCGGGTGGATGTGAAGGGTTAAACCTTCGCAAAAGTGGCGGACCGGATTTGATCGTCAGCCCCAAGCGGCATTTAGCGCCTCTGCTGTAGCTTCCCGCACGCGACCAGAAGGGGAGCTTATGTCGATGTTCGCAAATACCGGAAAATTCCGCTTTCTCACCGTGTCGGCAGCCGCCGTCATGCTTCTGGGTGCCGTCGGCGCGGCCGAGGCACGGCGCGGAAAGGGTTCCTGGGGAAGCAGCGCCTCGAAGGCGCAATCCGGTCAGGCCCGGTCCGGGGCAACCGTCATTGTCGTTCCGCGCCCATCAGGTGCCCAGAACACGCAAAACCCGCCAGCCGCCGCGCCGAACGCAACGCAGGCGCCGCATGCCGCAAGGGCTGCCGTGCTGCCGGTCGCCACGGGCGGGGATGACGAACAGTCCAGGCCGCAGCCGCTCGGAGCACCGCTCCCGGTGCTCGGGTCCGTCAACCAGATGGCCGAGACATCGAAGCGCGGCTTCTCGCCGCTGAACTGAGCGGTTTCAGGCGCCCGGCAGCACGAGCACCCGATCGGGCGGGGTGTGGCCATCGGTGAAGGTCTTGATGTTGATGATGACCTTCTCGCCCATCTCGTTGCGGCTTTCGACCGTCGACGAGCCCATATGCGGCAGCAGCAGCACCTTGCCGCTGTTGGCGAGCGCCACGAGGCGCGGATTGACCGCCGGTTCGTGCTCGAACACGTCGAGCGCGGCACCCGCGAGGCTCCCCTGCTCCAGACAATCGATCAGCCCGTCGGTATCCACGATGCCGCCGCGCGCGGTATTGATGAGGAACGCATCCGCCTTCATCAGCTTCAGGCGACGGGCGGAGAGCAAGTGGAAGGTCGCGGGCGTATGCGGGCAATGCACCGAGACGATGTCCATCCGCGCGAGCATGCGGTCGAGCGAATCCCAGTAGGTCGCCTGCACCTCTTCCTCGATGCGCTTCGCGGCGGGGCGGCGATTGTGGTAATGCACCTGCAGGCCGAAGGCACGGGCGCGGCGCGCCACCGCAAGCCCGATCCGCCCCATGCCGATGATGCCGAGCCTTTTGCCGTGGATGCGGCGGCCCAGCATCCAGCCCGGCGACCAGCCCTGCCATTGACCCGAGGGGATGACCTTCGCGCCCTCCACGAGGCGGCGGGACACCGCCACCATCATGGCGAGGGTGAAATCGGCCATGTCCTCGGTCAGCACGCCCGGCGTGTTGGTGACGGTGATGCCGCGTTTCATCGCGGCCGCGACATCGATGTTGTCCGTTCCGTTGCCGAAATTGGCGATGAGCCGCAATTGCGGGCCGGCGCGCGCGATGAGGTCGGCATCGATCCGGTCGGTGATGGTGGGCACCAGAACCTCGGCCCTGTTCATCAAGGCGGCGAGCCCGTCGGCGTCCAGCGCGGCGTCGGTCTCGTTGCGTTCGAGCCGGAAGAGCTCGGCCATGCGCGCCTCGATTCCCTCCGGGAGCCGGCGCGTCAGCACGACGAGCGGTTTGTCCTTCGGCATGAAACGGCTCCCTCCCGCTTCGTGGTCACGGGGCGATGCACGGGTTCGCTCATCGCCATCTTGGGAAGCTTGCGGCTCCCGCCCTAGCCTTTGGCACAATCCGCGCGCGCTTTCCACCATCGGGCTCGCAACGGGCGCATGCCGAAAGCGAGGCGCCGGACCGGCCTCGTAAACGCCACGTTAATCGGGTTGACGGCAAATGAAGTTCCGCATCCGAGGTTGACCATGTTCCGTTCCAGCCCAGAGCGCGGCCAAGGCGGTGCCCGTCAGGCCCGCACGACCCGCCTGTCCGTGGTTTTCGCGCTGCTTCTCGCGCCGGCCGCCATGGCCGAAGAGGTGACCGGCTCCGCCAACCGCAATATCGGCCCGGTGACGAAGCAGCCCATTCCGCGTTTCGTGAGCCTGAAACCGTCCGACACGCCGATGCGCGAGGGCCCGAGCAAGGACCATCGCATCCGCTGGATCTTCAAGCGCGAGGGTTTGCCGGTGGAGGTCATCGCCGAGCACGAGCAGTGGCGGCGCGTGCGCGATTCCGAATCGACCGAGGGCTGGGTCTATTTCGGCCGTCTCTCCAACCGCCGCACCGTCATCGTGCTCGCCGGCAAGGATCGTCCGGAGCGCGACCTCTTCGCCCGCGAGAACGAGACGAGCGGGATTGTCGCGCGGCTTCAGCCCGGCGTCATCGCCAATGTCGAGAGTTGCTCGGCCGATTGGTGCGAGGTGACGGTGGAAGGCTTCAAGGGCTTCGTGAAGAAGAACGCGGTCTGGGGCGTCTATCCGGAAGAGCGGGTGAAATAACCCGCTTCCGCCCGGGCATGACGCAATGTGCCGGGCCTATTCGCCCTTCTTGCGCAGCCGCACCACAACTTCCACGCGCGCGATCTCCATGCCCTCCGGCGGCTCCGGCAGGTTCGAGACCGAGAGATCATGGCCGGGGATATCCACCAGCCCATCCTCGCCCTCGACGAAGAAGTGGTGATGATCGGTCACGTTGGTGTCGAAGTAGCTCTTGGTGCCGTCCATCGCGATCTGCCGCAGCAGGCCGACATGGCTGAACTGGTTCAGCGTGTTGTAGATGGTGGCGAGCGACACGGGCACGCGGGCGCGCTGGGCTTCCTCGTAAAGCGTCTCGGCGGTCAGATGCCGGTCGCCGCGCGCGAAGAGCAGCCAGCCCAATGCGACGCGCTGGCGTGTCGGCCGGAGACCGACCGAGCGCAGCCGGTTCTTGAGATCGTGGACAGGGCAGCCGGCGAGGCTCACCGGCGCGCGCGCATCGGAGTTCTGCAGGATGGAGCCTTTGGAAGCGTTGTGATCCATGCGCCTTAACTAGCCTTCTGGCGGTCGCGAGACAAGATCGTTCCGACCGGCTGACAGCCTAACGCGGAAACGCTGCAAAAATCGTTGATCCTGTGCAAATTCCGTTATGGCTTCGCGACTGCTTGGTCTAAACGGGCGTCGGATGGCTGGCCTTTCTGCAAGAAGGCCGCAGACATGGATTTCGAAAGGAACAGGGCGCGATGGGTGCGGATGGGACGGCGCGGCGGTCGAGTTTCTCCTACGAGGACCTGCTCGCCTGCGGACGCGGCGAATTGTTCGGCATGGGCAATGCGCAATTGCCTTCTCCACCGATGCTGATGTTCGACCGCATCACCGAAATCGCCGAGGATGGTGGCCCGAACGGCAAGGGTTGCGTGCGGGCGGAACTCGACGTGCATCCCGATCTCTGGTTCTTCCCCTGCCATTTCAAGGGTGACCCGGTGATGCCGGGCTGCCTGGGGCTCGATGCGCTCTGGCAGCTCACGGGGTTCTTCCTCGGCTGGCTCGGCCTGCCCGGCAAGGGCCGCGCGCTCGGCGTGGGCGAGGTGAAATTTGCCGATCAGGTGCTGCCGAGCGTGAAGAAGGTCGTCTACGGCGTCGACATCAAGCGCGTCTTCAAGGGCAAGCTGGTGCTTGGCATCGCCGATGGCTGGCTCGAGGCGGATGGCAAGCGCATCTACACCACGACCGACATGCGCGTGGGGCTTTTCCAGCCGACCTGAGGTTGCGCGGGGCGCCATTTTTCGCACATGGCCCTTGCACCGGGGCGCATCCCGGTCCATGTCGGGGCCAACGCAATCAGCCATGGAGCACGAGCCATGAGGCGCGTCGTCGTGACCGGTATGGGCATCGTCTCGTCGATCGGCAATGATGTCCAGGAGGTCACCACCTCCCTGTACGAGGCGAAATCCGGCATCAGCTATTCCCCGTCGTTCGAGGAGCATGGCTTCCGGAGCCGCGTCTATGGCAAGCCGTCGCTCGATCCCTCCACAATCCTCGATCGTCGCGCGATGCGCTTCCATGGCGGCGGCACGGCCTGGAACCACATCGCGATGGATCAGGCCATTCGCCATGCCGGGCTCGAGGAAGGCGAGATTTCCAACGAGCGCACCGGCATCGTGATGGGCTCCGGCGGGCCCTCCACCGTCGCGCTCATCGAGGCGGTGGACAAGGCGCGCGAGAGCGGAAATTCCAAGCGCGTCGGCCCCTTCGCGGTGCCGAAGGGGATGTCTTCGACCGCCTCGGCCACGCTCGCGACCTGGTTCAAGATCAAGGGCGTGAACTATTCGATCTCCTCGGCCTGCGCGACCTCGAACCATTGCATCGGCAATGCCTACGAACTCATTCAGTGGGGCAAGCAGGATCGCGTCTTCGCCGGCGGCTGCGAGGAACTCGACTGGTCGCTCTCCGTCCTCTTCGACGCGATGGGCGCGATGTCGACGAGCTACAACGATTCGACCGCCTCCCGCGCCTATGACAAGAACCGCGACGGCTTCGTGATTGCCGGCGGCGCGGGCGTCGTCGTGCTCGAGGAATACGAGATGGCGAAGGCGCGCGGCGCGCGCATCCTCGCCGAGATCGTGGGCTATGGCGCCACGAGCGACGGCTATGACATGGTGGCCCCCTCGGGCGAAGGCGCGGTGCGCTGCATGCGCCAGGCGCTCGCCACCGTGAAGGGCCCGATCGACTACATCAATCCGCACGGCACCTCGACGCCGGTGGGCGACATCAAGGAAATCGAGGCGGTGCGCGAGGTGTTCGGCGCGAAGGCCACGAGCATCCCAATCTCGTCCACCAAGTCGCTCACGGGCCATTCGCTGGGCGCGACGGGCGTGCAGGAGGCGATCTATTCGCTGATCATGATGCAGAACGGCTTCCTCTGCGAAAGCGCGCACATCACCGAAATCGACCCCGCCATGGCGGACATGAACATCCTGCGCGAGCGCGTCGACAACGCGAAGCTCGGCCATGTGATGAGCAATTCCTTCGGCTTCGGCGGCACCAACGCGACGATCATCCTGAAGCACCCGGAGGCCTGACGCCTCCGGCCGCACCCGTTCTTTGGAGAAGCCGATGCTCTTCATGGTGATCGAGCATTTCGATCAGGCCCGGGTGAAGGACATCTATCACCGCTTCCACGAGCGGGGCCGCATGATCCCCGAAGGTCTCGCTTACGTGAACAGCTGGATCTCGGCTGATTTTTCGCGCTGTTTCCAGGTGATGGAAACCGACGACGCCACGACCCTGCAGGAATGGGTTCTGGCCTGGGGCGATCTCGCGCGGTTCGAAATCATTCCCCTCGCGGGCTCGAAAGAGACCTACGAGGCGGTGAAGAAACATCTCTGATCAGGGCTTTCGCATGACCCAACTCATGAGCGGAAAACGCGGCCTCATCATGGGCGTCGCGAACCAGAACTCGATCGCCTGGGGCATCGCGCAGATGCTCGCGGCCCACGGCGCGTCGCTGGCCTTCACCTATCAGGGCGAGGCGCTCGGCAAGCGCGTGAAGCCGCTGGCGGAAAGCGTGGGCTCCAGCCTCGTGCTGCCCTGCGATGTCGAGGATATCGCTTCCGTCGATGCCGTCTTCGAGACGCTCAAGGCCGAATGGGGCAAGCTCGACTTCGTGGTTCATGCCATCGGCTTCTCGGACAAGAGCGAATTGAAGGGCCGTTACGCGGATACGAGCCGCGAGAACTTCACCCGCACCATGGTGATTTCCTGCTTCTCCTTCACGGAGATCGCGAAGCGCGCCGCGGCGATGATGCCCGATGGCGGCTCGCTCCTCACGCTCAGCTATGGCGGAGCGAACCGCGTCTCGCCGAATTACAACGTGATGGGCGTGGCGAAGGCGGCGCTCGAAAGCTCCGTGCGCTATCTCGCGGCGGATTTCGGGCGCGAGAACATCCGCGTGAACGCGATTTCCGCCGGCCCCGTGCGCACGCTCGCCGGCGCAGGCATCACCGATGCGCGCTTCACCTATGCCTGGCAGACGAAGCATTCGCCGCTCGGGCGGCCGATCACGCTTGAAGAACTCGGCGGCTCGGCGCTCTACCTGCTCTCGTCGCTGTCCGGCGGTGTGACGGGTGAAATCCATTATGTCGATAGCGGCTATTCCATCATGAAGATGCCGCGCGCTTCCGAAGTGAAGGGCAGCGAGGAGGTCTGATGTTGCTGTCCCGTCGTCTTGTCCTCTCCGGGCTCGCTGCCAGCGCGATTATTGGCCCCGCCGGCGCGCAGGTCAGGCCGGATTTCTACCCCATCCCGGTCGAATTGCTGGGCGGTCTCGATCGGCTCAATGGCCGCGTCTCGCTGGGCTCGCGCAACCCGGATGTCACCATCGTCGAGTTCTTCGACTACAATTGTGGCTTCTGCCGCCGCACGGCGCGCGACGTGCGCCCGCTGCTGCAGAGCGAGCCGGACCTGCGCTTCATGCTGGTGAATTATGCCGTGCTCGGCCTGCCATCGATCATGGCGACGCGCGTGGCTTTGGCCTTCTCGCGCCAGAAGGCGGATCGCTATCTCGATTTCCACGAGCAGATGTTCGCGCAGAACGGCGTGCGCGATGCCGAGATGGCGCTGGCCATCGCCGCAAGGCTCGGGGCGGATCGCAAGCGGCTGCTCGCGGATGCCGATTCCGATGCCGTGACGGAGGCGATGAAGGCGGCCGCGCGGCTCGGCGAGAGTTTCGCCTTCCAGGCCACGCCGTCCTTCCTCGTGGGTCGGGAGGGCTTTTCGGGCGCGCTGACACTGGAGCAGAAGCGCGCGGCGATCCGCGCCTTCCGGCAATGCGAGCAGACAAGCTGCGCGTGATCAGAACCCCGGCAGCGTGATCCCGGCCGCGCGCCGCAGCAGGTCGAGCGCCACGAGCGTCAACACGACCCGGATCGTGATCTGGAAGAAGCGCTCGGACATGCGGTCGAGCAGCTTCGTGCCCATCACCGTGCCGACGAAACCGGAGACGACCATCGCGGCGATCAGCGGCAACCATGCCACCAGCGCGACACCGATGAAGCCGAAGGCCGCGACCTTCAGCGCGTGCTGCGCGGTCATCATCACGGCCTGCGTCGCGACGATCTGCTTGCGGTCAAGGCCCAGCGGCACCAGCAGCGACTGGATGAACGGCCCCGTGGCACCCACGAACATCGTGAGCACGGAGGAAATGCCGCCGCCCAGCACCATCCCGGCGCGTTCGAGGCCGGGAATCTTCGGCTTGGGCACCCAGACCATGACGAGGATGAACACACCCAGCATCGCGAGAAGCAGGCGCTCCGGCATGGCCCGGAACAGCCAGGCCCCGAGCGCCACGCCGAGCACCGCGCCGATCATGAACAGCCAGAACAACCGCCAGTTCGCGTGATCCTTCTGCAGGACGGCGCGGCCAAGGTTGGAGCCGAGCTGCACGAAGCCATGCACCGCGATGATCACCGCCGGCGGCACCGTGCCCGCCAGCGCGCCGAGCATCGCGACCCCGCCCCCGATGCCGAAGGCGGCCGTGATCGCCGAGGTGACGAAGGAAATCGCGATCAGCAGGCTGGCCGTGAAGGCATCCACCCCCGGCGGCAGGAAGGTCATGCCGGCGATCCCCACAGGCCGATTTCCATCTCGCGGCGCAGGCGGGCCAGCGTCGTCGTCTCGTCGATCGCGACCGCGTCGCGGGTGATGAGGCTGCCCTTGGCGATCGGCGCGGTCACGGTGCCCTTGTCGAGCACGCCGACCGGCCAGGCGCGAAGCTGGCGGGCCTCCTCCGCCATCACGGCGTAGGAGCGGTAGGAGGTCTCGCCGATGGCATCGAGGCGATCGCCGGGCTTCAGGTCTCGTTTTGCAAGCGCGCAGACCTCGACCATCGGCCGGTCGAGCGGCACCATGTCCGCCGTGCCGTGGATCACCGCGCGCGCCGCCGAAAGCGGCACTTCGAGGCTCGTGAGATGGTGCGGGCGATAGAAGGAATAATACGGCCCCTCGCCGCCCATCTTCAAATCGTGCATGCGCTCGCAGAGGCGCGGGTGATCAAGCTCCACCACCACGAAGACGCCGGGCGCCACCCCCTTGCCGAGCGTGAAATCTACCACGCCCTTCTGGCTGAGAATGCCGCCCTCGGCGATCGGCCGGAACACATCCGGCAGGGTGTCGAGCGTGGCCACGGGGCCATGCATGCCGGGCTTGTCGATGACTAGACCGGTGGCATTGGCGATGGTGGCCATCTCGACCATGGTCTTGGAGCCGTCCACGAATTCCACGAGCATGCGCGGGTTCATGTTCCGGCGGATCGCTTCCTCGCGATAATCGTCCGGCACGGCATCGGGATTGAACGCGTTGTTCTTGCCCTTGCCGGCGGCCACGACCGGAAAGCCCAGGGCCGTGCAGAATTCGATGAGTTCCATCGTTGCGGTCGGCTCGTCGCCGGCCCCCACGGTGTAGATCAGGCCCGCCTTGTCGGCTTCCTGGCGCAGATAGGGACCGATGGTCACGTCGGCCTCGACATTCATCATCACGAGATGCTTGCCGGCGCGGATGGTCGCAAGCCCGATCTCGGCGCCCGCCGTGGGGCGCCCCGTGGCATCGATCACGACATCGACCTGACCGGAACGCAGCAGCAGATGCGCATCGTCGACGATGCCGATGCGGCCCGCCTCGATCGCGGCCTCGAGCGCCGGCAGGCCGTTCACCGGCGCCGCCATCTCAGCCGGAAGGCGCGCGATGCGGATCGCCTCGACGGCATTGGTGCCCCGCCGGTCGGCGATGCCCGCGACGCGGATGCCCTGCATCCTGGCGATCTGCGTGACGAGATCGGTACCCATTTCGCCGCAGCCGATCACCGCGACCCGGACCGGCCGGCCCTCCGCCTCGCGCCGGGCCAGATCCGCCGCCAATCCACGCGCCACAATCTTCATCGCGTTTCCGCCCTTCCCTTCTTTTCCGAGAGGGAGGGACCGGTTTCGAGCCGCAATGTCAACCCAAATCCGCGTGTCATCCGAGCACGATGAGAAGATCCTTAGCGTCGACCTGCGCGCCGGGTTTCACGGCAATTTCGGTGATCGTGCAATCCTGGGGCGCGTGAATGGCGGTTTCCATCTTCATCGCCTCGAGCGTCAGCAGCACGTCGCCCGCCTTCACCGGCTGTCCCTCGGCCACCGCGATGGAGGAGACCGAACCCGGCATCGGGGCCGCGACATGCTTCGCATTGCCCTCCTCGGCCTTGCGGCGGGACACGATGCGCCCGACCATGGCCCGGTTCGGCACCTTGATGATGCGCGGCTGGCCGTTGAGTTCGAAGAACACCTTCACCTCGCCCTCGTCATCCGTCGCGCCGAGGGTCTGCAACCGGATGACAATGGCCTTGCCGCGCTCGATCTCCAGCGTGATCTCGTCGCCGGGCTGCATGCCGTAGAAGAACACGGGCGTCGGCAGCACGGAAACCGGGCCGTATTTCTCGGAGACGACGGCGAAATCCGCGAAGACCTTCGGATACATCATCGCCGAGGCCAGTTCCTCGTCCGAGATCGTGCGCCCGAGCTTCTTCTCGATCTCGAGCTTGGCGGCATCGAGATCGACCGGTTCGATCAGCGCGCCGGGGCGAACCGTGATGGGCTTCTCGCCCTTCAGCGCCTTCTTCTGCAGGGCGGCAGGCCAGCCGCCCGGCGGCTGCCCGAGATCGCCGCGCAGCATCTCGATGGCGGAAGCGGGGAAGGCCACCTCGCGTTGCGGATCGAGGATATCCGCGGCCGAGAGCCCCTGGCTCACCATCATCAGCGCGAGATCGCCGACGACCTTCGAGGACGGCGTGACCTTCACGATATCGCCGAAGAGATCGTTCGCGGCGCGATAGGCCTTGGCGACCTCGTGCCAGCGCGTTTCGAGGCCGAGGCCGCGCGCCTGCTCCTTCAGGTTGGTGAATTGCCCGCCGGGCATCTCGTGGAGATACACTTCGGACGCCCCGCATTTCAGGTCGCTCTCGAAGGCGGTGTAGCGGGTGCGCACCGCTTCCCAGTAGAACGAGATCTGCCGGATCGCCTCGGGGTCGAGGCCCGTGCCGCGCGTGGTCATCGCCAGCGCTTCGACGATGGAGCCGAGGCAGACCTGCGAGGTCGTGCCGCTCATCGCGTCCATCGCGCAATCCACGGCATCGACACCGGCTTCCACCGCCGCGAGGATCGAGGCCGCGCCGATGCCCGAGGTATCATGCGTGTGGAAATGGATCGGCAGGCCGATTTCCTCCTTCAGCGTCTTCACGAGGAGGCGCGCGGCGGCGGGCTTCAGAAGCCCCGCCATGTCCTTGATGCCGAGGATGTGGCAGCCCGCCTTCTCCAGTTCGCGCGCGAGATCGACATAGTATTTCAGCGGATACTTGGCACGGGTCGGGTCGAGGATGTCGCCGGTATAGCAGATCGCGCCCTCGGCGAGCTTGCCCGCGCGGCGGACCTGATCGATCGCGACGCGCATGTTCTCGACCCAGTTCAGGCAATCGAAGATGCGGAAGAGATCGACGCCGTTCTCGGCGGCGCGATCGATGAAATCGCGCACCACATTGTCGGGGTAGTTGGTGTAGCCGACGCCATTCGCGCCGCGCAGCAGCATCTGCAGCAGGATGTTCGGCACCCGCTCGCGAATGAGCCGCAGGCGCTCCCACGGGTCCTCCTGCAGGAAGCGCATCGCGACATCGAAGGTCGCCCCGCCCCAGCATTCGAGGCTGAAGAGCTGCGGCAGGCCCTGCGCATAGGCCGGCGCGATGGCCACGAGATCATGCGTGCGCATGCGGGTTGCGAGCAGGCTCTGGTGGGCGTCGCGCATCGTGGTGTCGGTCATGAGCACGCGCCGTTCGCCGCGCATCCATTCCGCGAAACCTTCCGGACCGAGCTGGTCGAGCTTCTGGCGTGTGCCCGGAACAGGCTCGCTCGTGAATAGGGGCGGCACCGGCTCGCGAGCATGGGCCGGCGGCTTCGGCCGGTCGCGCGTCTCGGGATGGCCGTTGACGGTGACATCGGCAATGTAGGTCAGGAGCTTCGTCGCGCGATCCTTGCGGCGCGGCTGCTGGAACAGTTCCGGCGTCTCGTCGATGAAGCGGGTGGTGTATTCGTTCGCATGGAATTTCGGATGGCCCAGAACCGCCTCGAGGAAAGTGAGGTTCGTCGCCACGCCACGGATGCGATATTCCCGCAGGGCGCGATCCATCCGCGCGATGGCCTCGCTGGGCGTCGCGGCCCAGGCGATCACCTTCTCGAGCATGGGATCGTAGAAGCGCGTCACCACGGCGCCGGAATAGGCCGTGCCGCCATCGACACGGATGCCGAAGCCCATCGCGCCGCGATAGGCAGTGATGCGCCCGTAATCCGGGATGAAATTGTTCTCCGGGTTCTCGGTGGTAATGCGGCATTGCAGGGCATGGCCGTTGAGCGTGATCTCGCCCTGCGTGGGGATGCCGGAGCGCAAGCTGCCATCCGCTTCGCGCCTGCCGATGGCCGCGCCATCGAGAATGCGGATCTGCGCCTTCACGAGATCGAGGCCGGTGACGACTTCCGTCACCGTATGCTCGACCTGGATGCGCGGATTGACCTCGATGAAATAGAACTGGCCCGTATCGGCATCCATCAGGAATTCGACCGTTCCGGCGCCGACATAATGCGTCGCGTGCCCGATGCGCAGCGCCGCCTGGCAGAAGGCCTCGCGCTGTTCGGGCGTCAGGTAAGGCGCCGGCGCGCGCTCGATGACCTTCTGGTTGCGGCGCTGGATGGAGCAATCGCGCTCGAAGAGATGCACGATCGTGCCGTGCCGATCGCCGAGGATCTGCACCTCCACATGCCGCGCGCGGCGCACGAGCTTTTCGAGATAGACCTCGTCCTTGCCGAAGGCGGCGCGCGCCTCGCGCTTCGCGGTGAACACCGCATCGAGAAGCTGGTCCTCGTTTTCGATCGCGCGCATGCCGCGCCCGCCGCCGCCCCAGCTGGCTTTCAGCATCACCGGATAGCCGATCTCGGCCGCGAGGCGCTTCACCATGTCCGGATCATCCGGCAGCGGCGGGGTCGCCGGCATGACGGGCACGTGGACCGAGGCCGCGAGGTTGCGCGCATCGACCTTGTTGCCGAGCGCGCGCAGGGTTTCGGGCGAGGGGCCGATGAAGGTGATGCCCGCTTCCGCGCAGGCCTCGGCGAATTCCGGGCTCTCCGAGAGGAAGCCATAGCCGGGATGGATCGCATCTGCCCCGGCTTCCTTGGCGACGCGGATCACCTCGGGGATCGAGAGATAGGCCTCGAGCGGTCCGAGCGGCTTCGCGAGATGTGGTCCCCGCCCGATGAGATAGGCCTCGTCCGCCTTGAAGCGATGCAGCGAGAGCTTGTCTTCCTCCGCATAGATCGCGATGGTGCGGATGCCGAGTTCGGTCGCGGCACGGAAGACCCGGATGGCGATCTCGCTGCGATTGGCGACCAGAAGGCGACGAATGGGCATCGACTGAACCCCCGATGTTCCGAACCAGGTTGGCGCGCAGGCCGGCTTTTCGCCAGCGAAACGCAAAACCCCTCCCCGGTCTTCCGGGAAGCGGACGCAAGAGTCGATCCGGCTGACCCTGCATTTTGCGCAACGCCCCCATGCGGAAAAGCGCGAAGGCCACGTCAGCCGGCCCCTCTCTTGATCTTGGCGGGGCAAGCGGCTTCTGTGGAAAAAACGATTGAACCAGCGGGGGAAGTTCATGAGCGGCCAATCCGGCGGGTATGTGCTCGCCATCGACCAGGGCACGACATCGAGCCGGGCCATCCTCTTCGATGGATCGCTGAAGCCGGTCGCGTCCGGGCAGCAGGAATTCCGGCAGATCTTCCCGGCCTCCGGCCATGTCGAGCACGATGCCGAGGAGATCTGGCAATCGGTGCTCGCCACCCTGCGCGAGGCCATCGCGAAGGGGGGAGTACAGCCCGCCGCCATCGGCATCACCAACCAGCGCGAGACGGTGCTGATCTGGGACCGGGAAACCGGCAAGCCGATCCATAACGCACTGGTCTGGCAGGACCGGCGCACCGCCGAGCGCTGCGGAATGTTGCGCGCGCGCGGCCTCGAGCCTTTGGTCTCGAACCGCACCGGCCTGCTGCTCGACCCGTATTTCTCCGCCACGAAGATCGCGTGGTTTCTGGATCATGTGGAGGGCGCGCGGGAAGCGGCGAAGGCTGGCACGCTCGCCTGCGGCACCATCGATACCTTCCTCATCTGGCGGCTCACGGGCGGCAAGGTACATGCGACCGATGCCACCAACGCCTCGCGCACCCTGCTGATGGATTTGCGTACGGGCCAATGGGACCCGGATATGCTGCGGCTCTTCGATATCCCCGAGAGCCTCCTGCCGGAGATCCGCGATTGCGCCGGCGATTTCGGCGAAACCGATCCGGGGATCCTTGGGCAGGCGGTGCCCATTCGCGGCGTCGCGGGCGATCAGCAGGCGGCGCTGGTGGGGCAGGCCTGCTTCGCGCCGGGCATGATGAAATCGACCTACGGCACCGGCTGCTTCGCGCTTCTCAACACGGGGATCGAGCCCGTGCTCTCGCGCAATCGCCTGCTGACAACCGTGGCCTACCAGCTCGGCGGCCAGCGCCATTACGCGCTCGAAGGGTCGATCTTCATCGCAGGAGCAGCGGTGCAATGGCTGCGCGACGGGCTGAAGATCATCCGGAGCGCCGGCGAAACCGGCAGCCTCGCGGCCGAGGCGGACGAGAGCCAGGAGGTGATCCTCGTGCCGGCCTTCGTGGGCCTCGGCGCGCCTTACTGGGATGCCGAGGCGCGCGGCGCCATTTACGGCCTCACGCGCAATTCCGGCCCGGCGGAATTCGCCCGCGCCGCGCTTGAAAGCGTGGCATTCCAGACCAATGACCTGCTGGAAGCCATGCATGCGGATTGGGCGGGGCGGGGCGCGGAGACGGTCCTGCGCGTCGATGGCGGCATGACCGCCAGCGACTGGACCATGCAGCGCCTCGCGGATCTTCTCGGCGCGGCGGTCGATCGCCCGAAGGTGCTGGAAACGACTGCGCTCGGCGCGGCCTATCTCGCCGGGTTCGCGATTGGCCTCTATCCCGAGCCGGAGGAATTCGCGAAGAGCTGGGCGCTGGAGCGCCGTTTCACATCCGCCATGCCGGCCGAGACGCGCCGGAAGCGCATCGCCCTGTGGAAGGATGCCGTGCGCCGCACGCTCACAAGCTAGATCACGTTCCGCTCGAGCAAGGGCCTCCCCGTCAGCACGCGCTCGGGCGAGAGATCCGCGAGGTCGAGGCTGGTGTAGCGGCCTTCGGTCACAAGCTCGGCCAAGCCCCGCCCCACGGCCGGGGATTGCTGCAGACCATGGCCGGAAAAACCGCAGGCGATGAAGCCATTCGAGAGGCCCGGTACGCGACCCACCAGCGCATTGTGATCGAGCAAATTCATGTCGTAATGCCCGGCCCAGGCCCGCCCCGGTCGAATGGCCTCGAAGGCAGGAATGCGCGCGGCCAGCGCGGGCCAGATCACCGTTTCGAACAGCGCCCAATCCACCTCGAAATCCGTGGCATGGTCGCTCTCGTCGAGATCGTCCGGCGAGTAGCCGGCAATATAACCCTCGCCCTCGGGCCGCCACCAGACGCCGGATCGGTCGATGATCAGCGGATGGCGCGGCAGCTGTTCCTTGCAGGCGAAACCGAACACGCAGCGCTTCTTGGCATAAACCGGCACCGGAAACCCCATCGCGGCGGAAAGGGCCCGGGCGCCGGAGGCGCCGGCGGCGTTCACCACAGCGCCACAGCCGATGCGGCTGCCATCCTCGAGGGTCACGGCCGAAGCGCGCGCGCTTGCGATCTCCACGCCCGTGACGCGACCCAAGCGATATTCCACGCCGAGGGATCGCGCCTTCGCCCGGAATGCCTGCATCAACCCGTAGCCGTCGAACCACCCCTCGCCCGAGACGCCGTAGGAGCCGATGGCGAGGTCGGAAGTCTCGAGCCAGGGGAAGGTCTGCTTCAGCCCCGCCGCATCCAGCAGCGCGATATCCGCGCCCATCTGGCGCTGGATCGCGTTGTTGGCCTCGAAGCCTTCGCGGTGAGCCTCCGCGCCGAGATAGAGATAGCCGCCCTCGTGGAGGCTGACGCTCGGTCGGTCGCTCTCGACCGCGAGAATGTCGCCGATCGCACGCAGGAAGCCGATTCCATAGAGCGAGATCGCCACGTTCACCGGCTGGCTGAACTGCTGGCGGATGGAGCCTGCCGAGAGCGCCGAGGCCGAGCGCTGGTAGGTCATGTCCGGCTCGACGACGAGGATGCGGCCGGAAAAGGCGGGATGCGCGGCGAGATGCCAGGCGATGGAGGAGCCGATCACCGCTCCGCCGGCGATAACCACGTCGAAATTCTCTGCCATGCGCTTGTCCGCCACCCTCGCAACCGCCACAAAGCTTCGCTAGCTTGGGCTCTGAAACATCCCGGCTCGCCTCCGCGGGCATCTGCACGGAACCGAAACCGATGAACCTTCTGGAAAAGACTTTCGCGTCGATTCTCTCGACGCCGCAAGAGGAAGCGCTGATGCTGCTCGAAGGCTTCGGCGTTCCGCGTGCTACGCTTTCCGGCGGCAACCGCATCGTGCGCTCGCCGATTACCGGGGAGGAGATCGCCGCGCTGGGCGAGACGACACCGGCGGAAGCCGATGCTGCCATCGCGCGCTCGGTCACGGCTTTCCACGCCTGGCGGCAGGTGCCGGCGCCGAAGCGCGGCGAATTCGTGCGCCTCTTTGGGCAGGAACTGCGCGAGGCGAAGGCCGAACTCGGCCGCCTCGTGACGCTCGAAGCCGGCAAGATCACCTCCGAGGGCCTCGGTGAAGTGCAGGAGATGATCGACATCTGCGATTTCGCGGTCGGCCTGTCGCGGCAGATCCACGGCCTGACCATCGCCACCGAGCGCCCGAACCACCGGATGATGGAAACCTGGCACCCGCTCGGGCCGGTGGGCGTGATCTCCGCCTTCAATTTCCCCGTGGCCGTCTGGTGCTGGAACGCGGCTCTGGCCTTCGTCTGCGGCGACAGCGTCATCTGGAAGCCCTCGGAGAAGACGCCGCTGACGGCGCTTGCCGTGCAGGCCATCCTGATGCGGGCCGCCGCGGCCTTCGAGGAGGCCGGCAACGGCGAAATTCCCGATGGCTTGTCGGAACTGCTGATCGGCGATGGCCGGATCGGCGAGATCCTCGTGGCGGATCACCGCGTGCCGCTGATCTCGGCGACGGGCTCGACGGCGATGGGCCGCAAGGTCGGCCCGAAAGTGGCCGAGCGTTTCGGTCGCGCCCTGCTCGAACTTGGCGGCAACAATGCCGCGATCATCGCGCCCTCGGCCGATCTCGATCTCGCGCTGCGTGGCGTCGCCTTCGCGGCGATGGGCACGGCCGGCCAGCGCTGCACCACCTTGCGCCGCCTCTTCGTGCATCGCTCGATCTACGACACGCTGGTGCCGCGCCTGAAAAAGGTCTGGGCCTCGGCCCGGATCGGCGATCCGCGCACCTCCGGCACGCTGATCGGCCCGCTCATCGATGAGGCGGCCTACCGCGCCATGGAGGCCGCGCTGGTCGATGCCCGCGCGCTCGGGGCGGAGGTGACCGGCGGCGGCCTTGCGAGCGGCATGCCCGCGAAGGCCTTCTATGCCCGCCCCGCGCTGGTGGAGATGAAGGCGCAGGATGGCCCGATGCTGCGCGAGACCTTCGCGCCGATCCTCTATGTGATGCCCTACGATGATTTTTCGGAGGCGGTCGCACTCAACAACGCGGTCGGTGCGGGGCTGTCATCCTCGGTCTTCACGCGCGACATGCAGGAGGCCGAGCTTTTCGTTGCGGCCACCGGTTCGGATTGCGGCATCGCCAACGTGAATATCGGCCCCTCGGGTGCGGAGATCGGCGGCGCGTTCGGCGGCGAGAAGGAAACCGGCGGCGGGCGCGAGGCGGGTTCGGACAGCTGGCGCGCCTATATGCGACGGGCCACGAACACCATCAATTACGGAAACGCCCTGCCTTTGGCGCAGGGCGTCTCGTTCGATATCACGGAATGAGGCGTCGCGCGCGCTGGCCGGTCCCGCACCGGTCGGCGCGCGAGGGGCTCGCCTACATCCGGTTTTCGCGCAGTTCGAAGAACAGGGCCGCCACGGCGCCGTAGATGACGTGGCCCGCGAAGCTCATGTAGGAGAGGGCACCGGCGGACGCGTTGACCTCGCCGAGCAGATAGAATGACAGCCCGCCCAGCGGAGCCATGATGCCCAGCGCGTTGAGCCAGGTGAAGTTCCCCCAGGAGATCACATCCGCCGCGAGCTGGCTCTTGTTGAGCAGCCGGCTGAAGATCAGCATCAGCACCGAGAAGTAGAAGATGAACATCAGCGACGACTTGACCACATATTCGGGATCGTTGCCGGCCGGCCAGTAGCGGTAGCAGCCCCAGGAAAAG
Source organism: Methylobacterium sp. (assembly GCA_002928875.1). Lineage (GTDB taxonomy): Bacteria > Pseudomonadota > Alphaproteobacteria > Rhizobiales > Beijerinckiaceae > Rhabdaerophilum. The sequence continues at coordinate 788,806 of PERO01000020.1, read as the reverse complement.
GTCACGAGCACGATGGCATCGAGCACCACGCCCCAACGCGGAACGAAGCGCGAAATGATGTAATAGGCGACCGGATAGCCCACGATGCCCACGGCATAATGCAGGGCCTCGCGGATGATCCACGGAAGCGAAAGGCCGAGATTATGCTGGAGAAGCGCATCGATCAGCCCGGCGGGTTCCAGTGGATAGCCCAGAACCGCCTTGGTGAGCACCCGTGCCCAAATTTCCCAGATCGCCAGCCCCAACAGGCCGCCAAGCGCCAGATTGACAAGCGTTCCCGTTGCCGGGATGGCCAGTTTTGGCGCGGATTGCTGCATCATCGACATTACAATGCCCCTATTGGCGCAAGCCCTTCGCCTGCGCCTCGCTCATTTCATCCTGCCGCAGCGCCACTGCGCTTGGAAAACCACAATCGATCACGTCTCGCGCAGGCGCTCGTGACGAGCCTGTGATGTTGCCATTGTTTTGCGTTCTACTGTGACAGCTTCTGGCCGGAAATGCTCTCTTGCAACCGAAATCTTCTGGAATCTAGCCTTTGGCATCAGCAGGACCCCGTTTTCCCGCTCCTCCGGTCACGACGACCGATGCGCTGAAGGCCCTCGCGCTTTTGCTCATCCTCATCGATCATGTCGGCCATTTCCTCGCACCGGACTGGCCGATCCTGCGCGTGATCGGGCGTCTGGGAGCGCCGATCTTCTTTTTCCTGATCGGCTTTGCCCGCAGCCGCGACATTCCGTGGCGCTGGCTGGCGCTGGGGCTGCTGCTGACATGCGTGGATTACCTGTGGCTGGGCAGGCTCACGGATCTGCAGCTCAACATCCTGTTCAATTTCGCGTTGATCCGCCTCGTCCTGCCTCATGCCGAGCGGTTTCTCGACCGGAGCCTCGCGCGCCTGGCACTCGTGCTGTCGGGCTGTCTTCTGGCGATGCCCGTGGTCAACCCCTGGCTCGAATACGGCCCGGAGGGCTGGCTTTTCGCGCTTTTCGGGCTGCTGCGCCGCCGCTCTCTCGAGGATGGGCCTTCATGGTTCCTGCCGCGCGACCTTGCTGGAATGGTGGCCTTCGTCGCCTATGCCGTGATCGAGCAGCAGGATTATGCCTTCAGCCTGCCGATGACGGCATTGCTCCTGCCGGGCCTCGCGGGCATCTTTCTGATCCTGCGGGATTTCGAGCGTGGCGACACCCGCTTGCAGCCGCCCGCCGGGCTGCGGGTCATCCTGCGCTTCTGCGGCCGGCACAGCCTCGAGATCTACGCCGTGCAGATCGTCCTGCTTGCAGCTTTGGGAAGCTTGTGGTCCACCGGCGGCGGCAACAACGAAACAGGGGATGGGGATGAATAGGCCGCTTCAAGGGCTCAGGGTTCTGGAACTGGCCCGCATCCTGGCCGGGCCGTGGGTGGGGCAGACGCTTGCCGATCTTGGCGCGGATGTCGTGAAGGTCGAGCGCAAGGGCGCGGGCGACGATACGCGCAGCTGGGGACCGCCCTTCGTGGCAAAGGCAGGCGGCGGCGATCTCGGCGCGGCCTATTTCCACGCCTGCAATCGCGGCAAGCGCTCCATCGAGGCGGATTTCGAGAACGAGGACGACATCGCGATGATCCGCGATCTCGTGCTGGCGGCCGATGTCGTCGTGGAGAATTTCAAGGTCGGGGGGCTTGCGAAATACGGGCTCGATGCGGAAACCCTGCGCGGGCTGAAGCCCTCGCTGATCTGCGTCTCGATCACGGGTTTCGGACAGGACGGGCCCTACGCCACCCGTGCAGGCTACGATTTCCTGATCCAGGGCATGGCCGGCGCGATGGATATCACCGGCCTGCCGGACGGGCAGCCGACCAAGGCCGGTTACGCGACGGCCGACATCTTCACCGGGATGTATGCGAGCGTCGCGATCCTTGCGGCCCTGCGCCGGCGCGATGCCACGGGCGAGGGCGCGACGATCGATTGCGCCCTGCTCGACAGCCAGATCGCGGTGCTCGGCAACCAGGCGCTGAACTATCTCGTCTCGGGCAAGACGCCGAAGCGGCTCGGCAATGCGCATCCGAATATCGTGCCCTACGAGGTATTTCCGGTCGCGGACGGCTACATCATCATCGCGAGCGGCAATGACGGGCAATATCGCAAGCTCTGCGCGGCGATCGGCGGCGAGGACCTCGCGAACCACCCGGATTACGCCACCAATCGCAGCCGCGTGGAGAAGCGCGCGACCCTCGTGCCGCTGATTTCAGCGCTGACCGCGACAATCCCCAAGGCGGAGATGCTCGCCCGGCTCGAGGCAGCGGGCGTGCCGGCCGGGCCGATCAACGATATCGGCGAGGTCTTCGCCGACCCGCAGGTCATCCATCGCGGCATGCGGGTGAACCTCGCAAACCCGGAGGCCGAGGCGGGCGCGGTGCCTTCTGTACGATCCGCCATCGTGCTCGACGGGGAGCCGCAGGTCTCGCCGCGCCACGCGCCGGGCCTCGGCCAGCACAATGCCGAGATCCTCGCCGATCCGAACTGGAACCCCCGGAAAGAGGGCTGACATGACGACTATCGCTCCCCGCCGCGCCGCCGATATCCTCGTCGCGCAACTTCTGAAGCAGCAGGTCACGGACATCTTCTGCGTGCCGGGCGAGAGCTATCTCGCGGTGCTCGACAGCCTGCACGACGCCGCGATCCGCGTCACGGTCTGCCGGCAGGAGGGCGGCGCCTGCATGATGGCCGATGCCGTGGGGCGCCTCACGGGAAGGCCGGGCATCTGCTTCGTCACGCGCGGGCCCGGCGCGCTGAACGCCGCGCCGGCGATCCATATCGCGCATCAGGATTCGATCCCGCTCATCCTGTTCGTCGGCCAGATCGAGCGCAAGGCGCGCGAACGCGGCGCGTTTCAGGAACTCGATTACCGCGATGTCTTCGGCTCCATGACCAAATGGACGACCGAGATCGATGATGCCCGCCGCATCCCCGAGATCATCCATCGCGCCTTCCATGTCGCGATGTCCGGCCGCAAGGGCCCGGTGGTGATCGCGCTGCCGGAAGACATGCTGACCGAGATGGCTGATGTGGCCGATGCGCCCTTCGTGGAGCCGCTCGAGACGCACCCCTCGCTCTCGCAGATGGCGCAATTGCAGAAGCGGCTCTGGGCCGCGAAGAGGCCGATCGTCATCACCGGCGGCACGGGCTGGAGCCAGCAGGCGGTGGATCGGCTCGTGCGCTTCGCCGAGGCCTTCGACCTGCCGGTCTCGAATTCCTTCCGCCGGCAGATGATCTTCCCCGAGCGGCACGCGAATTCTGTCGGCAATCTCGGCATCGGGCCGAACCCGCCTTTGCTGACATACATTCGGGAATCCGATCTCATCCTCGCGATCGGCGCGCGCCTCGGCGAGATGCCCTCGCAGGGCTACACGCTGCTGGATATTCCCGGCGACGGCGAACGGCTCATCCATGTCCATCCCGGCGCGGAGGAGCTGGGCAGGGTCTATGCCTCGAACCTGCCGATCCACGCGAGCATGGAAGCCTTCGCGGCCGCCTTGCAGACGCTTCAGCCGCCGAAGGACAGGCCGTGGAGCGACGCGAAGGCCGCGCTCCATGCCGAATACCGCCAATGGACCGAGGTTCCGACCAACATTCCCGGCGCCCTGCAGATGGGCCCGGTGATGGCCTATCTCCGGGACAATCTCCCGGCGGATACGATTCTCTGCAACGGCGCGGGGAATTACGCGACCTGGCTGCATCGCTACTACATGTTCAACGGCTACGCGACGCAGGCCGCACCCACTTCGGGCTCCATGGGCTATGGCGTGCCGGCGGCGGTGGGCCTGAAGCGCGCCTTCCCGGATCGCACGGTCGTGGCCTTCGCGGGCGATGGCTGCTTCCTGATGAACGGGCAGGATTTCGCGACCGCCGTGCAATATGACCTGCCCATTCTCGTGCTCGTCATCGACAACCGGATGTATGGCACGATCCGCATGCACCAGGAGCGGGAATTCCCCGGCCGCGTCTCGGCGACGGAACTGAAAAATCCGGATTTCGCGGCCTATGCCAAAGCCTTCGGCGGGCATGGCGAGCGCGTGGGGCGCACGGAGGAGTTCATTCCGGCCTTCGAGCGCGCGAAGGCCTCCGGCAAGCCGGCGATCCTCCATCTGCTGATCGACCCCGAGGCCATCACCCCGACGACGACGATCACCGCCATCCGCAATCGGCCGCGCTGAGAATTGACATGCATTCGCCCGCGAAAACGCCGCAATTGCCGGCAAGAAGGGCGAGAATTCCTCGGGCTTAACGAGAGGTTAAGCCGATTGCCACAACATGACGGATCGGCGGCCTTGGCCGTTCGATGAGGCTTGGCAGGCGGGGACTCAGGGTCCGGACATGATCAGGGACCGGCAATGACCAGTGGGCGGGCAGGCGGTTCGCGGCGCGAACCACGCTTCGACGATGAAGGTGGCTACGCCTCGGGCGAGATCCGTCTCGCGCCGGAGGATCGTGGCCGCCGCGCCGCGCGTCGCCCGGAGCCCGAACCCGATGACGAGCCGCCCCGGCGTGGCCGCGACCGGCATCGCCGCGGACGCGGACGGCGCGGCTTCTTCCGCACCCTCTTCTACTGGAGCGTGACCCTCGCGCTCTGGGGCGTCATCGCGCTGGCCGGCGTGATCGGCTATTTCGCGATGAAGCTGCCGCCCATCGACCAGCTTGCCGTGCCGAAGCGGCCGCCCAACGTGGCGATCCTCGCAGCGGATGGCACGCTGATCGCCAACCGGGGCGAGACGGGCGGCGCGAACGTGCCCTTCGGCGAATTGCCGCGCTACCTGCCGATGGCTTTCGTCTCCATCGAGGACCGGCGTTTCTACCAGCATTTCGGCATCGATCCCGTGGGTCTTGCCCGCGCCGTGGTGCGCAATGCCAGTGCCGGCCGTGCGACCGAAGGCGGCTCGACGCTCACGCAACAGCTCGCGAAGAACCTGTTTCTCACGCAGGAGCGCACGCTCAGCCGCAAGATCCAGGAGGCTCTCCTCTCGATCTGGCTGGAGCGCAACTACTCGAAGGACCAGATCCTCGAACTCTACATGAACCGCGTCTATTTCGGCTCCGGCGCCTATGGCGTGGAGGCGGCGTCGCAGCGTTATTTCGGCAAGTCGGCGCGCGCGCTCACCCTCGGCGAAGCGGCCGTGCTGGCGGGCCTCGTGCAGAGCCCGTCGCGCCTCGCGCCGAACCGCAACCCGGAAGGCGCGGCCGAACGCGCCGCCCTCGTGCTCGCCAAGATGGTCGAGCAGGGCCATGCGACGCCCGACATGGTGAAGCTTGCGAAGACCAACACCACCGAAGCCCGCAAGCGCGCCCGGCCCGGCGCCGGCAATTACGTCGCGGATTGGGTGATGGACGTGCTCGATGACCATATCGGCACCATCGACCGCGACATCGTGGTGAAGACCACGCTCGATCCGCGCCTGCAGGCCTTGGCCGAAAAGGTCGTCGCGACCGAATTCGAACAGAAGCGCCTGAAGCTGAATGTCGACCAGATCGCCATGGTCGCAATGAGCCCGGATGGATCGGTGCGGGCGCTGGTCGGCGGGCGTGATTACGCGCAGAGCCAGTTCAACCGCGCCGTCGCCGCCCGGCGGCAGCCCGGCTCGAGCTTCAAGCCGTTCGTCTATCTCGCCGCCCTCGAAAAGGGCCTGACGCCCGATACCATCCGCGAGGATGGCCCGGTCAACATCAAGGGCTGGAAACCGGAGAATTACAGCCGGGAATATTATGGCAACGTTACGCTCCAGCAGGCGCTGGCGATGTCGCTGAACACCATTCCGGCCAAGCTCATCATGGAGATCGGCCCGCGCACGGTGGTGCGCACGGCGCAACGGCTCGGCATCTCCTCGGGCCTGCGGGCGGATGCCTCGCTGGCGCTGGGCACCTCCGAAGTCACGCCGATGGAGATGACCACGGCCTACGCGGCCTTCGCCAATGGCGGCACGGGCGTCATCCCGCACGCGATTCTCGAGGTGAAAGGCACCGACGGCACGCTGATCTATCGCCGGCAGCCCCAGACCCTGGGCCAGGTGGCCGAACCCGCGACGATCGGCGCGCTAAACCGCATGATGCGCGAGACGCTCGTTTCCGGCACCGCGCGCAAGTCGGATCTTCCAGGCTGGCAGGCTGCCGGCAAGACCGGCACCACGCAGGAGCACAAGGATGCCTGGTTCGTGGGCTATACCGCGCATCTCGTCGCGAGCGTCTGGGTCGGCAACGACGAGGGCGAGCTGATGAAGAAGGTCACCGGCTCCGGCCTTCCGGCCGAACTCTGGGCGAGCTTCATGCGCGAGGCGCACAACAAGGTCGCGCCGCAGCCGCTTCCGGGCCTCAACGAGGGCGGCGGCTGGTTCGGCACCAATCCGGATGCGCCGGTGGCGCAGCAGGGCGCCCCCCGCCCGGCGCCCAGCGGCGATTCGCCGATGCGACTCGATGGCCCGAGCGCGCAGGATCGCGGCCTGCTCTCGCGCCTCTTCGGCGGATGATCGTCACGCGAACGGGTTGAACCGCCGGATGAGCGGCAGGGTCATCAGCCCGATCATGCCCATCAAGGCGGTCGCGGCGGTGAGCGCGACCGGGCTTTTCGCAACGAAGGCGCCAACGAGCGCACCCACCACCGCCGCGAAGCTCATCTGCGTGATCCCAAGCAGCGACGAGACGCTGCCCGCCCGATCCGGAAACGGCATCAACGCCCCGGCGGCGGCCTGGGGCAGCGTGAAGCCCACGCCCATCGCATAGAACGCCATGGGGACCGCGAGGCCCGGCAGCCAATGCGGCAGGCCGAGCGAGAAGCCGAGCAAGGCAAGCCCCGCGACGGCCTGCAGCACCGTGCCGATCTCGATCGCGCGCAGGCTGCCCTTCGCGGCCACCACCTTCTGCGCCAGCACCGTGCCGAGGATGAAGCCGAGCACCATCACCGCAAAACCTGCAGCAAATCCGGCCGGGGAGAGGCCGAAATGCCCCTGCATCACGAAGCTCGAACCGGAAATGAAGGCGAAGAGCCCGGCATAGGTCACCGCGCTCAGCAGGGCGAAGGCGGTGAAGCGCCCGTCCCGGTAGAGCGCGCCATAACCGCGGACGATGGCACCGAGCGAGAACGGCGCGACCAGCGGTTCCTTCAGCGTCTCCGGCAGGCAGCGCACCACGGCGATGGCCAGCGCGATGGCCAGGAACACCACCGCAAAGAAGTTCATCCGCCAGCCCGCGAGGATCTCGATGCCCGCACCCAGCACCGGCGCGATCGCCGGCACGATGCCCATGATGGTGCCCATGCGCGCGAGCTGCTGCCCCGCCTGCCGCCCCTCATAGAGATCACGCACGATGGCGCGGGCCAGCACCATCGGGCCCGCCGCGCCCACGCCCTGCAGGAAGCGGGCGGAAATCAGCACCTCGAGGCTCGGCGCCAGGGCCGAGGCGAGGTTGGCGGCGGCATAAAGCGCGAGGCCCACCAGCATCACCCGCTTGCGACCACGCCGGTCGGCCAGCGGGCCGTAGAACACCTGCCCCAGCGCGAAGCCGAGGAGATAGGCCGAGAGGGTCCATTGCGCATGGCCCGTCGTTGCGCCGAAATGCTGCTGGATCGCCGGCAGCGACGGCAGGTACATGTCGGTGGAAAGCGGCCCGATGGCCGTCAGCAGGCCAAGCAGGACCGTCATTCCCAAGGTGCCGGCTTTCAGATGCGCCATGATGCGGGGCCTCGCCCATTCACGGGCACTGGAAGGACAGGTTGCGCCTCTGGGGGCGCGGGGAGATCAGGGGCCGTAATGGTGGAGGGCCGGGCCATGGCGATTGAGCCAATCCTCCGCCACCCGGAAATCCGGCACCAGAAGCCGGACATTGCGCCAATAGCGCGCGGAATGATTCATTTCCAGCCGATGCGCCACTTCATGCGCCGCGAGATAATCGAGCACGAAAGGCGGCGCGAGGATGAGCCGCCAGGAATAGGCGAGATCGCCGCGCGAGGAGCACGAGCCCCAGCGGCTCACCGTATCCTTGACGCTGATGCGTCCGATCGTGACGCCGAGGGCCGTCGCATGCCGGCGGGACGCTGCGGTCAGATCGGCCAGCGCCTCGGCCCTGAGGAACCGAAGGACCCGGCCGGGAACGGCCTCGGGCGTGCCATGAACCATTAGAACCGACCCCTCCGGCCCGGTTTCGAGGTGCGTGGCACCGCGGCCCGAGCCCACATGGCGGATGCGATGCATCACGCCGCGAACCGGCACCATCGCGCCATCCGTAAAGGCCACGCGCGGCGGCAAGGCCTTCAGGCGCGCCTCGAGCCAGCCCGCCTGGGATTGCACGAATTGCTCGGCCCGAAAGCGGGCGACGCCGCGCGGCAGCGTGAGCGTCGCGCCGCCAGTCCGCCGGTCGATGCGCAGGATCATCCGTCGCGCGGCCGGGCGCACCACCACGGCGATCTCGCGCGGGCCATCGCGCATCTCGATGCGGATGGGGCTTGGCGGCGCAGGCGGCTTCCGCAGGCGAGGGGGGATCAGCAGGTCGACGAGACGCGAGGGCGCCATGGCAAACGGGGGCTCCGAATCAGGTCCGCGAGCCCCAGTCTAGACGGGTTTGCTGTGAAATCAGCGCACCGCACGCAGCTTGGGACGCGACGCCGCAGTCTCGCCCGCGAAGCCGGCGCAACGCTCGATGAAGCCCGCGATGGCCGGCGCGATCTCCCGGCGGAAGCGCGAGCCGTTGAACACGCCGTAATGCCCCACATCCTTCTGGAGATGGTAGAGCTGGCGCTCCTTGGGCAGGTTCACGCACAGATCATGCGCCGCCCGGGTCTGGCCGACGCCGGAAATGTCGTCCTTCTCGCCTTCCACGGTCATCAGGCCGCAGCGGCGGATGGCGCCGAGATCGACCTTGCGGCCGCGATGCAGCATCTCGCCCTTCGGCAGGGCGTGGCGCACGAAGACGGTATCGACCGTCTGCAGGTAGAATTCGGCGGTGAGGTCCATCACGGCCATGTATTCGTCGTAGAAATCGCGATGCTTCTCGGCTGAATCACCGTCACCCGAGACGAGATGGTTGAACATGTCCCAATGCGCCGTGAGGTGCCGGTCGATATTCATCGCCATGAAGCCGGAAAGCTGCAGATAGCCCGGATAGACCGCGCGCATCATGCCGGGATGCGGGAAGGGCACGCGCACGATGCAGTTCGCGCGGAACCATTCGATGCCGCGCTTCTGGGCGAGCTTGTTGACTTCGGTGGGGCTGCGACGCGTATCGATCGGGCCGCCCATCAGCGTCATCGAACGCGGCGTGGCGGGGTCGTCGTCCTCCTCCATCAACGCGATCGCGGCGATGACCGGCACGGAGGGCTGGCAGACGGCCATGACATGCACATCCGGCCCCAGATGCGTGATCATGTTCCGGACGTAATCGACGTAGTCGTCGAGGTCGAAGCTACCCTGGGCCAGCGGCACCATGCGCGCATCGACCCAATCGGTGATGTAGACCTCGTGGGTCGGCAGGAAGGCTTCCACCGTGCCACGCAGAAGGGTCGCGAAATGGCCCGACATCGGCGCGACGATCAGCAACCGGGGCTGGGCAGGCGCGTTCACCGGCACGGCGCGATCGAAATGAACGAGGTTGCAGAACGGCGCGCGCCAGACGACGCGCTCGATCACCTCGACGGGGCGTCCATCCACCACGGTCTGCGGCAGGACGAAGGCCGGCTTGCCATAGCGCCGCGTGACGCGCTCGAACAATTCGCAGCTCGCGGCCACGGTGCGGCCGTAGACCGTGTGCGCCAGCGGGTTCAGCGGGTTGCGGTGGAAGAGCCGCACGGCGTCGCTGGCCGCGCGCGCAGGCCCCAGCACTGCATGCGCCATCTCGAAGAACATGTAGCCGGATTGTCTCATCATGAGGGCAAGCTCCTGTCGAGGCGGACCCGGATGTCTCGTCCGCTCCAATGTCCCGCAAGCATGTCGGGCGGATCGTGAAGTTCCTATTCGACTTTCGAAACAATCCCGGGGAAAAGGCTTAGGGCTGTGACAATTTTTCCGCAACTGCTTTCCAGGAGGTGAAATCTGCTGCCCGCAGCCAACGCGTATGGCCGGATGACCGAAAGAGGGCTATGGTGAGCATCCATCTTGCCCAACCGGAATCGGACGTGCCGGCATCTGCGCGAAAAGGGCGAGGATAAAAACCATGCCAAGACGGATGCGCTCCAGGCTTCCGCGAGACCATCGCCTACTCCGGCTGCGCACCTTGCTGCGCCTGCGCTGGTATGCGGTGATCGTGCAGGCGGTCCTGATCCTCGTCGGGCATTTCTTCGTCGGGCTCGATCTGCCGCTCGGCAGCATCGCCCTCGTACTGGCTTTCGCGGTGGCGCTGAACATGGCGCTGCATGTGCGCGCGCCGGCCGGCTACCGCATGGAGGAATCGGCGGCCTTCGTGCTGCTGGGCGCGGATATCCTGCAGCTCGCCGCGCTGCTCTATTTCGCGGGCGGCGTGACGAACCCGTTCTCGATCTTCTTCCTCGCGCCGGTGCTGATTTCGGCGATGGCCCTGCCGCCGCAGCGCACGATCGTGCTCGGCGTGCTGGCGATGGCCGCGACGACCTTCATTCTGCCCTATCACGAGCCCCTGCGCAGCAATGTCGGCGAAAACCTCGCCCTGCCCGAACATTTCGCGCCGTGGCTGTGGCTCGCCCTGCAGGGCGCGATCATCTTCGTGGGGCTCTATGCCTGGCGGATCGCCGAGGAGGCACGCCAGCTGGCGCAGGCGCTGGCCATGACGGAACTCATCCTCGAGCGCGAGCAGCACATTTCCGATCTCGATGGCCTGGCGGCGGCCGCCGCGCACGAACTCGGCACGCCGCTCGCGACCATCGCGGTCGTGGCGGGCGAGTTGCTGCACGGTTCCGTCAAGGACGAGGCGCTGAAGGCGGATCTGCAGCTCATCAAAGAGCAATCGGCCCGGTGCCGGCAGATTCTCGCGCAGATTACGACGCTGGGCGAGCCGAATGCCGCGCCCTTCCGCACGGTCACGCTCTCCGGCCTCGTGGCGGAGGTGGTGGCGCGCTATCGCGATCGCGGCGCGCCGATCACGCTGACGCGCGAGGGCAGCGAGCCGGAACCGCGCTGCCTGCGCAATCCGGGCCTGCTCTACGGCATCGGCAACCTGCTGCAGAACGCGGCGGAATTCGCGGCGTCATCGGTCCAGATCCATGTTCACTGGAACGAGCGCGACGTGACGATCGAGATCCGCGACGATGGCCCCGGCATTCCGGCCTTCGTGCTGGAGCGGCTGGGCGAGCCCTATCTCACCTCGCGCCCCTGGGATGACAGCGAGCCCGAGACCGGCCCGGGCGGGGGCATGGGCCTCGGCCTTTTCATCGCCAAGGTGCTGCTCGAACGCTCCGGCGCGAGCCTGACGGCGGAAAATCAGATCGAGCCGCAGGTTGGTGCGACAATTCGTCTGATATGGCCGCGCCATCTGTTCGACGAGCTTGCCCGTACTACAAGTTTGGAAGACCAGAAATTTGATCTGCCCACGGATGTTTCCGAGAGCCGTCCGGGCTTGAAGGAAGCGAGAGCACTTTCCGGAAATCCGGAATCCGGGTAAAAGGGACAGGATCAGAGGTTCGGTGATGGACGTTCAGACCACAATCCGGGATGACCTCCATATGGCTGCCGCCGGTAGCAGCCGCAGTCTTTTGATTCTCGACGACGATCGCCCCTTTCTCGCCCGCCTCGCCAAGGCCATGGAAACACGCGGTTACCGCGTGACAACCGCGGCCAGCGTGGACGAGGGTTTGATCGCGATTTCGTCCTTCGCGCCCGATTACGCCATCATCGATGTGCGTCTGGGCGACGGAAACGGCCTCGACGTGGTCTCCGAGATCAAGAAACGCTATCCCGAAACCCGTTCGCTGGTCCTCACCGGCTACGGGAATATCGCAAGCGCGGTGTCGGCGATCAAGCGCGGGGCCTTCGATTATCTCGCCAAGCCCGCCGATGCCGACGAGATCGATGCGGCCCTGCATGGCGGTGTGGGCGAGAAGACCGTGCTGCCCGAGCAGTTGATGTCGGCGGATCGCGTGCGCTGGGAGCATATCCAGCGCATTTACGAAATGTGCGGCCGCAATGTCTCGGAGACCGCGCGGCGGCTCAACATGCATCGCCGCACGTTGCAGCGCATCCTGGCGAAACGCGCGCCGAAGTAAGGTCTCCGGCCCTTCCGGACCGTTTCTGCAGCCTGGAATTGCAAGATCACGACATTGTGATCGCTTTCAGCCAGACCGGTGACAACCCCTGCGTGCCGAGCCTCATCGGTCCGGGCGCAAAGCCTCCGGGTCGGTCGCTCCAAGCCATCTCTGGCCGGCGATCCAGCCGAGTTGCAGGATGAGGCTCTTGCGGGTCGCGGCATGCAAGGCGCCGGGCGTCGCGCAATCGCGGATCATCTCGGCATCGAAACCGTCGGCCAGAAACAATCCCGCCTCCTCCGGGAAAATCTCCATCGGCACGCCGTCATGGCTCGCGAAGAAGAAGCGATCGCAATAGGGGCGGTAATCCCGCCATTTGTGATCGGCCCGGAAATCCTCGATCGAGGACTTGATTTCGAGGATCCACAATTCGCCGCTGCGGGAAAAGGCCATGAGGTCCGCCCGCCGGCCGTTGGGAAGCCCCACCTCCGGCAGCGCCAGCAGGCCCCGCTGCAGCAGATGCCGCGTGAGGCCGCGCGCGAGCGCCGGCGCAATGCTCTCCCGAGGGGCGCGCGCCGGCAGGGTCATCAGGCCGCGAGCGCCTGCCGGTCGTCGGCGAGCATCATCTCGGCCGCCTTCTCGGCGATCATCAGCACCGGCGAATTCGTGTTGCCCGACGTGATGGTGGGCATCACCGACGCATCGGCGATGGTGAGGCCCTCGCAGCCGATCACGGAAAGACGCGCGTCGACCACCGCCATCGGGTCATCCGCGAGGCCCATCCGGGCCGTGCCGACGGGATGGAAGATGGTCGTGCCGACCTCGCCGGCGGCGCGGGCGAGTTCCGCGTCGCTCTGCAATGTGGGGCCGGGGCTGTGCTCCTCCGGCCGGAAACGCTGCAGCGCCGGCTGCTGCACGATGCGGCGCACGAGACGCAGGGAATCGACCGCGACCTGCCGGTCCTCCTCGGTGGAGAGATAGTTCGGGTCGATCTCCGGCGCGACAAAAGGATCGGCGGAAGCAAGGCGGATCGCGCCGCGGCTTGTCGGACGCAGGTTGCACACCGAGGCCGTGAAGGCGGGGAAGGGGTGCAACGGTTCGCCGAACTTGTCGAGCGAGAGCGGCTGAACGTGGAACTGCAAATTCGCGGTCGCATAACGCGGGTCGGATTTCGCGAAAACCCCGAGCTGCGACGGCGCCATGGTGAGCGGCCCGCGCCGGAAGAAGGCGAATTCCACCCCCATCCAGCCGCGCTTCAGCAGGTTCGCGTAATCGGTGTTGAGCGTGCGCACGCCGGACACCTTGTAGACCGGGCGCAATTGCAGGTGATCCTGCAGGTTCGCACCCACGCCGGGCCGGTCGAGCCGGGTCTCGATGCCGTATTCCGCGAGATGCGCGGCGGGTCCGATGCCCGAATGCATGAGCAGCTTGGGGGTCTGCACCGCGCCGGCCGAGAGCACCACCCGGCGCCGGGCCTTTGCGAATTCCAGCCGGCCCCCGCGCCGGTAGACGATCCCCGCGGCGCGTTTTCCCTCGAAGGCGACATGCATGGCCTCGGAATCGGTCCGGATCTCGAGATTGGGCCGGCCCTTGGCGGGATCGAGAAAGCCGCGCGCCGCGCTCCAGCGCAGGCCCTTTTTCTGGTTCACCTGGAAATAGGACGAACCGAAATTGTCGCCCTGGTTGAAATCCGGGACCTTCGGAATGCCGGCCTCGGCAGCCGCCTCGCGGAAGGCATCGAGGATTTCCCAGCGGACGCGGATTTCCTCGACGCGCCATTCGCCGCCACCCTTGTGCAGGTCCGCCGTGCCCGCATAATGGTCCTCGTGGCGCAGGAAATGCGGCAGGCAATCTGCCCAGGACCAGCCCTTGAGGCCCATCTGCGCCCATTGGTCGTAATCGGCGGCCTGGCCGCGCATGTAGATCATGCCGTTGATGGCGGAGCAGCCGCCGAGAACCCGCCCGCGCGGGTAGATCAGCGAGCGATTGTTGAGGCCGGGCGACGGTTTCGTGCGGAACATCCAGTCCGCGCGCGGATTGCCGATCAGGAACAGGTAGCCGACCGGGATGTGGAACCAGATGTAGTTGTCGCGCCCGCCCGCTTCGAGCAGCAGCACGCGATTGGCGGGATCGGCGCTGAGGCGGTTTGCCAGGAGGCAGCCCGCCGTGCCGCCACCCACGATGATGTAATCGAACTCGCCCGCCTGTTGCGGCTCCTGCCCCTTCATGCCGGATTCCCCTCCCGCCGTCTTGTTTGCCCGGCAGGGTAGGCCCTGCCGGAGAGGGGCTCAAGGGCCTCGCGGCTTGTTTACTCCGCCGCGGTCGCCAGCGGAGGCGGGGCGAGAACCGTCGGCGGGGAAGGCGCCGGGGCCGGTGCGGCAGCAGCCTCTCTGGCCCGCAGATCGTCGGCCTTCAGCCTCTTGCGGAACCAGAGCGCATAGAGCCCCGGCAGGAACAGCAGCGTGAGGAAGGTGGCGACGAACAGCCCGCCCATGATGGTGAAGGCCATCGGGCCCCAGAAGGCCGAGCCGGAGAGCGGCACCATCGCGAGGATGGCAGCCAGCGCCGTCAGCACCACGGGGCGCGCGCGGCGCACGGTGGCTTCGGCGATGGCTTCGCGCAGGGGCAGGCCGCTTTCGAGATCGTGGTCGATCTGGTCCACCAGAATCACCGTGTTGCGCATGATCATGCCCGCGAGCGCGATGAGCCCGAGCAGCGCCACGAAACCGAAGGGCTTGTTCGAGAGGTTCAGAGCCAGCGATGCCCCGATCAGCCCCAGCGGCGCGGTCGAGAACACCAGGAACAGCTTCGAGAAGCTCTGGAGCTGGAACATCAAGAGCGTCAGCATCACCATGAACATCACGGGGAAAAGCTTGAAGATCGAGGCATTGGCCTTGGCCGATTCCTCGATCGCGCCGCCAATCTCGAGGCGATAGCCCTGCGGTAGCGCATCGCGGATCGGCTGCAGGCTCTTCCACACCTCGTTCGTCACGTCGGGCGCCTGCACGCCGTCGATGATGTCGGAGCGCACGGTGATCGACATGTCGCGGTTGCGCCGCCAGAGGATCGGTTCCTCATGCTCGTAGACGATGCGCGCGACCTGCGCGAGCGGCACCGGCACGCCGTTGCGGGCGATCATCGTGAAATCCGCGAGCCGTGTCGGGTCGAGCCGCTCGCCGGGCACGGCACGCGCCACCACCTGCACGGTCTCCGTGCGGTCGCGGACGGTGGTGATGGCCGAGCCGGAAACGAGCGTCTGTAGGCTCTGCGCGAGGGCGGTCGGGTCGAGCCCGAAGGCGCGGGCCCGATCCTGATCCACCACGAGGCGGATCGAGGGCATCATCTCATTCCAGTCGAGATGCGGATCGCGCGTCTTCGTGTTCTGCGCCATGGCCTCGCGCACGTCATAGGCGATGCGACGGACCTCGACGGGATCGGCGCCCACCACGCGGAACTGCACCGGGAAGCCGACGGGCGGGCCGAAATTGAAGCGATCGACGCGCACGCGCGCCGCGGCCAGCGCGCCCTCGGCGATGGCCTTCTCGAGCCGCGCCTTGATGCGCTCGCGCGCCTTCACGTCCTTGGTGAGGATCACCGTCTGCGCGAAGGCCTCGTTCGGCAGCACAAGGTTCAGGCCGAGCCAGAAGCGCGGCGAACCCTGGCCGATATACGTCGTGGCATGGATGACATCGGGGTCGCCATTGAGCAGGCCCTGCGCCTCTTCCGCGACCTTCGTCGTCGCGCCGATGGCGGAACCTTCCGGCAGACGCATTTCGAGGAAGAGTTCGGGGCGCTCGGAGAGCGGGAAGAACTGCTGCTGCACGCGTCCGAAAGCCACGATGGACAGGGCGAAGATGCCGATGGTCGCGAGAACCACCTTGCCGCGATGCTCCACGCACCAGGCCACGATGGCGCGCAGGCGCCGGTACATCGGCGTATCATACATCGCGGCATGCCCGTGATGCTGGACGGGCCGGCCGTTCTCGTCGCGCTCCACCTTCATCTCCGGCAGGAGCTTCACGCCGAGATAGGGCGTGAACACCACCGCCACGAACCAGGAAGCGACGAGCGCGAGCCCGACCACGATGAACAAAGTGCCGGTATATTCGCCCACCGCGGAGTTCGCGAGGCCGATCGGCAGGAAGCCCGCCGCCGTCACCAGGGTGCCGGTGAGCATGGGGAAAGCGGTCGATTCCCACGCGAAGGCCGCGGCCTTCAGGCGGTCCCAGCCCTCCTCGAGCTTCACCATCATCATCTCGACCGCGATGATCGCGTCATCGACGAGCAGGCCCAGCGCGATGATGAGGGCGCCGAGCGAGATGCGATGCAGGTCGATGCCCATCGCATCCATCAGCACGAAGACAATCGTGAGCACCAGCGGCACCGACAGCGCCACCACGATGCCCGTGCGCCAGCCGAGCGACAGGAACGACACCGCGAGCACGATGAGCAGCGCTTCCACGAAGGATCGCACGAATTCGCGCACCGAGGTTTCCACCACATGCGGCTGGTTGGCGATCTGGTCGATCTCGAGGCCGATCGGCAGCTTCTCCTTGAAGCCGGCCAGCGCGATATCCACCGCGGCGCCGAGGGTGACGATGTTCGCCCCCTTCAGCATCACCACGCCCACGCCCACGGCCGGCTTGCCGTTCTGGCGGATGATGAAATCCGGCGGGTCCTTGAAGTCGCGCGTCACGGTCGCGATATCGCCGAGCCGGAAGGTGCGGCCACCCGCCTCGATGGGGATCGCCGCCACGGCGGCCGCGCCATCGAGCGCGCCGCTCACGCGCAGGGGAATGCGCTGGGCCGAGGTTTGGAAGGTGCCGGCCGGGTTGATGGCGTTCTGCCGCGCGATCGCATCGAAGATCGAGGTGACGGGCACGCCGAGCGTCGCGAGCTTCACATGGCTGAACTCGACGAAGATGCGCTCTTCCTGCGTGCCGTAGACATTGACCTTCACGACATCGGGCACGCGCAGCAGCACGCGCTTCAGATCCTCCGCGACGCCCTTCAGCTTCGCGTAATCCGCACCCTCGCCCGTGATCATCAGCAGGATGGAATCGACATCGCCGAATTCGTCGTTGACGTTGGGGCCGTTGATGCCGGCGGGCAGGTCACCGCGGATATCGTTGAGCTTCTTGCGCATCTGGTAGAACAGCTCCGGCACCTGCTTGGCCGGGGTGTAATCCTTGAATTCCATCTGCGTCGCCGAAAAGCCCGGCTTGGAATAGGTGATCGCGCGGTTGAAGAACGGCAGTTCCTGCAGCTTCTTCTCGATCTTCTCGGTCACCTGCTCCTGCATTTCCTGCGCGGTGGCGCCGGGCCAGCTGACCGTGATGGTCGCGACCTTGATCGTGAAGGAAGGGTCTTCCGCGCGGCCGAGCCGCAGATAGGAGATGAGGCCCGCCGCGCTGACCACGAGGATGAGGAAGAGTACCAGCGCCTGATGCCGAACCGCCCAGGCCGAGAGATTGATGCCGCCCTTCATGGTCTTGCCCCTCAGCTCAGACGGAGTTCGGTGACCGGCCGCACCTTGAGGCCGGGCTTGAGCTTGTGGATGCCGAGAATGACCACGGCGTCACCCTCCGACAGGCCGCCGGCGATCACGGCATCCTTCGCCTCGTAGGCGGTGACATCCACGGCCTTGCGCTTCAGTTCGCCGCTCGCATCGACGACGAAGACCTCCGGCCCGCGCCCCTCGTTGAGGATGGCCGCGAGCGGCAGCCGCGCCACCCGCGCATCCTCCGACGGGCGGACCGCCAGCGACACCGACATGCCGAGCGGGGCATCCGCCGGCAGGCCCTCGAGCGTGAAGCGGGCCTGGAAGGTGCGGGTCAGCGGATCGGCGGAAGGCGACAATTCGCGCAGGCGCGCCGGAAAGCTCTTGCCCGGGTCGGTCCAGAGGCTCGCTTCTGCCCGCGCCTTGCGGATGTCGTCCATTTCCTGCTCGGGAATGGCCACCAAAGCCTCGCGAATGCCGTCCTTGGCGATGCGCAAAGCCGCCTGCCCGGCCGCGACCACCTGGCCCGGCTCGACGCTGGTCGAGACCACGATGCCATCATCCTCCGCCAGCAGCTCCGCATAGGATTGCGCGTTGCGCGCGAGTTCGAGCTGGCGTTCGGCGCGCAGACGACGCCCCGTCGCCTCTTCCATCGCGGCGCGCTGGCGATCCTGCGCCTGCTCGGTCGACCAGCCCCGCGCGCGCAGATCCATGATGCGCTGCAATTCGGAACCGCTGGATCTCTCGCTGGCCTGCGCCGCGGCGAGTTCGGCCTCGGCCGTTTCGCGCTGGAGCCGGAGATCGACCGGATCGAGGGTTGCGAGGATCTGGCCCTTCTTCACCCGCTCGCCCGCCTGCACGCGCCGCTCGGCCACCTTGCCGGAGATCCGGAAGCCCTGATCGGTCTCGACGCGGGCGCGGACGGTGCCGACCAGGATGCGCGCGGGCGCGGAAGGCGCGAAATGCGCCCTCTGCACGAGCACCGGCCGGTTCTCGAGGCTCGCGACC
This sequence comes from Methylobacterium sp., assembly GCA_002928875.1. Lineage (GTDB taxonomy): Bacteria > Pseudomonadota > Alphaproteobacteria > Rhizobiales > Beijerinckiaceae > Rhabdaerophilum. The sequence goes on along the minus strand of PERO01000020.1, from coordinate 770,137 downwards.
GGCGGCTTGTCAGCCTCGGAGGCCGGGCGGCCAACAAGAAACCAGGCGCCGGCTGCACCGGCAGCCAGAACGAGGGCGGCGATGCCGAGATTGCGCCGGGAGAACAGGGATGGGCGGGGAGCGGCGGGCGCGGGAGCGTCGGAGGACATGGGAAGCCTCGAAAGGAGCGGATTACGGACGAAGGGCGGCAAGGATGAGCTGGGCGATGCGGCGTGCCTGATCCTCCTGGTCCTCCCCGAAACGCGCGCATTGCGCGATCATCGTGGGATGGAAGACCTTGGCAGTCGCGTTGAAGGCGGTTTCGGCGAAGGTCGGGGGGTCAACGGCGCGGAACTCGCCCGCGGCCATTCCTTCGGCGACCAGCCGCGCCATCTGCTGCACCACGCTCTCGCAATGGGCCTCGATGGCCGGCCAGTTCTCCTCCATCGCCACTTCCACCATGTCGAACAGGCGATGTTCGTTGGTGAGTTTCGCCTTGTTGTGGCGGTGAAGCTCGACGATCAGCGCCACGAGCCGCTCGGAAGCCGGGCCGGGCTGCGTGACGATGCCCTCGATCAGCGCATCGGTCTCGCGCATCAGCTTCGCGCAGAGCGCATCGTTGATCGCGAGCTTGGAGGGGAAGAACCGATAGACATTCGCAGGCGACATACCCAAGGCCTGCGCGATGTCCGCCACAGCGGTTTTCGCATAGCCGATGCGCCGGAAATGCTCCTCGGCCACCACGAGGATGCGCTCGCGCATGTCGTCGGCCGAGATTTTCTGTCGAATATTCATGGGTTTCCCCGTCCAGGCTGATCGAGGCCAGTTACGGATGATATCTGATGATTTTCGATTTTTATCACATTTCAATCGTCCGTCAAGCCGGCGGCGACGGCTGGCCAAGCGGGCGTCCCGCCGCTAGAAGCGAAGCCCTCGTCGTTCCTGCCCGGCCCTCCCGATGACCCGCAGCTTCAATTCGACCTTCTCCGCCCTTCCCACCACCATCTTCGAGACCATGTCGCGGCTGGCGCGCGAGCATCAGGCCGTCAATCTCGGCCAGGGCTTCCCGGATGATCCCGGGGCGCCCGATATCCGCCAGAAGGCGGCGGAGGCAGTGGTTTCCGGCTGGAACCAGTATCCGCCGATGATGGGCCTGCCCGAATTGCGGCAGGCGGTTTCGACGCATTTCGCGCATCACCAGGGCGTGCATTTCGATCCCGACAGCGAGATCATGGTGACCTCCGGCGCGACCGAGGCGATCGCCGGGGCGCTCTTCGCGCTGATCGAGCCGGGCGACGAGGTGGTGCTGTTCGAGCCGCTCTACGACGCCTATCTGCCGCTCGTGCGGCGCGCGGGCGGCATCCCGAAATTCGTGAAACTCTCGCCGCCCGACTGGCGCTTCACCGCCGAGAGCCTCATGGCGGCCTTCAGCCCGCGCACGAAGCTCGTGCTCTTCAACAATCCGCTCAACCCCTCCGCGACCGTCTGCCCGCCGGAGGACCTCTCCATGCTGGCGCATTTCTGCATGGCGCATGACGCGATCGCCGTGTGCGACGAGGTGTGGGAGCATGTGGTGTTCGATGGCCTCAGCCATGTGCCGCTCTGCGCGCTGCCCGGCATGCGCGAACGCACGGTGAAGATCAGCTCGGCGGGGAAGATCTTCTCGCTGACGGGCTGGAAGGTCGGCTTCGTCATGGCGCCGGCGGAACTCATGCGCGTTTTGTCGAAATCGCACCAGTTCCTGACCTTCACGACGCCGCCGAACCTGCAGGCGGCGGTCGCCTATGGCCTGGCGAAGGACGATGCCTACTTCCAGGCCATGCGCGCCGATTTCCAGCAGGCGCGGGATTATCTCGCGGATGGCCTGAAGGGGCTGGGCTTTCCGGTGCTGCCGTCGCAGGGCACCTATTTCCTGAATGTCGATCTCGCGCCTCTCGGCGTGAATGACGACGTGGCCTTCTGCCAGAAGCTCGTCACCGAGCACGGCGTCGCGGCCATTCCCGTCTCGGCCTTCTATGCGGACAATCCGGTGCGCACGATCATGCGGCTTTGCTTTGCCAAGAAGCGCGAGACGCTCGATGCCGCGCTGGAACGTCTGTCGCGCGTCAGACCGGCGTAGGACAGCGTATTACAGGCATTATTTGGCCAGCGCGACCTCGCGGCATTCGGCCGGAAGATCATCCAGCGTCCAGTGCCGCGGCTTGGGTTTGGGCTTCGGCTTCGCATCGGGGTCGGTCGGCGGACGCGGCTTCATCAGCGCGGCATATTGCTTCTTCAGCCAGTCCTGCAATTCCTCGCCGCAGCCATCGCCGTCCTGCGGCAGGGGCTGGTCCACGCAGGTTGCATCGCCTTTCGGGCAGGCGATGCGGATGTGGAAATGGAAATTGTGCCCCCACATCGGCCGCACCTTGGAGAGCCAGGCGCGATCCGCCCCGGCATCGCGGCAGAACGCCACCTTGATCGCCGGATTGACGAAGATGCGCGCCACTTCGGGCTGCTTCGCGGCGAGCCGGACGATGGCGAGATGCGCGCGGGTATAGACGGCCGGGTCGACATCCATCCAGTCGCGGCGGGCGATGTTCGTCGCACTCATGTTCTCGCGTTCGTCACGCGTCAGACGACGGTCCGGCATGGGAGTGAGCCAGATATCGGCGTCGAGGCCGATCTGGTGCGAGGCGTGGCCGGTGAGCATCGGCCCGCCGCGCGGTTGCGAGATATCGCCCACGAGCAGGCCGGGCCAGTTCGCCTCGCGCGGGGCGGCCTTCGCGATGCGCTCGACCACGCGGATGAGATCCGGATGGCCCCACATCCGGTTGCGCGAGAGGCGCATCACCTGCCAGGTCTCGCCATTGACCGGCAGGGCGGTGGCACCGGCGAGGCAGCCGCGCGCGAACGACCCGATGGCGCGCGCTTCCATGGAAGCGGGCTTGGGGTTCGAGCCGAAGATGCGCTTCGCGGCATTGGCCGGCAATTCCTTCAGCACCTTCGCGCGACGCTCCTCCTCCTCGGATTGCGTCTGCTGCGCCAGAACGGGTCCGGCCAGACCGAGAACGGCAAGAAGGACGATGCCAAGGCGCCGGTGCCGGGCCCGAAATCCCGGAACGGGCGGATGGTTCTCGTCGCGCATCAATCGAACCTCCTCGGCGGGTGCTGTATGCCCCCGGCGAGCCGAAAATCGCATGATTCCGGTTAACCAACGAGTACCAATCAGCTTTCCGGAAGCGCGCGATTTTGTCATCCTCCCGGTCTCTCCCCGCATCTCGATCGGAGCGAACCCGGATGTCCCGCGTTCTTCGCCTTTTCCTGCCCGTTCTGGCCCTGCTCGCGGGGCTGATCGGACTGTCGGACATCCAGCCCGCGCAGGCGGCATCCGCGTATTACGCCCAGCCTCCGGGCAGCGCTTTCCTGTATGACGGCTATCGCGAGCCGTCCTACACGGTGCACCGGGCGGCGCCCCGCAAGGCGAAGCGCCACCGCGCGACTGCGCATCGCCATGTCACAAGGCAAAATGTCACAAGGCGCCATGTCAACGGGCGTCATGTGCTCACCCGGATCGGTGCCGATGGCCGCGCCTACACCGTGCGGCGGATCGACCGCCCCGTCATCCACCGCACGAAGGCGCAGGCCCGGCAAGAGGCCCGCCGCAAGGCCCAGGCCCGCCAGCGCATCGCCGCCCGCCGCCTCGCCCTCGAGCAGGCCGAGTTCGGCCGGGAAATCCGCCGGGCGCAGGCACGCGGCGCGACGCAACCCGCCCCGCGCCTTGCCTCGCTGGGCGACGTGCCGAGCCAGCCGCGATTGTCGTCTTCCACCTCGAATGTCGAGGCCCGCATCGACATCGCCAGCCAGCGGATGATCGTGAGCGTCGATGGCGAGGTGCGCCATGTCTGGAAGGTTTCGACCGGGCGGAAGGGATTTTCCACGCCGCGCGGTGCCTACAAGCCGCAGCGCATGCATGTCCGCTACTTCTCGCGGAAATATTACAACTCGCCCATGCCCTATTCGATCTTCTTCCGCGGCGGCTACGCGATCCATGGCACGACCGCCATCGACCGCCTCGGTGGCCCGGCCTCGCATGGCTGCGTGCGACTGGCGACCGGGAACGCAAGAACGTTGTTCAACCTCGTGCGCTCCGCCGGGCCGGCACGAACGCGGATCGTCATCAGCTAGCAAGACCCTTCCCGAAGCAAAACCCTTCCCAAGCCGGGGAAATCGCCTAACCTGCCTGTCGGACGCGCCCGAAGAAAAGCGCGCCACAGGGAGGAACCGATGACGATTTCGAATCCGAGCCGCCGCGCGGCTCTGGCCGGCCTTGCCGCCGCATCCGTGTTTTCGCCGGCGCTTCTGCGCGCCCAGGGCAGCGGCTGGCCGAAGAGCGGCACCATCCGCCTCGTGATCCCCTTCCCGCCGGCGGGGGCAACGGATGTGATCGGCCGGATCGTGGCCGAAAAGTTGAGCCAGATCTGGGGCAATCAGGTCGTGATCGAGAACAAGGCCGGCGCGGGCGGCAATATCGGCACCGATCAGGTGGCGAAGGCCGCGCCCGACGGCAACACCTTCCTCATCGTCTCGGTGGGGATGGCCACGAACCCCTTCCTCTACAAATCCCTGCCCTATGACCCGGTGAAGGATTTCGAGCCGGTTTCCCTGCTGGCGCTCGTGCCGAACATCATGATCACGCCGCCAAACCACCCGGCGAAGACGGTCGCGGAATTCGTCGCCATGGCGAAGAAGGACCCGGGCAAGATGAGCTTCGGCTCCTCCGGCATCGGCACCTCGGTGCATCTCTCGGGCGAACTCTTCAACAAGCTGACCGGCGCGAAGATGGTGCATGTGCCCTACAAGGGCACGGCGGAAGCGAAGAACGACCTGATCGCCGGCCGGCTCGATTGCATCTTCGACAACATCACCGCCGCGCTTCCCCAGGCGCAGGGCGGGCAGGTCCGGGCCCTGGGCATCACCACTGCGAAGCGTTCGACACTCGCGCCGGATCTGCCGCCGGTGAACGACACGGTGCCGGGCTTCGATGTGTCGTCGTGGTTCGCCTTCTTCGCGCCCGCGAAGACCCCGAAGGAGATCGTGGCGCGGATGCATGCGGATACGAAAACCGCCCTGGCCGATGCCATTGTCGCCGACAAGCTCGGCAAGCTCGGGGCGGAAATCGTCGGCTCGAGCCCGGCCGAACTCGCGACTTTCCTGAAATCGGAAAGCGACAAATGGGGCAGCCTCATCAAGGAGATCGGCATCACCGCCGGCTGAGACCGGCGGGGCTGGCCCGATCCTGACGCCGGGAAAGATTCGCCTGAGGGGGCGAATCCGGTTATCCCCGCCGCATCATGATCGCTCCGCTCCTCCGCTGGCTCGAAAGGCTGGTCGACCCCATCGTGCCCGGACCGGCGGACCAGCCGGCCCGCCTGTGGGCGTTCATCCGCGTGCAGACCGAGGGCGTGCGCCTGCCCTTGGCCGCCCTGTTCGTGCTCATCGTGGCGGACGCCCTGTTCGATACGCTGGTGCCCTATTTCATTGGCCGGGTCGTGAACCTGCTCGCGACGCAACCGCGCGAGACGCTGCTGCAGGATGCCGAGCCGACGCTGCTGCTGATGGCGGCCGTGCTGCTCATTGCAAGGCCGCTGGCCTTTCTGGCAGGCTTCGCGCTCGGGCGCTTCGGCATCGAGCCGGGCTGGCAATACCGCATGCGCTGGCAATTCTACGGACGGCTCGCCAGCCAGAGCCTCGGCTTCTTCCAGAGCGATTTCGCCGGAAGGCTCGCCAATCGCATCATGCAGACCGGGGGCGCGGTGCGGCAGGCGGTGGCGAGCTTCATCCAGGCCGTGGTCTATATCCTCGCCTATGGCATCGGCTCGACGGCGCTGATCCTCGCGCAGGATTGGCGGATGGCGATCCCGATCGGGCTGTGGTTCGTGCTCTATCTCGTCATCCTGCGGCTCTTCCTGCCGAAGCAGCGCCAGCGGGCGATGACGGCCTCCGAGAGCCGCTCGATGGTGATGGGCAAGGTGGTGGATGCCTTCGGCAACATCGCGACGCTGAAACTCTTCGGCGAGCGGGCGCGCGAGGATGCCTATATGAGCGCGGCGATCCGCGAGGCGACGCAGGATTTCCAGGCCCAGCAGCGGCTGCAACTCGGCTTTTCCGCCTCGCTTTCCATCCTCTCGGCCAGCACGCTGACGGCGACCGGCGGCATCGGCCTCTGGCTGTGGCAGGGCGGCGCGATCGAGATCGGCAGCTTCGCGATGGCGATGACGCTGGTGCTCTCGCTCGTGCGCGCCTCGGGCTGGATCGCCTGGGAAATCGCCGGCATCATGGAGAATATCGGCATCGTGCAGGAGGGCATGGAGAGCATCACCGTGCCGCTGAAGATGCAGGACGCGCCGGATGCGAAGCCCCTGCAGGCGGGGCCGGGCGAAATCCGCTTCGATCACGTGAGCTTCGGCTACGACGCGCTTCTCCCGGTTTTGCGCGACATCTCGCTTCGCATCCGCCCCGGCGAGAAGATCGGCCTCGTCGGGCGCTCCGGCGCGGGCAAATCGACGCTCGTGAACCTGCTGCTGCATTTCAACCGGCCCACGAGCGGGCGCATCCTCGTCGACGGGCAGGATGTGATGCAGCTCCAGCAGGAGAGCTTGCGCAAGGCCATCGCCATGGTCACGCAGGATACCTCCCTGCTGCACCGCTCGATCCGCGAGAACATCCTCTACGGCCGCCCCGAGGCGAGCGAGGCGGAATTGCACGCGGCCATCCGGCAGGCGCGCGCGGCGGATTTCATCGCCAACCTCTCCGACTGGAAAGGCCGCACCGGGCTCGATGCGCATGTGGGCGAGCGCGGCGTGAAGCTCTCCGGCGGGCAGCGCCAGCGCATCGCCATCGCCCGCGTGATGCTGAAGAACGCGCCGATCCTCGTGCTGGATGAAGCCACCTCCGCGCTCGACAGCGAGGTGGAAGCCGCGATTCAGGAGAGTCTCGTCACGCTGATGGAGGGCAAGACGGTGATCGCCATCGCGCACCGGCTCTCCACCCTGCAGATCATGGATCGGCTGATCGTGCTCGATGAGGGCCGCATCGTCGAGGACGGCACGCATGCCGAATTGCTCGCGAAGGGCGGGCTCTACGCCGATCTCTGGTCGCGGCAATCCGGCGGGTTCATCGTGGAGCCGAAGCGGGCGGAAGCGGCGGAATAGGCCTCAGCTATCCATCTTCAGCGCGGCGATGAAGGCTTCCTGCGGGATTTCGACCTTGCCGAATTGCCGCATCTTCTTCTTGCCTTCCTTCTGCTTGTCCAGAAGCTTGCGCTTGCGCGAGATGTCGCCGCCATAGCACTTGGCGGTCACGTCCTTGCGCAGCGCACGCACCGTCTCGCGGGCGATGATCTTGCCGCCGATCGCCGCCTGGATGGGAATCTGGAAGAGATGCGGCGGGATGAGATCCTTCAATTTCTCGCACATCACGCGGCCGCGGCCCTCGGCTCGCTGGCGATGCACCAGCATCGAGAGCGCATCGACCGGCTCGGCATTGACGAGGATCGAGAGCTTCACGAGGTCGCCCTCGCGGTAATCGGTGATGGTGTAATCGAAGGAGGCATAGCCCTTCGAGACCGATTTCAGCCGGTCGTAGAAATCGAAAACCACCTCGTTCAGCGGCAGGTCGTAGACAACCTTCGCGCGCTTGCCCACATAGGAGAGGTCGACCTGATTGCCGCGCCGTTCCTGGCAGAGCTTCAGGATCGCGCCGAGATATTCATCCGGCGTGAGGATGGTCGCGCGGATCCACGGCTCGCGGATCTCGGCGATCTTCATCACATCCGGCAGGTCGGCGGGGTTGTGGAGTTCGATCTCCTCGCCGTCGCGCATGGCGATCTGGTAGACGACGCTCGGCGCGGTGGCGATGAGGTCGAGGTTGAATTCGCGCGTCAGCCGCTCCTGGATGATTTCCAGATGCAGCAGGCCAAGGAAGCCGCAGCGGAAGCCGAAGCCGAGGGCCGCGCTGCTCTCCATCTCGAAGGTGAAGCTCGCGTCATTCAGGCGCAATTTGCCCATCGCGGCGCGCAATTCCTCGAAATCCGCCGCGTCCACCGGGAAGAGCCCGCAGAACACCACCGGCTGCACCGGCTTGAAGCCCGGCAGGGCTTGAGCAGTGGGTTTCTTGTCCTCGGTGATGGTGTCGCCGACGCGCGTATCCGCGACCTCCTTGATGGAGGCAGTGATGAAGCCGACTTCGCCCGGCGTGAGTTCGGTGACATCGAGCATCTTCGGGGTGAAGACACCGATCTTCTCGATGTCATAGACCGCATCCGTGCCCATCATCTTGATGCGCATGCCCTTTTTCATCTTGCCATCGATGATGCGCACGAGCACGACGACGCCGAGATAGACGTCATACCAGCTATCGACCAGCAAGGCCTTCAGCGGCGCATCGCGATCGCCCTTCGGCGGCGGCAGGCGCGTGACGATCGCCTCCAGCACGCCCTCGATGTTGAGGCCGGTCTTGGCCGAGATCGGCACGGCATCGGAAGCGTCGAGCCCGATCACTTCCTCGATCTGCTCCTTCACCCGGTCCGGCTCGGCGGCGGGCAGGTCGATCTTGTTCAGGACCGGCACGATCTCGTGATTGGCATCGAGCGCGTGATAGACATTGGCGAGCGTCTGCGCTTCCACGCCCTGGCTGGCATCGACCACCAGCAGCGAGCCCTCGCAGGCCGCGAGGCTGCGCGAGACCTCATAGGCGAAGTCGACGTGGCCGGGCGTGTCCATCAGGTTGAGGATGTAGGTCTTGCCGTCCTCGGCCTTGTAGTTCAGCCGGACGGTCTGCGCCTTGATGGTGATGCCGCGCTCGCGCTCGATATCCATGGAATCGAGCACCTGCTCCACCATTTCGCGGGCCTGGAGGCCGCCGGTGATCTGGATCAGGCGATCGGCAAGCGTCGACTTCCCGTGGTCGATATGCGCCACGATGGAAAAATTGCGGATGTTGGGGATCGGCTCGGTGGTCATGAGCCGGGAGATAGACGACGAGGCCCAAATGTCCAATGAAAAGAGCGTCGCACCCCTGTCTCAGGCCCGCTTTCGTCGCATTCGGGCGCGCAGGCCCGTCGGTTCAGGCGTCGAGGCGGGCGCCGATCATCGCTTTCAGCTTGCGCAGATCGGCCGCGAAGCTGCGGATCCCCTCGGCGAGCTTCTCGGTCGCCATCGCATCCTCGTTCAGCGCCCAGCGGAACGAGGCCTCATCCACGGCGATGCGCGCGGGCTTTTCCGCCGCTGCGGCCTTCGCGGGGTCGAGCGCGCGGGTGAGCACGCCCTCGTCCTTCGCGAGCTGATCCAGCAGGGCCGGCGCGATGGTCAGCCGGTCGCAGCCGGCCAGCGCCTCGATCTCGCCGATGTTGCGGAAGGAAGCGCCCATCACCACCGTTTGGTGGCCATGCGCCTTGTAATAGGCGTAGATCGACCGCACCGAGAGGACACCGGGATCGGTCTCGCTCGTGTATTCCTGCCCGGTCGATTTCCTGTACCAGTCGAGAATGCGGCCCACGAAGGGCGAGATCAGGAACGCTCCGGCCTCGGCCGCCGCCACCGCCTGCGCGATGTTGAAGAGCAGCGTGAGATTGCAATCCACGCCCTCCTTCTGGAGGATTTCCGCCGCGCGGATGCCTTCCCAGGTTGAGGCGAGCTTGATGAGGATGCGCTCGCGGCCGATGCCGCGGCTCGCGTAATCCGCAATGATCGCGCGAGCCTTGGCGACCGACTTCGCCGTATCGAAGGAGAGATCTGCATCGACCTCGGTGGAGACGCGGCCGGGCACGCGCTTCGTCAGTTCCGCGCCGAAGGTCACGGCGAGGCGATCGCAGGCGGCGGAAATGCGCGCTGCGCGATCACCGCCCTGCTTTGCGGCCCATTGCACGGCCTCGTCCACGAAGCCCTTGTAGGCGTCCATCTCGGCCGCCTTCAGGATCAGGGTGGGGTTCGTGGTGCAATCCACCGGCTTGAAGGCTTCGATCGCGCCCATGTCGCCGGTATCGGCGACCACGACGGTCATGGATTTCAGCTGATCGAGTTTCGAGGCCATGCATGCGCTCCGTCATTCCGGTCATGGGATGGTTCGGACATCACACCGCGCCGAACTGTCCCGTTCAGCCATCGCTGCCGATGGAGTAGGTGGACAAGCCGCGCCGGTTCTCGTCGATGACGAGGCGCTGCGCAAGGGCCGGCATGGCCCGATCCGAGCAATCCGCGCGGTTGCAGCTGCGGCAGGAGACGCCGATAGGCGTGACGATGGTGGGATCGTCGAGGCTCAGGCCATCAGCATAGATCAGGTCCTTGGCGTGGCTCAGCGGGCACCCCAGGCCAATGGCGAGCATGCCGGCGCGGGCCGGCAGGCCGCCGCGCATCACCTGCCTTCCGCCCGGCGTGAGCGTGCGGGCGATGCAGAAAAACGACGAGCCATCCGGCATGCGCGAGACCTGCACGCGCAGCATGCCCGGCGTCGCGAAGGCATCATAGACGTTCCAGCGCGGGCAAGCCGCCCCGAACCGCGCGATATGGATGCCGGAGGAAGAAAAACGCTTCGAGATGTTCCCGGCAATGTCCACGCGGATCAGGTGGAAGGGCACGCCTTCCGCGCCGGGGCGACGAAGCGTGGTCAGCCGGTGGCAGACCTGCTCGAAGGAAAGGTTGAAGCGGTGCTTCAGGATGGTCGTGTCGTAGCGCGCGGTCTTCGCGGCTTCGAGGAAGCGCGCATAGGGCGCCATCACGGCGGCCGCGAAATAATTCGCGAGCGCCGAGGCCGCGAGCGAATCCGCTTCCGGCGTCGAGAATTTCCCGCCCGAGACCAGCGCGTCGATCTCGCGGCGGAAACCCAGGAAGGCGATCTGATGCGCGAGCTGGAAGGTGCGGCTGGGGCTCGTGAGAAGTTCCGATAGCTGGAGGCGGCGCGTGAGGGGGTTATAGGCCCTGAGCAGCCCGCGCATGGTCTCGGTCGCGGCGATCTCAACATCCACGGCGAAACGCTCGGCCAGCACCTTCACGAGATCCTGCTGCAGCGTGAAGAGTGCAAGACCATGATCGACCCAGAGGCTCTCGGCCGCCTCTTCCAGCGCGGGAAAATGGTTCATGTGCCGCTGGATGAAATCCGAGACCTCCTCGGAGGGGATGTTGGCGGATGCGCCCTCGCCATCGCCCATGCCGAGGCCGCCATCGCTGGAACCGCCGCGCCGGTAGGCGTGGTAGAGCGTGACGAAGGCCTGCCCGAGCGCCGGCAGCGTGGCGGCGAGGTCGCGCACATCGGTCGCCTTCACGTCCGCGCTCTCGAACATGGGGTCGGAGAGCGCTTCCATCAGGTCGGTTGCGAGGCGGCCATCCTCCTCGGCGCTGAGGCTCGCGAGATCGATCTGGAATTTCTCGGCGAGCCGCAGCAGGACGGAGGCCGTGACAGGCCGCTGGTTGCTTTCGATCAGGTTCAGGTAGGACGGCGAAATCCCCAGTTCGCCGGCCATCTGGGCCTGGCTCAGGCGCCTTTCCTGCCGCAGGCGCCGGACACGCCCGCCAATGCGCAAGGACCGCATGTCATCCTCCCGAATGTAAATCTGTGACAATTTACAAAATTACAAATGTCACACTGTCAATGATTTTCTGCGTTTCCACGCGAATTTCAACATCTTATTGCGTTGCGGGAACGCCCATGCGACAAGCTGGTTATGTGAAGGCTTGTAAATCGAAAGTCGAACGACGAAGGGCGGATCCCTTCGGGCTTCGGCCGGTTTCCGGTCCTCACCTCCAGCAAAAGGATGTTTACCGATGACCGCCTCCTATACCCCGCAGAACAAGCGGGATTACTCCCCGGCCGATGTGGAAAAGCTGCGTGGCTCGTTCCAGATGGAATACACGCTGGCCCGCATGGGCGCGGAGCGCCTGCGCCATCTGCTCGCGAACCGTCCCTTCGTCCGCACGCTCGGCGCGCTGACGGGCAACCAGGCGATGCAGCAGGTCAAGGCCGGCCTCGAGGCGATCTACCTCTCCGGCTGGCAGGTGGCGGCGGATGCCAACAATGCCGGCCAGATGTATCCGGACCAGTCGCTCTACCCGGCCTCCTCCGTGCCGGATGTCGTGCGCCGCATCAACAACACCCTGCGCCGCGCCGACCAGATCGCGCATATGGAAGGCGACAAGTCGACCCATTACATGGCGCCGATCATCGCGGATGCCGAAGCCGGCTTCGGTGGCCCGCTCAACGCCTTCGAACTGATGAAGGCGATGATCGAGGCGGGCGCGGCGGGCGTCCATTTCGAGGATCAGCTCGCTTCGGAAAAGAAGTGCGGCCATCTCGGCGGCAAGGTGCTGGTGCCGACCAAGACCTTCATCCGCACGCTGAATGCGGCGCGCCTCGCGGCCGATGTCTGCGGTGTCAACACCGTGCTGCTGGCCCGCACCGATGCGCATGCCGCGAACCTCATCACCTCGGATGTCGATGATTACGATCATCCCTGGATCGATCGCGACAGCCGCACGGAAGAAGGCTTCTTCCGCCTGAAACAGGGCAACAAGCATTCGGTGGAGCATGCCATCGCGCGCGGCCTGGCTTATGGCGAGTATGCCGACCTCGTCTGGTGGGAAACCTCCGAGCCGGACCTCGGCGAAGCCCGCGAATTCGCGACCGAATTCAAGAAGAAGTACCCGAACAAGCTGCTCGCCTACAATTGCTCGCCCTCCTTCAACTGGAAGAAGAAGATGAGCGACGCTGAGGCGGCCCGCTATCAGGAAGAGATCGGCGCGCTGGGCTACAAGTACCAGTTCGTCACCCTCGCCGGCTTCCACAGCCTCAACCTCTCGATGTTCGAGCTGGCCAAGGGCTATGCGAGCCGCGGCATGGGCGCCTATTCCGAGATGCAGCAGCGTGAATTCGCCGCGCAGGACATCGGCTTCACCGCCGTCCGTCACCAGCGCGAGGTCGGCACCGGCTATTTCGATGCCGTGGCGATGGCGATCTCGCAGGGCAAGTCCTCCACCACCGCGATGGCCGGCTCCACCGAGACCGAGCAGTTCCATGGCGGCGAGGACAAAGGCAAGGCGATCGCGGCCGAGTGATCGGCAGCACCGGAGCGGGACGGATCTCCCACCGTCCCGCTCTCCCTGAACCCCCTACTTTCGAGGAGTGCGATTATGTCGAGGCAATATTGGGTGATTGGCGGGGAATACCAGTGCGTGGAATTCCAGGAGGTCGTTCCCGGAACCGAGCGCGTCCATGGTCCCTACCGGTCCTATGAGGAAGCGGATCGGGTGTGGCGCGAGCGCGCTTCCGCCAGCAGGTCCTCGGCCACCACCCGCTACAGCATCGTCTCATCCGCCCCCAATCCGGCGCGGCAGCACGCCTGGGCCTGATTGCGGAAGCGACACGGGGGATGACAAGCGAACCGGCGGAAACGCCGGTTTTTTTGTTGGCGTCGCGAATTCCGCTTGCGTCGTCACACAAGGGCGCTAGGAGGCGCGACCCCGGATTTCGCTCATCGAGGCCATTCATGCGAGAGCCCCGCCCCTTCACCGCCTATCGCCTGAAGGACCTGCTGTCCGATATTGCCGAGCATGTCCGGCCTGCTTTCGGCAAGGGGAAGGTGGCGGATTACATCCCGGAACTCGCGAAGGTGGATGCAAGCAAGTTCGGCATGGCCGTCGCCACGCTCGACGGGGCGGAAGTCGCGGTGGGCGATGCGGACGAGCCGTTTTCGCTCCAGAGCATCACCAAGCTGTTCGCGCTGGAACTTGCCCTGAACCGCGGCGGCGACGAGATCTGGACGCGGGTGGGCAAGGAGCCCTCCGGCACGCCCTTCAACCATCTCGCGATCCTCGAAGCCGAGCGGGGCGCGCCGCGCAACCCCTTCGTGAATGCCGGCGCGCTGACCGTGACCGATTACCTCATGGCGCGCGTGCCAGATGTCTCGACCCTCGTGCTCGAATACATCCGCACCTGCGCCGGCGGCATCACCGGCGGGCTCGACGAAACCGTCGCGGCGAGCGAGATGGCGACGGCCTACCAGAACCGGGCCATCGCCAACATCCTGCGCGTGCACAACAATCTCACCCACGCGCCGGATGCCGTGGTGGATGCCTATTGCCGGCAATGCGCCATCGCCGCGACGGTGCGCGATCTCGCCCGCGCGGCCCTGCCGCTGGCGATGGACGGCTTTTCCATCCATTCCGGCGAAACCGTGCTGGCCCAGCGCAACGTGCGGCGGGTGAATGCCGTCATGATGACCTGCGGGATGTATGATTCGACGGGCAGCTTCGCCTATCGCGTCGGCCTGCCGGCAAAAAGCGGTGTCGGCGGCGGCATCGTCGCCATCGCGCCGGGACAGGGCGCGATCGCGGTCTGGTCGCCCGAACTCGACCGCGCCGGCAATTCGCTCGTCGGCACGATCGCGCTGGAGATCTTCGCGCAGAACACGCGCTGGTCGATCCTGTAGCGCATGATCCCGGGCCGGGATTGCCGATCCCGGATCACGCACCCGGCAACGGGACCTCAGTTCAGCCGGAATTCATGCCCGATGGAGCGGATCTCCGCCGGTGTGATCAGCCGGTTATGCGCGACGATCACCGAATGCAGGCCGCCTTCGATCTCGCGCTTCCAGAAATCGAGGAACTTCCGCAAGGCCGGAAATTTCGGGAAGAGATCGTATTCCTGCCAGATGAAGTTCTGCAGGAGATGCGGGTGATCCGGCATGTGATAGAGAATGTTGGCCGTCGTCAGCCCATAACCCTGAAGCTGGCGACGGAAATCGGCATCGACCATGAATTCCTCCGTCTCGACTGGTCCGTTGGGAACAGGAGAACGCCTGTCCCCTTACGGAAGTCTTGACAGGAGCAAAAGTTTCACACAAAAAACATGCGACATATCATACTGTTAGCAGCATTGTTCGCCGGCTGCCAGCAAATGCGTTGACGGGCGACCCCTCTGGCCGGATGATGGTTGCGCCCATGTGGACCTTCTGGATGTCTTCCCTCATCGTTGCGAACCGCCTTCCGCGCCTGGCGCAGGAAGCGCATCGCCTTGCTTTGGGCCGTCTTCCCCCCGGCCGGTTCGAGAGCGAGCGGATGGTGACCGAGAAGGTTCTTGCCCTGCAGAGCGGCGTGGTTGCGGCGAGCCTCGAAAGCACCGTGATCGGCATCGAGATGGCCACGCGCATGGCGTTCGGTGACCTGCCTTCGGCTTCGAGCGTCGCCGCCGCAGCGCCGATGCGCATCGCGAAGGCCGCGGCGCAGCCTACCAATCGGGCCATGGCGGCGAATGCCCGCCGCTTCTCGGGCCGCTGAACACCACCCAAGGGCTGACTTGACCCGCGCGCCGGCACGGAGGAAAGAGCCGGATGGCCTCCACCTCCGCGACCCTTCGTTTCGATGAGGCCCAGCGCATTGCGCTGGGGAGCATCGCGATTGGCCTCATCGTTCTCGCGCTGAAATTCGGCGCCTATGTCCAGACCGGTTCGGTCGCGCTCTATTCGGATGCGCTGGAAAGCACGATCAACGTGGTCGCGGCCTGCGTGGCGCTTTTCGCGCTGCGTCTTTCCGCCAAGCCAGCGGATGCCAAGCATCCCTATGGCCACCAGAAGGTGGAATATCTCGCGGCCGTGTTCGAGGGCGCGCTGATCCTCGTGGCGGCGCTTGCCGTGTTCCATGCCGCCTGGGGCGCGTGGAAGGAACCGCGTGCCGTGAACCAGGACCTTCTCGGCTATGGGCTCAACGTGCTGGCGGGCGTGCTGAATGGCCTGTGGTGCTGGATGCTCATCAGCCGCGGCCGCAAGCTGCGCTCGCCGGCGCTGGTGGCGGATGGCAAACACCTGCTGACGGATGTGATCTCCTCGCTCGGCGTCCTGTTCGCGCTGGTCATCAGCATCGCGACCGGCCTGCCCTGGCTCGATCCGCTGCTCGCGGGGCTCGTCGGCGTGAACATCCTGGTCTCCGGCTGGAAGCTGATGCAGGCCTCCTTCGGCGGGCTGATGGACGAGGCGGCCGCGCCCGAGGAACTCGACCGGATCCGCGCCATCATCGGGCAGGAGGGCGAGGGCGCGCTGGAAGCGCATGATCTGCGCACGCGCCATTCCGGCCCCGCAACCTTCATCGAGTTCCATCTCGTGGTGCCGGGCGAGATGCGGGTCGATCGCGCCCATGATATCTGCGACCGCATCGAGGCCGGGTTGCGCGAAGCCTTTTCGGGGGCCATCATCACCATCCATGTCGAACCGGAGAACAAGGCCAAGCATTCCGGAATCGTTGTGCTGTGATGCGCCTTGCCGGGGGCATGAGGCCGATGCGACCAACCGCATCGCCGGATCGAACACGAATTCAGGGGAGGAACGATCATGCTCGCGCCTGTTGAATCCCGTGCCTTCGCGCTGTCGGACGATGATCGCGCCGTCATCGAGATGGCCCGCGCCTTCGCGGACGAGAAGCTCGCCCCGCATGCGCTCGAATGGGACGAGAAGAAGCATTTCCCGGTCGATGTGCTGAAGGAAACCGCCGCGCTCGGCATGGGCGCCTGCTACGTCAGCGAGGATTGGGGCGGCTCGGGCCTCTCGCGGCTGCAGACGGCGCTCGTGTTCGAAGCGCTGTCCACGGGCTGCCCGGCGGTCGCCTCCTATCTCTCGATCCACAACATGGTGGCGGGGCTGATCGAGCGTTTCGGCGACGAGGCGCTGAAGGCGAAATACATGCCCGCCATGGTCTCGATGGAGATGCTCTCCTCCTACTGCCTCACGGAGCCCGGCTCGGGTTCGGATGCCGCGGCGCTGAAGACACGGGCGCGGCGCGAGGGGGATGTCTACATCGTCGACGGCGTGAAGCAGTTCATCTCCGGCGCGGGCTCCACCGATCTCTACGCCGTGATGGTCCGCACCGGCGAGGAGGGGCCGAAGGGCATCTCCTGCCTTCTGATCGAGAAGGACATGCCGGGCCTCTCCTTCGGCGTGAACGAGAAGAAGATGGGCTGGAACGCCCAGCCCACGCGGCAGGTCATCCTGGAGAATTGCCGCGTGCCGGTCTCGAACCGGCTCGGCAAGGAAGGCCAGGGCTTCACCATCGCCATGAGCGGGCTCGATGGCGGGCGGCTCAACATCTCGGCCTCGGCGCTGGGCGGCGCGCAGGCGGCTTTCGACAAGGCGAAAACCTACCTCTCCGAGCGTGTGGCTTTCGGGAAAAAGCTGCAGGATTTCCAGGCGTTGCAGTTCCGCCTCGCCGACATGGCGATCGACCTCGAGGCCGCGCGCATGCTGCTTTACGCGGCAGCGAGCGCCTATGACCGCAAGGAGCCGGATGCGACGATGCGCTGCGCCATGGCGAAGCGTTTCGTGACCGAAACGGCCTCCAGCGTGGCCGATCGCGCGCTGCAACTCCTCGGCGGCTACGGCTATCTGCAGGATTACGGCATCGAGAAGATCGTGCGCGACCTCCGCGTCCACCAGATTCTCGAAGGCACCAACGAGATCATGCGGATGATCGTGGCGCGCAACCTGCTCGGCACGCGCTGACCGGATGATTGACGTCAATTCCGGTCTGATGATCCTCGCCGGCATGGCCGGCCTCTGGTTCGTCACGCGCTTTCTCTACCGGCCGAAAGGCGTCTCCCGTGGCGGGCTGCGCGGCATGTTCGTGCGGGAAATCGCCGAAAAGGCGCCCGGCATCGGGCTCGAGGCCTTGCGCTCCTTCACGGAGGATCTCGTGACGTTCGCCCGCAACGAGACCGCGCTGCGCGGCGTCATCCTCGCCGGCCCCTTCGTGGCGCGACAGGCGAATGCCGCCTCCGAGGTGACCGCGATCCTCGTCACGACCGATCTCGCGGGGCAGGACGAGGCGGCCCATCTGCGCCGCTGGCCCTATATCCGCCGCGGGCACGAGATTCGCGAGGCGCGGCTCGAACGCGTGCCGGGCGGGCTCATCCATCATCTGTCCCTGCGCGGCGCGCCGCCGGTGGTTCTGGCTTTCATGGCGGCCGATGCGCCCATGCCGCCAGCCCTCGAACCGGCGCTGAAGCAGGGTGCGACTGTCCATGACATCGGAACCGGAGATGCGGAGGCCTTGCTCTCCCGCTGGAACATCCGGGCGAACAAGCGGGGAGAGAAGACATGACCACAATCGCGGTGATCGGGCTCGGCAATATGGGCGGGCCGATGGCGCAGAACCTGGTGAAGGCGGGCCACGCGGTCACGGGCTTCGACCTGTCGCCCGCAGCCATCGAGGAAGCGCGCACGGGTGGCGTTTCGATTGCGGGGAGCGTCGCGGAAGCCGTGAAGGGCGCGGAGGCGATCGTCACCATGTTGCCGGCCGGCAAGCATGTCCGCGCGGTCTGGGGCGAGATCGTTGGCCTCGTTGCAGCGGGCACGCTGCTCATCGATTCCTCGACGATCGATGTCGAAAGTGCCCGCGCCGTGCATGCCTTGGCTGAAAAGGCCGGGCTGATGGCCGTGGATGCTCCCGTTTCCGGCGGTGTCGGTGGCGCGAAGGCCGCGACGCTCACCTTCATGTGCGGCGGCACGGATCAGGCTTTCGCCGATGCGAAGCCGATCCTCGAGGCCATGGGCAAGAAGATCGTGCATTGCGGCCAGGCGGGTGCCGGGCAGGCCGCGAAGATCTGCAACAACATGATCCTCGGCATCTCGATGATCGCGGTGAGCGAGGCCTTCGTGCTGGCCGAAAAGCTCGGCCTGTCGCACCAGGCCCTGTTCGATGTGGCGTCCACCTCGTCGGGCCAGTGCTGGAGCCTCACGAGCTATTGCCCCGTGCCCGGCCCCGTGCCGACGAGCCCCGCGAACAACGATTACAAGCCGGGCTTCGCAACCGCGCTGATGCTGAAGGACCTGAAGCTCAGCCAGGATGCCGCCGCGGCCGCCGGCGCCACCACGCCGATGGGCGCGCTGGCAACGCAGCTCTATGGCCTTCACGCAGCCTGGGGCGAGGGTGGCGCGGATTTCTCCGGGATCATCGAGCTGATCCGCGGCAAGACGGCCTGATTCTGCAACGCACGCATTTTCGTCACGCGAACCGGCGACCACTTCGCATGAAAATGCCTTACCCGTTCCACACCGCGTAGACGCGATCGAGTTCCGGCTTCGGCTTCTCCGGCGGCCAGTCCGTCGGCGTGCCCATGGCGATCAGGCAGGTGAGGTGCTCGTTGGGGGCGAGGCCGAAACCCTCGCGCATGGCCTTCGTGTCGAGGAATTTCCCCGAACGCACGGCGGCGGCAAAACCCGCGGCCTGCACCGCCAGCAGCACGTTCTCCAGCGCGCAGCCGACAGCCAACCACTGGTCGGAAGCGGTGATCTTCGGATGGTCGGCTTCAATCCGGCCGATCAGGGCCAGGATTTCCGGGCCCTGATGCGCCTTCTCACGCGCGCGCTCGATCTCCGGCGCGGGCAGGTCCGGCTGCAATTCCCGGCTCGATGCTTCGAGCAGATCAGCCAGGCGTGCCCGGGCCTGATCCGCGATGCGCAGGAAGCGGAACGGCACGAGCCGGCCGTGATCGGGAGCCTGCGCTCCCGCCTTCACGATGGCGGCCAGCGTCATTGCGTCCGGGCCGGGCGCGGCCAAGGCCCGCGCATTGCCGGAGCGCCGGGTCATCAGCCCGGCATAAAGGGGGTGAACGGTGACGGACATGCGCAATCTCCCGAGTTCGCCCTTCAGCTAGGCCGCGCGCCGCTGGCCAGCAAGCCCTTTCCTGTGCTTTTCGATGCACCTGATTTGTCACAGGTGTTGCGCGAAGCATACAGCGTCGCCGGTCGGCTTCTGCGCATAGTCCGGCTGGGTGACGACCCCGATTCCGCGAATGAGGACCATGACGACCAGCGATTCCCGGGTTTCCGGCACGATGACCGATCCGGCTGCCAATGCCGCGGCGATGCTGCTGCGCCTGGGCTTTGCGATCTTCGCGCTGCTGATCCCCTCGGCAACGCTGATGTCCCGCTGGGTGATCGTCGTCCTCGTGCCGATCGGCGCCGTGCTGATCATCCTCTCGTCGCTGCTCAGGGCCGATTCGGCCCGGTTGACCGATAGGGCTGTTGCCCGGCTGGCGAGCGGGCCGGGGCTTGCCTGCCTGCTGCTCATCCTCTGGGCCCTGGTGTCGCTGCTCTGGACCCCGGTGCGCAGCGATGCCGTGGAAAAGCTCTTCAAGCTGCTCGGCGTCGTGCTGCTCGGCTTCTTTGCGGTGATCGCGCTGCCGAACCGCATGCGCGCCACCAACCTGCACCTCATCACCATCGGCGTTGCGCTGGGTGCGACGCTGATCCTGGTCGGAAGCGTCTCGGCGATGCTCGACCGGCCCCTGTTGCGTTTTCCGCTGGCAACGCCCGAGCGCGTCGTCATCCTGCTCACGGCGCTGGGGTGGATCGGCGCGGCGTGGCTGCTGATCAAGAACCGCGCCGCGATGGCCTTCGGCCTGATGGTGCTGGTGATCGCAGCCATTGCGCTGGGCCCGAATCGCGCCGCCTTCGTGTCGCTCGGGGCGAGCCTGCTGGTGCTGGTGATCGCCTGGAACCGCCCGGAAATGGCCGGCCGCATCGTCGGCCTTCTGGTCGCGGCCATCATCCTGCTGCTGCCGCTGGCGAGCGCGCTGGGCGTTCCGCTGGGGATACCGGGCCTCGAGCGCTGGTGGACGATGATCCAGGCCGAACCCTGGCGTTTCGTGACCGGGCACGGCTTCGACGCCGGCAATGCCGCGCGCGCGACCGGCCAGATCGGCTCCGAGCTGCCGGTGAGCCTCATCAGCGAATTGTGGTTCGATCTCGGATTGCTGGGCGCCTTCTATTTCGCGATCGCGATCGGCTCGGCGTTCATTGCCGCCGGCAAGCTCGGCTACGAACTCGCGCCGGCCACGCTCGCCGCCCTCGCCGCGGCCGTGACATTCGCGCTGATCGACCGCAACGCGACGCAGACCTGGTGGTTCAATGGCCTCGCCGTGTTCGCCATCGTGCTGATGTCGGTCGAACGCGGCCGCTACCGGACCGTGCGGCCACGCGCCGAAATCCAGCCCTGATCACTCCGCCGCAGCCGCCTGCGGGGCCAGCGCATGACAGGCCGCGCCATCCCGGAACACCGGCCTTTCGCGCGAGCAGACCGGCATCGCGATGGGACAGCGGGGATGGAACGTGCAGCCCGTGGGCGGGTTGATCGGGCTTGGCACCTCGCCCTGCACCGGCACGCGATCGCGGCCGATATCCGCGAGGTTCGGCACGGCATCGATCAACAGGCGCGTATAGGGATGCTTCGGCGCGTCGAACAACGCGTCGCTCTCCTGCACCTCCACCAGCCGGCCGAGATACATCACGCCGATGCGATGGGCCATGTGCCGCACCACCGCGAGATTGTGCGAGATGAAGAGATAAGTGAGGCCCAGACGCTCCTGCAATTCGCGCATCAGGTTCAGGATCTGCGCCTGCACTGAGACATCGAGCGCGGAGGTGGGCTCGTCGCACACGATGAATTCCGGCTCGGAGGACAAGGCGCGCGCAATCGCGATGCGCTGGCGCTGGCCGCCCGAGAATTGATGCGGATACTTGTCGCCATCCCGGGGCGACAGCCCGACAAGCGTCAGTAGTTCCGCCACGCGGGCCGCACGGCTCGCACCATCCTTGCGCGGGCCGGTGACAATCATCGGCTCGGCGATGATATCCGCCACGCGCCAGCGCGGGTTGAGCGAGGCATAGGGGTCCTGGAAGATCATCTGGACCATGCCGGGGCGCGGGCGCTCCCCGTCGCTGACACCGGCGAACCGGACGGTGCCGCCGCTCGGCCCGAGCAAACCCACCACCATCTTCGCGACAGTGGATTTGCCGGAGCCGGATTCTCCCACCAACGCGAAGGTCTCGCCCTTGCGGATCGAAAACGAAACCTCGTCCACGGCCGTCAGCAACTGGCGCGGCTCTCTGGCCAGCACGCGTTCGAGCCACGGCTTCGAGACATCGAAGACGCGGCGGAGATCCTGGACGGTGAGAATCGGTTCGTTCATGCCGGTATATCCGCATGCGCCAGCCAGCAGGCCGCCTCGGAAGCGCCGGCGCGGATGAGATCGGGCCGCTCGCGGGTGCAGCGGGCGATCGCCACGGGGCAGCGCGGCTGGAACGCGCAGCCTGGGGGAATCGAATCGAGGCGCGGCATCGAACCGGTGATCTGCGTCAATTGTTTCACGCGCGTATCGAGTGCGGGGATCGCGCCCATCAGGCCGCGCGCATAGGGGTGGCGCGGATGGCGGATCACCTCCGCCACGGGGCCGATTTCCGCAATCCGCCCCGCATACATCACCGCGACCCGGTCGGCGGTCTCGGCGATCACGCCCATGTCGTGGGTGATGAGCATCACCGAGGTGCCACGCGTGCGGCACAACCGTTTCAGGAGCGTGATGATCTGCGCCTGCACGCTGACATCGAGCGCGGTCGTGGGTTCGTCCGCGACGATGAGATCCGGTCCGGCAGCCAGTGCGAGCGCGATCACGACGCGCTGCCGCATCCCGCCGGAAAATTCGTGCGGGTAGCCGTCGATGCGCTTTTCGGGCGCGGGAATGCCGACTTCCACGAGCAATTCGATGGCCCGCTGGCGTGCCTCGGCCTTCGAGAGCGGCAGATGCGCCTGCAGCGTCTCCATCAACTGGTCGCCGATGCGGAAGACAGGGTTCAGCGAGGTCAGCGGGTCCTGGAAGATCATGCCGATCCGGCGCCCACGAATCGCGCGCATGGCCTTGGGCGGCAGTTTGTCGATCCGCTCGCCATTGAGGCGGATCTCGCCGCCGGTGATGCGCCCCGGCCGCTCGACGAGGCCGATGATCGCCGTGCCGGTCAGCGATTTGCCGGCGCCGCTCTCGCCCACGACACCGAGCACCTCGCCGCGACCGATGGAAAACGACACGCCATCGAGCGCGCGCAAGGTGCCGCGCCGCGTGGCAAAATCGAGCATGAGGTTCCTGACCTCCAGGACCGGGGCATCGGAAACGGCAGTCCCGGCCATCAGCGGAGCCTCGGGTTCAGCGCATCGCGCAGCCAATCCCCCAGAAGGTTGATGGCGAGCGCGAGGATCACGAGGGTCAGCGCCGGGAAAAGCAGGATCCACCATTCGCCGGAGAACAGGAATTGCTGGCCCACGCGGATCAGCGTGCCGAGCGAGGGCTGGGTCGGCGGCATGCCCACGCCGAGGAAGGAGAGGGTCGCCTCCTCGATGACCGCGAGGGCAAGGTTGATGGTGGCGATCACCGTCACCGGGCCCATAACGTTCGGCAGGATGTGCTTCAGCATGATGAGCAGCGGCGAGCGCCCGATGACGCGCGCGGCCTGCACATATTCCTTGTTCTTCTCCACAAGGGTGGAGCCGCGCACCGTGCGCGCATATTGCGCCCAATTCGACAGGCCGATCGCGAGGATCAGCAGCACAAGCGTCGCGTCCTCCTGCTGGCTCGGCGGGATGATGCCGCGCGCCACGCCGAAGATCAGCAGCGCGATCAGGATCGCCGGGAAGGAGAGCTGGATATCCGCGACGCGCATGATGAACGCCTCGGTCTTGCCGCCGAGATAGCCGGCCACGAGGCCGAGAAACACGCCGATCACGGCCGAGAACAATACGGAGGCCGCGCCGACGAGCAGCGAGACCTGCGTGCCGTAGAGCACCGCCGAGAACATGTCGCGGCCCTGGCTGTCCGAACCGAGCAGGAAGCTCTTGCCGGTGAATTCGTTGGGTTTTCCCGGCGGCGTGAGGCCATCCATCAGGTTCAGCGCCGCGGGGTTGAACGGGTCCTGCGGCGCATAGAGCGGGGCCAGGATCGCCCCGAGGATCATCACCAGCGACACGAGCGCCGAGAGGATCGCCACCGGCGAATGCCGGAACGACCACATCACGTCGCTCTCCCAGATGCGGCGGAAGCGCGAGGGTTCGGTGGAAGGGCTCAGCATGTCGGCCATCTCAATGCCCCTTCGCCGTGCGGCCATGCGTGCGCAGGCGCGGATCGAGCAGGAAATACAAAAGGTCGACGACCAGATTGGTGATGACGAACACCGCCGCCACGAACATGAGATAGGCCGCCATCACCGGCACATCCGCGAATTGCACGGCGTTGACGAATAGCGCGCCGAGGCCCGGCCACTGGAACACCGTCTCGGTGACGATCGCAAAGGCGATCACCGAACCCAGCTGCAGGCCGGCAATGGTGACGACCGGCACGAGCGTGTTGCGCAAGGCATGGCGCAGCTCGATGACGCGCTCCCCGAGGCCTCGGGCACGGGCGAAGCGGATGAAATCGGCGCGCATCACCTCGAGCATTTCCGAGCGCACGAGCCGCATGATGAGGGTCAACTGGAAGAAGGCGAGCGTGAGCACCGGCATGATCAGCGACTTGCGGCCGGATTCCGTCAGCAGGCCCGTGCTCCACCAGCCGATCTTCACGGTTTCGCCGCGCCCGAAACTGGGCAGCCAGCGCAGTTCCACCGCGAAGATGTAGATCAGCCCGATGCCGATCAGGAAAGTGGGCAATGATACCCCGATCAGGCTGATCGACATGATGGCATTGGAGACAAAACCGGTGCGGTTGATGGCGACATAGACGCCGAGCAGAACGCCAAAAACAGTCGCGACCAGCGCCGAGAGCACCGCGAGTTCCACGGTCGCGGGCAGGCGCTCCTTGATGAGATCGGAGACCTTGCGCGCCTGCCGGTAGGAGACGCCGAATTCGCCCGTGGCGGCATTGCCCATGAAGCGGGCGAATTGCACCGGCCAGGGATCGTTGAGGCCGAGGCGCTCGGTCAGCTCCTGCCGGTCCTGCAGGGTGGCCTCCTGGCCGAGCATGTTCGCGACCGGATCGCCCACGAAGCGAAACATCGAGAATGCGATGAACGACACCGCGACGAGGACCAGCAGACCCTGCGCCAGCGAGCGGATGGAAAATGCAAACATGGCGGTTGCGCGCGCGACAAGCGGCCGGGCCGGAGAGCAACGCCCCCCGGCCCGGCCTCAGCCCGTCACGAGCCCTTGAAGGACACAGCCTTCAGCTTCGGCGAGTTCGACACGTCCACCGGGATGTCGAGGTTGCTCTTCATCGCGTAGGACAGCGCCTGATGGTGGAGCGGCAGATAGACCACCTCGTCCTTCAGCGTCTTCCAGATCTCGCCGATCGTCGCGTTGCGCTTGGCGAGGTCGGTCTCGCTCGTCAGCGAGAGGATCTTCGCGTCGATGTCCTTGTTGGAATAGCCGGTGGCATTCCAGGAGCCGAGGCTGCCGCCCCGCGTGTTGTACATGAACGAGAAGATGTAGTGGCTGTCGAAGGTCGGCACGCCCCAGCCCACCATGTAGAACTCGGTTTCCGGCGGGTTCTTCTGGATCAGCGTGAAGTGGATCGACTTCGACTGGCTGACGAGGTTCACCTTGATGCCGATCTGGCCCCACATGCCCACGGCCGCCTGGCAGATCGCCTCGTCATTGACGTAGCGGTCGTTCGGGCAATGCAGGGTGACCGAGAAGCCGTTGGGATAGCCCGCATCGGCCATCAGTTTCTTCGCGGCATTGACGTCGGTCGCCGGCGCTTCATCCAGCTCCTTGGTCCAGCCATTCACGAAGGGCGGCATGATGATGCCGGTCGGCACGCTTTCGCCGCGCATCACGACGCGCTGGATGGCGGTGCGGTTGAGCGCGATGTTCATCGCCTGGCGCACGCGCTTGTCGGCGAAGGGGTTCTTGCCTTCCACGTTGTCCGACTTCAGATCCTTCGCGGCGACATCCATGCCGAAGAAGATCGTGCGGTTCTCCGGGCCGGTGGTGACGCGCAGCTTCTGGTCACCCTTCAGGCGCTGGATGTCCTGCACCGGAACGTCCTGCACGAAATCCACCTCGCCCGAGAGCAGCGCCGCGACGCGCGTCGCATCCGCCTTGATCGGCGTGTAGACGATTTCGCTGACCTCGAGCGGGACCTGGCCCTTGCCCCAGTAATTCTCGTTGCGCTTCAGCACGGTCTTCACATCCGGCTCGCGGCTCACCAGCGTGTAGGGGCCGGTGCCCATGGCGTTGCGGACCGAGAAGTTCTCTTCCTTGTTCTTGAAGTCCTGTGCCTTGGTGGCGTTGTTCTTCTCCGCCCAGGCCTTCGACATGATGTAGATCGAGGTCGTGTTGTTCACGAGCAGCGGATCGGGACCCTTGGTCTTGATATGGACCGTCAGGTCATCGACCTTCACCACCTCGGCGACATTGGTGAGATAGCCCTTGAAGTCCGAGGTCGGCTGCATTGCGCGCTGGTAGGAGAACACCACGTCATCCGCGGTGAGCGCCGTGCCGTCATGGAACTTCACGCCCGGGCGCAGCTTGAATTCCCAGGTCTTGTTGTCGGAGGGCAGCACCTGCCACGACGTCGCGAGCGAGGGGCCGAGCTTGCCGGTATGGTCGCGCTCGGTCAGCGCTTCATAGATGTGCTGGTTGAGGGCCGTGGTCGGGCCTTCGTTCTGGCCATGCGGATCGAGGGTCAGCGAATCGCCCGAGCGCGCCCATTTCAGGGTGCGCGCTTCGGCGATGCCCGCAAGCATGGTCGTGGTGGCGAGGACCGCGAGCAGGCCCCGGATTGTCATTTTCATGGAACTCTCCCTGTTCTTCTTGGACAGCCTCCCCGGACTGCCCTTGGTTGAAGGCTAAACCAGATGGAAACCGTTTGTCACGGGGCATGCGAGTGATCCGATTTTCGGAAGACTTCTCTTCCCGTCGCCGCTTTTTCTGGAGTAGCGTGCGTGACTGACGAAGGGAGAGGCGCGGTGCAATCGCCGCGCCCCGGCCGGGAGCCTCGCCGGCTTGCGCCAGGCCACCCTCGCGAAGGAGACACCATGAACATCGATCCGCGAATTGCCGCCCTCAAGGACGAGGTGACCGGCTGGCGCCGCGATTTCCACGCCCATCCGGAAGTGCTCTACGATGTGCATCGCACCGCCGGGATCGTTGCGGCGAAGCTCAGGGAATTCGGCTGCGACGAGGTGGTCGAAGGCATTGGCCGCACCGGCGTCGTGGGCCTCATCCATGGCAGGAATGGCGCGGGCGGCCGGGTGGTCGGCCTGCGCGCCGACATGGACGCCCTGCCGATTTCCGAGGAAACCAACCTTCCGCACGCCTCGAAAACGCCCGGCAAGATGCATGCCTGCGGGCATGACGGGCACACGGCGATGCTGCTCGGCGCCGCAAAGCACCTCGCCGCCACGCGCGAGTTCGAGGGCTCCGTCGCGGTCATCTTCCAGCCCGCGGAAGAGGGTGGTGCCGGCGGCAAGGCCATGGTCGATGACGGCATGATGGATCGCTGGAAAATCCGCGAGGTCTACGGCATGCACAACATGCCGGGGCTTGCGCCGGGCCATTTCGCAACGCGGCCCGGCCCGCTGATGGCGGCCACGGCCTATTTCGAGATCTGCGTGGAAGGCCGCGGCGCCCATGCCGCCAAGCCGCATGAGGGCATCGACCCCGTGGTGATCGGCGCGCATCTCGTGAGCGCCTTGCAATCGATTTCCTCACGCAACACCGACCCGATGAAGCAGGTCGTGGTCTCCACGACGATCTTCCAGGCGGGCGAGGCGCTGAACGTCATTCCGCAGCGCGCCTATCTGCGCGGCACCGTGCGTACGCTCGATGCAGGGGTGCGCGAAATGGTAGAGCGCCGCTTCAAGCAGATCTGCGACGGCGCGGCGAAGATGTTCGAGGCCGAGGTGCGGCTCGATTACCAGCGCCGCTACCCCGCGACCGTGAACCACGCCGCGCAGACCAGGGTCGCGGCGGATCTCGCGCGGGCCGTCGCCGGGGCGAAGGCGGTCGATGACGACGTGGTGCCGACCATGGGCGGCGAGGATTTCTCCTACATGCTCGAAGCCCGACCCGGGGCCTTCATCTTCATCGGCAACGGCGAAAGCGCGGGCCTTCACCATCCGGCCTATGATTTCAACGACGAGATCATCCCGGTGGGCATCCAGTACTGGACCCTCGTGGCCGAGAGAGCCGGCATCGCCCGCTGAGATTGCGGCAGGAGGGCCGCCTGATGCCGCTGACGCTGGCGCTCATCGCGCATGACCAGATGAAGCCGGCGCTGGCCGATTGGGCGGCGGACCACGAAGCCGCGCTCCGGCCGCACCGCCTCATCTGCACCGGCACGACGGGCGGCGTGATTGCGGAGCGTTGCCCCGCGCTCTCCATCACGCGCGTGGCCTCCGGCCCGCTCGGCGGCGACCAGCAGATCGGGGCGCTGATCGTCGAGAAGCAGATCGACGGCATCGTCTTCTTCATCGATCCCCTCTCGCCCATGCCGCATGACGTCGACGTGAAGGCGCTGACCCGCCTCGCGGTGGTCTACGACATCCCCCTCGCGATGAGCCGCTCGACCGCCGACCTGATGCTCCGCGGCGGCTTGCTCGCCGGCGCTTGACAGCCACGTTGCGGGCTGCAAGCTTTCGGGCAAGGGGAGAACCGCGAAATCCCCGTGAGGCTGCTGCCCAAATTCGCGCCTGCTTCCTGTTCCGGAAGGCGTGCAGCCATGACCTCTCCCATTGAAATTTCCATCGCCCAATTCCAGCGGCAGATCGGCACACGCCATCCCCCGATCGTGCTCGACGTGCGCATTCCCGAGGACATCGCCCTCGATCCCCGCCGCCTGCCGACCGCCGAATGGCGTGATTTCCGGGAGGCCCGGCAATGGGCCAGCCTTTATCGGGGACAGGATGTGGTGGTCATCTGCCAGAAAGGCCTGAAGCTGAGCCAGGGCGTGGCGGCGCTGATCCGCCACGCCGGCGGCCGCGCCGAGTCCCTCGAAGGCGGCTTCGAGGCGTGGCGCGAGGCCGGCGGCCTGCTGGTGAGGCCCGAGGCGTTGCCCGCACCCCAATCCGACGGCGCAACCCTCTGGGTGACCCGCATGCGACCGAAAATCGATCGCATTGCCTGCCCCTGGCTGATCCGCCGCTTCGTGGACCCACGGGCGACATTCCTCTTCGTGACACCGGGCGAGGTCGTGGCAGTGGCGGAGCGCTTCGGCGCCACGCCGTTCGATGTCGAGGATGTCTTCTGGTCGCATCGCGGAGAACTCTGCACATTCGACATCATGGTCCAGGAATTCGGGCTCTCGCACCCGCCGCTCGATCATCTTGCGCGCATCATCCGGGCCGCCGATACGGCAACCCTCAAGCGGGAGCCAGAGGCGGCCGGCCTGCTCGCACTGTCGCTGGGATTGTCACGGCTTCACCGCGATGATCTGGCACAGTTGGAGGAAGGCATGCTGATCTATGACGCGCTCTACCGCTGGTGCCGCGATGCCGTGAGCGAAACCCACAACTGGCCCAATCCCGGGAGGCGCGCATGACATCGGTTCCCCTCTCGACCGGCGAAACCGCGACCGATCTGCACAAGCCCTCGCTCTCCGAACTCTTCCGCGTCTTCTTCCAGATCGGCTGCATCTCCTTCGGCGGCGCGGCCGGCCAGATCGCGCTGATGCACCGCATGCTGGTGGATGAGCGGAAATGGATCGCCGAGCGCGATTTCGTCTCGGGCCTGAATTTCTGCACCCTGCTGCCGGGACCGGAAGCACAGCAGCTCGCGACCTATATCGGCTGGCGCCTGCACGGGCTGGCCGGCGGCGCCATTGCCGGCCTGCTCTTCGTGCTGCCCGGCGCGGCGCTGATCCTGCTCCTCGCGCAGCTCTATGCCTGGGGGGCGAACGTGCCTTCGGTGCAGGCCGCGCTGCTCGGCGTGAAGGCGGCGGTGATCGCCATCCTCATCGAGGCGGTGCTGAAGATCGGCAAACGGGCACTGGGCGGGAACGCCTTTCGCATGGTGGCACTCGTGGCGTTCCTCGCCATGATGGCTTTCGCGGTGCCGTTCCCGATCGTGATCCTCGGCGCGGCGCTGGCGGGCCTGTGGATCGGCGTGCCGCCGCCTCCCGCGACCGCTGCCGCGAGCACCCCCATTCGCCTGCCCTGGCGCGCGGCGATCCTCTGCCTCGCGCTCTGGTGGCTGCCGGTTCTGGTGGCGTTTCTCGCGCTCGGGCCGACGCATCTGCTTGTGGAAGTCGGGCTCTTCTTCTCGAAGCTCGCGGTCATCACTTTCGGCGGCGCCTACGCGTTGCTGGCCTATCTCTCCGATCAGGCGGTTTTGCGGGGCTGGGTCTCCGCCACGCAGATGCTCGATGCGCTGGGCTTCGCCGAGACGACCCCCGGCCCGACCATTCTGGTGAACCCCTTCGTCGCCTTCCTTGCGGGATGGCAGCGCGAGGGCAGCGGCCTCGTCGCCTGGCTCGCGGGGCTGATGGCGCTCTGGACGACCTTCGCGCCCTCCTTCCTGTGGATTTTCGTGGGCGCGCCTTCGCTGGATCGCGTCAACGCGAACCGCGCGCTGCGATCGGCGCTCGCGGGCATCAGTGCCGCGGTGGTGGGCATCATCGCGACGGTCGGTGCGAAATTCGCGATCCTCGTGCTGTTTCCGCAGGCGAGGCCGTGGATTCTCGGCCCCGTGCAGGTTCTCGCGCCGGCGGGCATGCCCGATCTGAAGGCGCTTCTGCTGGCCGGCCTCGCGCTTGTGCTGAGCTTCGTCCTGCACTGGCCGATGCTGCGGATGCTCGCCACGGTGACTTTTGCGGGATTGCTGCTGTTTTTCGTCACCTGACACGCGATTTGTCGGGCGGGGAGCATCCGCTCGGTTGCGCGAACCGGCGTTTGGGACTATGGCGGGCGCATCCTGAAAATTGAAAAGGCGCGCTGAATGGCGAAGGAAGAAGTGATCCAGTTCGAAGGGCTCGTGCTCGAGCTCCTGCCGGATGCCCGGTTTCGGGTGAAGCTCGATAGCGGGCACGAAATCATCGCCTACACGGCCGGCAAGATGAAGAAGAACCGGATCAAGACCCTCGCCGGCGACCGCGTGACGGTCGAGATGTCGCCCTACGATCTCGAGCGCGGGCGCCTCGTCTTCCGCCACAAGGATGCGAATTCCGGCTTCACCCCCGGCGGCCCGCCGCGCGGCAAGGGTCCCCCGCCGAAGCGCCGCTGATCGGCAGGTCCGCCATCCCGGGTGAATTCCCGGTTGCCTTGCCTGCGCCGATACGCGACAAAACCGGCATCGCCTGAGGGATCGTCCGGTGTCCGCCACGCTTGCCGCTGCTCCGCGCCGGTTGCCCATTGCCCGTCGGCCATGGCGATGGATGCTGTTGCCGGCCTTGCTGGCGCTGGCCGCCTGCGCCACCCGGCCCGAACCCGCGCTACAGGTCGTCGAAGGCCGGCTGGCCGGCGAGAACGCGACCCCGGTGGAGCTTTTCGCCGTGACCACGCGGCGCCCCTCCCCGGATGAAGGCCTGCGTTTCTCCGGCGAACGCACGCTGATGCCGCGTTTCGCCCGCATGGTGATTTCCGTCCCGAAGAACCGGCCCACGGGCGAGATCCAGTGGCCTGACGGAACGACAGCCGACCCTGCCGGCGCCTTTCGCGCCCGCGCCTTCGAGCAACTCGAGATCGATGCCTTTCGCCAGCGGCTGGGCCAGAGCATCGGGCGCAAGCGCGAACGGCATGTCCTCATCTTCGTGCATGGCTACAACACGCGCTTCGACGAAGCCGCGTTCCGCCTCGCGCAGATCGTGCATGACAGCGGCGCCGAGGTGACGCCGGTCCTGTTCAGCTGGGCCTCCTGGGCGAGCGTCGGCGCCTATCCCTATGATCGCGAAAGCGCCACGCTCGGCCGCGACAGCCTCGAGGCGCTGATCGAGAGAACCGCGGCCCAGCCAGGCGTGACGCAGGTCTCGATCCTCGCGCATTCCATGGGCGGCTTCCTGACGCTGGAATCGCTCCGGCAGATGGTGATCCGCCGCGGCACCCTGCCGCCGAAGCTGCGCAACGTGATGCTCGCGGCACCGGATGTGGATGTCGATGTGGCCATGGCCCAGGGTCGCGTCATCCGGCAGGCGCGCCATCGCCCGCAGGTGACTCTCTTCGTCTCGACCGACGACAAGGCGCTGTCGGCCGCGCGCTGGTTGTGGGGAAGCCGGGATCGGCTCGGCGCGATCAATCCGTCGATGGAACCCTATCGCACGAATCTCGAGAATTCCGGCGTCTCGGTGATCGACCTGTCGGAAATCCGGACCGTCGACACCTACAATCACGGCAAGTTCGCCGCGAGCCCGGCCATCGTGCAGCTCATCGGCCAGCGGCTCGCGAGCGGGCAGGATCTCGAGACGCAGCGTGCCGGCAGCAACCCGTTGACGGATTTCGTGCAGGGCACGACGCGTGCGGCGGGCGCGGTGCTGACCGTACCCCTGCGCATCGGCGAGGCTGCCGCGCCACCCGGCTCCGGGCTCTCCGAATAGCCGCGCGGACGGCGACCAGATTTCGCCTTGCCAGCGGCGGGGCGGAGGGCTAGAGACCCGCCTCCCCCTTTTCCGCACCGTCCGGGTCTCCCATGCCGAGCGCCACGCCTGCCGTCTCGATCGGCATTGATTTCGGAACGAGCAACACCGTGATCGCGCTGGCCAAGCCGGATGGCACGGTCGATTCCCTGCGCTTTTCCCACGGCGGCACGGAATATGGCGTCTATGCCTCCGCGCTCTGCTTCTGGCAGGAGCGGCCGGGCAGCGCCATGCCGGCGCGGGTCGAGGGCGGACCCTGGGCCATCGCGCGCATGCTCGAGGATGGCCATGCTTTGCGCTACATCCAGTCCTTCAAGACCTTCGCGGCCAGCGAGAGCTTCCAGCAGACCACCATCTTCCGCGAGAAGATGCAGTTCGAGGATCTGCTGGCGACCTTCCTGCGCACGCTGTTGCGCCATGCCGGCGCCGATCTCGATGTGGCCGGTCTGCCCATCGCGATCGGCCGGCCCGTGCGCTTCGCCGGTTCGAATCCCAATGAAAACCTCGCCATGGCGCGATACGAGGCCGGGCTCGGCAAGGTCGGCATCGCCAGCCCGCGCTATGTCTATGAGCCGGTGGGTGCGGCTTTCGCCTTCGCGCAGAACCTCGCCCGGGATGCGACCGTGCTCGTGGCGGATTTCGGCGGCGGCACCAGCGATTTCTCGGTGATGCGCTTCTCCCGCCAGGGCGGTGTCCTCAAGGCCGAGCCGCTGGGCCATGCCGGCCTCGGCGTGGCGGGGGACACGTTTGATTCCCGCATCGTGGAGCATGTCGTGGCGCCGCGCTTCGGAAAGGGCGGGACATACCGCTCCTTCGGCAAGGTGCTGCCGTTGCCGGTGCATTACTACACGACGCTGGCGCGCTGGAACGAGCTGGCCCTGATGAAGGGCGGCAAGGACCTGAAGGAGCTGCGCGAACTCGCGCGCATGGCGCTCGATCCCGGCCCGCTCGAGGATTTCATCACCCTCGTCGAACACGATCTCGGCTTTGCGCTCTCGCGCGCCGTCTCGGCCGCGAAGGTGGCCCTTTCGGGTGGCGAGCGCGTGGATTTCCGCTTCGCGCAGGACGGCATCGATGTGCGCGCGACCATCACACGGGCGGATTTCGAGGCCTGGATCGCCGACGACCTCGCGCGGATCGCCGCCACGGTGGATCAGGTGCTGGAACGCGCGGGCCTTGGTCCCGATGGCATCGAGCGCGTGTTCCTCACCGGCGGCACGTCGTTCGTGCCGGCCGTGCAGCGGCTCTTTGCCAGCCGGTTCGGGGCGGAGAAGCTTGCCTCGGCCGACCAGTTCGAATCAATCGCCAAGGGCCTCGCGCTGATCGGCCAGACCGAGCATCCCGAACGCTGGGCTGTGGCGGCCTGATCCTCAGGCGACCGCGCCGAGGGATGGCGGATTCTGCGCGCGAAGCCGCGCGCACAGATCGTCGAAGCCCATCGGGCGGCCGAACAGATAGCCTTGCGCGCGCGCACAGCCGAGCGCCATCAGCATGGCGGCCTGGTCGTGCTGCTCGATGCCCTCGGCGACGACGCTCATGCGCAGCTCGCGTGCCAGCAGCAGGATGATCTGCACGATGCCCGCCGCCTGCGGATTCTCGCCGATTTCGGAGACGAAGGACCGGTCGATCTTCAGTTCGTCGAACGGGAAATTGCGCAGATAGGAGAGCGAGGAATAGCCCGTTCCGAAATCGTCCAGCGAAACCGTGACGCCCATCGCCTGGAGCCGGCGCATCAGCGCCTCGGTCCCCCGTGAATCCCGCATGAGCACGCTTTCGGTGATTTCGAGCTTCAGGCGTTGCGGGGCGAGCCCCGAGCGCGCCAGCGCGGCGGCGACACCTTCGGCGATATCCATCCGCATCAATTGCACGGGTGAAAGATTGACCGAGACATTGATCGGCAGGGGAAAGCGCATGGCATCGCGGCAGGCCCGTTCCAGCATGATGCGGCCGATCTCGGTGATCTTGCCGCTCGATTCAGCCGCCGGAATGAATTCCGAGGCGGGCAGCAGCCCCCGAACCGGATGACGCCAGCGCACGAGCGCCTCCACGCCGACGATCTTTCCCGAAGGCAGATCGACGATCGGCTGGTAGACGGGCTCGATCTCCGTCTCCAGATGCGCCTCGTTGAGTTCGATTTCGAGGCGGCCCCGGTGCAGCGTGCGCGAAAGCATCGCCTCGTCGAAGAGCGTCCGCCGGCTCTTGCCTTCGAGCTTGCCCGTGGTGAGCGCGAGATCGGCGCGATGCACGAGTTCCTCGGCGCCGAGCCCGTCCTCCGTGACGAAGGAGAAGCCGAGGGTCGCGTCGATCGAGAGAAAATGGTCATCGATGCGCAAGGGCGCGCGCAGCATCTCGTGGAGTTCCGCCAGCGTCGCCTCGATCCCGGGCAGGTGGTCCTCGGTCACCAGCAGCACCATGAACTCGTCGCCGCCGAATCGCGCGCTGCACGCCTGAGCCTGCCGGTCCTGGAAGCGCGTCAGCCTGCCGCCGATTTCCGCCAGCAGCGCATCGCCCGCCTTGTGGCCGAGAACGTCGTTGATCGGCTTGAAGCCGTCGAGGTCGATGGCGACCACCACGAGCGTCTGGCCTTCGCGCCGCTGCTGCACGGCGGCTTCCAGGCCGGTCATGAAGAACTTGCGGTTCGCAAGCCCGGTCAGCATGTCGAAGCTCGCGAGATAGGCGTTTTGCTGCGCGATCGTGCGCTGCAACCGGTAGGATTTCACGAGGCTGCGATTGCTCCAGGACAAGCCCAGAATGAGCAATGTCGAGATCGCGATCAGCGACAAGGTGATGGCAAAATGCACCTTGTGCAGGAAACGCAGGTCTTCCGACGAGTTGGCCCGGTCGAGCTGATAGAAGGCATAGGCCATGCTGGCCAGTTCCGAGATCGGAAGCTCGAGCGCCATCACCTTGCGGTGCAGGTCGGCCAGCCGGGCGTCGATGTCTGGCGCCCGGACAATCGTCTCGATGTCTTCGAGTTGCCGCGCGATCGTGGCCAGCAAGGCCTTCCGGCGCGGGTCGCCCGCCACGAATTGACCGAAGGCGCCGGTGCTCCACGTGTTGAGCCGTGCGAACAGGATATCGAGGTTCAATTCGATATCGGCGAGGCGCTCGGGCGAGAAACTGTCCTCCGCCACGGCGACGGCACGGGCGAGGCTGAAAAGCTCGCTGCGCCCGTGCTGGCCGGTCCACGCGATGTCATGACGCAAGCCGCGCTCGACGGCGTCGTCCAGCGCGCGAATGACAAGGGGCATCGCGATCATGGCGATGCACAGAAGAATCGCAATGACCATCAGCGGCAGTTTCAGCCGCTTCAGGAGCCGCGCGACGGCATCGCGAAAGGTCTTGGCCATGAGGGTCGTCCGGATTCGCCTGGTCTTCCGGTCACTCGACACTGATGGAGCGCACCTGCCAGGCGGACCGGCCGAAATAGGTCTCGTTCTTCAGCGCTGCACTGGAATCATAGGGGTAGATGATGAAGAGCGGCCCCTTTTCCCGGATTTCCATGGGCGCGCCGTTGCGGCGATAGGCGAGGATCGGCTTGAACTCCGCAAAATCGGCGACGGGAATGGTCGTGCGATAGCGGTTCAGCGCCAGAACCTGCGCATCGCGGCCCCGGAGCTGCAGATGGTCCATCAAGGCCTGCAGCGAGACGCCCTCGAAATGCTGGAGGCCATCGTGCCACGGCGTTTTCGTGCGGATCTCCGCCTTGGGCAGTTTTTCAAGGTCGGGCAGCGTGAAATCGCGCGTGAAACCGCCCGGCCCCGACACCGTGAGAATGGCCCGCGTGGCCGTGTTCCCGGCTGCGGCATCCTGCGCGACGGCTTGGGATGCCGATCCGGCGAGGCCGCAGAGCAGCACAAGCGCCCCGATAAAACTGCGACGGTTTGTCATGGTCATGCTCCTGTCGGATGGCGAGGACATGCCGCAGTTGCGGCATCAACGGAGGTGACCTTATTGAATGCAACTTAAGATAGTATTTCGCGGATTGTCGCCGGCTGACCCTTGCCGGGTACGAGGGTAAGATGATGCGTTTTCCGCCGAAAAACACGGCAATGAGCGCTTTTTCATAAGAAAAGCCTTGGGAATCCCGGGATGCTTTGCGCATCTCTGGGTTGTTTTTTTGTCCCGGTCGCGGCCTTGCAAAGGCCTGTCGTGCCCCGTAACGGGCCTCGATTCCCGGCCGATGCATGGCTGCCAGCGCTCCATGAGGCTTGGGAAAGCGCGCGAGGCCCGGTAACCTCGCCGCCTGCGCCCATCTCAGGCAGAAGGCCTCTCCCGTGTTCGATTCCCGCTTGGCTCCGCTGGCGTCCCGCCTGCTTTCACCGCTTGCCGGATGGCTCACGGCGCGGGGCGTCAGGGCCGATCAGGTGACGCTTCTCGGCTTCGGCATCGGCGTGCTGACGGTGCCGCTGCTGGCATTCGCCCAGTTCGAGGCCGCGCTGGCGACGATCCTGCTCAACCGCGTCGCGGACGGGCTCGACGGGGCGATGGCGCGCCTGCAGGGCCCGACGGACCGGGGCGCCTTTCTCGATATCGCGCTGGATTTCGCCTTCTATGCGCTGGTCGTGCTGGGCTTCGCGCTGGCCGATCCCCAGTCGAACGCCCTGCCGGCGGCGATCCTGCTCGCGGCCTTCATCGGCACCGGCTCGTCGTTCCTTGCCTTTTCCGTGATCGCGGAGCGCAACGGACTGACATCGGAGGCTTTCGACAACAAGGGGATCTTCTATCTCGGCGGCCTGACCGAGGGGGCGGAAACCATCGCGCTGTTCGTCGCGATGTGCCTCTGGCCGGAAGGCTTCCCCGTCCTCGCGACGGTCTTCGCGCTGGCATGCCTGCTGACGACGCTGACGCGCTGGCGCGAGGGCTATCGCCGCTTCCGCTGAGGGGCCGGAAGGGCCGGCTCTGGACGCGGCCATCCATTTCCGGAATGGTGTCCGCGCGGAGCGGCAGGGGAACGGACATCGTGACGAAGTGGATCGGCCTCGCCGTGCTTGTCGTGGCGATTTGTGCGGTGATCTGGCTCGACCTCCCCGCCTATCTCGACTTCCAGGCGCTGCAGGCCCAGCGCATTGCCCTGAAGTTGCGCATGGCCGAGGCGCCCATGCTGGCCGCCGGGATCTATTTCACGGTCTATGTCCTCGTGGCTGCCTTCTCGATTCCCGGGTCGACGATCATGACCTTGGCCGGCGGCGCCCTGCTCGGCTTCTGGCCCGGCCTTGTCCTCGCCTCCTTCTCCTCGACGCTTGGCGCGAGCCTCGCCTTTCTCAGCACGCGCTACCTCCTGCGCGACATGATGATGAAACGTTTCGCGGGGCCCATGCGCCGCATCGACGATGGCATCGCACGAGACGGGCTGCTCTATCTCTTCAGCCTGCGGCTGATGCCCGTCCTGCCTTATGTCGTGATCAACATCGTGATGGGATTGACGCGGATGCCCGTCCTGCATTTCGCGCTCGTGAGCCAGATCGGCATGCTGCCCGTATCCGCGCTCTACGTGAATGCCGGCACGCAGCTGGCCGATCTTACGAGCCCCGCCGATATCCTCTCGCTGCCCGTTCTGCTCTCTTTCGCCGCGCTTGCCTTGCTGCCCTGGTTGGCGCGCGGCGCGATGGGCTGGCTGAGACGGCGGAAGCTCTAGGCACCCTCTGCAACCGGCCCGCCTGGACCGGCGCCATGTCGCGGAACCCGCGGATGCATCACCCCAGCGGAATGCGCTGGCGGATGTGAAAGCGGGCGCCCGGTTCGGGCTGCTCGAACAGCAGGACGGAACGGCAGGCGAGCGACATCAGTGCTTCATTCTGCCTGAAATACCCGGCAAGAGCGATGTGAACCGGCGATCCGGGTACAACGGGGCCAGTCAGCGAGATGTGCGGGCGAAACAAGTCCAGCACATGCGGATAGCCATGGGCATCGAGATAGCCCCGTTCCTTCCGTCCCAGCCGCTCCGGCTTGCGCCGCGCGATTTCCGCCGGGGTCAGGGGTGCACGGAAGCGATCGAGATCGACCACGGCATCCGCCTCGAGGGCGCGAAGCGGCGCGACGGGTTCGGCCGGGGCCAGACACAGGAACACCTGCTCCTCGCCGGCCTTGCGCGCCTCGAATTCCAGCCCGAACGGCCCAAACGGTGCGTGCCGGCGCGCCAGTTCCGCCAGCGCCCATTCGAGATCCTCGACCGTGGCGCCCTCGGCCAGCCGGAACGGCGCCTTCAGCGTGATGTGCAGGCCATAGAGACGGGGATGGGCGGTTGCCTCGCGGATCGTCTCGGCGGAGAGGCCGGGCAAACCGGGATACTTCAGGTCGGCGCGCGTCTCGGCATCATAGCCGAGCCATTGCGAGCCGAATTGCCAGAGCGCCTCGTGCGGTTCGGGCGCGAGGTAGATCGCAAAACGCGGTTCCGGAATCATGCCTTGAGACGCTCCCGCGCGGCGAGCGGCATCAACGCTTCCATCAGCGCGCTGACGGCGGTTTCGATGGCGCCATTGTTCTCGATGCGGATATCGGCTTCCACGGCACGGTCCAGCGCTTCGCCACGCGCGAGCCGGGCCTGTTG
This sequence comes from Methylobacterium sp., assembly GCA_002928875.1. Lineage (GTDB taxonomy): Bacteria > Pseudomonadota > Alphaproteobacteria > Rhizobiales > Beijerinckiaceae > Rhabdaerophilum. The sequence continues at coordinate 731,265 of PERO01000020.1, read as the reverse complement.
CTCGGCATCGAATTCGCGCCCGCGCACTTTGAGGCGCTGTTCCAGAATGTCGCTGCGCGCCGTGACATGCACCACGAGAACGCGCGGCGTGGCGGCCCGCAAGGAGGGCAGCACGGCGCGCGAGAGATTGGCGATGACATGCCGCCCCTTCTCCATTTCGAGCCGCATCGACTGAGGGATGGCGTAGTAAAGGCCATGGGCTTCCCAATCGATGAGAAACTCGCCGCGGGCGCGGGCTGCCGGGAAATCCTCCGCCGCGAGAAATAGGCTCGCCTCATTGGAATCCGCGACGCGCGAGATGATGCGCATCGGGAACACGAAATGCTCGGCCGGCAGCAGCCCCTTGAGGCGGGCGAGGATCGTATCCTTGCCCACGCCGCTGGGGCCGACGATCGCGATGAACAGTCCCGGCCCTCTCATGAGACGCGGCGCCCTTCGCGCCAGGCGGCCCGCATCACCGGCTGGCCGCTCGCTGCATCGACGCGGATGAGATCCGCGCGCTTCCCGATCGCGATCTCGCCGCGATCCGAAAGGCCGGCGGCATCCGCGGGGTTCTTGCTCACGAGGCGGATCGCGCCGGGCATGCCGCCGATCGCGGCGACATCGGCCAGCGCGAAGGCACCCATCAGCAGGCTGGTCGGCACGTAATCCGACGAGAGCACATCGAGAACGCCGTTCTCGGCCAGGGCGCGCGCGCTGACATTGCCGGAATGCGATCCGCCGCGCACCACGTTGGGCGCGCCCATCAGCACCTTCATGCCGGCCGCATGCGAGGCCGCCGCGGCCTCGACCGTGGTGGGGAATTCGGCGATGTGCATGCCGTCGGCCACCGCTTCCTCGACATGCTCGAGCGTCGCATCGTCATGGCTCGCCAGCGTCACGCCATGGCTCTGGCACAGGCCCACGATGGCGCGGCGATTGGCATCGGCGTGCTGGGCGTGGATGGCGCGGCGACGCAGGATGCGCTCGTTCATTTCGGCTTCGCTGGCGCCGCGCTTGCCCGCGTAATAGGTCTTCCACTTGGAGATGTCGGTGAATTGCCGCTGGCCCGGCGTGTGATCCATCACCGAGACGAGCTTCAATTGCGGATCGGTGAGGAAGGGCTGCATCTCCTCCACCACATCGGCGCAGGAGATTTCGCATCTGAGATGCACGAAATGCTCGGCGCGGGTGAGGTCCTGCCCCTTGGCTTCCGCGATCGCATCGGCGAGTTTCTTCATGCGCGCGCCGAATTTCTCGTCGTCGTAATCGTTGCCGACGCGCAGGGCATCGAAGACCGTGGTGATGCCCGAGCCGATCACCTGCGCATCATGCGCCAGCACCGCCGAGACGGCCGGCCATTCCACCTTCGGGCGCGGCATGAAATGCACCTCGAGATGGTCGGTGTGCAATTCCACGAGGCCAGGCAGCAGGTAATCGCCGTTGAAATCGACGCCGCGCTCGGGCGGGCGGCCATCACCGATTTCCGCGATCCGGCCATCCTGCACGACGACATAGCCGCGGAACTGCTGCTCGGCCGTGACGATCTCGGCATTGGTGAGAACGAATGTCTCGCTCATCTCTTGACCTCACGGGACTGGTTTTCCTCGCCGGACTGGGTGTCTTGGCGGGGCTGGTTTTCGTGATGATCGAGGAAGGCCTCGATCGAAAGCGTGCGGAAATCCTCGAGGGTGGCCCGGAGCTTGGCATGGCTCCAGTCCCACCAGGCCAAGGCCTGCAGACGCTCGGCAATGGCCTCGGGAAAGCGCCGGCGCATCGGCTTGGCCGGCACGCCCGTGACGATCGTGTAGGGCTCGACATCGCGGCTGACGACCGCGCCGGCGCCGATCACCGCGCCGTTGCCCACCGTCACGCCCGGCAGGATGGTGACACCGTGGCCGAGCCAGACATCATGGCCGATGGTGACGGCATTCTCGCGCCGCCAATCGAAGAATTCCGTCTCGGCCTCGGCATCCGGCCAGTAATTCTCGGCGCGATAGGTGAAGTGATGCAACGTCGCGCGCCAGGTCGGATGGTTCGGCGCGTTGATGCGCGCATGCGACGCGATGTTCACGAACTTTCCAATGGTGGCGCACCAGATCTCGCCGTCGCGCACCACGTAGGAATAATCGCCGATCGCGCTGTCGGCGATCGTGCAACGCTCGTAGATCTCGGTGTAGCGGCCGAGCGTGGTGTTGCGCACATCCGCCGTGGGGTGAACGAGCGGCGTTTCCGAAAGCTTGGTCTGGCGGATCGGCTGGATCCCGGCGCCCCTCTGGATCTCGGCGCTCATGCGGCGATCTCCCCGGCCGGCGCGAAGCGCGTGACATCGATGATGCGGTCGGCCACGCGCTCGCGCACCTCCGTATCGTGGAAGATGCCGAGAAAGGCCGTGCCCTGCGCCTTCCGCTCGGCGATGAGCGCGATGACGGCTTCGCGGTTCACGGCATCGAGCGAGGCGGTGGGCTCATCGAGGATCAGGAAACGATGGCTGCCGGCAAAGCCGCGCGCGATGTTCACGCGCTGCTGCTCGCCGCCGGAGAAGGTGGCCGGTGGCAGGTTCCAGAGGCGCTCGGGCAGGTTGAGATGCGCGAGGAGCCGCCCGGCCCGCGCACGCGCCTCGTCGGCCGGAAAGCCCGAGGCGCGGGCCGCTTCCGCCACGATCTCCAGCGCCGGCACGCGCGGAATGACGCGCAGGAACTGGCTGACATAGCCCATCGTATGCCGGCGCAGCGCGATGATCGCGCCGGGCGAGGCCGTGACGACATCCACCTGGGTCTCGCCGTCATCGAGGATGATCGCGCCGGAATTCGCGAGGTAATTGCCGTAGATCGCTTTCAGGATCGAGGATTTCCCCGCGCCCGAAGGACCACCGAGCACCACGCATTCGCCCGGCTCGACGGTGAAATCCACACCCTGAACGACCGGCAGGTGCTTGCCGCCATGCAGGTGGAGATGGAAGGCCTTCGCGAGGCCGGAAACCTGGAGAACGGGATTCATCAGCGCCTCACGCGGCAAGAACGGAGGAAACGAGCAGCTGGGTATAGGCCTCCTGCGGATCGTCGAGCACGCGATCCGTCAGGCCGGCCTCGATCACGCGGCCGTCCTTCATCACCAGGATGCGATGCGACAGGAGGCGTGCCACCGAGAGATCATGCGTGACCAGCACGACCGCGAGGCCGAGATCGGCCACGAGGCCGCGGATGAGATCGAGCAGGCGCGCCTGCACCGAGACATCGAGCCCGCCAGTCGGCTCGTCCATGAAGACGAGGCGCGGATGCGTCACGAGATTGCGGGCGATCTGCAGGCGCTGGCGCATGCCGCCGGAGAATTGCGTCGGCTTGTCATCGATGCGGGTCACGTCGATCTCGACGCGCTCGAGCCAGCCCTGCGCGGTCTCCCGGATGCGGCCGTAATGCCGATCGCCCACGCCCATCAGGCGCTCGCCGATATTGCCGCCGGCGGAAACGCCCATCCTGAGGCCGTTGCGCGCATCCTGATGCACAAAGCCCCAATCGGTGCGGGCGAGGAAGCGCCGCTCGGCCTCGGAAAGATCGAGCAGGTTCTTCACCGCGCCGTCGCGCATGCGATAGCGCACCGCGCCGGCATCGGGCGCGAGTTGCCCCGAGAGCAGGTTCAGCAGGGTCGTCTTGCCGGAGCCGGACTCGCCCACGATGGCGAGCACCTCGCCGGGCTGCAGCGCGAAGCTCACGTCGCGGCAGCCGATGCGGTTGCCGTAGAATTTCGAAAGCCCCTCGGCCACGAGAAGCGGGTTCGAGCCATGCATGGTCATTCGGCGGCCTCCGTCACGGGTGCGGCCGGCGTGCCCAGCCGGCCGACATGGCCTTCGGCGCGGCGGCTCTCGCAATGGTGCGTATCGGAGCAGACGAACATCCGCCCGCCCTTGTCATCGGTGATGACCTCGTCGAGATAGCTGTCGGTCGCGCCGCAGAGGGCGCAGGGCTGCTCGAACTTGGTCGCCTCGAACGGGTGATCCTCGAAATCGAGGCTCACCACCTTGGTATGCGGCGGGATGGCGTAGATCCGCTTCTCGCGGCCCGCGCCGAAGAGCTGCAACGCGGCACTTTCGTGCATCTTCGGATTGTCGAATTTCGGGATGGGCGACGGTGCCATCACATAGCGATGCGCCACCAGCACCGGATAATCATAGGTCTTCGCGATATGCCCGTGCTGGGCGATGTCCTCGTAGAGGCGGACATGCATCAGGCCATATTCGGCCAGCGCATGCAGCGTGCGGGTCTCGGTCTCGCGCGGCTCGAGGAAGCGCAGGGGCTCGGGGATCGGCACCTGGTAGACCAGCACCTGATGGCCCTGGAGCTTCGCCTCGGGGATGCGGTGACGGGTCTGGATGACGGTCGCCTTCTCGGTCTCGGTCGTGGTTTCCACGCCGGCCGTCTTCTCGAAGAATTGGCGGATGGACACCGCGTTGGTCGTGTCATCCGCGCCCTGGTCGATCACCTTCAGCACGTCGGAGGGGCCGAGGATCGCCGCCGTCACCTGCACGCCGCCGGTGCCCCAGCCATAGGGCATGGGCATTTCGCGGCTCGCGAACGGCACCTGATAGCCGGGAATGGCGATCGCCTTCAGGATCGCGCGACGGATCATCCGTTTCGTCTGCTCGTCAAGATAGGCGAAGTTGTATCCGCGATAGTTTTCTGCTGTCCGGCTCATTCCGCCGCCTCCGGGTGATGGTCGCTGTTGCGGGCGGTGAATTCCCGCCGCATCTGGCGCAGCAGCGCCAGTTCGGCCTGGAAATCGACGTAATGGGGCAGCTTCAGGTGCTCCACGAAGCCGGTCGCCTGGATGTTATCGGAATGCGAGAGCACGAATTCCTCGTCCTGCGCGGGGCTCTTGCGCTCCTCGCCCAGTTCGTCGGCCCGCAGCGCGCGGTCGACCAGCGACATCGACATGGCCCGGCGCTCGCAATGCCCGAAGGAGAGGCCGTAGCCGCGCGTGAACTTCGCGGGCTCGGTCAGCGAACCCTTGAACTGGTTCACCATCTGGCATTCGGTGAGGGTCACTTCGCCCAGCGAAACGGTGAGGCCGAGTTCCGGGATCTCGAATTCCACCTCCACCTCGCCCATGCGGATTTCGCCCACGAAGGGATGGTTGCGGCCATAGCCGCGCTGGGTGGAATAGCCGAGGGCCAGCAGGAAGCCCTCGTCGCCGCGCGCGAGATTCTGCAGGCGCAGGTCGCGATCCGCCGGGAAGGCCAGCGGCTCCCGGGTGAGATCGCCCACGGGCTTTGCGGGATCGGCCGGCGGATTGCGCTCGATCAGGTCATCCTGCGCGATGAGATCCGTCACGCGCGGGAAATGCGCCTCCGTATCGACCGGCGCGGTGACCGGCGCGGCAGGGTCGCCCTCCGCGGCCAGCGCGAAATCGAGCAGGCGATGGGTGTAGTCGAAGGTCGGGCCCAGAACCTGCCCGCCCGGCAGATCCTTGTAGGTGGAGGAAATGCGCCGGCGGATCGCCATCCGCCCTGTGTCGAGCGGCTGGGAGAAGCCAAAGCGCGGCAGCGTCGTGCGATAGGCGCGGATCAGGAAGATCGCCTCGATCAGGTCGCCGCGCGCCTGCTTGATCGCGAGCGCCGCAAGCCCGCGATCGTAGAGCGAGCCTTCGCTCATCACGCGGTCGACCGCGAGGCTCAATTGCTGATCGATCTGTTCCGTGCCGATTTCCGGCACGTTCCGGTCGCCGCGCCGCTCGTGTTCGAGCAGGCGATGCGCATTGGCGATGGCGCGTTCGCCACCCTTCACCGCGACATACATCAGCGGGCCTCCTCGATGATGCGCGTGGAGCGCGGCAGGCCGAGAACGGCCTCGTTCGTCACGAAGATGAGGTCGACGCCCAGCGGCGCGCGCCCGGCATTGGCGGCCCATTGCGCGGCGAAATCCGCCGGCAGGCCGGGGATTTCGAGCCTGCGCGTCCCGGCAATGCCCGGCCCGCGGATCGTCATGGCCGGGCCGCCGGCGAGGCTCTCGACCTTGATGATCACCGTCGTCGAACGGTCCGGATAGTCCGGCGTGCCCTGCGCATAGGCCGCGAGATCGAGCGCATCCCGCGCAAGCGTCACGAAGGCGAATTCGGCGTCATCGCGGCGGTCCGTGCGACGCGAACCGGTATGGAAGGTGATGTCGCCCTCGGCTTCCGCGAGGCTCGGCGCGAGGTGGAACTGCACCTCGAAATCCAGCAGGCTCAGCGCGATCGCGCGCGCCACCGGGCCGAGGGGCGAGGCATCGCCGACGCGCGCGCCAGCTGGCAGGATGCGACCGGGCTCGGCGAGCGCCTGCATCACGGCGCGGAAGGTCGCCTGCTGATCGAGGACGGGATTGTCAAAACCGGCGAGGCTCATCGTCAGCCCTCCGCGCGCACGAGTGTGAAGAAATCGACCCGGGTCGCGGCGGTCGCGGCGCGCTTCTGGCGCGCTTCCTCCGCGAGGCGCTGGCGGATCGGAGCCAGCACCGTGCGTTCCACCGTCTCGCGGTCGCCCGCGCGCTGGGCCAGGGCCTCGAGGATAGCGGCCTTCTCGGCATGGGCCGGATCGCGGCCCAGAAACTGCCCGTAGCCGCGCTCGCCCGTCGCGAGTTCGATCACGGCCCGGGTCACGGTCGCTTCGCCCAGATTGAAGGGCGCGCCGTCGCCGCCCATCCGGCCCCGCAGCATCACGAGGCCGATTTCCGGCGCACGGATCGCCGTGAACGGCAGGTCGGGCCAATGGGCCTTGAGCGGAGCGGCAAGCTCGTCACGCGTGGCGCGGGCCAGAAGGTCCATCACGGCCGCGCGGGAATGGGGATTGGGCCTTGCGGCCTCGGCATCGGGCATCGGTCTCTTCCGTCAGTCGGGATGGCGCCTCTTCCACCCTCCCGATGACGGCCCGATGATGCTGCGATGACGCTTCGGTGACAGCGATCACGCTTCCGCGCGGCGCGAGCCAATGAGGCGCGTGCGCAGGCGGGAGGAGAAGAAATCGATGATCGCCACCGTCGCAAGGATCATCAGGATGATGAAGGCCACGCGGTCCCATTCGTAGGTGCGGATCATTTCCGCGAGGTGCAGGCCAATGCCGCCCGCGCCGACGATGCCGATGATGGTGGCCGAGCGCGTGTTCGATTCGAAATAATAGAGCGTCTGGCTGATCAGCACCGGCATCACCTGCGGCAGCACGCCGAAGCGCATCACGTGGAAGCGATTGCCGCCGGTGGAGGTGACACCCTCGGCGGGCTTGCGGTCCGTCGCCTCGATCGCCTCCGAGAAGAGTTTCGTGAAGGAGCCGATATCACTCGTCATGATCGCGAGCACGCCGGCGAAGGGGCCGAGCCCCACCACGTTGATCCAGATGAGCGCCCAGATCAGCGTGTCGATGCCGCGGACCGTGTCGGAGAAACGCCGTGTCAGGAAGCGCAGCACCGCGCCGCCGATCATGCCCTGCGCGGCCATGAAGCCGAGCGGCAGGGCAATCGCCGCCGCCAGCAACGTGCCCAGAAAGGCGATCGCCACCGTCTCACCCAGCGACTTGAAGAAGACCATCGCGTGGCCGCCGGCGGAAGGCGGCACCATCAGGCCCAGGAAAGTCGCGAGCTGCGCGAGGCCGCTGCCGAGGCGGGTGAACGAGAATTCGAGCCGGGCCAGCGCGAATAGCGCCAGGGCGACCAATGCAGCCACCACAAGGCCCGTGACAATCCGGGACCGGATCGAGGGACGGACAAGGCCCGGATGGTTGCGCCGGGCGCTCTCGCGATCGAGAAGGGAAGCTTTCGGGTTCATCGACGCTGTTCCCCGGCAATCAGGTTATGGCGGATGCGTTCGGTCCCGAGGTCGATGACCATCACCGTCGCGATGATGAGCAGAAGGATCGCCGAAACATCCGAATAATAGAACTTGCGCACGGCCTCGATCAGCTCCTGGCCAATGCCGCCGGCGCCGACGAAACCCATCACGGAAGCGCCGCGCACGTTGATCTCGAAGCGCAGCAGCGCATAGCTCGCGAAATTCGAGAGCACCTGCGGCACGACCGCGTAGCGGATCACCTGCCAGCGGCTGGCACCGGTCGCGACCGCGCCGTCCACCGGCTTCATGTCGATGTTCTCGACGACTTCCGAGAACAGCTTGCCCAGCGCGCCGAAGGTGTGGATGGCGATCGCCAGCACGCCCGGCACGGGCCCGAGGCCGAAGGCCACGACAAAGATGAGCGCGAAGACAAGTTCCGGCACCGTGCGGCAGAATTCCAGCACGCGCCGCGCGACGAAGCGGGCCGTGCCGTTGCGCGCGAGATTCGAGGACGCCGCGAAGCAGCAGAAAAAGGCGCCGATCGCCCCGAACATCGTGCCGAGATAGGCGATGAGCAGCGTGTCACCGATATGGACGAGCCATTTCTTCCAGCCCCAGAACCATTCGGCCGGGTCCGTGAGCACGAATTGCCCGTTATCGAGGAAGAAGATGCGGCCGAAATAGCTCGTCAACTGATGGATGTTGGCGGCAAATTTCGCCGGATCGACCTCGGCGACATTCCCCGCCAGCAGGATCAGCATCAGCAGGATCGCCAGCCCGATCAGGGTCGAGCGGCGCTTCGCGGCCTGCTCGCGATCATAGGCGGCAATGTGCTGGGCGATCTGGCTTTCGGGGAGGCGACTGACAGCCGTGGCCATGGGCTTGCTCCTTCGGAACGGAGGTCATCGGCGCGCATGAAAAGGCCGGGGCGAACCCCGGCCTCGCATCCATCGGGCGGATGATTACGAACCCTTCTTGCGCAGGGCGTCGACGAACTTCTGCAGGTCTTCCGTGACCTTGTAATCCGAGTGCTTCACAGCCGCGAAGCCCGGCGACTTGCCGTCCGAGAGGCGCTTGAAGGCTTCCGGAGCCTTGGTCGGCGCATCGAAGAAGGCCTTGGCGATCGCGGCCTTGAGGTCCGCCGGCATGCTCGTCAGCACGGCATAGGGCGAGCCCGGGATCTTGTCCGAGCGGAAGACGATCTTGAAATCGTCCTTCTTCACCATGCCCTTGTTGGCCATGCGGCTGAGGTTGGAATCCTCTTCCGAGTTCCACCAGTTGAAGGCCACGTCGCAGGTGCCCTGCTGCACGGCGAGCACGGCATTCTCGTGGCTGCCGGCATTCACGACCTTGCCGAAGAACTTGGCGGGGTCGATGTTGGCCTTGTTCATCGCAAACATCGGGACGTTGAAGCCGGAGGTCGAGTTCGGATCGACGAGGCAGAGGTTCTTGCCCTTGAAATCCTCGAGCTTCGTGCCGGCCGCATCCTTCTTGGCATAGGCAACCGAGTAATAGCCGGTCGAGCCATCCGCCGCGCGCAAGGTGGCAAAGGCTTCCACGCCGCCATTCGACACCGTATGCGCCCGCACATAGGAGGAGGGGCCGTAATCACCGATATGGATGGTGCCGGCGCGCTGGCCCTCGATCACCGCGGCGTAATCGGCAGCGATGCGCAGCGTCACCTTCACGCCGAGTTCCTTGGAGAGATACTCCATCCAGGGACCGAAGCGCTCGGTCACGCCCGAGGCGTTTTCAGCCGGGATCGTCGCATAGACGAGTTCGGGATACTTCGCCTTCCAATCCTGCGCGAAAGCAGGAGCGGCGAGGCTCAGGGCAGCGGCGACAAGCGCCAGGCGGCGATTGAGAATCATGGGTCGATCCTTGTTTTGGGGAGAGGTCAGGCAACAGCCGCCAGCTCGGGAGCCCGGGCCGGCAGGGAAGGAGGAAGCACGTTCATCGCGTCATCGGCCTCAAGGCCGTAGAGTTCGCGCGCGGTGGCTTCGGTCAGCGCATCCGGCGCGCCATCGAACACGACCCGGCCCTGCGCCATGCCGACGAGGCGGCCGCAATATTCCTTGGCGAGGTCGAGATCGTGCAGGTTGCACAGCACCGTGATGCCGAAATGCTTGTTCAGGCGCAACAGGGCATCCATCACGATGCGGGTGTTGCGCGGATCGAGCGAGGCAATCGGCTCGTCGGCGAGCACGAGATCCGGCTCCTGCACCAGCGCCCGGGCGATGGCGACGCGCTGCTGCTGGCCGCCGGAGAGCGTCTCGGCCCGCTGGGCGGCGAGGTTCGCGATATCAAACTGTTCCAGCGCCGACACGGCCAGCGCGCGGTCTTCCTCCGCCCACAGCTTCAGCATCGAACGGGGCATGGACGTCGCGTGAAGCCGGCCCATCAGCACATTGGTCAGCACGTCGAGCCGGCCCACGATGTTGAACTGCTGGAAGATCATGGCGCAGGAGGTGCGCCAGCGGCGCAGTTCGCGACCCGTGAGAGACGTCACCGGGCGGCCGTCCCAGAGGATCTCGCCCGAGGACGGCTCCTGCAGCCGGTTGATCATGCGAAGCAGGGTGGATTTGCCGGCACCGGACCGGCCGATCACGCCAACGAAGCTGCCCTTCTCGACCTGCAGCGAAACGTCATCCACCGCGCGCTTGTCGCCAAATCGCCGCGTCAGGTTCCGGATTTCGAGCATCGCACGCCTCGGTTGATGACCTTGTCGGCGCCCTCGTTAGCGGCCTTGCGCAACACTTCGATGACGTTCGCGCGACGATTCTGTTGCGATTCGCGCGTATTCCGCGCGGATCGGGTCACCGGCCGTTCAGGGCCGCGAGGGGGGAGATATCGAGGAAGGCCGCAAACCGGAGGCGGCGGTTCGGCCATGGGCGGTGCTGGCCCGGCCACGTCAACGGGCGATCATGCGCCTCATGATCGTGGCGGACAGGGAGGGATTCGAACCCTCGATAGAGTTGCCCCTATACACGCGTTCCAGGCGTGCGCCTTCAACCACTCGGCCACCTGCCCATCCGCCTGCGCTGGTGAGGCGCACGCACTACTTTTCGTGGACAGATGCGATGCCGAAGGCATCGCAGTGCGCCTTCAACCACTCGGCCACCTGCCCATCCGCCTGCGCTGGTGAGGCGCAGCTGACCGGTCCGCAGCGCCCGGAACAGGCTGGCTGCGCGAAAGTCGCGCGGGTTATGGCGGGAGGTCCGGCAAAATGCAAGGCGGCTCGCGTGAGATTTCGAAAGCCGGCAGTGCTTTTTCGCCGGGTCCGCGGCTCAACCCTGGGTCACGATCCCGAGAGACAATCGGCCCGCCCCTTGCGATGGGGCGGCCGAGGCCCCAGCTTGAGGGCTCATCATCCGGCCGGAAACAGGATTCCTGCGCCGGAATTCTGGAGGTTGCCATGTTTTTCGCCCGCAAAGCCGTTACGCTTCCCCGCGCCGACGAGGCGCTGCCGGGCCGTCCGCAGCCGCTCCGCACGGCGCGCGAGCATCATGTTTTTCGTCGCCCGCTCGACGGTCCGGTGCCGGAAGGCTTCGAGGTCGCGGTGTTCGGCATGGGCTGTTTCTGGGGCGCGGAGCGCAAGTTCTGGCAGATCGGCGACGGCATCTGGAGCACGTCGGTCGGCTATGCCGGCGGCTACACGCCGAACCCCACCTATGAGGAGACCTGCTCGGGCCGCACCGGCCACACGGAAGTGGTGCGGGTCGTCTATGATCCGACCAAGGTGAGCTTCGCCGATCTGCTGCGCGTGTTCTGGGAGAATCACGATCCCACGCAGGGCATGCGGCAGGGCAACGATGTCGGCACGCAATATCGCTCGGCGATCTTCACCGCCACCGAAGCCCAGCTTCTGGAGGCCCGGGCCTCGCGCGAGGCCTATCAGGCGCGGCTTCGCGCGGCCGGATATCCCGAAATCACGACCGAGATCGCGCCCGCCGGTCCGTATTACTTCGCCGAGGATTACCATCAGCAATACCTGGCGAAGAACCCGAACGGCTATTGCGGCCTCGGCGGCACGGGGGTCTCCTGCCCCATCGGCGTGAACGCCTGAGCCGTCAGGGCCCCGTCGCCTCGCGCCTCGCGGCGAATTGCAGCACCAGCACCCCCGCGAGCGCGCTTGCCAGCGATCCCACGATCACGCCCAGCCGGATGCGATCCTGCAGGGCGGGATCGCTGAAGGAGAGCGAGCCGATGAACAGGCTCATGGTGAAGCCGATTCCGCAGAGGATCGCGACTCCGTAGATCTGCAGCCAGGTCGAACCGGCCGGTTTCGGCGACAGACCGGCGCGCACCGCGAGCCAGGTCGCGCCGAGGATGCCAACCTGCTTGCCGAAGAACAGGCCCACGATGATGCCAAGCGTGAGCGGCTCGAACAGCACCGCGAGCCCGGTTCCGGCCAGCGGCACGCCGGCATTCGCGAAGGCGAAGATCGGCACGATCAGGAAGGAAACCCACGGCTTCAGCCCGTGTTCCAGATCTTCGAGCGGCGTCGCGCCGGCTTTCGTGCGCAGCGGGATGACGAAGCCGAGCGCCACGCCCGCAAGCGTGGCATGCACGCCGGATTTCAGCACGAAAGCCCACATGACGATGCCCACGAGCATGTAGGCCGCGATGCTGCGGATTCCGAGCCGGTTGAAGGCGATGAGGATGGCAAGGCACACGAAAGCCAGCCCCAGCATGCCGAGCGAGAGCTTCGCGGTGTAGAACAGCGCGATCACCACCACGGCCATGAGGTCGTCGATGATGGCGATGGCGAGCACGAACACCTTCAGGCTGAAAGGCACGAGCCGCCCGAGCGCCGCGATCAACCCCACCACGAACGCGATATCCGTCGCGGTCGGCACGGCCCAGGCGCGGATATTCTCGGCCGAGCCGGAGTTCAGCGCCACGAACATCAGGGCGGGCACCGCGAAACCGCCGCAGGCCGCGAGGAGCGGGAGAAGGGCGCTGCGCCAGTCCGACAATTCGCCCGCGAGAAACTCGCGCTTGATCTCAAGCCCGACGAGCAGGAAGAAGATCGCCATCAGCCCGTCATTGACCCAGAGCAGCAGGGGTTTGGCGATCGCGAAATCGCCGATGGCCATCTGGATCGGAAAGTTGAGAAACGCCGAATAGAGCCCGGAAAAACCCGAATTCGCGGCGATCAGGGCAAGGATGGCGGAAACCGCGAGCGCCATGCCCGCCCAACGTTCCATGACAGCTTGGTCACTGGCGGCCATCGGCGCTCCCTCAAGATACGGCTGGGATGCCGGCGCTTCCCAAGTCCCATGCGTGGTGTTACTCGAGCGCTTAAGGATAGGGCGGACCTGGCCTTTGCCAAGTCCGGGACGGGATTGAACCAATGATCGAACGCCTGCTGGAACGGTTTCTGTTCGCGAGCCGCTGGCTGCTCGCCCCCTTCTACGTGATGCTCGTGGCCGCCCTCGGCGTGCTGCTGCTGAAGGCCGCGCAGGAATTGGTGCATTTTGTCGGGCATGCCTTCACGGCCACCGAATCCGATGTGATCCTCGGCGTTCTGGCGCTGATCGACCTGACGCTCACCGGCTCGCTCATCGTGATCGTCATCTTCTCGGGCTACGAGAATTTCGTCTCGCGCATCGATCCCGGCCAGACCGAGGATTGGCCCGAATGGATGGGCAAGATCGATTTCACCGGCCTCAAGCTGAAACTGCTGTCCTCGATCGTGGCGATTTCCGCGATCCAGGTGCTGAAGGCGTTCATGAACGTAAAGAACACCTCGGACCGCGACCTCATGTGGCTGGTCGGCATCCATATGGTGTTCGTCGTCTCCGGCCTCATCATGGCGCTGACCGACCGCTTCTCGGAAGCGGGGCACAGCAAGAAGACGTCCAGCGAGAAGAAGGCCAGCGACGCGAGCCACTGAGGCGGCCTCGCGCCGTCAGGCGGCGCGCGGCGATGAATCCGAGGTGAGGATTGCGAAGAGCGCGGCCGGGTCATCCGCCTGCCGCAGCATCTGCACCTGTGCCGGCGAGCGGAAGAAGCGCGCCACGCGCGAGAGCGCCTGGAGATGATCGGCGCCGGCCGTCTCGGGAGCGAGCAGCACGAAGACGAGATCGACCGGCTGGCCATCGACCGATTCGAAATCCACCGGGCGCCCCAGCCGGGCGAAAAGCCCGCACAGATGCGCCAGGCCGGGGATCGCCGCATGCGGGATCGCCACGCCCTGGCCGATGCCGGTGGAGCCCAGGCGCTCGCGCTGCAGCAGCTGGTCGAAGATCAGGCGATCCGGAACGCCGCAGATTTCGGCCGCACGCTGGGCCAACTCCTGCAGGAGCTGCTTCTTGCCGTTGGGTTTGAGATCCGAAAGCACAGCCTCCGGAACGAGGAGAGACGTGAGCGCCATGACACCTGACCAAGCAGGGAGCGTGCCGTTCTGCACCGCCAACCCGGAAATTCAACGTTGATGGTTAACCCGTTCCGGCATTTCAGCCGATATCGACCCAGCCGTAATGGCCGTCCTTGCGGCGGTAGAGCACATTCACGCGGCCCGTACCAGCATTTCGGAACACGAGCACGGGGAGATCGGACTTCTCGAAGGCTTCCACGGCCGATGTCGTGCTGTGGCGCGGCGCATTGGCCACCGCCTCGGCGATGATGACCGCACCGGCTCCGGTGGTCGCCACCACATCCTCCTCGTCCTCGTCGTGGTCGTCGAAGGCCACGGGCGCGGCGGTGTCGAACCCGTTCAGCGGCACGCGATCCGCGCCGTGCTTGTCCTTCTTCCGCTTGAAACGACGCAGGGATTTGGCGATGCGCTCGATCGCGACCGAGAGGGAATGATAGGCGTCGGGCGCCTCGCCCGTCACATGCATCACCGGGCCATGGTCGAACCGCACGGCGCATTCCGTCTTGAAGCCGATGCCGTCGCGGGAGACCGTGATATGCCCCGAGAAGTTGGAATCGACGTATTTCCGGACCACTTCGTTGAGGCGGTGTTCGGCCTGATGGCGCAGCACTTCGCCGAGATCGATGTTCTTTCCGGATACACGGATATCCATGTTCCACTCCCCTCGTTTTTACCGGCACCGATTCCCCCGGTGCCGCTGAGGGGAGGCTACGTCCGGCCGGCAGGGCTCGTCAATCGAAAGGCGTCGGGCCTGGCCCCGGCACGGCAGGGTGCCCAAGGCGTGCTCAGCCCGCCCGCGCGCGGGGCATCGACGCCAGTTTTTCGCGCCGGCGGATGGAGGAGGAGGCAATGCCCAATCCCTCCCGGTACTTGGCCACCGTGCGCCGCGCGATATCGATGCCCATCGCCTTCAGCTTGTCGACGATGGCATCGTCCGAGAGGATGGATTGCGCATCCTCGGCCTCGATGAGCTGCTTGATGCGAAAGCGCACCGCCTCCGCCGAGACCGAGGCGCCGCCATCGCTGGCCGCGATCGCGGTGGAGAAGAAATACTTCATCTCGAACAGCCCGCGCGGCGTCGCCATGTACTTGTTGGCGGTGACGCGGCTGATGGTGGATTCGTGCAGTTGCACCGCATCCGCGATGATCTTCAGGTTGAGCGGCCTGAGATGCGCCACGCCATAGGTGAAGAACCCGTCCTGCTGGCGCACGATTTCGGTCGCGACCTTGAGAATGGTGCGCGCACGCTGTTCGAGGCTCCGCACGATCCAGTTCGCATTGGTCCAGTGCTCGTCCACGAAGCTGCGCGCTGCCTTGTCCGGGTTCTTCGAGACGCGCGCATAGAAGGAGCGGTTCGCGACCACGCGCGGCAGGGCATCCGAATTCAGCTCCACCTGCCAGCCGCCATCCGAGGCGGGGCGCACATAGACGTCGGGCACGATGGAATCGATCAGGGCGGAGCCGAAAATCAGCCCCGGCTTGGGATCAAGCCGGCGGATTTCGGCGATCATGTCGGCGAGATCGTCCTCGTCCACGCCGCAAGCGCGGCGCAGGGCCGGGAATTCCCGCTTCGCCAGCAGGTCGAGATGGTTCACGAAGGCATCCATCGCCGGGTCGAGCCGGTCGCGGTCGCGCAGTTGCAGGCGCAGGCATTCGGCAAGATTGCGCGCGCCCACGCCCGTCGGCGAGAAGCCATGGATCACCTCGAGCGCGATCTCGCAGCGCTTCAGCGGCACGCCGAGGCGCTCCGCCAGGCTCTCGAGCGATTCGAGCAGGTAGCCGGTCTGGTCGATCTGGTCGATGATCTGCCCCGCGATCAGCCGCGTGAGATCATCCGTGTCGCAGCAGCCGAGCTGGCCTTCGAGATGCGCGTGCAGCGTGGTGCCGGCCGCGACATAGGCCTCGAGATTGGGGTCGTCGTCGTCGAGCGACGGGCCACGGCCCGAGCCGCCCGAGAGGTTCCAGTGGGCGCTGTCGGCCTGCGGGCCGTCCTGGGCCACCACGGCCTCGTCGGGGAAGGCATTCTCGAAGCTGGTGCCCGTCTCGCGTTCGAGTGTCGCGCGGTCGGCCGGCATGTCCTCGCTCGCCCAGTCGCCGGGCGTGGCCTCGGCGCGCAGGGGCTCCGCGGGCCCGGTTTCCGGCACGATCGGCCCGTCATCGTCGCGGCTGTCGCGTTCCAGCAGCGGATTGCGTTCGAGCTCGGTCTCGACAAAGGCCTGCAACTCGGTGGTGGAGAGTTGCAGAAGCTTGATCGCCTGCAGGAGCTGCGGCGTCATGACCAGAGACTGGCTCTGGCGCATCATCAGTTTCTGGCCAAGGGCCATCGACCTGCTCTCCTGCAATCCGTCATGCGGGCGGCGCGCGCCCTGTTTCGGCACGGATATTGCAGATACTTAATTTCGGAACTCTGAAGGGCAAGCTGAAAGTTTCGCGCGGTTGCGCAAGCACCCCCATATTGCAGTGCAAAAAGACGGGTTGCGGCAATGCGCCACGGGCTTCGGGCCTACAGGCGGAAATCCTCGCCGAGATAGAGCCGCCGCACATCCGGGCTCGCGATGATCTCGTCCGGCCGGCCTTCCATCAGCACCTCGCCGGAATGGATGATATAGGCGCGATCGATCAGGGACAGCGTCTCGCGCACATTGTGATCGGTGATGAGCACACCGATCCCGCGCGATTTCAGATGCTTCACGAGATCCTGGATGTCACCCACCGCGATGGGGTCGATGCCGGCGAAGGGCTCGTCCAGCAGCATGAAATGCGGGCGCCCCGCCAGCGCGCGGGCGATCTCGCAGCGGCGCCGTTCGCCGCCGGACAGCGCGATCGATGGCGAATGCCGTAACCGCGTGATCGAGAATTCGTCAAGCAGGGCATCGAGTTCACGCTCGCGCTTCTTCGAATCGGGCTCGACCGATTCCAGCACCGCGCGGATGTTCTGCTCCACCGTGAGGCCCCGGAAGATCGAGGCTTCCTGCGGCAGATAGCCGATGCCGAGGCGCGCGCGGCGATACATCGGCAAGCCCGTGATATCGAATCCGTCGAGATGGATGCGGCCGTGATCGGCCGGCACGAGGCCGGTGATCATGTAGAAGACGGTGGTCTTGCCCGCGCCGTTCGGGCCCAACAGGCCCACGGCCTCGCCGCGGCGCACATTGAGGCTCACATCCTTCACGACCTTGCGCTTGCCATAGCTCTTGCCGAGCGATTCGGCGGCGAGCACGTCGATCGATTGCGTCGCGTCCACGCCCGCGCGGCCGGGCAGGCGCAGGCCGATCACGCCCGGCTCCGCAGAGGGCGCGACCGGGCTGGCCGGCTTCTTGCCAAACAGGCGGAGGAAGGAACGGGACACCAGACAAATACCCGAAGGATCGAAGGAAACAGGTTTCTCGCTTATCGCAGCTTCGGGCAATCGTCACCTCTCGCCCGTTTTCGCGCTCAGGGGCGGGCGGGCGCAGGGCATTCCTTCGAGCGCGCGGGCGTCGTGCCGGCATTGCGGGTGTTTCCGCCGCCCGGCGATTCGGAGCCAGGCGTGAACACGCCCTGCACGCGGCCCGAGGGGCCGGCATCCACCTTGGCGCGGCCGGTTTTCACATCATAGACCACCCGCTCGCCGCGCTGCACGTTGTCGCAATCGGCGATCACCACGCGACCGGTCAGCGTCACGCTGTCGCTCGCGGCGTGGTAGATCATCTTCTGCGCGGTTGCCGAGAGCGTGCCCGAAAGGAGCGAGACCGGCCCCTCGCATTCGATCTGCTGGATGGAGGTCGATCCGGGCGCGGGTGTCGCCCCGCCGCGCGCCTGCGCATAGGAGATGATCATGCTGGCGCAACGCAGGATGCTCTGGCCCTGCACCGCGACGACATCGCCGGAATAGACGGCCCGGCTCTCCTTGTCGAAGACCTCGAGCCGGTTCGCATCCACCTTCACCGGCTCGCGGCTCGTGGAGCCGAAGCCGAGGAACGGCGTGCCGGCGCCGTTCCGGCGTGGCGTCTCCTGCGCGAGAGCGGCACTGCCGGCCACGAGCATCGCCGCGAGGAGGAAGCGCGAAAACAGGGAATGGCGTCGCATCATGGTTCGGTCTTTCCGGTCGGTGCGGCCGTGGAGGGTGCGGCACTGGGCGCTGCGGCCCCGGACGGCGCTGCATTGACGAATTCCGAATGCACGCGTCCCTCAAACACGAATTTCTGGCCGTTATCCAGCACCTGCAGGGTATCGGCCGACATGTACCCCGCATTCATCCGCACCTCGACCGGCTTCCGGGAGACGACGGTTCCGGCCTTGAACTCGATCTCGGCCTCTTCCAGTTTGGCTTCCGTGCCATTGTCGCTTTTCACGCGGACATTGCCCTTGAGGTTCAATTTCTCCGCCTTGCTGTCATAGACGCCGCTATCGCCGGAGAAATCCGTCCAGCTCTGGCGGCCCTGCTGCACACGTGCGGAGAGCGTGAACATCTCGACGACATTCGGATTGCGCAGATCCTGCAAAGCCTTCTGGGCGTTGAGTTCATAGGACGAGCCGTCGCGCCGGAAGCCCGAGAGTTTCGGCTTTTCGACGACGATCTTCTTGTCCTCGATCGAGATCCGGCCGGCGACATCGACCGGTATGGGCGCGAGGATGCCGATCACCGTGCGCGCCACCAGAAACAGCACGAGACCGC
Source organism: Methylobacterium sp. (assembly GCA_002928875.1). Classification (GTDB taxonomy): domain Bacteria; phylum Pseudomonadota; class Alphaproteobacteria; order Rhizobiales; family Beijerinckiaceae; genus Rhabdaerophilum. Next base: position 712,456 of record PERO01000020.1, on the reverse strand, counting down.
CGCAGGCCAGCGGAATGAGCCGCTTCAGCCAGCGCACGCGCCGCGAATGCCGGGCCGCCGCCACGAATTCCGGGCGAGCCGCCAGGGTTTCCGACAGGCCGGGGAACCGGGCACGAGACAGGGGAGACGCCAGGAGCGACACGCGGAAAGCCGCCTTTCTTCACGCGGGGAATGCCGGCTTATCCGGCATGCTCGCGGCGGAGTTATGGCGCGAAAACGCGAAAATTCCGTTCCCGCACGGCCGGATCAGGCATGCGCGAAGATATCGGTCTCCGGCCAGCCGACGAGATCGAGCGCGGCGCGCGCCGGCAGGAAGCGGAAGCAGGCATCGGCCAGCTCCTTGCGTCCATCGCGCGCGAGCAGCACGTCGAGCTTCGCCTTCAGCGCATGCAGGTGCAGCACATCGGATGCGGCATAGGCGAGCTGCGCCTCGGTCAGCGTTTCCGCGCCCCAATCCGAGCTTTGCTGCTGCTTCGAGATCTCGACGCCGATGAGGTCGCGGCAGAGATCCTTCAGGCCGTGGCGATCGGTATAGGTGCGCGTGAGCCGCGAGGCGATCTTCGTGCAATAGACCGGGCTCGCCTGCAGGCCGAATGTGTGCTGCAGCACCGCGAGATCGAACCGGGCGAAGTGAAACAGCTTCAGGACCGACTTGTCCTTCAGCATCTTCGTGAGGTTCGGGGCCTTTTTCTGGCCGGCGGCGATCTGCACGAGATCGGCGCTGCCGTCACCCAGCGAGAGCTGCACGAGGCAGAGCCGGTCGCGATGCGGGTTGAGGCCCAGCGTTTCGGTGTCGATGGCCACCACCGATCCGGCAGGAATCGGCGCGGGCAGGTCGCCCTTGTGCAGGCGGATGGTCATGCGGATTCAAACCTCCGGCAGGGAAATGTCGGCGAAGAGACGTCGTTTCTCTCTAGCCCGTTTGCGCTGCCGCTCAACCTTTCATCGCATGACGACAGCTGGATCACCTCCGACGCCCAATCCGATATTGCGTGTACGCAAGAGAAATATCCGTCGCTCCCTGCTATATAGGCTTCAACGCAAATTGAACCTTTGGAGTGTCCCATGCAGCTGCTTGGAATCCATCACCTCACCGCGATTTCGGCCCATGCCAAATCGAACCATGCCTTCTATGCCGGGCTTCTCGGCATGCGGCTTGTGAAGAAGACCGTCAATCAGGACGATACCTCCGCCTATCACCTGTTCTACGCGGATGGCGAAGGTTCGCCCGGTTCCGATCTCACCTTCTTCGAGTTTCCCGTCGCGCGCGAGAAGCGCGGCACGCACGCCGTCACCCGCACGGCGCTCCGCGTGAACGGCGCCGATGCGCTCGCCTTCTGGGAAAAGCGTCTCGCCGCGGCCGGCGTGCCGCTGACGCCCGTGCGCGAGATCGATGGTCGCCTGACCCTCGATTTCGAGGATCCCGAGGGCCAGCGCCTCAGCCTCGTCGATGATGGTGGCCAGGGCGACGCCCACGCCTGGGCGAAAACCGATGTGCCGGCCGCATTCCAGATCCGGGGCCTCGGCCCCATCCGGATGAGCGTGCCGGAACTGCGGCGCACGAAGCTCTTTGTCGAAGGCGTCTACGACATGCGCGAGGATCGCGATTACGAGAACCCCGAATTCAAGGGTTCGCGCATTCACGTCTTCAGCATGGGCGAAGGTGGTCCGGCGGCCGAACTGCATGTCGCGGTGGAGCCGGGGCTGCAGCCGGCCGTGCAGGGCGCGGGCGCGGTGCATCACGTCGCGTTCCGCTCGGCGGATGCGGATTACACGAACTGGCTCGCGCGCTATGCCGAAATTGGCCTGCGCTCGTCCGGTCCCGTGGATCGCTTCTGGTTCCGCTCGATCTATGTGCGCGAGCCCAACGGCGTGCTCTTCGAGATCGCGACCGATGGCCCGGGCTTTGCCGCGGACGAACCGAAGGAAACCATGGGCGAGAGCCTGTCGCTGCCGCCCTTCCTCGAGCCGAAGCGGGCCGAAATCGAAGCGGGCCTTACGCCGCTCTGAGGTTCGCTTCGGCCCGCGCGACGAGCCGATCCAGCAGCGCGCGGGCCGGGGCGACCACCGCCTGGGCGCTGCCGACTGCCGGCCAGTCGACCGGCGCGTCCGTGGCTTCGGCCAGGTGATTCAGCAACGAGCGGTCGGAGCCCAGGGTGGCTTCGACCGCTTTTTTCACGAGGGCCGTCGCCTCGGGACGCGGCATGTGATGGGCCAGCGCGAAACTCGCCGCTTCCGCCAGCACGAGCCCGCGCGTGGCCTCGATGTTGGCGCACATCCGAGCGGAATCGACCCGCAAGGCGGCGAGCGCCTCGTCGGCGCGCAGCAGGGCGGCACCCGTTGCGGCGATCAGCGGCGGAAGCGTAAGCCATTCGAGCGTCCAGGCCGCGCCATCCCGCTCGTTGAGATGCAGCCCCGCCTGATGCAGCGCCCCGGCTTCGCCGGCGGCATAGCGCGCGAGCGATTGCAGGATTTCCGCCAGCACGGGATTCTGTTTCTGCGGCAGCGTGGAAGACCCGCCCGCGCCGGCGAAACCCACCTCGGCCACCTCGCTTTGCGCCAGCATCGCGAGATCGCCGCCGAGCGTGCCGAGCGATCCCGCGATCATGGCGAGCCACTGGCCGCATTCGATCAGGCGATCGCGGCCCTTGTGCCAGGGTTCGGCGCGCGCAAGGCTCAATTCGTCGGCGAGACCATCCATCACGGCGATGGCCTCATCGCCGAAGACCGAGAGATTGCCCGCCGCGCCACCCATCTGCACGACGAGCAGGCGCGGCCGCATCTCGGCCAGGCGCTCGCGATGGCGGATCAGCGGTGCCAGCCATTGCGCGGCTTTCAGCCCGAACAGGGTCGGCGCAGCGGCCTGCATCCGCGTGCGGGCGAGGCACAATGTGCCGCGATGCGCCACGGCAAGATCGATCAGCCGGCGGATCAGGGCCGCGAGCCGACGATCGAGGATCTGCAGGATCTCCCGCAGGCGCAGGACCAGCGCGAGATCGGTCAGGTCCTGCGAGGTCATCCCCCAGTGGAGCCAGGCTCCCGCCTCTTTCGGCAATTGCGCCCGCAAGGCCGTAACGAAAGCCGGCGGAATGATGCCGTCACGCGCGATCCCCGCTGCGAGTTCCGCCGGGTCGAGCACGGCCCGCGCCAGACCCTCGACCAGGGCCTCGCCGGCCGCGCGCGGAACGAAGCCGAGCCGCATCTCCACCCGGGCGAGCGCGCTTTCCACGCGAATCATCGCGGCGAGTTCGGCCTCTTCCCCCAGCAAGGCGGCGATCACGGGATCGCCGAGCAGGCCCTGATGCAGGCGATTGTCGAGCGGGGAAAGGCTCATGGCAGGTCTCAAGCGGTACAGGCCGGGCGGTCGCGCCCAAACGACAGGAAAACGGCTTTGCGCACAAGCCGGAATTGACGCCGGGGCCCCGGCTGGCCGATGGTCCCTCCATCGAAATCCTGTTCCCCTTCCGCAACCGGAGGCATCGCATGGGGCGATTGTCCACGCATGTTCTCGATACCGCCCATGGCCGCCCGGCCGCGGGCATGGCGATCGAATTGCTCGAGGCGCGGCCGCAAGGCGGCTGGGACCCGGTCAAGACGATCACCACCAATGCCGACGGGCGGACGGATTCACCGCTGTTCGGCCCCGAGGAGATGCGCCCCGGCCGCTTCCAGTTGCGGTTCCATGTCGGTGCCTATTTCCGCAGTCTCGGGCTCGACCTGCCCGATCCGGCGTTCCTCGAGCATGTGCCGATCCAGTTCGGCATCGCCGATGCGGCCGCGCATTACCATGTGCCCCTGCTCTGCACGCCGTGGTCCTATTCGACCTATCGGGGCAGCTGAGAATGACCTATCCGCGCGATCTCGTCGGCTATGGCCGTAACGTTCCGCAGGCGAAATGGCCGGGCGGAGCCCGGATCGCCGTGCAATTCGTGATCAATTACGAAGAGGGCGGCGAGAACAACATCCTGCACGGCGATGCGGCATCCGAGGCTTTCCTCTCCGAGATCGTCGGGGCGGCGGCTTGGCCCGGCATGCGCCACATGAACATGGAATCGATCTACGAATACGGCTCGCGCGCCGGTTTCTGGCGGCTCCACCGCATGTTCACCGCGCGCCACATGCCGGTGACGGTCTATGGCGTGGCCCATGCCATGATGCGCCATCCGGATGCCGTGGCCGCGATGAACGAGGCGGGCTGGGAGATCGCCAGCCACGGCCTGAAATGGATCGATTACCGCGATTTCCCGGCCGAGGACGAGGCGAGGCACATCGCGGAAGCCGTGCGCATCCACGCGGAGGTCGCGGGCGCGAGGCCGCTCGGCATGTATCAGGGCCGCACCAGCGCCAACACCTTGCGCCTCACGCAAGAGGAAGGCGGCTTCCTCTATTCCGCCGACAGCTACGCTGACGAACTCCCCTATTATGTCGAGGGGCCGAACGGGCGCGGCGGTGCCGGGCCGTTCCTGATCGTACCCTACACGCTCGATGCGAATGACATGCGCTTCGCCACGCCGCAGGGCTTCAATTCGGGCGACCAGTTCTTCTCCTATCTCAAGGACAGCTTCGACATCCTTTATTCCGAGGGCGAAACGATCCCGAAAATGATGTCCATCGGCCTGCATTGCCGGCTCGTGGGTCGCCCCGGCCGGGCGGCGGCTTTGGCACGCTTCCTCGATTACGTGCAGGGCCACGAGAAGGCCTGGGTCGCGACCCGACTCGACATCGCGCGGCATTGGGTGATGAACCACGCGCCCCAGGGGGGCTGGAAGCCGTCACGGATTTCGAAACCGCTTTTCCTGACGCGGTTCGGCGGCATCTTCGAGCATTCGCCTTGGGTCGCGGAGGCGGCGTTCGCGGGCGGATTCGGCCCCGAGGCGGATACGGCGCCGGGCCTGCATGCCGCGATGGCGAAGGCCATGCGCGCCGGATCGGATGAGCAGAAACGCGCCTTGATCCTCGCGCATCCCGATCTCGCGGGGCGATTGGCGGTCGCGAAGCAGCTGACCGCGGATTCCACGAAGGAGCAGGCCTCGGCGGGGCTTGACCGGCTGAGCCCCGATGAACTCGCGGAATTCACGCGGCTGAACGATGTCTACAAGGCGAAATTCGGCTTCCCCTTCATCCTCGCCGTGAAGGGCCTGCTGAAGGCGGAGATCCTGCAGAACTTCAGAACCCGCATCGACAACAGCATGACCGACGAATTCGCCACCGCCCTCGCCGAGATCGAGCGCATCGCGCTTCTGCGGCTGGGCGACATCCTGCCGGAGCGCACATGAGCCGGGATCCTTCCGCCCTCGACGCGGCATGGGCAGCGCTCCGCGCCCATCACGCGCGCCTTGCCGGCACCCGCACCGCGGCGCTGTTCGACGAAGATCCGGGGCGCTTCCAGGCCTTTTCGGCCTCGGCGGACGGGCTCCTGATGGATTATTCCAAGTGCAAGCTGACGGCCGAGACGCGCGACCGGTTGATTGCACTGGCTGATGCGGCCGACGTCACCGGGCTTCGCGAGCGTATGTTCGCGGGCGAGCCCATCAACCTCACCGAAAACCGCGCCGTGCTGCACGCCGCCATCCGCGCGCCGAAAGGGGCGCATTTCTCGGTTGCCGGGCAGGACGTGATGAGTGATGTGCTTTCCGTGCGCGAGGCCTGCTTCGCCTTCGCCCGGGATGTGCGGCGCGGCAAGATTGCCGGCACGGGCGGTGCCTTCACCGATGTCGTGAATATCGGCATTGGCGGGTCGGATCTCGGTCCCGTCATGGCGGTGGAAGCCTTGCGGCCCTTCCAGGATGGCCCGCGCCTGCATTTCGTCTCGAATGTCGATGGCGCGCATCTCGCGGATGTGCTCAAGGGGCTCGATCCGGCGCAGACACTGGTTCTCGTCGCGTCCAAGACCTTCACGACCATCGAGACCATGACGAATGCACGTTCCGCGCGCGCCTGGCTCGCCAGGGCTCTGGGCGAACAGGCGGTTTCTCATCATTTCGCCGCCGTTTCGACCGCGCGCGAGAAGGTCGAGGCCTTCGGCATTCCGGCTTCGCGCATGTTCGGCTTCTGGGATTGGGTCGGCGGGCGCTATTCGGTCTGGTCGGCGATCGGCCTGCCACTGATGATCGCCATCGGTCCCGCGCGTTTCGCGGAATTCCTCGCGGGCGGCCATGCGATGGACCGGCATTTCCGCGGGGCACCGCCGGAGCGGAATCTGCCGATTCTGCTGGGCGTGATCGGCATCTGGCACCGGAATCTCTGCGGTTTTGCGAGCCGCGCGATCATTCCGTATACGCAACGATTGTCGCGCTTTCCCGCCTATCTCCAGCAGCTCGACATGGAATCGAACGGCAAGCGGGTGACGCGCGAGGGCGAGGCCGTGGCGACGGCCACAGGGCCGATCGTCTGGGGCGAGCCGGGCACGAATGGCCAGCACGCCTTCTTCCAGCTGATCCATCAGGGCACGGATGTCATCCCGGTCGAATTCCTGCTGGCCGCGAAGGGCGAGGAAGATCCGGCTCTATCCGCGCATCAGCCGCTGCTGGTCGCGAATTGCCTGGCGCAATCCCAGGCCCTGATGCGCGGGCGCACGCTGGAGGAAGCCGGCGGCAATCCGCATCGCGTCTTTCCGGGCGATCGGCCATCGATCACGCTTGTCTTCGACCGCCTCACGCCCTTCGTGCTGGGTCAGCTCATTGCGCTTTACGAACACCGCGTGTTCGTGGAAGCCGCGATCTGGAACATCAACGCCTATGACCAATGGGGCGTGGAACTGGGCAAGGAGCTTGCGACGAAGCTCGAAGGCCCGGTCAGGACTGGCGAGGGGCTGGAGGCGCTCGATGGTTCGACCGCCGGGCTGATCCGCGCGGTGCGGGCAGGCCTGTAACCGCGACTCGATTCGGCGTCGCAACGATTCTCGGTGCAGGAAAAAAGCCGCGGTTTCCCGCGGCTTTCGTCATGTCAGGGCTGGGTTCCCGCCCGACCCTGGGGCCGGCGGGAATGACAGCGCGGCTCAGTCCTCGTCGCCGCCCTTGTTGGCGTCGCGCTCGGCCTTCTGCTTGGCCTCGAGGTCTTCGCCGGTGGCCTGGTCCACGACCTTCATCGACAGCTTGGTCTTGCCGCGATCGTCGAAGCCCATCAGCTTCACCTTCACCTTGTCGCCTTCCTTCACCACGTCCTTCACGTTCGCGACCTTGCGCGACGCAAGCTGCGAGATGTGGACGAGGCCGTCCTTGGAGCCGAAGAAGTTCACGAAGGCGCCGAATTCCATCACCTTGACGACCGTGCCTTCGTAGATCTGGCCGATTTCCGGCTCGGAGGCGATGCCCTTGATCCAGTTCAGCGCGGCCTTGATCTTCTCGCCATCCGACGAGGCGACCTTGATGGTGCCGTCATCCGAGATGTCGATCTTCGTGCCGGTCTTCTCGGTGATCTCGCGGATCACCTTGCCGCCGGAGCCGATGACTTCGCGGATCTTGTCCGGGTTGATCTTGATGGTCTCGATGCGCGGCGCATACTGGCCTAGTTCGCCGCGCGGCGCGTTGAGCGCCTCGGCCATCTTGCCAAGGATATGCATGCGGCCGCCCTTCGCCTGATGCAGCGCGACCTTCATGATCTCCTCGGTGATGCCGGCGATCTTGATGTCCATCTGCAGCGAGGTGACGCCATTGGCGGTGCCCGCCACCTTGAAATCCATGTCGCCGAGATGGTCCTCGTCGCCCAGGATGTCGGAGAGCACCGCATAGCGGTCGCCCTCGAGGATGAGGCCCATGGCGATGCCCGCCACCGGCGATTTCAGCGGCACGCCCGCATCCATCATCGAGAGCGAGGCGCCGCAGACGGTCGCCATCGAGGAGGAGCCGTTCGATTCGGTGATCTCCGAGACCACGCGGATCGTGTAGGGGAATTCGTGCGGCGCCGGCAGCATCGGGCGCATGGCGCGCCAGGCGAGCTTGCCGTGGCCGATCTCGCGACGGCCGGGCGAACCCATGCGGCCCGTCTCGCCCACGGAATAGGGCGGGAAGTTGTAATGCAGCATGAAGCGCTCGTGGCGGGTGCCCTCGAGATCGTCGATCATCTGCTCGTCATCGCCGGTGCCGAGGGTGGCCACGACCAAAGCCTGCGTCTCGCCGCGCGTGAAGAGCGCCGAGCCATGGGTGCGGGGCAGCAGGCCCACTTCCGAGACGATGTTGCGGACATCCTCGAGGCCACGGCCGTCGATGCGGCTCTTGGTGTCGAGGATGTTCCAGCGCACGATCTTCGCCTGGAGCTCCTTGAAGACGACCTTCACCTGCTCCTTGTCGAATTTCGGCTCCTCGCCCTCGGGGAAGAGCGCGGTCATCACCTTGGCCTTCACGGCATCGACCGCGGCATAGCGCTTCTGCTTGTCGACGATCTTGTAGGCTTCGCGCAGATCGGTCTCGGCAATGTCGAGCATGGCCTTCTCGATATGCGAGAGGTCGGCCGGCTCGAAATCGCGCGGCTCCTTCGCGGCGCGTTCGGCGAGCGCAATGATCATCTCGATCACCGGCTGCCAGCCCTTCTGGCCCGCGACCACCGCGCCGAGCATCACGTCCTCGGGCAGTTCCTGCGCTTCGGATTCGACCATCAGCACCGCATCGGTCGTGCCGGCGACGACGAGATCGAGCTTCGTCTCCTTCATCTGCTCCAGCGTGGGGTTCAGCACGTATTCGCCGTTGATGTAGCCGACGCGCGCCGCGCCGACCGGGCCCATGAAGGGCACGCCGGAGAGCGTGAGCGCTGCCGAAGCCGCGACCATCGCCACGATATCCGGATCATTCTCGAGATCGTGGCTCAGCACCGTCACGATCACCTGCGTGTCGTTGCGATAGCCCTCGACGAAAAGCGGGCGGATCGGGCGGTCGATCAGGCGGGAGATCAGCGTCTCGCGCTCGCTGGGGCGGCCTTCGCGCTTGAAATAGCCGCCGGGAATGCGGCCTGCGGCGAAGGTCTTTTCCTGGTAGTTCACGGTCAGCGGGAAGAAATCCACGCCCGGCTTCGGCTCCTTGGCCGAAACGATCGTCGCGAGCACAGTGGTCTCGCCATAGGTGGCGAGCACGGCGCCATCGGCCTGGCGGGCGATGCGGCCGGTTTCGAGCGTCAGCTTGCGGCCGGCCCAGGTGATGGTTTTCCGTTGGATATCGAACATGTCTTGTCCTGTCGTGGCCGTCTCCGGCGTATCCGGGACAGCATGGCGGGTTTTGCGCAAAACGGCCGAGGCGATGGGGAATCGCCCGGCATGGCACTCGCTAGAGCGGCTTTCGATGAATTCGCATCATCTCGCCCGCGCTATCTTTCTGTCGTGTCGCATTTCCTTCACGCGAACCGGTGTCCGCTTCGCGTCAGAAATGCCCAGAACAGCGAGGCGCGCCCGAACCCATGGGCAAGACGGCGGGGGGCTTCTGGTCGGCGAGGGCTCTTGGCCCCGGAAGCCCCCGGCGATCCTGCCATGGACACGTCGGGTTTCGCGCTGGTCGTCCGAACGGGGCGGACCATTCCGTCCCATTCGGCAGAAAGGGGCGCGGGCCTCGGCCCACACCCCTTTCCCAAGGCTTAGCGGCGGATGCCCAGCCGCTGGATGAGCGCCTGATAGCGGCCCTCGTCCTTCTTCTTCAGGTAATCGAGCAGCGAGCGGCGCTGGGAAACCAGCTGCAGAAGCCCGCGACGCGAATGGTTGTCCTTCTTGTGCGCCTTGAAGTGCTCCGTGAGGTTCACGATGCGCTCCGAGAGGATCGCCACCTGCACTTCCGGCGAACCGGTATCGCCCGACTTCGTGGCGAAATCCGAAATGATCTGAGCCTTGCGCTCGGCAGTCACCGACATCGAAACCTCCTGAGGTTGGAAACAGAGCCGGGCCGGGATGTCGTCCAGCGAGGCTGAAAAAGCGTGCCGGGCGAAGCCGGACGCGAGCGGGGCTATACAAGCCTTTGGCCCAAAAGGCCAGAGCATTCTCCGGGAGCCTCAGCCCCCGAACTGGAACACGCGATGCGGCCGCACCTCCGCGCCCTGCATGTCGCCGATGGCCACGAGATCGGGCCCGGAGAACACCGTGACATGGCCTTCCATCACCGGCGCATCGCGCCCGCGCAAGATGATGCCCTGCCCGCGGCGCAGGCGCGCGGCATCGCCGTTCGTGACGGTGACGCTCGGCAATTCGTCGAGCCCGCGCTCGACCGGCGCGATGAGGCCGGCGAGATGCGCCTCGCGCTCGGCCGGGTCGGCGATCTCGCGGGTGAGGTCATCGGCAGAGATGAAGATCTGTTCGGAGAACGGCCCGACCCGCGTGCGGCGCAGGGCCGTCACATGGCCGTAGCAACCGAGCGCGCGACCGAGATCGCGGGCAATCGCGCGCACATAGGTGCCCTTGCCGCATTCGGCCTCGAGCACGGTCGCCTGATCCGTATGGCTGACGATCACCAGCCGGTCGATCACCACCTCGCGCGCCTCGAGCGCGACCGTTTCGCCGTCGCGGGCGAGATCATAGGCGCGCTCGCCATCGATCTTGATCGCCGAGAATTGTGGCGGCACCTGCTGGATGACGCCCGTGAAACGCGGCAGCAGCGCCTCCACCTCGGCGCGGCTCGGGCGCTTGTCCGAGGTTTTCGTCGCCGTGCCCTCGGTGTCGTCGGTGTTGGTTTCGGTGCCCCAGGTCACCTCGAAGCGGTAGGCCTTCTCGCCATCCATCACGTAAGGCACGGTCTTCGTCGCCTCGCCCAGGGCGATCGGCAGGCAGCCCGAGGCCAGCGGATCGAGCGTGCCGGCATGGCCTGCCTTCTTCGCGCGGAAGACGCGCTTCACGATCGCCACAGCGTGGGTGGAGGTCATGCCGACCGGCTTGTCGAGGATCAGCCAGCCATGCACATCGCGCTTCTTCGGGCGCGGCTGGCCGTTGTTTTGCGGGTTATTCATCGGTTTCGTCCGTATCGGCCTCGCGTTTCGGCGCGAGATCGCGCTTCAAGCGCTGGTCATTTTCCTTGAGGTCGCGCTTCACGCGCTCCTGGGCAAAAATCTTCTCGATGCGCGCGGCTTCGTCGTAACGGTCGTCGATGCGGAAGCGCAGGTCCGGCGCGAATTTCATGCCGCGGAGCCGGCGGGATACAGCGCCGCGCAAGGCCTTCGCATTGCGGTTGAGTGCCTGCACCGCTTCCTTCTCGCCCTTGCCGCCAAGCGGCATGATCAGCGCGGTCGCGAGCTTCAGATCCGGCGACATACGCACCTCGAGCACCGAGATGATGAAGCCATCGAGCGCAGGGTCCGGCGCCTCGCCGCGCGCCAGCGCATCGGAAAGCGCGTGACGCACCTGCTCGCCCACGCGAAGCTGGCGCTGGGAAGGGCCCTTGAGGGGCTGGGTGGGCCTCATGAAGCGACGCCTTTTTCTTGGTTGTTGTACCAAGCCCAGAAGCAAAGCGCCGATACCACGAAGATCACCGCTGGCCCTTCGATGCCGCCTGTAGGGCTGGTCGTCCAACACCCTTCGTGGATGGCGGCAAGCTGGATTGTGGGCTCCTCGATTCCCCAAAGACCAATTCCAAACATTCCAACGCCTGTCACAGCACACAGAATTCCAAAAAACAGAGCGCTCGTTCGTTTGGTGCGCCGGAACTGAACGAGCAAGGCGACTGTAATCGAGCTTGCCAGGAGCAGCGCAATCAATGGCGCCTCCAAAAGGTGAAGCCCGCCAAACGGCAAGGTAAAGACAGGACCATTTGTCCGAGCCCAACCTTCTCCGGCGACCTTATCACACACCTCGGCAACGGCATGGCGCCTATCATACAACGAGAAAACAAGGACCAGCAGCGCGACCACGCCCTGCTCGCCCACGCGAAGCTGGCGCTGGGATGGGCCCTTGAGGGGCTGGGTGGGACGCATGGAAAAATCCTTCAAAGCGGGTGGCGGGGTTTGGACCCGCACACCCGACCCATCTTTTCAGCAAGCGAGGCTCAGAGGCTCCGCTTGATCTCCTCGGTGCGGAAGCACTCGATGACGTCGCCGGCGCGCATGTCTTCGTAGTTGGTGAAGGCCATGCCGCATTCCTGGCCGGCGGTGACTTCCTTCACCTCGTCCTTGAAGCGCTTCAGCGTCTTCAGCGTGCCCTCGTGGATCACCACGTTGTCGCGGATCAGGCGGACGCCCATGCCGCGCTCGACCTTGCCATCGGTGACCAGGCAGCCCGCGATGTTGCCGACCTTCGTGATGTTGAAGACCTGCTTGATTTCCGCGTTGCCCATCATCGTCTCGCGCATGGTCGGCGCGAGCAGGCCGGACATGGCCTGTTTCACGTCATCCACGAGGTCATAGATGATCGAGTAGTAGCGGATCTCGACGCCCGCACGCTCGGCGGCCTCGCGGGCCTCCTTGTGCGCACGCACGTTGAACGCCACCACCACGGCACCCGTGGCTTGCGCCAGCGTGATATCCGACTCCGTGACGCCGCCGACGGCGGTGTGCAGCACGCGGGCCCGCACCTCGTCGTTGCCGAGCTTCTCGACCGACGCCGTGATCGCTTCCACCGAACCCTGCACGTCGCCCTTGATGACGAGCGGGAATTCCTTCTTCCCCGCGCCATCCTTGGCGGCTTTCATCAGTTCGACGAGGCTGCGGCCCGTACCACCGCCACGCGCGGCGGCCTTCTCGCGCTTCAGGCGCTCGCGATATTCGGTGATCTCGCGGGCGCGGGCTTCGTTCTCGACCACCGCGAGGCGGTCGCCCGCCTCCGGCGCGCCGTTGAAGCCGAGCACCTCGACCGGAACGGACGGACCGCCCGAAGCGACCTGCTCGCCCTGGTCATTCACCAGCGCACGCACGCGGCCCCATTCGGCGCCGGCCACGACGATATCGCCCTGCTTGAGCGTGCCGCGCTCGATGAGCACGGTCGCCACCGGGCCGCGGCCGCGATCCAGCTTCGCCTCGATGACCGTGCCTTCGGCGGCACGCTCGGGGTTCGCCTTGAGATCGAGGATTTCCGCCTGGAGCTGGATCGTCTCGAGCAGCTTCTCGAGATTGGTGCCGGCCTTGGCCGAAACCTCGATCTCGAGCGTTTCGCCGCCCATGCTCTCCACCTGCACATCGTGCTGGAGCAGTTCGGTGCGCACGCGCTCCGGCTTGGCTTCCGGCTTGTCGATCTTGTTGATCGCCACGATCATCGGCACCTTCGCCGCTTTGGCGTGGTTGATGGCCTCGATCGTCTGCGGCATCACGCCGTCATCCGCCGCCACCACCAGCACCACGATATCCGTGACGCGGGCGCCGCGGGCGCGCATCGCCGTGAAGGCCGCGTGGCCCGGCGTGTCGATGAAGGTGATCTTGCCGCCGAGCGGGCTCGTGACCTGATAGGCACCGATATGCTGGGTGATGCCGCCGGCCTCGCCCTTCACGACGTTGGTCTTGCGGATGGCGTCGAGCAGCGAGGTCTTGCCGTGGTCGACATGGCCCATGATGGTGACGACCGGCGGACGCGACACCTGATCGCCCGTCTCGTCCGCATCGCCGAAGAGACCTTCCTCGACATCCGCATCCGAGACGCGCTTCACCGTGTGGCCCATCTCTTCCGCCACGAGCTGCGCGGTATCCGCGTCGATCGTGTCGGTGATCTTGTGCATCTGCCCCATCTTCATGAGCAGGCGGATCACGTCCACGCCGCGCTCCGACATGCGGTTCGCGAGTTCCTGGATGGTGATCGTCTCCGGCAGCACGACCTCGCGCACGATCTTCTCGCGCGATTCGTTGCTCTGGTGGCCCTTCATACGCTGGACGCGGCGTTTGAACGCCGCCACCGAGCGCTGGCGCTCGTCCTCGTCGGAAGTCACCGACGAGATGGTGAGGCGACCGCGCGCCTTCTCCATGCCGGGCTTCGGCTTCTCGGCGCGGCCCGGCGCCGGCAGCTTCACATTCGCCTTGCGGGGCGCGTCATCATCGTCGAAATCGGCCGGCTTGCGCGGGGGAACCGCACCCGGCGTGCGCTGCGGACGGATATCGCCGAATTCCGGGCTGGGCGCGGGCGGCATACCGCCTCCGAGGCGCGGCCCACCCGGGCCACGCGCGGAAAGACCACCCGCCGGAGCCTGGCCGGGACGCGGCGCGAAGCCGAGGCGCACGGTGCCTTGCGGACGATCGCCATCGCGACGGGGCGGACCATCACCGCGCGGCCCGTCGAAGCGACGCGGCGCGCCGCCTTCGCGATTGAAACCACCTTCGCGGGGCGGACCACCCTCGCCGCGGGGACGGAAACCGCCACCCTCGCGGTTGAAGCCGCCGCCTTCACGCGGGGCCCCCCCTTCGCGCGGGCGGAAACCACCCTCGCGCGGGGCACCGGGGCCGCCGCCGTCACGACGCGGGCCATCGCCACGCGGCGCACCGCCATACCCTTCCGAACGACGCGGCGCACCGCCGTCGCCCGACCGGGTGAAATTGTTGCCATCGAGCCGCGGCGGACGCTGGCCGAAATCACGCACCGGCGCGTCGTAGCGCGGGCGATCGCCCGACGGCGCGGGGCGCGGCGGCACGGCCGGCGCACTCGGGGCCTGTGCGGTCGCGGCCGGAGCCGCAGGCGGGGACGGGGCGCGCGGCGGAGCCGGCGGCATCGGGGCCTGCACGACCGGCGGAGCCTGAACCTGCTGGGCCGGTGCGACCGGCGCGGCGGGCGCAGGAGGGGCTGCAGGCGCAGGGGCCGGAGGCGCGACGGGCGGCGGGGCGGCAGCGGCCTTCTGGGCCGCGGCTTCCTGCTCGCGACGGCGCGCTTCCGCGGCCGCGCGTTCGTCCTGCTCGCGCCGTTCCTGATCCTGCCGGCGACGCTCTTCCTCGTCGCGGCGGCGCGCCTCGGCCAGAACCTGCGCGCGGCGATCCGCTTCCGCGTTCGTCAGCGCGTTCTGGGCTTCCGGCGCACGCGGGGCCGGCGCCTCGGGGCGCGGAGGCGGAGCAGGCTGGGCCTTGGTTTCCGTGAAGACAGGCTTGTTCGGGCGCACCTCGACCGGGCCGGGGCGACGCTTCACAGTCTCGACGACGACCGCGTTGGTGCGGCCATGCGAGAAACTCTGCTTGACGATCCCCGTCTCGATCGGACGCTTCAGCGAAAGGGTCTTGCCCCCGCCGACCGTCAGCTTCTTGTCGCCCGGTTCGTTGTTATCCGCCATTCGTTTTCCGTCGTCCTCGTAACCCGTTCCCGTCAGCCCGGCCGCGCGATCCTCGCGCATCCTGAACCCGTGATGCCCGCACGGCCCCATGCCGCCCGCACCACGTCCGAAAGACCCCGCCACGGCGCCCGCATCCGATCATCGATCGGAAGAGGGCATTCCGCGTCAGGATCGTGAAAAATCCAACGCCTCGGCAGGCACGGCATCCGGGGCTGTGACGCCCGGGGGAGCCGGGTCGCCAACCCGGAAATCATCGAGCCGCCTGGCGCGGGCCAAAAAGGCCAAACTCGCCTCCTGCGACCTCAGCGCGGCATGTATCACATGTTCACGCCCCAAGGACAGCGCTAATTCATCGCCCGAGAAGGCCTGGACGACGATTGGATCGCCGCGCCCCGGGCCGCGACCGCGCATCAGCCCCTGAAGCCGGCGCCGTTCGCCCTCCGAGCCGTCGCGGGCCTGCACGAGCGCGGCGACCGCGCCCTTCATGCCCTCGACCTTCTCGAAACCCGTGACGATCGCGCCCGCCTTGTTCGCCAGCGCCAGCATCTGCAGGGCATCCTGCGCGAGGAGCCGCTCGACCTGCGCGGCGAGATCCGGCGGCGTGACCACCTCGGCCTTCAGCGCGCGGGCGAAGATCTTGCGGCGCATCGCTTCCGCGACCATGCGCCGCTCGTTCGAAACCCAGACACCCCGGCCCGGCAGCTTGCTGCGGATATCCGGCACCACCTGACCGTCCGGCCCCGCCACGAAGCGGAGAAGCTCCGCCACCGGACGCACCGCGCGCGAAACCGCGCACATCCGTGTCGTGGCGGCGCGATCCGCATTCAGCGTTTCGGCGGTTGGGACATCCGTTTCGTTCACGCCGTCTCTTCAGCCTCCTCGGCCTGTTCGTCCTCGGCTTCCGCCTCGGGCTCCACCCATCCGGCCGCGACGCGCGCGGCCATGATGATCGCCTCGGCCTCGTCGCGGCTCAGGCCGAGATCCGACAGGTAGCCCGGCACGCGCACGGTCTCGCCACCCTTCTTCTCCGTCCAGCCGACGAGATCGTCGGTGGCGCAGCCCGCGAGATCCTCGATGGTCTTCACGTCATTCTCGCCGAAAGCCACGAGCATCGCCGAGGTGACGCCCGGCACGGTGCCGAGTTCATCCGCGACGCCCAGTTCCCGGCGGCGCGCCTGGCGGGCGGCCTCCTGCTCGGCGAGGAAGGTCTGCGCGCGGCGCTGGAGTTCGTCCGCGGTATCCTCGTCGAAGCCTTCGATGCTCAGAACGTCGGAGCGGTCGACATAGGCGATTTCCTCGATGGTCGCGAAACCTTCCGAGGCCAGCAGCTGTCCGACCATCTCGTCGACATTGAGCGCCTCGCAGAACAGCTTCGAGCGCTCGATGAATTCCTTCTGGCGGCGCTCGCTTTCCTCGGCTTCCGTGAGGATGTCGATGGACCAGCCGGTCAGCTGCGAGGCGAGGCGCACGTTCTGGCCGCGACGGCCAATCGCCAGCGAGAGTTGGTCATCCGGCACGACAACTTCAATACGCTCGCTCTCCTCGTCGAGCACGACCTTGGCGACTTCCGCCGGCTGCAGCGCGTTCACGATGAAGGTCGCGACGTTATCCGACCACGGGATGATGTCGACGCGCTCGCCCTGCAGTTCCTGCACCACGGCCTGCACGCGGCTGCCGCGCATGCCCACGCAGGCGCCGACCGGATCAATGGAGGAATCGCGGGAAATGACCGCGATCTTCGCGCGGCTGCCGGGGTCGCGAGCCACGGCCTTGATCTCGATGATGCCGTCGTAGATTTCCGGCACTTCCTGCCCGAAGAGGCGGGCCATGAACATCGGATGCGTGCGCGACAGGAAGATCTGCGGCCCGCGCGTCTCGCGGCGCACATCGTAGAGATAGGCGCGGATGCGATCGCCGGGGCGGAACACTTCGCGGGGAATGAGTTCGTCGCGGCGGATGATGCCCTCGCCCTTGCCGAGATCGACGATGACGTTGCCGTATTCCACGCGCTTCACGACGCCGTTCAGGATGTCGCCGACGCGATCCTTGAACTCCTCGAACTGCTTGTCGCGCTCGGCCTCGCGCACCTTCTGCACGATAACCTGCTTCGCGCTCTGCGCCGAGATGCGGCCGAAATCGACCGGCGGCAGCGTGTCGGCGAAGATCGAGCCGATCTCGGCGGCAGGATCACGGCGCTTCGCGGTCGCGAGGTCGAGTTCGCGCGAGGGGTTCTCGACATTCTCGACCACATGCATCAGCCGCGTCAGGCGGATCTCGCCGGTCTTCGGGCTGATCTCGGCCTTGATATCGGTTTCGGCGCCGTAACGTTGCCGCGCCGCGCGGGCATAGGCGTCTTCCAGCGCGCCCAGCACGATCGAACGGTCGATCAGCTTCTCGCGCGCGACCGCATCGGCGATCTGGAGCAGCTCCAACCGGTTTGCGGAAATGGCCATGGGTTTCCTCCTGGAAGGTGTCGCGTTCTCAGCGCGACCGCTTGGGATTGCGGGGATCGGGTTTGGGCCGCGGCTTCTGCGGGCGCGGACCCGGCCGGTAGCGGTTCGGTTTTTCGGTTTGTTCGCTCGCCGCGTCCGCATCCTCGCCCTCGAGCGCGCGCAGGGCGAGCTTGGTGCGGTAGAGCGATTCGGCGATGACCTCGTCGGTGAGCACAAGGCGCGCCTCGCCGATCTCGCGGATGGGAATGAGCGCGAATTTCGGCAGGTCCTCCGGCGCGTCGGGCAGGCCGATGCGCAAGGTCTCGCCCTCGACGCCTTCGAGCGGCCCGCGGAAGCGCTTCCGGCCGTTCAGCATCATCGCCATCTCGACCTTGGCCTCGAAGCCGGTCCAGCGCGCGAAATCCGAGACGCGCACCAGCGGCCGGTCGATGCCCGGCGAGGAAATCTCGAGATGGTAGGCGCCCTGCACGGGCTCCTCGACATCGAGCAGCGGGGAGAGCGCCTTGCTCGTCGCCTCGCAATCCTCGACCGTGAAGGAACCGTCCGGCCGCTCGGCCATGATCTGCACGGTGCAACCGTTCTGCGGCGTGATCTTCACCCGCACGAGCCGATAGCCCAGGCTCTTGACGATCGGCTCCACCACGCGGGCCACGCGCGCCGCCGGTCCGTTCTCGTGGATGAGACGCGGCTCATGGAGATCGGCCTCGATCGCGGGCGGGAGGGGCGGGGTCGTATCGGTCATCGGGCTCCGGAATGGCGAACCGCGTCGCGCCCTGCAAACCGAAAAGAGCGGGTCCGTCGCGGGCCCACTCTCACTCTGCAGATCGCATGAATTGAGATTGATGGCGCGTCAGATACGCCCGATTGCGCGCGAAATCAAGCGCCGCGCTTGAGGAAGCGCAGGTAACTCGGCACGCGCCCCTCGCGGATGGCCTTCGCCTCGTAGCGCGTGCGATGCCAGCCGGCCCAGGGCTGGCGCCAGTCATCCGCGGCGCGCGCGAGCCATTCGAAGGCGGGGTTCGGCAGGACGCGCGCCAGCGTCCAGCCCACATAGTCGTCGATATCGGAGGCGAAACGAAACTCGCCGCCGGGACGAATCACCCGCGCGAGTTCCGCGACGAAGGCGGGGTCGACGATCCGGCGCTTGCGCTGCCGGCGCTTCGGCCAGGGATCGGGGTAGAGGAGATAGACCGCATCGAGGCTGGCATCCGGCAGGCGGGCGAGAACCTCCCGGCCATCGCCGCGCAGCAGGCGCAGGTTCCCGAGGCCGTTCGCCTCGACTTCGGCCAGCAATTTCGCGACCCCATTGAGGAAGGGCTCGACGCCGAGAAACGCCGATTCCGGCTCGGATTTCGCCATCGCGGCGAGATGTTCGCCGCCGCCGAAGCCGATTTCCAGCACGCAGCGCTTCGGCGCAGCGGGAAATAGTACCGCCGGGCCTGATGCCAGCCGTTCGAGATCGATCTGAACGCGCGGGAGGATCTCCGCGAGCCGCTGGCTCTGCGCGGGCCTGAGCGCCTTGCCCTTCGAGCGGCCATAAAGTTGCCGGCGCGGGGATGCTGCGCCGGCTGCTTTCACGTCGTCCGGAAGGTCGTCCGGGCTCACGAGAGCGCCGCGACCGCCTTCTTCAGCGCGGGGACGAGATCGACCTTCTCCCAGGAGAAGCCGCCATCCCGCGTCGGCTTGCGGCCGAAATGGCCATAGGCCGCGGTGCGCGCATAGATCGGCTTGTTGAGGCCGAGATGCGTACGGATGCCGCGCGGCGAGAGATCCATGATCTCCGGCAGCACCTTCTCCAGGGTGGCTTCCGTCACCTTGCCCTTGGCCGTGCCATGCAGGTCGACATAGACCGAGAGCGGCTTCGAGACGCCGATCGCGTAGGAGACCTGGATGGTGCAGCGATCGGCGAGGCCGGCCGCCACCACGTTCTTCGCGAGATAGCGCGCGGCATAGGCTGCGGAACGGTCGACCTTGGTGGGGTCCTTGCCCGAGAACGCGCCGCCGCCATGCGGAGCCGCGCCGCCATAGGTGTCCACGATGATCTTGCGGCCGGTGAGGCCGGCATCGCCATCCGGGCCGCCGATCACGAAGGCGCCGGTCGGGTTCACGTGCCACACCGTATCCTTGCTGATCCAGCCTTCCGGCAGGGTCTCGCGGATGATCGGCTCGACGATCTTCTGCACGTCCTTGGAGGTGAGCTTCTCGTCAAGATGCTGGGTCGAGAGCACGATCTGCGTCACGCCCACGGCCTTGCCGTTCTCGTAGCGCACGGTCACCTGGCTCTTCGCGTCCGGGCCCAGCTTCTCGCAGCCGCGCTCGCCCTTGTGGCGCAGCGCCGAGAGCACCTCGAGGATCTTGTGGGAATAGTAGATCGGCGCCGGCATCAGTTCCGGGGTCTCGCGGCAGGCATAGCCGAACATGATGCCCTGGTCGCCGGCACCCTCGTCCTTGTTGCCCGAGGCGTCGACGCCCTGCGCGATATGCGCGGATTGCGGATGCAGCAGCACGTCAATCTTGGCCTTCTTCCAGTGGAAGCCGTCCTGCTCGTAGCCGATGGCGCGGATGGCCTTGCGGGCCGCGCTCTTCACCTTCGACTTCATGGTCTTCTCGTCGAGCGAGGTGCGGACCTCGCCGGCGATCACGACGCGGTTGGTGGTGGCGAGCGTCTCGCAAGCCACGCGCACCTGAGCGGAATCCATGCCGGCCTTGGCGGCTTCCTTGAAGAAGAGATCGACCACCTCGTCGGAGATGCGGTCACAGACCTTGTCCGGGTGCCCTTCGGACACCGATTCCGACGTGAAAAGATAAGAAGACCGCGCCACGAAAGGCTCCTGTCGATGAGAGGCGGAAAGGACAGGCGCAAAAATGCGCCCATCCCGGCAGATGGGCGCGTCTCTAAAGCGAAGTTCGGCAAAAGGTCAAGGTGCCGAATCGAACAAGTTCGCTGAAAAGAACGAAATGACCCGTTCAGAGAACAGGCACCATCAGTCCTTGCGCTGGCCCTCGGCCAGGGTGGTCACGAGATCCACCACACGCCGGCGCACCTTGGGATCCTCGATTGTGGCGAAGGCCCGCGCCAGCGCCACACCTTCCGGCGTGGAGAACAGTTCCGACGCGTAATCCGCCTGGCGGCCTTCCGCAAAACCGCCACCCAGACCGGTCCCCTCCTCGCCGGGAGCACCTTCCGAGAAATACGCCATCGGCACGCCAAGCACCTGCGACACGATCCGCATGCGGCTCATGGTGATGCGATTGGCACCCTTTTCGTATTTCTGGACCTGCTGAAAGGTGACACCGAGCGATTCCGCCAGTCTTTCCTGGCTCATCCCCACCTGGATGCGCCGCATTCGGATCCGCCGCCCGACGTGACGGTCGAAATCACCGGGGGCCTTCTTCATGCTGCTTTCGTCTGCGGGCATACTCTTCCCAACTCCTCGCGATGATTGCTTGTGGACGCAGGCAGGACGGGCCCATCGGCGCACACACCTATGGCAAAAAGAGGCATGAGGAAGAATTTCCCCGGCTTCTTTTTCCTAGGTTTCCAGAAGGCTTGCAGACCTTCGGCGGCCGTTAACGCTCGAACGGTGCCTTCGGTTCCATGCCTGCAAACCGATTCCCAGAGACCCTGCCGCCCCCAGCAGAATCATCACGGTAGCGTAACTATACCATATCGTGCCAAGATACAACGTGTGATGGGCGGCCGTTGGCAATGGTGCATCGATGACCTCCATTTTCCCCAGCGATCCTTGCGCCACAACCCGACCATACGGATCAATCACGGCGGAAATACCGCTATTGGCGGCCCGGATCATCGGCAGCCCGAATTCGATGGCGCGCAACCGCGCCTGCGCCAGATGCTGATAGGGGCCGGCCGTCGGGCCGAACCACGCGTCGTTCGTCACATTGACCATCACGGGCCGGCTGCCCTCGGCCGGCGCCAGTTCATGCGGGAAGATCGTTTCGAAGCAGATCATCGGCAGGCTTCCCGGCAGGCCGGGCACATCGAGGGGCCGTCGCCGTTCATCGGCGGAGAACCCGCCCAGGACCCGCACGAATTGCTGGAGGCCGATGGCGCGCAGCACGCGCTCGAACGGCAGATATTCCCCGAAAGGCACGAGATGCACCTTGTCATAGGTGCCCTGGATGCCGTCCCGGTCCAGAACCTGGATCGAATTGTAGAAGCGGAAACCGCGATCGGAATCCGGCGCCTCCCTGGCGCGGATCGCGCCGGTCACGAGGATCGTCCCGCCGGGGGCAAGCGCCTGCGCGATGGCGTCGATCGCGCGGGGCTCGCGGTCGAGAAGGAAGGGAAAGGCGGCTTCCGGCCAGAACAGATGCGTCACGTCGGCGAGGCCGCGGGCATGGGCGCCGGTCGCGCGGTCGCTGAGTTCCAGATAGCGCCGCAGGATATCGGCGCCCGAGCCACCCCGGTTCTTCTCCTCCTGCGAGACATTGGGCTGGACGATGCGGATCTTCACATCCGGCACGAGCGGCAGGGTCGAAAGATCCGGGCGCAGGCCGCCGGTCGGGCCGAGACGCGCCGCGCCATGCCCCGCCAGCGCGGCGAAGGCAATGATTGCAAGCAGGACCGGACCCCATCGACCCACCCGTCCCTGTGCCGTACCCAGGGCTGCGGGCGTGGCGAAGGCGAGGATCGCGAAAAGCCCCAGCCCTTCCGCACCCACCAAAGCCGCGCCCTGTGCGAGCCAGAGGTGATCCGCGAAGGCCTGCCCGTATCCGTTCCAGGGAAAACCGGTGAACCAATGCGCCCTCGCCCATTCCGAGGCCCCGAGCCCGAAGGCGAGGGAGGCGAAGCGCAACGGCCCGGCCGACCAGAGCGCGCGCGCGATCACGATGCCGAAGGCCGGAAAGAGCGCGAGGCCCGCCGGCAGCCCCAGGACACCCAACGGAAGGAGCCAGACGAATTGCTCGCCGCCAATGATGAAGGCGGCCCCCAGCCACCACAGGCCACCGAGGAAATAGCCGAGACCGAAGCACCAGCCGATCAGGAAGGCCGCCCGCATCATGCGGCGGAACCCGCCCTCGCTCGCGCCGTCGACGAGCCAGACGAGCAGGGGAAAGGCGATGCCGAGCAGGGGCAGGGCGCTGACCGGCGGCAGGGCCAGCGATGCTGTAAGCCCGGCCAGAAAGGCGACGAGCGCCCTTGGCCACCCCTCGAGAAGGGCGATCTGCCCGGCGAGATGCGCCGGCGCGAAGCGATGATCGCGCCATTCCTGCCAGAAATCCGCCAAGCCCAAGCCGTCTCTCCCCCCGCGAATCGCGTGCGGCAGGGAAACACCAAAAACCGGGCGCGCAAAAGCCCTTCGTGCAGGAGCGGCCCGGCCCGCTCAGCCCGTATCGTCGCCCGGCGGCCGCGCGATCCTGAGCTTGCGCATGCGCCGCGCATCGCCGTCGATCACGGTGAAGATCAGCCCGTTCGGCGCCGTGAGGCTCTCGCCCTTGGCCGGCAAACGGCCCAGAAGGGCGGCAACATAGCCCCCGACGGTCGAGACGCCCTGCTCTCCCTCGTCCGGCTCGATGCGCAGGCCGAGGCGCATGGCCACCTCTTCCAGATCGGCCTGCGAATCGACCATGAGGTCGCCGTTCGGCAGGGCCTCGATCCGGATATCGTCGGATTGGTCGTGCTCGTCCTCGATATTGCCGACGATGATCTCGATCAGATCCTCGAGCGAGACCAGGCCATCGGTCTCGCCATATTCGTCGATGACGAGCGCCATGTGGATGCGCTGACGTTGCATGTCCACGAGCAGATCGAGCGCCGGCTTGGAGGCGGGCGCGAAGAGCACGGGCCGGACGAGGCCGCTCTTGCCCACCGTCGTTCCCGATGACAGGCTTTCCATCCGCACGAAGACATCGCGGATATGCACCATGCCCTTCGGATCGTCGAGCGTCTCGCCATAGACGGGCAGGCGCGAATGGCCGGCGGAGAGAAACATCGCCTTGAGATCGCCGAAGGTCGCTTCCTCGGAAATGCCGACGATGGCGCTGCGCGGCACCATCACGTCGGCCACGCGCGTATCGCGCGAATCGAGCAGGTTGCGCAGGATGCGCCGCTCCTCCGGCGTGAAGCTGTCATCCTCGCTGCCGGAATCGGGCTCGTCGAGCGCATCCTCGAGATCGTCGCGAATGGAATGGGCCGGCTTGAGGCCCAGCGCGATCTTGAGCCGCTCGACCCAGGAATCGCGCGGTGAATCCTTCTGCGCCTCGCGCAGGGGTTCCTTGCCCTTGAATTCCGGCCCGCTTCCGCGTTCCGCCGGATTGTCGCTACTCATCCAGTGGCGCCCCCTTCCGCGCCCGCATACGGATCGGCGATGCCGAGTGTGGCGAGGATCGCGCGTTCGCGCGCTTCCATCGCCTCGGCTTCCGCCTCCGTCTCGTGGTCAAACCCCATGAGGTGCAAAATTCCATGCACCACGAGATGGGACAGATGATCCCCGAGTTCCTTTCCATCGGCCAGAGCCTCGACCGTACAGGTTTCATAACCCAGCGCGACGTCTCCGAGAAAGAGAGATTCCGCACTCCCTTTGCCGGCCGGCAGGCGCGGCGCCGGAAAGGACAGCACGTTGGTGGGCTTGTCCTTGCCCCGGAACTGGGCATTGAGGCGGCGCATGGCCGCGTCGTCGGTCAGCAGGATGGCGACGCCCAGCGCCTTCGCCGGCGCCTGCGCGCGAATGGCCGCAAGGCCCGCGCGCTCGGCGATTCGTTCCGCGTCCGGCAGGTTTTCCCAGCCATCCGCCTCGACGATGACATCGATCTCAACCACGGCGCGATGGCGGCGTGGGGTCCGGGCCGCGCTCCTCGTAGGCCTGCACGATGCGGCGCACGAGATCGTGCCGCACGACGTGCTGATGCCCGAATTTCACATGGCCGATGCCCTCGACATCCTTCAGCAGCGCGATGGCTTCCGCGAAACCGGAGGTCTGGCCCGGCGGCAGGTCGATCTGCGTGGGATCGCCGGTGATGATCATCCGCGACCCCTCGCCGAGGCGGGTGAGGAACATCTTCATCTGCATCGAGGAGGCATTCTGCGCTTCGTCGAGCAGGATCAGCGCGTTGGCCAGCGTCCGGCCACGCATGAAGGCCAGCGGCGCGATCTCGATCACGCCGGTCTGCAGGGCGCGCTCGACGAGCCGCCCTTCCATGAAATCGTAGAGCGCATCATAGATCGGCCGGAGATACGGATCGACCTTCTCGCGCATGTCGCCGGGCAGGAAGCCGATCTTCTCGCCGGCCTCCACGGCGGGGCGGGAGAGAATCAGCCGCTCGACATGGCCCGCCTCGAGCAATTGCACCGCATGACCCACGGCAAGCCAGGTCTTGCCGGTGCCGGCGGGCCCTTCCGCGAAGGTGAGTTCGTGGCGCGCCAGAACCCTGAGATAGGCATCCTGCGCGCTGTTGCGCGCCTTCACCGGCCCGCGCTTGCGCGTGGCGACATGGCCGAAACCCTGCGTCGATTCCCGCGCGACCGCGCCCGCATCCTCGCTCTTCACGGGGAAGAGCGCACGCTGCATCGCGGTTTCCTCGATCGCGCCATCGACATCGCCGACGCCCACGGTGCGCCCCTTGCGGACCGCGGCATAGAGGTTCTCGATCACGCGGCGGGCATGATTCACGGCATCGCGCGTGCCGCGCAGGCGGATCTGGTTGCCGTTGACATGGGCCAGCACGTTCAGCCGGCGCTCGAGATGGGCGATGTTCTGATCGTAATTGCCGACCAGAAGAACCGCGGCGCGGTTGTCGTCCAGCGTCAAGCTTTCCTCGACACCATCGAGCGCGGCTTCCACCGAAGCCGCAAGCCTTGAAGGCTCGCTGAGGCGGAAATTCAAACGGCCATCCCTCCTCGGTCGGCCTCGCCCGGCGGCGAGACGATCTCACCATGCAGCGAGTTTGTACGAAGTTCGGTGATTCGCACATCCGCAATCCGGCCGAGCCAGGCGGAAATTTCGTCGCCCCTGGGGATATCCACGTGAACCGCCTGAAGATACGGCGATTTTCCCGCGATCTGGCCCGGATGCCGCCCCGCCTTTTCGAAAAGCACCGAGACCGTCTTGCCGATGGTCGCGGCATTGAAGGCGTTCTGCTGTTCCGTCAGCAGGACCTGCAGGGCATGGAGCCGCGCGGTTTTCACGTCTTCCGGCACGGCATCCGCGGCTTCCGCCGCCTTGGTGCCGGGGCGCGCGGAATACTTGAAGGAATAGGCCGTGGCGAAGCCAATATCGCGCACGAGCTGCATCGTGGCTTCGAAATCGGCATCGGTCTCGCCCGGAAACCCCACGATGAAATCCGAGGTGATGGCGATATCCGACCGCACCCCGCGCACTTTCTCGATGATCGCGCGATAATCCGCCGCCCTGTGCTTGCGGTTCATGGCTTTCAGGATGCGATCCGACCCCGCCTGAACCGGCAGATGCAGATAGGGCATCAGCTTCGGCAGGTCGCGATGGGCGATAATCAACGCCTCGTCCATGTCGCGCGGGTGGCTCGTCGCATAGCGCAGGCGTGCGAGGCCCTCGATCTCCGAGAGCGCCTCGAAGAGCCGCGCAAGGCCCCAAACCGAGCCATCGGCCGCGATACCGTGATAGGCATTCACGTTCTGGCCCAGCAGCATGATGTCCTTCACGCCCGCTTCCGCCATGCTGCGCGCCTCGGCCAGCACCGCCTCGACGGGTCGCGAGACTTCCGCGCCACGCGTGAAGGGAACGACGCAGAACGAGCAGAACTTGTCGCAACCCTCCTGCACCGTGAGGAAGGCGGCCGGACCGCGTGCCATCAGCCGCTTCTTCGAGGGCAAGGGCAGATGGTCGAACTTGTCCTCGTCGGGGAAATCCGTGTCGATGGTCTTGCCGCGCCGCGCATCCCGGAGCAGGCCGGGCAGGCGATGATAGCTCTGCGGGCCGACCACGAGATCGACCACCGGCGCGCGGCGGATGATCTCGCCGCCCTCGGCCTGCGCCACGCAACCCGCGACGGCGATGAGCGTCTCCTTGCCTTCGAGCGCGCGTTCTTCCTTGCGCACGCGCAGGCGGCCGATTTCCGAATAGACCTTCTCGGCCGCCTTCTCGCGGATATGGCAGGTGTTGAGGATCACGAGATCGGCGTCATCCGCGCTCTCGGTGGCTTCATAGCCCTCGCGCGCGAGAAGATCCGCCATGCGCTCCGCGTCATGGACGTTCATCTGGCAGCCGAACGACTTGATATGTGCGCGTTTCACGCGCCGCTCGGGACTATCGGGCTGGAACGGTTCCGGCATCCGGCTCCTCTAGCGGCATTTCTGCCCCGCGGAAAGAGCGCGATCGCGATGCTGCCGAAAAGGCCTGCCGCACGCGCATTTCAAGCAGGCGCGCGCCTTCCTTGCGGTTCTGGCTGGCCGAGACCGGCAGCGCCTCCGGCAGGCTGACCCGCACGGTAAGACCCGGACCGGCGAGCAGGGCCGCGAGATGCGGCCCGAGATCCATGTCGCCATACCAGGCGATCTCGGCCATTTCCGCCCGACCCAGCGGCAAGCCGCCGCGATGGGTGTAGCGGATGGCGAGCGGCTGCAAAACGGCCTCGCCCGCCTCGGCGGTTGCAGCCTGTGCGGCCCCGAGCAGCGCCGAACGGAAGGGCAGCACGCGCAGGCCGTCGCTCGTCGTGCCTTCCGCGAAGAGCACCATCGCATCGCCCGCGCCGATGCGCTCGGCGATGGCGGCATTGACGGCGGCCGTTTTCGCCCGGCGCTCGCGCTCCACGAAAATCGAGCGCTGCAGGCGCGCGAGGGTGCGCACGACCGGCCAGGTGCCCACCTCGCTCTTCGCAATGAAGGAGACGGGAAACAGCGACGAGAGAACCACGATATCGAGCCAAGAGACATGGTTCGAGACGATCATCAGCGGCCGGCGCGGATCGAGCGCGCCCTCGCGGATGACCTTCACGCCGAGCACGAGGCAGAGATAGCGGTGGAAGATCACCGGCATGTGCCGCACGAGCGGCACCCCGGCCGGGCCGAGCTTCAGGGCCAGCCATTGCGCCGGCAAGCCGATGGCGAAGGCGGGCGCAAGCGCGAAGAGCCGCAAACCCATCTTGATCCGGCCGCGCAGGTCGAGCGCCATGTCATTGCCTCCTGTATCGGAAGCGCCTGCTGCCGGGCGGGCATGACATCATCATGACGATCACCAGAATCGCGGTGTCGGATCGAGACCGGAGAGATCCGCGCGCATGGTCAGCGCATCGCGGCGCGCGGCCCCCGGTTCGCCGGGATAATAGCCCTTGCGGCGGCCGATCTCGCTGAAGCCCAGGCCGCGATAGAGCGCGAGCGCGGGCGCGTTGTCTTCGGCCACTTCGAGAAAAAGCGTTTCTCCGCCGGCGCGCCGCACGGATTGCGCATGCGCGGCGAGCAAGGGCTTCGCAAGGCCCCGCCCGCGCGTTTCCGGGTCCAAAGCGATGGTCAGCAGCTCGGCCTCTCCCATGACCAGCCGGCTGATCGCGAAACCGGTGACGATCTCGCCGATCAGGGCCTGGCTGACCTGCACGTCGATGACGTGGCGGTCGAGCAGCATCTGCTCCACCTCGTGCCGGCTCCAGGCATGCGCGAAACTGCTGGCGTGGATGTCGGCGAGCCGTTCGCAGTCGCTGATCAGCCCCGGGCGGATGGCCGTCGCGAGGCCACCCATCCACCATGCCCATGGCCAGAACCAGTGCAGCATCGGCTCACGCCTCGGCCGGCGCCGCGCGCTGGAGACGGTGGCTGTCCTGCACGGTGACATTCGCCTCGCGCAGGTAGAGCGGCTTGCAGGCCGAGACCATCGGATCGGCCACCGACGCGAGCCGCGCGACCCAGCCGATCGCGGGCGCGGCACTTTCCCGCGCCGTGTCGGGTGAAATACGCCAATCCGGGTTCTGCTCCTTCACCGCGCGGGCGAGGAGTTCCGCCGCATCGCCGGCGCAGATCACCGGCGCAGCGCCGATCTTGCGGGCGGCATCGGCGAGCGAAAACAGGCCGGGACCGGCCATCACCCGGCCATCGGCGCTGGTGAACTGGTAGAAGACCATGCCATGCCGGGCATTGACCGCCGCGGCCACCGCCCGTTTCTCGCCGCCGAACAGGATGGGTGCCGCAAAGGCCGCGAGCGTCGAAACGCCGACTACCGGCTTGCGATGCGCCAGCGCGAAGGCCCGCGCCGTGGCGATTCCGATCCGGATGCCGGTGAAGCTTCCGGGACCGATGGTCGAGGCGAACCGATCGACCTGCGCGAAGCCGAGCCCGGCCTCCCGCATCACATATTCGGTGAGCGGCAGCAGCGCCTCGGCATGGCCGCGCGCCATCGTCTCGCTCGATTCGGCCAGGATGCGCCCGGTCGCGCCGTCATACACCGCAACGGAGGTGGCGCCGAGCGCGGTATCGAGCGCCAGCACGCGCATCGGGAAGCCTCAGGCCGCCTCGACGGACTGCACATCCGGCAGGAAATGGCGCAGCAGGTTCTGGATGCCGTTCTTCAGCGTCGCCGTGGAGGAGGGACAGCCCGAGCAGGAGCCCTTCATGGTGAGGTAGACCACGCCATCGCGGAAACCGCGGAAGGTGATATCGCCGCCATCGCCCGCAACCGCCGGCCGGATGCGGGTTTCGAGCAATTCCTTGATGGTCGCGACCGTTTCGGCATCGGCGGCCTCGAAGAATTCGTCGGCCGGCATTTCACCGGTATCGCCCTCGCCGAGAACCGGCTCGCCGGAGAGATAATGCTCCATGATCGCGCCCAGCACGGCGGGCTTGAGGTGCTGCCATTCGCCGTCGGCCTTCGTGACCGTCACGAAATCGCCGCCGAGGAAGACGCCGGTCACGCCGGAAATCTCGAAGAGCCGGCGCGCGAGCGGCGACACTTCGCCTTCGCTGGCCGATTTGAACTCGCGGGTCGCCTCGCCGAGCACGGTCCGGCCGGGCAGGAACTTCAGCGTCGCGGGGTTGGGTGTCGCTTCGGTCTGGATGAACATGGAAGAGCCTCGTTTCGCCTCGTGTTTCTCGCATTCCCGGCGCGCGAAGCGGATTGCGCTTCGCTCGGAAATGCTTCTCTCCGGGTTCAAGGCCCGGCAGGCTCTCTCTAGATAGCCCCTTGCGCTCACGGCACAAGGGCTTTCCGGTCACGCCAGGGCCTCGAAATCGTCATCCGGGAGGCCCCCCGGCACGATGGTGATCGGCACCGGGAAGCCGGCGGAAACCCGGCCCGCGAGCTGCGTGACCAGCGGACCCGGCCCGTCCTTGCCGGTTCCGGCGGCCAGCACGAGCGCGGAGATGTCCTCATCCGCCTCGATGCGGTTTCGCACCTCGTCGGCCGGCTTGCCGGTCTGGATCACGCGTTCCGGCTCGAAATGGGCGATGTCGCGGATGATGGCGGCACCCGCATCGAGCCGTTTGCCCGCCTCCGCCTCGGCTTCCGCCAGCATGCGGGCCTCGATGCCGAGCCAGGGCTGCGCATCCTCCGGCTCGATGATCGCCAGCATGACGATGCCGGCGCCGGTGCGGCGGGCCCGGCGGGCCGCGAAATGCAGCGCGCGGCTACATTCGGGCGTATCGTCCACGACCACGAGCAGCTTCGCCCGGTGACCCGGCTCATAGGCGCGCCGACGAAGGGCCATCCGCTTCTCCCCGCTTGCAACCGGATGTTCGACGGGGCCGATGGTGGCAGGCCGGTCGGTGCCATGCAAGGCCGCGCTTCAGCGGGCGATGAAACCCATGATTTCCTTCACATCCCGGTAAACCGGCTCCGCGATGACGCGCGCCCGGTCCGCGCCGTCGAACAGAATCGCGTCAATCGAAGCCGGGTCCGCGAGATAGCGGCGCATCTCGTTCGCGATCGGCGCAAGATGATTCACCGCCACATCGCCGAGCGCCTGCTTGAAGCGCGAGAACTGCCCGCCGCCGAATTCGGCGAGAACCGCCGCCGGCGTCTCGCCCGAGAGGGCTGCATAGATCGTCACGAGGTTCTCGGCCTCCGGACGGCCCTTCAGGCCCTCCTCCTCGCTGGGTAGCGGCTCGGGATCGGTCTTGGCCTTCTTCACCTTCAGCGCGATGGTGTCGGCATCGTCGGTGAGGTTGATGCGCGAGTAATCGGAAGGGTCGGATTTCGACATCTTCTTCGTGCCGTCGCGCAAGCTCATCACGCGCGGGGCGGGGCCGGCGATGAGCGGTTCGGGCAGCGGCAGGTATTCGCCGGTGTTCAGGCCCAGTTCGCGGATGCGGTCGCCGAAATCGAAGTTGAATTTCTGCGCGATGTCCCGCGCGAGTTCGAGATGCTGCTTCTGGTCCTCGCCGACCGGCACATGCGTCGCGCGATAGACGAGAATGTCCGCCGCCATCAGTACGGGATAATCGTAGAGGCCGATGGATGCGTTCTCGCGATCCTTGCCGGCCTTCTCCTTGAATTGCGTCATCCGGTTCAGCCAGCCGAGGCGGGCGATGCAGTTGAACACCCAGGCGAGTTCGGCATGCCCCGACACCTGGCTCTGGTTGAAGATGATCGACCGCTTCGGATCGAGCCCGGCGGCGAGATAGGCGGCGGTCACCTCGCGCGTCGCCTTGCGCAGCCCTTCCGGCCCGCCCCAGACCTCCGGCCCTTGCGTGATCGCGTGGAGATCGACGATGCAATAGATGCAATCATGGGTCTCCTGCATCGCAACCCAGCGCTGCAGGGCGCCGAGATAATTCCCCAGATGCAGGTTGCCGGTCGGCTGCATGCCGGAAAAGACGCGCGGTTGGAACGGCGCGAGGCGGGAATGGTCGGTCACGGCGGGATCCTTCCTGATCTGCCGCGCGAGGGTTGGAAACGCGCGCGGGCCCGGGCGGGCGCTGCGCCCTTAGCAACCCGGCCCGCGAGGGGCAAGCACCCGCGCGGGATCCGCCGGACCTCAGCCCGTGCGCTCGACCCGCAACAGCCGGAAATCGAGGATGCCGAAAAGGCGCGCGAGCAGGAGATGAACGCCTGCGCCGAGCAGGATGATGGATGCGAGCGCCAGGGCCTTGATCGCCAGCGGATTGCCGGCGGCCAGGAACGGCTCGATCGGCGGAAGCGCGAACCGGAGAGCGACGGCCATTCCGGCGGTGGCCGCCATGGCCGCCGCCAGATCGCGAAGCGCGCGCCAGCCCAGCCTGAGGCGCTTGCGCGCGATGCCGTAGAGGATCGCCGCATAGCTCCAGGCCCCGATCATGACGCCGAGAACCGGCGCCAGCGCATTCTGCCGCGGGCCGATCAGCCAGACCGCCAGCGCGTTCAGCCCGCAGGCGAGCCCGATCGCGAGAAGCGGTGTCCGCATCCGCTCCTCGGCCAGAAATTCCGGCAGCAGGATCTTCGCCAGCACGAAAGCCGGCAAGGCCAAGGCAAGGCCGCGCAGATTGGCAGCCGTTGCCAGCGCATCCTCTGCCGTGAAGGCGCCGCGCTGGAAGAGCACGGCGATGATCGGATCGGCCAGCAGGAACAGGCCGGCCGCCGAGGGCAGGACCAGCAGGACGGCAAACCGGAAGCTCTCCGCCCGTGCCGCGTCGAGTCCCGCTTCGTCGCGGGCCTGCAGCGCCCGGGCGATGCGCGGCAGCAGCACCACACCGATGGCGGAGGCCGCGAAACCGAGCGGCAACTGGAACAGCCGGTCCGCGAAATAGAGCGTGGGCAGGCCATGCGGCCGGAAAGACGCGAATTGCGCCGCGATCAGCAGGTGCAGATGCCCCGATCCGGCAACCGCCATGCCCGGCACCGCGAGCCAGAGCGCCATGCGCGCTTCCCGGCTGAAAAAACCCCGGCGGAAGGCTCCGGGCCGGGGCAGGACGCGGAAGCCGGTGCGTGAAAGCGCCATGCCCAGCAGCACGAGCTGCACGAAACCGGCGAGCAGAATCGTGACGACGAGAAAGAGACCGGCGCGTTTCTGGCTGATATCGGTTGCGACGAGCAGCGTCACCATCACCCCGATGAGCAGCAGATTGAGCATCACCGGCACGAGCGCGGCGATCGCATAGCGCTCGACCGAGTTCAGCAGCGCGGCATAGAGCGCCAGAAGCAGGGTGAAGCCGACGAAAGGGAAGGCGATCCGCCCGAAAAAGACGGCCTGCGCGAAGAGCGCCGGGTCTTCGCTGAGCCCATGCGCGAGCACGCGCATCAGCGGTTCCATGAAGAATTCCGCCGCGAGAACCATGAGGATCGCCAGAACCGACAGCAGCGCCAGGGCGTCCTCGGCGAATTCGCGGGCCGCCTTGTCGCCGCCCTGCTGTTCGAGCCGCGCCAGCCGCGGCACCATCGCCGCGTGCAATCCGCCCTCGCTCATCATGCGGCGCACGAGATTGGGCAGCAGGAACGCCGCCACATAGGCCTCGGCCACCCCGCCGGTGCCCAAAAGCGCTGCCACGAGCACATCGCGCACAAACCCCGTGACCCGCGACAGAAGCGTGGCCGAGCCGACGACGGTGAACGGAACGGCGAGAGACATCGACCGACCTTTGACAGCGAAAACCGGCCGGTCAAGCCTCGGACCGGGGCATGAACCCCGTGCGCAAGGCG
Organism: Methylobacterium sp.; assembly: GCA_002928875.1. Taxonomy (GTDB): domain Bacteria; phylum Pseudomonadota; class Alphaproteobacteria; order Rhizobiales; family Beijerinckiaceae; genus Rhabdaerophilum. The sequence continues at coordinate 679,336 of PERO01000020.1, read as the reverse complement.
AAGGCCCAATCCGCCCGGCCATTGGCCTCGGCGCGCCGCGCGGCCTTCTCCCAATCATAGGCGATGGCGCGGAATTCGACCGTGCTGTGCCCGGGCGCGCCATCCGCCTGCAGGATCGCGTAGCGGGCATGCGGAGAACCGGACTCCGAGACATGCGGCTGACCGGACGGATCCTCATAGGCCGGGCATCCGATGCTGCCGGGATTGAGGATCAGCGGCCCATCGGGAAGCTGGACGAGATCCGCCCGGTGGCTGTGGCCGCACAGGACGATGCGGGCATCGGTCGCACCCAACCGCCGGACGATCTTCGCCACAGGCGCGCGAAGGATTTGCCCATCCCGAATGTCGTCGAGCAGATAGCGCTCGTCGTTGCCGGGCGTTGCGTGACAAGCCTCGATTCCCGGCAGCACCGCCATGCGGAAGGGCAGGTCGGCGAGGCTTTGGCGCTGTGCGGCGTCCAGCGCATCGAAGGCAAAGGCATCCGACAGGCCCAAACCCTCGCGGGCCGAACCGCCGACCTGCCGGTCATGATTGCCTCGCACGCCGGGAATGTGCAAGGCGACCAGCCTTTCCAGCGTTTCGCCTGGCCAGAGCGGCCCGGAGACCCGATCCCCCAGGTCGACGATGCGGTCGACCCGCTGCGCGCCGATATCGCCGAGAACGGCCTCGAGCGCGGCGAGATTGCCGTGAATATCGGCGATGACCGCGATCCGCATGGTCCGGCCTCAGAGAATGAACCGCGAGAGATCCGCGTTCTTCGCGAGCGTGCCCACCTCGCGCTCCACCAGTGCCTGGTCGATGACGATGGTCTCGCCGGCCCGGTCGGTCGCGGTGAAACTCACCTCGTCGAGCACGCGCTCGAGAATCGTCTGCAAACGGCGGGCGCCGATATTCTCGACATTGGAATTCACCTCGAAGGCCGCGCGGGCGATCGCCGCGATGGCGTCATCGCGAAAATCCAGCGTCACCCCCTCGGTGCCCATCAGCGCCACATATTGCTTGATGAGCGAGGCCTCGGTGTCGGTGAGGATGCGGCGGAAATCCTCCTCGCCCAGCGGCTTCAGTTCGACGCGGATCGGCAGGCGGCCCTGCAATTCGGGCAGGAGATCCGAGGGTTTCGAGACATGGAAGGCCCCCGAGGCGATGAAGAGGATGTGGTCGGTCTTCACCGGGCCGTGCTTGGTGGAAACGGTGGTGCCCTCAATCAGCGGGAGGAGGTCGCGCTGCACGCCCTCGCGCGAGACATCCGCGCCGGCACGCCCGTCGCGCGCGGCGATCTTGTCGATCTCGTCGAGGAAGACGATGCCGTTTTCCTCCACGGCACGCACCGCATCGGCAGTGATACGATCCTGGTCGATCAGCTTGTCGCTTTCCTCGGCCAGCAGCGGATCATAGGCCTCGCGCACGGTCATCCGGCGCGGCTTCCCGCGCCCCGCGAAGGCCTTGCCGAACATGTCGGAGAGGTTCATCGCGCCGATCTGCCCGCCCATGCCGGGGATTTCGAACATCGGGAATCCAGCCTGCGCGGGCTGAAGCTCGACCTCGATTTCCTTCTCGGCGAGTTCGCCGGCATGCAGCTTCCGGCGGAAGGCATCGCGCGTCGCCGGCGAGGCGGTCGAGCCGACCAGCGCATCGAGCACGCGATTCTCGGCCGCGAGATGCGCCTTGGCCTTCACCTCCTTGCGGCGCTTCTCGCGCTCGAGGCCGATGCCGATCTCGACGAGATCGCGGACGATCTGCTCGACATCGCGGCCGACATAGCCGACCTCGGTGAATTTCGTGGCCTCGACCTTCAGGAACGGCGCGCCCGCGAGCTTTGCGAGGCGGCGGGCGATCTCGGTCTTGCCGCATCCCGTGGGGCCGATCATGAGGATGTTCTTCGGCAGAACCTCCTCGCGCATCGGGCCTTCGAGCTGCTGGCGGCGCCAGCGGTTGCGGAGCGCGATGGCGACCGCGCGCTTCGCCTCGGGCTGGCCGACGATGAAGCGATCGAGTTCGGAAACAATCTCGCGGGGAGAGAACGTGGTCATGCGGGGTTATCCTGCTGATACGCAGGAAACCTGCGACGGAGAGAGGACGGCAACAGCATCAGCGTGCCGCGCCGGAGCGGCTGCCAGCCGATGCTGAGGCCGATGATGATCGCGCCCAGCGCCAGCAGGGCGGCGGGCACCGTCGCATCGGTCAGCGCGGTCTTCTGGAACAACGTACCGAGTGCGATGCCGGTATAGACGAGCGCGGAGACGAGCAGCGCCCGCCGGTCGATGATCAAGGCTACGATCGACAGCACGAGGAACATCCCGATCATCGCGATGGCCTTGGGAACCGTCACCAGGGCGACGCCGCCGAACACCTCGTGGATGATGCTGTGCACGAGGATCGGCGCGGAAAGCAGATGCAGCCAGAAGGCGATGTCTGTCCGGCGCGTCTCGCGCCGGGGGTCGGCGAGATCGTAGCGCATGGCGAGCAGGAAGATCAGCACGCCCATCAGCAGGATGATCACGCCGCCGAAGCGCTCGACGAGGCCCGGTGCCAGCGCGAGCAACAGCACGAAGCCCGCGCCGGCCAGCGCCGCGACCCCCGCGGCGACCGTGATCGGGACATGGAAGCGCCGGTAATGCAGCGCGACCGCTCCCACCGTCAGCAGGGCCGAGAGCGCCAGCGCGAAACGGTCGCGCATCACGCCCGAGCGGGAGAGCGGATCGAATATCGCATCGAAATTCCGCGTATCGAGATCGAGGATCGTGCCCATCCAGAGAAAGATCGTCAGCAGCGCCGAGCCGGTGAAGAGCATGAGCAGCACGATGCTGGGCAAGGCCATGCGATGCCGGCGCGAGAAAAGTTCCGCGAGGCCCCAGGTCAACCCCATCAGGATCGGCGCCGCGATCACGGGCGAAGCGGAATCGAACAGGAAGAACCCGGCCGCACCCAGAAAGAGCGCGATGCCGATCACCACGAAGATATCCGCAAAACCGGAGATGAAGCGGAGTTTCTCGCGATCCTTCTCCGGCTCGAAGTCACGCCGGGCAGCCTCCTCGGCGAGCCGGCGCAAGCCATCGGCCTGTTCGGCCGTGACGATTCCGCGCTCGACCGCCTGCCGCAGGACGGGTTCGGAAATCATGCGCCGATGCTTTCGATCACGAGGCTGTGGTTCGTGTAGACGCAGATCTCGCCGGCGATCTTCATCGAGCGGCGGATGATTTCCTCGGCGTCGAAATCGGTGTCGGCCAGCGCGCGGGCCGCGGCCAGCGCGAACATGCCGCCCGAGCCGATGCCCATGATGCCGCCTTCGGGTTCGAGCACATCACCCGTCCCGGAGAGCACGAGGCCGGTGTTCTTGTCCGCCACCAGCATCATCGCCTCGAGGCGGCGCAGATAGCGATCGGTGCGCCAATCCTTCGCGAGTTCGACGCAAGACCGCATCAACTGCCCGGGATATTGCTCGAGCTTCGCCTCGAGCCGCTCGAACAGGGTGAAGGCATCGGCCGTGGCACCGGCGAATCCGCCGATCACCTCGCCCTTGGCGAGCCGGCGCACCTTCTTCGCATTGCCCTTGATGATGGTCTGGCCGAGGCTCACCTGCCCGTCGCCGCCAATCACGGTTCGGCCGCCCTTGCGCACCATCAGGATGGTGGTGGCGTGCCAGCCTGTGGCCGGCTCTCTGTCGTTCTGCATGCGCATGTCCTTGTCAGCGCCTGAATGTAGGGGCTCGCGAGCGAAATTGCCAAGGCGGAGGGTGTCATTCCCGACGCTGCGCGAGCAGCGAGCGGGAATCCATAACCCCGTCAGCAACCGGTGGATTCCCGTTCGCCGGCTCCGCCGTCGCCGGGAATGACACGTCGTGCAGAGCCTTTCGCGGCTTTTCCTTTTGCCCCGCATGTTCTAAAGCCTCGCGGCAAGTGGCCGCGCGCCACGGGAAGACGGGAGCAGGCCATGCGCCGCGCAGAGGTGAAACGCGAGACGGGCGAAACGAAGATCGCCGTCGCCCTCGATCTCGACGGGACCGGCCGGGCGGATATTACCACCGGCATCGGCTTCCTCGATCACATGCTGACGCTGCTTGCCCGCCATTCCATGGTCGATCTCCTCGTGCGCGCCGAGGGCGACCTGCATGTCGATGACCACCACACGACCGAGGATGTCGGCATCGCCCTCGGGCAGGCCCTGCGGCAGGCGCTTGGCGCGAAGATCGGCATCCGGCGCTATGCCGATTGCCTGATGCCGATGGACGAGACGCTCGCGCGCGTGGCTCTCGACATTTCTGGCCGGGCCTTTCTCGTCTTCCGGGCCGAGTTTCCGAGCCAGAAGATCGGCACCTTCGATACCGAACTCGTGCGCGAATTCTTCCAGGCTTTCGTGGCGAATGCGCAGGTGACGCTTCACGCCGAGGCGCTTTATGGCGAAAACAGCCATCACATCGCCGAAGCCCTGTTCAAGGGACTCGCGCGCGTGCTGCGTCACGCCACGGAAATCGATCTCCGCGCGAAAGACGCCGTGCCTTCCACCAAGGGGACCCTTTCGGTCTGATGAGGTCGGTCTGATGGCCCGCTATACGGCGCATGTGAAGGGAGAGGGGCCCGAGGCCCTGGCCCGCGCGCGGTTCGTGAAGGACGGCTTCTCGTGGCTGGCGCTGACCTTCGGCGCGCTCTGGTTTCTGGTGAAGGGCGCCTGGATTTCGGCGCTGCTGCTTTTCTCGCTGCAACTGGCGATCAGCATGCTGCTGCAGGCGCTGGGCCTGGCCATGCTCATTCCGCTGGTCTCGCTCCTCGTGAATTTCCTCGCCGCGCTGGAATCCGGCGCGATCCTCGCCTGGGAACTCGCGATCAAGGGGCACCGGCTGGTGGCGGTGATCTCCGGCGACGATCGCGACGTGATGGAGCGCCGCTTCTTCGAGGACGCGCTCGGCGAGAGCGCAGCGGCTTCGCCCCCCGCCGCGATGCCATTCGCCAGCGCTCCCGTTCCGCGCGCCGCGAGCGGCATCCCGGTCATCGGCCTGTTCCCGAGCCCTTCGCGCCCCGGAGCGCCGCGTTCATGAGGGTCGCGCTGATCGATTACGGCGCGGGGAACCTGCATTCCTGCGGCAAGGCGCTGGAGCGCGCGCTCGCGGCCAACGGGCAGGCGGGCACGGTGGCGGTGGGCGCCGATCCGGCGGTGATTGCCTCCGCCGATGCGATCGTGCTGCCGGGCGACGGTGCCTTCAAGGATTGCCGCGACGAACTCCGCTCCGCGCCGGGTGTCGAAGAGGCCCTGCACGACGCTGTGCGCGTGAAGGGCCGGCCCTTCCTTGGCATCTGCGTCGGCATGCAATTGCTGGCGGATATCGGCGAGGAACGTGGCGAAACCGCAGGTCTCGGCTGGATTCCCGGTCGTGTCGTGGCCTTGGACCCGGCCGAGCGGCATCTCAAGGTGCCGCATATGGGCTGGAACACGCTGGAATCGCGCGGTTCACATCCCGTGCTGAGGGATGTGCCGTTCGGCGCGGGTGCCTTGCACGCCTATTTCCTGCATTCCTTCCACCTCTTGCCGAAGCATGCGGATGATCTCCTGGCCGTCGCCGATTATGGCGGGCCGGTCTCGGCCATCGTGGGCCGCGAGAACATCGTCGGAACGCAATTTCACCCGGAAAAGAGCCAGGGGCTCGGCCTCCGGCTCCTGCAGAACTTTCTTGCGTGGCGTCCATGATCCTTTACCCGGCCATCGATCTCAAGAACGGCCAGTGCGTGCGCCTGAAACAGGGCGACATGGCACAGGCGACCGTGTTCAACGATGACCCCGCCGCGCAGGCCGCCAGCTTCGAGGCGCAAGGCTTCGAGGCCCTGCATGTCGTCGATCTGGATGGGGCCTTTGCCGGCGAGGCGGTGAACGGCGCGGCGGTGGAAGCGATCCTGAAGCGCGTTCGCTTTCCGGTGCAATTGGGGGGTGGCATCCGCCGCATGGAGCAGGTGGAGGCCTGGGTGTCGCGCGGCATCGCCCGCGTCATCATCGGCACCGCCGCCCTGCGCGATCCGGATTTCGTCAAAGCCGCGGCGAAGGCCTTTCCGGGGAAGGTCGCCGTCGGCATCGATGCCCGCGATGGCCGCGTGGCCGTCGAGGGCTGGGCCGAGACCTCCGATATGCGCGATGTCGACCTCGGCAAGCGCTTCGAGGATGCCGGCGTCGCGGCCATCATCTACACGAATATCGCGCGCGACGGCATGCTCTCGGGCCTCGATTTCGAGGGCACGATCGCGCTGGGCCACGCGCTGACGATCCCCGTCATCGCCTCGGGCGGCTTGGCTTCCATGGCCGATATCGAGCGGCTGGCGTCGCCCGAATGCGCGCATCTCGCCGGCGCGATCACGGGCCGCGCGCTTTATGACGGCCGGCTCGACGCAGGCCAGGCCATCGCCACGATCCGGGCCGCGAGGGCTTTCGCATGAGCCTCAAGGTCCGCGTCATCCCCTGCCTCGATGTGAAGGACGGGCGTGTCGTGAAGGGCGTGCAATTCGTCGATCTCGTCGATGCCGGCGACCCCGTGGAGAGCGCCAAGGCCTATGATGCGGCGGGCGCGGACGAACTCTGCTTCCTCGACATCACCGCGAGCCACGAGAATCGCGGCACGATTCTCGACGTGGTGCGGCGCACCGCCGAGAACTGCTTCATGCCGGTCACGGTTGGCGGCGGCGTGCGCGCGGTGGAGGATATCCGCGCGCTGATGCTCGCGGGCGCCGACAAGGTCTCGATCAACACCGCCGCCGTGAAGGATCGCGCGATCGTGGGCCGCGCGGCCGAGAAATTCGGCGCGCAGGCGATCGTCGTGGCGATCGATGCGAAGAAGGTCTCCGAACCGGGCGAGAGCGAGCGCTGGGAGATCTTCACCCATGGCGGACGGAACCGCACAGGCATCGATGCCATCGCCTATGCACGCGAGGTCGCCGATCTCGGCGCGGGCGAAATCCTGCTGACCTCGATGGATCGCGACGGCACCAAGGCCGGTTTCGATCTGGCGCTGACCCGCGCCATCGCCGAGGCCGTGACCATTCCCGTCGTGGCCTCCGGCGGCGTTGGCACTTTGGACCATCTGGTCGACGGAATTAAGGTCGGCAAGGCGTCGGCCGTCCTCGCGGCCTCGATCTTCCATTTCGGCACATTCACCATCGGTGAGGCCAAGAATCACATGGCGCGCGCGGGCCTTCCCGTCCGCCTCGACGGGATTGCCGGATGAGCCAGTTTACCCTCGACCATCTCGAAGCGCTGATCGCCGTGCGCGCGGGAGCCGATCCTGCGGAATCGCACACGGCGAAGCTCGTGGCGCGCGGCATGAGCCAGGCCGCGAAGAAGCTGGGGGAAGAGGCGGTCGAGGCCGTGATCGCCGGCATGACGGGCAATGCCGAGGAATTGACCAAGGAAAGCGCCGACCTGCTCTATCATCTGTTGGTCGTCCTCCACATTGCCGGCGTGCCGCTGAAGGATGTGCTTGACGAACTGGCCTCGCGCACGGCCCAATCCGGCATCGCGGAAAAGGCCGCCCGCAAGCCGGTCTGAGAACGGCGGCGGCACACGAAAACGCTTCCGGGGGAGGAGCTTTTTCCATGGATGCACGCGTTTCGAAACTCGCGCCCGATGTCGATCTCTCGCCCTTCCGGGTGTTCGACCGGCAGGAATGGGCGACCTTGCGCGCCGATACGCCCTTGACCCTCAGCCTCGAGGAGATCAAGGGCCTGCAATCCATGAACGATCGCCTGAGCCTCGAGGAGGTGGTGGAAATCTACCTGCCGCTCTCGCGCCTGCTTGCGCTCTACACAGCGGCCGCGCAGGGGCTCTACAAGGCGACGCAGCGGTTTCTCAATGCCGGCGACGGCAAGGTGCCATACGTCATCGGCGTCGCGGGGTCTGTTGCGGTGGGGAAATCCACCACGGCACGCGTGCTCGAGAAGCTGCTCACGCGCTGGCCCAACACGCCGAAGGTGAGCCTGATCACCACCGATGGCTTCCTCTACCCCAACGCGGAATTGCGCCGCCTGGGCCTGATGGAGCGCAAGGGCTTCCCCGAGAGCTATGACAGCATGGCGATCGTGAAGTTCCTCGCGCAGATCAAGGCCGGCGAGCGGCATGTCCCCGCGCCGCTTTATTCCCATCTCGTCTATGACATCCTTCCCGGCGAGGAAGTGCTCGTGGATCGGCCGGATATCCTGATCTTCGAGGGGCTGAACGTGCTGCAGCCGCCGCGCCTGCCGCGCGACGGCAAGCCGGTCCCCTACGTTTCGGACTTTCTCGATTTCTCGATCTATATCGATGCGGACGAGGATCACTTGCGCAAGTGGTATGTCGACCGCTTCATGGCCCTGCGGGAAACGGCGTTCCGCAAGCCGGAGAGCTTCTTCAACCGCTACGCCTCGATCCCCGATGCGGAAGCGCTCGCCACCGCGCACAGCCTGTGGGACCGCATCAACCTGCCGAACCTGCGCGAGAACATCTTCCCCACACGGCCGCGCGCCGATCTCATCCTGCGCAAGGGCGAGCGCCACACCATCGAGGAAGTGGCACTCCGGAAGCTCTGAGGCTCGACAAATCCCAAAGTCGCGGCATTTTCCAGCGACGGGAGGCGATCATGCCGGCTGGAAGCCCCTTTTTCGCGCGGATCAAGCGGGATGTGCTCGCCATCATGGCGAGCGTGCCGCCGGGTCGGCTCGTGACCTTCAGGGATATCGGCGCGCATCTCGACGTGGTGCCGCGCCACCCCGCCTATATCCTCGCCACGCTTGATCCGATCGAGGCCGGCCAGGTTCCCTGGCATCGCGCGGTGAACGAGGCGGGCCAGCTCGATCGTCCCAAGACCGACGACACCGGCGCGAGCCAGCGCGCGCTGCTCGAGGCCGAGGGGCATCTCATCGCGCCGGATGGGCGGATTCTCGATCTCGCGCAGAGGCTGGTCGAGGTCGCGAGCCTCCCGCACGGCATCCCCGTGCAGCGGCGCCCGGCGGATGCGCCGAAAGCCCCGGCCCGGAAACGCAAGCCCGCCGCGCGCTAGAGCATTTTCCGGCCAAGTGGATACCGGTTGGCCGTTCGAAAATGCGTCCAGACAGAAAGAGCAGTCGATCTGCTTTATGCAGATCGCAAACCGCCATCGGCGTCAGATCAGCCCGTTCTGCTGCGCCAGTTCTTTCAGCGATTGCGCCGGGCGCGCGCCAATCTTCTGGATGACATGGCTCGCGGCGAGCGAGCCCAGCCGCCCGGCCTTGTCGTAGCCGAGGCCGGTGGTGTAGCCGAAGAGGAAGCCGGCGGCATAGGCATCGCCCGCACCCGTCGCGTCTTCGAGCTTCTCGATCGGGAAGGCGGGTGCCTCGACCGTCGTCGCGCCCTCGATGATGACCGAGCCCTTCTCGGAGCGCGTCACGGCCGCGCGCTTCGCCTCGTGGCGCAGGGCTGCCAGGGCCGTGTCGAAATCGGCGGTCTCGTAGAGCGCCTTCAATTCGTGTTCGTTCGCGAAGACGAGATCGACCGTGCCGCTGACGATGAGTTGGCGGAATTCGGCGCGATAGCGATCGACGCAGAAGCTGTCCGAGAGCGTGATGGCCACTTCCCGGCCCGCGGCATGCGCGATTTCGGCGGCCTTGCGGAAGGCGATCTTCGCGGCGGGCGGGTCCCAGAGATACCCTTCGAGGTAAGTCACGGTCGCGGCCTCAACGGTGGCCGGGTCGATATCGGCCTCGGTCAGGTCCTGACAGGCGCCGAGGAAGGTGTTCATCGAACGCTCGCCATCGGGCGTCACGAGGATGAAGGAACGCGCCGTCGCCTTGCCTTCGGTGGCCGGCGTAGTGCCGAAGGCCACGCCCGAGGCCACGATGTCATGCGCGAAGAGATCCCCCACCGGATCGGCCTTCACCTTGCCGATGAAGGCCGAGCGCGCGCCGAAGGACGCCGCCGCCACCGCGGTATTCGCGGCCGAGCCGCCGGAAATCACCGTCGCCGGGCCCATGGCGCCATAGATCGACTCGGCCCGATCCTCATCGATCAGGTTCATCGCGCCCTTCACGATCTGCTGGCGGTGCAGGAAATCCTCCTCGCAGCGGGCGATCACATCGACGATCGCGTTGCCGATGGCGAGGACATCATAGGTGCGGGACATGGGGATTTCCGGTTCAGAAAGGGTCGCGAGGGCATGGCCGAGCGAAGCCGGGGCGTCAAGCCTCCTTGCGGCGGCGGCTCAGGCTTTTCGGGCGCGCCGCAGCCGCACATAGAGCGCGCCCTCGCCGCCATGGCCGGGCGCGGAGGGCTCGTAGCCCAGCACGATGGTGCGCAAAGCGGGATCGGCCAGCCAATGCGGCACGAGCCGGCGCAGCACGCCACGCTCCTCGCCCCGCGCATCGAGCCCCCCGCCCTTGCCGGTGATGACCAATGTGAGCTTCGCGCCGCGATGATGCATGGCATAGAGGAATTCGAGCAGTGCGCGATGCGCTTCCGCCTGTCGCAGCCCATGGAGATCGATCCGCCCGTCGAGCGGCTGAAGCCCGCGCGCGACATCGCGCCGGGCGCGGCGATCGAGGGGCGCGAGCGGCGGAATCGGCCGGGGCTCCAGCTTTCTGGCCGGCTTCACGATTGCGACAGGCGGCGATGGCTCGGTTGCCGGAACCGGCGGCGGTGGTTCCTCCGGCAGGTCGGGCAAGGTGCGACCGGGCAGCGGCTTCGCCTGTCGCGCGACGTGATGCCAGACCTGAGCCTCCTCCGGGGACAATCCGCGCCGCCTGCGTCGCATGGATCACGCGCCTCGCGGCCAGAGAACGACGAAGCGCATGGCATCGCGCACGAGGCCGGCGCGCTGCCCGGCTTCCGCGCCCGGACCCATGAAGAAATCCCCGCGCGCCGGGCCGACGATCGCCGTGCCGGTATCCTGCGCGATCATCAGCCGGTCGAGGCTCGCGCGCGGCCCTTCCGGTGTCAGCGGCGACGCCTCGATCCAGACCGGCAATCCGTAGGGCCAGAGCGTGCGATCCACCGCGAGGCTGCGTCCCGTGGTCAGCGGCACGCCGGCACCGCCGATGGGGCCGCGCGCGGGATCGAGCATCGGTTCGAGCGCGAAGAAGATATAGGATTGGTTGCGCTCCATCAGCGCGCGCCCGCGCGCCGGATCGGCCCGGAGCCAGCCCATCAGCCGCTCCAGCGACATCTCGGGCAGCGAAATCTCGCCCTGCTCCACGAGAATGCGGCCGATGGAAGTGTAGGGATGGCCGTTCCGCCCGGCATAGGTGAGGCGCGCGCGCGTGCCATCGGTGAGCGTGAGCCGCGCGGAGCCCTGCACCTGCGTGATGAAAAGCTCGGCTTCATCCCGGAGCCAGGCGATCTCCAGCCCCTGCCCCGCCAGCGCACCGGCCCAGATCGCGGCGCGATCCGGAAAGATCGAATGAACTCCCTCGCTGAGGCGCGCGGCGGCATAGCGCGCATCGATGCCCGGCGGGCGGGGTTCGTCCGGCTGAAAGGTCACGAGATCGGTCGGGCGCGCGAGCACCGGAACCGGAAACTCGGCTGTGCGCGCATGCGAGGCCATGATTTCCGGCTCGAAATAGGCCGTGAGGAAGCCGCTGCCCGATCGGGGACGCACCTCGAAGGGCTGGAAGTGCGCCTCGAAGAACGCGCGGGCCGCCGCATTGTCGGCCGGCGGCGCGGCCAGCGCCTTGCGGCAGACCGCCACGAGCGCCGCCGGTGGCTTCACGCCGAGGCGTTGCGCCGGTGCACCTTCGGCCAGCGGCCGGCAGGTCTCGAGAAAGGCGCGGAAGGCCGCCAGCGCATCATCCTGCCGCCAGCCCGGGAGAGCGGAGAAGGCGAGGGGGCTGAAATCGGCCTCTTGGCCGAGGGGCGGCAGCGCGCGTGACGGATCGGCCGGCGCGACGCCATTCATGGCGAGAAGCCCCAGCCCGGCAAGGGCCGCGACCTTACGCCGATTCGGTCGCCACCAGGCGCCAGTTCGGATCCCGCGAGGAAACATCGCGCGCGAAGGTCCAGATATCGGTGACATCGGTGACCTTTTCGGGGTTGCCATCGATCACCGCGCCCTGCGCATCCCGCGTGGCGGTGATGAGCTTGGAGAGGAATTTCACGGTCACCTGCGCGGTCTTGGCGCGCAGCAGGGCATCGGCGAATTCCGCCTTGTCGATGGAGACGAACTGCGTCTCGACCTTTTCGTTGCGGCTCTCGCGATCCTTGATCGCCCCTTCGAAACCCTCATAGACCTCCGGCGAGAGCAGGTCCTTCAGCGTGCGGCGGTCGCCCTGCGCGAAGGCCATCACGATCATCTCGTAGGCCGCGCGCGCGCCACCGATGAATTCGCGCGGATCGAAGCTGGAATCGCTCTGCATGATCTGCACGAGACCGGCGAAAGCCGGCGATTCCGCCGGAACAAGACCCGCGAGCCGTGCCTCCGGCTCGGGAGCCGGCTGGGCGCCACGCGTGGTGGGTAGGGGCACGACATTGCTGTTGCTGGCGCCCGGCGCCGGCGGCTCCGCCGATTGCTCGCGGCGAACCATCAGATCCTGCGGCGGTTTTTCGGTACCCGTGCGTTGGCCCAGCACCGAGCGCAGTTTGTAGATGACGAAAATCGCCAGTCCGAGGAAAACAAGCGTGAGAACGTCGAAATTCTGCATCGAGGAGCACCTGCCTACTCGCAAAACCAGCGGGCCCTGCCCATTGGTTCTTGCTTCACGCTTTCCCATATAGGGTGTTCGATTGCCCGGCGCCATCCCCGAATCGGTGGCCCGTTGCGCTGAAAACCGGCGAAAGGAACCGGATGGACCGCTTTCACGACCCGCATGATCCGAAAGCGCAGGATTCGAAGCCGAAAGATTCGAGGGCGCAAGAGTCGAAGGCGCATGACCAGAACGCGGCTTTGGCGCGCAGCCTGCAGGGCTTCCTGCTGCGGCCGGGCCTGTGGTTCCTGCTCTGGATGGCGCTCGAGGGGTTTCTGGTCGTGCTTCTGGCGCAGCAATGGGGTCTCGCGACGGTCATCCTCGCGGCCATCGCCAAGAGCGCGCTGGGGCTTATCGGGCTGGTCTGGCTCACCGGGCGCTCTTTGCTGAAGGTGTCTGCCCCGGGTTTCCGGTTGGTCCAGCTCGAGAGGCTCGGCACCGGCATGCTGCTGGCGCTGACGATGATGATGCCGGGATTCGTGCTCTCGCTTCTGGGCCTCGCCCTGCTGGCGCCGGGTTTGCGCCAGGCGCTGCTCCGGCGGGCGACCCCGCCCCGCGACGACGTGATCGATCTCGAACCCGGCCAGTGGCGCGAAATCGAACCGCGCACGCCGCGCCTGCCGGGCGACACGCCAAACCGGCCTTGAGGCGGGCGCGCCTTCCGTGTAAGTCGGCCCGCGAGAAAAGGGCGGCAGGCCAGTTCGGGCCATTCTCCCGCGGATCATCAGGACAGGACCGATACAATGGCTGAAGGAAATGGCGGCATGCCGCAGCTCGATGCGCTGGCGCAATATGTGAAGGATCTGTCCTTCGAGAATCCAAATGCGCCGCGTTCGCTGCAGCCGAAGCAGGCTCCTCCGGCCATCAACGTGCAGGTCAACGTGAACGCGAAGGATCTCGGCGGCGGCGAATTCGAAGTCGATCTCTCGCTCGAAGGTTCTGCCGGCGAAGGCGCCGATCTCATCTTCCGGTTCGAGATCATCTATTCCGGGATCTTCCGTCTCGTGAACATCCCGGCCGAGCACATGCATCAGGTCGTGATGATCGAGTGCCCGCGCATGCTGTTCCCCTTCGCCCGAAGCATCGTGGCGAATGCGGTGCGCGATGGCGGCTTCCCGCCCTTCCTGCTGCAACCGATCGATTTCGGCGCGCTCTATCAGCAGCGCATGGCGGAAGTGCAGAATTCGGGCGCGCCCGCGCGCAACTGAAGGCTCACGCAGGCGGCGGTGCCCCTGCCGCCTGTTCGGCATCGGCCCAATAGGCGTTCCACAACGCCTTCGGGCCGAGTTCCGCCACGAAGGCGCGGTGCAGGCTGCGCTCCTCATCGCTGATCAGACGGATGTCGGGGAGCGGCACGCGCCGGCTGGCTTCGCCAGAGCCGGCCGGTCCGTCCCGCGTGCTGCCATCGGATGCGGCCCCGAGCAGCAGGCTCGATTGCTTCCCGCCGGTCAGCTCGGCATAGACCTCCGCCAGGATTTCGGCATCGAGCAGCGCGCCATGGCGCAGCCGCCGGCTGTTGTCGATTCCGTAACGCGCGCAGAGTGCATCGAGCGAGTTTGGCTGGCCCGGATGCTTGCGTCTTGCGATCGTCAGCGTGTCGATCACGCGATCCGCAGCGATCGGGCCCTTCTTCAACCGTTTCAGTTCCGCGTTGAGGAAGCCGATATCGAAGCTCGCATTGTGGATGACCAACGGATCATCCCCGATGAAGGCGAGAAATTCTGCAGCGACATCGCGGAAGACCGGCTTGTCCGACAGGAACGCATCGGAAAGCCCGTGCACGGCGAAAGCCTCGGGCGACATCGGCCGCTCCGGATTGATGTAGCGGTGGAAGACCTGGCCCGTGACGAAGCGGTTCACGATCTCGACGCAGCCGATTTCCACGAGCCGATCGCCCTTGAGCGGGTCGAGCCCGGTGGTTTCGGTATCGAGGACGATTTCGCGCATGCTTGAACCTCAGACGAGGCGCGGGGCGAGCGCCCGCAACAGGGCCTGGAGATCGCGTCGCGCCGCCGGAAATCCCCGGCTCGTTTCCAGTATGGCATGGGCGCGCCGACGTTTCTCGGGGTCCGGCATCTGGCGCTTCAGAAGGGCGTGGAAAAGTTCTTCCGTCATGCCGGGGCGGGCCAGCACGCGCGCCTTTTGAATCGCCGGCGAAACGGTTGTCACCAGCACGGCGTCGCAGCGGTTTTCGCCCCCGGTTTCATAGAGAAGCGGCACATCGAGCACGATGAGCTTGTGGCCCTTGCGCTGCGCATCCGCGATCGCCTTTTCCTCCTCCTCGCGCACGAGGGGATGCACGATCGCCTCGAGCGCCTTGAAGCGCTCGGCCTTGCCGTCGAGCGCGGCGGCCAGTTTCCTGCGGTCGACCACGCCGTTCTCCACCGTGCCCGGAAACGCTTCCTCGATCAGGGGTGCCGCGCGCCCGGCATAGAGGGCATGCACGGTGGCGTCGGCATCGTGGACCGGAACGCCGAGTTCGCGAAGCAGGGTCGCCGTGGCGGATTTGCCGGTGCCGATGGAACCCGTGAGGCCGAGCCGGAACATGTTGGTTCACGCCAGATGCGCGACGATATGGGCGCGCAGGGCTTCGGTGACAGCAGGCTTGCGGCCGAACCATTTCTCGAAACCCGGCACGGCCTGATGCAGCAGCATGCCGAGGCCATCGAGCGTCTTCAGCCCGCGTGCCCTGGCCGAGGCGAGCAGGGGCGTCTCGAGCGGAACATAGACGATATCCGCGACGATCGCATGCGCGGGCAGGCGGGAGAGATCGAGCGCCAGCGGCTCCTTACCCTGCATGCCGAGGCTCGTGGTGTTGATCACCAGATCGAAATCCGCGAGCGCCGCATCCCTCGCGTCCCATGGCACGAGATCGACCGGGGCCTCCGGCGCGACCATTGTCAGGTCCGCCACCAGTTTCCCGAGCCGCTCCTCCGAGCGGTTGGAGAAGGCGAGGCGCATGGGCTTGCGCTCCAGCAGCGGCATGGCGAGGCCGCGCGCCCCGCCGCCCGCGCCCAGCAGCAGAATGCGTTGGTTCGTGGTGTCCCAACCGGGATGCACCGCATCGAGATGCGCGACGAAACCGAGGCCATCGGTGTTGTCGCCCCAGATCTCGCCATCCTCGAACCAGATGGTGTTCACGGCGCCCAGGGCGGCGGCGCGGGCAGTGGTGCGCGTGCAGGCCTGGAAGGCGGCTTCCTTGTTGGGAATCGTGACATTGCACCCCGCGAACCCGCGGGCGGGCATTGCTCGCAGGAAGGTCGCGACATCCTCGGGCTTCACTTCCTCCCGCCCATAGTCACCGGCGATGCCGTATTCCCTGAGCCAGAAGGCATGGAGCAGCGGCGAACGCGCCTGCGCGACGGGATAACCGATGACCAGCGCGCGCTTCATGCCTCGATCTCCGAGCCACCCGCCAGCACGCCCGCCTCGCGCAGCGCATAGAGCACGCCGAACAGCGGCAGGCCGAGAATGGTCGCATGATCGCCCACGATCTCGGAAAAGAGATGCGGGCCGAGGCCCTCGATCTCGTAGCCGCCCACGGTTTCGGTGACTGTCCTGCCCATGGCATCGAGATAGCGATCGAGAAAGGCGTCGTCAAAAGCCCGCATCACCAGCGTCGCCGAGGAAATGCCGGCCCAGAGGACCGTTTCGCCGCGCCGAAGCGCTGAAGCCGAATGTAGGTGGTGCGCCTTGCCGCGCAGGCGCGCCAGCTGGACCCTGGCGCTCGCGGAATCCACCGGTTTCATGAACAGGGTGCCGTCGAGATCCAGAGTCTGGTCAGCGGCCAGCACCAGGCGATCCGGATGCTGGCGGGCGACCGCCTCGGCCTTCGCATGGGCCAGCGCGATGGCGATCTCGGCCGGCGTGACGCGGTTTTCGAGCAACGTTGCCGCGATGGCTTTCTCATCGACGCGCGGCTTGATCACATCGAGCGGGATGCCACAGGCTGCGAGAAGCGCCCGGCGCGCCGCGCTCCCCGAGGCGAGAACCAGCGGCTCCGGGCCGAGCCAGAACGATGACGCGGTCATTGGGCGATCAATCCCAGCCGATGCGTGCGATGCAGGTCGATGATCGCGGCGGCGGTCTCCTCGATGGAGCGACGCGTCACATCGATCACGGGCCAGTTGTGACGATCGAACAACCGGCGGGCGCGCAGCACCTCGTCGGCCACGAGGGCCTTGTCGGTGTAGGTCGCATCCTTGTCGTCGGCGTTCAGCGCGAGCAGCCGGTTCTGCCGGATCTGCACGAGGCGCTCCGGCGAGGCGACGAGGCCGACCACCAGCGGTCGATGCAGGGTTTCGAGTTCGGGCGGAGGCATCACGCCCGGCACAAGCGGAACATTCGCGGTCTTGATGCCGCGATTGGCGAGATAGATGCTGGTCGGCGTCTTCGAGGTGCGGCTGACACCGACGAGGACGACATCGGCCTGTTCGAGATTGTCGAGCATCTGGCCGTCGTCATGCATCATGGTGAAATTCAACGCGTCGATCCGCCGGAAATACTCGGTCGACAGCGTGTGCTGTCCGCCGATGCGCGGTGTCATCGCCACGCCGAGATAGGATTGGAACAGACCGACGATCGGCTCCAGCACCGACATGCTGGGGCAACCCATTTCCTCGCAAGCCAGGCGCAGGCGCTCGGACAGATCCTTCTCCACCAGCGTGAAGAGCACGATGCCCGGCTCGTTTTCGATTTCCGAGATCACCCGGTCGAGCTGGCGCATGTTGCGCACCAGCGGATAGACATGCTCGATCGGCGATATGCCCTGGTATTGCGCGGTCGCGGCGCGGCCGACGGTGATGAGCGTCTCGCCGGTCGAATCCGACACGAGATGCAGGTGGAAGAAACTGCGGCCCATCACGCCCCGTAACTGGCTGGATTCACCGGGTTGTCCGGCTTGTCTACGGACTTCTCCACAGGGCTGTTGTCAAGCCGGGAAAGACCGCGCTGCGGATGCGCCTGAGAGGCCGTCGCCGCGGCCGCCCCGGGATAACGTCTCCGCCCGTCCACAATCGCACGAGGGGGAAAGGAGGCCGGACAGGATCGGTAGAACCTCTCACGGCGATCGCATCTGTGAATCGACCTCGAAAACGACAATGGTTTCAGTGGCTTGAAGATCTGTGCACAACGCGACCCTGGGGATGGGCAGGGCGGCTCCGCACGCTGCCCTGTGGACGGAAGCCGACTTTCGCTCTAAGCCCCTCCAAGAGAAAAAGAAAAGAAGAAAGACTCTTTTCTTGCTTTAAGGGGGCCTTGGGGATGGATGGTTTGCGTGGGGTGTTTGCGGGACGGGTCGAAGCCCGGCCGCCGGTCTGGCTGATGCGGCAGGCGGGGCGCTACCTGCCCGAATATCGCGAGACGAGATCCAGCGCCCGCGATTTCCTCTCCTTCTGCTACACGCCCGAACTTGCGATCGAGGTGACCTTGCAGCCGATCCGGCGGTTCGGTTTCGATGCCTCGATCATTTTCTCCGACATCCTCGTCATCCCCGATGCTTTGGGCCAGCGCGTCCGCTTCGTGGAAGGCGAGGGGCCGCGCCTGGACGCGATCGAGAATCCGGAAGCGCTCCGGGCGCTCGCCAGCGTGCTCGACGAGGAGAAGCTCCAGCCGGTCTATGAAGCCCTCCGGGGCGTGCGGGCGGCCCTGCCTGCCTCGACATCGTTGATCGGCTTCTGTGGCGCTCCCTGGACGCTGGCGACGTACATGATCGCCGGACAAGGCACGCCGGATCAGGCTCCCGCGCGGCTCTTCGCCTATCAGCATCGCGCCGCCTTCGTCAGCCTGATCGAGACGCTGACCGAGAGCTGCATCACGCATCTCACCCGCCAGATCGAAGCCGGTGCGGAGATCGTGCAGATCTTCGATTCGTGGGCCGGGCCCCTGCCGCTGGCCGAATTCGAGGCGTGGTGCCTCGAACCCGTGGCCCGCATCACCCGGGCGATCCGCGCCCGCTTTCCGCATGTGCCGGTCATCGCCTTCCCGCGTGCCGTGGCCGGCAGCCTGCGCGGCTTCGTCGAGCGCACCGGCGTGCAGGCGATCAGCCTCGACACGGCGGCGCGGCTCGCCGAGGCGCGGGCGAAATTGCCCGATTCGGTCGTCACGCAAGGCAATCTCGATCCGCTCGTGCTGATCGCCGGCGGGGAAGCGCTCGATCGCGCCGTCGACGACATTCGCGCGGCCACGGAGGGTCGGCCCCATATCTTCAATCTTGGCCACGGAATTCTGCCGCAGACGCCGATCGCCCATGTGGAGCGTATGCTGGAACGGGTTCGCGGATGATGGACCTCTGGATCAAGGCGCTGCATGTCCTCGCCGTCATCTCTTGGATGGCGGGCCTGCTCTATCTTCCGCGGCTCTTTGTCTATCATGCCGGCGTGGTGGCGGGTTCGGAGCAGGACAAGCTGTTCCAGGTGATGGAGCAGCGGCTTTATCGCTACATCATGCGTCCGGCGATGCTCGTCGCCTGGCTCACCGGCCTCTGGCTCGCCTGGTCGAGCTTCGGTTTCCGCGGCGGCTGGCTTCATGCGAAACTCGCCTTCGTTGTTTTGCTCACCGCGCATCACGGCTTTCAGGGTCGCTGGCTGAAAAACTTTGCCGCCGGAACGAACACGAAGCCCGGCCGTTTTTTTCGCATCCAGAATGAAGTTCCGACCCTGCTGATGATCGGCATCGTCGTCTTTGTGATCGTGAAGCCCTTCTGAGCACGGGCCTTGTGACGGCGCCGGAAAGAGGCTAAGCGAGAAGACGAATCCTCCGTTCCGCCCCCGATCTGCGGCGAAACGGTTTCGGATTTGGTCGCCGCCATTCCGGCATGGGCCTTTGCGGCCCGGCCGCCGGCGCACCGGACCGCACGAGACGGACCGACATCGCCTCCCCAACCCCGGGCCGTTTCCGGCTCACCGATCCGATAAGGTATTCCTTCATGCCCGAGATCAAGCTTCAGGATCTCAAGACAAAATCCCCCACCGAACTGCTGAATTTCGCCGAGGAACTCGAGGTCGAAGGCGCCAGCACCATGCGCAAGCAGGAGCTGATGTTCGCGATCCTCAAGCAGCTCGCGGCCCGCGACACCGAGATCATCGGCGAGGGTGTGATCGAAGTTCTGCAGGATGGCTTCGGTTTTCTGCGCTCGCCCGACGCGAATTACCTCGCAGGCCCCGACGATATCTACATTTCACCGACGCAGATCCGCAAGTTTTCCTTGCGGACGGGCGACACGGTTGAAGGCTTGATCCGTTCCCCGAGGGATGGCGAGCGCTATTTCGCGCTCCTCAAGGTCAACACGATCAATTTCGAGGACCCCGAAAAGGCACGCCACAAGGTGCATTTCGACAATCTGACGCCGCTTTATCCCGACCAGCGGCTGAAGATGGAAACGATCGATCCGACGAAGAAGGACATGTCCTCGCGGGTGATCGATATCGTCTCGCCGATCGGCAAGGGCCAGCGCGCGCTGATCGTCGCGCCGCCGCGCACCGGCAAGACCGTGCTGTTGCAGAACATCGCGCAGTCCATCACCGGCAATCATCCCGAATGCTATCTGATCGTGCTGCTGATCGACGAGCGTCCGGAGGAAGTGACCGACATGCAGCGCTCCGTCCGGGGCGAGGTGGTGTCCTCCACCTTCGACGAGCCGGCGACGCGCCACGTCCAGGTGGCCGAGATGGTCATCGAGAAGGCCAAGCGCCTTGTCGAGCATGGCCGTGACGTCGTGATCCTGCTCGATTCGATCACCCGTCTCGGCCGCGCCTACAACACCGTGGTGCCGTCTTCCGGCAAGGTGCTGACGGGCGGTGTCGATGCCAATGCCCTGCAGCGCCCCAAGCGCTTCTTCGGTGCCGCACGCAACATCGAGGAGGGTGGTTCGCTGACGATCATCGCGACCGCGCTCATCGATACCGGCAGCCGCATGGATGAAGTGATCTTCGAGGAATTCAAGGGTACCGGCAACTCCGAGATCGTGCTCGATCGCAAGGTCGCGGACAAGCGGGTCTTCCCGGCGCTCGACATCCTCAAATCCGGTACGCGCAAGGAAGAACTCATCACGGCGCGCGACCAGTTGCAGAAGACCTATGTGCTGCGCCGCATCCTCAACCCGATGGGCCCGCAGGATGCCATCGAGTTCCTGCTCGACAAGCTTCGCCAGACCAAGACGAACGGCGAGTTCTTCGATTCCATGAATACCTGACGGGGCGGAGGCCGTGGCGGCGCGATGCAGGCGGAGACGATTTTCGCGCTGAGCAGCGGCGCCGCGCGGAGCGGGGTGGCGGTGATTCGCGTTTCCGGGCCCGCCGTTCCACAGGTGCTTCGCCTGTTTGTCGAGCGCCCGGTTCGACCGCGCGAGGCCGCTCTTCGCCCGATCCGCGATCCGCGCGATGGCTCTCCGATTGATCATGGGCTCGTGCTGCACTTTCCGGCGCCGCACTCCTTCACGGGCGAGGACGTCGTCGAGTTTCAGATCCATGGTTCCCTGGCGGTGATGCGCCAGTTGCTGGCACGGCTCGGCGACGTGCCCGGTCTCCGGCCGGCACAGGCCGGCGAGTTCACGCGGCGGGCCTGGCTCGCTGGCCGCATGGATCTTCTCGAGGTCGAGGCGCTGTCCGACACGCTGGCCGCGGAAACCGAGCTGCAACGCAAGCTGGCCCTGACCGGATCACGCCGTCTGCGGGCGAAATGCGCGGAATGGCGGGAACGCCTGGTCGATCTGCGCGCGGTTGTCGAAGCGCAGATCGACTTCGGCGACGAGGGCGACGTGATCGATCGACTCGATTCGGATGTGCAACAAGATATCCTCTTTCTGATCGATGATCTTCGCAAGGTCGCAGGTACTATCCGCAACGGGCAGAGGCTTCGAACCGGGTTCCGCGTCGCGATTCTCGGGGCGCCGAATGCCGGGAAGTCGAGCCTGTTGAATGCTTTGGCGGATCGGGATGTTGCCATCACGTCGCCCATACCCGGCACGACGCGCGATGTTGTCGAGACGGTCGTCGATCTCGATGGCCTGCCCGTCATCTTCATGGACACCGCAGGCCTCCGCGAGGCGCCGGAGAGCGATATCGAGGCGGAGGGGATGCGGCGTGCCCGGTCGGCGGGTGACAGCGCCGATCTCGTGATCTGGGCGTCGTCAATCGATTCGCCCACGGAACCACCAGCATCCGATTACCTGCTTGTACAAACCAAGTCGGATCTTGCTGCGCGCCCGTTGTCAGGTCTGGCGGTATCCAGCCTCACGGGAGCAGGAATCGATTCGCTGGCGAAAGAAATTCATCGCCGGGCTGGTCTGGACATGGCAGACCATGGCTTCGAGCATTGGATCGCTCATGAACGCCATGCCCATTGTTTGCTGGTCGCCGCCAATGCCCTGGAATCGGCAGGGCTCGGAGGCGCATTGACCCTCGATCTGCGGGCTGAGGAGCTGCGGTTGGCCTGTGATGCCCTCGATAGCCTTGTGGGCCGCATCAGCAGCGATGAATTGCTGGGTGCCATCTTCAGCCGGTTCTGCATAGGGAAATGACAAATGTTTCACGTGAAACATGCCGACCTTGGTCGAACCCAGTTTGATGTGATCGTGGTGGGTGGAGGCCATGCCGGCACCGAGGCGGCCGCTGCGGCGGCGAGGCTCGGCGCGGATGTGGCGCTGGTGACGCATCGCTGGGACAGCGTGGGCGTTATGTCATGCAATCCGGCGATTGGCGGCCTTGGCAAGGGACATCTGGTCCGCGAGATCGACGCGCTCGATGGCCTGATGGGTCTGGCGATCGATCGCGCTGGAATCCATTTCAAGGTCCTCAATCGCTCGAAAGGGCCGGCAGTCCGCGGCCCTCGTGCACAGGCCGATCGCAGCCTCTATCAGAAGGCGGTCCAGGATCTTCTCTCGGCGCTGCCCAATCTTTCGGTTGTCGAGGCGGAGGTGGTCGATCTCATCGAGGACAAAGGCCAGGCCCGTGGCGTGGAGCTGGCTGATGGCCGTATCCTGGAGGCTGGTGCCGTTGTTCTCACGACCGGGACTTTTCTCCGCGGCGTGATCCACATGGGCGACCAACGCAAGGCGGGCGGGCGGATCGATGAGGCAGCCGCCGAGCGCCTGTCGCATCGCCTTCTGGCGTTGGGGCTTCCCTTGGGACGCCTGAAAACCGGGACTCCTGCCCGCCTCGATGGCCGAACCATCGATTGGGCTGCCTGCGAGACCCAGTCTGGCGATCATCCGCCGGAACCCTTCTCAGCCCTGACGGAAGAAATCCGTAATCGCCAGATCGCTTGCGGCATCACCTACACGACGCCTGCGACGCATCGGATCATCGAAGCCAATCTCCATCGATCCGCAATGTATGCGGGCCATATCGAGGGCCGCGGCCCGCGCTATTGTCCGTCGATCGAGGACAAGGTTGTTCGCTTTGCGGACCGCGATCGGCATCAGATCTTCCTTGAGCCGGAAGGTCTCGATGATCCGCTGGTCTATCCCAACGGCCTCTCCACATCCCTGCCCGCGGAAGCCCAGGACGCATTCTTCGCCACGATCCCCGGCCTCGAGCACGCGCGCATCGTGCGATATGGCTATGCCATCGAATACGACTATGTCGATCCCCGCGCGCTGCACGCAACGCTAGAATTGAAGGCCATGAGAGGCCTGTTTCTGGCCGGACAGATCAATGGAACGACCGGTTACGAAGAGGCTGGCGCTCAGGGGCTCGTGGCCGGCCTCAATGCGGCGCGTCGCGCGGGCGGACTGGACGGCGTCGAGTTCAGCCGCACGCGCTCCTATATCGGCGTGATGCTCGATGACCTGACGCGCCTGGGGGTGACCGAGCCGTACCGGATGTTTACCTCCCGCGCGGAATACCGGTTGCTGCTGCGCGCCGACAATGCCAGCGAGCGGCTGACAGAATGGGGTGCGGGCTTCGGACTGATCGCCGAGCGGCGCCTGAAGCATCAACGTGCTCGCCAGGGAGAGATTGATGCCGCCCGCGACCGGCTGAAGGCCATCTCGGTCACGCCGAAGGCGGCCGAAAAGGCTGGCATATCCCTGAGCCAGGACGGAGTGCGTCGCGACGGCATGGGCCTGCTCGCGCTGCAGGGTGTAACTTTCGAGAATCTGATCGAGTTCGATTCGGATCTGAAATCAACGCCGATGCACGTTCGGGAGGCGTTGGAGATCGAGGCGCGCTATGCGGTTTACCTCGATCGGCAAGCGAGAGACATCGACCGTCTCGAAAGAGATCGCGGCTTGAAGATTCCGGAAGCCTTCGATTATGCGCCGCATGCCGGGTTTTCCGGGGAAATCCGCCAGAAGCTGCAATCGATTCGGCCCCGGACCATCGCGGAGGCCGCGCAGATCGAGGGAATGACGCCAACAGCCCTCATTCTGCTTGCAGCTCTGGTCCAGAGAGAGAAGGGCAGCGATGCTGCCTGATCGCGATAGCCAGACTTATGCGGAGGCCGTTCTGACCGGTGAATTCGGTGTTTCACGTGAAACACTCGAGCGGCTGCGGGCGTATTCCGAGCTTTTGGCCCATTGGCAGAAGACAACGAATCTGGTCGCGCCATCGACCTTGGCAAATCTGTGGACGCGGCACATCCTGGATTCGGCGCAGCTCCTGCTGCTCGCTCCGCAGGCCAGGACATGGCTGGATCTCGGTTCGGGCGGAGGATTGCCCGGCCTTGTGCTGGCCTGCCAGCTGGCCGAAAGCGGCGGCAGCATCGATCTTGTGGAGAGCAACAGCAAGAAAGCCGCCTTTCTCCGCCATGTCGTGGTCACGCTCCAGCTACCCGCGCGCGTTCATGCCGAGCGGATCGAGACTGCCCTGCCGCGTCTCGCCAAGCCGGATGTGGTGACCGCCCGCGCGCTGGCACCGTTGAGCGATCTGATCGATTTCAGCAAGCAGCTGTTGAAAAGCGGGACGACCGGGCTCTTTCCGAAGGGGAGAGACCATGCGGCGGAGTTGACCGAAGCAGGCCAGCACTGGCATTTCTCTTATCGACTGCATGCGAGTCGAACGGACCCCGGGGCAAGGATCATCGAGATCACGGCCCTCAGCTAGGGTTCGCGGCCGCCGACCCGGGAGATCGCCATGAAGCCTCGCGTCCTGACTGTTGCCAACCAGAAAGGCGGCGTCGGCAAGACCACCACGGCCATCAATCTGGGCACCGCCCTTGCGGCCATCGGTGAGCGCGTTCTGCTGATCGATCTGGATCCGCAAGGCAACGCCTCGACCGGCCTGGGTATCGACAGCGCCTCCCGCGCCCGTTCCAGCTACGATGTACTCCTCGGGGAGCTGAACCTCGCGGATGTCGCCATGGCGACCGATGTGCCGCGCGTGTCCATCGTTCCAGCGACCATGGACCTTCTGGGGGCCGAGATCACGCTGGCGGGCCAGAAGGATCGGACGCACAAGCTCCGGGCTGCGATTGACCGCCTCGGCCGCGAGGCGCCGTTTTCCTACATTCTGATCGACTGCCCGCCCTCGCTGAACCTCCTCACGATCAACGCGCTGGCCGCCTCGGATGGCGTGCTCGTGCCGCTGCAATGCGAGTTTTTCGCTCTGGAAGGTCTGAGCCAGCTGCTCAAGACCGTCGAGCAGGTGCGGAGCTCGGTCAATCCGGCGCTGGAGATTTATGGCGTCGTGCTGACCATGTTCGATCCGCGCAACAATCTCGCGAACCAGGTCATCCGGGATGTCCGGCAGTTTCTCGGTGCCAAGGTTTTCGAGACCGTGATCCCCCGCAATGTGCGCGTGTCCGAAGCGCCGTCCTTCGGCAAGCCGGTGCTGCTGTACGATCTGAAATGTGCTGGCAGCCAGGCCTATCTGAAGCTGGCATCGGAAGTCATCCAGCGCGAGCGCCTGCTTCAGGCTGCCGAGTGACGGAGCGGAAAAATGAATGACGATCTGTCCAAGAACCGCCTCGGTCGCGGGTTGGCGGCCCTGCTCGGCGATGTCGGGGCGGAAGCCTCGGCCGAGCGGCGCCTGAAGAGCCAGAGGCGGGTGCCGATCGAGTTCCTGCGCCCGAGCCCGATGAATCCGCGCGTCACGTTCAACGAGGCGGAACTCGAGGAACTGGCCCAATCGATTCGTGAACGTGACATTATCCAGCCGATCGTGGTCCGCGGTGTCCCGGGCGTTCCGGATGCTTTCGAGATCATCGCGGGCGAGCGCCGCTGGCGGGGTGCCCAGCGGGCCGGGCTGCACGACGTTCCCGTGGTCATCGTGGAAGCCGATGACAAGCAGGCGCTCGAACTGGCCATCATCGAGAACGTCCAGCGCGCAGACCTCAACGCGCTCGAAGAGGCCAAGGGCTATGAGGCTCTCATTGCCCAGTATGGTTATACGCAGAGCGATCTTTCGCAGATTCTCGGCAAGAGCCGCAGCCATGTCGCCAACACGTTGCGGCTGGCGCGGCTGCCGGACGGCGTGAAGGACAAGCTCGCCCATGGTGCGCTGTCCGCGGGCCATGCGCGAGCCTTGCTGTCCGTTTCGGATCCGGAACTTGTCGCCAAACGTATTGTCGATCAAGGGCTTACGGTGCGCGACGTCGAGCGCATTGCGCAACGGGAAGCCGAAGGGGACATCCCGCGCACGCCGCGGCCGCGCGAGAAGGACGCCGACACGAGGGCGCTCGAAACGCGCCTGACGGATCTGCTCGGACTGGCCGTCAGCATCGAGCATCGGGGTGACAAAGGCGGAGCCATCACCATCCGCTACCGCACGCTCGAGCAACTGGACGCGTTGAGCCACCGTCTGGCGGCATCACCCGCTCCCGCGCCGCGCGGCTAGGGCTACGGCCCAAAGCGCCCGCGTCACGATCGTCTCTTCGAGGGTGGCGCTGGCGCGGGCTTGCGCCTGGGCGACGCTCAGGGTTTCGAGCGCGCGACTGAGGCCCTGCTGCGACCAGCTTTGCGCCTGCCGTCGGACGCGCGCCTCGCGCTTGTAAAACAGCCGCTCCTGCTTGATGGCCTGCTCCAGCATATTGTCGGACCGGGCCCGGATCAGGCGGTGAATGGTCTGCACATGAGCGAGCGCGAGCGTAAGGATGCCCGCTGCGGATGTCCCGTCGCGCAGGCAGCGCCGCATCGCCGGCTCGATGCCGGGCAGGTCCCCCTCGAAAGCGGTATCGACCGGTTCGGAAGCAGAACTGCCGGAAGCATCCGCGAGGATCGCATCGATATCCGCGATTTCGACCCGGCCTTGCCCGTGGCAGAACAAAGCGAGCTTGTCGACTTCCTGCAAGGACAGCGACTGGTCGGCACCGAGAAGGTCCGCGAGATAGGCACTGGCCTCGGCGTCGATCGAGAGGCCGGCCAACCGCAGCCGCGCCTGTGCCGCGTGCTCGAGATCACGCAGGTCCAGCGGATAGCAGGCGATGACGGCCACCGCCGGATTCGATTCGCATGCGATCCGAAGCGCGTGGCTCTTCGTCAGTTCATCGGCATGCAGAATGACGGGGGAGGCGGGAGAACCGCCTTGCAGCAGCGCCTGCCAGATGCCCTTGCCCAACTTGCCGGCGTGGCGCACGAGGATGACCCGCCGGTCGCCGAACATGGAGATCGCCTGCGTCTCATCGGCGAGGCGCGCCGGGTCGGCGTTCAGGGTTTCGGCATCGAGATCGATTCGGCCCAGAGGATCGGCTTCGGCGCCGAGCACGGCATCGGCCAGCGCGCGTGCACGCAGGCGCGCCAGACCCTCATCCGGACCGTGAATGAGCACGATGCGGTAATCACCGCCACCACGCGCAATCAGCCGGTCGACATCCCCGGGGCGGATGACGGCCATCGGCGATCAGCTGGCATCGTCACCGGGATCCCGGGCCGGCGTCTCTTCCCAGGGATCGATCGGCGGAGTGAGGGCTGGAGCCGGACCGGCATTGCGCGGCGCGCCGCCATTCGACAGGGCCCCGATGACGATCAGCCGCAGACGCTCGGCCAGAGCCTTGCCGAGGCGCTCCTCGGCATCGCGCTGCGCACGGATCGTCGCATAGCGCTGGTTCGAGCGATCGTAATTGGCCGAACCGAAGGTTCGGCCCGATGCGCGCACCATGCCGGTCTTGGTATCCTTCAATTCGTAGGTGGCCTCGGCCTGCAAGGTCACGCTCTGCGGCCGCGCGGTCTGGGCGTCGATGATGCTGGTCCCGCCGCTCTG
The DNA here is from genome assembly GCA_002928875.1 of Methylobacterium sp. GTDB lineage: Bacteria > Pseudomonadota > Alphaproteobacteria > Rhizobiales > Beijerinckiaceae > Rhabdaerophilum. Next base: position 651,546 of record PERO01000020.1, on the reverse strand, counting down.
CTGTGTCTTCACCGTGAGCAGATAGCGCGTGCCGCTGGCGGGCTGGCCATTCGTGAACAGGTAATCCAGCTCGGATTTCAGGCTGTAGCCCAGATAGCCTTCGATCGGTGCAATGGAAACCTGCGCGAGTTCGCCGGCGATCGTGCCTCCGCCGATGCCGAGCTGCGGCGCATGCACCGGCTGGAGGCAGCCCGCGAGGCCGCCGGCCACCGTGCCGAGGATTGCCAGTCGAAGAACGGCTCGCCGGATCATCCTGTCTGTCCTTACACCACAATGTTCACGATGCGCTTCGGCACGACGATCACCTTGCGCACCGGCTTGCCATCCAGGGCAGCCTGCACGCTTGCATCGGCGAGCACAAGCGCTTCGACGGTCGCGTTGTCGGCCTCGGCCGGCACGCTGACATCGGCGCGCTTGCGGCCATTGACCTGCACCGGCAGCAGCAGCTGATCCTCGACGATGAGCGACGGGTCGCCCACGGGCCAGGCGGCATCGGCGATGAAACCTTCTCCACCGAGCTCGGTCCAGCATTCCTCGGCCAGATGCGGCATCATCGGCGCGAACAATTGCACCATGATGCGCGTCGCGGCCTTGATCTGGTCGGCGTCCTTCGCGGCATCCGGCGAGGCCAGGGCGTCCGCCAAAGCATTCGACAATTCGTGGATATGCGCCACGCAGCGGTTGAAGCGCAGGCGCTCGACATCTTCGCCCACCGCAAGGATCGCCTTGTGCGCGGCCTTGGTGACCGGATGCAGCGCGCCCGAATCACCCGCCGGCAAGGCGACCGCATCGCCCACGAGGCGCCAGACCTTCTGCAGGAAGCGCGAGGCGCCCTGCACGCCCTCTTCCGACCAGATCACATCCCGCTCGGGCGGGCTGTCCGAGAGCATGAACCAGCGGGCGGTATCCGCGCCGTAGCTCGCGATGATGTCGTCGGGATCGACCACGTTCTTCTTCGATTTCGACATCTTCTCGATGGAGCCGATGGAAACCTCGGCGCCGCTGGCGATCTCGAAAGCGCGACGCCCGCCATCGACCGTCTCGATGCGGATCTCCGCCGGCGGCACCCAGGCCCCGTCGGCGTTCTTGTAGGTTTCGTGCACCACCATGCCCTGCGTGAACAGCCCGTCAAACGGCTCGGCGAGGGTCGCATGCCCGGTTTTGGTCATCGCGCGGGTAAAGAAGCGCGAATAGAGCAGATGCAGGATCGCATGCTCGATGCCGCCGATATACTGATCCACCGGTAGCCATTTCCGGATAGCCGAGAGCGTCGTCGGGTCATCGGCGTTGAAGGGGTCGGTGAAGCGCGCGAAATACCACGAGGAATCCACGAAAGTGTCCATCGTGTCGGTCTCGCGGCGGGCGGGTTTGCCGCATTGCGGACAGCTCACGTGTTTCCACGTGGGATGCCGATCGAGCGGATTGCCCGGCACGTCGAAGGTCACGTCATCCGGCAGCTTCACCGGCAGGTCCTTCTTCGGCACCGGCACCGTGCCGCAAGCCTCGCAATGGATGACGGGGATCGGGCAGCCCCAGTAACGCTGGCGCGAGATGCCCCAGTCGCGCAGGCGGTAATTCACCTTGCGCTGCCCCACCGGCCGGTTGCCGAGGCTCTCCGTTTCGAGCTTCCTCGCCACGGCTTCCTTGGCCTCGGGAACTGTCAGGCCATCGAGAAACCGCGAGTTGAAGAGGATGCCATCCTCCGTCACCGGCGGGTTCTCGCGGCGGAAAGCGACATTCGCGGCTTCGTCTGTCTGGTCGGCCGCACGCACCACGGGAATGATCGGCAGGTCGTAGGCTGTCGCGAAATCGTGGTCGCGCTGGTCATGCGCCGGGCAGCCGAAGATGGCGCCGGTGCCGTAATCCATCAGGATGAAGTTCGCGACATAGACCGGAACGGTCGTCCCCGGCAGAAGCGGATGCACCGCGCGAATGCCGGTGTCGAAACCCTTTTTCTCCGCCGTTTCGAGCACCGCCTGCGAGGTGCCCATGCGACGGCATTCGTCGCAGAAGGCCGCGAGTTCGACATTCTTCGCAGACGCGGACTTCGCCAGCGGATGATCCGCCGCGATCGCCATGAAGCTCGCGCCGAACAAGGTATCGGGGCGGGTGGTGTAGATCTCGAGTTCGGTTTCGCCCGCGGGCACGGTCGAGGGGTCGAGCGCCCAGCGCACCATCATGCCCTCGGAACGGCCGATCCAGTTCGCCTGCATCAGGCGCACCTTCTCGGGCCAGCGGGACAGATGATCGAGTGCTGCCAGCAATTCATCCGAATAATCGGAGATCTTCAGGAACCATTGGGTGAGTTCGCGCTGTTCCACGAGCGCGCCGGAGCGCCAGCCGCGTCCGTCGATCACCTGCTCGTTGGCGAGCACGGTCTGGTCCACCGGGTCCCAGTTCACCTTCGAGGTCTTGCGCGCGACGAGGCCGCCCGCGAGGAAATCGAGGAACATCGCCTGCTGGTGGCGATAATAGGAGGAGTCGCAGGTCGCGAATTCACGCGCCCAGTCGAGGCTGAGGCCCATGGACTTCAGCTGCGTCTTCATGGTCGCGATGTTCTGGTAGGTCCAGGTCGCGGGATGGCTCTTCTTCTCCATCGCGGCGTTCTCGGCCGGCATGCCGAAAGCATCCCAGCCCATGGGGTGGAGCACGGCATGGCCCTTCGCGCGGCGATAGCGCGCCACCACGTCACCCATGGCGTAGTTGCGCACATGGCCCATATGGATGCGGCCCGAAGGATACGGGAACATCTCGAGCACGTAGTATTTCGGGCGCGGATCGTCGGTGCGGGTCGCGAAGGTCTTCGCGTCGTCCCAGCTTTTCTGCCAGCGGGGTTCGGCTTCGCGGAAATTGTAGCGGCTTGGGCGCATGGGTGAGGCTTGAGGCTCTGAAAGGCGCGATTTGGCGCGGGAAACACGCGGGCTATGGACAATATTCGCGCTTTGCGGTCAACGGAGATTCCCGGCCGGCTGAACGCAAAATACGAAAGTTTTCGCATGGATGAGACACATCAGGATGTGATCGACGGCCTTTCGCGCGTGAAGGCCGAGATTGCGCGGGCCGAAAGGGATCATGGTCGCAAGGCCGGCAGCGTCACGCTGGTCGCGGTCTCGAAAACCATGCCGGCGGAGCGCATCCGCCCGGCGTTGCAAGCCGGCCAGCGCGTCTTCGGCGAGAACCGGGTGCAGGAAGGCAAGGAGAAATGGCCGGGGCTGCGCGCCGAGTTCGCCGGCATCGAACTGCACCTCATCGGCCCGCTGCAGACGAACAAGGTGAAGGAGGCCGTGGCCCTGTTCGACGTGATCGAGACGCTCGATCGCGAGAAGCTCGCGCTGGAACTGGCGAAGGAAATCGCCCGCGCCGGCCGCGCGCCGAAGCTCTATGTGCAGGTGAATACCGGCGCCGAGCCGCAGAAGGCGGGCATTCTCCCCGGCGAGGCCGATGCCTTCATCCGCCTCTGCCGCGAGACCCATGGGTTGAACATCGACGGGCTGATGTGCATTCCCCCGGTGGATGAGCCGCCTTCGCCGCATTTCGCCCTGCTCGGCGAAATCGCGAGGCGCAACGGCATCGCCACGCTCTCCATGGGCATGAGCGCGGATTACGATGCCGCGATCCAGCTTGGCGCGACCCATGTCCGCGTCGGCAGCGCGATCTTCGGCGCACGGCATTAAGGCGCCGGATCACCCGATCACGATCCGCGTTTGCGGCGAGAGCCTCGCCATCACGAAATCGATTCGGTTGCGGAATATGCCGATACAGCCGGCGGTCGGACCGCCTTCCTCGCGGGCGAGATGCAGGAAGATGGCGCTGCCGCGACCGTGCCGGCGCGGGCGGCGGTTCCAGTCGAGTTCCAGCACCACGTCGTAGAGATCATCCGCGCGCATCATGTCCTCGTGGCTTGCGGCATAGGGCTTCTTCACGAGGCGATTGTAGTTCCGGTCGCCGGGCACCTCGCACCAGCCGTCGCCACGGCGGATGGGGCGGAGCGGCACGAGGGTCATCGGCGGCAGGCGCTTGTCTCGCCGCCAGAAGCCCCGCACCGCCCGCAAGGTCGCGCGGGGGGATGCGCCGTCGCCCTCCACCTTGCGAAAGGTGACGCCGCTGCGCCCGATCCGGCACGGCAGGGTCACCGGACCCAGCGTGATGCGGGCGATGTGCCGCGGGCCACCAGGCACGGCGCGGACAGTGAGGCGGGAAAGCGGGCGCAGCATCGGATGCCATCTCCGGATCGGTCGAACCTGTTCCACTGAATTCTACGTGAGTCGGGCTCTGCACACTTCCCCGCGAGGCCCGCACTTGCAATGGTTCAAGCGTGCGGCGATAGGTTATTGAGTTCAGGAAGCAAAATGAATCGGGGAGCGAGTTCGGCATGAGTTCCGTTCGGAAAATTCTGGTCTGCGACGACGACAACGATCTCCGGACAGCGCTGGTCGAGCAATTGGGCCTCTATGACGAGTTCCAGGTGAAGGACGTGAACAGCGCCACGGCGGCCGTGCAGCAGACCAAGGGCGACCATTTCGATCTCGTCATCATGGATGTCGGCCTGCCCGATATCGATGGCCGCGAGGCCGTGAAGATCATGCGCAAGAACGGCTTCAAAAGCCCGATCCTGATGCTGACCGGCCATGACGGCGAGGCGGATACCATTCTGGGCCTCGAGGCGGGCGCGAACGATTACGTGACGAAGCCCTTCCGCTTCGCCGTGCTGCTCGCACGCATCCGCGCCCATCTGCGCCAGCATGAATCGAGTGACGACGCGATTTTCCAGGTGGGGCCCTACACCTTCAAGCCGGGTCAGAAGCTGCTGGTGACGGAGAAGGGCTCGAAGATCCGCCTCACGGAGAAGGAAACGGCCATCATTCGCTTCCTCTACCGCGCCGGCCAGCGCGTCATCCCGCGCGACGTGCTGCTGCAGGAGGTGTGGGGCTACAATTCCAACGTCACCACGCACACGCTGGAAACGCATATCTACCGCCTGCGCCAGAAGATCGAGCCCGATCCGGGGCGCGCGCGGCTTCTCCTCACCGAAAGCGGCGGCTATAAGCTGGTTCCGTGAGGAACCGGCGCGATGCGGCTCGATGATGTCATCTTCGTCCTGAAGGCCCTTCCGATCTTCCGGAAGGTGGAGCCGGAGGCGTTGCGGCTGCTGGCCTTTTCCGCGCCGCGCCGCCAGTTGCGGGCCGGCGATATCCTCTTCCGCAAGGGTGATCTCTCGGATGGCGGTTTTCTCGTGCTCGAGGGCGAGGTCGTGCTCGATCCGTCCGATAATGGCGCGCCCTCGTCGCATGTTTTCCGCGCCGGCACGTTGATCGGGCAGGCCGCGCTTTTCGCGCCGGTCGATCGGCCCGCCACCGCAATCGCGCGTGAGCCCACGCAATTGCTGGCCTTCACCCGTGAGCTGATCGAGCGCGTGCTGGATGCCCATCCGCGAAGCGCGCTCGCCGTGCGCGAGGTCGTGGCCGAGGATGCCCGCAAGCTCGCGGCAACCTTGTCGAAACTGACGGTCTGAGCGCCCGATCAGTCGCGGGCAATGGTCAGCGTGATCGGCACATGGTCTGACGGGCGCTCCCAGCTGCGCGTTTCCCGTCGAATCGCGCCCGAAACGAGCTGGTCCTTCAGGCCGCGCCCCAGCCAGATATGGTCGAGCCGCCGGCCCTTGTCGGCGGCCGCCCAATCCGGCGAACGGTAGCTCCACCAGGAATAGAGCTTCTGCGGCTCGGGCGTGAGCTGCCGGAAGGCGTCGCACCATTCGCCTTCGCCGATCGCCGCCTTCAGCGCGTCGGTCTCGATGGGGGTGTGGCTCACGACATCCAGCAATTGCTTGTGGCTCCAGACATCGTGCTCCAGCGGCGCGATGTTGAGATCGCCGACCAGCACGGCACGCGGCGCGGCCTTCCGCAGGTCTTCCGAGAACCGACGCAGTTCTTCCACGAAGGCCAGCTTGTGCGCGAATTTCGGGTTGGTTTCGGGATCGGCGACATCGCCGCCGGCCGGCACATAGAAATTGTGGAGCTGGATGGCGGAAGCGCCCTCGCCGATCTCCACCGCGATGTGGCGCGCATCCGGCCGCGCGCACATCTCGCGCGCACCCAGCGCCCGGATCGGCTCGCGGGAGAGGATCGCGACGCCATTATAGCCCTTCATGCCGATGAAGGATTGATGCGCATAGCCCGCCTTGGCGAAGGCACCGGTCGGAAAGACCGGGTCGGGGCATTTCGTTTCCTGAAGGCAGAGCACATCCGGGCGATCCTCTTCCAGAAAGCGCAGGACCTGATCGATTCGCAAGCGAACCGAATTGATGTTCCAGGTGGTGATGCTGAGTGTCTTCGGCATGGCTGTTCCTTCCGCCGCCCTCCATAGCGGAGGCAGCGGGCGAAAGCGATGCCCTGGCATGGCCGCATCAATTGGGGGTGAGGAGCCTCTGTTCGTCGATCACGAACAGGGAGCGGTCGGGATTCGCATTGGGATTGAGATTGGAGAGCATGACCCGCGTATCGAACCCTTGCGGGTCGGTCACGGTCCATTCCTTCAGCGCCGAACTCTGGCCATCGAACACCACGCGGATCTTCGAGGTGCCGCCGATCGTCGAACGGTCCTCGAGAAAGAGATGCACCTCGTCGCCAGCCCGTTTCAGATCGGTGACGGTCGAATCCTTGCCCACATCGATCTTCGTCTGCAGCAGGAACTTCAGCGGCGTCATGTTGATGAAATAGACATCCTGCGTGCGCAGCTTGCGATCGCGGATCGCGACGGAGCGCCCGTCCGCGATGATCTCGAGCGCGGCCGGCGGATTGTACTCGAACCGCATGCGGCCCGGTCGCAACAGGTAGAGGATGCCCGTGTAATTGCGCCCGTCCGGCGCCACCTGCACGAAATCGGCCTGCAGGCCCTTCAAGGCGTTGAAATAGGCGTTGATGCGCTCGAGGCTCGGCGGCGGCTGATCCTGCGGTCGCTGCGTGCTGGCCGTGGCCGGGCCGGGACGGGCGGCGGGCGGTGGATCAGCCCGGAACGGGGCGGCCGGTGTCGAACGCACCGGCGGCGTCGGCAGGGTTTGCGCCGTGGCCTGCATCAAGCCCGCCATCACGAAGAGCGCCGCGAGACCCGACCGAAGGGCGGGAGAGGAAGGAGCAGACTGGTTCATGAAATCCCGGATCACGCGTTTAACCGCTCCCTAGCCGCACCCTGTGGCGGAAGAACGGCGTGACACTCACTCCGTTCCGTTCTCGGCACCGCGCAGCAGGATCTCGCGCTTGCCCGCATGGTTCGCAGGCCCGACGATGCCCTCGCGTTCCATGCGCTCGATCAGCGATGCCGCGCGGTTATAGCCGATCTGCAGCCGCCTCTGGATATAACTGGTGGAGGCCTTCTTGTCGCGCAAGACCACGGCGATCGCCTGATCGTAGAGATCCGCACTTTCCTCGCCGAAATTGCCCTGGTCGAACACGGCGGTATCGTCGCCACCCTCGCCGCCTTCGCCATCGGCCTCGGCCGTGATGTCGTCGATATAGGCCGGCCGCCCTTGCGTCTTGAGGTGCGAGACGATCTTCTCGACCTCGCCATCGGCCACGAAGGGGCCGTGCACGCGGGAAATGCGCCCGCCGCCGGCCATGTAGAGCATGTCGCCCTGGCCGAGGAGCTGCTCGGCACCCTGCTCGCCGAGGATGGTGCGGCTGTCGATCTTCGACGTCACCTGGAAGGAGATGCGGGTGGGGAAGTTCGCCTTGATGGTGCCGGTGATGACATCCACCGAGGGGCGCTGCGTCGCCATCACGAGATGGATGCCTGCGGCGCGGGCCATCTGCGCAAGGCGCTGCACCGCGCCTTCGATCTCCTTGCCGGCGACCAGCATCAGGTCGGCCATTTCGTCGACGATCACGACGATATAGGGCAGTGGCTCCAGCGCCATCACCTCTTCATCATATTCCGCCTCGCCCGTCTCGGGGTCGTAGCCGGTCTGGATCGTGCGGGTGATGACCTCGCCCTTTTCCTTCGCTTCCGCGATTCGCGCATTGAAGCCGTCGATGTTGCGCACGCCGACCTTGGACATTTTGCGATAGCGGTCTTCCATCTCGCGCACGGCCCATTTCAGCGCGACGACGGCCTTCTTCGGGTCGGTCACGACCGGCGTGAGGAGATGTGGGATGCCCTCGTAGATCGAGAGTTCGAGCATCTTCGGGTCGATCATGATCAGACGGCATTCCTCCGGCTTCAGCCGGTAGAGCAGCGAGCAGATCATCGTGTTGATCGCCACCGACTTGCCCGAGCCGGTGGTGCCGGCCACGAGCAGATGCGGCATGCGCGCGAGATCGACGATCACCGGTTCGCCACCGATGGTCTTGCCGAGGCAGAGCGAGAGCTTGAGCTTCGATTTCTCGAAATCCTCGCAAGCCAGCAACTCGCGCAGATAGACCGTCTCGCGCTTGGCGTTCGGCAATTCGATGCCGATGGCGTTGCGGCCGGGGATCACCGCGACGCGCGCCGCCACCGCGCTCATCGAGCGGGCGATATCCTCTGCGAGCCCGATCACGCGGCTCGATTTCGTGCCCGGTGCCGGCTCGAGTTCGTAGAGCGTCACCACGGGTCCGGGGCGCACGTTGATGATCTCGCCGCGCACGCCGAAATCCTCGAGCACGCTTTCGAGCAGGCGCGCGTTCTGTTCCAGCGCATCGGTCGAGATCTGCGGCACGGCGCCACGTTTCGCTTCCGCCAGCAGCGAGAGCGGCGGGAACTGGAATTCCTCGTGGTCGAAGATCGAGATCTGGTTCTCGCGGCGCTCGCGCTTTCCGGCCTTCAGCGCGCCAACCGGCGGCGTGACGCGTGGCGCCACGGGCTCGGGCAGGACGTCCTCGTCGTCCTCCATCGGCAGCGGATCGGGGTCGAAGGGCGCGGGCTCGGCACGCATCGGGGTTTCCGCGCGCGGTGCGGGAGCGGGACGCGCCTCCGGTTCGAGCATGTGCGGCGGCAGGGGCTGGCCTGCGGGGCGCGGCGCGCCGGCGGGCATGAAGACCGGCTCGCGGCGCATGCGGCCGGCCGTATCCTCGTCGCGCTGCCGTGTTTCGAGGAACTGGCGCAGGCGGGTCTTGAGTCCCGGCCGGCCGGCGCGGTCCGGCAGCAGGCGCGCGACGAAGCCCTTCAGCATATAGGCGAAATGCAGAAGCGCCCCGAGCATGAGGATCGCGAAGGACGGCTCTTCGTCGCGTTCGTCTTCCTCGTCGTCGAGATCGGCCTCCTCGCGATCCGAGAGGCCGCGGAACTGCACGTAGAAGGCCAGGGCCACCGCAAGGCCGGCCACAAGCGCGGCCAGAATGCGCAACGGGCCATCGACCGCAAGCCCCAGAATGCCGACGATCTGCAGCAGGCCATCGCCCATCGCGCCACCGAGACCCGTCGGTAAAGGCCAGCGATTCGAGGAGGGCAATGCGGAAGCCAGACAGGAAGCGGCGAGCACGCCGAGCATCGCGATGGCGAGGCGCCATTTCCAGCCCGTCGAGGTGGGGATGATCAGCAGGCGCAAACCCATGGCGCCGATGGCGATGGCCAATGCCACGCTACCGAGGCCGATCAGCTGCATGGAGAGATCGGCGATCACCGCGCCGGGATAGCCGAGCAGGTTCGACACCTTGCCGCTGCCGGTGGTGGAAAGGCTGGGATCGCCCACCGACCATGTCGCGAGCGCCAGTGCATGCGCCACCGCCAGCACGATCAGCGCGATGCCGATGCTGTCGCGCAACCGCCGGGCAAAGCCCTCGCGAAGCTGGTCCGGCAGGCCGCCGAAATTCGATTGAGTGAGCCGCGTCGTCCGCATCGAAATGCCGTCCCGGTTTCTCGGGTCGAAGCCGGCGGAAGAACCGGCTCGCCAATCTCCGGTTATCGAACAATCGGGTTAAGGCTCTGTTTGCAAAGCGGCCGCCGCAAGACGCAAAAAAAGGCGGACCGCAGAGGGTCCGCCTTCAGTCTCGGCGGGGCAGGCGGAGGAAGACGCCGGCCCAACCTTTGAACTTGATCTCAGAGGTTGTAGGCGCGCTCGCCGTGCTCGGCGATGTCGAGGCCTTCGCGCTCCTGATCCTGCGGGACACGCAGGCCGATCACCAGATCCACGACCTTGAAGAGGATCGCGGAGAGGATGCCGGAATAGAGCAGCGTGAAGATCACGGCCTTGATCTGCGCCCAGACGGCGGTGCCCATCTCGTAGGCGCCCACGGTCAGTTCGCCCGGCTTGGTGGTGTAGTCGGGGATGCCGACGCCGCCGAGCGCGGTGTTCACGAGGATGCCGGTGCCGATCGCGCCGACGATGCCACCCACGCAGTGCACGCCGAACACGTCGAGGCTGTCATCGTAGCCCAGCGCGTTCTTCAGCGTGGTGCAGGCGAAGTAGCAGACCACGCCCGCGACGAGGCCCAGGATGATGGAGCCCATCGGGCCTGCGAAACCCGAGGCCGGGGTGACGGCGACGAGGCCGGCCACCACGCCCGAGGCGAGGCCGAGGAGCGAGGGCTTGCCCTTGCCCATCCATTCGACGACGAGCCAGGCGAAGCCGGCCGCGGCGGTGGCGACGAAGGTGTTGACGAGCGCGATCACCGCACCGGCCGAAGCCTCGAGGTTCGAGCCGGCATTGAAGCCGAACCAGCCCACCCAGAGGAGCGCCGCGCCGATCATGGTCATCGGCAGCGAGTGCGGGGCCATCAGTTCGCGGCCATAGCCGATGCGCTTGCCGATCATGATGCAGCCCACAAGGCCCGCAATGCCGGCGTTGATGTGAACCACGGTGCCGCCGGCGAAATCCAGCGCGCCCCACTTGAAGAGCATGCCGGCATCGGCCGTCACTTCATCGAGCTTGGCCTGCGCGGCGGTCTTGGCGGCGGCGTCTGTCGCGTCGGCCACGGCCTTCGCGGCATTGCCCAGCGCATCCGGGCCGGCCCAGTACCAGACCATGTGCGCCATCGGGAAATAGACGATCGTGACCCAGAGCGCGGTGAAGACCAGCAGCGCCGAGAACTTCATGCGCTCGGCGAAGGCGCCGACGATCAGCGCCGGCGTGATGCAGGCGAAGGTCATCTGGAAGGCGACATAGACCAGTTCGGGAATGACGACGCCATTCGAGAAGGTCGCGACGGTCGATTCCGGCGTCACGCCCTTCAGGAAGATCTTGTCGAACCCGCCGACGAAATCGTTGAGGCTGCCGCCGCCGGTGAAGGCCAGCGAATAGCCGTAGGTCACCCAGATGAGGGAGACGAGGCAGACGGTGGCAAGAACCTGCGTGAGCACCGAGAGCATGTTCTTCGAGCGGACGAGGCCGCCATAGAACAGCGCGAGGCCGGGAATGGTCATCAGCAGCACGAGGATGGTCGAAACCATCATCCAGACGGTATCGGCCTTGTTGGGCACGGGCGCCGCCTGCGCGAGGGCCGGCATCGCCGAGAGCGCGAGAAGGCTCATCGCGCCGGCCACGCCCATCATTGAACGCTTGGACATCATTGGTCGCTCCAGATTGGTCGAGAAACGATCGACGGAAAGGGTGGGATCAGAGCGCGTCGTTGTCGCGCTCGCCGGTGCGGATGCGCAGGGCGCGCTCGACCGGCTGGACGAAAATCTTGCCGTCGCCGATCTGGCCGGTCCGGGCGGCGGCGGTGATCGCCTCGATCACCTTCTCCACGAGAGCGGATTCGGTCGCCACCTCGAGCTTGATCTTGGGAAGAAAGCTCACGGCATATTCCGCACCGCGGTAGATTTCGGTGTGGCCCTTCTGGCGGCCGTAACCCTTGACTTCCGTAACGGTCATGCCGTGCACGCCCAGAGCCGTGAGGGCGTCCCGCACCTCCTCGAGCTTGAACGGCTTGATGATGGCTGTGACGAGCTTCATGCCTCTCTCCAAACGGATTCATCCAACAAAAGTGTTCAGTGCCGCGCAGCCCGTGGGCAACGGCCAGCTCAGGGTAAACAATCCCTGTGCCAAACTGGCGAAGCCTTCCTCGCCCATGGCGAAGTCCCGGCGGAATCGCGGCGCTTTCGGGGCTGGAACGAAAGCGAATCGGAGGGGGAACAGACCCAAACGGCGCTCAAGCGCAGGGTTTTCGGCGAGATCGCAGGCCGAGAGGGCACGTCAAGCTGTCACCGGCAGCAAGGTGCCCGCTTTTTCATCAATCGATCGTCGGCGTGCCTGAATTTTGTGCAAACTTGTGGCGTCCGGGAACGCGCGCTTGCTCTTCAGAACCGGGAAGGCGCCGGCGTGATGCTGCGCACGAGGCCTTCCTGCATCGCGGAGGCGATGAGGCGGCCCTCCTTCGTGTAGATCAGCCCGCGCCCGAGGCCGCGGGCATGGCCGGTCCAGGGGCTGTCCTGCGCGTAGAGCAGCCAGTCATCGGCGCGGAAATCCTCGTGGAACCACAGGGCGTGATCCAGGCTCGCGGGCATGATGTCGGGGTCGGAGACACTCTTGCCATGCGCCACCATCGCGCTGTCGAGCAGCGACATGTCCGAGGCATAGGCCAGCACGGCGGCGTGGATCGCGGGGTCGTCCGGCAGCTTTCCCGTGGCGCGAAACCAGAGATGATGCTCGTTCGCCTGCGTCCGGCGCTCGAAGAAGCCGGATGGGTCCACCGGTCGCACCTCGATGGGGCGCTCGCGCCGCCAATAGGCCGCGCGGCCGGGCGGGAGCTGTTCGAGATAGAGCTTCTTCAGATCCGCCTCGCTCGGCAGGTCATCCGGTCCGGGCACGGTCGGCATCGTCGCCTGATGGTGCAGCCCCGTCTCCTCGGCGTGGTAGGAGGCGGACATCGCGAAGATCGCCTCGCCCTTCTGGATCGCCACCACGCGCCGTGTGGTGAAGCTGCGTCCGTCGCGGATGCGCTCGACATCGTAGAGAATGGGGATCGAGGGGTCGCCGCCCAGCAGGAAATAGCAATGCAGGGAATGCGGACGCCGCCCTTCCACCGTGCGGTTCGCCGCCACCAGCGCCTGCGCCACGACCTGCCCGCCATAGACGCGCTTCCAGCCCACCAGGGGCGAATGGCCGCGGAACAGGTTCACCTCCAGCCGTTCGAGATCGAGGATGGAGAGCAGCGTTTCGACGGGCGTCATCGGCGTTCCGGGCAGCAGGAAGGGACCCGATTCTTGCGCCTGCGGCTCATGCTGCGTCAAGTCGCGCTGCCGTGTTCGGGGTTTGAACGCCGCGCCGGGTTGGCAGGGTGGGCGCCGCGCGCTACGTCGGAGGGAACGGAGGCATGGCCATGTCGGAGCGGATCCTCATTGCGGGTGCGGGCCCCGCCGGCGCCGCACTGGCGCTCGCGATGCTGCAGGCTGGGCTGCCGGTAACGGCGCTTGGCCTGATCGATGCCACGGCTGGCCCTGCCGATGGCCTGCGCGGGCCCGATTCGCGCATTCTCGCGCTCAATGCCGGCTCGCGCCGCCTGCTCGAGGCGCTCGGCGTCTGGGAAGCGCTGGCGACCGAGGCGCATCCGATGCGGTCGATCGCGTTGTCGGATACGGCGCTGGAATCCAATATCCGCCTGCAGAGCCTCGGTTTCGAGGCCGAACCGGGTGAGCCGCTGGCGCATCTCGTTCCTCTCGGATTGCTGCAGGCCACCCTGCGCGCGGCACTCGCCGGGGCCGGCCTCTCCGTGCGGCCGGAGATCCTCCGGGCCTTTCGCGCCGATGAAAACAGCCTGATGGTGGAGACGAATCGCGGCCGGCAGAATGTGTCGCTGCTGATCGGCGCAGATGGCGCGCGCTCGGCCGTGCGCCGCCTCGTCGGCATTCCCGTGCATGGCTGGGCCTATGGACAGGTCGCGATCACCGGCATCGTCGAGCATTCCGGCCCGCATCACGGCGAGGCCGTCCAGCATTTCCTGCCGGGCGGACCCTTCGCGCTGCTGCCGCTCGATGAGGGGCGGTCCTCGATGGTGTGGAGCGAACGCGCGGATGTGGCGAAGCGGATGCTGGCGCTGCCGCCCGATGACTTGCGGGCGGAAATCGACCGTCGCGCCGCCGGCTGGCGGGGCACCATCACCGGCATTGGCCGGGTTTCGAGCCATCCGCTCGCCCTGGGCCTCGCCCGCCGCTTCGTCGGCCCGCGTCTCGCGCTGGTGGCCGATGCCGCGCATGTCGTGCATCCCTTGGCGGGGCAGGGGCTCAATCTCGGTTTCGGCGATGCCGCGACGCTGGCCGAACTGGTGATCGACCATCTGCGTCTGGGGCTCGATCCCGGCGATCCGGCCTTGCTGGAGACCTATCAGGCGCGCCGACGCCCGGCTGCGGCGGCGATGGCAGCGGCCACGGAAGGGCTGAACCGGCTCTTCTCGAACGAGATCGGCCCGTTGCGGGTGCTGCGCGATGCCGGGCTCGGGCTCGTGAACCGGTCGGAGCGCATGAAGGCGATGTTCCGCGAGGCCGCTTCCGGCAACGGCAGGCAGCAGCCGCGCCTCATGCGGGGCGAAGCGCTCTGACGCAACGTCAGTCGATCCGGCGGGCTTCCTCGGGCAGCATGATCGGGATGCCGTCGCGAACGGGGTAGGCGAGTTTCGCCGGCTGGCTCACGAGTTCCTGCCGCACGGCATCGTAGTCGAGCGTCGCCTTGGTGACGGGGCAGACCAGCAGTTCCAGCAGCTTCGGGTCGACGCTGCGCTCGGGGCCGGATTGGGTGTCGGTCGGCTGTTCGGTCATCGAATGTCCTCGGTGCCTGCCTGTTTACTGCAGGCGCGGCTCGTCGTCACTGTCCTTGCGCGCGAGGTCCATCTCGGTGATGGCGATCAGCATCTCCGCGCGATCCTTGAGCGTGTCGGCTTCGAGCAGCGCCTGCTTCTCGCGCACGCCATAGGGCGCCATCATGGAGAGGCCGTTGACCAGTGCCTCGTTGGACGCCTGCTCGATCGAGCCCCAGTCGATGGGCACCTTGTTGGCATCCGAGAACTTGCGCAGGGCCGCGAGCATGCCGTCGCGATCGACCTCGCTCTCGCCCGCACCGGGGCTGCGGTCGGCCGCATAGGGCGAAAAATCCACCTGCGCCTGCCGGAAGGGCGTGATGACCGACAATTCGTCGATGATGCGGAAACGGCTGATTCCCGTCAGCTGGATGAGATAGCGCCCGTCCCCGGTCTCCGCGAATTGCGTGATGCGCCCGGCACAGCCGACCTTGTAGATCTGCGGCAGGCCAATCCGGTCAATCTCGGCGGGATCGGGCTGGATCATTCCGATCAGACGGCTGCCGGCGAGGGCGGCATCGACCATCGCGAGGTAGCGCGGCTCGAAGATGTTGAGCGGCATCTGCCCGCGCGGCAGCAGCAATGCGCCGGGCAGGGGAAAGAGCGGTAGGGTTTCGGGAAGCGGGACGCCCGCGGCGCTCGACGAACTGGGCATCGTGGGCCTCCGCGCCGGGGGTCAGGCGAACAGGGTGGCGGAAAGCCGGCGGCGGCCGGCGACGGTCGCGTCATCCTGGTTGCCCCAGGCCTCGAAGAATTGCAGCAATTGCTTGCGCGCACCATCGTCGTTCCAGGCGCGATCCTTCTTGATGATCGCGATCAGCGCCTCCACCGCATCTTCCTTGCGGCCGCGGGCATTCAGCGCCAGCGCGAGATCGAAGCGGGCCTGATGATCGAGCGGATTGGCTTCGACCTTCTTCTCGAGCGTGGCGAGATCGCCCAGGGCGACGACCTGCCGTGCGAGATCGAGCGCGGCCCGCGCGCCGGCGATCGCCGGATGTTCCGTCTTGTCGGTCGGCACGCGCGCCAGCATCTGCTCGGCCTGCATCAGCGCGCCCCCGAGGATCTGCGCGCGGATCAGCCCGCCCAGGGCATCGGCATTCTCCGGATCCTCGGCGAGGATCGCCGCGAACAGATCCATCGCGCCGGCCGCGTCCCCGCTGTCGAGCAGGGCCTGCGCCTCGGCGATCACCGCGGCGAGATCGGCGCCGGCCGGGCCCACGAGCCGCTCGATGAAGCCCTTGAGCTGGCTTTCCGGCAGGGCGCCCATGAAGCCATCCACCGGCTGTCCGCGCTGGAAGGCGAAGACGGCGGGGATTGACTGCACGCCGAGCTGGCCCGCGATCTGCGGATGCTCGTCGATGTTCATCTTCACGAGTTTCACCTTGCCCTTGTAGGCATTCACCACCTTTTCGAGCACGGGGGTGAGCTGCTTGCAGGGCCCGCACCAGGGGGCCCAGAAATCGACGAGCACGGGCTGCTTCATCGATTCCATCAGCACGTCCTGGCGGAAATCGTTGGTCGTGGTGTCTTTCACGAGGGCGGTGGCTTCGGTCATGGCTCGGAACCCTGTTCTTCCGGCCGCACGCGGCCTTGCCGTTCTATGTGGAATTGCGGTGGAGAGGTTGCAACCCGTCTCCGGCGATTTCAGCCCTCGGCCTCCGGCGCAAGCGCCCGATGGGGAAGCTCCAGCACCTCCACCTTGTGGCCCGTCGCGGCGATGTAGGCGAGAAGATCCTCGCGCTTCAAGGCCGTCGTGCGGGAATTGATGAGCGGATGCACGTTGATGATTTCATGTTCCAGCAGCCGCTTCTCGAGGATGAAGGTCACGGCAACGGCCTTATCGTTCACCAGGGCGAGCGGGGTCACCGAGCCCGGCTCCACGCCGAGATGCGCGCGGAGAAGCTCCGCGCTCGCGAACGAGAGCCGGCCCTTGGTGCCGAGCAGCTTGCTCGTCGCGTTGAGGTCGATGGGGCTGTCCTCCTCGGCCGTGATGAGGAAGAGGCGGTCGGCCTTGTCCTTCGTGAAGAGGTTCTTGGTGTGCCCGCCGGGCAGGGTGCCACGCAAGGCTTGCGATTCCGCCACGGTGAAGACCGGCGGATGCTCCACTGTGCGATGGCGGATGCCGAGCTTCTCGAGCAGGGCCAGGGCGGGGGCGGAGGGGTCGGCGGTCATCGGTTGGTCCGGAATCGGGCGGCGATGGCCGTTCTTTGCCTGCTCGGCTGCCGGTTGCCAAGTCTGGATGGTCGCCAAGCCCGGAGAGCGCCCCCACCCGCTGCCACAAAATTGCCTCTTGCCTTTTCGCCGGCTCCTGTTCTAAACACCGCGCATCGGCGGCAACGCCGAATGGATGCGGGTGTAGCTCAGGGGTAGAGCACAACCTTGCCAAGGTTGGGGTCAAGGGTTCGAATCCCTTTACCCGCTCCAGTTTCTCTTCCGGAAACGAACAGGCATGAAAACGGGCCGCGCATCGCGGCCTTTTTCGTTTTCCGCCTCATTCCCGGCGCAGCAGCCGGTCCGCGATCAGGCTCGGGAGCGGACGCGGCCGAAACTCGCGTGCGAGCCGGGCCGGATCGTAATCCTCCTCCACCCATTGCAGGAAGCTCTTGCCCCGCGCCTCGCCCTCGTCCCGGAACGCCTCGAGGAAAGCGTCGAGGACGCCGGCCTGGGCGTAGCGGAAATGCAGTTTTTGCAAGGTCAGTTCCTGCATCGCGCGTCGCGCATCCGCGCCTTCGACCACGAGAAGATAGAGCGCCGCGAAGAGGCCCGCGCGATCCGCGCCGGATTTGCAATGCGCCAGAACCGGGTATTCGAGGCTTGAGAAAAAGGCCGGGAGCGCGAGCAAGGTCTCGCGATCCGGCGCCTCGCGCGAGCGCAGCACGAGATCCACCACCGTGAGGCCCAGCCGCTCGGCGGCATCCTTCTCGAGTTGCCACGCACCATGGGCGCGTCCGCCGCGCAGGTTGACGATGGTGCGCAACCCCTTCGCCTTCAGCTTCGCGAGATCGCGCGGCGAGGGCTGCGCCGATCGCCAGACATTCTCCGCCACGCGATGCTTGTTCAGATGCAGAAGCCTCAGCACGCCGTGATCGACGAGCAGGAGATCCGCCCAGGCGCGGACGCGCTCGCGGAACGACCGGATCGGCCGGTTCCAGCGGGCCACGCGCTTCACAAGACGGGGGTTGACGACGGCGTCGCCGGATTCCGGACCGGACATGGCGGCCCCGATAGCATTGCCGGCCGTGGCCGGCAAATGCCCGCGCGGGATTGACCTTATTCGATGGTTCGTCTTGCTGCACTGCGGCAAGATCGCTAGAGAGCCCTGCGAGATGCCCTTTTTTTGTCGGAGCCCCGTCCATGAGACTCGATGCCATCGCCATCGGCAAGAACCCGCCCGAGGATATCAATGTCGTCGTGGAAGTGCCGATCGGCGGCGAGCCGATCAAGTACGAGATGGACAAGGAGGCCGGCACGATCGTGGTCGATCGCTTCCTCTACACGCCGATGCGCTATCCCGGCAATTACGGCTTCGTGCCGCACACCCTCTCGGAAGATGGCGACCCGATCGACGTGCTCGTGGCCAATACCCGGCCGATCATTGCCGGCGCCGTGATCAATGTGCGCCCCATCGGCGTGCTCATCATGGAAGATGACGGCGGCGGCGACGAGAAGATCATTGCGGTGCCGTCGCCGAAGCTCACGCAGCGCTACGCGCATGTGCACAACTACACCGATCTGCCCGAGATCAGCTGGAAGCAGATCGAGCATTTCTTCCTGCACTACAAGGATCTCGAGCCCGGCAAGTGGGTGAAGCTGAAGGGCTGGGGCGATGCCGCCATGGCCAAGAAGCTGATCCTCGAAGCGGTCGAGCGCGCCAAGGCCGCGAAGTAATCAGCCCGCGACGCAATCGGTCAGGCCGCCGACGCCGCCCATCCGTTCCAGCACGCGACGGGAGGCGGCGGAGGCACGGGCGGCATCGCGCAGGATGGGGTTGGGCAGCACGGAAGCGAGGCGGGCCGCCTCGCGGGCCGTGAGGGACAGCGCGGATTTCCTGAAATAATGCTGCGCGGCGGCTTCCGCGCCGAAGAGGCCATCGCCCCATTCCGCGACGTTGAGATAAACCTCCATCACGCGCGTCTTGCCCCAGGCGAGGTCGATGAGAAGCGCCAGCGGGATCTCCAGCCCTTTGCGAATGTAGCTGCGGCCCGGCCAGAGATAGATATTCTTCGCGACCTGCATCGTGATGGTCGAGGCACCGCGGCCGGGGCCGTCCTCATCCTCGAGCACCGCCTGCAATTCCACGAAATCCACACCCCAATGGCTGCAGAAGCGCTGGTCTTCCGAGGCGATCACGGCGCGGGCGAGTGTTGGCGAGATGGCCGAGAGCGGCACCCAGTCGCGCGTCACGGGCTGGAAGGTCACCCAGCGGCCCAGCATCAGGGTCGAGACGACCGGCACGAAGCGCCCGAGCACGAGGCTCAGGGCGAAGGCCGCCACGCACAGGACGAGGATGCGGCCGACGATCTTCATGCGCGCGTCTTCATCGGCGGCTCGCCAGCACCCGCAGGGCCTGCTCGTAATGCAGCCGCTCGACCATCTGGCCGTTGACGACGAGCACGGCGCGTCCGCTGTTCTCCGGCGCCTCGAAAGCCGAGACGATGGCCTGCGCCTCCGCACGTTCCGTCTCGGTTGCCGCGAAGATCCGGTTTGCCGGTTCGATCTGGCTCGGATGGATCAGCGTCTTGCCGTCGAAGCCGAGGCCCTTGCCCTGCAAGGCCTCGCCTTCGAAGCCCGCGGCATTCGCCAGGTCGCCATAGACGCCATCGAGCACCGTCAGGCCATAGGCGCGGCCCGCGAGCAGCACGGTGGAAAGCGCATGCAGCAGCGCGAGCCGGGTGGGCGTGGCGGTGACGCGCATCTCCTTCACGAGATCGTTCGTGCCGAGAACCAAAGCCGTGAGCCGCGAATCCGGATCGGCCGCGAGGCTCGCGATCGCCGCCGCATCGAGCACGGCCTGCGGGGTCTCGATCATCAGCCAGAGGCGCACCGCGTCGGGGGCGACACTCGCGGCCATGGCCTGCACCGCGCGCATGGCGTCGTTGGCGAAACGGATCTTGGGGAAGAGCACGGCATGCGGTTCCGCCGGCAGGATCGCCGCCAGATCCTCGGCGAGGTCGGCGCTGTTCTCGTCCTCGGCAAAGCCATTCACCCGGACGATGACCGGCTTCGAACCGAAATGCCGCGCTTCCAGGACATTGCGCGCGATGATGCGCGCCCGGGCCTTCTCGTCGGGCGCGACCGCGTCTTCCAGGTCGAGGATCACCGCGTCACAAGCCAGCGAGGCGGCCTTGACCAGTGCGCGCTCGTTCGTGGCAGGCACATACAGGACGGAACGGAAGGAACGCATGGGTCTGGCCATTCTCTGCGGAAGCGTTAGATCGGGCTCGTGTCGCGCAGGGTAGGCACGCATGGGGCTTCCAAGGCAAGGCCAAATGGCGTGGATCGGGGCATGAACGGGATCGTCGGCGTCGATGGCTGTCGGGCGGGCTGGATGGCCGTGTGGCGCGAAACGCACAAGGGCGATCCCCGGTTCCGTTTCCACATCCATGTCTTTGCGAACCTTGCGGAACTGGAGCTGGCCATTCCGGGATTCGCAGCCCTTGCGATCGACATGCCCATCGGCCTGCCGGATCGGATCGAGGGCGCGGGCCGCCCCCCCGAAAAGGCGGTGCGGCCCTTGCTGGGTGCCCGGCAATCCAGCGTCTTTTCCATTCCGGCGCGCGCGGCCGTGGAGGCTGCCGATTACGCCGAGGCCTGCCGGCAGGCGCTTGCGGCCTCTTTTCCGCCCCGGAAGGTCGCCAGACAGGGCTTCAACCTGTTCCCGCGCATCCGCGAGCTGGATCGCTTCCTGCGCGCGCGTCCGGCTCTGCAGGGCTGCGTCGTCGAGACGCATCCCGAACTCGTCTTCCGCCGCCTGAAGGGCGAGCCGCTCCTGCATCCGAAAAAGACATCCGCAGGCCGGGAGGAGCGCCTCGCGCTGCTCGCGGCGGCGGGGCTGCCGGGCGCTCTGCTCGCATCCGCGCCGCCACAGGGCGCGGGCGGCGACGATCTGCTCGATGCGGCCGCCTGCCTCCTGACGGCAGAGCGTCACGCGCAGGGCGAGGCCCTATCGCATCCGGCGGAAATCGTGCGCGACGCCCACGGCCTGCCCATGGCCATCTGGGCCTGATCGGCCTGCGCGCATCCAGCCGATGCCCCTCATGCGCGTTTCGAGGGTTGCCGCGCGGGCCGATCCGTGATGAATCCCGGTATACCATGACCGGCTCGCCCGCAGCGCATGTTCCGCGCCCCCTCGTTCCCGCCGAATTCCCGCTCCGCTTGCTGGAGGGCTACAACACGTTCCGCGAGGGGCGATTGCCGCAGGAGCGCGCCCGCTTCGAGGAAATGGCGGAAAACGGCCAGAAGCCGGAAATCATGGTCATCGCCTGCTGCGACAGCCGCGTCTCGCCGGAGGTGATCTTCGATGCGCGGCCGGGCGAGTTGTTCGTCGTGCGCAACGTGGCGAATCTCGTGCCGCCCTATGCCCCCGACGGCGAATTGCACGGCACCTCCGCCGCGCTGGAATTCGCGGTGCAGGCCCTCAAGGTGCGGCACATCGTCGTGATGGGCCATGGTCGCTGCGGCGGCGTGCATTCCTATGTGCGTCGCCTGCGCAACCCGAGCGCCGATGACGCGCTCTCCCCCGGCGATTTCATTGGTCGCTGGATGACGCTGATCAGCCCGGCGGCGGAATCCCTGCCCGAACAGGCACAGGAGAGCGATGCGGAATATGCCGAAAGGCTCGCCATCGCCTCGATCCGCAATTCGATCGAGAACATGCTGACATTCCCCTGTGTCAGCATTCTGCACGGGCGCGGCCAGCTCGCCCTGCATGGTGCGGTCTTCGATGTGCAGACCGGGTTACTGCGCACCCTCTGAGAAGAAACGCGGCAACTCCGCAATACTCCCCAGCACCGCATCGCTTTCGGGCGCAAGCCGCTCGAACGTGCCGGTGCCGGTGAGTACCGCGAGGCAGAGCCCGCAGCCCGCCGCACGGCCCATGCGCATGTCGTGGCGATTGTCGCCCACCATCGCGATCGCGCGCGCCGGCAGGCCCAGGGCGGCCGAGAAGGCGAGTGCCATGCCGGGCTCCGGCTTCGCGCCATGGCCGGAATCGTAGCCGGCGACGAATTCCACGAGATCAGTGATGCCTTCGAGCGCGAGAAGACGACGGACACCCGCCTCGCTGTCCGAACTTGCCAGCCCGAGGCGATAGCCGGCCGCGCTCAACGCCTCGAAGAGCGGGCGCAGGGGAACGACCGGCACGCCGCGTTCGGCCGCCGACACGAACAGCCGGTCGAGATCGGCGACGAGACTGTCACGCGGAAGTGGTGAACCCTCCGCGCGGAAGAGATCGGCGATTTCCACCGTGTTGCCCGCTGCGAAAAGCGTGTCGGCTGCGGTGATGAGCGTCTCGGGGTCCATGCCGCCGGCGATCATCAGGCGGTGCGCCAGAGCCGCATCGCCGGCCGCCCCGAGATGCGCGGCCTCGCGCAAAACCGGCCCCCAGCTTTTCTGGAAATCGATGAGCGTGCCATCCTTGTCGAAGAGGATGGCGCGGATGGCGCGCCGGCGTGATGCTTCCACCATCGGGGGTCAGATGCTCCGCGCCGCGAGGCCCTTCATCAGGATCGGGCCGGTGGGCTTGCCCGTGGGCGAGCCACCGGGCGGTTCGAGCGTGAGTTCGAACAGGTGATTGACATCCGGGCGGCCGAGATTGCGCAAATCGAGCTTGAGGCTTCGCGCCCGGTCGAGCCGGCCGATCGAGACCGGTCCCTGCTCGCGGCTCTGCAGGGTCCAGACCTCGATGATCCGCCCCTGCGGAACGGCGATATCCTCGAGCGGGATGAGATTGACCGTGCCATCGGCATAGACATTCACCACCGCCGCCGCACGCCCGTCGGCGGTGTTGAGCACCGCGACATAATCCGGCTTGAGCGGTCCGCGCGCGATGGTGAGCGCGAGCGTAACGGCCAGCACGAGCCCGGCGAGCGCGCTCGCGAGGCCAAGCGGCCGCCAGAAGCCGAGATTGTCCCACAAGGCGGCGATCCACGAGCCAGAGCGGAAACGCGTCCGCTCCGGCGGGTGCAGGTTCATCTGGGATTCGATCCGGCTCCACAGGGCCGGGTCCGGCACCAGCGGCGGCGCGGTGTCGTCGAGCGGGGCAAGGCGCTGCTGCCACGCACGCACCGCCTCGCGGAAGGCCGGGTCGATCGCCATCCGCGCCTCAACGGCGGTACGCTCCGCGGCATCGAGCGTGCCCAGCGCATATTCGCCCGCGAGGGCCTCCATCTCGTCGGAGAGCCGGGTCATCCCATGCACTCCTTCAGCGAGAGGAGCGAGCGGCGCACCCAGCTCTTCACGGTTCCGAGCGGCGTGCCGAGCCGGGCGGCGATTTCGCCATGGCTCAACCCCTCGGTGAAGGCCAGCAGGATGATGCGCCGGCGGGCCTCCTCCAGGCCTTCGAGGCAGCGCTTCAGCGCGCTTTCGTCCGAAAGGCGTGTCATCGCCTCCTCGGCGCTTTCACCGGCGGCATGCAGGCCGAGCGGCTCGAAATCCTCCACGAGGTCGAGGCGCGCTTCCCCGCGCAGCACATTCAGCGTCCGGTTGCGCAGCAGGGTGGTGAGCCAGGCCCGGCCATGGCCCGGCCTTCCGTCAAAGCGGCGGGCCTGTTCCCAGAGGGTCAGGAACGTATCCTGCACGACATCCTCCGCCGCCGCGCGGCGCTTGAGCATGCGGAAGGCGATGCCGAGCAGGCGCGCGCCCTCCGCTTCGTAGATCGCCCGCAATGCCATCCGGTCACCTGAGGCACAGGCGAGAATCGCAGCTTCGAGCGAGCCATAACGCGCGAGAAGGGTCATCCGTCTTGTCTCCCGCTCTTCGCATAACACGGCTGTTTGGCTTTTGGATGCAGGCGGAAGCGACTTTTCGAGGCTCGCGCGCCAGGCTCCGGATTACACGTTGCATTTTCTGCCCCGGCTGGCACGTTCCGCGCACAGGGGGAGGCACAGGCATGGCAGGAGAAATGCTGGGGAAACTCGCAGCGCCGGAGAACGGGCGCGGTCGCCACAAGGTCGTCTCGGCGGCGGAGGCGGTGGCGCTGATCCGCGATGGCGATACGGTCGCGACCGGCGGCTTCGTCGGCATCGGCTTTGCCGAAAACCTGGCCGTCGCGCTCGAGGAACGCTTCCTCGCGAGCGCCGCCGAGGCGCCTGACGGCCTCGGGAGCCCGCGCAACCTGACGCTGCTCTACGCGGCCGGGCAGGGCGACGGGAAGGAGCGCGGGCTGAACCATTTCGGCCATCCCGGCTTCGTGAAGCGCGTGGTGGGCGGCCATTGGGGCCTCGTGCCGAAGCTCCAGCAACTGGCTGTGACCGGGCAGATCGAAGCCTACAACCTGCCGCAGGGTGTCATTTCCCAGCTTTACCGCGATATCGCGGCGGGAAAGCCGGGGCATGTGAGCCGCATCGGCCTCGGCACCTTCGTCGATCCGCGCCATGGCGGCGGCAAGATCAACGCGGTGACGACCGAAGACCTCGTGACGCGGATCGAGCTCGCGGGCGAGGAATTCCTGTTCTACAAGGCCTTTCCCGTGCATGCCGCCCTGCTGCGCGGCACGACCGCGGATCCCGATGGCAACATCACCATGGAGCGCGAGGCGCTGACGCTCGAAGCGCTCGCCATCGCGATGGCCGCGCGCAATTCCGGCGGCATCGTCATCGTGCAGGTGGAGCGGGTCGCCGAGCGCGGTTCGCTGCCGCCCCGACAGGTGAAGATCCCCGGCGTGATGGTGGATTGCGTGGTGGTGGCGGAAAAGCCCGAATATCACATGCAGACCTTTGCGGTGGCCTACAACCCCGCCTTTGCCGGCGAAATCCGCGTGCCGCAGGATTCGCTGCCCGCCATGCCGATGAGCGCCCGGAAGATCATCGCGCGCCGGGCGGCGATGGAACTCCGGGCCAACGCCGTCGTCAATCTCGGCATCGGCATGCCGGAGGGCGTGGCGGCGGTCGCGGCGGAGGAGCGCGTGGTCGATCTGCTCACGCTCACCGCCGAGCCGGGTGTGGTGGGTGGAATCCCGGCCTCGGGCCTCAATTTCGGCGCGGCCACGAACACGCAGGCCATCATCGACCAGCCCTACCAGTTCGACTTCTACGATGGCGGCGGGCTCGACCAGGCTTTCCTGGGCCTTGCGCAGGCGGACCGGCACGGCAATCTGAACGTCTCGCGCTTCGGGCCGAGGCTCGCGGGTGCGGGCGGCTTCATCAATATCAGCCAGACCGCGAAGGCGGTGTATTTCGTCGGCACCTTCACGGCCGGCGAGGCCGAGATTGCGATCAGCGAAGCCGGCCTGACGATCCTGAAGGAGGGCGGCACGGCGAAATTCGTGGACGAGGTCGAGCATCGCACCTTTTCGGGCGCCTATGCACTGAAGCGCGGCCAGCCGGTGCTCTACATCACCGAACGCTGCGTGATGCAGTTGACGCCCGACGGCATGGAGGTGATCGAGATCGCGCCGGGCATCGATCTCGAGCGCGACATCCTCGCGCGCATGGCCTTCAAGCCCATCGTGAAAAACCCGCGCCGGATGGACCGGCGGCTCTTCCGCGACGATCTCCTCGGCCTGCGCGATGCGATGCTGGCCTTGCCGATCTCGCGGCGCTTCACCTTCGATGCGGCGGAGAACCTGTTCTTCATCAATTTCGAGCGGTTGAGCCTGAAATCACTGGCCGAAATCGAGGAAATCCGTGCCTGCGTTACGAGGATGCTCGGCCCCGTGGGGCACAAGGTGAAGGCGATCGCCAATTACGATCACTTCACGATTCCCGACGACCTGATGGACGAATACGCCGCGATGATCGCCGCGCTCACGCGCGATTTCTACACGAATGTCACGCGCTACACGACCTCGGGCTTCCTGCGCATGAAACTCGGCGCGGCTTTGGAAACGCGCGGCGCGGCCCCGCATATCTACGAGACGGCGGATGAGGCCCGCGCCCGCCTGCGATCCGAGGGCTGATCACGCCTGAACGAAGAGCAGGACCGTGTCGATCACCTGCACGCGGCGCCGGGCCAGCGCGGCGGGGCTGCCCATGTCATGCGCGAAGAGCGCCCGGATCGTCGCCCGGTTCGACACGTTGTAGAAAGCGAGCGCGCTGATGGTGAGGTGGATGTCGATCGGCTCCAACCCCGCCCGGAACACGCCTTCGGCCAGGCCGCGATCATAAATCGCGCCGATCGTCGACAGCGCCGTGTTGTTGACGGCCTGCACCCGCTCCGATTTCTCGATATGGCGCGCGTAATGGATGTTCTCGTCCATCACGAGGCGCA
Organism: Methylobacterium sp.; assembly: GCA_002928875.1. GTDB lineage: Bacteria > Pseudomonadota > Alphaproteobacteria > Rhizobiales > Beijerinckiaceae > Rhabdaerophilum. The sequence goes on along the minus strand of PERO01000020.1, from coordinate 625,420 downwards.
CGAAATCGGGGTACCGGGCATGGTAGTCGAAGGTTTCGCCGGCAAGCCGCGCCAAAGCCTCGCGCGGCGGCAGCACCGTGAGGTCGAGTTGCTGCTCGTGGCCGCGGATACCCGCATAGGCATCCTCCAGCACCGCGACGTAAAGCCCCCGCTTGTCGCCGAAATAATAGTAGATCATCCGCTTCGAGGTTTCGGTGCGGGCCGCGATGTCATCCACGCGCGCACCGGCGAAGCCATGTTCCACGAAAGCCTCGCGCGCGGCGGCGAGGATGTTGCGCTTCACGCCCTCCGGATCCTGCGTCCAGGAATGCGAGCGCAGCGCCGCGGCCTTCGTGTCACTCGGCGGCGGCATGGGTCACCGCAGGGGTTGCGGGCCGATGGCCCTTGGGGAGGCCGGCCCCGGCCAGCATGCCGTAGAGTTCCACGCCCGGAAGCGTCTCGGCGAGGATCGCGCGGGAAGCGACGAGTTGCGCGGCATCGATGCCGGTGCGCAGGCCCATCGCCTCGAACATGAAGACCATGTCCTCCGTCACGACATTGCCCGAAGCGCCGGGCGCATGCGGGCAGCCGCCGAGCCCGGCATGGGAGGAATCGAAGATGCGCACGCCGGCCTCGTAGGCCGCCAGCACATTCGCAAGGCCGAGGCCGCGCGTGTTGTGCATGTGGGCCGCGCCGATCTTGTCGCCGATCTCGCCGATGACGCGGGTGAACAGCCGCTTCACCTGCGCGGGATTGCCCATGCCGGTGGTGTCCGAGAGGCCGGAATCATCGACGCCCGCCTCGACGAGGGCCACGCTGAGGCGGGTGACGTCGTCTTCGGAAACCGGGCCGGCAATGGTGCAGCCGAAGGCGACCGAGATATTCGCCTCCACCGGCACATCCGGGGCATGCGCATTGCGATATTCGACGATGCGCCGCACCTCCTCCACCATTTCCGCCCGCGTCCTGCGCACATTCGCGAGGCTGTGCTCCTCGCTGCCGGAAACGGGAATGGTGAGCTTGTGGGCGCCCGCTGCGATGGCCGCTTCTGCCCCGCGCAAGTTCGGCACCAGCGCGAGCACCGTGAGGCCCGGCAAGGTGCGCGAATAGGCGACGATCTCCGCCGCATCCGCCATCTGCGGCATCAGCTTCGCCGGCACGAAGGAGCACACCTCGATCTCGCGCAGCCCAGCGGCGTGCAACGCGGCAATCCAGCGCTTTTTGGCCGCCGTCGGCATGATCCGCGACAGGATCTGCAGCCCGTCACGCGGTCCGCACTCACTGACGAGGACATCAAGGCCAGTCGTGCCGGGAGTGAAAGTCATGGGCTCCTCGCGCGGGCTTCCTGTGACCTTGTGCGAATGAGCCGGGATTTGCCGGCAAGGTCAAGTCCCGCTTGACGAATGAACCGAATGGTTCACTCTGCACCCAGACTGGAGTTCGTTTGTGACAGACCTATTGGACGGCACCGCGCGGCTCATCCTGCATCTGGGCTATCCCACGGAAAGTTTTCGGGCACCGCTGATCTACAACCCCTATTTTGCCTCCCTCAACCTGAAGATGGCCGTCATTCCGATGGGGCTGAAGGCGGAGGATTTCGACGCGGTCTTTCCCGGCCTGTTCCGCCTGACCAATGTGCTTGGTGCGCTCGTCACCATGCCGCACAAGATCCGTGTGCGGGAATGGCTGGCCGAGGCCTCGCCGGCGGTGAAGATCGCGGGCTCCTGCAACGCTGTTTTGCGTCGTCCGGATGGTTCGCTCGCCGGCGACATGTTCGACGGCGAGGGCTTCGTGCGCGCCATGCTCGAGAAGGGGGAAACGATCGCCGATCGCCGGGTGCTGATCCTCGGGGCGGGCGGCGTGGGATCGGCGATTGCGGCGGCCTTCGCGGCCCATGGGGCGCGCTTCCTGCGCCTGCATGATCCGCATGCGGCGGCGGCCGGCGCGCTGGCCGAAAGGCTCGCCATGCATTACCCCGCCGTCGCGATCGAGACCGGTCCGGCGCTTGCCGAGGATTGCGATGTCGTCGTCAACGCGACCCCGCTCGGCATGTCGCCCGGCGATCCGATGCCGATCGCGATCGAGAGCCTGCCGCAGGGCGCCTTCGTCGGCGATGTGGTGATGAAGGGTGGCAAGACCGCCTTCCTCAAGGCGGCAGAAGCGCGCGGACACAGGATCCAGCTCGGAATCGACATGCTTTATGCGCAGATCCCGGCCTATCTCGCGTTCTTCGGCCTGCCGGTCACCGATTCGGCCACGTTGCGGCGTATTTCCGGCGCGACCTGACGGCCCGCCTCACAAGGCGAGGTCGTCGATGACGATCTCCTCGTCGGCCGCCCGCAGGCGCGATTGCGCGGCAAGCCGGATGCCGGCATTGGCCGCGCCATAGCCGGCATAGCCGTTTCGCTCGACGATCTCGAAGAAGAACCCGCCTTCGAGCGTGGTGGTGTAGGCCTGCAGGAACGTGCCGTGATCGTCACGGTCGTAGAGGATGCCGAGCGCCTTCAGCGCGTCGATCTCGTCAGCGGAGAGGTCCGTGCGGGCCTCGAGATCGTCGTAGTAATTCTCGGGGATCGGCAGCATCGAGACGCCACGGGCCCGCAAGGTCGCAACCGTCTGGCGGATGTCGCGCGTGTTGAGCGCGATATGCTGCACGCCCGAACCGAAGAAATCCGTCACGAAGCGCGCGGAAAGCGTGCGGTGGCTCTGCGAACCGTTGAGAACGAGGCGCAAGCCTCGGCCGGGCGCGCCGGCGCCGCTCTCGATCACCTGGCTCTGCACCACGCCGGCCGGGTCCACCACCGCCTGGCTCGGCGTCTTCCGCGCCTCGATCAGCGAGGTGTAGAACAGCAGCCAGGTCAGCATCTCCTCGTATTGCATGGTCTGGGAGATGTGATCGACCGCGAAGAGCCCGGCCTCGCCGGGGTGCGAGCCGGCAACCGGCTCGAAATCGATCTCCGCCCAGCGCCCGAGACCGGAGGCATCGTCCATCACGTAGAGCAGGCTGCCGCCGAGGCCGCGCACGGCGGGGATGTCGAGTTCGCCCGGTCCCACCGCGCCGGTATGGGGCGTATCGAGCAGCGCGCGGGCGCGGGCGATCAGCGCGCCGGCATCCGGCACCTTCACCGCGAAGGCGCAGACGGAGGTGCCATGCGTGATCTGGTAGGAATGCGCGAAGCCCTCCTTGTCGGAATTCACGACGAGCCGGATATCGCCCTGCCGGAAGAGCGCGACATCCTTCGAGCGGTGCTGGCCCATTTTCGCGAAACCCAGGGATGTGAGCAGGGTTTCGAATTCGGGCCTTGCCGCCTCATCCACCGCGAATTCGATGAATTCCACGCTATTCACCGGTGCGGCCGGGGGCATCGGAACTGCGCCGGGCACGGGTTTGCCGGCGCGCGTTTCGGCCTGGTTCATCAGCCAGAGCAGCGAGCGATGCCCGTCCCGCGCCACGAGACGGGCCGAGCCTGCGCGGAAGCGATCGTTGAAGATCTCGAGGCTGAGCGGGCCCTGATAGCCTGTGGCCAGCAGGCAATCGAGGAAGCCCGCGAGGTCGAAATCGCCCTGCCCCGGCAGGCAGCGCCAATGCCGGCTCCAGGAGAGGGGGTCCATCTGCAGGCGCGGCGCATCGGCCACCTGCACCAGCGCGATGCGGTCGCCCGGAATGTTGCGGATGCTCTCGATTTCGAAACCGCGCGAGAAGATGTGGAAGCTGTCGAGGATCAGCCCGAGATTCGGCTGGTTCGCGCGGCGCACCACCTCCCAGGCATCGCGATAATCCGAGACGTGCCGGCCCCAGGCGAGCGCCTCGTAGCCGACGCGCAGGCCGCGCTTCGCGGCGCGCTGGGCAAGCTCGGCAAAATCCTCCGCGAGGCGCGGAATGCCGCCCTCGGCCTCCGGCGAGAGGCTGGAGCAGACAAACAGAAGGTCCGTCCCCAGTTCCTGCAGCAGGTCGAACTTCCGCTCGGCGCGGTCGAAGGTGCGGGCGCGGCGCGCCAGCGGCATGCCCTCGAAATCGCGGAAAGGCTGGCAGGTGACGATGCTGAGCCCGAGATCCGCGCAGATCATCCGCACCTCGGCAGGCGAGCCGGGATGGGCGATGAGATCGTTCTCGAAAATCTCGACCGCTCGAAATCCGGCCTTCGCGATGGCCTCGAGCTTCTCGCCGAGATTGCCGGAGATGCAGACGGTGGCGATGGAGGGGATCATGCGAGCCTCACGGATTGCCCTGTGGTGGCGGCCTGCCGGATGGCCTCGATGACGCGCAGGCTTTCGAGCCCCTCGCGGCCGGGGACGAGCGGCGCCTCGCCCTCCCGGATGACGCGGCAGAATTGCGCGATCTGCGCGCGCAGCGGATCGAGCGGCGGGAGGCTTTCCCGGGTCGCTTCCATCGGCTGCCACCAGCTTTTCGCGGGTCTGTGCCGCCATGTCTCGAGCCGCGGCAGGCTGAGCGAGGCATCCCGCCCGCCGATCATCAGATAAGCCTCGCCAGTTCGCGCGAAATCCGGGTTCTCGCCGCTGGTGAGTTCCCAGCTCCAGGGTGAGGGGATGGCGTCGGACAGGGTGAAGGTGCCGAGCGCGCCATTCGCGAAGCGCATCATCACCGCCGCGCTGTCCTCCACCGCAAAGCCGCGCTGCCCGTTGGCCGCAATCGCCCAGACCTCTGAAATCGCGCCGCAGAGATGGCGGATGATGTCGATCTCGTGGATGAGATTGATCAGGATCGGCCCCGCGCCCGGCTCGCACCGCCAGCTCACGTTGAAATAGTCGTCCGGCTTCGCGATCCAGAAGAAGCCGTGCACCGCCACGATCGGGCCAATCTCGCCGGCCGCGATCTTCGCCTTGGCCCGCGCGATGATCGGGTTATGCCGGCGGTGATGACCGACGGCGAGCGGCACGCCGGCCTTTTCTGCCGTTGCCACGAGGCGCTCCGCCCCCGAAAGCGTGTCCGCCAGCGGTTTCTCGATGAGCACCGGAATTGCCGCTTCGATGGCCGCGAGCCCGTGCGCGACATGCATCGCGTTGGGCGTGGCGATGATCACGCCGTCGGGCTTGTCCGACTGGGAAAAATCGAATGCCTCCTGCCATCGCCAGCCCCGTTCGGCCGCGAGTGCCTGCGCTTGCGGCGCGGGATCGATGACGCTGTGCAAGGCGGCTCCGGGTTCGGCGAGGACATGCTCGATATGCCGGCGGCCGATCAGCCCGGCGCCCATCACGGCCAAGCGGACCGGCGCGGTGCTCATTCAGCCCGCCTCCGCCATCGCGCCGCCGAGGAAGAGCTGCGCCACGCGCGGATCATTCAGGATATCCCGCGCCGGGCCCTGCAGGCGCGCCCGCCCCGTTTCGAGCACGAGGCCTTCATCGGAGATGTCCAGCGCCGAGCGGGCATTCTGCTCGACCATCAGGATGGTCACGCCCTTGGCTCGCAGGTCCTTCAGGATGCCGAAGGTCTCCTGCACCAGGAGCGGCGAGAGGCCGATGGAGGGCTCGTCGATCAGGATCAGCTTGGGGTCGAGCAGCAGGCCGCGCATGATCTCGAGCTGCTTCTGCTGCCCGCCGGAGAGCGTGGAGGCCTGCACATCGGCCTTCTGGCGAAGCGCGGGGAAGCGATCGAGCGCGGCTTCGATACGGGCTTCTATATCCGTGATGTGCGGCCCGGCCGCCACCGCGCCGAATTCGAGGTTATGGCGCACAGAGAGTTCGGGGAAGATGTTGCGCCCCTGCGGCACATAGACGATTCCCGCTTCCAGAAGCTTCCGCGGGGGCCAGCGGGTGATGTCGCGGCCCTCGAAGCGGATCGTGCCGGAGGAGAGGTTCAGGAGGCCGAAGATCGCCTTGAAGACCGTGGATTTCCCCGCGCCATTCGGGCCGATCACGGTAGTGATCGCCCCGCGCTTCACCTTGAAGCTCGCGCCGTTGAGGATGGTGATGCGCCCATAGCCGCCCACCACGTTCTCGAGTTCGAGGATCGGATCGCTGATCGGGGTCTTGTCCATGCCTTTCCGTTCCATGGCTCAATGCCCCAGATAGGCGTCGATGACGGCCGGGTTGGCGCGCACTTCGGCGGGGGTGCCGACAGCAAGCACCCGGCCCTCGGCCATCACCACCACGCGGGTGCAGAGGCTCATCACGAAATCCATGTTGTGCTCGATGACGACGAAGGTCGCGCCGGCCTCGGCATTCATCACCTTGAGCCGCTCTTTCAGGTCGCCGAGCATGGTGAGGTTCACCCCGCCGGCGGGTTCATCCAGCAGCACGAGGCGGGGCCCGGCCATGAAGGCCATGGCGGCATCGAGCAGCTTCTGCTGGCCGTAGGAAAGCCCGCCCGCCTTGGCATCCGCGAGGTGCCCGAGGCGGAAGAAGCCGATCATCCTTTCGGCCTCGGCGGTGAGCCCGGCATCGCGCGGGCCGAAGAGGCGCGAGAGCATCGTCCCCCGGTGCTCCTGCCCCGCGAGGATGAGGTTCTCGCGCACCGAGAGTTCGGGGAAAACCTGCAGCAGCTGGAAGGTGCGGCTCACGCCGCGCCTGTTCATCGCTTCGGGCGTGAGGCCCGTGACATCCTGCCCGTCGAGCCGCACGCGGCCCGACGTCGGCGTCAATTGCCCAAGGATGCAGTTGAAAAGGGTGGATTTCCCGCAGCCATTCGGGCCGATGATGCCGAGGATCTCGCCCTCATGCACCGCGAAGCTCACATCCTCCACCGCACGGATGCCGCCGAAATGCTTCGCGAGGCCTTCGACCTGGAGAACGGTTGTCACAGCGCGCTCTCCTTCACAGGAAGGTTGCGGCCCATGGGGCGACGGCGGATCGCCGTCCATGCCCGTTCGAGAAGGCCCATGATCCCCTGCGGGCAGGCGATCAGCAGCGCCACGACGATGGCCGCGAAGAGGATGAGATAAAGCCCGCCGGTGACGCGCAGATATTCCGGCAAAACCACCCCCAGCAGCGCGCCGATGAACGGCCCGAGCTGGTAGCCCGAACCACCCGCTACCACCATCAGCAGCAGGAAGAACGAGGCGGAAAGCGCGAAAGGCGAGGGATCGATGAACTCGACCAGCGGCGCGTAGAGCGCGCCGGCAAAACCGGCATAGGCCGAGCCGATCGCGAAGGCGAGCAGCGTGTAATTGCGGATGTTGATGCCGAGCGATGCCGCCCGCACCGGGTTCTCGCGAAGCGCGAGGAAGGCCCGGCCCCAGGGCGAGCGGATCAGCCACCAGAGCGCCAGCGCAAGGATCAGCGTCACCACCACCACGAAGCGGTGGAAGGCGAGGGGACCGTCGAGTTTCACGCCAAAGAGCGTGGGGCGCGGGATGTTCGAGAGGCCGAACACGCCGCCCGTCAGCCATTGCTCGTTGCGCAAGACCAGCCAGATCAGCGTCGAGAAGGCGAGCGTCACGAAGGCGAGGTAATGCGCCTTCACCCGCAGGGCCGGGAAGCCGAGCACGAGGCCCACCGCGAAGGTCAGCAGGCCCGAGATCGCGAAGGCTGGCAGCCAGTCCATGCCGCCCTTCGTGGTGAGAATGGCGGTCGCATAGGCACCGATGCCCATGAAGGCCGCCTGCGCGAGGCTCTTGAGGCCGGCGAGGCCGAGGGTCAGGTTCAGGCCCATCACGGCGATCGCCGTCACCAGCCAGAGCGAGAGCACATAGGTGCCGTAGCGCCCCATGCCGGCCGGCACGAACCAGAGCAGCACCGCCGCGACCAGCAGCGTGATCAGCACGCCATCGGCGCGTTTCCAGAAGCGCCGGGCAGGCACAGGCGCGTTGCCCGTGAAGGAGGGGATATCGCTCATACCCGGCGCTCCTCCTTGCGGCCGAACAGGCCTTCGGGCTTCACGAGGATGATGATCACCAGCAGCACCAGCGGCACCGCGAGACGATAGGAGGTCGAGATATAGGCCGCCGCGAGGCTGTCGATCACGCCGACGATCAGCCCGCCGGCGAGCGCGCCGCGCACCTGGTTGAAGCCGCCGACAATGGCCGCGATGAAGGCGAAGAGGCCGATCACCTCGCCATTCGAGAATTTCGCGAGGTAAATCGGCGAGATCAGCACGGAGGCGAGCGCCGCGAGCCCCGCATTGATGAGGAAGGTGAGCATCACCATCCGCGCCACGGGAATGCCGAGGATCAGCGCCACGCCGGGGTTCTGCGCCGCGGCCTGCATCTGCCGGCCGGTGCGGGTGCGGGTGACGAACCATTGCAGCCCGCCGATCGCCACGCAGGCCACCACGATGATCGCGACATGCTGCAGGGAGATGGAAATCCCGGCGAAATTCAGCGTCTCAGCCGGCAGGAGCGACGGGAAGCTCTGCGCCTCGGCCGAGAAGCCATCCTTCGCGCCTTCCTTCATGATGATCGCCAGCGCCATGGTGGCAATCGCCAAAGGCAGAACGCCGTGGCGGATCATCGGATCGACGATGGTGATCTTGAAGCCCCAGCCGAAGAGCGCGACGAACAAGGCCACGCCGAGGATGGCCGCGAGCCACAACGGCGCGCCTGCCAGCTTCACCAGCGCGAGGATCAGGATCGCCGGGAGCATCACGAATTCGCCTTGCGCGAAATTGATGGTCTGCGAGGTCTGCCAGACCAGCGTGAAGCCGATGGCGGCCAGCGCGTAGATCGCGCCGGTCGCGAGGCCCGCGATCAGATAGGCGATGAATTCGGCCATCGCTTGATGTCTCCGGATGGGGTGGCCGGTCGCGTCATCCCGACCGCGCCGGCCGGGATGACGGAGGGAGCAGGCGGGAGGGCTTACGGATTGATCATCGGCAGGGTCTGCTTGATCACCTGCTTGCCGGCGACGACCTCGGCGAGGAAGCTCTCGCGGTCGATGTCGCCGTTCGGCTCGATCTTCGTCTCGATCAGGATTCCCGGCTCGTCCTTCGGGGTGATGCGCGCGCCGCGCAAAGTGTCGGCGAGGCCCTTCTTGTCGAACTTCTTCTGCTTCTCGGTTGCCCATTTTACCATGTAGACCGCCATGTAGCCCTTCAGGCCGTTATGGTCGGAGACATAGTTGAAGCGCTGCTGGAACTTCTTGCCGAAATCCTGGAAGGCCGGCACCGGTGCATCGATCGAGAGGCCGACATGGCCGCGCACGCCGTTGGCGGCTTCACCCGCAAGCTCGATCACCTTCGCGCCGAGGAGCGTGGTTTCGCCCACCATCGGCTTGTCGATGCCCTGCTGCTTCGCGGCGCGCAGGAAGCGGGCGCTTTCTTCCTCGTTCAGGTAGACGAACACCGCATCGGCATTCGCGTTCTTCACCTTGATGGCGTCGGAGGCGAAATCCGCCTGGCCCTGCTCGGTCGAGACATCGGCCACGACCTTGATGCCGCGCTTCTCGAGTTCGGGGAGGATGGCGTCACGCCCGCCCTTGCCGAAATCGTTGTTGACCCAGACGACCGCGACCGTCTTCGCCTTCACCTCGCCCTGGAGATAGGCGGCGATCTTCGGCATGGCCGCCGCCTGGCTCAGCGAGGTGCGGAAGAGATAGGGGTTGCCCTGCTTCGTGAGGCCCGCCGCCTCGCCGCCGACGATCTGCGCAATCTCGGCGCGCTGGGCGATCTGCATCGAGGCGCCGATCGGGCCGGAGAAGACCGGGCCGAGCACGGCATAGGTGCCTTCATCGATGGCGCGCTGCACGGCGGCGCGGGTGTTCCCCGGATTGGTCTGGGTGTCGTAATGGACGATCTCGATCGGACGACCGAGGATGCCGCCCTTGGCATTGATCTCGGCGACGGCGATGTCGATGCCGTTCTTCCAGTTGGTGCCCGCGGTCGCGCCTGCGCCCGACAATTCCACCACGTTGACGAGCTTGATCTTCTCCTGCGCCAGGGCCGGCGACAGGCCCAGAGCCAGCGCGGCCGCGACAAACATTCGGCGATCCATGGATATCCTCCCTCTTGGTCTTCTCTCCCCGCCCTTGGCCGCCTTGTCTCGGCGACTCCCGGGTTTCAGGCGGGATAAAACACGCGCTTGAAACCTAACGCAACGACCACTTTGTGCTCCAAACCTAACATCATGTTATGTTCCGCTGCTCCGGCTTGCCCAGGCCTGCATCTCGCCGCGCAGCAGGCGCACGAAGTTCTCGGCATAGCGCGAGAGCGCGCGATCCGTCTTCACCGCGACATAGGTCTGGAAGGGCGTCTCCTCGGCGATCGGCAGGATGCGGATGCCCGGCATCGAGCCATGCGCGACCGTGAACTCGTCGATGATCGCAATGCCGAGCCCGGCCTTCACCAGCGCGCAGACCGTCGTGCCGAAGCGCGCCTTGATGATGAGATCGAAGGCGAGGCTCTCCCGCTCGAAGAGGTCGCACATGATGCGGCCATAGGGGTCGGTCGGCTCGATGCCGATCATCGGGAAGCGCACCATGTCCCGCGCGCTGACCACGGATTTTTCGGCCAGCGGGTGGTTCTCCGGCACGATGCAGACGAGTTTTCCCCGGGCAAGCGGCAGGAAATCCATGCCGGGATGATCGAGCTTGTAGCTCATCACCGCGAGTTCGCCCTTGCCGAGGAGGATGTAATCCACCGCCTCCTCGATCTTCAGGATGTTGATGTCGAGGCGGAGATCCGGGTGCTGGGCGCGCAGGCGCTCGATCGCGCGCGGCACCATCACATGCGAGATCGACGGCACCGAGCCGATCTTGAGTTCGATGCCCGCGCCGCGCTCGATGCGTGAGAGCGTGAAATGCAGGTCGTCGACCTTTTTGTAGACGCCGTTGATCTGTTCGAAGATGTCCTGCGCCTCGGGCGTGGGCACGTAGCGGCCGTGGCGCCGCTCGAAGAGCCGGAGGTTCAGCGAGCGCTCGGTGTATTTCATCAGCCGGCTGATGCCCGGCGCGGAGACGCGCAGCAACTCCGCCGCGCCGGCAATCGTGCCGGTGATCATGATCGCGCGCACGACCTCGATCTGGCGCAGCGTCATGCCGCTGCGCGACCCGCCGAATGTGGGACCGAGTTCGTTCACCGGCTTCTTTTCTCCCCGGCTCCGAATGTCGGATGGTCCGGGGGCAATTGTCCAGCCGGTTCAAGGCATTTTCAAGCGAAGCGGAAACCGGCTCGCCTGAAATCCATGCGACACGACGGGCAATCAGATCCGCGCTTCGAGCGGGCGCAGGTAGCGCACGTCGCGGCCCCGGCTCACGGCCTGCGCGGCGTTGATGATCGCGTTCGTGTCGATGCCGTGGTGCCGGTAGAGATCGGAGATCGTGCCGGTCTGGCCGAAATGCTCGATGCCGAGCGCCTTCAGGCGATGGCCATAGACCCCGCCGAGCCAGGCGAGCGTGGCCGGATGCCCGTCGATCACGCTGACGATGCCGCATTCGCGCGACAGCGGCGCGAACAGCCGCTCGATATGGCTCATCGCGCCATGGTGGCCGCGCTGGCGCGCGCGCTCCGCCGCCTGCAAGCCGGCATTGAGGCGATCTGCCGAGGTCACCGCGAGCAGCGCCACATCACGCCGATCCTCGGCCAGCAGGCCCGTCGCGGCGATGGCCTCCGGTGCGACCGCGCCCTGATAGGCGATGACGACCGCGCAATTCGGCCCCGGCGGGCGCATCCAGTAGGCGCCGTTGACGATGTCGCGGGCGAGATCCGCGCTCATCTCGCGGATGGGCTGTTCCAGCGGGCGCGTCGAGAGCCGGAGATAGACCGAGCCGCCGGTTTCGTCGCGCAGCCAGGTCTGTTCGTCGGGGTCGCCTTCGCCGTCGCGCTGCATGTAATCGAAGGAGAAGCGCAGGATGGTCGCGAGTTCATCCACGAAAGCCGGCTCGAAGGAGCACAATCCGTCCTGTGCCATGCCGATCAGCGGCGTGCCGATCGATTGATGTGCGCCGCCCTCCGGCGCGAGCGTCACGCCCGAAGGCGTCGCCACGAGCAGGAAGCGCGCATCCTGATAGCAGGCATAGTTCAACTGGTCGGCCGAGCGGTAGATGAAGGGATCGTAGAGCGTCCCGATGGGCAGCAATCGCGCCCCGTTGATCGAATGCGACAGCCCGAGGGCGGAGAGCATGATCATCAGGTTCGATTCGGCGATCCCGAGTTCGACATGCTGGCCTTTCGGCGAGAATTCCCAGGTGTAGGTGGAGGGAATGCGCTCGGCCTTGAAGAGATCGGCCATGCTCTCGCGCGCAAAAAGCCCGCGCCGGTTCACCCAGGGACCGAGATTGGTGGAGACGGTCACATCCGGCGATGTCGTGACTATGCGGCTCGCCAGCGGCGAATCCAGCCTCGCGATCTCGTTGAGGATCTGCCCGAAGCCCATTTGCGTCGAAACCGGCTTGCCGCGCTCGGTTGGCACGGGCAGCCGCTCCGGCACCGGTACGGCGGGTGACGAAAGGCGGCGCATGCCCTCGCGGAAGAAGGGCGCCTCTTTCACGAAGGCTTCAAGGCGCGCGGGATCGAGCTTTGCGCCCTCCCACTTCTCCCATTCCGCGCCGGGCCGCACATGCATGGCGGTGCGGAAGGTTTCCATCTGCGCCGGCGTCATCAGCCCGGCATGGTTGTCCTTGTGGCCCGCGAGCGGCAGGCCGAAGCCCTTGATCGTGTAGCAGATGAACAGCGTGGGCCGGTCATGTTCGGCGGCCTTCTCGAAGGCCTCGACCAGCGAGGGCAGATCCTGCCCGCCGAGATTGCCCATGAGGCTCGCGAGTTCGGCATCGGAGCGCTTCTCGATGAGCCGCGTGACGGGGCCCTGATCGCCGATTTCATCGAGCAGCCGCTTCCGCCAGGCCGCGCCGCCCTGGAAGGTCAGCGCCGAATAGAGCTGGTTCGGGCATTGGTCGATCCATTGCCGCAGGCGCTCGCCGCCGGGCTCCGCGAAGGCCGCCTGCTGGAGCCGGCCATGCTTCACGATCACCACGTCCCAGCCGAAGCTTTCGAACATGCGTTCGAACTTCTCCCAGAGGCCCTCGCGCACCACGGCATCGAGGCTCTGGCGGTTGTAGTCGACCACCCACCAGCAGTTCCGAAGGCCGTGCTTCCAGCCCTCGATGAGGGCTTCATAGATGTTGCCTTCATCCATCTCGGCATCGCCGACGAGCGCGACCATGCGCCCTTCGGGGCGATCCTTCATCAGGCCGTGCGCCTTCACGTAATCCTGCACGAGGCTCGAGAAGAGCGTCTGCGCGACGCCAAGACCAACGGAGCCGGTCGAGAAATCGACGTCATCCACGTCCTTCGTGCGGCTCGGATAGCTCTGCACGCCCTTGAAGCCGCGGAAATTCCGCATCTTCTCCACGGCGAGGTTCCCCGCGAGATACTGGATCGCGTGGAAGATCGGCGAGGCATGCGGCTTCACCGCGACCCGATCCTGCGGGCGCAGGATATGCCAGTAGAGCGCGGTCATGATCGTCGCCATGGAGGCCGAGGAGGCCTGATGCCCGCCGACCTTCACCTCATCCGCCGGGCGGACATGGTTCGCGTGGTGAATCATCCAGGATGCGAGCCAGAGCGTGCGGCGCTCGAGTTCGGCGAGGGTGGCGAGGGTGTCGGCGGCTAGGGGCATGGGCGGATGATCCGGTCTCACAGGCGACGAACGGGCCTTCCGTTTGGCTTGCCTCACGGTCTTCCGCTTGCCAAGTGCCAAATTTCCCGCGCTTGATATGAACCTCCTGCGCCTTCCGCGCGACAACAGGCCAGCAAGCCAGTTCGAAAGTGACGCCGATGGAGAGGGACAGCGACGAGGATCTCGTCCGTCGCATCGCGAAGGGGGACAACCTCGCGATGCGGGTGCTCTACGCCCGGCATCACTTGCGCGCCTTCCGCTTTCTCCAGCGCCTCCTCAAGGACGAGGCGCTGGCGGAGGACGCGCTGAGCGAGGTCTTTCTGGATGTGTGGCGGCAGGCCGGCGGCTTCGAGGGGCGATCCTCGGTCGGCACCTGGCTCCTCGCGATGGCGCGCAACAAGGCCTGGTCGGCCTTGCGCAAGCGTCGCGAGGGCTCCCTCGACGAGGGTGTCGCCGAAGCGATGGAGGATGAGGGCGATGACCCCGAAGTGCAGCTTCAGAAGAGCGACAAGGGCGCGGCCATCCGCGCCTGCATGGCGAAGCTCTCGCCCGAGCACCGCGAGGTCATCGATCTCGTCTATTACCACGAGACTTCGGTGGAGGAGGTCGCGATGATCGTCCAGATCCCCGAGAATACCGTGAAGACCCGCCTGTTTCACGCCCGCAAGAAGCTCGGCGAGCTTCTGAGGGACAACGGAATCGACCGGGGGTGGCCATGAGCAACGCATCGAACGGCACGATTCTCAACGAGGCCGAGCGCGAGATCGAGGATCTCCTGCCCTTCTATCACAATGGCCGGATCTCGACCGCGGACCGGGCGCGCGTGGAAGCCGCACTCGAACGCAATGCCGAACTGCGCCGCCGGCTCGATCTCGTCGCCGAGGAGGCACAGGCCGCGATTGTGCTGAACGAGGCCATGAGTGGCCCCTCGCCGCGCGCCTTCGACGCCCTCATGGCGAAGATCGAGGCCGAGCCCCGGCATGCCGCGCATCGCATGGAGAAGGCGCGGCTCGGTTTCATGGAGCGGCTCGGCGGTTTGATCGGGGCCCTGTCCCCGCGCAGGCTCGCCTATGCCACGGCGGCGGCGGTGGCGATCATCGCCGCGCAAAGCGTCGTCATCACCGGCCTCGTGCCGGGGAGCGGCTCCGGGGCGCCCACCTACCAGACCGCGTCGGCGCCCGGCGTGCCGGCTCAGGCCGACGGCACCTTCCTGCTGGTCTCGTTCACGCCGGAAGCGAGGGCCGGCGCGATCGCCGAACTCCTGAGGGGGCTCAATGCCTCGATCGTGGAAGGGCCGCGTGCCAGCGGGCTCTATCGCGTCCGCATCGGCGACAGGACCTTGCCGAAGGCCGATGCCGAGCGCATTCTGGCCCGGCTTCAGGCGGCGCGGGACATCGTCGCCCTCGTCGCTCCCGATCAGTGAGGGGGAGAGCATGGCCGCGAAGCTTCCGATCCAGATTTGGCCGGTGCTGATCGCGCTGGGCTGCACCGGGCTCGCCGCGCCGGCCGGGGCGATGCCTTTTCCGGCCGAGGGATGGCTGAACCCGGCGGTGGAAACCGTGCAGTTCAATCGTCAGGTGCCGACGGGCGGGCGCTATCCCGGCGGTGGTGGCGGACGTTTCCCCGGCGGCGGAGGTGTCATCATCGGGCCCGGCTTTCTCGTGCCGCCGCTGATCGATGCCCTGCAGCCGCGCGGGCCGCGTGTCATCATCGAGGAGGATGACGACGAGGAAGTCATCGAGCCGCGCTCGCGTTCCCGCCGTGCAACCGAGCAGCGCGCGCAACCGCCGCGCCAGCCGCCCCGGCAGCAACAGGCGCGCCCGGCCGCGCCGCGCCTGCCGCCGGTCAGCATTCCCCGCGCGAACGAGCGGCGCTACGTGGCCGACGAGGTGCTGCTCGAATTGCGGGCCGCCGCGGATAGCGCCGCCGTGATGCGCCGGCACCGGCTCACCCCGCTTTCCACGCAGGTGCTGACGCTCGCGAACGCGACGATCATCCGCGCTCGCGTCGAGGGTGGCCGCTCGGCGCGCCAGGCGCTCCAGCAGATGGCGGGCGATGCGCGCATCGCCAGCGCCCAGCCCAATTATCTCTACGCCCTTCAGGAAGAGCCGGCGAAGACCGAGGGCACGTCAGCCCCGGAGCCGCAGAAGGCGAGCCTTTCTCCGCCCGCGCCCGAACCGCCGCCGGTTCCCAAGCCGCAATATGCGCTGGACCGCATGGCGGTGGTCGATGCGCATCGGCTGGCGCAGGGCGCAAAGGTGAAGGTCGCGCTGATCGATACCGGGCTCGATGCCACGCATCCCGAATTGCAGGGCGTGATCGCCGGCCAGTTCGATGCGCTCGGCACCGATGCCTCCGGCACGCTCGGTCATGGCACGGCGCTCGCCGGAGCGATCGTCGCGAAGGCGACGCTGCGCGGCATCTCGCCGGCGGCGGAATTGCTGGCGGCGCGGGCCTTCGGGTCGGCGGCAGGGTCGGCGGCGCAGGGCACGAGCCTGCAGATTCTGCAGGCACTGGACTGGGCGGCGGCCCATGGCGCGCGCATCTTCAATCTCAGTTTCGCCGGCCCGCAGGATCGGCTGATGGGCCGGACACTGGCCGGCGCGCAGGCGCGCAAGATCATCGCCATCGCCGCGGTCGGCAATGCCGGGCCGGGCACCGCGCCGCTTTATCCAGCAGCCGAGCCGCATGTGCTCGCCGTGACGGCCACCGACGCGAATGACGCGGTCTTCGCCCGCGCGAACACCGGAAAGCAGGTCGCCATCGCCGCGCCGGGCGTGGATGTGATCGCTGCCGCGCCGGAGAAAGGCTACGCGTTTTCCTCCGGCACCTCGATCGCGGCGGCGCATGTCTCCGGCCTCGTGGCGCTGATGCTCGAGAAGAACCCGGATCTCGATCTCGCCGGCGTGAAGCGCCTTCTGGCCGCCACCGCCCAGGATCTCGGCCCGAAGGGTGCCGATCCGATTTTCGGAGCGGGGCGGGTGAATGCCGCCGCCGCTGTGGCGCGCGCCGCCGAAGAAGCCGCGAAACGCCCCTGAACGTTTGTCCGGCGAAAAAATCGCCGGATGTTTGAACGCAAGGCCCTCCTCCCGCGACCAAGGGGAAGAGGGCCGATGATCGGCCCCTCGATGAGACAAGGGAGATCGATCATGGTCAAGATCCGCACATCCACCAGCCTTCTTCTCGGTACCGTGGCCCTCGGCGGCGCGGCGCTCGCCGTTGTCGGCGAGGCCTCGGCCCGTCCCGGCCACGGGCATCATGGCCCGGGCCTGCATCGCCACCACGGCCATCACCACATCTGGCGCGGCCATTATGGCCCGCGTTTCGTCGGCCATTACGGCGGCGGGTATCGCTGCCGCTTCGTGCGCCGCGTGAATGCCTATGGCGAACTCGTGGTGCGCCGCGTCTGCTTCAACCCGTATTACTGACATCTCCGGCGCTCTCCTGAGCCGGCGATCCAGCCGCCCCGCGAGGGGCGGCTGATGTCGTTTCGGGTGGCCCGTGCCTGTCGCCATGACGACCGACGGATGCCACTCGAAAAATTTTCGATCCCGCATGAACCCAAACCGAAGTCGCCGCGACCAAGGAGCATGGAGGCCGAATGGTTCGGCCCCGACCATCAGGAGAAGCAGCCATGTCCAGGATCCTCACCAAGAAGAGCGCCGTTCTCGCCCTCAGCCTCGCCGCCCTCGGTTCCGCCGCTCTGGCGACCGGCGCCGAAGCCCGCCCCCGCCATTACTGGGGTTATGGCGCGGCAGCCGTGGCCGGCGGCCTCGTGCTCGGCTCGGTCCTCGCCGCCTCCTCGGCCCGTAGCGCGCCGGTCTATGTCGAGGAAGACGAGGCGCCCCGTCGCTGCACCACGGTGGAACGCGTGAACCGCTTCGGCGACGTCATCGGCTATCGCCGCATCTGCCGCCCGGTCTACTGACCCCGCGCTTTCACCGCACGCCCGAAAAAAGGGGCACCGGCTTCATGGCCGGTGCCCCTTTGCTTGTCCGTTCGGGTCTAGCCCGCCCGCCCCGAAGGGCCGCGGGCGATCACATGCCGGCAAAGACACTCATCCAGAGGATAGCGCCGGCTCCGATGACGGCGATGAGCGCCAGGCTGAAGAGCAGCACGCGCGCGTTCATGCGCGAACCGTCGCCCTGTCGCGCGCTTGTCTTGCCGATGCGCGTGTTATCGCCGGCCTTGTCATCCGGGGTGGCCATGCCAGATCTCCCTCTTTCTGTTCGTGGATCTCCGGCGGTCTTGCGAGCCCGCCATTCCGGAGGGCCCGGCCTGCCCGTGGCCGCCTGAGGTCAGATGCCCAGATCGCCGTAATAGGCGGAAGCCCGCTGCCAGCTCTCGCCGTTGTTCTTCGTGAGGTCGCCGAGATTATAGCTCGGGGCGCCTTCCAGCTGCGCACGGCTCAGCGGCACGACGTAGCCGTCCATTTCCTCCTGGTAGTCGAGCTTCGACCAGGGAACCGGATGGTATTTCTCGCCGATGCCGAGGAAGCCGCCGAAGGCGACGACCGAGAACAGGATCTCGTTCGAGAGCTTGTCGAGCACGATGTCCTCGACATGTCCGATCTGCTCGCCTTCCGTGTTGTAAACCGGCGTGCCCTTCACCTTCGAGGCGAGAATGGCGCGCGTATGGCCCGTGACCGTGCTCATGGAACATCTCCTAATGCGTGTGAGAACTGAGGTCTGAACGCGAGGAGCGGCCCGATCGTTCCATCGGCCTTCCATGGGCGCCGATGGCGGCTGGCCCGGAGCGGAGCCCTCTCCCCTGCGTCGCCGGGCGCCGAAAAACCGGCCCGCATGGCCAAGTGGACGCCTCCTTTGACAATTCACGGCACGCGTGATCCTCTTCGAGAAACCAGTGGGTTGCCCGTGAGGGGCAGCCTCCGGGATCGGGCCGCCGGCCAGGTGTGGGGGAAGGTCATGAAGCTTGGAGTAGCCGGTCTCGCATCCGGGCTGATGCTAAGCCTCGCTGCCTGCGCGAGCCTGCCGGAGGCACCGGAGAGCGAAGCCGCCGCCCCGGCAATTGCCTCCTCGACGCTGACCGAACGCCCGACCGAACTCACCCGCGAGATGCTGATCGGCCGCTGGGGCATCGCGTCCTTCCGCGAGGAGAAGGACCGCGCCCGCGTCACGGCGCAGGCCCGCTCGTTCTGCGCGCGCCAGCCCTATGTCATCGCCGCCGGCCCCAGCAACGGCGTGATGATGCACGCCGCGGATGACCCGAAACTCTACGAATTGCGCCTCAAGGGCGGATCGGACGGCAAGACCTATCTCGGCTTCGAAGCCCCGCCCGGCGACTGGCAGGATCGCGTCATCCTCTCCGCCACGAACGACCAGTGGGTGATGCGCTTCGTCGATCCGGAAATCCATAACCGGTACGGCACCTTCATCTATGTGCGGTGCAAGTGAGTGAGCGGGAGGTGACAATCATGAATCGCGTTCTTTCCCTCGCCCTCCTCGTCGCCATGCTCGCGATGCCGCTCGCGACCTCCGCCCTGGCGCAGGCGCACAAGCCGCCGCCGGAGACGATGGATATCGGCGACGAGCCTGGCCGGGTCTCGACCCCCGAGACGATCATCGAGGATGGGCCCTATGCCCGGCAGATGGTGTTCTTCCGCTCGAGCGATCCGCCGAACACGGTCGTCATTCACACCTCCGAGCGGTTTCTCTACGTGGTGATGGGCAACAATCGCGCGCTGCGCTACGGCATCGGCGTGGGGCGCGAGGGCTTCCAGTGGGCGGGCCTGCAGAAGGTGACCCGCAAGGCCGAATGGCCAGACTGGACCCCGCCGCCCGAGATGATCCAGCGCCAGCCCTATCTGCCGCGTTTCATGGCTGGCGGGCCGGGCAACCCCATGGGTGCGCGGGCGCTCTATCTCGGCTCCACGGTCTATCGCATCCATGGCACCAACCAGCCGGAGACGATCGGGCAGGCGATCTCCTCGGGCTGTTTCCGCCTTGCCAATGGCGACGTGATCGACCTGTTCGAACGCGTGCCGGTGGGCGCGAAAGTCGTCATCCGGCATGGCCCGCAGGTCTGAGGAGCTTTCCATGATGTGGCGCAGAACGCTCGCGGCCCTGTCCCTCGCCCTCTTCGGCTTCACCGGGTCGGCTGCGGCGCAAACCGGCACCCTGGAGCAGGTGCGCCAGCGCGGCAGCCTGCAATGCGGCGTGAGCACCGGGCTTTACGGCTTCTCCTTCCAGCAGGATGGAAAATGGGCCGGTTTCGACGTCGATTTCTGCCGCGCCGTGGCTGCGGCGGTGCTGGGCAATCCGGATCGCGTGACCTTCGTGCCGCTCACCGCCGCCGAGCGGTTTGACGCGTTGAAGGCGGGGCGCATTGACGTTCTTTCCCGCAACTCGACCTGGACCCTGCAGCGCGAGGCGGAATTCGGCCTGCTTTTCGCGGCCGTGCTGTTTCATGACGGGCAGGGCTTCATGGTGCGGCGGAATTCCGGCCTCACCTCGGCGCTGGAACTTGGCGGCAAGGCCGTCTGCGTGCAGGCCGGCACGACCAGCCAGGGCGCGGCGCGCGATTTCTTCGCGGCCAACGCCATGACGGTCGAGATCAAGGTCTATCCGGATTCGGCGAGCACCCTCGCCGGCTTTGCAAAAGGCGAGTGCATCGCCGTGACGACCGACAATTCCGGCCTGTTTGCCGAGCGCCTGAAACTCGACCGGCCGGCCGAGGCCATCATCCTGCCTGACATCATCTCGAAGGAGCCGCTGGGCCCTGTGACCCGCGGCGACGATCTGCGCTGGCACAATATCGTGAAATGGGTGGCTTTCGCGCTGATCGATGCCGAAGAACTGGGCGTTTCGGCGCAATCCCTGCCGCAGGCCCTCCAATCGAACAAGCCCGACGTGCGGCGCCTCCTCGGCCTGGAAGGCGGTCTTGGCCGGATGCTGGGCCTCGAGGATGCGTGGGCCCGCCGCGCCATCGAGGCCGTCGGCAACTTTGCCGAACTCTATGAACGGAATGTCGGGACCGGCTCGCGCCTCGGCATCCCGCGCGGCCTGAACCAGCTCTGGAGCGCCGGCGGCATCCTCTACGCGCCCCCTGTCCGCTAACGCCGGACATCCCGCTCCGCCCGAGCCACCAGTCTCACCCGGAGCAAGAGGGAATCGAAAGAACGGCTTATGCTATTGATGTAAAGCGTGAAAAATAAATGCGGTTTTGAAAAGACCAACAAAAAGCCCAACAAATTGCGGCGCTAGGCGATTTTTGGGCTGCAAGATTGCTTGCCGAATACCCAACGTCCGGTTGCCTGTGCAATGTTTCGGCCTTGGAAGTTGCCACTGATTCACGCAGCGCGCGAAGGCCGAATATGAGCATCATCTCCAATTTCATTTCAGCAGTGCAAGCTGTCCATAAGACTGGCATCGCTCGTGAACACGCCTACCGGCCTGCATTGCACGACTTGCTGAAGGCGCTGGCGGATGACCTGACGCCGGTCAACGATGCAGCAAAGACCGAAGTCGGTGCACCTGACTTTATCGTGTTGCGCGGCGAAATCGCTATCGGGCATCTGGAGGCGAAGGATATCGATTTGGATATCCGCGCCATGAAGGATGCCAATAAGCGCCAACAGGATCGCTACCGGGCGGGCTTACCGAACCTCATTTACACGAATTGCCTCGACTGGGATTTTTATCGCGACGGCAACCTGATTGCGTCGGTGACCATCGCCGATTTCCTGATGGGCATTCAGCCGATACCCGGTCAATTCGCGCGGCTCGAAAATCTGTTGCGGGACTTCGTTGCCCAGCGTCCCCAAACGATCACTTCACCGAAAGACCTTGCTCAGCGCATGGCAGGCAAGGCTGTGCTGATCAAGGATGTCCTCTTCAATACCCTGAAGCTTGATCACGAATTCCAGTCGGAGCTGGCAGGGCAGTTCAAGGCGTTCAAGGAGCACCTGATCCACGACATCACGCCGGAGGATTTCGCGGATATCTACGCCGAAACAATCGCCTATGGCATGTTTGCGGCTCGCCTGCACGATACGTCATTGGGCACGTTCACAAGGCAAGAGGCGCTGGAGCTTCTGCCCAAGTCCAACCCCTTCCTACGAAACCTCTTCGGCTTCATCGCAGGCCCAAACCTTGATGATCGAATCGCATGGGTAATCGACGATCTCGCGAAGATTTTTCAGGCTGCGAACGTCAAAAAAATCATGGCGGGCTTCGGCAAGCTGACAGGCCAGCAAGACCCCTTCCTGCACTTCTATGAGACCTTCCTTGCGGCCTATAACCCCGCGAAGCGCAAGGCGCGTGGCGTCTGGTATACGCCGGAGCCGGTGGTGAATTTCATCGTGCGTGCAGTGGATGAAGTGCTGCAAACCGAATTCGGCTTAACCGAGGGCTTGGCGGACACCTCGAAAGTCACCGTCGATTGGGATACCGGCACCACAGACAGCAAATCAAAGCCGATCATCTCAAAAAAAGAGGTTCACCGCGTTCAGATTCTTGATCCCGCGACGGGCACGGGCACGTTCCTCGCGGAAGTGATCAAGCAGATCGCGCCCAAGGTGAAGGGTGTCGCGGAGGGGATGTGGTCTTCCTATATCGAGAAAGATCTGATCCCGCGCCTGCATGGCTTCGAGTTGCTCATGGCCTCCTATGCCATGTGCCACATGAAGCTCGATATGATTCTCACCGAGCTAGGCTATAAGCCGACCGGCAACCCGCCTCGCCTTGGCGTTTACCTCACCAACAGCCTTGAGGAAGGCGAGCGCGATGTACGTGATCTCTTCATGGCGCAATGGCTGACGCGTGAGGCGCGCGAAGCCAACAGCATCAAACGCCAGACGCCGATCATGTGCGTGATTGGCAATCCGCCGTATTCAGTTTCTTCAAGCAACAAGGGGGATCACGCGCAGGAACTCGTTGCGCCCTATAAGGCAGACCTTGACGAAACTAGCATGAATTCTCTTTCGGACGACTACGTAAAATTCATTGCACTTGCTGAAACGTTTGTAGCGGCAAACAAAAACGGTATTTTTGCTATGATCACAAACAATTCGTTTTTGGATGGAGTGGTTCATCGGAAAATGAGGAAACATCTTAGAGAGACATTTGACAAGATATACATTGTAAATCTTCACGGTGACTCCAATAAGAGAGAGCGAACGCCTGACGGGATTCCGGACAAAAATGTGTTTGACATTATGCAAGGTGTCTCGATCATTGTTGCATTTAAAATTTCTGAAAGCAAAAATTTAGCGGATGTAAAAGTCGCAGACGTTTGGGGTGCGAGGCAGTTAAAATATGAATATCTTTTCAAAAATAGCCTGAAATCTGTCAAATTTTTTGATGCAAACTTTCTCGGAGACTACCATTTCTTCACTTGTAGGAAATTTGTTGAAAGGCCACTATATGAGAATGGCTTTAAGTTAGACGTGTTTTTTGTTTCCGGCCTTAGCGGAATCAAATTCCGAAAGGACAGCCTCCTAATAACGGGTAATTATAACCGTTCCGATGCTGTCCAGATGGTCAATGATGTAACCTCCTTGGAGGCTGAAGTTCTATTTAGGAAGTATCGCTTTTCTGAGACAAAGGACTGGAAGCTCGCCGAGCAGCGAGAGAATTTTGCATATCCGAAAGATATCGATTTTGTGAGGGTTGCATACCGACCGCTAGATTGGCGTTGGACCTACTATCCATACGCACGGATTAATAGAATAATCCCCAGAGGTGACTCTCGGCGAGGGCTTATGCGCCACATGATCGATGGATCTAATCTCGCACTTATTTCAGGACGACAGAACAAATCAGGTTTGCTCACACATTTCTTTGTCACTGACTGTCCAAGTGAAATGAAAACTGGGGAAAGCACGATACAATCCTATCATTTTCCCCTCTACCTCTACCCATCCGAACAAGACCTCGACAAAACCCGCCGCGTCAACTTCGATCCTAAACTCTACAAACGCCTGCAAACCCTTGCCACCCACCCCACCCACGGCACGCCCCATGAAGTCGCGGTGTTCGATTATATCTATGGCGTGCTGCATTGCCCGGCCTATCGCCGCACATATGCGGAGTTCCTCAAGATTGATTTCCCCCGCATTCCTTGGCCTGCCAGCCCGGATGAATTCTGGGATATCTCCGCCAAGGGTACGCTTCTGCGCAAACTCCACCTGATGGAGCCCGCCGCTATCGGCCCTACGCCCTATCCCTTCAAGGGTGAGGGAAACACCGTGGTTGAGAAGCCCGAATTCCGCGATGGCCGGGTGTGGATCAATAAGGCCCAGTATTTCGATGAAGCCCCGCCCGTTTCATGGGAATTCTATATCGGGGGCTATCAGCCTGCCCAGAAATGGCTCAAGGATCGAAAAGGCAGGCAACTCTCGTTTGAGGATGCGAAGCATTATCAGCGCATCCTGAAAATCCTATCCGAAACCGACCGCATCATGAAAACGATTTCGATGACTCTGGCATCCTGATCCAAGTTCGGATCAGATTTAGCGCGTGTTGAAGTTCTGGGAGACGTGTTGCAGCACGCGCTGGATTGTGGCCGCGTCTAGATCGCCGGTCGCAAGGTTTGGCTTGGTGCGCATCCCGCCAATGATTTCCGCCTGCCGATGCGGAGCAACCGCGCCGTAGCTTGTGAAGGTGGTGAGCACGCCTTCATGCCCAAGGTTCTGGCTCCACGCCTTGAAAGCCTCAGGGGTCTTGCAGGTCTTTTCCCCGATCATCGCCAAGGTGCGGCGGAAGGAATGCGGGATGAAGTAGGGCAATCCGGCTGCCGCGAAGGCATCGCGGAAGATGGTGCGGATCGCCTGGGCATTGCTCCACGGCTCGCGTGAAATCCCCGCAACGGTAAAGCCTGCACCTTCCATGCTAACAACGCGCGTCTTGGGGAAGAGCGGATCATTCGGCCCGAAATGCAGGACCGTCTGAAGGTGATTGAGCCAATCCGCCACGATGGCTTCGATGTCATCGCCAACCGGAAAGAAGTAGGTCGGGAAGGTCTTGCGGCGCTTGGTGCGCACCGTGCGGGCGTCCTGCATCACCATGCGCGCTTTGAGGTCCACATTGCCGATGGCGAGAGAGGCAATCGCATCGTCGCGTGCGCCCGTGAGGATCGTGAAGGCGATCAGCGCCCGGTTACGCTTCTCGATGTCCGTTTCGTGCGGCATGCTCGCGAGAACGTGCCGTATCTGCTCTAGGCTTGGTGCGGGCTTCTCGCGCGCGGCGCTGGCGATCCGGGTGTCATTCGCAGACGGATTGAAATACTCGGCATCGCCATAGCTGATCCGGCGAAACCCCGGCCTCCCTGCCAACCATTGGAAGAAAGCCTTCAGCGCCATCAAGCGGGAGTGAACCGTGGCGACCGCGAGGGGTTTGCCGGTTTCGCTGTTTGCCAGCTCTTGCAAATGGCGCTTGAAGCCCTTGGCTTGCTCGATGTGAAAGAGCCTGAAATCCCGGTGCCGGTTATAGGCATCGAAGGCACTGATTGCCGCCGCAGCCTGATCCACGCTCTTCACGGATTGTCGCTTGGCCTCGGTCAAGAAGGCGAGGTAGTCGCGCTTGATCCGTTCGTTTTTCGGGTTGAGCTTTCGCATCGTCTTTGGGTCCTTTCTGAAGTCATCATTCAGACTGGGTTTGCGTCACTTCCCTATGGGTGCTTATTGCCGTTGGTGCGGTATCGCTGTAACTCTCGAAGTCGATCCGGCGGGAGCCGTTCAGAACGTAGTTCCGGGGGGCCTCAGGGCAGCATCGGGACGCCGCGCCGGGTCACCATAGTCCCCACAACTGGCAACAATCGTGTATTTGCTACATGGACGACTGGCGCTGTCTGATCGTGAGGTCCAAAAGCGTCCCAAGCTGACCCTGTAAGCGCATCGACACGCGCTTGTGCATCAGGCCGCCGCAATGGCTGCAAAGGGCTTGGAGGTCTCCGATCTTGTCGGAAATCGCCACGAGATCAGCCATTCGCTCAGCCGGTTCACGCGGCTCGCGGCAGGAGAAACAATAGGCTTCGTGGAGCTTACATTTCTTTCCGGATCGCTTGTCGCGTTTCAGGAATTCAATCAGGTCCTGCCCGTGGATCAGGAAGGGGCGCTGATCCTTCATCGCTGGCAATCCGTCCGTCTTCAGCCATCGCTGGACCGTGCCTTTCGCCACGCTCAACTGGCGCGCGGCTTCTTCGATGGTGTAGCTCCGGTGGATCTTGATGCTGCGCCAACCGGGGCGCTTAGGCATGGGGACCGGTCCCCTTGGCGACAAGAGCCCGAATGTCTTCCACCCGCCAAACGGTGATGCGTGAGCCAAGCTTCACAGGCTGGGGAAAACGGCCGTCCTTGACGCCAGCCCACCATGTCGATTTGCCGACCGGAATCGGCCCGTGCGGCTTGATGATCGATTGAAGGCGAAGGAAACCGCTGATGGGGAGTTGGAAGGAAGGATATCCGCTATTGTCCGGCATATGTCTGCTCCGTTCACGTTAAGACGGGGCAGGCCTAGAATGTCCGTTTCAGCTCATGGCCGAATTCGGTTTGGGCGAAACCGAA
Organism: Methylobacterium sp.; assembly: GCA_002928875.1. Taxonomy (GTDB): domain Bacteria; phylum Pseudomonadota; class Alphaproteobacteria; order Rhizobiales; family Beijerinckiaceae; genus Rhabdaerophilum. Next base: position 599,413 of record PERO01000020.1, on the reverse strand, counting down.
TTCGGTTTCAGCGCTTCTGTTCGGTTTCGGGTGGCGGAAGCAAGCCGCGACCCTCGTTCACGTATTTGCGCACGGTGTCGACATCTAGGGCAATGCCGAGCCGTTCAAGATCGCCGGCGATTTCCCGAATTTTGTCGCTCCGCCCTGCCTTCGGATCATAGCCGTACCCGTTTACAGCCATCCCGATCACCAGTTTCAAAAGGCTCTCGCGTTCGCGAATGCCAAGCGACTTCTCAGCAACTGGGGAAGGAGGGGCTGATCCGAGGGTGTTTGTCGTCAGCTCAGCAATGCGCTGGCGAAGCTCGTTAAGCTCAGCTTCCTTCTTTGCAATGGCAGTTTGTGTTTCCTGCTCCTGATTGTCGAAGAGGGTCTTCCAGTCGGCAATTTGTATGCCCAAATCCTCTACCGCTGCGATGAGGTCCTGGGGCATTGCAACGCGCATGCGCCTTGCCCATGCGAGAAAGACTCTCGGAATCGTTGAGTCCCAGAGCTGCCCTGCAAGCTTCGCGCGGTGAAATAGCTCATACTGTTCCTTGTATTTGATGGGGAAGGGCGAAACCCGATCGTAATTTTTCAGCTTTTCCCAGCTTACTTTCCTCGGATCTTTGCCAAAAGATAGCGCCGTCGCATCTTCCAATGTCCAAAGAGACATACGGGACCAATACATGACGTCGGCGTTGGATTCAGGACGACTGAAGAACAGATTGTTTTCTTCCGCGTTTCGCCGCTCTACTGCCTTCTGTGCTTCCTCCCGCGCTACCTGTTCAGCCCTATACTGGATTGCGCGTTCAACATAGGCGTCGTCTCGCATTGGGAGGTTTCGAGAGCTGATGCTTACAAACGGCGCAGTGTAGGCGCGCTCAAGTGGAAACTTGATGCGCATCAGATATTCGAGCGGATTATCTTTCCAAGGGTGGGAGATAATGACCATCGCAGCTTTTTCCGCCATCGCAGGATCGATTTTGCTCGCGGAGGCATCCCTCGAAAAGACGTCTGCGAAGGAAACGCGCTTGTTTCCACATAATGCTGGTCCGGATTACTCTGCCTCGGTCCCGCTCCGCTTTTCGAACGCGATAACGTCGGCCCCCTTGCGCAACCTATCGAGATAATCAGCCCACCATTGCGCCATTTCCACCCGCTCCTTCCAATAGGCCCCGCGATTGTAAGCGCGACGGACGGCATCCGGGTCTTGGTGTGCCAGCGCGCGTTCGATGGCGTCGGGCGAAAACCTGCCGGATTGGTTGAGAAGGGTGGAGGCCGTTGCGCGGAAGCCGTGGGCCGTCACGGTATCGTTGGAATAGCCCATCCGCCGCAGCGAGGCGTTGAGGGTGTTCTCGGAAATCGGGCGCTCCACAGTGCGAAGACCGGGAAACACCAGCCTGCCCTTGCCCGTGAGCGCGTGAAGCTCCTTCAGGATGGCCACGGCTTGCGTCGCCAGCGGCACTTCATGCTCGCGCCGCATCTTGGTGCGCTTGGCCGGGATAACCCATCGTGCGTTGGCAAGGTCGAATTCCCGCCATTCGGCCATGCGCAATTCACCGGGGCGCGTAAAAACCATCGGTAGAAGGCGAAGCGCGGCAACGGTTGTCGGTTGACCATCGAAGCGATCCACGGCCCTCAGGAAGGCTCCCAACTCGGCAGGATCAAGAATCGCCGCCCGATGCTTCACCTTGGGGGCGATGATGGCTCCCGCAAGTGCGGTGGTCGGATCGCTTTCCGCGCGGGCGGTCGCGATGGCATATCGGATCACGGCTCCAATGGTCGCACGGACGCGCTTGGCCGTTTCCAGCGTTCCCCGTTTTTCGAGGTGCTTAAGGATGGCCAGCACCTCTGCCGCCTTGATTTCAGCGACCGGCCTTTCGCCGATGGCCGGAAAAGCCTGTTCCAGAAGGTAGCGATTCTTGACGATGGTGGTTTCCGACCGGCCTTCACGCTTCTGCTTGTCGAGATATTCCTCGGCGACCACGCGGAAGGTCGTGGCATGGCTGATAGCCTTGGCGACCTTATCCAGCTTCTTCTGTTGAGCTGGGTCGATGCCGTTCGCGAGTTGGGTTTTTGCGTCGTTGCGCCGCTGCCGTGCCTCCGAAAGCCCAACAATCGGATATTGCCCTAGGACCATGTCCTTCTGCTTGCCGAGATAGCGATAGGCGAAGCGCCATGTCTTTGTGCCTTGGGGCGATACCCAGAGCTGAAGACCTCCACCATCGGAGAATTTCTGCTTTTCGCCGGTCGTCTTGATCGCTCGAATCGCGAAATCGGTAAGAGCCACGGGCGCACCTGTTGGGTTTTTGTGTTGGGCTTTTTCAGTTACCCAACATGAAACCCAACATTTGTGCCGGTTGCAAGCGCACGAAAATGGACGCCCGCGAACGTCTTTGGACGTATAAAGCTTGATTTATCTGGATTTTTCAGACGTTTACGGACGAGGGCGAACGTCTGTGGAGAGGAAAGTGGTGCCGCAAGAGGGAATCGAACCCCCGACCCCATCATTACGAATGACGTGCTCTACCAGCTGAGCTATTGCGGCAATGGGCCGTTGCTTTAGCCGCAAGCCGACCATGAGGCAAGGGCGCATTCGCGCTCCTGCTCCCTATTCTGCGATGGGAAGTCTCCGGCGCGCGATGAGAAGGCCGTCGCGACGCCCCGCGCGCATCGGTCCTCGATCAGCCGAACAGCCGGAAACGGCGCGTGGGCTTCGGGCCGTCGGGCTCCGGCCCGGGATCATCCGGGATGAAGGGCCGCACGATCTCCTCGACCGGAGGCGCAGGCTCAGGCGCGTCGGGCGCGGGCTCGCTTGCCATCGGCGCGGCGCTGGCGACCACGGGCGCTGGCACGGGCGGCAACATGGCCTCGCCCGCTGCGATCTCCAGCGGAGCCGGCGCCTCGAAGCGGTCGGCATCGATGCGGGCGCGCAGGGCGGCATCCTGCGCCTGCGGCGGCTCCTGCCAGCGATACGCGCCGATCAGGCCCGTGGGCGAGACCGGCTTCCAGTGATCGGAGACCGAATCCTCCGCAACCCAGGCCGGGTCGCGCGGGGCCCGCGACGCACGCGCCAGCCATGCGCGCACGAGGCCCTGGTTGCCGCTCTCGGAATCCTCGAGTTCAGCCATCAGAAGGCAGGCGCGCGTGGTCGCCTTTTCGAGCACCAGCGCTTCCAGCGCTTCGCGGGCGGCGGCAAATTCGCGCGCATCGATGGCGGCGCGCGCGACGATGAAGCGGGATTCCCGCGCATGGGGCTGGATCTTTTCCAGTGTGCGGGCGCGCTTCAGCCGGTCCAGCGCGGAATCGCCCGGCCGGGCGACGAGATGCGCCTCGGCGAGGTCGGGATGCGGCTCGCTCTTCCAGGCTGTTTCGAGCACGCGTGCGGCCTTGCCCGTATCGCCCTTCGCGGTGAGACGCCGCGCGACGAGCACGGCCGCCGGGACGAGGCCGGGGGCGAGCCGAACGGCGTCCTGCGCGAGCGTCAGGGCTTCGTCCGGGTTGCGCTCCTGGCTCTCGAGCGCCGCCGCGGTCAGCAGCACGGCGCGCAGGCGACGGCCCTCGATCTTGTCCATCAGCCGGCGCGAGACAGCCTGTTCCACCACGCCGATCGCTTCGCGCCAGGCGCCCTCCTGCGCCTTCATGCGCAGCATGGCATCATTGGCCCAATGCGCGCCGGGATTGGTGCGATAGGCCTCTTCGGCGAGCAGGCGGCTCGCGACATTGTCCCCCCGTCGCGTGGCCTCGACGAAAAGGCCGCGCAGGCCGAGATGATGCGTATCCGGATTGTCGAGCATCGCCTTGAAGGCGAGTTCGGCACCCTTCTCGTTGCCCGCGAGCTGGGCCGTCTGCGCCTTGAGCAGTAGCGCGAGCGGCTCGCTGCCGAGCAGGCGTTCGGAATCGCGCGCGTGGCGCTCCGCGAGGCGCTGGTCGCCCACGCCCACGGCCACGAGGCCGCGCGCCACGGCGAGCTGCCCCTTCTCGCGGCGGCGCATGCGATTGGCGAGGCCGATGAGGCTCGGCAGGCGGAACACCAGCCGCAGCACCGACCAGATCACCAGCAGCACCAGGAAGCCGGCCAGAAGCCCGGCAAGGCCGGTGAGAAGGCTGACACGATATTCGGTTTCACCCCATTGCAGCAGCACATGGCCGGGCGTGTCCGCGACCTCGGCGAAGCCGAAGGCCACGGCCAGAAGAAGGGCGAAGAAGGCGATGAGTTTCAGCATGCGGCACCCCTCACGGCCTGGCCGTGCCGGCGGCCCGGGCGAGCGCCGCGAGGCCATCCTGCCGGATCTGCCGGATCGCCGCTTCCGCCTTGGCCCGCGCCTCCGTCCGGGCTTTCCAGGCCGCGAAACGCTCGGCGCGCGGGCTGGACAGGCGGCCCACCAGGGTGATCGCCGTGGCGAGGTCGCCGCGCGCCACCGCCTGTTCGGCGCGTGCGAGATGCGCGGCATCGTCCGTTCCGGTGATCTCGCCGGTGCGGCGCACCTCGACGAGCGACGACAGGCCCTGCCGCAGGCGCGTGACGAGATCGGCCTGCGGGCCGGCGGAGGCCTCCGCGCTGGCCTTGGCGAGTTCGCGCAATTCCGTGCCGAGGCTCGCGAGCGAGGGCGCTGGGTTCTGCGCGAAGGGCGCCAGCGGTGCCATCTGTTCGTTGGCGACACCCAGCGCCCTGAGCGCCTCGATCGGCCCGCCGAGGGCCTCGCCGCGCTGGAAATTTTCGGCGAGCATCTGGCTCGTGACGACGGTTGCGGAGGCGCGCGCGAGTTCGCCGCCGGCGCCGGCAACGGCCTTCGACAGGGCGGTCAACTGGTCGCCCAGCGCCGCGATGCGTGCTGCCTGCCCCTCCGTGGCTTGCCGCAAGCGATCGAAAGCTGCGGTATCGACCGTGCCAGCACCGCCGGCGGGCGTCGCCGGGCGTTCGGAAAGGGATGTCAGGCTCGCGGAAAGCCGTGCGATCTCGGCCTGAAGCGCCTGCTCGCGCGGGCCGGCTTCGGCGAGGGATTTTTCGGCGCGGGCCAGCCGCTCCGCGAGGTCGGGCGGCAATGCGGGGGCCGGTCGTGTCTGCTCGAGCTGGGAAAGCCGCTGCTCGATCGTGCCGGCCAGCCGGGAATCCGGGCGGCCGAGCAGCGCCTGCACGCCGAGGCTCGCCGCAACGCCCGCGGCCAGCGCGACCAGCACCGGGAGGCCGAGCGCCGGGCGCGGCGCGGATGGGGCGGGTTGCGCCGGGCCCATCTCGCCGGACGCTGTGGCGGGTTCGTGCGCGGTGGCACCCGAAGTTGTGCCGGGTTCGGGCGCGGTCGCGCCGCTGGCCGGTGCTTCCCCGGCCGGCAGGTCGGCGGCCGAGGCGGGAGCGGCCTCAGGCTTCACCTCGCTCACCGATTCGGCCGGCAGATCGATTTCCACCGGCGGGCGCGATTTGCGCGAACGGGCGGTTTCATTCGGTTTCGGGACCGCGGATTCGCTTTCGTCGCCGTTCTTGGGCGTGGTTTCCATGGGTTGAACCTCCCGTGTTCCGGCGCGAAGCGACATGGGCTCTCGCCCATCAAACGAAATCACGGCGGGGCGTCAATCGAATTGCGCGTGGGTCGGGTCTCCCGCCAACCCCAGCGCCAGGCGCACGAGGCTCGCGGCATTGCGTTCCGGCGCCAGCGCGATGCGCGGCTCGAAGGCGAGCGGTCCCATCGCCTCGCGCAATGCGCTGGCGACGGCCGGCGACAGGCAGGCATGCCCGGCCCGCCACAATCGTTCACGATGCGGCGATCCGGCGACGGCACGCGCGAGGCTCGCCGCGCTTTCCCGGCTGAAATGCAGCGCGGCCTCGATGCCATCGGCGAGTTTGGCCTCCACATCCGAAGTGGCAGCACCCTCTTCCATGCGATAGCGCCGCCACACGGCGAGCGTGAGGCCGGCCTCACGCGCATCCGCCTCGAGTTCAGGCCGGCGCGGCTCGCCCGCGAGATAAATCGCGCGCCGGCCCGTGAAAGGGGCGAGCAGGGGCTTCAGGCTCGCGGCCTCGCCCCCCGCAATGCGGATATCCGCGAAACCCGCCTGTCGCGCGGCCTCGCCCGTCACCCCGCCGACGACGAGGCAGGGAAGGTTGAGCCACGTGCCCGGAATCGGGAGCCCCAGCCGGAACGCCCGCGGCGAGGTCGCGATCAGGAGATCGGGCGCCGTCGCCGGCACAGGCTCGAGGATCGGAACCTCGTGGCGTGTCGTGAGCAGGATCGCCTCGCCGCCGAGTTCCGCGATGAGCCGCGCGGTGTCGCTCGCATCGGGCTCCGCGCGCGTCACCAGCAGGCGCGGGCGCGGCATGTCAGCCGACCAGCCCGGCGGGGATCTCGGCGCGCAATTCCCGACCGAGCGCGGCACCGAGTTCGGCGGCCTTCGCCTCGGTGGGGGCGGGAAGCGTCGCCTCGCGCGTCCAGGCACGGCTGCCATCGGGCGAGAGCACGATGCCCGCGAAACGCAGCGCACCATCGACCAGCCGCGCCGAGCCGCCGATAGGCGTGCGGCAGGAACCATCGAGCACGCCGAGGAAGGCGCGTTCCGCCGCCAGCGCCAGACCCGTCTCGCGATGGGTGATGGCGGCCGTGAGGCCCAGCACGCGCTCGTCGCCCGCGCGCGCCACCAGGGCGATCGCGCCCTGCCCGACGGCGGGCGTGAAGGTCGCGGGGTCGAGTGCTTCCGTCGCGTGTTCGGCGAGGCCCAGGCGGTTGAGGCCCGCCATCGCGAGCACAACGGCATCGAAGGTGCCGTTCGCCGCCTTGTCGAGCCGCGTTTGCACGTTGCCCCTGAGCATCTCGATCACGAGATCGGGCCGGAGACGCTTCAGCAGGGCCTGCCGGCGCAGCGACACCGTGCCGACCTTCGCACCCTGCGGGAGGCTCGCGAGAGTGCCCCAGCGCGGGGCGATCAGCGCGTCGCGGATATCGTTGCGCGGCAGGTAGCCCGCGACGACGAGACCCTCCGGCAGGGTAGTCGGCAGGTCCTTCGCGGAATGCACCGCGAGATCCACCCGCCCCTCGAGCTGGGCCGCATCGATTTCCTTGGTGAAGAGGCCCTTGCCGCCGATTTCCGAGAGCGGGCGATCCTGCGTCGTATCGCCCGTGGTGCGGATGATGTCGGTCGCGACCGCCTCCTCGCCGAGGCCATGGGCCTCGCGCAGGGCGGCGGCGGTCATGCGGGCCTGGGCCAGCGCGAGCGGCGAACCGCGCGTGCCCAGGGTGAGAAGAGGCGCTGCAGCAGTCACGCGGCTGATCCTGTCGGTTCGAGCCTTCCCCCGAAGGCCACTCTTCGTCTAGAACGGTCCGGCCGGCTTCGGCAAGAAGGCTGATCCATTTCGCGGCAGCCGGACAAGTTTCGGAAATCAGACGGGAACTCATGCAGACCCTGCGCGTCCTCGGCCTCGAGACCACCTGCGACGAGACATCAGCCGCGATCGTCGAGCTTCTGGCGGATGGCTCGCGCCGCATCCTGTCGAACCGCATCCGCTCGCAGGTGGCCGAGCACGCGCCTTTCGGCGGCGTGGTGCCGGAGATCGCGGCCCGCGCCCATGTCGAGATTCTCGACCGCATGATCGCCGATGCCCTCAACGAGGCGGGCATCACCATGACCAACCTCGATTGCATCGCGGCGGCGGCCGGTCCCGGCCTCATCGGCGGCGTGCTGGTGGGCCTCACCACGGGGAAGGCGCTGGCGCTGGCTTTGGGCAAGCCGCTGGTGGCGGTGAACCATCTTGAAGCACACGCGCTGACCCCGCGCCTGACGGATGATGCGAATTTTCCCTACCTGCTGCTGCTCGTTTCGGGCGGACACACCCAATTGGTGGCCGTGGAGGATGTGGGGACGTATCGTCGGCTCGGCACCACCATCGACGATGCCATCGGCGAGGCCTTCGACAAGGTCGCGAAGATGCTCTCGCTGGGCTTTCCCGGCGGGCCGCGCGTCGAGCGCGCAGCCGAGAAGGGTGATCCGACGCGTTTCGTGCTGCCGCGCCCGCTTCTGGGCAAGTCCGAGCCGAATTTCTCGCTCTCCGGCCTGAAGACGGCGGTGCGCCTCGCGGCCGAGGCCGTCCAGCCCCTCACCGAGCAGGATTGCGCCGATCTCTGCGCAAGCTTCCAGGCGGCGATCGTGGATTGCGTGGTGGATCGCACGCGGGTCGGCATTCGTGCCTTCCGGCAGCAGGTCGGCAATCCCTCGGCCCTGGTGATTGCCGGCGGTGTCGGCGCGAACCGGCCGATCCGGCTGGCGCTGCAGCGCGTTGCGATGGAAGCGGGCCTGAAATGCCTCGTGCCGCCGCCCGCGCTCTGCACGGACAACGGCGCGATGATCGCCTGGGCCGGCATCGAGCGGCTCCGGCGTGGTTTCACCGATCCGCTCGATTTTGCCGCGCGCCCGCGCTGGCCGCTGGATGAGGCGGCGGCGAAACCGGGGGCCCGCGCGTGAATACAAACAAGGTCGCGGTTCTGGGTGCTGGCGCTTTCGGCACGGCTTTGTCGCTCGCCTTCGCGCGCGCCGGCCGCGACGTGACGCTCTGGGGCCGTAGTGCCGCGCGCATGGAGGCCATGGCAAAATCCCGCCTCTGCGAGGCTGCCTTGCCGGGAATGCCGCTCGATCCGCGCATCGCGCCGGTCTCGGATCTGAAGGCGGTGGCGGATCTGCCGGTGCTCGTGCTCGCGGTGCCGACGCAGGCCCTGCGCCTGGTCTGCGAGGCGCTCGCGCTGGTGCTATCGCCGGGCCATGCGGTGATCTCCGCCGCGAAGGGCATGGAGCAGGCCACGGGCCAGTTCGTCACCGAGGTCATGGCGGATGAACTCGGGCCCCAGCGTTTCGGCGTGCTCTCCGGCCCCTCCTTCGCGGTGGATATCGCGCGCGGCCTGCCCACGGCGGTAAGCCTCGCCATGGCCGAGGCGATGGATGCGCAGGCGCTGGCCGCGCATCTCGGTTCGCCCGGTTTTCGCATCTATCACTCGACGGATGTGCGCGGCGTGGAGATCGGCGGCGCGGCGAAGAACGTGCTTGCCATCGCGGCGGGCATCGTCGCGGGTCTGGGTCTGGGGGAAAGCGCACGAGCCGCGATCGTCACGCGCGGCTTCGCCGAATTGCGGCGCTTCGCGGGCTCGCTGGGCGCGCGGGCCGAGACGCTGATGGGCCTCTCCGGCCTCGGCGATCTTCTGCTGACGGCTTCCTCCGCCCAGAGCCGGAATTTCTCGCTGGGTCTTGCTCTCGGGCAGGGGAAGGCGCTTCAGGAAGCCTCGGGCGGCAAGCTCGCGGAGGGGGCCTTCACCGCCGCTGCGCTCGACGACATGGCCCGCGCGCGCGGCATCGACATGCCGATCGCCTCGGGCGTGCGCGCGATCCTTGACGGAAAGCTCGGCGTAAAGGATGCCGTGGCGGCGCTGATGGCGCGGCCCTTCCGGGAGGAGTGACTATGCCCCACTGGCTCGTGAAATCCGAACCTTTCAAATGGTCGTGGGACCAGCAGGTCGCGGCCGGCGCGAAGGGCACCTATTGGGACGGTGTTCGGAACCATTCCGCCAAGCTGAACCTGATGGCCATGAAAAAGGGCGAGCAGGTTTTCTTCTACCACTCCAACGAGGGGCTGGAGATCGTCGGCATCGTGGAAGTCATCCGCGAGGCCTATCCCGATCCCACCGCCGAGCCGGGCGAACCCTGGGTGGTGGTGGATTTCGCGGCCGTGAAGGCGCTGCCGCGCCCGGTCTCGCTGAAGGAGATCAAGGCCAATCCGGCGCTCGCCGAGATGAGCCTCGTCACCTCCATGCGCCTCTCGGTGCAGCCGGTGACGGAGGCGGAATGGGCGCTCGTCACGAAGCTCGGCGGGCTATAAAAAAACGCGCGGAGTTTCCCCCGCGCGCTGCTCCATTCGAAAGTGTTTCCGCTCAGAACTTGTAGCTCAGGCCCGCGCGCACGGCATGCGTATCGAGGCGAACGCGCGTCACGTTGCCCGGTGCACCGACCGTCGTGTTGTTTGCGGAGCCGAAATCCGAGTACGAGTAATCGATACGCGTGACGAGATTGTCGGTGATCGCATAGGCGAGGCCAGCACCGATGGTCCAGCCGACCCGCGTTTCGGAGAAGCCCGACGAACCGCCGATGAACGAGGTCCGGCCCTCATAATCGGCAAGCGCCACGCCGCCGGCGATGTAGGGCAGGAAGCGGCCATAGGCGTAGCCGAGAGTCAGGCGTCCATCACCACCCCAGCTGTTCTCGATGCGGGACGTATTGACGAAGCCCGCATAACCGACATTGGAACGGGTATCGATGTTGGCGAAGCCGCGCACTTCTGCGCCCGCCACCACATTGTTGTCGAACTGGTAGCGGTAGCCGAGATGGCCGCCGATCGTGAAGCTCGAGGTATCGGCATCCGAGGCCGCGCCGACGGCCGGCAGGCCAAGCCGGGCGTTGCCCCACTGATAGCCGAGATCCGCACCGACATAGCCGCCCGTCCAGCTGAATCCGACGACGGGAACGAACGCGGGGGGAGCGCTACGGCGCACTCCCAGATCGGCCGCGCTGGCCGCGCCGGCAACCAGGAAAGTGGCGCCAGCCACCAGAGGCGTCAGGTTCCGCATGTTTATTCTCCTTGTGTCACGCTACGCCCGAAAAGGCAGCTTGATGTGCTGACAACGCATCGTGGCGCCAGTGGTTCCGGCCCATGAATATTTCGCGGAGCTTTTGTGGCGCCATTCGGAGCGTGCTGGCTGAAATGCGGCCGACCGGACGCAGGTGTTACCGGAAAGTTGATGGTCCGAATTGCGGAGACATGGACATCTTCCGCGCTTCCGCGCTTTCCTTTATGAGCGGTTGCAAGGAAGGGAAGCCGGCGCCAGTCCGGCCCATATTTCCGTGATTTCGGTTCCGGGGAGAACGCTCATGTCCGAGAAGGTGTACGAGGTTTCAGCCGCGTGGAAGAAGCGCGCCTATGTGAACGACGCCAAGTACAAAAAGATGTACGCGGCTTCGGTGAAGGATAACGAGGCCTTCTGGCGCGAGCACGGCAAGCGGATCGACTGGTTCACGCCCTACACGAAGGTGAAGAACGTCTCCTACAAGCCGGGCAAGGTCTCGATCAAATGGTTCGAGGACGGCACCACCAACGTCTCCTACAACTGCGTCGACCGCCATCTCGCCAAGCGCGCGAACCAGGTCGCCATCATCTGGGAAGGCGACGACCCGAAGAATTCCAAGAAGATCACCTATGCCAAGCTGCACGAGGAAGTGTGCCGCATGGCGAATGTGCTGAAGGCCAACGGCGTCAAGAAGGGTGATCGCGTCACGATCTATCTGCCGATGATCGTGGAAGCGGCCTATGCGATGCTCGCCTGCACGCGCATCGGGGCGGTGCATTCCATCGTCTTCGGCGGCTTCTCGCCGGATGCGATCGCCGGCCGCATCGAGGATTGCGATTCCAAGGTTGTCATCACCGCCGATGAGGGCCTGCGGGGCGGCAAGGTTGTTCCGCTGAAGAAGAATGTTGATGTCGCCTGCAACAAGGTGCATCCGGCCGTCGACAAGGTCATCGTCGTCAGGCACACCGGCGGCATGGTCCACATGGAAGCCGGGCGGGACGTCTGGTATCACGAGGAAGCGGCGAAGGTTTCCGCCCATTGCCCGCCCGTGGAAATGAAGGCGGAGGACCCGCTCTTCATCCTCTACACCTCCGGCTCCACCGGCAAGCCGAAGGGCGTGCTGCACACAACAGGCGGCTATCTCGTCTATGCTTCGATGACGCACCAATACGTCTTCGATTACCAGGATGGCGACGTCTACTGGTGCACGGCCGATGTGGGCTGGGTCACCGGCCACAGCTATATCGTTTACGGCCCGCTCGCCAATGGCGCGACGACCCTGATGTTCGAGGGGGTGCCGAACTATCCGAGCATGTCGCGCTTCTGGGAAGTCATCGACAAGCACAAGGTCAACACCTTCTACACCGCCCCCACCGCCATCCGGTCGCTGATGGGCGCGGGCGAGGAGATGGTGAAGAAGACCAAGCGCAAGTCGCTGCGTCTGCTCGGTTCGGTGGGCGAGCCGATCAACCCGGAAGCCTGGGAATGGTACCACAAGGTCGTGGGAGACGGCCGCTGCCCCATCGTCGACACCTGGTGGCAGACGGAAACCGGCGGCGTGCTCATCACGCCGCTGCCCGGTGCCACGGCGCTGAAGCCGGGCTCGGCCACGCGGCCCTTCTTCGGCGTGATGCCGGAAGTCGTGGATGCCAATGGCGAGGTGCTGAAGGGCGCCTGCGAGGGCAATCTCGTCATCGCGGATAGCTGGCCCGGCCAGATGCGCACGGTGTATGGCGACCACAAGCGCTTCATGGAGACCTATTTCTCCACCTACCCGAACAAGTATTTCACCGGCGACGGCTGCCGCCGCGACGCCGACGGCTATTACTGGATCACGGGACGCGTCGATGACGTCATCAACGTCTCCGGCCACCGGATGGGCACGGCAGAAGTGGAAAGCGCGCTGGTGGCGCATGAGGCGGTGTCGGAAGCGGCCGTCGTGGGTTATCCGCACGACATCAAGGGCCAGGGCATCTATGCCTATGTCACCCTGATGAACGGCGTGAAGCCCTCGGAGGATCTGCGCAAGGCGCTGGTCACCACGGTGCGCAACGAGATCGGCCCCATCGCCACGCCGGACAAGATCCAGTTCGCGCCGGGCCTGCCGAAGACCCGTTCGGGCAAGATCATGCGCCGCATCCTGCGCAAGATCGCCGAGGATGATTTCGGCGCGCTGGGCGACACCTCGACGCTCGCCGATCCGAGCGTCGTGGATGACCTCATCGCCAACCGGCAGAACAAGAAGGCCTGAGCGGGTTTTCCCTGCCGGCAATCGGAAAGGCGCCTCGCGGGCGCCTTTTTCGTCAGCGGTAGAGATCGGCGCGCGACCAGGGCAACCCGCTCGGCCCGCGCGTACGGCGCGAGACCAGCGTCTGGTTGATCACCGCCCCGCCCCGCCCGAAGGCGAGCGAGCAGCCCGCGAGATAGAGCGACCACATCCGCACCTTCTCCTCGCCCACCTCGGCGATGGCGGCGGCGCGGTTCGACTCGAGACGGTCGAACCAGAGGCGGCAGGTGCGCTCGTAATGCTCGCGCCAGCCCTCGACATCGTGGATCTCGAAGCCGAAACGCTCGAGATTGGCGATCGACATGCCGAGATGGTCGAGTTCGCCGCCGGGAAAAATGTAGCGCACCAGCGCGCGATATTCCGCCGGCATCTTGCGGAAGGCGCGGTCGGTCTTCTTCGCGCGCCGGGCGATGGTGTGGTGCAGGTAGAGCCCGCGCGGGCGCAGCAGCCGGTGCACGGTGCGGAAGTAATCGGGGTGGTTGTCGATCCCCACATGCTCGAACATGCCGATGGAGGCGATCTTGTCGAACGTTCCCTCCATCTCGTTGAAGTTCTTCAGATGCACCGTCACGCGGTCCTCGAGGCCACGCGCGCGAATGCGCTCGCGGGCCAGGGCCACCTGCTCCTCGGCGAGCGTCACGCCATGCGCTTCCACGCCGTAATGCTCGGCGGCATGGCAGAGGAGCGCGCCCCAGCCGCAGCCGATATCGAGCAGGCGATCGCCGGGTTGCAGCCGCAGTTTCCGGCAGATCATGTCCAGCTTGTCGCGCTGGGCACGGTCGATATCCCAATGGTCATGCGTGAAGTAGGCGCAGGTATAGACCATCTCCTGATCGAGGAAGAGGCGGTAAAAAGCGTTCGAGACATCGTAATGATAGGCGATGTTCGCCTTGTTGGTCGCGCGGGTGCCGTCGCGTGCGGTCTCGTCGCCGCGGGCGGAAAGCGTCGCCGTGCCGGGTCCGCCCGGCGCGAGGATGAACTGGCCCAAAACGCGCAGGATCCGCCCCTTCGGCACCTGCCGCAGCAGCCGGCCCACCTTTCCATCGGGACGCGCGGCCGCAAGGTCGAACAACGTGCCGTTCCGCCAGTCGAGACGGCCGCTGACATGCAGCTTGAGGAAGGTGTCGAGCTTCGGCCGGCGCAGCAGCGAGGCGATGACGCCGGCATCGGCGATCGACACCAGAAGCCCTGTTACGGGCCAGTCGGCCGGCACCCGGCTGCCGTCCCAGAGGGCGAAGCCGAATTTCAGCCCCAGCCGCGCATGAATATCGGCCAGCAATGCCTTCAGGCTGTCGAGCCGCCCCTGCTCCGTTCCGACCATGCCTTCCCCCCTCGAAAGGAGGCTGCTTAGAGCATGGATCGCGCTTCGCTGGCAATCGGCCGGGCAAGGCCCACGATGGTCACACCGCGACGGAATGCCGGCCGGCGGATTGGCCGAGATAGGCATCGAACCGCGAGGCGATCAGCCGCAGGAAAGGGCGCCCCGCCTCCGTCACGATGAGCGACTGGCCGCGCCGCGTCACCCAGCCGCGGCCGATTTCCTCGCCGAATTCGCGGATGGTCGCGCGGATGCCGGCCTTGACGGGTTCGGGCGCGTCGGCCTGCGCGATTAAAGCATCGTCCAGCCGCATGTGGCACATCAGCGCCTCGATCACGCTGCGGCGCAGCCGATCCTCGGGCGTGACGGCAAGCCCGCGCACAATGGGCAGCCTGCCTTCCGCGATGGTCGCGAGATAACGCCCGGTTGTGGGCTCGTTCTGCACATAGCCCTGGGGCATTGAACCGATGGCCGAGGCACCGAAGCCGATCAGCGCCTCGGCGGGGTCCACCGTGTAGCCCTGGAAATTCCGGCGCAACGTGCCGTCCTCTGCCGCCTTCGTCAGCGCATCCGAGGGCAGCGCGAAATGGTCGATCCCGATGCGGCGGTAGCCATTCATCACCAGGAAGGCGGCGGCGTTCTCCGCCTGCCGGAAACGCGTCTCGTTGCCCGGCAGCGAATCCGGCGGGATCAGCTCCTGATGCTTCTTCATCCATGGCACATGCGCATAGCCGAACAGCGCGATGCGGTCCGGTGCCAGCGCCACGACCTGCTTGAGCGTCGCCATCAGGCGCGGCTCGGTCTGGTAGGGCAGGCCGTAGATCGCGTCGATGTTCAGCGAACGCACGCCCCGCGCCCGAAAGGCATCGGCCACGCGCCGGGTTTCCTCGAAGCTCTGCTCGCGGTTGATGGCCCATTGCACTTCCGGGTCGAAATCCTGCACGCCGAGGCTCACGCGGGTGAGTCCGGCTTGCGCCAGCGCGTCGATGCGCGCGTCATCGAGGCCGCGCGGATCGATCTCGACCGCGAAATCGCAATCGGCGCGCAGGCGGAAAGCGGCGCGCGTCGCCTCCGCAAGGCGCAGGATATCCTCGGCGTTCAGCATGGTGGGCGAGCCGCCACCCCAGTGGATATGCGACACGGTCGCGCCCGCCGGCACCTGCTCGGCCACCAGGCCGATCTCGCGGATCAGCCCGCCGAGATAGAGGCCTACCGGCTCGTAGCGCCGGGTGATGCGGGTGTGGCAGCCGCAGAACCAGCACAGGCTGTCGCAATAGGGCACGTGCATGTAGAGCGAGAGATCGGCCCCGGCCGGGAGGCCGGCGAGCCATCGGCCGTAAGTCTCGGCGTTCAGGCCTGCGTGGAAATGCGGCGCCGTGGGATAGCTCGTATAGCGCGGCACGGGCCTGGCGGCGAAGCGGGCCATCTCGGCGGAAAGCGATGATGCGGGCAACGACATGAGGTGGTTCATCCTGTCATGAAAGGCATGGCTAAAGGCAAGAATGCCTCCATGTGCCCCGTTCCGCCGCATCACGCCTTGCGCTGGAGCAAGACGGGCCGGCCCGGATTCACCCTTCGGTAAGGTTTCCACGCGATCGCGCCACGCCGGAAACCCTTTCGCGAGCTTCCGCGTTCGAATGTCCCTTTCGGAACCCGTTTCGACCGGAGGACAGGGATGAGCCATGCAATGATGGATCGGCGCGCCATGCTGGGCGGCTTCGCGCTGGGTGGATTGGCGCTCGGAAGCCTATCGGGCATGGCTTCCGCCGAAGCGCGCGGCCTTGTGGAATTTCCGCACGGCTTCGAACCGGGCTCGGTGGTGGTTTCCACCCGCCAGCGCGTGCTGTTCTTCGTGCAGGGCGATGGCACGGCGATCCGCTATCCGGTCGCGGTCGGCATGCCGGGCAAGCAATGGTTCGGCACCCGCGTGATCGATGGCAAGCATTATCGCCCGGCCTGGTCGCCGCCGGCGGAAGTGCGCCGCGCGAAGCCGTCGCTGCCCGATGTCATTCCCGGTGGCGCGCCGAACAATCCGATGGGCGCGGGCGCCCTCACCATCGCGCCGGGCGAATATGCGATCCACGGCACCGCGGCCTCGATGCGTGCCTCGATCGGCCGCTACGCCTCCTTCGGCTGCATCCGCATGCTGGACGAGGACGTGCTCGACCTGATGGCCCGCGTGCGCATCCCGAGCCGGATCACCGTGGTGGCGTGATCAGAAATCGCTGGCGATGCCCTTCACTTCCCAATCGTCGTAGCGGACAGGGTCTTTCCCGCCGCGGCCATTGACCTCGGATCGCTGCGCGAGTTCGGCCTCGCGCGCTTCGAGCGCGGCGCGGCGCGCGTTGGCCTCGTCCAGCGCGCGCCGGGCGGCGGGAGAAAGCACCTTCGGGGCCGTGGCGGACATTTCGCCGGTTTCCGGTTTCTCCGACATGGGGTAGAGCCTCCTGATCCGGTTGGATCGAACGATCCGTCGGGCCGGATATAGGGCGTGCCGCCCGCCCCTGACCAGAGCTTTCGAAAAGGCCCAACCGCTTCATGCGCTTCACCGCCGACGATCTCGTCGCCTCCGTGCTCTATCGCGACGAGGCCGTGCTGGTCCTCAACAAGCCCTATGGCATCGCGGTGCATGCCGGGCCGAAGGGTGGCGTGACGCTCGATGCCTTCCTGCCTGACCTGCGCTTCGGCGCGCCCGAGAAGCCGCAACTCGCGCATCGGCTCGACCGGGAGACCACGGGCTGCCTCGTCTTCGGGCGCAACCAGAAGGCCCTCAAGCGGCTGGGCGCGCTGTTTCGCGATGGCCTCGTGAAGAAAAGCTACCTCGCGATCGTCTGCGGGCGACCGCAGCCGGAAGAGGGCGTGATCGACCTGCCGCTCGCACGTCGCAGCCACGACAAGCGCTCCTGGTGGATGAAGGTCGATCCGGCGGGCGATCCGTCGCTCACGCGCTATCGCACCTTGGGGCAGGCCGATGGTCTGGCCGTGCTCGCGCTCGCGCCGGAAACGGGCCGGACGCATCAATTGCGCGTGCATTGCGCCGCGATGGGCTGGCCGATCGCGGGGGATCGCGTCTATGGCGGCGATCGCGCGATGGCGGTCGCCCCCGGCTTGCTGCTGCATGCGGCGCGCATCGAATTGCCGTTCTATCCCGGAAAGCCGGCGCTCCGGATCGAGGCACCGCTGCCGGAACCGTTCCGCCAGATTCTTGAAAGTCTTCGCATGAGCCTTCCTGTCGAAACCATCCTGCCGGGGGGCCAGGCATGAGCCGCTGGCAGGGTCCGAAACGTCCGCCGGGCGCGCGAGAGACGCGCGAGAAAGGCCCGCGCGCCGAGCCGCCCGGTTTCCGCACCCGCCTTGTCGCGGCGCGTGCCCACCGCCGGGTGCTGCGTGAGCGCCGGCCTATCGAGGAGGCCCTCGCGCTCGAAACGAAGACCCTTCAGCTTCCCCCGGCCGATCTCGGGCTCGCGCGGGCGATCCTCACGGTGGCCTTCCGCCGGCGCGGGACGATCCGCCTCGCCATGGCCTCGCGGGCGGCAACCGGCGAGATCGCCGAGGCCGGGCCATTGCAGCCGCTGCTGGAAACCGCCGTGGCGCAAGTTCTGTTCATGGAGGTGCCGGACCACGCGGCCGTGGATTGCGCGGTGGAGATCGCCAAGCGCGATGGCGAAGCGAAGCATTACGCGGCCTTCGCCAATGCGCTGCTGCGGCGCATCGCGGCGGAAAAGAACGAAATCCTCGCCGCGACACCCGACCATGCCGATGCCCCCGAATGGCTGTTCGAGCGCTGGACGCGCGCCTATGGCCCGGATGCGGCCGGTGCGATGGCGCGGATCCACCGGCAGGAACCGCCGGTCGATCTCACGGCCTTCGCCACCCTGTCGCCGGACATCCCGGGACGGATGCTCTCCACCGGCTCCTTCCGGCTCGAGACGGAAGCGGCCATCCCCGCGTTGCCGGGCTATGCCGAAGGCGCCTTCCAGGTGCAGGATGCCGCCGCCGCGCTGCCCGCACGCCTTCTGCACGCGAGGCCCGGCCAGCGCATCGCGGATCTCTGCGCGGCGCCCGGCGGAAAGACCGCGCAGCTGGCCGCCGCCGGCGCGGACGTGGTGGCGGTGGAGCGCAGTGCCCAGCGGGCGGAAAGGCTGCGGGACAATCTCGCGCGGCTGAAACTGGCCGCGGAGGTGATCGTCGGCGATGCGCTGACGCTCGAGACGGAGCCGTTCGATTCCATCCTTCTCGATGCCCCCTGCTCGGCCACGGGCACCATCCGCCGCCATCCGGAAGTGGCCTGGACGAAGACGCTCAGCGATATTCTGGCGCTTGCGCGCCAGCAGGCCGCGCTGCTCGCCTCGGCGGCCGGGCGCCTGAAGCCGGGCGGCGTGCTGGTCTACGCCACCTGTTCGCTGGAGCCGGAAGAGGGCGAGCGGCAGGTCGAGGCCTTTCTCGCGAATCATCCACAATTTCTGCGCTTGCCGGTCACGGTTTCGCAGGACGCCGTCCCTGCCGAAATGATCACTCCGGATGGGGATTTGCGCGTCCTCCCGAGCCATTTGGCCCCGGAAGGCGGTGCGGATGGCTTCTTTGCCGCGCGGTTGCAACGCCGCGTCTGATCGGTCAAAAGGGAAGGCTAGGTTAACGGGTGACGGTGGGGTCGGGGCGTTGGAGTCGGCAAGACGGGTGCGGCCGGGCATGCGCCTTCGCCTGAAACAGGCCTGGCTGAAGATGCGTCTCGGCCTCGCCACATCCGCGCTGTTCCGGCGGTCCTATCGCGCGCGGCGTTTCGCCTATCTCGCCCCGCATATCCACCTCGCGGACCCCTCGATCGCCGCGGATATCGCGGCGGGCCAGGTGGTTCTGGGCGGGCGCAGCCTGCTCTGCGGCGACCGTTCGCCCTTTCTCGTCCATCCGCCGTCGGAAGGCTTCGTGCGGGCGCTCTACGGATTCGGCTGGCTCGCCCATTGCGATGCGAGCCCCCTTCCGGAAGTGCGCGCCCATGCCCGCAAGCTCGTCCGGGATTTCCTGACATTGCCGGAGAAGGAGCGCTCGCCCATCGCCGACCACCCTGCGGTGGTGGCGCGGCGCGTCATCGCCTGGGTCACCCATTCCGGCCTGCTGGCGGAAGGCGAGGATCGCCCCGGCTACGAGCGCCTGCTCGATCAGCTCGCGCGCGATGGCGCGCTGCTGGCGGTCTATGCGCGCCGGCCGGATCTGGGCGTGGCGCGCCTGCACGCCGCGGTGGGCCTGGCCTTCCACGCCCTCGCACTCGATCGTGGCCGCAGGGCCATTCCGCGTGCCGAACAGGCGCTCGACATGGCTCTCGCGGCACTGGTGGCGCCCGATGGTGCGACGCAGGACCGCGATTGCGGCACGGTGGCGCTCATCGCGGCCGACCTCGTGGCGATGCTGGCGCTCTATCGCGTGCGGCAGATCGCGCCACCGCCGGCGGTCGCCTCGACGCTGACCGACATGATCGCCTTCCTGCGCCTGCTCCAGCATCCGGATGGCGGGCTGACCCTGATGAATGGCGGCGGGCGCATCGCACGTGACCTCGCCGGCGAGGTCATCCGATCGCGGCGCGGCCCGGCGACGCTGCTGACCTCGGCCGTGGAGACCGGGTTCGAGCGGCTCGAAAACGCCCATGCCGTGCTGATCGCCGATGCCGGAACCCCGCCGCGCCGCTCCTGCGCGGGCCGGGCCGGGGCCAGCGCGCTGGCCTTCGAATTCTCGAGCCGGGCGGATCGCATCATCACCTCCTGCGGCATGCCGCCCGGCGCGGATGCGGCCATTGCCCGCGCCTATCGCTCGGCCGCGGCGCATTCCTCGGTGCTGATCGATGGCGACGGCCTCGGCAGTCTCTACGATGCCATGATGGTCACGGGCGAGACCGAGACCCGCCTGAGACCTTTGGCCGGTGCGGTGGCACCCTTGCGGGCACGCAGCGAAACCGGCGAGACGCTGACGCTCGGGCATCGCGGCTTTATCGATCGGCACGGCTATGCGCTCGAACGGCAATTGACGCTGGTCGATGCTTTCGCCGGGCTGATCGGACGGGACCGTTTCGACGATCTCACCGGCGAGGCGCGGCAGCGGCTGGTGACGATTGCCTTCCACCTCAACCCGCGTCTCGTGCCCGTGCGTCTCAGCCGGCCGGATGCGGTGGTTTTGCGTCTGCCCGAGGGCAAGCCGGGCTACGACCAGTTCGTCTTCGAGGCGCCCGGCCATACGGTACTGGTCGAGGAAAGCCGGGTTTTCGAGGCAGGCTCGCCGCATAACCGTTCGCATTGCCTCGTCATCGAGGCGGAAATCGCCGGTTCGACCGAAATCGGTTGGCGCATCCTGCCCTACATGCCGGAATTCGTCTGAAATTCGCGCCGCGCGCCGCCCATCCTTCTCGGAACGGGTGATGGCGCGGGCGGAAACCCTGTGCTAAGCGCCCGCCAGCTTTCCTGATTGCCGGATTTTCCCCTCATGCCGACCAATACCCGCCCCATCCAGCGCGCGCTGCTCTCCGTCTCCGACAAGGCCGGGCTCGTGCCGTTCGCGCAGAAGCTTGCGGCGCGCGGCATCGCGCTCGTCTCCACGGGTGGTACGCGGGCGGCTTTGGCCGCGGCCGGTTTGCCGGTGATGGATATTTCTGAACTCACCGGCTTCCCCGAGATGATGGATGGCCGCGTGAAGACGCTGCATCCCAATGTGCATGGCGGCCTGCTGGCCGTGCGCGGCAATCCGGAACACGAGGCGTCGCTGCTGGCGCATGCCATCCAGCCCATCGATCTCGTCGTGGTGAACCTCTATCCCTTCCGCGAGACGGTCGCGCGCGGCGCCGATTATGAAACCACCATCGAGAACATCGATATCGGCGGTCCGGCGATGATCCGTTCCGGCGCGAAGAATCACGAATCGGTTTGCGTGGTCGTCGACCCGCGCGATTACGATGCGCTGATCGCCGAGCTCGAAGACAATGCCGGCGAAACCCGCTTCGTCTTCCGCAAGGCGCTCGCCGCGAAGGCCTATGCCCATACCGCGGCCTATGATCGCGCGGTCTCCACCTGGTTCGCAGCCGCGACGGCCAACGGCCCGAAGCTCGCCTCCGAGGCGGAAGGCACCGAATTGCGCTATGGCGAGAATCCGCATCAGAGCGCGCGCCTCGTGCTTGACCCGGCCAGTCCGCGCCTCGGCGTCGCCAGCGCCCGGCAGGTGCAGGGCAAGGCGCTTTCCTACAACAACCTCAATGACGCCGATGCCGCCTTCGAATGCGTGGCCGAATTCGAAGCCGGGCGCACCGCCGCCATCGCCATCATCAAGCATGCCAATCCGTGCGGCGTCGCGGAGGCGGGAAGCCTCGTCGCGGCCTATCGCGCGGCGCTCGCATGCGATCCCGTCTCGGCCTTTGGCGGCATCGTCGCGGCCAATCGCACGCTCGATGCCGAGGCGGCGAAGGCCATCACCGAGATCTTCACCGAGGTGATCATCGCGCCGGATGCGACGGAGGAAGCGATCGGGATCATCGCTGCGAAGAAGAATCTGCGGCTGCTGCTGACCGGCGGCCTACCGGATCGCCGCGCGGGTGGTTTCGTCTCTCGTTCCATCGCGGGCGGCACGCTGGTGCAATCCCGCGACAATGCGGTGGTCGACGACATGGAATTGAAGGTCGTCACCAACCGCATGCCGACCGAGGCCGAGATGGCCGATCTGCGTTTCGCCTATCGCGTGGTGAAGCATGTGAAATCGAATGCCATCGTCTATGCGCGGCAGGGCGCGACCGTGGGCATCGGCGCGGGCCAGATGAGCCGGGTCGACAGCGCCCGCATCGCCGCGTGGAAGGCGGGCGAGGCGGCGAAGGCGCTGGGTTCCGACAAGCCGCTGACGGTGGGCTCGGTCGCGGCGTCGGAT
This sequence comes from Methylobacterium sp., assembly GCA_002928875.1. GTDB lineage: Bacteria > Pseudomonadota > Alphaproteobacteria > Rhizobiales > Beijerinckiaceae > Rhabdaerophilum. The sequence continues at coordinate 577,344 of PERO01000020.1, read as the reverse complement.
GCCTTCTTCCCCTTCGCGGATGGGCTCGAGGCGCTCGTCGCGGCAGGCGCCACGGCGGTGATCCAGCCCGGCGGTTCGGTGCGCGATCCGGAAGTCATCGAGGCCGCCAACAAGGCGGGCCTCGCCATGGTCTTTACCGGCACGCGCCATTTCCGGCATTGAGGGCGCGGGTCAACCCCGCGCCAGATCGCCCAGCAGGCCGCCGAGCACCGTGAGCTTCGCCTGGTTCAGCGCGCCGGCGCGCAGATCCTGAATGGTGCGCTTGGCATTTTCCACCGCCGCCCCCTTCTGCGCCAGCCAGGCGGGAATGCCGCCCGCGCCATTCTTCAACACCTCCACCGCGATGCGGCGCAGGGCTTCCTCCGAAGCGGCCGCCGCGCGGTCGATCGCGAGGCGCTCGAAGGGATCGGTCGCGCGCAGGTTTGCCGCGTCGTCCCTGAGGCCCGCGAGATCGAATTCATCGGCCAGCGCGAACAAGGTCCGTACCGCTTCCGGCACGCTGGCCTCGGTGCGTTCGGCGACCAGCACACCGTCGAGCGCCATGCCCAAGGCGGGGATATCCGCGATGGACTGCGCGAGCGCCGGCGGCACGTGGTCGGCCGTGTAGACATCGAGGCGCTCCTGCCGGATGGCGAGGGCTTCCGGCGCGAATAGCGCCTTCGCGTCCTTCGCGACCCCGCCCACGGCGCCGCCGAACCGCTTGGAGAGCGCGGCGAGACCCGGCGCGAAATCCAGATTGCGCAGGAACCAGAGCATGCGCTCGGCGGCATGATCGGCCGCCGCGGCGTAGAGTTCGAGCTGGCGGGCGCCGCTCAGCCGGGTATCCAGCGCATCGATGGCGTTGTTGATCTTCACGATGCCGAAGACATCGCGCGCCAGCGCATAGGCCCGCACGATATCGCCCACCGAACGCCCCGTGCGGCCCTGAAGACGCACCACGATGCCCGGCCCGCAGCGGTTGATGACCGCGTTCGCGAGCTGTGTCGCGACGATCTCGCGCCGCAGCCGGTGCTTCTCGATCGCATCCGGGAACTGCTTCTGCACGGGGCGCGGGAAATAGCGCCGCAATTCAAGGCTGAGATAGGGGTCATCCGGCACGTCGCTCGCGAGCAGATGCTCGTAGAGCGAGAGTTTGGCATAGGCGAGCAGCACCGCGAGTTCCGGCCGCGTGAGGCCCTGGCCCTTCGCCGTCCGCTCCGCCACCTCGCGGTTCGACGGCAGATGTTCCACCGCGCGGTCGAGCCGGCCCTCGGCTTCCATGGCGCGCATGAGATCGACCATTTCGGCGTTGAGCGCGGCGCCGTGCCGCTCCGCGAGCGAGAGCGCGAGGCTCTGCAGGTAGTTGTTGCGCAGCACGAGGCCCGCGACCTCGTCGGTCATGTCGGCGAGCAGAATGTTGCGGGCGGCGCGCGGCAGGCGACCATCGGTTTCGGGGATCGCCAGCGCGATCTTGAGGTTCACTTCGACATCCGAGGAATTCACGCCGGCGGAGTTGTCGATGGCGTCGGTGTTGAGCTTCACGCCTTTCATGGCGGCCTCGATGCGGCCTTTCTGGGTCATGCCGAGATTGGCGCCCTCGCCGATCACCCGCGCATTCACCTCCGCACCGGCGATGCGGATGGCATCGTTCGCGCGGTCGCCGGCTTCGGCGTCGGTTTCGGTCGAGGCGCGGATATAGGTGCCGATGCCGCCGAACCAGAGGAGATCGACCTTCGCCTTGAGGATCGCCGTCATCACCTGCTGGGGTGTCGCTTCCTCCGCCTCGATGCCGAGCGCGGTGCGGATTTCCGGGCTGAGCGGGATCTTCTTCAGCGCGCGCGAGAACACCCCGCCGCCCTTCGAGATCAGCGTCGCATCGTAATCCTGCCAGCTCGAACGGGGCTTCTCGAAGAGCCGCTGGCGCTCGTTGAAGGCGGATTTCGGGTCCGGGTTCGGATCGAGGAAGATGTCGCGATGATCGAAGGCCGCGATGAGCTTGATCGCGGGCGAAAGCAGCATGCCGTTGCCGAACACGTCGCCGGACATGTCGCCCACGCCGGCCACCGTGAAGGGCGTCGTCTGGATGTCGACATCCATCTCGCGGAAATGCCGCTTCACGGCTTCCCAGGCGCCGCGCGCGGTGATGGCCATCTTCTTGTGGTCGTAGCCGGCCGAGCCGCCGGAGGCGAAGGCATCGCCGAGCCAGTGGCCGCGCGCTTCCGAGATGCCGTTGGCGGTGTCGGAGAAGGTCGCGGTGCCCTTGTCGGCCGCCACCACGAGATAGGGGTCGTCGCCATCATGGCGCAGCGTGTCGGCCGGCGGCACGATCTGGCCGTCGCGGATCGTGTCGGTCAGGTCGAGCAGCGCGTTGATGAAGATCTTGTAGGCGCGCGTGCCTTCCGCGAACCAGGCGTCGCGATCCGAGGCCGGAGGCAGGAGTTTCGGCACGAAGCCGCCCTTCGCGCCCACCGGCACGATGACGGTGTTCTTCACCTGCTGCGCCTTCACGAGGCCGAGGATCTCGGTGCGGAAATCCATCGGGCGATCCGACCAGCGCAGGCCGCCGCGCGCGACCTGCCCGAAGCGCAGGTGCAGGCCCTCGACATCCGGTGCGGAGACGAAGATCTCGTAGAGCGGGCGCGGCAGCGGCAGGTTTTCCACGGCCGAGCATTGCAGCTTGAAGGCGATGGTGGGGCGCGTGTTGCCGTCCACCCGCTGGTAGACATTGGTGCGCAGGCTCGCCTCGATCAGGTTCAGCAGGCGACGGAAGATGCGGTCGTCGTCGAGGCTCGTGATGCGGTCGATCTCGGCGAGCAAAGTCGCCTGGACCGCGGCCGCCTGTTCGGCGCGGTCACCCGGCAGATCCGGGTTGAAGCGCACGTCGAAGGCGCGCACCAATCCGCGCGCCGCCGCCGGGTAGCGGGCCAGCGCATCGGCGATGTAGACTTGGCCATAGGGCACGCCGATCTGGCGCAGATAACGCGCATAGGCCCTCAGGATATCCGCCTCGCGGGGCGAGAGGCCCGCCTCGGTGATGAGGAAATTGAAGCGGTCCGTTTCGAGCCTTCCTGCGAAAATCGCGTCGAGCGCGGCTTCGAGCGGCTTTTCGAGGGTGGTGATGTCGATGGCGCCGCCCTTGGCGCGCTCGAGGGTCATGTCATGGAGCCAGAGCGGCTCCTCGCTCCCGCCCGCCGGCGTCACCCGATAGGAGCGCTCGTTGATGACGGTAAAGCCCAGATTCTCGAGGATCGGAACGCGCTGGGACAGGGTCACCGGTCGGCCGAAGGAGAAGACCTTCAGGCTGGCGCGCGTCTCGGGTTCGCCCGCCTTCCGGGAAATGCCGAAGGCAAAGGGCCTGTCCGGCGAGAGCCGATCGAGCACGCGGATATCGGCGATGGCCTCATGCGCGCCGAAGGCCTCGCGATAGGCCGCGTTGAACGCCGAGCCGAAGCGCGCGAACCAATCGCGCGCTTCCTGGCGGGCGGTCTCGTCGAGTGCGTCGCGCAGGCCGTCGGCCCAGGTGCGGACGATGGCATGGATGCCGGCTTCGAGTTCCGCACGGTCAATCGTCGGCGTCGGCGAATTCGTGCGGCCGATGATGTAATGCGTGCGCGAGAGCGGTCCTTCCGGGTAGGCCGGATAGGCGGCCGAGACGCGCCCGTCATAGATCCGGGCGAGAAAATCGCCGATGCGCAGGCGCACGCTGGTGTCGTAGCGATCCTTCGGCACATAGACCATCACCGACACGAAGCGGTCGAACCGGTCGACGCGCGCCAGCGCCCGCAGGCGCGGCCGTTCGGTCAGCGCCAGCACGTCAATCGAGAAGTTGTAGAGCGTCTCGATATCGACCTGGAACAGCTCGTCGCGCGGGTAATTCTCCAGCACGTTGAGCAGTGCCTTGCCGGAATGGCTCGCGGGGTCGAACCCCGCGCGCTCCACCACCCGCGCCACCTTGTGGCGCAGATAGGGCACCGTGCGTGCCGCGTTGTTGTAGGCGGAGGACGTGAAGAGGCCGATGACGCGCAACTCGCCTTCGAGTTCGCCCCGCGGATTGAGCAGCTTCACGCCGACATAATCGAGATAGACGCGGCGATGCACGCGCGATTTCACATTCGCCTTCTGCACGAAGAGCGGCGTCGGTTCCTGCAGGAAGGTGCGGATCTCCGGCGTGATCACGACAAGCTGGTGGCCCCGGCGCAGCACCTTCACATCGGGATCGCGCAGGATGCCGAGTCCATCGCCGGGGATGGGATCGGTCGAGATGTCATGCGTCTCGAACCGATATTCGCGCATGCCGAGGAAGGTGAAGTTGTCCGCAAGCAGCCAATCGAGGAACTGCACGGCTTCCGCGATCTCGTCGGCCGGCAGCATGGGCGGATTGGCGCGATAGCGTGTCGCGATCTCCGCGAGCCGCCCGCGCATCGGCAGCCAATCGGCGACGGCCGCGCGGATCTCGCGATAGATGAGTTCCAGCGCGTCCGTCAGGGCCTGCCGCTCGCCCGATCCGAGTTTTTCGGCGATCTCGATATGCAGGTAGCTTTCGCGCTGGACGGGCGGCATCTCCCGGCCCGTCGCGGCGCCGAGCAGCCGCTTCAGGGCGCCATCGCCGCTGCGCTCGACCGCGAGGATGGGATGCGCGACGAGCCGCAGCGAGACACCGCGCTCGCCCAGTTCGGCGAGGGTCGAATCGAGCAGGAACGGCATGTCGTCGTTCACGACCTCGATGACCGTGCCGGTGCCGTCGACCGAATCCTGAACCGAGACCTTGGCCACGCCGTGCTCGCGCTTCGCCAGATGCGCGGCGGCGCGCTGGCCCATCGCGAGGCGGGCGGAATCCGGGAAGGCGCTCGCGTCTTCGTGATCGACTCCGGAGAAGATCAGGCGGGCGAAAGCCTCTCCCAAACCGGGTGAATTCGCGGGAAGATCGACCACGCGGCTCGCATCATTCGGCATGGGTGAAAGGTCTCCGGAGCGGCGAAATCAGCGCGCTGGCTGGTTTTTTCGCGCAATTTGGTGCTTGATAGGCGTCGGCGATGCGGTTTCGGGCGAAGGGCGATGGCGTCTTTCGCCGAGGGTCCGCGGGGCGGAACTGTGCGCCCGGCCCAAAACGGAGGCAAGGGTGAACCCGATCAAATCCAGCGAGCCATGCAAAAATTCGATCGGCGCTCCGAAGGACGTGACGGCCCTGGCGCTGGAGGCCGCGGACCTGTCTCCGGCCATGGCCGCCTACTTCGCCAAGTGTCAGGACAAGATCGGTTTCGTGCCGAATGTGCTGATCGCCTATTCGCACGACATGGCGAAGCTTGAGGCCTTCGCGGCCTTCTACAACGATCTGATGCTCGCACCCTCGGGCCTGACGAAACTCGAGCGCGAGATGATCGCGGTGGTGGTCTCGGCGGAAAACCGCTGCTGGTATTGCCTGGTCGCGCATGGCGCGGCGGTGCGCCAGCTCTCCGGCGACCCGGCCCTGGGGGAGGCGCTGGCCCTGAACTATCGCCAGGCGAAGGTGACGCCGAAGCAGCGCGCCATGCTGGATTTCGCGCTCAAGGTCGCGCGCGCCTCGGCCGAGATCGAGGAAGCGGATCGCCAGCGGCTGCGGGATTCGGGGTTCGGCGAGCGGGACATCTGGGATATCGCGGCGGTGGCGAGCTTCTTCGCGATGTCGAACCGCATGGCTTCCGCCACGGGCATGCAGCCCAACCCGGAATATCACGGGCAGGCGCGGGACACGGGCATTCCAGGAAAATAGCCCACATTCCAAAAAAATAGGCGGCCACGCGAGGAGATCGCGGGCCGCCCTGCCATGTCGGTGGATCGGCAGATCGGGAACCAAGCGAGGGGGCTGGGGGGCGTAGGGTCTCGCTGGCACCATCACCGTGGCATTGAACAGAACTTCGCGTGCGCGTTGGGCGCGCGAATGGTCGAAATCGGGCCAAACTGTGACATTTCCGACGTCTGCTTGAGGAGATCCGTCAGGTTTTGAAACGAATGGGGCGCAGAATCGTGAAATGCGATGCCGGTTGTTGCGCTGGCAAAAGAGGGTTGCCAGCCTCGGGCATTCTGCCACACTGGCCTTGGAGTTCGGCATGGATAGAGCAGACCACACGGTTCCGGGTGAGCAGAAGACGATCGGCGGAGGAGTGGTCATTCCTCTCGCGCCGCGGAAAATCGCGGAAGATGTCCGCTTCGACCGGCGCGAGCTGAGCGAGATCCTCAATGTCTATGGCCGCCATGTCGCGACGGGCGAATGGCGCGATTACGCCATCGCCTTCGGGCGTGACCGCGCGGTGTTCGCCATCCTGCGGCATACGGGCGAAACCCCGCTCTACCGGATCGAGAAGGACCCGAAACGGGCGGGCAAGCAAGGCGCCTACGCTGTCATCGCGCAAGGAGGCATGGTGCTGAAGCGCGGCTCGGATCTCGCGCGCGTCCTCAAGGTGCTCGACAAGCCGAAACGGGTGGATTGAGGGCGCTGCCCGCCCGGCCGGGCGACGCGCGGCATGCCTTCATAATCCGGCCTGCATGAAAAAAGCCCCGGTTTCCCGGGGCTTTCGATGTTCAGGCCTTGCGCGGCGCTTATTCCTCGTTGCGGACGCCGAAGAGCTGCAGCAGCATCTGGAACATGTTGATGAAGTTCAGATACAGCGTCAGCGCGCCCATCAGCGACCACTTCTGCATCAGCGTCTGGTCGCCCGCCACCACATCATACTCTTCCTTCAGGCGCTGGGTGTCCCACGCGGTGAGACCCGCGAAGACCAGCACGCCGATCACGTTGATCGCGAACTGAAGGGCCGACGACTTCATGAAGATGTTCACGAGGCCGGCGATGATGAGGCCGAACAGACCCATCAGCAGGAACTTGCCCATGCCGCTCAGGTCCTTCTTCGTCGTGTAGCCGAACAGCGACAGCGCGCCGAAGGCCGCAGCGGTGATGAAGAACACCTGCGCGATCGAGCCCAGCTTGTAGATCACGAACACGCTCGACAGCGAGAGGCCCATGATGGCCGCGAAGCTGTAGAACGTGCCGAGCAGGCTGCCGTAGCTCATCCGCTCCCAGCGGAACGAGAGCAGCAGCACGAAGCCGAGCGGAGCCAGCATCACCACCCACTTCAGCGGGCTCAGCCAGATGGCCTGGCCGAAGGGCGTCAGGGCCAGACGGCCGTTCACACCCGTGGTGGTGCCAAGCATGAAGGCGCCGATCGCCACCAGGCCGGAAATGGCCAGGGCGATGGACATGTGGTTGTAGATGCCGAGCATGTACGAGCGCAGGCCAGCATCATACTGGGCGGCGCTCATGGAACGGCCCATGCCCGCGGCATAGGGGGCATAAGCGTTGCGATCGTAATCAGCCATTGGAGCCTCTCTCCTGCCAGGGCGGCAACCGTGCCGCCTCTGGTTCGCCTATATATTACGTTCTTCCTGAAATTTCTCAAGAGGGGGGAGTGTAGCGAACCGCCCCTTAAGGCTAGGCGGCGGCCAGGCTCCCCGCCGTCAACAATTATGTCAGAATATCGGCGGAATTAAACTGCGCAAGTCTTCAAGCATGGCGTAAGTATGGGGCAGGTTTTTGCCCCAGTATGTGCCATGTCCCGATCAACCCAAGAATAATCGTCATAACAAAGGCAGAAAACGCCATCGAGAGTGTTGACGCCAGCGGCAAAACGAATTCCAGCCGCATGATGCCGGACACCACCATGGACGCCCCGGCTACTCCGCAAACAATGCCGAATATCACCGCGATGGCCCCGAGTGCCGAGTATTCGACCACCATCGCGCGCAAAAGCGTCGCGCGTGTGGCACCAAGGGTCTTCAGGATCACGCTTTCGCGCTGACGCGTCCGGGCGGAGGCAGCCAGCGCCCCGCCCAGCACGAGGATGCTTGCGGCCAGCGCGATGGCACTCGCCGCGCGGATCGCGAAGACAAGCTGCGAGACGAGATTGTCGGCCGCATCCAGCGCTTCCTTCACGCGAACCGAGCTGATGGTGGGAAATTCCCGCGCGATCCGGCGCGCGAGCGCGATCTCGGCCTCCGCGCCGGTGCCGGGCGGCAGGGTCACGGTCGCGAGGAAGGAATGCGGCGCGCCGGCGAAGGTGTTCGGCGAGAAGACCATGATGAAATTGATGCCGATCTGCTGCCAGCGGATCTCGCGCAAATTCGCCACCGTCGCGGTGATGCGCCGGCCCAGTACGTTGACCGTCACCGTATCGCCGACCTTCAGGCCGAGATTGTCGGCGATGTCCTTGCCGAAGGAGACGAGGGGCGCACCGCGATGATCCGGCGCCCACCAGGTGCCCTCGACCACGCGCGAGCCCTCCGGCGGCGTGGCGGCATAGGTGATGCCGCGATCGCCGTCGAACACCCAGGAATCCTCGACCCCGCGATATTCGCTCGCGCCGAGCCCGCGCATTTCCACGATTCGGCCGCGCAGTTGCGGCGTGCGCGCCACCGCGCCGCCCGGCGCCTCCGCCTTCAGGAAGGCCTCGAAGCGGTCCATCTCGCGGGAGGGGATGTCGATGAAGAAGAAGCTCGGCGCGAGGCCGGGCAGGGTTGCGCGGAATTGTCGCACGAGATTGCTGTCGATCAGCGTCAGCGCGACGATCAGCGTCAGCCCGAGGCCGAGCGACAGGATCACCGAGGGGGTCAGGCTGCCCGGCCGGTGCAGGTTGGCGATCGCCACGCGCACCACGGGGCTCTTCGCGCGCGGCAGGCGCGCGGCGAGCCGCATCACCAGCGCCGAGACGAGCCGCAAGGTGACGAGCGCGCCGCCGGCCGAGACGAGATAGATCATCGCGATGCGACGTTCTGTCGCGGTCTCGATCACCAGCGCGGCGAATGCGCCGATCGCCAGCACGACGATCGCGATATCCAGGAAGCCGGGCCGCCAGCGTGGCGCCGCGATCTCGTCGCGGAAGAGCACGGTGGGCGGCACGGCGCGGGCGCGCAGCAGCGGCCAGAGCGCGAAGGCGGTTGCGGTCACGACGCCATAGCCGAGGCCCAGCAGCAATTCGCGCGGATAGATGCCGATCTGCAGCGGGAAGGGCAGCAGATCCCCGAAGAGCGAAAGGGCGGCCTGCGGCAGCAAGGTGCCGAGCGCGAGCCCGATGACGATGCCGATCAGCGCGAAGGAGAGGACCTGCGCGAGGGACGAGAAGAAGACGAAGCGGCTCGAAGCGCCGAGGCTCTTGAGCGTCGCGATGCGGGGGATCTGCTTGTCGGCGAAGGCGCGCGTGGCATTCGCCACACCCACGCCGCCGATCAGCAGGCTCGTGAGGCCAACCAGCGACAGAAACTGCGTGAAGCGCCCGATCTGCCGTTCGAGGCCGGGCGAGGCGCGCAGGCGCGTCACCACCTGCCAGCCCGCTTCCGGCGCGGCTTTCGCGATGGTGTCGAGTGCGGCCGCGAGCCGCGTTTCATCGGCGGCAGGGCCGAGATCGAGCCGGTACGAGAAGCGCGTCAGCGATCCGGGCTGGATCAGACCCGTCGTCCGGATCGCATCGAGGCTCATCAGCACGCGCGGGCCGAAGCCGAAGCCGCCGGACAGCTTGTCCGGCTCGCTGACGAGATGCGCGGCGACGCGAAATTCCGCCTCGCCGATGCGCAGGCGGTCGCCGATGCCGATGCCGAGCCGGCCGGTCAGCAGGGGGTCGACCACGATGCCGCGCAGGCCGCTGGCATCGGGTGCGAACAGCGCATGCAGATCGGTCGGCCGGCTGCCGTTCGGGCCTTCGAGGCCGACGGTTCCCGCCACGGGATAGGCCTGTTCCACCGCCTTGATCTCGACCAGCGTGCTCTCGTCATTGGGCGCGCGCGCCATGGCACGGCTCAGGATCTGCGCCGAAACGCTTCCCTCGCGGTCAAGCGCCGCCCGCTCGGCGGGCGTGGCCTCGCGCTGGATCAGCGTGAAGGCGGCATCTGCGCCCAGAATGAGCTTGCCCTCGCGGGTGAGCCCATCGGTCAGCGCGCGCGAGAGGCTCACCACGGCGACGATGGCCGCGACGCCCAGCGCGATGCAGGCGATGAGAATGCCGAACTGGCCGATGGAGGCGCGCAATTCGCGCGTCACCAGCCGGCCGATAAGCGGGAGGCCGTTCATTCCGCGGCCCCGAGGCGGGCGGTGCCCGACACATCGCGTTGCTCGACGATCTGGCCGGCGCGGATGCGCACCACGCGGTCGCAGGATTCCGCGAGGCTCATGTCATGCGTCACCAGCAACAGCGTGGCGCCGCGCTCGCGCTTGAGATTGAAGAGCAGCGCGATGATCTCGCGGCCCGTGGCTTCGTCGAGGTTGCCGGTGGGTTCGTCCGCCACGACGATCGCCGGCCGGGGGGCAAGCGCGCGGGCAATCGCCACGCGCTGCTGCTCGCCGCCCGAGAGCTGGCCGGGATAATGGTTCAGCCGATGCCCGAGGCCCACGGCCTGCAATTCGGCCTCCGCGCGCTCGAAGGCATCGTCCGCGCCGGCGAGTTCCATGGGAATCGCCACGTTCTCGCGCGCGGTCAGCGTCGGAATGAGATGGAAGGACTGGAAGACGATGCCGATGTTCCGGCCGCGGAACTGCGCGAGCCTGTCTTCGGAATAATGCGTGATGTTCTCGCCCGCGATGTGGATCTCGCCGGTATCGGGCCGTTCGAGGCCGGCCGCGGTCATCAGCAGCGTGGTCTTGCCGGAGCCGGAGGGACCGACGAGCCCGACTGCCAGCCCGCGCGGAATATCGAGCGAGAGCTTCTTTAGGATATGAACGCGCGAGGCGCCGGAGCCGAGGCTCAGGTCGATGTCACGCATCCGGATGGCCGGCTCGGCCTCGGTTTCGACGATTTTCGTCATCACGTTCATGTCCATCCCCGCTTGCGGGCGAGCCGCATGCAGCCCATCTCGGTGTCTATACGCCGCTGGCAGCCTTCAGATGGTGGCCACCGGCTGAATTTGCAGAAAGGAAACGGTGCCCGCGATGCGACATCCGACTGTGTTCGAAGCCCCGGCGCGGCGCGCCACGCGCCTTCTTGCGGCTCTCGCGGTATTCTGGGGCTTTCTGATGGCAGGTTCGATGGCTGAAGCGCGCACGATTCGTCTGGTGGCGCTGGGCGACAGCCTCACCGCAGGTTACCAGCTCGCCGGCCGGGATGCCTTCCCCGCGGTGCTGGAAGCCGCGCTGAAGGCGAAGGGCCATGACGTCGCGATCGAGAATGCCGGCGTCTCCGGCGACACCACGACCGGCGGTCTCGACCGGCTCGACTGGTCCGTTCCGGATGGCACGGATGGCGTGATCCTCGAACTCGGCGCGAACGATGCCTTGCGCGGGCTCGATCCTGCGATCCCGGAGCGGGCGCTCGACCAGATCCTCGCGAAGCTCAAGGCCCGCAACATCCCGGTTCTGCTCGCCGGCATGTATGCCCCGCGCAACAATGGCGAGGCTTATGCGAAGGCGTTCGATTCGATCTATCCGCGCCTGGCGCGCAAGCATGGCGTGCCGCTCTACCCCTTCTTCCTCGAGGGTATCGCGGGTGATGCGCGACTGAACCTTGCCGATGGAATCCATCCCAACCCGGCGGGCGTGAAGGTGATCGTCGAGCGGATGCTGCCGACGGTCGAGGCGTTTCTCGCCTCCTTGCCGAAACGCTGACAATCTTGTCAGTTGCCGTTCAGCCTGCTGCAGGCCAACTGGGGAAAACGGAGGAGACAGGCGTGGCGAAACTCGAACTCTGGCAGGATGCCTGGCCGCTGGATGTGAACCAGTGCCCCTGCGATGTCCATTTCACGCGTTATCTCGAGGCGCAGGGCTTCAAGAACCAGCGGATCTTCCATTTCGGCACGGGTGACCACCATCATGTCGGCCTGCAGGCCCCGTCCAACGGGCATGTCGTGCTGGGTATCACGGCCACGGAGCCGGAATATTCCTCCTATATCCGCCTCGTCGTGAACAATCCGCTGCTCGGCAAGCATTACAAGGTCCTGTTCACGGACATCTACCAGACGATCCTCGACCTGCTGCCGTCCTTCGATCTGATCACGATGTTCCATGTCGGGGAGTTCTGGTCGGCGAACAACGCGCCCCATGCCATTCTCGATGACGAGGCCCTGCTGGAGGGCATGATCGGCAAGCTCGTTCCGGGCGGGCGGTTGTTCCTCTACACCGGCTCCTTCGCCTATGCCGTGCCGGAGAGGCTCATTCCCGCCGTGGCCGCGCGCAACGGCCTGATCGAGGAACCGCAATTCGAGAGCCTGCGTGTGTTCCGGAAGCCCGCGTGATCGCCTGTGGATGAGTGTGGAAAAGCACTGCAGGAAATTTACACCCTCTTGCTAGCCTGACCCGGTCAACGTGATTCGGGGGAGGGTGCCATGCCAAGGCTCTTCATCGGTCTCGAAGTGCCGGAGAGCATCGCGACCCGGCTTTCGTTGCTCCGCGCGGGCCTTCCCGGCGCGCGCTGGGTCGACCCCTCCGATTATCACGTCACCCTGCGCTTCATCGGCGATATCGATCGCCGCCTCGCCAACGAGGTGGATGAGGAACTCGCCGATCTCTATGCCGAGCCGGTGCGAGTGCGCATCACCGGCCTCGGCGTCTTCGGCGGGGACAAACCCCACACGCTCTATGCCGCGATCGAGCCGTCGCGGCCGCTCGTGGGCCTGCAGGCCGACAGCGAGCGGCGCCTGCGCCGGCTGGGCCTGCCGCCCGAGCAGCGGAAATTCGTGCCGCACATCACGCTCGCCCGCCTGCGCGGCGCCTCGACGCTCGATCTCGCGGATTACCTCTCGGCCTATGGTCACATGATGGGTGTCGAATTCATCGCGGACGAGTTCGCGTTGTTCTCGGCCCGCGACATGGTGGGGGGTGGGCCCTATATCGTGGAAGCGGCCTATCCGCTTCACTGAAGAGGCTTTCATGTCCAAGACGCTCGCGCCCGCAGCCCGCAAGGCCGCGCTCGATACCCTGCCGCTCTGGAACTACGACATGGCCCGCGAGGCGATCTCGCGGCGCTTCAGCTTCGAGGATTTCGTCGAGGCCTTCGGCTTCATGAGCCAGGTCGCGCTCGAGGCGGAGAAGATGAACCATCATCCGGAATGGACGAATGTCTACCGCCATGTCGACATCCGCCTCACGACGCACGATGCCGGCGGGCTGACCGAGCTCGATCTGGCGCTCGCCCGCGCCATCGAGCGGATCGCCGGGCGGATGGCTGGCTAGCGTTCGTCACCGGGCTTATTTCGGGGCCATGCGGATCGCACCATCGAGGCGGATGCCGGTGCCGTTCAGCATGTCGTTCCGGCAGATCGTTTCCACCAGAGCAGCATATTCGGCCGGATTGCCGAGCCGCGCCGGGAAGGGCACCGCGGCGGCCAGCGTCTTGCGGTATTCTTCCGAGATCTGGTCGAACATCGGGGTGTGGAAGATGCCCGGCAGGATGCTGACGACCCGGATGCCATGGCCCGAGAGATCGCGCGCCACCGGCAAAGTGAGTGAGAGAATGCCGCCTTTGGAGGCGGAATAGGCCGCCTGCCCGATCTGCCCGTCCTCTGCCGCGACGGATGAGGTGTTCACGATCACCCCGCGCCCGCCATCGGGCGTGATGGGCTCGAGGCCCGCCATCGCGACCGAGCATTTCGCCATCATCCGGTAGGAGCCGATCAGGTTGATGCCGATCACCTTCGTGAAGGCGCCGAGATCGTGCGCCCTCAACGCGCCCGTCTCGCGGTCCTTCGACACGGTGCGCTGGCCGGCGACGATGCCGGCGCAATTCACGAGAATGCGCTCCACGCCATGCTTCGCCCGTGCGGCCGCGAGGGCGGCATCGACCGATTCGTCGCTCGTGACGTCGCAGGAATGGAAGAAGCCGCCGATCTCGCTCGCCACGCGGTGGCCCCGCTCGGCGTTGAGATCGAGGAGCGTCACCTTCACGCCGAGGCTCGCGAGATGGCGGGCGGTCGCTTCGCCCAGACCGGACGCGCCGCCCGTGACGATGGCGGCGATGGTGGAATCGAGCTGCATTCTGGTCTCTCCCTCGGGCGTTTCTCGTGTAGCCCTAAGGCCTCGTGGTATACCACGCAACCCCGTCGGACGTTGAGGTCGGGAGAAGACTTGAACTTGCCGCAATCGCACGCAAAATCCGCAGGCTTTACGGAGGTGATCGACGATGAGCGTCGAATGGCGTGAACCCCTCAGCAAGTCCGAGATGGAGGCGATCCGTCGCGCGGCCCGCGACGAGGCCGGCATTCTGAGCGAGGTTCTGGCGATGATGCGCCGGCTCGCGCGGTCCTTGCCCTTCGCGGAGGATGTGCTCGCGGCCTATGTCTGCGTGCGCGATCCCGCGACGAGCCGGCGCGTGAAACTCACGCTTCTTGCCGCCCTGGCCTATCTCGTGATGCCGCTCGACGGCATTCCCGATTTCCTGCCGCTGCTTGGCTTCGGCGACGACGCGGCCGTGATCGCCACGGCCATCGCGACCGTACGCGGCGCGATCACGCCCGAACATCGCGCGGAGGCGCGTTCCATGCTGGATGAAAGTCTTTATTGGTAGTCATGATGCAAACAAGCATACATTGTATTTTGAATAAAAATTGTGTAGTTGTCTATTTCACCGATGTCTGATGCTGTCTGATTTATTGGATTCAATGAGAATTTGGGCATGTTAAATTTTTCCAATGGTGTTTCATTTCCTTTAGAGATGGATGGTCTCCCGTTCGTGTCGTCCTCACCCGTCAATGAACGGACAATTGCCTTACTCTACAGCAATGCACAAGGTTTGGGCTTTTTCGCTGACAACGTTTGGGTTCCTAATTCTTCCCCCAGCGGGAATGCTCGAATTCTGCTGACCAGCGATAACGGTTTGCAGCAAGCGTTTCCGTTGTTCGAGCTTCCCACTCGTTGGGCTCGATTCGCGATGATCCCCGATGGTGGATGGATCACCACTCATGCGGTGGAAAGGGGGGGCAAGAATTCTGAGCCTGATGCAAGAATATTCGGCTCGGATGGCAAGTTGATCCGTTCGTTCAACACGGGTGGGGCCGTTGAATTCATGCAGGTATCGAATGCCGGTAACATCTGGATCGGTCACGGTGATGATGAGTTAAAGGCCGAGAAAGCGGGTGGACTTTCGTCTTTTTCATTAGACGGCCAAAACCAACAATATTTCCAAGTTGATGAATTGGAGATGCCTTCCAAGTCCGCAATGTCCTACTGGTGTTGTTATGCGTTGAATGTTACTGGCGAGCAGGCTTGGACCCAGTTTTATTCTGATATGCTGGTTTCCTGCCACGAATGTGATGGCTCAAGGAAGCATTGGCATTGCTGGAACAAGGGCGCCACAGCTTTGATTGGAAATGTAAAAATGGTGGCTCTTGCAGGACGATACGGCCTGACCAAATCCGAAATTCGGCTTTATGAATTGAAAGATCCCCCTATATCCCAATTCAAAAGATCGACCCGTTTCATGATTGATGGGCGAGAGTCAGAGGATTTCTCGATTGAGGGAAAAGGCGATGTCTTCCATGTCGTCAGTCAGTATCGGTGGTATCGGGTGAGCCTGGACCAACTTTTTTCCGCTTGAGTCTTCCCAACGGAACGATTGCCGCAGGCAGAATGGCCTCAGCGCGATTCGT
This sequence comes from Methylobacterium sp., assembly GCA_002928875.1. GTDB lineage: Bacteria > Pseudomonadota > Alphaproteobacteria > Rhizobiales > Beijerinckiaceae > Rhabdaerophilum. Next base: position 561,771 of record PERO01000020.1, on the reverse strand, counting down.
CCACGCCCACCGCTTCGAGACCGCGCCGGAGGCGCGTGAAGGCGAGGCGCAGGCGCGATTTCACCGTGCCCAGCGGGATGCCCGTGCGCTCCGCGATCTGCGAATGCGAGAGCCCTTCATAGAAGGCGAGCATCACGAGGCTCTGCTGCTCGTGCGGCAGTTCGGTCACGAGGCCGCGCACGATGTCATCGCGCTGCTGGCCGTCGAAGGCCTGGTCGATCCGCCCTTCGGAGGCGATCTCGAGGATCGCGGGGGATTGCGGGTCGACGTAATCCGTCCGGTCGCGGCGCGTGAGGTCGATGCGTCGGTTCCGGGCGATGCGATAGAGCCAGGTGGACAAGGCGGATTTCGAGGGATCGAACAGCGAAGCCTTGCGCCAGAGCGTGATCATCACGTCCTGCGCGATTTCCTCGGCCTGCGCGGCATCGAGACCCAGGCGCTGCAGATGCGCCTCGATGCGTGGCGCGAAATGGTCGAACAGGGTCGTGAAGGCGTCCTTGTCGCGATCCTGCGCCACGCGCAGGACCAGGCGCGCCCAATCCTCGGCTCGCGAGCCGGCCGCGATCGCGGGAACCGAGGGGTCAACTTTGTCCATTGGCTTGGTCTCCCGACGCTTATCGGGAGAAACTCCGTCGCAATTGAGGCTGCATGCAAATCAGGATGGCAGGGCGAACGAATGCGCAGTGTAACACGCGAACACCCCGGGGCGCGAGGAAATTCGCGACGATTTGTCGTCTTGATTTCATCAGGATATTTGATCCCAAACCGCATTTTTGCCGAAGTCCCGCTTAGGAAATGGTGCGCGGTGCTTTCCCCATCAAGCGGGATGGGTTAACGCAAGGGCCGATAACGAAACTGCGCCATGCCGGATTGTGGCGCATGACGGCAGCAGGAGAGACAATGATCGCTCGTGGGATCGCGGCGCGGCAGGGCGCATTCGCTGGAAACGCCTCCCGTTGGCTCGTGGCAGGCTGGCTTGCCATGGCGATGGCCGGTGCGGCCGAGGCGCAGCAACAGCAGCGCCCGCCCGCCGCGGCTTCCACCGCTCCGGCGGCGCCGGCCGCTTCCGCGCAGCAGCGGCCCAACCCGAACGGCACCTTCGAGCTCGGCACGTTCGGCGACTGGAAGGCCGCGCTGTCCGGCCAGGGTCGCGCCCGGGTCTGCTACGCGCTGGCGTCGCCCAATGAGCGCCTGCCCAAGAACCTGAAGCGCGACCCCGCTTCGATCTTCGTCTCCACCCGCGTTGGCGACGGGGCGAAGAACGAGGTGGCCATCCGCCTCGGTTTTGGCGCGAAGCCGAAGGAAGATGCGATGCTGACCATCGGCAATGCGAATTTCACGCTGGTGACGGAGGGCGAGAACGCCTTCCTGAAGAACCCGGCGCAGGAAGCCCAGCTGCTCGATGCCATGCGCAAGGGCCAGAACGTGCTGATCAAGGTGACCTCGGCGCGCGGCAACGCGCTGACCGATCGCTACAGCCTGAAGGGTTTCGCGCAGGCCGTGGAGCGCATGGCCAAGGAATGTCCGGGCTAATCCCCCGAGAGCCGGAAAAGGAATGCCCGTGACGCCCGATCTCGCCGTTTCCGCCGCGCCTGTCGCGCCCGTTGCCTCGTCGGTCACGGCCAAACCGACTTTGGCCGGCCTCACGCGCGCGGCTCTGGCCGATTTCCTCCGGGCGCAAGACGTGCCGGAGCGGGAAATTCGCATGCGGGTCGGCCAGATCTGGCACTGGCTCTATGTGCGCGGCGCGACCGGCTTCGACGAGATGACGAATGTCGCGAAGACGCTGCGCGCGCTCCTCGATGCCCATGCGACGCTCCAGCGCCCGGAAATCGTGCGCGAGCAGGTTTCGGCCGATGGAACGCGCAAATGGGTGTTGCGGCTTCCCTCCCGCTCCGCCCATGACAAGGGCGCGGAAGTCGAGTGCGTCTATATCCCCGAGAAGGATCGCGGCACGCTCTGCGTCTCCTCGCAGGTGGGCTGCACGCTGAACTGCTCCTTCTGCCACACCGGCACGCAGAAGCTCGTGCGCAACCTTGAGGCCAGCGAGATCGTGGGCCAGGTGCTGGTCGCGCGCGACCGGCTCGGCGATTATCCCGGCCGCACCCCGCCGGAAGGCGCCTTCGTGCCGGATGATGGCGGGCGCTTCGTCTCGAACATCGTCTTCATGGGCATGGGCGAGCCGCTCTACAATTACGAGAACGTGCGCGACGCGATCGGCGTGCTGACCGACCCCGAGGGCCTGCAACTCTCCAAGCGCCGCATCACCGTTTCCACCTCCGGCGTGGTGCCGGAGATCGCGCGGCTCGGCGCCGAGACCGGCACGATGCTCGCGATCTCGCTGCACGCGACGAATGATCCGCTGCGTGACGTGCTCGTGCCGATCAACAAGAAATACAACATCGCCGAGTTGCTGCAGGCCTGCCGCGATTATCCCGGCGTCTCGAATGCGCGGCGCATCACCTTCGAATATGTCATGCTCAAGGGCGTGAATGACAGCCTCGCGGAGGCGCGCGCGCTGGTGAAGCTGCTGAAGGGCGTGCCGGCGAAGATCAACCTCATCCCCTTCAATCCCTGGCCGGGCTCGATCTACGAATGCTCGGACTGGGAGCAGATCGAGCGCTTTTCCGACCTCATCTTCTCCGCCGGCTATTCCTCGCCGATCCGCACGCCGCGCGGGCGAGACATTCTCGCGGCCTGCGGGCAATTGAAGAGCGACACCGAGAAGATGCGCGCCCGCGCACGCCTGATGCTCGAAGAACAGCTGGCACTCGGCGCGGACTGAACCCGGTCGTTCAGATTCGTGTAAAGTTAATCCGCATTCAGCATGGAAATGGCGGGGCGAGGCCGCTAACGGCAGCGTTTTCGTAAAGATCCGCGCCGTAGCGTGAGGGCATTCATCGAGGGAACACTCGAGGGGAATGCGCCATGAACCTGCTGGGCCGTGCCATCGCGCGCTTTCTGGAAAAGCCGATCCGGGGCTATGAGCCAGCGGTTTCTCCCGATTTCGCCGTGCTTTCCGCGGTGTTGAAGCCGGGCGACGTGGTGCTTGTCGAAGGCAACATCCGCGTTTCCTCGGTCATCAAGTATCTCACGCAATCCACCTGGTCGCATTCGGCGATCTATGTCGGCGATTGCCTCGGGCGCACGGAGCCGGATGGCGAGCCGCATGTGCTGATCGAGGCCGAAATGAGCGAGGGCGTCGTCTCCTCGCCGCTCTCGAAATATCGCAACACGCATTTGCGCATCTGTCGCCCCGTGGCGCTGAAGGCCGAGGATCTCGATCGGGTGATCGGCTTCCTGAAGGATCGGCTCGGCCATGGCTACGATGTCAAGAACGTGCTCGATCTGATGCGCTTTCTCGTGCCGATGCCGGTTCCCACGCGCTGGCGCCGGCGCATGCTGGCGCTCGGTTCGGGCGACCCGAGCCGCGCGATCTGCTCGACGCTGATCGCGGAGGCCTTCCAGTCCGTGCGCTACCCGATCCTGCCGCGCGTCGAGACGGTCGATGGCCGCCGCAAGGTGAAATCGCGCTATGCCCGGCGCGAGATCCTGCATATCCGGCACCATTCGCTCTATACCCCGCGCGATTTCGACATCTCGCCCTATTTCGCGATCGTGAAGCCGACGATCGAATCGGGTTTCGATTACAAGGCGCTGAAATGGACGAAGAGCTTCGCCGTCGCGCCGACGCGGGCCCTGCCTCCCGAAGGGGAGGCCGCGCGCCGGCCGGGTGGCGGACAGGGCGCGCCCGGCGTGGAATGGATACCCGCCGGCCCGCGCTGACGCGCCTCGCGGTCTCTTGACCCCTGGGCTAAAAATTCGCGTCCGAAGCGGATCGACAAGGCCCGCTCGATGGGTCTAGCCTTCCCCTCTCATCAGCGGGGGGAACGTCACATGCGCATGCATCCGGCTCTGGCAGGCCTCGTCATCGGTCTTGGCAGCATCAGTGTCGCTTGGGCACAGGCGGCCCCGCCCAACGCGCCCCCCATCATCGCGCAGAACGCCCGATTGCTGCCGGTTCTCGCGCAGAACGGCATGGTTGCTTCGCAGGAGCGGCTGGCGAGCGCCGTGGGTGTCGACATCCTCAAGCGCGGGGGCAACGCGGTGGATGCCGCCGTGGCGGTCGGTTTCGCGCTGGCTGTCACCTTGCCGCGCGCCGGCAATCTCGGCGGTGGCGGCTTCATGCTGGTGCATCTCGCAAAGACCGGCGAGACGGTCGCGATCGATTATCGGGAGATCGCGCCGACAGCCTCCACGCCCACCATGTTCCTTGGCCCGAATGGCGAACCGGATCCACAGAAGTCGCGCGAATCTGGCCTCTCGGTCGGCGTGCCGGGCACGGTGCGCGGCATGGCGCTGGCGGTGGAGAAATATGGCTCCGGCAAGTTCACGCTCGCGCAGCTCATCGAGCCTGCCGCGAAGCTCGCGCGGGAGGGAATCCCCGTCGAGGACGACCTCGCCGATTCACTGCCCTCTGCCATGGGGCGGATGAGCAAGTTTCCCTCCTCGATGGCGATCTTCGCGAAGGATGGAAAGCCCCTGTCGCGTGGCGCGACGCTCGTCCAGGCCGACCTCGCCAGCACGCTGGAGGCGATCCGCCAGCAGGGGCCGGATGCCTTCTACAAGGGGCGCGTGGCTGAGCAGATCGTCGCCGCGGTGCGCGAGAAGGGCGGCATCATGACCGTCGAGGACATGGCGAATTACAAGGCCGTGGTTCGTCCGGCCGTCACCGGCAAATATCGCGGCTACACCCTCGCCTCCATGCCGCCGCCCTCCTCGGGCGGGGTGCATCTGGTGCAGATCCTGAACATTCTCGAGGGTTACGATCTCAAGGCGATGGGCGCGGGCTCGGCGGCGAGCCTTCATGCCCTGGCGGAAGCCATGAAGCCCGCCTATGCCGACCGCGCGACCTTCCTCGGCGATCCCGACCGCGTGAAGGTGCCGGTGAAGGGTCTCACCTCGAAAGCCTATGCCGAGAAGCAGCGCGCGAAGATCGATCTCGCGAAGGCCACCAAGGCCGATGACATCAAGGCCGGCGACCCGCTGCCGCATGAAAGCGACCAGACCACGCATTATTCGGTGGTCGATGCGGAGGGCAACGCGGTCGCGAACACCTATACCCTCAACTTCTCGTACGGGATGGGAATGGTCGCGTCGGGAACGGGCGTGCTGCTGAACAACGAGATGGACGATTTCTCCGCAAAACCCGGTGCGCAGAATGCCTATGGGCTCGTGGGGTCGGATGCGAATTCGGTGCATCCCGGCGCGCGGCCGCTCTCCTCGATGACGCCGACCATCCTGTTCAAGGATGGCAAGCTGTTCATGGTCACGGGCTCGCCGGGTGGAAGCCGCATCATCTCGACCACGCTGCAGGTCGTGACCAACGTCATCGATTTCGACATGAATCTCGCCGAGGCGGTGGCCGCGCCGCGCATCCACCACCAATGGAAGCCGGATGCGCTGCTGGTCGAGCCGGGCCTCTCGCCCGACACGCTGAAGCTGCTGGCCGAGCGCGGGCAGAATGTTCGGCCCGGCGCGACTTCGGGCTCGGCCAATTCCATCCTGCTGCAGGGCGGCTGGCTGCAGGGCGCGGCCGATCCGCGCCAGCGCGGAACGGCAGCAATCGGTTATTGAGCGATCGGATATCGAGGGAGAAGTTAGCCGGGATCTTTCAGTTCCCGGCTGATGTCAGCTCTGGGCGTTGGCGGAGAACCCGACGCCGAGCACCTCGCCGGGCCCGTCGATCGTGCCGGCCTGAACGACCAGCGCGAACCCATCGGCCTCGACGTTCGAAAGCATCTCGGGCGAAATCGCAACACTGGCACTGCCGGTGGGGGCCGCGCCGAGATCGATGATATCCCGAACGACATTGGCGTAGGTGATCGTCCGGCCGGAATTCTCGCCACGGCGGATTTCCACCGATTGACGCAGCATCACCGGCATGATCACGATGCGCGCCGGCATGTTGCCCGTGCGCGAGACCGAGGCGGTCCAGCCGGATTCGGATTTGGCGATCGTCACGGTCGCCTGTTCGGACTGATTGACCGGGCTGCGCTGCAGGCGCGCCAGGGCCGAACGATCCGACCCGACGCAATGGGCGCGGCCATTCACGATCGCCTGCGGTGTATAGACCCGCCTGCTCGCGACATTCGCCGCGTAAGCCTTGTGGCGACGCGTGAAGGCCGGTTTGGCGAGCGTATCTTTCCAGCCGAGATAATCCCAGATCTCGGTTGAGAAAGTGAGCGGCACGAGGCCCGGCTCGCTCGTCAGGCGGAGCATCAGGGCATCTGCCGGCGGACAGGACGAACAGCCCTGACTCGTGAAGAGTTCGATCAGTGTCACGCGGGCCGGCGAACCGGCCTGCTGGGCACGAGCGAACCCTGGCACGAGGCACGACATGGCGAGGGCCTTGCCAAAGGCGCGGCGGCTCAGGTCGGGGAGGCAAAATGACTTCATCATGAGAAAATCCAAAACAGTTCTAGTTGCCACAAGCGAATCACAAGCAGGTGTATTTTTTGTGCGTGTTCTGAAAGAAAAACCGCCGGAAATGGTGCTCCGGCGGCTGATGATGACGCGGTCCGGCTTACGCCGCAAGCTGCCGCAGCACGTAATGCAAGATGCCGCCGTTCCGGTAATATTCGAGTTCGTCCAGCGTGTTGATCCGGCAATCGAGCGGCAGGTCGAATGCCGTGCCATCGCTGCGGGTCACGCGGGCCACCACCTTCTGGCGCGGCTGGATGCTGGCGAGGCCGGGGATATCCACCATTTCATCCCCTTTCAGGCCGAGGCTCTGCCAGGTCGTGCCTTCCTGGAAAGTGAACGGCACGATGCCCATGCCCACGAGGTTCGAGCGATGGATGCGCTCGAAACTCTGCGCCACCACGGCCTTCACGCCCAGCAGCGCCGTGCCCTTCGCCGCCCAGTCGCGTGAGGAGCCGTTGCCATATTCCACGCCCGCGAAGACGACGAGCGGCACGCCTTCCGCCTCGTAGCGCATCGCGGCGTCGTAGATGAACATCTTCTCCATCGAGGGGTAGTGGATGGCGTAGCCGCCTTCCGGCGTGTTGCCGGCCTCGTCCTTCACGGCGAAGTTCTTGATGCGGATATTGGCGAAGGTGCCGCGCATCATCACTTCATGGTTGCCGCGCCGCGTGCCGTACTGGTTGAAATCGGCCGGGCGCACCTGGCGCTCGAGCAGATAGGAACCGGCCGGCGAGGCCGCCTTGATCGAACCGGCCGGCGAGATGTGGTCGGTCGTGATCTTGTCCCCGAACAGCGCCAGGATGCGCGCGCCCTTGATGTCGGTGATCGGCTTCGGCGTCTTCGACATGCCCGTGAAATAGGGCGGGTTCTGCACATAGGTCGAGCCGGAATTCCAGGTGTAGGTGAGGCCCGAGGAGGTCCGCACCGCCTGCCAGCGCTTGTCGCCCTTGAACACATCCGCGTATTTCGACGAGAAGAGATCGCGCGTGACGTATTTCGCGATGAATTCCTGGATCTCCTTCGAGGAGGGCCAGATATCCTTGAGGAAGACGGGCTTGCCGTCCGAACCTTCGCCGAGCGGCTCCTTCGTGAGATCCTTCGTCACCGAGCCCGCCAGCGCATAGGCCACCACCAGCGGCGGCGAGGCGAGGTAGTTCGCCTGCACATCCGGCGAGACGCGGCCCTCGAAGTTGCGGTTGCCCGAGAGCACGGCCGCGGCGATCATGTTGTTGTCATTGATCGCCTTGGAGATATCCGCCGGCAGCGGGCCCGAATTGCCGATGCAGGTGGTGCAGCCGAAGCCCACGAGGTTGAAGCCGAGAGCGTCGAGATCCTTCTGCAGCCCGGCCTTGTCGAGATACTCGGCCACGACCTGCGATCCCGGCGCGAGCGAGGTTTTCACCCACGGCTTCGTGGAAAGGCCCTTCGCCAGCGCGTTGCGGGCGAGCAGGCCCGCCGCGATCAGCACGGAGGGGTTCGAAGTGTTGGTGCAGGAGGTGATCGCCGCGATCACCACGTCGCCGTGGCTGAGCGAGAAGTTCCGGCCCTCGACCGGCGCCTTGCGGCCTTCATCGCCGCCCTTCTTGTACTCGCTGACGAGCGCGGTGGAGAAGCCCGCCGCCACATCCGAGAGCGCGATGCGGCCCTCGGGGCGCTTCGGGCCGGCGAGCGAGGGCAGCACGGTGGTGAGGTCGAGCGCGAGCGTGTCGGTGAAGACCGGCGCCGGCGAACCCTTCTCGCGATAGAGGCCCTGCGCCTTGCAATAGGCCTCGGTGAGCGCGACGCGATGCTTGTCGCGGCCGGTCATGTTCAGATAGTGGATCGTCTCGCCGTCGCAGGGGAAGAAGCCGCAGGTCGCGCCATATTCCGGGCCCATATTGGCGATGGTCGCGCGGTCGGCGAGGGAGAGATTGTCGAGGCCGGGGCCGAAGAACTCGACGAACTTGTTCACGACGCCCTTCTTGCGCAGCATCTGCGTGACGGTCAGCACGAGATCGGTCGCGGTCACGCCCTCGTTGAGCTTGCCCGTGAGTTCGAAGCCGATCACTTCCGGCAGCAGCATGGATTGCGGCTGGCCGAGCATGGCGGCTTCCGCCTCGATGCCGCCGACGCCCCAGCCGAGCACGGCGAGGCCGTTCACCATCGTGGTATGGCTGTCGGTGCCGACGAGCGTATCCGGATAGGCATAGGTCGCGCCATCCGGCTGGCGGGCGGTCCAGACGGTCTGGGCGAGATATTCGGTGTTCACCTGATGGCAGATGCCGGTGCCCGGCGGCACGACGCGGAAATTCGCAAAGGCGCCCTGGCCCCATTTGAGGAAGTTGTAGCGCTCCTCGTTGCGCTCGTATTCGAGCTCGACATTGCGGTCGAAGGCCTTGGCCGAGCCGAATTCATCGACGATGACCGAATGGTCGATCACGAGATCGACCGGCACCAGCGGGTTGATCTTGTTCGGGTCGCCGCCGAGCTGCACCATGCCGTCACGCATCGCGGCGAGATCCACCACGGCCGGCACGCCGGTGAAATCCTGCATCAGCACGCGGGCCGGGCGGAAGCCGATCTCGGCCTCGTCCTTGCCCTTGTTCACCAGCCACTTCGAGACATTCTCGATATCCTGCTTGGTGACCGTGCGGTTATCCTCGTGGCGAAGCAGGTTCTCGAGCAGCACCTTCATCGAATAGGGAAGCTGCGAAACCCCGGCGAGGCCGTTCCGTTCGGCATCGGGAAGCGAGAAATACACGTAGGTCTTGCCATCGACGGTGAGTTCTTTGCGGCATTTGAAGCTGTCGAGCGACATCGGGAGTCCTTGGGTCAAACACAGGCGTGGGGTCAAAAAAATCCGTGAACGGACGCAAACCGGATGGCCGGGGGAGCCGGTACAGCCTCGAAACGGCGGGGTTGGACCACCGGGCCGAGCGCGGCAGACCGGTGAACCGGCACCGCGTGCACCGCTCCGGGAGTGCCCGGACCCCGCGTCTTTGACCGGACGCGCGGCGCAACCGGGCCGGTCTATAGATCATTTCCAAAAAGACCGCTACACGAACCATCGTTCGAGGCGGCCCGGTTCAGCATCGATCACGATCATGCGGCCGCGATCCGGGGGGATGTTTGACCGCCGTTCCACGTCTTCGTCTGTTGGCCAGGGGGCTCGCCGTGCGGCGTGGTCCGCGCTTCCTTTTTCGCGGTCTCGACCTCGCGCTCGAACCCGGTCAGGTGATGCAGCTCACCGGCCCGAACGGCAGCGGAAAATCCACCCTGCTCCGCCTGCTCGCGGGATTCACCCCGCCGGATGCCGGAAGCGTCGATATCGAGGGGGCGGGCGAGGCGGCGGCCGGATCGCTCCTGCACTATTTCGGGCACCGCGAAGGCTTGCGCCCCGCGCTCACCGCCCGCGAGAATCTCGCCTTCATGGCGGGCCTTCTCGGAGGCGATGAATCGCGCATTCCCGAGGCCCTTTCGCGCCTCGGGGTGTCACGCCTTTTTGATCTTCCGGTGAGAGTTCTCTCCGAGGGGCAGCGGCGTCGCGTGGCCCTTGCGCGACTGCTCGTCGTCGACCGTCCGGTCTGGCTTCTCGACGAGCCCCTGGCCTCGCTCGATGTCGAGGCGATCGGCATCGTTTCCGGCCTCGTCGCGGCGCATGCGCAGGCGGGCGGCATGGCGATCGTGGCCACGCATCAGCCGCTCGCCGCCACGAATGTGACGCTCGATCTCGCGGGTCGCCGGGAGATCGCGGCATGAGCGCGTTCTCGGCCGTCCTGAAGCGCGACCTGCGCCTCGCGCGCCGGGCCGGTGCCGGCGCCAGCCTCGGCCTGATGTTCTTCCTCGTGCTGATCGCCATCGTGCCATTTGCCATCGGCGCGGATCAGCGGCTGATCTCGCGTCTCGCACCCGCGCTTCTGTGGATCGCTGCCCTGCTCGCGACGCTGCTCGGCCTCGACCGGCTGTTCCAGTCCGACGAGGAAGATGGCGCGCTCGACCAGTTCCTGCTGTCCGGCGCGTCGCTCACGCTGCTCGTGCTGGCGAAGGCGCTCGCGCATTGGCTGGTGACGGGCCTGCCGCTGAGCCTTGCCGCGCCGGTGCTCGGGCTGATGCTCGCCATCGAGCCGCAGGCCATGCTGCCTTTGGCCTTGTCGCTTCTCGTGGGCACGCCGGCGCTGACGCTGATCGGGCTCGTGGGCGCGGCGCTGACCGTGAGCCTCAACCGCGGCGGCCTGCTGCTCTCGCTTCTCGTGGTGCCGACGGCGATCCCCACGCTGATCTTCGGCGTGGCCGTGGCCAAGGCTGCGGCAGAGGGCCGCGACTTTGCCATGCCCTTGACCGTTTTGTGCGGCACGACACTTTTTGCGCTTGCGATTTCGCCCATCGCGGCAGCGCTTGCGCTTCGTCAAGCGCGAGGCTGACGCGAATTGCGCGATGGCGCGTCGGCGGATATGGGAGAGCCGAGAAGGATCACATGACCGACCAGACCTCCGGTTCCCTGCTGCGCCTCGCCAATCCGGCCGTGTTCAACCGGCTCGCGGACCGGGTGATCGGTCCCTTCGCGGTGCTGACCCTGCTGCTCTTCGCCTGGGGGCTCTATGGTGCGTTCTTCGTCGCGCCGCCCGATTACCAGCAGGGCGAGACGATCCGCATCATGTTCATCCACGTCCCTGCGGCCTGGATGGCGATGTTCGTCTATGCCGGCATGAGCGCGTCGGCGCTGGGCACGCTGATCTGGCGCCACCCCATGGCGGATGTGGCGCTGAAATGCGCCGCCCCGCTCGGTGCGGGCTTCACGCTGCTCTGCCTCGTCACCGGCTCGCTCTGGGGCAAGCCGATGTGGGGGACGTGGTGGGAATGGGATGCGCGGATGACCTCCGTGCTGGTGATGTTCCTGATCTATATCGGCGTCATCGCGCTGCAGCAGGCGATCGAGGAGCCCAATCGCGCGGCGCGCGCCGTGGCGATCCTCACTCTGGTGGGGGCGGTGAACCTGCCGATCATCAAGTTCTCGGTCGATTGGTGGTCGACGCTGCATCAGCCGGCCTCGGTCTTCCGCATCGATGGCCCGACGATCCACGGCTCGATGCTCGGCCCGCTCTTCATCATGGGGATCGCGTTCCTGATGCTCTACATCACCCTCCTCATGCTCGCGATGCGCGCGGAGGTGATGAACCGCCGGGCCGAGCGGCTCGAACTTCTCGCGGCCGAGGCGGAGTGATGGCGGGGCAGTATGTCGGCTTCATCGCCGGGTCTTACGCGGCGGCCATCCTCGTGCTGGGCGCGATGATCGTGGGCGCGGTGCTGAGCTACCGCGGCGCGAAGGCAAGGCTCGCTCGGGCGGAGGCCCTGCGCGACGCGGAGAAATCCGGCCGATGAGCGAGGTGGCACACCCCTCCCGCCGCTGGGTGCTGTTCCTGCCGCTCGCGATCTTCGCAGGGCTGGTGCTGCTGTTCGGCTTCCGGCTTTTCGCGGGCGACCCCTCGAAATTGCCCTCGGCGCTGATCGGCAAGCCCGCCCCGGCGCTGACGCTTCAGCCGGTGGAAGGGCTGATGGACGAGGGCAGGCCGATGCCCGGCTTCGGCCCTGATGATCTCGCGACGGGCAAACCCGTGCTCGTGAATGTCTTCGCGAGCTGGTGCGCGCCCTGCCATCAGGAGCATCCGTTCCTGATGGAACTCGCCAAGGCGGGCCGCATCGGGATGATCGGCCTCAACTACAAGGACAAGCCGGACAATGCCCGCCGCTTCCTCGGCCGGCTCGGCAACCCCTATTCCCGTGTCGGTGCCGATCCCGATGGTCGCAACGCCATCGAATGGGGCGTCTATGGCGTGCCCGAGACCTTCCTTGTCGACGGCAAGGGGCTGATCGTCTTCAAGCATGTCGGGCCGCTGACGCCCGAGGTCATCCGCGACCGGCTGGAGCCGGCGATCAGGGCGGCGGGCGGGTGAAGCTTTCCAGCTTTGTCATCACCGGTTCAGGCCGGGAGATGACCAACGGGGCTGATCACTTTCGGCAAGCGACTTATTTGCCCGGATCGAAGCCGTGGCGCATCATCATCGGCGTCTGGGCGAGCGCGAAGATCATGGTGAGCGGCATCACGCCCCAGACCTTGAAGGCCACCCAGAAATCGGTGGTCTGCGTACGCCACACCACCTCGTTGATGGCCGCGAGCACGAAGAAGAACACGCCCCAGCGGAAGGTGAGTTTCTTCCAGCCCTCCTGATCGAGCTGGAACACGCTGTCGAGCACGTAAGGCAATAGCGGCTTGCCGAAGGCGAGGCCGCCGAGCAGGACCGATCCGAACAGTGCATTCACGATGGTGGGCTTCAGCTTGATGAATAGGTCGTCGTGCAACGCGAGCGTCAGTCCGCCGAAGACCAGCACCACCGCGCCGGAGACGAGCGGCATGATCGGCAAGCGACGATAAAGCACCCAGGTCGCGGCGAGTGACGCCAGCATTCCCACCATGAAGACAGCGGTGGCGATGAGAATGGGCGCCTTCTCGCCTTCGACAATACCGGGTCCGAACACGGCGCCGACGATGGGCCGGAACCAGTCCGGCTTCGAATTGGCCGCGAAGAACAGCAGCAGCGGCCCCATCTCCAGCAGCAACTTGGTGATGCCGTTCTCGGCGCGATGCGTGGTGTTCGGTTCGCTCATCTCTGGTCCCTTTGGGGACTGGACCCCGTTAAAACGTGCCCTTACACCTTGATCGGCAAGCCGCAAAGGCCAAGCCTATCCCGGAAGGTTTTTCGATGTCCTCCATGCCTGTCCCCGTTCTCGAACCGCGCACGAGCCTCTCCATCGTGGGCGAGGCGGCCCGCTTTCCCGTGCGGCGCGGCTTCTGCATCGGCCGGAATTATGCGGCCCATGCGCGCGAGATGGGCCATGACCCGACCCGCGAGGCGCCGTTCTTCTTCCTCAAGACCGCCGAGGCGATTGTCCCGGTCGAGGCGGGCGTGGAAACCCCGCTTCCCTATCCGCCCGGCACCTCGGATTACCATCACGAGGTGGAACTGGTGGTGGCGCTCGGCCAGGGCGGCAAGGACATTCCGGAAGACAAGGCCATGGAGCACATCTTCGGCTATGCCGTCGGCCTCGACATGACCCGCCGCGACCTGCAGGGCGAGGCGAAGAAGCTCGGCCGCCCCTGGGAGATCGGCAAGAGCGCCGATGCCTCGGGCCCGGTCGGCCCGATCACCCGCGCCGGCGCGCCGGGCTTTTCGCTTAGCGGCCGCATCACGCTATCGACCGACGGCGTGATGAAGCAGGATGCGACACTCGCCGCGATGATCTGGTCCATTCCCGAGCAGATAGCGATCCTGTCGCGCTATTTCGAGCTGAAGGCGGGCGACCTTATCTTCACCGGCACGCCGGAGGGCGTGAGCGCGGTCGAGCGCCGGCAGGTGATGGTCGGCGCGGTGGAAGGCCTCACGCCGATCCGGCTGAAGGTCGTCTAGCCTTCATCCAGCCCGGCGATGGCGCGGGCGAAATCGCGCGCGGCGAAGGGCTCAAGGTCCTCGACGCCCTCGCCGACGCCGATGAAATGCACCGGCAGGCCGAATTTCGCGGCCAGCGCCACGAGAATGCCGCCGCGCGCGGTGCCATCGAGCTTGGTCATCACGAGGCCGGTGACGCCGGCGACCTGCCTGAAGATCTCGACCTGGCTGACCGCGTTCTGGCCCACGGTCGCATCGAGCACGAGCAGTGTCGCATGTGGGGCTTCGGGGTCGAGCTTCCTGATGACGCGCACGATCTTGCCGAGTTCATCCATCAGCCCCTGCTTATTCTGGAGCCGTCCGGCGGTATCGATGAGAAGCACGTCACGGCCCTCGCTGCGGGCCTGCTCGATCGCGTCATAGGCGAGGCCCGAGGCATCCGCGCCCGGCTCCCGCGCGACGAAGCCCGCGCCGGTGCGCTCGGCCCAGATTTTCAGCTGGTCGATGGCGGCGGCGCGGAAGGTGTCGCCCGCCGCGACCAGCACCGATCGGCCCTCCGCGCGGAATTTCGCGGCGAGCTTGCCGATGGTCGTGGTCTTGCCCGAGCCGTTCACGCCGACCATCAGCAGCACGAAGGGCTTCTTCGTCCCATCGACCACCAGCGGCTGCGCGACCGGGGCCAGCACCGTCTCGACCTCGGTCGCGAGCGCCGCCTTGATCTCCTCGGGCTGAACCGTCTTGTCGAAACGGTCCTTGCCGATGCTCTCGACGATGCGGGCCGCGACCTCCACGCCGAGATCGGCCTGGATCAGGATATCCTCGAGATCCTGCAGCGTCTCCGCGTCGAGCTTGCGCGTCGTGAAGATCGCGGTGATGCCCGAACCCAGCGACGAGGCCGTGCGCGAGAGGCCCTGGCTCAGCCGCTTCCACCAGGAGAGCTTCGGGGCAGGAGGCTCGACCGGCGCAGGCATTTCGGTTGCGGGCGTGGCCTCGGCTGCCGGTTCCTCCGGCTTCCCGCCGCCGAAAAAGCGCGAAAAGAAGCCCGGTTTCTTGTCCTCGGGAGGGGTCATGCGGCAATCTCTCCCGTCAGCATCGATCCTGCGATGCCCGTCATGCGAGCTGTCTGAAGCGTGCCCGGCTCGGCGGGTGCAGCGAGCTGGACCGGTGTAAAGTCGTCGAGGCGCGCCATGGTTTCCCGCTCGACGAGAATGTTGGCCGTCTTTCCGACATGGCGCGCCAGATGGCGCCGGAGTGCCAACGCGCCGGCTTCGCGCAGGCGCGCGGCGCGTTCCTTGATGACCGGCTTTGCGACCTGCGGCATGCGTGCCGCCGGCGTGCCCTTGCGCGGGGAATAGGGAAAGACATGCAGGAAGGCGAGGCCGCATTCCTCCACCAGTCGCAGGGTATTCTCGAACATCGCTTCGGTCTCGGTGGGGAAACCGGCGATGAGGTCGGCGCCGAACGCATAATCCGGCCGCGCCGCGCGCAACTCGGCGCAGAAGCGGATGGCATCGGCGCGGCCATGCCGGCGCTTCATGCGCTTCAAGGTGAGATCGTCGCCGGCCTGCAGCGACAGATGCATGTGCGGCAGGAGGCGTGTCTCGCCCTTGAGCAAATCCATCAGCAGCGGATCGGCCTCGATGCAATCGAGCGAGGAGAGGCGCAGGCGGTCGAGTTTCGGCACGTTCCTCAGGATGTTGGCCACCAGCGTGCCCAAACCAGGCTGGCCGGGCAGGTCCGGCCCGTAGGAGGTGAGATCCACCCCGGTCAGCACGATTTCCGGGTAGCCCGCATCCACGAGACGCTCGATCTGTCCCACCACCTCGCCCATCGGCACGGAGCGGGAATTCCCCCGGCCATAGGGAATGATGCAGAAGGTGCAGCGATGGTCGCAGCCATTCTGCACCTGCACGAAGGCGCGCGTGCGGCCCTCCAGCCCGTCGATGAGGTGCCCGGCGGTTTCGCGCACGCTCATGATGTCGTTGACGATGACGCGCTCGGTCTCGCCGAGGCCGAAATCCCCGGCAGGGCGGGCGGAATCCCGCCAAATCCTGTCCCGCCAGGTCTCGGGCTTCAGCTTCACGTCATTGCCGATGATCTGGCTCACCTCCGCCATCCCGGCGAAGGTCTCCGGCTCGGTCTGGGCGGCGCAGCCCGTGACGATGATCCGGCGCGCGGGGTTCTCGCGCGCGAGGCGGCGGATGGTCTGGCGCGCCTGCCGCACGGCCTCGGCGGTCACCGCGCAGGTGTTGACGATCACGAGATCGGTATGGCCAGCCTCGAGCGCGGCCTTGCGCATCGCCTCGCTCTCCACCGTGTTGAGGCGGCAGCCGAGCGTCACGATCTCTGGTTGGGCCGTGACGACGCTCATGCCGCAACCGCCAGCAGGGACGGGTGGATCAGCCCCGAGAAGCTCTCCGCCACCGGCCCGACCATGATGACGCGTCCCTCGGGCGAGCGGCGGATGGTGAGTGGCCCGCCCGGCAGGTGCAGCCGCACGGTCTCGCCCACAAGGCCGAGGCGCTGGGCCGCGACAGCCGTGGCGCAGGCCGCGGTTCCGCAGGCGAGCGTCGCGCCGGCCGCGCGCTCCCAGACGCGCAGGACGATGTCGCCATCGGCCCGAACCGTTGCGAAGGAGATATTCGCCTTCTCCGGGAAGATCGGGTGCGTTTCCAGCTTCGGGCCGATGCGGGCGAGATCGATCGCATCGGCGTCCTTCACGAAGAACACGCCATGCGGATTGCCCATGTTCACCGCCGAGAACCAGCCCGGCAGATCGGGCGAGAATGCCACCATGTCGAGCGGAATGCGCAGCGTCTCGCGCGGTTCGCCCGCGAGCGGAATGCGCGCCCAATCCAGCACCGGCAAGCCCATGTCGACGGCGATCTCGTCGCCTTCCCGGCGACCGACCAGCAAACCCGCCAGCGTTTCGATGCGCGCCACGTTCGCGCCGTTTTCGCGGGCGAGAAGAGAGGCGATGCAACGCGTGGCATTGCCGCAGGCTTCCACCTCGCCGCCATCGGGGTTGAAGATGCGCATCCGCGCGTCGCCGAGGCTTGAATTCTCGATGAGGATCAGCTGGTCGCAGCCGATGCCGAAGCGGCGATCCGCGATGCGTTCGAGTTGCCCTTGCGACAGGGCCAGCGGCGTTTTGCGGGCATCGAGCACCACAAAATCGTTGCCGAGGCCGTGCATCTTGCGGAAAGGCAGCCCCTGGGGCGAAAACGAAGGCGAGACGCTCATCGATTACGATCCGGATATCGGAAGTCAGACGTGGAAACCTGGGCCAGCCGAGCAGCGTCTGGGCCCTACAATCCATTGGCGCTATAACGGGTTTTCGGTTAAGGGCAAAACGCGTGGGCTCGCGGGCCTCAGAATAGGATTACCGGATCGAATGCAAAGGCAGCGTGCCCCCCTTGCTTTCGCCTCCGCCCTCCGGTCGTGGGGCGGCATGGCAGCGACAGCGATTCTGGGGTCGGCACTGTTCTTCTCGGGGCCGCTTGGCGCGCAGGGCGAGGTGCAGTCGGAGAGCCGGCCGAAGCCCGTCGTCACGCCCATCCAGGTGCCGAACCTCTCGCTCGGCGTCGTCATCTTTCCGAATGGCAAGGCCATCAACCTCTCCGTCGGCACGGGGTCGGGCGCCTATCGCAGCCCGAACGACATTCCCGGCCGCGTCTGGCTGCTGACCGATCGCGGCCCGAACATCGAATGCAACGACGCCCGCCGCGTCATCGGCGTCGAGACCGAGCAGGCCTGCCCGGGCAATCGCAACGGCCGCATCTTCCCGCTGCCCGGTTTCGTGCCGGCGATCTACGCGGCGGATATCGGCCATGACAATGTCGCGCGGATCAATGTCTATCTTCCGCTCAAGGGCAAATCCGGCAAGCCGCTCTCCGGGCGGCCGCCGCAGGGCAATGGCCGCTACGAGACGGCCTATGCGATCGACGGCAAGCTGCTCGCGCCCGATCCCTCCGGCGTCGATCCCGAAGGTCTCGTGCGGCTTTCGGATGGCAGCTTCTGGGTCGCCGACGAAATCGGCCCCTCGCTGCTGCATGTGGCGTCGGACGGCACCGTGCTGAAGCGGCTCGTGCCGCAGGGCCTGCAGAACGATTTCAAGGACGCGGATTACGACGTGGTGCCGTCGCTGCCGCCGATCCTGCGGTATCGCGCGCTCAATCGCGGTTTCGAGGCGCTCGCGCTCTCGCCCGACGAGAAATTTCTCTACGTGATGCTGCAAGGCCCGCTGGCCAATCCCGACAACGAGACCGCCCGGCGTTCGCGCAATGTGCGGCTGTGGAAGATCGCCCGCGAGACCGGCGAGATCGCCGGGCAGTATTATTACCAGAGCGACGACATCTCGAGCTACACGGGCGATGCCGACGGCCGCGAGCGATCGCAATCGCGCGTCGTCCTGAGCGAATTGGCGGCCATTGCCGAGGACCGGCTCGTCGTTCTCGAGCGCGTCGACCGCCATGCCCGCTTCTACGCCGTGCAGCTCTCGGACGAGAACCGTGTGCCGCGCCTCTTCGACAATCCCGAATATGGCCCCGGCCTCGAATGGATGGACGCGCCGCAACTGGGCCTGCGCGGCGTGCTACCCCTCGGCAAATCCCTGTTGCTCGACAGCGAGATGGCCGCCGGTTTGCCGGCAAAGATCGAGGGCCTCGCCATCACCGGGCCGAACGAACTCGTGGTCATCAACGACAATGATTTCGGCGTGGATGGCGTGCGCACGCAGATGTTCCGTGTCACGCTTCCCCAGCCGCTGATTCGCTAGGCGGCCGCGTCGTTCGGGCGAGGGAGATGCCGGTCATGCAATCCGGGTCACGATGGATCAAGGGCAGCGTGACCCTGTGCGGCACCCTGCTGGCCGCATGGCTCGGCCTGTCCGTCGCATGGGCGCAGACCGCACCGCCCCCGAGCCCGGCGCCATCCGCTCCGTCGGTACCCGCGCCGTCCACCCCGGCCGTGCCACCCGTGTCGCCGGAACTCGAGAAACCCTCGGCCGATGCCTCTACCGGCCAGCTCGTCGATTATGCCGCCCGGCCGGTGCTGCGGTCGCGCGCCACCAGCACCTGGGATGACGGTTTCGCCGAGATCAAAAAGGCGCTGCTGCTTCTGTCCGAGGAGGCGCGGCGGCTGGGGCTTCTCACCGTTACCCCGCCCATGGTGCATTTCGTCACGAGCGACGACCTCGGTTTCACCTTCGAGGCGATGCTGCTGCTGGCGGGGCCCGCCGCGCCGGGAACGCAGGCGCGCGCCGGCTTCGAGATCGGCCAGTCGCCGGGCGGCCGCGCGATGATCTTCACGCATGAGGGCCCCTACGACGATATCGACGCGGCCTATGAGGCGATCACCGCCTTCCTGGACGAGAAGGGGCTGACATCCACCGGAACCTATGTCGAGGAATATCTCGCCTTCCCCGAGAAGAGCGATGATCCCGGCCTGAAGCTCAATATCGTGGTGTTCCTGAAATAAATTCAAAGAACAAGATCGGCGTGTGCTTTGAGATCACGCTTTACGCCATGCCCCATATGGTCGAGATAAACTCGAACTCCTTCGCGGCGGGCAAATTTGAATGCTGGGATAATATCGCTATCACCTGTCACTACGACGATAACTTCTGCTAACTTGCAGAGAGATAACCGAGCAATATCAAGGCCAATCCTTAAATCGACACCCTTTTGTTCAATATTCGGTACAAGATCGTTGGCGTTGATTTTTCTTGATCCATTATTTTTGATGTCTTTTAAGGCAGCATCACCCAGTGCCCAACCGTGAACTGAGGTTTCGCCGGTGCGTAGTGCAAAATCAGGCTGCATTTCTAGGCTTTGCTGCAGGCTTAAATTAATTGCATATTCTTTGTGCGCTGACAGATCGAGTTGCGTGTTGTCTATAGGATTCGTTAATATACCGCTTGCAGGTGGCGCATCATAAAAATAGACACGCAAAAGACGATAATCGATAAGAGCTGCATTTTGTTTTATGCGCGCAATTTCTGCGGTAATTTCTGAAACGGTCGGAAAATGCTTGTTTCTTTGCTTTAGCTTTACTCGCATAAAGCCACCATCAACAAGAATGGCAAACTTTGATTTCATGCTATCGCTCAAAAATGATTGATCCCGTTCACTCGTAGCACTCGCGTGCTTTCCATCAAGGACGAATGAACGGGACAAGCGTTAGGTAAGGTGCGTCGCATTAACAGTCAATTGACAATCCGAAACAATTGCCCCTTAACGCGATTCTTGACCGCTTTTGCCGTTTCCCCTATGAGGCGGCCATCCAATCAGCGTGATCTCTCGATCGGCTGACCGGGGCGAGGCCCCGGAGGTTTACGTCCGGCAGCGCGATGCGCCCCCGGACGCGTTTTCGTTTGGAGAAACGGAATTTGCCGCGCGAGCGGCGCAACGCGGGTGACACATGTTCGAAGGCCTTTCGGGTCGTCTCTCCGGCATTCTCGACAAGCTCACGCGCCGCGGCGCGCTGAGCGAGGCGGATGTGGCCGAAGCGATGCGCGAAGTGCGCCGCGCGCTGCTGGAGGCGGATGTCGCGCTCGATGTCGTGCGCGACTTCACCGAGAAGGTGCGCGCCCGCGCGGTCGGCGTGGATGTCATCAAGTCGGTGACGCCGGGCCAGATGGTGGTGAAGATCGTCAACGACGAACTCGTCGCCATGCTGGGTTCGGATGCCCAGCCGATCGATCTGCAGGCCGTGCCGCCGGTCGGCATCCTGATGGTCGGCCTGCAGGGCTCGGGCAAGACCACCACCACCGCGAAGATCGCGAAGCGCCTGAAGGAACGCGAGAAGAAGCGCGTGCTGCTCGCCTCGCTCGATACGCGCCGCCCCGCCGCGATGGAACAGCTCGCGGTGCTCGGCCGCGACAACGGCCTCGACGTGCTCCCCATCGTCGCCGGCGAGAACGCGATCCAGATCGCGAAGCGCGCGGAAACCGCGGCCCGCCTCGGCGGCTTCGATGCGGTGATCTACGACACCGCCGGCCGCGTGACGCTCGATGACGAGCTGATGGAAGAGGTGGTGCAGGTTCGCGCCACTATCCAGCCGCATGAAGTGCTGCTCGTGGCCGACAGCCTCACCGGCCAGGATGCGGTGAACACCGCGCGCGCCTTCGAGGCCCGCGTCGGCCTCACCGGCATCGTGCTGACACGCGTCGACGGCGATGGCCGCGGCGGCGCGGCGCTCTCCATGCGCGCCGTCACCGGCAAGCCGATCAAGCTGATCGGCGTCGGCGAGAAGATGGATGCGCTCGAGGATTTCCACCCCGCGCGCATCGCCAACCGCATCCTCGGCATGGGCGACATCGTCAGCCTGGTCGAGAAGGCGGCGCAGTCGATCGACCAGGACAAGGCGCTGGCGATGGCCGAGCGCATGCGCAAGGGCAAGTTCGACCTCACCGACCTGCGCGAACAGCTGAAGCAGATGGAAAAGCTCGGCGGCCTCGGCGGCCTCATGGGCATGCTGCCGGGTGTCGCCAAGGTGAAGGACCAGATGGCCAATGCCGGCGTGAACGATCGCATGATCGCGCGGCAGGTCGCCATCATCAATTCGATGACGCCGGAGGAGCGCCGCAACCCGGATGTGCTGAAGAACAGCCGCAAGAAGCGCATCGCGAGGGGTTCGGGCACATCGGCGGAGGAGATCAACAAGCTCCTCAAGATGCATCGCAGCATGGCCGACATGATGAAGCAGGTCGGCAAGGGCGGGCGCGGACCGATGGCGGGCCTCGCCAACATGTTCGGCCTCGGCGGCGGCGTGCCCGATCTCTCGAAGCTGCCCCCGCCGGATGCGGGCGGCGTTTCGCCCGATGCGCTCGCCGAGGCGCAGAAGAAGCTCGAGCAGATGCAGGGTTCCGGCGGCGCCAAGCTTCCGGGCCTGCCCGGCCTCGGCAAGCCCGGTTTGCCGGGTCTCGGCGGCGGCGGCGGCCTGCCCGGCCTCGGCGGATTCAACCCGTTCGGGAGGAAGAAGTGATTTTTGCGCTTCCCTTCCAGCGTCGTCGGTATGCAATCAAGATTGTTGAAAAATTTGAGGAAGATTTGCGATCTCCAGTCGCATCCGAGTTGATTGAGATGATCATTTGGGGTTCAAAAAATATTTCTCCCGTTTTCCGAGCAAAGCTTAGCGTCGTCGATCAGGTTATCTGTGCTGCGGATGGTATTTGTCATAATCCAACGGCAAAAAGCAGGTTGGTCCGTGTCCTTAACTTAAATGAAGATCAGTTTCGTCTCGTAATAGACTATCTTCAGAGCGCCATCGCGATTTTTGCAGGGGAACAAAATCGCCATCAGGCGCTGAAAATGATCGAAGAATTCAATCAACAAACCAACAAACAGGAGTAACCCATGTCTCTCAAAATCCGTCTCGCCCGTGGTGGCTCGAAGAAGCGCCCGGTCTATCGCATCGTGGTGGCTGATGCCCGCAGCCCGCGCGATGGCCGCTTCATCGAGAAGATCGGCACCTACAACCCCATGCTCGCCCGCGATTCGGAGAGCCGCGTGGTGCTCGATCTCGAAAAGGCCAAGGAATGGATCGGCAAGGGCGCCCAGCCGACCGATCGCGTGCTGCGTTTCCTCGATGCCGCCGGCATCGTGAAGCGCGCGCCGCGCAACAACCCGGAAAAGGCCGTTCCGGGCGACAAGGCCAAGGAACGCGCCGCGAAGAAGGCCGAGAAGGCTGGCGAAGCCGCGTAAGGCGGTTCGTCATTGCGAGGAGGGCGCATAGGACGTCCGTCCTGAAGACGGACTATGCCCCGACGTGGCAATCCAGAAAAACGACTGGATTGCTTCGTCGCTTCGCTTCTCGCAATGACAGGGAGGTTTCATGCCTCAATCCCGCAAACCCAAAACCCCGCCCGTGATGCCGCCGCCCGAAAGGCGGATCGTCGTCGCCACCATCGGCGCGCCGCATGGCGTGCGCGGCGAGGCCCGCGTGAAGAGCTTCACGGCCGATCCGCTGTCTCTGGGTGATTACGGCCCGCTCTTCCTGCCGGACGGGCGCGCGCTGGAGATCGTCGACGGCCGCCCGCTGAAGGACGACATGCTCGTCGTGCGCTTCAGGGGCCTCGCGGATCGCGATGCCGTGAAGGCGCTCACGGGCCAGAACCTCGTGATCGATCGCGACAACCTGCCCGACACCGATGAGGAGGACGAATTCTACCATGCCGACCTCATCGGCCTGCCGGTGACGGATGGCGAGGGCAACGCCATCGGCAGCATCCTCGAGATCCACAATCACGGCGCGGGCGATCTGCTGGTCATCCGGCCCGTGGCGGGCGGGGCGACCCTGCTGCTGCCTTTCACGAAGGTCGCCGTGCCGGTGCTCGACGTGCCGAATGGCCGCGTGGTGATCGACCCGGCCTTCCTCGCCGGGCCGGAAAAGCCACCGGCGGATGCCGAGGGATGACCTTCGCCGCGACCGTGCTGACCCTGATGCCGGAGATGTTCCCCGGCACGCTCGGGGCTTCGCTCGCGGGCGAGGCGCTGGCGAAGGGCACATGGTCGCTCGCGGTGAAGGATATCCGCGATCACGGGCGGGGAAAGCATCGCGCGGTCGATGATACGCCGGCCGGTGGCGGGCCGGGCATGGTGATCCGCGCCGATGTGCTGGCCGAAGCCATCGATGCCGTGGTGATGCCGGACGATCCGCGCCCGCGCTTCCTGCTTTCGCCGAGGGGCCGTGTCTTCGATCAGGCGCTGGCGCGCGAACTTGCGGGCGGGCCGGGCGCGGTCTTCATCTGCGGGCGGTTCGAGGGCGTGGATGAACGGGTGATCGCGGCGCGCGGGCTCACCGAATTATCCATCGGCGACTACGTGCTCTCCGGCGGCGAGCTGGCCGCGCAGGTCGTGCTCGACGCGGTCATCCGCCTGCTGCCGGGCGTGATGGGCGGCGCGGGCTCGGATCTCGAGGAGAGCCACGAGGATGGCCTGCTCGAATACCCGCATTACACGCGCCCCCGCACGTTCGAGGGGCAGGACATCCCCGCGGTGCTGACCTCCGGCAATCACGGGGAAATCGCCAGATGGCGGCGCGCGGAAGCGGAAAAGCTCACGAAGGCACGGCGGCCCGACCTCCTTTCGCGGAAATCCCAGCCGCGAAAAAACCCCTTGGAGGGGTGACAAGCGGGGCGTGTTCCTGTATGCGCCGCACCTCAACTCAGAACAGCGTCCCGAAACGCTTGGCCAGAGAGCCAAAACGGAAAAAGGTTCAGATCCATGGATATCCTCGCACAACTCGATCAGGAAGAAGCCGCCCGCGTTCTGGGCGAGAAAAAGATTCCGGAATTCCGCCCCGGCGACACCGTCATCGTCAATGTGAAGGTGAAGGAAGGTGAGCGCACCCGCGTGCAGGCCTATGAAGGCGTGTGCATCGCGCGTTCGGGCGGCGGCTTCCAGGAAAGCTTCACGGTCCGCAAGATTTCGTATGGCGAAGGCGTGGAGCGCGTCTTCCCGCTCTATTCGCCGAACATCGATTCGATCAAGGTCGTCCGCAAGGGCAAGGTGCGCCGCGCGAAGCTCTATTACCTGCGCGATCGCCGCGGCAAGTCGGCCCGCATCGCCGAGCGCGTCGAGAACCGCTCCGAGGGCTGAGGCCCGCGCGATCTGCGGGACATCGAGGCGGCCTCCGGGCCGCCTTTTTTGTGCCTGTCTCCGGCTGCGTGCCACCCTGCCGAAAATGTGATCGCGTGGCATGGCCCGTTGACGTGCCTCGCGCGTTACCCTCCCATGGGGCGAGATCCATCGGGAGGACACCATGGCCGAACAGAAAAACACCGTGCCGGAGGACGTGATCCGGCTCTACGACCGCTATACGCATGGCGGCATGGATCGCCGCGCCTTCATGGAGCGCCTGACGCAGATCGCCGGCTCGACCGCCGCCGCGGCGGCCTTCCTGCCCATGCTCCAGAGCAATTACGCGCTCGCCGAAACCGTGAAGCCCGATGACCCGCGCCTCGTCTATGATGACAGCGTGGCGATCGCCGGCTCGGATGCCGGTCTCAAGGGCTATCTCGTGGCCCCGCGCGGGCTGGTGAAACGCCCGGCCTTGCTGATGATCCACGAGAATCGCGGCCTCAACCCGCATATTCGCGACATGACGCGGCGCGGCGCGCTTGCGGGCTATCTCACGCTCGGCATCGATGCGCTGTCGCCCGAGGGCGGCACGCCGGCGAACGAGGACCAGGCGCGCGCCATGTTCGGCACGCTTGATCCCGAGGTCGCGGCCCGGCGCTGCGCGGCGGCGGTGCGCTTCCTCGCGACGCATCCGCAATCGACCGGCAAGGTGGGGGCGATGGGCTTCTGCTGGGGCGGCGGGCAGGTGAACCGCGTGCTCGCCATCGAGCCCATGCTCAATGCCGGCGTATCCTATTATGGCTCGCAGATCCCGGCCGAGCGCGTGCCCAATATTCGTGGCGCGCTGATGCTGCATTACGCCGGCAAGGACGAGCGCATCAATGCCGGCATTCCAGCCTATGAGGCGGCGCTGAAGGCCAACAACAAGACTTACGAACTGCACATGTACGAGGGTGTCGACCACGCCTTCAACAACGATACCGGCGGCGCGCGCTACAACCCGGAAGCGGCGAAGCTCGCCTGGGACCGCAGCCTCGCCTTCCTCGCGAAGCATCTCGGTGCCCCGCCCGCCCTCGGTTGAGTTCAGGCGAATAGTTTCGTTTGAAACTAATTCTTGCCGACCTTGGCAAGTTCTGGCATGGATGGGGCCGGAAACTCAGCATCGGGAGAGATCGCGATGAACAGGCCTGTGCAGTTCGCGCCGCTGGCCGGCGCCCGGACGACCGTGGAAGGCTCGCTCGCCTACATGTCGGGCTTCGGCAATTCCTTCGAGACGGAGGCCTTGCCGAATGCCCTGCCGGTGGGCCGCAACTCGCCGCAGAAATGCAATTACGGCCTTTATGCCGAGCAGCTCTCGGGCTCGCCCTTCACGGCGCCGCGCTCCACCAATGAGCGCTCCTGGCTCTATCGCATCCAGCCGGGCGTGAAACATCAGGGCCGCTATCGCAAGGTGAGTGGCGGGCTGATCCGCACCGCGCCGAACCGCGAGGAATCGAGCCTGCCCATCGGCCAGATGCGCTGGATGCCTGTGCCGATCCCTGCTGAGAAGCTCACCTTCCTCACCGGTTTGCGCACGATGACCACCGCCGGCGATGCCGAGGGGCAGGCCGGCATGGCCGCGCATATCGCAATCGTCACGGCCTCGATGACGGATGAATACGTCTTCAACGCCGATGGCGAGTTGATGATCGTCGCGCAGCAGGGCCGCCTGCGCTTTGCCACCGAGTTCGGCGTGATCGAGATCGAGCCGGGCGAGATCTGCGTCATCCCCCGCGGCGTGATCTTCCGTTGCGAACTCGTGGATGGCCCGGCGCGCGCTTACGTCTGCGAGAACTACGGCGGTGCCTTCACCCTGCCGGAGCGCGGACCGATCGGCGCGAATTGCCTCGCCAATGCGCGCGACTTTCTCACCCCCGCTGCCGCCTACGAGGACAAGCCCGGCAAGGCCTTGCTCTACGTGAAATGGTGCGGCGAGATGTTCGCGACCGAACTCGAGGCTTCGCCGCTCGATGTCGCGGCGTGGCACGGGAATTACTATCCCTACAAATACGATCTCCGGCACTTCTCGCCCGTGGGCGCGATTGCCTACGATCACCCCGACCCCTCGATCTTCACGGTGCTGACCTCGCCATCGGGCGAGGTGGGCACGGCGAATATCGATTTCGTGATCTTCCCCGAGCGCTGGATGGTGGCCGAGAACACGTTTCGCCCGCCCTGGTATCACCGGAACATCATGAGCGAATTCATGGGCCTGATCTACGGCGTCTATGACGCGAAGCCCGAGGGTTTCGTGCCGGGTGGCGCAAGCCTGCACAACATGATGCTGCCGCACGGGCCGGACACCCCCGCCTTCGAGCATGCTTCCAACGAACCGATGGTGCCGAAGAAACTAACCGGCACCATGGCCTTCATGTGGGAAACGCGCCTGCCGCAAAGGCTCACCCGATTCGCGAGCGAGGAAGCCCCGATCGACCAGAGCTATCTCGGCTGCTGGCAGGGGCTGAAGCGGCGCTTCGATCCCTCGACATCCGAGCCGCAATGGTGAGCTTGCCGCCGGGCGTGTAGGAAAACCACGAATTCGGCTTGGCGGCGAAAATTTCTCTCCCTAATCTGCCGATCACAGCGGATCGGGGAAAACGATGAGCGAAGCCGGCAGGCCTGAAACGGGGCAAGCGCTCCTCGTGACCATCGAGGCTGCGCGCGATCACCTCTCCCGCTCGGAGGCTCGGGTCGCCGAGATCATCCTGCGCGATCCCAACCGCGCCGTGGAAATGTCCATCGCCGCGATTTCCGAGGCTGCCGATGTCAGCGAACCGACCGTGGCGCGCTTCTGCAAGTCACTCGGTTTCTCGGGGCTCAAGGAGTTCAAGCTGCGGCTTGCGCGCAGCCTCGGGGCGGGCACGCCCTTCGTCCACCAGGATGTGAAGCCGGGCGATGATGCGTCGGCGGTGGTAGGCAAGATGCTCGACCGGGCCTCGACCGCTCTGGCGCGGCTCGCCGAGGATCTCGATTCCGGCCTGCTCGCCAAGGCCGCCCGCGCCATGGCCGAGGCGCCACGCCTCGAATTCTACGGGCAGGGCAATTCCGGCATCGTGGCGCTGGATGCCCAGCACAAGTTCTTCCGTCTCGGCATTCCCACGGCGGCCTATTCCGATCCGCATGTGCATGCGATGTCGGCAGCCCTGCTCGGCCCGAAAGATGTGGTGATCGCCATTTCCGCCACCGGCCGCACGCTCGATCTCATCCGCTCGGTGGAAATTGCACGCAATGCCGGCGCGACCGTGATCGGCATCACCACGCGCGGCTCGCCCCTGACACGGCTCTGCGATGTCGCGATCACCACGGATGTCGAGGAGGATACGGATGTCTACTCGCCCATGCTCTCGCGCCATGTGCATCTCGCGATCATCGATGTCTTGAGCGTGCTGACCGCGCTCGAACGCGGCGATGCCGGCGTGACCAGCCTCGCGCGGGCGAAGCGCAGCGTGCGCGAGAAGCGGACGGCGGGATAGGCGTTGGAAAATTACAAAGTTTTGTAGTAAAAAATCTTGCCCGGTAAAACCTGCATGGAGCCGGTCGGGTTCCCGGTCGCGGGCTGACCCGGGATCGCCATCCCTGGCCCACCTCGGAAGGATACGCCCGAATGGTTGAACGCCGCATCCCCATCCTGCCGGAACGCACGCCGGTGCCGCTCTTCGATCTCGTGCTGGTGGGGGCGACCGGGGATCTTGCGCTGCGGAAGCTGTTTCCGGCGTTGGCGCGTCGTGCGGCGGAGGGCGTTCTGCCCGAGGGCAGCCGCATCACCGGCGTCGTGCGCAGCGGCGACAGTCCGGAGGCGCTGAAGGCGCATCTCGGCACGAAGCTGCGCGAGCATGGCGTGGCGGATGACGATGTGCGCCGCCTGCTGCCCATCCTGGATTTCGTGAAGGCGGATGTCGCTGATGCCGCGAGCCTTTCGGGCCTCGCGGCGCGGCTCGACGACCCCAACCGCGTGCGGGCCTTCTACCTCGCGACACCGCCGGATCGGTTCATCCCCGCGAGCCGCGCGCTGAAAGCCGCCGGCCTGCTCGAAGGCGGGGCGCGGCTCGTGCTGGAAAAGCCGCTGGGGCAGGATCTCGCCTCGGCCCGCGCCATCAACGAGGCGGTGGCGGCAGTGCTGCCCGAGAGCCAGACCTATCGCATCGATCATTATCTCGGGAAGGAGACGGTGCAGAACCTGCTGGTCCTGCGCTTCGCGAACACGCTCTTCGAACGCTCCTGGTCGGAGCGCGACATCGACCATGTGCAGATCACGGTGGCGGAAACCGTGGGGCTCGAATCCCGCGCCGGTTACTACGACACGATCGGCGCGCTGCGGGACATGGTGCAGAACCATGTGCTGCAGCTTCTGTGCCTTTTCGCGATCGAGCCGCCGAACATGCTGACGGCGGATGCCATCCGCGACGAGAAGGTGCGCGTCCTGCGGGCGCTGAAGCCGATTTCGGGTCTCGAAGTGCTGCAGAAAACCGTGCGCGGGCAATATATCCGCGGCTCGCTCGATGGCGTGCCGGTGCCGGGCTATGCCGAGGAGCTGGGCCGCGAGAGCGGAACGGACACCTTCGTGGCCTTGCGCTGCGAACTCGAGACCTGGCGCTGGGCGGGGGTTCCGATCTTCCTGCGCACCGGCAAGCGCATGGGCTCGCGCTATTCGGAGATCGTCGTCACCTTCCGCAAGTTGCCGCACCTCATCTTTCCGGGGCAGGCGGGCGCGGCGGTGGAGGCCAATCGCCTCGTCATCCGCCTCCAGCCGAATGACGGCCTGCAATTGCAGATGATGATGAAGGTGCCGGGTTCCGGCCGCCTGAAGCTCGTGCCGCGCGTGCTCGACCTGCGCTACGACACCGCCTTCGACGAGCGCACGCCGGATGCCTATGAGCGCCTGCTGACCGACGTGATCCGCGGCGACCAGACCCTCTTCATGCGCCGCGACGAGGTGGAAACGGCGTGGTCCTTCATCGACCCGATCGTGGAGGGCTGGCGGGAGCATTACCTGACGCCGCACCGCTACGTCGCCGGCACCTCGGGCCCGGCGCAGGCCGTGGCGCTGATCGAGCGGGAAGGGCGGAGCTGGAGCGACCCGGAATTGCGGGAATAGCCGCGGTGCCCCTCGATCCCGTCCTGCATGCCTATCCCGATCTTGCCGCCGCCTCGCGAGCGATGGCGGAGTGGGCGGCCGAGACCGTGCGCCGGCGGCTCGACGAGTGGCAGGCTGCGGCGATCGCGCTGCCCGGCGGTTCGACGCCGGGGCTGTTCCTGTCGGCTTTCGCGCGGCAACAACTCCCCTGGCCGCGCCTCACGCTTCTTCCCACGGATGAGCGCTTCGTGCCGGTCGACCATCCGCGTTCGAACGAAGGCATGATGCGCGCGGCACTCGCGCCCGCCCTCGCGGCCGGGGCGGCATGGCTGTCCTTCGCGCGGAGCGATTCCGTCCCGACGCCGGAAGCCCTCGCAAGCGGCCTCGACGCGCGGGTCAGCGGCCTGCTGCCGCTCACGCTCGTCATCTGCGGCATGGGCGAGGACGGCCATGTCGCATCGCTGTTTCCGGGCGACCCGCAATCGCGGTTGCCGACCGGCTCCGGCCCGGCGGTGGTGGCCGTCCATCCCGCCGGCCTCGAGCCGCGCCTCTCGCTTTCGGCCGGCGTGCTGCGCGACTCGAACGAGGCCGGACTTCTGTTCGCGGGCGCGACGAAGCAGGCGGTTTTCGCCGAGGCCCTACGGCTGCGGGACAAGCCCGTGACGCTCCTGCTGGCGGAAAATCGGGGCCTGCATGTCTTCTCTGCCGGGCAATCCTGAAGGCCCCGCAATTCCAGATTGCATCTGGAGCCTAAATTTTGCGCAACCTCTTTTGACAATTGCATTTTTTGTCAAAAAGGGCGCGAGGTTCGCCGTTTCTTTACCAACTTGGATTGTGCTGCATTGCATCAAGAACCGCGACAGCAATCGGGCGGGAGCAGCGCATGTTCGGCAAATGGAAGAAACGATCGGTTGAGACAAAGCCTTCGGGCTCGAAGGGCTTGCGCCTGTCCATCGGGCGTCGGCTGGGTCTCGGGTTTGCCGTGATCATTCTGCCTTTCGTCGTCGGCGGTGCCGCCTCCTACTGGTTCGTCGAAAAGGCCCGCGAGAATGTCGAGGCCATGCTCGACCGTTCGAACGGCGCCCGCCTCACCGCCGAGATCATGGCCACGGTGCATGCCGCCACGGCCAATCTCGGCAATTTCGTCCTGACCAACGATGAACGCGCCCGGCGCGCCTTCGATCAGGACTGGCTCGATCTGCAGGCGCATCTCAAGACGCTCGAAGCGCGCATGAGCACCGAGACTGATCGCGAGGTCGTCGCGACATTCGAGGAAGTGCGCGAGCAGATTGTCGCGCTCCAGCGCATCCAGACGCGCATCTCCTCGATGACCGGTGGCCCCAGCGCCGTTCCCGGCATGACGCGGCTCGATACCCAGCTCGTGCCGGACGGCATGGCGCTCGTCGAACGCCTCACCGATCTCGTGGAGCGCCGGCCCAAGGGCAACCTCGAGATCGACGACATCCGGGCCTTCCAGTTCATGGCGCGCGACGTGCGCGACCTGTTCCTGCGCGCCATCGCGGCGCTTCGGCTCTACGCCTATTCGGGCGCGGAGGAGGACCTGACCGTTTTCAGTGATCTCGTCGGCGTGCTCTCGTTCCGCATCACGCAGCTCGATCGGCGCGCCGTCGGCTTCGGAGCGGAATACAACGCGGATCTCACCCATCTCAAGGAAACCCTGCCCACCTGGGTGAAGGGGGCGAACGAGATCGTCGACCGGCGCAAGCTGCCGAGCTGGAACCGCGTGAACCAGATCGTGGCCGAGGATGCGACACCCATCGTGCGCACCATCACCAAGCTGCTTGATGGCGAAGTGAACGCGTTCGGCGAAAAGACGCCCGGTCTCGGTGACCGGCAGAAGAATGATGTCGTGCAGCGCGCCGCCGGGTCGCAGCAGGTGCTGGCCTCCAGTTCCATGCTCAGCCTCGCGGCCATTGCCGTGGCAACGCTGCTCGCGGTGCTGCTCGGCTTCGCGATCAGCCGCTCGCTCACGCGGCCCATCACCGGGCTCACCGCGGCGATGCGCCGGCTCGCCAACCGCGATTACGAGGCCGAGGTGCCGGGTGCCGCGCGCGCCGACGAGGTGGGGGACATGGCCCGCGCCGTTCTCGTTTTCCGCGAGACCGGCCTCGAGGCCGAGCGGATGCGCGGCAGCGAACTCGAAAGCCAGCGTGAGCGCGAACGCCGCAATGCGGCGATCGAGGCCGCGATCGGCGCCTTCGAGACAGGTGCCGCCGAGATCGTGACCACATTGGCCTCGGCATCGACCCAGCTCCAGTCGGCCGCGACCAGCCTTTCGGCCACGGCCGAGGAGACCTCGATGCAGGCGACCTCGGTCGCCAGCGCGGCGGACGAAGCTTCCGTCAACGTGCAGGGCCTGGCCTCTGCCGGCGACGAACTGGCGCATGCGATCGGCGAGATCGGCCAGCAGGTCCGGCGCTCGACGGAAATCGCCACGAAGGCCGTAGAGCAGGCCTCCGAGACGGACAGGCAAGTGCAGCAGCTGGCCATGTCGGCCCAGCGCATCAGCGAGGTCGTGTCGCTGATCCATTCCATCGCCTCGCAGACGAACCTGCTGGCGCTCAACGCGACCATCGAGGCCGCGCGGGCGGGCGAGGCGGGACGCGGCTTCGCGGTGGTCGCGAACGAGGTGAAGGAACTCGCAAACCAGACGCGGCTTGCCACCGAGCAGATCGCCGACAGCGTCCAGGCCATGCAGGCCGTGACCGACGGCACCATCGCCTCCATCCAGGGGATCGGCGAGGCCATCGGCGCCATCGACGGCATCTCGCGGATCATCGAGGAATCGATCGTCGAACAGGACCGCGCGACCCACAACATCGCGATCAACGTGCAGCAGGCCGCGCGCGGCACCGAGGAGGTCTCCTCGAACATCGCGCAGGTGAACCAGGCTGCTGCCTCCACCGGCAGTGCGGCCACCCAGGTGATGGCATCGGCCTCCGAACTCGCGGAGCAGGCGGAGCGCATGCGCCGCCAGGTGCAGGATTTCCTGTCAGCCGTGCGGGCTGCGTAAAGACACCGCGTCGCCGCAAGACCGGTTCATCCGGAACGGACTTGCGGCGCGTTTTCCGGTGGAGTTTTTTCGGACGAGGGAAGGTTTTGGTGGAGCTGAGGGGATTCGAACCCCTGACCTCTGCAGTGCGATTGCAGCGCTCTCCCAGCTGAGCTACAGCCCCTGATACGGGTGGCCGGTTCATCGCGGAACTTCTCCGCGAAGTCAACGGGCAAATCGCGGCCTCGCGCAACTTGATGCCGGGGCGTGCCCTTGCCCGCCGGCGCCCGGCTCGGATAGAGGTGGGTGGCCGTCCGGATCCGCGCGGCCGTCTCGCCGGAGGTGCTGTCCGGTTCGATTCTTGTTTGGGGCCTTCCTGATGAATCCGCTGTTGTGGCTCTTCGATACCGTCGTCTCGCTCTACATCTGGATGGTGGTCGCGCAAGCCGTGCTGAGCCTCCTCATCGGCTTCGGCATCGTCAATTCCCGGCAGCCGCTGGTTTCCGCGATCGGGGAGTTTCTCTATCGCATCACCGAGCCGGTGCTGGCGCCCATCCGGCGGCGCATGCCCAATCTCGGACCGGTCGATATTGCGCCGATGGTGCTCATCATCGCGCTGCTTTTCCTGATGCGTCTCGTGCACTGGGCGTTTTGAACGCATTTCTCAACCTTCCGTGACTTGCGCAGCCCCGCCGGCTCGATCACTCTGACAGGCGATGAAACGGGAGGAGACACGCATGATCCGTCTGGGGGCGACCGCGCTGGGCGCGGTCACGATCGGATGTCTGGCCTGGCCGGGCCTCGCGCAGAATGCGGGCGAGGCGACGTTCACCCGGGTGTCCTACCCGGCGAATTTCGAGAAGACGTTCCGCCGCTACGATCGCGTCGACAAGGTGGAACGCAAGATCGTCCGCGATCTCTACATCAACGCCGAGGCCCTGGCGGCCGTCAAGCCGGGCGAACCGTTCCCCGAAGGCACCGTGCTGGTGATGGTGAACCGGACGGTTGCACTCGAGGCCGGCGGAGCGCCCATCAAGGGGCCGGATGGCCGGCTCCAGCCGACCCAGCGCGTGACCCTGATCGAGGTGATGGAAAAGCGCGCGGGCTGGGGCGAGACCAACCTGCTGCCGGCCGATAAGGATAACGGGGACTGGGAATATGCCTCGTTCAAACCCGATGGCACCCCCAACCCGATCAAGCTCGATGGCTGCTATTCGTGCCATCTCGCGCAGAAGAGCACGGATTTCACCTTTTCGGGCGGCAAGATCTACGATCTGAAGAAATGACGCCCGAGCCCCTGGGATTCCTGCGGATCGAGGGCGCGGAGCTGCTGCTCAGCGTGCGTCTCACGCCGCGCGGCGGCCGGGACGGCATCGAGGGCGTGAAACGGCTTTCGGATGGCCGGAACGTGCTGGCGGCCCGGGTGCGGGCGCTGCCCGAATCGGGCGCCGCCAATGCCGCGCTGGCCAGCCTGCTCTCGAAGGAACTCGACGTCCCCGCCGGTGCGGTGGCGATCGTCGGAGGTGCGACCTCGCGCCTCAAGACGATCCGCATCCGGGCGGCGTATCAGGACGTGAGGCAAAGAATGGTGCACCGCGGATGGGTGCCGCAGGGCTGAGGGTTCAGACCAAGGTCGTGCGGCGCGCGTGTTGCGGGTCGCCGGAGTTTTCGCTAACGGACCCCATCTGTCCGTTTTCATACCGCTCTCGCGTCGCTTAACCGGGCTGCGCCGGGGCCAGAACTGGAAAACCTGATGTCGCGCACTTCCGAGGCCCAGCGCCCGCTCTCTCCGCACCTGCAGATCTACAAGCCGACCGTCACGATGGTGATGTCGATCCTGCACCGCATCACCGGTGCGGCCCTGTTCTTCGGCACGCTGCTCGTCGTGGCCCTGCTCGTCGCGATGGCCGCCGGCCCGAACGCCTATGGCACGGTCCAGGCGATCTACGGCTCGATCCCCGGCAAGCTCGTGCTGTTCGGCTATACCTGGGCGCTCTTCCACCACATGCTCGGCGGCGTCCGGCATCTCATCTGGGACACGGGCGCGATGTTCGATCGTCAGGGCCGCACCTCGCTCGGCTGGGCGACCCTGGTGGGCTCGGCCGGCCTGACCCTGCTGGTCTGGGCGCTGGTTCTGATGCGCTGAGGGGAGGCCGGCATGCATAGCGAAAAGAAATCCATCCGCACCCCCATCGCCCGCGTCCGCGGGCTTGGCGCGGCGAAATCCGGCACGGGCCATTTCTGGCTGCAGCGCCTCACGGCGGTTTCGAACATCCCGCTGACCCTCGCCATGGTCGTGATCGTGGTGATGCTGGCGAAGCTTGATTACGCCGGCGCGCGCGCGCTGGTGGCCAACCCGCTGGTCGGCATCCTGCTGATCGCCTTCCTCGTCTCGGCCCTGGTGCATATGCGCCTCGGCATGCAGATCATCATCGAGGATTACGTGCATGAGGAGGGCATGAAGATCGTGCTGATCCTCCTCAATACCTTCTTCGCGGTGCTGATGGGGCTTGCTTCCATCTACGCCATTCTCCGCATCGGCTTTGGCGGCTGAGCGGCTCGTTTCGAATTCAGGGAACCCGGTTCATGGCAATGAAGGACGCGAAAGCGAAGGGCACGTTCGAGATCAACGGGCGCGCCTATCCGGTCACCGACCACACCTTCGACGTGGTCATCGTGGGTGCGGGCGGCGCGGGGTTGCGCGCCACGGTCGGCTGCAGCCAGGCGGGCCTGCGCACGGCCTGCATCACCAAGGTGTTCCCCACCCGCTCGCACACGGTGGCGGCGCAGGGCGGCGTGGCCGCAGCGCTCGGCAACATGGGGCCGGACGAGTGGAAATGGCACATGTACGACACCGTGAAGGGGTCGGACTGGCTCGGCGACCAGGATGCCATCGAATATCTCTGCCGCAACGCGCCGGCTGCGGTCTATGAGCTCGAGCATTGGGGCGTTCCCTTCTCGCGCACGGAAGAGGGCAAGATCTACCAGCGCCCCTTCGGCGGCATGACCACCGATTACGGCAATGGCCCGCCGGCCCAGCGCACCTGCGCGGCGGCCGACCGCACCGGCCACGCGATTTTGCACACGCTCTATGGTCAGGCGCTGCGCAACTCGACCGAGTTTTTCATCGAGTATTTCGCGATCGATCTGATCATGGACCAGGACGGCGTCTGCCGTGGCGTCATCGCCATGAAGATGGATGACGGCACGATCCACCGCTTCCGTTCGCAACTCTGCATCCTCGCGACCGGCGGCTATGGCCGCGCCTATTTCTCGGCCACCTCGGCGCATACCTGCACGGGTGACGGCAATGCGATGGTGCTGCGCGCCGGTCTGCCGCTGCAGGATATGGAATTCGTGCAGTTCCACCCCACCGGCATCTATGGCGCGGGCTGCCTCATCACCGAGGGCGCGCGCGGCGAGGGCGGCTATCTCACCAATTCCGGCGGCGAGCGCTTCATGGAGCGCTATGCCCCCTCCGTGAAGGATCTCGCCCCGCGCGACATGGTCTCGCGTGCGATGACCATGGAAATCCGCGAGGGCCGCGGCGTCGGCAAGAGCGGCGACCATATCCATCTGCATCTGGAGCATCTCGATCCCGCGATCCTGCATGCGCGCCTGCCGGGCATTTCGGAAAGCGCCAAGATCTTCGCGGGCGTGGATGTCACGAAGGAGCCGATCCCGGTCCTGCCGACCGTGCATTACAACATGGGCGGCATCCAGACGAACTATCACGGCGAGGTCGTCACCATGAAGGGCGGCAACCCGGATACGATCGTTCCGGGCCTGATGGCCGTGGGCGAAGCGGCCTGCGTCTCGGTGCATGGCGCGAACCGCCTCGGTTCGAACTCGCTGATCGACCTCGTGGTGTTTGGCCGCGCGGCCGGCCAGCGTGCCGCCGAACTGGTGACGCCCGGCGCCAAGCAGCCCGAACTGCCGACGAACTCGGCCGATCTCGCGCTCGGCCGGCTCGACCATTACCGCTACGCCAATGGCGGCACCTCGACGGCGGAACTCCGCCTCAAGATGCAGAAGACCATGCAGGCGAATTGCGCGGTCTATCGCACCGGCGAGACGCTGGAAGAAGGCTCGAAGCTGATCCACGAGGTGTGGAAGGGCATCGAGGACGTGAAGGTCACGGATCGCAGCCTCGTCTGGAATTCGGACCTGATCGAGACGCTCGAATTCGACAACCTCATCGTGCAAGCGGTGGTGACGATGGATTCGGCCGTGAACCGCACGGAATCACGCGGCGCACATGCCCGCGAGGATTTCCCGGATCGCGATGACAAGACCTGGATGAAGCATACGCTGGCCTGGATGGACGAGGCGAAGCGCTCGGTGACGATCGATTATCGCCCGGTGCATTCCTACACCATGTCGAACGACGTGCAGACCATCCCGCCGAAGCAGCGCGTGTATTGAGGAACCTGCAATGGCCCAGTTTTCACTGCCGAAGAATTCTCGCCTGACGGAGGGCAAGACCTGGCCGAAGCCGGCGGGTTCGAACAACATCCGCGAATTCCGCATCTATCGCTGGGATCCGGATGGCGAGAGCAATCCGCGCATCGACACCTATTTCGTCGATCTCGACGATTGCGGCCCGATGATCCTCGACGCGATCATCTGGATCAAGAACAAGGTCGACCCCACGCTCACCTTTCGCCGCTCCTGCCGCGAAGGCATCTGCGGCTCCTGCGCCATGAACATCGATGGCGCGAACACGCTGGCCTGCACGCGCGGCATGGACGAGATCGACGGTCCGATCCGCATCTATCCGCTGCCGCACATGCCGGTGATCAAGGACCTCGTGCCGGATCTCACGCGCTTCTACGCGCAGCACGCCTCGATCGAGCCGTGGCTCAAGACCTCGACGCCCCAGCCCGAACAGGAATGGGCGCAGACGCCGAACGATCGCGAGAAGCTCGACGGGCTTTACGAGTGCATTCTCTGCGCCTGCTGCACCACTTCCTGCCCCAGCTACTGGTGGAACGGCGATCGCTATCTCGGCCCGGCGGCCCTGCTGCAGGCCTATCGCTGGCTGATCGACAGCCGTGACGAGGCCACCGGCGAGCGGCTCGACAATCTGGAAGATCCGTTCCGGCTCTATCGCTGCCACACCATCATGAACTGCGCGAATGTCTGCCCGAAGGGGCTCAATCCGGCCAAGGCGATCGCGGAAATCAAGAAGATGATGGTGGCTCGCCAGTTCTGATCGGCGCGCCTCTTTCCCGAACGAAAAAGCCGCCTCCGGGCGGCTTTTTGCTATCGACCGGCAGCAGCCACGCCGAACAGGCCCAGGACGCACAGGATGCCGAGGAACCACGAGAGCGAGCGCAGCGTTGCCCGATCGGTGATGTAGCAGAAGGTGTAGAGGAAGCGCGAGAGGACAGCGAGCACCGCGAGCCCGCCGATGACCGCGCTTCCGCCGGCGCGCATTTCCGCCACGATCACCGCAGCGGCGAAGAAGGGGAAGAATTCGAAATGGTTCTGATGCGCGGCATGGGCCCGCGCCTGTCGTCCTTCCAGCCCCGTCGCCCACTGGCGCGGGTGGTTGTTGTCGTAGCCCCGCGCCGAAAACTTCGCGAAGCCAACAGTGGCATAGGGCAGGAGCCCCGCGACCAGCAGCATCCAGAACGATAAAGTCATTTTTTATCCTCGATTTCTTGATTTTACGATTTGGTATCCAGATTAGATGAGGGTCTTCGTCGGTGCTTCCGCACCGCAGCGGGAACCGTCCGGAGGGTTTCATGACGCATATGGCCCCATTGCTGTTTCGCACGCTGACGCTGGCCGCGTCCCTCGGGGCCCTCGCGGCTTGCGATTCCAGCCAGCGTTTCGGCGGATACGGCCCCACCGGCGGGCCCATCGCCAGCACGGCCCCGGCCTCGCCGCCTCCGCCTCTGACCGCCGCCCCCAGCCTGGATGACGCCGACACGCAGACATTGCCGCCCCCGCCGGGCTCGGGCGCCATCGCGGGAACCGCACCGTTGCCGCCGCCGGCACCGGGCGGCCTGACCGCGGGCCTGCCGACCGCACCCGGCACGCCGACGCCCGGTGTCGCCACGGCACCCGGCAATCTGCCGCGCGTGGCCACCGCGCCAGTCCCCTCTCAACCCGCCGCAGCGGCCCCGACACGCACGGGCGTCACCGGCAACTGGGCGCTGACCGAATCCGCCGGCAATCGCTGCCGCATCACGCTCTCTAGCGCGCCAAAGCTCGATCTCTATGGCGCGGGCACGAATGGCTGCAAGGCGACCGAATTGCAGCGCGTGAACGCCTGGGAGCTCAGCGGCTCCGAAGTGATCCTCTACGAATCCGGCGGCGCGGTGGTCGCGCGTCTTCGCCAGTCGGGGGACGGCGCCTTCTCGGGCGTCTCGACACGCTCCGGCGCGCCCATCTCGATGGCGAAGTGACGTTGCGCGATCCGGATCGCGCGATCCGGCTTCACAACCCGGCGATCTCGGCCCTTCCATGCGTCGCGGGCCTTTGCAGCCCGGCGGTTCTGCCCTAAAGGCGGAAACGTTCAGGAAGTGCCATGGCCGGTTCCATCACAGCGCGTTATCAGGCCCTCATCGCCGAGGGCCGTCTCGAAGCCGATCCGGCGCAGGCCCGCATCGTCGCGACATTGGATGCCCTCGCCCAGAGGCTGGAAGCGCATCGGCTCGCGCGCAAGGGGTCGGCCCTGGGCTGGCTCTTCGGCCGCAAGGCCAACCCGGAGCCGCTGAAGGGCCTCTATCTCTGGGGATCGGTGGGCCGCGGCAAGACCATGCTGATGGACCTGTTCCACGAGAGCCTCGGCGTGCGGCGCAAGCGCCGGGCGCATTTCCATGCCTTCATGGCCGATGTGCATGCCCGCATCCACGCCTATCGCCAGAAGCTGAAGAGCGGCGAGGTGAAGGGCGGCGATCCGATCGGGCCTGTGGCGGAGCAGCTGGCGGAAGAGGCCTGGGTGCTGTGCTTCGACGAGTTTTCCGTGACCGATATCGCCGATGCGATGATCCTCGGGCGCCTGTTCGAAGCCTTGTTCGCGCGCGGGGTGGTGCTGGTCGCGACCTCCAACGTGGAACCCTCGCGTCTCTACGAGAACGGCCTCAACCGCGCGCTGTTCCTGCCCTTCGTGGCGCTGATCCAGAACCGGCTCGACATTCTCAGGCTCGATGCCCGCACCGATTACCGCATGGAGAAGCTGCAGGGCCGCAAGGTCTATCACGCGCCGGCCGGCATGGCCTCCGAGGAGGCGCTCGACCAGGCCTTTGCCGATCTCGCCGCGGGGGCGCGCGTGCAGAGCCGGGTTTTCGATCTCGGCGGCCGGAACTTCGTGGCCGAACGCACGGCAGGCAGCGTCGCGCGGTTCACCTTCGACGAACTCTGCGCGCGACCGCTGGGTTCGCTGGATTTCCTGGCCGTGGCCCGGAATTTCCATACCGTCATCGTCGAAAACATCCCGCGCCTCACCTTCGAGCGCCGCAACGAGGCGAAGCGGTTCATCACGCTGATCGACATCCTCTACGAACACCATGTGAAGCTGATCTGTTCGGCCGCGGCCATGCCGGACAAGCTCTACAAGGCGGAGCTCGGCCACGAGGCCTTTGAATTCGACCGCACGATCTCCCGCCTCACCGAGATGCAATCCGACAGCTATCTGGCGCTGCCGCATGGCCGGGTGGATAGCGAGGCGAGCGGCAATTCGACCGGGCTCGTGGAGACATGAGCCGCGCGCCGGATGCCACGCGATCGCGCCTGATCGCGGCGGCGACGGCGGAAATCCGCAAGATCGGCCCGCGCCGGATGACGGTCCTGCATGTCGCGAACGGGCTCGGCATGAGCCACGCGAATGTCTACCGCCACTTCCCCGACAAGACAGCGCTGATCGACGCCGTGCTCAACGGCTGGCTGAAGGGGCTGGAGCAGCGGCTGGGCGAGATCGTCGAGGGGCCCGATCCGGCGGATGACAAGCTCGAACGCTATGTCGCGACGCTCGCGCGGGCCTATGCCGAGACCCTGCGCGACGATCCGGCGATTTTCCGTCTGCTGGCCGAAGCCGAACCGGAAGCGGCGGAGCCGGCCCGGCATCGCCAGCGCATCATCCAGCAGGTGGGTCGCATCATCGAGGAGGGGATCGCCACCCGGCTCTTCGCGGGGAGCGATGCGCGCCGGGCAGCACAGCTCGCGCTCGATCTCGCGTATCGCTTCGTGGATGCGCGGGTGGTGCTGCTGACGGCGGAGGATCAGACATCGGATGCGCGGCGTGATCGCGCGATCCGGGCCGTCATCCGCGCCTTGGGCAGCCGCAAATAGAGACAAGTGACAAAAATTGTCATTTGTCACATTCGTTTCCCACGAAACGTTTGCGACATTTTCTGTCGCCAAAAATCCTAACCCGTTGAAATTTCAAGATACCCGATTCGGCCCCTACACGAAAAATCAAACTTACCGTGATGGCATCACGTTCCTTTGTTCAGTGTGACACCACTTTTACTTGCCCTTTCTCCGGGTGCGAATTACGCCCCTTGGCCAATCCGGTCGCAAGGGCCGGCCACGCGACGCGAGGGGGAACAGCGTCCGACATTCCGGGCGCCAACCGGTCCTGACCCGCGATCCGCGTTTCCTGTTCCAAGGCCGGGGCATCGGGCTCCGGTGCATCCGGAGGTCGTTTTACCCATGGCTCGTTCGAAGATTGCCCTTATCGGCGCCGGTCAGATCGGCGGTACGCTCGCCCATCTCGCGGGCCTCAAGGAACTGGGCGACATCGTCCTGTTCGACATCTCGGAAGGCACGCCGCAGGGCAAGGCGCTCGATCTCGTGGAATCCTCCGCCGTGGACGGCTTCGACGCGCTCTACAAGGGCACGAACGATTACAAGGACATCGAGGGCGCGGATGTGGTGATCGTCACCGCCGGCGTGCCGCGCAAGCCGGGCATGAGCCGCGACGACCTCGTGGGCATCAACCTGAAGGTCATGGAATCGGTCGGCAACGGCATCAAGCAATATTGCCCCAAGGCCTTCGTGATCTGCATTACCAACCCGCTCGATGCGATGGTCTGGGCCCTGCAGAAATTCTCCGGCCTGAAGCCGAACAAGATCGTCGGCATGGCCGGCGTGCTGGATTCGGCCCGCATGGCCTACTTCCTCGAGGAAGCGACCGGCGTCTCGATCAAGGACATCTCGACCTTCGTGCTCGGCGGCCATGGCGACGACATGGTGCCGCTGGTGCGCTACTCGACCGTCGGCGGCGTGCCGCTGCCGGATCTCGTGAAGATGAAGTGGATCACCCAGGAGAAGGTCGACCAGATCGTCGAGCGCACCCGCAAGGGCGGCGGCGAGATCGTGGCGCTGCTCAAGACCGGCTCCGCCTTCTACGCGCCGGCGGCGTCCGCGATCGTCATGGCCGAGAGCTACCTGAAGGACCAGAAGCGCGTGCTGCCCTGCGCCGCCTATCTCAAAGGCGAATATGGCGTGCGCGACATGTTCATCGGCGTGCCCGTGGTGATCGGCGCCAAGGGTGTCGAGCGCGTGGTGAAGGTGCGCCTCAACAAGGACGAGCAGGCGATGATGGCGAAGTCCGTCGCCTCCGTGCAGAGCCTGATCGACGCCTGCAAGACCATCAACCCGTCGCTGAAGTGATCGTCATTCCGGGCGCATCGCGGCGGTTGCGTCGCGATGCCGAGCCGGAAACATCTGGGGATTTGGCCTTCCGAAGGCCGATCTCGTGCCGGTGTCGCAACGCTTCGCGCTGCACCGCGCACGGGATGACAGGAGAGCAAAGATGAATATCCATGAATATCAGGGCAAGGCGATCCTGAAAGCCTATGGCGCGAATGTCTCCGCCGGCTTTCCGGCGCTGACCGTGGCCGATGCGGTCGAGGCCGCGAAGAAGCTTCCGGGCCCGCTTTATGTCGTGAAGAGCCAGATCCACGCGGGCGGCCGCGGCAAGGGCAAGTTCAAGGAACTGCCGGCCGATGCCAAGGGCGGCGTGCGCCTTGCGAAGTCGGTGGCCGAGGTCGAGGCCCATGCCAAGGAAATGCTCGGCAACACGCTGGTGACCATCCAGACCGGCGAGGCCGGCAAGCAGGTGAACCGCCTCTACATCGAGGATGGCTCGGATATCGAGAAGGAATTCTACATCTCGATGCTGGTGGACCGCGTGACCGGCCGCACGGCCTTCGTGGTTTCCACCGAAGGCGGCATGGACATCGAGGCCGTGGCGCATGACACGCCCGAGAAGATTATCACCTTCTCGGTGGATCCGGCCACGGGCGTGATGCCCCACCATGGCCGCGCGGTCGCGAAGGCCCTGGGCCTGACCGGCGATCTCGCCAAGCAGGCCGAGGTGCTCACGGGCCAGCTCTATCGCGCCTTCGTCGAGAAGGACATGGCGATGCTCGAGATCAACCCGCTGATCATCACCAAGGACGGCAAGCTGAAGTGCCTCGATGCCAAGATCGGCTTCGATTCGAACGCGCTCTATCGCCACCCGGATGTGGTGGAATTGCGTGACCTCACGGAAGAGGATCACAAGGAAATCGAGGCCTCGAAATACGACCTCTCCTATGTGGCGCTCGACGGCACCATCGGCTGCATGGTGAACGGCGCGGGCCTCGCCATGGCGACGATGGACATCATCAAGCTCTACGGCTCGGAGCCGGCGAACTTCCTCGATGTCGGCGGCGGCGCCTCGAAGGAGAAGGTGACGGCGGCTTTCAAGATCATCACGGCCGACCCGAACGTGAAGGGCATCCTGGTCAACATCTTCGGCGGCATCATGAAGTGTGATGTCATCGCCGAGGGCGTGATCGCGGCGGTGAAGGATGTGGGCCTCAAGGTTCCGCTGGTCGTGCGCCTCGAGGGCACGAATGTGGATCTCGGCAAGACGATCATCCGGGAGAGCGGCCTCAACGTCATCCCGGCGGATGACCTCGATGATGCCGCGCAGAAGATCGTCAAGGCCGTGAACGGCTAAGGGACCGAGGGAAAACGCATATGTCCATTCTCATCAACGCGAATACCAAGGTCATCTGCCAGGGCTTTACCGGCAAGAACGGGACCTTCCATTCCGAACAGGCGATTGCCTATGGCACCAAGATGGTGGGCGGCACCTCGCCGGGCAAAGGCGGTTCCACGCATCTCGGCCTGCCGGTCTTCGATACGGTCGCCGAAGCGCGTGACCGCACCGGCGCCGATGCGAGCGTGATCTACGTGCCCCCGCCGGGCGC
The DNA here is from genome assembly GCA_002928875.1 of Methylobacterium sp. GTDB lineage: Bacteria > Pseudomonadota > Alphaproteobacteria > Rhizobiales > Beijerinckiaceae > Rhabdaerophilum. The sequence continues at coordinate 517,939 of PERO01000020.1, read as the reverse complement.
GGCGGATGCGATCTGCGAGGCGATCCAGGCGGAGATCCCGCTCATCGTGTGCATCACGGAAGGCATTCCGGTGCAGGACATGATCAAGGTGAAGCGCGCGCTCGATGGCTCGAAGTCGCGCCTCATCGGCCCGAACTGCCCCGGCGTGATGACCGCTGGCGAGTGCAAGATCGGCATCATGCCGGGCAACATCTTCAAGCGCGGCAATGTCGGCATCGTCTCGCGCTCCGGCACGCTGACCTACGAGGCCGTGTTCCAGACGACGCAGGAAGGCCTCGGCCAGACCACGGCCGTCGGCATCGGCGGCGACCCGGTGAAGGGCACGGAATATATCGACATGCTCGAGAAGTTCCTCGCCGATCCCGAGACGCAGTCGATCATCATGATCGGCGAAATCGGCGGCTCGGCCGAGGAAGAAGCCGCGCAGTTCATCAAGGACGAGGCGAAGCGTGGCCGCAAGAAGCCGATGGTCGGTTTCATCGCGGGCCGCACCGCGCCTCCGGGCCGTCGCATGGGCCATGCCGGCGCGATCATCGCGGGCGGCAAGGGCGGTGCGGAAGACAAGATCGCCGCGATGGAAGAAGCGGGCATCCGCGTCTCGCCGTCGCCGGCGCGCCTTGGAAAAACCCTCGTCGAGGTCCTCAAGGGCAAATGACGAAAACGGGCAAGTGACGAAAACGTGCAGGTAATGCCATGCGCATGACGGATATTCCCTTCGGCACGACCGACTGGAGCGAGATCCCCGCGACACGCCATTCGGCGGAAGCGGGGGAAGCGCTCTGGCGGACCCGACATTTCGGGCCGGAAGGGAACACGATCCGCGTGCGCATGGTGGAATACACCCCGGGCTATGTTTCGGACCATTGGTGCGAGAAGGGCCACGTTTTGCTCTGCCTCGCGGGTGAACTCGAAACCACGCTCGCCGATGGCCGGCATTACGTGCTCAAGCCCGGCATGAGCTATCAGGTTGCCGACGGCGCGGAGCCGCATCGCTCCGTTTCGCCCAAGGGCGCCACACTCTTCATTGTCGACTGAAAGCGGGGACGGACCCATGGACGACAAAAGCGGAATCGATCTCTCGGCGCTGGCGCCCGGCAATGCCGGCTATCTCGAAAGCCTCACCGGCGAGGAAACGCCCGGCCCCTCCTGGGCGCGCAAGAACTGGCCGCCGCAGGTCAATGGCGAGCTGATCTCGGCGCTGGATGGCAATTGGGGCGCGGTCGAGAAGGCCGTCACCGACAAGCTCAAGGGCAAGTCGGACGCCGCTGCCGCCAAGGGCGCGCCGGGCTTTTCGGATGCCGATCTCATCCGTGCCGCGCGCGATTCCGTGCATGCGCTGATGATGATCCGCGCCTACCGCATGCGCGGCCACCTGCATGCCAATCTCGATCCGCTCGGCATGGAGCCGCGCAAGGATCACGAGGAGCTGCACCCCTCGTCCTACGGCTTCACGGAAGCCGATTGGGATCGCAAGATCTTCATCGACAACGTGCTCGGCCTCGAATTCGCGACGATCCGCGAGATGCTGGCGATCCTGCGCCGCACCTATTGCGAGACGATCGGCTACGAGTTCATGCACATCTCCGACCCGGCCGCGAAGAGCTGGCTGCAGGAGCGCATCGAGGGTCCGGACAAGGAAATCACCTTCACCCGCGAGGGCAAGCGCGCCATCCTGAACAAGCTGGTGGAGGCCGAGGGCTTCGAGAAGTTCCTCGACGTGAAGTTCACCGGCACCAAGCGCTTCGGCCTCGATGGCGGCGAGAGCCTCATCCCGGCGCTCGAGCAGATCATCAAGCGTGGCGGCAATCTCGGCGTGAAGGATATCGTGCTGGGCATGGCCCATCGCGGTCGCCTCAACGTGCTGACCCAGGTGATGGGCAAGCCGCATCGCGCCTTGTTCCACGAATTCAAGGGCGGCTCCTTCGCGCCCGACGACGTGGAAGGTTCGGGCGACGTGAAGTACCATCTCGGCGCGTCCTCGGACCGCTCGTTCGATGGCAACAACGTCCATCTCTCGCTGACGCCGAACCCCTCGCATCTCGAGATCGTCAACCCGGTGGTGCTCGGCAAGGTGCGCGCGAAGCAGGACCAGCATGGCTGCCCGCCGGATGACCGGCGCGCGGTGCTGCCGCTGCTGCTGCATGGCGATGCGGCCTTTGCCGGCCAGGGCGTGGTGGCGGAATGCCTGGGCCTCTCCGGCCTCAAGGGCCATCGCACCGGCGGCTCGGTGCATTTCATCATCAACAACCAGATCGGCTTCACCACCTATCCGCGCTATTCGCGCTCCTCGCCCTATCCGTCGGATGTGGCGAAGATGGTGGAAGCGCCGATCTTCCACGTGAACGGCGATGATCCGGAGGCGGTGGTGTTCGCGGCCAAGGTCGCGACCGAGTTCCGCATGAAGTTCCAGCGCCCGGTCGTCATCGACATGTGGTGCTATCGCCGCTTCGGCCACAACGAGGGCGACGAGCCGGGCTTCACCCAGCCGCTGATGTACAAGAACATCCGCGGCCACAAATCGACCCTCGAGATGTATTCCGCGAAGCTCGTCGCGGAAGGCGTCGTGACCGAGGGCGAGATCGAGAAGATGAAGGCCGATTGGCGCCAGCGCCTCGAGGCCGAATTCGAGGCCGGTCAGGCCTACAAGCCGAACAAGGCCGATTGGCTCGATGGCAAGTGGGCGGGCCTCACCTCGACCAAGGAAAGCGACGACGATCCGCGTCGCGGGCAGACCGGTATCGAGACCGAGCGCCTGCAGGAGATCGGCTACGCGATCACCAGGGTTCCGGACAATTTCAACATCCACAAGACCATCCAGCGCTTCCTCGACAACCGCCGGAAGATGATCGAGAGCGGCACCGGCATCGACTGGGCGATGGGCGAGGCCCTCGCCTTCGGCAGCCTCGTCGCCGAGGGGCATCGCGTGCGCCTTTCCGGGCAGGATTGCGAGCGCGGCACGTTCTCCCAGCGCCATTCGGTGCTGATCGACCAGGAGACCGAGACTCGCTACACCCCGCTCAACAACGTGCAGGCGGGGCAGGCGAAATACGAGGTCATCAACTCGATGCTCTCGGAAGAGGCGGTGCTCGGCTTCGAATATGGCTACAGCCTCGCCGAGCCCAATGCGCTCACCTGCTGGGAAGCGCAGTTCGGCGATTTCGCCAATGGCGCGCAGGTTCTGTTCGACCAGTTCATCTCCTCGGGCGAACGCAAGTGGCTGCGCATGTCGGGCCTGGTCTGCCTTCTCCCCCACGGTTATGAGGGGCAGGGGCCGGAGCATTCCAGCGCCCGCCTCGAGCGCTTCCTGCAACTCTGCGCGGAAGACAACATGCAGGTCGCGAACTGCACGACGCCGGCAAACTATTTCCACATCCTGCGCCGGCAGCTGAAGCGCGACTTCAGAAAGCCGCTCATCCTCATGACCCCGAAGAGCCTGCTGCGCCACAAGCGCTGCATCTCGGACCTCGCGGATCTCGCCGGCGGCACCTCGTTCCATCGCATCCTGAAGGATGACGCGGAAATCGGCCGTTCCACCACCAGGCTCAAGCCCGACGCCAAGATCCGTCGGGTCATCCTCTGCTCCGGCAAGGTCTATTATGACCTCCTCGAGGAGCGCGAGAAGCGCGGCATCGACGATGTCTACCTGCTGCGCGTGGAGCAGCTCTACCCGTTCCCGATGAAGTCGGTCGCGACGGAGCTCGCCCGCTTCAAGAAGGCGGATGTGGTCTGGTGCCAGGAAGAGCCCAAGAACATGGGCAGTTGGACCTTCGTGGAGCCCTATCTCGAATGGGCGCTGCAGCAGGTCGGTGCGTCGCCCACCCGTGCCCGCTATGCCGGTCGCCCGGCGGCGGCATCCACGGCGGTCGGCCAGATGTCCAAGCATCTGGAGCAGCTGAACGCGTTCCTCAACGACGCCTTCGCCACCTGATGTCGCGCGCGGGATGATCCCGCGCCGCCCGCCCCTCGCATTTTTTCGTTCCAAGAAGGTCCTTTTCCCATGAGCACCGAAATCCGCGTTCCCACTCTCGGCGAGAGCGTCTCGGAAGCCACGATCGGCAAGTGGTTCAAGAAGCCGGGTGACGCCGTGAAGGCGGATGAACCCCTGCTTGAACTCGAGACCGACAAGGTGACCCTCGAGGTCAATGCGCCGGCCGCCGGCACTCTGGCCGAAATCGTCGCGAAGGAAGGCGAGACGGTGGGCGTCAACGCGCTGCTCGGCTCCATCGCCGCGGGTGGTGCGGCGGCTGCCGCTCCCGCTGCTGCGGCTGAAGCGCCGAAGGCGGCTGCACCGGCTCCTGCTCCTGTCGCGGCGCCCGCCCCGGCCGCTGCGACCGCCATGCCGCCGGCGCCCTCGGCCGCCAAGATGATGGCCGAGACCGGTGTCGCGGTCGATGCCGGCTCGGGCAAGCGCGGCCAGGTGCTGAAGGAAGACGTGCTGCGGGCCCTCGCAAACCCGGCGCCTGCGGCTGCGCCCGCGGCGGCTCCGGCCGCGCCGCGCGTTGCCTCCGCCCCGTCGGATGCCGAGCGCGAGGAACGCGTGAAGATGACCAAGCTGCGCCAGACCATCGCGCGCCGCCTGAAGGAAAGCCAGAACACCGCGGCGATGCTGACGACCTTCAACGAGGTCGACATGAGCGCCGTGATGTCCCTCCGCAACCAGTACAAGGATCTTTTCGAGAAGAAGCACGGCGTGAAGCTCGGCTTCATGGGCTTCTTCGTGAAGGCCTGCGTGCAGGCGTTGAAGGAATTGCCTGGCGTCAATGCCGAGATCGACGGCACCGATATCATCTACAAGAACTACTATCACGTCGGCATCGCGGTCGGCACCGACAAGGGCCTCGTCGTGCCGGTCCTGCGCGATGCGGATCACCTCGGCCTCGCCGGCATCGAGAAGGGCATCGCCGAATTCGGCAAGCGCGCACGCGATGGCCAGCTCAAGATCGAGGAGATGTCCGGCGGCACCTTCACCATCACCAATGGCGGCATCTACGGCTCGCTGATGTCGACGCCGATCCTCAACGCCCCGCAATCGGGCATTCTCGGCATGCACAAGATCCAGGAGCGGCCGGTGGTGATCGGCGGCAAGATCGAGGTGCGTCCGATGATGTATCTCGCGCTCTCCTACGATCACCGGATCGTCGACGGCAAGGAGGCCGTGACCTTCCTGGTGCGCGTGAAGGAGTGCCTGGAAGACCCGTCGCGCCTCGTGATGGATCTCTGAGGCGCGCGCGATGGGCGCGGTTCCCGGCGATACTCCGGTCGCCCTCGTCACCGGCGGTTCGCGCGGCATCGGCCGCGCCTGCGCGCTCGGCCTTGCCGAGGATGGCTATGACGTCGTCATCAATTATGTCGGCAACCGCGCGGCTGCCGACGCGGTGGCGGCCGGCGTCGTCGCACGCCAGCGCCGGGCGCTGGTCATCCAGGGCGATGTCGGCTCCGAGCCGGATGTGCTGCGGATGTTCGGGGCGGTCGACGGTTTCGGGCGGCTCGCCGTCCTCGTCAACAATGCCGGCGTGGTGGATGTCGCCGCGCGGGTGGACGAGATGTCGCTCGACCGCCTGACGCGCATGATGCGCATCAACGTGATCGGCGCGTTTCTCTGCGCGCGGGAGGCGGTGAAGCGCATGTCGACCCGCCATGGCGGGCAGGGCGGCGCGATCATCAATATCGGCTCGGTCGCCGCCGATCTCGGCTCGCCCGCGCAATATGTCGATTACGCGGCCTCGAAAGGCGCGATCGATTCCATGACGATCGGACTTGGCCGCGAGGTCGCGACGGAGGGCGTGCGCGTCAATGCGGTGCGGCCGGGGCTCATCAAGACCGACATCCACGCCTCGGGCGGCATTCCCGATCGCGTCGAGCGGCTTGCCGGTCTCGTGCCCATGCAGCGGGGCGGCAGCGCCGAGGAAATCGCGGACAGCGTGCGCTGGCTCGCCTCGCCCAAGGCTTCCTACGTCGTCGGTTCACTCATCACGGTTTCAGGTGGCCGCTGAGGCGGCTGTCCCACCATAAGGAAATGCTTGCGATGTCCTACGATCTCGTCGTCATCGGCACCGGCCCCGGCGGTTATGTCTGCGCCATCCGCGCGGCCCAGCTCGGCCTGAAGGTGGCCGTGGTGGAAAAGCGCAAGACGCATGGCGGCACCTGCCTCAATGTCGGCTGCATCCCCTCCAAGGCGATGCTGCATGCCTCCGAACTCTTCCACGAGGCCGGGCATGGTTTCGCGGCACTCGGCATCGATGTGCCCGCGCCCAAGCTGAACCTGCCGGCGATGATGCAGCACAAGCAGGAAACGATCGACGCGAATGTCACCGGCGTCGGCTTCCTGCTGAAGAAGAACAAGGTCGAGGCCTTCCATGGGCTTGGTACCATTCTTTCGGCGGGCAAGGTGCAGGTGAAGGCCGAGGATGGCGCGACGCAGGTGCTCGAAACGAAGGCCATCGTCATCGCCACGGGCTCGGAATCCGCGAACCTGCCGAATGTCGCGATCGACGAGCAAAAGATCGTCACCTCCACCGGCGCGCTGGAACTTCCGGCCGTGCCCGGCAAGCTCATCGTGATCGGCGCGGGCGTGATCGGCCTCGAGATGGGCTCGGTCTGGGGGCGGCTCGGCGCGAAGGTCGAGGTCATCGAATATCTCGACCGCATCCTGCCGGGCATGGATGGCGAGGTTGCGAAGCAGACCCAGCGCATTCTCGAGAAGCAGGGTTTCAAGTTCCAACTCGGCAAGAAGGTCACGGGCGCCGTCGCCGGCAAGGATGGCGTGACGCTGACCGTGGAGCCCGCCGCGGGAGGTGCCGCCGAGGAGATGAAGGCGGATGTGGTGCTGGTCGCCATCGGCCGCCGCCCGAACACCGATGGCCTCGGCCTGGAGGCGGTGGGTGTCGCGATGGAGCGCGGACGCGTCACCATCGGCCATCACTTCGAAACGAACGTGCCGGGCATCTACGCCATCGGCGACGTGGTGCGTGGCCCGATGCTCGCCCACAAGGCCGAGGACGAAGGCGTCGCGGTGGCAGAGATCATCGCCGGCAAGGCGGGCCACGTGAACTACGACGTGATCCCCGGCGTGGTCTATACGTTTCCGGAAGTCGCGTCGGTCGGCAAGACCGAGGAGGAACTCAAGGCCGCGAACATCGCCTACAATGTCGGCAAGTTCCCTTTCACCGCCAATGGCCGCGCGCGCGCCAATCGCGCCACCGACGGCTTCGTGAAGGTGCTGGCCGACAAGACCACCGACCGCGTCCTCGGCGTGCACATCATCGGTGCCGGCGCCGGCGAGATGATCCATGAAGCAGCCGTGCTGATGGAATTCGGCGGCTCGTCGGAAGATCTCGCCCGCACCTGCCACGCCCATCCCACGATGAGCGAAGCGGTGAAGGAAGCCGCCATGGCCGTCGAAAAGCGCCAGATCCATCTGTGATCGACCCCCGCGTGCCGGCGCGGGATGACAATCCCCGCCGGCTCCGTCATGGTCCGGGCATGAGCGAGACCGCGATTCCCTCCGGCCGGCCTGGGCGCATCCCGGCGCTCGATGTCGCGCGAGGGGTCGCGATCGTCGCGATGGTGATCTACCATCTCGGTTGGAATCTCTCGTTTCTCGAGCTGATTCCGGTCGATCTTCGGGATTATCCGGCCTGGCTCTTCTTCGGCCATGCGATTGCCGCGAGCTTCCTTGCGCTGGTGGGGGTGAGCCTCGTGCTGGCCCATGGCGGGGGTTTCGGGCGCGAGCGCTTCCTCCGGCGGCTGGCGCTGGTGGCCGGCGCGGCGGGGCTCGTGACGGCCGGCACGTATCTGATCTTCCCGGATCGCTTCATCTTCTTCGGCATTCTGCATCACATCGCGCTGGCGAGCGTGCTGGCCCTGCCGTTCCTGCGCTGGCCATGGCTGGTTTCGGCCGTCACGGCGCTCGCGGTCGTCGCGCTGCCGCTGATCGTCAGGGCAGAGGCCCTGTCCTCGCCCTGGCTCGTCTGGCTGGGGCTCGGCACGCGGGTGCCCTCCACCAATGATTTCGTGCCGGTTTTCCCGTGGTTTGCCTGCGTGCTCGCGGGCATCGCGCTGGCGAAGCTCCGGCGACCGGTGGCGAGACCGGAAGCGGCCCGGCCCTCGCCGCCGCTCGGCGCGCTGGGCTGGATGGGGCGGAAGAGCCTGCCGATCTACCTCCTGCACCAGCCGATCCTCTATGGCGGGCTCGCGCTGCTGGCTTCCGTCCTGCTGCCGCCGGTCGACCGTGAAACGCGCGGCTTTCTGCTCTCCTGTCAGGAACAGTGCAAGGGCACCGGCGGTGATGTGCCGACCTGCGCGAATTTCTGTGGCTGCATGGTGAACAACCTCAAGAAGGAAGGCCTCTGGCAGCGCCTGCTCGTCGATGGACAGGACGTTGCCTTCCGGCTCAGGGTCGAGCAGGTGACGCGCCAATGCACCGCGCCGGCGCCATGATCCTCACGCGATGAAGGGAATCGCTGTAGGCGCCCAGGTTCCGAAACCCATCAGCACCAGCGCGGCAATCCCGAGCCCGCCGGCACACCAGACCAGCAGCGAAATGCCGGCAATGATGGAGGCCGATGCGAGCACGATGCCGATCTGGATCAGGGCCGAGGAAATCTCGAACACTTCCGAGCGCGTTTTCTGCAGGTCGCGGCGGGCCTCGGCGGCCTTGGCACGCTCGATCAGTTCCTTGCGGCCCTCGTTGGTCTCGGGCTCGCTTTCGTAGCGGGCCGCGGTGTCGCGCCAGCGCTTGATCTGCGCTTCGTAGGCCACCTTCACCGCAGGCTCCGTCACGCCTGCAAGGCGCGCCTGCATGTCTTCTGCCGCAACGAGCGTGGCGGTCCGGCGGATGGTCTTCGCCTGGAAGAAGGCCCAGAGATTGGCCGCCTCGATGTTCTTCGCGACCGATTCCGCCTCGGCCTGCTTGTTGCCCATTTCCGAGAAGGCCAGCATGAGCGCCAGCACGGCGATCATGAGACCGATCTTCTTGTTTCCATCCGGAATTTCCACTGCCTCAGCCATAGTCCCTCCCAGCCGAATCACGACCCCGGCGGGACGATAGGGGAGCGGCGATTCCGCCTGCAAGCCGGCGACGGTTCAGGCCCGTGGATGAGCGGCCTTGTAGGCCGCCATCAGGCGCGTGGTGTCGACTTCCGTATAGATCTGGGTGGTGGAGAGCGAGGCGTGGCCGAGCAGTTCCTGAATGGTGCGCAGGTCGCCGCCGCGTGCGAGGAGATGCGTCGCGAAGGAATGGCGCAGCGCATGGGGTGTCGCGCTCTCGGGCAGGCCCAGCGCCCCGCGCAGGCCCTCCATCGCAAGCTGGATGATGCGGGGTGAGAGCGGCCCCCCCTTCACGCCCACGAAGAGCGGTTCGTCGCCGCGCATCTTCCACGGGCATTGCGCGAGGTAATCGTCGATCGCCAGCGCGATCGGCGGCAGGATCGGCACCTGCCTCGGCTTGCCGCCCTTGCCGATGATGGTGAGTGTCGCGCCGGCCTTCGGCGCATCCCTCCGCTTGATCGAGAGCGCTTCGGAGATGCGCAGACCCGCGCCATAAAGCAGGGCGAAGACGGCGGCATCGCGGGCGAGCACCCAGCGTTCGCGCGCTTCGCCGGCGCGGGTGGCGATGGCGGCCGTGGCGCGCGCATCCTGCGGGGTGAGGGGGCGCGGCAAGCCCTTCTTCACGCGCGGGCCGCGCACCGCCTTGAAGGCCGAGGCGTGGCCGTGCCCCTCGCCTTCGAGATGGCGCGCGAAGGAGCGCAACCCGGCGAGCTGGCGCATCAGGCTGCGGCTGCCGATGCCCTGATTGCGCCGCTCCCCCATGAAGAGCCGCAGGTCGGAGGGCTTCAGCGCCAGGAGGTCCGCCGGTGTGGCGACATCCGCGCCGAAATAGGCGAGCACCTGCCGCACGTCGCGGCCATAGGATTCCACGGTGTTCAGCGAGGCCTTGCGCTCATGGGTGAGCACGCGGAGCCAGTCCTGCAGGGCGATCTCGATGGCGGTCATGCTGCGATCCTCGTCGCTCCCGGTTAAGAAAGCGCCCATCCCGGCCCTTGCCGAATCGGTGCTAAGGAAAACATCCGCGAGGTCGAGCCGGAAGAGGAAACGATGATCGCCGACATCGTCCTGCCGCTCGCGCTGGACGCGCCCTATTCCTACCGCGTGCCCGAGGGAATCGTGCTGCGGCCCGGCCAGACCGTGCATGTGCCGCTGGGCACGCGCGACACCTTCGGCCTGGTCTGGAGCCTCGACGAGAGGGCCTCGGGCGAAAACCTGAAGGCGATCCGCGCCGTCTCGGCCCTGCCGCCCCTGCCCGAAAAGCTGATGAATTTCCTGCAGCGCGTTTCGGCCTATACGCTCGCACCCCTCGGCCTCGTCGCGCGGATGGCGATGCGCGATCCCGAGGCGGAAGCGCATGAGGCGCCGAAATTCGGCCTGCGCGTCACGGGCACCGAGCCCCGCCGCCTCACGCCTACCCGCGCCCGGGTGATGGCGGCGGCGACCGGGGGCCTCACGCATCGCAAGAAGGATCTCGCCGATGCCGCCGGCTGCTCCACGGGCGTGATCGATGCGCTCGTCGATGAAGGCGTGTTCGAGATCGTGCCCCTGCCGAGCCTCGCGCGGGCCGCGCCGCTCGATCTCGCCGCGCGCGGGCCGGATCTGAACGCGGAACAGCGCGAGGCGGCGGAAGTGCTCTCCGGCCTCGTGCAGGCCAGCGGTTTCGCGCCGGTGCTGCTCGAGGGCGTGACGGGTTCGGGCAAGACGGAGGTCTATTTCGAGGCGGTGGCAGCCGCGCTTTCCGCCGGAAAACAGGCACTGATCCTGCTGCCGGAAATCTCGCTCACGCCGGAATTCGTCGCGCGATTCGAAGCGCGGTTCGGCGGCGCGCCGGGCCTCTGGCATTCGGGCATCGCCGCCACGCGACGCGATCGCCTCTGGCATGCCGTGGCCGAGGGCGAGGCAAAGGTGGTGGTCGGCGCGCGCTCGGCGCTCTACCTGCCGTTCTCGTCGCTGGGCCTCATCGTGGTCGATGAGGAGCACGAGGCGGCCTTCAAGCAGGATGACGTGGTGCGCTACCACGCCCGTGACATGGCGGTTCTGCGCGGGCAGGGCGAGGGCTGCCCGGTGATCCTTTCCTCCGCCACCCCTTCCATCGAAAGCCGGGTCAATGCCGAGCAGGGACGATACCGGCATCTGAAACTGCAAAGCCGCGCCGTGGGCCGCGCGATGCCGGATCTCTCGCTGATCGACCTCACGAAGGATGCGCCAACGCGCGGCACCTATCTCTCGCCGAAGCTCATCGGGATGATCGGCGAGACGCTGCAGCGCGGCGAGCAGGCGATGGTGTTCCTGAACCGCCGCGGCTATGCGCCGCTGACCCTCTGCCGCGCCTGCGGGCATCGCTGGCAATGCCCGAATTGCGATGCCTGGCTGGTGGAGCATCGCTTCCGCCGGGCGCTCGTCTGCCACCATTGCGGGCATACCGAGCGCCGCCCCATGGCCTGCACCGCATGCGGCGCGGAGGACAGCCTCACCGCCTGCGGTCCCGGCGTCGAGCGCGTGGCGGAGGAGATCGCCTCGGCCTTCCCCGATCGTCGCCGCATCGTGCTTTCCAGCGATTTTCCCGGCGGCACCGAACGGCTGAAGCGCGAATTGCAGGCGGTGGCGGATGGCGAATTCGACCTCGTGATCGGCACGCAACTGATCGCGAAGGGCCATAATTTCCCGCTGCTCACGCTCGCGGCGGTGGTCGATGCCGATATCGGGCTCGTCTCGAACGATCCGCGCGCCGCCGAGCGCAGTTTCCAGCTTCTCACGCAGGTCACGGGCCGCGCGGGCCGCGGCGAGAAGCCGGGGCGGGGCGTGCTGCAGAGCTACCAGCCGAAACACGCCGTGATCCGCGCGCTTCTTTCGGGCGACGAAGCCTCGTTCTACGCGGCCGAGATCGCGAGCCGGGAGGCGGCAGGGCTCCCGCCCTTCGGCCGGCTCGCGGCGGTGCTGGTGACCGCGAAGGACCGGTCGGCGGCGGAAGCCCATGCCCGCAAGATCGCCGAGGCCGGATTTCGCCTGATGGAGGAAGGGGCCATTCCGGCCATCACGATCCTCGGCCCGGCCGATCCGCCGCTGGCGCTTCTGCGCGGCAAGCATCGCGTGCGCCTCATCCTCAAGGCTGCGAAGGCGGTTTCCATCCAGTCTGCCTTGCGGGCGATGATCGAGCGGGCCGGGCCGGCGCGCGGCGGAGCGCGGGTGGATGTCGATATCGATCCGGTCAGTTTCCTCTGAGGCGGCAAATCGCAGGCCGCGCACCGAAAGTCGGCGGCGATAAGGGGTTGCGTGTGCGTTGAAGATTTGTTAGCGACCGGCCCGGTTGCTGCAGCGCATCCTTCCTTGCGCCTCAGCCGCCAAGTCGTCGACAGATCCCCCTTCTTGGGCACGACGAGCGGCAAAATTCACGCAACTTCCCCTCTCTGGGTGTCGCGTCCGCCCCGCTTGCCGTGTGAAGAAACGAAAGACGTTCGAGCCGTGGCCTCATCGAGCCCCATCGTCTCCGGAATCGCCGGTCGTTACGCCGTCGCGCTGTTCGAGCTTGCGAACGAGGGCAAGGCTCTCGACGCGGTCAGCGCCGATCTCGACCGGTTTGTCGCGCTGCTCGACGAGAGCGCGGACCTCGAGCGGCTGTGCCGCAACCCGGTCTTCACCTCGGAAGAGCAGGAAAAGGCCATCACGGCCGTTCTCGCCAAGGCGGAAATCGGCGGTCTTGCCGCGAATTTCCTGAAGCTGGTCGCCTCGAAGCGCCGCCTCTTCCTCGTCCGGGCCATGGTGACGGCCTTCCGCGCGCTGGTCGCGGAGAAGAAGGGCATCGTGAACGCGGAAGTGACCGTGGCCGCGCCGCTCTCCGACAAGAATCGCAAGGCCGTCCTGGATGCGCTCCAGACCACGTCCGGCCAGACCATCGCGCTCACCGAGCGTGTCGATCCCGCGATCATCGGGGGGCTCGTCGTGAAGATGGGCTCGAAGATGATCGACGCCTCCCTCAAGACCAAATTGAACGCGATGAAAATCGCGATGACGAACGTTTAAAGCGAAAGGCACGCCCCGATGGATATCCGCGCCGCTGAGATCTCCGCGATCCTCAAGGAGCAGATCAAGAATTTCGGCTCTTCGGCCGAGGTGACCGAAGTTGGCCAGGTGCTTTCCGTCGGTGACGGCATTGCCCGCGTCTACGGCCTCGACAAGGTCCAGGCCGGCGAGATGGTCGAGTTCGAGAACGGCATCCGCGGGATGGCGCTCAACCTCGAGACCGACAATGTCGGCGTCGTGATCTTCGGCTCCGACCGCGACATCAAGGAAGGCCAGACGGTGAAGCGCACCGGCGCCATCGTGGACGTTCCGGTCGGCAAGGAATTGCTCGGCCGCGTCGTCGATGCGCTTGGCAACCCGATCGACGGCAAGGGCCCGATCAAGTCCACCGCCCGTTCGCGCGTGGACGTGAAGGCCCCGGGCATCATTCCCCGCAAGTCGGTGCATGAGCCGATGGCGACCGGCCTCAAGGCCATCGACGCGCTGATCCCGATCGGCCGCGGCCAGCGCGAGCTGATCATCGGCGACCGCCAGACCGGCAAGACCGCCGTGGCGCTCGACACCATCCTGAACCAGAAGCCGCTGAACGAAGGCGATGACGAGAGCCAGAAGCTCTACTGCGTCTATGTCGCGGTGGGCCAGAAGCGCTCGACCGTCGCGCAGTTCGTGAAGGTGCTCGAGGAGCGCGGCGCGCTGGATTACTCCATCGTCGTGGCGGCCACGGCTTCCGATCCGGCCCCGATGCAGTTCCTGGCGCCGTTCTCGGGCTGCGCCATGGGCGAGTTCTTCCGCGACAACGGCATGCATGCCGTGATCATCTATGACGACCTCTCCAAGCAGGCCGTCGCCTATCGCCAGATGTCGCTGCTGCTGCGCCGTCCGCCGGGCCGCGAGGCGTATCCGGGTGACGTGTTCTATCTCCACTCCCGCCTGCTCGAGCGCGCGGCGAAGATGGGTGACGCGGCCGGCAAGGGCTCGCTGACAGCTCTGCCGGTCATCGAGACGCAGGCGAACGACGTCTCGGCCTATATCCCGACCAACGTGATCTCAATCACCGACGGCCAGATCTTCCTGGAAACCGACCTCTTCTTCCAGGGCATCCGCCCGGCGGTGAACGTCGGCCTCTCGGTGTCGCGCGTCGGCTCCGCCGCGCAGACCAAGGCGACGAAGAAGGTCGCGGGCAAGATCAAGGGCGAACTCGCGCAGTATCGCGAAATGGCCGCCTTCGCGCAGTTTGGTTCGGACCTCGACGCCGTGACGCAGCGCCTGCTGAACCGCGGCGCGCGCCTCACCGAACTCCTGAAGCAGCCGCAATTCTCGCCGCTGAAGATGGAAGAGCAGGTCTGTGTGATCTATGCCGGCGTGAACGGCTATCTCGACAACCTGCCGGTGAACCGCGTGCGCGCCTACGAGGATGGCCTCCTCGGCCTGCTGCGCACCACGCATGTCGACCTCCTCAACGAGATCGGCAAGACGAAGGATCTTTCGGACGCGAATGCCGCGAAGCTGAAGGACATCGTCGTGAACTACACGAAGTCCTTCGCGTAAGCCTCTCCGGCGCGGGGTCAGCCCCGCGCCAGCCGCCGGCCAGACGGGAAAACCCATGCCCTCGTTGAAAGACCTTCGCAACCGCATCGCTTCCGTGAAGGCGACGCAGAAGATCACCAAGGCCATGCAGATGGTGGCCGCGGCGAAGCTGCGTCGCGCGCAGATGGCCGCCGAGGCCGCGCGCCCCTATGCGCAGAAGATGGAAGCGGTTCTCGCCAATCTCGGTGCCGGCGTTTCGGGCGCAGATGCGCCGCGCCTGCTCGCCGGCACGGGTTCGGATCAGGTTCATCTGCTCGTCGTCTGCACGGCCGAGCGTGGCCTGTGCGGCGCGTTCAACTCGTCGATCGCGCGTCTGGCCCGTGAGCACATCAACCGGCTCCAGCAGGCCGGCAAGACGGTGAAGATCCTCTGTGTCGGCCGCAAGGGCTATGACATCCTGAAGCGCCAATACGACAAGCAGATCATCGATGTCATCGAGCTGCGCGCGGTGAAGCAGATCGGCTACGTGAATGCCGACGAGATCGGCCAGCGCGTGATGACGATGTTCGCGAATGGCGAATTCGATGTCGCGACGCTGTTCTACTCGCAGTTCAAGTCGGTGATCGCGCAGATCCCGACCGCCCAGCGTATCATCCCGGCGGAAATTCCCGTCAGCGCGGCGTCATCGACCGCGACCTATGATTACGAGCCGGATGAGGCGACCATTCTTTCGTCGCTACTGCCGCGCAACATCTCGGTGCAGGTGTTTCGTGCGCTGCTCGAGAACGCGGCCTCGGAGCAGGGCGCGCGCATGAGCGCGATGGACAACGCGACCCGCAACGCGGGCGAGATGATCAAGAAGCAGACGCAGAAGTACAACCGGACGCGTCAGGCGATGATCACGAAGGAACTGATCGAAATCATTTCCGGCGCGGAAGCGCTCTGAACGGGAGACGAGCATGGCCTTGACCCCCATCATGATGACTTCCGCGGTGGCCGGTGGCGGCCGCAACGGACGCGTGTCGCTCGAGGGCGGCAAGCTGGTTCTCGGCATGAGCCTGCCGAAGGAACTGGTTCCCGGCGGCCCGGACGGCATGAATCCCGAGCAGCTCTTCGCGATGGGCTGGGCCTCCTGCTACGGCCAGGCCATCATCGTGCTCGCGCAGAAGCATGGCGTCGATGGCCAGCGCGCGAATGTCACCTGCGAGGTGACGCTGAACAAGGATGAAGGCGGCGGCTTCGCGCTGAGCGCGGTGCTGAAATGCGCCATCCCGGGCGCGGAGCCCGACAAGGTGAAGGCGCTCATGGAAGACGCCCACACCATCTGCCCCTATTCGAAGGCGACGCGCGGCAATGTGCCGGTGACGCTGCAGGTCATCTGATCAGGTTTGGACGAGGAACGAAAATGGCAAAGCCGAATGGTCGTATTTCCCAGGTGATCGGCGCCGTCGTCGACGTGCAGTTCGACGGTCACCTCCCTGAAATTCTCAACGCGCTCGAGACGAAGAACCTCGGCAACCGTCTGGTTCTGGAAGTCGCACAGCATCTCGGCGAGAACACCGTGCGCTGCATCGCGATGGACTCGACCGAAGGTCTCGTGCGTGGCCAGGACGTGACCGATACCGGCCAGCCGATCCTCGTGCCGGTGGGCGATGCCACGCTCGGCCGCATCATGAACGTCATCGGCGAGCCGGTGGACGAAGCCGGCCCGGTGGTCGGTGAGACCACCCGCGCCATCCACCAGCCGGCTCCCTCCTATTCGGAGCAGTCGACGGAAGCGCAGATCCTCGAGACGGGCATCAAGGTCGTGGACCTGCTCGCGCCTTACGCGAAGGGCGGCAAGATCGGCCTGTTCGGCGGCGCCGGCGTGGGCAAGACCGTGCTGATCATGGAACTGATCAACAACGTCGCGAAGGCGCATGGCGGCTACTCGGTCTTCGCCGGCGTGGGTGAGCGCACCCGCGAGGGCAACGATCTCTATCACGAGATGATCGAATCGAACGTCAACAAGGACCCGAAGGAGCATGGCGGCTCGGCCGCTGGCTCCAAATGCGCCCTCGTTTACGGCCAGATGAACGAGCCGCCGGGCGCCCGCGCCCGCGTCGCGCTGACCGGCCTCACCGTGGCGGAGCATTTCCGCGACCAGGGCCAGGACGTGCTGTTCTTCGTCGACAACATCTTCCGCTTCACGCAGGCCGGTTCGGAAGTGTCGGCGCTCTTGGGCCGCATCCCGTCGGCGGTGGGCTATCAGCCGACGCTCGCGACCGACATGGGCGCGCTGCAGGAGCGCATCACCACCACCACCAAGGGCTCGATCACCTCGGTGCAGGCGATCTACGTGCCGGCGGACGACCTGACCGACCCGGCGCCAGCCACCTCCTTCGCCCATCTGGACGCGACGACCGTGCTCTCGCGCTCGATCGCCGAGAAGGGCATCTACCCGGCGGTGGACCCGCTCGACTCGACCTCGCGCATGCTCTCCCCGGCGATCGTCGGCGAGGAGCACTACAACGTGGCGCGCCAGGTGCAGTCGATCCTCCAGCGCTACAAGTCGCTGCAGGACATCATCGCGATCCTGGGCATGGACGAGCTTTCCGAGCAGGACAAGCTGACCGTGGCCCGCGCCCGCAAGATCGAGCGCTTCCTCTCGCAGCCGTTCCACGTGGCGGAAGTCTTCACCGGCTCGCCGGGCAAGCTCGTGAAGCTGGCGGACACCATCAAGAGCTTCAAGGGCCTTGTCGAAGGCCAGTATGACCACCTCCCGGAGGCCGCCTTCTACATGGTCGGCACCATCGAGGAAGCGGTCGAGAAGGCGCAGCGGCTCGCGGCCGAGGCGGCGTAACCCATGGCCAGCTTTCCTTTCGAACTTGTCTCCCCGGAGCGGGTTCTGTTCTCGGGCAACGTGGATTCGGTGGTCGTTCCGTCCGCCGAGGGCGAGATGACTGTGCTGGCGAACCACGCGCCGTTCATGTCGGCCGTGCGCCCGGGCGTGGTCACGGTCGATGGCGGCAAGCGGCTTTTCGTGCGCGGCGGCTTCGTCGATGTGAACGCGATGGGCCTGACGCTGCTCGCCGAGCAGGCCATTCCGGTCGAGGAAATCGATCGCGAGAAGGTCGCCGCGGATATGAAGATGGCGGAGGATGAACTTCGCGCGGCTTCGACGGACGAGGCGCGCACCCTCGCCACCGAAAAGATCGCCGCCTTGTCTGCGATGATGGCCGCGGTCCGCAGCTGAGCGGATCGGCAGCAGAGCGACAACAAGGCCGCCTGCGGGCGGCCTTTTTTTTTATTTGTAACGAATCAAGCTATCTATTCAGTCTAGGAGAACTGCTCAGATTGTGTGAGATATCGATGACCAATGGCGGACCAAAAAATGAGAGTACATATTTTAAGTTTATGAAATTTTCTCCTTATAGCCGTTTATCGTTGTTTATGCTATTTAAGCATAAGGCGTTGTTTTTTGCAAAAAAAGATGTTTTGAATGACCCAACAGACTGTAATCCTTCTTTGTATGTAGATTTTACTAAAAAGAAAATTGATGAGCTAATACAGGAAATGGCCGAAGGAACGGTCCTCGAAGCGAATCATTATTTAAATTATTCAGCAAAAAGACTTTTGGAGTTAAAAAATAATTCTTTGGAGGCAAAATCAGAGGGTACAAAATCAAAAAATATCAGACCGTTTTACGCGTTTGGTCGAGAAATAAGAGAATATAACGAAGAAACCTGCGAGTATTTTATACGTCATTACATGGCCGGTCAAATTGACGATGCAAAGATATTTTCAATGTCTCTTGCATGGGATGAACCGCGCCTTTGGGCGCACTATGCCGACTCTCATACTGGTTTTTGTGTCGAGTTGGCAGGAATTGAACATAAGCCCGATAGCGTTCTGTCTGGAAAAGTAGATTATTCGAGTCGTCGACCACGAGTATCTACAACGGATATTCAGGCGCTTCAGGCGGCCGGAAACGAAAAACACCGGCAAGAAATATTATCAAGGCTGTATCTCCAAAAAAGTCTAGGCTGGGCTCACGAAGTTGAGCACAGATTGGTGCTGCCCAAACATGAATTTGGAAAAATCAAGCCGGTGCTGAGATTGCCTGAAGGCGATTATATCTCATTTGATAAGCTAAGAATAAAAAGTATAATATGCGGCCTGAACACGTCTCCAGCGGACGCAGAAATGCTAGTGTCTTTTGTTGATGATTTTATGAAGAACAGCTCTAGGCCGGATATCTATGTTATTGATCAACAAGAAGAAGATTATAAAATCTCAAGGAGCAAAGAAAAATTTGAAGATCGAATTCCTTTTTGAGTGACTAGAACCGGATCGTCGCCGAAACGCGCGGCTGGAGGCTGAAGCTCTTGAAGCGGTTCGGCTGATAGCTGGAATAGGTCCGGTTGAAGCTTCCGCCCAGCGCGATCTCGCGATCCTTGTCCCATTCATAGGCGACGCCGAGCCGCGCGCTGATGCTGCGATCGTTGATGCGGGGCAGGATGGGCGTCTTGTCCTCCAGCGCATAGGCGAAGCCGCCTCCGGCCCGCCACGACCACGCGCCGCTCTTGTAGGTCAGCGTGACATTGGCATTCGCGCGCCAGCGATCTTCCGTGCCATCGCCGACGAGCCGGCGGGCCAGCCGCCCGAAGACCAGCAGGCTCCAGCTCTCGTCCAGCGTCACGATGCGGCTGAGATTGACGCCGATCTCGGTGCTGGCGCTGTCGTGCCGGAAGAAATCATGGCTCAGGGCCTTCCGCTGCACGATGTTGACGGTGGCGGTCGTGGCTTGCCATGTCTGGCTCAGGGCCACCGTGCCGAGGAGCCGCTGGAAACCGGCACTGGTCTCGCGGCCATAGAGTTCCGAACCACCGAACACGCTGAGCGTCAGCGCCCCGCCCTCCCAGAGCGCCCGGCGATAGGACAGGCTGATATCCGGCGAAAACGCGCTGTCGCCCTTGGCCCGCGTCGAGATCTCGTGCGGATTGGAGTTCCAGCCCGCCCCGAAACCCAGGCCGATCGTCCATCCCGCGGGTGGCGGTGCTTGCGCCAAGGCGGGCATGGCGACCGGCATGCCGGCCAACAGCACGAAGGCGAGGGCCCACCCGTCCTGCCGCACGCCGCGCCTCCCCGGTTCAGGCTTTTGTCTCTTGTCGCGATTTCCTGACGCGAACCGGATCCCACTTCGCCTGAAAACGCACTGCGGCAAGGCTTAGCGCAAAGGCCGCAGGCCGCAAGGGCTTCAGTCCTCCGACAGCGACATCAGGCTGGCATTGCCGCCCGCCGCGGCGGAATTCACCGAAATCACCTGCTCGGTCGTGAAGCGCAGCAGATAATTCGGTCCGCCGGCCTTGGGGCCGGTGCCGGAAAGACCGTGCCCGCCGAAGGGCTGCACGCCCACCACCGCGCCGATCATGTTGCGGTTCACGTAGATATTGCCGGTCTGCAGCCGGCCGGTGACCTTCTCGATGTCGCTGTCGATGCGCGAATGCATGCCGAAGGTCAGGCCATAGCCCGAGGCTTCCACGGCCTCGACCACCTGCATGAGTTCGCCCGCCTTGTAGCGCACGACATGCAGCACCGGCCCGAACACCTCCTCGCCGAGATCCGCGACCCGCTTCAGGCCGAAGATATGCGGCGCGACATAAAGGCCCTGCGGCGCCTCGCCCGCATGCAGCACCTGCGCCTCGCGCTTCATCTTCGCGATATGCGCCTCGAGCCGGTCCCTGGCTTCCGCATCGATCACCGGGCCGATATGCGTTTGTGGCAAGGTCGGATCGCCAAGGCGCAATTCCTTCGCGGCGCCGATGATCATCTCGATCATCCGGTCGGCGACATCCTCCTGCACCAAGAGCAGGCGCAGGGCGGAGCAGCGCTGGCCCGCGGACCGGAAGGCCGAGAGCACCACATCATCCGCCACCTGCTCGGGCAGGGCGGTGGCATCCACGATCATCGCGTTGATGCCGCCGGTCTCCGCGATCAGCGGCACGATCGGGCCGTCCTTCGCGGCGAGCGCGCGGTTGATGCGGCGCGCGGTGTCGGTCGAGCCCGTGAAGACGACGCCCGAAATCGCGGGGTGCTCCACGAGTGCCGCACCGATCGCGCCATCGCCGAGCACGAGATGCAACGCATCCTTCGGAATGCCGGCGTCATGCAGCAATTCCACCGCGAGCGTGCCGATCAGCGGGGTTTGCTCCGCCGGCTTCGCGACCACGGTGTTGCCGGCCGCCAGGGCCGCCGCGACCTGCCCGAGGAAGATCGCGAGCGGGAAATTCCACGGCGCAATGGCGACGATCACGCCACGCGGGCGATAGAGCAGGTGATTATCCTCGCCCGTGGGGCCGGGCAGGCTGATGGGCGCGCCCATCACGCGCTCGGCCTCGCCGGCATAATAGCGCAGGAAATCCACCGCCTCGCGGATCTCGGCGATGCAATCATCGAGCGTCTTGCCCGCTTCGCGCTGCAGCAGCGCGACGAGACGGCCGGTCTTCGCCTCGAGCCGGTCGGCGGCAGCGCGCAGCAGGCCCGCGCGGTGCGCGGCTTCGGTGCGGCCCCAGCGATGGAAACCCTCGCGGGCGGCGTCGATCGCGGCGCGCGCATCGGCCGGCATCGCGTTGAACACCGTGCCGATCGGCTTGCCATCGACCGGGGATTGCGCATCCACCGAACCGTGCTTCACCGCCCGGCCCGAGATGAGGCTCGTGGCCGTAGCGGGCGAGAAATCCCGCGAATCCAACAGTTTCGCCAGCGTTTCCGCATGCCCCAATTCGTAACCCGCGCTGTTCCTGCGGCCATCCGGGAAGAGCGCCTCGGGCCGCGAGAGGTGCCTGTGGCGGGCGCGTTCGGCGCTGCCGATCTGCGCGGCGGGGCGCGTCAGCAGCTTCGAGACCGGCACGCTCGCATCCGCCGCTTCATGCACGAAGGAGGAGTTCGCGCCGTTTTCGAGCAGGCGCCGCACGAGATAGGCGAGGAGATCGCGGTGGCCACCGACCGGCGCATAGACACGGCAGGCCGCATCCGGGCTCTGCGCGAGGAGCGCCGAATAGGCTGCCTCACCCATGCCGTGCAGGCGCTGGAATTCATAGCCCTCGGCATTGCCGGCCATGGCGCGGATGGTGGCGATGGTCAGCGCATTATGCGTCGCGAATTGCGGGTAGAGGCGCGGGCGCGCGGCCAGCATCGCCTTGGCGCAGGCGATATAGTTCAGGTCGGTCATCGCCTTGCGGGTAAAGACCGGGAAATCCGGCAGGCCGCGCTCCTGCGCGCGCTTCACTTCCGTGTCCCAATAGGCGCCCTTCACGAGGCGCACCATGAAGCGGCGCCCGGTCGCCTGTGCCAGTTCGTCGAGCCAGGCGATCACCGCCCGGCCGCGCTTCTGGTAGGCCTGGACGGCCAGGCCGAGTCCGTCCCAACCCGCGAGCTTCGGCTCTTCCGCGATCAGCCGGAACAGGTCGAGCGCGAGTTCGAGGCGATCCGCCTCCTCGGCATCGATCGTGAAATTCAGGTCGAAGCTTTTCGCCTGCTCGGCCAGCGCCACCACGCGCGGCGTGAGTTCGGCCAGCACGGCTTCGCGGTTCGTGGCCTCGTAGCGGGGGTGAAGCGCCGAGAGCTTCACGGAGATGCCGGGGCGATTGGGGAGCGCGGCATTGCCCGCCTTCGCGCCGATATGGCGAATGGCATCGGCATAGCTCTGGAAATAGCGCTCGGCATCCTCGGCCGTGCGGGCGCCCTCGCCCAGCATGTCGAAGGAATAGCGGTAGCTGCGCGCCGCACCGGAGCCCGCGCGGTTCAGGGCCTCGTCGATCGTCTGGCCGAGCACGAAATGGTTGCCCATCACGCGCATCGCCTGCCGCGCCGCGGTGCGGATGGTGGGCAGGCCGATGCGCTTCGCGAGGCTCGCGAGGATGCCGTCCGGCGTCTCGCCCGGTTGGATGATGCGCGCGCCGAGACCCAGCGCCCAGGCCGAGGCATTGATGAGCAGCGCATCGGATTTCGGCTGATGCTCGAGGAAGTTGCCCTGGCCGAGCTTGTCCTCGATCAGCTTGTCGGCGGTGGTTGAATCCGGCACGCGAAGCAGCGCTTCCGCCAGCACCATCAACGCCAGGCCCTCCTTGGTGGAGAGCGAATATTCCTGCAGGATCTGCTCGATGCCGCCAATCCCGCCCTGACCGGCGCGGATCGCCTCGATCAGCCGGCCGGCCTCGGCGTCGATCTGCTGCTCGCTGCTGGCGGGGAGGCTCGCCTCGGCCAGCAGGACCTGCGCGAGGCCTTCATCCGCCGGAGCGTAGGGGGCACGAAAGGGAGCGGGAACAGCGGAAGCGGCCATGAGATCTCTCGCGACAACGGATCAGATACGGGACTTTCACAGCGTAATGAACTCTTGACGTGGTTTCCATAATCATTTTTGTTCCAGTATAGTGATTTACATGCGCAGAACGCCGGAGAGAGAGTGAAAGTGACAACCGAACTGGATCGGGCCGATCTCAAGATCCTTCGGGCCCTGCAACGCGATGGGCGGCTTTCCACCGTCGCGCTGGCCGAGAATGTCGGGCTTTCGCCCACCGCGACGACGGAGCGGGTCAAGCGTCTCACACGCGAAGGATACATCAAGGGCTATCACGCGCATCTCGATCCGGGGATGCTCGATCGCGCCCTGCTCGTCTTTGTCGAGGTGACGCTCGACAAGACCACGCCGGATGTCTTCGCCCGCTTCGCGCAGACCGCGCGCTCCTCGCCGGAAATTCTCGAATGCCATCTCGTCGCCGGCGGCTTCGATTATCTCATCAAGACGCGCGTGAAGGATATGGAAGCCTATCGCGTGCTGCTCACGCAGACGATCCTCACCTTCCCCGGCATCAAGGAAAGCCGCTCCTATGCCGTGATGGAAGAGGTGAAGGCCGAGGCGCATCTGCCGATCTGAACCCTTGGCCCAACGAAAAACGCCGCCCCGGTGAGGGGGCGGCGCGGGTTTCTGCCAGCCGGCGGGCCGGGTTTATTCGGCCGCCTTGGTGGTGAGTTCCGGCTTGTCGTTGCGCGTCTTCCACAGCGAGTAGAGCACGCCGCCGAGGATCAGCGCGAGCGTCACGCCGAGCGAGATCGCCGGGTTCAGCTTGCCCACCATCTCGTTCCAGAAGATCTTGAGGCCGATGAAGACCAGGATCAGCGCCAGCGCATATTTCAGGTAGTGGAAGCGGTGCACCATGGCCGCGAGCGCGAAATACAGCGCGCGCAGGCCGAGGATCGCCATGATGTTCGCGGTGTAGACGATGAAGGTGTCGGTGGTGATCGCGAAGATCGCCGGCACCGAATCCACCGCAAAGATCAGGTCCGCCACGTTGATCACCACGAGCGCCAGGAAGAGCGGCGTGGCGAAGAGCACGACCTTGCCGGTGGCGGGGTCGGGCTGGCGAACGAAGAACTTCTGGTCATGCAGCTTGTCCGTCACGCGCATGCGCTTCTTCAGGAAGCGCACGACCGGGTTCTTCGACACGTCGGGATCGGCTTCCGGCACCACGAGCATCTTGATGCCGGTGGCGATGAGGAAGGCGCCGAAGATGTAGAGCACCCAGGAATATTGCTGCACGAGCGCCGCACCGAGCGCGATCATCAGGCCGCGCAGGATGATGACGGCCAGGATGCCCCAGACCAGCGCGCGATACTGATACTTCCGCGGAACGGCGAAGAAGCCGAAGATCAGCGAGATGACGAAGACATTGTCGACCGACAGGGCCTTTTCGATGAAGAAGCCCGTGAAATAGGCGATGCCGGCATGCGTGCCGTCCTCGGTTACCAGGCGGCCCGTCTCGTAGGACCACCAGATATAGCCGCCGAAGGCCATGGCGAAGGCAATGTAGAAGGCGGAAAGCCACAGGCTTTCGGCCACGCCCATTTCCTTGTCATCCTTGTGCCAGATGCCAAGATCGAAGGCGAGCAGCGCGATGATGATGGCGAGAAAGCTCAGCCACATCCAGACAGGCTTCCCGAGGAAGCCGCTCATCAAGATTTCCATGTTGATTACCAGTTTGAGCCCGGAGAAACAAAAGTTCTCGGTTCCGACATCACGCGAAGCGTCTGCTCGCGTCAGAGGGGCCCGGTACCGTGAGGCGCAAATTGACGCATCCTGTCCTCGCGTCAAGGGCCTTGCCGAAAAAATCGGTGCCGCCAGCCCAACAGAGTTGAAGATTGATTGATTTTGGAGGGCCGCGCGCCCAAAGCAGAGCGATTTTTGATGTTCGAGGAGGGCGCCATGGGCGCTTCGCTGCTGGCCGGGCTGGGAGATTACGAGAGCATTCGCGGCCGGTTCCGCTGGCCCGTGCTCGACCGGCTGAACATCGCGGCGGTCTGCTGCGATGATTGGGCCGGGCGCGAACCGGGCCGGGCGGCCATCATCGAGGTGGGGCCGGATTTCGCGCTCGCGACACTGACCTATGGCGAGATGCGTCGCGAGGCCGACCGGCTGGCTGCGGCCTTCGCCCGCGCGGGGATGCAGCCCGGCGATCGCATCGCGATCTTCCTGCCGCAGGGGCGCTTTGTACCGATCGCGCATATGGCGATCTACAAGCTCGGCGCCATCGCCGTGCCGCTTGCGGTTCTGTTCGGGCCGGAGGCGATCACCTATCGCGCCGCCGATGCGGGTGTCCGGCTGATCGTGACCGATCGCGCCGGCGCGGCCCGGCTTGCGAGCTTGCGCGCGGACATGCCGGGGGTCGAGACCATCGTCTCCGTCGATGGCGAGGCGGAGGGAGCGGTGCCGCTCGCGCGCTTCGCGGAGGGCGTGGCGGAGGTCTTCCCGACCCGCGACACGCATGCCGATGACCCCGCCCTGATGATCTACACCTCCGGCACGACCGGCCACCCCAAGGGCGCGCTGCACGCGCATCGCGTACTGATCGGCCACCTGCCGGGCGTCGAGATGCATCACGATTTCCTGCCGCAGGCCGGCGACCGGCTCTGGACGCCGGGGGATTGGGCCTGGGCGGGCGGCTCGCTCAACGTGCTGCTGCCGGGCCTCTATTTCGGCGTGCCGGTGGTGGCCTGGGCCATCCAGAAATTCGACCCCGAAGCGGCTTTCGCGATGATGAATGTCGCGGGCGTGCGCAACGCCTTCATCCCGCCCACGGGTCTCCGGATGATGCGCGGCGTCGAAAATCCGCTTCAACGCTTCGGGCTCAACCTGCGCACGCTGGCCTCGGGCGGGGAATCGCTGGGCACGCCAACCTTCGATTGGGGGCGCGAGGTGCTGGGTTTGCCGATCAACGAATTCTACGGCCAGACCGAGTGCAACCTCGTGCTCTCCGCTTCGCGTGCGATGGGCGTGATGCGCCCCGGCATGATCGGCAAGCCGGTGCCGGGGCACGTTGTGGCGGTGATCCGCGAGGATGGCTCGCTCTGTGACCCCGACGAGCCCGGACAGGTCGCGATCCGCCGCCCCGATCCGGTGATGTTCCTCGGCTACTGGAACCGGCCGGAGGCGACCGAGGAGAAATTCATCGGCGACTGGATGACGACCGGCGATCGCGGCTTTTGTGACTCCGAAGGCTATATCGGCTTCGTCGGCCGCGACGACGATGTCATCACCTCCGCAGGGTACCGGATCGGGCCGGTGGAGATCGAGGATTGCCTGCTCAAACACCCCGCCGTGGCGCTCGCCGCCGTGGTCGGCAAGCCCGATCCGCTGCGCACCGAGGTCGTCACCGCGTTCCTCGTTCTGAAACCGGGGCGGGAGCCGGGCCCGGCCTTGGCCGATGAGATCCGGGAGCATGTGAAAAGGCAGCTTTCCGCGCATGAATATCCGCGCGAGATCCATTTCATCGCCGAAATGCCGCTGACGACCACCGGCAAGGTGATCCGCCGCATCCTGCGCGACCGGCTCGCCTCAGCCGCCTGAGGCGTTCGTCAGCGCCGTCCAGAAGCCTTCGATGGTCTGGCGGACCTCGCCCTGCGCGATGACGACCAGCCGCGTGCGCCGGTCCCGCGAGGGCCAGCGTTCGAGCCGAACGGGTGGATCGGCCACGGATTGCACGGCATGGATCAGCATCGGCCGTTCCGGGTCGTCGGCCATCGCGACGAGGCCCTTGAGGCGCAGCAGCTTCGGCCCGAGCATCAGCCGCATTGCCTCGCGGAAGACAGTCAGTTGCCCCTCGGTGACCTGCGTTGGCGAGACCAGCGCGAAAGCCTCGATCTCGGGCCCATGCCGGTTGGGATCATGCCCCGGCCCATCGTGCGCTGCATGGCTCACGCCCTCGTTCTCGCCGAACCAGGCGAGGAGATCGGCATCGCCGAGCCGCTCCGGGCGGAAACGGAGGGCGGAGAGCGCCTCCGGCCGGAGCGCGGCATGCGCATCAAGCCACGGCGCGAAGGGGTTGAGCGACCGCGCCGTTTCCCGCGTTGCGGCCTGTGCCTCCGGCATGGCGATGTCGGATTTCGTGAGAATCAGCGCATCGGCGAGCGCGACCTGCCGCCGCGCCTCGGCATGGTTGGCCAGCGTCTCGGCGCCATGCACGGCATCGACCAGCGTAAGCACGGAGGCAACGCGAAAGCGCTTCGACAGGTAGGGGTGCTGCAGAACCGCCTGCAGGATCGGCAGCGGATCGGCGAGGCCGGTCGTCTCGATCACCACGCGGCGGAAGAAGCGGATCCGATCGTTGTCGCGCCGGCGCAGCAGGTCTTCGAGCGTCGCCACGAGATCGCCGCGGATGGTGCAGCAGAGACAGCCCGCGGCCATCAGCAGCATGTCGCCCTGGGCTTCCTCGATCAGCAGGTGATCGAGCCCGACGGCGCCGAACTCGTTGATGATCACCAGCGTGTCGGCGAAGGCCGGATCCTTCAGCCAGGCATTGAGCCGGGTGGTTTTCCCCGCGCCGAGGAAGCCGGTGAGGACCGTGAGCGGAATGGGTTCGAGCGGGTTCCGGGCGCTCATCGGTCGCGCGCGCCCAATCGGATCTCGGCCGCGAGCGCCACGAGGATCAGCGCGACGCCGGCCATCTGGACGAGCGAGAGCACCTCGCTCAGGACAAGACCCGCCAGCGCGATTGCTGTCACCGGTTCGAACAGGAACAGCAAGCCGGCACGATCGGCGCTGATCTTCTGCGCCGCAACAAGCTGCAGCACATAGGCGAGTGCGTAGGTGCCCATCGCCAGCACGAGGGGCAGCAGGGTTGCCTCGACGGCATGCGAGGGGTTCACCGGGCCGCCCTGCACCCAGGCGAACAGGAAGGCCAGCGGCCCCATCACCGTCTGTGACCAGAACGCATTGCGCAACGGCGCATTCCCCACGCGGCCGGCGAAGACGAACATGAAGGCGCTGGAGACGGCCGCGCCCAAAGCCAGCGCCACGCCCTTGAGCGAGAGACCCGCCAGCGACGGGCCCACGGCGATCACCAGCCCCGCAAAGGCCACGGCGAACACGCCCATCTGCACCTGCGAGATGCGTCGCCCTTCGATCCGCGAAGCGAGCAGGATCACGAAAAGCGGGAACATGTAGAACAGCACGACCGCCATCGGTACGGGCAGATGATCAACCGAGGAGAGGTAGAAGATCGCGGTCAGGCTCGCGCTGAAGGCGAGCCGAAGGGTGGGGCCCAACTCGCCGGGCAGCAGGCGGAGACGCTCGCGCGCGAAGAAGGCGAGGAGCGCCAGAAGCGGCAGGAACCACACCGCGCGCCAGGCGATGAGATCGGCGCCGGGCATGCCCGCCTGCGAGACGATGCGGGCCGCCGGCACATTCGCGCCATAGAGGGCCGCGCTCAGCAGCGCGAGACCGGTTCCGACGCGCAGCGCGCGCCCGGCATCCTGGAATGCGATGCGGTCACTCACGGCTGCAGGCTGGAAGTCGCCGCACGCTGCCTGGTCTCGGCCTGCGTCTTCGGCGGCCGCTGCTTCGCATCCGCCCTCGCCTTGCCGTTGGCCTTTGCCTTGCCGTCAGCCTTCACCTTGCTGTCGGCCTTCACCTTGGCGCTTGTCTTCGCCTTGGCATCGACCTTCGCCTTTTCCGGCGCGGCAACCGTATTCCGGGAGACGCCCGGCCCGAGATTGGCCGCGGGCGGTCGCGTTGCCGGGCGGATCGCCGCCTGGGCGCCGGGGCGGGCGTTGCCGGCATCGAGCCGTCCGGGCGCGGTGATGGCGCCGGGCAGCACGAGCGGCGCGCCCGAGGCACGCGGGTTCTGCGGCGCGAAGGCTGTGGCCTGCGCGCGTTCGGCCGGTTGGCCTGCGCGGCGCGCCACCGCCGTGCTGCCCGGCGCGCGGCCCAGATAGACCGGCAAGGGTTCGAAGGTGGCGCGGGGCCCGAGCTGGATGGAATTGCCCGAGCGCTGACCCACGGCCAGCGCCTCGGAGGGCGCGCGCTGCAAGGTCACCAGCGCGCTGGGGTTATCGGAATGCACCTGCACAATCGCGGCCCCGGTATCCTCGACCTCGCTCGCCGGTGGCGCGCCCTTGCCGCAGATCTCGTGGCGGCGATTGGGGGCGGTGGTCTCGAAGCTCGCGGTCAGGCTCTCGAGCGTCCGGCCATTCGTGGTGGCCCCCCAGCCACGGCCGGCATTGAAGCCGGCATCGAGCAACTGCGCCGCCTTCAGCGTGCGATCGGCCCCGTTCGAGGCGCCGAGCACCACCGCGATCAGGGTGCGGCCATTGCGCTGCGCCGCGCCGACGAGGTTGAAGCCCGAGGCGCAGATGAATCCGGTCTTCATGCCCATGGCGCCGGAATAGCGGCCCATCAGGCCGTTCGTGTTGTTGTAGACACGATTGCCGAGCTTCAGGGCGCCAATGCCCCAGAGATCGCTGTGCTCGGGAAACTCAGTGAGCAGCGCCCGGGCCAGGATGGCGAGGTCGCGCGCGCTGGAATATTGCCGGGCATCTTCCCAGCCATGCGGATTCACCCAATGGCTCTCGCGCATGCCGAGGCGGCTTGCCTCGCGGTTCATCATCACCGCGAAATTCTCGACCGAGCCGGCGACACCCTCGGCCACCACGACCGCGATGTCGTTCGCGGATTTGACCATCAGGAATTTCAGCGCGTTGTCGAGCGTCACCTCCTGGCCGGGCTTCACGCCGATCTTCGAGGGGCGCTGTTTGGAGGCGAGGGGGGAAACCACGATGGGCGTATCGAGCGTGATGGCGCCGGTCTTCACCGCGCGCAGCGCGACATAGGCGGTCATCAGTTTCGTGGTGGAGGCGGGGTACCAGGGCCGCGTCGCCTGGTTCGCCTCGATCACCTCGCCGGTTTCCGCATCGACCACGAGGGTCGGCACCAGCGGGTTCGATTGCGCCTGGGCGCCGCCCGTCAGCAGGCCGAAGGCGATCAGGGCCGGCCCGAGGCCGATACGCGCGAAGCGGGAAACGGGGAAAACCGGCATGATGCGACGACAACACCTGTGCGGGGAGAACCGGGCGGCCCTCACGATGCGAGAGAGGCAAAACAAATCGTTTCGCCGAACTTATAGGCGCAATTTCAAGCCGCGAACAGCAAGGAAACCGCGCGGGCGGCTTTCTGCCCACGAGAATATGGCGTTCGTCAGGCGGCTGTGCTTAAACAGCGGGCGCGTGTGGTATACCACGCCGCCTTCGGGTGGTATGACCGAAGCATCAGGCGCGCGGATCGATGCGCCGCGAACACGATTCTGGAGGAAATTCCGCATGTCTGCTGCCATCATCGGCTGGGCCCATACGACCTTCGGGAAGAAGGAAGAGAGCCTCGAGGAACTGATCGTCATGGTGGCGCGCGATGCGCTGGCCCATGCCGGCCTCGCGGCGGAGGCGGTCGACGAGATCTATCTCGGCCATTACAATGCGGGCTTCTCGCCGCAGGATTTCACCGCCTCGCTGATCCTGCAGGCCGATCCGGCCCTGCGCTTCAAGCCGACGACGCGTGTCGAGAATGCCTGCGCCACGGGCTCCGCGGCGGTGCATCAGGCCGCGAAGGCGATCGCGGCGAAGGCGGCGAAGATCACCCTCGTCGTGGGTGTCGAGCAGATGACGCGCATTCCCGGCCCGGAGATCGGCGCGAACCTCCTGAAGGCATCCTACCTGCCGGAAGACGGCGATACACCGGCCGGTTTCGCCGGCGTGTTCGGCAAGATCGCCGGCGGTTATTTCCAGCGCCATGGTGATCAATCCGATGCGCTCGCGAAGATCGCCGCCAAGAATCACAAAAACGGCGTCTCGAACCCCTATGCCCAGATGCGCAAGGATCTCGGTTTCGAGTTCTGCCGCAACGAGAGCGACAAGAATCCGTTCGTCGCGGGGCCGCTGAAGCGCACGGATTGCTCGCTCGTCTCGGATGGCGCGGCCGCGCTCGTCATCGCCGATGTCGAGACCGCGATGCAGGCCAAGCGCGCGGTGATGCTGCGGTCGATGGCGCATGTGCAGGATTTTCTGCCGATGTCGAAGCGCGACATCCTCGCCTTCGAAGGCTGCGCGCTGGCCTGGAAGAAGGCACTTGGGCAGGCGAAGCTCACGCTCGACGATCTCTCCTTCGTCGAGACGCATGACTGCTTCACGATCGCCGAACTGATCGAGTACGAGGCCATGGGCCTGACGAAGCCCGGCGAGGGCAGTCGCGCGATCCTCGAGGGCTGGACCGAGAAGGACGGCAAGCTGCCGGTCAATGCCTCGGGTGGCCTCAAGGCCAAGGGGCACCCCATCGGCGCGACGGGCGTGTCCATGCACGCGCTCTCGGCCATGCAGCTCTGCGGCGAGGCAGGCGACATGCAGATCCGCGATGCGAAGCTCGGCGGCATCTTCAACATGGGCGGCGCGGCGGTCGCGAATTACGTCTCGATCCTCGAACGCATCCGCTGACCGACCCGCTTTCATGACGGTCGTGTTCTCGCTGGCGCGGCGGCGGGCGGTCTTTGCCGCCGCCTCGACCGGCTACATCCTGAGCCAGTTCTTCCGGTCGTTCCTGACCGTGGTGGTGGATGATCTCTCCCGCGATCTCGCGATCGGCCCGAAGGAATTCGGGGCGCTGGGGGCTGCGTGGTTCTTCGCCTTCGCGCTGATGCAGATCCCCGTCGGCATCTGGCTCGACCGTTACGGGCCGCGCCGAACGACCGTCGCGATGATGGCGCTGGCGGTGCTTGGCGCGGTGCTGTTTGCGCAGGCGACCAGCTTCTGGAGCGCGGCGACCGGTATGGCGCTGATCGGCGCGGGCTGCGCGCCGATCCTGATGGGAGCGCTCTATTTCTTCGGCCGCACGGAAGAACCGCAGCGCTTCGCGACCCTCGCCTCGATGTTCCTTGGCGTCGGCCTGCTCGGCGGCCTGCTCGCGGCCGCACCTCTGGCCTATGTCGTGGCGCTGATCGGCTGGCGCACGGCCTTCCTGCTGATGGCGGGCGTGACGCTCGCCTCCCTCCTGCTGATCGCGGTCGTCATGCGCGATCCGCCCCGCGCGGAACAGGCCGGCGAGGGCGGTTCCATGGTCGAGGCGTTCCTCATCCTGCTGAAGCTGCCCGGCATGGTGCCGATCCTGATGATGAGCCTCGTCGTCACCGGGGCGGTCTGGACGGAGCGCTCGCTCTGGGTCGGGCCGTTCTTTGCCGAGGCGCATGGCCTCGCAGCCCTGGAACGCAGCCAGATCGCGCTCGCGATGGGGGTGGGCATGACGCTCTGCGCCCTGCTCGCCGGGCCGATCGCCGGGCGGCTCGGCCGGCCCAAGATGGTGTCGCTCACCGGCACGCTGGTGGCCTGCAGCGGCTTCCTCGCGCTCGCCCTCTGGCCTTCCGCGCCGCTGCCCCTGGCGATCCTGTTCACGGTCCAGATCGGGCTCTTTGGCGCGACCTACGCCGTGATGGTGGGCCATGCCCGGCTCTTCCTGCCGGCGGAGGTGCTGGGGCGGGGCATCACGCTGATCAATTTCCTGAACATCACCGGCACCGGGCTGATGCAATACATGTCAGGCGCGATGGTGGCGCACTGGAAGGCCGAGGGCCTCGCGGCACAGGCGGTTTATGCCAATCTGCACCTGATGTTCGGCCTGCTGATGCTCGCGGGCGCCTGCTTCTACAGTCTCGCGCCGGCGCGGCCGAAGGATTGACAATCAGGCTTCCGGAATCTCGCGGCGGCTGAACAGCAGCTTGTCGATGCGCCGGCCATCCATGTCGACGACCTCGAGCCGCCACGCCCCGAATTCCGCGACATCGCCCTCGCGCGGGATGCGCCCGAAGATCTCGAGCGCGAGCCCCGCGACGGTGTGGAAGCGCGCATCGGAGGGCACGTCGATGTCGAGCACGGATTCGAGCGCGCTGATCTCGGTGCGGCCGTCGACCAGCGAACTGCCATCGGCCCGCGCGATAATGTGCCGCGTCTCGGTGTCGTGTTCTTCGGGGATGTCGCCGGTGATGGCCTCGAGCACGTCGGTCAGCGTCACCACACCCTCGAAGGTGCCGAACTCGTCCAGCACGAAGGCGAAATGGTTGCGCTTCTCGCGGAAAAGCTCCAGCACATCGAGCACAGAGGACGAATCCGGCACGAAAACCGGCTCGCGCACGCATTTCTCGATGTCGAAGGGTTTGCCCTCGAGGAGCTGGTCCAGCAGGTCCTTCTTGTGCACGTAGCCGAGAGGTTCGTCGATCGAATTGCCCTTGGCGACCACGACGCGGCTGTAGGGGCACTGGCGCAATTCGGCGCGGGCGACCTTCGGGTCATCCGCCACGTCGATCCAGTAGACGGCGGAGCGGCGGGTCATGATCTGCGTCACCGGGCGCTCGGCGAGGCCGATCACCTCTTGCACCATGGCCTGTTCGGCCGGATCGATGATGCCGGATTGCGTGCCCTCCTCCAGCATCGTCTCGACTTCCTCCTCGGTCACGCGGCTGTCGCGCTCCTGGCGGATGCGCAAGGTGCGCAGGATGAGGGCGGTCGAGGCGGAGAGCAGCAGGACCGCCGGCCGTGCGGCCGATGCGGTCGCGCCGATGGGGCGGGCGACGCGCGCCGCGATGGTTTCCGGATAGGCCAGCGCGATGCGTTTCGGCACGAGTTCGCCGAGCACGATGGAAAGAAAGGTGATGGCGAGGATGACGACGCCATAGCCGATCGGCTCCGCATAGGGCGCGATGATCGGCGTCTCGGTCAGCGCGTCGCCGAGTTTCTGCCCCAAAGTCGCGGTGCCGAAAGCACCCGAGACGACGCCCACGAGCGTGATGCCGATCTGCACCGAGGAGAGAAACCGCGAGGGTTCCTGCGCCAGTTCGGCGGCCTTGCCGGCCCCGATATCGCCGGCTTCGGCCATGGCTTCGAGGCGGGCGCGCCTCGCGGAGACGATCGCCATTTCCGACATCGAGAAGAAGCCGTTCAGCAGCGTGAGGCCCAGAACGACCAGAATTTCAACGAAAAGCATCGGCTCGAAGGGTTGCGATTGCGCCCGGTCTCAGTTCCGGATTGCCTGCGTCCTTCACCATGAAGACGCGGGAAAGTCCAGTCCGAACGCTTTCTCAGGGTTCGTTGCTGGCGCGCGCCACGACGGCCAGTGCGTGCAATCCGCTCTCGAATTCGGGGGCCAGAAGGGCATTGACGCGGCGATGCCGCTCGACTCGCGAGAGGCCGTCGAAGGCCGCGGCGCGGATGACCACACGATAATGTGTCTCCCCGCCCTCGCGCCAGCCCGCATGGCCGTGGTGCTGGTGACTTTCGTCGATCACCTCGAGCGCGAGCGGCTCAAGCGACGACAGAAGGGTCCGGATGCGATCCTGGCGGGTCATGCACGAGCCTTTAGCGCGCCTCGCCATGCCGGATCAAGCCGGCCCGGCGCCTCCGTCAAGGCCGCCATGCGTCGTGCGGCGGCTTGCCGGGAGGAGTGGGTTACCCCTATCTATCGAGGTTCATGAATCTGAACTCGCCCCTCTTCGACAAGGTTCGCACCCGGCCCGTGGCGGAAGAAGCCCGGCCGGAGGAGGCGCGGCTGTGCCAGCATCCCGGCTGTGCCCGCAAGGGCGAGTACCGGGCGCCGCGCGGCCGGGATTACGAGGGCCAGTACCTCTTCTTCTGCCTCGAGCATGTGCGCGAGTACAACCAGACCTACAATTATTTCAACGGCATGTCGGATGATGCCGTGCAGGCCTACATCAAGGATGCGATCACCGGCCACCGCCCGACCTGGCAGAGCGGCGTGAACGGCGCGCCGGACCCGGCGACGGCCTCGAAAATCGACTCGGCCACGATCCTGCGCGAACGCATCGAGCGCCTGCGGCGCATGCGCCAGGAAGCGCAGGCGGAAAGCAAGCGCGTGCGCGTCGGCAAGGCGGCGATGAAGGCGCTGGAATTGTTGGGGCTTGACGAAACCGCCGACAAGGCGTTGGTGCGTCGTCGCTTCAAGGAAATGGCCAAACGCCTCCATCCTGACCTCAATGAGGGGGATCGGTCGCGAGAGGACAAATTGCGCGCGATCATCGACGCCTATAACTACTTGAAGTCGGTCGGCCTCGCCTGAGGGCCGATTCCCGTTTCCACGAACACGGCGGCCCCGCCGGGGCGGCCGGAGGTGATGAATGTCTGTGACGGCCTTTGCGAACGCAAACCCGGCGGATGCGATCCCCGCCGAACCCGATGCCAAGATGAGCGCCAGGGCGCTGTTCGGCATCGAGACGGAGATGCAGGTTCCGGCCTATTCGAAAACCTCCGAGCATGTGCCGGAAATCGACCCGGATTATCTGTTCGACCGCGACACGACCTTGGCGATCCTGGCGGGCTTCGCCTTCAACCGCCGCGTGATGGTGACGGGTTACCACGGCACGGGCAAATCGACGCATATCGAGCAGGTCGCGGCGCGGCTGAACTGGCCTTGCATCCGCGTGAACCTCGACAGCCATGTGAGCCGCATCGACCTTGTCGGCAAGGACGCGATCGTGCTCAAGGAAGGCAAGCAGATCACCGAGTTCAAGGACGGCATCCTGCCCTGGGCCTACCAGCGCAACATCGCGCTCGTCTTCGACGAATATGATGCCGGCCGCCCGGATGTGATGTTCGTGATCCAGCGCGTGCTGGAATCCTCGGGCCGGCTGACCTTGCTCGATCAATCCCGCGTCATCCGCCCGCACAAGGCCTTCCGCCTGTTCGCCACCGCCAACACGGTGGGCCTCGGCGATACCTCGGGCCTCTATCACGGCACGCAGCAGATCAACCAGGCGCAGATGGACCGCTGGTCCATCGTGACGGTGCTGAACTACCTCGCCCATGACAAGGAAGTGGACATCGTCCTCTCCAAGGCGAAGCATTACCAGAACAAGGAAGGCCGCGAGATCGTGAACCGCATGGTGCGCGTCGCGGATCTCACCCGGCAGGCCTTCATGAATGGCGAACTCTCCACCGTCATGAGCCCCCGCACGGTCATCACCTGGGCGGAGAATGCCGCGATCTTCGGCGATCTCGGCATGGCCTTCCGGCTGACTTTCCTGAACAAGTGCGACGAACTCGAGCGGCAACTCGTGGCCGAGTTCTACCAGCGGTCCTTCGGCGTCGAACTGAAGGAAAGCGCGGTGAATGTCGCGCTGAGTTGAGGTGCGGCCCTTGGTCTCGGTCCAGCTCGATCCCAACCACGACGAGGTGACCAAGGCCGTGCGCGAGGGGCTGGTGGCCTACAACAAGGCCGAGGCCGGCGACGGGAACTGGCACCCGGTGACGATCAGCGTCCGCGACGGAGATGCCATTCTCGGCGGCGCCGTGGCGCGCTTCTTCCACGGCTGGATCTATGTCGACCTCCTGTGGATCAGCGAGGAGCTGCGCGGCCAGGATATCGGAAGCCGCGTGATGGACGAGCTTGAGGCCTATGCCCGCAGCCTTGGCGGGCGGGGCATCCATCTCACCACCTATTCGTGGCAGGCCCGCCCGTTCTATGAGAAACGGGGCTTCCGGGTGTTCGGGGAAATCTCGCCCTATCCCGAGGGGCATTCCTGCTACTGGCTGAGCAAGACGCTATGACCCTCATCTCGAACCGCAAGCCGGGCCAGCCGGACAATTCGCCCACCGAACCCTTGAAGAAGGCGGTGTCTTCGGCCTTGCGCGCCATGGCCGGCAAGGAGGAGGTGGAGGTGCAGTTCGCGGCGGATCGCCCGTCGCTGATCGATGCCGGCGAGATGGCCCGCGCACGCCTGCCCGAGCCGCCGCGCAAGCCGACCGCGAAGGATGTCGCGATCCTGCGCGGCCATGCCGACAGCTACGCGCTGAAACTCGCCCTGCATGACCAGAAGCTCCATCGCAAGGTCGCGCCGGAGGTGCCGGAGGCGCGCAAGGTGTTCGACGCGGTCGAACAGGCCCGCTGCGATGCGATCGGCGCCCAGCGCATGATGGGGGTCGGCACGAATATCGGCGCGATGCTGGAGGATCGCTACGCCCGCGCCAATCTCGCGGCCGTCTCGGAGATCGGCGACGCCCCGATCGAGGACGCCGTGGCGATGCTCGTGCGCGAACGGCTCACCGGGCTTGCGCCGCCGCCTTCCGCCGAGAAGCTCACCAATCTCTGGCGCGAGCGGATCGAGGAGAAGGCCGGCACCACCCTCGACCAGCTCGCCGGCCAGGTGCAGGACCAGCAGGCCTTCTCGAAGCTCGTCCACCAGATGCTGGTGCAGATGGGCCTCGAGGAAGGCGACCCGCTCGGTTCCGACGATGAGGACCAGCAATCCGACGACCAGGACGATGCTGGCGAGCAGGAACCGCAGGAGGGCGAGAACGGCGAGGCCGAGGAGCAGGACGGCTTCGACATGCAGGAGACCGAAGCGCTCTCCGAGGACAGCGCAGAGGGCGCGCAGGAAGCCGCCGACGCACCGCCCGGCGACTACCAGGACGAGAGCGAGATGGTGGATGCCGAGGAGCCGGCGGAAGCCGCGCGGCAGCCGCAGAAACCCGACAACAGCCGGGCAATCAGCGAGTACAAGGCCTTCACCAACAAGTTCGACGAAACCATCGAGGCCGAGGAACTCTGCGACGCGGAGGAACTCGATCGCCTCCGCGCCTATCTCGACAAGCAATTGTCCTCGCTGCAGGGCGTGGTGTCGCGGCTGGCGAACCGCCTCCAGCGCAAATTGCTCGCCCAGCAGAGCCGCGCCTGGGAATTCGACCTCGAGGAGGGCACGCTCGATCCCGCGCGCCTCACCCGCGTCATCATCGATGACATGCGCGGCACCTTCGCGCCGCTCTCCTTCAAGCGGGAGAAGGACACGAATTTCCGTGACACGGTCGTCACCCTGCTCATCGACAATTCCGGCTCCATGCGCGGCCGGCCCATCACGGTCGCCGCGACCTGCGCCGACATTCTCGCGCGCACGCTGGAGCGCTGCGGGGTAAAGGTCGAGATCCTCGGCTTCACCACCAAGGCCTGGAAGGGCGGGCAGAGCCGCGAGGCCTGGCTGCAGGCCGGCAAGCCGGGCAATCCCGGCCGCCTCAACGATCTGCGCCATGTCATCTACAAGAGCGCGGATGCGCCCTGGCGGCGCGCGCGGCGCAATCTCGGGCTGATGATGCGCGAGGGGCTGCTGAAGGAAAACATCGACGGCGAGGCGCTGGACTGGGCCCATAACCGCCTGCTGGCGCGGCCCGAGCAGCGCAAGATCCTGATGATGATCTCGGATGGCGCGCCGGTCGACGACACCACCTTGTCGGTGAACTCGGGCAATTATCTCGAGCGGCACCTGCGGCAGGTGATCGAGGCGATCGAGACCCGCTCGCAGGTGGAACTGATCGCCATCGGCATCGGCCACGATGTCACGCGCTACTATCGCCGGGCCGTCACCATCGTCGATGCCGAGGAACTGGGCGGCGTGATGACCGAGAAGCTCGCCGAACTCTTCAGCGAGGATGCCGGCGGCGGCAACGGCCGGCGCGCGGCGTGAGGATGCGACCCAGCCGCCGTGCGGTGCTGGCCGGGCTGCCGGCGCTTGCCGCCTTTCCGCGCCTGGCGCTGGCGCAACGCAGCGAAGCGTTGGATGGGTTCGCCTGGCAGCCGGTGCAGGTGACCGCCCATGCTCTGGCGAGCTTCGCCGTCGGCGAGCCGGAACGGCGCGATTTCGGGCCGCTCACCTTTCTTGGCGGGCTGGAACTGCGCGGCGACCGGCGGGAATTCGGCGGCATATCCTCCGGCGTGATCGAGGCGGATGGGCGGGCCTTCATCGCCGCCTCGGATCAGGCGCACTGGATCCTCGGCCGTTTCGTCGCCGATGCCGATGAGCGTCTCACGGGCATCGAGAATGTCCGCCTCGCGCCCATGATGGCGCCCGATGGCCGCCGCCTGCGCGACACGCGCCAGTTCGATACGGAAGGCATGACGCGGATCGGCAGTCGCCTGTTCGTCAGTGTCGAGCGCGCGCACCAGATCCTGCGCTTCGAACTCGGCCCCAACGGTCCGGCGGGTCGCGCGACCGTGGTGCCGACCCCGGACGATTTCCGCCGCCTCAACTCGAACCAGGGCATCGAGGCGCTGGGCGTCCTGCCGCCGGCCTCGCGTTTCGCGGGCGCGCTGATCGCCATCGCCGAGCACCCGCCTGCGGGAAGCGAGCCGGATCGCATTCCAGGCTGGATTCTCGGCCCGCAGCCGGGGCGTTTCTCGGTGCAGCGCAGCCGTGATTTCGATGTGACCGACCTCGGTTTCCTGCCCGGCGGCGACATGCTCATCCTCGAGCGCCGGTTTTCACCGCTTTGGGGTGTCGCGCTCCGGCTGAGGCGGGTTGCGATTGGCAGTGTCGTGCCCGGTGCGGTTCTGGAAGGCGAAACCCTGATCGAGGCCAACATGGCCTATCACGTCGACAACATGGAGGCGCTGATGGTGCATCGCGCCCGCGATGGCCGCGCGATCCTCACGCTGATGTCGGACGACAATTTCTCGATCCTGCAGCGCAATCTCGTGCTGCGCTTTGCCTATCGCGAGTGAATGCAGGCAACAAAAAAGGCGGCCGGAGCCGCCTTGATCGAAGTTCTGTCCAACAGCCTCAGCCGTTGAGCTTCTTGGTGATCTCGCGCTTGAGATCGAGGGCGTTCTGCGACAGATCCGCCTCGCCCGCCTTCATCAGGAAGGCATCGAGGCCGCCGCGATGCTCCACCGAGCGCAGGCCATTGGCCGAGATGCGCAGCTTCACCGAACGGTTCAGCGCATCCGACATCAGCGTGACGTTGACGAGGTTCGGAAGGAAGCGGCGCTTCGTCTTCCGGTTCGAGTGGCTGACCTTGTGGCCAACCAGGGCACCCTTGCCCGTGAGTTCGCAACGACGCGACATGGTCCTGATCCTTCGGGTCTCGCCATGGTGGCGGAGGATAACCCAAGCGCCGGGAGCTGTGCTGTCGCACCCGCCTTCCGCCACCAGGGTTCGGGAAATCGAGACGCGCCGTATAGTCGAACGCTTCCCGCCGGTCAACCATCATGCGCAGGCGGGGCGACGATTGCACGGAGTTGCGTCGAATCACGCTTATGTACAAGAGTGGCGTCGTTCTGCACGTCAGCCTGCCATCAGGCCCTGCGCGGAACGGTTCGGGGCGTGGGGGCGTCCAGCCGCGCCTGTAGGGCGTGAGGCAGAGGCAGGCAGAACGAATGAACGCCTTGCGGAAGCGATATGCACAAGCGGTCCTTGCCGGGTTTGCCTGTCTGGCGAGCGAAGCGGGGGCCGGCACGGTCGACGCCACCTATTCCATCACGCTCGCGGGCCTCACCATCGGCCGGGCCAGCCTCTCGGGGGTGGTGGAGAACGGTTCCTACAACATCAATGTCAGCGCGGCCCTCACGGGGCTGATGGGCGCGATCACGCAAGGCTCGGGCTCGGGCACGGCGCGTGGCGGCATCGGCAGCATGGCGCCGCTCTCGAACGGTTTCGCGGTAACCGCCACGAATGGCAGCAGCTCGCGCACCGTCCAGATCGGCGCGAGCAGCGGCAATGTGCGCGGCGTGACCATCGAGCCGCCGCTCGAATTGCCGATGGAGGGGCGCATTCCCCTGCGCGAGCAGCACAGGCAGGGCGTCGTCGACCCGATCAGCGCGCTGGTGATGCCGGTGCGCAATGGCAATCCGCTGGACAAGGCGAATTGCGAGCGCCGCCTGCCGGTCTTCGACGGCACGCAGCGCTTCGATGTGGTGCTCACCTTCGCCGGCGTGCGCAATGTCGAGAGCGAGGAAGGCTATTCCGGCCCGGTGCTGGTCTGCCAGGCGCGCTATGTGCCGGTGGCGGGGCACCGGCCGGACCGGCGGGCCGTGAAATTCATGATCGAGAATCGCAACATGGATACCTGGCTCGCGCCGGTGAATGGCGGCCGGGCGCTGATGCCGTACCGCATCTCGGTCCGTACCATGGTCGGCACCTCGGTCATCGAGGCGCGGCGCTTCCAGTCGAGCGCCCGGTAACGCACCTTTTCGAGACAGGCCCTTAACGCCGCCAGCGCTCTCGCGCCTGGCGGAGCGGCTGCGCGCGCGGGCGCCGGCGACGGAAAAGACGCGACCGTCTCTCGCTGCAAAATACGGATATTGAACGACAAATGACGTTACCCGGCATTTTCGGAAGAAAGATATCCGAATCAAAAACACCGATTCGTCGATGGTTCGTTCCGCTTCCGCACCAATTCTTAACGCTGGCATGCGACTAGGCATGCACGACGCGCCATGAAGTATTAACCACGATTTTCGCATCACTACACTTGACAGCCGATTCCACTCGACTCGGTGCGCGAGTCGAACCGCTCGCCTGTCCGTCATCGGCAGAGTCGAGTGGAATCGCAAAATCTGGGATGCGGCCCGATCGACTCAGCCACATCTTGTGCGTGAACAAATCGTGACTCAATCGGAGTCGCCGATTCGGATGCGATTCGTTCCAGTCCCGTTCGAATGCTTGCTCTAGACTCGTACGGGCGTCGTTTCGCTGTGCGCATTCGGGACAGTCGGAGCGCGCATTGCACGGCGTCTTGCGGAATGGCGCGGCGCGCGCCACATCTCTGGCTGTGCAAGCCGGCCCGTCATGCGGGCAGCCGGATCAGGTCCGGCTCATTCCGGAGACGGTGTTGACGCGTCTGCCTTCCCCCGCGCATTCCGGCCCCATCGGCAGCGGGCGCGGCGTCACCGCCGTTCTCGGGCCGACCAATACCGGCAAGACGCATCTCGCGATCGAGCGCATGCTGGGCCATGATTCGGGCCTGATCGGTCTGCCGCTGCGGCTTTTGGCGCGCGAGGTCTACAATCGCCTCGTCGCGCGCGCCGGTGTGAACGCGGTCGCGCTGATCACCGGCGAGGAGAAGATCAAGCCGCCGAACCCGCGCTACTGGGTCTCGACCGTCGAGGCCATGCCGCGCGACCTCGTGGTGAGCTTCGTCGCCATCGACGAGGTGCAGCTGATCGCCGATGCCGATCGCGGCCATGTCTTCACGGAAGCCGTGCTGAACCGGCGCGGGCGCAGCGAGACGATGCTGCTCGGCGCCGGCACCGCCCGCGCGCTGATCGAGCGCCTGCTCCCCGGCGTCCAGATCGCGACCCGGCCGCGGCTGTCGAAACTCGCCTTCGCGGGCGAAAAGAAGATCACGCGATTGCCCGCCCGCTCGGCCGTGATCGCGTTCTCGGCGGAGGAAGTCTACGCCATCGCCGAGCTGGTGCGCCGGCAGCGGGGCGGCGCGGCGGTGGTGATGGGCTCGCTGTCGCCGCGCACAAGGAACGCGCAGGTCGCGATGTTCCAGGCCGGCGAGGTCGATCACATTGTCGCGACCGATGCCATCGGCATGGGTCTCAATCTCGAGATCGGGCATGTGGCCTTCGCCTCGGATCGCAAGTTCGACGGCAAAAGGCACCGCCGCCTCACCCCGGCCGAGATGGCACAGGTCGCGGGCCGCGCAGGCCGCGCGCAGGAGGATGGCACCTTCGGCACGACAGGCCGTTGTGCCCCTTTCGACGAGGAACTCGTCGAGGCGATCGAGGAGCATGCCTTCGATCCGCTGACCTTCGCCTGGTGGCGAAATGCCCATCTCGACTTCGCCTCGCTCGAAAAACTTGAGGCGAGCCTTTCGCGCAACGCTCCGCAAATCGACCTGATCCGGGCCGGCAAGGCCGAGGACGAGGTGACGCTCGACATCGCGAGTGGCAGGCCCGGCATCCGGGCGCTGGCCTCGACGCGCGACGGCGTGCGCCGCCTGTGGGATCTCTGCCAACTGCCGGATTACCGCAAGGTTTCCCCGAATATTCATGCAGATCTCGTGGTTTCGCTCTACGAGCCGATCATGCGGAAGGGGGCGATCGACCCGGATTGGTTCGCCCGCGAAATCCGCGCCTGCGACCGGCTCGACGGCGACATCGACACGCTCGCCTGGCGTCTCGCCTACATGCGAACCTGGAGCTATTGCGCCAATCGCCCGGACTGGCTCGCTGATCCAGCGCATTGGCAGAACGTAACGCGCGCGCTAGAGGACAGGCTTTCCGATGCGCTTCACGAAAAGCTGATGCAGCGTTTCGTGGACCGGCGCACCTCGGTTCTGATGCGGCGCTTGAAAGAGAATGCGATCATGGATGCAGACGTGAGCCCGACCGGAGAGGTCATCGTCGAGGGCCAGAACATCGGCCGCCTCGCCGGTTTCCGCTTCACGCCCGATCCGAATGCCGAGGGGCAGGAGGCCAAGGCCCTGCGCGCGGCAGCCTCCAAGGCGCTGGCCGGCGAAATCGAGGCGCGGGCCACGCGGCTCTCCACGGCGAATGACGACCAGATCGCGCTGGCGCTCGACGGCATCATCCGCTTCATCGGCGAACCCATCGCGGTGCTGCAGGCCGGCGCGAAGGTGCTGGAGCCGCGCGTGCTGCTGCTCGCCGACGAGGAATTGTCGGGCCTGCATCGCGAAATGGCCGAAACGCGCCTCGGCCTCTGGATCAAGGCCCATGTCCAGAAGCATCTCGGTCCGCTTTTCGCGCTCGAAAGCGGCCAGGGCGCGACCGGGCTCGCGCGCGGCATCGCCTTCCGGCTCGCAGAGCATCTTGGCGTGCTCGACCGCCAGTTGATCGCCAATGATGTGCGCGCGCTCGACCAGAATGCGCGCGGGGAACTGCGCAAGCTCGGCGTCCGCTTCGGCGCGCACCACCTGTTCCTGCCGGTGTTGATGAAGCCCGGCCCGCGGAGCCTCGCCGCGCAGCTTCACGTGCTCTTCACCGGTGGCGATGATTCCGGGCTGAAGGATGTGAGCCATCTCGCCTATTCCGGCCGCACCTCGATCCCGGTGGATCCGGTCATCCCGGCCGAACTCTATCGCATCGCGGGCTACCGCGTGGCGGGCCCGCGCGCGATCCGCATCGACATTCTCGAGCGCCTCGCGGATCTCATCCGCCCGGCCATCGCCTATCGCCCCGGCGTGACCGAGGGCGAGCCGCCGGCCGGCGCCGCCGATGGCGATGCCTTCGTCGTGACGGGCGCGATGACGTCGCTCGTGGGCGCGGCCGGTGCGGATTTCGCGGAAGTGCTGAAGGCTTTGGGTTATCGCTCCGAGACGCGGACCGGCCCGGCCATCACGGTTCCTATCAAACGCGCGGTCGTCGCGCCGATGGAGCCGTTCAAGCCGGCGGAAGCGGTAGCGGGCGAGAGCGAGGCTGCCCCCGACGCGCCGGTGGACGACACCGCCCTTCCCGAAGCCGAAGCATCGACCGGTGACATCACCGAGGCTGCAGCTGTCGTCGAGGCCGCAGCCGTCGAAGCGCGCGCCGTCGAAGTACCTGTCACGGAAGCCCCCGCCGCAGAAGCCGTGGCTGATCTTGCGCCCGATGCGCCAGTCGCGGAAGCGGCCGTCGCGCAAGGCCTGGCCATGGCGGCAGCGCCTCCTGCCGAAGAGCCGATGGCCCCGGTCGAGCCTGCGACGGTCGAGGTCTGGCGCATGGGGCGGCCGGAGCGCGCCCAGCATCGTGGCGATCGGCGCCCGCCTCGCGGCAATCGTCCCGGCCAGCAGGCCGAGGGTGGTGAGGCCCGTTCCGGCGATCAGCGTCGCGGTCCTCCGCCCTGGAAGCGTGGGCCGAAGCCGGGCGATGCAGGGGCGGGTGATGGCCGCACGGGCGGGCCTGCGCCTGCCGTGGAAGGCGCTGCGGCAGCCGGCGGCGAAGCGCCGCGCCGCCATGACGACCAGCGGCGCGACAAGCGCGAGAAATTCGAGAAATTCGGCAAGCGCGAGGATCGGCCGCAGGGCGAGAATCGCGGCGGCAGGCCGTTCCAGAAGGGCGGCCGCTCGGATCGCGAGAACCGCGAGCGTGGGCCCGAGCATCGCGTCTTCGCAACCAGCGGGCCGCAGCCCGGCCGCAAGGGGGAGAAGGCGGCCGATCCGGATTCGCCCTTCGCCAAGCTCGCGGCGCTGAAGGCGCAGCTCGAAGGCAAGAATTGAGGCGGCATGGCGCGGCAGCGGGAA
Source organism: Methylobacterium sp. (assembly GCA_002928875.1). Taxonomy (GTDB): domain Bacteria; phylum Pseudomonadota; class Alphaproteobacteria; order Rhizobiales; family Beijerinckiaceae; genus Rhabdaerophilum. The sequence goes on along the minus strand of PERO01000020.1, from coordinate 473,032 downwards.
CGGACTGATCCTCCGGAACCGGCGTCTCCCGCGCGCCAGCGCATCGATCTTTTCATCTGGCATGCGCGCTTCCTGCGCAGCCGGTCTGCCGCCGCGGATCTCGTGCGCAAGGGGCATGTGCGGGTCAATGCCCTGCGTGTGACGCAACCCGGCCATTCGTTAAAGACCGGCGACGTTCTGACGCTGGCACTGCCCGGCCGGACCTGGATCGTTCGCGTCGAGGCCTTCTCCGAGCGGCGCGGTCCGGCGGAAGCCGGGCTTGCGCTCTACACGCGCCTCGATGCCGCAATGGACGCGACATCCGCCTGAAACGGCCGGATAGCCAAGGCCGGCCCCGTCTTTCGCGGTGCGAGGCACTTGCTCCCGAGGCCAATCGGCATTAGCGAAGCAGAAAGCGCCTCGATTGTTCAGCCCGGGCCTTGAACCCGCGGCTCCTCACGGAGAACGATGATGACCTATGTCGTCACCGAAAATTGTATCAAGTGCAAGTACATGGATTGCGTGGAAGTCTGCCCGGTGGACTGCTTCTACGAAGGCGAGAACATGCTCGTCATCCATCCCGACGAGTGCATCGATTGCGGCGTCTGCGAGCCGGAATGCCCGGCGGAGGCGATCAAGCCGGATACCGAGCCGGGTCTCGAGAACTGGTTGAAAATCAACGCGGAATATGCGGGCCAGTGGCCGAACATCACCGTCAAGCGCGAGGCGCCCGGCGACGCGAAGGAATGGGACGGCAAGCCCGGAAAGTTCGACGCGCATTTCTCGCCGAAGCCCGGCGAAGGCGATTGAGGCCGTTAACCATTCGCCTTAAGGGGGAGACCGGCGGAGGCCGCGTCTTTTGATTTTCCCCGTTTTTCGTGCTATGCACAATCAACAGGCGAATTCGGTGGCACTCTCTTTGCGCCCATATCCTTCACTTTGATCGGTCTTGCCGGCTCCGGTGCCTTTCGGCGCTCGGGGCGGTTTTTCTGTCTCGTGGAGAGGTGTGCCTCCGCTCGGTCTGTAGAGCCCCCGCTTCGGCAGCTAGCGCCGGATCGGGTCTTTGGTTTCGCGTGCCGAATGCACGCCACTCTCGCCCTGCCCTCGCGCAAGCGGCGCGCGGCGACAAGAGGATGAAATGAGCACCAAGAAGACGACGCAGCGGGATGTGTTCAAGCCGGGTGAATTCATTGTCTATCCGGCCCATGGTGTGGGCCAGGTGACGGCGATCGAGGAGCAGGAGATCGCGGGCTTCAAGCTCGAATTGTTCGTGGTGAATTTCGCGAAGGAAAAGATGACGTTGCGCGTTCCGGTGGCGAAAGCCGCCAGCGTGGGCATGCGGAAGCTGTCGGAAGAATCCGCCATCGCCAAGGCCCTGGATGTGCTGACCGGCCGCGCGCGCATCAAGCGCACGATGTGGAGCCGGCGCGCCCAGGAATACGAAGCGAAGATCAATTCTGGCGATCTCATCGCGGTCGCCGAGGTCGTGCGCGATCTCTACCGTTCGGAAGCCCAGCCGGAGCAATCCTATTCGGAGCGCCAGCTGTTCGAGACGGCGCTCGCGCGCCTCGTGGACGAAATCGCCGCGGTCGATGGCTCGACCGAGACCGAAGCCATGAAGCGCGTCGAGACGAGCCTTGCCAAGAGCCCGCGCCGCACCCGGGGTGCCGAGGCTGGCGATGCCGACAACGACGATGCGAGCGACGAAGCGGCCTGATCGGGCCCCTTTTCGCCAGTTTCAGAAAGGCCCGCCCTCACCGGCGGGCCTTTTTTGTCGCCCGGCGCTTGCCTTCGCAGGGCAGGCCATCGCGTTCGGCCCGTGCGGATTTCGGGTTGGCCAATCCGGTTCGGCAATTCCTGTTTCGAAAGAATCCTTTAGCGCGGGTGATCCGCGCGCGACCCCGCCGCGTACCCTCTCGAAACAAGTGACACGGGGAGGTCACGAATGGCGCAGCTCGATGGAGTTCGTCGATCGTTTGTCCGGGCGGCCATGGACGCCCCCTTTCTCACGCGCGAAAACGAGCATGCGCTCGCGGTGCGCTGGCGGGATCACCAAGACAAGGACGCCCTCCATCAGCTGACCACCGCGCATATGCGCCTCGTGATTGCCATTGCCGCCCGTTTCCGCAATTACGGCCTGCCCGTCTCCGATCTGATCCAGGAGGGCCATGTCGGCCTGCTGGAGGCCGCGGCCCGCTTCGAGCCCGATCGGGAAGTCCGCTTCTCCACCTATGCCACCTGGTGGATCCGGGCCTCCATCCAGGATTTCGTGCTGCGCAACTGGTCCATCGTGCGCGGCGGGACGAGTTCGGCCCAGAAGGCCCTGTTCTTCAACCTGCGTCGCCTGCGCCTGCGCATCCTCCAGAAGGCGGATGGCGACCCCAATGTCGATGTGCATGCCGAAATCGCGGCGGCGGTCGGTGTTCAGAAGGCTGATGTGATGGCCATGGAAGCGCGCCTGTCCGCGCCGGACATGTCGCTTCACGCCCCTGTCTCGGAGGAGGATTCGTCCGATTCCGTCCGCCTCGATTTCTTCGCCGACGACAAGCCGTTGCCGGATGAACTGGTGGGCGACCAGATCGACACCGAGCGCCGTTACGACTGGCTGCAATCGGCGATGACCGTCCTTTCCGAGCGGGAATTGCGCATCCTGCGCGAGCGCCGGCTCTCCGAGGAGGGCGAGACGCTGGAAGCTCTGGGCTCCAAGCTCGGCATCTCCAAGGAGCGGGTTCGCCAGATCGAGAATCGCGCGCTGGAAAAGCTGAAGAAGGCGCTGATCGAGCGCAATCCGCGTTATGCGGAAGCGGCAGCGGTCACCGGCTGATCAGCCGCCGACGATGATCTTGTATTGCTGGCCGGGCACGAGCATGTCGTCCGGCGTGAGCCCGTTCAGCACGTAGAACCGCTCCAGCCCTTGCGGCACATTCGGCATATGCGCGACGACAAGGTCCTCCGGCCGGTCGCCGGCGCGGGCCATCATCAGGCCGATCCGCTGGCCGCGCAGGCGCTTCGCCTCATCCTCGCTGAGTTGCCGGAAGCTGTTCACCACCGCGAGGAAGCGCTGGTCGGCCTCGGCGCTGAGATTCTGCGCGGCGAAGATGAACCGGAAGACATTCTCGCCGACCCGGATCAGCACCACGCGGAAGGTCCAGTCCGGCCCGCGCGCGAGGCCCATGGCGGCCGGCAGGTTGCCGACCGTCGTGTCCTGAAGGTCGGTGATGGCGATGCCCTCGATCGGGTTGAGGGCCAGCAGCGCCTTCAGCGGTCGATCCGCCTCGCCGCGCGAGGAATCGAGCCGCAGCGCCTCCGTGCCACCGGGCGAAACGCCGAGAATCGCGTGCGGCGAGTTCTCCAGCGCGAAGCCTTCCGGTGCATCGAAGGTGAAGCGCAGCCGCGGATGCAGGAAGCTGCGCCCGCGGATCAGGCCCTGATTGGCATCCTCGCCATAGGCGATGCCGTTGATGGCCTGCAGCCATTGCATCCGGTTGGCCTCCCCCACGCCCGGTGCGCCAAATTGCCGCGCAACCGCAATGGCCCGGTCGAGCCGCTCGGGGGTGGTGGGGTGGGTCGACAGGATGTCGTTCTTCTCGGAGACGTTGGAGTCTTCGACGCTGTTGCGCATGCGGCTCGTGCGATCGAGCGCCACGAGGAAGCGCACCGCGCCATGCGCCTCGTAACCCGCCTTCGCGATGGCGCGCACGCCGAGTTCATCCGCATCGATTTCCTGCTGGCGCGAGAAGCTTGCGAGCGCGATGCGACCCTGATCGCGCATCAGCCGGCTCGCGCCGGGATTGGCCAGCACTTCCGAATGCACGCGGCTCACCAGCACCGAGCGGCTTTCGAGTTCGGCGCGCTCCAGCGCATGCCGGCCTGTAACATGGGCGATCTCGTGCGCGATCACGGATGCGGCCTCGGCGGTGTCGTTGGCCAGCGCCAGCAGGCCGCGCGTCACATACACATACCCGTTGGGCAGCGCGAAGGCATTCACGCTCGGCGAATTGAGAATGGTGACCCGATAGGTCTCGTTGGGCCGATCCGAGACGAGCCGGAGCCGGTTGGCGATCTCGGACAGCAGGGCCTGCAGGCGCGGCGCGCGGTATTCCCCGCCGAAGCTCCGGATGAGCCGCTGATGCTCGCGCTCCAGCGCCGAACCCGGCTCGAGCGCCGGCGTGGTGCCCGGTAGTTCGACGCGCAGCGGCTCATCCGTCGTCACGGGAATCGTGTCGCTCACGCAGGCCACCAGCAGGCCCGCGAGCATGACCGGCACAAGCGCGCGCGGGAGCGCGGATGGAAAAACCTGGAAATGCACGGTCGTCAGGAGCATCAGATTGCGAATGGCCGGGACATCGAGGCTTGATCGGCAGATCCCGGTCTCTCTATCGTGGCGTGGCGATTGTGTCATCGCTGTGATGCGAAACCGGTCTTTTCGAGCGGCGTGAGATGATCCGCGCTTTCGAGCCGCGTGCGCCGGAGCCCCTCGCGCGGCACCGTGAACCGCACGATGACGCGGCGGTTCGCCAGCAGATCCGGCGGCATTCCTCGCCGGGTGAGGGCCGAGATCGTGTTGGCCGTCGCCGAGAGCGACGCCCCGCCGCGCCGCATGCCCTGGATGTTCAGATAGTAGATCTCGCGCCATGGCCGCACATGCGCGAGCGTCCAGATCACCACCATGCGGCGGCCAGCATGGCGGGCGGCCTCAGCCTCTATGCCGGACAGTCGCGACGCCTGGACGCGCGGGGCCCAATGGCCGCGCCGCCGCGCGATCGCGATGGCCTCATGCGCGACGAGATCGTCCCAGCAGCCGGGGATATCCGGCCAGGCGGGCACCAGCCCGGCTTCCACCATGCCGGCCTGCAGCCAGAACGGCGGCAAGGCGGGTCCCGCCTCCGAATCGGGCTCGCGCACGAAGAGGAAGGCCGGCGTCGTGTCCCATCGGTCCGGCGGCGCGACCGGCTTCCAGCTGATGCGCTGGCCGCGCAGCGTTTCCGCAAGCCCGTTCGCCAGTTTTTCCCGCAGGTTCGGCTCGAGCTTGTCCGGCCAGACGATGTTCGCGAGGCGCAGGACGGGGCCTTCCGCGAGCGCGATCGTGCCATCGGGCGCGATGCGCCGCACCTCGGCCGGGATCGCGCCTTCGGGGTCGCAGAGCCGGGAGGCGGGAACCTGCGTTGGGGTCTGCGGCACGGTTTGTGCCATCGCGGGACCGGCCAGCGCCAGAAGGGTCGCGAGACGCCGCAGGAGAGGGATGCGCAGCGCGCGAAAACCTGCTAGGAGCGCTCGGCCGGAAAGGTCCCGTAGCTCAGCAGGATAGAGCGGCAGTTTCCTAAACTGTAGGTCACAGGTTCGAATCCTGTCGGGATCGCCAGCTTCTGCCAAGGGCTGTTCGAACCTGTGTTTTCCGCGTCCCGTCTTCGCCAGGGCTCGACGGGTGGTTCGAATCCTGTCGGGATCGCCAGCTTCTGCCGAGGGCTGTTCGAACCTGTGGTTTCCGCGTCCCGTCTTCGCCAGGGCTCGACGGGTGGTTCGAATCCTGTCGGGATCGCCAGCTTCTGCCAAGGGCTGTTCGAACCTGTGTTTTCCGCGTCCCGTCTTCGCCGGGGCTCGACGGATGGTTCGAATCCTGTCGGGATCGCCAGTCCGCTCCTCTGCGATGTACCGGCTGTTCGGTTCCATGTTGCCGGCGAAGAACTGCCTCTTGTCATCAAGCTGACATTGTCCTTTCATGAACCTGTCGTCGACCCTGCAGATAAGCGCGGCCTTGCAGTGCCGCACAACGACACGAGACAGGGCGGCCAAGGAGGATCGTTTCATGACCATCAATCGTCGTCTCCTCACCGGAGCGGCCTTCGCGCTCGCGGCTCTCGGTGCTACGCCGGCCTTCGCCCAGGTGGAGTTGCAATGGTGGCACGCCATGACGGGTGCGAACAATGACGTCATCGTGCGGCTCGCGGAGGAGTTCAACCAGAGCCAGAAGGAATACAAGGTCGTCCCGACCTACAAGGGTTCGTACCCGGATACGCTGAATGCCGGCATCGCCGCCTTCCGCGCCGGCAACGCGCCGCATATCCTGCAGGTCTTCGAGGTCGGTACCGCGACGATGATGGGCGCCAAGGGCGCGATCAAGCCCGTGCAGGACCTGATGAAGGAAGCCGGCGAACCTTTCGATCCCAAGAGCTACCTGCCGGCCATCACGGGCTATTATTCCACCGTGAAGGGCGAGATGCTGTCGTTCCCCTTCAACTCGTCCTCGGCCGTGATGTGGATCAACAAGGACCAGTTCCGCAAGGCTGGCCTCGATCCGGACAAGCCGCCGAAGACCTGGCCGGAAGTGTTCGACGCCGCAAAGAAGCTCAAGACCGTGAGCCCCAATTGCGGGTTCTCCTCGGCCTGGATCACCTGGCTCAACATCGAGCAGCTCGGCGCCTGGCACAACACGCCGATCGGCACCAAGGCCAACGGCATGGATGGTTTCGACACGACCTTCCAGGTCAACGCGCCGCTCTATGTCCGCCATCTCCAGAACCTCGTGGAACTGCAGAAGGACAAGACCTTCGATTATTCCGGCCGCACGAACACCGGTGAAGGCCGCTTCACCTCGGGCGAATGCCCGCTCTTCCTCACCTCCTCGGCCTTCTTCGGCAATGTCCGCGCGAATGCGAAATTCGAATGGGGCAATGCCGTGATGCCGTATTACCCGGATGTCGCCGGCGCGCCGCAGAACTCGATCATCGGCGGAGCCTCGCTCTGGGTGATGGGCGGCAAGAAGGCGGATGAATACAAGGGTGTCGCGAAGTTCTTCTCCTTCCTGTCGAATGTGGATCGCCAGGTGAAGCTGCACACGGAATCGGGCTATCTCCCGATCACCAAGGCGGCCTACGAGAAGGTGAAGGCCTCGGGCTTCTACACGCAGAACCCGCATCTCGAGACGCCGCTGCTCCAGCTCAACAACAAGGAGCCGACGGAAAATTCGCGCGGCCTGCGCTTCGGGGGTCTCGTGCAGATCCGCGACATCTGGGCCGAGGAATACGAGGCGGCGCTCACGGGCAAGAAGACCGCGAAGGAAGCGATGGACGCTGCCGCTTCGCGGGGCAACGAGATGCTGCGCCAGTTCGAGCGCACGGTCTCGCGCTGAGGTCTGACAATCCGCGGCCGGGCGTCACAAGCGCCCGGCCGTTTCATGTCGCGGGGGAGGGGTGAGGCATGGAAAAGCGCGTGGTGTTCCACGGCAAGCTGTTGCCGTTCCTGCTGCTCGCGCCGCAATTGCTGGTGACGCTGATCTTCTTCTACCTGCCGGCCGGGCAGGCGGTGTGGCAGAGCTTCCTCGTGCAGGATGCCTTCGGGCTCTCGACCGAGTTCGTCTGGTTCGAGAATTACCAGATCCTCTTTGCAAAGGGGGAGTACTACCGCACGATGCTGACCACGGCGATCTTCTCGTCGCTGGTGGCCTTCTTCTCGCTCTCCATCGCGCTGCTCTTCGCGGTGCAGGCCGACAAGCACATCAAGTTCGCGACCGGCTACAAGACCTTGCTGATCTGGCCCTATGCCGTGGCTCCGGCGATTGCCGGCGTGCTCTGGCTCTTCATGTTCCAGCCCTCGCTCGGCCTCGTGAGCCAGGCGATCCGCGCGGCGGGCTTCGAGTGGAACCCGCTGCTCGATCAGAACCACGCGATGGCGCTCGTGGTGATGGCGGCGACCTGGAAGCAGATTTCCTACAATTTCCTGTTCTTCCTCGCCGGATTGCAGGCCATCCCGAAATCGGTGATCGAGGCGGCGGCGATTGACGGCGCGACGCCCATGCGCCGTTTCTGGACCATCATTTTCCCGCTTCTTTCGCCGACGACGTTTTTCCTGCTGGTCGTGAACATCGTCTATGTCTTCTTCGATACCTTCGGCATCATCGATGCCGCGACGCAAGGCGGGCCGGCGAAGGGCACCGAAACGCTGGTCTACAAGGTGTTCTCCGACGGCAAGAGCGGCGGCGATCTCGGCGGCTCGGCCGCGCAATCCGTGGTGCTGATGGTGATCGTGATCGCGCTGACCGCGATCCAGTTCCGTTATGTCGAACGCAAGGTGCAGTATTGATGGCCTCGGTGATGTGGAAGGAGCGCACGGCACCGGAGCTTCAGGCGCTCGCGCGATCGGGTGCGCTGGTCATCCTGCCCGTGGCCTCGATGGAACAGCATGGCCCGCATCTTGGCGTCGGCGTCGATACCTATCTCTGCGAAGCCGTGTGCCGGCTTGCGGCCGAGCGCGTGGCCGAAGGCTCGGTCATCGTCGCGCCGACGCTCTGGGTCGGCATGGCCGAACATCACATGGCGCTGGGCGGCACCTTCACGCTGGATATCCCGACCTATCGCGCCGTGCTGCTCAGCCTGCTGAAGAGCATCGAGCGGCACGGATACAAACGCGTGCTGATCGTCAACGGCCATGGCGGAAACATCGCGGCGCTTGGCGCCTTCCTGCCGGATTTCGCGCGCGAGACGACGCTCTCGATCCGCGCGCTGACCTATTTCGAACTCGCGAAGCCCGCCATCGCGCCGTTGCTCGAGAAGCAGGGCGGCACCATGCATGCCTGCGAGGTGGAGACGTCGATGATGATGGCCTTGCAGCCCGACGAGGTGCGCAGCGAGCGCCTCTCCGAGGCCTACGGCATGCTGGAAGCCGAATCTGGAGCGCTGATGCGCCCCGTGGTGGCGCGCTATCGCCCCTTCGCCGAACTGACACCCTCGGGCGTGATCGGCGACGCACGGGTCGCGACGCGCGCGAAGGGCGAGAAACTCGTCGAGGCCTGCGCAAACGCGCTGGCCGACTGGATTTCGGGACCGGAGGGCCGAAACTGATGGTCGAGCGCCGGCGCCTCATCGATGTCCTGCCGCATCTCGTGCTGCTCATCGGCATCGCGATCGTGGCCTTCCCGGTCTATGTGGCATTCGTCGCCTCCACCTGGGATGCCGCGACGATTTCCAATGGCCAGATGCCCCTGCGGCCGGGGCCGCATTTCCTCGAGAACTACTACCGCACGATCTTCATCGGCACCTCGTCCTCCACCCGTGAGCCGGTGGGCAACATGATGCTGAACTCGCTGATCATGGCCTTGTGCATCGCCATCGGGAAAATCGCGATCTCGCTGATTTCGGCCTTCGCGGTGGTGTATTTCCGCTTTCCCTTCCGCATGGCGGCGTTCTGGGTGATCTTCATGACCCTGATGCTGCCGGTGGAAGTGCGCATCTTCCCCACCTACAAGATCGTCGCCGATCTCAACATGCTCGACACCTTCGCCGGGCTGACGATCCCGCTGATCGCTTCGGCCACCGCGACCCTGCTCTTTCGCCAATTCTTCATGACCGTGCCGGATGAGCTCGTGGAAGCTTCGAAGATCGATGGCGCCGGGCCGATGAAGTTCTTCTTCGATACCCTCGTGCCGCTATCGATCACCTCGGTCGCGGCGATGTTCGTGGTGCAGTTCATCTATGGCTGGAACCAGTATCTCTGGCCGCTGCTCATCACCACCAAGGACAACATGCAAACCATCGTCATCGGCATCAAGAAGATGATCGTGACGCAGGATGCGCTGACCGAGTGGCAGCTCGCCATGGCCACCGCCATCCTCGCCATGCTGCCGCCGGTGATCGTGGTGGTGGCGATGCAGAAACTCTTCGTGAAGGGCCTCGTGGAGACCGAGAAATGAGTGACGTGAGGCTCGATGCCGTCCGCAAGGTCTATCCGGGCGGGGTGGAAGCGGTGAAGGGCGTGAGCCTGGAGATCGCCGATGGCCAGTTCTGCGTGCTTGTCGGCCCCTCGGGCTGCGGGAAATCGACGCTTCTGCGCATGGTCGCGGGGCTGGAAACGATCTCGGGCGGCACCTGCGCCATTGATGGCAAGGTCGTGAACGAGATCGAGCCGGCCGAGCGCGATATTGCGATGGTTTTCCAGAATTACGCGCTCTACCCGCACATGTCGGTCTACGACAACATGGCCTATGGCTTGCGCAATCGCGGCACGCCGAAGGACGAGATCGATGCCCGCGTGAAGGAAGCCGCGCGCATTCTCGAGGTGGAGCCGTTCCTTGCCCGCAAGCCCAAGGCCTTGTCGGGCGGCCAGCGCCAGCGCGTCGCCATGGGCCGCGCCATCGTGCGCAAGCCCAAGGTGTTTCTCTTCGACGAGCCGCTCTCGAACCTCGATGCCAAGCTGCGCATCCAGATGCGCGTCGAGATCAAGAAGCTGCAGCGCGCGCTGAAAACCACGTCCATCTACGTCACGCACGACCAGCTCGAGGCAATGACGCTCGCCGACCAGCTCGTGGTGATGAACAAGGGCCAGGTGGAGCAGGCCGGCGCGCCGCTCGACCTCTACGAGAAGCCGCAGACGATCTTCGTCGCGGGCTTCATCGGGGCGCCGCCGATGAATCTGGTCACCGTGCCCGAGGCCGGCCTTCCCGGCCTCACCCTCATCGAGCGGCCAGCCGGCCCGGTGGTTCTCGGCATCCGCCCGGAACATCTGCACGAGCAGCCCATGGGACCGGACACGCTGACGGTGGAGATCGTGGTGAGCGCCGTGGAGGCCGTGGGGGCGGAGACCTACCTTTACGGCGCGCTCCATGGCCATGGCCCGGAACTGATCGTGCGCGTGCCCGGCCGCGCCACGCATGCGCCGGGTCAGCGCATTCGCGCCTGCGCCGAGGCCTCGCAGCTGCATTTCTTCAACCCGCAGACCGGTCGTCGCATCGACTGAGTTCAGCCGGTTCCGGCCTCTCGCAGGGCATGCCAGGCGCGCAAGGCCGCCCGCAGGGCCGGCGCATCCTCCAACGCGGCCGAAACCGCGCCGAGCGCGCGCAGGCCAAGCAAGGTGGCGGCGACGATCTCGCCGATCTGCAACTGCCCGCGGATGGCCAAAGCCCCGCCAAGGCTGAGCAGCAGGATCTGCATCGCATCCCGCCCGCTTCCCAGCGTCAGCCGGCGGTGGCGCTCCCGGGCCCTGATCTGCGCGTCGGGCCGCGCTGCGGTCGGCCCGGATGCGGCGCCCCAGCGCGCGAAGGCCGCCAGCGCTGAGCCCGTCGCGACCCCCATCCAGGGATTGAGGGCGAAGATCGCCACGACGAAGACCGGGACCCAGACGAGATCGGCCGCGACCATGAAGCTGCGGCTGCGCAGCAACTTCACCAGCGGCTGCCCGGCAAGGCGCGCGGCCTCGCCGTCGCGATCGAGCCGGGCCAGCAAGCGCTGGCTGGCCTCGTCGGCCAATTGCCCGGCACGCGCGCGCGCCCAGGCCTGCATGGCGACGAGCAGCAATGCCGCACCGCCGGCCGCGACAACCTGTGCGAGGGAACCGGCAGGGATCAGGCGCCCGTAGAGCACGATGACGAACACCGCGCCCGAAGCGCCGAGAATGCCGGCCGCCAGCACGAGCCCGAAGGCCCGGATCAGCGCCCGGTCGGCCGCGATGGTCCAGCCTTGCTGCGGATATCGGGTCGCGCTGTCCGCGAAATCCATGGCCGGAGCGTCAGGCCGGCAGGGCTTCGCGCCGGGAATCGGCGGGAACGGTCGCGGTCGCATGCTCGATGAGGAACGCGTTGAGTTCGTCGAGGCTCCAGCGCATGCGCCGCAGCAAGCGCTCCAGCGAGGGCCAGCAATGAACAACCTCGGGTTGAATTTTGCCGAAATTCTCGATATAGCTCGCAAAGAACGAAAGGAGGCGTTCGGCTCCCTGCTGGAGCTTTTCCGGGCTGAGATCCGCGCCGGCTCGCGCCGCCCCCTTGGCCTTCTTTTCCTCGCTCATCGCCGAAGCGACCGTCTCGACCTCCGACCATGTCAGTGGCGTGGTCGGCTGATCGCGGGAATCGTGGTGGATGAAGCGACCGCCGGGCAACGCGCAGCACAGGCTCTCGTATTCGCGTGTCTGCATGATCCAGAGATGCCACAGGTCGTCGAGGTCTTCGCCGAACAGAATGTTGCCGGGAAACTCGTGCGAGAGGATCAGGAACTTCAGAAGCTCGGTGAGCCGGATGCGCAATTCGCAGGCCTCGATGTCCGGCCGCTTGACCCGGAAATAGACATAAAGCGCCGGCGAGATAAAATTCTCGAAAATCCGCCGGTCGGATGTCGTGAATCGATCAGTCATCATGAATTCCCCCCAAAATCCAAGCATCACGCATGTCGAGCAACATGCATGTGGTCGCAATGGACGCGGTGATGCTTTCCAGAAAGGTTGTCACAACCCTGAATGGAGCGTCAAGCCGAAAATTTTAACTTTTTCAACTTGACGTTTTAATCGATCTGATCTTGCCTCTGGGCGTCGTCCTACAACAGAGGGGGGTAGCAAGATGACGATTGCCTTGAGCCGGATGTCGATCCGGATTGACCACGCGGCTGTCCAGTCCGTGATGAACCGAATGACCGGAGCCGTTGCAGCCGTGGAAGCCGCCGATTGCGGCTGCGGCGGCGGAAGCTGCGGGTCGTCGGGCTGCGGTTGCGGCAGCGGGGGGACCTGCGGCTGTGGCTGCGAGGGTGTCGGCGGCGGCGGTGGTAACAGCGGCGGGAGCGGCGGCGGCGTCGAAGGCACGGGCAGCGGCGGCGGCTGACGCGCGCCGCCGGAGGCAGGCCGGCTTCGCGACGTTTGCCGGCCGAAAAAACTGTGGCGCGCCGCCCGGCGCGTCCACTCTCCTGTTTTCACAGCTATTTTTTCTGTCCCGCGCCCGCGCGCCATCGCGCTCGGCGGACATGCGCGCATCGTTCTGCCATTCTCGCGCCTGATTCGGGCCGCTTCGGCCAACGGGTGCAGCAAGCGGTGGAGACGATGATGATGCAGGGCAAGATGGCGAACCGGCACGGCTGGCGGATTGCGATGCTCCTCGGCCTGTGCCTTGGCTGGCTCGCCCTTGCCCTGCCGGGCCTGGCCCAGGCACCGGCACCTGCGCCGGCGACGGCTCCGCCTGCCGGGTCGCGGTCCGTGCTCGAAACCACACGTCTGGAGCTCCAGCAGGTGGAGGCCGCCTTCCAGCGCGAGGTGCTGGACGACCGACGGCTCGCCGATCTGCGGCAGCGGCTCGTGCCGCTGGCGCTCAAGGTCGAGGAGGTGATTGCCCGCGAGCAACCCCTGGCCGACGAGATCAAGGCGCGTCTGGAACAATTGGGACCCGCGCCGGATGCGGCGAAGGGCCAGACCGAAAGCCCTGAAGTGGCCCGCGACCGGGCCGAGCAGAACCGCCTCTGGAAGGAGGCAGATGAAACGCTGCGCAGCGCCCGCGCGCTCGCCTTGCGCATCGAGCAGACCGCACAGGCGATCGCTGACCGCCGACGCCAGAACTTCACGCGCGAGATCCTCGCCCAGCATTCGGCCGTGGCCAGCCCGTGGCTCTGGATCGATGTCATCAAGGCCCTGCCGGCCGATCTGAACGCGCTGAATTTCCTCGCCCAGCAATGGGGCGCCGCGATCTTCGCCAATCTCGATTGGTACGAGGCGCTGGTGCTCACGCTGCTGGCGCTGGGCTTTGTCGTGTTCCTGCCGCGGGCGCGGCGCTGGGTGGAAACCGGCTCTTTCGTGCAGGCCGAAACGGCCGAAGGCGATGTGCGCACGCCGGTGCAGAAGATCCTGCGCGCGCTCCGTCGCCTCGCCGTCGCGACCGTCGTGCCGGGCGGGGCGCTCCTGCTGCTGGATTTCCTGCTGGACCGGTTCGAACTCCTGCCGGGACGCGCGAATCAGGTGGCGGATGCCATCATCTACGGCCTGATCTTCATCACCTTCCTGCGCGGCCTCGCCCGCGCGGTGCTGGCGCCGGGGCGGCCCAACTGGCGCATGGTCGATCTGTCGGACGAGCGGGCGTCGAATTTCGCGGGCACCATCGTCTCGGTCGCGCTCATCGTGGTGCTGGGCCGCGTCGTCGATGCCGTGCTCGCCGCGATCGTCGCTTCCTTCCCGCTCACGGTCGCGATGCGGGGGGTTTTCGCCATCGTCGTCAGCCTGATGGTGATGAGCAGCATGCGGCGGGCCTTCGGCCAGCGCGAGGAGGCCGAGGCCGAACGGGAAAGGGCAGGCGAGCCGCGACAGGCGATGCTCTGGCTCCGCATCTTCGGCTGGCTGGTGGCGCTGATCGTGCTCGGCGCGGCCCTGACCGGTTTCGTGCCGCTCGCGACCTTCCTCGTCACGCAGTTGACCTGGATCGTCACGCTCGCCCTCGCGCTGCTCCTCCTGCTGACCATCATCGAGGAACTGATCAGCACCGGGCTTTCCGCCGATGGCTTTCTGGGACGGCGCGTGCGCGGGGCGACCGGCATGGCCGCGACATCGCTCAACCAGGCCAGCGTTCTGGGCGCGGGTTTCCTCCGCCTCGTGCTTTTCGTGGCCTTCGGCATGTTGCTGCTGGCGCCCTGGGGGGTCGATTCGCAGTCCTTCCTCTACAACATCCGGGCGGCCTTCTTCGGGTTCCAGGTCGGCGGGGTCACGATCTCGCTGTCGACGATCGCGGTTGCGCTGCTGCTGTTCAGCCTGGGGTATCTCGCCACGCGCGCGGTGCAGAACTGGCTCGATTCGAATTACCTGCCGCGCACGAATCTCGATCCCGGCCTCCAGAACTCGATCCGCACGATCCTCGGCTATATCGGCATCGTCGCGGCGGCGATGGTGGCGCTCTCGCAGCTCGGTCTCTCCATCGACAAGATCACCATCGTGGCCGGCGCCCTGTCGGTCGGTATCGGCTTCGGGCTGAAATCCATCGTCGAGAATTTCATCTCCGGCCTGATCCTGCTGTGGGAGCGGCCGATCCGGGTCGGGGACTGGATCGTCATCGGGGACGAGCAGGGCACGGTGAAGCGCATCAATGTGCGCTCGACCGAAATCCTGACCTTCGATCGCGCGAGCCTGATCATTCCAAATTCGGAGTTCATTTCCGGCCGCGTGAAGAACTGGGTCCATTCCGACCGCACCGCGCGCACGGTCATCCCGGTCAGCGTGGATTACGTGGCGGAGCCCCAGCAGGTGCAGAAGATCCTTCTCGATGCGGCCCTGGCGCATATCGAGGTGATGAGTGAGCCGAAACCGATGGTGATCTTCAAGAATCTCGGCGAGAACGGCCTGGATTTCGAGCTTCTGTGCTTCACCGATGTCGATGCCCGCGGCACCACGCGTTCCGACCTGCTCTTCGACATCTACCGCCGTCTGCAGGAAGCGGGCATTCCGCTCTCCTCGCCGATGCGCAAGCTCGAGATCACCAACCTGCCGCCGATCGTCAGCCGGCGCGACCCGGCCGCCGACGAGGACGAGCGCAGCGGCTGATCAGCGGCCCGGCGGCAGCGGCGGCGCCTCGCGCACGACAAGAATCGAAATGCGGCGGTTCGGCGCGATGTAGGGATCATCCGGGAAGAGCGGCTCGGTATCCGCCTTGCCGATCACCGATTCGAAGCGCTCGTCCGGAAGCCCGTTATTCGAGAGCAGGTCGCGCACGCCCAGCGCGCGCTCGCTCGAAAGGCGCCAGAGTTCGCTGCGATCGCGCCCCTCGCCGCGGCTGGCGCTGGTATGGCCGGTGACGCGCAGGCGGTTCGGCATGCGGCGCAGGGTGGGGGCGATGCCGGCGATCACCTTGCGCATCCGCTCATAGGGCCAAGCCGAGCCTTCCGCGAACATCGAGCGGCCTTCCTGGTCGGTGATCTGGATATGCAGGCCTTCCTTCGTCTCCTCGACGATGACGTTGCGCGAGACTTCCGTGAGTTCCGGCAGTTCCTGCAACGCCTGGCGCAAAGAGGCGGCAGCGGTCGTGAAGCCGCGATCGGTGTAGAAGGTCCCGCTGGCGATGGTGTCGCGCTGGATATGCGTCAGCGGTGTCGTCTGGTCAGAGGCGTAATCGGGCGTCGTCTTGGCGACGTTCTTCAGCGCCGAGCGGGTCGGCACGCCATCGGCCTCGATCACCGCGCTCTGGCGGGAATTCTTCTGCACGCCGAAAGCCTCGCGCATCGAGCCGGCGACGATCTGCTGCTTCTTCTGGTTGGGCGATGAAAAGGCGACGAGCATCACGAAGAAGCTCATCATCAGTCCCATCAGGTCCGCGAAGGTCACGAACCAGCCGTGACCGCCGCCGGCATGTCCGCCTCCGCCCCGTTTGCGCGCCATGGACGCCTCCTCAACTCAACTGCTGCGTCAGGCCGCTTCCGCCTCGAGGAACTGAACCTTGTGGTGGTCGGGCAGGTAGGAAATCAGCATCTCGCGGATGATTGACGGGCTCTTCGCCTGGCGGATCTGCAGCACGCCGTCGATGATGAGGCTGCGGGAGACGTCCTCCTCCTCGAGCTTCACATGCAGCTTGTCGGCGATGGGCAGGCAGAAGAGGTTCGCGACCAGCGCGCCGTAGAGCGTCGCGAGCAGCGCGACCGCCATGAAGGGGCCGAGCTTGGACGGATCTTCCATGTTCGCGAACATGTTCACCATGCCGAGCAGCGTGCCGATCATGCCCCAGGCCGGCGCGCAATCGCCGATGGCGCGGTAGATCTTCTGGCCCTCGTCGAGATGCATCAGGAAGGTGTCGCGATCCTGTTCCATCGTGGATTTGATGAAATCCGCATCATAGCCGTCGACGACGTAGCGGATGCCCTGCGCGAGGAACGGATCATCCACCTGATAGGTCTCGAGCGCCATGGGACCGGACTTGCGCATGATCTCGGCGATCTTGGTGATTTCCTCGATCAGGCCGCGCGGATCGAGCTTGCGCATCTGGAAGGAAAAGCGCAGGCCCATGGGCAAGCCGTGCAGCATCATCGACATGGGGTAGCGGATCAGCGTGGCCGAGATGGCGCCGCCGAAAATGACGATGAAGGCGTGCTTGTCGACATAGATGCCGAAGCTGCCATCCATCAGCACGAGCACGGTGACGGTCAAGCATCCCAGAAACAGCCCGATTGCGGTTGCGATGTCCATCTCGGCGTCCTTGTCACGCGAATCCGTACCGGCCCGCCAGCGCGAGCGGTGATTGTTCGACTTTTAGAATAGTCCCCGCCCGCTAAAGGAACGGTTAAGCGTTAAACATTTGCCCGCTCACGTGGCGTTCATCGTGTCTTGGCGATAAGCCGCGGATATCCGGCATGTCTGAAAGGTAAAACGCCATGGCGCTGGCAAGGCTCTATATCCGGGTTCTGCTTCAGCTCGGCCCCGAAATGCGGCTCGCGCTGCTGCTCGTGCTTGCGAACCTGCTGCTGGCCGTGGCGCAGTTCGTCGAGCCCTGGCTCTTCGGGCAGATCATCAACGTGCTGACGGCCGCGCAGGGCACGGGCGGGAAGCCGAGCGTCGACCAGTTGCTGCCGCTGATCGGCGCCTGGCTGGTCTTCGGCCTCTTCACGATCGGCGCGGGCGTGCTGATCGCCATGCATGCCGACCGGCTGTCGCATCGCCAGCGCCTGCAGATGATGGCGAACTATTTCGAGCATGTGCTGACGCTGCCGCTCTCCTACCACACCTCGACGCATTCCGGCCGCACGCTGAAGGTGATGCTCGATGGCGCGAACGGCATGTTCTGGCTCTGGCTCGGGTTCCTGCGCGATCATTGCGCGGCGCTGGTTGCGCTGGTGGTTTTGCTGCCGCTCACGCTGCTGATCAACTGGCGGCTCGGCCTGCTGCTGGTGGTGCTGGTCGTGTTCTTCGCGATCATGATGGCGATCGTCGTCAACCGCACGGCCCGCATGCAGGACAGTGTCGAGGGCTACCATTCCGAACTCGCGGAACACACCTCGGATGCCATCGGCAACATTCCGGTGATCCAGAGCTTCACGCGCGTTCAGGCGGAATTGCAGCATCTGCGCTCGGTGATCGACCGGCTGCTCTCGGCGCAGCTTCCGGTTCTGTCGTGGTGGGCGATCGTCTCGGTCGCGACGCGCGCCTCGTCGACCATCACCGTTACCGCGATCTTCCTGCTCGGCACCTATCTGCACCTCCAGGATCTCGCGACCATCGGCGATATCGTGACCTTCGTGGGCTATTCCACCCTGCTGATCGGCAAGCTGGAAGCGGCGGTGGGCTTCATCAACCAGCTCTTCATGCAGGGCCCGAAGCTCAAGGAATTCTTCGAGGTGATCGACACCGTTCCGCAGGTACAGGACCGCCCCAACGCCGTGGATGCCGGCCGCCTCACGGGCGATGTCGCCTTCGAGGATGTGAGTTTTTCCTATGATGGCAAGCGGCCGGCCATCCTCGATCTCTCGCTCGCGGCGCGGCAGGGCCAGACCATTGCGCTCGTGGGATCGACCGGCTCGGGCAAATCCACGACGCTCGGTCTCTTGCATCGCGCCTTCGATCCGCAATCCGGCGCAATCCGCATCGATGGACGCGACATCCGCGATTTCACCCTGCAATCGCTGAGGCGCAACATCGCCGTGGTCTTCCAGGAGCCGATGCTGTTTGCCCGCACCATTCGCGAGAATCTCGAAGTCGGCCGGGCCGATGCGACCAACGAGGAGATGATGGCGGCGCTCGAGCGCGCGCAGGCGCTCGAATTCATCGAGCGGCAAACGAACGGCCTCGATACCGTCGTCGGCGAGCGCGGCCGCTCGCTCTCGGGCGGCGAAAGGCAGCGGCTCTCCATCGCCCGCGCGCTGCTGAAGGACCCGCCGATCCTCATTCTCGACGAGGCGACCTCCGCGCTCGATGCCGGCACCGAGCAGAAACTGCAGAAGGCGCTGGAGGAAGTGATGAAGGGCCGCACGACCTTCGTGATCGCCCATCGCCTCGCGACGATCCGCAATGCCGATCACATCATCATGCTGGATCAGGGGCGGATCATCGAGCAGGGCACGTTCGATCAGCTGGTCGCGCTGAAGGGCCGCTTCGCATCCCTCGCCCGCGCCCAGTTCATGGTCGGCGCCGAAACGGAGATGGTCGCGGCGAAATAGTCAGCCGCGCCGGCTTTCGGCCTCGAGGAAGGCGCGCAACGGCTCTTCCTCCACGCCTTTCGCGATGAAGCTCCGGCCGATGCCGCGCGTGAGGATGAAGGTGAGCGCTCCCTGGCTCACCTTCTTGTCCTGCCGGATCGCCTCGATCATCGCGGCGGGCGAGGCATTCCAGCCGGGAATGGCGCGCAGCTCGGTCGGAAGGCCCACGGCTTCCAGATGCCGCTCCACCCGCGTCGCATCCTGCCCTGAGCACAGCCCCTGCTGCATGGAGAAGCGATGCGCCATCGCCATGCCGATGCTCACGGCCTCGCCATGGACGAGCCGGTTGGCATCATACCTGGTCAGCGCTTCGAGCGCGTGGCCGAAGGTGTGGCCGAGATTGAGCAAGGCGCGATCGCCCGTTTCATGCTCGTCCCGCGCGACGATCGCGGCCTTCGCGGCGCAGGCGATGCGCACCGCCTCCTCGCGCTCCGGCCCGCCGGCGAACACCCCGCGCCAAGCGCCGGCCTCCAGCCATTCGAAGAAGTCGGGCCGGTCGATCAGGCCGTATTTCACCACCTCGGCATAGCCCGCGCGCATCTCGCGCAGGGGCAGCGTGTCGAGCACGCCGGTATCGCAGAGCACGAGTATCGGCTGATGGAAGGCGCCGACGAGGTTCTTGCCGGCCGGCGAGTTGATGCCGGTCTTGCCGCCGACGCTCGAATCCGATTGCGCGAGGAGAGTCGTGGGGATCTGCACGAATTTCATGCCGCGCCGCGCGATGGCTGCGGCAAAACCGGCGAGATCGCCGATGACGCCGCCACCGAGCGCGATCACCGCATCCCCGCGCTCGAGCTTCTCGGCGAGGATGCGCTCCGCCACCTGTTCGAGGAACGGCCAGCTCTTGGTCTTCTCGCCGGGCGGAAGCACGAGGCTCGCCGCCGGGATGTTCGCCGTGGCGAGGCTCGCCATCAGCGGCGGGAGATGCAGGCCGGCGACGTTTTCGTCCGTCACCACCAGCACCCGCCGGCGTGGCAGCAGGGCGGCGATGTGCGGGCCGGCCTGCGCCAGGAGATCGCGCCCGATCAGGATGTCATAGCTGCGGCGGGTGAGGTCGACCCTCACCTGCGCGGCAAGTCCGGAAGCATTCACGCGGGGTCGTCCTTGGGTGGGTCCGCTTCGAGAAAGCCGGACAGCGCCTCGATGACGCGGGTCACCATGGCGTCCTGCGGCTGCTCGTCCGAGAGGATGCAGAGGTCGGCCTCGGCATAGACGGGATAGCGCTTCGCCATCAGGTCGCGCATCGTGGCTTCCGGGTCGGCATTGGCCAGCAGGGGCCGATCCTGCCGGCGCTGCACGCGGCGCATCAGGATGGGCAATTCGGCCTTGAGCCAGACCGATACCGCCCGTTCCCGGATGCGGATGCGCGTTTCCGCGTCCATATAGGCGCCGCCGCCCGTGGCGATCACCTGCTGCGGCTCGCCGAGCAGCCGTGCGATGACCCGCCTTTCGCCCGAGCGGAATTCCGCCTCGCCCCGCAGCTTGAAGATTTCCGGAATCGTCATGTTGGCCGATTCCTCGATCGCGTGGTCGCTATCGACGAAGGGCAGGTGCAATCGCTGGGCGAGCCGCTTGCCGACCGAGGTCTTCCCCGCGCCCATCAGGCCGACAAGCACGATGTGACGCCCGGAGAGCCGCGCGCGCAGGCCGGCTTCGGCGGAAATGTCCCGCTCTTCCGCGCCCCGCAGGATTGTCGCTTCATCGGCCATATCGGTGCCAACCCCGTTCCCGGCGGGCACCTGAAGCAGAAATTTGGCCTGAAGGCTACCCTTGAGTTGCCGGCATGGGTTCTGCGTGCAGTCGCGGCGAGGCTTGCCGCGAATCGTTCCGCCCGGGATAAGGGGAGCAGCGTGGCGCGGCGAAAGGGAGGCCGCTCGATGGGTCTTCTGCTCCGGGTCCTGATCGGCATGGCCATCGTGGCCGGGCTCGTCTATGGCGGGCTTTACGCGCTCGGAAACCTCGTCGAGCCCGAACCGCGCGACATTGTGGTGCCCGTGCCGATGCCGCGCGCCGCGCCGGTCAATCCGGGGGGCTAAGCGATGACGTCGCGTCCGGTCCGGGGTTTTCTGGCGATGCTCGCGGCGGAGCGGGGCGCGGCGCAGAACACGATTCTGGGCTATGAGCGCGACCTCGAGGATTACACGAGCGCGCTGGCCGCACGGGGACTCGACCCGCTCACGGCCGACGTCGCCGCGATCCGCAGCTACCTGCAGCAGCTATCGGAAGCGGGCCTCGCCGCCGCCACCATCGCGCGGCGATTATCCGCCCTGCGGCAGTTCCACGGCTTTCTCTATGCGGAGGGGCATCGGGGCGAGGACCCGACCGTCACGCTCAAGGGCCCGCGCAAAACGATGCGTATCCCCAAGGTGTTGACCCTCGAGGATGTGGATCGCCTGCTGAAGGCCGCGGAATCCGGCATCACCGAGGCAAAGACACCCGTTGCCCGCCTCGCGGCTCTGCGGCTCGCGGCACAGGTCGAGCTGCTCTATGCCACCGGCCTGCGCGTCAGCGAATTGCTCGCGCTGCCGGCGGCGAGCATCCATGCGAAACGCGATCACCTCGTGGTGCGCGGCAAGGGCAACAAGGAGCGCATCGTCCTGCTGACCGATGCCGCCCGCCAGGCGGTGGAGCGCTATCGGAGCGCCATGGACGGGCGGAAGGGGCGGGAACCCTCGCGCTACCTGTTCCCGGCGGAGGGCGCGACGGGGCATCTCGCGCGGCAGGTCTTTGCCCGCGACCTGAAGCGGCTTGCGGGCCGGGCCGGCATCGCGGTCGAAAGCCTCACGCCGCACGGCATGCGCCATGCCTTCGCCACGCACCTCTTGCAGAACGGGGCGGACCTGCGCATCGTCCAGCAGCTTCTCGGCCATGCCGATATTGCGACCACGCAGATCTATACCCATGTTCTGGATGAGCGCGCCCGCGCCATGGTGCGCGATCTTCACCCGCTGAACGACGAGCGCTGACGGGCATTCGAGGCTTTTTGCTTGACGGGACCGCCTCGCATCGCCAGTTTGCGGCGCCTTTCCGGTCCCCCATGGGGTCAGAAACCGGAACAGGCGAATTCCGAAAGGGAATCATGCGCGCCTATCTCGATTTCGAAAAGCCGGTCGCGGAACTCGAGGCCAAGATCGCCGAGCTGAGGGCTCTGACGGATGGCCAGTCGGGCCCGGCGATCACCGATGAGATCGGCCGGCTCGAGGGCAAGGCGCAGCAGGCTTTGCGCGATGTCTATGCCGCGCTGTCGCCCTGGCAGAAGACGCAGGTCGCCCGCCATCCCGAGCGGCCGCATTGCGTGCATTACATCCACCAGCTCATCACCGATTTCACCCCGCTCGCCGGCGATCGCTATTTCGGCGAGGATTCGGCCATCATCGGCGGTTTCGGGCGCTTCCAGGGCCAATCCGTCTGCGTGATCGGCCAGGAGAAGGGCCATGACACCGAAACGCGGCTGAAGCACAATTTCGGGATGGCGCGGCCCGAGGGCTATCGCAAGGCCGTGCGCCTGATGGAACTGGCCGACCGCTTCGGCCTGCCGGTGATCTCGCTGGTCGATACCGCAGGCGCCTATCCCGGCATCGGTGCCGAGGAGCGCGGCCAGGCGGAAGCGATCGCGCGCTCCACCGAGGCGTGCCTCGCGCTCGGCGTGCCGAATGTCGCGCTCATCCTGGGGGAAGGTGGCTCGGGTGGCGCCATCGCCATCGCCACCGCCAATCGCGTGCTGATGCTCGAGCATGCGATCTATTCGGTGATCTCGCCCGAGGCGGCGGCATCGATTCTCTGGCATGATTCGACCCGCGCGCAGGAAGCGGCCTCGACGATGCGCATCACGGCGCAGGATCTGCTGCGGCTCAAGGTGATCGACGGGATCATCGCCGAGCCGGTGGGCGGCGCGCATCGCGCGCCCGATGCCGCGATCCAGGTCGCCGGCCAGGCCATCGCGCAGGCCCTGGCGGATCTGGCCGCATTGTCACCGGAGCAGTTGCGCGAGAACCGCGCGGATAAATTCCTCGCGATCGGCCGGAAATTGTGAATGGCGGGCCGTTGCGGTTAACGAAGCCTTGAGGCTATGGGCAGGATTCGTAGAAATTGAACTTGCTCTTGGCTAGGATGCCACGGTAGCGCCATAGTCAGCGCACAGACGAGCCGGGATTATGGCCCCGGGCTGAGGACGGGTAGAGGCATGATGCGTTCGGTTTCGGGGCGTGCGATCGGGTTGGGGGGAGCGCTGGCCGCCGCCCTCGTGCTGTCCGGCTGCAATGACAGCAGCTATCTGCCGCGCGATTCCCGCCACTGGGTCGCGCTCTCGCCGGAAATCCAGAGCAAGATGACCGAAATGGGCCTTTCGAAGGCCTCACCCATCCTGATTCGCGCCTACAAGAAGGAAAGCGAACTGGAGATCTGGAAGGCCGACAATTCCGGCGAATACAAGCTTCTGAAGACCTTCCCCATCTGCCGCTGGTCCGGCCAGCTCGGCCCGAAGAAGGCGGAAGGCGACCGGCAGGTTCCGGAGGGGTTCTACGCCATCACCCCGCAGATGATGAACCCGAATTCGTCGTTCTATCTGTCGTTCAACGTCGGTTACCCCAACAATTTCGATCGTCAGCTCGGCCGCAACGGCTCGAACATCATGGTGCATGGCGCCTGCTCGTCGCGCGGCTGCTTCTCGATGACCGACAAGCAGATCGCCGACATCTATGCGCTCGCGCGCGAAAGCTTCGCCGGTGGCCAGAAGGCCATCCAGATGCAGAGCTTCCCGTTCCGGTTCACCCCGGAAAATCTCGCGAAATACCGTGCCGATGACAATCTGCCGTTCTGGAAGAACCTGAAGGAAGGCGCCGACCGCTTCGAGGTATCGAAGCGCGAAGTGGAGGTTGCCGCCTGCAACGGCAAGTATCGCTTCGGGCCGCCCGCTGCGGATGCCAACGCGACCTGCACCACCCCGCTTGCCGACGATGCCGTGACGGTGGCGGCACGCGAGAAGGCGCGCGAGGACGAAATCCGCGTCGCGGAACTCACCAAGGCCGGCCACAAGGCGCTGAAGCGCATCTATCAGGATGGCGACCAGCATCCGTCCTTCAAGCACACGGTCTTTGCCTCCGTGGGGAGCGAACACGTTTCCCGCGCCTCGACCGTGCCGCAGGGCGTGTCCCGCGTGGCCGAGGTCTCCCAGCCCGATGCGCTCGATATCGGGCCGGTCGATGTTCCGGCCGAGAAGGCCCGGGGCCTCAATCGCCAGCAATTGCTGGCTCTGGCGCATCGCGAGCGTTTCGCTTCGGATCCTGCCGCGCCGGCATCGGGCGCGCCGTCGGGCGGTACGGCCATCGCCAGCGCCCCGGCTTCGACCCCGGCTCCGGCGAATACGCGGCTGGCGGAAACCACCATCCGGCCCGTGGCCGTCCCGCCCCCGGTGCAGGCAACCGCGCTCGTGGCCGAGGACCGGAAGGGCGATCGCCCGGCCTTCTATTCGCGCTGGCTGGGTTCGCTCTCCGGCCTGACCGCCAACGCATCCGAGGCGACCGAACCGACGGTTGGCACGCCCGCCGCATTGCCGGTGCCGCCGCAACGGCGCTGATTTCCGTAAACCGGGGACGAACAGGAACGGCCGGGCGGGTAACCGCACCGGCCGTTTTGCTGCCAACTGCTGTGCTGTCACCGTGCCGGAAGGCGCGTCACCCGGTCGCCGTCTCTCAGGCGAACCGGCCGTGGCAATGCTTGAATTTCTTGCCTGAGCCGCAGGGGCAGGCCTCGTTGCGGCCCACCTTGCCCCAGGTCGTGGGATCGTTCGGGTCGCGCGGCCCCAAGGGTTCGTCGGCGGTGATGGCGGTCTGGCCCGGCACGCCATAGGCTGCCGCGGCGCGATCGATCGGCGACATCATCTCCGGGAGGGCCATCGGCTCCTGCCCGGCCACGCCCATCGGGTTTTCGCCTTCCGGCGGCTGGTCGAACACGACCTCGACGCGCATCATCTGGCCGGTGACGGTCTCGCGCAGGGTGCCGAGCAGGCGGTCATAGAGCTCGAAGGCCTCGCTCTTGAATTCGTTCAGCGGGTCGCGCTGCGCATAGCCGCGCCAGCCGATGACCTGACGCAGATGATCGAGCGTCACGAGATGCTCGCGCCAGAGATGATCCAGCGTCTGCAGCACCACCTGACGCTCGATGTAGCGCATCAGCTCGGGCGTGTTCTTTTCCTCGCGCGCGGCATAGGCCTCGTCGGCCGCCTTGGTGAGACGCTCGCGGATTTCCTCATCCGCGATGCCTTCCTCGCGCGCCCATTCGTCGACCGGCAGGTCGAGCGCGAGGAAGCGTCCCGTCTCTTCCTTCAGGCCCTCGATGTTCCATGCCTCGGGATAGGCCCCGTCGGGAATGTTGCGGGAGACGATCTCGTCGACGACCGCATGGCGCATGTCGGTGACGGTGGCGACAAGATCGGGCGCGGCCATCAATTCGCGACGCTGCTCGAACACCACCTTGCGCTGGTCGTTCATCACGTCGTCGTATTTCAGGATGTTCTTGCGGATCTCGAAATTGCGCGCCTCGACCTTCTTCTGCGCGGTTTCGAGCGCCTTGTTGACCCAGGGATGCGCGATGGCCTCGCCTTCCTGCAGGCCCAGCTTCTGGAGGATGTTGTCCATCCGGTCCGAGCCGAAGATGCGCATCAGGTCGTCTTCGAGCGAGAGGAAGAATTTCGAGCGGCCGGGATCGCCCTGGCGACCGGAGCGGCCGCGCAGCTGGTTGTCGATGCGCCGGCTCTCGTGGCGCTCGGCCGCGATGACATAGAGCCCGCCCGGTGCCTGCATGGTTTTCGCCGGCTTGGAACCCTTCGCCGGTTCAAGCTCGATCACCTCGCCGGAATTCATCACCTTCTGGCGGTTCTTCTCGATTTCGGCCTTGATCCGGGCAATGGCGGCCTCGCGCGCCTCGCCCTCGAGGCCGGCGCATTCATGCTCGACTCGCATCTTGAGGTTGCCGCCGAGCTGGATATCCGTGCCGCGGCCCGCCATGTTGGTGGCGATGGTGATCGCGCCCGGCACGCCGGCCTCGGCCACGATGAAGGCTTCCTGCTCGTGGTAGCGGGCGTTCAGCACCGCGAAGAGCTTTTCTTCCTTCGTGCCCTGGTCGCCGTCCATCAGCGGCTTGAAGGGGTTGGGATCGGAGAGATCCACCTGCCGGAACCCGCGCTTCTTCAACAGTTCGGCGAGCTGCTCGCTCTTCTCGATGGAAGTCGTGCCGACGAGAACCGGCTGTCCCCGTTCCTTAGCGCGCTCGATCTCGGCGGCGATCGCCTCTTCCTTCTCGGCTGCGGTGCGATAGACCTCGTCATCCTGGTCGAGGCGCGCCACCGGCACGTTGGTGGGGATTTCCACGACCTCGAGATTGTAGATCTGCTGGAATTCCTCGGCCTCGGTCGAGGCCGTGCCGGTCATGCCCGCGAGCTTCTTGTAGAGGCGGAAATAGTTCTGGAAGGTGATGGAGGCGAGCGTGACGTTCTCCGGCTGGATCGCCACCTTCTCCTTGGCTTCCAGCGCCTGGTGCAGGCCTTCCGAATAGCGCCGGCCCGGCATCATGCGGCCGGTGAATTCGTCGATGATGACGACCTCGCTCTGCCGCGTCTCCGGGTTGAAGCGGGTGATGTAGTCCTTGTCCTTCGTGAACAGCTTGTGCGCGCGCAGGGCGGAATTGACGTGGTGGACGATCGAGGAATTGATCGCCTCGTAGAGCGAGGCGCCATCCTTCAGGATTTCGGCCTCGGTGAGAAGCTGTTCGACATGCTCGTTGCCGGCTTCGGTCAGGTGCACGGTGCGCTGCTTCTCGTCGACCTCGAAATCGCCGTCGACGAGGCGGGGGATCAGCGCGTCGATGGCGAGATACAGATCCGAGCGGTCTTCGGTCGGGCCGGAGATGATGAGCGGGGTGCGCGCCTCGTCGATCAGGATCGAATCCACCTCGTCGACGATCGCGTAGGCATGGCCGCGCTGGGTCATCTGCGCGAATTCGTATTTCATGTTGTCGCGCAGGTAGTCGAAGCCGAATTCGTTGTTCGTGCCGTAGGTGATGTCGGCGGCATACGCATCCTTGCGCTGCATGTCGTCGATGCCATGCACGATGATGCCGACCGTGAGCCCCAGGAAGCGATAGACCTGGCCCATCCATTCCGCGTCGCGGCGGGCGAGGTAATCGTTCACGGTGACCACGTGCACGCCCTGGCCGGCGAGCGCGTTGAGATAGACCGGCAGCGTGGCGACCAGCGTCTTGCCTTCGCCGGTGCGCATCTCGGCGATGCCACCTTCATGCAGCACCATGCCGCCGAGCAGCTGCACGTCGAAATGCCGCTGCCCCAGCACGCGCTTCGCCGCTTCGCGCACCGTGGCGAAGGCGGGCACGAGCAGGTCATCGAGCGTCTTCCCGGCAGCGAGCTGCTCGCGGAAGGTGATGGTTCGCTGGGCCAGCGCCTCGTCCGAGAGGCCGGAGAGTTCGGCTTCCAGCGCGTTGATCGCGGCGATGCGCGGCTTGTAGCCCTTCAGGCGGCGCTCGTTCGAAGAGCCGAAAACGGTGCGCAGAATTCCGCCGAGCATGGATGTCTCTTTCCCTGGCCGCCGGGCGATCATGCCCGGAATGCCCTGGCTTCGGCCGGCATGGACCCGGAACGAAGCGATGTGCCCCGTGCGAGGGGCCGAATGACGCGAGCGGGAGATAAGAATTGCCGGCCGGGATTGTCAACGTTGACGCCGCGAATCCTTCGGCGAAATCAGGTTTTCGGCCCGTTGTCGCCACTCTCGCACGAGCGTGAAGACGGTGCGGCAAGGTTCCGCTCGCCAAAGGATGGGCTTTGGGCTAACGCTCGCGGCAAAGGATTTTGATCCGGAGACCCCTCATGGCCGTTCGTCTGCTTGCTTCCGCCCTCGTGCTTTCCGTGCTGACCGTGTCGCCGGTCCTGGCCCAGGCACCCAAGGTGCTCGCGACCGTGAACGGAGAGGCGATCACCGAGGCCGATGCCAAGGTCGCGCTCGAAGACCTGCTGACCCAGCTGCCCAACGTGCCGGAAGAGAAGCGCATGGAGATCGCCGTCGATTTCCTGATCGAGGTGAAGCTCGCCGCCCAGGCCGCCAAGAAGGCCAGGATCGACCAGTCGCCCGACTTCACCCTGAAGATGAACTACGCCCGGGATCGCATCCTGATGGAGCGCCTCTTCGCCACGGAAGGCAGCAAGGCCACCGGCGAGGCGGCCGTGAAGAAATTCTACGACGAGCAGGTCGCGAAGCTCACGCCGGTCGAGGAGGTGCGCGCCCGCCATATCCTCGTCGAGGGCGAGGAAGACGCCAAGAAGATCCATGCCCGCGTGAAGGGTGGCGAGGATTTCGCCAAGGTCGCGACGGAAACCTCGAAGGATCCCGGTTCGGGCAAGGGTGGCGGCGATCTTGGCTATTTCTCGAAGGATCGCATGGTGCCGGAATTCGCCGAAGCGGCCTTCGCGCTGAAGGCGGGCGAGATTTCCGCGCCGGTGAAGAGCCAGTTCGGCTGGCACATCATCAAGCTCGAGGACCGGCGCAACCGTCCGGCACCCGCCTTCGCGGAAGTGAAGGACCGCCTGAGCCAGGCGCTGGCGGAAAAGGCCCAGGGCGAACTGCTCGAGAAATTGCGCAAGGAAGCCAAGATCGACCGGCCTAACCCTCCGAAGAACTGAGCGGCCCCTCCGGCGGCAGACGCTGGAAATCCACGATCACGCCATCGAGATAGGGTGAGACGGTCACTTCGAAGCGACCGTCCACGCCGTCCTCGTGGTAATCCACAACCAGATCGACCGGGACGCGCGTGGTGCCGACCTCGACATAGCGATCCCAGATGCCCAGATCGCGCAGGTGCGGAAACACGGTCAGGGCCGTGGTGGTCGTCAGTTCGTCGTAGCGCAGGTTGGTCATCTGCCGCGCCAGCGCATTGGCGCCGATGATCTGCGCATCGACGATCCTGTCCTGCTCGTCGCGCAGGAATTGCAGGAAGAACAACCCGCGGCCGCGGGCCCGGGCGAACAGATGCCCGATTTCCTTTTCCTGCTCGCGGATCGTGTTCACGACGTATAGCCGGGAGAGCTTGCCGTTTTCACCCACCGGCAGGATGACCCGTTCCCAGAGGGGCCGTTCGAGAAAGCTGCCCATCCGATGCACGGTCGCCAGCGGCCGCAATTCGCGGCAGACCTGTCCGTAGACCTTGACGAAGAAATCGCGGATCTCGCCCTGGAAGTCGCTGACCTTTCGGCCGGTCATGTCGAATTCGGAATGGTGCGCGATGCGCTTGCCATAATGCTCGTAGAGCCAGTCATCGTCGCCGATGGGCTTCAGGATCATCAGGTCGTCGCGCAGATATTCCATCCGGCCGGCGGGAAGATCGGCCTCGTCCGGCATGGCGCGATCGCCTTTCGCCATGGTCCAGAGGAGGTGCAGAAGCGTGGCTTCCGGCCCGATGAGGTGCGTTTCGAAATTCGATTCGAAGATTTCGAAGTACATCATCGGCTTAACCTACGCGAATTTGGCGCGCATTTAAATCGGGTTGTCCGTTTGGTGCCCTGCGGGTCGACGCTTGCAAGCCGCGCGCCTTTCGGGCAGAGGCAGCCCGTCTTCGCCCCTCCTTCGAAAGGCTTGGCCATGGCCGGCAAATCCGTTCCCGTCTCCCCGCTCGCGCCGAAATCCTACCCGAAGATGCCGGCCGTCGAGGGCGTGGCCTTCGCAACGGCCGAGGCCGGCATCCGCTACAGGGGCCGGACGGATGTGCTGCTCGCGCGCCTCGAGAAGGGGACGGCGATGGCGGGCGTCTTCACCCGCTCGAAATGCCCCTCCGCGCCGGTCGATTGGTGCCGCTCGATCCTGTCGGGCGGTCGGGCGCAGGGGTTGGTCGTCAATTCGGGCAATGCCAATGCCTTCACGGGCCTCAAGGGCCGCGAGGCGGTCGCGCTGACCGCAAGGATCGCCGCGAAGGCGCTGGGCTGCATGCCGGAGGAGGTGGCGCTCGCCTCCACCGGCGTCATCGGCGAACCGCTCGACGCCTCGAAATTCGAGGGCGTGCTGGCCGATTGCGCTTCGCGCGTCAGCCCCACGGCATTCCTCGATGCCGCCAAGGCCATCATGACCACCGATACCTTCCCCAAGGTCGCGACGCGCAAGGCGACGATCGACGGCGTCACCGTCACCATCGCCGGCATCGCCAAGGGCGCGGGCATGATCGCGCCGGATATGGCGACGATGCTCTCGTTCGTGTTCACCGATGCGGCCATCGCGCCGGCGGCGCTGCAGGCGCTGCTCTCGAAGGGCGTCGGCCCGAGCTTCAATGCCGTGACGGTCGACAGCGATACCTCGACCTCGGACACCCTGCTGCTCTTCGCCACCGGCAAGGCGGCGGGGCGCGGACAGGCGGAAATCACCGATGCGAAGGATCGGCGCCTGTCGAGCTTCAAGCGGGCGCTGAATGCGCTGCTGCTCGATCTCGCGGTGCAGGTCGCGCGCGACGGCGAAGGCGCGCGCAAGCTCATCACCGTGAAGGTGGAGGGCGCTGTCTCGGCCCGTTCCGCGAAGAAGATCGCCATGTCGATCGCCAATTCGCCGCTCGTGAAGACGGCGGTGGCGGGCGAGGATGCCAATTGGGGGCGCATCGTCATGGCCGTCGGCAAGGCGGGCGAGCCGGCCGACCGCGACCGGATTTCCATCGCCTTCGGCGGCATCCGCGTCGCGCATGAGGGCGCGCGCGACCCGGCTTACGACGAGGCCGCCACCTCGGCCTACATGAAGGGCGACGCCATCGACATCACGGTGTCGCTGGGGCTCGGGCGCGGCAAGGCGACGGCCTATACCTGCGATCTCACCAAGGCCTATGTCGAGATCAACGGGGATTACCGCTCGTGAGGCTGCTCCTGGTCGCGGCGGTCGCGCTGGTCGATGCCGACGGCCGTGTGCTGATCGCGCAAAGGCCGGAAGGCAAGCAGCTGGCGGGGTTGTGGGAGTTTCCGGGCGGCAAGGTGGAGCCCGGTGAACGGCCCGAGGAAACGCTGATCCGGGAACTGCGCGAGGAACTCGCGATCACGGTTAAGGAACCGTGTCTCGCGCCGCTCACATTTGCCAGCCATGCTTACCCTGATTTTCACCTGCTGATGCCATTGTTCATCTGTCGCCGGTGGGAAGGAGTTCCACAGGCGGTGGAGCATCAGGCCTTGCGCTGGGTCGAACCGATGCGGCTGCGAGACTACCCGATGCCGCCTGCCGACGAGCCTCTGATCCCGATGCTTCGTGATCTTCTATAGGGCGGGCTTCTTCGGCAGGAGAAGCCGGGCCGGGAGCGGAGCGGGTACGATCATGATGCGGCTTCTTCTGGAATTCGTGCGCAACGACGAGGGCGCGACGGCAATCGAATATTCGCTGATCGCCGCGATGCTCGTCACGGCCCTGCTGGCCTCGTGGCCGAGCTTCTACAACGGCTTCATGACCACCTGGGTCAAGGCCGGCGAAACCCTCAGCACGATCAAGTAAGCCGGCGCCTCATTTTTTTGTATGGGCGATGTCCGCCAGGGCATCGGCCAGCCGCGCTTTCGCGGAACCGGGTTTCAGCGGTTTCTGCTGGCTCTCATGCGGCGCCCAGCCCGACATCCAGACCATCTCGATCGTCGCGCGCAGCTTCCCGTCGGGATCGGAATGGCGTTCGCCGTAAAGTTCGGCCGCCCGCAGCAGCACGCGGCGGGTGAGAGGCGGCGTCCCCGGTCGCCGCAGAAGGCTCGCGCTCGCGCCCATCGCGCGGCATTCCGCCAGCAGGGTGAAGAAGCTCGCATAGCGGATCGTCAGCTTCTCGCTGTCCGTCACCGGTAATGCGAGCCCGGCGCGCTGCAGCAATTGCCCCGCAGCGCGCACATCCACGAACGGGAAAACCCGCAATGCCGCAGAGCCCGTGATCTCGCTTTCGGCCGCGAGCAGGCAATCGCGCAGTTCATGCAGGCTGTCTCCGCCCACGAAAGCGGCGAGGAACAGGCCGTCCGGGCGCAGCGCGCGCCGCACCTGCGCCAGCATGCCCGGCACGTCGTTCACCCGCTGCAGCCACAGGCCCGAGACGATGAGACCGTATTGGCCGGCCTCGAGCCCGAGATCCGGGCCCTCGAGCCCGCGATAGGCGATGGCGGGATTGCCCGGGAAGATTTCCCCCCGATGCTCGAGCCGGGAAAAGCGCCCCAGCCGCAGGAGCGCGGATGCGAACATGCCGCCCGGCGTGCCGAGATCGAGCACGGGGTCGAATTCGCGCAGGATGGTTTCGAGGCGCTCGAGGAGGTCGAGTTGCGCGCGTTCGATCAGAAAAGTCGCCGCGCCCTGCCGTGCCGCACGCTGAAGCGCCATGCGGGCCTTGACGTCGTCAAAGAGTTCAGGAACCTCGCCATTCGAAGAGGCCATGCGCGTGATTGCTCCCGGAACCGGTTCGCCTCAGGGCGACGCATCGACTGATAGCACGGATCGACCGGCGCGCGCCTCCGGAAGCGTGCGAAAGCTGCTCTCGCGCTTCGGACACGGCGCCCTGTCGATCGTCTATCCGCCACAATGCATCGCCTGTCAGGCCGCAACAAGCGACGCGCACGCCCTGTGCGCCACCTGCTGGGCGGGCATTCCCTTCGTGTCCGAGCCCGTCTGCGCCCGGCTCGGCACGCCCTTCGCGCTGGATTTCGGACCCGGGATGCTCTCGCCGGCGGCCATCGCCGATCCGCCGCGCTTCGATGCCGCGCGCGCCGTCGCGCTGCACGAGGGCGTGGCGAAGGCGATGGTCGCGCGGCTGAAATACGGCGAGCGGCTCGATCTCGCCCGTGCCATGGCCCGGATGATGGTGCAGGCCGGGGGTCCATTGCTCGCTTCCGCCGATGTGCTTCTCCCCGTGCCGATGCATCGCGGCAGGCTCTGGCAGCGGCGCTACAATCAGGCGGCCCTGCTCGCGAACGAGATCGGCCTGCTGGCCGGAAAGCCCGTGCTGCTCGACACGCTGCGCCGCGTGAAGCGGACGCCGCCGCAGGTAGGGCTGACGCGCAACGAGCGTCGCCACAACCTCGCTGGAGCGTTTCGCATCGAACCGGGGCAGAAACCGGCCGTCGAGGGCCGTCACTGCCTCGTGATCGACGATGTGCGCACCACGGGTTCGACTTTGAACGCCTGCGCCCATATCTTGAGGCAGGCGGGCGCGGCCCGCATCGATGTTCTGACCTTCACGCTGGTGCCGGATGGCGGCGCGTGAGGATGCGAGGAGTGATGATGCCCGAGATCACCATCTACACGAAGCCGACCTGCCCCTATTGCCACCGCGCGAAGGCCCTGCTGACGCGCAAGGGCGCCCGCTTCACCGAAATCGACGTCTCCAACCCCGTCGACCAGCGCGCCATGGCCCAGAAGGCCGGTCGCTCCACCGTGCCGCAGATCTATATCGGCACGAAGCATGTCGGCGGTTGCGACGATCTTCACGCGCTCGATGCGCGGGGCGGGCTCGATCCGCTGCTTCAGGGGTAACGTCATGAGCTTCACCACCGGGAAATTTAGCGCGGCCTGCCTGCAGATGCGTTCCACCCGCTCGGTCGAGCGGAACATCGCCGATTTCACGAGCCTCGCCCGCGAGGCAATCTCGAAGGGCGCGACCTTCCTGCAAAGCCCGGAAATGTCGAACCTCGTCGAGCGTTCGCGTGCGGATCTCTTCGCCAAGATCTCGACCGAGGAGGCCGACCCGTTCCTCGCCGCAGCCCGCAAGCTCGCGGCGGAAGCGAAGGTGACGATCCATCTCGGCTCGCTCGCGATTCGCGAGGGCGAAAAGATCGCGAATCGCGCCTTCCTCATCGGCCCGGATGGCGGGTTGGTCGCGCGCTACGACAAGCTCCACCTCTTCGATGTGGACCTGCCCAATGGCGAGACCTGGCGCGAGAGCGCGACCTACACCGCCGGCGCTTGCGCGGTGGTTGCACCCGTGGAAGGCGCGAAGCTCGGCCTCGGTATCTGCTACGATCTGCGCTTCCCCTATCTCTTCCGCGCCTTGGCCGAGGCGGGGGCCGATATCCTCACCGCGCCGGCCTGCTTCACGAAGCAGACGGGCGAGGCGCATTGGGTGGTGCTCCAGCGGGCGCGCGCGATCGAGACCGGCTCGTTCATGATCTCCGCCGCGCAAGGCGGCACGCATGAGGATGGGCGCGAGACCTTCGGGCACTCGATCATCGTCGACCCCTGGGGGCGCGTGCTGGCCGAGGCGGATGACCAGCCGGGCGTGATCCTCGCCGAGATCGACCTTGCGAAGGTGGCGGACGCGCGCGGGCGCATCCCCACGCTGAAGCATACGCGCGCCATCACCGTCGCCACGGTCGGGGAGGGGGCGCGGGAGGCGGCGGAATGATCCGCTACGCTTTGGCCTGCGAGGCGGGGCACGCTTTCGAAAGCTGGTTCCGCTCCTCCGAGGATTACGACACGCAACAGAAGCGCGGTTTCGTCAGCTGCCCGCATTGCGGTTCCGCCCGGGTCGAGAAGCAGATCATGGCGCCGGCCGTGCGCGTGCGCGAGGAACCCGAGGCGAAGCGCGCGGTCGCGCTCGCCGATCCGCGCGATGCCGCGATGCGCCAGATGTTCCGCGCCTATCGCCAGTTCATCGAGGAGAATGCGGAAGCCGTGGGCGACCGATTCGCCGAGGAAGCGCGCAAGATCCATTACGGCGAGACCGAAGAGCGCGCGATCTATGGCGCGGCGACGGCCACCGAGGTGAAGGAACTCACTGAGGAGGGCATCGAGATCGCGCCGATCCCCGTGCTGCCGGACGAGCGGAACTAGCGGCCAACGTCATGCACGGGCTTGGCCAGTGCATCCACGACTTTTGCATCCACGACTTTCCGACGTTTTCAAAGACGTGGATGGCCGGACCAGGTCCGGCCATGACGCGTTAACCCGGCTTCCGCGCGGTTACGAAGTAATTCACGTCCGTGTCGTTCGCGAGTTGCCACTGGTTCGCCAGCGGGTTGAAGATCATCCCCTGCCGCGCCACGGGCTCGAGGCCGGCATCCTCGAGATGCTCCTCGAATTCATCCGGCGTGACGAACTTGTCATAGGAATGCGTGCCCTTCGGCACCCAGCGCAGCACGTATTCCGCGCCGAGGATCGCGAGCCCGAAGGCCTTCAGCGTGCGGTTGATGGTGGAGCCGATGAGGAGCCCGCCGGGCTTGAGGTGCCGCGCGGCCTCGGCCACCATTGCACCGACATCGGGGACATGCTCCACCACCTCCAGCAGCGTCACGACATCGTAAAGCTCCTCGGCCGGCAGCATGTCCACGGTCATCGCGCGATAATGGATGGAAAGTCCGCCCTTCGCGGCGTGATCCCGGGCGATGGCGATGTTCTCCTCGGCCGGGTCGATGCCGGAGACGTCGAAGCCCATCCGGGCCATGGGCTCGCTCACCAGCCCGGCGCCGCAGCCGATATCGAGCAGGCCGAGCCCTTCGAACGGGCGCAGGCTCCGCGTATCGCGGCCGAAATGCCGGGCGGCCTCGGCACGGAAGAAGGCGAGGCGCGTGGGGTTCAGCCGGTGCAGCGGCTTCATGGGCCCGTTCGGATCCCACCAGTCGCGCGCCATGGCGTTGAACCGGGCGATCTCGCCGTTGTCGCGCCATTCGGCATTGCGGGGCATGCGCATCATCCTCGGTTGTCGGGCGGACAGGGCCCGGATGGGAAGCGAAGCTGCCGGGCAAATTGTTGCCTGCATTGACCTTGCCGCCCCCCCTCTCTATAGCCCCGGCCAACCCTGGTTGAAACCGTTTCGCGAAGGTTCAGGTTCAAGCCTATGCCTCGTCTGGTCATGAAGTTCGGCGGCACCTCTGTCGCCAATGTGGAGCGCATCAAGAATGTTGCGCAGCACGTGAAGCGCGAGGTCGAGGCGGGTTACGACGTCGCGGTCGTGGTCTCCGCCATGTCGGGCAAGACGAACGAGCTCGTCGCCTGGTGCAAGGAGGCGGCGCCACTGCACGATCAGCGCGAATATGACGCCGTGGTTGCATCCGGCGAACAGGTGACGACCGGGCTTCTGGCGATCGCCTTGCAGGAGATCGGCATCCCCGCCCGGTCCTGGCAGGGCTGGCAGGTGCCGGTGGAAACCGATTCGGCCCATGGCGCGGCGCGCATCACCGGGATCGGCGGCGAGGGCATCCTGAAGGGCTTTGCCGAACTCCGGGAAGTCGCGGTGGTCGCCGGCTTCCAGGGCATCCATCTGCCGACAGGTCGCCTGACGACTTTGGGCCGCGGAGGTTCGGATACCTCGGCCGTGGCGCTCGCGGCGGGGCTGAAGGCCGACCGCTGCGATATCTACACCGATGTCGACGGCGTCTACACCACCGATCCGCGCATCGTGCCGAAGGCGCAGAGGCTCGATCGCGTCTCCTTCGAGGAGATGCTCGAACTGGCCTCGGCCGGCGCGAAGGTGCTGCAGGTCCGCTCGGTGGAAGTCGCGATGGTGCACAATGTGCGCACCTTCGTGCGTTCGTCCTTTGATGATCCGAACAATCCCAAGCCCGGCACGCTGATCTGCGGCGAGGAGGAAATCGTGGAAAGCCAAGTCGTTACCGGTATCGCCTATTCGAAGGATGAGGCGCAGATCACGCTGCGCAACGTGCCGGACAAGCCGGGCGTCGCGGCTTCCGTGTTCACCCCGCTGGCGGATGCGAATGTGGTGGTCGACATGATCGTCCAGAACATTTCGCCGGACGGGAAGACCACCGACATCACCTTCACCGTGCCCTCTGCCGATTATGCCCGCGCCATGGCGGTTCTGGCGAAGGAGAAGGACACGATCGGCTATCCGCTGATCGAGGGGGCGCAGGATGTCGCGAAGGTCTCGGCCATCGGCGTCGGCATGCGCTCGCATGCGGGCGTGGCCGCCAAGGCCTTCCGCGCGCTCGCCGATCGCGGCATCAACATCCGGGCGATCACCACCAGCGAGATCAAGTTCTCGGTGCTGATCGACCAGGCCTATACCGAACTCGCGGTGCGGACGCTGCACTCGCTTTACGGTCTTGACGCGACCTGAAGCCGGTCTGTCCTCGCCTTTTCCGGGCCGCGCGCATGCGAAAGCTTGCGCCGCAAGGGCCCGACGTTGTAGCTCGCTGGAAGGAGTGAGGCGGAATCCCGTGCCGCCTCCCGATCCGGCAGGGAGATCGTGAGACATGCGCCAAGCGCTCGGCGGACCTCGCCTGCTGCTGCGTCGCCTCCGCGAGGTGATGTCGGAGCAGATGAGCGCGCAGGCGCGGCTCGACAAGATCGTCGTCCTCATCGCCTCCAACATGGTGGCGGAGGTCTGCTCGGTCTATGTGAAGCGGGCGGATGGCGCGCTCGAGCTTTATGCCACCGAGGGCCTGAACCGCGAGGCGGTGCACCTCACCACCATGCGGGCGGATGAAGGCCTTGTCGGCCTGATCGCGCGCGAGGCCGAGCCGCTGGCGCTCGCCGATGCGCAGCATCACCCGGCCTTCTCCTACAAGCCGGAAACGGGCGAGGAGATCTACGCCTCCTTCGCCGGCGTGCCGATCCTGCGGGCGGGCAACACGCTCGGCGTCCTCGTGGTGCAGAACCGTGCCAAGCGCACCTATTCCGAGGAGGAGATGGAGGCGCTGCAGACCACCGCCATGATTCTCGCGGAACTGGTGGCGGGGGGCGAGCTCGAGGCGCTGGCGCGGCCCGGTTCGGGCGGCACGGCGATTCGCCGCGCGCTGACGCTTTCCGGCCAGGCGGTGGCGGAAGGCGTGGGCCTCGGCCATGTCGTGCTTCACGAGCCGCGCATCGAGATCAAGAACCTCGTCGCGGATGATCCGCAGCTGGAGCTGCGCCGGCTCAATGCGGCCATGGAAAAGATGCGCGCGTCCATCGACGACCTGATGGAGGGCGGCTCGCTCGGCGGGGCCGGCGAGCATCGCGACGTGCTCGAAACCTTCCGGATGTTCGCGCATGATCGCGGCTGGATCCGCCGCCTGCAGGAGGCGATCAATACCGGCCTCACGGCAGAAGCCGCGGTGGAGCGCGTGCAATCCGATGCGCGCGCCCGCCTGCTGCGCCAGACCGACCCCTATCTGCGTGAGCGGCTCCACGATCTCGACGATCTGGCAAACCGCCTCCTGCATGAACTCACCGGCGCGGCCTTCACGGTTGCCTCCGACAAGTTGCCGGAAAATGCCATTCTGGTCGCCCGCGCAATGGGGCCGGCGGCCCTGCTCGATTACCAGCGCCAGCGGTTGCGCGGCCTCGTGCTCGAGGAGGGCGGTTCGACGAGCCACGTCGCGATCGTCGCCCGCGCGCTCGGGATTCCCACGGCAGGCCGAGTCGAGGGGATTGTCGGGCTCGTCGAGCAGGGCGACGCGATCATCGTCGATGGCACCACGGGCGAGGTGCAGGTGCGGCCATCGGCCGATGTGCAATCGGCCTATGCCGAAAAGGCGCGCCTGCGTGCCCGCCGGCAAGAACAATACCGCGCCCTGCGCGACCAACCGGCATGCACCCGCGACGGCGTGCCGATCGACCTGCAGATGAATGCCGGCCTGCTGATCGACATGGCGAACCTCGAGGAAACCGGCGCGACGGGCATCGGCCTCTTCCGCACTGAAATCCTGTTCATGGTCGCTTCTTCCCTGCCGCGGGCGCAGGCGCAGGAAGCGCTCTACCGGTCGATCATCGATATTGCGGACCGCCGGCCGGTCACCTTCCGCACGCTCGATATCGGCGGCGACAAGGTTTTGCCCTATCTGCGGAAGGTGGATGAGGAAAACCCCGCGCTGGGCTGGCGCGCGGTGCGAATCGGGCTCGATCGGCCGGCGCTGCTGCGCACGCAGTTCCGCGCCCTGCTTGCGGCGGCGAAGGATCGCGATCTGAAAATCATGCTGCCCATGGTCTCGGTGATCGAGGAACTCGATGCCGCGAAAGCCATGCTGGGCCGCGAGCGCGAGCGCCAGCGCCGGCTCGGCCAGCCGGGGCCGAGAACGGTGCAGCTCGGGGTGATGCTCGAAGTGCCCTCGCTGCTGTTCGATCTCGATCGCGTGTTCGAGCGGGCGGATTTCATCTCGATCGGCACCAACGATCTGATGCAGTTCATGTTCGCGGTCGATCGCGACAACGCCATGGTGTCGAACCGGTTCGATCCGCTTCACCCCTCGTTCCTGCGGGCTCTGGGCCGGGTGGCGGAGAAGGCGAAGGCGACGGGCATTCCCGTGTCGATCTGCGGCGAGATCGCCAACCGTCCGGCCGAGGGGCTGGCGCTGATTGCGCTGGGCTTCCGCGCCTTTTCGGTCTCGCCCTCCGGCATCGGCCCGTTCAAGGCGATGCTGCAAGGCCTCGAGATCGCGGCGGTCGAGCCGGTGGTGCGCGAGGCGATAGCGTCCGGCCTCGATGCCGCGAGCCTGCGCCAGAAGCTGCGGCCCTTCCTGCCCAAGGGCGAGCTGGCGTCCTAGCCGGCAAAACGCATGGACGATATCGTTCTCCCCCGCGAGAAGCTGGATGCCATTTCGGCCAAGCATGCCGATCTGGAGGCGCGCCTCGCCGTCACCGGCGACGCGGCGGGCATCGTTGCGCTCTCGAAGGAAATCGCCGCTTTGGCTCCGCTCGTGCAGGCCATCGCCGCCGAACGCCGCGTGCGGGACGACATCGCCGCGACCCGGGACATGCTGGCGGATCGCGCGACCGAGGCCGAGATGCGCGCCATGGCCGAGGAAGAACTCGCCGCGCTCGAAAGCGAGCATGCGCGCCTCGTGCAGGTCATCCGGCTCGGCCTCATCCCGCGCGATTCCGCCGATGATCGCTCGGTCATTCTCGAGGTGCGGGCCGGCACGGGTGGGGACGAGGCGTCGCTCTTTGCCGGCAACCTGTTCCGGATGTACCAGCGTTACGCGGAACTGAAGGGCTGGAAGGTCGAGGTGCTCTCGGCCAATGACGGCGCGATGGGCGGCTACAAGGAAATCGTGGCCGAGATCCATGGCGACGGGGTCTTTGCGCGCTTGAAGTTCGAATCCGGCGTGCATCGCGTCCAGCGCGTGCCCGAGACGGAAGCGCAGGGGCGCATCCACACCTCGGCCGCGACGGTGGCCGTCCTGCCGATCGCCGAGGAGGTGGATGTTTCCATCAACGAGGCGGATCTCAGGATCGAGACGATGCGCTCGCAGGGGGCGGGCGGCCAGCACGTGAACAAGACCGAATCGGCGATCCGCATCACGCATATCCCGTCCGGCCTCGCCGTGCTGGTGCAGGAGGAGCGCTCGCAGCACAAGAATCGCGCGCGGGCCATGGATATCCTGCGGGCGCGGCTCTTCGATATCGAGCGGCAACGCCTGGCGAATGAGCGGGCGGCCGCGCGCAAGGGCCAGATCGGCTCGGGCGACCGCTCCGAGCGCATCCGGACCTACAATTTCCCGCAAGGCCGGGTGACCGACCATCGGATCAACCTCACGCTCTACAAGATCGAGGCGATCCTTGAAGGCGGCGGCCTCGAGGAACTGGTCGAGGCGCTCATCACCGAGCATCAGGCGCGATTGCTCGCCGGGGACGAGGCGTGAGCCCCATTTTCGAGCCGCGGATGCGTCGCGCCGAGGCGCTGGATGTTCTCGCCCTGGCTCTGCGCGAAGCCGGCTTCGAGGATTCCCGCCTGATGGCGCGGCGGCTGCTTGCGGATGTTCTCGATGTCGAACCGGGCGCGCTCGTGCTCGATCCGGAGGCGGAAATCGGCGCCGCCGCGCCCCGGCTCGCCGGAGCCCTCGTGCGCGCGATCGCCGGTGAACCGCTGACGCGCATCGCAGGCCGACGCAGCTTCTTCGGCCGGGATTTCCGCGTGACGCCTGATGTGCTCGATCCGCGCCCCGAGACGGAATTGCTCGTCGAGGAGATGTTGAAGCGTCTGGCCGGGCTGCCCGCGCCGCATATCCTCGATCTCGGCACCGGTTCGGGCGCGATCCTGCTGAGCCTCCTCGCCGGGCTGCCGGATGCCACGGGCGTGGCGGTCGATCTCTCCGCCGAGGCCCTCGCGGTGGCCGAGGACAATGCGAACCGTCTCGGCGTGGCATCGCGCGTCCGGTGGCGGCAGGCCGATCTGTTCGCGGGTTTGGCCGGCCGGTTCGATGCGATTGTCTCGAACCCGCCCTACATCCCGGCGGGGGAACTCGCCACGCTCGAACCGGCCGTGCGCCAGTACGATCCCTGGCTGGCGCTCGATGGCGGCGCGGACGGGCTCGACTTCTACCGTCGCATCGCGTGGGACGTCCGGGTTTTTCTGCGCCCCTCGGGCTGGCTTGGTCTCGAGGTTGGCGCGGGGCAGGCGGAGGCTGTCCTGGCCCTTCTCGACGCGGCCGGGCTGACGGCGCTTTCGGT
Organism: Methylobacterium sp.; assembly: GCA_002928875.1. GTDB lineage: Bacteria > Pseudomonadota > Alphaproteobacteria > Rhizobiales > Beijerinckiaceae > Rhabdaerophilum. Next base: position 431,790 of record PERO01000020.1, on the reverse strand, counting down.
GCGGCACGACCTTTCCGGCCATGCCCGGCACGTGTTCGGCCGGGGATGATGCGAATGTCGATGCGCGCCTTGCTTGCAAGCACGCGCGATAGTCGCTAAGAGAAACACAGGTGATGCACGCGTCAGGGTCGTCAGGGGTTGGATCCGACGTAAGCTGGGAAAAGTATCGCCGCTTTCCGTCACGTTGATTGAGCCGGCAGAGCCGGGATCCTTGACCGAAAGACCTGTCGCAACACCCGCGCCTTTTCCGGGGCGCCGGATGCGATTAGCGGGGTTTTTCCCCTCATGACAGCCTTCAGGCAACGCCAAGCCAGCCCAAGAAACCGAGCCAGCCGAGAAAAACGCGGATGAGACCAGGACAGAACAAGCGCATGCGGGGTCGCAACCGTCGCGGGCCCAATCCGTTGACGCGTTCGTACGAATCGAACGGTCCGGATGTGAAGGTCCGTGGCACGGCGCAGCACATTGCCGAGAAATACACCCAGCTGGCACGGGACGCGCATCTCTCCGGCGATCCGGTGGCTGCCGAGAGCTATCTGCAGCACGCCGAGCATTACTATCGCCTGATCGCCGCCGCCGTGCAGGCGCAGCAGGCCGCCCTTTCCGGACAGAGCGACGACCGGGATGACGATGACGACGATTTCGATCCGTCGGCCGATCGCTTCACCTTCCGCTCCCCGCAGGCCCTGCAGCAGCAGAACGGCAACGGCAACGGGCCCTATGGCCCGGGCAACGAGCGCCAGCCCGGCGAGTTTGCTGCCGGGGAGCCATCCGCCGAAGGCGAGGGTGGCGAAGGCCAGCCCGCCCCGCGGATGGGCGGCGAGGGCGGCTTCCAGCCGCGTCCTCCGCGCGAGGATCGGCGTGGCGGTCGGCATGACCGCGACCGCGATCGCAACCGTTTCCGGGACAACAACGAGCGTTTCCAGCCGCCGCGGCGCGTGCCGGTCGAGGTCGAGGGAACCGGTGACCAGCCGGATCTACCGGCCTTCCTCACCATGCCGGCCCGTACGGCCGGCCCCGAAGGCGATGTCGACGGTGCGCCGGAGGCCGGCGAGAGCGAGGATGGTCGCGGCCCGTTCCGGCATCGCCGTCGCCGTCGCGGGCGGAGCGGGCGACCGGAAGGTGCCCTGGCGGGTGATGGGGATGTCGAGGCCTGATCGGCCGCGCAACGGAGATCCAGGGCGGCCTCGGCCGCCCTTTTTCATGTCAGAGGACAGAAAGCCTGTCGCCCGGCCGGATGGTGCCGGCGCGGATGACGCGCGCATAGATCCCGCAATCGTGATGCGCGAGGTGCTGTTCGAGCAACGGAACCATCCGCAGGTCGCGGAGGCCGGCGGTCGGGTCAACATCCGTCGCCGCACAGCGTTCGATGCGCTTGGTCACTTCCAGTTCGGCCTGGCCGATCCGCAGGCGCTGGCCGACGAGATCGAATTCGGCCCAGGGCGCAAGCCCGTCCACCAGAAGGTTGCCCCTGAAGCGCAGGGGATCGAGGTTCGCGCGGTTCGCGAGTTTGGCGATCGCGTCCACGCTCGCGCGGTTGATGATCGACAGGAACCCGATGCGCGAATCCATGAATCGGTAGCTCGCCGGCGCCACCAGCAGGCGCGCGGTGCCACGCATCTCCTCGCCCATGTAGCTTTCGAGCAAGCGTTCGATGGCCGCGCGGCCCGCCTCGTCATCCACGATGCCGCTGGCTACCACATGCCCACCCTGCCGGATCGTGAGGCGCCGTGTGGCGTCGTCGAATTCCGAGCGGAGCCGCGCGAGCTTCTCGTTGCGCATCAGCATCAGGAATTTCTGCTTCGGCAGATGCTCGGGCGCGGCCGGATCGAAGCCCGAGGGGCCGTTTTCGATCGCCATCAGGCGGTCGCCGGGAAAATGCGCGCCCTCCACGAGATGCGCTTCGGAAATCTCTTCCGGCGAGAGGCCCTTCACGGGGTAGCGATAGAGCGCGGCGAGACGCGCTGCTTCAATTTCCGACATTCCTTTGACCCTGCCCCTTTTGTTGCGGATTAGCCACACCTACATTGCGAGGGAACAGCCGCTGCCATGTCCGGGGCGGCCGCCACTTCGCCGAATGAGGGAAGCGCATGAATACCGAGAAATACACCGAGCGGGCCAGAGGTTTCCTGCAGGCTGCGCAGACCATCGCCTTGCGCGAGGGGCACCAGCAATTCGCGCCGGAACACGTTCTGAAAGCGCTGCTCGATGACGACCAGGGCCTTGCGGCCGGGCTGATCGATGCGGCCGGTGGTCGTTCCGCCGAGGCGCGGCGCGCGGTCGAGGCCGCGCTGGCGAAAACGCCGAAAGTGGATGGCGGCTCGGGCGGGCTCTACCTCACGCCGCCGCTGGCACGCGTGTTCGAGACCGCCGAGAAGGCAGCCGAGAAGGCCGGCGACAGCTTCGTGACCGTGGAGCGCCTGCTGCTCGCGCTGGCGCTCGAGAAGGACAATCCGGCCGGCAAGGCGCTCGCGGATGCGGGCGTGACGCCCCAGAAGCTGAACACGGCCATCGAAGCCATTCGCAAGGGCCGCAAGGCCGATTCCGCCACGGCCGAGAACCAGTATGACGCGCTGAAGAAATATGCCCGCGACCTCACGGAAGCCGCGCGTTCCGGCAAGCTCGACCCGGTCATCGGCCGCGACGAGGAAATCCGCCGCACCATCCAGGTGCTCTCGCGGCGCACGAAGAACAACCCCGTGCTGATCGGCGAGCCGGGCGTCGGCAAGACGGCGATCGTCGAAGGCCTCGCGCTTCGAATCATCAACGGCGATGTGCCGGAAAGCCTGAAGGATAAGGCGCTGCTGGCGCTCGACATGGGCTCGCTCATCGCCGGCGCGAAATATCGCGGCGAGTTCGAGGAGCGGCTGAAGGCCGTGCTCTCCGAGGTGACGGCCTCCGATGGCGGCGTGATCCTCTTTATCGACGAAATGCACACGCTGGTGGGTGCGGGCAAGGCCGATGGCGCGATGGACGCCTCGAACCTGCTGAAGCCGGCGCTTGCGCGCGGCGAATTGCATTGCGTGGGCGCGACCACGCTCGATGAATACCGGAAGCATGTGGAAAAGGATGCGGCGCTTGCGCGGCGTTTCCAACCCGTTTTCGTTTCCGAACCGAATGTCGAGGATGCGATCTCGATCCTGCGCGGGATACGCGAGAAATACGAATTGCATCACGGCGTGAACATCACCGATTCGGCACTCGTCGCGGCCGCCACGCTCTCGAACCGCTACATCACCGATCGCTTCCTGCCGGACAAGGCCATCGACCTCGTGGATGAGGCGGCGGCACGCCTCAGGATGCAGGTCGATTCGAAGCCCGAGGACCTCGATTCGCTCGATCGCGAGATCATCCGCCTCCGGATCGAACAGGAGGCCCTGCGGCGCGAGAAGGATCAGGCCTCGCAGGATCGCCTGGTGAAACTCTCGGCCGAACTGGCCGAACTCGAGGAGAAATCCGCCTCCCTCACCACGGCCTGGCGAGCGGAGAAGGACAAGCTGGGCGAAGCGCAGCGCATCAAGGGCGAACTCGACCAGAAGCGGGCCGAACTCGAGCGTGCGCAGCGCCAGGGCGAATTCGCGAAGGCGGGCGAACTCGCGTACTCGACGATTCCCGCGCTCGAGAAGCAGCTCGTGGCGCTGGAAGAGGCCGCGAAGGCCGGTGCGCTCATCTCCGAGAGCGTAACGCCGGATTCCATCGCGCAGGTCGTCTCGCGCTGGACGGGTATTCCGGTCGACCGTATGCTCGCAGGCGAGCGCGAGAAGCTGCTGCGCATGGAAGAGGAACTCGGCAAGAGGGTCGTGGGCCAGCGCGAGGCGGTGGAGGCGGTTTCGACCGCCGTGCGCCGTGCGCGGGCCGGCCTGCAGGACCCCAACCGGCCGATCGGCTCCTTCATGTTTCTCGGCCCCACGGGCGTGGGCAAGACGGAACTCACCAAGGCGCTCGCCTCGTTCCTGTTCGATGACGAGCATGCGCTGGTGCGGCTCGACATGAGCGAATACATGGAGAAGCATTCGGTCGCGCGGTTGATCGGCGCGCCTCCGGGCTATGTCGGCTACGAGGAGGGCGGTGCCCTCACCGAGGCCGTGCGGCGCCGGCCCTATCAGGTCGTTCTGTTCGACGAGGTCGAGAAGGCGCATCCGGATGTGTTCAATGTGCTGCTCCAGGTGCTCGATGACGGTCGCCTGACCGACGGGCAGGGCCGGACGGTCGATTTCCGCAACACGCTGATCATCATGACCTCCAACCTCGGCGCGGAATATCTCGTGAGCCTCGGCGAGGAGGAAGGCGTGGATCAGGCGCGCGGCATGGTGATGGCGGCCTTGCGCGCGGCATTCCGGCCGGAATTCCTGAACCGCATCGACGAGATCGTGTTGTTCCAGCGGCTGAAGCGCGCGGATATGGGCGCCATCGTCGATATCCAGATGGGCCGGCTGCGGCAGCTCGTGGAGGATCGCAAGATCGTGCTCGAACTCGCCCCCGCCGCGCGCGAGTGGCTCGCCGAAAAGGGATACGACCCGGCCTATGGCGCGCGCCCGCTGAAGCGCGTCATCCAGAAGAACGTGCAGGACCCGCTCGCCGGGCTGATCCTCGCCGGCAAGGTGAAGGACGGGGAAACCGTGCCGATCGGCGTGGAAGCGGGTGCCTTGCGCGTGGGCGAGCATGTCGCTCTGGGCGACGAGGCGCCGCCGCCCAGGGCGCGGCTCAACTGAGAACAGACCATCGGCATGCCCGGATCGAGGCCGGGCATGCCGGCTTCACCATCGCATCCCCCGCAAATGGCCGGACCCGATCCGGGATGACGCATCGCGGGCATTCCCTTGCCGTCGGGCTTCCTCTACACGGGGGGCCATGTCGCTTGTCACGGTCGCGCCGGCGCTCTTCGTTCTCATCTGGTCCACCGGCTGGATCGTCGCGAAATACGCGGCGCCCTTCGCCGATCCCCTGTTCTTTCTCGTCATCCGCTTCGCCTGCGCCTTCGTGCTGACGGGGCTGATCGCGCTGGCGTTTCGCGCCGAATGGCCGAAGACGCGTGCGGCCTATGGCCATGCCTTGATGACGGGCGTGCTGCTGCATTCGATCTATCTCGGCGGCGTGTGGTGGGCGGTGGCGCAGGGCGTGCCGGCGGGTGTGTCGGCGCTCATCGCTGCGCTGCAGCCGCTGATGACGACCGGTCTGGCCCGGCTCGGCGGCGAGAGGCTCGGCGCTCTGCAGGTCTCGGGCATCGCCATCGGGTTCCTTGGAGTCATGGGTGTCATCGCGCCGAAGCTTGCGGGGCTTTCGGCCGGCGGGCTCGGCAATCTCGCGCTGCCGGTCACCGTCAACGTGCTCGCGATGCTGGCCGTCACCTTCGGCACGCTCTACCAGAAGCGCTACATCGCCAGCGGCGATCTCAAGGCGATCTCGACCCTGCAATATGCCGGCGCTTTCCTCGCGCTGCTGCCGTTCTCGCTGGCGCTGGAACCGTTGCGCTTCGAGAACCGTTGGGAAACCTGGGTAGCCATGGCCTGGTCTGTCATTCCCCTGTCGCTGGGCGCGATCGGCCTGATGCTGATGATGATCCGGCGCGGGGCGGTGTCGAAGGTCGCGGCGCTGATCTACCTCATTCCTCCGACTGCGGCGATCGAGGCCTATCTGATGTTCGGCGAAACACTCACGCCCCTGCAGATCGCCTTCATGATGCTGACGGCCGTTGGCGTCTATCTCGCCACGCGGTCAGCCCGGCCTGCATCGGCCGCGACATCATGAGAAAAGCGTTCCCACGGCGCGCATCCCGAGGATGGCAAGGACCCTGACATGACAAGGCCCATCACCGAGACCAATCCGCACGCGCCGCCGATGCATCCCGGCTTGTCTTGGCGCGGGCTCATCCTGCTGCCGGTGGCGGTTCTGCCTTCGTTCGTCGCCAGCGTGCTCGGGCAGTTGTTCACGGCCGTGGGCATGGTGAGCTGGTACCGCACGCTGCAAAAGCCGTTCTTCAACCCGCCCGACCTTGCCTTTCCGATTGCCTGGACGTTTCTCTACGCGCTGATGGCGGTGGCCTTCTGGCGCATCCTGCGGCTGAAGCCAGAGGCCGGGCCGAAAGGTGCGGCCATCCTCGCCTATCTCGGCCAGATGGTGCTCAATCTTGCGTGGTCCTACGTGTTCTTCGGCCTGCGCTCGCCGATCGGCGGGCTGGTGGTCACGAGCGCGATGCTGATCGCCATCGGCCTGACGATCCGCCTGTTCCAGCGCCTCGATCGTGCATCCGGCCTCGCGCTTTACCCCTATTTCGGCTGGGTGGCCTTCGCGACCGTGCTCAACGCGGCGATCGTCTGGCTCAACCCCGGAGCGTGACGATCAGCCGGGAAGGCGGTGGGCGATGACCTCGCGCACGACCCGGCGGAAATCGCCGAGCGGGAAGGGCTTGATCAGCACGTCGTCGACGAGCCCTTCGAGTTCCTTGGCGCGCTCGCGCTGCTCGGCATAGCCCGTCATCAGGATGATGGGGAAGCCGGGGCGTTTCGCCGCCACGGCCAGGGCAAGCTGGATGCCATCCATCACCGGCATGCGGATATCGCTCACCAGCAGGTCGAAGCCAGCCTCGTCCTCGGTGAAGGTTTCGAGCGCGTGCGCGCCGTCGCTCGCCTCGGTCACGGCATGGCCATCGAGCACGAGCGCCCGGGCCAGCGGCGCACGCACCGCCTCATCGTCATCCACCAGGAGAATGCGCACCATGCTGCCGAACCTTCAGGCTTCGCCTTCCACAACGCCGATGAAGGGCAATTGCCGCAACTGATGCGCCACGTCCATCCCGTAGCCGACCAGAAAATGATCGGGCGCGGCAAATCCCACGAAATCGGCCTCGAATTGCACAGCGCGTTTCATGGGTTTTTCCACAAGCACCGCCGTGAGCACGCGCCGGGCGCCGCGCGCCACGAGCAGATCCTTCGCGAAGGCCAGCGTGCGGCCCGATTCGAGAATGTCGTCGATCAGCAGCACGTCGCGATCATCGACCTGGTTGTCGATGTCCTTCAGCACGGTCACCTGCCCGGAGGACACCGTGCCGGAATGGTAGCTCGCGAGCTGCATGAATTCGATCGACGGCGCGAGCCCCGCCCGATGCAGCTGCCGCACGAGATCCGCCGCGAAGATGAAGCTGCCGCGCAGGATCGCGATGACCAGCAGGTTCTGCGGCGCGGCTCGGACGATGTCGGCGGCGAGTTCGCGGTTGCGGCGGGCGATCGCGTCCTCGGAAAACAGGACGCGGATGCGATAGGCATCGATGGTGACGTGCTCGGATGCGGAAGAATTGGGCTTGGCGGGGTCGGTCAAGGCGGGGTCCTGCCTTTGCCGAAGGCGGGAGAGCCGTTCGGGTGCATGAAGGGATCAGCGAATGCTGGCGACGATATCGTCTCTTGCGACGAAGCGCACCATCACTTGCGTGGCATCTTTAGGCGGGCTCGCGAGCTTCCGGCGGAATTGCGTCTTTTCGCCGGCGGCCAGTTCGGTGGCATCCGCCGTGCCGGTCCAGACATAGAGCTGCTGGCCCTCCGCATTGTGCAGCGACAGCCGGATGACCGGAACCGTCTGCCGGGCCCGCGTGATGTTGAAGACCTGCCCGGTGATCTCCAGCGTCTCGCGATGGTCCTCGATGACGATATGGCTGCGTACGTTGCGGATCTCGAGGCCGGTGGAATTCACCTCGAGCCCCATCATCTCGAAATAGGGAGCGAGGCTCGGCGCGATGCGCACCGTTTCGTGGCGGAAGATTGTCAGCGCCATCAGCGTGCCGATTCCGGTGGCGGCGACCATGCCCAGCGCCGGCTTCAGCCGGAAGCCGGAATGGCGCGACGGTTTCGAATGGGGATTGCGCTTGCGCGGCTTGGCGCCGGCCCTTGCCGAGGCTGTCGCGGCAGCACCCGCAGCGGCAGCAGAGGCCGTCGCCGCCAGCATGGCCGCTTCCTGTCCCTCCGGCACCGACGCGACCGGATTTTCGGCCGGAGACGGTTCGGGCGCGAGATCGACGGGGTTGTCGGGCGGCATCTCGGGCGGCGCGTCGGCGAACAGCGCGTCGAGATCATCCTGGCCCATCGCCGCGTTCATGTCGGCTTCGGGCTCGGGCGGGTCCTCATTCGCAACAATCGGCGTGACCATCGTGTCGCCGATCAGCGCGTCGTCGGTGCCGGACCAATCCATCGCGGCCGCAGCGGTTGCAGCCGCAGCGGTAGCGGTGGCAGCGCTTCCGGCGGGCGAATCACTTTCCGCGACGGCTTCGAACACGGTGCGGCAGGAGGCGCAGCGCACCTTGCGCGGCTTCCCGGCCAGAACGGAATCGGGAACTTCGTGGCGTGTCTCGCAGTTCGGGCAGCGAATGCGCATCATCGCATGGGTTCTTCCGCTCAGGCCCGTTCCAAAGGGGTTCACGACTGGCGTGCCACGCTGCTATCTCTGACGATGGACAGTTAAGGGCCGGTAAAACCTGTGGTGGATTTCACGGAAAGAGACGAGGGCACCCTTCCGCTCTGGCCGGAACTGGCCGAGCCTGACCTCGTGCGCTTCGAGAATGTCGGCTTGCGCTACGGCATCGGCCCGGAAATCCTCCGCGACATCGATTTCACCATCCCGCCGCAGAGTTTCCAGTTCCTCACCGGTCCATCGGGGGCGGGGAAAACCACGCTCCTGAAACTTGTGATGCAGACTTTGAAGCCCACACGCGGCCGCGTGACGCTGTTCGGCGAGAATGTGAGCCAGCACAGCCAGGCGGAACTCGCGCGCCTGCGCCGCCGCATCGGCATCGTCTTCCAGGATTTCCGCCTGCTCGATCACCTCACGACCTACGAGAACGTCGCCCTGCCGCTGCTCGTGCAGGGGCGCGAGGAGGCGAGCTACCGCGGCGAGGTGATCGAACTCCTGCGCTGGGTGGGCCTCGGCGATCGCATGCATGTGCCGCCGGTCATTCTCTCGGGCGGCGAGAAACAGCGGGCGGCGATCGCGCGGGCGCTGATCGGCCAGCCGGCCCTGCTGCTCGCGGACGAGCCGACCGGCAACGTCGATCCCGGCCTTGCCCGGCGCCTGCTGCGCCTGTTCATCGAGCTCAACAAGTCCGGCACGGCCGTGGTGATCGCCACCCACGATCTCGCGCTGATGGACATGATCGACGCGCGCCGGCTGGTGCTCGCCGAGGGTCAGCTCCATGTCTATGAGTGAACCGCCCGCCTCCGGCCTGCGGGCCAGGCTGATGACGGGCCTCGGCGGCGTGCTGCTCAAGCCGCTGCTCGTGCCGCGCGACCGGGTGCTGGCGCCGGTTCTCCCGGCGAAATCCCGCTCCGGGGCGGCGCTGATGCTCGTCATCGCCATCATGACGTTTCTGGCGAGCCTCACGGCCGGCGCGGTGCATCTCGTCGCGGATGCCTCGCGCGACTGGTCGCGCACCATCGCCCGCGAGATGACCATCCAGATCCGCCCGGCGCCGGGCCGCAATCTCGATGCCGATGTGGCCGCCGCAGCCGACCTCGCGCGGCGCCAGCGGGTGATCGAGGAGGTCCGCGTGATGGATCGCCGCGAGGGCGAGAAGCTGCTGGAGCCCTGGCTCGGCACCGGGCTCGACCTCGGCGATCTGCCCGTGCCGCGTCTCGTGGTGCTGCGGCTGGCCGCCGGCCTCGCGCCCGATCTGTCCGGCTTGCGCGCCGCCCTGGCCGAACGGGTTCCCAACGCGCTGCTCGATGATCACAAGCTCTGGCTCAGCCGCCTGAAGGCGATGGCCGACACGCTGGTCGGGATCGGCCTGATGATCCTCACGCTGGTGCTGGTCGCCACGGCGCTGGCCGTCGCCTTCGCCACGCGTGGTGCGATGGCGGGCACGGCGCAGATCATCGATGTGCTGCATCTTGTGGGCGCGGAGGATTCCTACATCGCCCGGCAGTTCCAGGGGCATTTCCTGCGGCTGGGCCTGCGGGGCGGGGCCGCCGGCGCGCTGGCGGCCTCGGGGTTCTTCATCGTGGCCGGTTTGGTGTTCGGGCGCGGCGCGCAGGGTTCCGCGCTGGAACAGGTGGAGGCGCTGTTCGGCCGTTTCAGCCTGCCGCTCTGGGGTTACCTGTCGGTGCTGGTCATCGGCGTGCTCGTGGCGGTGGTCACGGGCGTCGTCTCACGCGTGACCGTTTACCGGACCTTGCGCGGCATGGAGCAGGCCCAGTGAGCGGGCCACCGCCATGATCCGGACCGCCCGGGCCTTGCGCGTGATGGTTTTCCTGGCCGTGCTGATGGCGCTGGGCTGGAGCGCCGGATTTCTCTGGTTCGTGGCGACGCTCGAGGCCAACCGGCCGGCGCCCGCGCCGCGCGCCGACGGCATCATCGTGCTTACCGGCGGAGCCGATCGCATCGAGGATGCGATTCGCCTGCTCGAGAGCGGTTATGGCCGCCGCCTGCTGATCTCGGGCGTGAACGTGCAGGTCACGGCGGAGCAACTGCGCCGCACTTGGCCCGGCCACGAGGCGGCATTCGATTGCTGCATCGATCTGGACTTCCGGGCCCGGAACACCATCGAGAATGCGCAGGAAAGCGCCCAATGGGTGCGCCGCAACGGGTTTTCCCGCGTGCTGCTCGTCACCGCGAGTTACCATATGCCCCGCGCACGGCTCGAATTCGCCGAGGCCTTGCCCGAGGTCACGATCGAGCTTTACCCGGTGATTCCGGATCGTTCGCGCCTCCAGGACTGGTGGAAGGAACCGGTTCTGTTGCGTTTGCTCGTGGCCGAATACACGAAATATCTGGCCGCATGGCTGCGCGCCGCTCTCGCGGACCCCTAGCCCCTGCAACAGGGCTTGTTTGCCCGCCCGCCCTTTGGCAAGAGGGGGGAGCACAAGGAACAGCCTCCGCGCATGCCCCTCATCATTCTCCGATCCGCGCTGTTTCAGGCCGCCTATTACAGCCATTGCACCCTGTGGTTCCTGATGGCGGTCGTGGGGTGGGTGCTGCCCGGATCGGTCATGCTGACCTTCGCGCGCTGGTGGGCGGCGGGAGGATTGTTCCTGCACGAGATGATCGTCGGCTCGCGCGTCGAGATCCGCGGCGAGGAGAACGTCGTCCGCGGCCCGGTGCTGGTGGCGGCGAAGCATCAGAGCGCCTGGGAAACCATGGCGATCGTGCTGTTCTTCCCCAAGCCGACCTACATCCTGAAGCGCGAGCTGATCTGGCTGCCGCTCTTCGGCTGGCACCTGCTCAAGGCCGGACAGGTGCCGATCAACCGGGGGGACCGGCAGAAGGCGCTTGTCGCGATGGCCGAGGGCGTGCGACGCGCCACGCGGCAGGGCCGGCATATCCTCATCTTCCCGGAAGGCACGCGGCGGAAGGTCGGCGCGCCGCCGGCCTATCGCTATGGCGTGGCGCGGATCTACGAATCCCTTGGCGATGTCGCCTGCCAGCCTGTGGCACTCGTGTCGGGCCTCGCCTGGCCACGCAACACGCTGCTGCATTATCCGCGCCGCATCATCCTGGAAATCCTGCCCGCGATTCCGCCCGGATTGCCCGGCGAGGCGTTTTTCGAGCAGATGGAGAGCGCCATCGAAGGCACGTCCGCCCGCCTTGCGGCGGAAGCCGGCTACCGCGCCGACAGCGCCCTTTCGAGCCAGTCGAGCGCATGATCGGTCATGCCCATGGCGGCGATGCAATGGAGCGTGTTGAGCACGTATTCCCGGCAGGCACCTGACTGGCCCTCGCCCTGCTCGATCAGACGGATGATCTCGGCATGGCTGAGCCGCCCGGCATATTGCCTGTGGCTGCGGTCCACCACATAGGCCAGCGCCCGGATCGCGCGGCCGTCCTCGAGCCGGATATTCGGGTAGACCTCGAAATAGACGCGGTTGATCTGCTCGCGTTCCGTGAGGTAGGCATGCGTCTCGGCGACCTTCTCCGGTGCCACGCGAAAGGCCATGCCGCGGCACGAGCCACCGCGATCGAGCCCCATCACGAGGCCCGGCCGTTCCAGCGTGCCGCGATGGCGATGGGAATAGACGCAAAGCGCGCGATGAAATCCGCGCAGGATGCCGCGTTGCTGCTCGACGAATTCGAATCCGGGCTTCCACATCAGCGAGGCATAGCCGAAAACCCAGAAATCGCTTTCGGGCGGCAGGGGCCCGGCAATTGACGATTGGCGTTTTCTGGCGCTATCCGCAACAGGCTCGGGCTTCGACATGGTTTTTCGGGCAGGGGGCGGGAAGTCATTGGTTCTCGCGGATTTCACCGTGTCGCGCAAGGAACAACCCTAGGGAATCCCACATGAGCATGCCTTCTCAGTCCCGGCCACGCTTTTCCAGGATCGGGCTGTACCTGCCCTTCGCCCTGCTCGGGCTGTTCGTCATCCTCTGGTCGGGGGTCTGGGCCTTCGGGGCGAACCGCGTCGGCGATGTCATGGACGGGTTCATCGCCCGCGAGGCGGCGCGGGGGCGCGACTGGGTTTGCCCCGAGCGTTCCATCACCGGCTACCCGTTCCGCCTGCAGTTGACCTGCGCGAAGCCGCAGATCATCGAACGCGGCCCGAACGGGCTGGCGCGTGCGGCGACCCTCGGCAGCCTCACCATCCATGGGCGCATCACCACGCCGGGTCTCTATATCGCGCTGCTCGAGGCGCCGCTGACCATGCGGATCGATCCCGAGAGCGAGGTGACGCTGAACTGGGAGACCGCCCGCGCGAGCTTCCGGGGCGGGGCAGGCGGCTTCTCGGAACTGTCGGTGGAGGTCCTCCGCCCGGTCGCCATGCTGGGCCGGGGCAGCCTGCCGGAGGAGCGCGTGAGCGCGAAGGATTTCTCGCTGCATCTGCGCCGCTCGCCCGGCGACTTGGCCGGCAGCGACCTGCTGCTGCGACTGGGCGAGATTGCTCACCCCATCGTCGATCGCCTCACGGGCAACCCCGAGCCGATGACCGTGGAATTCCAGGCCACGGCCCCCGGCCTGCTGATCGACCCCGCCCGGCGCATCGAGGAGAGCCTGGAAGCGTGGCGGCTGGCGCGCGGGCAGGCGCGAATCATTCTGGCCAAGGCCACCAAGGGCCCGGCCCTCGTGGATGTGTCGGGCGTGCTCGGGCTCGATGCCGAGCGACGCCTCGAAGGCAACCTGCAAGGGCGCGCGCGCGGCATCGACCAGATCATGAGCGGGTTCACCCGGCGCATGGGGCTCGATGTCGGCGGCCTGCTCGGCCGGCTCGGCGGCGCGCAGGGCGTGCCGGTCGCGCTGGTTCTCGAGAACGGGCGGATGCGCTTCGGCCCGTTCCCGCTGGCGCAGCTCGGCCCGCTTTACTGAGCGTCCGTCGCCTTCGCGGGCGGCGTCGGTGCATTGGTCCGGCCGAAATCCGGCGCGGGGCTTTCCTGCCCCTGCGCGATGATGCCCCGGCGAATCGTGCGGGCGCGCGTGAAGAGCGCGTGCAAACCGTCGCGATCGCCCCAGCGGATCATGCGCTGCAGCGCCAGCAGATCCTCCGAGAAGCGGCCGAGCATCTCCAGCACCGCATCCTTGTTCGTGAGGAACACGTCGCGCCACATCGTGGGGTCGGAGGCGGCGATGCGCGTGAAATCGCGGAAACCGCCGGCCGAGAACTTGATGACCTCGCTCTGCGTCACCTTCTCCATGTCGTCCGCCGTGCCGACGATGTTGTAGGCGATGAGATGCGGCAGGTGGCTGGTGATCGCCAGCACGCGGTCATGGTGATCCGGTGTCATCACCTCGACATTCGCGCCCATCGCCTCCCAGAAGGCGCGGATGCGCTGGATCGCGGTCGGATCGGTTTCCGTTGGCGGCGTGAGGATGCACCAGCGGTTCTGGAAGAGTTCGGCAAAGCCGGCATCGGGGCCGGAATGCTCGGTGCCCGCGACCGGGTGGGCCGGCACGAAGGCGACGCCCGGCGGCAGATGCGGGCCGACATCGCGCACGACGCAACCCTTCACCGATCCCACATCCGAGACGATGGTGCCCGGTTCGAGATGCGGGCCGATGGTGGCTGCGAGCGCCGCGTTCGCCATCACCGGCACGCAAAGGATCACCTGATCGCAGCCGGCCACGCCCTTCGCGGCGTCGCTGAAAATGGAATCGCACAGGCCGAGTTCGGCGACGCGCGCCCGCACGGCGGGATCGCGGTCGATGCAGACCAGCTCCTGCGCAAGGCCCAGCTTGCGGCAGGACCGCGCCACCGACGAGCCGATCAGCCCGAACCCGATGATCGCGATGCGCCGGAACGGGGCGAACGCGCTCATGCCCGCGCCCCGCTGCGGAAGGCCTTGAGATGGCCCAGCACGGCCTCGTTCGCCTCGGCGCTGCCGATGGTGAGCCGCAGCGCGTTCGGCAGGCCATAGGCCTCCATGCGACGCAGGATCACGCCCTTCGAGGTGAGATAGGCATCGGCATCCGGCGCACGCTGACCGGCCTCGTCGGGGAAATGCACCAGCACGAAATTCCCCACCGAGGGCGTGACCGTCAGGCCAAGATCAGTGAGACCCTTGGTGACCTTCGGCAGCCATTCCTCGTTGTGGCGCAACGCCTTTTCCTCGTGCTCGCGATCGGTGATCGCCGCCACGCCCGCGGCGAGCGCCGGGCCGTTCATGTTGAAGGGCCCGCGGATGCGGTTCAGCACATCCACCACGCCTTCCGGCCCATAGAGCCAGCCGATCCTGAGGTTCGCGAGGCCGTGGATCTTCGAGAAAGTCCGCGTCATCACCACGTTCTCGGATGATGCCACCAGTTCGAGGCCCGAGGCGTAATCGTTGCGGCGGACATATTCCGCATAGGCCGCATCGAGCACGAGCAGGATGTCCGGACGCAAACCCGCATGCAGGCGCTTCACCTCGTCGAAGGGCAGGTAGGTGCCGGTCGGGTTGTTCGGGTTCGCGATGAACACGACCTTCGTGCGTTCCGTGACGGCGGCCAGCACGGCATCGACATCGGTGGAGAGGTTCTTCTCCTTCGCGATCACCGGCGTCGCACCCGCCGCGAGGATGCCGATCTTGTAGACGAGGAAGCCGTGCTCGGAGAAAAGCCCCTCGTCGCCGGGCCCGAGATAGGCATGGCAGAGCAGCGAAAGCAGTTCATCCGAACCCGCGCCGCAGACGATCCGCTTCGCATCGAGGCCATAGCGGCCGGCGATGGCCTCGCGAAGCGCCGTCGCCGAACCATCCGGATAGAGTTCGAGCGCATCCGCGCTGGCCCTGAATGCCGCGATCGCCTGCGGCGAGGGGCCGAGCGGCGTTTCGTTGGAGGAAAGCTTGTGCAGCTTCACGCCGGCGGGTGCCTTGGACTTGCCGGGCACATAGGCCTCGATCTTCATCGCGCCGGGGCGGGGAACGGGCTTTGCGGCGGAGGCGGGCGACATGGTGCGGCCTTCTCGGAATGCGAGGCCGCTTTTCGTGGCCTCAGGCTGGGTGGCGGGGCGCCGGCGCGACAAGCCGGGCATGGCACCCGAGTTCCGCATAGCGCGATGGCGCGCATTTCGCGCCATTGAGGGCTGCAGTCAACATGTCCGGCGTCGTCGCGGTCTCGTGGGCAATCAACACCTGCGCGCCCTGCGCATTGCCGGCCGAGGCGACGAGTTCCGCACCGATGGCGGCCAAGGCCTGCCGCGCCTCGGGACGCCAGCGCTCGAGCTGCAGCGAGGCCACGATCGTCTCGCGCGCGAGCCCCTCGTTCTGCGGCTTCGCGATCACGTAGACGGGCAGGCCGGCGGGGTGGCCGGGCCGCTCCGCGAAGGGCAGGCGCGCGATGATCTTCGGGGCGCCCGGCGCGGCGAGGCCCTCCCACCACGCCCCGGAGCCGGGCGCCTGCGCGATGAGAAACACGCCGAGATCGCCCGTCGCCTCGTCGACGGCGCGGATCACGGCCTTCGCGTCGGAGGCCGCAGCAAAAGGCACGGTGAAGCCGAAATGGAAGCGCATGCTCTCGCGGATCGGCGTTTCCCCGCCCGAGACATCGGCATGCACGGTGTAGGGCACCTGCGTGTAGGTGGAGGTCGCGAGGATGACGCGCCAGATGTTCTCCGGCGCATCCACCGGCCAGCGCCCCGAGGGCTTGTGGATGATGCGCCGCATCAGCTCCGCCTCGCGATCCGGGCGGAAGGCCGAGCCGACATCGCCGGCCTTGCGCTTCGCCTCGATCACCTGCGCCACGATGTCGCCACGCTCCACCAGCAGCGCATGCATGGCATTGTCGATGCGGTCGATCTCGTGGCGCAGGGCGAGAAGGGGGTTCGACATGGCGGAAAATCCGGATGGGGGACGAAACGGTTCGGCAAGGCGCTCTTGATACGGGGCGCGGCTTGGCGGAGACAAGTTTTCTCTCGCGGTTGGCCGACGAAGAACCCTCTTGTTCGTTATGCCGAACGACATTAGATAAATCGAAGAACGCGTCCGAAAAAGCGGACGCCTTGGGAAAGGCGCCAGGGCCTGCAAAGGCCGGCGGGAACAGGACGATGGCCAAGCCGGCATCCGAGGCTGACGAACCGCATTCGCAGGTGCTGCGCGTGCCCGCCGATCAACCCCTGGCGCTTGAAAGCGGGCTCGATCTCGCGCCCTTGCAGATCGCCTACCAGACCTACGGAACGCTGAATGCCGAGCGCAGCAATGCCGTGCTGATCTGCCACGCACTGACCGGCGACCAACACGTGGCGAACGAGCATCCGGTGACCGGCAAGGCCGGCTGGTGGAGCAACTTGATCGGCCCGGGCAAGCCGGTCGATACGGATCGCTATTTCGTCATCTGCTCCAACGTGCTCGGCGGCTGCATGGGCACGTCGGGCCCGGCCAATGCGAACCCCGCCACGGGCCATGCCTATGGGACCGAGTTCCCGGTCATCACGATTTCCGACATGGTGCGCGCGCAGGCGCGGCTCGTCGATCATCTCGGCATCGGGCGGCTGCTCGCCGTGATCGGCGGCTCGATGGGCGGCATGCAGGTGCTGGCCTGGGCTTCGCTCTTTCCCGGCCGCGTCTTCGCGGCGATGCCGATTGCCTGCGCGGCGAAACATTCCGCGCAGAACATCGCCTTTCATGAGGTCGGCCGGCAGGCCGTGATGGCCGATCCGGACTGGCGCAGCGGCCGCTATTTCGAGGCGGGCGTGCGGCCCGTGAAGGGCCTCTCCGTCGCCCGGATGGGCGCGCATATCACCTATCTTTCCGAGAGTGCCCTGCAGCGCAAATTCGGCCGCAACTTTCAGGATCGCACCGCCCCGACCTTCTCCTTCGATGCGGATTTCCAGGTGGAATCCTACCTGCGCTACCAGGGGATCAGCTTCGTCGAGCGCTTTGATGCCAATTCCTACCTCTACCTCACGCGGGCGATGGATTATTTCGATCTCGCGGCCGACAATGGCGGCTCGCTCGCGGCGGCCTTCAAGGGCTCGACGACGCGCTTCTGCCTCGTCTCCTTCACGTCGGACTGGCTCTTCACCACCGCCGAGAGCCGGCAGATCGTGCACGCGCTCAACGCCAACGGCGCGTCGGTGTCCTTCGTCGAGATCGAGAGCGACAAGGGGCACGACGCCTTCCTGCTCGACGAGCCGGTGCTCTATCGCACCACGCGCGGCTTCCTTGATGCCGCCGCGACGAGCCTGGGTGTGAGGGGCTGACATGAGAGAAACGAACATTGCGCCCGCCATCCGATCCGACCACCGCCTGCTCGCCGGGATGGTGAGCGAGGGCGCGCGCGTGCTCGATGTGGGCTGCGGCGATGGCGATCTCCTGGCCTATCTCGCCGCGACAAAGCGGGTCGATGCACGCGGCATCGAACTCTCGCGCGACGGGGTCGCGGCCTGTGTCGCGAAAGGCCTCGCGGTGATCCAGGGCGACGCGGATACCGACCTCTTCGACTATCCCGACGATTGCTTCGATTATGTCATCCTCTCGCAGACCTTGCAGGCCACGCGCCGGCCGAAGGTGGTGGTGGAAGAAATGCTGCGCATCGGCCGCAACGCCATCGTTTCCTTCCCGAATTTCGGGCATTGGCGCATTCGGGCGAACCTCATGTTCTATGGCCGCATGCCGGTGAACGAGAGCCTGCCCGACAGCTGGTATGACACGCCGAACATCCATTTCTGCACCATCCGCGACTTCGTGGCCCTGGCGGATGAGGTGAAGGCCTCGATCGTGCGGGCCGAGGCGCTCGATGCCGCGGGCAAGCCCGTGGGCGTCACCATGCCCTGGTGGTTCTGGAACCTCGTGGGCGAGCAGGGGATCTTCTGGCTCGCGCGGAAATCAGCCGGCTAATATATCTCCGTCCCGACCGGCTGCGGCACCGCCGGTCGGCACCAGAACGGGCTGCAGAAGGCCGCGCACTCGCGCCATCTTGCCCGCCAGCGCCGGCCGATAGACCTGCTTCGTCGCCTCGATCACGTGCAATCCCGCGAAGGGCAGCGAGAGGCTCGCGCCAAGCCTTTCCCAGCCCATCGCCGTCCGCAGGATGAAGCGGCGATTGACCGGCGGCATGTAGAGCGCCTCGCTCCAATGCGTCGGCGTGAAGAGCGCGTGGCGCAGTAGCTCGGTCAGCTGCCGGCGCGAGAAGGGCTGGCCCGCGCCGAACGGCGTGGTGTCGAGCCGTGCCCAGGGCCCGCGCCGGTTCGGCACGATGATCATCACATGGCCGCCGGGCGCGAGGATGCGCCAGATCTCGCTCATCAGCGCGGAGGGGTCGTCGGACACTTCCAGCGAATGCACGAGCACCACGCGGTCCATCACCGAATCGCGCAGGGGCAGTTCCGAGCCCTCCACGAGACTGACGGCCGAGAGCATGCCGCGCGGCCAGGGCGCCACGCCCTGCCGGGCCGGCATGAAGGCGATGCTGCGTTCCGTGCCCTCGCGCAGATCGTCGAGATAGGGAATCGCGTAGCCATGCCCCAGCAACGCCAGGCCCTGCAGGCTGGACCATCGGGCCCGGATCGCGCGCAGGATCATCCGTTGCGCGACGCGCCCCAACGGACTGGCATAGAACGACCGCAGGTCGATGACGTCGGGTTGCACGAAGCCTTCTTTCTCTGGACAAGCCGCATGGCGCGCGCGAGGATACGCCATCCCTGCCTTGCGAAAGAAAGAATAGCGATGGACGTCGCGCTTTTCACCTGCCTTGCCGACAATTACGCCGTGCTGATCCGCGATGATGCCACCGGAACGGTCGCGCTGGTCGATGCGCCGGCCTCCGAGCCGGTGATCGCCGAACTCGATCGCCGCGGCTGGGGGCTTGATCTGATCCTCGTAACCCACAAGCATCACGACCATATCGAAGGCGTGCCGGCCCTTGTGGCGCGCTACGGCGCGAAGGTGTTGGCGCCCGCGCAGGCCACGGATGCGCTGCCGCAGGCCGATCGCTTCGTGAAGGAGGGGGATCGGCTGATGGTGGGCGACACCGTGGTCGAGGTCTGGGATACGCCGGGCCATTGCGCCGACCATGTGAGCTTTCATCTGCCGGCGCAGCAGATGATCTTCGTCGGCGACACGATGTTCACGATGGGCTGCGGCCGGATCTTCAACCTGCCGCCGGATATGCTCTATGCCGCGCTGAAGCGCATCGGCGACCTGCCCGAGGCGACGCGCATCTATTCCGGCCACGAATACACGCTCTCCAACGCCCGCTTCGCGCTTGCGACCGAGCCGGACAATGCCGCGATCCAGTCGCGTCTGCAGGCGGTCGAGGCCATGCGGGCGAAAGGCACGCCCACGGTGCCGACCACCGTTGCCGAGGAGCGCGCCACCAATGTCTTCCTGCGCGCGAGGGACGTGGCGGAATTCGCCGCCCGACGAGAGGCCAAGAACCGGTTCTGATCAGAACCTACCGGTCCTGAACCAGTGCAGCCGCTTCCGACCAGGGCGATTTTCCCGTCCCCTTCCGTCCCTTCTTCCGGAATTTTGCCGATGTTCGATTCCAGCCTCTCCGCCCGCGAGATCATCCGGCTTCTGGATTTGCGGCCGCATCCCGAAGGCGGGCATTTCCGCGAGACCTTCCGCGACCTCGTGACCGATTCGAGCGGCCGCTCGGTCGGCACGGCGATCTATTACCTTTTGGAAGCCGGCGAAGTATCTGAATGGCATCGCTGCGATGCGAGCGAGATCTGGCACTATTACGCTGGCGCGCCGATGGTCATCACCATAAGCCCCAACGGACATGACGCCGCCGCCCATCATCTCGGGCCGAACCTGCAGACCGGCCAGCGCCCGCAGGTTCTCGTGCCGAAGGACCATTGGCAGAGCGCCACGAGCCTCGGCGCCTGGACTCTCGTGGGCTGCACGGTGTCGCCCGGCTTCGAGTTCGCCGGCTTCGAAATGGCACCGAAGGACTGGCGCCCCACCCCCAGGAAAGGTGGCGCATGAGCGTGGCGATCTTTGGTGATCGCGCCGACGTGCTGGCCTGCGAGGAGCGCATCGTGAATTGCTGGCCGGCGCCCGGCACGATGCTCATTCGCGGCTTCGCGGTGCGCTTCGCCCATGGCTATTCGGGCCGCGCGAATTCGGCCTCGCCCATCGTGATCGGCGCCCATCTCGAGGACAGCGAGATCGCCAACATCGAGACGCTGTATCGCGAGGCGGGCCTGTCGCCGATCTTCCGCGACACGATGCTGATGACGCGCACCACGCGCAAGCGGCTTGACCGGCGGGGTTACGTGCTGAAGGACGCGAGCTTCGGCATGGTCGCGGACCTCGCCGGGCACGCGTTCCTGCGCCGGGACGATGTCGAGATCGCGCCCGCGGCCGGCGAGGAATGGCTGGAGGGGGTCTCCCGCTTCCAGACCCCGGACAAGCGCTCCCCGGCGCAGCTCGGCGCGATCGTCGGTGCGATCCGCGTGCCCGCCCGGTTCGCCACCGTGCGCCGCGATGGCCGCGCCATCGGCTTTGGCTATACCGCCATCGATCGGGGTTATGCCGAGATCGCCTCGGTGCTGCTCGACCCCGATGCACGCGGTCAGGGCATCGGGCGCGGCCTCGTCGAAACCCTGTTGGCCGAGGCCGCGGCACTCGGTGCGCGGCATGGCTTCCTGCAGGTCGAGGTCAACAATCGCATCGCGAAGGCGCTCTACCAGAAACTGGGTTTTCGCGATCTCTATCGCTACGAGACGCTGTGGCGGAAGGACTGAGGCCGGCTCATCCTTTCCGCGCCACCATGGCGCCCACCACGATGAGCGCGCAGGCCGCGGCCAGCGCCAGGCTCGCCGGCGCATAGCCGAAGGCCACGAGCAGCACGGTGGAGAGCACCGGCGTGGCGTAGGAGGCGACGCCGAGGAAGCTCACATCGCCGCGCTTCATGCCGATGTCCCAGCAGATCAGGGCGATGCCCTGCGATCCGAGCCCGAGGCCGAGAAGGCCCATCACATTCGTCCAGCTCCAATCCGTGTAGGGCGTCTCCAGCAGGCGATGCAGCAGGAAGGCGAGGATGCTCGCGAAAAGGATCGTCACGCCCAGGCTCTCCGTCGAAGAGGAGGCGACGAGCCGGGAGAGCACCGAATAGCTCGACCAGACGACGGCCCCGAGCAGCGCGAGGCCATAGCCCCACCAGGCCGCCTCGCTGGCCCCGCTGCCGAGCCTGCCGCCGACGAGCAGCAGCAGCGCGGCAAGCCCCATCAGCGCGCCGACGAGATGGCGCGGCCGCAGGCCCGCACCGGGCAGCATCGCCGCGAAAAGCACGATGAGCAGCGGCCAGAGATAATGGATCAGGTTGGCCTCGGCCGGCGGCGCGAGCTTCAGCGCGGCGAAGTAGATCACCGTATCGCCGAACGGGCCATAGAGCCCCAGCAGGAAGGCCGGCAGCGTCGGCTTCAGCTTGCCCCAGTCCCGCCGCCACACCGCCGGGCTGATGATGACGAGCCCGCCGAGCGCGAAGCAGATCGCGGTGGTGAGGAAGGGCGGCATCGTCCCCGTCATCGCGGTGAAGAGCGCGAGCGTGGCCCAGACGAGAATGGCGCCGAGGCCGATGAGCGTGGGGCGGGAGAGGGATTGCATGGGAAGCGCGGGCCGGGAAGGGACGAAAGGGGACATGCCACCGGCGCCTTGCGCCATGCGGTCGATTCGGTCTATCTGCAATTTAAGGTTGTATTCAGAGGAGCCTTTCGATGGTGTAGCGCTTTCAGATCAGACGCATCCGCCAGAACGATCGCCGCAAGCCGTGCGAACGAATCACCCATGTCGGCGGCCGGACCTGGACGCTGGAAACGGCCGATGTCATTGCCCGGATCGAAAGCCGGAAGGAAGCTTTCTACGTCTCCACGTCGCAGGGCGAACTGGTGGATGTCGTCGTTTCGATCAATCGGCATGGCCAGAAGTTTCTCCGCACGACGGTGGATGGCGACGAGCCGAGCCACCTCCTGAGCCTGCCGGAATCGCTCTGATGAAAAAAGGGCCGGTTTCCCGGCCCTTCTGGTGAAAATCCCTGAAAAACCGGGGTCAAACCATGTATTGCCCGCCATTGGCGGTCAGGGTCGAGCCGGTGATGAACCCGGCTTCGTCGGCCGCAAGGAACACCACCGCGCGGGCGATCTCCTCCGGCTCGCCGAGGCGGCCGACCGGGATCTGCGGCAGGATCGCCTTTTCGAGAACGTCGGGCGCGATGGCGCGCACCATGTCCGTGCCGATATAGCCCGGGCAGATGGCATTGACGGTGATGCCGGCGCGCGCGCCTTCCTGCGCCAGCGCCTTCACGAAGCCGATATCGCCGGCCTTGGCGGCGGAATAGTTCACCTGCCCCATCTGGCCCTTCTGCCCGTTGACCGACGAGATGCAGATGACGCGGCCGAACTTGCGGGCGCGCATGCCTTCCCACACCGGTCGCGTCATGTTGAAGAGCGAATTGAGGTTGGTGTTGATGACCGCATACCACTGGTCCTTGGTCATCCGGTGGAACATGCCATCCTTGGTGATGCCGGCATTGTTCACGAGCACGTCGATCGGGCCAAGATCGCTTTCCACCTTGGCGATGCCGGCGGCGCAGGCGTCGTAGTCGGAAACGTCCCACTTGTAGGTGGGGATGCCGGTTTCCTTGGTGAAGGCGGCGGCCGCCTCGTCATTGCCGGCATAGGATGCGGCGACCTTGTAGCCTGCGGCCTTCAGGCCCTTCGAAATGGCCGCGCCAATGCCGCGCGAGCCCCCAGTCACCAATGCGACGCGTGCCATCCTCGTTTCCTCGTTTTCTGGCGTTTCCGGTTCTATGCCTTATCCCGCGCGCTCGTTGGCTGGCGCGCGGGGCCGTTCCTCAGGGTGGATCAGCGCTCGACGCAGAGCGCGACGCCCATGCCGCCGCCGATGCACAGCGTGGCGAGGCCCTTCTTCACGCCGCGGCGCTTCATCTCGAAGAGGAGCGTGTTCAGCACGCGCGCGCCCGAGGCGCCGATGGGATGGCCGATGGCGATCGCGCCGCCATTGACGTTCACGATTGCAGGGTCCCAGCCCATATCCTTGTTCACGGCGAGCGCCTGCGCGGCGAAAGCCTCGTTCGCCTCGACGAGTTCGAGATCCGACACCTTCCATCCCGCCTTCTCGAGCGCGCGGCGCGAGGCCGGAATCGGGCCGGTGCCCATGATGGCCGGGTCGACGCCGCAGGTCGCCCAGGAGACGATGCGGGCGAGCGGGGCGATGCCGCGCTTCGCCGCTTCCGCCTCGCTCATCAGCACCGCGACGGCAGCACCGTCATTGATGCCGGAGGCGTTGCCGGCGGTCACCGTGCCGTCCTTGGTGAAGGCCGGGCGCAGCTTCGCCATGGCTTCCAGCGTCGAGCCGTGGCGGGGATATTCGTCCATATCGACCACGATGTCGCCCTTGCGGGTCTTCACGGTATGCGGGACGATCTCGTCCTTGAACCGGCCGGCCTTCTGCGCCGCCTCGGCCTTGTTCTGCGAGGCCACGGCGAACTGGTCCTGCTCGTCGCGGGTCAGCTGCCATTTCGCGGCGACGTTCTCGGCGGTCTGGCCCATATGGTAGCCGTGGAACGCGTCCCACAGGCCGTCCTTCAGCATGGTATCGACCATCTTCATCTCGCCCATCTTCGTGCCGGCGCGGAGATAGGCCGCATGCGGGGCGAGCGTCATGGATTCCTGGCCGCCGGCCACGATGATGGAGGCGTCGCCGTTCGCGATCTGCTGCATGCCGATCGCCACCGCGCGCAGGCCCGAGCCGCAGAGCTGGTTCAGGCCCCAGGCGGTCTTTTCCTGCGGGATGCCGGCAGCCATCGCCGCCTGGCGCGCCGGGTTCTGGCCCTGCGCGGCGGAGAGGATCTGGCCCATGATGACCTCGTCGACCTCGGCCGGCGCAACGCCCGCACGCTCCAGCGCCCCCTTGATGGCGGTCGCGCCCAGCTCATGCGCCGCAACCTCGGCGAATGCGCCGTTGAAGGCTCCGACGGCGGTGCGGGCCGCACTCGCGATGACGATGGATTGAGTTGCCATGATTTCCTCCTGCGGTCTTCCAGCTGATCCGCGTTTGTCGGACCTGACCCTAAATGCTATGAGACGGTTCAAGCAACTATCGTCAAGACGGAAATCCGGATGATATCGATAGCGGCGGGCGGGGTTGCCAATGCTGCAGTGCGGCCCGTAACTTGCGCTTTCGCACAGAGGGAATGGTGGAGTTCATGGCCGAACAAGGCGCCAAAGACGCGACGATCATCAAGAAATACGCCAACAGGCGCCTCTACCACACGGGCACCAGCTCCTATGTGACGCTGGAAGATCTCGCGCAGATGGTGCGGGCCGGCGAGGATTTCGTCGTGACGGATGCCAAGACCAGCGAGGATATCACGCGGTCAGTTTTGACCCAGATCATCTTCGAGCAGGAGAACAAGGGCCAGTTCCTGCTGCCGATCACCTTCCTGCGCCAGCTGATCCAGTTCTACGGCGATCACATGCAGGCGCTGGTTCCGCGCTATCTCGAGATGTCGCTCACGCGCTTCATGTCGGATCAGGACAAGCTGCGCGAGCAGATGACCAAGGGCTTCGGCGGCAGCCCCTTCAACCCGGCGGCCTTCGGGCAGCAGGCCATGGCGGCGATGGACGAGCAGGTGCGCGCGAACATGGCGATGTTCGAGGAAGCGATGCGCGCCTTCTCCTTCGGCGGTTTCCCGCCGACGAAGCCGGGCGATCCCAACAAGGACAAGTGACAGCGGCCCGCGGCCTCCTGGCCCGGGACCCGGCCCTCAGGCGATGGCGCGGATCGTGGATTTCGGCTCGGGCAGGTGCTTGGTCGCGATGCCCACGAAATCGCCCTGCAGGTATTCGACGCGCCACGATGTGAGGAGATTGGCGGTTTCCTCATCCTGCACCCATTCCGCGACCGTCTCGATCCGCAGGTGGCGCGCGAGTTGCAGCAGCGTCTGCACGAAGAAGCGATCATCCTCCGAGCGGGCGAGATTGCGGATGAAGGTGCCGTCGATCTTCAGGATGTCGATGGGCAGGAGCCGCATGTTGCGGAACGAGGTGTGGCCCGCGCCGAAATCGTCGATCGCGACGCGTGCTCCGCAATCCTTGATCGCCTCGATCAGGCGTTGCGCGGCCTGCAGGTCCTCGATGAGGGATGTCTCGGTGATCTCCACCACGAGGCGCTGGGCGACGCTCGTATCGATGGAGAGATGCGCGCGGAAAGCTGCCATCCAGTCCGGGTGAAGTGCGGTATCCACGCCGACATTCACGGTGAGTTGAATGTCGCGCCGGCTGCGCAGGGTCTCGAGTGCGAGTTCCATCACCCGGTGGTCGATGAGGTGGAGGAATCCGAGCCGCTCCGCCACCGGCACGATGGCGCCGGCGCCGATCAGTTCGCCTTCCGGCGATGTCATGCGCACGAGTGATTCGTACATCGCGACCTCGCCGTTCCCCGAACGGACGATCGGCTGGTAGGCGAGTTCGATGCGCCGGTCGTTCAGCGCGGTCAGCACCGTGTCGGTCGATTCGCGGTTGGAGTGGCGCTGGGTGCGGGCTTCGGGATCGCTGGAGAAGGCGAGGAACGGCAGGTCGGTCCGGTCCTTGGCGTCGGTCAGCGCCTCCTCGCAGGCATGCAGGGCCTCGATGGCCGTCTTGGCGTCGCGCGGCACCGCCACGCCGCCGATATGCACGGCGGCGGGAATCCGCCCGGCGCTGGTGTCGATCGGCGCGCCACGGATGGCGGAGGCGAGGCGGTTCGCCACGAATTCCATGTGTTCGGCGAGGCTCGGGGCCAGCACGATGCCGATCTTGTTGGTGGCATAGCGACCGAGGATGTCGCGCCGGCGGATCAGGCCGCGCAGGCGGCGCACGATCGCGGCAATGATCTCGTCGCCGATATGATAGCCGTAGGTCTTGTTCAGTTGCGCGAGGTCGTCGACCGCCACCAGCATCAGCACGATGCCGCGTGAATCCCTCGCATTGGTCACGATCGCATCGCCGAGGGCATTGCAGAAATCGGCGCGGGTCAGCGCGCCGGTGGTGGGATCGAAATGCCGTTTCGTGACGAGCGCGATTTCCTCCGAGGTCGGCGCGAGCACGCGCCGGCAGACCCCGTGCACCAGCCGGGGCCGGCCCTGCTCGTTCGCGAACCAGCGGCCGGTATCCTCGACCCAGAAGCGCAGGCCCGGCGCCGGGTTCACGAGATAGCGCGTCGCGAAGGGCACGCCGGTGCCCTGGTCGCGGCGCTCGCTTTCGAACACTTCGGAATGGCGCGAATGCGGGCTTGCCTGGTCGATCAGGGTGGCGAAGGCGGTGCCGGTCGACAGCGCCGCCATTTCGCGGACACCGAAGATGTGGGTCGCCTCGAGCGCCCAGGTCATGACATCGGTTTCGATGTTCCAGGAATAGATGGCCTCGCCGAGATCGCGGGTGCCGTCGAGCAGCATGTCGGTCGGCACACGTTCTGCGTCTGGCTGTCCCGTGAAGGGAAGGATCGTTCCGCCGCCTTGCGCCATGAGTGTCGTCATTCGGGTTCGAGGTCTCGCCCATGCGGCCTTGCGCGGGCGAATCAGGACCTGTCTCGCCTGATGGCGCCAGAGTGGGACCAAGGCGTTAACACTTGATGAGCGCCACAGGGCCGGAACTCGGTGAAAGGCGGTCGATTTCGGCCCCGGGGCCACCCGATATGGTTAACCCGGATTCGGCACGGGGCTTGCCACGGGACAGGCATGAGCAAGATCAGCGTCCCCGCCCTGTACCAGACTGAAACATTCTCCTCGGGTTTCCAGCGGCATCCGTCCCGGGATGACCGGCCGGCGACCGCGACTCCCCCGCCGAAGGCCGCGCCCGGCAGCAAGCCCCCCCGGCCGGCGGAATTCCTCGTGCAGGTCATCGCCACCGGCGATCCGGACCTGCGCAAGGTTCTCGGGCGGCGCGATGTCGCGAGTGCCCGCGAGAGGGCCTATGCCTTCGCGGCCGCGCACAAGCCCTCGCGGCTGGCGCCGGACATCCTCCACGCCGTCCGGGATGCCTAACCGCCCGGAAGGGCAGGCATTCCGCTCGCGGGATCGTGATCCGGATCAACACGAAAAACCCCGGGCGGTCACCGCCCGGGGTTTTTTCAAGGCTGATCAGGCCGCAGGACGGCTGAAGCCGTTACTCGCCCGTCTTCGGCGTGAAGACCTGGCGGCCATTGTAGAGGCCGGTCTTCAGGTCGACATGGTGCGGGCGGCGCAGTTCGCCGGTGTTCTTGTCTTCGACATAGGTCGGCGCGGAGAGCGCATCGGCCGAACGGCGCATGCCCTGCTTCGAGCGCGAGACCTTCTTCTTGGGAACGGCCATCGTGGTACTCCAGAGATTCGCGAAGCCAGGCCCCGCGGCGAAAGCCGGTCTTGCGGAGCCTCAAGGAAGCCCGTCGCGATCCCGGCCGGAACGGAAGATGCGGCGCTATACACGCATCGATCACCAAAAGCCAGCCCGAAACGCGGCTGTTTTGGAGAAGGCTGGAACATGGCTTGATTTTCCGCGAGAGGAAGCTTCCTGTGCGCACCGGCATCGGCAGATCGCGTGGGGGGAGTTCAAGGTTATGCAAGCGGAATTTCGGGCACGGCTGGAGCGTCATGCCTCGGCGGTGGAGACCTGTCTCGCCAGCCTGTTGTCGCCGGGGAAGCGGCCGGAACGGCTCGTCGCCGCCATGCGGCATGCGGTCTTCGCAGGGGGCAAGCGGCTGCGCCCCTATCTCGTGATTGAAAGCGCGCGGCTCTTCGGCCTCGAAGGCGAGGGGCCGTTGCGCGTCGCCGCCGCGCTCGAGGCGGTGCA
Organism: Methylobacterium sp.; assembly: GCA_002928875.1. Classification (GTDB taxonomy): domain Bacteria; phylum Pseudomonadota; class Alphaproteobacteria; order Rhizobiales; family Beijerinckiaceae; genus Rhabdaerophilum. Next base: position 403,634 of record PERO01000020.1, on the reverse strand, counting down.
TTGCTATTCGCTGGTGCATGACGATCTGCCGGCGATGGATAACGACGACCTGCGTCGGGGCCAGCCCACGGCCCATATCGCCTTCGACGAGGCGACGGCCATCCTCGCGGGCGATGCCCTGCTGACGATGGCCTTCGCCATCGTGGCCGACCGCGCCACCGCGCCACGGGCATCGACCCGCGCAAAGATCGTGGCGGCTCTGGCCGAGGCCTCCGGCATCGACGGGATGGTCGGCGGGCAGATGCTCGATCTCGCCGCCGAGGGGCGCTTCGCGACGAATGGCAAACCACCCCGCCAGGGCCTTTCCTCCATCCGCCACCTGCAGGCGCTGAAGACCGGCGCGCTGATCCGCTTCGCGGCGGAAGCCGGCGCGCTGCTCGCCGCTCCCGTGCCGACGCCCGAGCGGCGCGCGCTGAAGGCTTATGGCGAGGCGCTCGGCTTCGCGTTCCAGATCCGCGACGATCTCCTCGACATCGAGGGCGAGGCGGCGGTGGTCGGCAAGGCGGTCGCCAAGGATGCGAAGGCCGGCAAGGCCACGCTGGTGAGCCTGATGGGCCTCGACGGCGCCCGCGCGCGGCTCGCCTCGGTGACCGGGGAGGCGATTGCCGGGCTCGAGGCGGCCTTCGGTTCGCGCGCCGGTCCGCTGGCCGATGTCCTGATCTTCAACCGGGATCGCGATCGCTGATCGGCGGAAGAACCCCGCCGCACATGACAAAGCCTTCATGTGACAGGCGCTGACCGCCGGTGGTATGAAACAGCCATGCGCAAGGCGTTTCTGATCTTTCTGGTTCTGGTGGTTGGCCTTGGAGCCTGGGCTCTGGCCTCCCGCAACGGTGGCGAGGCTGCCGACGCGGCGCGCTATCGCACCGATGCCGTTTCGCGCGGGCCGATCATCGCCACCGTCTCGGCCACAGGCACCGTGCTCGCGACCACGACCGTGATCGTCGGTTCGCAGTTGTCCGGGCAGGTGGTGGAAATCCTCGTCGATCACAACGACGAAGTGAAGGCCGGGCAGGTGCTGGCCCGCCTCAATCGGGACACGCTGCTCGCGCGGCGGGATGCCTCCGTCGCCGATCTCAAACAGGCACGCGCCGCACGCCAGCTCAACGATGCGCAGGTGGAAAAGAACCGCGCCGATATCCAGCGCCAGAACGCCGTGGTGCGGGACATGCAGGCGCAGGCCGAACGCGCCCGCACCATGCTGGCCGATGCCGAGACGACCTTCGAGCGCCAGACGAGCCTGAAGGATCGTGGGATCGCGACCGAGGTCACGCTGCAGAATGCCACAACCCAGCGCGATGCCCTGCGATCCACCGCGGCGTCGTCCGAGGCGCAGGTGGCCTCCGCCCGCGCGCAGATCGCGGCGCTGGAAGCGGATCTCAAGGTGATCGAAGCGCAGAAGGCATCCTCCGATGCGCAGATCGCCAAGGCCGAGGCCGTGGTGCGCCAGATCGAGGTCGACCTCGCCAACAGCGAAATCCGCTCGCCGGTGGATGGCGTGGTGGTGCAGCGCAATGTCGAACTGGGGCAGACGGTCGCCGCTTCGCTGCAGGCGCCCACGCTCTTTCTCGTCGCGCAGAACCTCAAGACCATCGAGGTCAATATCAACCTCGACGAAACCGATGTCGGCCGCGTGAAGCCGGGCCAGACGGTGGAATTCACTGTGAACGCTTACCCCTCGCGCACCTTCACCGGCACCGTGCGGCTCGTGCGGTTGGGATCACAGACCGTTCAGAATGTCGTGATCTACACCACGATCGTCACGGTGCAGAACGACGATCTCGCGCTGCTTCCGGGCATGACGGCCAATGCGCGCATTTTCACTGAACGCAAGGCCGATGTGCTGCGTGTCTCCAACGGGGCGCTGCGCTGGCAGCCTGCCGGTGCGGCGCGACCGACGACGCCGTCTCCGGGCGAGGGCAATGCGTCCTCCGGCGGCAGCGAGGCGGCCGGGCCCTTCTCCGCGCCCTCGGGCGGCGGCGGCCCGGGCCGGCAGGTCGCGGCCATGCTCGAAACGCTGAAGGCCGAGCTGGGGCTTGACGAGAAGCAGGTCGCGGAGGCGCAGCGCCTCGCGCGTGCCATGGGCGAGGCCATTCAGGGTGCCTCGAGCCCGGAGGAGCGCCGCGAGGCGGCCCGCACGGCGCGCCAGCGCTTTCAGCGCGACTTCGAGGCCGTGCTGACGCCCGAACAGAAGGACAAGTATCGCGCTTTCCGCGACGCGCGTGGCCCGAGGGGCGGCGGGGCGGGGCCGGCGCGACAGGCCGAGGCGGGCATTCCCGGCCGCGTGCATGTTCTCGATGCGCAAGGAAACCCGAAAGCCGTGAACCTGCGCATCGGCGCGACGGACGGCACCTGGACCGAAGTGCTCTCCGGCGAGATCAAACCGGGTGACGCCGTGATCAATGGCGTGGTGAGCGCGCCGCGCGCCCGCGCCTCGTCCGGCTTCCGCTTCGGGTTCTGAGCCATGGCCGGCACCGGTTCTCCCCTGATCGCGGTCGAGAACCTCGAACGCGTCTACCAGATGGGCGAGGAGCGCGTCATCGCGCTCGCGGGCGTGACGACGGCCATCGAGCAGGGCTCGTTCGTGGCGGTGATGGGACCCTCGGGCTCGGGCAAATCGACCTTCATGAACGTCCTGGGCTGCCTCGACCAGCCGAGCGCCGGTTCCTATCGCCTCAAGGGCGTGGAGGTGGGCCGTCTGCCCGCGACCGAACTCGCCCGCACCCGCAATCGCGAGATCGGCTTCGTGTTCCAGCAGTTCAACCTGCTGCAGCGGGTCGATGCGCTCGGCAATGTCGAACTCCCCATGCTCTATGCCGGCCTGCCGAAGCGCGAGCGTCGCGCGCGGGCCGAAGCAGCCCTTGCCCGCGTGGGCCTTGCCGATCGCATGCGCCACCTGCCGCTGCAGCTCTCGGGCGGCCAGCAGCAGCGCGTGGCGATCGCCCGTGCGCTCGTGAACCAGCCGGCCTGCCTCCTCGCGGACGAGCCCACCGGCGCGCTCGACAGCCGCACCTCGCTCGACATCATGGCGCTCTTCCAGGCGCTGAACCGCGAGGGCGTGACGGTCATCGTGGTGACGCATGAGCCGGATGTCGCCGCCTTCGCGAGCCGCGTGATCCGTTTCCGCGACGGGAAGATCGTCGCCGACAGCACACAGGTCCCGCGCGATGCGGCGGCCGCACTGGCCGAATGGGCCGAAGCGGCATGAGCTTGCGGCCATGAGCTTCCTCGACGCCATCCTCTCCTCGTTTGCGGCCATCCGCGCGCATGCCCTGCGCTCGGTGCTGACGATGCTCGGCATCGTGATCGGCGTCGCGGCGGTGATCGCGATGGTCGCGGTGGGGAACGGCGCGCGCGAGCGGGTGAACGCGCAGATCCAGTCGCTCGGCGCCAATCTCATCATCGTTATCCCCGGCAACATCACGCAGGGCGGCGCGCGGCTCGGCACGGGCAATGCCTCGACACTGACCGATGCCGATGCGCAGGCGCTGAAGGCGGAGATCCCCGCCGTGCAGGCCGCGGCCCCGCTGGTGCGCGGCGGCGTGCAGGCGGTCTACGGGAGCCAGAACTGGGCGACGAGCGCGGTCGGCGTCGATCTCGATTACTTCGTCGCGCGAGACTGGGCGGTGGAACGTGGGCGCGAATTCTCCGAGGAGGAAACCCGCCGCGGCGGACAGGTCGCGCTGATCGGCCAGAGCGTGCTGCGCGAACTCTTCGGCGGGAATGATCCCGTCGGCGCGCAGATCCGCGTGCGCAACGTGCCGTTCGAGGTGATCGGCGTGATGAGCCCGAAAGGGCAGAGCATGTTCGGCCAGGACCAGGATGACGTGATCCTGCTGCCGCTGCAGACGGCCCGCCAGCGCGTGGTGGGCACGAACCGCGCCAAGAACCGCTCGGTCAACCAGATCATGGTGAAGATCAGGGAAGGCGAGGACCTATCCGCCGCCGAGGAGGAGATGAAGCGCCTGCTGCGCCAGCGCCATCGCCTGCAGGATGGCCGCGACGACGATTTCTCGCTTCGGAACATGGCCGAGATCCAGGCGACGCGCGAGGAGAGCGCCCGCACCATGGCGATGCTGCTGCTCTCGGTGGCGGCGGTGAGCCTCGTCGTCGGCGGCATCGGCATCATGAACATCATGCTGGTTTCGGTGACGGAGCGCACGAAGGAGATCGGCCTCAGGATGGCCGTGGGCGCGCGCCCGCTCGACGTGATGGGCCAGTTCCTGATCGAGGCGACGACCATCGCGCTGATCGGCGGCATGATCGGCATCGGGATCGGCATCGGCATCGCCATCGTCACGGCGATGAAGGCCGGCTGGCCCCTGCTCATCGATCCGTGGGTGGTGGTGGTGGCTTTCGTGTTCTCCGGGCTTGTCGGGATCGTCTCGGGCTTCTATCCCGCTTTCCGGGCGGCGCGGCTCGATCCGGTCGAGGCCTTGCGCGCGGCCTGACCTGCATGCTCAAGCGAGGCGGTTTCCGGTTCGCGTGAAGAGCTTGCGCCTGAACCAGCCCGGAGAATGCCATGCCCCGTCCGCTCGATGGTCCCCGCCTGAGGCCCGCATCCGGCCAGGCTCGCGCGCTCGTGGTCTTCATGCATGGCTATGGCGCGGACGGAAACGATCTGATCGGCCTCGGCCAGAACTGGCAGGAGATCCTGCCCGATGCGGCCTTCATCTCGCCCCATGCGCCCGAACCCTGCGGCATGTCGCCGGCGGGCCGGCAATGGTGGGAACTGACCTTTCGCGACCCCGGTGAACGCTGGCGCGGCGTGAACCAGGTGCAGGCGGATGTCGATTCCTTCCTCGATGCCGAACTCGCGCGGCACGGCCTGCCGGCGAACCGGCTGGTGCTGGTGGGGTTCAGCCAGGGCGCGATGACGGCCTTGCATGTCGGCTTGCGCCGGCGCGTGCCGCCAGCGGCGATCATCGGCTATTCCGGCCATCTCGTCGGCGGTGAGCATCTCAAGGAACAGGCGACCGGCCGGCCGCCCATCCTCCTCGTGCACGGCGATCAGGACAACGTGATCCCAGTCGATGCGCTCTTCGATGCGATGGCGAGCCTCGGCAAGGCGGAAATCCCCTGCCAGTGGCATCTCTCGATCGGGGTCGGCCACGGGATCGATCCCGATGGCCTGCGCCATGGCGGCGAATTCATCGCGCAGAACCTGCCGCGATAGGCTTCAGCCGCTCTTTGCTTTCGCCAGTTCCGCGCGCGCGGCCGAACGCAGCATAAAACCGTCCGTGCCGACGGACAGAAGCTGATAGCCCATTGTCGTCAATTCGTTCGCGCGCGCCCCGTCCGGGCAGAAGGCGGAGACGATCTTGCCCGCTGCACGGCCCTTCTGCGCCACGACCTTCAGCGCAGCCGTCACCTCGGCATGGAGCGGATCGACGGTCGCGCCGCCCGTGAGCGTGATCGAGAGATCGGCCGGCCCTACGAACACGCCATCAATCCCCGGCACTGCGAGAATGTCATCCAGCGCAGCCAGTGCGGCGCGCGTCTCGATCATCGCGATGGCGAGCGTGACATCATTGCCGCGCTTCACCTGTTCGGGATTGGTGAAGCCCAGCATCGCGGTCGCGCGGGTCGGCCCCCAGGAGCGCCCGCCATGCGGTGGATATTTCAGGAAATCCACCATCATCCGCGCATCGGCGGCGGAATTGATCATGGGCGCGATGATGCCGATGGCACCCCAATCGAGGAAGCGCGCCGCGCCGGCAAAGTCGCCGACACCGATGCGCACAAGCGCCGGCTTGCGCTGCGCCTGCGCGGTGAGGATCGCGGTCTCGATGGAGGTCTGGTCGTGATAGCCGTGCTGCCAGTCGAGGATCGCGCAATCGAACCCCTCGCGCAGGATGGTTTCGAGGACCGCAGGTTCCCGCATGCCGCACCAGGCCGCAAAAACGGTGGGCCCGGCCTCGAGCCGTGCCCGGAATCCGGTCAGGTGGTCACTCATCGTCTCTCCTCGCGGCCGTTTTGGCCTCAGAATGGCCCGGGCGAGGAACTTCGTTCAGCGACCCGCCCGGATCTCCTCGATCGCGCGGGAAAGAAGCTCGGCCATCGCCTTGCGGATCGTGGCATCATCCAGCGCAACGCCGCCGGCGTCCAGATCCTTCTTGACCTTGCGCAGGACATCGTCGTCGCCGGCTTCCTCGAAATCGGCCATCACGACCGATTTGGCATAGGCATCCGCCTCGGCGCCCGATTTCCCGAGCTTTTCCGCGACCCAGAGGCCGAGCAGTTTGTTGCGGCGGGCATTGGCCTTGAATTCAAGTTCGGCATCATGCGCGAACCTCTTCTCGGCGGCATCCTTGCGTTCGTCGAAAGTGGTCATGGTGGGGCCTCTGCCTGGGGAAGGTCGCGGGAAGTCTCCTGTTGGGAATAGGGTTCGATCCGTCTGAAATCAATGGTCGATGCACGCCCTCCATGGCGGGCCTGTCCCCGGCGATCTGGCAACGCAACATTGTATCTGGCGGCGGGATAGGCTAGGGAGGCAGGGAACGGCCCTGTCGGGCCCCGCGCGAAATTCTTTTTCGCGCCGGTCCCGGCTCAAGGCCCGGACCCGCCCATGCCGGCGCTTCTCGCGCATGAAGGAGCCACGGCACCCATGGATTTTCTGAAAGCCCGGTACATCCCGATGAATCGTCGCCGCCGCATCTACGAAGGCAAGGCCAAGGTCCTGTTCGAGGGCCCCGAACCCGGAACACTCGTCCAGCATTTCAAGGATGATGCCACCGCGTTCAACGCGAAGAAGCACGACATCATCGATGGCAAGGGCGTGCTGAACAACCGCATCTCCGAATACATCTTCAACCAGCTGAACTCGATCGGCGTGCCGACGCATTTCATCAAGCGGCTCAACATGCGCGAGCAGTTGATCCGCGAGGTCGAGATCATCCCGCTGGAAGTGGTGGTGCGCAACGTGGCGGCCGGCTCGCTGGCGCAGCGTCTCGGCCTCGACGAGGGCATGCCGCTGCCGCGCTCGATCATCGAGTTCTACTACAAGAACGACCAGCTCAACGATCCGATGGTCTCGGAAGAGCATGTCACCGCCTTCGGCTGGGCGACCCCGCAGGAGATCGACGACATCATGGCGCTGGCCATCCGCGTCAATGATTTCCTCACCGGCCTGTTCCTCGGCGTCGGCATCCGGCTCGTCGATTTCAAGATGGAATGCGGCCGGCTCTACGAAGGCGACATGATGCGCATCGTGGTGGCGGATGAAATCTCCCCGGATTCGTGCCGCCTCTGGGACATCAAGTCGAACGACAAGATGGACAAGGACCGCTTCCGCCGCGACATGGGCGGGCTGATCGAGGCCTATTCGGAAGTGGCGCGCCGCCTCGGCATCCTGACCGAAGGCGAAAATCCCGTCGCAGGCGGCCCGAAACTGGTGCAGTGAGGTCTGGTGTCATTCCCGACGCCGCAGGCGGGCGGGAATCCATCCTTGGGACCCTCAACTCGATTCCCGGCCGGCTCGGCGAGCCGCCGGGAATGACATTGTGAGCGGTTGCACAGATTTGGCAAAAGCCTTAATCCGCGGGCATCGTTTCTCCTTCAGCACCAAGGCCGATCCCATGAAAGCCCGCGTCACCGTCACCCTCAAGAATGGCGTTCTCGACCCGCAGGGCAAGGCGATCGAAGGCGCGCTGAAATCCTTCGGCCTCGACGGCATCGGTTCCGTGCGGCAGGGCAAGGTCTTCGATATCGAGGTCGATACGGCCGACAAAACCCGCGCCGAGGATCTGCTGAAGCAGGCCTGCGAGAAGCTGCTCGCCAACACCGTGGTCGAGAATTACCGGATCGAGGTGGTGGGGTGATGCGCGCCGCTGTCATCACCTTCCCCGGAATCAACCGCCAGGACGATATCGCCCGCGCCTTCACGCTCGCGGGCGGCGAGGCGGTGCATGCCTGGCACGCCGATTCGGCCTTGCCCACTGGCACGGATGTCGTGGTGCTGCCGGGCGGCTTCTCCTACGGCGATTACCTGCGCTGCGGCGCCATTGCCGCCCGCGCGCCGATCATGGATGCGGTGCGGGCCCATGCGGCGAAGGGCGGCTACGTGCTCGCGGTGTGCAACGGCTTCCAGATCGCCTGCGAGGCGGGCCTCTTGCCCGGCGTGTTGATGCGCAATGCCGGGCTGAAATTCGTCTGCCGCATGCAGCATCTGAAGGTCACGCGCGGCGATACCGATTTCACCCGCCATTATCAGGCCGGCCAGGTGATCGAGGTCTGCATCGCTCATGGCGAGGGCAATTACGTCACGGATGATGACACCCTCGCGCGGCTCGAGGGCGAGGGCCGCGTGGCCTTCCGCTATTGCGATGCCGATGGCGACGTGACGAAGCGAAACCCGAACGGCTCACGAAACGCGATCGCCGGGGTCTATTCGGAGAATCTCCGCGTGCTCGGCATGATGCCGCACCCGGAGAACCTGGTCGAAAGCCTCGTCGGCGGCACGGACGGGCTCGGCCTGTTCCAGAGCCTCGTCGCGGCCGCCTGAAGCGCCGGGACCCTCAGCGCGGCAAGATCCTTAGCGGGGCAATCCGTAACGCTTGCCGATGTAATCGTTCACGAGGTTCTTGAAATCCGCCGCGATGGTCGCACCGCGCAGCGTCACGGCCTTCTGCCCGTCGATGAAGACGGGTGCTGCCGGCTGCTCGCCGGTGCCGGGCAGCGAGATGCCGATATCGGCATGCTTCGATTCGCCCGGGCCGTTCACGATGCAGCCCATCACCGCGACCTTGAGATTTTCCACGCCGGGATATTGCGTCTTCCATTCCGGCATCGAGGTGGAAATCCAGGTCTGGATGTCGCGGGCGAGTTCCTGGAAGACGGTGGAGGTGGTGCGGCCGCAGCCGGGGCAGGCCGCGACAAGCGGCACGAAGGTGCGGAAGCCCATGGTCTGCAGCAATTCCTGCGCGGCCTTCACTTCCAGCGTGCGATCCCCGCCCGGCTCCGGCGTCAGCGAGAAGCGGATCGTGTCGCCGATGCCCTCCTGCAGCAGCACGCCGAGCGCCGCCGAGGAGGCGACGATGCCCTTCGAACCCATGCCAGCCTCGGTGAGGCCGAGATGGATCGCGTAATCCGAACGCGCCGCCAGCATGCGATAGGTGGTGATGAGATCCTGCACCGCCGACACCTTGGCCGACAGCACGATCTGGTTGCGGCGCAGGCCGATCTCCTCGGCGCGCACGGCCGAAAGCAGGGCGGATTGCACCATCGCCTCGCGCATCACCGCGCCGGCATCGAGCGGGCTGCCGTTCCGGGCGTTCTCGTCCATCAGCACCGTGAGCAGTTCCTGGTCGAGCGAGCCCCAGTTCGCGCCGATGCGCACGGCCTTGTCGTGCTTGATCGCCATCTCGACGATGGCACCGAACTGCCGGTCCTTCTTGTCCTTGAAGCCGACATTGCCCGGGTTGATGCGGTATTTTGCGAGCGCCTCGGCGCAGGCCGGATGATCGGCCAGGAGCTTGTGGCCGATATAGTGGAAATCGCCCACCAGCGGCACGTCGAGGCCCTTCTTCGCGAGCCCGTCGCGGATATGCGGAACGGCGGCAGCGGCCTCGTCGCGATCGACCGTGATGCGCACGATCTCCGAGCCGGCGCGGGCCAGGGCCGCGACCTGCGCGATGGTGCCCTGGATATCCGCCGTGTCGGTGTTCGTCATGGATTGCACGACGATGGGCGCGCCGCCGCCCACGGTGACGGCGCCCACCTTGACCGGAACGGTCATGTGCCGCGCGCGCGGCCCATGGGCAGAAACGATTTGCGGGGAAGCGTAATTCATGAAGCGCGGGCCTCGCTGGCGGTGCGACAGGCGCGGCAGGTGCCGGCCATCTCGATCACCGTGCGGTTGGTGGAAAAGCCGTGCCGGGTGGCAAGACCTTGCAGGGCTACGTCTATCTCCTTCGCCGCCACCTCGTCCACATGGCTGCACGTCTCGCAGATGAGGAAGGCGATGCGTTCACCCGCCCGGTGATGATGCGGGCAGGCGATGAACGCGTTGAGCGTTTCGAGCCGATGGATCAGGCCCTGCTGCTGCAGGAAATCCAGAGCCCGGTAGATGACGATGGGCGCGGGGCTGCGGCCGGTCGCCGGGCGCAGCTTCTCGATGAGATCATAGGCGCCGAGCGGGTGGCCATGTTCCAGCAGGGCGTGGAGCACATCGCGGCGCTGGTCCGTCAGACGGACCCCGCGCGCCCGGCAGGCGGCCTCCGCCTCGGCCAGAAGCCGGGCGATCGAGGGGCCGTGATCATGCCCGCAGCAGGAGGAAGGACGTTCGAGCAAACTCATGCCTGTTCTATAGGGCCTCAACCGGCAAATGGCGAGATTGTCATCGCCGGAAACTGGCCAGCCGGTTCCGATCTCGCTAGAGTGCAGTGCACAATCCAACGGATCAGGAGACAGGACCATGGCGCTCAAGGGCAAGAACGCGATCATCACGGGCTCGACCAGCGGCATCGGGCTCGGCATCGCCCGCGCGCTCGCGGCGGAAGGCGTCAACGTGATGCTGAACGGCCTCGGCGATGCCGGCGAGATCGAGAAGACGCGCGCCGCCGTGGCCCAGGAATTCGGCGTGAAGGTCGGCTATCACGGCGCCAACATGCTCGAGCCGGCTGAAATCCGCGACATGGTCGCGAAGACCGGCGCGGAATTCGGCTCGGTCGATATTCTCGTCAACAATGCCGGCATCCAGTTCGTGTCGCCGGTTGAGGATTTCCCGGACGAGAAGTGGGAGCAGATCCTGCGCATCAACCTCTCGGCGTCCTTCTACGCCACCAAGGCGGTGATTCCCGGCATGAAGAAGAATGGCTGGGGCCGGATCGTCAACATCTCCTCGGCGCACAGCCTCGTCGCCTCGCCCTTCAAGAGCGCCTATGTCGCCGCGAAGCATGGCGTCGCCGGCTTCACGAAGACCGTGGCGCTTGAAGTGGCGACCCACAAGATCACCATGAATTCCATCGCGCCGGGCTATGTCTGGACCCCGCTCGTCGAGCGGCAGATCCCCGACACCATGAAGGCCCGCAACATGAACGAGGAGCAGGTGAAGAAGGAGGTGCTTCTCGCGGCACAGCCGACGAAGGAATTCGTCACGGTCGAGCAGGTGGCGGCGCTGACGGTGTTCCTGTGCAGCGATGCGGCGGCCTCGATGACCGGCACCACCTATTCCATCGACGGCGGCTGGACCGCGCAGTAAGCCCGCGCCATGGCACCCCGCCCCCTTTCGCTCGCCCTGCAGGGTGGCGGCGCGCATGGCGCCTTCACCTGGGGCGTGCTCGACGCGCTGCTCGAGGAGCCGGCCTTGCGCATCGAGGCGATCTCCGGTGCCAGCGCCGGCGCGATGAATGCTGTCGCGCTCGTCGAGGGCTATGCGGAAGGCGGGCCGCAGGGCGCGCGCGAGCAATTGCGCCGGTTCTGGGAGCGGATCGCCAACCGCGCGGCCTATTCCTTCATCCAGCGCGACCTGCTGGGCCGTTTGATGGGCCAATGGGATGTCGAGAGCAGCCCCGGCTTCCTGTGGTGGGAATGGCTGTCGCTGTTCTCGAGCCCCTACCAGAGCAATCCGCTCGACCTGAATCCCCTGCGCGATGTGCTGGAGGACGAGATTCGCTTCGAACTCGTGCGGAAATGCACGTCGATCAGGCTTTTCATCTCGGCCACGAACGTGCAAACGGGCCGCGTCACCGTGTTCGACCAGTCGAAGCTCGAAGCGAAGCATGTGCTGGCCTCAGCCTGCCTGCCGCGCGTCTTCCGGGCGGTGGAGATCGGTGGCGTGCCCTATTGGGATGGCGGTTATGTGGGCAATCCGGCTTTGTTCCCGCTCTTTCATGCCGGCGAGAGCCAGGACATCCTGCTGATCCAGATCACCCGGATGATCCGCAAGGAAACGCCCAAGACCGCGCGCGCCATCGAGAACCGCCTGAACGAGATCACCTTCAATGCCTCCCTGATGGGCGAGTTGCGCGCGATCGAGTTCGTGCAGCGCCTTCTCGACCAGCAGGCGGTGTCGCCGGAACGGTATCGTCGTCTGCGCATGCACCGCATCGATGCCGACCAGGCGCTCGGCGATCTCAATGCCTCCTCGAAGCTGAATATCGAGCGCGATTTCATCGAGGAATTGTTCGGTCGCGGCCGCAAGGCGGGCGAGATGTGGCTGCACGACAATCGCGAGAAGGTCGGCCGCGTGGCGACGCTCGACCTGGCCTCGCTCGTCAGCCCGCCGACGGTCGAGGCGTAAGGCGTCCCGCCCGGCGGCGCTGCCGCCATGCCGCGACATTCGCGACCATCTGCAGCGAGGCCGGCGTGACGATCAGCGTGAGGATCGTCGCGAAGGTCAGGCCGAACAACATCGCGGTCGAAAGCTGCACCCACCATTGCGTGGCCGGGGCCCCGAACGTGATCTCGCGCGACAGGAACTCGATGTTCATCCCGAAGGCGATGGGCGCGACGCCCAGCACCGAGCTCATCGCGGTCATCACGACGGGTCGCGCGCGCTCGGCGCAGGTCTTGAGGATGGCTTCGGTCGGGTCCATGCCGTCGCGCCGGAATTCGGCATAGGTGTCGATCAGCACGATGTTGTTGTTCACGATCACGCCGGCGAGGCTGATGATGCCGAGCCCGGTCATCACCACGCCGAAGGGCTGCTGCATCACAACGAGGCCGATGAAGACGCCGATCGTCGAGAGGATCACCGAGGAGAGGATCAGCCCCACATAGGTGAAGCTGTTGAACTGCGCGAGCAGCACCGCGAAGATCAGGAACATCGCGGCGGTGAAGGCCTTGGTGAGGAAGGCGCCCGCCTTCGCGCGCTCCTCGTCCTCGCCCTTCAGCCGCACGAAAATGCCCTTTTCGGCAAAGCCCATGCCGGCGATGGCGCGCGCCACATCCGCCTGGGCCTCGGCGCTTTGCACGCCTTCGCCAAGGTTGGCGGCGATGTTGAGGACGCGGGTGGCGTTGACGCGGTTGATGGTGCCGACCGAGCGCGTGGCCTCGCGCGCAACCAGCGTCGAGATTGGCACCGCGCCCGCCGCGGTGTTCACGAGCATCTCGTCGAGCACGTCTATGGAGCGCTTTTCCTTGGGGAAGCGCAGCAGCACATCCACGGATTTGTCGGTCGTCGCGGGGCGATATTCGGTCAGCTTCACGCCATTCGTCACGAGTTGCACGGCGGTGCCGACGGTGCCTGCAGCCGCGCCGACCTTCGCGGCCTCGCCGCGGTCGATTCGGAGGGTCCAGTCGATGCCCGGCAGGGGCAGGCCGTTATCGATATCCTTGAAGCGGGAATCGCTTTCGAGAAACCGCACGACCTGCTGGGCGGCCGGCCCGAGCAGTTCGGGATCGAGTGCGGAGAGTTCGATGCGCACCGGCTTGCCCGTGGGCGGCCCGGCCTTCGGCTTCGAGACGGCCACCTCGATGCCCGGCAGATCCGCCATCTTCTCGCGAATCTCCGCCATGATGGCCGAGGCCTTGCGACGCTTCTGCCAGTCCACGAATTCGAACTGCACGATGCCGACCGTATCCTCGGAGAGTTCGTCGTTGCCGCGCGGGCGCTCACCCACGCGGGTATAGATCGTCGCGATCTCCGGCATGGCGAAGAGGCGGTTCTCCACCTCGCGGGTCAGCTGGTCCTTCTCCGCGAGGCTGAGATTGCCGCGCGCCCGCACCTGCACGAGCGCGTAATCCGGCTCGACATCGGGGAAGAACTCGACCCCCTTGCCGAGATTGGCATGCACGACCGGAATTGCGATCAGCAAGGCAAAGGTCGCGAGAAGCGTCTTGCCGGGATGCTTGAGGGCGAGCCGCACGCTTTTCATGTACAGGCCGTCCGGCCGCAAGGCGGCCTCGTTCGCGCCGGCGCTCGGGCGGCCCAGCATGCCGCCGAGGGCCGGCACGAAGAACAGCGCATAGACGAGGCTCGCGAACAGCGTCGCGATCAGCGTGATCGGCAGGTATTTCATGAATTCGCCGACGATATCCGGCCAGAACATCAGCGGCGAGAAGGCCGCGATGCGGGTGATCGTCGCGGCGACCACCGGCCCGGCCATCTTGTTGGCCGCGAGTTCATAGGCCGCACGCGGTTCGATTCCCTCGGCCATGCGGCGCTCGGCATATTCCGTGACGATGATGGCGTCGTCCACGAGTTCGCCCACCGCGAGGATGAGCGAGAACAAAACCACGATGTTCACCGTGAGGCCCGAGATCTGCAGGCCCATGATGCCGGCGAGGAACGAGAACGGCACCGCGAGACCGATGATGAGCGAGGCGCGAAAACCGAGCGTCGCGAGAATCACGGTCGCGACCAGCAGCACGCCGGTGATCACCGAATTCTGCAGATCGCCCAGCATGGTGCGGATATTCACCGAGCGGTCCTGCGTCGTCACGAGTTCCACCGTGGAGGGCAGAAGTGGCCTCGCGCGCTCGAGCACGATCTTCACGGCATCGACCGTATCGACGAGGTTCGCGCCGGCCCGCTTCGAGACCTCGATGGTGATGGCCGGCTTGCCGTCGACCCGCGTGATGCTCGTCGCATCCTTGAACGTTGGACGCACCTCGGCGACATCGCCGAGCCGCACCACCGCGCCGGCATTGGCGAGCACGGGCAGCTTCAGGATGTCCTCGGGCTTTTCGAGCAGGCTTGGCACCTTCACCGAGAACCGGCCCTGAGCGCTTTCGAGGGAGCCCGCCGCGATCAGCGTGTTGCCCGCGCCCACCGCCCGCACGAGGTCATCAAGCGAGACGCCATAGGCCGCGAGCAAGGTCGGCTCGACGAGGATTTCCACCACCTCGTCGCGCGCGCCCTTGAGTTCGGCGGCCAGCACGCCCGGCACCTGCTCGATGGCCGTGCGCAACTGGCGCGACAACCGTACCAGCGTCTGCTCCGGCACCTCGCCCTTCATCGCCACGATGATGACCGGGAAGAGCGCGAGGCTCACCTCCGTCACCTTCGGTTCGTCCGCGTCGCGCGGCAGGTCGCGCTTGGCGTCCTCCACCTTGGCGCGCACATCGGCGATGGCGCGGCGCGCATCCTGGCCTGCGCGGAACTCCAGCAGCACGAAACCGCCGCCCTCGAAGGCGGAGGCGCGCATCTCCTTGATGTTGGCGACGGATTTGAGCTGCGTTTCCAGCGGACGCAGGATCAGCCGTTCGGCATCCTCCGGCGAGATGCCGCGCTGCGTCACCGAGACATAGACGATGGGGATCGCCACATCCGGCTCCGCCTCCTTCGGAATCGTGAGGTAGGAGGAAATCCCCGCGACGAGCAGGAACAGCAGCACGGAAATGGTCAGCCGCCCATGCGTGATCGCGTAGCGGATCAGCGCGCTCATGGTTTCGCCAGCGCCTCGACGCTGCTGACCGGTTCCACCTTCTGGCCTTCCCGGATGAAATCCTGGCCGCGCGTGATGAGGCGCATGCCGTCCTCTAGGCCGGTGACCCAGAGATGCGTCGCCTCGTCGTCGATGAGTTCGACCGGGCGGAAGCGCACGATATCCGCCTCGTCGACGATGCGCAGGCCCAGTTGCCCCTCCGCGGAGAAGGTCAGCGCCGAGCGTGGCACCCGGCTCGCCGCCACGGGGGCGAGCGACAGCAGGACCTCGACGGCGATGCCATCGGCGATGGCGGCATCGGCATTCGCGAAGATCACGTCCACCCGGTAGGTGCGGGTCTGCCCGCTGGGCCGCCGGGCGATGAAGCTGATCTTGCCCTCGCGCGATTGGCCGGTGACCAGCTTGAGTGTCGCCGGATCGCCGATGCGCAGGCCCGCGAGACGCCGTTCCGGCACCTCGACCACGGCCAGCATGGGATCGGGCGCGATGATCTCGGCGATGGTTCCGCCCATCTGCAGGCCCTGGCCGATCTCCATGGTGAGGTCGTTCACGATGCCGGAAATCGGCGCGGTGATGCGCGTGCGGGCGAGTTCGGCCTCGGCGAGCGCGAGGGACGCTTCGGCGGCTTCCTTTTCGGCGCGCAGCTGTTCGAGATTGAGGGTAGGGAAGTTGCCGCGCTGCGCCAATTGCTCGCGCGCATCGAGTTCGGCTGCGCGCTGCGACAGCCGCGCCCTGGCTTCCGCCACCTTCGCCTCGCGTGCCTCGTCCGTCAGGATCGCGATCAGATCGCCCGGCTCGACCACGGCGCCGCGCTTCACCGCGAGGCGCTTGACGATGCCGTTGGTGCGGGCGCTGACGAGAACGCGCTGGTCGCTCTGGGTCCGGCCCGTCAGCCCCAGCCGGCGGGCATGCTGCTCGACCCGGACATTTTCCACCAGCACCCGGAAGAGCGGGCGCTGGGCCTCGTTCATCCGGTCGGGCGGCGGAACCGGCGCGGCCGAGCGCAGGTAGCCCGAGCCGATCCACAGGGCCGTGAGCAGGATGACGCCAAAGGCGGTGAAGCGGGCGAGTTTCATCAGGAAACAGGGATCCTGCGCGGAGGAAGCAATCGCGTGGGGATAGGCCGGGCCGGCGCGCGAAGCAACATGGCTCGCGACCGCTTTCCGCTTGCGGTTGTTCGGGACATGCTATGCGTCATGCGTCGATCGTTGGTTCTTCTGCGGCAGGGGACACGATTTTCACCGCTTCTGATGCGCAATGGAGGCTCTTTCGTGTCCAGTCGCCGCGATTTCATCGCACGGGAGACCGCGCTCATGCCCGTGCCGCATGTGCCGGAATTGCGGCTGCACCTCGCCCATGAGGCGATCGCGCTGTGGCAGCGGACCGAGGAGGAACTGGCGGAAATGGGCCTGCCGCCGCCGTTCTGGGCCTTCGCCTGGGCTGGCGGTCAGGCGCTCGCCCGCTATGTGCTCGACCATCCGGCGATGGTCGCGGGACGGCACGTGCTGGATTTCGCGAGTGGCTCGGGCCTCGTCGGCATCGCGGCGGCAAAGGCGGGCGCGGCGAGCGTGCTCTGCGCCGATCTCGATGAATTCGCGCTGGAGGCCATCGCGCTCAATGCCGAGGCGAATGGCGTGTCCGTCGATGTGGCGGGCGAGGATCAGCTGGGCCGGGCGGGGGCGTGGGATGTCATCCTCGCGGGTGACATCTGCTACGAGCAGGCGCTCGCGGCCCGCGTCATCGCCTGGCTCGCGGCCGAGCAGGCGCGTGGGGTGAGCGTGCTGATCGGCGATCCCGGCCGCGCCTATCTGCCGAAGGATCGGCTCGTTTCGCTCGCGACCTACGAAGTGCAGACCGTCGGCGCGCTCGAGGACAACGAGATCAAGCGTACATGCGTGTGGCGGCTTGCGTGAATGCAAGCGGTTGATGCATGCTTGCTCCCGGCGCTCGGGGCGCGAAGGGGGAAACAATGCGTGCGTTGGCTTTGGCAGGGTTGATCGTTCTCGGAAGTTTGGGATGGGCGCAGGCCGATTGCGCCGCCAACTACTCGACCAAGTTCGGCGACCGTTCGGATGGCCGTATCACCGGAGTGAAGGCAGGCGAGGTCTGCACCATTCCGGTCAGTGTTCGTTCACCCGGCGGCGTGCGCGTGACCGGGGCGACCCTCACGGACATCGAGATCGTCCGCCAGCCCAAGACAGGCAGCGTTCGCAAGAGCGGAGCTTCGATTGTTTACACCCCCGGAGCAGGTTTCACCGGCAAGGATTCGTTCTTTGTGAAGTTCGTCTTCGCGAATGCCCAAGGCGAGCGGCGCACCTCCGGTGTCCGGTTTGCCGTGCGCAACTGACGAAAAAAGGCCCGGATTTCTCCGGGCCTTCGCCTGTTGCGAGGGAGTGTTGGTTATTCGCCGCGCGCGCCATCCACCGACCAGGCACCCGCACCGGCGCCGACGATCGCCAGCAGGCCGCCCGTAATCGCGAGGTTCTTGAAGAAGAACAGCGTCTGCGTCTGATCCGCCAGGTTGAAATGGAAGAAATACGTGGCGAGCAAAGTGAAGCCGGCAAGCGCCAACGCGGCATAGCGCGTCTTGAAGCCTGCGAGCAGCAGCAGGCCAAGGCCGAGTTCCGTGATGATCACCAGCGGCAGCAGCGCGCCCGGCACGCCCATGGCATCCATGTATTTCTGGACACCGGCATATCCGCCGATCTTCTGGAAACCGGCAGAGGCGAACATGAAGCCGATGGGCAGGCGCGCCAGCAGCAGGGATGTGTTGCGAACGACAGGGGAATTCAACATGGGAACAACTCCGATAGGCGCGATGCGCGTTGAGGTTGCCCCTATGTATCTTTGCAAGAACGAGTATTAAAGGTCGTTTTCTTCCAATTAAAATTGCAAACATGCATTATTGCCGCAGGTTGTTACCGTGTTCGCTGCGCCTGCTTTCAACGAAAAAAGGCCCGGATTTCTCCGGGCCTTCGATCTATCGATCTGGAAGACGGAAGGATCAGAAATCCATCCCGCCGTCCCTCATTCCGGGCCTGCCCGGAATGAGCATAAGCTGAGTTTTCGCATCCTTTTCGCGCAAAACCGGTACCCACTTTTGCGCTCGGATGCGTGGGCTAGGGATGGATTAGAAATCCATCCCGCCGCCACTTATTCCGGGCCTGCCCGGAATGAGCATGTTTCAAAGCGTGGGCTAGGGAAGGATTAGAAATCCATCCCGCCGCCCATGCCCGGGCCGCCCGGCATGCCGCCCGCAGGCGCATCCTTCTTCGGGGCTTCCGCGATCATGGCTTCCGTGGTGATCAGCAGGCCGGCGACAGAGGCCGCATCCTGGATCGCCGTGCGCACGACCTTGGTCGGGTCGATGATGCCGGCCTTCACCATGTCGACATACTCGCCCGCCTGGGCGTTGTAGCCGTCATTGTAGCCCTTGGCCTCGATGAGCTTGCCCACGATCACGGCCGCGTCGTCACCGGCATTGTCGATGATCTGGCGAGCCGGCGTGGTGAGCGCCTTCTTGACGATCTCGATGCCGATCTTCTGGTCCTCGTTGGCCGGCTTCAGCTTGCCGATCGCGCCGGCGGCGCGGAGCAGGGCGATGCCGCCGCCCGGAAGCACGCCTTCTTCCACCGCAGCGCGGGTGGCGTTCAGCGCGTCATCCACGCGGTCCTTCTTCTCCTTCACCTCGATCTCGGTCGAGCCGCCGACGCGGATCACCGCGACGCCGCCCGCGAGCTTCGCCAGACGCTCCTGGAGCTTCTCGCGATCGTAATCCGACGAGGTCTCCTCGATCTGCGCCTTGATCTGCGACACGCGGCCCTCGATGTCCTTCTTCTTGCCGGCGCCATCGACGATCGTGGTGTTTTCCTTCTCGATGCGCACCTTCTTGGCGCGGCCGAGATCCTTCAGCGTGATGTTCTCGAGCTTGATGCCCAGATCTTCGGAGATCATCGTGCCGGCGGTGAGGATCGCGATGTCCTCGAGCATCGCCTTGCGGCGATCACCGAAGCCCGGCGCCTTCACGGCCGCGACCTTCAGGCCGCCGCGCAGCTTGTTGACCACGAGAGTGGCGAGCGCCTCGCCTTCCACGTCTTCCGCGATGATGAGCAGCGGCTTGCCGGTCTGCACCACGGATTCGAGGATCGGCAGCATCGGCTGCAGCGAGGAGAGCTTCTTCTCGAAGATGAGGATGTAGGGGTCCTCGAGCTCCGCCACCATCTTCTCGGCGTTGGTGATGAAGTACGGCGAGAGATAGCCGCGGTCGAACTGCATGCCTTCGACGACATCGAGTTCGGTCTCGGCGGTCTTGGCTTCCTCGACCGTGATGACGCCCTCGTTGCCGACCTTCTGCATCGCTTCCGCGATCATCTTGCCGACCGAGGTGTCGCCATTCGCCGAGATGGTACCGACCTGCGCGACTTCGTCGTTCGAGGTGACCTTCTTGGAGTTCTTCTTGAGGTCCGCGACGACCGCTTCCACGGCCATGTCAATACCGCGCTTCAGGTCCATCGGGTTCATGCCGGCGGCAACCGCCTTGGCACCTTCGCGCACGATCGACTGGGCCAGGACCGTGGCGGTCGTGGTGCCGTCGCCGGCGGCGTCGTTCTGCTTCGAGGCCACTTCGCGCACCATCTGGGCGCCCATGTTCTCGAACTTGTCGGCGAGTTCGATTTCCTTCGCGACCGTCACGCCGTCCTTGGTGATGCGCGGCGCGCCGAAGGACTTCTCGATGACGACGTTACGGCCCTTGGGGCCGAGGGTGACCTTCACCGCATTGGCGAGGATGTCGACGCCGCGCAGCATCTTGTCGCGCGCATCGGACGAAAAACGAACGTCTTTCGCAGCCATGTTACCTTACTCCGAATTGAGGAATTGCCGGGGATTTCGAGGCGGGGCTTACGCAACCACGCCCATGATGTCGCTCTCCTTCATGATGAGGAGGTCGACACCGTCGATCTTCACTTCCGTACCGGACCACTTGCCGAAGAGGACGCGATCGCCCTTCTTCACGTCGAGGGCCACGAGCTTGCCGCTTTCGTCACGCGCGCCCGGGCCAACAGCCACGACTTCACCCTCTTGCGGCTTTTCCTTCGCCGTGTCGGGAATGATGATGCCGCCCTTGGTCTTTTCTTCGCTGTCGATGCGCTTCACGACCACGCGGTCATGCAGGGGACGAAACTTCATGTTTGAACTTCCTCTTGAAGGCTTCGTAAGGAGGCGGGATGTGCTTCGCGGGGGATTTCCGGGGCCTTTTGAGCCGGAACCGGGTTCATCCTCGGCGCGAGACACCCCTTCGTGAAACCAGTTAGCACTCACCATTAGCGAGTGCTAACGGCATATGGCTTCGCGCTTCGCGGGAGTCAAGACTGTCTTGCGCCGAAAGTCGAACAGGGCAAGCCGGGCCTCGCGCCATGCTTAACCGGCGGGGGAATCGATGGGGCCGATCGGCCTCAGCCGCCTTTCGCGCGCATCGCGACGACCGTGCCCGAAATCACCAGCCCCGCGCCCACCAGCGTCGCCGCGCCCGGCACCTCGGCGAAGAAGGCGTAGCCCAGGATCGCCGCGATCACGAGCGCGGAATATTCCGTGGGCGCCAATCGCGAGGCTTCCGCCCGCTTGAAGGCATTGGCCAGCAGCATGTGACCGCAGAGGCCGAACCCGCCGATCGCGAGGAAAAGCCAGAGATCGCCGCCCGCCACCGGCTGCCACACCCACCAGGCCGGGCCGATGAGCAGGATGGCCGGCACGGTCGTCTGGAACAGCACGATGAGAATCAGCGCATCCTGCTGGGCGCGCTGGCGCAGCAGCACAAGGCCGAAGGCATAGCTGATTGCCGATGCCACCGCCGCCAGCACGCCGGGGAGATGCAGGCCCGCGCTGATCAGCGGTCCGCCGGTGGTGAGGCCGTGCCCGAAGGTCATCACCAGCATGC
Organism: Methylobacterium sp.; assembly: GCA_002928875.1. Classification (GTDB taxonomy): domain Bacteria; phylum Pseudomonadota; class Alphaproteobacteria; order Rhizobiales; family Beijerinckiaceae; genus Rhabdaerophilum. Next base: position 382,370 of record PERO01000020.1, on the reverse strand, counting down.
CGATGAAGCCGAGCGACAGCCCGCCGAGGGTGGCGCGGCGGATGGCCTCGCCGAGGATCAGCGCGCCGAACAGCGCCAGGAACAGCGGCGAGAGAAAGGAAAAGGCGATCGCCTCCGCCAGCGGCAGGGTCTGCAGCGCGTAGAAGAAGCTCGTCGCCGTGACGAGACCGATCAGCCCGCGCAGGGTGTTGACGCGGATCGTCTCGCGTGACGGGAAGGCCGGCCGCAAGATTGCCACGGCGGCGATCGTCCAGAGAAATCCGGCCAGAAAGCGCAGGAAAGCCAGCTGGAAGGTGGGATAGCGCACGCCCACGGCCTTGATCATCGCGTCCATCGCGCAGAGCACCGCGATGCCGGCCAAGGCCAGCAGGAAGGGCAGGGACAGGACGGGCTTCATCGCGGCTGTCTCATGGGAGCAGCGATCCGATCGCCTGCCAGATGAGCCTCGCCCCGCCAACAATTAGCAGTGCATTCGTCGCCAGCATCACCCCGTCATAGGAGAGGCGGTGGTGGATGCGCAGGCCGAGCCACACGCCGAACGGCACGATCGGCGCATAGAGCAGCGCGCCCGCCAGCGCATCCGGCCGCCCGGCCATGAGGATCGCGTAAGGGCCGAGCTTCAGCAGGTTGCCGATGGTGAAGAAGGCCGCCGTGGTGCCGACGAACAGGGTTTTCCCCAGCGAGCGCCGCATCAGATACATCGCGACCGGCGGCCCGCCGGAATGCGCGACGAAGGTGGTGAAGCCGGACACCGCTCCGGCCACGAAGGCCCAGGCGGCACGGATGGGCATGGCGTCGAGAACGACCTTGCGATGCCGCTTCCAGAACCAGTGCAGCGCGAAGGCGAGGCTGATCGTGCCGATCATCAGCGCCACGAAACGCGGGTCGATCCATTCGAAGGCGAGCCAGCCGACCGCAAGCCCCAGCAGCAGGCCGGGCATCAGCACGCGCAGGTCCGGCTTCGACCATGACGACGGCCCGAAGGTGCGCAAGGTGAACATGTCCATGAGCGAGACGAGTGGCGCCACGACGATCGCCGCGCCGATCGGGTCCATGAAGAGCGACAGCATTGGCACACCGAGGGAGGCCGCACCGCCACCGAAGGCCCCCTTCGAGGCGGCGATGACGAAGACCGTCAGCCCGCCAATCAGCCAGAAGGCGGGGCTCGCGGCCTGCTGGCTCGCGGCGGCAGTGAAGGCATCGAAGAAGGGCAAGGCCGGTCTCGGTCGCGCAGGGCCGGAGAAGACCGGCAACGCAGTCGACACTAGAGGAGGCGGCAACCGCCTGCAATCAGGTGCGGGGGCAAGCGCGCGGGGGATTCGTGCTTTCGCCTTGCCTTTCCACCGGACGCGGCGGAAGAGAGAACGATGTGGATGTCCGCCGCCTTTCTCGTTTCCGCGCTGGTCCAGTTCGGGCTGGGGCTGTTGCTGGCGGCCATGCTGGGGCCGGTGGAATTCGGTCTCTACGCCATCGGTTTCGCGGCGGCCGTTCTGGTGCAGACGCTGCTTTTCGAGGCGATCCGGCTCGCCATCACCCGCTTCGCCGGTCAGGCCGGCCCCCTGCCCATGGTTTTGCGCATCGGGCTCGCGCTGCCGGTTGTCCTGGCGGTCGTCGGGTTGGCCTTCATTCTGATCCGGGGCGGAGACCGGGCCTTCCTGCTGGCCGCCGGCATCCTCACGGCGCTGGTGGCAGGCCTCGCCGAATGTCGCGCGGCCTGGCTGCGGGCGCATTTCGCCGAGACGGCCTATGCGATGCTCCTGCTTCTCCGGACCGGGCTGTCGCTTCTCCTCCTGCCGTCGGCGGCATGGCTCACGCAGCGTGCGGATGCGGTTCTCGCCGCCTTCGCGCTGTCGATCCTGCTGGCCGTTGTCCTGCATCGGGCGTTCTTCGCCGAACCGCAGGGGAAGGCCGGAGCTGATTATCCCCATCCGCTGGCGATGCTGGCCTATGCCGTGCCGATCGTGGGCACGAATCTCGCCTATCTGGGCCTGCTTCTGGCGCTGCGGCTCTTCATGGCGCAGGAGGCCGGCCTCGCGGAGGCCGGGCGCTTCAGCCTCGCGCTCGACCTCGTCGGGAAGCTCGTCATGACGCTGGGGACGGCCCTCGACCTGTGGCTGTTCCAGTTGGCCGTGCGGGCCGAGCGCGAGGATGGAACAAGGGCGGGCCAGCAACAGCTGACCCGGAATTTCGCGCAGGTGCTCGCTTTGCTGGCGCCGGCCCTGCTGGGCCTGTGGCTGGTCCTGCCGAGCCTCGAGGCGCTGCTCGTGGCGCGGGAATTCCGCGGGGCCTTCGCATGGCATGCCGCGATGCTCATCCCCGGCCTCGCGCTCTACGGCATCGTGCAATACGCGTTGCACCCATTCCACCAGATCGCGCGCCGCACCGCGATTCTGCTCGTCACCGCGCTCGCCGCCCTGTTCGTCACGTTGCTGATCCTGACGCTGGCACCGGCCTTCCGGCTGCCATCGGTGATCGTGCCGGCGCTGGCGCTCGTCGTGGCGATGGCGCTGGCGACCGCCGTGCTGATCGGGTGGCGGGATCGGGCGGTGCCGATTCTGGCATCCGGCACGGCAATGCAACTCGCCCTGGCCCTGGCAACCATGACGGTTGCGGTGTTGCCGATCCGCCTTCTGCTGGAGCCGGGCCCGGTGGCGCTGGTCGCCAGCGTCGTCATCGGCATGATCGCCTATGGCGCGCTCGCCTGGAGCCTCGATCTCGCGGGTCTGCGCGGATTGCTGCGACCGGAAACGACGAACGGGGCGTCGCCGCCCCGTCCCGATGCCTGAACCATCCGCCTTTGTTCAGTGGAAGAGTGCGTCGATCGCATCCTGATCCACATGGTCCTCCGCATTCACCGGCACCGGGCCGGTGAGGAGCGCTGCCGAACCCTCGGTCTCGCGCTCTTCTTCCTGCGTCTGGATTTCCTGCTCGATGAGGTCGTGCAGCGCCTGCAGGCCGCCCCACGCGTCGATCATCTTGTGGATGCGGCTCTCGACGAAGTTCAGCGTATCGACGACGCGGCGCACGCGCTGGCCGGAAAGATCCTGGAAGTTACAGGCCATGTAGATGACCGTGACCTTCTCGGCGATGTCGTTCGCGAGGCCCTTGCAGGCCTCGAGCGTCGTTTCGCTCTGGATGGCGCCGGCCAGGGTTTCGATCGATTCCGCCGCCGCGAGAATGTCGTTGGCGGCCGCCTCGGTCTGCGAGACCACGGTCTCGAGTTCGAGCGCCGCGACTTCCACGCCGCCGATGTTGTGACCAACCTTCAGGGCGGCCAGTTCCTTCTTCGTGCCGGAAATGGCGCTCTCGATCTCGGTCATGTCGACCTTGAGGCTCGCGAAGGAGCGCAATTCGTCGCGGTAATTGTCCTTCAGGTTCTCGAGGACGCCATAGAGGGGTTCGATCATCGTGCGCAGCGCTCGGATTTCGTCGAGCACGGCCATGGACGGCATGGGGGCCTCGATCGCTGCCGCCATCGGCAGATCGGGGATCGTGATCGCCGGAGCCTCGAACGGGATGGGCGAAGCGTCCGGTGTGGGGCGACCCGTGCCGCCTTCGATGCGGAATTTGCGCTGGGGAGTGGTCATGAGACTTCGAGACGCCGTTGCTGGTTGCCAAAAGAGATCACAACCGTTGCGCGCTGCAAGTTAAACAGTGGTTCACGCTGCATCGCCTGGATGGTAACAGTGCGGTCATCGTGAACAAGAAGTTTCGAAGGATCCTTTTCAAGAACGGTTAGGGTTAACAGCAAAACTGAAGCAGGATCCTGAACAGAACGTTATGTTAATCATGAATATTTGCCATCCGGCGACGCTTCCCGACGATGGTGAGGGGCATCTCGCGCTCCAACTGGCCTTCTTGCGCGACCGGCCGGGCAGCGGTTTCGCCCGGCCCAGTGAGGTCAGGCCGTGCCCGGAAAGGTTGTCGCCATGTCTCGTCTCGCCATGTCTCGTTTCGCCCTGCCCCGTTTCGCTTCCTCTCGTCTGACTTCGTCGCTTCCCCTTCTTCTGCTGGCTTCCGTGGCAGCGATTCCGGCTTTTGCCGATCCCGCCCGCGGTTCGTCCAACTTGGGTGGCGGCTTCATCGAATTCCTGATGACCGGTTCGGTCCCGAGCCATCGCCAGGGGGCGCCGGTCATCGCGCAGCCGCTGCCGGATCGCCCGAGCCGCGCTTTCGTCGACCCGCGCATGCCCGGTGTCCGGCAGCTTGCCGCGCTGCCCGAGGACAGCGCGCTCATCGAGCGGCGTGACGATGCCCGCATCCGCGCTTCGCTGGACCCGCAATACGAGCGCCAGGAAGTGACCTACAACGGTCCGCACGGGCCGGGCACGATCGTGATCGATACGCCGAACCGGTTCCTCTATCTCGTGCAGGGCAATGGCCGCGCCTTGCGCTATGGCATCGGCGTTGGCCGCCCCGGTTTCGAATGGGCCGGCGTGAAATCGGTGACCCGCAAGGCGGAATGGCCGGATTGGCGCCCGCCGGCACAAATGCTGAAGCGCCGGCCGGACCTGCCGCCCTTCATGGCCGGAGGGCCGGGCAACCCGCTGGGCGCGCGGGCGCTCTATCTCGGTTCGTCGCTCTATCGCATCCACGGCACGAACGAGCCGGAGACCATCGGCCGCGCGGTTTCTTCCGGCTGCATCCGCATGAACAATGACGACGTGATCGACCTCTATGGCCGCGTGAAGGTCGGCGCGAAGGTCGTGGTGATCTGACGTTTATCCTGCGCCACCGGCCCCCCGGCGTGAAAAAGGCCCCGCACGGCGCGTGCGGGGCCTTCGTGTTTCAAGTCGCCTTCAAGCCGAAATCAGGCTTCGAAGGTGTCGTCGCCGTAGCCGGAATCATCCCAGCTGGCATCGGACGCGTTGTCTTCGTAGCCCTGCTGATCCGGCGCGGCTGCGCCTTCCTGCGCCGGGCTATTGCCGAACAGGCCCTGCGCCTGCGAGGTCGCGGCCTGGGCAGCACCGCCGCCAAGCGCCGATGACAGGATCGAGCCGAGCACCATGCCGCCGGCGACGCCGGTGGCGGCAGCCGCGGCCGTGCCGAGGAAGCCCATGCCCTGGCGCTGCGGCTGGGGCTGGCCCCACGGGCCGGGCGCAGCGGCCTGCGGCTGGCCGCCGCCCCACGGGCCGGCTGCCGGAGCCTGAGGCGGCATCTCGCGACGCTGGCCATAAGCCGGCATGCTTTCCGGCTGACGCTGCGGCTGGCTGTTGCCGCCGCCGAACAGGCCCGACAGGAACCCGCCGCCGGAAGCCGGCTGCTGCGGGCGCGCGCGCATGTCGGCGATTTCCGCCTGAAGCTGTTCGATCTCGCGCTGCTGGTTCAGCAGCGCCTGTTCCTGCACATAGACCGACTGGGCCAGCGCATAGGTCGCATAGGGCTGCTTCTGAACGAGGTCACCGATATAGCGCTCCGCTTCGGGGTCGCGCGGCTGGTTGGCAACGTTCTTCAGGCGGTCGAAAATGCCGTCGATCACCTGACGCTCTTGCGGGTTCATCCCTTCCTCCATTCGTCGCCCGGTTGCTCCCAAGAGGGCGACGTGCCGCATCAGATAGGAGCGAATTGCGACATTTTCAGTGCGCGCAAGGTCCGGCCCGCGGGTTTATTTTACGAGACCGAGCCGCTTCAGCCGCCGCAAGCCACGTGGCGTGACCGTCTCGAGTGACGCGACGTCGTGCCACCGGGCAGCGGAGACCTCGTCGAGTTGCGCAACGAGCGGGGCATGCCGATCGGCCACGAACAGGTATTGCAGGTCGTGATGCAGATGCGGCCGCTCGCCCCGGCTCGCCTTGCCCGGCACGGCATGGCTGTCGATCAGGAACGGCCGGTCCGCCTCACTGTGCCAGGGATGAAGCGGCAGGCCGGAAAGCCCGGTTTCCTCCTCCGCCTCGCGCAGGGCCGAATGCCAGAACATCGCGGCCGGCTCGTAATGCCCGCCGGGCTGCAGCCAGCGCTTCAGCATGCGGTGCTCGATCAGCAGGGTCTCTCTGCCATCCGGCGAGAGGATGATGGCGCTGGTCGTGACATGGCCGGGATAGGTCTCCCGGGAATCGAGGGCGTGGCCGGCATCGATCTGCCAGGTCAGCACCGGCAGCCATTCGTCGGCCTCTGCCTCCTGGGCGAGATAGGTTTCGACCAAGGGTCTGAGGCGCAAGAGGAATTCTGACATGAAAAAGGCTCGCGGATGGTGACACCCGCGAGCCTAGTCGATTCTTCCGGCAGTTGGATCAGACGATCTTCTGGTAGGCCGGAACCGTCAAAAAGTCTTCGAACCTGGGCGCAAGCGACAAGGTCCGGAACAGCGCGATGGCCTCGGGGAAACGGCCCTTCTCGAAGGCTTCCACCCCGACTTCGCCCTTCACCCGCTCCATTTCCTCGCCAAGGCAGGTGTCGAACAGTTCGGGCGACGCCTTCGTGCCATCCACGAAATCGAGGCCGTACTTCACCTGCTGCCAGATCTGCGCGCGGGAGATCTCGGCGGTCGCCGCATCTTCCATCATGTTGTAGATCGGCACCGCGCCGCGGCCGCGCAGCCAGGCCTCGATATACTGCACGCCGACGCGGATATTCTCGCGGAAGCCCTCGATGGAACGCGTGCCGGTATGCACTTCCAGCAGGTCCTTTTCGGTGATGTTCACGTCGTTGCGCGCCACGCCGAGCTGGTTCGGCTGCGGCATCAGGCGGTTGAACACCTCCATCGCCACCGGCACGAGATCGGGATGCGCGACCCAGGTGCCGTCATGCCCGTCGCCGGCCTCGCGTTCCTTGTCGGCGCGCACCTTGGCGAAGGCGGCCTCGTTGGCGGCCGGGTTGTTCTTCACCGGGATCTGCGCGGCCATGCCGCCCATCGCGAAGGCGCCGCGCTTGTGGCAGGTTTTGATCAGCAGCAGCGAATAGGCCCGCAGGAAGGCCTTGCCCATCACCACCTGGCTGCGATCCGGCAGGGCGTAATCCTTCTGCGCTGCGAGCTTCTTGATGAAGGAGAAGATGTAGTCCCAGCGGCCGCAATTGAGGCCGACGATGTGGTCCTTCAGTTCGAACAGGATCTCGTCCATCTCGAAGGCGGCGGGCAGCGTCTCGATCAGCACGGTCGCCTTGATGGTGCCGACCGGCAGGCCGAGGGCCTTCTGGGCCATGATGAACACGTCGTTCCACAGCCGCGCCTCGAAATGGCTCTCGAGCTTCGGCAGGTAGAAATACGGGCCGGAGCCCATGGCGATCTGCTTTTTCGCGTTATGGAAGAAATAGAGGCCGAAATCGAAGAGCGAACCGGAGCAGGGCTCGCCGTCGATTTCGAGATGGCTCTCAAGCAGGTGCCAGCCGCGCGGCCGCACGATCAGCACGGCAGGGTTGGGTCCGAGCTTGTAGGCCTTGCCCGAGACGGGATCGGTGAAGTCGATCTTGCCGTCCCAGCGATCCTTCAGGTTGATCTGGCCCTCGATGTTGTTCGACCAGGTCGGCGAATTGGCATCCTCGAAATCGGTCATGAAGACTTTCGCGCCGCAATTCAGCGCGTTGATGACCATCTTGCGGTCGACCGGACCGGTGATTTCCACGCGGCGGTCGAGCAGGTCGTGCGGGATCGGCGCGACGCGCCACTCGCTCGAACGGATTGCCGCCGTCTCGGGCAGGAAGCGCGGCATTTCGCCGGCATCGAAGCGCTTCTGGCGTTCGGCGCGGGCGGCGAGCAGTTCCTTGCGGCGACCATTGAAGGCACGCTGCAGGCTCGCGACGAATTCGAGCGCATCCTTGGTCAGGATTTCCTCGTAGCGGGCGCTCATCGCGCCACGGATCGCCAGGTTCGCCATCGTGAAGCCCTCGTCTGCCTCTGGAACAGGGGGCGGAGACTAGAAGACAATCTGATTTTTTCGCAATACGGCAGGATGGGATGACACCTGTGTCGAAACAGAAAGAATGTGCCGGCCCAAACCGCCACCGGCCTGCGGAAAAACGAAAAAAGGCGACTGCCGAAGCAGCCGCCTTCCTTTGTTCGAAACCTCGAGGCGATGCTTACTTGATCGCCGAGGTGAGGGTGTTGCCGATGCCGGTGAAGGCGGTCTGCAGGCTGCCCGAGAAGGACGTCAGCGCAGCGATGATGGCGGCGGCCATCAGGGCGGCGATCAGCGAGTACTCGATCGCGGTGGCGCCGGACTCGTCCTTCAGGAAACGGTTGAAAATCGACATGGTGTGCTCCTTTGCTCTGCTCCAAGGTCTTCGGCGTCCACCCTCGCTGGGATGGGGTGTGCCGGAAACAAGGCCAACCTAGCCCCCGGACATTGCTCGACGGTTAATTCGATCAACAACCACGCAAGTTCTTCGGGCTTGGCTGGAACGTAGTTAAAACACTCACAAACCGATGATCGCCTTTTTACGCCAAAACATGAGTCATCGCCCGGCGTTGAATCAAATAGAGGTCGCTCGATACTATAGAAACGTGCGTTGTGATAGCGAATTGCACCGCTAAGAGACTCTTAATTTGGCTGTTTCATTTCGATGTACTGAAATTTTGCCGCCTGCCTGCGATGCCATCCACTGCCGAACGCGCCCGGCGGGCCACGGCCGGGCGACGGATGATCGGCGCCGGCGGGCTCCGATGCTTGTCGCGGCATCGGAAAAACCCGGCGCTTTACCGAAAATTCACCCTGATTTGCCATTGCTGGGGCGAGCCAATGCGCGCGTTGGGCCTTCTGTGTGTTGCGAGAGGTGAGTGATGTCCCGGATCCGCCATTCTGTCCTGGGTGCGATGCTGACGGTCTTCACGCTGGCGGCACCCATCCACGCCCAGGATGGCGGCGCGGAGCAGATCGGGGTTTTCCTCGATCAGGCCAAGCTTCTGAAGCTTCCCAACGGCACCGAGACCATCATCGTCGGCAATCCGGCCATCGCGGATGTCACCGTGCAGCGCAACGGCGTGCTGATCATCACGGGGCGCACGCCGGGCCGCACGAATTTCATCGCGCTCGATGCCAACGGGACGATCATCTCGGAATCCTTCGTCTCGGTGTCGGCACCGCAGGGTAACGGCCTCGTGCTGATGCGCGGCCTCGATTCCGCGCATTACCATTGCGCGCCGAACTGCCAGCCGATGGTGACTTTGGGCGACGAGGAGAAGCATTTCGGGCGCGCGGCGGACCAGAGCTCGCGTCGCGAGGCCCTCGCGAACCAGAACGGCGCCAAGCGCTAAAACGGATAGCGCGCCCGCGCGTGGACGCATCCGCGCGTGAAGGCATCCGCGCGCGGACATTTCTCCGAGCGCATGCCGCCGCCAGGGATCGACCCACACCCCATAGCGTGAACGGCTGGTAAATCCGGCCGCCTGCATTTTCGCGGCCGCCCGAAACCGAAACTCAAGGTGTTCTTGCTAAAGCTGTTTTCCACGCGGGGGAGGGATGGCGACGTCCAACCCCTTCCCGACGGGAAACGAGCGGAGCGACGACATGATGGGACGGTGCCGATCGACAGGCAGGGCAGGCCGATGGAGCTTCCGGCTGTTCCGCGGCCATCGCGGCGGGGCAGCGGCCATCGAATTCACAGCCATCGCCCCGCTGTTCCTGGGCTTCCTGTTCGCGATCCTCGAAACCGGCACGCTGTTTCTGCGCGCCACCGCCATCGAGGCCGGCGTGGAAGAGGCCAAGCGCTTGACCATGACGGGTCAGGTTGCGAGTTCCGGCAATGCCGCGGCGCAGGAAGCGGCGTTCCGCGCTGCCTTCTGCAATCAGGTCAGCTGGATCATCCCCTGCGACCAGGTGCGGTTCGACGTGCGCGCCTTCACGACCTTCGGGGCTTCCGCCATGCCGAACCCGGTCTCCAACGGCGTGTTCAACGCGGCGGGCCTGCAGTTCAACCCCGGCCAGCCCTGCCAGATCGTGGTGATCCGCGCCTATTACGAGGCCAAGGGCCTGACCGCCCTCATTCGAAACGATGTCGCCAAGCTGAACAACGGCAACGTGCTGCTGAGCGGCTCGGCCGCCTTCAAGAACGAGCCGTTCGGGGCCTGCTGAGAGGACACCATGATGATCCGATCTTCCATCCTCAGCCGCCGGCCCGCCCGCATGGCGCGCCATCTCGTCCGGCGATTCGCCCGCAGCCGGTCCGGCGTCGCCGCGACCGAATTCGCCATGATGCTGCCCGTGATGATCATGATCTGGGTCGGCATGGTGGTCGCCACCGATGCGCTCACGGCCGACAAGAAAGTCACCCTGCTGGCCCGCACGCTCGCCGACATGACGACGCAGATGCAGGCGGTGAGCCAGTCGGACATGGATTCGATCTTCCAGGCGACCGAGGCCGTGCTCTGGCCGCAGCCGGCGGAAAAGCTCGGCATGCGCGTCACCTCGTTCGACATCGACGGCAATGCGAAAGTCTTCGTCGACTGGTCCGTCGTGCCGAGCAACGCGGCCCTGCGCGGAACATTCTCGCCGCTCGCGCGCTGCTCCACCTCCACCGTGGTACCGGTGGGATTGCGCACGAAGCGCACGTCGGTGGTCTATGCCGAGGTCACCATGCGCTATGAGGCGTCGGTGGCCTCGCAGGTCGTCGACAAGATGTTCCAGGGCTCGTCCACGAAAGGCGAGATGCCGCTGGCGGATCAGCTCTTCATGCGTTCGCGCCAGGCCAACAAGGTGCAGTTCAACCCGGCGCCGACCACGCCCTGCCCGGGATTCGCGAGCTGAGGGTTTCGCGAATGGTCGGCTGCGCGCGTGGAGCGGGGAGCAAACCGCGCCGGCGTCATGTGCCGCAAGGCGAGGGGCGGGGAAAAGGTTGGTAGCAGTGAGTGGACTTGAACCACCGACCTCAGCATTATGAGTGCCGCGCTCTAACCAGCTGAGCTACACTGCCATCCGCTGCGAGCCTTAGAAGCGGCGGCCTTCCGATGTCAAGCCCAACCGCGTCTCAAGCCGCGATCGGCGCGCGTTCGGCCCGCTTGTCTTTCAGGCGGATGAGCGTGAAATAGTGGATCGGTCCGTGCGGATCGACATCGTAAACCTCGAATCCACGGCTGGCGGCCCAGTCCCGCAGGCGCTGCAGGGGAAAGTTCGCGCGCCAGCCGAGCTTCTTCGCGAGCGGGGCCACCAGCGTCTCGAAAGCGGCCATCGCGCCCTTCTCCGCGCCGATATGGTTGACCAGCACGATTTCCCCGCCCGGCCGCAGCACACGCATGAACTCGTCGAGCGCGGCCTCGGCATCCGGCACCAGCGTGATCATGAACATGCCGGCGACCGCATCGAAGGTGCCGTCACGGAAGCCGAGCCGGCAGGCATCCATCACAGCGAGGCCGGTCACGTTCCGCAAGCCCTGCGCGGCGATCTTCTCCTCGGCCTTCTGGAGCATGGGCTTCGAGAGATCGATGCCGGTGACCTGCGCATGGGCCGGGTAATATCCGAGTGCCAGCCCCGAACCGACGCCGACTTCCAGCACGCGTGGACCGTTCTCCATCGCCGCGCTCACCGCCTTCAGTTGCGAGGGCTGGAGCATCTTGTGATAGACGCGGTCGTAGAACGGTGCCCATTTCTCGTAGGCCTTGGTGACGGTCGACAGCGACACGTCCTTCACGGCGGCGGGTTCGCGCATGTGTGGCTCCTCGGAGATTCTCAGGGCAGGGCGGAAACGGCGGGCTCTGCCGGCACCGGCAGGGCGCGAAGCGTCTCCGGCTGCCGCATGATGGTGCCGCCGCCGAGCACGCGCGCGCCGGCCCCTTCGCCCGCGTAGAAGACACAGGCCTGCCCCGGCGCCACGCCTTCCTCGCCATCGACGATCTCCACGACGATGCCGCGCGCATCCTGCCGCAGCAAAGCGGGCCGCGGGGCCCGGGTCGAGCGCACGCGGGCCTGGATGGCGAGGCCCTCGGGCGGGATCGGCGCGTCGCCGAGCCAGTTCACGTCGCGCAGGAGGATTTCCCGCACGGCGAGCGCCTCGCGCGGGCCGACGATCACTTCCGAGCGCTCGGCATCGACGCGGATGACATAGAGCGGCTCGCGCGCGGCAACGCCCAATCCGCGCCTCTGGCCGATCGTGTAGCGGAAGGTGCCCTCATGCTGGCCGAGCACGCGGCCGTCGAGATGCCGGATGGCGCCGGGGCGATCCGCTTCCGGCTTCAGCTTGCGCACGAGTTCCGCGTAGTTTCCGGAGGGGACGAAGCAGATATCCTGGCTATCGGCCTTGTCCGCATTCGAAAGGCCGATCTCGCGCGCGATCGCCCGCGTCTCGGGTTTCGTCATCCCCGCCAGCGGAAAGCGCAGTCGTGCCAGCTGCGGCTTCGTGGTGGCGAACAGGAAATAGCTCTGGTCGCGATCGAGATCGACCGGCCGGAAGAGGCCGCGCCCGCCGCCCGGCAGGGCCCGGCTTTCGACATAATGCCCGGTCGCGAGGCAATCGGCGTCGAGTTCCTCCGAGAAGGCGAGGAGATCGCGGAATTTCACCGTGCGATTGCACTCGACGCATGGGATGGGCGTTTCGCCGCGCGCATAGCTGTCGGCGAAGCTTTCGATCACGTCCTCACGGAAGCGGCTCTCGTAATCGAGCACGTAATGTGGGATGCCGAGCTGCTGGGCGACGTTGCGCGCGTCCTGGATGTCGCGCCCCGCGCAGCAGGAGCCGGTGCGATGCGACGCGGCGCCATGATCGTAGAGCTGGAGGGTGATGCCGATCACCTCGTAGCCCGCCCGCACCATCAGCGCCGCGACAACGGACGAATCGATGCCGCCCGACATCGCGACGACCACGCGTGTCTTTCCGGCAGGCTTGGCGATGTCCAGTCCGTTCAGCATCATCGAATTGTCTCGCCGGAATTCAAGGATCCGGGATCAGGCGATCCATAAGGCTTTTGGGACGAATGTTCCAGTCTCGGGGCCGAAAAGCGGCAGATTTTGCCGGCCCGGTGCCTGATTCCGGCATCACCGTGGTCGGTTCATCCTGGAAAAACCGTTCAAAATCATGATGTTGCTGCGTCGTGGGTCATGGCCCTGCGCTTGCATGGCATGGCGCAGAGTTCATCCCTGTGTTGCAGGATCCCATGACCGAGATCGCTTCGCCTTCCCAGCTCCTCTCCGGTGCAGACCTCGTCCCCCCCGGCCAGCGTGACGCCCGGCCGCGGCAGGCCCCGGCTTCCGCAGTGCCCTTCGGCGCGCTGGTCTCGAACGCCGCACAGAACCAGCAGCGCCCCGCACGCCCGCAGGAGGAGCCGCCGGCACCCCGCACGCCGAGCTTCGAGGAAGAGACGCGCGCCACCCAGCGTCGCGAGGCCCGCGAGGCTCGCGAGGCGCAGGAGCAGCCGCCGCGCGAGAAGCTCGCCCGCCGCGACGATGACGCTGCACGCCCGCAGGCCAAGGCCCTTCGTCGCGCCGAGGATCGCAAGGACGACGAGCCCGGCCCGACCCGCGCGGATGAACCCGCCAGCGATACCACGGGCGCGGACAAGGTGTCCGATGCGAAGGGCGAGAAGCAGGATGCCAAGGCCGGCGAGGTCGGCGAATCCCACGCCGAGGAAACCGTCGCCGACGAGGCCGTGAACGCGGAAGCCGAGGCCACGGATGCCACCGTCACCGCGGAAGCCACGGTCGACCCCACCCTCGTGCCGGAAACGGCCAAGACCGAACTGCACCCCGCGGCCCTGCTGGCTGCACAGGGCGCGGCCGTTGCGGCCGAAGCCGGCACCAAAGGCGAGGGTGAAGCCGGGATCGGCAACCCGGGTCTCGCCCGGGCCGGCCTTCTTGTCGCCGAAACGCCGGCTGCCGCCGTGTTGACCGCGCTCGCCTCCGGCGACAAGCCGAAGGAGCAGCAACAGGCGACGACCGTCGATGCCGGGGCATTGCCGACGGCGGAGATCGAGGCGCCCGCCGCTGCCAAGGGCTCGGCCGACCTCATCGCGCTGCTGCAGGCGAAATCCGAAACGCCGGTGAAGGCGGCTGCGCCTGCCCCGCACCAGCCGCCGGCCGGGGAGATTGCCAAGGCGAATTTCGCGGACTGGATCAACGAGTTCGCGCTGGCGCAGGGCGCCACGCATCGCTCGGGCGATCTCGTCGGCAGCCTGGACCGGGCGCTGGCCGCAGTTCCCACCGCGCATGCCGGCCAGGATGCGCTTCGTCCCACGCCGCTGCAGATGCTGCCGATCGAGATTGGCATGCAGGCCGTGCGCGGCGTGAAGACCTTCCAGATCCGCCTCGATCCGGCGGAACTGGGTCGTGTCGAAGTGAAGCTCGAATTCAAGGAAGACGGCGAGGTGAAGGCGAGCCTCGTGGTCGATCGCGTAGAGACACTCGCGATGCTCAAGCGCGATGCGCCGACCCTCCAGCAGGCCTTCGAACAGGCCGGCCTGCGGCAATCGCCCGATGGCCTCAGCTTCCAGCTGCGTGGCGAACAGCAGGGCCGCGATGGCCAGCGCGAGAACGAAGGCCAGGGCCAGCGCGCCTGGGCCGATGACAGTGAAGAAGCCGGCGCCGCGCGCCCGGCCGAGTTTGTGATGCGTCGCGTGATGATCCCCCATTCCAGCCTCGACCTCGTGATCTGAACGAGGAGGAGAGAGACACATGACCTCGATCACCAACCTGCCGAGCCTCGCTTCGTCGAACACCGCCAGCAAGGCCAGCTCCACCGCGACCTCGCTGTCGAATTCGCGCACCGGCATCGCGAACAATTTCGACCAGTTCCTGCAGTTGCTCACCACGCAGCTGAAGAACCAGTCGCCGCTCGATCCGCTGGATACCAATCAGTTCACGCAGCAGCTCGTGCAGTTTGCCGGCGTCGAACAGCAATTGCGCACGAACGAGACGCTCTCCTCGCTGGTCACGGCCAACAAGGTGAACAACGCCACCTCGGCGCTCGGATTCGTGGGCGCGAACGTGACGCTCGACCGCAAGGGCAGCCCGATGCAGGACGGCCAGGTGAAATGGCTGTTCAGTGCGCCGCGCGCCGGCACGGCCTCCGTCACCATCAAGGATCCGGACGGCAACACCGTCTATGTCGGCGCGAAGACGCTCTCGGCCGGCGAGCAGGAATACACCTGGGACGGCAAGCTGCCGAACGGCTCGCAGGCCTCGGCCGGCGAATACACCATTTCCGTTTCCGCCTCGGATTCGGCGCGGCAGGTGATGGATGTGAAGGCTTACATGCTGGCGCGTGTCGACAGCGTGGACGTCTCCGGCGACAGCCCGACGATCAAGGTCGGCAACCTCGATCTCGCCTTGACGGATGTGAAAACCATTCGTCGCAACTGATCTCGACCACTTAGCCGTTTTTTAACAAGCGGCTCTGTATCTTGGCAGGAGTAAGTGTAGCGTTTCGTGAGCGTACCCGATGAGTGAGCCGCTTCGCCCCCGTGTGAAGTATGTGATCGGCCCGGATGGCAGCCCCCTGACCATCGCCGATCTTCCGCCGCCCGAGACCCGTCGCTGGGTCATTCGCCGCAAGGCGGAAGTTGTCGCGGCGGTCCGCGGTGGCCTGCTCTCGCTTGAGGAAGCGTGCAGCCGCTACACGCTGACGGTGGAGGAGTTCCTCTCCTGGCAGCATTCCATCGACAGCCACGGGCTCGCCGGCCTGCGCACCACGCGCATCCAGCATTACCGCCAGTAACAGCGCTTCTGTCGAAGCCTTTCCCGAAGCCCGCCGCCCCGGCGGGCTTTCGTGCGTTCGGGCGCCCGGACATCAGCCGTTTTCGCGGGCGGCAACCATCCGCCGCGCCACCGCGATGGCCTCGCTGAGGCTGGCCGCATCGGCGATGCCCTTGCCGGCGATATCGAACGCCGTGCCGTGATCGACGCTGGTGCGGATGATCGGCAACCCGACCGTGACGTTCACGCCCTTTTCGATGCCGTTGAGCTTCACCGCGATCAGCCCCTGATCGTGATATTGCGCGACCACGATGTCGTAGGCGCCGCGCCGCGCCTGCATGAAGATCGTGTCGGGCGGGAAGGGGCCGTGGATGTCGAGGCCTTCGTTCCGCGCTTCGGCGATGGCCGGCGCGATGATCTCGATCTCCTCGCGACCGAAAAGCCCGCCTTCGCCGGCATGCGGGTTAAGGCCGGCAACCGCGATTCGCGGCTTGTCGATCCCCAGCGCGCGGCAGGCCTGATGGGCGAGGCGGAACGTACGCCTCTCGGCCTCCGGCGTCACCCGACGCAGGGCTTCCGCCAGCGAGACATGGATCGAGACGAGAATCACACGCAGATGCTCGTCGGCGAGCATCATGCCGAAATCGCGTGTCCCCGTTTCATGCGCGAGGATTTCGGTGTGGCCGGGAAACGGCACGCCGGCAGCATGCAGCGCTTCCTTGTGAATCGGCGCGGTGACGATCCCGGCGACCTCTCCCGACCGTGCGAGGCGGATGGCCTCGAGAATCGCGTCGTAGGCGAGTCTCCCCGCGCGGGCATCGACCTGGCCATACGGCAGATCGGCCGGCAGGGACCCCACCGGCAGCACGGTCATCGTCCCGGCCGGGCCAGGCTCCGGCCGTGACGCCGCCTCAACCGGACAATCCGCACCGATCATTCGAATTGCGCGTTGCATCTGCGCCAAATCGCCAACCACGACGAGATCGGACGGCTTTTCGCGCATGAAATGCCGCGCGATGATCTCCGGGCCGATGCCGGCGGCGTCACCCATGGTGATCGCGAGGGGGCGTTTCGAGGCCATGGGCCGTTCTCCGGCTTCGTTCGGGACGTCCGAATTATGAAGAACCGTCCAAAAAAAGAACGGCAATTAACCGCGCGGTAACCAACCACCGGGCAATTCTTGCCTAGCCCGGGAAGAACACCCGGCGCAACGGGTCCCATAAGTGGCGGGACGGCATCAGGCGAAGGTGAGAACCGTGAAGGCGATCCTCGATATCGTGAACAAGCTGGGACCGCAGCGTCTCGTGGCGATGGGCGCAGTGACGCTCGCGCTGGTCGGCTTCTTCGCCTTCCTGCTCATCCGCATGTCGCAGCCGCCCATGGGCGTGCTCTTCTCCGAATTGTCGCTGCAGGATGCGAACACCATCATCCGCGAACTCGATTCCAAGGGCATCAAGTACGAGTTGCGCGGCGACGGGCAGACCGTGATGGTGCCGCGTGATTCCATCAGCCGCCTGCGGATGGAATTGGCCTCCAAGGGCGTGCCGATGGGCGGCTCGGTCGGCTACGAGATCTTCGACAAGGGCGACAGCTTCTCCTCCACCACCTTCGTGCAGGGCATCAACCAGCTTCGTGCGCTGGAGGGCGAACTCGCCCGCACCATCCGCACCATCGACCGGGTGCAGAATGCCCGCGTGCATCTCGCCATTCCCGAAAAGAAGCTCTTCCAGCGCGATGCGCAGGAGCCGCGTGCCTCGATCGTCCTGAAACTGCGCGGCGATCTCGATGCCGGCCAGATCCGCGCCATCCGTCACCTCGCGGCCACCGCCGTGCATGGGCTGAAGCCCGAGAAGGTGTCGATCGTCGATGAATCCGGTCGCCTGCTCGCCGATGGCGCGGGTGTCGACGCCGACTCCGCCGCCCTGGCCGCCGACAAGCAATCGAGCTTCGAGCGCCGCCTGAAGAGCCAGGTCGAGGAGATCGTCGCCAGCGTCGTCGGCCGGGGCCGGGCTCGCGTGCAGGTCGCCGCCGACATGGATTTCAACCGCATCCAGCAGGTTACCGACAATTTCGACCCCGAAAGCCGTGTGGTGCGCTCGACGCAGACCCGCACCGAGAACCAGCAGAGCGCCGAGCAGCGTGACGGCCAGGTGACCGTGGCGAACGAGTTGCCGCAGGCCCAGCAGCAGCAGCAGCAGCAGGGCAACCCGCAGCAGCGCGAGCAGACCGCGCGCTCCGAGGAAATCATCAACTACGAGATCTCGAAGACGACCCGCACCGAAATCATCGAGGGTGGCCGCGTGAAGCGCCTGTCGGTCGCGGTGCTGGTCGACGGCACCTACACGCCGGCCCAGGGTGGCGGCGAGGCCAACTACCAGCCCCGCTCGTCGGAAGAGCTGGAGCGGATCGCGGCACTCGTCCGCTCGGCCATCGGCTTCGACCGCAACCGTGGCGACCAGATCGAAGTGATCAACCTGCGCTTCGCCGAAGGTTTCCCGATCATCGACGCCAAGCAGCCGAGCCTGATCGAGCAGCTGGTCTCGCTCTCGAAGGAAGACGTGCTCCGCCTCGTGGAACTCGCGATCTTCGGCATGCTGACCCTGCTCATCACCCTGCTCGTCATCCGGCCGCTGCTGCGGCAGATGGGGCTCGGCGGCAATCCCGCGCTGGCCGGCGCCGGTGGCGTCGTGATGGTGCCCGGCCCGAACGGCACGATGGTTCCGGCGCAGCCCGGCCAGACGCTGGCGCTTCCGGCTCCGGGGCAGGAAGTGGCCGCAACGACGCTGACCGGCGCGCTGGCGGCGGCCAATTCCAACCAGCAGCAGCCGAACATGACGCAGCTGACCCAGAACCTCCAGCCGGGCGTCATCGACCAGCTGGGGCAGATCGTCAAAGAGAACCCGGGTGAATCCGTTGCCATCGTGCGGCAATGGATTGCCCAGCCGCGCTGATCCCAGAACGAGAGAAGACGGACAGGACCTGACCCATGGCCAAGCCCTCCACAGAAGTCGCCACGGCAACACCCCCGAAGGCCGACCTCACGCGCTTCCTCTCCGGACCGGAAAAGGCCGCGATCATCCTCCTGGTGCTGGGGGAAAAATACGGCGGCCCCGTCTGGAGCGCGCTCGACGAGGACGAGATCAAGCAGGTGTCGCGCGCGATGTCCCGCCTCGGCGCGGTGACGGCGGAAGCGGTCGAGCAGCTCGTGCAGGAATTCGTGTCGATGATGGCCACCGCCGGCGCGGTGACCGGCGATTACGACCGCACCGAAGCGCTGCTGATGAAGATCATGCCGGCTGAAAAGGTCTCGGCCCTCATGGACGAGATCCGCGGCCCGGCCGGCCGCAACATGTGGCAGAAGCTCGGCAACGTGCAGGATCAGGTTCTCGCGAACTATCTCAAGGGCGAGTATCCGCAGACGGTCGCCGTCATCCTTTCGCGCCTGCGCTCCGAGCATTCGGCCCGCGTGCTGGCCCTGCTGCCGCATGAATTCGCGCTCGAGGTCGTCACCCGCATGCTGAACATGGAGCCGGTGCAGAAGGAAGTGCTGGACCATATCGAGGAGACGCTGCGCACGGAGTTCATCTCGAACCTCTCGATCACCCAGCGCCGCGACAGCCACGAGATGATCGCAGAAATCTTCAACTCCTTCGACCGGCAGACGGAAAGCTGGTTCCTCGCCGCGCTCGACGAGCGCAACCGCGAGGCGGCCCAGAAGATCCGCTCGCTGATGTTCACCTTCGAGGATCTCTCGAAGCTCGATCCGGGCTCGTGCCAGACCCTGATCCGCTTCTCGGATCGCGACGTGCTCGCCACCGCGCTGAAGGGCGCGGCTCCCTCGATGAAGAAGTTCTTCTTCCAGCAGATGTCCACCCGCGCCGTGAAGAACCTCGAGGAGGCCATGGCCTCGCGCGGGCCGGTGCGCCTCAAGGAGGTGGACGAGGCGCAGACGCGCATCGTTGGCCTTGCGAAGGAACTTGCCTCCAAAGGCGAGATCACGATCGGCAAGAATCGCGCCGAAGACGAACTGATCTACTGAGCAGGCCGCAGCGATGCCCGAAACCCGCAACGCCTTCAACTTCCAGCGCGATTTCAGCCAGTCGGGGGCGACCTCGATGTATCTGGAAAAGAACGCGCATCTGCCGGTGCCCTATGCCCAGCACCTGCGCCAGCTGGAACAGGCGCGCCAGGAAGCCTACGAGCGCGGTCTGGCCGAGGGCCGGCAGCTCCAGCGCGACGACGAGGCGAACCGCATCGCCGATGCCATGGCGCAGATCGCGGGCCAGCTCCGCGCCGCCAGCGAGCAATTGCGCGCGGCCGAGGCCGACGCCCGGAAGGAAGCGCTGCATTTCGCGCATGTCTTCGCGAAGAAGCTCGCCGGCAAGCTCGTCGAGCAGATGCCCATCGTCCCCATCGAGGCGACGGCGCGCGCCATCCTGAACGATCTGCGCGGCGCACCCCATGCCGCGGTGCGCGTCGAGCCTTCCCTCGTCGATGCGGTGAAATCGCGCCTCACCTTGCTGCTGCGCGAGAACGGCATCGAAATGAAGCTGTTCGTCTTCCCCGATCCCACCGTCCAGACCGGCGATTGCCGCATCGAATGGGCGGAGGGCGGCATCGTGCGCGAGCGCGAGAAACTCGAATACCTCATCGAACAATCGCTCGACATCGTGCTGAAGCGCGGTGCGTTCTGACCATCCAAGACCAAGAACAGGAGTTCGCCCCATGTCCACCGAGAGCATGCTTCCGCTGAGCGATCTGGAATCGACCGCCGAACTCGTTGCGGCCGCCTATGGCGCGGATGGCGAGCAGCCGCCGAGTGCCAAGACCGCCGCGGATCTCGAGCACGTCTTCGATGTGCCGGTGCAGGTCTCCGCCGTGCTCGGCCGCTCCAAGATGGGCGTGGGCGACCTGCTGCGCATGAGCCCCGGCCATATCCTCGAACTCGACCGCAAGGTCGGCGAGGCCATCGACATCTTCGTGAATGACCGCCTCGTCGCGCGCGGCGAAGTGGTGCTCGTCGACGACAAGCTCGGCGTGACCATGACGGAAATCATCAAGGGCGACCGCTGAGGCGCCAGCCGTGCGGGATGACCGCGCGGCTTCGACGAATGCCCGCTGCGCCGCCCGGCGCGGCATGACCGATTAGGGGAGAACAGCCATGCGGCTTCTCATCGTGGGAACCTTGCGCGGAGAACTGATCACCGCGGCCAAGATCGCGCGGGAACGCGGCGCCTCCGTGGCGCAGGTCGATGGCGTGGAAGCCGCCTTGTCGCATCTGCGGCAGGGCAAGGGCGCCGATCTCCTGATGGTCGATGTGCAGATCGACATCCGCGCGCTCTGCGAGGGGCTGGCGGCCGAGCACATGAACGCTCCGATCGTGGCCTGCGGCGTCTCGAACGACAAGCGCGCGGCCGTGATGGCCATCGATGCCGGCGCGAAGGAATACATCCCCCTCCCGCCCGATCCGGAGCTGATCGCGGCCGTGCTCGAGGCGGTGTCGCGCGCGGAGACCTCGATCATCTTCCGCGACGAGAGCATGGCGCGCGTCGTGCAGCTCGCGAAGCAGATCGCCGGGTCGGATGCCTCGGTGCTGATCACGGGCGAATCCGGCGTCGGCAAGGAAGTGATGGCGCGTTTCCTGCACGAGAAATCGAAGCGGGCCTCGAAGCCCTTCGTCTCGGTCAATTGCGCGGCGATCCCGGATAACCTGCTCGAAAGCGAACTCTTCGGCCACGAGAAGGGCGCCTTCACGGGTGCCGTGGCCCGCCGCATCGGCAAGTTCGAGGAGGCCGATGGTGGCACCCTGCTGCTCGACGAAATCTCCGAAATGGATGTGCGCCTGCAGGCGAAACTCCTGCGCGCCATCCAGGAGCGTGTGATCGATCGCGTGGGCGGCCAGCGCCCGGTGCCGGTCGATATCCGCATCATCGCGACCTCGAACCGCAACCTGCTGGAGCATGTGAAATCAGGGCATTTCCGCGAGGATCTGCTCTATCGCCTGAACGTGGTGAACCTGAAGATCCCGTCGCTGCGCGAGCGCCCGGCGGATATCATCGAGCTTGCCGGGCATTTCGCGAAAAAATATGCGCAGCTGAACGCCCTGCCCAATCGCGCCATCAGCCATGATGCGAAGCGGCTGCTGCTCGCCAACCCCTGGCGCGGCAACGTGCGCGAACTCGAAAACACCATCCATCGCGCGGTTCTGCTCTCGATGGGCGCGGAAATCACTCCGGACGCGATCCTGACGCCCGAAGGCGAAAGCCTCGCGCAGAGCGCCTCGGATGCCACCGCCCGCAAGGCGGCGGAACTGGCCGAGGCCGCGACCCGCGCGCTGGTGGGCCGCACGGTTGCGGATGTCGAGCGCGAACTCATCCTCGACACGCTCGACCATTGCCTCGGCAATCGCACCCATGCCGCGAAGATCCTCGGCATCTCGATCCGCACATTGCGCAACAAGCTCAACGAATATTCCGCCGACGGCCTCGACATTCCCGAACCGGGCACCGCGCGCGTGGCGATGGCCTAGAGCTGTCGGCAGAAGCGACGTCATGCGAGGCCGGGCAGGGAACTGCCCGGCCTTTTGCTTGGCTCATCCGCCCCGCGCTAACCGCCTGTTAACCATGCGCCCGGCAAAAATTGCCCAGCACCGAAACGCCCGCCCGAATGGCGGCGCGATTCGCATGGGCAACCGAAAGGCGAGGCAGGCATGAGCGACGTTCCCGCAGGCGGATCAGGGTCTTCCAATCCCTTCGCCGGGTTAGGCTCCACCATCACGGCGAAGGAATTCGGCGCGGTGATGCGCCGTTCCGACATCATCATGGCGATGGGCGTGCTCACGATCCTGGTCGTGATGATCGTGCCCTTGCCAGCCTTCCTGCTGGACCTGTTCCTGGCCTTCTCGATCATCCTGTCGGTCCTGATCCTGATGACGGCGTTGTTCATTGCGACGCCGCTGGAATTCTCCGCCTTCCCGACGATCCTGCTCATCGCCACCATGCTGAGACTGGCGCTGAATCTTGCTTCCACGCGCCTCATCCTCACGCATGGGCATACGGGCACGGGTGCGGCCGGCCACGTCATCGAGAGCTTCGGCAGCTTCGTGATGGGAGGCAACTTCGTCATCGGGTTGATCGTCTTCATCATCCTG
Organism: Methylobacterium sp.; assembly: GCA_002928875.1. Lineage (GTDB taxonomy): Bacteria > Pseudomonadota > Alphaproteobacteria > Rhizobiales > Beijerinckiaceae > Rhabdaerophilum. Next base: position 359,672 of record PERO01000020.1, on the reverse strand, counting down.
GTGATCGTGAACTTCGTGGTCATCACCAAGGGTTCGGGGCGCATCGCGGAAGTCGCGGCGCGTTTCAGCCTCGACGCGATGCCCGGCAAGCAGATGGCGATCGACGCGGATCTCTCTGCCGGCCTCATCGACCAGGATGAGGCGAAGGCCCGCCGCAAGGCGCTGGAGGATGAAAGCTCCTTCTTCGGCGCAATGGACGGCGCCTCGAAATTCGTGCGCGGCGATGCGATCGCCGGCATTCTCATCACCTTCGTCAATGTCATCGGCGGCATCATCATCGGCGTGGCGCAGCAGGGAATGGATTTCTCGGCCGCGGCGCGCACCTACACGCTGCTGACGGTGGGCGACGGTCTCGTGACGCAGATCCCGGCGCTGATCGTCTCGACCGCCGCGGGCCTGCTCGTCTCGAAGGCGGGCGTCACCGGCGCGGCCGACAAGGCGCTGACGAAGCAGCTCGCCTCGGTGCCCAAGGCGCTCGGCATGTCGGCCTTCGTGATGGTCGTGATCGCGCTCCTGCCCAACATGCCCATGCTGCCCTTCCTCGGGCTGGCGGCCGGTGCGATCTACATGGCCTTGCGCATTCGGCGCGAGCAGCAACTCGGCGTTCTCAAGGAGCATGCGCAGGCCGCGATCGAGCAAGCCGCCGCGCAGGCCAAGCCGACCGAGGAGCCGGTGCAGGACGCGCTGCGCCTCGACGAATTGCGCATCGAGATCGGCTACGCGCTGCTGCCGCTCGTGCAGGGGCAGAACGGCGAGGACAAGATCACCGACCAGATCAAGGCCCTGCGGCGCACGCTCGCGGCGGAAATGGGCTTCCTGCTGCCCTCGGTGCGGCTCGTGGACAACGTGCAGCTTGAATCGAACCAGTATGTCATCAAGCTCAAGGAGATCGAGGCGGGCGGCGGTGTCGTCTTCCCGAACCAGTACATGGCGATGGACCCCTCAGGCGGGCAGGTGCAGTTGCCGGGCGCGCATATGCTGGAGCCGACCTTCGGCCTGCCCGCGACCTGGATCGACGAGGCTCTGCGCGACGAGGCGCAGTTGCGCGGCTATACCGTCGTCGACCCCGCGACCGTCATCGCGACGCATCTGACCGAGGTCATCAAGAACAACATGAGCGAATTGCTCTCCTTCGTGGAGGTGCAGAAGCTCCTGAAGGAACTGCCGAAGCCGCACCAGGACCTGCTGAAGGAATTCGTGCCGACCCAGCTTTCCACCACCGGCGTGCAGCGCATCCTGCAATTGCTGCTGGCGGAACGCGTTTCCATCCGCGATCTCGGCACCATTCTGGAAGCCACGGCCGAGGTGGCCGGCGCCTTGCGCGATCCGCGCATGATCGTCGAGCATATCCGCACGCGCCTCGCCCGGCAGATTTGCTCGCAGCATATCGGCCCGACCGGTCAGCTCGCGCTCATCACGCTCTCGCCCTCCTGGGAGGATGCCTTCGCGACCTCGCTGATCGGCGATGGCGAGATCAAGCATCTCGCGATGCAGCCCTCGCGCCTGCATGATTTCGTGATCGCGCTGCGCGACCGCTTTGAGGAAGCCGCGAAACTGGGCGAGATGCCGGTGCTTGTCACCTCGAATGCCATCCGCCCCTATGTGCGCATGGTCGTGGAACGCTTCCGGCCGCAGACCGCGGTCATCGCGCAGGGCGAGATCCACCCCGGCGCAAGGCTGCGCACGGTGGGCTCGGTCTGACGATCAGGCGGGAGGCGGGGTGGCCTCGCCTTCCGCCGCCCCGTCTCGCTTCGTGAGCTGACGCCGCTCGAAGAGCAGAACCACGGGAATGGAAAGCGCCAGCGGGATCAGCAGGTAGAACAGCCGCCAGACGAGCAGGGCCGCGAAAACCTCCGTGGCCGGAATGCCGGGCATCACCTTGAGGAAAACCGCTTCCATCACGCCCACGCCGCCCGGAACCTGGAAGAGCAGGCCGGCCGAGAACGACAGCAGGAACGCGCCGAGCACGATGAAGAAGCCGGGATTGCCCTGCTCCGGCAGCGCGAAATAGATGATGCCCGCCGCCCCCAGCAATTCCATTGGCGCTGCGATCCACTGGCGCCAGACGATGTTCAGGCCGGGATATTCCAGCTTGAAGCCGCGGATGACGAGCGGCTTGAACTGCAGCCAGGAACCGATCGTGTAGAGCAGGCAGAAGGCCACCATCGCAAAGCCGATGAGGCGCACGACATGCTCCGAAATCGGCGCCAGGGGTTTCACGATATAAGGTTCGTAGATCAGGATCAGCCCGCCGAGCACGATGGTGCCGAAGGCGAAGGTGAAGGAGCAGAGCGCGACCAGCACCGCCACTTCCGCGGCTGTCAGGCCCTTCGAGGTATAGGCGCGGTAGCGCACCATGCCGCCCGAGAACACCGAACCTCCGATATTGTGCGAGATCGCATAGGTGACGAACGAGCAGGTGGTGATGAAGAGCCAGGAGATGCCCTTCTGCCGGTTGAGGTGGATCAGCGCGATCCGGTCATACCAGGCGAGCGCCCAATAGGCGAAGAGCGTGGAAAGCGCCGCGAGCATGTAGCCATGCGCCGGAATGGCTGCCAGCTTGTGGCCGATCTGGCTCGCGATGATCGCGAGGCTCTCGAAGAAGCCGGCCTGATCGAGCCGGGCCTCCAGCGCGGTGTCGGCCGCGCTCTTGGCGCCCTGCACGGCCTCGAGACGCAGCTTCTTGTAGAGCAGATCGAGTGACCAGATCACCGCCGCAAGGCCGACGACCGGCCAGAAGAAATCCTTGATCCGTTTCATGGCTGCCCCACCCTGCGCCTGCGACGTTCCGCCCCGCTGCTCCACTGCCCGACGAGCCCTGGGAAGGCAAGCATTACCCTTGTCATATCCCATTCCTTCTGGTCGGATTTCGGCCCTGAACGATAACGGAGCATGACGATCGATGTGGAATGACGGCTACCACATGTTGCCGGCCGGCCGCCTCGCGGTCTTCACGATGTTCCTTCGCCATCCCCTGCAGAACGTTGGCGAGCCGGCTTCGTTGCCCGCGGGTTGCACATTGCAGCGGATCGGCGGGGGTGATCTCGCGCGTTACCGGGCGCTGTTCCGGGCGATCGGGCAGGATTGGCTGTGGTTCGGCCGCCTCAGACTCGGGGATGCGACGCTGGCGGACCTGCTCGATCATCCCCGCCATGAGGCGTTCATCCTCGCGGATGGCGCTGGCGATTGCGGGCTCGTCGAGCTCGATTTCCGCGCCGAGGAACCGGAACTCGTCTATTTCGGCCTTCTGCCGGGTCGCATCGGCCAGGGTCTGGGTCGGAAGCTGGCGGAATTCGCGATCCATCGCGCGAAGGCCAACGGTGCGGCTTCGCTGATGGTGCATACCTGCAGCTTCGATGCGCCGGGTGCGCTGGCATTCTACCAGCGCATGGGCTTCGTGCCCTATGCGAACGCGCTGGAAGTGTTCGACGACCCACGGCTCGACGGCACCCTCCCGCGGGAAGCTGCCGGCCATGTTCCGCTGATCGAGCCGTGAGGCCCGGAATCCGATCCTGTTGAATCAGATCGAATTTCGCTTCCGCGTGATTGCGCAACGGACGGTCATCGACCGACCGGCGACCACCTGGTCCGGAAAGGGCCTTAGAGCCGCCCGGCCGCGAAGCGCATGCGCGCGGCGATGCGATCGGTCTCGATCTGGTCGCGCAGCTGCATCTCGGCCCGTTCCGCCGCCTTCTCGCGGTCCTCGAGGATCTCGACCTTCTTGAGCTCCTCGAACGCCTCGCTCAGCGCAGCCTTGGCATCCTCGAGCTGGCCCTGAAGGTCGGCTGCGGATTGCAGAAGGTTGTCGCGCCGCGTGCGGGCGGCTTTCGCATAGGTCGGATAGGCAAAATGGGCGGGGTCGGAAATTCCGGCCTTGCGCTCCTCGCCTTCGATTTCGCGGTCCAGATCGGTTGCCATGCGCTGGAAATCCGCGATCATCGATTCGATCTGCGAAACGCGCCGGCGCTTTTCATCGACGTGGAACCGCTTCAGACGGATCAACGTATCGCGCGACTTCATGGTCCTGACTACTCCTTGACCGGCCCCGAATGACGCCAGGGCCGACCGGGAGAAAGCCTGCTGCTATTCCCCCAGTCGATTAACGATCTCCGCGAGACGTTGATAGCTTTCACCGAGGGAGGTTGATTCTTCCTTACCTTGGGAAAGAAAACTTTCGAGTTCTGGGTTGGCGTCGATCGCGCGGTCGACTTCCGGGGTCGTGCCCTTGCGATAGGCACCGAGGCGGATCAGCTCTTCCATGTCGGTATAGGTCGCCATCAGGTTGCGCGCCTTCACGATGGAGGGCAGGTAGACCGGATTGGCGGCGCGCGGCATGGTGCGCGACACGCTCTTCAGCACATTGATGGCGGGGTAGCGCCCGCGTTCGGCAATGCGCCGCTCCATGACGATGTGGCCGTCGAGAATGCCGCGCACGGCATCAGCGACCGGCTCGTTGTGGTCGTCGCCGTCGACGAGCACGGTGAAGAGCCCGGTGATGGTGCCGGATCCCTCCTCGCCCGGTCCCGCGCGCTCCAGCAGGCGCGGCAATTCGGCGAAGACGCTGGGCGTATAGCCCTTCGTGGTCGGCGGCTCGTTGACATTGAGCCCGATATCGCGCTGCGCCATCGCGAAGCGGGTGATGGAATCCATCATGCAGAGCACGTTCATCCGCTCGTCGCGGAAGAATTCGGCGATCGCCATCGTGAGATAGGCGGCCTGGCGACGCATCAGCGCCGGCTCGTCAGAGGTCGCCACCACCACCACCGAGCGGGCGAGGCCCTCTTCGCCGAGATCATCCTGCAGGAATTCCTGCACCTCGCGGCCGCGTTCGCCGACCAGGCCGACGACGGACACATCCGCGGAGGAATTGCGCGCGAGCATCGAGAGCAGCACGGATTTGCCGACGCCCGAGCCGGCAAAGATGCCCATGCGCTGGCCGCGGCAGCAGGTGAGGAAGGCATTCAGCGCCCGCACGCCGAGATCGAGCGGCTCGCCGACGCGCTGCCGCCGGTGCGCGGGCGGCGGTTCGTTGCGGAACGGGTAGGGCCGGGGACCGGGCCTGAGCGGGCCCTTGCCATCGATCGGCCGGCCGAAGGAATCCATCACGCGGCCGCGCCAGGAATGATCGGGGCGGATGGTGGCACGCCGGCTCACCACATGGGCGGGGCAGCCGCGCCGCAGGCCCTCGACATTGGCGAAGGGCATGGCGATCGCGCGGCCGGCATCGAAACCCACCACCTCGCACAGCACGGGCTCGGACCGGTCCGTCTCGATGGAAACGAGCCCCCCGAGTTCCATATGGCCGAGCGGCCCGACGATCTCGATGGTCAGGCCGCGCACGGCACCGACCCGGCCATAGACGGTGTATTCCGCCGTCTCGTCGATCAGGCCTTGCAGGGTCTGTCCGGACATTGTCGCTCCGCTGCCGGCGGGCTTTCCGGCCCGCTTTGTCCCGGCGCTGATTTCACGTGATTCGCGGATAAATTTCGCATGGTTTCGCCTGCCGCGACAGTCGCCGGGCGGGAACGGCTGGGGACGGCCCGGATCGGTGTGCGGCGCACAATCGCTGGTCCCGGTCTCGCCTGGCGGCAAAATCACGAGTCGCCTGAATCGCTTGGCGCGAATTCCTGAGAAGGTGAATCAAAAGTAAACGCCGCAACGCAAACCTTTATAAATTGCCCTGCCGGTAGGATTAATCGGTTCTTTCCTTGCGCAAGCTTGCCTTAACGAATTACCATTTGTTAACTCTTCGGGCGTATCTTTGTTGAGAAGTTAATCGCTCCCGGGATGCGGCCCGCCCCGCTCGCCGGTGGCGGATGCCAACCGTGACGGAAGCTGGGGTTTCGAAACATGCGCGTGCTCCTCATCGAAGACGACAGCGCGACGGCCAAGAGCATCGAGCTGATGCTCAAGAGCGAGAATTTCAACGTCTACCTCACGGATCTCGGCGAGGAAGGCATCGATCTCGGGAAGCTCTACGATTACGACATCATCCTGCTCGATCTCAATCTGCCGGACATGTCGGGTTATGAGGTTCTGCGCTCGCTCCGCGTCGCAAAGGTCAAGACTCCCATCCTGATCCTGTCGGGCATGGCGGGCATCGACGACAAGGTGAAGGGCCTCGGCTTCGGCGCCGACGATTACCTCACCAAGCCGTTCCACAAGGATGAACTGGTGGCGCGCATCCACGCCATCGTGCGCCGCTCCAAGGGCCATGCGCAATCGGTCATCTCGACGGGCGATCTCATCGTCAATCTCGACCAGAAGACCGTGGAAGTCGGCGGGCACCGCGTGCACCTCACCGGCAAGGAATACCAGATGCTGGAGCTGCTCTCGCTCCGCCGCGGCACGACGCTCACCAAGGAGATGTTCCTCAACCATCTCTATGGCGGCATGGACGAGCCGGAACTGAAGATCATCGACGTGTTCATCTGCAAGCTGCGCAAGAAGCTCGCGAACGCCTCGGGTGGCCGCAATTACATCGAAACCGTCTGGGGCCGCGGCTATGTCCTGCGCGAGCCGACCGACGCGGATGAGAAGATCCCGGCCTGAACCACGAGGCCAGTCAGAAATCGAAGGCCCGCCTCGTGAGGCGGGCCTTTTTTCGTGCGCTTTCCGACCATCGGGAACACGCGACTGGCGGCGCGTGACCATGGAACGCCAAAAAAGCCCGGCATTTCCGGCCGGGCTTTCTCGAACGGTTTCGGGGATGGAGCGGCCTCAGGCGCCCGCGACGCGCAGCTCCGGCTTCTGGAAGGGGGCCGGCACCAGCAGCATGCGCTCCTTCGAATGGCTCACGAAGCGCTCGGTCACGCCGAAGGTCGATTCCGCCCCGCCCAGCAGCAGGAAACCATCGGGCGCGAGGCGGCTCGCGAGCTTGTCAAACACCTTCGACCGGGTGGGACGATCGAAATAGATCAGCACGTTGCGGCAGAAGATGGCATCGAAGGTGCCGAGCCCGCGCGGATCGTCCATCAGGTTGAACTTCTGGAAATTCACGCGACGCACCACGTCGTCGGAGATCTTCCAGTTGTCGCCCTGCTTCACGAAATATTGCAGCAGCAACTTGGTCGGCAGCCCGCGCTGGACCTCGAACTGGTTGAAGAGGCCGGCCTTGGCCTTGGAGAGGATGGCCTCCGAGATATCGGTCGCGACGATCTCCACCTGGCGGCTGCCGATCTTCGCGCGCATCTCGTCGAGCAGCATCACGAGCGAGAACGGCTCCTGGCCCGAGGAGCAGGCCGCGCACCAGATGCGGATGGTCTTTTCCGGCGCGCGGCGCTGGTGCAGTTCCGGCATGATGACATCCCGGAAATGATCGAAGGGCTGGCGGTCGCGGAAGAAGAAGGTCTCGTTCGTGGTCAGGGCGTCGATGATGCGCTGCTGAAGCCGGCGATCGCCGGTTTCGGCCTTGCGCAGCAGGTCGTCGAGATTGGCGATGTTTTCCTCGCGCAGAACCGGTGCGAGGCGCGCTTCCACGAAATAGGCCTTCTCCGGCGTGAGCACGATGCCCGCCGCATGCTTGATGAAGTCGATCGTCTTCTGGATCGCATGGATGCTCATGCTGCGTTTCCTTCCACCAGAGACTGCGCCAGATCCCCGAGCTTGTCGGGCGGCAATTGGGCGGCAGCGAAACCGGCATCGGCAATGCTGCCGGGAATGCCCCAGACCACGCTGGATGCTTCGTCCTGCACGATGACATTGGCGCCGCGACGGGTCAGGTCCTGCGCGCCTTCGGTTCCATCCTTGCCCATGCCGGTCAGGGCGATCGCGAGCGCATCGGCGCCGAAACAATCGGCCGCGCTGGTGAAGAGCAGGTCGATCGAGGGGCGCCACGGCCCGCGGGCTTCGGAGGGGAGCATGGTCAGGATCATCTGTCCGTCTGGCTTGCGGCGGATCACGGTGTGGCAGCCGCCGGGTGCAAGGTAGATCGAGCCGGGCAACAGCGGCTTGCCTTCGGCCGCCTCGCAGGCGGGCAGGCCGACATGCTGCTTCAGGTGGCTCGCGAAGATTGCGCCGAAGATTGGCGGCATGTGCTGGGCGACCACGATCGGCACGCGGCTCGCGACGCGGGGCATGTGGCTCAGGAGGCTCACAAGCGCCTGTGGCCCGCCCGTGGATGCCCCGACGACGATCACTTTCGGCCGGGTCCGCTCGAGGGGACGCGCGACGGGCGCTGCCCGTCCGGCCGGGATCGTGGCGGGCGCCGCCGGAGCGGTAGGGAGCGGGGCGACCACGCGGCCGGTCGAGGATGTGCGGGCAAAAAGCGAGGGGGTGGGACCGGGCGTCGGCGCCGGGGCCGGGCGGGCGACCGGTGCGGCCTGCTGCTGGCGCATCGCCGCCCGGATGCCGCCGACGGCCAGCACCTTGGCGATCAGCGCCTGGCGGAAATCGGCCGAGGTCGAGACCTCGCGATGGTTCGAGGGCTTCGGCAGGTAATCCGTCGCGCCCTTCATCAGGCAGCGCATGGTCATCTCGGCGCCATGCACCGAGAGCGAGGAGACGACGATGACGCGCGTGCCCGGCGATTTCGACAGGATGAGCGGCAGGGCGGTCAGGCCGTCCATGTCCGGCATGTCGAGATCGAGCAGGATGATGCGCGGCTGCAGGGCCGGCAGCGCCTCGATGATCTCGCGCCCGGACCGGAATGTGCCGGCAACCTCGATCGCCGGCGTTTCCGACAGCCAGCGCGAGAGCAGCCCGCGCACGACGACCGAATCGTCCACGACGGCCACGCGAACGCGAGGCGGCGCCATGGCCATCGGCTGTCTTTGCGGCAACGCCACCATGAACGAGGCTCCGGGTGAGATCGGACGAGGAAACGGGCCGGCGGCGATCAGGCCGCGAGCAGGCCCACTTCGGCGAATTTCGAGGTCAGGATGTCCTTGTCGAAGGGCTTCATGACGTATTCGTCGGCCCCGGAATCCATCGCTTTGGCAATATGCGCCACATCGTTCTCGGTGGTGCAGAACACGACCTTCGGATGCGCCCCGCCTTCCATCGTGCGGAGTTTCATCAGGAATTCGTAGCCGTCCATGTTCGGCATGTTCCAATCGAGCAGGATGGCATCCGGCATGCGGTTGGTGCAGGCGAGAACGGCCTGCTGACCGTCTTCTGCCTCGGCGATTTCAAATTCGAGTCCTTCGAGAATGCGTCGCGCGACTTTGCGGATGACGGAGCTGTCGTCCACTACGAGGCAATAGGTCATTGCAGGTCTCCCGTTCAGGCGGCTTGCAGGGTCATGGAATCGAGCAGGGATTGCAGATCGACCTCGATCAGCAGGTCGCGCTCGAGCTTGTGCACGCGCCGGGTGTAGCGCGCCCAGGTCTGGCCCATATTGGCCGGCATCGGTTCCGACGAATCGGAAGTCAGCGACAGGACATCGCCGATCTCGTCCACGACGAGGCCGAACACCTCGCCGTTCCATTCCACTCCGACGGCCATGGTGTCGCCGCCCTTGGACTTGCGGTCGCCCGAGCGGGAGCCGAGCAGCGCGCCGAGATCGAGGATCGTCACGATGTGGCCGCGGAGATTGACGAGCCCCGCCACGGCGCGATCGGCGCGCGGCACGGGGGTCATCCGGGTGATCGCGAAGACATCGCGCACGGCGGTGATCGGCAAGCCGATCATCTGGCCTTCGATGGTGACGCTGATGAGCTGGATTTCGTTGTCGATCATGATGTCGTTGCGCATCCGGTTTTCGCCACTCATGCCGCGGCCTCCCATCCCTGCACCCCGGTCCGGGCTTCATCGATGGCGGCAAGCAGGCCCTGGCGGTCGAACTTGCCGACGAGATCCTGCAGGCCGGCCGTCTTGGCCTTCTGGATGACGCGCGGACCGCCCCGCGTCACCGCGCCGACCACGCCCGGCGGACGGGCCATCTCGTCGGCGAGTTCCTTGACGAAGGTGTAGGCCTCTTCACCCGGCTGATCGAGATCGAGCACGATCACGCCCGGCTTGCCCTTGGCGATGGCATGGCGCGCCGCGGCGAGGCTCGGCACCACGTTGATCGTGTAGCCTGCATTCTGGAGAAGCGGGGCGAACAGGGCCCGGAAGAATTCGGAGCTTTCCACCACCAGCACATCCGGGCCGGCCGAGTGGCTCACCGCCTGCTGGGCATGTTCGGGCGCCACCAGTTCCGAGACGTCGATGATGTCGACCGCCTTGCCGTCGATGATCGCCGCGCCCACCGTTCCCGGCGTCGCATGGGTGGTGTCGATCGTGAAGGCGGCTTCCACCACATCGACGATCTCGTCCACGGCCATGCCGATCTCGCGGTCCTCCTGGTGGAAGACCAGTACCGGCTGGCGCGATTCCGGCTCGAGGCCGTCCATGCCGCCATAGCCCAGGATCGGCATCAGCTTGCCGCGATACTGCGTGACGGCCTTGCCGCCGGCATCCTCGATCTTCGCGCGCTCGAATTCCTCGAGGCGGCCGATGAAGGAGAGGGGGATCGCCTTGAGGCCAGCCCCGCCGCCCGCCTTGAACAGCAGCAGCAGCGAACGTTCGCCATTGGCGTGCAGTTCGGCGGAGAGATCGTTGTCGTTCTGGGCGACGCTCTCGCGCGAGCCCGTCTCGAGTATGTTCCGGGCGATGCCGGCCGGTTCGAGGATCAGGATCACCGAACCGTCGCCGAGGATGGTTGCGCCCGAATAGACCGACATGTGCCGGAGCTTCGAGGAGATCGGCTTCACGACGATTTCCTCGGTCTGGTGGATGGCATCGACCACGATGCCGAAGCGCGTGCCGCCGACATGGCAGACGACCACCAGGCAATTGTCCTGTTCGCTTGCATTGGTTTCGCGCGGCAGGTCGAGGACCTGCGCGACATCCACCACCGGCAGCAGGCGCTGCCGCAGGCGCAAGGTGGACTGGCCGTTGAGCTTCTCGATGCGCACATCGCCGTCGTTCTGCGTGCGGACGAGTTCCGCGACCGCGATCTGCGGAATGGCGAAGCGCTGCCCCGCGGCCTCCACGATGAGCGCGGAGGCGATCGCCAGGGTCAGCGGCAGCTTGATGGTGACCGCGAGACCCTTGCCGGGCCGCGAGCGCAGATCCACCGAGCCGCCGACCTGCTCCACATGGCTGCGCACCACGTCGAGGCCGACGCCGCGGCCGGAAATGTTGGTGATCTTCGCGGCGGTCGAGAAGCCGGGCTCCATGACGAAGCGCAGGATCTGCTCCTCGGTCATCCGGGCCACGTCGGATTCGGTGGTGAGCCCGTTGGCGATCGCCTTGGCCCGGACACGGTTCACGTCGATGCCGCGGCCATCATCGGAGACTTCGCAGATGATGTAGCCGCTTTCCTGCGCGGCGCGCAGGTGGATCGTGCCGGTGGCCGGCTTGCCCAGCGCGATGCGCTCGTCCGGCATTTCGAGGCCGTGATCGGCGGCGTTGCGCACCATGTGCAGCAGCGGATCGCGGATCATTTCGAGCAGCTGGCGGTCGATTTCCGTTTCCGCGCCACTCTGGATGAGTTCGATCTTCTTGCCGAGTTCGCCGGAGATGTCGCGAACGACGCGGGCGAGCTTGGTCCAGGCCGTGCCGATCGGCTGCATGCGGGTCTGCATCACGCCATCCTGCAATTCGGCCGTGATATGCGACAGACGCTGCAGCGGCGACTTGAATTCGGAATCGTCGCGCTGGCGCGCGATTTCGAGAAGCTGGTTGCGGGTCAGCACCAGCTCGGACACCATGGTCATCAGCCGGTCGAGCGTACCGACGGCCACGCGGACCGTCTGCTTGGCGACCGAGTTGGCATGCGCTTCGGTGTCGCCGGTCTCGCTTTCGGCGCGCGGCGCGGGCGGAGCGACAGGAGCGGCGGGCGCAGCGGCAACCGGGGCCGGCGCGGCGGGTGCCGGCGCGGGCTCGGCGAATTCGACCGCCTCGGGGCCGGGGGCATCGCGGAAGGCACGCTCCAGCTCGTCGAGCGTCACCTCGTCTTCCTTCAGCGGCCGCTCGAGCACCTGGAAGGCCAGCGTCCCGGTGGTATCGACCGGAATGGGCGGGCTCGAGGATTTCTGCGGCAGGCCGGGCGCGGCGGCCGGGGCCTGGGCAGCGGGCATGGCCGCCGGCTCTTCCTTGGCCAGCGCCTTCAGCACGGTGATGAGGTCATCGTCATTGCCGTCGGGCTCGGTGCCGGATCGTTCCAGCTCGAAGACGATGCCCTTGATGCGATCGATCGTCTTCAGGATCATCGTCACGGCCGGCGCGGTCACGGGCTTGCCGTCGCGGAACTGGCTGATGACATCCTCCGCGGCATGTGCGAGCCGCTCGAGGCGAGGAAGGCCCAGGAAGCCGCACGTTCCCTTGATCGTGTGCACGAGCCGGAAGATCAGGGCCAGGGTGGCGCCGTTGTTCGGGTCACGTTCGAATTTCACCAATTCGGCGTCGACAGTCTCGAGGTGTTCGGACGTTTCGACAACGAAGTCGCGCAGAAGATCATCCATCGCGGGCGGGTCCCGGAAAGCCCCTTGGGGCGTTGATACTTCCGATGACCCTGCCCGAGAACGGTTACCGATTGGTTGTGTTCAAGCCCTTCTTGACACGGAGCAGCCAAAAAAACTTCAGGTTGTATCGCGCGCCTCTCATTTCGGCGCAGCGACGAGCCGCACGAGGCCGTCTTCCAGGCTCACATCGACCTGCATCGCGCAGGCCCGTGCGATCTCTCCGGTGTAGAAAAGCTGGAATCCATGCGCATCGACGGTGCCGCTCTCGCTCTTGCCCTGCAGCAGATCGACCAGATGCGGCGGGATGCGCGGCTTCGGGCCACGCGCATCGACGTGGAACACCGGGTTCTCCGCATCGCCCTCCATCGTCACCTCGATGGTGCCGCCGATCGGGATCGAGGAGAGCGCGATGACGACGAGGTTCATCAGCAGCTTCACGCGGTTCTTTTCCACGAAGAGCCGCGGCGTGTTCCAGGAGAGCTTCACCTTCTCGTCGGCGATGAACTGCTCCGTGAGCTGCTGGGCATAGCCGGTATCGACCGCCGAGCCGGCCGAACCGGCCGCGCCAAACGCGATGCGCGCGAACTGAAGCCGGGCCGAGGCCTGGCGCGCGCTCTTGCGGATCAGCTCCAGCGCCATCTCGCGGGTTTCGGCGCTGTCATCCTCGTCGAGAAGCTCGAGGCCGTTCACGATCGCGCCCACGGGCCCCACCGCATCGTGGCAGACGCGGCTGCACAACAGGGCCGCGAGATCCAGCGCGGTAAGATCGATGGTCTTGAGCGCTTCGGTCATACTCGCCTCTCCTCGGACGGCGGCGGAAAAAGCGCGACCGGCCGTTGTGCACGGCCTTGCGAATCGCTTTGCCCCCGCGTTCTAATTTCCATAGTTTTCGCGTGATACATGCTGCACGCGGCTTCGCCAACGTGCAAGCAAACCCGGCGGCACAAGCCGGGACAGGGAGAGGAACCGTCGTGGTATCATCCGATGCGCTCGCCGCGTCTCTCGCGGATATGGCCCGCAAGGCCGGACGCGTGCTGGCCGGATACCATCCCCTGCGGCCGCAACCGGTGATCAAGGCCGATCAATCGCCCGTGACGGAGGCCGATCACGCTTCGGAAGCGGTGATCCTCGCGGAAGCCGCGCGTCACTTTCCGGGCCTGCCGGTGATCTCGGAGGAAAATGTCGCGAGCCACGCGGCCGTGGGGGGTGAAGCCTTCCTGCTGGTCGATCCGCTGGACGGGACTCGCGCCTTCGTGGCGGGCACGGCCGATTTCTGCGTCTCCATTGCCTATATCCAGGAAGGTGTGCCCGTGGCGGGCGCGCTCCATGCACCTCTCGAAGACGAAACCTGGTGGGGCGGCCAGACCCTCTGGAAGGCCCAGGGCGATCTCGCCGGCGCGCAACCCCTGGCGCGGCGGACGAGCCGCGAGCCGGGCGAGAAGCCTGTCGCGCTGGCCAGCCATTTCCACGGCAATGCCGAGACCGACGAGATGCTGGCGCGTTGCGGCGCGGCCCGCATCATCCGCATGAGTTCGGCGCTGAAATTCGTGAAGCTGCTGACGGGCGAGGCGGATCTCTACCCGCGGCGCTCGCGCACGATGCTGTGGGACATCGCCGGAGGCGACGCGATGCTGCGTGCGATCGGGGGTGGTCTTCTCGGGGATGACGGGCAGCTGGTCGTCTATCGCCGGGGCGCGGACGGCTGGGTCGCGCCGCCCTTCATGGCTTATGGCGTGCTGCCGGCCTGATATTCACGGCGCAAGCTGCCATTGCAGCTCCGGCCACATCCGCTCGGCTTCGGTCCGGAATTTCTCGTTTGTGATGAAGCGCATGCGGTTCTCGTCGGTGCGGAAGAGATAGAGCCGCCCGTCGATCACGGCGAATAGCTGCGGCGAGCCCGCCACGGGTATGCCGCTCGCCACCATCACCGGATCATATCCGCCATAGGACGGGCGGTAGCTTTCCGGGCTGTCGAGAAAGGCGGCGAGATTGCCGGGCGAGGCGAAGCGCCAGGCCACGCCGCCCTCGACGGCCAGATGATCCGGCGAACCCGGAACCGCCCGCTGGTCCACGAAATAGGCCACGGGATCGAAACCGCCGATCGCAGCACCGGTCCAGGGATCGGTCACCACCTTCTCCTGCACGCGCAGGCCCTGTGCCAGTGCCGCCGTGGAGGTTGCATAACCGATCGTCAACAGGATCACGGCAGTCTTGAGAACGCCGCAAACACTTTGGAAACCTTGTGTCAACGTGAGGTGCGGCAAGATGCGCGCGAACCGAAGTTGCACACCGGACGGCACGGCGCTTCGGCGGGACAGAAAGAGGACGATCACGATGCTCGGCTCCGGCAATTCTTTGCTTCGGCTCGAAGGGACGAAAAACCCAGGGACAATTCTGTCCCTGACGGGCCTTTGCGCCGCCATCCTTGTTCTCCTTGTCGCGCTATTTCCTTATCAAGCCGTTGCGCAATCGGCGCGACCGGGCGACCGATCGACATTCGCCCCCCGCGAAGTGGTGAATGCGGGCCATAAATTCTTCGGCACGGTGTCGCGCGGGCTGGCCCTGACGATCGAGGAGGCCACCCGCCGCTGGGGCGAACCGAATGGCTACATTCTCGGGCAGGAGGCATCCGGCGCCTTCTTCGGCGGCCTGCGCTACGGCGAGGGCGTGCTCTACACGCGCAATGCGGGTGACCGGAAAGTCTTCTGGCAGGGCCCCTCGGTCGGGTTCGACTGGGGCGGCGACGGGGCGCGCACCATGATGCTCGTCTACCAGCTCCAGCGGGTCGACGACATCTATTCCCGCTTCGTGGGCATCGACGGATCGGCCTATTTCGTCGGCGGCTTCGGGCTCACCGCGCTCACCGCGCAGGAGATCGTCGTGGTTCCCATCCGCTCTGGCGTCGGCGCCCGGCTTGGGGTTAATGTCGGCTACCTGAAGTTTACCGATCAGGCGACCTGGAATCCGTTCTAGGCCACCGTTCCGGCCCGTTCGGCCGGAAGACAAGAAGGCACAAGCCGCGTTCCATGATCGAGCCCCTGCTGTTCTTCGTGCTCGGATTGCTGGTCGCGGCTTTGCTCTGGCTGCTTCTCCTGCCGGCCTTCTGGCGCCGCGCCACGCGGCTGACGCGCCAGGCGCTGGAACAATCCCTCCCGCTGACGCCGAACGAGATCGCCGCGGAGCGGGATCGCCTGCGAGCGCGCTTCGCGGTCGAGGCGGCGCTGGCGGCCCGCCGCGAGGAAAAGGCACGGGCCGAGGTGCTCGCGGCGCGCGCGGAAACCGGCGAATGCCTGCGCGTCGAGGCCGAGCAGCGCCGGGAAGACGCCGTGCGCGTGCAATTGCTCGCCGAACGGGAAACCGAGCGCGAGATCCTTCAGGCACGGCTGACCGCCCTCGAAGCCGAGCGCGACGAACTCCAGCAGGCCTATGCGCTCGCGCAGACCACCATCGCCGGCCTCGAATTGCAGCGCGATACGCTCGCGGCGCGCCTGCATGCGGCGGTCGACCTCTCGGAGGAACGCCGCCTGCACCTCGAGGAGCGGGGCTGCGAGGCCGAGAACCTGCGCGCGGCGCTCGCCGACGAGACGCGGCGCTCGGCCGAATTGCGGCTGGAGCTGCAATCGAAAGACATCGCGCTGCGCGCCGCCGAGCGCGCCGCGGAGAGTCTCGAGAACGAGGCGGCGCTCGCGCGCATCAAGCGCGGTGAAATGCCCGGCGAGGATTCCACGCCGGCCCGCGACGGCAACTTGCGCGCCGGGCGAGCCTGAGGGATGGCGATTTCCGTTAAAAAAGCGCGCGAAATCTCCTGTTTTTCGAAGCCAGCTCGGAAGAATGGTCCGAAATGGCGTCAGAAAAACGAATCTTTGGGGCTTGCGGCTTTCCGGAACATGGGGGATGCTCTACGTAGTTTTCTCGGATGAGCGGACGGGCTCGTCCGGGATCTGACGTGAGAAGGACAGCCTATGCAGACCGGAACCGTGAAATGGTTCAATACCCAAAAGGGCTATGGATTTATCCAGCCTGATGCCGGTGGACCTGATGTTTTCGTGCATATCACTGCGGTACAGCGTTCGGGCCTTGCAACCCTGAACGAGGGCCAGAAGGTCTCCTACGAGTTGATGACCGACCGCCGCACAGGCAAGACCGCCGCTGACCGGCTCCGTCCGGTCGAGTAAAAGCTGCTCGGGGCCCGCATGCGGTCCCCGATCCGGATCGGGTTCAGTCGGTGAACCCCGCTCGCGGCCGGGCCTTGCATGGTCCGGCGAGCCTCTTGTTCCGGTCCTGATCGCCCGACCGGCCGCGGATCGGGTCACGCATTGCCCTGCAGATAGCCCATCGCCGCCTGCACACCGCCCGGCCTGTGCGGAATATTGGCCGTCGCGAGCCCCATCTCCACGCCCGCCAGCGTTCCCGTGACCATCAGATCGTGAAAATCGCCGAGATGGCCGATGCGGAACACCCGGTCCGCAAGACGGCCGAGGCCGTTTCCGAGGCTCATGTTCGAACGTTCGAGGATGATCGCCCGCAGGGCGTCCGCCGAGTGGCCTTCCGGCAGGAACACGGCGGTCAGCGACGACGAGTAATCCGACGCTTTCGCGCAGACCGTTTCGAAACCCCAGTGGCGCACGGCGCGGCGCGTGGCCTCCGCCGCCCGATCGTGCCGGGCGAAGACCTGCGGCAGCCCTTCCTCCTCCAGCATGTCGAGCGCGACCTTCAGGCCCTGCAACAGGTTGGTGGCGGGCGTGTAGGGGAAGTAGCCCTTGGCGTTGATGGCGATCATCTCCTCCCAATCCCAGAAGGAGCGGGGAAAGCGCGCGCCCTTCGCCGCTTTCAATGCCTTGTCCGAAACGGCGTTGAAGGAAAGGCCCGGAGGCAGCATCAAACCTTTCTGCGAGCCGCCGACCGTGACATCCACACCCCATTCGTCATGGCGGTAATCGATGGAGGCGAGAGACGAGATCGTGTCGACCATCAGCAGCGCGGGATGCCCGGCATTGTCGATGGCCCGCCGGATCGCCGCGATATCCGTCACGCAACCGGTCGAGGTCTCGTTGTGCACCACGCAGACCGCCTTGATCTCGTGCGCTTTATCGTCCTTCAGCCGGGCCTCGATCGCCGTGGCATCGGCGCCTGCGCGCCAGTCCGACGGGATGAATTCCGCCTCGATCCCCAGGCGCTTCGCCATGCGGCTCCACAGGGTCGCGAACCAGCCGGTCTCGAACATCACCACGCGATCGCCGGGCGACAGCGTGTTCACGAGCGCCGCTTCCCACGCGCCCGTGCCGGATGCCGGATAGATCACCACGGGATTGCGCGTGCCGAACACCGCCCGGATGCGCGTGAGAACATCCAGCCCGAGCTTGCCGAATTCCGGACCGCGATGGTCGATTGTCGGCTTCGCCATCGCGGCCAGAACGGGCAGCGGCGTGTTGGTCGGGCCAGGGATCTGTAGGAAGTGGCGACCGGTCGCGGGCATGGGTATCTCCGGAATGTCCTCAGGAAATGAAGGGCTTGCTGCGATTTGGAAGCCGTGATTGTTCGAGGGCTTGCCTGTACCAATCAGAGGCTTGTCTATAATTTTGTATTTTGTATTATAAAATTCGTCAAGTGGAACGTGGTTTCGCCGCCGGTGCAAGGGCCACGGGCGCAGACAGGGAGCGGGGTTGGAATGGGCATGATCGAAAGGCCTCCCGGTATGGCCGCGACCCGCAACCTGGCGCTCGAGCGGCAGCTCGCCAGGGCCTTGCAGGGCGAGGTGGCCTTCGATGCCTTCACGCGCGGGCGCTACGCCACCGACGCCTCGATCTACCAGATCATGCCGATGGGCGTGGTCTTCCCGCGCTCGGCCCTGGATATCGCCGCGACCCTGGAGATCGCGCGCGAGCAGGGGGTGCCGGTCATCTTTCGCGGCGGCGGAACCTCGCAGAACGGCCAACCCATCGGGGCCGGGCTGGTGATCGATTGCGCGCGCCATTTCAATGCGGTCATCGATTACGAGGCATCGAAGCGCCGCGTGCGCGTGCAGCCGGGCATGGTTCTGGAGCGGCTGAACACGCGCCTGCGCGCCGACGGATTGTTCTTCCCGGTCGAGCCCTCCACGGCCTCGCGCTGCACCATCGGGGGCATGACGGGCAACAATTCCTGCGGCGCGCGCAGCCTCGTTTTCGGGAAGATGGTCGATAACGTGACCGCCGTCGATGCCTTGCTGGCCGATGGCGCCGCCATGCGTTTCGAGGCGGGGATGAAGGGCCAGCCGCTCGCGGACGCGATGCTGCAGATCGCCGAGCGCGAACGCCGCGAGATCGAGGCGCGCTATCCAAAGGTGCAGCGCCGCGTGGGCGGCTACAATCTCGACAGCCTCTTGTTGCCCGATGCCAATCTCGCGCATCTGCTGGTCGGTTCGGAGGGCACGCTTGCCGGGTTCACTTCGATCGAGTTGCAGCTCACGCCCCTGCCGAAGCATCGCGTGATGGGGGTCTGCCAGTTCCCGAGCTTTCGCTCCGCCATGGAGACCACCCGGCATCTCGTGGCACTGGGTCCTACAGCGGTGGAACTCGTCGATCAGAACGTGCTCTCGCTTGGCGCGGATATTCCGCTTTTTGTGCGCACGCTCTCGCGCATCCACAGGGGGCGGCCGGATTGCCTGCTCTTGACCGAATTCGCCGGCGATAAACCCGATGCGCTCGCGGCCGATCTCGCCCGGCTCGAACAGTGCATGGCCGATCACGGTTTCCCGGATGCGGTGGTCGAGGTGCGCGAGGCCGGCCTTCAGAAGCAGGTCTGGGAAGTGCGCGAGGCCTGCCTCAACATCATGATGTCGATGAAGGGGGATGGGAAGCCCGTCTCCTTCATCGAGGATTGCGCGGTGCCGCTGGAACACCTCGCGGATTACACCGATGCCGTGACGAACGTGTTCGAGAAGCACGGCACGCGCGGCACCTGGTATGCCCATGCCAGCGTCGGCTGCCTGCATGTCCGGCCGATCCTCAACATGAAAACGGAGGATGGCGTACGCGCGATGCGGGCCATCGCCGAGGAGACGGCCGAACTCGTCCGGCGCTTCAAGGGCTCCTATTCGGGCGAACACGGCGATGGCATCTCGCGCTCGGAATTCATCGCGCCGATGTTCGGCGAGCGGCTGAACCTCGCCTTCTCCGAGGTCAAGACCGCCTTTGATCCCGCGAACCGGCTGAACCCCGGAAAGATCGTGGCGCCTTACCGGATGGATGATCGCAGCCTGATGCGCTTCTCCCCGGATTACGCGACCGCTCTGCCGGCCGCCCCCGCGCTCGACTGGAGCGAAGCGGGCGGCTTCGCCGCGGCCGTCGAGATGTGCAACAACAACGGCACCTGCCGGAAAAGATCGGGCGGCGCGATGTGCCCGTCCTTCCGTGTCACGGAGGACGAAATGCATGTGACGCGCGGCCGCGCCAACGCCCTGCGTCTCGCGATCTCGGGCCAGCTCGGCCGCGACGCCTTCACCGCGCCCGACATGAAGGAGGCAATGAGCCTCTGCGTGGGCTGCAAGGCCTGCCAGCGCGAATGCCCCACCGGCGTCGACATGGCGAAGATGAAGATCGAGTTCCAGCATCATTATGCCGCGCGCCATGGCCTGACCTTGCGTGATCGTCTGGTCGGCTGGTTGCCGCGTTATGCGCCGCTGGTCCAGCGCTTCCGGAACATCGCGAACCTGCGCAATCGCGTCCCGTTGCTGCGCAATCTCATGGAGCGCGTCACCGGGTTTTCGGCCGCCCGCCCGCTGCCGGAATGGCGCCCGGCCTGGCAGGAGGCGGGGGGCTTCGCGATGCCGGAGGATGTGCGGGGCGACGGGCTCGATCTCGTGCTGTTCGGCGATACTTTCAACCGCAATTTCGAGCCGGAGAATCTGGCCGCCGCCATCCGTGTGCTGCATGCGGCTGGCTATCGCCTGCACCGCGTGAAGCCTGTCACCGGGGACCGTCCGCCCTGCTGCGGGCGCACGTTCCTCTCGGTGGGACAGGTGGGGCAGGCACGCGCCGAGATGGAGCGGCTCGTTGCGAGTTACGCGCCCTTCGTGGCGAGGGGCGCGCGCATCGTGGGGCTCGAGCCCTCCTGCCTGCTGACCCTGCGCGACGAGTTGCGCGCGGTGCTGCCCGGTGCGGATTCCGCCGCCATCGGCAAGGCGGCCTTCCTCGTCGAGGAGGTTCTGGCAGCCGATCTCGCGAGCGGGCGCGTGGCGCTGCCGCTTGAGGACCAGCGGGGTCGCGTGGCGCATCTGCACGGCCATTGCCACCAGAAGGCAGCGGATGTGATGGGCGCGGTCGAAACCTGCCTCCGGGCGGTGCCGGGCCTCGAAGTGAGACTGATTGAGTCGAGTTGTTGTGGCATGGCCGGCAGCTTCGGCTATCAGGCGGAGACGCTTGAAATCTCCCGCGCCATGGCGGAAGCCAGCCTGCTTCCGGCGGTCCGCGCGGCGGGCGCGGATGATGTCATCGTCGCCGATGGCACATCCTGCCGCCATCAGATCGCGGATGGCGCGTCCCGCGAGGCCCTGCATGTGGTGCGCGTGCTGGATCAGGCCCTGTCGCGATAGGAGGAAAGGCATGACCCGGATTTCCACCGTCGATGGCATCCACCGCCGCTACCTGCACGACGAGGTGGCCGAGCGCATCCGTGAACTGGTCCGTTCCGGCGAACTCGAACCGAAGTCGCGCGTGAACGAGCTGGAACTCGCCGAGCGGTTCGGCATCTCCCGCACGCCCCTGCGGGAAGCGATCAAGATCCTCGCGACCGAAGGCATACTCGAACTGCTGCCCAATCGCGGCGCACGCGTCGCGGCGGTGAACGAGGCCGAAATCGACGAGATGCTCGAGGTGATCGCGGGGCTGGAGGCCAGTGCCGCCCGCCTGCTCGCCCGTCGCATCACCGACAGCGAAATCGCCGAGATCGCGGAGTTGCATGAGGCGATGCTCGAGACCTACGAGAGGCGCGATGAGGCGCGCTATTTCACCCTCAACCGGCAGATTCACGAAGCGATGATGCGCGCTGCGAAAAACGCGACCCTCGTGCAGCTCTATGCCGGGTTATCGAGCCGCATCCAGCGTTTCCGCTACGCCGCGCACAAGACGCCGGAGCAATGGCAACGCGCGATCGACGAGCACGAGGACATGCTGCGCCTGATGATCGAGCGCGACGGCGAGCAACTCGCCCGCCTGATGGAGACGCATATCCTCGGAAAGAAGGAGCCCATCGCCGCGCAATTCGGGACGATGGGCAAGAACGCGATGTCCTGAGCGGTCCGCCGCAGCGAACCCGCGCCGGTTCCGGTCAATTGCTGACGGTCACTTTCGCTTCGCGGGCGACCTTGCCCCATTTCTGGATTTCGGAGGTGATGAATTTCGCGAAATCGTCGCGATAGATGCTGGGCACGGCCGAGCCGTTATTGGTCCAGATCGTCTTGATCTCGTCGGTGGCGAGCGCCTTGCGGATCTCGACGGTCATCTTCTCGATGATATCCGGCGGGGTGCCCTTGATGGCCCAGACGCCATACCAGGTCGAGACGACATAGCCCTTGAGTCCGGCTTCCTCGGCGGTCGGAACATTCGGAACTGCTGCGTTGCGCGATTCCGAAGCGACCGCCAGCGCCAGCAGGTTCCCGCCCTGGATCTGCGGGGCGGACGAGCCGAGGCCGTCGAACATCACGTCGATCTTGCCGCTCACGAGGTCCTGCATCGCCGGACCGGCTCCGCGATAGGGTACATGGACGAGGTCGACGCCCGCGAGCATCTTGAATAGTTCTCCGGCGATATGATGCGTCGAGCCATTGCCGGAGGAGCCGAAATTCACCTTGCCGGGATTTGCCTTCGCGTAGGCGATGAAATCCTTCAGCGATTTCACGTTCGGCAAGGCTTTCGGCGAGAGCGAGACGACCTGCGGCGGCATGGCGATGACGGCGATCGGCACGAAATCCCGCTCGAGATCATATTCGAGCTTGGGATAGATCGCCGGGGCGATGGTGTGGTGCGCCGCACCCACGAAGAAGGTGTAGCCATCCGGCGTCATCTTCGCGGCCTGCCCCGCGCCCAGCGTGCCGCCCGCACCGCCGCGATTGTCGATGATGACGCGCTGGTTCAACTGCTTGTCGAGCACCGCCGCGAGCGGGCGGGCGAAGGCATCCGTGCCGCCGCCGGCCGGGAAGGGGTTGAGCATGGTGATGGGACGCGCCGAAGGCCAGCCCTGCGCCGTGGCCGCCTGCGGTGCAAGCGCGGCCGCAAGACCCAGCGCCAGACAGGCGAAGGCGGAGCGGCGGGTTGTCGTCCCGGATGAAACAGGCATCGTATCCTCCCTTGTCCGGCGGTTTCTGAGCCGGTTCTGTTGTTGTTCGAAGACGGATTTTTCCGCCTCCTGTTTCATGGCCTCGCGGCCCTGATCATCATGCTCAGGCGGCGTTGAGGCTTTCAAGGCTCGCGATGAGATCGGAAAAGCGCTCGCCCTGCACGCGCACATGGTCGCGCATCGCCATGGCAGCGCGTTCGCCCTCGCCCGTCGTCATCGCGGCGAGGATCGCTTCATGCTCTGAAAACGAGGTCGAAACGCGGAAACGCACACGCAGTTGCAGGCGCCGGTAGGGCCGCAGCCGCTTCTGCAGCGCGTGGGCTTCCCCGGCGAGAAAGGCGTTGCCCGAGAGGGCGTAAATCGCCTGATGGAATTGCTCGTTCGCGTTGTAATAGGCGTCGGGATCGTCGCGACGGGCGGCGCATTCGGCCTGCGCGTCCTGCAGACGGGCCAGGCCCTCGGGCGTGATGCGCCTTGCTGCGAGCCGCACGCACATCGCCTCGATCTCGGCCATCACCTCGAACATCTCGTAGAGCCGCTGCGGGGTCGCCATGGCGACGACCGCGCCGCGCCGCGGTCGCATCTCGACGAGACCGGCGGCGGCCAATTGCTGCAAGGCCTCGCGCACCGGTGTCCGCGACACGCCGAAGCGCTTCGCGAGGCTGGTTTCGTCCAGCCGGGAGCCCGGAACGAGCGCGCCACACGCGATGGCGTTTTCGAGATCTTCCCGAACGTGGGTCGCCGCGTTGGCGCTTCTCGCAATGCTGGAGGGTCTTGCCATCGTCATCACGACTCTTGTATACAAGATTTGCGAACTGGCATGCAAGTGGGGAAGATGCGTCGATGTCGGACCGATCGAGCGGCTTCCTCCGTCATCTTCTGGGCCAGGTCGCGGATCAGGGCCGCGGTCTGTTCGACTGGGCCTTCCGCTCCACCTCGCCGCCGCTGCTGCACCAGGCACCGCTTATGGAGCTCGTCCGCCTGCTGCTCTCGACGCGCGGCGAGGCATCCGGCGTCGCGATCGCCCGCGAGATCATGACGCGGTATGCCGCGGCGCCCAAGGGCGAGAAAGTGGCCTTCCTCACGGCCTTGTCGGAGAGTTTCACGGCCGATACCGGGCGCGTCCGCGCAGCCTATGCGGATTACGAGCGCGAACCGAGCGAGCTTCATCTCTACCGGCTTGGACAGGCGGCCGAGCCGCCGCGGCAGGATGTGCTGCGCCGGTTGAACCTCGCGCCGGGCAACACGCTCGGGCTTGTCCGCATGCGCGAGGATCTGCTGGAGGCCATGGCCGGACATCCGGCTTTGGCCGCCTTGGACCGCGATTTCATGCATCTCTTCGCCTCGTGGTTCAACCGGGGTTTCCTGATGGTTCGCCGCATCGAATGGACATCGCCCGCGCATATCCTCGAGAAGATCATCCGCTACGAGGCCGTGCACGAGATCCGCTCGTGGGATGACCTGCGCCGGCGCATCGACCCGCCGGATCGCCGCTGCTACGCCTTCTTCCACCCGTCGCTGGCCGATGAGCCGCTGATCTTCATCGAGGTGGCCCTGACGCGCGAGATGCCCTCGGCGATCGAGCCCATTCTCGCCGAGAACCGCGCGCCGCTGCCTCCGGAACAGGCGACGCATGCGGTGTTCTATTCGATCTCCAACTGCCAGAAGGGCCTCTCCGCGATCTCATTCGGGTCCTTCCTCATCAAGCAGGTCGTGGAGGAATTGCGACGCGATCTTCCCGCGCTCTCGACATTCGTCACGCTCTCGCCCGTGCCGGGTTTTCGCGCCTGGGTCGACCGTCAGCACGCCGATCCGGCATCGCCCTTCCTCGCGCCGGAGGATCGTGCCGTGCTCGACGATGCCGAGGACGAACGGCTCGACGCGCCCGATCTCGCGCCGTTCCGCGCGGTGACGGAGCGGCTGCTCGCGCGCTATCTCGTGGAAGCGCGCACGCCGCAGGGCCGGGTGGTCGATCCGGTGGCCCGGTTCCATCTCGGCAATGGCGCGCGGCTCGAACGCGTGAACCCGCTGGCCGATTTCTCCGAGAAGGGCTGGCGGGAATCCTATGCCGCGATGGTCAATTATCTCTATGATCTGCCTTCCATCGAGGAAAACCACGAGAAATTCGCCATTCGTGGTCTTGTGACCGCCAGCCCTGCGGTGCAGGAGGCGGCACGCGCAGCACCGCCCGCGACCCGCCGCAAGCACGCCTCCTGACAGAACCGGAATTCGAGAATGCCGAACCATCTCTTCGATCAGATCGCCCGGCGGATGCCGGCCGAGGATTCGCCTTTTGCGCATCTGCCGGATGGACGGACCTACCGTTACGCCGATGTGCTGGCCGTCTCGGCGCAGTTCGCCCATGCCCTCGTGGCGCTCGGCGTGACGAAGGGCGACCGCGTCGCGGTGCAGGTCGAGAAGAGCATCGAGGCGCTGATGCTCTATCTCGCCTGCGTGCGGGCCGGCGCGATCTTCCTGCCGCTCAACACGGCTTATACGCCAGCGGAAATCGAATATTTCCTGGGCGATGCCGAGCCGGCCCTGTTCGTCTGCGATCCGTCGCGGGAAGAGGCGCTGAAGCCCGCCGCGATGCAGGCCGGGGCGCGGCTCGAAACCCTCGGCGTGCGGGAATCGAAGGGACATCCAGCCGGCTCGCTGTCGGAACTGGCGCTCGGGCAGGAGACGCGCTTCGCGGATGTCGAATGCAGCGCCGATGATCTCGCGGCGATCCTCTACACCTCGGGCACGACGGGGCGCTCCAAGGGGGCGATGCTCAGCCACGAGAACCTCGCCTCGAATGCGCGGGCGCTGGTCGAGACCTGGCGCTTCACACAGCAGGACGTGCTGATCCACGCCTTGCCCATCTTCCACACGCATGGGCTGTTCGTCGCCACGAACGTCATCCTGTTCTCCGGCGCTTCCATGCATTTCCTGCCGAAATTCGATCCGGCGCAGGCGCTGGCGCTGATGCAGAAGGCCACGACCATGATGGGCGTGCCGACCTTCTATGTGCGGCTTGTCGATCACCCCGGCCTCACGCAGGACGCGACACTGAAGATGCGGCTCTTCGTTTCGGGCTCCGCGCCGCTCCTCGCGGAAACCCACCGCGCCTTCGAGGCGAAGACCGGCCATGCCATTCTCGAACGCTACGGCATG
This sequence comes from Methylobacterium sp., assembly GCA_002928875.1. Taxonomy (GTDB): domain Bacteria; phylum Pseudomonadota; class Alphaproteobacteria; order Rhizobiales; family Beijerinckiaceae; genus Rhabdaerophilum. The sequence goes on along the minus strand of PERO01000020.1, from coordinate 333,753 downwards.
ACCGAAACCAACATGAACACGTCCAACCCCTACGAGGGCGACCGCATTGCCGGCACGGTGGGGTTTCCGCTGCCCGGTGTCGCGCTACGCGTCAGCGATCCCGAAACCGGCACCCCGCTGCCGGCCGAGGAGATCGGCGTGATCGAGGTCAAGGGCCCGAATGTCTTCAAGGGCTATTGGCGCAACCCGGAAAAGACCGCCGCCGAGTTCCGGCAGGACGGCTTCTTCATCACGGGCGATCTCGGCAAGATCGATGCGCGCGGCTACGTCCATATTCTCGGCCGGGGCAAGGATCTCATCATCACCGGCGGCTACAATGTCTACCCCAAGGAAATCGAGGGCGAGATCGACGCCATGCCGGGCGTGAACGAAAGCGCCGTAATCGGCCTGCCGCACAAGGATTTCGGCGAGGGTGTCACCGCCGTCGTGGTGCCGGTGAAGGGCGCGGCGATCAGCGAGAAATCCATCCTCGCCGCCCTGGAGGGGCGGCTTGCCAAGTTCAAGCAGCCGAAACGCGTGCTTGTCATCGATGAGCTTCCCCGCAACACCATGGGCAAGGTGCAGAAGAACGTGCTCCGTGACACCTATCGCGATCTTTACAAGGCAGGATGATGCGTCGTTCCCCGGTTTTTCCCGCCCCCGCCGATGCCGCGCAGCGCCGTGCGCAACCGGTTGTCGTCTGCTATCCGGTGGATACGCTGCCCCAGCCCGACATGGCCTGGCTGGAGCGCGCGCGCGAGACCCTCACCAAGGTGGATGAGGTGATCGTTCCCCCGCGCGAGGGCGGGAGTTTCCGCGCGCCGGCGGCGCATTTCTTCCGCATCACCAGCGTGGAAGGGCCGCAGGTCGGCGATTTCAACCTCTGGAACGCGAACGACCTTTCCGAGCGCTTCTTCTCCGGCAAGACGCGCGCGCTGCACGGCACGCATGTGAGCACCGGCATGCGGCTCTGGAGCAGCCTGCCGAACCTGCGTCCCATGGCGACCATCACGCGCGATACGCTGGACTGGTATGGCTTCGACGCCGATGGGGGCGGCATCCACGACGTCATCGGCACACGCTGCGACCCATACACGCATCGCCTTCTGAGCGGCGGGGAATACCACCATTGCTGCCATTCCAACCTGTCGCGCGCGCTGGCGAAGGCAACGGGGCTCCCCGTGCGCGAGGCCGAGATGCATGTGCATGACGTGCTCAATGTCTTCATGTGCACGGGTTTCACCCGCGACACGCAGCAATATTTCATGAAGGCCAGCCCGGTGCGCCCCGGCGATTACATCGAGTTCTTTGCCGAAATCGACCTGCTCGGCGCGCTGTCCGCCTGCCCCGGCGGGGATTGCGGCGCAACGCATTCGAGCGATGTCGCGGCCTGTCATCCGTTGAAGATCGAGGTGTTCCGGCCCTCGGATGCGGTGATCGCGGCCTGGAAACAGCCGGAGCGTCCGGCCTATTCCCGCACGCACGGACTGCCTCAGAGCTGATCGGCCGCGCCGAGCACCAGCCGCGTGAGCACGGAATCGCGCTCGCGCAAGCCATCCACCACATCGAAATGGTGGCGGCCGGGAATATGCAGCGCCGAAGTTCGCGCCTCGAGCCCGAACCAGATATTCGCCAGCAAATCGTTCTGGCGCAGGAATTCCGGCCTTTCGTCGGCCCCCACCACGCAGGCGACCCTTACGCCGGCGAAAGGTCCGAGCAGAACAGGGCTCTCGGCCTGCGCCTCGGCCATGTCGATCCGCAATTTTTCATTCGCGGCGATCTTCATCAGCGGGCGGAGATCGTGCAGCCCGCTGATGGATGTCACTTGGATGAGCCGCGAGAGGATCGCCGAGGAAAGCGGCGTATTCCGGCAGATCATGCGCGTCACGAGATGCCCGCCGGCGGAATGCCCCGCGAGCAGGATCGGACCCACCACCCGCTGCGCGGCCGCCGCGATAGCGTGCCCGATCTCGCGGGTGATCTCGCCGATGCGCGCCTCGGGCGCCAGCGTGTAGGAGGGCATCGCCACGGCCCATCCCGCCTCGACCGCGCCTTCCGCGAGATGCGACCAGACCGATTTGTCGAAGGCGATCCACCAGCCGCCATGCACGAAGACGAGCAGGCCTTTCGGCTGGTCCACCGGGCGAAAAAGATCGAAGCGGTTGCGCGGCCCATCGCCATAGGGAAGGTCCAGTTCGGCGCGGCCCGACGCCAGCATCGCCTCGCGATAGGCGGTGGCCGTGGCCATCCAGCGCGGCGGATAATCCGGCCCGCCGGGGATATGGCCCATATTGTTGTAGGCATCGGTCCAGTCGATCATTCCGTGGCCTCCCAAAGGCTCATGCTCCGCGATGGCGCGCGGCGCGGCAAGCCCTCCCGCGACAAATCTTCAAGTTCAAAATTTCAAACTTGAAAGGAGGGGAAATCCGTGATCCGATGCGCCTCGTCTCGGGAGATGGACATGCGCATTCTCTGCCTCGGTGGCGGACCCGCCGGCCTCTATTTCGCGATCTCGATGAAGCTCCGCGATGCCTCGCACGAGGTCACCGTGCTCGAGCGCAACCGTGCGAGCGACACCTTCGGCTGGGGTGTGGTGCTGTCCGACGACGCGCTGTCGCGGATGCAGAAGAACGACCCGAAAAGCACCGAGGCCATCCGCAACAATTTCGCCTATTGGGACGACATCGCCGTGGTGCATGACGGGCATCGCACGGTGTCGGGCGGGCATGGCTTCGCCGGCATCGGCCGCAAGCGTATGCTGATCCTGCTGCAGGAGCGGGCGCGCGAACTGGGCGTCGAGATGCGCTTCGAAACGGAGTTCCGCACGGCCGAGGAATATCGCCGCGAATATGATCTCGTCATCGGCTGCGACGGCATCAATTCGGTGGTGCGCAAGGAATATGCCGAAATCTTCAAGCCGGATATCGACATGCGCCTGTGCAAGTTCGTCTGGCTCGGCACGCACCAGAAATTCGACGACGCCTTCACCTTCATCTTCGAGAAGACGCCCCATGGTTGGGTGTGGGCGCATGTCTACCAGTTCGATGCCGAAACCGCGACCTTCATCGTCGAATGCAGCCAGGAAACCTGGGACGCTACCGGCTTCGCCACGATGTCGAAGGAGGAGACGGTCGAAACCTGCCGGAAGATCTTCGAGAAGCATCTCGGTGGGCGCGACCTGATGTCGAACGCCGCGCATCTCCGGGGTTCGGCGGTCTGGATGAACTTCCCGCGCGTCATCTGCGAGCGCTGGTACCACGAGAATGTCGTGCTGATGGGCGATGCCGCCGCGACGGGGCATTTCTCCATCGGCTCGGGCTCGCGGCTCGCCTTCGACAGCGCCATCGCACTCGCCGAATATCTCCATACCGAGCCGGACATGACCGCCGCCTTCGAGCGCTATCAGGCGGAAAGGCGGCTCGAAGTGTTGCGCCTGCAATCGGCCGCGCGCAACAGCCTCGAATGGTTCGAGGAGGTCGAGCGCTATCTCGACATGCCGCCCTTGCAATTCGCCTATTCGCTGCTGACGCGCTCCCAGCGCATCAGCCACGAGAACCTGCGCCTGCGCGATCCCGAATGGCTCCGCGAAGCCGAGGACTGGTTCCAGCGCGAGGCCGGGGGCGAACCCGGTCGCAAGCCGATCTTCGCGCCGTTTCGCCTGAAGAACATGCACCTCAAGAACCGCATCGTGGTCTCGCCCATGGCGCAGTACAAGGCCGTGGAGGGCTGCCCCACCGACTGGCATTTCGTGCACTACGCCGAGCGCGCGAAGGGTGGCGCCGGGCTGATCTTCACCGAAATGACCTGCGTTTCGCCCGAGGGGCGGATCACGCCCGGCTGCCCCGGCCTCTATGCGCCTGAGCATGAGGCGGCATGGAAGCGCCTCGTCGATTTCGTGCATGCCGAGACGCAAGCGAAGATCGCCTGCCAGATCGGCCATTCCGGCCGCAAGGGCTCGACGCAGGTCGGCTGGGAGCAGGCGGATCATCCCCTGCCCTCCGGAAACTGGCCGCTGATGGCCGCTTCCGCCATCCCCTGGACCGCCAGGAACGCCCTGCCGAAAGCGATGGATCGCGCCGACATGGATCGCGTGACGGCGGAATTCGTGGCGGCCACGATGCGCGCCAATCGCGCGGGCTTCGACATGGTCGAGCTCCACGCCGCGCATGGCTATCTCATCGCGTCCTTCCTGTCGCCGAAGACGAATATCCGCACCGACGAATATGGCGGCAGCCTCGAGAACCGCCTGCGCTATCCGCTGGAAGTGTTCCACGCCATGCGCGCGGCCTGGCCGGCGGAAAAGCCGATGTCGGTGCGCATCTCCGCGCATGACTGGGTGGGCGAGGAGGGGGTGACGCCGGCCGAGGCCGTGCACATCGCGAAAGCCTTCCGGGCGGCAGGAGCGGATATCATTGATGTCTCCGCCGGGCAGACCGTGCCGGAGCAGAAGCCGGTCTATGGCCGCATGTTCCAGACGCCGTTCTCCGATCGCATCCGCAACGAGGCGGGCATCGCCACCATGGCGGTCGGCAACATCACCGAGGCCGATCAGGTGAATTCCATCCTGATGGCAGGGCGCGCCGATCTGGTCTGCCTCGCGCGGCCGCATCTCGCGGACCCGTACTGGACCCTGCATGCGGCCATTCAGCTCGGGGACCGCCAGACCGAATGGCCCTTGCCCTATCTCGCGGGGCGCGATCAGGCCCGGCGATTGCGCGAACAGGCGCAGGAGGCGATCCGCGTATGAACCTCGCCGGCAAACATGTGCTCATCACCGGCGGCGGCTCCGGCATCGGCGCCGATCTCGCGCGCGGCTTCGCCGAAGCGGGCGCCGAGGTGGTGATCGCCGGCCGGCGCATGGAGGCGCTGGAAGCCGTGGCCGCGAAGACGGGTGCGCGGGCCATCCAGGCGGATGTCACGGATGAGGAGAGCGTCGTGCGGCTCTTCGCCGAGGCCGGGCCTTGCGATATCGTCATCGCCAATGCCGGCGCGGCCGAGAGCGCGCCCTTCACCAAGACAAGCCTCGCGCAATGGCAGGCGATGCTGGGCGTCAATCTCACCGGCACCTTCCTCACCTTCCGCGAGGGGCTGAGGCAGATGCCGGGCTGGGGCCGGCTGATCGCGATCGCCTCGATCGCCGGCTTGCGCGGCCATCCCTACGTCGCGCCCTATGTCGCGGCGAAGCATGGCGTGGTCGGCCTGACGAGGGCGGTCGCGCTGGAGGTCGCCAAGCGCGAGATCACCGTCAACGCGATCTGTCCCGGCTATGTCGCCACCGAGATGACCGAACGTTCGGTGGCAAATATTCGTGCCAGGACCGGCATGGACGCGGCCGGGGCGCTGGCGGCGTTGACGAAGACCAGCCCGCAGAACCGGCTGATCGAGCCGCCGGAAATCACGAGCCTTGCGCTCTGGCTCTGCTCGGATGCCGCGCGCGGCATGAACGGGCAGGCGCTCATGCTGGCGGGAGGCGATGGCTGATGGGACACGACCGGTGATGGACTCGCGCGCACCCGATTCCCTCTCGAAGCGCCGGCTGAAGATGTGGATCCGGCTGCTCGGCGTCACGCGTGGCGCGGAGCGGCACCTGCGCGAATATCTGCGCGTCGAGCATTCGACCACCTTGCCACGCTTCGATGTGATGGCCGCGCTGTGGCGTCGCCGCGATGGCCTCACCATGAGCGAACTGGGCCGGTTGCTGCTCGTCTCCGGCGGAAACGTGACGGTCATCGTCGACGGCCTCGAGAAAGAGGGTCTGGTGGTCCGGACGCATTCGAGCGCGGATCGCCGCACGGTCGAGGTGTCGCTCACGGAACGCGGGCTCGTCGAGTTCGAGCGCATCGCAATCGGCCACGAGGTGGAAATCGACCGGCTGTTCAGCCAGCTCACCGAGGCGGATCTCGAGACGCTGACGGGCATTTTCAAACGCCTGGGCAAGGATGCGCCATGACGCGGATGGCTGGCCTGAAACCGAAGCATTTTCTCTGGCAGGCGGACGGGCGCATCGCGACGATCCGCCTCGATCGGCCGGACCGCAAGAACCCGCTGACCTTCGAGAGCTACGCGGAATTGCGCGACACCTTCCGCGCACTGGCCTATGCCGAGGATATCGATGCGGTGATCTTCGCCTCGAATGGCGGGAATTTCTGCTCCGGCGGCGATGTGCACGACATCATCGGACCGCTCATCGCCATGGACATGAAGGGCCTGCTCGCCTTCACCCGCATGACCGGCGATCTCGTGAAGGCGATGCTCCATTGCGGCAAGCCGATCATCGCGGCGGTGGATGGCATCTGCGTGGGTGCCGGTGCGATCATCGCCATGGCCTCCGATCTGCGCCTCGCAACGCCGGATGCGAAATGCGCCTTCCTCTTCACCCGCGTCGGGCTCGCGGGCTGCGACATGGGGGCCTGCGCCATGCTCCCGCGCATCATCGGGCAGGGGCGGGCGGCGGAATTGCTCTATACCGGCCGCGTGATGCGCGCCGAGGAGGGCGAGCGCTGGGGTTTCTGGAACGCGCTGCATGCGCCGGACAAGCTCGATGACGCCGCGTTCGGCCTCGCGCGGCAGCTCGTCTCCGGTCCCACTTTCGCGCATGGCATCACCAAGACGCAGCTCAATCAGGAATGGAACATGAGCCTCGACCAGGCGATCGAGGCAGAGGCGCAGGCGCAGGCGCTCTGCATGCAGACCGAGGATTTCGCCCGCGCCTATCGCGCCTTCGTGGCGAAGGAAAAACCGGTCTTCGAGGGCAATTGAGATGGCCGATCGCACCTTCCTGAGCTGGCCCTTCTTCGAGGATCGCCACCGCGATCTCGCGAGCCGGCTCGAGGTCTGGGCGGCGGCAAACCTGCCGGTCGATCACGCCGATGTCGATGCGGCCTGCATCGATCTCGTGCGCCGGCTGGGCGAAGCGGGCTGGCTGACGCATGCCGGATCAGAAGCCGGCGAAGCACTGGACGTCCGCACGCTCTGCCTGATCCGCGAGACGCTCGCGCGGCATGATGGCCTCGCGGATTTCGCCTTCGCCATGCAGGGCCTCGGCATGGGGGCCGTGAGCCTGTTCGGCACGCCCGAACAGCGGAACTGGCTCAGCCGGACGCGAGGCGGCAGTGCCATTGCCGGCTTTGCGCTGACGGAGCCCGGTTCCGGTTCGGATGTCGCGAATACCGCGACAACCGCGACGCGCATCGCGGATGGATTCCGGCTCGATGGCGAGAAGACGTACATCTCGAATGGCGGCATCGCGGATATCTATGTGCTCTTTGCACGCACCGGCGAAGCCCCGGGCGCGAAAGGCCTTTCCGCCTTCCTCGTGCCGGCGGCGACGGCGGGTTTCGAGGTCGTGGAACGCATTGACGTGATGGCGCCGCATCCACTCGCTCGACTGAAGCTGGAGAATGCAGTGGTTCCGGAATCGGCGCTGATCGGCAAGGCGGGCGATGGCTTCAAAATCGCGATGGCCGTGCTCGATGTCTTCCGCTCCACGGTCGGCGCGGCGGCCCTCGGCTTTGCCCGGCGCGCGCTCGATGAGGCGCTGACGCGGGTCAGCGCGCGAAAGATCAATGGCGCGGCGCTTTCCGAACTCCAGATGGTACAGGGGCATCTGGCCGACATGGCGCTGGAGATCGATGCGGCGGCCTTGCTCGTCTATCGCGCCGCCTGGGTGAAGGACCAGGGTGCGGCCCGAATCTCCCGCGAAGCGGCGATGGCGAAACTCCATGCGACCGAAGCCGCGCAGCGCGTGATCGATCTCGCGGTGCAGCTCCATGGCGGCGATGGCGTGCGCAAGGGCTCGGTCGTCGAGAGCCTCTATCGGGAAATCCGCGCCCTGCGCATCTACGAGGGCGCCTCGGATGTGCAGCGCGTGGTGATCGCGCGGGCGCTTCTGGCCGAAACGAAGGGGAACCTGTGATGCAGATCAAAGATCCCTCACCGCACGAGATTCTGCATCCCCGGAACTGGAAGCCGGCTAAGGGGTATGCCAATGGCGTCGCCGCAAGCGGCCGGATGATCTTCCTCGGTGGGCTCATCGGCTGGAATGCCGAGCAGGAATTCGAGACGGATGACTTCGCCGGCCAGGTCGAGCAGGTCCTGAAGAACATCGTCGCGGTGCTGGCCGAAGCCGGCGCACGGCCCGAACATCTCGTGCGGCTCACCTGGTATGTCACCGACAAGCGCGACTATCTCGCGAGCCTGCCGGAGATCGGGCAGGCCTATCGGGCGCATCTGGGTCGACATTTTCCGGCCATGGCTCTGGTGCAGGTCGCGGCGCTCGTGGAAGACCGCGCGAAGGTCGAGATCGAAGCCACGGCCGTGATCCCCGAGGCGTGAGGAGGGCGAGGTGATGTTGAATCCGGCCATGCTTGGACCGACCGGCCATCTCGACACCTTCGCGCGTGACAATCTCCCACCCCTCGGGCAATGGCCGGATCTGAGGCTCGACGGCTTTGCCTATCCGGAATGGCTGAACGCCGCGGTGGAACTCACGGATCGCATGGTCGAGCGCGGCTTCGGCGATCACACCGCGCTCATCGGCAACGGGCGCCAGCGCACCTACAAGGAACTCTCGGACTGGACCAATCGCATCGCCCATGCGCTGGTCGAGGATTACGGGGTGAAGCCGGGCAATCGGGTGCTGATCCGTTCAGCGAACAACCCGGCCATGGTCGCCTGCTGGCTCGCGGCCACCAAGGCCGGCGCGGTGGTGGTGAACACCATGCCGATGTTGCGCGCGGGTGAACTCACGCAGATCGTCGACAAGGCGAAGATCGGCCTCGCGCTCTGCGATACGCGGCTGATGGATGAACTCGTGGCCTGCGCGAAGACCAGCGACACGCTGACGAAGGTCATCGGCTTTGACGGCACGGCGAACCACGATGCGGAGCTCGATCGTGCGGCCTTGCGCAAGCCCGTGCGCTTCGAGGCGGTGCGGACGGGCCGCGACGATGTGGCCTTGCTCGGCTTCACCTCCGGTACGACGGGCGAGCCCAAGGCCACGATGCATTTCCATCGCGATCTGCTGATCATCGCCGATGGCTATGCGAAGGAGGTGCTGAAGGTCACGCCCGAGGATGTGTTCGTCGGTTCGCCCCCTCTCGCCTTCACCTTCGGGCTCGGCGGGCTCGCGATCTTTCCGCTGCGCTTCGGCGCGACGGCGACGCTTCTCGAGAATGCCACGCCGCCGAACATGGTCGAGATCATCCAGACCTACAAGGCGACGGTGTGCTTCACCGCGCCCACCGCCTATCGCGTGATGCTGCGCGCCATGGAGGAGGGGGCCGATCTTTCCTCGCTGCGCGCCGCCGTGTCGGCCGGTGAAACGTTGCCGGCTCCGGTTTATGAGGAATGGATGGCGCGAACCGGCAAGCCCATGCTCGACGGCATCGGCGCGACGGAGATGCTGCATATCTTCATCTCGAACCGCTTCGGGGATTCGCACCCGGCCTGCACGGGCAAGCCGGTGGCCGGCTATGAAGCCCGCATCGTCGACGAGGCGATGAACGAGCTGCCGCGCGGGCAGGTCGGTCGCCTGGCGGTGCGCGGCCCGACGGGCTGTCGTTATCTCGCCGATCAGCGGCAGATGAACTATGTGCGCGAGGGCTGGAACCTCACCGGCGATTCATTCTGGCAGGATGACGCTGGCTATTTCCATTTCGCCGCCCGCTCGGACGACATGATCATCTCCGCCGGCTACAACATCGCCGGGCCGGAGGTGGAGGCGGCCCTGCTCGCGCACCCCCATGTGCAGGAATGCGCGGTGATCGGCGTGCCCGACGAGGAACGCGGCCAGATCGTGGAAGCGCATGTCGTGCTGGCCGCCGGCATCGAAGGGAGCGCTGCGTTGGTGAAGCTGCTGCAGGATCATGTGAAGGCGACGATCGCGCCGTTCAAATATCCGCGTTCCGTGGTCTTCACGGCGCAATTGCCGAAGACCCAGACCGGCAAGATCCAGCGCTTTCGCCTGCGAAAGGGCTGAGCGGCGATCTCAGTGAAAATCCCGGCTTTTCGGCAGGATGCGCGCGTCGCGCGGATGCCTGTGCCGGGGTGGTGGCGCGAAATGCAGCGGCGGCGGGATCATCGTGCCGGATGTCGCATGGCGCGGGTCGCGGGCATTGCCTGCCGTGCCGAGCGTCGCGCCTTCATCGGCGGGGGCGAGCAGGGATTTCGTGAGTGCCATGCCGGCCGGACCGGCATCCCACAGCCGATACAGCGCATCGGACCGGTCGATGATGTGCATCGCCATCAGATGCACCACGCCTTCCGGGCTTTTCTGCACCCGGCCCTCCACCAGCATCAGCCGTGCGGCCATGACGGGGCGGCGCAGGGCCTCGAACTGCCGGGCCCAGAGCACGCAATTCGTGACACCGGTTTCATCCTCCAGCGTGATGAAGATGGCATTGCCCTTGCCCGGCCGCTGCCGCACCAGCACCAGCCCCGCCATGCGCGTGAAGCGCCCATCGGCGCGGCGCGCGGTTTCGGCCGCCGAGCAGACGCCCTCCTGCCGGAAGAACGGGCGGAGCACCGCCATCGGATGGGCCTTGAGGGACAGCCGGAGCGTCTGGTAATCCGTGGCGACATGCTCACCGAGCGGCATTTCGGGCAGCCTTGCATCGGCTTCCGCCGCCAGTTCCGGCGCCTCGGCGCTGGCGAAAAGCGGCAGCGGATCATCTTCCGGCAGCCGCCTCACCTCCCAGAGCGCGCCCCGCCGGTCGAGGCCGAGCGAGCGGAACGCATCGGCATCCGCGAGCGCCCGCATCGGCCGGCCATAGAGCCGCGCGCGGGAGGATAGCGCTTCGACGGTTTCAAAGCCGGAGCGCCGCGCCGCGACGAGCCGCTTCGCTTCCGCCTCGTGAATGCCCTCCGCCTGCCGGAAGCCGAGCCGCAGGGCGAGGGGGCCATCCGCCTCCCGCTCGAGCGTATTGTCCCAGAAGGATTGGTTCACATCGACCGGGAACACCGGAACGCCATGCTCGCGGGCGCAGCGCACGATCTGCGCCGGCGCATAGAAGCCCATGGGCTGTGAGTTCAGCAGTGCCGCCGCGAAAATGGCGGGGTGGTGGCACTTGATCCAGGAGGAGATGTAGACGAGCTTCGCGAAGCTGGCGGCATGGCTCTCGGGAAAGCCGTAGGAGCCGAAACCCTTGATCTGCTCGAAGCAGTTCTGCGCGAATGCGCGCTCGTAGCCGCGCGCCACCATGCGTTCGACCATCAGGCCCTCGAACCGGCCGATGGTGCCGACATTGCGGAACGTCGCCATGGCGCGCCGGAGCTGGTTCGCCTCCACGGCCGAGAATTTCGCGGCGGTCATCGCGAGCTGCATCGCCTGCTCCTGGAAAAGCGGCACGCCCTTCGTCTTGCCGAGCACGGCATGAAGCTCATCCCAGGGGCCATGCTCCGGCGCGGGCGAGGGAAAGGTGACCGGCTCCAGCCCTGCGCGGCGGCGCAGATAGGGATGAACCATGTTGCCCTGGATCGGGCCGGGCCGGACGATCGCCACCTGGATCACGAGATCGTAGAATTCCTTCGGCTTGAGGCGCGGCAGCATGTTCATCTGCGCGCGGCTCTCCACCTGGAACACGCCGACCGAATCGCCCCGCTGCAGCATCGCGTAGGTGGCCTCGTCATCCTGCGGCACATCCGCGAGGCCCATCTCGAAGCCCTCGTGATCCTTCAGCAATTCGAAGGCCTTGCGGATGCAGGTGAGCATGCCGAGCGCCAGCACATCCACCTTCATCAGCCCCAGCGCGTCGATGTCGTCCTTGTCCCACTCGATGAAGGTGCGCTTCTCCATCGCGGCATTGCCGATGGGCACGAGTTCGTCGAGCCGGGTGCGCGTCAGCACGAAGCCGCCGACATGCTGCGAGAGGTGGCGCGGAAAGCCGATCAACCGCTTCGCGAAGCCCACGGCCCGCGCGATCCACGGATTATCAGGGTCGAGCCCCGCCTGCTTCACCTGGTTGCGGGTGATATCGGAACCCCAGCTGCCCCATTGCGTGCCGGAAAGCGCTGATGTGACATCCTCCGAAAGCCCCAGCGCCTTGCCCACTTCGCGGATCGCGCTTTTCGGCCGGTAATGAATCACGGTCGCGGCGAGCCCCGCCCGCTCGCGGCCATAGCGCTCGTAGATGTGCTGGATGATCTCCTCGCGCCGCTCATGCTCGAAATCGACGTCGATATCCGGCGGTTCGCGCCTTTCCTCCGATATGAAGCGCGCGAAGAGCACGTTGTGCTCGGCCGGGTCCACCGCCGTGATTCCCAGCACGTAGCAGACGGCCGAATTCGCCGCCGAGCCGCGCCCCTGGCAGAGGATGCCCTTGTCGTTCGCGACCCGCACGATGTCGTGGATGGTGAGGAAGTAGCGGGCGTATTCGAGCTTCTGGATGAGCGCCAGTTCGTCCTGCAGCAGCTTTTCGACCTTTGCCGGCAAACCCTCCGGATAGCGCATGCTGGCATGGCGCCAGGTGAGTTCCTCGAGCCAGCCTTGCGCATCCCATCCCGGCGGCACGGGCTCCTCGGGATATTCGTATTTAAGTTCGCCGAGATCGAAATCGACGCGCGCCAGCAGATGCTGCGTCTCGACAAGCGCCTCGGGGCAATCGGCGAAGAGGCGGGCCATTTCCGAAGGCGGTTTCAGGTGCCGCTCGGCATTCATTTCCAGAAGGCGGCCGGCATTCTCGAGGGTCCGCCCCTCGCGGATGCAGGTGAGGATATCCTGCAGATCGCGGGCGCCGGGCTCGGCATAGAGCGCATCGTTGGTGGCGAGAAGCGGGATGCGATGCGCCGCGCCGATCGCCCTCAATTCCAGAAGCTTGCGCCGGTCATCGCCCCGGCGCGGCATGGTGGCGCCGAGCCAGAGCGCGCCGGGTGCCGCCTCCGCAAGGCGGGGGAACAGGGCACCGAGGTTTCGCCGGTCGCGGCCGGGCATCACGACCAGCAGCAGGTCGCGCGCATCGGCGAGGATATCCTCCAGCGTCAGATGGCACTGGCCTTTCCTCGTGCGCCGGTTCCCCTCCGTCAGCAATCGGCAGAGCCGCCCCCAGCCGCTGCGATTCTGCGGGTGGACCACGAGATCCGGCGTTCCATCCGCGAAGGCGAGCCGCGCGCCGGTGACGAGGCGGAAATTCTTCGCCCGTTCCTGCACCAGCACGCGCAGGGCCTCGATCTCCTGCTCTTCCTGCGTGAGCGGGCGATCCTCGAAGCGGTATTCGCCGGGGCCCGACCCCTCGCGCTGCTTGATGGGCGGCAGGGCGCCGCCCTCGCGCAATTCCCTCAGCGCGCTCCAGGCCCGCACCACGCCCGCGACCGTGTTGCGATCCGCGATGCCGAGGCCGTGATGGCCCAGCAACAGGCTTGTCAGCACGAGTTCCTCCGCCGGTGAAGCCCCGCGCAGGAAGGAGAAATTCGTGGCCGAGACGAGTTCCGCGAAGGCGGGCGGCGGATATTTTCTCATGGAAACAATCCGTGCAGAAACCAGCGGGGCTGCGTGTTGCGATCCTCGTAGAGCCCTTCGCGGAAGATCCAGAAGCGATGCCCCGCCTGATCCTCGATGCGGTAGTAATCGCGCGTCGCGGGGGCGGGGGAAGCCTCCCGCCACCATTCCGGCGCGATGCGCTCCGGCCCTTCCGCGCGCGTCACCTCATGCAGCATCCGCCGCCAGCGGAAACGCAGGGGCGGGCTGTCCGGCACCTCGGCCAGCACCTCGATGGGCTGGGGATGGGTGAAGAGCGTCAGGGGTCGCGCCGGCGGCTGGCCGGTTTCCGGCTCGGGCCAGGAGGCGCCGGGATGTGTGGAAAGCGAGGAAATCGTCCCGCCCGCCAGCACGGGATCATGCGTATCCCGCGCGATGAACCGGCGGACATTCTCGCGCCCGAACCGCGCGACGAGCCGGTCGATCAGAGCGGCCAGGGCGCGGTCCTGATCGGCCTGCGCGTCCCTGCCGTCGAGTTCCTTCTGGCGAGGCGCGAAGGCTTCGCTGCGCAACACGCCGAGCCGCAGGGCATCGAAGCCGAAACCGGGATCGAGCGGGTCGGCCAGCGCCTCGATCCGCAATTTCACAAGCCGGACGATCGTCGCGGGATCGCGCAAGGGCGCGCCAGTCTCCATGGTGATGCGCCGCACCGCGCCATCCGAGCGGAAGAAGCTGGCCTCGAAGGCGCGCCCGCCCGTGCCGCGCCGCTCGAGAGGCCCCGCGACATCGCGCGCGAGCCGCTCGAGCACGCCGAGCAGGCTCTCCACATGGCCGAGCGGCTCGGGAAAGTGCTTTTCCGCCACGATATCCGGCAGGGGCCTGAGGGGCGTGAGGCGGATATCCTCCCAACCGAGGACGCGATACAAACGCTCGACGAGCCCGCTGCCGAACCGCGCGGCCAGCAGGCGCGAGGGGCGTTCCGCGAGATCCGCGAGGCTGCGGAACCCCGCGCGGCTCAGCGCCAGCGTGGTCTCGGAATCCGCGTCAAGCGCCTGAAGGGGCAGATCGCGCGCCAGCGTTTCATCTTCGCCGGGTGCGGCGACCCGGTTGCGCCGGTAGCGCGCGAAAGCCCAGGCCGCATCCGGCGTGCCGGCCAGCGCCGCGCAGGCGGTCAACCCGAAGGCGGCCATGCGTCGGCGCGCACGCTGCAGCATCGCCTCCTCGCCGCCGAAGAGATGCACGCAGCCCGTGACGTCGAGCACGAGGCCATCGGGTCCCCGCAGGGCCACGAGCGGGGTGAACATCTCGCAGGCCTCGGCGCAGCTGCGCAGCAGGTCGGCATCGGCGGCCGGATGGGCCTCCAGCGTCAGGAGTTGCGGCAGCAGCGCGCGCGCTTCCGCCAGCGCCATGCCGACGCGCAGGCCGCTGCGCGCGGCTGCGGCATCCAGAGCCACGAGACGCAGGGCGCCGCGTTCCTTCTCCACCAGCGCGAAGGGCCGCTCATCCGGCCTCTCGCCGGGGGAAGTCCGGCTCCGGCGCGCGCGGTCGGTCGAAAGAAACGGAAACCACAGCGCCAGGTAGCGGCGGGAGGACAGGCCCTGCGGGGGCGATATCGGAGGTGGTTCGGGGCAGGAACTGGCGGTCATCGCGATTCCACTCCAGTGCATAATGCAGGCCCTCGCGCCCGTTGCGGGCACGCAGCAGGGCGAGTTCGAAAGCGGGAAAGCCGGGCGCCTGCGCGGCCAGCGCCCGCGAGGGCAGGGCGCGCAGTTCCCAGCGGGTCTCGGCCGCGCTGGGCCGCGCCTTCGCGGCGATCCGGCTGATCAGAACTGGCACGCCGGAGGCTCTTGCCGCCAGCGCCAGCCGGCGGCTCGCGGTGAGATCATAGGCCGGAGCCTCACCCCAGAGTTCGAGCAGCACCGCGCCGAGACCGGCGCAGCGCGCCCCTTCGAGCCCGGCCTGCAGGGCGGCGATCGCATCCTTCACGTGCAGGATCGTGAAGCGGGCGGGGTCGAGCCCGAATTCGCACAATCCCGGTGCGTGGGGCCGGCCGGCCTCCCAATCGAACGCCTCCTGCCGCACCCAAAGCGAAGGGCGGTCCCCGGAGAGAATCTGTCCCAGGGCCAGCATGCAGCCGCTGAGGGGCGCAGCATCCGCCGTGCGCCCGGCATAGAATTCGTGGATCGCCGCGCGTTCCAGCGTGGGATGGGCCGCCGGCAAGGCATGCTTCTCCCCTGCTTCGCCAGAGGGCGAGGACCAGGCTTGCCGCGGGAAAATCGACGATGGAAGCACAGAAAATGTTCCTCTTTTGTTCTAGCCAAAAAAGAGGAACGAGGCAGAAGAGTCAAGGCCGGGATTCGCCGTGACGGGTGTGCAATTTCGCCGCCTTGCGAGAGCGGGCGGCCAGAGGCGCGCCCGCCATCATCCGGGCGCCGGTCAGCCCGCGAAGGTGTAGGCGGTCTTCACCGTGGTGTAGAACTCGCGGGCGTAAGCGCCCTGTTCGCGCGGGCCGTAGCTCGAGCCTTTCCGGCCGCCGAAGGGCACGTGGTAATCCACGCCCGCCGTGGGCAGGTTCACCATCACCATGCCGGCCTCGCTGTTGCGGCGATAGTGAGTCGCGTATTTCAGGCTGGTGGTGCAGATGCCGGAGGAGAGGCCGAATTCGGTGTCGTTCGCCACTGCCAATGCCTCCTCGTAATCCTTCACGCGGATGACGCCCGCGACAGGCCCGAAGATCTCCTCGCGGGAGAGGCGCATCTGGTTCGTGCATTCCGTGAAGAGCGCGGGCTGGAGGTAGAAGCCGGGATTCTCGCGGTTCAGCCGCTCGCCGCCCCAGTGGAGCTTCGCGCCTTCGCTGCGGCCCAGCGCGATATAGCTCTCGTCCACCTCGAGCTGCTTCTGGTCGACCACCGGGCCGATCTGCGTGCCGGCCTTCAGCGCATCATCCACCACCAGGGCCTGCATCCGCTCGGTGAGGGCCGCGACGAAGCGGTCATGGATGCCCTCGGTCACGATGAGGCGCGAGGAGGCCGTGCAGCGCTGGCCGGTGGAGAAGAACGCCCCGTTCAGCGCGCATTCCACGGCGGTCTTCAGGTCCGCGTCATCGAGCACGACAAGGGGGTTCTTGCCGCCCATCTCGAGCTGCACCTTCTTCATCGGCGTGGAGGCGACGCAAGCCGCCGCGATTCGCCGCCCGGTCGCGACCGAGCCGGTGAACGAGATCGCAGCGACATCGCGGTGTTCGAGGATCGCCTGGCCCACCACCGAGCCCTTGCCCATCACGAGGTTCAGCACGCCCTTCGGCAACCCCGCACGGTTGAGGATATCGACCAATGCCCAGGCCGAATGCGGCACGAGTTCCGCCGGTTTGATCACCACCGTGTTGCCATAGGCGAGTGCGGGCGCGAGTTTCCAGGCGGGGATGGCGATCGGGAAATTCCATGGCGTGATCATGCCGATGACGCCCACCGCCTCGCGCGTGACCTCGATGCCCACGCCCGGTCGGATCGAGGTGACCACCTCGCCGTTGAGCCGCAGGGCCTCGCCCGCGAAGAAGGCGAGGATCTGCCCCGCGCGGGTCGCCTCGCCGATGCCCTCGGCAAGCGTCTTGCCTTCCTCTCGGGAGAGGATGCGGCCGAGTTCGTCCTTGCGGGCCATGACCTCGTCTGCGGCCTTCTTCAGCACGTCATGCCGCTCCTGCGGGGTGCTGCGCGACCAGGCCGGGAAGGCGGCCTTCGCCGCGGCCACCGCCGCATCGACATCCGCCTTCGAGCCGGAGGCGAAATCGCCGATCACGTCCTGCGTGTTCGAGGGGTTGATGTTGGGCAGCATCTGGCCGGCCCGGACGCTCTCGCCGGCGATGACATTCGAGAATTGCATGGTCATGGACGTTCCTCTCGGGCCATTCGCGGCCTCTCCCTCGGGATTGCCGAATTGATCCCGCATTCGGAGCGGTTTGGCCAGTCCCTCGCGAAGGGTTCTGTGCCCGATCGTTCCGCGCCCCCGGGGATCGCGCGAGCATCCCGCCGGTTTCCCGTGCGGCAAAGCTGGATTAACGCCGGGAACTCTGGTCTCCTCCGCAACAGGGACCGCCGGAAAGCAGGGAAGACCACGCGCCATGCCGATTATCTCCTACCTCACCACCATCCGCTTCGACTTCGGCGCCATTGCCGGGCTGGCCGACGATATCGCCGCCTGCGGCATGACGAATCCGCTGCTCGTCACCGATGCGGGTGTGGTGCGGACGGGCATCGCGGCGCGCATCCTCGCGCTCATGCCGCGCGGGCAAGACACGCCGGTCTTCGACGGGACGCCCTCCAACCCGACCGAGGAAGCGACGGATCTCGCCGTCGCGATCTTCAAGGCGAAGGGCTGCGACGGCATCGTGGCGCTCGGCGGCGGCTCGCCGATGGATCTCGCCAAGGCCGCCGCCCTGCTCGCGACCCATGACGGCGTGCTGCGCGATTACGCCTTCATCTATGGCGGCGCACCGAAGATCACCGCGAAGATCGCGCCGGTCATCGCCATTCCCACCACCGCCGGCACGGGCTCCGAGGTGGGGCGCGGCGCGGTCATGAGCTTCCGCGACGGTCGCAAGCTCACGGTGATCTCGCCATTGCTGCTGCCGAAGCGGGCGATCTGCGACCCCGAACTCACGATGGGCCTGCCGCCGCTTCTCACCGCCGCGACCGGCATGGATGCGCTGACGCATGGCATCGAATGCTTCATCTCCAATGTCGAGAACCCGCCGGCCGGCGCTATCGCGCTCGAATGCGCCTATCTCGCCTCCCGCGCGCTTGAGGCGGCGGTGACGGATGGCTCGAACCGCAAGGCCCGCTCCGACATGATGATGGCCTCGATGATGGGGGCCATGGCCTTCCAGAAGGGCCTCGGTGCGGTGCATGCGCTGGCCCACACCTTGGGCGGGCTGAAGGAGGTGAGCCTCCATCACGGCACGCTGAATGCCGTGCTGCTGCCGGCCGCCCTGCGCTTCAATGCCGGGATTCGCGTGGCGGAATATGCACGCCTCGCCCATGCGATGGCGGTGCCGGAGGGGCAATCGCTCGATCGCTTCATCGAAGCGCTGAACCAGCGCATCGGCATGCCCCCGAACCTGCGCGCGATGGGCGTGAAGCGTGAATGGCTCGCCTCCGTGGCCGAACTGGCGATGCAGGACCACTGCACCCAGACCAATGCGCGCACGCCGAATGTCGCGGATTACCACGCCATGCTCGAGGAAGCGTTCTGATCCGCCCGCGAGCCGGTCGTGATGTCCTCTGCTCCCCCCGACGATGCCGCAACGGATCAAGCTCTCGCGCGCCCGCGCCGGGTTTTCATGCTGGGTGCGAGCGGCACGATCGGGCAGGCGACCGTCGCGGCTCTGGTCGCGCGCGGGCATGCGGTGGTGTGCTTCGTGCGACACCGCGCCGGGATTGGCGGTGCCCTTTCGCCTGCGGATCTCGCGAGGCGGCTTCCGGGCGTGGAACTGCGCTTCGGCGACGTGACCGATGCCGCATCCCTCCGGGAGGAGGGCTTCCGGGGCGAGCGCTTCGATGCGCTGGTCTCCTGCCTCGCCTCGCGCACGGGCACGGCACGCGACGCCTGGGCGATCGACCATCGCGCGCATCAACTGGCGCTCGCGGCCGCGAAAGACGCCGGCGTGAGGCAGATGGTGCTGCTCTCGGCCCTTTGCGTGCAGAAGCCGAAGCTCGCCTTCCAGCACGCGAAACTCGCCTTCGAGCGCGAACTCATCGAATCCGGCCTCGCCTACTCGATCGTGCGGCCCACAGCCTTCTTCAAGTCGCTGTCCGGGCAGGTGGAACGCGTGCGGCAGGGCAAGGCCTTCCTCCTCTTCGGCGATGGTCGGCTCACCGCCTGCAAGCCGATCAGCGATCGCGATCTGGCGCGCTATCTCGCGGATTGCCTCGACGACGAGAGTCGCTGGAACCGCATCCTGCCCATCGGCGGACCTGGCGCGGCCATCACGCCGCGCGAGCAGGGCGAGATGCTTTTCGCGCTCATGGGCAAGCCGCCGAAGTTCCGCTCCGTGCCGCCAGGATTCCTCGCGGCCATCCGGCGCGTGCTGGCGGGTCTCGGCCGTTTCAGCCCCACCCTGGCCGACAAGGCCGAACTCGCCGCGATCGGCCAGTATTACGCGGGCGAATCCATGCTGGTCTGGAATGCCGAGACCGCGCGCTACGACGCGGACGCCACGCCTTCCACCGGCTCCGACACCCTGCGCGACCATTACGCGCGAATGATCCGCGGCGAGATCGCGGACGAGCGCGGCGATCACGCCGTGTTCTGACGCGCATTGCCGCCTGAGATCGGGGGAAGTGGCGCTCCCAAGGGGATTCTGACCGTATACGTGATATCAATATGTTAGAGATGATTTCCGCACGAGATTCCTGACGGAATTCCCAACGCGCGGGGACCGCGTCCGAAGTCATCCACAGCCTTTTCTGAACTTACTCCAGGCCCCGGTTTCCGGGGCCTGTTTTTTACGACGAAAGAAAGAGGGAAGGTCCATCTATGACCACACGGTATGTGATCGACATCGAGGCGACCAGCTTTCTCGGCCATCCCATCGAAATCGGATGGGCGCGCGTCGGGGCCGAGACCTATGAGTCCTATCTGATCAAGCCTCCCGCCGAATGGCGCGAGCCTTTGAATTGGGACTGGGACCCTGCCGCCGCAGAGATCCACGGGATCACGCTCGACGAACTCATCCGCGATGGCTTGCCTCCCGATGAAGTCATCCGGCGCTTTGAGGCCGCGATCGGGGAGGGCGCAATCCTGTACAGCGATGCCCCGGCTTTTGATGGCAACTGGCTCGAAAAGCTCTATTTCGTGGGTTCCGCGAAAAGGCCACCGCGGCTCCTGCGATCGCCCCTCATACCGCAGCACCCGCCGGGCTATGTACCTTTACACCGGGCCGGACCGGACGCGCTTTTCCTCGCGCGCCTCTTGAATGGCGAGCCGCCGGGATTTCTCGATTTGTGCGACAGCCTTTTGTCCTGATAGTCCGCGCTCCCCACAACAAAACGGGCCGGCGAATGCCGGCCCTTCCGAAAACACGACGAAAGAAAGCAGAACGATCCCTTTTCCCTATTTCTTCTGACTTTCCTGAGGCTCACGGGGCTTGAGCGTGTCCAGACTCCTCAGATGCGCCCTGAAACGCTCGTCTTCGATTTTCGCTTTTTCCAGCCGCTCGCGCTCCATTTCCTCCCAGGACTTCTGGGGTGGTCGCGCGGGTGCCACCTGCCATTCTCCCGGCTGACCCTGCTGCGTTGGCGCCGGAGCAGGGGACTGTCTCTGCCACGACTGCGCCGCCGGCTGAGGCTGGGGCTGCGTCTGAGACTGGACTTGCCCTTCCTTTTTCGTCGCGGGCTGGTGCTTCAGGGGCGGAAAGAACATGAACAGCGCGAAAATCCCCGCCGAGGCCAGGACGCACATGCGCCAGAGCGGCGCATGTCGCCACATATGTCCGATGCCCGTGCTCATCACGCAGCCTCCGCAATGATCTTCGTGCCATGCCCTTTGCGGAGACGGACGCTTCTGGTCGCCGAGGGAAGCTCGAGGATCGAGTCCGCCATGTCCCGCTCGACCGCGCGGGAGATCGAGCGAACGCCGCCGGCCGCCTGGAGCACGCGCGCACGCTCCATCAGATCCCGGAGGATCGCCGGTTCGATGGCGTCTTCGCCTTCGCGCAACACCTTTCCGTATTTCTCGCACACCGCCTCGAGGATCGTGATCGCGACGCGCGCCTGGTCGAGATCGCGCATGACGGCGAACACGAACACCTGATCGATGCGGCTCATGATTTCGGGCTTGATGCCAGCATCAATGAGCGCGTCGTGAACCGACGCGTTCACCTGGTCGACATTGTTGTCATTCGCATCGGCCATGATTTCCGCGAGCTGCTTCCACGCCGCGTTGGACGTCATGATGAAAATCGCCTGATTCGTCGCGATCTGTTCGCCGGTCGAAGCCTCGGTGACATATCCATCATTGAAGCACGTCAGGAACTTCGTCTGGACCGACGTGTGGGCCTTTTCCCACTCGTCCAGCAGAACAATTCCGTTCGGATTTCGCTTCAAGAATTTGGTCAAGTTTCCGGGCGTGTCGCTTCCCGCGTAGCCCTTTGGGGACCCGAAAAGCGTCGTCGCGCCCGACTCGTGCGAGCAGGTCGACATATCGAAGTCCTGAAACGGACGATCGAGATACTGGCCCAGGAGGTTGGCGAGATACGTCTTGCCCGTGCCGGGCGGTCCCGCGAACAAGAACGTCGCAACCGGCTTCTTGCGCTCGACCTGGGCGAAGCGCATGCGCAGCGTCGCCGTGACATCGTCGATGGTCTTGTTCTGGCCGACGACCTTGCGCTTGAGATACTTTCGCATCGCCTCGACATCCTCGAGGCTCATCCGGATCGGGACCAGCGGATCATGGTTGACCCGGCTTTCCCCGCCGAGCTGAGCGATCAGCTCCGATTTCATCGTGAATTTGTCGAGAAGATCCATGATTTTATCTCCTTTGGGAATTTTTCGGATGACGGACGTCAGGCCGAATGAATGCAGGAGGCCGATCACGACGCCGGCCGTCGCCACGATCCACACGAGGGTGAGAACACCGGCGAATGCCGTGACGACCTGCTGGATCAGCCATGTCGCCGCGAGAAGCACCACGAGATAGCCGACCCCCGGAATGCGCATCATCTGCATGTCGTGACTCCTCAACGGTAGGGATTGGGCTTCGCGAGGCCGCGCATGTCGGGGCGCTCGAAATACTTCGACTGGTAGAGCCGGATCGGCCCCTTGCAGATTTTGCTCCGCTGAAGCACGAGGATTTCGTTCGGCTTCATCGCCTTGATCTCGCTGGGTAAAATCAGCGGGCGCTTGATTTCTTTCCGCGACGACGAAGACCCCGAAGAATGGGACGAAAAGACATCCGTCAGCTTTGCGCTTGAGCCGCTGTTGTCGCTCGCGGATTCTTCGAGATACGTGGCGTCTCCGATCATGGCGCTGATCTTTTGCGCCGACTCGTGGTTCGCGTGCGAAATCTCGAAAAAGCTCAAGACTTCCGCATTCGCGATCAGCGAGGCGAACGCTTCTTTTCCGTATTCCGACTCAAGGTCTGGCATGCTCTGGCTGATCAGCCAGCAGCTCACGCCCATCCCGGCAGCCACCCGGTAAGCCTGAAGGATCGGGTCAAGACGGCCGATCAAAGGGGCCTCGTCGATCAGGAGTAAGACGCGTTCTTTCGGCTTTTTCCTGAGCGCAGCGGCGAGGGGAAGCGTCGACCAGATGCGCATCCATATGCGCGACTGTTCGAGTCGGTGGGGCGGCACGCAGACGAAGTAATCCGCCGTTCCGTCGATCATTTCGTCCAGGCTGCACGTGCTGGTTTCGACCTGACGGCGCAGCTGCGGAATCTCGAGCCACGCCAATGAGTTAGTCGCGGTGCTGATAAAGCTCCCGCGCTCTTTATCGCTGACACCCAAGAGCAGACCAGCGGCCGACAGGCACAGGCCGACATCGGACCTCGACCAGGCCTCGACGGTCGCTTGCAGATCAGGGCCGCTGATCAAGTCATATACCGACCCGAGATGCTGCGCATGGCGCGGCATCGTGCGGATCACCCACGCGATCGCACCCATGATCATACGCGATGCGCCGACGCGAAAATGATCACCATTGCCGCCGCTACCCGACGACGCCTTGGCTGGAGGCAGCAAGGCTTCGCAGAGAGTCGAAATGTCCGCCGGCATATCATCGCCGCGATCAATGGCATCGAGGGGATTGTAGCGGGCCAAGGCGCGCGGCTGCCAGATCTCCGGACGCCCGGCCGAACGCTCGGCAATGATCCCGAACGGATCGAGGACATGGACCTTATGGCCCATCGCTTCACGAGCAGCACCGCCGACGAAAACCGATTCCGCCTTAGGATCGATGACGACCATCGGGCCGGTCCAACCCTTTAATATATTTGGCAAAATGAAGCCCACGCCTTTGCCCGAACGCGTGGGCGCGATCGTGAGCCCGTGGCCTTCGATCGGGTAGCGGACGAGGCGCGAATTCGGCTCCGGCCCCTCCTGCCCGAGGATCAGATTTCCCTGTTCGGAAATCCGCCGCACGTCGGCGCGAGACACCCAGTTCGCCGCCCCGTGCAGATCGGAGGAAGAACGGCGACTTGAGACCCCTTTCTTTTCGTCGATCGCTTTTCTGATGCCCGGGAAGGCGAAGGCCACGCTTGCGGCCGTCAGGAGCACGGACCCGATCACCGCCGCGATTGCCGAAAGCGGGATCGAGCCCGACCATGTCGACATGGACCAGACCACATCCGCGCCGTCGAGCACACTATAGAGTGACGCCAGAAGCACGAGCGGACGCGCGCCCGGCTGCATCAGCGACCAAGCCGCGATCATCGCGACGCCGAGGCCCGGCCCGGCAATTCCGACCGCCTGCGACATTGCAGCGGGAACGCTCTCGACCAGCGTCGGAACGATCAGGAGATAGACCGCGATCAAAGGCCAGCCCGCCTTTGCGACATACCAGCTCGTCTTGAAAGTCCACCCGATTGCGCGTCCCATCACGAGCTCCAGATGATGCGGTAAGCGCTCACACCCCCGCGCGCCCGCCGGTCGCGGATGTCCGTGACGTGGATCACGATCCCCGCCGCGCCGAGCTCGACGACGGCGGGAATGATCGCCCGCGTCCACAAGTGCGATGACGTGCGCAAGCCCTCGTCCGCGCCGATCAGGCGGCGCATCTCCGCAAGCGATGGCTCGATCATGCCGGTCCGGCCGATCGCGGAAAGCGACATCATCAGTGCGCGCGCGTATTTCGAGCGCAGCCGCCGCGTCACGACCGTGATCAGCTCGTCGCGATGACGGCTCAGAGCCTCGAGCGCCAAGAGCGACAGCGTGACGCCATCATCGCTGATCTCGCAGGCGAGGGGCGCTTGCCGCCCGTCATAGCTCAGGATGCACCGGACCAGGTCCTGAGCGGCATAACCGGCATCGGCGGGACCAGTCGCCTCGCCATCGGCGAGGCGCAGGAACAGTGACTGCGCCGCAGGGCAGAGGCGCCCCGAGAGAGCGATCGGCGGAGGCATGGCCGAGACAAGCTCAGCCGTGTGGCATGTATAGGTGGATTTACGGTCTGTTATCATGCCCGCACATTACAATTTTAAATGTGCGGGCACAAAGCATTGATGAGGTTATGATTCAGACGATGGAAAGTGTATCGATAAAATTTGACTTGAAATTACTTATGGAATGACGCGCTCACACCGGATTACGAACCCGTCTGCATAGGAGATTGCGGTGTATGTCGCCGGGCTCGTGCATGACGGATGCGTGTATACAGATCCGATCGGGTAGGTGGCCCTGACGCGCAGATGAGGCTTGTCCATCTCTGTGGTCGAGGCCATGGCAACCACACAATCGATTGTGGTGTGCAAGGGACCAGGACCGGGACGAAGCTGTGACGTCTCGACGATGCGGGCGCAGATCGCGGTCAGCCTGCTGCCCGGCGCGCCCTCGGGCAGGGGAGGGTGGATCACGGAACACTTCATCCCGGGCACTATCTGCCTGTCCTCCATACGGACCGACAAAGGTCGGGCCGGACCGCAATCCTTGATCGGAGCGACGCGATCGATCGTCACCCCGGGCCGCAATGCGCAAAAGATGATATCGCCATCCTTGTCGCCATCCTTGTCGCCATCCTTGTCATCGAAATCTCGGCGGATGGTCCCATCGAGACACGCTTCGGCCAAGCTCAGCTTCGCAGGAGCAGGAGCATTCGCAGGAGCAGCAGCGGGGGCAGGAGCAGGAGCGGGGCCGAAGCGCATGTAGCCAGAGAAGAACGCCGCAAGAACCATGCTTGCCGCGAATAGCGCACTCGTTGCCCGAGCCGTGTCCGACCAGCGAGATGTCCAAGCCTTGTAGGCCCAGGCGATTGCAACGAGTGCCGCCAGGCCGAAGCCGCCCAAGGCCGTGCGCAGGCCGGGCCAGTGACACAGCCAGTAGAGCCCTGCGGCTGCGAATCCGGCGAGAATGACCTTCGGGCCATGCGTAGCGATGTGCGTAGCGATGATATCGATCATCGGCTCGGCTGGAGCAGGAGGCGCTGGAGGAGGCGCGGGACGCGCAGGCGGGGGAGGCTGCATGCGCGCATTGTGCCGGGCGACGATCGCATCGTCATAAGCACGGCGGGTCGCGGCGATTTCGGCAAGGGTGGCGGCGCTTGGAGCGCGGCCACCCCTTATGCGTTTTTTATTTCGGACTCGATAGAGGAAAGCCGTTCATCGAGCGCCTTAATGCGCCGATCAACGGCGCTTAGTCCATGCGCGAACACCGCGTGCGTGCGTGCCATCATGATCGCGGTGATGATGGCGGGGTCGCTCTCGTTGAATCGACCCATCATCATCAGCTTGCGCAGTTCCGCGACTTCGTGGCTGGCTAGCCCGAAGCCTTCCGCGATTTCCGTGATTGCGTCCTTTTCGTCCTTCATGGTGCGTCCTCTAGTTCACGAGCGGTTCACTTCCGGATGCCCCGGCATCAAGCCAAGCCGGGGCATGGAGAAGCGGGGCGCTTACGCCACGTCGGCGGGAGCAGGCTGCTGCTGCTGACGGAGGAACTTCGGGGTCTGCCGCTCCATCATCGCGCGCAGGACGGGGCCAGTGCGGGCCAGCCAGCGCTGGATCGCACCCTGCTCGCGCGGGATCATGTCCTCGCCCGTCGCCGTCCGAAACTCACCGAGCGTCATCGGCGACTTCCCGGTGGCGGCCAGATAAAGGAGATACGCACGCGCCGACGTGAGCGGCGGCAACTCAACGACCTCCCACCGCGGCGATGCCGAAACCGCCCGCTCTTCCGCCGAGCCTTTCCACATCGGAAAATCTCGCGACATGTTGAACGCCATCGAACGATCGGCGGCGGCGGCGGAGAGGTTCGCCCCGTTGGACGGGTCGAGCACGATGTATCCGCGCATGTTGTAGTGCTCGCACGGACCACCCTCGCTCAATTCCGCAACGTAATCCGTGATGCGCGCATGAGAGCTGGTGGCCCCAGTGATCGGGACGATCCAGTTGACTTCGTGCCCTTCAGCGGTCAGGCGATCGAGGATGCCATCAATCGTCAAAATGCCGATGATCTTGAAGGCAGCTTCAGCCGCGACATCGATGATCACATGGATCGGCTTTTCGACGTTCTCAGGCGTGACATTCGCCGCCTCATCGAAAATGCGCCCGAACTCTTCGACGAGCAGCGTGCGTCCCTCATCGCTCACGTTGTCGTTCGGATCGAGAACATGGATCTCGGAGCCGTCATAGCAATCCGCAATCCCGTGCCCGACCTTGTTCGACGTGTCGGTGTCGATGACCCGCAAGCTCCACCCAGCCGCCAGCGCGGTTTCCGACATCAGCTGAGCAGTCTTGGTCTTTCCCGACCCGCCCTTCCAGGTCGCGATGAGGTGAGCGATGATCTTGCGGTACCGACGGGCGATATAGGCCGCCGACTTCGGCTCGGTCTTCGTCTCTTTATTTTTCAGCACGTTCGTCATTGGTTTTCTCCTGAGTGATGTCTATGTCAGCGAGCACTATCTCGCTGACTTTTTTCAGCCAGCCGCCGAAGACCTTGCGCCCTAATAGCTTGTCATCGATCTCGATCCCCATGGCCTTAATGTGCTCGATGAGCACACTCTGTCGCCGCAGGGATGGCAGAGTTAATGCCAGCGCCACCAGCTCGTACCTGTAGGTCCAGAGAGGGTGATCGGTGATATCAGAGCCCTTCTTTTTCGCTACAGATATAGCCTCGACAAGCTTTGCCCTTGCCTTGACCGACCCCCCCTCACGCTTGACGACATCCGCGCCCTTTTCGACGAGCTTGCGGACCACGTCATCGCCATCACTCTCCATCCTTGTCTCCCTTTCTTCTGGATCGTGTGTCTTCTCGACATAAGAATGATGCCGAACCGAGCCGTTTTCTGCAAAGTCTTTTTTTCGTTCTTATCGATTCGTTCGTGCATGGTTATCGATTCGTAAAGCTATCTCTTTGTGATTATTGCTCGAAAAAAGAAGGCATGAAAAAAAGAAGCCGCCAATCTGGCGGCTTCTTTTCGAATTCCCGGACGACTTTGCGTTACGACTCCTCTGGAAGCCCTGCCTCTCGACGTCTGCGGCGTTCGGCGCGCTCGCGGTTCTGGCGCTCCGTCTCGGCCAGCTTCTGTTCGTGATCCCTCTGCCGCTGATCTTGGCTCTCCTTGGCCTTGATGCCGCCGATGAGCGTCCAGAGGACCTGGTCCTTTTCCTGGCCGTCTGGCATCGCATCGAGCGTTGCGCGCTCGGCGGCGGACAGCTTCTCGCGATAGTAGTAGTCTGCGATTTCATCTCTTGTTCGGGCGCGTGAGCTTTCTTCTTTCGTCGTCGGCTTGGGCATGACCCGCGCAGCCGGCTGCGCGGCAGGATGAAAAGCCACGACCTCGCCGGCACCACCAACCGCCCGTGCGGGCGCGGGGGGTGGTGCAATGTCGTGCTGCGACTGCGGTGCGTGATGCAGGGGCGGCGTCCGGTTGATCGGTCCCACGGCATAGGGCTTGTACGTGTACTT
This sequence comes from Methylobacterium sp., assembly GCA_002928875.1. GTDB lineage: Bacteria > Pseudomonadota > Alphaproteobacteria > Rhizobiales > Beijerinckiaceae > Rhabdaerophilum. The sequence continues at coordinate 305,755 of PERO01000020.1, read as the reverse complement.
CTCGCCCTTCCGCCGCGCCTCGCGCCGCGCCGCCCTGATCTCCTCTTCCTTGACCCGGATGTAGCGTTCCAGCTCGTGATGCAACTCCTGGTCGACTAGTTGGCGGACCACGACAAGCCATCGGCCAAAGGTCGTGGCATCGACATGCGCCAGCTGGGGGTACTTCCCGCTCGCCTTCAGATCGCGCAAAAGCTGACCTGTCTGGTTGAGCGCGCCGTCGCGCGCCGGGTAGTGCCGCCAGGCGTCGACCAGGTATTCGCGGAGCGGCCACAACGCATGCCTCGTCACTTCCTTATAGCCGACCTGCTTGTTCCGCTTGATCAGGTCCTCGAGCACGGCAAGCTGTTCGAGCTTCTCCGGATCGCCCGCGATCTCGACCTTCGCCTTCTCGGCGCGAGACCTTTCTGTCCTGACGATTCGCACGACCTTGCCCATCACAAATCCTTTCCCGCAGGCCGAATTATGCGCTACAAAAGCTCTCCGAGCAATAGCGCACGAGACCCGTTGTATAAGCGATATTGATCCGGATTATATTCGCTGATATGGGTAGGGGGCACGCAATGAGCCAGTAAACATCGACCCCCAAAATGGGGGTCTCGTTTATGGCTCGCGTGCTCCTGCCGGAGGGGCACATCGAGGCGGACCGGGGTCGCTGCGCTCAGCCCGGTCCTGGCCCTCGATGCCGTCGCCCCTGACCGGGGCTCCATGGGCAGGCCATCCGGCCTGCCTCCGCCCCTCACTCGGGGCGGAGAAGGCTGGCGCACCATCCGGCGCGCCTCGACGGGGACCGACAATCCTGCCGGTCCCGACCCGTTTCCCGAGCCCTTATCCGGGCTCGGGAAAGGCAGGCCATCCGGCCTGCTGCCGCCCCTGATCCGGGGCGTCACGATCGACCCATCCGGGCCGATCCGATCCCGGCAGGACCATCCGGTCCCGCCGTCTGCCTCCTCACGCGGAGGCATCCGCAAGGAGCACGCACCATGGCTGTCAGCGCCGACATCCCGATTACCTTCCGCGTCACGCCGCAGATGCGCGACGAGCTCGAGCGGCTGGCCACAAAGGCCGGCCACAAGTCGGCGGCGACCTATGCGCGCGATCTCGTGACCCGAACCATGGGCCTGACCCTTCCCGCGCCGCCCTCCAGTGCACATGAGGAGCGCCTCGCTGCCATCGCCAGTCACCTCGACCGGCTTGTCCAGGAGGCGGCCAAGCGCGGCGAGCGGAAGGCCGCTCAAGAAGCTCAGGAGATCCTGAACATGGCGACCGGCATCTCCATGCCATCGCCCGTGCGCTCGACCCGGTCGACCGATCATTTGACGCCCGACCGGCTGGCGGCCATCCGGCAGTTGTCTGTTGTGGGCGGAAATCTCAACCAGCTTTGCCGCTGGTTGAACACGGGCGGAAGGCTGCCCGAAGCCACCAGGGTGGAGACGCTTCTCGACAATCTGACCAGCGCGATCGACCGCATCGCGAGGGGTGCGTGATCATGTCTGCCGCGGGCAATGGCTTGATGATCAAGAAACTGCCGCCCCCGAAATCCCGGCGGGTTGGCAGCTTTGAAGATTCAATCGAATACGCCATGCGCGGCATTCATGATGTGTCCGTCGAAATGATGCCGGATATCATTCCGGATATCGTTGGCCAGGAAGCCAAGGTCGTCGACTCGCATGGGATTGCGGATCTCCGTACAGCCGCGCGCGAAATGGACGCTCAGGCGAGCCTCTCCAAGGTCGAGGATCCGGTTGTCCATCTCAACTTTCTGTATGGCAACGGAAGGCCAACGGCTGGCCAGATCCGCGATGATATTCGCCGTGTGAAAGATGCCATCGATATGGCGGGGCACCAGCACATCGCGATCCTGCACAGTGACAAGGCGCACAACTGGCACCTTCACGTGATTGCAAATCGCGTCGGTCCGGATGGCATCGCGGCAACCCTCAGCCATGACTATGCACGGATGGAGAACCTCGCGACCCGGATCAACTGGGAACGCGGCTGGGACCTGATTGCGGGCAACCACAACGGCAAACTGATCAAGGAATTGGCCGCGATGACGCGTGCCGATATCGACGCCGAAAAGGCGAAGGAGAACGGCCATGACAAAGGCGATCAAGCTCGGGGAAAAAGTCTCAACAGGGATGCAGTACGACGGGCCAAAAGAATACGCGAGCGAGGTCCTCGCAAGCCTCAATCTCTCGACCGGAGCCGCCTGCGATCACTGTCCGAATGCCGGATGGCACGTGACGGGGGAAGGGACGCTGCGACTGTTTTGCAGATCGATGTCAGCGCTCGTGGACGAGAAGATCGTCGCGTGCGAACTCTTGATGCAGACGCTCGCCGAGTTGAGCGAGAGCTCGAGCGAAACACCCGGATAAGCTCGACGGCCAAACAGGCTGCCGAGACCCGTGGTGTCATACCCTGGCAGGACATTGCCGGTCCGATCATCCAGGCTGCTTTTGCGCGACATGAGACATACGCGGCTTTCGCGGAAGAGCTCGCGGAAAAGGGCATCGAGGTCGCGCTGACCGACATTCCGGGAAAGGTTCCTGGCGTTGCATTCCGTTCTCCGCTCACGAACGAGGGATGCAGCGGCACGAAAGCCGGTGTTCCGCGAAAAGCCCTGGCGGAAAAGTTTTCCGATGTCGTTCACGTCGACGTGCGGATTCAAGACGTCGACATCCGGGACCGCGCTCCACCGGAAGTCGCCGAGACGATCACGCGCAATCGGGATTTCCGTGCCGACTATGATCAGTATCGCAAAGTTATCGCCGCACAGAATGCGGCACTGCGCGAGACTGCCAAGGCCCATGCCTGGACACAGGAGCAAATCCGGCGATCCCGTCTCTTTGCACGCATCCGGCGCTATCGCGAGTTTCGCGATGCATTCATCCGCTCATTCTACGGGCGGAAGAAGCGCAACAGGTTTGCAAAAAATCTCCTGCTGAAGGCGAGTGCGAAATGGGCCGAGTATGGACGGACGAAAGCATTCGCCAAAAATGCGGCCCGCTGGAAAGAGACGAAAGCTCGTCTCTTTGACGGCCTGCCGATCGAGAAGCCCAAGGACTACCTCGACTGGCTGTTGGATCAGCCGCGCAGCGCACAGCGCGATGCCGAGATCGCGGCGATCACACGCAAGGCCTACAAGGCCCCGGACGTCGTCATCGTTGCTGTCGAGACCCAGCCCCAGCGGGACGCTATTCCTCCAGTGCCGATATCGCCGCCGGAGCCAAAGCCGGAGCCGAAGATCGACGAAAAGAAGCAGAAGCCAGCGCCGACCCCCGAGCACGCTGCCGCTGCGAAGAATGTTGTCGAACAGTTGTTCGACGCATGGCGGGACGGTCAACTCGATGCTGCTATGGAAGCCGCCATGCGGCGCACCCCAGCCGATCGCGACAAGATCATCGCCGTCCGCAATCTCTTCGCCCGGCCCTTGGGTGCCGGGTCCGAGGCAAAACAGGCCGTCGAGCGAGACAAGCGCAAACGGGCTGCTGCCATCATCGTCGAGCGCGGCTGGACAGAGGCAGCCGCACTCGACGAAATCGATCAAATTGATCGGTCTCGAAAGAGTCGGCAGAAACCGGCGCGCGATAAATCGTGGGGCAAGAAAGGCCGCGATGATGGAAAAGGCGGCATAGGAGACTAATATGGACATCGACCGCGAAGAAGAACCCGTTTTCGACCTTTCATCAACGCCACTGGCCGCAGGCATCGAGGCCGCGCTCGGCAATACGCGCCGCCTCGACAAGATCGCGCCGCCCTCGCCGCCGGTCCCGGAAACGTCCGACCATGCCACGCGACGATCGCCGTGGCAGTCATGGGATCGCGGCGATCAGGATCGCGGGCGCTGATGTTCAACGGGCCGGGAAACCGGCCCGTTTTCTTTTGCGCGGCTCGATTCGGTTGACTCAGGTTCGTCGTTCGGTTTTTGTTCCGTGCCCCGCCTCATGAACAGGACACGGAGGCATGCCATGGCCGCGACTGCTGCGACTGCGCCCACCGCCGACCGGCGAGACAAGCAGTATTTTCGGATCGAAATCTGGCGAGGGTTTGAGCTCGTCGAGGTCGTCGCCGTCAGCTATCGCCGTCCCATCGCCATGGCGGCCTATCATGCCGCCTGCCGTCTTCGGTTAACGCCGGGACTTTCCGTCGTGCTTCGCCAAGGCTTCACAACGCTCATGCGGGAAGCCGTGAACGACAACGATGAGCGGTCGAGGTAATCCACGGCGCGCCTATCGCGCCGATGGCTCGATGATCGAGCCCCTAACCGTCGGACAGCACCTCGCAGGAGGCTTTCGGCTAGTCGAGATCCATTGCTCATCGTGTCACCACTCGGGATCGATCGATGTGTCGGCGTTGCCGGCCGATCTCGCGATCCCGGATATCGCACTACGCGCCCGCTGCACCTCATGCGGCTCGCGCGACTGCACGAGCCGGCCCGACATCGCGGAATACTACCGCGTGAGCCGCGAGCGGCAGGAGCGACGAGACGCGACGCGGTGATTTCACGACCCTGAAGACGACGAAGAAAGAAGGGCTTGCACCCCTTTTGCTTTCGTCGAAGGCCTTTCTGCCTGGTTCTTTTGAGCCGGATCGGTCGATCCCGATCAAGCCCGCATCTCGCGGGCTCCTACACTCACGTTCCTGCCTCCGGTGACAGGATCGACCGATCCCGTCTTTTCTGCTGCCATCGCGCCAATGGCGAATTGCGCCTCTCAGCGACCAGACTTCACCAAAACCATGTACTGATAGGCCGGCTGTCCGGACGCTTCGTCGATCATTTCCATGCGCTGTTCCGAAATCACGGAAGTCGCAACGGCGTTCGAGGCGTGATTGTCTCTCGACACAATCGCCTCGATCCAGAACTGCTCCATAGGCGTTGAGGCAAAACCGTTTCTGATCTCATCGATCGCACAGCCCGTGATGTGCTTTGCCAAGCCTTTCCCCCTATGGCCTTCCGCCACAGCGACGCCGGCCTGGAAGACCGGAAATCCCTCGTGGACTCCCGCCTGCGAAAAAGAACACAGGGCTGTCACAGTCATCCCTTGCGTCCGCACGTAGGTCAGCCGGATGACACCGGGAGCCGGTTCATCCATATGACAGAGGATCTTCGGATGAACGCGACCGCGCTCCGTCCGAACAGCGCCACGTTTGTAAGCCTGCTGGAAACTCACGAGGGCTGCCATGGGGTCGACCATTGCAGGCATCTGCAATCTCCCGATTGATATCCCATGTCATTTTGCTCATTCGCCCGAACGCCGTCCAGCCATTTGACGGATATCGGGGGGCATGAGATCCACGATTTCAACAGGCACCGAGGTTCGATTCGTGCCGTTGTTCGATGGAGTTCGCCGTGACCGACGATGAAGACGAAAAGGACGAACTCGAGGCCCTTCTCGAAAGCAGGGAAGCCGAGGCCGGTCCCGACGTTGCCGACCCCCAGGCCGTTGTCGCCGCAAACGTCCCCGCCGATCTCATCGATCGATACGAGATCCACAGCTACAAGGGCGCCGCAGCAATCCTGAACCAGGTGCACCGCCCGCTGTTCGACGAGGTCATCGAATGCCTCCGGAATTTCGCCATCACGACAAAGATGATCCGGACGGCCGGCGGCAACGAGTCGGAGATACCGAAAGTCATTTCCGCTCATCTCCGGCCGAAAGGCTGGCACGAGACCATGATCCAGGGCGACCTTGTGATCACCAAGGCGTGGCGTGAACAGGTTCGCGTGACCAAAACCGGGAAGCCGGTCATTCAGGGAAAGACCGAGACACTCACCCGATCGAAGTATCTCGACGGTCACAAGATCGACTATGTGAAAGGCCGGGTTGCCTTTGATCTCGAATGGAACTCCAAGGACCAGACCTTCGATCGGGACCTCTACGCATTCGCGGCCTTCGCCCAGTGTGGCGTTGTCGACGTTGCCATTCTCGTCACCCGATCGGAGAGCCTTAACGATGTCTTCCGCGCTCTGGGTCCATCCTTGAAAAAAGATGGAACCGTCGAGTTGAAAAAGAACGGGAAAGAACGGCTCACGATGGAAAAGTATGGTGCCAGCACCACGTGGATGCGTAAGCTGACCTACCGACTGAACGCCGGGCGGAACGGGGGATGTCCGGTCCTCGTTGTCGGCATAACCCCGAAATGCATTTCTGATTGGAACCCCGATGCGTAACGACCCCGTCGATCCCGTTCAGGAATTCCGGAACGATCTCGGAGGATCAAAATTCAAGACGATCCTCGCCGATCCGCCGTGGCGCTTTACGAACCGGACCGGAAAAATGGCCCCGGAACATCGTCGCCTCAATCGATACGGCACGATGGAACTGCCCGAGATCATGGCTCTTCCGGTGAGTGAAGTCGCAGCACAGACGGCCCATCTCTATCTCTGGGTCCCGAATGCCCTTCTTCCCGAAGGACTCGCCGTGATGAAGGCCTGGGGCTTCCATTACAAATCGAACATCGTCTGGCACAAGATCCGGAAGGATGGCGGATCCGACGGCCGTGGCGTCGGCTTCTATTTCCGGAACGTCACCGAGCTCGTCCTTTTCGGCGTTCGCGGGAAAGATGCCCGCACGCTTGCGCCCGGCCGCCGCCAGGTCAATCTTCTGGCCACACAGAAGCGCGAACACTCGAGAAAGCCGGACGAGTTCTACGATATCGTCGAGTCGTGCAGCCCAGGTCCCTATCTCGAGCTCTTCGCCCGCGGCACCCGTCCGAATTGGACCGGCTGGGGCAATCAGGCCGAGGAATACGACATCACCTGGGATACCTACGCGCACCATTCGCAGGCAGAACGGGAACGACTTCGCGATCTCGAAGCGATCGACGCCTCCGAAAAGACCGCCACCATCTGAAGAAAAGGCCCCGATCCGGGGCCTTTTTCCTTGCTCGCAACGATTCGGTTTTTCCCATTCTGCCTTTGCGCTTTTTCCGATAGCGCTCGATTCAGAGACCTGCATCTGAGTTGAGGATTCGAAAAATGCAGAAAGACATCCAGTTCATCTTGAACATGATCGCATTCGAACTCGGATGGATCATTTTCGTTTCCGTCTTCCTCGCCATCCTTGCGGCAAATCTCGTTCGCAATCTGATCAGCAAAATATCCAGGCAATGACGCCAGATGAGTGTCGTCTGGCCCGTCATTATCCTTTTCACCTTTGTTGCCGGCGGTGACATCGATCGACGGGGCAAGATGACCTGTCAAGCGCTTGATCACGTTATCTCTTGTGAAGACGGATCCGTCTTTCGGAAAGAGCGAACCATCAACTACTACTTCGACAATCGGGGCAATTCGTGGGAAACCGACAACACAGGTGTCACAAGATACTCCCTGCATTGGGCTCGACTTGGCAACGAAGTCCGCCCCTTCAATGAACGCGGGTTCGCCTTCTATTTCGAGTGGGACCCAAACGTCAAAAATCGAGGACAGATCATCGATAACCGTGGCAACCGCTGGGAGATTGAAGGCAACGAACTCAAGGATCCTCTTGGGCGTCGTTGGCGAGTTTCCATCGATCGATTCAGTGTTCTAACCTTCGAGCGCGTCCTGGCGTAATCATTCGGCAATCAGCCGATAGAGCGTTCCTCTCGACACCCCGAACCGCTTCGCGACTTCCTGCGCCGGAAAGCTCGTCATCATCGCCTTCGCGGCCACGATGTCCTTCTCCGTCATCTTTTTCGGCCTTCCCCCAACGCGGCCTTTCGCTCTTGCCGCTTTCAGGCCTTCCATCGATCGTTCCCGGATCAGGTTGCGCTCGAATTCGGCGATGCTCCCCATGATATGGAAAACCAGCATGCCGGCCGGCGTCGTTGTGTCGATCGCCTCGGTCAGGCTCGAGAACTGGATTTCTCTTTTCTTCAGATCCTCGATCGTTTCGATCAGCTGGCCGACCGATCGCGCCAGGCGATCGAGCCGCCAGACGACCAGCGTATCGCCCGGTCGAAGAATGTCATCGAGAACGCGGCGAAGTTCCGGGCGATCCTTCTTCGCGCCCGAAGCCGTTTCCGTGATCACGCGATCACAACCTGCCGCCTTCAAGGCCTCCTCCTGCATCGCCGTCGACTGGTCGAGCGTCGAGACCCGCGCATAACCGACTTTCATCCGATCCTCCGTCCCAAAACCCGGATATCTCATCCGGTTTTGAGACACCATGAAAAGAGTCGGGTTTCAAGACAGATTGAAGTCGTTCAGCGGATTCCGGGACAGACGTTTTCCAGTGTCACGGAACCACCCGTTTTCGGGACAGGGAAAACTGCCCTCTCTTGGTCTTCGTAGAGCCGCGACTTCTGGAAGGTTCGTGCCCACCCTCTTCGGGCAAAGGGTGCTCTTGCAGGTGGTCAATCCTGCTGGCAATGTTCGTGTACCTTCCGTTTCCTCCGACTGAGAAAACAATCGTGACTTCGAGCCGACGGACTTTTACTATCGCTGGCCTTGCAGCACTGTCTTTGCCGCTGATGGGCTGCAACTCGCCAACGCCGCTGCCCCGCACTGTATCGCATAGCCAGGGCCGTAAACCGGTCGACAGTGCCCGCGAATTCCTTGAGCAGCGCCATAAGGCCCTCAACGAGACCCTGGATGGCTTTGTGCGCTACCGGGAGGCCGTGATTGACCGGAAGAAGGCTCTCGTCGAAAGCGAACTCGTTTGGGCCAACGCGGTCATGGATCTTGAGCAAAATCATCCGACGCCAAAGATGTTACAAGAGTTTATCGATAGCCCTGAAGGCGCGTATCTCAGCGCCCAGGACAAGGATTTCCTGGACCGCCTAAAAAGCCGCTACGGAGAACAGATCCGGGATCGCTTCACGGCCATCGGGAGTGATGAAGATTCCAGGCGCATCCCCTCCCGATGGTCACACGACCAGCTGTTCACGATCTACGGACGGTTGGAGGCCATCCGACGATTCATCCAAGAGCTCGACCAGGCTACCATTACAGGCTTGGTCCTGAAAACGGTGGAAGAATTGGCTCCTGCCGACCGGGATATGCTCATCCGCAGCGTGAAGGAAGCAAGCGTAGAGAACGCCCGTGCCTTGCGCACCGATGCGCAAGCCTCGAATTGGCTATCCCGGGTTGCCGATATCCAGCCGACCTTGGAAAGCCACCGATCCGGTTTCATCAAACGCGCGGAGGTCGAGCGAAGGCTCATCGAGCTCATCATCATTCAGGCTCTGTTCTTCTCACCGTTCCAACTCGATAACGCCGCCGTTGCCGGTACCCGCTTCAACGATTTTGCCGAACCAGGGCGCAACCGGCTCGACCGAATGGTCGTTGATGAGCTGCGGCGCCGATAGAAAATCTGCGACAAGGCCTGGCAAGGGATCATCAATCCTAACGCTTCCGATTTGATCGATTTCCGACTCCGTTCGGACTCCGTCTTTCTTGGCGCAGGTTTTACGGGTTCGATTCGACGATCTCCGCGCATTAGTTTTTTGCGGAGAGTTTTCCATGCGTCGAATTCCGGTTTCATTTGCTCTCGTCCTGTTTCCGACGATTGCATTCGCCGAAGCGGAAAAAGCCGTCGAGGCCTTTATCCGGAACACGGTCGTTCCCTGTTACAAGCTCGAGGGAGAAGGCCGCTGCAAGCTGGCTGAGACCGCCGCTCGGCCGACGATCCATTATGCCGGAGACGGAGCGATGAAGATCGCGCTGGCCTTTGTGCCATGGCAATGGGACCTGACCGGCAACGCCATGGATCAGATGCTTGTCGTTTTCGATCAGCGGCAGAACGGCGACTGGAAACCCACCGGTCGCCTGGACCGGACGTACGGCTCAAATCCGCGCGACCTGAAATTCTTCCGCGATGGCGAAAAGGTCCGCATCGAATACGTCGGCACTGTCGTTGGACGGCGTGACAATCGCGCCAACCCGACCGGATCACAGCGTTTTGCAGTCGAGGTTCTCCCGAACGGTCAGATGCGCGCGACCAAACCCCATGGTCGATCGATGTCTGAAGCGATCCGAGGCTGAATTCCTCGACACCCTTGAGAGCGTAGCGGATCGCCCGGAACCGTCACGCCTCCGATTTCCTTTTTCGTCGATCGCACTCCCGGCGGAGGATCAGACCAAAAGATGGATGGCCGCAGAGCGCTTTCCTGTTCAATGTTCCGCAATGATCGAGCCGAGGGAATGGTTGTGCCGTACCTGATGGTTGCCCGTAACATTTTGGTCTGGGCTCTTCGGGCCGTTGCACCGCTCCTGGCTCCACTCGGTGCAGAAAAAAAGAACGCCGGATAACCGAAACTCGAATCATCGGATCACGTAACAGTTTCGATCCGCGACCAGCTTCGCCGCAGTTTTTCGATAACGTTGAGGACCCCTATCGCGGTGCAGACGAAGACGACGACGGTGAGCCGATAGACGATTGACCCCTTCGTGATGACCTCCCTTTTTTCGTCGATCGAATGCGCAGGCCGCACATTCCGGCGACGAACAGAAAGAGGGGGGGAAGACGAGCCCATGGGTAGAGACGACGATGCATCGGCATCGGCAAATCCCGGGGACGACATGGGCGGCAAGAAGGCGATCGAGCAGCAGGCGGGCGAGACCGAGGAATACCGCGAGGACCTGGACCCCGCAGCGGACCCGGTCGAGATCATCGACCGGATGATCGCGGCGCAGAAGGCCAAGCATGCAAGCCGCGCAGTCGGGGAAATCTGGTACGAGTCCCAGACCCAGAAGTGGAATGTGCAACTGGCGAACCTGGCCGAGTTGCCCACCGCTTTCGAGTTGAGCGAGCGCGACGGGAAATCCGCGCCGACCTGTCTCGAGGATTTCCGCCGGCGCGATGGGGTGGGCGAGCTCCGCGTGCCATCGCCTTCCGCGCTTGTTCACCTGGACGGTCTCGCGGCCACCAACCCGCATTTTCGGCAGGTGGTCGACCTGGTGCGCGTGCATGTCACGGCCTCGATCCGCGCCCAGCGTCCGATCGCGATCCCGCACATGCTTCTTGTGGGCCCGCCCGGCATCGGGAAGTCCCACTTGGTGCGCGCCATCGGCCAGGCCCTCGCGCTGCCGGTCACGATTTGTGATGGGCCAGCCATGAGCGGCGGCAGCGTTTTTTCCGGGACGGACACCACGTGGAAGCGTCCACGTGGCGGCAAAATCTCAGAAGTCCTTATGCGCCATGAGACGGCGAACAGCCTCGTGATGATCGACGAAATCGACAAGGTCTATCAGCATCCCGGCGAAACCGACACGCTCGACCCTCTTCATTCCTTGCTTGAGCGCTCGTCCGCGCGGCGGTGGAGAGACGAGTATTTCGCAGCCGAAATGGATGCCAGCCATCTGACGATCATCGCGACCTGTAATTCGGTCGAGGGTATTGCGCCGTCTCTTCTTGATCGTTTTCTCGTTTTTCGCATCGGCAAGCCCGATCGCGCGCAGCTGCGCAGCGTCATCCGGTCGATCGCCGAGACAATGGCCAGCGAGCACGGAGCATGGTTCCCATCGCCGCCGCTCGACGATGCCGTCGTCGAGATGATGACCGCGAGCGGAACGCCCCGCAGCGCAGCGAAAATACTTCGTCTAGCGATGGCTGTCGCGATTTCCGAGGGTCGTCGCGAGGTCACGAGAGCAGACATCGACGCCGCCGGAGCGATGGCCACGACCACCGAGCGTCAGGCAATGGGTTTCATTCGCTGAGGAGTTCGCATGAGGACCGTGCACTATCCAGAGATCATCGAGGTCAGCCCGACCGAACGCGACACGATCGTCGCGGCCTTGCGGTACTGGCAGCGGACAGGGATCGAGCAGCGCCATCGAAATCCCGAATTCGAAATCGCCACCCATCGCGCCGCGCCACTTTCGCCCGCCGAAATCGACACGCTCTGTCGGCGGATCAGGTCGCAGGGGTTGAGTCCGGCCTGAAAACCGCTGACCAGTCGATCCGGGCCATGTAGTCCGCCAGCGTGTACACGTCAAATCCGTCGCCATAGTCGGACCCCACGGTTTTGCCGGCATGTCCGAGCAAGGCATCCTGAATGTCGACCGGAATTTTTGTCGCGCGAAATTTGTCTTTGGCGGTGTGCCTGAACGAATGAAAGACAAGGTGCTCGTCGTCGATTCCGATTTCTCGCAGCCAGAGACCCCACCATTTCGAAAACATCGCGGTGTATTTCTGAAGCCGCCGGGATCGACGAAGAAGGGGAAACATCCTCGTCTCGCCTTTGGCGACGAGGCGATCGCGCTCGTTAACAATTCCTCGGGCGATCAGATCGGAATGGATCGGGATCATCCGGCGCGACGATCGTGTTTTCAGGGTCTTTCCGTCGTCGTCATTGATATCAAAAACCCAGACGCCCTCCTCGTGCCGTATGTCAGAGACGTGCAGCTGCCCGATCTCCTCAAGACGCGCGCCGGTGTAAAGTGCGATCAGCGGAAGCCAATACATGGCCTCTCCCGCACCACGCTTCGGGCGTTCTCCTTTGGTGAAAACCCCTTGCTGAAAAATCAGCCGCAAGTGCTCGAGCCGATAGGGGCGGCGCGGCTTTTCCGACGATTTCGGCACATCCAGAACGACATTCGCGGCGGGATTTTGTTCGAGAATCTGCCGCTTGATGCACCACGAAAAGAACGACCGGAGCGCCCCGACACTGCGATCATTAATCGTCTGGGGCGCGAGCCGCGGCAGATCGGGCCTTTTTTCGGCAAGATCGATGATTTCGTGAACCCGTTTTCCACGCCAGGCGTCCGGAAACCGCGACGGAAATTTCTGAAGGGCGAGCGCGAAATCCAGCACCATCCGGCGACTGACCGCTTGCAAAGGAAGGTTGCCGAAGAGATCGACAAACCGCTCCATCTGATTTCGGTAATCGTCGGCCGTGTTCTTTTTCATTCCTCGCGCGACCAGAAATTCCGTGAACGTCTCGCGAAGACGCGGCCCGTCGACATCCGAAGCCGGTGATTGGTCGCTCTTCTCTTCTTCGTCGAAAAGGACGGGCTGGATATCGGATGGCGGGGTCTCGACCGGCTCACCTTCTTCCCTTTTCCTGAGAGCCGCCCATGCCCGGCGACGTGCGCGAAGGACCGTCAGTCCGGCCAAGCGGAGCTGTTCGGGATCGACGATACGGACGCCGACATCCTCCAGAACCTCCTCAAGGGCGGAAGGCCGCGACCGATCGGTCGGATCGTCATCGTCCCACCCCCTGCGTTCCATGAGACGCGCCAGGGCATCGGCTTCCGTGCCCTTCGACGCCTCCTCGGCCTGCACCCGCCCCAACCAGGCGATCACGCGCGTATCGTCATAAAATTCGGCCGGGTCCTCGACCATCTCGAGATCCTGAGCGCGCAAGGTCATTGCATAGACCCAGTCGGCAATCCGGCGATGCTGATCCGCCGTCAAACGCGAGACCAGGCGCATTCGGGAGGTCGTCTGCCCGAACATCCGGACTTCGCGGATCGCCTTGTCGACCAGAATTTCGACCTCGACATGAACCTGATCGCGACGCCGTTCCGCTTCGCGCTTGTCCGTCGTGCCCAGACTGACCGCGACGACTTTCCGGCCTTTCAGCTCGGCAACCCGGCCAGACCATGGAAGCCTGAACTCCCCAACGACCGGACGAGCCAGATCGGCGGGCAGGTCGCGATAATACATCCATGTGTCAGAATCTGCGCGCCGCACGAGATATCGCGTGCCGGATGACGACTTTCGCCCCACATCTGCCCCCTGGCGCCCGGGTGTTTCCCGCACTGCCGCTCCCAAAGGATTCCCAACGGAATTCCCAACGTCATTCCCGACATTTTTCCCGACTGTAGGTCGGAAAAGCCCGGAATACGCAGCGATGTTGCTGATTTCGCTGGCTTAAGTCAAATCGGGGGAAAAGAGTGGCGCTCCCAAGGGGATTCGAACCCCTGTTACCCACGTGAGAGGCGGGTGTCCTGGGCCTCTAGACGATGGGAGCGCGAGAGGCGTTGCTATAGGGGCTTCGTCCGGATATCGCAAGGCCTTCGGCGCGAGGCTTGCGATGCCCGCCCAGAGGTGAGGCATGGGCCGTCTGGAATTCCGTTTCGAGCCGCAGGATGCCGGCAAGCGCCTCGACAAGGCGCTCACCGAAAGGCTCGACGGTTTTTCGCGCGGGCGCATCCAGCAGATGATCGCGGAAGCCCGCGTGCAACTGAATGGCGCGATCGAGATCAACGCGGCGAAGAAGCTCGCGGGCCACGAGAGCGTGATCCTCGACGAGCCGCCGCCGGTCGCCGCGACGCCGGTTCCCCAGGCCGTTCCGCTGACGATCCTGCATGAGGACGCGCATCTCATCGTCATCGACAAGCCGGCGGGTCTCGTCGTGCACCCCTCCGCCGGGCACGAGACGGGCACGCTGGTCAATGCCCTGCTTGCGCATTGTGGCGAGAGCCTCTCGGGCATCAACGGCGTGCTGCGGCCGGGGATTGTGCACCGGCTCGACAAGGATACCTCGGGCGTGATGGTCGTCGCGAAGTCCGATCGTGCGCACCGAGGCCTCGCCGAGCAATTCGCCGATCACGGCCGCACGGGCCCGCTGGACCGGGCCTATCGCGCGATCGGCTGGGGCGCGTTCGAGCGAAAATCCGGCACGATCGATGCGGCCATCGCCCGTTCGCGCCAGAACCGCGAGAAGATGGTGGTGAGCCGGGCCGAGGAGGCGCGCTTCGCCATCACGCATTATCAGGTGCTTGCGGAAAGCGCGGGTGAGCCGAAGGCGATTGCCAGCCTCGTCTCCTGCCGTCTCGAGACGGGCCGCACGCACCAGATCCGCGTGCATCTCGCCCATATCGGCCATCCGCTGCTCGGGGATGCGCTCTATGGCTCGGGTTTCCGCACCCGCGAGCCGCATCTCCCGGCCGGCGCCCGGGCGGCGCTTTCGGCCCTGAACCGGCAGGCGCTGCATGCTCAATTGCTGGCCTTCGAGCATCCCGTCTCGGGGCAGGAGATGCGCTTCGAGACGCAACCACCGGATGATTTTGCCGCGCTCGAGCGGGAACTTTTCAACCCCTCGTTCGTTCGGTCTTGAATCAGGGCTCTTGAAGAACTTCCCCGGACGATTTCGGCAAGCAGAACGGTTGCCTGATCCGCTTTCGCGGGAACGTCCCGCTGCGTTCATGCCTTCAGCAGCCGGAGAAGCCGGCAATCGCGCAGGCGTGATCCTTGCCTTGCTTTCGCCATCACTGCGATGTGCTATAACCACTGTGCCATCGTGGGTGTAGCACCGCGATGATCTGGGTCGCCAGTTCGGGGCCCGAAGGAGGAAAAATGTCCAACGTCGCTTTGCCCGTGCTGTCGGGTGAGGGTGGTCTTTCCCGATACATCACCGAAGTGCGCCGCTTTCCGGTTCTCAAGCCGGATGAGGAATTCATGCTCGCCAAGCGGTATCAGGAGCATGAAGACCCCCGCGCCGCGCACCGCCTCGTCACCTCGCATCTTCGTCTCGTGGTCAAGGTCGCGATGAGCTATCGCGGCTATGGCCTGCCGATGGGCGATGTCGTTTCCGAAGGCAATATCGGCCTGATGCAGGCCGTGAAGCGCTTCGACCCTGACAAGGGCTTCCGTCTCGCGACCTACGCGATCTGGTGGATCAAGGCGTCGATCCAGGAATACATCCTGCGTTCGTGGTCGCTCGTGAAGATGGGCACCACCGCGAACCAGAAGAAGCTGTTCTTCAACCTGCGCAAGGCCAAGAGCAAGCTCTCGGCTTTGGGCGAGGGCGATCTGCGCCCCGATCAGGTGAAGCTCATCGCGACCCGCCTGGGCGTGGAAGAGCACGAGGTGGTCGAGATGAACCGCCGTCTCGGCGGCGATTCCTCGCTCAACGTCTCCATGAAGGAGGATTCCACCTCCGAATGGCAGGACATGCTGGTCGATGAAAGCGACAACCAGGAGACGATCGTGGCGCGCTCGGAAGAGCAGGCGAACCGCCACAACGCGCTCGGCCAGGCGCTTTCCACGCTGAACGCACGCGAACGCCGCATCTTCGAGGCGCGTCGCCTGCAGGATGACCCGCTGACGCTCGAGACGCTGTCGGAGGAATTCGGCATCTCCCGCGAGCGCGTCCGCCAGATCGAGGCCCGCGCCTTCGAGAAGGTGCAGCAGGCGGTGGTGAAGAACGTCCGCGAGATCGAAACCGTGCATTGAACGGTTTGGCGGAATTCGCCATGAGAGGGGCGCCGAGGCGCTCCACCTTCGAGCAATCCAGAGAGCGCCGCGAGGCGCTCTTTTCGTTTCCATGCTCTTTTCCGGAGGCTCGCATGGCCAAGCAGTTCGACCAGGTCGATGATCGCCTCAAGCGCTTCATCGAGGCGCAGCCGATCTTCTTCGTGGCCTCCGCCACCGCCGGCAGCCGGGTGAATGTCTCGCAGAAGGGCCTCGATTGCCTGCGCGTTCTGGGGCCCAACCGGGTGATCTACCTCGATCTGACGGGATCAGGCAGCGAAACCGCCGCGCATCTCGCCGCGGATGGCCGGTTGACGTTGATGTTCTGCGCTTTCGCGGGTGCGCCGATGATCCTGCGGCTCTATGGGCGCGGTCGTTCGATCTTCCGCGATGATCCGGAATACGCCGCGCTGCTTGCGGCGCATTACGGCGGGCACGAGCCGCGCGGCGCACGCCAGTGCGTGATGCAGGAGATCGATCTCGTGCAGACCTCCTGCGGTTTCGCCGTGCCTTTCATGGATTTCGCCGGCCATCGCCCGGTGCTTGGCCAATGGGCCGAGGCGAAGACAGACGACGAACTCGTTGCCTACCGGCGCCAGAAAAACCGCGTCAGCATCGATGGGTTGCCGACGGGTCTGCGGGAAAAGCCACCGCAGGCGGGTTGATCGGGCGCGATCAATTCCAGGCGGCGAGCGCCTCGCTCACGGCACGCTCGCCAATCACGCCCTTCTCGATCAGGAAGGCGGCGCGCCGGCCATTGGCGAGGCGGACATCGAACACTATCCAGCGCTGGAAGCGCAGGAGGTCCATGTTGCGCCGGATCGCGGCTTCGCTGCGGTCGAGACCCATCAGGAACACGTTGTCCTGAATGGGCACGAGCGGCCCCGCGAGGGCAGGCCCGGTCTGGCTTTCCCGCTCACGCCATTCGATCGGGCTCATTTCCCGCACGGCCGGCAAGGCGTTGCGGGTGTTGAAGGTGACGAAGAAGGTGTGCGAGGCTGGCAGCGTCTGATCGGTGTTCCGGGCCAGCACCATGTCGATGGACAGGCCGGAACCGGGATATTCCACCTGCATACGCAAGGCCTTCTCGCCGTTCGGCAAGGCGGGATCCGGCGCGAAGCTCCAGTTCGCGATGCCCTCGTACTGGCTTGGCGCCGCGCCCTGCGTCTCCAGCACCATGAAGGCCCGGCTGATGGTCGGCTGCGCGGGGCGCGGTTCCGCCGGCGTCACGGACCCTGTTCCGGCCGGCCCCTGGGGTGTTGAGGCAGGCGCTTCCGGCGGTCTCGCCGGCGGCGTCTCGACCGGTGCGGAAGAGAGCCGTCCCTCGCGCTTCATGGCATCGGCTTCCGGGCTCGCCGGCGCTTCCACCACGGGCACGCCGTTCTGCCGGTAGCGGGCCTGATCTTCCTTTTTCAGATAGGCGAAGGTGCCCATCACGGCGATGGATGCGAGGCCCGCCACGGCCCAGAGGCCAAGCTTCCGGCGACCCTTTTCCGTTTCCTCCCGGCTCTGGATCCGCGGGCGCTCGGGCCCACGCGATCGCGGCGGCTGCAGGGCCATGCCGGTCTGGCCGGTTTCGGCATGCTCCGCCGGGGCGGGCATCATGGGTGCGGCTTCGTCGTCCGGCCCGCTTGAGGCAAGGCTCGCCTCGGCCGGTTGCGGCTCCTCCGGCGGCAATTCGGCGAAATCCGCCTCGATGCGCAGGATCACGTCATCGAGTGCCAGCGATTCCCGCAGGATCTCCTCCTCGCCCACGGGCGGGTCGAGGCTGTGCAACTGCCGCTCCAGCGCTTCGCGCGCGCGCCGATAGATCGCCTGGCGCTTCGCCGGGTCGCGATCCGGCAAGGCGGCGATGGCACGCGAGAGAAGGGGATAGTAATCGGCCATGAGCGCCTGCGAATCAGCCCTCGAACGGGTTTTTCATCAGAATGGTATCATCGCGCTCCGGGCTGGTGGACAGCAGCGTGACCGGGGCGCCGATGAGTTCCTCGATGCGGCGCACGTATTTCACCGCCTCGGCCGGCAGGTCCGCCCAGGAGCGCGCGCCGGCGGTCGAACCGGACCAGCCCGGAATGGTCTCGTAGACCGGCTCCACGCGCTTCTGCGCCGATTCGCTCGCCGGAAGATGCTCGATCACCTGGCCATCGAGGCGGTAGCCGGTGCAGACCTGCAATTCGGGCAGGCCATCGAGCACATCGAGCTTGGTCAGCGCGATGCCGTTGATGCCGTTGATCTTGATCATCTGCCGCGCGATCACCGCGTCGAACCAGCCGCAACGGCGGGGACGGCCCGTCACCGTGCCGAATTCGCGGCCGCGCGTGCCGATCTGCTTGCCGGTTTCGTCGAAGAGTTCGGTGGGGAACGGGCCTTCGCCCACGCGCGTGGTGTAGGCCTTCAGGATGCCGAGCACGTAGCCGATCGAGGCCGGGCCCATGCCCGAACCGGCGGAAGCCTGCCCGGCCACGGTGTTCGACGAGGTGACGTAAGGATAGGTGCCGTGGTCGATATCGAGCAGCGCGCCCTGCGCGCCCTCGAACAGGATGCGCTTGCCCTCGCGGCGGGCATGGTCGAGCACATCCCAGACGCGATCCATGTAGGGCAGGATCTTCGGGGCGATCTCGACCAGCGCGGCGCGCAAGGATTCCGCCTCGATCTCGTCGAGGCCCAGCCCGCGACGCAAGGCGTTGTGATGGGCGAGCAAACGCTCGATCTTCGGCATCAGCGCATCGGGCTCGGCGAGATCCTGCACGCGGATGGCGCGGCGGCCCACCTTGTCCTCGTAAGCGGGACCGATGCCGCGCTTCGTGGTGCCGATCTTCGTGCCGGAATTCGCATTCTCGCGGAAACCGTCGAGTTCGCGGTGCAACGGCAGGATCAGCACGGCATTGTCGGCCAGCTTCAGGTTGGCCGGCGTCACCGCCACGCCCTGCGACCGCAGGCGCTCGATCTCGTCGATGAGCGCAGCCGGGTCAACCACCACGCCGTTGCCGATGACCGAAAGCTTGCCGCCGCGCACGATGCCGGAGGGCAGGAGGCTCAGCTTGTAGACGACACCGTCGATGACGAGCGTGTGGCCGGCATTGTGGCCGCCCTGATAGCGCACCACGATATCGGCCTGTTCGGACAGCCAATCGACAATCTTGCCCTTGCCTTCGTCGCCCCACTGGGCGCCGACCACGACGACATTGGCCATGCTGACCTCAACTTCCTGCGGGCCGGCACGCGCCAGGCCTTCCGTTTTTCAGATGTGGCGATAACGGAAGGAGAAGCCGGGGTAAAGGCGAAAGCCCCGGCTTCCGTCACAGGGATGAGGGGCCGTCGCTCAGCGGGGAAGGGGTTGCGGCCTGAGCACCTTGCCCTGCGGCCAGCGCACCCGCCAGGCCGTGACGATCGCCTTCGCTTCCTGCGGCTGGAGCGTGAGGTTCCAGGCGAGGACGCCGCGCCGATCCTCGACATTCTCGATATCCGGCCTGGTCATGTCCGGCAGGCGTTCGATCACGATGGCCTGGTCCTCGCTGATCGGCAGGCGATCGAGTACCTGCAGGCTGACGGGGAAGGCGTGCAGATTGCGGATGTCCGTGCGGAAGCGGTTTTCCTCGCTGCGGCTGGAGCCGAAGAAGCCGGCATCGCGCGCTTCCTTCTGCAGCGGCACGCGGGTGATCTTCACGCGCTCGTCGGCGCCGAACCCGAGTTCGACCTTGTCGCCGCCGGCAATCGCGCCCAGCCGCGCGCGACCGGTGAAGGCGCCGTCGCGCGTGAGAAGCACCTCGCCCGGCAGCAGGGGTGCGTCGCCCTTCAGGTCGAAACTCGCCTCGAGAAAGGCCGTCGGATCGAGCAGGGGGGCTGCCTTGTGCTGAAGTTTCGGCTCGAACGTGTCGCCCGCGAGCCGGAGGCTGCGTTCCTCGTTGCCGGAGGGGAGGGTCACCGTGCCCGGAACGCTGAATTCCGCATGGAAGGGGCTCGCGGCAAGCTGGGCCTGCTGCTCCTGGGCTGCCTCGCGCTCGCCCGGCGCGCCGGGTTCGGCACGGCGCGCTTTCTCGAGATTGGTATGCGCCAGGGCATCCGCCGCAGGAGCCGCAGCCATGGGCACGGGGCGCGGCAGGGCGGGTTCGTGGAAGCCGAGCTTTTCGCTGCCGAGCACCGGGACCGCCGTGCCGCGCTGCACGCGCAGGGTGGACAGAACCACCTTCGCGTCCGACCAATCCTCGCCCGTCTGCTGGCGGATCAGCGCGCGACGGGTGAGTTCGAGCGAGGGCTTCGCGCCGCGCGTCTCGAGCCGCGCATCATAGACCGGCCGCCAGGCCGCGCCGCTGACGCGATAGGAGATGGTCAGGGTCGCCTTCAACGCTTCCGGCGCTTCCACGGCGATGGCGGCGATGCGGCGCGTGTTCTGCCGGTCCGGCCTGCCGATGGCTGCCTCGAGCGCCGCGATTTCTTCGAGAAGCGCCGTCTCCTCGATCCGGAAACCGCGCAATTCGTCATTCAGGCCCTGCAGGGTCTTGCCGACCGCGTCCACCGCGTTGAGCCAGCTTTCGAGATCGAGCGGCTTGCCATCCTTCGGCACCGGGTCGCCCTGCGCGAGGCGCTGAACCATCGCCTTGCGGGTTTCGAACGTCTCGATGCGGTCCGCGAGACGGTCGCGTGCCGCGCGGCGCGCCTTGAGCCGGGCTTCGAGTTCTGCATCGGCCTTCGGATGGGCGACGCCCGTTCGCAGATCGATGCCACCCAGCAGCAGGCGGCCATTGCCGCTCCCCTCGACGCGCAAGGAAGCGGGATCGGCCGTGGTCGGGAGATCGGACAGCAGGATTTCATGCGCCCCGGCGGGGATCTCGATCGCGACCTGGCGCGTGATCACCGCTGCATCGGGGTAGAGGGTGACCTGCGCGATACGCGACTGCGCTGGAAAACTCGCGGCATTGGCGGGCATCGGCACGAACCCGAACGGGACCATCATGCCCAGCGGAGCGGCAAGACCCAGCGTAAAGATGGCGGGAAAGGGCGAAGCCCGGTGGAGCTTGGGCATGGAACGAAACCCCCGAGAGTGGAAACCGCCGGTTGCGGCAGTGCATTCTCGAATGGCCAATCCCGGCAAAGCTGTGGCGCCATGCGGGCGCTTTCAGGCGGCGATTCGTCAGGCAGCCAATTTTCAGGCCGCCTGGCCCTGCGACGCCTCGGCCTTGCACCAGGCGACGAAATTGCCGATCTCCGTCCGGCGCTGGATGGGGTCCACCACATCGGCACTGAGGCCGAGCCGCCAGCAGATATCCCGGCGCGGTTCGCGGTCGAGCGCCCGCAGATCGGCGGAATACGCCGCGCTTTGTGCGGCATCGGCGAAAAATCCCTCCGCCACGAGGTCACCGGACCGTTGATCGAGAATATAGGCCAGCACGCCATGCACGAATTCCGGGTGGTATTGCACCCCCCAGAACGTGCCGCCCTGATAGCGGATTTCCGCCGCCTGCACGCGGCTCACGGCGTTCGAGGCGAGGAGGGTCGAATCGGTCGGCAGCGCGGCCACTTCATCCAGATGCGAGCAAGGCGCATCGAACAGAGCCGGGCGCCCGGCGAGCAGCGCGTGGCGCGCGCCGTCCACCGTGGGCGCGATGCGCCGGGCGAAGCCGAATTCGCGGCCGCGCGGGTTCTTCTGCACGTCCCCGCCGGCCGCGACAGCCGCCACCTGCAACCCCCAGCAGGAACCGAAGAACGGCACGCCGCTGCGAAACACCTCGCGCGCGAGTTCCACCTGCCGCAGCGATTCCGGTTCGCGCTTCCAGAGATGCAGGGGCGAACCGGTGATCACGACGCCGTTGTAATCCCCTAGCACGGCACCATCCGGCAGGGACGCGCCGGCATCCGCGGCGCAGACGATGTCGAAACTGCCGCCGCCCGCGGCCTGCACCAGCACGTCGCCATAATGCTGCGCGGGCGTGCGGCCCATCGCTTCGAGATAGCGTTCACGGGCCGGTGCGGGGCTGCCCTCCATCACAAGGAAGCGGAGCGACATGAATGTGCCTTTCGAAAGAAGCGATAAGCCGATACGTATCCACTTTTCCCGCTTTGGCCCCGCTCTGCAATCCCCGATCGACACAATGCCCAACGCTTTCCGCGCGCTCTATGCCAATGCCTATGTGATGCTTGGCCTGACCATGTTCTTCTGGGGCGCGCATGCGGTGGTCGCGCGTTTCTCGGTCGGCCAGATCTCGCCCATGGTGCTGACGGCCGGGCGCTGGCTCGGGGTCGCGATCCTGCTCGTCACCTTCTACCGGGCGGATGTGAAGGAGGGCCTTGGCGCGCTGAAGCGCCATCCGCGCTTCATGATCCTGATGGGCACGCTGGGCTACACGGTCTTCAACGTCATCATGTATCAGGCCGCGCAATTCACCACGGCCGTGAACATGTCGCTGCTGCAGGGTGCGATCCCGATCTGCGTGCTGCTCGGCGCCTTCCTGCTCTATCGCACCCCCGTGCGCGGAGTGCAGATCGTCGGCGTGGCGATCACCGTGCTCGGCGTCGTGCTGGTTGCCACCAACGGGCATCCCGAGCGCCTGCGCGAATTGCAGTTCAACATCGGTGACATCCTGATGATTGTCGCCTGCGCCTTCTATGCGGGCTACACCGTGAAGCTGAAGGATCGCCCGGCGATGAGCGGGCCGGTGTTCTTTGCCGCGCTGGCGATCGTCGCCGGCATCGCCTCGATTCCCTTCCTGCTGGCCGAGATCGCGCTGGGCCGGGCGCAATTGCCGACCTTCCAGGGCTGGCTGGTGCTCGGTTTCGTCGCGATTTTCCCGAGTTTCCTCTCGCAGATCTTCTTCATGCGCGGCGTTGAACTGATCGGTCCCGGCCGGGCCGGCATTTTCGCCAATCTCGTGCCGGTGATCGGGGCCGGTCTCGCGGTGCTCTTTCTTGGCGAGCCCTTCGGCTGGCACCATGCCATGGCGCTCGTGCTGGTGCTGGGCGGCATCGCCATCGCCGAACGGGCGAAGCGGGCATGAAAAAGGCGGCCTTGCGGGCCGCCTTCGCTGCGGGATGGTCGAGCCGGATCAGAACTTCAGCCGGTTCGCCCGCTTCACATGCGGGATGGCCTTGATCGCCGCGAGCACATCATCCGAGATGGCATCGTCCACCGCGACGAAGCAGATCGCGTCACCGCCCGGCTTGTCGCGTCCGAGATTGAAGGTCGCGATGTTGATGCCCTTCTCGCCGAGCAGCGAGCCGAAACGGCCGATGAAGCCCGGCTTGTCGTCGTTGCGCACGTAGAGCATGTGGGGGGCGAATTCCGCATCCATCTTGATGTCGCGGATCTCGACGATACGCGGCAGGCCGTCCGAGAGCACGGTGCCGGCGGCATGGCGGGTGGTGTCCTCCGCCTCGACATAGATCTTCACGCGGCTTTCGAGGTTCTCCGGCGCGTCGCGGGTGATGGCTTCCACCGCGATGCCCTTGTCCTTCGCGATCGCCTGCGCGTTGACCATGTTGATGCCCGGCATGAAGGGACGCAGCACGCCCGCCACGGCCGCGGCCGTGATGGGCCGGGTGTTGAGTTCGCCCACCTTGCCCTCGTAGGCGATGCGGATGCCCTTGATATGCGCTTCCGTGAGTTGCCCGATGAAGGAGCCGAGCTTCTCGCCGAGCGCCACCAGCGGCTTCAGCTTCGGCGCGTCTTCCGCCGTGATCGAGGGGAAGTTCACCGCGTTGGTGATGGCGCCGGTCAGCAGGTAATCCGACATCTGCTCGGCCACCTGCAGGGCCACGTTCTCCTGCGCCTCGGAGGTCGAGGCGCCGAGATGCGGCGTGCAGATCACGTTCTCGAGGCCGAAAAGCGGGTTCGCTTCCGCCGGCTCGACCGAGAACACGTCGAAGGCCGCGCCCGCGACATGGCCGGACTTGATCGCCTCGGCGAGCGCTTCCTCGTCGACAAGCCCGCCGCGCGCGCAGTTGATGATGCGCACGCCCTTCTTCGTCTTCGCCAGCGCTTCGCGCGAGAGGATGTTCTTCGTCTGCTCGGTCATCGGCACGTGCAGCGTGATGAAATCCGCGCGGCCGAGCAGCGCGTCGAGTTCCACCTTCTCCACGCCCATGGCGACCGCGCGCTCGGGCGTGAGGTAGGGATCATAGGCGATAACCTTCATGCCGATGCCCACCGCCTTGCGGGCGACGATGGAGCCGATATTGCCCGCGCCGATGAGGCCGAGGGTCTTGGCTTCCAGCTCCACGCCCATGAAGCGGTTCTTTTCCCACTTGCCGGCTTGCGTCGAGACATCGGCCGAGGGGATCTGGCGGGCGAGCGCGAACATCAGCGCGATGGCGTGCTCGGCGGTGGTGATGGAATTGCCGAAGGGCGTGTTCATCACGATGATGCCGCGCGCGGTGGCGGCGGGGATGTCGACATTGTCGACGCCGATGCCGGCGCGGCCGATCACCTTCAGGTTCGTCGCGCTTTCGAGCAGCTTCGCCGTGGCCTTCGAGGCAGAGCGGATGGCGAGGCCGTCGTAATCGCCGATCACGGCGGCGAGCTTGTCCTTATCCTTGCCGAGATTGGCATCGAAGGTCACGTCGATGCCGCGATCCTTGAAGATCTGCACGGCAGCGGGGGAGAGGGCGTCGGAAATCAGAACGCGGGGTTTGGTCATGGGATCACCTCGAGGTGTCATTCCCGACGCGGCACAGCCGCGAGCGGGAATCCAAATGAAAAATGGGTGGGTTCGGGCAGGAATGGATTCCCGTCCGCGCCTTTTCGGCGCGCCGGGAATGACAATGGTGCCTCAGAGCTTCGCGAGTTCGGTTGCGAAGGCGTATTCGATCCAGGGCATCAGCGCCTTCACGTCGCGCGCCTGCACGGTCGCGCCGCACCAGATCCGCAGGCCCGGAGGCGCATCGCGATACGCCCCGAGATCGAGGCCGGCGCCGGCCTTCTCGATGATGCCGACGACATTCTTGGCGAAGGCCGCCTGCTGGTCGGCCGAGAGCGCCGTCACCTTCGGATGCGTGAACTTCAGGCAGACGGAGGTGTTCGAACGGGTCTTGGGCTTGGTCGCGAGGAAATCGATCCAGTCATTGGCCTTCACGAAATTCGCGATCACGCGGGCATTGGCGTTTGCGCGCTTCATCAGGCCGTCGAGGCCGCCCACCTTCTTCGCCCAGTGGAGGGCGTCGATGTAATCCTCGACGCAGAGCATGGAGGGGGTGTTGATAGTCTCGCCCTCGAAGATGCCGGCGATCAGCTTGCCGTTCGAGGTGAGGCGGAAGATTTTCGGCAGCGGCCAGGCCGGCTTGTAGCTCTCGAGGCGCTGGACCGCGCGCGGCGAGAGGATCAGCATGCCATGCGCGGCCTCGCCGCCCAGCACCTTCTGCCAGGAGAAGGTGGTGACATCGAGCTTCGGCCAGTCGAGATCCTGCGCGAAGGCGGCGGAGGTGGCATCGCAGATCGTGATGCCCTCGCGGTCCGCCGCGATCCACTCGGCATCCGGGACGCGCACGCCCGAGGTCGTGCCGTTCCAGGTGAAGACGATGTCGCGCGTCTTGGTGTCAATCTTCTTGAGGTTCGGAATCTCGCCATAGCCGGCGGTGACGACCTCGGCATCGGCAAGCTTCAGCTGCTTCACCGCATCGGTCACCCAGCCTTCGCCGAAGGATTCCCAGGCGAGCAGGGTCACGGGGCGGGCGCCCAGCATCGACCACATCGCCATTTCGACTGCGCCGGTATCGGAAGCCGGCACGATGCCGATCTTGTAATCGGCCGGAACCTTCAGCACCTCGCGGGTGAGTTCGATCGCGAGCTTCAGCTTGTCCTTGCCGATCTTCGCGCGGTGCGAGCGGCCAAGCGGGGCGTCGGTGAGGGCTTTGAGGGACCAACCGGGGCGCTTGGCGCAGGGACCGGAAGAAAAATTCGCAACGCGGGGCAGATTTGCGGGCACCGTTGCGGCGGGCGCAGTCTTCGTCATCAGCAATGTCTCCATCCTTGCAGATGGGTGTCTTCCGTTGGGGGAAGATGACCCGGGTCGTCGGTACGCCTGTTGAGGGGGAAATGCAACGGCCCGGTGCAAAAAGAGGAAAATCTTCCGCGCAGGCCGGGTTCGTCTCAAGCAAAAAGGCGCGGATTTCGCCGCGCCTTCAGGGTGTTAACGTGCGTTGGCCTTGGCTCAGTATTTGCGGATCAGCGGGCCCGGCACATAGGCCGCAGGCGAATCCGCGAACACGTAGCGCAGGCCCACCTTGATGTCGTGGCTCTGGAGATCCTTCAGCCGGACGCGGAAGGGCGTACAGGCGACGAAGCAGGTGACGGTGCCGCCTTCGACCGTGCCGAGGTTGAGGTAGCGATAGGCGACTTCGGCCTTGAGGTTGCTCGTCAGGTCATAGCCAAGGCCGGCATGGATCGCCCAGGCGAAATTGGTCTGGGAGCGCGACGGCCCCGTGCCGCCCAGCGCACCGCCGGCGCCCAGCTGATAATCCGCAGTCCGGCCCATGCTCAGCGCCGAAAAGCCGACACCGCCGCCGATGAACGGCGTGATGCGGTGCCAGGTGCCGAGATCGACATAGACGTTGGCGAGGCCGACGAAGCCACCGACCTTGCCGGTGATCAGGTTCGAACCGCCGGGAAACACATCGACATGGCGATGGCTTGCATCGAAGCGGTATTCGCCCGTGAGATCTGCGCGCAGGAAGCTGTTGAACTGGTAGCCGACGCCGCCGCCGACGAAGACGGCGCTGTCGACGCTGCTGTTCAAGGTGCGCAGGCCCGCAAGCGGCGGCACCGTGTCGAGGGTCGCATAATCGTGGATGCCGATGCCGACATCCCCACGCAGATAGAATCCGCTGCCGACTTCCAGCGGGGCCGGCGCGGCCACGAGCGGAGGCGGCGGCGCGTGGATGATGTCGGCCGCGAAAGCCGAACCACCGCAAAGCGCGGCGGCGAGCCCTGCCAGGCGAAGCGTCTTCATGAGGCGCAGCATGGGTTTTTCCTTCGTTTTCGATCCGCCACGCAACGCGCACAGGCGTGGCCACGGGAATCAGACGAGGAAAGAGTGCCGGACACTGGTTAAGGGGCGATTAAGCCTAAGAATTAACGCTAACGCCGATGAAACGCGCGCAGGGCCGGAAGCGGGGCGAGGCCCCGGGGCCCGGACTGTCCATCCCTGCCGAAAAACGGGGAAAAACGCGGCCTTACGCGGCCTTGGCGATCACCGCGCAGACATCGTCCACGACCCGCGCCACGAGGTCGCGGTCGTCGCCCTCGGCCATCACGCGGATCACCGGCTCTGTGCCGGAGGGCCGGATGACGAGGCGTCCGCCCTTGCCGAGGCTCGCGCGGATCTTCTCGATCGCGGCAGAGACGCCTTCATCCTTCAGGGGCTGGCCGCCGGCGGTCTTCACGTTCTTCAGGATCTGCGGCAGCGGCTCGAAGCGCCGGCAGATCTCGCTCACCGGCCGGCCTTCCTTCTGCACGACGGCCAGAACCTGCAGGGCCGCGATGAGCCCGTCGCCGGTCGTCGAGTAATCGGAGAGGATGATGTGGCCGGATTGCTCGCCGCCCACGTTGAAGCCGTGCTCGCGCATGTGTTCGAGAACGTAGCGATCCCCCACCGCTGTGCGCGCGAGGCTGAGGCCCAGGCCTTCGAGATGCCGCTCGAGCCCGAGATTGGACATGATCGTGGCGACAAGCCCAGGCTTCGTGAGCCGGCCATCCTGATGCCAGCTCTCGGTGATGACCGCCATCAGCTGGTCGCCATCCACCACCTGGCCCTTTTCGTCGACGAGGATCACCCGATCCGCGTCGCCGTCGAGCGCGATGCCGATATCGGCGCGCATCTCCCGCACCTTCTGCTGCAGCGCGTGCGGCGCGGTGGAACCGAGATCGCGATTGATGTTGAAGCCGTCGGGCTCCACCCCCATGGGGATGACTTCCGCGCCGAGTTCCCAGAGCGCCTGCGGCGCCACCTTGTAGCCGGCGCCATTCGCGCAGTCGATCACCACGCGCAGGCCGTCGAGTTCGAGGTTGCGCGGCAGGGTGCGCTTGGCAAATTCGATGTAGCGCGCCTGCGCGTCGTCGATGCGGCGGGCCCGACCGATCTGCCCCGAGCCCGCGAGCCGGCTCGCGAGATCGGTCTCGAGCAGGTCTTCGATCGCGAGTTCCACGACATCCGAGAGCTTGTAGCCATCCGGCCCGAACAGCTTGATGCCGTTATCCTCATAGGCATTGTGCGAGGCCGAGATCATCACGCCGATATCGCAGCGCATGGAGCGCGTCAGCATTGCCATGCCCGGCGTGGGGATCGGGCCGGTGAGCATCACATCCATGCCGATGGAGGTGAAACCCGCGACGAGCGCCGTCTCGATCATGTACCCGGAGAGGCGTGTATCCTTGCCGATCAGCACGCGATGCCGATGCTCGCCCCGCTTGAAGACCAGCCCCGCCGCCTGCCCGACCTTCAGCGCGAGTTCCGGCGTGATCTTGCCATTCGCGCGCCCGCGAATGCCGTCGGTCCCGAAATATTTGCGTGCCATCTCGCGCCTTCTGCCGACCGGAAGTCCGGTCGCGCCTGTTCTGTCACCCAGTGTCACAATCAGGCGTGCCTCAAGCGCGGCGGAGTTTCAAGTCCGTCGCGCCTGCTTGCCAAAGGCAATCTTAAAGCCCTTGCCGGGGATTTCAGCCCTGCGGAGCCGGTTCCATGCCGCCATCCGGCGCCTGCGGCTTGTGCTTGCCGGTGGACGGCACGGCCGAGCCACGGGGAGTCTTCGGCTCGTCAGGGTCCTGCCGATCGGGGCGCTTGCCCTTCATCAGGTCGCGCAGTTCGTCGCCGGTCAGCGTCTCGAATTCGAGCAGCGACTGCGCGACGGCCTCGAAATCATCCCGGTTCTCGGTGATGATCTTGCGCGCGGCCGTTTCGCCATCCTCGATGAGTTGGCGCACTTCCTGGTCGATCAGCTTCGCGGTCTCGTCCGACATGTTCGTCGTCTGCGCCACGGAATGTCCCAGGAACACCTCCTGCTGGTTCGAGGCATAGCGAACGCGGCCGAGCTTCTCGCTCATGCCCCATTCCATCACCATCGAACGGGCGAGCTGGGTCGCCATCTGGATGTCGCCCGAAGCGCCGCTCGTCACCTTGTCGGCTCCGAACTTGTAGATCTCCGCCTCGCGGCCGCCGAACAGCATGGCGAGCCGCGCTACCGCCTTCTCGCGCGAGAAGGAATAGCGGTCGCTTTCCGGCAGGGTCATCACCATGCCCAGCGCGCGGCCGCGCGGGATGATGGTCGCCTTGTGGATCGGGTCGAGCCCCGCGAGCTTCAGCGCGATGATGGCATGGCCCGCCTCGTGATAGGCGGTGAGCTTCTTCTCGTCCTCGCTCATGGCCATGGATTTGCGCTCGGCGCCCATCATGACCTTGTCCTTCGCGTCCTCGAATTCCTTCATCGTCACGAGGCGGCGGTTGCGCCGCGCGGCCATCAGGGCAGCCTCGTTCACGAGGTTCATCAGGTCCGCACCCGAGAAGCCGGGCGTGCCGCGCGCCAGCACATGCAGATCGACATCCGGCGCGAGCGGCACCTTGCGGGCATGCACCTTGAGGATCTTCTCGCGGCCGTTCACATCCGGCAGCGGCACCACGATCTGGCGGTCGAAGCGGCCGGGACGCAGCAGAGCGGGGTCGAGCACATCCGGGCGGTTCGTGGCCGCGATGATGATGATGCCCTCATTCGCCTCGAAGCCGTCCATCTCGACGAGGAGCTGGTTCAGCGTCTGCTCGCGCTCGTCATTGCCGCCGCCGAGGCCCGCGCCGCGATGGCGACCGACCGCGTCGATTTCGTCGATGAAGATGATGCAGGGCGCGTTCTTCTTGGCTTCCGCGAACATGTCGCGGACACGGCTCGCGCCGACGCCGACGAACATTTCCACGAAATCCGAACCGGAAATGGTGAAGAACGGCACATTGGCTTCACCCGCTACGGCGCGCGCGGTGAGCGTCTTGCCGGTGCCGGGCGGACCGACGAGCAGCACGCCGCGGGGAATGCGGCCGCCGAGCCGCTGGAATTTCTGCGGGTCGCGCAGGAATTCGACGATTTCCTGGAGGTCTTCCTTCGCCTCGTCGATGCCGGCGACATCGTCGAAGGTCACGCGGCCATGCGCCTCCGTGAGCAGCCGGGCGCGCGATTTGCCGAAGCCCATGGCCCGGCCCGCGCCGTTCTGCATCTGCCGGGACATGTAGACCCAGATCGCGATGAACGCGATGATCGGCAGCCAGTTCAGCAGGAAGCCCATATACCAGGGGCTGTCGGCATTCGGCGAACGGAACGCGGTGGTCACGTTCTTCTCGCGCAGCTTCTCGATCAGGCGCGTATCCACCGGGCCGAGCGTCACGAAACCCTGTTGCGTGTCGCGGAACGTGCCCTGGATTTCGCCGCCCGTCACGGTCACGCGTTCGACACGGCCCTTGTCGACCTCGTCGAGGAAGGCCGAATACGGCAATTCCTGTCCCGCTTGCCGGCTTGTCGGGCTCTGGAACACAGAGACAAGGGCGAGAACGAGGAGAAGGATTATCGCCCACAGGGCGATGTTCCGGACATTGGGGTTCATCGGGCTCTGGCTTTCGCTCAATCCGTTCGGGAAGGAATTTGCTCCCGCCTTGCGGCGAAAGAACGGCCTTCGGTCTTCTCTATTTAGAAACGGAAGGCCCACTTGCCAAGGCACCGCGCGCTTGCGGCGCATTCAACTGTCGCGGAGCGCGGCGTTGGGGCGCCGTGCGAACCTCGATCAGGTTGTTGGCATGGGCCACCACCGCCCAGGCCAATGTGGCGCGGAACGGCCGCTGGTCGCGGATCGCCATGCGCAGGTTGCGGATCAGGATTTCGAGCTTCCCCAGGGGGATCTGCGCTTCCACCTGATCATCCTCGGCAATCGCGAACATGGCGCGGCGCACCATGCGCATCGCGATCTCGAAGGGTTCGGTGTAGAACGGCTCGGCGCGCAGGCGCACCGCCCCGCCGTCCGGCGCATGGCGGATGAGGCATTCATCCAGCGTGCGCTTCACGACATGCTCGATCGCATCCTCGGTGCGGCGCGCGCGCGCGGCCAGCGTGCCGAGCCGCTCCGGCGTCAGGCCTTCCTGCGCGAGGATCGGCATCAGCGCCCTGAGACGCACGCGCTTGTAGCGATCGTTGCCGTTCGAGGGGTCGCGGGCGAAATGCCAGTCATGCGCGTCGCAGGTCGCGAGCACGCGCGATTTCGGCACTTCGAGGAAGGGGCGCAGATGGCCGAGATGCCCGCGCTTCACGTTCGGGCGCATCGCACCGAGCCCGCCGAGGCCGGTGCCGCTCGCCATGCGCATCAGAACCGTCTCGGCCTGATCGTCGAGCGTGTGGGCGGTGACGAGATGGCTCGCCTCGATGGACCGGGCATGGCCGGACAGCAGCGCGTAGCGACCCTTGCGCGCCGCTTCCTGGCTGACGGGCGCGGCGGGGCGATCCTGCCAGACCAGGGTGCAATGCGGCAATTCGAGCACCTTGCAGAGGCCCGCGACCATTTTCGCTTCCTCCGCCGCTTCCGGCCGGAGCCCGTGATCGACCGTCGCAACGGCGAGCGGGGGAAGATAGGCGCGCACGGCGGCCGCGAGACCCAGCATCGCGATCGAATCGGGGCCGCCCGACACGGCGAGCAGCAGGCCCGTCGCGGGATCGTTGCCGAGAGCGCCGCGGAACAGGGCGAGGGCTTCTTCCGGCGTCAGCGGCAGGCTGTCGGAAGGGCGGTCCTCATCCTCGTCCAGCGGCGTTCTCAGCATTGGGCGCGTACCTTTTCCCGCTCGACGGCCGCGCGAATGGCGGCGGAGGCGTTGGGGTATTTCACCGGCAACTGGTTAAAGGTTCCGCAAGCCTCGGATTTGGCCCCGAGGCCACGCAGGGCAATGCCCAGCTTCAGCATCGCCTCGGGCGCGCGGCCGGTCTTGGAATGATTCGTCGTGACGGTGAGATATTGCTCGGCCGCCTCCCGGTAGCGCGTGCGCATCAGAAAGCTTTCGCCGAGAAAGAACGTCGCGTCCGCGACGCGCCGGTCGCGCGGATGGGCGCGCAGGAACTCGCGGAAGGCGCCTTCCGCCTCGGCATGGCTGCCCTGTTCCAGCAGGGTGCGGGCCGCCTCGTAATCGACACGCGGATCGCCGGAGGGCCCGGTCTGCGGCAGCGGAGCGACGGCGGCGCGCGGGTTGCGCGTCACATCGAGCGGCGCGCTGATATCGCCTGAACCGGGGAGGCCGGGCGTGAGGGGACGCGGACCACCCGGAGCGGCCGGGCTCGTCACGGGGTCGAAGGCATCCTGCCGCCGGCCGCCCGGAGGCTGGGCGACGTTCGGCCCAGGCGATGCGGGCGCATTGGCGCGCGGGGCCGCGCCGCGCCCCTGTTCGAGATCGCGGAAGCGCAGGTCGTTATCGGCCTGCTGGCGCTTGAGCTGCTCGTCCAGCCGGCGGATCTGGAAGCTCATCTCCTCGACCTGGCCGGTGAGGCGGCGATTCTCGCTCTCCAGCCGGTCGAGGCGCAACAGCATCTCGGCGGCGTCCTGCGCCGAAGCCGAAACGCCAAGGGCCCCCAGAAGGAGGCCCAGGCTCATGGCGATGTTTTGCAGCCAACGCGTCATGTCTGCTCGATCCTATCCGATTCCCGTCCGGTTTTCACGCCGGCTTGAGGAGTGCCGGGCGTGATCAGCCACCGGACAGAACGGTTTGAACGCGGCGATTCTGCGACCAGCAGGAAATATCGTCGCAGGTCGCGACCGGGCGCTCCTTGCCGTAGGAGATCGTGCGGATGCGGCCGGCGGCAATGCCGCGCGCGACGAGATAGTTCTTCACGGCCTCGGCGCGGCGGGCGCCCAGCGCGAAGTTGTATTCGCGGGTGCCGCGCTCGTCGGCATGGCCTTCGAGCGTGAAGGAATAGCGCGGGTAGCGGTTCAGCCACTGCGCCTGCCGCTCGAGGATCGCTTGGCCCTGGCCGTTGATCTCGGAGGAATCGGTATCGAAATAGACCCGGTCGCCCACGGCGGCCGACTGGAATTCCGCCACCGAGCCCGGCGTGGTCGCGCCGCCGAGGCCGGCTGCGTTCGGATCGGTCGTCGAGTTCGAGGCGCAGGCCGCCACGAAGGCCGTCAACGCCACCACCACGGAAACACGCGCGAGGCGCGAAAGACCCATGTTCATCTGTGTCACTCCATTGAGCGGCATCGCCGCGCGATTGGCCCGCCCGAACCCTTCTGTTCTCGCCGATTACCTAAAAGGCGAGCGGATTAACGAAAGCTTCTGTTTAGGCTAACGAGGTGCTTCCAGAGGGGGTGAAGCCGGCGAC
Source organism: Methylobacterium sp. (assembly GCA_002928875.1). Classification (GTDB taxonomy): domain Bacteria; phylum Pseudomonadota; class Alphaproteobacteria; order Rhizobiales; family Beijerinckiaceae; genus Rhabdaerophilum. Next base: position 272,315 of record PERO01000020.1, on the reverse strand, counting down.
TTTGCGGCGGAAGGTGAACGAAGTGTTGACGCGGCCACACTGTGTCCCGCAGGGCTCACCCTCCGGGGTCGCGCGCGTCGCCGCCCGTTCAGCGCGCCGAGCGCAGCGGCGACCAGGCCGGGTCCGACGCGAAATTCGGCGTGGGGATCGGCACATCCACGCGGCCCGTGATGTCGACCATATGCAGTTTCGCGCCGGCGCCGCTCTCGCGGAAGAACACGATATAGCGGCCATTGGGCGCCCAGCTCGGCCCCTCGTTGTGGAAGCCTTCCGTGAGGATGCGCTCGCCCGAGCCATCCGGCTTCATGATGCCGATGGCGAAGGTGCCGCCCCTTTGCTTGGTGAAGGCGATGAAATCGCCCTTCGGAGACCAGACCGGCGTGGAATAGCGGCCCTCGCCGAACGAGATGCGCCGCGCGCCGCCGCCTTCCGCGCTCATCACGTAGATCTGCTGGCCGCCGCCGCGATCGCTTTCGAAGACGATCTGGGTGCCATCGGGTGAATAGGAGGGCGAGGTGTCGATCGCGCCGCCACCGGTCAGCGGCCGCAGCGCGCGCGAGCCGAGATCCACCGCGACGATGTTGGCCTGGCCATTGTTCTCGATGGACATCGCGAGCGTGCCGCCATTGGGCGCGAAACGCGGCGCGAAGCTCATCACGCCGTCCTGACCGATAACGTTGCGCTGGCCGGAGCCGAGATCGAGCACCTGCACGCGCGGCCGGCCATTGCCGAACGCCATGAAGGCCACGCGATCGCCGCGCGGCGAATAGCGCGGCGTCACCAGCAATTCATCGCCCGAGGAGAGCGCCAGGAAATTCGCGCCGTCCTGATCCATGATGGCGAGCCGCTTGCGGCGCTTGTCCTTCGGGCCGGTCTCGTCGACGAAGACGATGCGGGTATCGAAGAAGCCGGTCTCGCCCGTCAGCCGCTCGAACACGGCATCGGAAGCAAGATGCGCGAGCCGCCGCCATGCCGCGGCATCGACGCCGTGGCGCTGGCCCAGCAGCGCCTTGCCGGTGGAGACTTCCCACAGGCGGTATTCCACCGCGAGCCGCGCGCCATCCCGCACCACGCGCCCGTTCAGCACGGCCTGCGCGCCGGCGCTCTGCCAGGCGGCGAAGTTGGGCGTCGCATCGAACGCGATGTTCTGCTCGGGAAAGCGCGTGCGGTCGATCGGCTCGAACACGCCGGAGCGCTTCAGGTTGTTGGTGATGACGCCGGCCACCTGCGCGCCCTGGCCTGCCTCGCCCGTGAAATCCACGATGGCGATCGGCAGCGGCTTGAAGTTGCGCGGGTTGAGATCGATGCAGAGCGTGCCGGCATTGCAGCCCGCGCCCTGCGCCAGCGCCACGCCGCCCGAGACGGGCAGGGCGAAACAGGCAGCGAGACCCGCGAGGAAGCCCAGCGGGCGGAAGAGACGGAACGGGTTCAGCATGGCAAAGCTCGTTTATTGCATCTCGCTCGGGTCAAACCCGATATTGAGCGTTTTCCAATCGTCGTACATCGCCAGGAAACGCTCGGGGATGCGGAACGGCGCGCAATTGCGCAACGCGCGCATGTTGGCCTCCGCGTAAGGCATGTAGCCCGGCTCGTTCCTGGGGTTCATCAGCGTTGGCCCGGTGGTGATCGAGCCGTCGCGGGCCAATGTCAGCGCCACGATCGGCTTCGAACGCGGAATAGCACCCGGCGGAATGGAGAGGCAGCGGTTCATCTGTTCGGTGAGAAGGCCGATCAGCTGCGAGCGCTCGGAGGGCGAGAGCCGGCGGCCCGTCGCGTTTTCCGCGCCAAGGCTCGCCTGTCGGCTCACTTGAGCGCCCGTGGCACCGGTGGACGATGGCGCCTCGCGCGAGGTGAGCAGGCGCTGGCGGATCGAATCCTCGAGCCTCTTCGCCTCGGCAGCATCCTTCTCGCGCTTCTCGCGTTCCTCGCGCGCCTTCCTGTCGGCCAGGGCCTTCTCCTCGGCGCGCTTCTTCTCGTCGGCCTTCCTTTTTTCCTCGGCCTTGCGCTGTTCCTCGGCGGCCTTCGCCTCCTCGCGGCGCTTTTCGTCCTCGCGACGCTTCTCCTCGAGCTGTTTCTGCTCGAGCAGCTTCGCGAGATCTTCCTTTTTCGGCTCCGGCCTGGGCTCGGGCTTGGGGTCCGGGCGCTTGGGCGGGGTCGGGATTTCCGCCTTCTCGTCCGGCGGTTCCTCCGGCTGCGGCTTCGGCTCCGGCGGGCGCACCACCGGCTTCAGTTCGGGCGGGCGAACCGGCGGTGGTGGCAAAGCCGCGACCTGACGCGGCGGTTCGGGCAGGGGCTTCGACTCGGGCAGGGGCTTCGGCTCGGGCTTCACCTCGGCCTTGGGCGGCTCGGCCCTCGCAGGCTCGGCCGCGACATCCTTCTTCGCTTCGCCCGGATCGTTCTCCTTGCGGATCTCGGCGACGCGATCGACGCGCAAGGCCGGCTCGGGCTTCTTCTCGCCCTTCTTGTCGCCCTTGACGAGTTCGTTGAACTCGCGCTCCGAGATCACGTCGACGGCGGCACTCTCCTGTGCCGGCGTGAAGGGCTGGGCGGTGGAGAAGGCGGCCAATCCCACGATCAGCACGGCGGCATGCCCGCCGGCCGAGACAAGGCCGCCCGGCTGACGCCAGTCGAGAAGGCTCTTGAGGGTGATCAGCGTCCGCGCCATCCGCGAAACCCTACCTGCGTTCCTGCGGCTGGTTGATGAGCGCCGTCTTGGCGTAGCCGCCGGCCTTCAGCGTGGCGAGCACCTCGGCCACGCGGCCGTAATTCACCTGCGCCGCGCCGCGGATATAGATGCGCTCGTCGAAACCCTCCTTGGCGATCGCCTGGATTTCCGGAATGAGCCGCTCCATGGCCACTTCCTTCTCCTGCAGGAAGAGCTTGCCGCGCTCGTCGATCGTCACGGATATCGGCTTCTGCTCGATGTTGAGCTGGGCGGCGCCCGTCTTCGGCAGGTCCACCGGAACGCCGACCGTGAGCAGCGGCGCGGCGACCATGAAGATCACCAGCAGCACCAGCATCACGTCGATGAAGGGGATCATGTTGAGTTCGGCCATGGGGGCGGATTTGCGCCCCTTGCGCCTCTTGCCTCCCGGCATGGAAACGGATGCCATCGCCGTTCCTCCTCAGGCCGCGCCGCGGTTCTGCACCGCGCCGGCGCGCTCGTCGATCTGGCGCGAGAGAATGGCGGAGAACTCATCCGCGAAGCTCTCGAGCCGGCCCTGGATCTTGCCGGCATCGCGCACGAACTTGTTGTAGAAGATATTCGCCGGAATGGCTGCAGCCAAGGCGATGGCGGTTGCGAACAACGCTTCCGCGATGCCCGGGGCCACGACGGCGAGCGAGGTGTTCTTGGAAGCCGCGATCGAGCGGAAGGTCGTCATGATGCCGAACACCGTGCCGAAGAGGCCGATATAGGGGCCGACGGACGCGATGGTCGCCAGCACCAGCAGCTTCGATTCGAGCCGTTCCACCTCGCGGGAGATCGAGACGTCGAGCACCTTGTCGATGCGGGTCTGGAGGCTCGCGAAGCCACGGCCCGAGCCTTCGAAGGCACGCCGCCACTCGGTCATCGCCGCGATGAAGAGGGCCGCGAAACCGTCATTCGTCTTGTTCACGAGGCCGCGATAGAGTTCGTCGAGGCTCTGGCCGGACCAGAAGCGATCCTCGAATTCATCCATGCTCTTGGCGATGCCGCGCAGGGCGATCGACTTGTTGATGATGATGGCCCAGGACCACACCGAGGCCACGGCGAGCCCGATCATCACCAGCTTCACGATGAAGTGGGCGTGCAGGAACAGCGTGACGAGCGAGAGATCCACCTGGGCTTCTGCGCCTGGCATTCCGATATCCTTCCCTGGGGCGCCGACGATCGCGGCCCCGCGTGGTTCGTGAACAGGGTCCATGCGCGCGGTTTGGGACCAAACTGGGGCAAGCACGCGACAGACCCCGCGCGGAAGGTCTTCCCGCGCGGCTCCATTCATCCATCCCCGCTTATGGTTAAGGATTGGCTAGCAAATCAAGTCTCGACCGGAGATCCGGCCCGAATCTCCGGGGTTTGCCGTTGGCGAGATGCGCGATTTCCACCCGTGCCGAACAGAGAAGCGTCTCGGCGCGCAGCAGATTCTGCGTCATCACGAGGCTTGCGGCACCCCGTTCCGCCACGCGGGTTTCCACGGTGACGATATCGTCCATGCGTGCCGGCGAACGGAAGTCGATCTCCATCCGCCGCACCACGAAGAAGAACGGCCCGCCCTCGGCCTCGAACATCGCGCGGTGATCGACGCCGAGATCGCGCAGCGCCTCCGTGCGGGCCCGCTCGAAGAAATGCAGGTAGCGGGCGTGATAGACGAAGCCGGAGAAATCCGTGTCCTCGTAATAGATGCGCAGGGTGAGGGTTTTCACTAAAAAATTCTCTCGATATAGGCTTTTGATATCAGCTTCTTCAAAACATCTCGTGACTTATTTAAATCCTTTCGATCAACAGACAGTCGATATTGACCATACCTGTTGTCGTATTCAAGGATTTCTATCCCAGGCGACTCAATTTTTTCGTCGTATTCATTTTGTTTTGGAAGTTTTATTTCAATTTTTACATTTTGCCGCCGGGGCCTCATAATAAAAAAATTATTTGCGGCACCGTTTTTTGCGGTTCCAATATAAAATTTATTGTATTTCATTTCAAGGCTGTTGTCGATTTCCTTTACTATTGGAAATATTTCGTCAGCAAATTGCAAAGAATACTTTGATACTTTCTTTTCCCAATAGTTTCTATCGGATGGCGCGGCCTCTGCATCCTCATCTTCATCAATGAAGCCACGAGAGAATTCGTCCATAACTTTTGTAAAAATGAGGGTCAAATGCTCTCCAACACGCAAGGCGCGCATTTGAATGGCTACAAATAGTATCGTTCCATTAAACAATGCTATCACATTTAAGAATCTCGATGTAATGTCTTCTGCGATAAGAACTGCGCAATGTTCGTATTGAGGATATCTTTTTCTTTCAATATCCCAGTATTCAATTGTTCTAATTATGTGAGCCTCGTCCGTCGCACCAAGCTGAATTTCAACTTCATAGCGTCTTTTACTGTCAATATATTGAAGTAGTAGATCGAGTCTGCCCGCTCTAGGTTGAGTCCGTTCTTTGTCGCGAAGCACTAAGTCACCGAGACCAAGTATCGAGGGGTCGCCTGCAATAAGATCTTGAACCCATTTTTCTGTCAAAATGGGATCTTGTTTTAGATTCAAGAATTCAGGTTTCTTGTAATTCATTGGCAAATCCCCTTTTCCATTCACTCCTCCTCTCCCTCGAAGAGGCCGAACTGCGCGGGCTGGCGCGCGGGGGCCGCCATGCCGAGATGCCGGAAGGCGGCATCCGTGAGAAGCCGGCCGCGCGGCGTGCGCTGCAGGAAGCCCTGCTGGAGCAGATAGGGCTCGATGATGTCCTCGATGGCGTCGCGCGGCTCGGAGAGCGCTGCCGCCATGGTCTCGATGCCTACCGGGCCGCCGGAGAATTTCTCGGCAATCGTGGTGAGATAGCGTCGGTCCATCAGGTCGAGCCCGATGCTATCGACATCGAGCATGGTCAGCGCCTTGTCGGCGACGGCGCGGTTCACCTTTTCCGCGCCATCGACGATGGCGACATCGCGCACGCGCCTGAGCAGGCGACCGGCGATGCGCGGGGTGCCGCGGGCGCGCCGGGCGATCTCGTTCGCGCCATCGGGGCTCATGCCGATGCCGAGCACGCGGGCGCCGCGCGTCACGATCAGTTCCAGTTCCTCCACCGTGTAGAAATTCAGGCGGATGGGGATGCCGAAGCGGTCGCGCAACGGTGTCGTCAGCAGGCCGGCGCGGGTGGTGGCGCCGACGAGCGTGAATTTCGGCAGGTCGATCTTCACGCTCCGCGCGGCTGGTCCCTCGCCGATGATGAGATCGAGCTGGTAATCCTCCATCGCGGGGTAGAGGATTTCCTCCACGGCCGGGTTCAGGCGGTGGATCTCGTCGATGAAGAGCACGTCGCGCTCCTCGAGATTCGTCAGCTGTGCGGCGAGATCGCCCGCCTTCGCGATCACCGGGCCGGAGGTCGAGCGGAAATTCACGCCGAGTTCGCGCGCGACGATCTGCGCGAGCGTGGTCTTGCCGAGGCCGGGCGGGCCCACGAACAGCACATGGTCGAGCGCCTCGCCGCGCGCCTTCGCGGCCGCGATGAAGACCTTCAGGTTCTCCTGCGCCTGCTGCTGGCCGATGAATTCGCCGAGCTGAAGCGGGCGGATCGATTGATCCACGTCATCGCCACGCTTCTCGGGGTTGAGGAGGCCGGGCCGGGTCATGCCACGGCCTCCGCCGCGTGCCAGCGGCGCGTGAAGTGCCAGGTCACGTAGGTGGCGATCAGCGCGCCCGGCAGAGCCACGAATGCGCCGCCGATGACGTTCCCCGCAAGCCCCGCGAGACGGGTGGGATCCAGTTCGGGGCGCAGGCTCGCGAGCAGCAGCAGGTAGAGGGCGCAGCAGGGCACGGCGAGCACAAGCGTGCCAATCATCGCGTGTTTCAGCGTCACGGCGGGCGCGTTTCGCAAGACATAGAAGCCGATGGCCGCGGCCAGCAGCACCGGCGGGCCGGAGGCCATGAAGAAGCCGAGCAGGATCATGCTCCCCGCCAGCCCCAGCCCTGCGAGCGGCACGGCCTCGAAGCCGGTTCCGAAGAGCTGCGCCGCGAGATAGGCCACCAGCCCGCCAAAGGCATAGAGCCCGCCATGCACCAGCGGATGCACCACGGCGAAGGCGAGGATCGCCGGCAGGCGATAATCCGGCAAGCGCGGTTGCGGCACGGGCTGGCTTGTCGCGAGGGTGGAGGACAGGGCTTCGCTCACAGCGGCATTTCCAGTTCGATCACGTCGTGAATGGGGATGCCATATTCGCCCACCTCCCGGGCCAGTGGCACCCAGGGACGGTAGGCGTCGATCGCGCCGACATAAAGCGTGGACAGGCGGAAACCGAACCGCTGATAGAAGATCAGCGCCGACATGTTGTCGTTCGTGGTGATGGCGCGCACCTTGCCGGCACCGGTCTGGCGGAAAATCGGCAGCAGGCCCTCCAGCAAATGGCGCGCATGGGATTGCCCCGGCACCAGCGCATGCATCGCGCAGAGCACCACGGCCTGCCCGCGCTGCGTCCAGTTCGCGAAGGCCAGCAATTGCTTGTCCGCCGTGTAGAGCCCGTGCATGTCGAGCGTCGAAATCTCGTAGAGATGCGAGCCGACCATCATCTGCGAGGTGCCCCAGAGGTCGACCATCATGTCGACGATCGTCTGGCGATCGGCCACCGGAAGGACGCTGGTGCCAATCACTTCGCGAGTTCCTTCAATCCCTGGCGGATCAGCGCGCTGACGGCGGCCTCCTCGCCGAGTGCCTTCGACGCGGCGGCCACGGCCGCGGCCGCCTGCGGCTGGCCATATCCGAGATTGACCAGCGCGGAAATCGCATCCTTCAGCGGGCCCTTCACGCGGCCCTCGTAGGCCTCGCCCGCGAGCTTCGCCACCGCCGGATCGATGGAGCCGAAGGCGGGTGCCTTGTCCTTCAGCTCCACGCAGATGCGCTCGGCGAGTTTCGGGCCCACGCCGGAGGTGCGGGCGATCGCCGCCTTGTCCTTCATGGCGATGGCATTGGCGAGTTCGCCCGGCTTCAGCGTCGAGAGGATCGCCAGCGCCACCTTCTGCCCCACGCCCTGCACGCCGAGCAGGATGTTGAACCAGTCCTTCTCCAGCGCGGAGGCAAAACCGAACAGGCGGATCATGTCCTCGCGCACGATGGTTTCGATGAAGAGCGTCGCCGCTTCCCCCGCCTGCGGCAGCGCCTGCAGGGTGCGCGACGAACAATGCACGAGATAGCCGACGCCCTGCACGTCGAGAATCACATGCTCGTCGCCATAGCTGTCGATCACGCCCCGGAGCTTGCCGATCATGGGAACCTCGTCGTCACCGGAAATCTCAGGGCGCGCAGCGCAGGAAGGTGGAGGCCGGCGTGCCGTCCGGCCAGGCGATGCGCAGCCGATTGGGCATCACGTCCATCTGGAAGCGCTTCGGCCCGCCGAAACCGGCATGCAGCCCGCGGCACTGCTTGCCATCCACCTGCCAGAGCGTGCGGTCTCCCGCTTCGCCGCGCAGGAAGAGCGACAGCCCCTCGCAGGAGAGCACGCTGGATTCGAACCCGGTCGGCCGCAGGGTGAGGAAGTAATCCTTCGAGACGCAACTCGCGAGATCGACCGCATAGCGCCCCGGTACGGGCTTCTGCGGCGCGGCTATCGATGGAATCGTCGCTGCCAGCAGGATGCACAGGCTCGGAAGGGCTCTCATCGCGTCCCCCGGTGATGCGCGTGGCAGATGGCGATGGCCAGCGCATCGGCCATGTCATCGGTGCGGAACTCGGCCTTGGGCAGCAGCACCTTCACCATCATGCGAATCTGCTCCTTCTCGGCATGGCCGGCGCCGACCACGCTCTTCTTCACCTGGTTCGGCGCATATTCCGCCACGCGCAAGCCCGCCTGCGCCGGCACCAGCATCGCGACACCGCGCGCCGCGCCCAGCTTCAAGGTGGAGCGGGGATCCTTGTTGAGGAAGGTCTCTTCCACCGCCGCCTCATGCGGCTGATGGTCGTGGATCACTTGGCGCAGACCCTCGTGGATGGCCGCGAGCCGATCCGCGAGTTCGGCCTTGGGGGAGGGCTCCACCGCCCCGCAGGCGATGTAGGAGAGCCGCGACCCCTCGATGGCGACAATCCCCCAGCCGGTATGCCGGAGGCCGGGATCGATGCCGATGATTCGCGTCGCGCTTGCCATAAGCGTTTTTATGCCGGGCAAGCCGGGAACGAAAGGTGAAGATCGGGCAAGAGGCACTCAAGCCGTGAGTTTCGCCATCACTTCGTCCGAGACCTCGAAATTCGAGAAGACGTTCTGCACGTCGTCATCGTTGTCGAGGTTGTCGAGCAGTTTCAGCACGCTCTGCGCCTTCTCCTCGTCCACGAGCACGGTGTTCTGCGGCTTCCAGACGATTTTCGCCGAAGCCGGCGCGCCAAGCTTCGCTTCAAGCCCCTTGGAGACCTCCGAGAGATCCGCGAAGCCGCAGGTGATGGTGTGGCCGTTCTCGTCGGAGGCGACATCCTCGGCGCCCGCCTCGATCGCGGCTTCCATCACCGCATCCCCATCGCCGGCGGTGGCGGGGTAGGTGATCTCGCCGATGCGGTCGAACAGGAAGGTCGCGGAGCCCGTGGCGCCCAGTTCGCCGCCGGCCTTGGTGAAATACGAGCGCACCGCCGCGCTGGTGCGGTTGCGGTTGTCGGTCAGCGCTTCCACGATGAGCATCACGCCGCCGGGACCGCGACCCTCGTAGCGGATTTCCTCGAAATTGTCGGCCTCGCCGCCGGTCGCCTTCTTGATCGCGCGCTCGATATTGTCCTTCGGCATGTTCTCGGCGCGCGCCGCCAGCACGGCCATGCGCAGGCGCGGGTTCATGTTCGGATCGGGCAGGCCCATCTTGGCCGCGACCGTGATTTCCTTCGCGAGCTTGCCGAACAGTTTCGATCGCACGGCATCCTGCTTGCCCTTGCGATGCATGATGTTCTTGAATTGCGAATGGCCGGCCATGGCGGAGCCCCGTCTTCGTGGATGCGAGATTGGCCCGGCTTTTAGAAAAGCGCGCGGCAAAAGAAAAGCGGTTGCCTCGTGCCTATTCCCATCCCTTGGGGCGGCTTTCCTCGAGGATCGGCCCGAGGCGCACGGCCCAGCAGGCGGTCGCGAGACCGGTGCGATCATCCGTCTCGACCGCGAAACCGCAAAGGGTCGCCGGGCCATCGGTGGCCTCGAAGCGGCCGGAGGGGGTCGAGAACATCAGCCGGTGCATCGGTGCGGCCTTGTCGACGCCCAGAATGGAATCGTAATCGCCGCACATCCCGGCATCGGACATATAGGCCGTGCCGCCGGGCAAGATGTGATGATCCGCCGTCGGCACATGGGTATGCGTGCCGACCACGATGGAGCAGCGGCCATCGACATAATGCGCCATAGCCTGCTTTTCGCTCGTGGCTTCGGCATGCATGTCGATCAGCATGGCATCGCAGCCCTGGCCAAGCGGGCAGGCATCCATCTGCCGGTCGATCTCGGCGAAGGGATCGTCGGAAACCTGCATGAAGACGCGGCCGATGAGGTTCACCACCAGCACGCGCGCGCCGTTCTTTGCTTCGATGAGAGCCGCGCCGCGCCCCGGCGTGCCGCGCATGAAATTCGCGGGGCGGATCAGCCGGTGTTCGCGCTCGATGAAAACGAGCGCCTCGCGCTGGTCCCAGGCATGATTGCCAAGGGTGACGCAATCCGCGCCGGCATCGAGCAATTCATTGCAGATCGCTTCGGTGATGCCGATGGTGCCGGCGGAATTCTCGCCGTTGATCACCACGCAATCGAGCTTCCAGCGCTCTCGGAGCGAGGGGAGATGACGCTGCACCGCCTCGCGGCCGGGTTTGGCGACCACATCGCCGAGGAAGAGAATGCGCATGGTGTGGACTTCGGAAGTTAAGGATGCTCGGCTCTAGGCGCTTGCCCCGCAAAATTGTAGCTAAATCTGTAGATTCGAGCCAGCTACCAAGAAAGCGTCTTATGAGCAAAATTCGTTTTCACGATATACAAGCTAAAGCTTATCCCGGATTCGGTCGCTGTATATTCTGTGATAAAGACGCCAAGTCCGTTTCATTAACAGATGAGCATATAATACCGCGAGCATTAAGTCTAAAAAATGAAATTTTGATCAGGAATGGCTCATGTTCAGAATGTAATGCGTATTGCAATCAGAGCTTTGAAAACAAATGTATAAACACAAATTTTGTATCATATCGCAAATTTATTGAATTAAAACGCAGAAAAAGAGGTAAAAATTCTAAAGAAATAAAATTGCCCAGGGCGGTTATTGGCGATTTCAGAAATCTGCAACATGAAAGTAAAATTTTTGATCTCGACGATTTTTTTTATCCAAGGTTGTTGATTATGCCTGTTTTTCTTCCTGCGGGCAATATAGTTGGATGCGATCGAGGCGGAGACTGTGTGAATCCATCATTCACAACTTTCAATTTGGGCGGGCCTAGCCTTAATTTTCTACTTGGAGATGTGCCAATATCTACTCAGAAACCTATGGCTCACACAGAATTTTCTTTGATGCTTGCGAAGATTGCATACTGCTTCGCGGTTGCCGAGTTGGGAATCGACGGCTTTGATCGAACGCAGATATTAAATTTGATCTTCGGAAGAAGACATGATGCATACAATTATGTTGGTAGCGCGTCTCAATTTGAATACATCAATAGAAGTAGATTTCACCGAATTTATGTGAGGCAAAAGAGGCCATATATTTCAATTGTAGTTCATTTGTTCGCGCAGTGTGGTTCGAGGCCATTCGAAATTTACTTGTGCGATGCGCCTGACGAAAACCTTTAGTTCGAGAAAAATGCCGAATGCGGAGCCGCAGCGATCGGTGGTTTGTCGATCCCGGGAACCTACAAGAGTAGGTGGGCGCCGTTATGAGGAAGTCCACGGACCTCCCCAGGGACAGCTCCCTAAGGATCGATAAGGCCCCGGGGAATACGTATAACCTGCCGCATCCCGCAGCCCCGCCCGATCAATGTAAGTGCTCGGGGGGAGAAAGGCCAGTGGGGATTGCGGGGCGGTCATGGGTCGATTTTTGGCGCCCGCCCACGGCGAGCATCGCGCACCGGATTTTTGCAACACGGAGGCAAATGAAGCGATTGGCTTGCGGGGCTGGTGCAAAATTCCCGATTTTTGCACAGATGAAGGAGGCCAGCTTTGGCGAGGCGTTGCCCGACTGGATTAAAGCCTGAGGTGTGCTAAGAGAGGTCATGCCTGACCTGACCCAACTTGCTCTTTACGTCGCTGCGGCTTTCCTGCTCGCGATTACGCCTGGCCCCGGCATCTTCTATGTTGCTGCCCGCACTCTGGCTGGAGGCCGCGCGGAAGGCATAGCGTCGAGTTTTGGTACTGGGCTCGGCGGTATGGTCCATGTCGTTGCTGGGAGCTTGGGCGTTTCCGCGATCGTGTTGGCGAGCGCTGAACTCTTCACCGCCTTGAAGCTGGTCGGCGCTGCCTATCTCGTGTGGATCGGGTTTCGAACGATTCAGGCTGCCCGCCGAGATGCCCGGGATATCTTTGAGGGTGGCCAGGCGGCGCCTCCGATAGGCGCGGGCCGCGCCTTCCGCGAAGGGGTCTTGGTTGAGGCGCTCAACCCGAAAACAGCGGCTTTTTTCCTGGCCTTCGTGCCCCAGTTCGTTGATCCAACAAAGGGGGATGTTGCCTTGCAGTTCATCGTACTGGGCTTCATTTCCATAGTGCTGAACACCCTTGCCGATGTGGTCGTTGCTTATGCGGCGAGTGGCATCCGCGAAGGGGCGGCCTCTCGGCCTCGCCTGGTTCGCCGCCTTCGCGAGGCATCTGGCGCCGCCATGATTGCACTCGGCCTCGGTCTTGCTCTGGCGAAGCGCCCCGCCACCTAAAATCTCACCCTTTTCTGGCCTCTGGTGACGCATAGCGATTAGCTGGCGCTGCCCTCAATCGTTCCGCGGGGTTGGTTCAAATTTATTGTATCATGCACCTCAGGCAGCGTCTCAAGCGTCCCGATCTTCGCCTGAGAGCGCGCGAGCGATGCGCTCCACCCGCTCGCTGAGGCTCACGATCGCCTCGGCGATATCCGCCTCGCGCTCGTTGCCGAGCTGGCTGGCATTGCGCACAGCCTCCCGGCTGGCGGCCACCGCCTCCGCTGCGGCCTCCGCCTTGCGGCGCTCCTCGCTCACCTCGTCGGCCAGCATCAGCCCCGCCATGACGGCGAGGCGCAGATCGCCGATATCGCCGAAGCTCTGGCGCATGGACTTGATGCGGCCATCGACATCGGCCGCGAGGGACAAGAGATGCGCCTCCTGCCCGTCCTCGCAGGCCATGCGGAACTGCTTGCCATCGATCGTCACGCTGATCTGCGCCACGCCTCAGCCCCCCGCCAGCCCGGCCTTGACCTGCGCGATGGCGCGGTCGAGGCGGGGCAGACAATCGCGCAGCGCTTGATCCGCCTCAAGGCGCGCGCCGGTTTCCACGTCCAGCATCTCGGCCAGACGATGACGGTCTTCCCGCATCACGGCCAGCTCGGTCTCGAGCGTGGCGCGCACACGGTCGGCCTCGACATGGCGGATTGCCGCCGCGTCGAGCCGGTCGAGCGCCGCACTGAGCCGGCTCAGCGCTTCGGCGACGGGGTCCGGCATGCTTGGGTCTCCATCTCAGGTGCTCGCGCGAATCGCGGGCGCCCTGCATCGTTTCGTCTGAATTCGTGCAAAACTAGGCATGGAAGCGGGGCAGGGCAACGGTTTTGCCGGGTCCTCCCCCTCGAAATGATGAGTTGGAGGCTCTTGCGCAACAAGGGGTGGCGGTGACAATCCGCTTCCAGAACAAGAAGGACCAGCCGTCGGGCGTAACAATGCCCGCCGCGTCGCGGATCCGGGGATAAAAAGGGGAGGACGAGAGGATGGCTCAGGCTTCGCGCTATCACGCGGTCTATGAGGGCTGGCGCAACGATCCGGAGGGCTTCTGGCGGGAGGCCGCCGGCGCGCTGGACTGGATCGAGCCGCCGCAGGCGATCTTCGAACCCGGATCGGGCGCCTATGGCCGCTGGTTTCCGGATGCCCGCTGCAATACTGCCGCGAATTGCCTCGACCGGCATATCGATGCGGGGCGGGGCGACCAGTTCGCGCTGATCTATGACAGCCCGATCACCGGCAGCGCATCCGCGCTCACCTATCGGGAACTGAAGCGCGAGGTCGATCTCGTCGCGCACATGATCCGCGGCTTTGGCGTGGGGAAAGGCGATCGCGCCATCATCTACATGCCGATGATCCCCGAGGCGGTGGTGGCGATGCTCGCCTGCGCGCGGCTTGGCGTCGTCCATTCCGTGGTGTTCGGCGGCTTTGCCGCGCATGAACTCGCAACGCGCATCGATGACGCGAAACCCCGGCTCATCCTCACGGCGTCCTGCGGCATCGAGCCGGGCCGTGTCGTCGCCTACAAGCCGCTGCTCGATCGCGCGATCGACGAGGCGACGCACAAGGTCGAGACCGTGCTGCTCCATCAGCGCTCGCAAGCGCAGGCCGAGATGATCGCCGGCCGCGACCATGATTGGGCCGAAGCGCGCGATCGCCTGATCGCAGCCGGTGCGGGGCCGGTGGAGCCGGTGGCCATGCAGGCGACCGATCCTCTCTATGTGCTCTACACCTCCGGCACCACGGGCAAGCCCAAGGGCGTGGTGAGAGACCATGGCGGGCACATGGTGTCTCTGCACTGGTCCATGGGCGCGATCTACGGCATGCAACCGGGCGAAGTGTTCTGGGCGGCCTCTGATGTCGGCTGGGTCGTGGGCCACAGCTACATCGTCTATGCGCCTTTTCTGAAGGGCTGCACGACGCTTCTCTACGAGGGCAAGCCGGTCGGCACGCCCGATCCCGGCGCGTTCTGGCGGGTGATCTCCGAGCACAAGGTGAAGGTGCTCTTCACCGCCCCCACCGCCTTCCGCGCGATCCGCAAGGAAGACCCGAAGGCGGAACATCTCGCGAAATACGATCTCGGCGGCTTCCGCGCGCTGTTCCTCGCGGGGGAGCGCGCGGACCCGGATACGGTGAAATGGGCCGAGGATATTCTCAAGGTTCCGGTCATCGACCATTGGTGGCAAACCGAAACGGGCTGGCCGATTTGCGGCAACCCCCTCGGCCTCGGGATGCTGCCGGTGAAGCATGGTTCGCCCACGGTGCCCATGCCGGGCTATGACGTGCAGGTGCTGGATGAGGCGGGAAAACCCGTGGAGGCCGGCCGCATGGGTTCGATCGCGGTGAAACTGCCCTTGCCGCCGGGCTGCCTGCCGACGCTGTGGAACGTGGATGACCGGTTCCGGTCGAGCTATCTCGCGGAATATCCCGGCTATTACAACACGTCGGATGCGGGCTATCGCGATGCCGATGGCTATCTCTACATCATGGGCCGCACGGATGACATCATCAACGTCGCGGGCCACCGGCTCTCCACCGGCGGCATGGAGGAGGTGCTGGCCTCGCATCCGGCCGTGGCGGAATGCGCGGTGATTGGCGCCAAGGATAGCCTGAAAGGCGAGGTCCCGCTGGGTTTCGTGGTGCTGAAAGCCGGCGTGAACGCGCTGCCCGGCACCATCGAGCGCGAATGCGTCGGCCTCGTGCGGGATCGCATCGGGCCGGTCGCGGCCTTTAAGACCGCGATCACGGTCAACCGCCTGCCGAAGACGCGCTCCGGCAAGATTCTGCGCGGCACGATGAAGAAGATCGCCGATGGCGACCCCTGGTCCATGCCCGCGACGATCGACGATCCCGCGATTCTCGAGGAGATCGCCCGCGCGCTGGAGGGGCGCCATCCGGCGGGCTGAAGCAGAGGCGGGGAACGGTCTGGCGAGGAACGGTCCGGCGAAGGCGGTCAGGCGGCGGCGTTCTCGCCGCCCCAGGTCTCGGTGATGCTGTCGGCATTGCCGCGCGGCAGGCTGAGTTCCGCGCTGGTCGAACCGGGCTGCGAGAAGGCATCCGCCGGCTCCTCGCCGAAATCATAGGCCGTATCCTGCTTCTCCGCCCAGGGGTTGAAGACCTCGATGTTGAAGGGCGCGAAGAACCCGATATTGCGCGTCATCACCACGAGTTCGTGGCGCTTGGCGGTCGCGGCGATCAGGCTGTCGTGATAGGGCAGCCTCAGGCGGCGCCGGCGCGCCGAGGTGAGGATCTGGCCCCAGATCACGCTGGTCTCGTAATCGATTCCGAGCAGGTTCTCGCCCAGCTTGCGGCGAACCTCGCGCATCCATCCGCGCACGCGGCGCTGCTTGAATTCCTGCGGCAGTTCCGTCACGCCGCCCTCGAGAATGGCGAAGGTGACCATGGAGAGGCGTATATCCTCCAGCCAGAGGTCATCCACCGCGCGCCGCACCTTCCAGTAGGGGCGGGGCAGATGCAGTTCCCGCAGCACGCAGGTATCGATCAGCGTTCCCGCCATGGAAAAAACTCCCGCAAAACAACTTGAGCGGGAGTTTAGTCCATAAATTCTACCTAAACGTGTATTTCGATGAGGATCAGAAACGGTCCTCGTCG
The DNA here is from genome assembly GCA_002928875.1 of Methylobacterium sp. Taxonomy (GTDB): domain Bacteria; phylum Pseudomonadota; class Alphaproteobacteria; order Rhizobiales; family Beijerinckiaceae; genus Rhabdaerophilum. The sequence goes on along the minus strand of PERO01000020.1, from coordinate 256,133 downwards.
TCCTCGCGGCGGGTCGATTTCAGCTTGGCGAACACCGTCTCGATATCGAGATTGGGCTTGCGCTCCGGCGCGTCGGCCGCCGTGGTGAGTTCGGCCGGAAGCAGCGTCGCGCCCTGGTCCGGCAACGGCGCGGGGCGATCCTTGGAGGCGCGATTCACCTCGAAATCGAGGTCGATCTGCGTGCACAGGCCCAGCGTCACCGGATCGAGCGGCTGCAGGTTGGTCGAATTCCAGTGCGAGCGCTCGCGCACGGACTGGATGGTGGACTTCGTGGTGCCGACGAGCCGGATGATCTGCGCATCCTTGAGTTCGGGATGGTTCTTGATCAGCCACTGGATGGCGTTCGGCCGGTCCTGGCGCTTGGAAACCGGCGTGTAGCGCGGCCCCTTGGCGCGCTTGAGATCGGGCAGGCGCACTTTCGATTCCTGCACGCGCATGCGGTAGTTCGGGTCCTTCTCGGCCTTCTCGAGCTCCTCGCGCGAGAGCTGGCCCGCCTGCACGGGGTCGAGCCCGCGCATGCCGGCCGCCACGTCGCCATCGGCGATGCCCTGCACCTCGAGCGGATGCAGCGCGCAGAATTCGGCGATCTGGTCGAAGGTCAGCGTCGTGTTTTCCACGAGCCACACGGCCGTCGCTTTGGACATCAGCAGGGTCGCCATCTCGGGCCTCCATCGGGTCGAAAAGGTCGCGTGGTCTCGCCCGCGCCCCCTTCCCGGGGAGGCGCGCAGCGCGTTCCATACGCGATGCCATTTTGGGAAGTGCGCCCTTATAATGCCGGGCAGATTCGCATGCAACCTTGTTTCACCGCCCGAGGGCAGCCGATGTTCGACGATCTGGAACCCACCCGGAAGAAAACCGCCTACAGCCTTGGCCAGGATGTGAGCGCCTTTTCGCTGGCCGATCTCGACGAGACGATGAGGCAACTCGAAGCGGAGATCGCGCGCCTCGCCGAGATCCGGAAGCAGAAATCCGCGTCGCAATCGGCGGCGGATGCGCTCTTCCGCAAGCCGGGATGAACGCGATGCAAGCGTTCATCGCCGTTTAGGTTACGAAAATCCCGGCGCATTTGATGAAAATCCCGTCAAATTAACGGAGCGTTAAATCATTCGCTCTAATGTGATGCATGTTCCGGTTCGCCGGATCCCGAGTGGCTCCCGCCGCTCTGTTTGACGCCTCCCTGTTGGACTTTCTCAAGGATCGCCACGCCGCGGTCCTTTTTTTTGGTCCATCCGGCATCGCGAGGCGCGGCCATGATTTCGCCCCGCGCGGCCCGCATTTTCGAATGATGAAAATGCCGGCGGTTAACCATGAATGAATCGTTAAATTCCAGTCCCGGCGGTTTGGTGCTGTATTTGCAGCCGTTCCGTCATCCCCGCCGCCCTGTTCCAAAGCGGCGCAGATGATGTGATGGAGTGAGACAGATGGGCAACGAACGCGATCAGGCTACGATCGGGCGTCCTTCCGCCGGCACGGATACGGTTTCGTTCACGCACCGGCTTCTGGCCAGCGAAGGCTTCATGCTGCTCTTTCGCGAGGGCATGGCGCTGGTCGAGGCGACGGCGGCCTACCTCGATGGCGAAGGGCGCGCCGACAGCCGCTTCCTCGAGCGTCCCGTGGCGCTCGCCTATGCCAGCGAGAGCATGCGGCTGACCACGCGCCTGATGCAACTCACATCCTGGCTTCTGCTGCAGCGTGCCGTTAACGAAGGTGAATTGTCACGCGAGGAGGCCGAGCGCGAGCATCGTCGCGTGGTGATCGCCCCGCCGGAGACCCGCACGGACAGCGCCGTCTTCGCGAGCCTGCCCGAGACCCTGAAGAGCCTCATCGAGCGCTCCGTCAGCCTGCATGCCCGCATCCAGCGGCTCGATCAGGACCTGAAATCCGAGCCGGAACCCGCGGCCGCCGAGAACCCGGTGGCGAGCCAGCTCGGCCTGCTCGCGGCAGCATTCCAGCCGCGCTGAGGCGGATTCTTTTGCCGGGGTGGGAATCCCTTGCCGGTTTCGCCTGTGCCGAAATGAAAAAGGCCCGCGTGTTGCGCGGGCCTTTCTGTCTCGGGATGGCGCCGGATCGCGCCGGGCGATCACTTCTTGCCGAAGGAGATGCCCGCGAATTTCTGGTTGAACTTGGAGACACGACCGCCACGATCCTGCAGGGTCTGCGTGCCGCCGGTCCAGGCCGGATGGGTCTTGGGGTCGATGTCGAGGTTCATGGTGTCGCCGGCCTTGCCATAGGTCGAACGCGTCAGGAACTCGGTCCCATCGGTCATCACGACCTTGATGAAATGGTAGTCCGGATGGATATCGGCCTTCATGGGAGACCCCTCAAAAAAAGTGACGCGGCCCGGCGTTCCCCGCCCGGACCCGCGCCCGTGAAGTTCAGTGCGGCGAGCCTATACATGAGAGTGCTTGACGGAACAAGCCGTGTTGAGGGACATCCTGCCGCGATGTCCGTCGCATTCCTTCAGCCCGCTGCCGAGGCCGCATTCTTCCCATGAGCGAAATCGCCCACTCCGCCGCTCCGGCGAGCCCGAAGCCCGCGCGCGCCGATTTCTCCGCGCTCCGGCGCATGCTGCCCTTCCTTGTGGCGGAGAAGCTCTACATCGCGCTGGGTCTCGTCTCTCTGGTGGTGGCGGCGGCCGTGACGCTCGCCATCCCGCAGGCCGTGCGGCGCGTCGTCGATTTCGGCTTTGCGCCGGAAACGCGCGGCCTGGTCGATGCCTATTTCGGGATGATCGTGGCGCTCACGGCCCTGCTCGCGGTGTCCTCCTCGCTGCGCTACTATTTCGTCATGACCATCGGCGAGCGCGTGGTGGCGCGCATCCGGCGCGCCGTGTTCGACCGGGTGATGACGCTGGACGGGGCCTTCTTCGACACCGCCCGCTCGGGCGAGATCGTCTCGCGGCTCACGGCCGATACCACGCAGCTCAAGGCGACGTTCGGCGCTTCGGCCTCCATCGCGTTGCGCAACGTGATCCTGCTCATCGGCGCGATCGTGATGATGATCGTGACCTCGCCGAAGCTCGCGACCATGGTGTTGCTCGCCATCCCCGCGATCGTGCTGCCGCTGGTGGCGGCAGGGCGGGGCGTGCGCAAGCGCTCGCAGGCGGCGCAGGATACGCTGGCGGAAGCCGCATCCTTCGCCACCGAGCGCATCGGCGCGGTGCGCGTGGTGCAGGGCTTCGGCGGCGAGCGCGCGGCCATGGGCCATTTCGGCGCGGCGGTCAGCAGCGCCTACGAGGCGGCGCGTGCCGCAACGCTGAGCCGCGCGATCCTCACATCCATCGTGATCTTCCTCGTTTTCGCGAGCATCACCTTCGTGCTCTGGACCGGCGCGAAAGCCGTGATGGCCGACGAGATGACGGCGGGGCGGCTCTCGCAATTCGTGCTCTACGCGGTGTTTGCCGCGAGCGGCCTCAGCCAGCTTTCCGAGGTCTATGGCGAACTCGCGCAGGCCGCGGGCGCGGCGGAACGCCTCGGCAACCTGCTCGCCACCGTTCCCGACGTGAAGGATCCGGAACAACCCGTCGATCCCGCGCGCCCGCCGCAGGGGGCGATCCAGTTCGACAAGGTCGCCTTCGCCTATCCCACCGCACCCGACCGGCGCGTGCTCGGGCCATTATCCGTCGCGATCCGGGCCGGCGAACGGCTTGCGATCGTGGGGCCCTCGGGGGCCGGCAAGACCTCGATCTTCCAGATCCTGATGCGCTTTTACGACGTGACGGGCGGCACGATCGCCATCGATGGCGTTCCCGTCCATGCGATGCGCCTCGCCGATCTGCGGGCGCTGATCGCCGTGGTGCCGCAGGACCCGGTGATCTTCGCCGGCACAATCGCCGAGAATATCCGTCTCGCCCGCCCCGACGCCACGGACGAGGCCGTGCGGCAGGCGGCGGCGCAGGCCGCGGTGCTGCCTTTCGCGGAAAGGCTCGATATGGGCCTCGAGACGCGCATCGGCGAACGCGGCATCACGCTCTCGGGCGGCGAGCGTCAGCGCATCGCCATCGCCCGCGCCATCCTGCGCGATGCGCCGATCCTGCTGCTCGACGAGGCCACCTCCGCGCTCGATGCCGAGAACGAGCGGATGGTGCAGGAGGCGCTGGCGCGCGCGATGCAGGGGCGCACCGCGCTGGTCATCGCGCATCGGCTGGCCACGATCCGCGATGCCGACCGCATCCTGGTGCTGGATAACGGGCAGATCGTCGAGGAGGGAAGCCACGAGGCTCTGCTCGCGCGGAACGGCGCCTATGCCCGGCTCGCGAGCCTGCAATTCACGGCCTGAGGCGTCAGCGCATCAGCGGCGAGCCGTCCCAGTCCATGCGGAAGGTGGGCAAGCCGGAATGGGGGCTCGTGCCTTCGCCGACGATCCGGAATCCCTCCTTCTGGTAGAAGCGGATCGCGCGCGGGTTGCCCTGCCCGACAAAAAGCGTGAGATGGCCCTTCGATTGGGTTTTCGCATCCTCGATGAGGATCTTGGAGACGCCATCGCCCCAGCGCGCGGGAATCACGGCGATGATCTCGAGCAGGCCGCTATGCTTCTCCACGAGCGTGAAACCGGTGCGCGCGCCCGACATCTCGGCCACGCGCAGGCGATAGCGGCCGGTATCGGCCTCGCGCAACTGCTCCTCGACCAGCGCGCGCCGGCCGGAGAAATTCACGCCCGGATAGGTTTCCGACCACGCCGCCTCCCAGATTTCGACAAGTATGGCGTGGTCGCTGGGGGCGCCGGCGCGGATATGGACGGTCATCGTTCGGTGATCTTCAGTTCGAGGCGACGATTGCGGGCCAGCGCTTCCGGCGAATCGCCGAAATCGATCGGCGCGAACTCGCCGAAGCCGGCGGCCACGACCCGATGCGGCGAGACGCCCTTGCCGACGAGATAGCGCACCACCGCCACGGCGCGCGCGGCGGAAAGCTCCCAGTTATCCTTGAACTGGCCCGCGCCGGAGAGCGGGCGCTTGTCGGTATGGCCGTCGATGCGAGCGACCCAGGCGAGATCCGGCGGGATCTCCCGCTCGAGGTTCTTCAGAAGCTCGGCCAGCTTGTCGAGTTCGCCGAGGCCGGTCCCGGCCAGCACGGCTTCGCCCGAACCGAAGAAGATTTCGGACTGGAAGACGAAGCGATCGCCGACGATGCGCATATCCGGCCGCGAGCCGAGCACATTGCGCAGCCGGCCGAAGAAGTCCGAGCGATAGCGCGTCAGTTCCTGCACGCGCTGCGCCAGCGCCACGTTGAGGCGCGAGCCCAGTTCCGCGATGCGCGTCTGCGAATCCTTTTCCCGGCTCTCGGCCTGTTCCAGGGCGCCCTCCAGCGCCTGCAATTGCTGGCGAAGCGCGCTGATCTGCTGGTTGAGCAGGCTCACCTGTTCCAGCGCGCGCTGCGCCACGGTCTTCTCGTCGGAAAGCTGCTGCGTCAGCGCACCGAGTTGCTGCTCGTTCTGGCCCGCGCCGGCGACGAGGCCCGCGAGCCGGTCGCGCTCCGCCTCGGCGCGCTGCAGCGTGGCCGAGAGGCCGAGGATGCGCTGTTCGCCCTCGGCCTTGGCGGAGCGTTCCAGCGCCAGGAGATCGGACAATTCGGAGAGCTGGCGCGTCAGACGCTGCAGCACGTCCTCCTTGCCGGCAATCTCGCGGCCGATGAAGAACTGGCCCAGCATGAAGACGACGACCAGAAAGGTGAAGACCAGCAGCAGCGTCGACAGCGCATCGACAAAGCCGGGCCAGTAATCGATCTGACGGTCGCGGCTGCGGCGGGACAGGGCCATCACGGGCCTCGTTTGTCGTTCAGCGCATCCTGGTCGCGCGAGAGCTTCTCGAGAAGCTTCTTCACATCCGCCTGCTGGACGGCCTGAGCCTCCACCCAGGAGCGGATCATCTGCTGCTCGTTGCGCATATGCTGCACGAGGCCCTGCACGCCCTCCGCGAGCGCCGCCAGCGCCTGCGTGGCGTTGCGGCCGGCACCAGCCTCGTTCACCGCGCGCGAAATGCCGTCGAGTGCCTGGCGGATATCGCCGGGCGGCCCGCTAGGCAAGGCGCTGTCATGCACGGAGGAGGAGAGCCATTCCTCGAGATCGTAGAAGAAGCGGCTTTGCGCCTGCCCGGCCTGCAGATCGAGGAAGCCGAGGATCAGCGATCCCGCCAGCCCGAACAGCGAGGAGGAGAACGCGATGCCCATGCCCCCGAGCGGTGCCGCGAGGTTGCGCTTCAGTTCGTCGAACAGCGCGTTGTTCTCGCCCCCGCTCGGCAGTTTCTCGATGACGCCACCGATGGAGGACACGGTCTCGATCAGGCCCCAGAAGGTGCCGAGCAGGCCGAGGAAGATCAGCAGGCCGGTGAGGTATCGGCCGATATCCCGGCTTTCATCGAGCCGGCCGCCGATGGAATCGAGCACCGAACGCAGGGTCATCGTGGAAATGCCGGCGCGGCCGGCCTTGTCGCCCAGCAAGGCTGCCATGGGCGCAAGCAGGATGGGCTCCGCCACCGGTTTCGCATCCTCGCCCGCCCGGCGGGCATTCGCCCAGCGCACCTCGCGGTAGAGACGGAAGACCTGCGCGAACGCAAAAACGACGCCCAGGAACAGCACGAGGCCGATCAGGCCGTTCAGCAGCGGGTTGAACCAGAAGGCTTCGATGATGCGCCGTTGGAGCACGAAGCCCAGCACGCCTGCCAAGGCCAGAAACACCACCATCCGGAACAGATAGAGCCCTGGTGTCGAAAGGGCTTGGCTTTCGCGAACGCTCGCCATGAATCCTCCGGTCGCCTCGCAATGGCGCGCAGTCAACCGTGTTCGAGGCGGATTGGCAACCCGTGGATCAAGCCCGGGCGACAGCCAGAAGCTCGCGGACCGGTTCGGCCAGGTTGGCATTCGCCGCCAGCACCGAGCGTTTCGCAAAGATATCCGGCGAACCATCGACCGTGCTCACGAAGCCGCCGGCCTCGCGCACGAGCAGGATGCCGGCCGCCATGTCCCACGGCGAGAGGTTGTGCTCCCAGAACGCGTCGAAGCGCCCGCAGGCGACGAAGGCGAGATCGAGCGCCGCCGACCCCATGCGCCGGATGCCCGCGACGCGCGGCATGATGCCGGCAAGTTCGCGCAGGAAAAGGCCGTGATCGCCGCGCATCGCATGCGGGATGCCGCAGCCCACGACGCTCTCGGAGATTTCGCGCGTCTGCGAGACGCGGAGACGGTAATTGTCCCGGCTCGTGGGGCCCACCGCGAAGGCGCCGGCGCCCTTCTCGGCGATGAACATCTCTTCGGTCACCGGATTGTAGACGATGCCCGCGACGATCTCGTTGTCGCGCTCAAGCCCGATGGAGATCGAGAATTGCGGCAGCCCGCGCAGGAAATTCGTCGTGCCATCGAGCGGATCGATGATGAAGCGGTGGGATTTATCCGGCCCCTCGACCACGCCGCGTTCCTCCATCAGGAAGCCGTAGCCGGGCCGCGCGCGGGAGAGTTCCTGATGCAGGATGTTCTCCGCGCGCTTGTCCGCTTCCGAAACGAAATCACCCGGGCCTTTCCGCGAGACCTGCAGGCTCGGGATCTCCGCGAAATCGCGCTTCAGGGCCTTGCCGGCCTTGATGGCGGCGGCAGTCATCACGTTCATCAGCGGCGAGCGGATCATGGAAAGGAGTCCAATCGGGGCGCGCGTTGCCGCGCTGCAGGGTAGGGAAGCGAGGCGCAGCCAATGCCCCGGATGGCGTGGATTTTCAACCCCGCGCGATCAATCGGCGCGTTCGAGCACGTTCGATTTCGCGATCCGCCGCGCCTCGGCCAGCAGGGCGGCCGGGTCATCCGCCTCGAACAGCCAGGGGCCGACGGCGATGAATTCCGTGCCGGTGGCGGTGAGCGGCGCGACCGCATCCAGATCCGGCGCATAGGCGACGCACGGCACGTTGAAGATCGTCGCCCACCATTCCGCCCGCTCGATGGTCTGTGCCAGCGGCGGCACGAAGCCATCCGGGCGCGGCTCGCCGAACATGACGTAATCGATATCGCGCTCGCCCGCTTCCATCGCCTCGTGACGCGAGCGCAAGCCACCGACCCCGAGGATGCGCTGCGGCTTCAAGGCTTCCACCAGCGCGCCGAGATCGTCGGAGACCTGCGCATGCGCGCCATCGAGGCCGAGCCGCGCGACAAGGCGCGGGTCCTTCGGGGTCGCGATCAGGCAGGCGACATTCGCCTCCTGCAGGGGCTTTGCGAGCATCTCGAGCTTGCGCTTCAGCGCGGCATCGCTCTCGGCCGTCACGTCGAGCCAGGCCACGGCCAGCGCGCCGGTGGAGGCCAGCGCCTGGAAGCGGGGCAGGAAGGGCGCGGGATCGTCGATTTCCGGCGCAATGAGCATGAATTGCGGAACCATGCGCATCCCTATGACATGAAAGCCGGCTCTTGAAAACGAAAGCGCGGACGCCCCTTCGGACGCCCGCGCCAGATCACGCCCGGAGGCTGTTACGCGACCTTGGGGTCGAGCGCGCCCTTGGCATAGAGCTTCGCCATTTCCGAGAGCGGCAGCACCTTCTTGATCTTCGAGGCCTGGCCGGCGGTGTTGAACTCCTCTAGCCGCTGGCGGCAGAGCTTCGTCATCGCTTCCATCGCGGGCTTGAGGTACTTGCGCGGATCGAATTCGCCCGGCTCCTCCGCGAGGATGCGGCGGATCTGGCCGGTCATCGCCATGCGGTTGTCGGTGTCGATGTTGATCTTGCGGACGCCGTTCTTGATGCCGCGCTGGATCTCTTCCACCGGCACGCCCCAGGTCGGCTTCATCTTGCCGCCGTACCGGTTGATGATGTCCTGCAATTCCTGCGGCACGGATGACGAACCATGCATCACGAGATGCGTGTTCGGCAGCTTGCGGTGGATTTCCTCGATCACGTGCATCGCGAGGATCGCGCCGTCGGGCTTGCGCGAGAACTTGTAGGCGCCGTGGCTGGTGCCCATGGCGATCGCCAGCGCATCGACCTTGGTTTCCTGCACGAACTTCACCGCCTCGTCCGGGTTGGTGAGGAGCTGGTCGTGGGAAAGCTTGCCCTCGAAGCCGTGGCCATCTTCCTTCTCGCCCTCGCCGGATTCGAGGGAGCCCAGCACGCCAAGCTCGCCTTCCACCGAGATACCGCCGAGATGGGCCATCTCGGTCACGCGCTTCGTCACGCCGACATTGTAATCCCAGTCGCCGGGGGTCTTGCCGTCGGCCTTCAGCGAGCCATCCATCATCACCGAGGTGAAGCCGGCCTGGATCGCGGTCATGCAGGTCGCGGGCTCGTTGCCGTGGTCGAGATGCACGCAGACCGGGATATGCGGGTAGATCTCGGTCACCGCATCCATCATGTGCTTCAGCATGATGTCGTTGGCATAGGAGCGGGCGCCGCGCGAGGCCTGGATGATCACGGGCGCATCGACCGCATCGCAGGCCGCCATGATGGCAAGCGCCTGTTCCATGTTGTTGATGTTGAAAGCCGGCACGCCGTAATCGTTCTCGGCGGCGTGGTCGAGCAGCTGGCGCATCGTGATGCGAGGCATGGTTATCCTGACTCCCGGATGTTGCAGTGAATGGCCCCGCGCATAGCGCAACCTTGCCCAACCCGCCAGCAGGACGATGGGAGAGGCTGAAAATTCTTGGTTGAAATGGTAGTTTTACTACATAATTCTGTAGTAAAGCTATTCAAGATCCACTCTGTGATGTCTTCCGATGGCGCAATGCGATGGCATAGAACACGGCTCCTCCGACAGCGCCCGCCACTGCACTCATCACGGCAACGGCAAGACTGATCAGGCTCGGGGATGGCATGCCTTTGGCACCGGTTGTCTTCCAGATCATCAGCAATGGAAATGGAACCAACGCGGCGATTGCCCCAACGATGCAGGCATTGCGAAGACTATGTCTGATGCGATTCCAAAATATCAATAGTGCAGGGACGCCGACGATAAGCGTTCCCAGCAAGCCGCCAAATACATAGAGGAAACCCCAGACGATAAAGACCGAATTAAAGTTGTTTCCAGAAACTAGAGTTGTCGCAACAGCAGCTGCGAGGCTCGCCAGCAGAGGCGCGACAGCCAATCCAAGCAATATTCGAAGTTTCAATTCCGCCTCGAATTTGCTGGCTTGGTTCATCTCCGCGTCACCCCAAAGCCTTCACGCCCGGCAGTTCCTTGCCTTCCATCCATTCGAGGAAGGCACCGCCGGCGGTCGAGACGTAGCTCAGGTCATCCGCCACGCCAGCATGGTTGAGCGCCGCGACCGTGTCGCCGCCGCCCGCGACCGAAACGAGACCGCCCGCCTTCGTGAGCCGCGCCGCTTCCTTCGCGATCGTGACGGTCGCCGTATCGAAAGGCGCGAGTTCGAAGGCGCCGAGCGGTCCGTTCCAGACCAGTGTCTTCATGCTCGCGAGTTTCGCGGCGATCGCCTTCGCGGAAGCGGGGCCCGCATCAAGGATCATCTCATCCGCCGCGACATCATCCACCGAAGCCGCGCGATGCGGCGGATTGGCCTTGAATTCCTTCGCGAGCAGGCCATCCGTGGGCAACAGGATCTCGCAGCCTGCCGCCTTCGCCTTCTTCTCGATCTCGCGGGCGGTTTCCGCGAGGTCATGCTCGCAGAGGCTCTTGCCAACCTTCACGCCGCGCGCGGCGAGGAAGGTGTTGGCCATGCCGCCGCCGATGACGAGGCAATCGACGCGGGCGACGAGATTGCCGAGGAGGTCGAGCTTGGTCGAAACCTTCGCGCCGCCAACGATCGCCATCACCGGGCGCTTCGGCTGGCCCAAAGCCGCATCAAGCGCGTTGAGTTCGGCTTCCATCGTGCGGCCGGCAAAAGCGGGCAGCACCCGCGCGAGGCCTTCCGTCGAGGCATGCGCGCGATGCGCGGCCGAGAAGGCGTCGTTCACATAAGCGTCGCCGAGCTTCGCGAGCGCGGCGATGAAAGCCTCGCCGTTCTTCTCCTCCGCCTTGTGGAAGCGGGTATTCTCGAGGCAGAGCACATCGCCGTCCTGCATCGCGGCGACGGCACGCTCGGCCGGCTTGCCGATGCAGTTTTCGGCGAAGGCGATGGGCTGGCCAAGCCGCTTCGCCAGTTCATCCGCCACCGGTTTCAGGCTCTCGGCCGGGTTGGCGCGCTCCTCGAAGGTCTCGCCCTTGGGGCGGCCGAAATGCGCCAGCAGGATCACCTTGCCGCCCTTGCCGGCGATATCGTGCAGGGTGGGGAGGATGCGGTCGAGGCGCGTGCCATCGGTCACGCGGCCGTTTTCCATGGGCACGTTGAGATCGACACGCACCAGCACACGTTTGCCGGCGGCGGCGAGGTCGTCGAGGGTCTTGAAGCTCATTGCAGGAGGCCAGGCATAAATTTCAGCAGCAAAACGAAGAGGATGGCCGTCGCGAGCGATGTCACGAGGCCGGTTATCACCAGGCCGCCGATCCGCGGAACCTTCGCCACCTCAGCCCGCAACTGGGTCACCTCGGTCGCGAGTTCCGCCGCATCCACCGAGCGGGCCGCGCCTTCCACGCGCGTCGCGGCACGGTCGAGCCCGTCCTGCGCCCGGGCCACGAGGGCCTCGGTGCGCGCGAACTTCTCTTCCATCCGCGCCATCTTGTCCTCGATCCGCGCGAGCTGGTCGAGCGCGCCGCGCGAATTGGGGGAGGGCGTTGCCATCGTGGGGGGCTTGGGCGCAGGCGAGGGGGCAGGGGCCGGTTCCGCCGTGGGGTCGATGCCAATGTTCGGTTCAATGCGGTCGATCATGGTGCACCCCTCCTGGGGAATGAAACGAAACGGATGGCCCCTGCCTCTTTACGCTCAGATCAGCTTCGCCATCGCCACGGCGGTGTCGGACATGCGGTTCGAGAAGCCCCACTCGTTGTCATACCACGAGAGGACGCGCACGAACTTGTCGTCCATCACCTTGGTCTGGTCGAGCGCGAAGGTCGACGAGGCCGAGTCGTGGTTGAAGTCCATGGAGACGTTCGGCTGCTCGGTATAGCCGAGAATGCCCTTCAGCGGACCGCGCTTCGCGGCTTTGACGATCGCCTCGTTGATCTTTTCCACCGACGTCTTGCGCTTGGCGATGAACTTGAAATCCACCACCGAGACATTCGGCGTCGGCACGCGGATCGAGGTGCCGTCGAGCTTGCCCTTGAGCTCGGGGATCACGAGGCCGATGGCCTTCGCGGCACCGGTCGAGGTTGGGATCATCGAGAGGCCGGCGGCGCGGGCGCGGTAGAGATCCTTGTGCATCGTGTCGAGCGTGGGCTGGTCGCCGGTATAGGCGTGGATCGTGGTCATGAAGCCCTGCGTGATGCCCACCGCATTGTGCAGCACCGCCGCCACCGGCGCGAGGCAGTTCGTGGTGCAGGAGGCGTTCGACACGACGAGATCCTGCGCCGTGAGGCTGTCATGGTTCACGCCGAAGACGATGGTCTTGTCGGCGCCATCGCACGGGGCCGAAACCAGCACGCGCTTCGCGCCAGCCGCGAGATGCGCCGAGGCCTTCTCCTTCGTGGTGAAGATGCCCGTGCATTCCATGGCGATATCCACGCCGAGTTCCTTGTGCGGAAGCTGGGCCGGGTCCTTGATCGCGGTGACGCGGATGCGCTTGCCGGCGACGACGATGAAATCGCCATCGACATCCACCGTGGCCGGGAAGCGGCCATGCACGGAGTCGAAGCGCAGCAGATGGGCATTGGTCGCCACCGGGCCGAGATCGTTGATGCCGACGACCTCGATGTCCTTGCGCTTCGATTCCACGATCGCGCGCAGCACGTTGCGGCCGATGCGGCCAAAGCCGTTGATGAAAACCTTCGTGGTCATGATCTTCTCCTTCACGATCGGGGCGGGCGGCCATCCGGTGAAGGCCGCCCGAAAGGGTTCAGCGCTTCAGGGCAGCCTTCGCTTTCGCCACCACCGCCTCCGGCGTGATGCCGAAATGCGCATAGAGCTTCTGGATGGGGCCGGAGGCACCGAAGCCCTCCATGCCGATGAAATGCCCGTCCGAGCCGATGATGGCATCCCAGCCCTGCCGGATGGCGGCCTCGATGGCGATCTTCACCTTCGTGCGACCCACCACCTTCTTGCGATAGGCCTCGGGCTGTGCGGCGAAGCGCTCGAACGACGGCACGGAGACGACGCGGGCGAGAATGCCCTCGGCGAGCAGCATCGAGCGGGCCTTCATGGCCAGCGACACTTCCGAGCCGGTGGCAAAGAGCGTCACCTCGGCGCGACCATCGGCCCCAGCGAGTTCATAGGCGCCGAGCGCGGAGAGGTTCTTCGCGCCGTTGTCGAAACGCAGCTGCGGCAGGTTCTGGCGGGTCAGCGCGATCAGCGCGGGGCGATCCTTCGTGGTGACCGCGAGTTCCCAGGCTTCCGCCGTCTCCGTCACGTCGCAGGGGCGGAAGACATCGAGATTGGGGATCGCGCGCAAGGCCGCAAGATGCTCCACCGGCTGGTGGGTCGGGCCATCCTCGCCCACGCCGATGGAATCATGCGTCATCACGTAGATCACGCGCTGGCCCATCAGCGCCGAGAGGCGGATGGAGGGGCGGCAGTAATCCGAGAAGACGAGGAAGGTGCCCGAAGCGGGGATCAACCCGCCATGCAGCGCGATGCCGTTCATCGCGGCCGCCATGCCGTGCTCGCGAATGCCGTAATGCACGAAAGCGCCGTCATATGCGCCGGCCTTCACCACGGCCATGCCCTTGGTCTTGGTGTTGTTCGAGCCGGTGAGGTCCGCGGAGCCCGAGAGCAGTTCCGGCAAGGCGGGCTGGATCGCCTCGAGCACCATCTCGCTCGCCTTGCGGGTCGCGACTTCCGGCTTCGTTGTCGCGGCCTCTGACTTGAAGGCCTTCAGCGCTTTCGCAAGACCCTTCGGCAGCGCGCCGGCCATCACGCGCTCGAATTCCGAACGCGTCTTCGGCTTCGCCTTGCCGAGCCGCTCCTGCCAGGCCGCGCGGGTGGCCGCGCCACGGCTGCCGACCACGCCCCAGGCCTTGCGGATCTCGGTTGGGATCTCGAAGGGACCATGCGTCCATCCGAGCTTTTCCTTGGCCCCCTTCAGCTCATCCGCACCGAGCGGCGAGCCATGCGAGGAGGATTTGCCGGCCTTCGTCGGCGCGCCATAGCCGATGGTGGTGACGCAGGCGATGAGGCTCGGCTTGTCGCTCTTCTTCGCGCGCAGGATGGCGGCGTTGATCGCTTCCGGATCATGCCCGTCGATACGCTCGGCATTCCAGCCTGCGGCCTCGAAGCGCTTCAGCTGGTCGGTCGAATCCGAGACGGAAATCGCGCCGTCGATCGAGATGCCGTTGTCGTCGAACAGCACGATCAGCTTGTTGAGCTGCAGATGCCCCGCCAGCGTGATGGATTCCTGGCTGATGCCTTCCATCAGGTCGCCGTCCGAGGCGAGCACATAGGTGTAATGGTCGACGATGTTCTTGCCGTAGCGCGCCGCGAGGATGCGCTCGGCGAGCGCCATGCCCACCGCATTGCCGAGGCCCTGGCCCAGCGGGCCGGTGGTCGTCTCGACGCCCGGCGTGTGTCCGTGCTCGGGATGCCCGGCAGTGATCGAGCCCAGTTGGCGGAAGTTCTTCAGCTGGTCGATCGTGACATCCTTCACCCCGATAAGGTGGAGAAGCGCGTAGATCAGCATCGAGCCGTGGCCCGCCGAAAGCACGAAACGGTCGCGATCCGGCCAGTGCGGATGGGCGGGATCGAAATTCAGATGGTCGCGGAACAACACCGTGGCGATGTCGGCGGCGCCCATGGGGAGGCCGGGATGGCCGGATTTCGCCGCTTCGACGGCATCCATGGCCAAGGCGCGGATGGCGTTGGCCATCGCGTCGTGCTCACGACGAGCAATCATCGATCATCCCGCTTTCTGTCACGTCTGGGTCCGCGGCGCGGTTGTTATCAGCCTGACCCTGCCTGTCAACGAGATTGGGGCGGAAAAGGCCGGGATCGCACGACAGCTTCACCAATTGTGGCAAAGCAAGGGCCGATTTTGCCTCAAAATGGCACTGAGGCACACATTTGCTCGATCAACCGGAGGTCGTATGCCGCCACGGCTTGATTGGCGGGTGATGCTCCGCAAGCGCTATTTCGTGGTGGAGGCAGCGGCAAGGCCCGCGCCCGATCGGAAAGGCGCCCGAACCGGCGACCCGATCATCCATCGAGGAGATTTCTCATGAAGACCCTTGTTCTCCCGCTCCTGGCTCTTGGCGCGGCTGTGGTGACCCAGACGCTGGCCCGCGACGCGCGGCCGCTCGGCGCCGCAGCGATCCAAGCGACGTCGGGTATCGGTTTGACGCAGTCCTTCGCCGCGACCACTTCCATCGCTCCTCGCCCGATCATCGTCGCCAATCTCGATCCGGGCCGCGGCGGTAGCTCGGGCAAATAACGGCCCGCAAGCCCGGCGGCCCTGCCGCTGAACCCATACTCCCAAACGCGTATGCCCGCCCCCGGCGACAAACCGGGGGCGGGATTTCTTTCGGGCATACAGGCATGACCTCGCGATCACCGCGCACAGACGCGATGCCGATCGGGCCGGAGCCCGGTGGTCTCAACCGATGAAACGCTTAGTGAAGTTGACGATTTTCGGGCGGCTTGCCCGTTCTCATACGCGTGATCTGGTCCTTCAGGACCAGCTTCTGCCGCTTGATCGAGGCGATGCGCGCTTCATTTCTAGCGGCGTGGGCAAGCTCCACCCGGAGCTCGTCGTCGAGGGCACGATGCTTCCGCTCCAATTGAGCAAGATGCGAGCTTTGCGACATTGGTCGACACCTCCATTTGTTATGCCGACGAAAGTGAGTGTGGCACATCGGGCGATGGCTGCAAGCGGAATTCGTCGCGCCCTTTCCTCGCGCTTAACGGATGTGGACAACCGGCGGGCGGGCGATTAACCCAGTCGAGATTTGGCCGGAATGCGGCCATGCTGGTGCAGTGGTCCGGGCCGGGGTTCTGTCATGCGTGAAACGCTGAGCGATGAGGAACGCGAACTCCTCCGCAGCGAGCTTCACCGCCTGCAGATCGAACATCGCGATCTCGATGCCGCGATCGCCGCGCTGGAGCAGCTTGGCGCCGTGGATCAGCTTCAGGTGCAGCGCCTCAAGAAGCGGAAGCTGCACCTCAAGGATCGCCTGATCGTCCTGCAGGATCGGCTTACCCCGGATATCATCGCCTGATCATGGCTCAATTGGGCAATTCTCTTGCAAAACTGCGGGCTTTCGCCTAACCGGCTGGGCCTTCTCCGGGTCTTCTTCCGCTGGCCCGCTGCCCCGAGGAGGTGGCTTCCGTGGCCAAGGCCGTTCCCCCCGTCGCGATCATCATGGGCAGCCAGTCCGATTGGCCGACGATGAAGCATGCCGCCGACCAGCTCGAGCGGCTCGGCGTGGCCCATGAGGCGCGGATCGTCTCCGCCCATCGCACGCCGGAGCGGCTGTTCAATTTTGCGCGAGCGGCGAAGGCGCGCGGCTACAAGGTCATCATCGCGGGGGCCGGCGGTGCCGCGCATCTCCCGGGCATGGCGGCCGCGATGACGACGCTGCCGGTTCTCGGCGTTCCGGTGGAATCGAAGGCGCTGTCGGGACAGGATTCGCTGCTCTCCATCGTGCAGATGCCGGGCGGCATCCCGGTCGGCACGCTCGCCATCGGCAAGCCGGGCGCCATAAATGCCGGGTTGCTCGCCGCGCAGATCCTCGCCTTGAACGATCCCGATCTCGCGATGCGGCTTGAGGAATTCCGCGAGAAGCAGACCGCCTCCGTGGCCGAGTTTCCCAAAGACGAATGATGCTGAAGCCCGGCGCGACCATCGGAATCCTGGGCGGCGGCCAGCTGGGCCGCATGCTCGCCATCGCGGCCGCGCGGCTGGGGTTTCATTGCCACATCTATTGTCCCGAGGTGGCTTCACCGGCCTTCGAGGTTGCGAGGGCGCATACCGTAGCCGCCTATGAGGACGAGGCCGCGCTGGCGATGTTCGCCGCGGCGGTGGATCTCGTCACGCTCGAATTCGAGAATGTGCCGGTGGCGGCCCTGCGCTTCCTGGCCTCCCGCGTGCCCGTCGCACCCTCCGCCGATGCGCTGGAGATCGCGCAGGACCGCCTCGCGGAGAAGACCTTCGCCGCCCGTCTCGGCCTCGGCACCGCGCCTTTCGCCGATGTCCCGAACGAACTGGCGCTCTATGCCGCTATCGCCCGGATCGGCGTGCCGGCGATCCTGAAAACGCGGCGCTTCGGTTATGACGGCAAGGGGCAGATGAAGATCCTGGCCGCGGTCGAGGCTGCCGCCGCGATCACCGAGATGAAGGGCGCGCCGGCCATTCTCGAGGGGTTCGTGCGCTTCTCGCGCGAGGTCTCGGTGGTTGCGGCGCGCAAGGCCGATGGCGATTTCGCGCCCTTCGACGTGACGGAAAACGAGCATCGCAACCACATTCTCGATCGCTCCGTCGCCCCGGCCCGCATCGCGCCGGCCACGCAGGCGAAGGCCATCGCGGCGGCCCGCGCCATCGGCGAGGGGCTCGGCTATGTCGGCACCTTCGCGGTGGAGTTCTTCGTGGTCGGCGAGGGCGAGAGCGAGGACGTGATCGTCAACGAGATCGCGCCGCGCGTGCACAATTCCGGGCACTGGACCCTCGATGGTGCCATCACCTGCCAGTTCGAACAGCATATCCGGGCCATTGCCGGCTGGCCGCTCGGGGCGCCGACCCGCTTCGCCGATGTCGAGATGCTGAACTTTGTGGGCGAGGGGACGTCGCGCTGGGCGACGCTCGCGGCCGAGCCCACGACGAAGATCCATCTCTACGGCAAGGCGGAGATCCGCGACGGCCGCAAGATGGGCCACGCGACCCGGCTGGTATTTCCTGGCTGAATAGGCGGGTTCGGCACCGAAATTTCCTGTTTTGCGGCGTGGACAAGCCCTGGTAGCTGTGCTATCCGCCCGCACTCGCGTCGAAATCCGGTTTTACCGGGTTCGATGTTCCCTCAATTCAAGACTGGACGGAGCAAACGTGCAGGTTCTCGTTCGTGACAATAATGTCGATCAGGCTCTCCGCGCGCTGAAGAAGAAGATGCAGCGTGAGGGCATTTTCCGCGAGATGAAGCTCCGCGGTCATTACGAGAAGCCGTCCGAGAAGCGTGCCCGCGAGAAGGCCGAGGCCGTGCGCCGCGCCCGCAAGCTGGCCCGCAAGCGCATGCAGCGCGAAGGCCTGATTGCCGCTGCCCCGAAAAAGGCGAAGTGATCGTGCAAGGATCGCCTCGGGTGGGCGATCCTCGCGAATCCGTGCTGTTGCGCCTTTTCGTTCGGGAAGGTGTTGCGCCGAATGCGACCAAGCCTTGAGGAAGGCGTCCGAGATCGAACGGGCGCTTTTTTGTTGTTGGAGGCCGGCATGAACGGGACGATGGCTGTGGCATGGCCGCAGCGCGGCAGGCGCGCATGGCGTTTCGCCGTGCCGATGATGGTGGCGCTTGGTCTGGCGGCCTGTGAATCGGTGACGTCGCTGAACACGCCTTCCGTGGCCGAGATCGACGATCCCAGCAACGCGCCGGCCCAGCAGGCCAATATCGGCTCGCTGACGGAGGTGATCCGCCGCAACCCGAACGATCCGCAGGCCTACAACACCCGCGGCGTGGCTTTCGCGCGTTCGGGACGGTTCAACGAGGCGATCACCGATTTCACCAAGGCGTTGCAGCTCAACCCCGAATATGCCGCGGCTTATACCAATCGCGGGCTGGCGCATCGCCAGTCGGGTCGCAACGCCGAGGCGCTGACCGATTTCAACCGCGCGATCCAGTCCGATGCACGCTATTACGCGGCCTATCTCGCGCGCGGCAACCTGGCGCGCGTGCAGGGCAATCTCGGGCAGGCCATCACCGATCTCGGCGAGGTCATCCGCCTCAATCCCGAGGGCGCCGAGGCCTATCACAGCCGCGGCCTCGCCTATCAGAGCCAGGGCCAGCACAATCTGGCGCTGTCGGATTTCGATGCCGCGATCGACCGCAACCCCTATGTCGCGCCGCCTTTCCTCGCGCGCGGCCAGAGCCGGCTCGCGACCGACAAGGTCGACGACGCGCTCGAGGATTTCAACGCGGCGCTGAACATCGACAATCGCAATGCCGATAGCTGGGCGTTGCGCGGCGTGGCCCTGAGCCGGCAGGGCAAGAAGAACGAAGCCGCCGAGAGCTTCCAGCGCGCAATGGCGATCGATCCGAACAACCGCACCGCCCGCGAGGGCATCCGCACGGCCGGTCTCTGATCGTCAGGGAATCGCCTGCAGCCAGGCGAGAATATCGGGCATCGGCCCGCGATCGAGCGGCACCACATGCCGCTCGCCCGGATAGAGCTTCCGCGTGACCTGCCTCGGTTTCGCGAGCGCCGCGAGCCGTTCGGAATCCTCCACCGGAATGAGATCATCGGCGGTGCCGTGGAGGATGAGGACGGGCTCGTCCACCTGCCGGATGAACTGGTCGGAGCGGAACTGGTCGGCCAGCAGCAACGAGACCGGCAGCCAGGGATACTGGGCACGGGCGCGCTCCATCACCGAGAGATAGGGGCTGTCGAGGATCACGCCCTTCGCCTTCACCTGTGCTGCGAGCCGCAAGGCGACACCGCTGCCGAGCGATTCGCCGAACAGCACGATCCGTTCCGGGGCGACCCGCCGCGCGAGTTCGGCATGGATCGTGCCGGCATCGGCGTGGATCGCGGCTTCGCTCGGTGCGCCGCCGGAGCCGCCATAGCCGCGATAGGACATCGCGAGCACGCCCGAGCCGTCCCGAGCCATGTAACCGAAGCGGGTCGCGCGACGCGAGAGCCCGTTCGCATTGCCATGGAAATAGAGATAGACCGGCCTGTCATCGCGCTTCGGCGGCAGCCACCAGCCCACGAGCACCGTGCCATCCGGGGCCTTGATTTCGATGCGTTCGGCGCCGGTAAGGGCCGAATCGGCCGGGGCCTGCCATTCCGG
Organism: Methylobacterium sp.; assembly: GCA_002928875.1. GTDB lineage: Bacteria > Pseudomonadota > Alphaproteobacteria > Rhizobiales > Beijerinckiaceae > Rhabdaerophilum. The sequence goes on along the minus strand of PERO01000020.1, from coordinate 236,206 downwards.
CGCGGGCTTGTAGAGGAAGCTGCGCTGGAAGGCCGTCATGTAGCCCGCCGCGCCGAGATACGCTGCGACGGCTGCCCAGACGAGACCGGCAAGAATGCGCCGCCACAGGGGCGTGCCGGCGGGTTTGGACAACGCGGTTTCCATCATGCACCAGACATGGAGAAGGCGCCGGGGGCGATCAAGCCCCGCCGGCGCCTTCTGCTCGAATTTCGCGCTGGCTCGCCCGTTTCGGCAGGCCTCAATGCGCCAGCGCCTTCACGACTTCCTCGGTGACCTTCTTGGCGTCGCCGAAGAGCATCATCGTGTTGTCGCGGAAAAAAAGTTCGTTCTCGACACCCGCATAGCCCGAGCCCATGCCGCGCTTGATGAAGAGCACGGTCTTCGCCTTCTCGACATCGAGAACCGGCATGCCGAAGATCGGCGAGGCCGGGTCGGTCTTGGCGGAGGGGTTCGTCACGTCGTTGGCGCCGATCACGAAGGCGACGTCGGCCTGCGCGAACTCGTTGTTGATGTCCTCGAGCTCGAAGACCTCGTCATACGGCACGTTGGCTTCCGCCAGCAGCACGTTCATGTGGCCGGGCATGCGGCCCGCGACGGGGTGGATCGCGTATTTGACCTCGACGCCTTCCTTCTTCAGCGTGTCGGCCATCTCGCGCAACGCGTGTTGCGCCTGGGCCTGCGCCATGCCGTAGCCCGGCACGATGATGACCTTCGAGGCGTTCTTCATGATGAAGCCGGCATCATCCGCCGAACCCTGCTTCACCGGGCGCTCTTCCTTCGCGCCGCCCGCCGCGGCCGTCTCGCCGCCGAAGCCGCCGAGGATGACCGAGATGAAGCTGCGGTTCATGCCCTTGCACATGATGTAGGAGAGGATCGCGCCCGAGGAGCCCACCAGCGCGCCGGTGATGATCAGCGCGAGATTGCCGAGGGTGAAGCCGATGCCGGCCGCTGCCCAGCCCGAATAGGAGTTCAGCATCGAGACGACGACCGGCATGTCCGCGCCACCGATGGGGATGATCAGCAGCACGCCGAGCACCAGAGCGACGATGGTGATGAGCCAGAAGACCGCGTGGCTTTCCGTGACGATGAAGATCACGATCAGCACGACGAGAATCACGGCGAGCGCGATGTTGATGGCATGGCGCTGCGGCAGCATGATCGGCTTGCCGCTCATCCGCCCGTCGAGCTTCAGGAAGGCGATGACGGAGCCGGTGAAGGTCAGCGCGCCGATGGCGACACCGAGGCTCATCTCGAACAGGCTCGCGCCGCTGATCTTGCCGACCGCGCCGATCCCGAAGGCCTGCGGGGCATAGAGCGCCGCTGCCGCCACGAACACCGCCGCAAGGCCGACGAGCGCGTGGAAGAAGGCCACGAGTTGCGGCATCTTCGTCATTTCGACGCGCTTCGCCATGAAGGCGCCGATGCCGCCGCCGATCGCGACGCCGAGGATGGCAAGGCCCCAGCCCGAGAGACCGGAGGGCGGCGAGAGCATCAGCGTCGTCACCGCCGCGATGCCCATGCCGGCCATGCCGTAGATGTTGCCCTGGCGGGAGGTCGAGGGATGCGACAGGCCTCGCAGAGCGAGGATGAAGAGCACGCCCGAGGCGAGATAGAGCAGGTTCGCGATGTTGGCGCTCATCGGCGTCAGCCCTTCTTCTTGTACATGGCGAGCATGCGGCTCGTGACGAGGAAGCCGCCGAAGATGTTCACGCTCGCGAGGATGAGCGCGATGAAGCCGAAGAGCCGGGCCGCGCCCGCGCCATCCGCCAGCAGCGGCACGCCGACCGAGAGCAGCGCGCCCACGACGATCACTGAGGAGATGGCGTTCGTCACCGACATCAGCGGCGTGTGCAGGGCCGGGGTCACCGACCACACCACGTAATAGCCCACGAAGATCGCGAGCACGAAGATCGCGAAGCGGAAGACCGTGGGGTCCACGAGGCCGCCGGTGGCGACCGCGGCGGCGGCACCGCCGGCATCCGCCACTTTCTCGGCGGCGGCGATGGCGGCCTGCGCTTTCGCGAGCGCGGCTTCCGCGGCGGCCTGAGCGGCTTTCGCCTGTTCCAGAGCTGGGTTCGACATGCTTGCCTCTTTTCCTGCCCGTTATCTGCCGGTTCGCTTAAGCCTTGGGCGCGAAGATGGGGTGCACCAGCGCCCCGTCGCGGCTGAGGCACGTGGCCTTCACGAGTTCATCCTCGAAGTTCACCGCGAGTTTCTTCTCTTTCTTGTCCACGAGGGTCTCGAGGAAGGCGAAGAGGTTCTTCGCGTAAAGCGAGGAAGCGGTGGGCGCGAGACGCCCGGGGACGTTCAGATAACCGACGATCTTCACGCCGTTGGCCGTGGTGACGATCTCGCCCGCCTTCGCACCCTCGACATTGCCGCCGCGCTCGACCGCGAGGTCGATGATGACGGAGCCGGGCTTCATCGCAGCGACCATCGCGGCGCTGACGAGGCGCGGCGCGGGCCGGCCCGGAATGAGCGCCGTGGTGATCACGATGTCCTGCTTGGCGATATGCTCGGCCACGAGTGCGGCCTGTTTCGCCTGATATTCGGCGGACATGGGCTTGGCATAGCCGGCGGCGGTTTCGGCCGCCTTGAATTCCTCGTCCTCGACCGCGATGAACTTTGCGCCGAGCGAGGCGACCTGCTCCTTCGCGGCGGGGCGCACATCGGTCGCCGTGACGATCGCGCCGAGGCGGCGCGCGGTCGCGATGGCCTGCAGGCCGGCCACGCCCGCGCCCATCACGAAGGCCTTGGCGGCGGGAACGGTGCCGGCGGCGGTCATCATCATCGGGAAGGCCCGGCCGAAGATCGCCGAGGCGTCGATCACCGCGCGATAGCCCGCGAGGTTCGCCTGGCTGGACAGCACGTCCATCACCTGCGCGCGGGTGATGCGCGGCATCAGTTCCATGGAAAAGGCCGTGACGCCCTTTTCGGCCACGGCTTTCATGCCCTCGGCATCGCCATAGGGATCGAGCATGCCGATGACGATCGCACCCTTGGCGAGCTTGCCGGCGACCTCCGCCGTGGGACGGCGGACCGCGAGCAGGATATCCGCGCCCTTCAGCGTCGCGGCGGCGGTGCCGACAGCAGCGCCTGCGGCTTCGAAGGCCGCGTCGGGGATGTCGGCGCCCGAGCCGGCGCCTTTCTCGATCGCGATCTCGGCGCCGAGGCCCTTGAGTTTCGCGATCGTGTCGGGCGTCACGGCGACGCGGGGTTCGCCCGCCTTGGTTTCATCGAGAACGGCAATGCGCATCGTGTCTCCCCGGGATGAGCGATGATCGGAGGATGGCGCCGCGCTTGTTGTCGCGCGGTCAGCCCGGTCCTCAGAATAACTTGGCGATGACGCCGACGATGAGCGCCGAGACGACGAGCGTGAAGATCCAGGGCAGCGGGCCCCAGATCGCGCCGACCAGAAGCACGAGAATAAGCGACAAGGCCGTGCCCCATTTGATCAGTTCGGCAAACAGCGAGAAGGTTTTCTCGTGCTCGGCGTAATCCATTGCCGGGGCCTGGTTGTCGGGATTGTGGGCAGCCATGGTCGTCGTCTCTCCAGATCGGCAGGAACCTGCTCTCGCCTCTAGCTTAAAGCCCTTTCGCGCGCAATGCAGCCTGCAACGTATCCGTGCCGTTACGGCAGGCCGAAGCGGGCCAGTTTCGCGGATTGCCGCTCGGCCACGGCGGCGACCGTGAAGGCTTCGATCTCGGTGTTGAAAAGCCGGTGAAAATTCAACCTGGCATCGAGATGCAGGAAAACGCCGCCCAGGCCGATCGCCGCGCGGTCCATGAAGACGAATTCGCGCGGAATTGTCACCGGGCCTTTCTCCTTCAAGGCCTGATGCACCTGGAAGGCCTCCTTGCGGCCATATTCCCCCGGCGACACCCCATCGGCAATGGTGCGCACGCGGTCATCCAGCAGCGGCCCGAAGATGAAACGCGCCCAGAGCGAAAGCACGTCGATCTGGTCGTGGCTGAGGTTCTTGAAGCCCCAGGTCTCATAGGCCGAGACGATCTGCGCGCGATTGTTCGTCAGAAGGCCGTGATAGAGCGCGATGACACCGCCGACGAAGGTGGGCGGAAAGATGCGGATGCAGCCGTAATCGAGCAGATTGATGCCGGATGGCGCGCCGTCCGCATCGCGAAACACGGTGTAATTCCCGAGATGCGGGTCGCCATGGATGATGCCGACCTGCGCGAAGGGATGCCACCAGGCGCGAAACAGGGCCGTCGCGAGCCGGTTGCGCACATCCTCGCTCTCGCCCTTGAAGGCGAGCATCTTCTCGCCATCGAGCCATTCGAGCGTCAGCAGGCGGCGCGTGGAAAGGTCATCCTCGACCTTCGGAACGCGGACGAGATCGTCGCCATCGAAGATCGAGTGATAAAGCCGGGCATGCTTTGCCTCGCGGGTGTAATCCAGCTCCTCGCGGATGCGCGCCGCGATTTCCTGCTTGATCTCGCGGGTATCGATCACGTTCGACATGCGCCGATGCAGCGAGAACAATAGGTCGAGCTGTTTCAGGTCCGCCTCGACCGCCGATTCCATGTCGGGATATTGCAGCTTGCAGGCAAGGCGACGGCCATCGAGCGTGGTCGCGCGATGCACTTGCCCGAGCGATGCGGCGGCGGCGGGTTCCTTCTCGAAAGCGCCGAAGCGGCTCATCCAGTCGGCACCGAGTTCGGCGGTCATCCGGCGCTTCACGAAGGCCCAGCCCATGGGTGGCGCCTCGGATTGCAGCTTGCGCAGCTCCTCGGCATATTCCGCCGGCACGGCTTCCGGGATCGTCGCGATCAGCTGCGCGACCTTCATCAGCGGGCCCTTTAAGCCGCCAAGCGCCGCCGTGAGCGCCGCCGCGTTCCGCCGATCGCCATCCGACGACCGGCCGACGAGCATGCCGCCGGCGATGCGCGCGGCGACCCCGCCGACATTCGCGCCGACGCGGGCATAGCGCGAGGCACGCGCGGAAAAGCGGTTCTGTTCAGTGTCGGACATGGGGTGCCGTTTCAGAAGGACTTTGCCATCGTTACGCCCCGGAGATGGGGACGGATCGCCGGAAAGTCATCCGCCCCGAGGCCAATTGTCCCGGATCCAGCGGGTCAGGCCGTCTTCGTTGACCTCCCCGGCTGCCAAATCGAGGATGATTACGGTTGCCTCGGCCGGGCTCGGGGCGAAGGCAATGCCATTGATGCGCAGGAACACCATCATGGCGTGGAAGGCCGCCCGCTTGTTGCCATCGACGAACGGATGATTGCGCGCGATCCCGAAGGCATGGGCAGCGGCCAGAGCCGCCATGTCTCGCTCGCCATAGGCGAATTTGTTCTGTGGACGACCCAGAGCCGAATCCAGCATCCCACGATCCCGGATGCCTTCCGGCCCGCCGAATTGCATCAGTTGCTCGTGATGCATGTCGATCAGCATTTCGGAGTCGAGCCAGAAGGGCTCGTTGTTTTCCGTCGTCACGGCATGAATGCCTTACTTCGCCAGCGCGCGGAAGGTGTCGCGATATTCCTGCATCACCTCGCGGGCGATCGCCATGGCCCGCGCGTGCCTGTCATCGAACGGCGTGAGCTTCACCGATTGCTCCGGCTGCTCGATCACGTGTAGCTTGTCGCCTTCCTGCAGTTTCAGCCGCGCGAGCAATTCCTTCGGCAGGATGAGGCCGAGGGAATTGCCGATCTTGCGGATCTGCAGCACATGCGGATCGGATTCGGGCTTGGCGGTCGGCTTGTTCATGGCGAGACCCTCGGTTGTTATACGGAGTGTATAACGCGGATATCGCCGTTTTACAATCCGTATAACGGAAATGCGCGACGCCGCACCTTCCGCCGACCCGATTTCAGCCTTCCATCGTCTCCAGTTCGGTGATCATCCCGTCGATGACGCCGAGGCCGATCTGCCAGAAGGCGGGATCGCGCGCATCGAGCCCGAAGGGGGCCAGCAATTCCGCGTGATGTTTCGTGCCGCCGGCCTTCAGCAGCGCGAAGTAGTTGTCCACGAAACGCGGATCGGCCTTCTGGTAGACGCCATAGAGCGAATTCACGAGGCAATCGCCAAAGGCATAGGCATAGACATAGAAGGGCGAGTGGATGAAGTGCGGGATATAGGCCCAGAACACTTCATAGCCCGGCCCGAGATGGATGGAGGGGCCGAGGCTCTTCGCCTGCACGTCGAGCCAGATGGTGTTGAGTTGCTCGGTCGTGAGTTCGCCCTTGCGGCGCTCCGTGTGCACCCGGCGCTCGAAGGCGTAGAACGCCACCTGCCGCACCACCGTGTTGATCATGTCCTCGACTTTCGAGGCCAGCAGCGCCTTGCGCTGGGCCTTGTCGGTCGTTTCACCGAGGATCTTCCGGAAGGTCAGCATCTCGCCGAAGACGCTTGCCGTCTCCGCGAGCGTCAGCGGCGTCGGGGCCATCAGCGCGCCGTTTGGCCCGGAGAGCACCTGATGCACGCCGTGGCCGAGTTCATGGGCCAAAGTCATCACGTCGCGCGGCTTGCCGAGATAGTTCACCAGCACATAGGGATGCGCGGAAGGCACCGTGGGATGCGCGAAGGCGCCCGGTGCCTTGCCGGGACGCACGGGCGCGTCGATCCAGCTCTCGTCGAAGAAACGCCGCGCGATCCCCGCCATGTCAGGCGAGAAGCCCGCATAGGCATCGAGCACCGTGTCGCGCGCCTCCTCCCAGGGAATCGTCCGCTGCTCCACCTTCGGCAGCGGCGCATTGCGATCCCAGAACTCGAGCCTGTCCTGCCCGAACCATTTCGCCTTCAGCGCATAATAGCGATGCGAAAGCCGCGGATGCGCCGCCTCGATGGCCGAGACCATCGCATCCACCACCTCGCGCTCGACGCGATTGGCGAGGTGCCGGCTATCCGCGACATCCTGGAAGCCGCGCCAGCGATCGGAGATCTCCTTGTCCTTCGCGAGCGTGTTGGTGATGAGCGTGAAGAGCCGGAGGTTTTCGTTCAGCGTCTTGGCGAGGGCCTCGCCGGCACTTTTGCGCTTCTTGCCGTCGGTGTCCTGCAGGCGTCCCAGGGTGGGTTCGAGGGTCAGCGTCTCGCCATCGACCTCGAAACGCAGCGAGGCCATGGTTTCATCAAAGAGCCGGTTCCAGGCGCCGCGGCCGGTGACCGACTTCTCGTGGAAGACCTGCTCGATGCGATCCTCGAGCTGGAAGGGCTTGTCCTTGCGCAGGTCCTTCAGCCAGGGCGCGTAATGGTCGAGCGGTGCCGTCGTGCAGAGCCGGTCGACCAGCGCATCCTCGAGGCGGTTCAGTTCGAGGGTGAAGAACAGCAGATCGGACGAGATCGTCGTCACCCGCTCCTGCGCGTCGCTGTAGAATTTCCCATGGGCCGGGTTGGTGGTGTCGGTCGCGTAGATGAGGCCGGCATAGGAGATGATGCGACCGAGGCGATCCTCGATCTTCTCATAGGCCTCGACGGCCTCGAACAGGGCCTGGCCGCCTTCCGCCCCGCTGGCAAGTGCCGCGAGATGGCCGCGATAGCGCGCGGCGAAGGCGGCTGATTCGCGCTCGACTTCCGCCAGATCGGTCTTGTAGCGCGCCGAATCCATGCCGGGATAGAGGTCGGAGAGCCGCCATTCCGGCAACGCGCCCAGCATTTTTTCGGCCCCGCTTCCGGTGGCCTTCGCACGCAGGAGCGTCTCGCGACCCAAACCGTTCGGCATGTCTTTCCCCTTTGTTTTGCCGGAAAAATGCGGATTCGACAGGTGTTTCCGTATTCTTGACGGCGCGCGTTCGCGCTTCCTGCCAGATGGCGCAAGCCGATGCGATTTGCAATGGAGGGGCGCGTTCGGTGACAGGATTTACAGCCTGTTTACGCGCGTCCGCGACACTCGCTTCAGAACGAAACAACTCAACGCAGCACCTGCCCTCCGGGTTGCAGGCTGAAGCAGAAGTGAATCCGCCCCGCATGAGCGCCACTCTCCTCGTCGTCGATGACGATCCCGTCCAGCGTCGTCTGCTCACCGAGATGGTGCGCCGCTTCGGCTACGAGCCCGAGCCGGTGGAGAGCGGGGTGCTGGCGCTGGACCGCCTCAATGATCGCGCCAAGCCGAAGATCGACGCCATGGTGCTCGATCTCGTCATGCCCGATCTCGATGGCATGGGTGTCCTCGCGCGCCTCAAGGCGATGGACGACGCACCGCCGGTGATCGTGCAGACCGCGCATGGCTCCATCGACGCCGTGATCAGCGCGATGCGCGCCGGCGCGACCGATTTCGTGGTGAAGCCGGTGGGGGCCGAGCGCCTGCAGGTCTCGATCAAGAATGCCCTGCGCGTCGAGGCGCTCGAAGGTGAGGTGCGCCGGCTCTCGAAGCGGGGCTCGGGCGCCTTGCAATTCACCGATCTCGCCTCGTCATCGCCCGACATGGCCCGCGCCATCCGGCTCGGCGAGCGGGCCGCGAAATCCGGCATCCCCGTCCTCCTCGAAGGCGAATCCGGCGTCGGCAAGGAAGTCTTTGCCCGTGCCTTGCAGGGCGCGAGCGACCGGCGCGGCAAGCCCTTCGTGACGGTGAATTGCGGCGCGATCCCAGCCAATCTCGTCGAGAGCATCCTCTTCGGCCACGAGAAGGGGGCATTTACCGGCGCGACCGAGAAGCATCTCGGCAAATTCGTCGAAGCCTCGGGCGGCACGCTCTTCCTCGACGAAGTCTCGGAATTGCCCCTCGATGCGCAGGTGAAATTGCTGCGCGCAATCCAGGAAGGCGAGGTCGATCCCGTCGGCGGCCGCAAGACCGTGAAGGTCGATATCCGCCTCGTCTCGGCCTCGAACAAGGACCTGCTCGATTGCGTGCGGCAGGGCAAGTTCCGCGAGGATCTCTATTACCGCCTCAACGTCTTCCCGATCGCGATTCCCCCCTTGCGCAATCGCCGCGAGGACATCCCCACGCTGGTGCGCCGCTTCATCGCGCGTTTCGCGGCGGAGGAGGGGCGCACGATCCGCGGGATTTCCGCCGAGGCCATGCAGCTCCTGCAGAGCTTCCACTGGCCTGGCAACGTGCGCCAGCTCGAGAACACCATGTTCCGGGCCGTCATTCTCTGCGAGGGCGACGAGATCACCGTCGAGCACCTGCCGCAGGTCGCGCAGGTGGTGAGCGGCTACGAGGTGCGCATCCCGCCGCTCGCGGCGACGCCCGCTCCCCATCCGATGGCCGAGCGCGAGATCGTGCGTGTCGAGATCAAGGATCCGTCCGCGCTGACCCTGCTCGATCCGATGGGCGATGTCCGCCCGCTGGGCGATGTCGAGAGCGAGACGATCCGCTTCGCCCTCGATCATTACCGGGGCCAGATGTCGAAGGTCGCGCGCAAGCTCGGCATCGGGCGCTCCACCCTCTATCGCAAGCTGAAGGAACTGGGCATCGCGACGGATGATCCGGATGGCGACGACCTCGACGGCGATACCCGCGCCGCGTGAGGCAAAGGCAGGGGGGCGGCGCGCCATTCCTGCCACAGCCGGCGAAATCCGCAATTCCCTGCCCTTGCAGGAATCGGCCCCGCATGGGAGAGACACGAACATGATTGGCCCGGTTTCCGAAGGACTTGAGGCTGGAATGACGCGTCACGGACCGCGTTCGGCGAGGAGAATGGCTCCTGCGGGCCGGGCCCTTTGCGCCGTCACCTGGCTTTCGGGCCTGCTGCTCGCCTCCACCGCTTCGGCGCAATCGCCGGCTGACGGGAACTCCCTGCAAGCCGGTTCGGCATCCGGTCCCGTCACGCATGCCGCCGCACCGGCCGTGACCGTTCCCATCGAACGCCCTGCCAGCGAGGGCTCGCTGGTGCTTCCCCACCTCGGTCCCCCCGCTGCGCCGGTGATGCCCGCCGAGCTGGAGGAACAGCGCCGCGCGAGCCTCACATCCCCGCCGGCCGAGACCGGCAGCGAAAAGCCCGTTTCCACGGAAACGCCGGCCGCGCCGGCTGCGAGCCTCGACCGCATCGTCATCGAGACACCACCGGCACCGGCCTTCGATCTGTCGATTCTCGAACGCCAGAAACCGGCCGACGGCGTCGCCGCCGAGCCCGCGCCGCCGCTTCAGGCCGGTCCGATCATCATCGAGCGCCCGGCTCCCCCGGAATTCGATCTCTCCTCGCTGAAGGTCGAGCCGCCGCAGCGTGCCGAACCGCTCGCCCCGCTGCCCTACCGGCTGGCCATCGCGCCGGAGGCCGCGAAAGGCCTGATCGAGCCGCATCGCCAGCGCCTGAAGCTCAAGCCCTCGGTGAGCGAACAGATCGTCGCGGCCTATGAGGCGCGCGACTGGCAGGCGCTCTGGCTGAAACCGGATGGCGGCCTTGCGACATCCGTGGGCGGGCTCGTCGCGCAGCTCTCCGCCGCCGGTGAGGATGGGCTGGATGCGAACCGCCTGCTTTCCGTTCTGCCGGTTTCGCTGTCCGATCTCACGAAATCCGAGGCGATCACGGAAGAGAAGCGCGCGGAAATCGATCTGCTTCTGAGCCTCGCCGCCGTGACCTATGCCCAGGATGCGCGCGGTGGCCGGCTCGAACCCACGAAGCTTTCCGCCATGCTGACCCCGGAGCTTTTCCTGCCTCCGGCCGGCGAGGTTCTGGATCGCGCGGCACAAGCCGGGACGGCCGGGGCGCTGCGCGAAGTGCTCGCGCAGTATAATCCGCAACACGAGGGCTACCGCGCGCTGAAGCAGGCGCTCGCCCGCCTCCGCGCCGAGCCGGCGCATGAGCCCGAGACGACGGCGAGCGCCCTGAAGCCCGCCGAACTCCGCGCCGTGCTGCCCGCCAATTTCATGGATGGCGCGCTGCTCGTGCCCGGCCAGGAGGATCAGCGCGTGCCGCATCTGCGTCGCCGCCTCGGCCTGCCGGCCGGCGACCAGCCGGTCTACGATCCCGCCCTGGCCGATGCCGTGCGCGAATTCCAGCGCGCCAACGGCTTGAAGCCCGATGGCCGCATCACCCCGCGCACCCGTGCCCTGCTGCAGGATCTCGATGCGCCGGTGACGCGCGAAGAGAAGGCGAAAGCCGCGCCGGATGACCGCGTGGCAACGCTCATCGCCAACATGGAACGCTGGCGCTGGCTGCCGCCGGATCTCGGCCGCACCCACATCTTCGTCAACATTCCCGAATTCCGTCTCGAGATCATGGACGAGGGCGCGCGCATCTTCGAGACACGCGTGATCGTCGGTAAGCCGGAACGCCAGACACCGGTTTTCTCCGACAAGATGGAATTCCTGGTGGTCAATCCTTCCTGGTATATCCCGCCCACCATCCTCCGGAAGGACGTGCTGCCGAAGCTCGCCGCGGACCCGACCTATGCCGAGCGCATGGGGTATCAGGTGATCCGCAACGGCAAGTCGATCTCGGTGCGCCAGCCGCCCGGTGACCGCAACGCGCTGGGGCATGTGAAATTCATGTTCCCGAACCAGCATGCAGTCTATCTGCACGATACGCCGGGCCGACATCTGTTCCGCAACGATGCGCGGGCGCTGAGCTCGGGCTGCGTGCGCGTCGACCAGCCATTCGCGCTGGCCGAACGGCTTCTCCTGCGCAAGCAGGGCCTCAGCGAGCGGCAATTGCGCGCCATGGTCGGCGGCGGCGAACGCACGATCCGCCTCAACGAGACGGTGCCGGTGCACCTCGCCTATTTCACGCTCACGGTGGATGAGCACGGCAATCTCGTGAGCAAACCCGACATTTACGGGCATGACGCCCGCATCCGTCGCGCCCTGTCGCTCTGATTGGCATCGAACGGCTTGCGCGATATCATGGAGCGGCAGGCGTTTTTCCGCCACCTTTGGCAGGCATGGAGCCGGCTTAAATTGCCGGCCGGGGTGGCACGGCAGGAAACAGGTTGGGTTGGGGGCATGATCGAGCCGCGGCTCCGCAGCATCGCGATGCACAAGCGCACCCTGTCGGTCGTCCTTGCCGCCTGCGCCATCCTGCTCGGCGCGCGCGGCACGCAGGATGCCGTCGCGAATGGCGATACACGCACCCTCGAACTCTACCACGCCCATACGCGCGAGAGCCTGCGCGTGACATTCCGGCGCGACGGTGCCTTTGACAGCAACGCGCTGTCCCAATTGAACCATTTCCTGCGCGACTGGCGCAACGACGAGCAGGTGGCGATGGCCCCGCAGCTCTTCGACATCGTCTGGTATGCCTATCGCGAGGTCGGCGCGACCGAGCCGATCCGCGTCGTCTCGGCCTACCGGTCGCCGAACACCAACGCGATGCTCGCGCGGCGTTCCCGCGCCGTGGCCAAGAACAGTCATCACACGCGCGGCAACGCGATGGATTTTCACATCCCCGGCGTCTCCATGGCCAAGGTGCGCGAAATCGGCATGCGCCTGCAGCGCGGCGGCGTGGGTTATTATCCCACGGCCGGTTCGCCTTTCGTGCATCTCGATGTCGGCACCGTGCGCTCCTGGCCGCGCATGCCGCGCGAGCAGCTCGAACGCCTCTTCCCGGACGGGAAGACCGTGCATATTCCCGCCGACGGCATTCCGCTCGCGAATTACCAGCTCGCGCTGGCCGAGGTGCAGGCGCGCGGCGGTTCGGCGCTGGATTATGACACCGTGATCGCCAATCGCGGCAAGTCGCTCTGGGCCCTGCTCTTCGGCTCCGGCGAGGAGGATGATGGCGGGTCCGACGCTGCCCCCGCGCGTGGCCGGAATGCGCGAAACGCCGTCGCCGCCGCTGCGCCACCGCCCTTTGCCTCAAGCGACAACGTAATGGTGGCAACCGTCCAGCCCGGCGCGGTGACGGCTTTCGCACCGACACCGCGCCAGACCGAATTGCGCCCGCAGCCCTGCAGCGAGCCGGCCGCCGCGCCGGCGGGAAGCGCTGCCGCCGCGCCGCCTCCGGCCTCGCCGAACCCGGTGCAGGCCGCGCCGACGGAAGTGGCAGCCCTGCCGCTCCCGCCCGTCCGTCCGCGCGGGCTCGGCGATACGGCTCCGGTTGCCGCCGACGGGCCCGTTCCGGCCGATCTGCCGCTCCCGCCGCCGCGGCCGACCGCGCTTGCCCAGGCGCCGACAGCGCCCGCCGTTTCGCCCGCCCCGCCGCAGGTCGCGAGCCTCGCGCCGCCGGCCGAGTCCCTCGCGCCCGCGCCTGAACTCGCCTTGCCGCCGCGGCGCAGCGCTCCTGTCGCAGAGGTTGCCTCCGTCGCCGCCGTGCCGCCGGCACCCGCGCCAGCCGGGGAACCGCGTCTCGTCGCCGCGCCTGAACTCGCCCTGCCGCCACGGCGCAGCGCGCCGGTTTACGAGGTGGCCTCCGTTGCGCCGGTCGTGGCTGCACCCGCCACGCCCCCGCCCGTGCCAGCAGCGGAGCCGTCATCGGCCCGCGAACCGGCCTATGCCGCCGTCAATCTGCCGCTGCCACCGGTCCGTTCGCGCGCTGGCGGGGTCGCGCCTGCCGTGGCGTCGGATGGGCCGCGTCCGGCCAACAATCCGCGTCCGCCGGTGCCGGTGAAACTGGCCGTGGAGGCGGGCGGCAAGGGTGACCTCGCGGCGTTGATCGCGGCGGAATCGGCCCGCAACGCGCGGCCGAGCCATGTCGTGAACGTCGCGCCGCCGCCGGTGGAGCGTGAGGTGAAGCGCGCCGTCGTCGCGATGGTTCTCGGCAAGACAACGCCCGCCACCGAGGGGGGCGGGCGGTTCGCAGGGCGGTTCATCCGGCCCATGACGGCGCGGTTCACGCAGGCCGGCGAGTAGCTCTCACGCCATGCCGAGTGCGTTGAGGTAGGTTTCGAGCAGCGCCTCTTCCTCGTGCCGCTCATGCGGCTCCTTCTTGCGCAGCGAAATCACCTTGCGGAGGATTTTCGTGTCGTAGCCCTGGCCCTTGGCTTCGGCATAGACGTCCTTGATGTCGGAGGCGATGTTGCGCTTCTCCTCCTCGAGACGCTCGATGCGCTCGATGATGGATTTGAGCTGGCCGGCGCCGGCGGCGGAAATGTCATCCATGGCTGTTCTCTCTCGATCAGGACGGTTGGGAAGGGGAGTGCCGGAGGCGCGCCCGGCGATCAAGCGCCCAATGGTCGCTGTCCCCGTCTTTCACCGCGGCCGCAAGGTTCAAGCGGGATGGCTGCCATGGATCCGCGCCTCGTAAAGATCCGGGTTCGTGAGCAGAGGCCGCAGGATGCCGGCGAGGCGCTTGCCCCAGGCACGGGCATGCGCTTCCGTGCCGATGAGATCCTGCCGGATCTCCACCAGCGCATGCGCGAGGCCGGCGCCTATGACATGGCGATCGAGCGTGTCGCCGCGATAGCCACCCTGATAGGGTTCGTTGTCGCCCACCACGAGATCGGGCTCGCGTGCCAGGGCCTCGAGCAGCGTCACGTTGAGCCTTGGATCGAAATCCCAGATCACCGTGATGTGCCAGGGGCGCTTGCGGCCCTTCATCTCGGGCGTGAAGGAATGCATGGCGAGAATGACCGGGTTTTTCCCCGTTGCGCGCATCGCCGCGATGGTGCGGGCGATGGCGTCGTCATAGGGCCGGTAGAACCGGGTGATCCGCGCCTCGATCTCGTCGTCGCCGATGCGGGCATTGCCGGGAACCAGCGCGCCATCGGCGATGCGCATCACCAGGGTCGGGTCGTCCTCGCCGCGATTGGGATCGATCAGCAGGCGCGAGAACCGGCTGAGCACGGCGGGGCAGCCGAATTCCCCGGCGATCTGTCGGGAGGCATCGGCCGCGCCGATATCATAGGCGATATGGCGCGAGAGCTGCGTGGCGCAGAGGCCGAGATCGGCATATTCCGGCGGGATGATCGGTGTCGCGTGGTCGCAGAGCACCAGCAGGCCGGAATCGGCCTTCCCGGCGATGATCTCGTAGGCTTCGGCCTTTTCGCGGGCGATCCACAAGGGGGAATGTCCTCTTCGCTGTTGCGGCGTTCTCTACCAAAGGGCAGAAGGGATCAACGACGAAATCGCCCACCCGGACCGAAATTCCTGCCCCTATGGCCTCCTCCATGAGTGCTCCCTCTTCCGAATTGTCCGCCCGCCTGCGCAGTGACGCCCGGCGGATTGTCGAAGCCGCGATCGAGGCGGTGAAGCCTGCGATGTTCCTGCCGCCGCATCTGCCCCGGCCGCGCGAAAACCAGCGCGTCGTGGTTTTCGCCGCCGGCAAGGCGGCGGGCTCCATGGCGGAAGCCGCCGAGGCCCATTACCGCGCGCAGGGCCTCGGGCCGGACCGGCTGTCGGGTCTCGCGATCGCGCGGCACGGCTATGGCCGCCCCCTGGCGATCCTCGATGGCCGGGAAGCGGGCCATCCGGTGCCGGACGAGGCGGGTCTGGCCGCCACCGCCGAGATGATGCGCCGGGCGAGGGCCGTCTTGCCTGATGATCTCGTGATCTTCCTGCTCTCCGGTGGCGCCTCGGCCAATCTCGTGGCGCCGATGGGCGCGATCACCCTTGCGGAGAAGCAGGATCTCACCCGGCAGATGCTGCGCGCCGGCGTGCCCATCGGCGAGATCAACGTTCTGCGCAAGCATGTCAGCCGCGTGAAGGGCGGGCGGCTCGCGGCGCTGATGAACGGCGCGGAGATCGTCACGCTCGCGCTCTCCGATGTGCCCGGCGATGAACTGAGCCTCATCGGCTCGGGGCCGACCATTCCCGATCCGTCCACGCTCGCGGAAGCCCGCGCCGTCATCGCGCGCTACAATCTCCAGCCGGCCGCGAGCATCCGCGCCGTGCTGGAGGATGCGCAAAGCGAATCACCCAAGCCGGGCGATGCCTGCTTCGCCCGCTCCCGCGCGATCGTTGCCGCGAGGCCGGCCGATGCCTGGCAGGCGGCATGGAAGAAGGCCGAGGCTTTGGGCTATCGCGTGGTCGATCTCGGGGCCGAACTCGAAGGCGAGGCCCGCGACGTCGCGACCGCGCATGCCGCGCGTGCGCTTGCCGCCGAAGCGGGCGAGAAGCTCGCCTTCCTCTCCGGCGGGGAACTCACGGTCACGATCCGCGGCAAGGGGCGGGGCGGGCCGAACCAGGAATATGCGATGGCGCTGGCGCTCGGGCTGGGCGGTGCACCGGGCATCGTGGCGCTCGCCGCCGATACGGACGGCACCGATGGCGGCGTGGGCAGTGCCGAAGACCCGGCCGGCGCCTTCGTGGATGCGACCACTCTGCCGCGCGCCCGCGCTGCAGGGCTTGATGCCGCCACGATGCTGGAGAATAACGATTCCAGTGCTTTCTTCCGTGCTCTGGGAGATCTTTACGTGCCGGGCCCGACCTTCACCAACGCCAATGATCTGCGCGTGATCCTCTGCGGGGGCAAGGCGTGAGAAGCGCGATGCGGAGCATGGCCCTCGTGTCCGGCCTCGCTTTGGCCGGGCTTGTCGGCCTGCCGGCACCGGCCATGGCCGATCTTCGCCTCTGCAACACCACGTCGGGGCGCGTGGGCGTCGCCATCGGCTATCTCGACGGGCCGGTCTGGGTGACGGAGGGCTGGTTCAACCTCAAGCCCGGCCGCTGCGAAACAATTATTCGCGGGCAGCTCAATTCCCGCTTTTTCTATCTGCATGCCGTGGATTATGATCGCGGGGGGGATTGGAGCGGGACCAATATCCTCTGTGTCCGCGATACCGAGTTTTCGATCCGTGGGCCGCTGGATTGCTATGCGCGAGGGTTCGAGCGCGCCGGTTTCATCGAGATCGATACCGGGCAACAAAGCGACTGGACGGTGGAACTGGGCGATGGCGGGCTCGTCACGAGCCGGCCCTGAGGCTCTGCGACCGTTCCCGGTCCCAGGTTTCCAAGTGCTGGCCAGTCACCTGCCGGGGCAGGACACGAAGAGGGCCAGGCTCAGGGAACCATGAGACGCAACCGACGCACGAAAATTCTCGCCACCCTGGGGCCCGCCTCCCAGGATGACGCCACCGTCCGCCGCCTGTTCGAGGCCGGCGCCGATGTCTTTCGCATCAACATGAGCCATTCGAGCCACGAGGTGCTGGAAGCCCGCGTGAAGCAGCTGCGGCGGCTGGAGGAGGAAACCGGCCGGCCCATCGGCATCCTCGCCGATCTGCAGGGGCCGAAACTGCGCGTCGGCACCTTCGCCAATCCGCCGGTGATGCTGGAAAAGGGCCAGCTCTTCACGCTCGACGGCGATCCCACGCCCGGAGACGCGACGCGCGTGCAATTGCCGCATCCGGAAATCCTCGAATCATTGCGCGTGGGTCATCGCGTGCTGATCGATGACGGCAAGCTGATCTTCGTCGTGGTCGAGGCGGAGCCGAAGAAGGTGGTGATCCGGGTGGAATTTTCCGGCCCCATCTCCAACAAGAAGGGCGTGAGCCTGCCGGATACCATCCTCCCGACCTCGGCGCTGACGCCCAAGGATCGCTCCGATCTCACGGCGGCGCTGGAAGCGGGGGTGGACTGGATCGCGCTCTCCTTCGTCCAGCGCCCGGATGATGTGGCGGAGGTGAAGAAGATCGCCCGTGGCCGCGCGCAGGTGATGGCGAAGCTCGAGAAGCCGCAGGCGATCGAGCGGCTCGAGGAAATCATGGAGCTCTCGGATGCGCTGATGGTCGCGCGCGGCGATCTCGGTGTCGAACTGCCGCTGGAGGTGGTGCCCGGCCTGCAGAAGCGCATCACGCGCATGGCACGCAAGCTCGGCAAGCCGGTGGTCGTGGCGACCCAGATGCTCGAATCGATGATCGTCAGCCCCACGCCCACGCGGGCGGAGGTGTCGGATGTCGCAACCGCCGTCTTCGAGGGCGCGGATGCCGTGATGCTCTCGGCCGAGAGTGCGGCGGGCAAGTTCGTGTTCGAGGCCGTCGAGACGATGAACAAGATCATCGAGGCGGTGGAGAAGGACCCGAATTATCCGGTGCTGCTCGCGGGGCAGCGTTCGCCGCCGGAACCGACGGGCGCGGATGCCATCGCGGCGGCCGCGCGCTCCGTCGCCGAGACGCTGGATCTGCGCGTCATCGTGGCCTGGACGGCGTCCGGCGCGACGGCCTTGCGGATCGCCCGCGAGCGGCCCTACACGCCGATCCTCGCGCTCACGACCTCGCAGAACACCGCGCGGCGGCTCGCCTTGGTCTGGGGCGTGCATGCGGTGGTGGGCGACGACCCGCCGAATATCGACGACATGGCCCATGCCGGAGCACATGCGGCGCGCGAGCAGGAATTCGCCAATCCCGGCCAGCGAATCATCCTTGTCGCGGGCGTTCCCTTCGGTACGCCGGGCGCGACGAACATGCTGCGCATCACCTTCGTGAGCGCGGAGGATTGAAACCGGCGAGGGCGGCCTAGATCGGCTGCCCTTCGGCCTCCAGCTTCAGCCGCTCCATGACCTTGTCGAGATCCGGGAATTGCGGATAGACCTCCTGCGTCCGACGATAGACCTGGTAGGCCTGCTTGCGCTGCCCCATCGTCTGCAGCAACTGGCCGAGGCCGGCGAGTGCATGGAAATGACGCGGCTCGTGGGCGAGGCTCTGGCGGATGTCGCGCAGGGCGCTGTCCTCGTCCTTCAGCAGGAAATGCACGATGGCGCGGCGGTGATAGGCCTCGGCCCAATCCGGCTTCAGCGTCATGATGAAATCGAGGAGATCGAGCGCGAGATCGAAATTCTTCGATTCGATCGCCTGCTTGGCCCGCTGCAACAACAGATCGGCGGTATCGCTGCCGGAGCGCTCGAATCGCTGTTCGATCTGGTGGGCGACCACCTTCGCGGCCTCGGGCGAGGCTGCATTCTTCAGCCGCTCGAACAGCCGGTCGAGCCGCTCGCGGTCACTCTGTCGGGTGGCTGGCGGTTCCGTGCCGGGGGTCTGCGCCAGTGCAGTCTGCACCGGCACGAGGGGCGTCGCGCCGAGAAAGCCGATCAGCACGAACAGGGCGATGCGCTTCATCATGGGTGAAGGGTGACGCGGCCCCGCCGATCCGTCAAGGCCAGCCGCGTCGCCCGGTCCGCAGCATGGGGCACCGCAAACACCAAAAGGGCGCCGTTGTTAGCGCCCTTTCACCCGATCCGACAGAGATTGCCCCGCGAACGAGGCCCCGGACTTCCGCCCGTGGCTCAGCCCTGGCGCGCCTTGTAGCGCTTCTGCGTCTTGTTGATGATGTAGACGCGGCCCCGGCGGCGAACCATCTGGTTGTCGCGGTGGCGCTTCATCAGCGACTTGAGCGAATTCCTGATCTTCATCGTCTCAACTCCAGCCGGGCCGGAGCCCTTTCGTTTCGAACATCCAGTTTCGGCCGCAAAACGCCACCGGAACCGGGTGAAAATGGTGGGCGCGACAGGGATTGAACCTGTGACCCCTACAGTGTCAATGTAGTGCTCTCCCGCTGAGCTACGCGCCCTTCGGCCGCCAGGGTAGCCCCTGTCGGACGGGAAGCGGCTCTATAGTCAGCTCTCCCCCAAAGGGCAAGGGGAAAAGCCGGCCGCGCGCCGAAATCCCGTCACGCGGCGAGCATCCGCTTCACCTCGTTCACGAGGTCCTTGAGATGGAAGGGCTTCGAGAGCACCCGCGCATCCTTCGGCGCATTCGATTCCGGATTGAGCGCCACGGCCGCGAAGCCCGTGATGAACATCACCTTGATGTCCGGATCGAGCTCGGTCGCGCGGCGGGCGAGTTCGATCCCGTCCATTTCCGGCATGACGATATCGGTCAGCAGGAGTTCGAACGGCTCCTCGCGCAGCCGGTGATAGGCCGAACGGCCATTGTCGAAGGAAGCCACGTCGAAGCCGGCATTCTGCAGCGCCCTGACGAGGAACTTCCGCATGTCGTTGTCGTCTTCGGCCAGGAGGATCTTGGTCATGCTCATCTCGTCTGACCTGTCTCGGAATCTGACAGGATGGTTAGGGGCGCGTGGTAAACATGTGGTGTATAGCAAGCAACCGGCCAGAGGACCGCGCTGGACGATTCACGCGGCAGCCGCCATCATAGCGCTGCGATCGCCGCACGAGAATGCCGCTTTGCGGCGAAGGTCGTGTCCAGCAAGGAACCTACCCGACGCATGAGCATGCCCCGGATCGAAACAGGCGAAACGTTCACCCTGCTGCATCCGGCCGACGCGGAAAGTGTTCCGGTGCTCGTCAATTCCCCGCATTCGGGCGAAAACTTCCCCGAGGCGTTCCTGGCCCGCAGCCAGCTGTCGCGACAGGTCCTGCGGCGTGCCTCGGATCTCTATGTGGACCGCCTGGTCGAGCGGGCCGTCGCCGCCGGCGCCACGGTGATGCTCGCGCATTATCCGCGCTCCTTCGTCGATCTCAATCGCGAGCCGCTCGAACTCGATCCGCGCCTGATCGCCGGGATTTTGCCGGTGGAGGCCAATACGCGTTCGTTGCGCGTGGCGGGCGGGCTCGGCACTGTGCCGCGCGTCATCGGCGACCAGATCGAGATCTATGCCGGCAAGCTCGGCCTCGACGAGGCGCTGGAGCGCATCGAGCATTTCTACCTGCCCTATCACGGGCGGCTGAACCAGGCCCTGGCTGCGCTTCGCGGGCATTTCGGCCGGGCCTGCCTGATCGATTGCCATTCCATGCCCTCGAATTCCCGCACCACCGGTCCGATGCCCGATCTCGTGATCGGCGACCGCTTCGGCGCATCCTGCCGTCCCGAACTGATCGAATGTTTCGAGGGATTCGCGCGGCAGGAGGGGTTCCGGGTCGAGCGCAACCAGCCTTACGCGGGCGGCTACATCACGGAGTGCTATGGCCGGCCGGAACTGGGCTGGGACGCCTTCCAGATCGAAATCAACCGCGCCCTCTACATGGATGAGCACAGCCTCGAACCGCATTCCGGGTTTCACGGCCTCTCGCGACGCCTCGAGGTGGTTTTCGCGAAATTTTTCGCACAGCAGGCATTCGAATTCCGCACGTCGGACTTGCATTTTTATCAGAAGGCTGCTGAATAGCCCCCGTCACGCGGGGGACCACGCGTCCTCGCGCCGGCCGGATGCGAAAATCGGGGAGAGACCGGGGCAACCGGCCAAGATTTCGCCGTTCGCGCTGAAAGAGGGGAAAAAGACCCGAAAAGGGCAAAAACACCCGTGGCAGGTATGAAAAGCGCGGTGCAACCGGGCGATTAGGCAAAAAAAAGGCCGCACGAAGCGGCCTGAAAGTCTAGGGAGGAAACGCCCAAGGAGGGCATGCCGCGGGACAACGTCAACCGCGACAATCTCTTTATATATTGCACTGCAAAAAAATACAAGGGTTCCCGGCAAGGGAACTTCACCTGGCCGTGTTCGCAACCTTGCGGGCGCGGCCTTCGTTTTTTGTGCAGGCTCTGCCAAGGCTGTGCGGCGGCATCCGCGATTCGCGGAAAGGCCCCGCACTTCGCCTCGAGAGTTTGCCCCAAGAGTTCGTTTCAAGAGTTCGCTGCACGAGTTCACCATGCGCCCTGTGGATCTCACCGCCTTCATCGAAACGCTTGCGCGCCAATCGGGCGAGGCCATCCTGCCCTTCTTCCGCACCACCCTCTCGGTGCAGGACAAGGGCCGCGCGACGGGCACCGTCTTCGATCCCGTGACCGAGGCGGACCGCGCGGCGGAAACCGTGATCCGCCGGCGCATTCTCGAGACTTTCCCCTCGCATGGCATTCTGGGCGAGGAATTCGCCGATGAGCGGCTCGATGCCGAGCATGTCTGGGTGATCGACCCGATCGACGGCACGCGCGCCTTCCTGTGCGGTCTGCCGGTCTGGGGCACGCTGATCGGGCTGATGCGCCACAACCGCCCGGTTCTGGGCGTGATGCACCAGCCCTATACCGGCGAGATGTTCCTCGGCGATGGCGCCAAGGCCTGGGTGAAGGGCCCGCGGGGCACGCGCGAACTGCGGGTGCGCGGATGCGAGACCCTCGCCGATGCCACGCTGATGACGACCGATCCGAGGCTGTTCGCCGGATCGGAGCGCCCGGCCTACGAGGCGGTCGAGAAAGCCGTCCGCCTGACGCGCTACGGCACGGATTGCTATGCCTATGCCATGCTGGCGGCGGGGCAGGTCGATCTGGTGATCGAGGCGGGCCTCCAGCCCTACGACATCGTGGCGCTGATCCCGATCATCGAGGGGGCCGGGGGCGTCGTCACCACCTGGGACGGCCAGCCGGCCCGCGAGGGCGGGCGGATCGTCGCGGCGGGCTCGCCGGCGCTGCATGCCGCGGCACTCGCCCATCTCGGCCGGGCCTGACGCCAGAATCCCGGTTGCAGGCCTAGGCGCCTTCGACTGTCTCTTCCCGATCGGAACGGATTTCCTCGCCGGGCACGAAAGCATCGAACGCCGCCCAGAACAGGGCGCGGGTCTCGTCCGTCTCCATCAGGATCTCGTGTCGCGCGCCGGGCAGAACCAGCGCGGTCGCACCCCGGAACCGGAGGGCCAGGCGCTCGGCCATCGCGGTTTTCACCACCATATCCGCGCCGGCGAGCAGCATCAGCACGGGCGTGCGCGCGCGCTGGCCGAAATCATCCGCCTCGAAGCGGTCGAGCGCGTGAAAGGCGGCGGCCACCCAGCCGATGGTCGGGTCGCCGATGCCGAGATGCGGATGCCTTTCGAGCCAGCCGCGCATCGTCGCGTAGCGGGCCCGGTCGCGCGTGAAGGGATTGTCCTCGAAGGGGCCTTGCGTGCGCGGCATGTCGGTGCCGAAGGGGATACGCCGCGTGGCGAAGCCGAGCGCCGAGCACACACGCGACAGCAACTGCCCGGCGAGCCCGCCGCCCGGTCCGGCAATACCGATGAGCGGCGCGGTCAGCACCGCCCGTCGGAACGGCGACGCCCCGCGCGCGATGTGGTGAAGGCCGATGCAGCCGCCCGTCGAATGGGCGAGCATCGACCAGGGCTCGGGCAGGCCACGCGCCCGCATCTCGCCGATCACGGCCTCGAGATCGAGCTGATAATCGTCGAAATCCTCGACATGGCCCGCAAGGCCCCTGCGCAGCAGGCGTTCGGAACCGCCCTGACCCCGCCAGTCGAAACTCACCACGGTGAAGCCCCGCTCCAGCAATTCGCCGAAGACCTCGCGGTATTTCTCCATGAACTCGGCCCGGCCCTGCAGCAGCAGCACCGTGCCCTTGCCCATCCCGTCGCCGGCTGGCCGAAACACGGCCGCGCGCAGCCGGTAACCGTCGCGCGTGACGATCGGAACAACCGCGTGGGGCGGGAAGGGCAGGCCATCCGGCGGCTCGGAAAGCGCGGCCGGCATCGGCAACAGGTCAGGCATGGAATTGTCCGGCGAACGCACGGCCTTTCGCCGCGTCGTCACTGTGCCGCCATTCGGCATCGGCGGGCAAGCCTCAGCGTGTGGCCGGGGCCGGAAGCTCCACAAGCTTGGCGCCGATGATGGTGTTCGATCGCGCATCGATCACGAGGTGAAGGCGGCGGCCATCCTCGGTGGTCAGGTGCCCGGTCAGCAGGTTCCCGCGCCGCTGGAATCCCGGCAGGTGCAGGGGAGCCACCTCCCCGGTCGCGACGGGGGGCGCGCGTTCCGGCACGATGCGGCGCGCCGTATCCGATGCCTCGGCTATGAGGCCGGTCGCAAGCAGCGCGCCCGTGCCGGCGAGCAGCAACGCGCCGGCGAGCGAGACGCCCAGCCAGAAACCGGGGCGGCGGCGCCAGCGGGGCAGGAGGGAGGATGATTCGAGAACGGTGACATGGGGCATGATGCCCCTTCTAGGGCCCTGTGCCTGAACCGGTGCACGCTTCCCCGTTCATCTCGCGTTCATCGCTGAAAAACGCGAGCGCCGGTCTTGAAAGCCGCAAAACGACTTCCCAATTCGAGGATCGTGCAGGCCATGATGGCTGCACGGACCGAACGGTCCGGCCAGATGGCGGACCGGAAATCGCGTGTCGCTTCACAAGGAGGATATGCCATGCGTACGTTTGATCTTGCCCCGCTCTACCGTTCCACCGTGGGCTTCGATCGCCTGTTCTCTCTGATCAACCAGATCGAGAATGGCGAAGCCGGGAATGCGAGCTACCCCCCCTACAACATCGAGAAGGTCTCCGAGGACGGCTACCGGATCAGCCTCGCGGTGGCCGGCTTCACCGAGGCCGATCTCTCGATCGAGACCAAGGAAAACTGGCTCGTCATCCGTGGCGAGAAGGCCAGCGAAGAGAACAAGGCCGAGCGGGAATTCCTGTTCCAGGGCATCGCCGCCCGCCAGTTCGAGCGCCGCTTCCGCCTGGCGGATCACGTCACGGTGACCGGCGCCCGCCTCGAGCACGGCCTGCTGCATGTCGATCTCGTGCGCGAGATCCCCGAGGCGAAGAAGCCCCGGCAGGTTCCGATCCACGCCCCGCGCGATGCGGCCCCCCAGCTCGCGGCGTGACGGGACACGGAACTGCGGCTTCGAGACCAGCCAGACATTCGTGAAAAACGAAGGGGCGCCGCAAGCGCCCCTTTTTGCTGTCCGATCGGGGTTGAAGCCGCTCAGAGCAGCGGCGCAACCGGCACGGAATTGATCGGGTTCCAGTCGGCGCTCGGTGGCCGCGTCGCGGGCAGGGCCGGCGCCGCCGGGCGCTGGGGTGCTGCGACGGGCGCAGGCAGAGGCCCCGCGACTTTCGGCGGCTCGACGGCGGGAGCCTCGGCTTTCGGTGCAACCGGCTCGGTGACCGCCGGCGCGCGCCGCACCGGCGGTGTCGGCAGGACTGCGATTCGCGAGGGCGATGCGGGAAGCGTCGAGACGGTCGGCTCGCGATCCTCGCCGACCACGCCCGCCTCGGAGCGGCGGATGGCGTCGCGCTGCAGGATTTCGCCATCAAACGCATCGACAACGAGACGCACCCGGCCCGTGCGGGGGCTCACGCCCTCTATCACGTAGACATCGGGCTGGCGCGCCACCACGACGAGGTTGCGGAAGCCGCGATCCTCGAGTTCGTCGATGATCAGGGACGGATGCAAGCGCCGCTCGCGCTCCACGCGATAGCTGCGGTAGCGGGGCGCGGGTTCGTAGAGCGGCACCGTGAAGCGCTCGCTCCAGGTTTCGAAGAAGACCTGCGCCTGCGCGCCGCCGGCGGCGAGAAACGTGCCGGCTGCGAGCGCGACTGCGCCAAGCGCGCGAGGCAGGGGAAGGCGGAAGGCGGACATCGTGGGATTCTCCGGATCGGCCGTTTCGCGCGCCATCATGGTGAACGAAACTTAACGGATCGCGAAAAGAGCCGCGCAATTCGGCGAAAACAAGGAATTCGCACGACTACTCGGCCGCATCACGCCTTTGTGTCATAAAATCGCGGGAGAGCGCGACCATACGGTCGACCTCGTCCGCCGTCGTGAGAAACGACGTAACCAGCCGCGCGACCACCCCATCCGGTCCGGGCCGATCGGCCGGGTTCATCGACAGGTCCGTCCAGTCGTAGAAGCGCGCGCCCTGCTCGATCAGATGGTCCATCAGCGCCTGCGGCATGACCGGAAAGACCTCGTTGATCTCGCACGGCCAGGCGAGGCGCAGGCCGGGCACCGCCGCGAGGCCCTCGGCCAGCCGCCGCGCCATGCCGTTGGCGTGGCTCGCCAGGTCGCGCCAGTGGTCGCCCTCGAGCCAGGCTTCGAACTGCGCGCCGATCAGCCGCTGCTTCGAGAGCGTCTGTCCCGTGCGCTTGCGGCGGAAGCGGAAATCCTCCGCGAGGCTGCGATCGAAGAACACGACCGCCTCCGCCATCAGGCAGCCATTCTTGGTTCCGCCCAGCGAGAGCACGTCGATGCCGGATTTCCAGGTCATCTCGGCCGGTGTGCAGCCGAGCGAGACCAGCGCATTGGCGAAGCGCGCTCCATCCATATGCACCTTGAGGCCATGCCGGCGCGCGGCGGCGGTCAGCGCCTTCAGTTCGTTTGGCGTGTAGACGAGGCCGAATTCCGTGCCTTGCGCGATGGAAAGGCCTTTCAGCGGCGGCCGGCGCACGCCGCCCGGTTCCGCCGCGACATGGGCGTCGAGCGTCTCGGGCGTGATCTTCCCGCCGATGCCGGGCAGGCCCACGAGCTTCGCCCCGCCCATGTAGAATTCGGGCGCGCCGCATTCGTCGTCCATCACATGGCTTTCGGCATGGGTCAGCAGCGTGCCCCAGGGCGGGCAGATCGTGCTTGCGGCGAGCGCATTCGCGGCCGTTCCGGTGGCCACCAGGAAGACCTCCAGAGGGCAATCGAAAAATTGCATAAGAGCCTGCTCGAAACGCTGGCTCCAGGGGTCGGCACCGTAGGAACCGGCCGTTCCGGCATTCGCACGCACGATGGCGTCGAGCACTTTCGCGCTCGCGCCCACCACATTGTCGCTTTGGAAGATCATGAAAACGGTACACCCTCGCCGAGCGCCGAAGCGCTCCCATATGGAATGCTAGGTGGGGGGCGTTAACCTCGCAAGCCCGCGCATCAACCTTTGTCCAGACCGCGCCGGGCCTGCACGGCGAAAACGCGGCAATCGCAATCTTCAGTGCCGATGATCGGGGTTGTGAGCAATTTAATTGCGAAAAAAATCGAAAGGGTGGCAATAAAAACCGAAATTTTGCGGGTTGCGGCTCTTGTGCCCGCGCGCCAATTCTGTATAGGTCCACGACGGAATAGGACAGCGTTGCTGACCTACCAAGCCGACCGTCGACGGATCGTTCACCTTGTCCGGGTTCTCCGGCCAGGGGATTGTTCTGCCGCCGGCCGGCTTTCTTGCCCCCGGTTCCGATCCGGAATCGAGCGGCAATCGAAAAACGACATCGGGCCGGGGCATTTCCCGCCCACAGATGAGGAAAGGGCATGGCTATGACCAGGCGCGACAACGAGATGGACGGCTTGAAGCACGAGCGCGCGGCTCGGCGCGCCGCCAAATCGCGCGCCATGCCGGCGCGTTCGCTTGTGACGCGCGCGCTCACCGGCGCGACGGAAACCATGCTCGTCCGCGATCCTGGCCTGCCCCCGGCCGAGGGTCTTTATGATCCGCGCCACGAGAAGGATTCCTGCGGCGTCGGCTTCGTGGCGGATATCAGGAACCGCAAGAGCCACACCATCATCCGGCACGGCCTGTCGATCCTCGCCAATCTCGACCATCGCGGCGCGGTGGGTGCCGATCCGAAGGCGGGCGATGGCTGCGGCATGCTGCTGCAGATCCCGCACCGCTTCTTCGCGGAGGAATGCGCGAAGCTCGGCTTCACCTTGCCCGAGCCCGGCCATTATGCCGTGGGGCAGTATTTCCTGCCGCGCGAGGACGATGCGCGCGCCCGCGCGGTGAAGGTCATCGAGGAGACGATTCAAGCCGAGGGGCAGGTTGTGCTCGGCTGGCGCGACGTGCCGGTCGACAATTCCGATCTCGGCGAGAGCGTGCTGCCGACCGAGCCGTTCCACCGGCAGGTCTTCATCGGCCGTGGCGCGGATGTGACCAGCGAGGAGGATTTCGAGCGCCGGCTCTTCATCTTCCGCAAGGTCGTGTCGAACATCATCTATCGCGGCATCGAGCGTTCGAAGTCGGGTGTCTATCCGGTCTCCGTGTCCTGCCGCACGGTTGTCTACAAGGGGATGCTGCTGGCGAACCAGCTCGGCGGTTATTTCAAGGACCTGAACGACCCCCGCGTGGAAAGCGCTCTGGCGCTCGTGCATCAGCGCTTCTCCACCAACACCTTCCCGACCTGGCAGCTCGCCCATCCCTATCGCATGGTCGCGCATAACGGCGAGATCAACACCCTGCGCGGCAACCTGAACTGGATGGCCGCGCGGCAGGCGAGCGTGGACAGTGAACTCTTCGGCGCGGAAATCGGCAAGCTCTGGCCCATCTCCTACGAGGGCCAGTCGGACACGGCCTGCTTCGACAACGCGCTCGAATTCCTCGTGCGCGGCGGCTACAGCCTCGCCCATGCGGTGATGATGCTCATCCCCGAGGCCTGGGCCGGCAACCCGCTGATGAGCGAGGAGCGCCGCGCCTTCTACGAGTATCACGCGGCTCTCATGGAGCCGTGGGACGGCCCGGCGGCGATCGCCTTCACCGATGGGCGGCAGATCGGCGCGACGCTCGATCGCAATGGCCTGCGCCCCGCGCGTTACTTCGTGACCAAGGACGACCTCGTCGTCATGGCCTCCGAGATGGGCGTGCTGCCCTTCCCGGAAAGCGAGATCGTGACCAAGTGGCGCCTGCAGCCCGGTCGCATGCTGCTGGTGGACCTGATGGAAGGCCGCATCGTCTCCGACGAGGAGATGAAGGCGCAGCTCGCCCAGGCGAACCCCTACAAGGAATGGCTGAAGCGCAGCCAGATCGTGCTGGAAGACCTCCGCCCGGTCGAGCCGCGGGCGAGCCGCACCGATGTGAGCCTGCTCGACCGGCAGAAGGCCTTCGGCTACACGCAGGAAGACCTGAAGCTGCTGATGTCGCCCATGGCGATCACCGGGCAGGAAGCGGTGGGCTCGATGGGCACGGATACGCCGCCGAGCGTGCTCTCCGACAAGTCGAAGCTGCTCTACACCTATTTCAAGCAGAACTTCGCGCAGGTGACGAACCCGCCGATCGACCCGATCCGCGAGGAACTGGTGATGAGCCTCGTCTCGTTCATCGGGCCTCGTCCCAACATCTTCGACCTCGAGGGCAATTCGCGCCGCAAGCGGCTCGAGGTGCGCCAACCGATCCTCACCAATGGCGATCTCGAGAAGATCCGCTGCATCGGCCATTTCGAGGACCGTTTCGACACCAAGACGCTCGACATCACCTTCCCGGCGGGCCGCGGCACGAAGGGCATGGACGATGCCGTGAAGCTCTTGTGCGATCGCGCGGAAGCGGCGGTGCATGGCGGCTACAACATCATCGTGCTGTCGGATCGCATGGTGGGACCGGATCGCATCCCGATCCCGGCCCTGCTCGCCACGGCGGCCGTGCATCATCACCTCATCCGCAAGGGCCTGCGTACCTCGGTCGGTCTCGTGATCGAGACGGGCGAAGCGCGCGAGGTGCACCATTTCGCCTGCCTCGCGGGTTATGGCGCCGAGGCGATCAACCCCTATCTCGCCTTCGAGACCCTGATCGCCATGAAGGCGGACATGGAAATCCCGGAGGAGGTGGACGAGGACGAGATCGTCAAGCGCTTCATCAAGGCGACGGGCAAGGGCCTGCTGAAGGTGATGTCCAAGATGGGCATCTCGACCTATCAATCCTATTGCGGCGCGCAGATCTTCGATGCCGTGGGCCTCTCCAGCGATTTCGTGAACCAGTTCTTCTTCGGCACGGCGACCACCATCGAGGGCGTGGGCCTCGAGGAAATCGCCGAGGAGACGGTGCAGCGGCATCGCGAGGCGTTCTCGAACAGCCTCGTGCTGCGGAAGTTCCTGGATGTCGGCGGCGAATACAACCAGCGCCAGCGCGGCGAGGATCACATCTGGTCCTCGGAGGTCGTCGCGGACCTTCAGCATGCCGTGCGCATGAATGCGCGCGACCGCTATGATGCCTATGCGAAGCGCATCGACGAGGTCGAAAACCGCTACCAGACCATTCGCGGCCTCTTCCATATCAAGAAGGCGGGCGAGACCGGTCGCAATCCGGTGCCGCTCGACGAGGTGGAAACCGCGAGCGAGATCGTGAAGCGCTTCGCCACGGGCGCCATGTCCTTCGGCTCCATCAGCCGCGAGGCGCATGAGACGCTCGCCAAGGCCATGAACGCCATCGGCGCGAAGTCCAACACGGGCGAGGGCGGCGAGGAAGCCGCGCGCTTCGAATTGCTGCCCAACGGCAAGCCCAACCCGCGCCGCTCGGCCATCAAGCAGGTGGCCTCGGGCCGGTTCGGTGTGACGACCGAATATCTCGTGAATTCCGATGTCATGCAGATCAAGGTCGCGCAGGGTGCGAAGCCCGGCGAGGGCGGCCAGTTGCCCGGCCACAAGGTCGATGCCGTCATCGCCAAGGTGCGCCATTCGACGCCGGGCGTGGGCCTGATCTCGCCGCCGCCGCATCATGACATCTATTCCATCGAGGATCTCGCGCAGCTGATCTTCGACCTGAAGAACGTCAACCCGGCGGCGGATGTCTCGGTGAAGCTCGTCTCGGAAGTCGGCGTCGGCACGGTGGCGGCCGGCGTTGCGAAGGCACGCGCGGATCACATCACAATCTCGGGCTATGAGGGGGGCACGGGTGCGTCCCCGCTCACCTCCATCAAGCATGCCGGCTCGCCCTGGGAGATGGGCCTTGCCGAAACGCAGCAGGTTCTGGTGAAGAACCGCCTGCGCGGCCGCGTGGCCTTGCAGGTCGATGGCGGCTTGCGCACGGGCCGCGACGTGATCATCGGCGCGCTGCTCGGCGCCGACGAGTTCGGCTTCTCGACCGCGCCTCTCATCGCGGCGGGCTGCATCATGATGCGCAAGTGCCATCTCAACACCTGCCCGGTGGGCGTGGCGACGCAGGACCCCGTTCTGCGCAAGCGCTTCAAGGGCCAGCCGGAGCACGTGATCAACTATTTCTTCTTCGTGGCGGAGCAGGTGCGCGAGATCCTCGCCTCCATGGGCTTCCGCTCGCTGACGGAGATCACGGGACGCACCGACCTGCTCGACACACGCGCCGGCGTGGACCACTGGAAGGCGAAGGGACTCGATTTCTCGAAGCTCTTCGCCCGCCCGGATGTTCCGGCGACGGTGGCGCGGAAGCATGCCGAGCGGCAGAACCATCCGATCGCCGACGTGCTCGATCGCAAGCTGATCGCGAAGGCCATGTCGGCCATCGAGGGCGGTGCGCCGGTCGCGATCGAGGAGAAGATCTTCAGCCGGGACAGGGCGGCGGGTGCCATGCTCTCGGGCGAGGTCGCGAAGCGCCATGGCCATGCCGGCCTGCCGGATGACACGATCCGCATCACCCTGCGCGGCACGGCGGGCCAGAGCTTCGGCGCCTGGGTCGCGGCCGGTGTGACGATGGAGCTGATCGGCGAGGCCAACGATTATGTCGGCAAGGGCCTCTCGGGCGGCAAGCTGATCATCCATCCCGCGCCGGATGCGGCGATCGTCGCGGAGAACTCGATCATTGTCGGCAACACCGTGCTCTATGGCGCGATTTCCGGCGAGTGCTACTTCCGTGGCGTGGCCGGCGAGCGCTTCGCCGTGCGCAACTCGGGCGCCATCGCGGTGGTCGAGGGCGTGGGCGACCATGGCTGCGAATACATGACCGGCGGCGTGGTGGTGGTGATCGGCGAGACGGGCCGCAACTTCGCGGCGGGCATGTCGGGCGGCGTCGCCTATGTGCTCGACGAGGATGGCACCTTCCGCTCGCGCTGCAACCTCTCGATGGTCGATCTCGAACCTGTCGAGGAGGAGGAGGATTTGATGCAGCGCCTCCACCACCATGGCGGCGATCTTGAGTTCAAGGGCCGCATCGACATCATGGGCGACATGTCGCGCCACGATGAGGAGCGCCTTCATCAGCTCGTCGCCAACCATCTGCGCTATACGGGCTCGGCCCGCGCGAAGCACATTCTCGACCATTGGGCGGATTTCCGCACCAAATTCGTGAAGGTGATGCCGGTGGAATATCGCCGTGCGCTGCGCGAGATGGAAAAGGCGCGGCAGTTGCAGGCCGCAGAGTGAGGTGAGCTGTCATCCCGTGCGCATCGCATCACGTCAGTGGTGCGATGCAGACACGGGATCGCGAGCAGGAAATCGCGGTATGTCTGGCGGAACTTACTTCGTCTACATGCTCGCGACGCGCAGGGATGGTCCAATCTATGTTGGTGTGACGAACAATCTGGTGCGGCGGGTGCAGGAGCACAAATCGCATGCGGTTCGGAGTTTCACCCAGCACTACAACGTGGATCGGCTGGTCTACTGGGAAGTCTTCGATGAACCCGCGTTGGCCATCGACCGCGAGAAACAACTGAAGAAATGGCGCAGGGCCTGGAAGATCGCCCTGATCCAGAAGGACAATCCCGATTGGCTCGACCGTTTCGGCGAGCTTTGCGGGGATCGGCAGAACGGTAACGAATGACGGTCCCGTGTCTGCATCGCAGCATTCCATGCTGCGAAGCGCACGGGATGACAGGTGAGAACAATGGGCAAGGTCACTGGTTTTCTGGAAATCGACCGGCGCGAGGCGAAGTACCAGCCGGCGTCGGATCGCATCCGCCACTTCCGCGAATTCACGCTGCCGATGGACGAGAAGGACGTGCGCGAGCAGGCCGCGCGCTGCATGGATTGCGGCGTGCCCTATTGCCACGGCCCCAATGGCTGCCCGGTGCACAACCAGATCCCGGACTGGAACGACCTCGTCTACCAGAACGACTGGGAAGAAGCGCTGGCGAACCTGCATTCGACCAACAACTTCCCGGAATTTACCGGCCGCATCTGCCCCGCTCCTTGCGAGGAAGCCTGCACGCTGAACCTCGAGAACATGCCGGTCGCGATCAAGACGGTCGAGCAGGCCATCGCCGATCGCGGCTGGAAGGAAGGCTGGATCAAGCCGGAGATGTCCGCCACGCGCACCGGCAAGCGCGTCGCCGTCATCGGCTCGGGTCCGGCGGGCATGGCGGCCGCGCAGCAGCTCGCCCGCGTGGGCCACGAGGTGCATGTCTACGAGCGCGAGCCCAAGGCTGGCGGCCTGTTGCGCTATGGCATCCCTGATTTCAAGATGGAGAAGCACCATATCGACCGCCGCGTGGAGCAGATGGAGGCCGAAGGCGTCGTCTTCCATTACAACGCGCATGTCGGCGTGAACGTGAAGCTCGAGGATCTCGGCCGCGAGTTCGATGCGGTTCTCCTCGCCGGCGGAGCGGAAGCGCCGCGCGATCCCGGCCTGCCGGGGCAGGAACTGGAGGGCGTGCATTACGCGATGCCCTATCTCACCCAGTCCAATCGCCGCGTGGGCAACGAACCGATCCCGGATGCGCCGCTGCTCGCGGGCGGCCGGAACGTGGTGGTGATCGGCGGCGGCGATACGGCCTCGGATTGCATCGGCACGGCCTTCCGGCAGGGGGCCCTGTCGGTCACCCAGCTCGACATCCGCCCGAAGCCGCCGGAGCTCGAGGACAAGCTGACGATCTGGCCGTTCTGGCCCACGAAATTCCGCACATCGTCCTCGCAGGCCGAGGGCGCGGATCGGGAATTCCAGGCGGCGACGCTTCGCATCATCGGCAAGAACGGCAAGGTGACGGGCGTGGAATGCGCCCGCGTGGATGAGAAGCGCCGGCCCATCCCCGGCACGGAATTCGTGCTCAAGGCCGATCTCGTCTTCCTCGCCATCGGCTTTGCCGGCTCGGTGAAGGAAGGGCTTCTCACGGAAGCGGGCGTTGCCATGGACAAGCGCGCGAACGTCATCGCCAACGAGACCGATTACCGCACCGACAAGCCGAAGATCTTCGCCGCCGGCGACATGCGCCGCGGCCAGAGCCTCGTGGTCTGGGCGATCCGCGAGGGCCGGCAAGCCGCGCGCGCCATCGACGAAATGCTGATGGGCGAAAGCGTGCTGCCGCGCTGAGGGCCGCGATCCGCGCAACAAAAAGGGCCGCGCGAAGCGGCCCTTTTCATTTGGAACAATCGTGACTTACGCCGCCTTGGCGCGCGGCTTGATGAGGCCACGGTTGATGAGGCACTCGGCGATCTGGATCGCGTTCAGCGCCGCGCCCTTGCGCAGGTTGTCGGAGACGCACCAGAAGGCGAGACCGTTCTCCACCGTGCCATCCTCGCGGATGCGGGAGATGTAGGTCGCGTCCTCGCCCGCCGCTTCCATCGGGGTGATGTAGCCACCGGGTTCGTGCTTGTCGATGACGAGGATGCCCGGCGCCTTGCGCAGGATTTCGCGGGCCTCTTCGGCCGTCACCGGCTTCTCGAATTCCACATTCACCGCTTCGGAATGGCCGATGAAGACCGGCACGCGCACGCAGGTCGCAGTGAGCTTGATCTTGGGGTCGAGGATCTTCTTGGTCTCGACCGTCATCTTCCATTCTTCCTTCGTGAACCCGTCTTCCATGAAGACATCGATATGCGGGATCAGGTTGAAGGCGATGGGCTTCGAGAACTTCTTGGCCGCGACTTCCTGGCCGGGCACGTAACGGCCCTTGGTCTGGCTCCAGAGTTCGTCCATGCCCTCCTTGCCGGCGCCGGAGACCGACTGGTAGGTGGAAACGACGACGCGCCTGATGCCGAAGGCATCGTGCAGGGGCTTCAGGGCCACGACGAGTTGCGCGGTGGAGCAGTTGGGGTTCGCGATGATGTTCTTCTTCGCAAAGCCGCGCACCGCCTCGGCATTCACTTCCGGCACGATCAGCGGCACGTCCTGATCGTAGCGCCAGGCGCTCGAGTTATCGATGACGACGCAGCCCTGCGCGCCAATGCGCGGCGACCATTCCTTCGAGACCGCGCCGCCCGCCGACATCAGGCAGATATCGGTGTCGGAGAAATCGTAATGGTCGAGCACCTTCGTCTTCAGCGAGCGGTCGCCGAAGGAGACCTCCTGGCCGACGGAGCGCTGCGAGGCGAGCGCGACGACCTCGCTGACCGGGAAGGCCCGCTCGGCGAGGATATCCAGCATTTCCCGGCCCACATTGCCGGTGGCGCCAACGATAGCAACCTTGTAGCCCATTGGTTTCGTTCCTGATTTGAGGGCCTTGCCCTGAACCATCTCCCCCGGGAGCGAAGCGCGACCGGTTCACCCGATCCGCTGGCCCTTTCCCCCGCCGGGGGAGGACC
Source organism: Methylobacterium sp. (assembly GCA_002928875.1). Lineage (GTDB taxonomy): Bacteria > Pseudomonadota > Alphaproteobacteria > Rhizobiales > Beijerinckiaceae > Rhabdaerophilum. Next base: position 201,684 of record PERO01000020.1, on the reverse strand, counting down.
CGAGAGCGAGGACGACCGTTATCCCACCGTGCCCGTTTTCGTGGCCGGTTTCGTCACACGCGTTTTTTTCGTCGTGAGGCGGATCATGGGTCGGGGTTCCTCGGCGAAGGGTCGCCGTGTCCCGGAGAAGCGCCAGATTTCGCGAAAAGTCAATGCCGTCCTTGGGATGGGTCGCGCGCGTTAGCGGGCGATTCACCCTGAAACCAACTGGGTTTCGCTTGGTAACGCGTCTTTCCCTTTCCATTGGCGATGGTCGCGCCCTGAAACAGGGGAGGGTGCGCGTGGCAGGAGGCCGGGTGGATCTGGGGATCGTGATCGACCGGTTCGTCGTCGCGCCGGATGACTCCTCGCGCGCGCGCCTGGGTCGCCTCGTTGCCCGGATGGCCCGGCGCTGGAAGCGGGGACAGGTCCGGTTGCGGCGCGTGGCCCGGCATATGGCTTCCGTGAAGGAGGCGGCCGGGCGCGCCTTCCTGCTTCTCCAGCCAGCGCGCGCGGTCATCACGGACGGGTTCGTGGCCATGCGCGATGCCGCCGTGCTGCTCGTGCTGATCCTGCGCTATGCGATGAGCCGCCCGCTGCATGCGTCGGAAGCCGAACATCAGATCGTGCGGCACAGCCGCAAATCGGCCCTCGTTCTCGGGCTGGCCGTGCTGGCACTGGCCCTTGCGCTTCTCCTGCCCGAGCGCGAACGCCAGGCCATGGCGATTGAGCCCGAGCCGGCCGTGGTTGCCGCACGGGCGCCGGAGCCGGCGCCACAACCCGCCCAACCCGAAATCCGGCGCAGCCCGGAGCCCGCGCTCCCGCCCGAGCAGCGCCCGTGGCAGCCAGTGCGCCAGCCCATCGCGCTCTATCATGTCGAATCGCCCGAACTCGCGGGATTGTCGCTCGCCTATCGCGTCGCGCAGCGGGACCGGTCGCGACAGGATACACTTGTCTGGCAGCCGAAACCGGAGGCCGGCGAGGTGGAAGCCCGTCGCTCCGGCGCCCTGCTGGTGGTCGAACGGCACGAAGGCCATGCGCCGACCGAGAAGCCGCTTTTCGCCGATCTCGCGGCGCGCGCCGCCGAGCACCGGCTGGTGATCGAACGCATGGCGCGACCGCAGGACATCCGGACGAAATTCGGGCCCGTCGAGGCGGCCGAGCTCACCCTGCGGCATGAGAACGGCGTGGCTGCCTGCCTCGCCTTCCGCCGAATCGACATGGTGGGCGTGACGCTGGTCGGCTGGCTGTGCGGGACACCCCAGCGCCCGGTCGACCGGGTGTCGATGAGCTGCTTCGTCGACCGGCTCGATCTCGTGGCCGGAGGGCGCGACACGACCCTTCGCAAGTTCTTCGCCGAGGCCGAACGATCGCGCCAGACCTGTTCCACCGCGCGTCAAACCGGGCGCAAACTCACATGGATGGATCACGAGGCCCCGGTGCCGCCGCTGAAGCTGACGGCGCGGCGTTGACGGGTGATAAACTTTCCGGGATGGCCCTCGCCTAACCGGGTTTTCACCTGTATGCGTGGATGCTTGAAATGACGACGTTTCCAGCGGAGATTTCCATGCGCATGCTATCCCTGTTCGCGGCCGGTTTCACTCTCCTGTCGCTGCCGGCGATGGCCGAGGCGCCTTCCCGCGAAACCCTCTATATCGAGACGCGGCCCCGTTCCTGGCTCGATCCCGGCAAGGTTTCCCAGCCGGGCGGCAGCCATGGCTATGTCTACGACATCCAGGCCTCCAGCCAGCCGACCGGCAGCCGGGCCTTTTCCAACCGGGCGACGGAACGTTTTCCGCGTCGCGCCCTGCCGGTGGATTATCCCGCGCCGGAATTCCTGCGCCGCTGATCCCGACAACCGCTTCGGATCGAAAAAAAGGGGCCTCACAAGGGCCCCTTCTGTTTTGGCGGGATGGCTTGCCTCAGGCGAGGCGCTTCAGCGCCCCGACGATCGCATCGCCCATCTCTGTCGTGCCGACCGCGTTCACGCCCTTCGGCGCGATGTCGCGGGTGCGGATGCCGCTCGCGAGCACGTCGGCGATCGCCTTGTCCACGAGATCGGCGGCCTCGGTCATCCCGCAGGAATAGCGCAAGGCCATGGCGAAGGAGCCGATCATGGCGATGGGGTTCGCGAGGCCCTTGCCGGCGATATCCGGCGCCGAGCCATGCACCGGCTCGTAGAGCGCCTTGCGCTTGCCGGTCATCGCATCCGGGGCGCCCAGAGACGCCGAGGGCAGCATGCCGAGCGAGCCCGTGAGCATGGCCGCGACATCCGAAAGCATGTCGCCGAAGAGGTTGTCGCAGACGATGACATCGTATTGCTTCGGCCAGCGCACGAGCTGCATGCCGCAGGCATCGGCGAGATGGTGCTCCAGCTCGATATCGGGATACTCGGTCTTGCCGACCTTCGTGACCACTTCCTTCCACAGCACGCCCGAGCGCATGACGTTGTGCTTCTCGCTCGACGTCACCTTCTTGCGGCGAACCTTCGCGAGATCGAAGGCGACGCGGGCGATGCGCTCGATCTCGTGCGTGGTGTAGACCTGCGTATCGACCGCGCGCTTCTCGCCATTCTCCAGCGTGACGATCTCCTTCGGCTCCCCGAAATAGACCCCGCCAGTGAGTTCGCGCACGATGAGGATGTCGAGCCCCTCGACCACCTCGCGCTTCAGCGACGAGGCATCCGCGAGGGCCGGATAGCAGACGGCGGGGCGGAGATTGGCGAAAAGCTCCATCTCCTTGCGCAGGCGCAGCAGCCCGGCTTCCGGGCGGGCATGGTAGGGCACATCCGCCCATTTTGGGCCGCCCACCGCGCCGAACAGCACCGCATCGGCCTGATGCGCGCGCTTCATCGCGTCATCGGTGATCGCCACGCCATGCGCGTCATAGGCCGAGCCGCCGACAAGATCGGTCTCGGTCTCGAAACGCGCGATGCCGGCCGAGCCGAGGAAGGCCGTGACCTTCTTCACCTCGTTGGCCACTTCCGGGCCGATCCCGTCGCCCGGCAGGAGCAGAAGATTGAAGGACGCCATGGTGCACACCTTTCCCCGTTGGGCCGGTCATGCGGCAGAAGGGCCGACCGGCGCAATGTCCCTTCCGGTCGATCGCTGGCTTCAGAACCTGGATTTGTCAGCGATGACAAGAGGTTGAGGCAGCAGGCGAGGATCCGGTCGAGCGGCGGTATACCATGGCCCCGCAGCGGTTCCTATCGGGAATTTCGGTGATTCTTGGCCGGCGCGAGGTTCATTGCAGCGCGTCGAACACCTTGCCGCCGGCGCGTCCGGTCTGCGGCAATCCGAGCTTCGCCTCGACATCCTTGATCGCCGCGCGGGTCAGCGCGCCGATGGCGCCATCGGGCTTGCCGACATCGTAGCCACGCGCGATCAGGCGCTCCTGCAGGACCTTCCGCTCGGCGCGGGAAAGCCCCCGATCATCCGTCGGCCAGGGCGTGCGGATACCGGGGCGGCCGCGCAGGCGATCCGACAGCACGGAGATCGCCAGCGCATAGCTCTCGGCGGCGTTATAGGCATAGGCCGCGTCGAAATTCTTCGTCACCAGGAAGGCCGGGCCATTCCGCCCGGCGGGCAGCAGCAGGCCGGCAGCGGGCAGGCCGGAGACGGCCGAACCATCGAGCCGCGTGATGCCGCGCGAGGCCCAGGCATCGACCCCGGACTTGTTCGTGCGCCCCGAGGGCCCGGCATAGCCCGAGGGCAGCCTCACCTCGTAGCCCCAGCTCGCGCCGGTGATCCAGCCGGATCTCTTCAGGTAATTCGCGGTGGAAGCCAGCGCATCGGGGATGGAATCCACGAGATCGCGCTTGCCATCGCCGTCGAAATCCACGGCGAGGCGCAGATAGGTCGAGGGGATGAATTGCGTATGCCCGAACGCGCCGGCCCAGGAGCCGCGCAGTTTCTCCGCCGCAAGGTCACCGCGTTCGATGATCTTCAGCGTGGAGATCAGCTCACCCCGAAAGAACTCCCGCCGGCGCGGGCCGAAACAGGCGGCGGTCGACAAGGCCTGCGGCAGGAAGCGGCCGCCCGAGATGTTGCCGTAATCGCTTTCGACCCCCCAGACCGCGACGACCGTGTGGCGATCCACCCCATAGGCCTGCTCGATGCGCGCGAGGAGCGCAGAATGCTTCTGCAGCAGCGCCCGTCCCTCGCTCACCTTCTGGTCGTCCACGAGGGTCGCGAGGTAATCCCAGATCGGCGTCTTGAATTCGGGCTGGTTCTGCATCAGCTCGATGACGCGCATATCCGGCTCGACCCCGCGCATCACGCGGTCGAAGGTCGCGCCCGGCACCCCGGCCGAGGTCGCGGCCGAGCGCAGGCCCGCGACGCAGGACGCGAAATCGGCCGAGGCGGTGCCGGCAGTGGCGATCAGCAGGGCGACGGACAAAGAAAAAGCGCGCATGGCGGGATTCTCCGGCAAGATGCGCGCGAAAATAGGGCTGTATGGTTAAGGGAGATCAACCAGCCGCAAAAAACACAGGCTCTTGACCTGTCATTGCGAGGATGGCTTTGCCCGACGCGGCAATCCAGCAAGAAGGACTGGATTGCTTCGTCGTTTTACTCCTCGCAATGACAATGACTCTCACAGCCAGGCGCGATTTTCCTTCGCCTTGGCCTCATAGGTGTCGATGGCGCTCTTCTTCACCATGGTGAGGCCGATATCGTCGAGGCCTTCCATCAGGCATTTCTTGCGGAAGGGATCGATCTCGAAGCGGATCGTGCCGCCATCCGGGCCCTTGATCTCCTGCGCGGCGAGATCGACCGTCAGCGTCGCGTTCGAGCCGCGATCGGCATCGTCGAACAGCTTGTCGAGCTCTTCCTGGCTGACCGTGATCGGCAGGATGCCGTTCTTGAAGCAGTTGTTGTAGAAAATGTCGGCGAAGCTCGTGGAGATCACGCAGCGGATGCCGAAATCGAGAAGCGCCCAGGGCGCATGCTCGCGGGAGGAACCGCAGCCGAAATTGTCGCCGGCGATCAGGATCTCGCTTTTGCGATAGGCCGGCTTGTTCAGCACGAAATCCGGGTTCTCGTTGCCCTTCTCGTCATAGCGCATCTCGAAGAACAGCGACTTGCCGAGGCCGGTGCGCTTGATCGTTTTGAGGAACTGCTTGGGGATGATCATGTCGGTATCGACATTGACCACCTTCATGGGCGCCGGGGTGGAGGTGAGGGTCGTGAAGGGCTGCATCTCTCGTGCTTTCCGTCTCGGTTCAGGGGTTAGCCCGCCTTGGCTTCGATCTTTTCCATGTCGTCATCGGAAAGGCCGAAATGGTGGCCGATCTCGTGGATGAGCACATGGGTGATGATGGCGCCGAGCGTTTCCTCGTGCTCGGCCCAGTAATCGAGGATGGGGCGGCGATAGAGCCAGATCATGTTCGGCTCCTGCCCCGTATGCTGGATGGCCGCCGCCGTGGTGAGGCCGTGGCCCTGGAAGAGCCCGAGAATGTCGAAGGGCGTTTCCAGCTCCATCGCCTCGATCACTTCCTCGTCGGGAAATTCCTCGACCTTGACGACGATATGCCCGCAGAGCTTGCGGAATTCCTCCGGCAGCGCCTCATAGGCATGCGCGGCCATCTCCTCGAAATCGGCGAGGGTGGGCGCCTGCATCGGCGCCCAGGAGGCGGAAGGGAAACGCTGCGTTGCACTCATCGAGAAATTCTCACCACCACTTCAATTGATGGCCGAAATACCACGCAAGCGCCACGAAGGCGACCAGGGACAAACCCCGACCGATCCTTTTCGCCCAGATCTCCACCTTGTCCGCCGGCTCGGCATTCTGCTTCAGCGCATCCTGCCCGGCAAAGTGGTCCGCCGCCCGCGCGAGCGAGGAGGAGAAGAAACCCTCTCCCTGTTCCATCTTCGGCGGGCGCGGGTCGCTGCTCACGACATCGTCCGGATATCAACAAACCGACCGGCAATTGCGGCCGCGGCGGCCATGGCCGGCGAGACGAGATGCGTGCGGCCCTTGAAGCCCTGCCGGCCCTCGAAATTGCGGTTCGAGGTCGAAGCGCAGCGCTGGCCCGGCTTCAGCTGGTCGGGGTTCATGCCGAGGCACATCGAGCAACCCGGCTCGCGCCACTGGAAGCCGGCGGCGGTGAAGATCCGATCGAGCCCTTCCGCTTCCGCCTGCTCCTTCACGAGGCCGGAGCCCGGGACGATCATCGCATAGGCGAGGCGGCTCGAGATGGTCTTGCCCTCGACGACCTTCGCCACCGCGCGCAGATCCTCGATGCGGCCATTGGTGCAGGAGCCGATCCAGACCACGTCGAGTTCGATATCGGTCATCTTCGTGCCCGGCGTCAGGCCCATATAGGCGAGCGCGCGCTCCTTCGACTGGCGCTTCACCTCGTCGGCAATCGCCGCCGGATCGGGCACGGTGCCGGCGATCGAGACGACATCCTCCGGCGAGGTGCCCCAGGAGACGATGGGCGGCAGGTTGTTCGCATCGAGCGTGACGATGCGATCGAAATGCGCGCCCTCGTCGCTTTTCAGCGTTTCCCAATAACGCACGGCGCTGTCCCAATGCGCGCCTTTCGGCGCCTTCGGCCGATCCTTCAGATAGGCGAAGGTCTTCTCATCCGGCGCGATGAGGCCAGCGCGCGCGCCGCCCTCGATCGTCATGTTGCAGACGGTCATGCGGCCTTCCATCGACAGGTCGCGGATCGCGGAGCCCGCGAACTCGATCACCGAGCCGGTGCCGCCGGCCGTGCCGATCTCGCCGATGATCGCGAGCACGATATCCTTCGCGGTGACACCCTTGCCGAGGCTGCCCTTCACCTCGACGAGCATGTTTTTCGCCTTCTTCTGGATCAGCGTCTGGGTGGCGAGCACATGCTCGACCTCCGAGGTGCCGATGCCATGCGCCAGCGCGCCGAACGCGCCATGCGTGGAGGTGTGGCTGTCGCCGCAGACGATCGTCGTGCCCGGCAGGGTGAAGCCCTGTTCCGGCCCGATGACGTGCACGATGCCCTGGCGCTTGTCGCGCTCGGAATAGTATTCGATGCCGAAATCCTTGGCGTTCTGCGCCAGCGTTTCCACCTGGATGCGGCTTTCCTCTTCCTCGATGCCCTTGGTGCGATCGGAGGTGGGAACGTTGTGATCGACCACCGCGAGGGTCTTCTGCGGCGCGCGCACCGGGCGGCCCGCCATGCGCAGGCCCTCGAACGCCTGCGGCGAGGTCACCTCATGCACGAGATGCCGGTCGATATAGAGCAGGCAGGTGCCGTCCGGCTGGCGATCGACCACGTGATCGTCGAAAATCTTGTCGTAAAGGGTCTTCGGCGCGGCGCTCATGGCGGCAATTCGTCCTGGGTTTGGGGGAGATTGCACGCGCGACAACTGCCGCCGCGCCTTCTCCGGTCGGGCAAGATCGTGCCTGCCTTACCCAAATTGGCCGTGGTATACCAGCCTTTTTCTGCAGGTTCGGGCAAGAAAGTTTCGATTGATGCGCCCCCTGTTGCGCTGCGGAAAAGGGGTGTATAAGCCGCGCCGCTTCCGGACCAGGACGATCCGTGACAGGATCGATTCCAGAGCCGGGGGCTGAACAGCAGGCGGAGCCGTTTCATGGGCGTGGCGGGCGTTGCGGGCGAGGGGGGAACCCCGGGACAACCCGAGAGTCACGGGTCGCATGGCGAGGGGCAGGGCCTGAAGCGGACGCTGGCGCTGGCCGTGGGCTCCGTGGGCGTCGTCTATGGCGATATCGGCACGAGCCCGCTCTACGCGCTGAAGGAATCGCTCCACCACGCCGCCGACGACGGCCTGACCCGCAATGAGGTCATCGGCATCGTCTCGCTGCTCATCTGGGCCGTCGTGGTGGTGGTGACGCTGAAATACGTCGTCTTCATTATGCGCGCCGACAACAAGGGCGAGGGCGGCACGCTCTCGCTGATGGCGCTGGCGCAGAAGGCGGTGGGCCGGCGCTCGCTGCCGGTCTTCCTGTTCGGCGTGATGGGCGCCGCCTTGTTCTATGGCGATTCCATCATCACCCCGGCCATTTCGGTGCTCTCGGCGGCGGAGGGGCTGAAGCTCGTCAACCCCGCTTTCGAGAACCAGTGGAACGTCATCCTGCTCGCGCTCGGCATCCTGCTGGCGTTGTTCTGGGTGCAGAGGCGCGGCACGGCCAGTGTCGCGAAATTCTTCGGGCCGATCATGGTGGTGTGGTTCACCGTTCTGGCGATCCTCGGCATCATGCATATCGAGGACGACATCGGGATTCTCGCCGCCTTCAACCCCTATTACGCCGCCTTGTTCGTGGCCGAACACGGCATGATCGGCCTGATCGTGCTGGGCTCGGTCTTTCTGGCGGTTACCGGCGCCGAGGCGCTCTATGCCGATATGGGCCATTTCGGCCGCTTCCCCATTCGCATTGCCTGGCTGTTCTTCGTGTTTCCGGCGCTGACGCTGAACTATCTCGGGCAGGGCGCTTTCGTGCTGAAGAACCTGGACAATCCGAAGATGGTGTCCGATCCGTTCTTCCTGCTCGCGCCGGAATGGGCGCTGCTGCCGCTGGTGATCCTCACCGGCATCGCCACCGTGATCGCGAGCCAGGCGGTGATCACCGGCGCGTTCTCGCTGACGCAGCAGGCGGTGCAGCTTGGCCTGCTGCCGCGCATCGAGATCCGCCACACCTCGGAAACCCAGCTCGGCCAGATCTATATCGCGCCGGTGAACCGCTTCCTCGCGGTGGGCGTGGTGCTGCTGGTGCTGACCTTCAAGACCTCGTCGTCGCTCGCTTCCGCCTACGGCATCGCCGTGACCGGCGCGATGCTCGCCGATACCGCGTTGTTCTTCATCGTGGCGCGCAAGGTGTGGAAATGGAAGAACTGGCAGGTGCTGGCGCTCGGCATGCCCTTCCTGATGGTCGATCTCGTCTTCTTCGGCGCGAATTGCCTGAAGATCCCCGAAGGCGCCTACATGCCGCTGCTCTTCGGCTTCGTGCTCATCACCATGATGTGGACCTGGGTGCGCGGCACGCGCATCGTCTACGACAAGACCCGCCGCGATTCCGTGCCGCTGACCGACCTCATCAAGATGCTCGAGAAATCGAAGCCGGTGCGCGTGGCCGGCACGGCCGTGTTCCTCACGAGCGACCCCGAGGCCGCGCCGGGCGCGCTGCTGCATAACCTCAAGCACAACAAGGTGCTGCACAAGCGCAACATCGTCCTGACCATCCGCACGGAGGACACGCCGCGCGTGCCGGATGCCGAGAAGCTCGAGATCAACGAACTCAGCGAGGATGTGAAGCTCATCATCGCGCATGTGGGCTACATGGAAACGCCGCGCGTGCCGCATTTCCTGGCGCTGGCGCGACGACGCGGGCTCGATTTCGATATCATGCAGACCTCGTTCTTCCTGTCGCGCCGCACCATCAAGCCGGCGGCTTCCTCCGGCATGCCGCTCTGGCAGGACAATCTCTTCATCTTCCTGTCGCGCATGGCGGCGAACGCGACGGACTTCTTCCACATCCCCACGGGGCGCGTCGTGGAACTCGGCGCGCAGGTCACCGTGTGAATTCGGCCCGGCGCCGTATTGTCAGGGTGCCGGCGGGCTGACATCCTCGCGGCATCGCGGCGAGGAGTGCGGCATGACGGACGACGAACTGGCGCGGCTGCGGGCGAAGTACGATGCGGCTTCGGCCGGCGACGTGCAGGATGCGAATTTCCGCAAGGTCGTGGACCTGCTGTTCCAGGGCGGTGACCGCCGCGCCAAGCCCTATGAGGGGATTGCGACCTTCCTCGATGTGCCGATGCGACTCGACGCCCATACCCGGCGCGATTTCGCCGGCATCGAGATCCCGCTGGTCGGCGTCCCGATGGATCTCGGCGTCACCAACCGGCCCGGTTCGCGCCTTGGCCCGCGCGCCGTGCGGCAGGTCGAACGCATCGGGCCTTATCATCAAGTCCACAAGATCGTGCCGATGGCCGAAGCCGGCGTGTTCGATCTCGGCGATGTGCCGTTCCGCTCCCGCTACAGTCTGGAGCAGAGCCACGAGGATATCGAAAGCTATTTCCGGCCGCTGGTGGAGGCGGGCTGCAGACCCGTCGCGGTTGGTGGCGATCACTCGATGACGCTGCCGATCCTCCGGGCGCTGGGCGCGCAACAGCCCGTCGGCATGCTGCATATCGACGCGCATTGCGACACGAGCGGCCCTTATGAGGGCACGCGCTTCCACCATGGCGGGCCGTTCCGCGAGGCGGTGCTGGCCGGCGTGCTCGATCCGAAGCGGGTGATCCAGATCGGCATCCGGGGCAATGCCGAATATCTCTGGGAATTCTCCTACGACAGCGGCATGACCGTGATCCATGCCGAGGAATTCCAGCGCCTCGGCGTGGACGAGACCATTCGCCGGGCCCGCGCGGTTCTCGGCAGCGGACCGACCTATGTCTCCTTCGACATCGACAGTCTCGATCCCGCCTTCGCCCCCGGCACCGGCACGCCGGAGATCGGCGGGCTCTCCTCCCGCGAGGCGATGGCGCTGCTCCGGGGCGCGGCGGGGCTCGACATCATCGGTGGCGACGTCGTGGAGGTGGCGCCGCAATACGACGCGACGACGAATACCGCGCATGCCGGCGCGCAGATGCTGTTTGAGATCGTCAGCCTCGTCTGCCTCGCCCTGAAGAAGCGCTGATCAGCTCTCGCGCAGGGCGGTGGTGTAGCCGTCCTCCTCCTGGAGTCTGCGGACGAAATCGATGAAGCGGCGCGCAACCGGCGTCGGCGGCGTCATCGCGGGCAGCACGAAGGAGGTCTCATAGGGCACCACCGGGCGGAAGGGGCGAAAGCCGACATCCGGGTCGCCCCGGAAAGCGATCGGGAACGGGTTCGCGATCGACAATCCCGCGCCGGCCCGCACGAAATCGTAAGCCGCAGCCGAGGTCGACACCTCGATCAGGATGCGCGGCGTCACGTTCGCGCCCAGAAACAGCCGGTCGAGCATGATGCGCGAGTTGAAGCGTCGCACCAGCGCGATCAGTGGCAGATCGTGGAAATCCTTCGGCTCGAACACCTCTTTCCGGTAGAGCGGCGACGATTTCAGCAGCATCACATGCGCTTCGCCGAGCCGGAACGGAATGAAGCGCACGCCCGCATGGTTGGCCCCGGCATCGATGAGGCCGAGATCGGTATCGCCATCCGCGACCTTGGTCGTCACGTCGATCCCCGAACCGATTTCGAGATGCACGCGCGTCGTGGGTTCCTCCACCGAGAAGCGCGCGAGCATGCGGTTGAGGAAGTGATGCGCCAGCGTCGGCGGGCTTGCGATCCTGAGATTCGCCTCCCGGTCCGTCGGGCGCCAGCGCGCGCGCTCCAGCCGCTCGAGCGTCTGGAAGATCGGCTCGGCCTCCTGGTGAAGCGCCAGCGCCTCGGCCGTCGCCAGCAGTCGCCCGCTCTCCCGCCGGAACAGGACAAGGCCGGTGCGCTCCTCAAGCTGCGCGATGGCGCGCGACACGGCGGGTTGCGAGATGTTGAGCTTGGCGGCGGCCGCGGTGGTCTTACCCAGCGCGATCAGCGTGCGCAGGATTTCCAGCTCGCGCAGGGATGGGCGACGGGCTTCCGCAGGCTCGAGGCGGTCGTTTTTCGGTTCTGGCATAGCACGAATGCAACTTGGTTATATGAATTTCTGTGACAATAACAGATATGAATATTAGTGTCATCCTGCGGCTGCTTGCAAAGGGAAGCTGGCGGAATTCGGCGTTCAGGGCGCTGGCTTTTTCCGCGAGCCTTGTCAGACTGGACACAGGTCCGGCGACGCCAGAAGAGCGGCCCGCGACAAAACAGGGAGAGTACCATGACGATCACACGACGCAGCCTGGCCTTCGCGGGCGCGCTGCTCGCCGGCATCGCCGCGATGCCGGTCGGCGCTGCCACGGCCCAGGAACTCAAAATCGGCCTCGCCGCGGAGCCCAGCTCCGCCGATCCGCATTTCCACAACCTCACCCCGAACAACCAGGTGGCGCGCCACATCTTCGAGACTCTGATCTCGCAGGACGAGTTCCAGCGCCTCGGCGTCGGTCTCGCGCAAAGCTGGAAGCTGATCGACGACCTCACCTGGGAATTCTCGCTGCGGCCGAACGTGAAGTTCCACGATGGCTCGCCGTTCACCGCCGATGACGTGATCTTCTCCTTCAACCGCGTCCCCAACGTTCCGAAATCGCCCGCGCCGAAGACCTCGTTCATCCGTGGGAAGACGCTGGAGAAGGTCAACGACCTCACCCTGCGCATCAAGACGCCCAGCCCCTATCCGCTGATGCTGAACGATCTTGCCCAGATCGAGATCATGTCGGCGAAGGCGGCTGCGAACGTCACCACCGAGGACCTCAATGCCGGCAAGGGCACCGTCGGCACCGGGCCTTACCAGTTCGTGGAATTCGTGCCGGGCGATCGCCTTGTCCTGAAGCGCAACGACGCGCACTGGGCCGGCAAGCCGGCCTGGGAGAAGGTGACCTTCCGTTTCATCAAGGCCGATCCGACCCGCGTGGCCGCCCTTCTTTCCGGGGATGTCGACGTGATCGAGAACGTGCCCTCGGCGGATGTGACCCGGCTGAAATCCGACAATCGCGTCACGGTCTCGAGCGCGCTGTCGAACCGCCTGATCTATCTCCACATGGATCGCCTGCGCGACGACACGCCCTTCATCAAGGCGAAGGACGGCAGCGCGATCAAGAACCCGTTCAACAATCTCAAGGTACGCCAGGCGCTCTCGATGGCGCTGAACCGGCAGGCGATCGTCGATCGCATCATGGAAGGCGAGGCGGTGGTCGCGGGCCAGCTGCTGCCGGATATCTACCAGGGCACCTCGCGCACGCTGAAGCCCGTCGCCTATAATGTCGATGGCGCCCGCAAGCTGCTCGCCGAGGCCGGGTTCCCGAACGGCTTCTCGCTGACCATCCATGGTCCGAACGGGCGCTATCCCAACGACACGAAGGTGATCGAGGCCGTGGCGCAGATGTTCACGCGCGTCGGCATCGACACCAAGGTCGAGACCTTGCCGCCGGCGGTGTTCTTCTCGCGCGCTTCGACCGGTGGTCCGAACCGCACGCCGGAATTCTCGATGATCCTCGCGGGCTGGAGCGCCGGCACTGGCGAGGCATCCGGCAGCCTGGGCCCGCTGCTGGGCACATTCGATGCGCAGGCCGGCATCGGCTCGGCCAATCGCGGCCGCTATTCGAACCCGGAAGTGGATGCGCTCCTGAAGAAGGCGCTGGCGACCGTCAACGATGGCGAGCGTGCGAAGCTGCTCGCGCAGGGCACAGAAGTCGCCATCAACGATGTCGGCCTCATCCCCGTCTATTACAACAAGAACACCTGGGCCGCGCGCAAGGGCCTGAAGGTGATCGGCCGGACCGACGAATACACGCTGGCCATGTCCATCACGCGCTGAACGTGATCGGCGCCTCCGGCGGCGTGCCCGCCGGAGGCCCTTCCAACCCGTGATCCGCTCCTTCCCGGCGAAGGCATGCGGTTGTTCCGCCAATGGGGCGGGATCGTCTCCCATGCAGGGGGTGTTTCATGCTGGCTTTCATCATCCGACGCGTGGCTCAGGCCCTGTTTGTCGTGCTGGCCATGGTCGTCATCGTCTTTTTCGGCACCTACGTGGTGGGTGATCCGGTCTGGATGATGGTGCCGGGCGATGCGACGCAGGAGCAGGTCGAGCAGGTCCGTCGCGAATTCGGCTTCGACAAGCCGGTCTACCTGCAATTCATGCTGTTCGTGGCGGATGTGCTGCAGGGGGAATTCGGCCGCTCCTACGTGCATGGCGGCTCCGCCATCGGCCTCATTCTCGATCGCATGCCCGCGACGCTCGAACTCGCTTTCGTCGCGCTGGTGATGGCGATCGTGATCGGCATGCCCCTCGGCCTCTTCGCGGGGCTGAAGCCGGATCACCCCGCGGCGCGTGCCATTATGGCGGGGTCGATCCTCGGCTTCTCGCTGCCCACCTTCTGGGTGGGGCTGATGCTGATCATGTTCTTCTCGGTGATGCTCGGCTGGCTGCCGGCGACCGGGCGCGGCCCGACGACGACCATCCTCGGCATCGAGACCTCGCTTCTCACGCTGCAGGGCTGGAAGCACATCGCCTTGCCGGCGCTCAATCTCGCGCTGCTCAAGATCTCGCTGGTCATCCGGCTCGCGCGCTCCGGCACGCGGGAGGCGAGCCTGCAGGATTACGTGAAGTTCGCCCGCGCCAAGGGCCTCTCGCCCCGGCGTATCGTGGGCGTGCATATCCTGAAGAACATCATGATCCCCATCGTCACCGTGCTGGGCCTCGAATTCGGCAGCCTTGTCGCCTTCTCGATCGTGACGGAGACGATCTTCGCCTGGCCGGGCATGGGCAAGCTGCTGCTCGAATCGATCCAGCGGCTCGATCGGCCCCTGATCGTCGCCTACGTGATGGTGGTCGTGCTGCTCTTCGTGACGATCAACCTGATCGTGGACATCCTTTACTCCGCGCTGGATCCGCGCGTGCGTCTTGCGGGGAAAAACGAATGAGCGACCTCACCCTGACCAAAAAGGCCGAAGCGCCGCAAAAGGCGAAGGGCGAATTCGCCCGCTTCGTCGAGCGTTTCCTCGAAGATCGCGTGGCGGTGTTCGGCCTCGCGCTCATCAGCGTGATCGTGCTGCTGGCCGTGCTGGCCCCGCTGATCGCGCCGCAGAACCCTTACGATCTCGGCCGCGTCGACATCATGGACAGCCGCCAGCCGCCCGGTGCGCAGGCGCTCGACGGCTTCACGATGTGGCTCGGTTCGGACGGCGTGGGTCGCGACCTCTGGTCCGGCATTCTCTATGGCCTGCGGATCTCGCTGATGGTCGGCCTCGTTTCCGGGCTGATCGCGGCCTGCCTCGGCCTCGTGATCGGCCTCGTCGCCGCCTATTTCGGCGGGCGGATCGAGAATGTCATCATGCGCATCGTCGATCTGCAGCTCTCGCTGCCCTCGGTGCTGGTTGCGCTCATTCTCGTGGCTTTGCTCGGCAAGGGCGTGGACAAGATCATCCTCGCGCTCGTGGTGGTGCAATGGGCCTATTACGCCCGAACCGTGCGCGGCTCGGCACTGGTGGAACGGCGGAAGGAATATGTGGAGGCCGCGCGCTCGCTGGGGCTCTCGCATACCCGCACCATGCTGCGCCACATCCTGCCGAACTGCCTCGCCCCGGTGATCGTGATCGCCACCGTGCAGACCGCGCATGCGATCAGCCTCGAGGCGACGCTCTCCTTCCTGGGCGTCGGCCTGCCGCAGACCGAGCCGTCGCTCGGCGTGCTGATTTCCAACGGCTTCCAGTACATGCTCTCGGGCAAGTACTGGATCAGCTTCTTCCCCGGCGTCGCGCTGCTGCTGACCATCGTTGGCATCAACCTCGTGGGTGACCGCCTGCGCGACGTGCTCAATCCGAGGCTCGAGAAATGACCCGGCCCGTACTCGAGGTTGAAAACCTCGCAACCCATTTCTTCACCCGCGAGGGCGTGGTGAAGGCGGTGGATGGTGTGTCGTTCTCGGTTGCTGCCGGCGAGGTGCTGGGCATCGTGGGCGAGAGCGGTTCGGGCAAATCGGTCACCGGTTTCTCGATCATGGGCTTGATCGACCCGCCCGGACGAATCGTCTCCGGCTCCATCCGGCTCGATGGCGAGGAGATCGTCGCGCGCGACGACGAGGCCATGCGCCGCGTGCGCGGCAAGGATCTCGCGATGATCTTCCAGGACCCGATGATGACGCTCAACCCGGTCCTGCGCATCGACACCCAGATGATCGAGGCAGTGCTGGCGCATGACAATGTGAGCCATGACGCGGCGCGAACCCGCGCCGTGGAAGCGCTCGGGCTCGTCGGCATTCCCTCGCCGGAGGAGCGGCTCGTCGCCTATCCGCATCAGTTCTCGGGCGGCATGCGCCAGCGCGTGGCGATCGCCATCGCGTTGCTGCACCGGCCGAAGCTGATCATCGCGGACGAACCCACAACCGCGCTTGACGTGACGATCCAGAGCCAGATCCTCGCCGAGGTGCAGAAGCTCTGCGCCGAGACCGGCACGGCCATGGTGTGGATCACGCATGACCTCGCGGTCGTGGCCGGCCTCGCAGACCGGATCGCCGTGATGTATGCGGGCCGCATCGTCGAGGAGGGCCCGGTCGAGCGCGTGCTCGAGAACCCGCAGCACCCCTATACCAGCGGCCTCATCGGCTCCGTGCCGAGCGCCAACCCGATGGGGCAGCGCCTTCGCCAGATCCCCGGCTCCACGCCGTCGCTGGGGCGCCTGCCTTCGGGCTGTGCCTTCGAGCCGCGCTGCGGTTTCTCCACCGATCGTTGCCGGCAAGAGCGGCCCGTGATTCACCCGGATCGTTCCGGCGCGCGCGTCGCCTGCCATCATCCCCTGTCGCTTCAGAGGGCCTCATGAACAGCGCGGCCTTGAAATCGGCCAATCTCGAGCTTGTAAGGGTCGAGAAGGTCTCGAAACGCTTCACCAAGTCGCTGGATTTCGCGGCGAAACTCGCGAACCGCTTCGGCGCGAAGAACCAGGAAATCACCGTCCACGCGGTCGATCAGGTGGATCTGACGATCCGCGACGGCGAGGTGGTGGCGCTCGTGGGCGAATCCGGCTGCGGCAAATCCACCCTGGGACGCGTGGTGGCCGGCATCCATGACCCCAGCGACGGGCGCGTGTTCTGGAAAGGGCAGGATGTCACCACGCAGGATGGCGCCGAGCGGCACGATTTCGTGCTCGGCGCGCAGATGATCTTCCAGGACCCGATGTCATCGCTCAATCCGCGCATCCGCGCCGGCGACATCGTCGGGGAGGCGCCGCGCGTCCACGGCATGATGGCGGGCGCGAGCCAGAAGGATTACGTGGCGGAACTGTTCCGGCGTGTCGGGCTCGATCCCGATTACATGCGCCGCTATCCGCACCAGTTCTCGGGCGGGCAGCGCGCGCGCATCGGCATCGCCCGGGCGCTGGCGGTGAAGCCGAAGCTGCTGATCTGCGATGAATCCGTCGCGGCACTCGATGTCTCGATCCAGGCGCAGGTGCTGAACCTGTTCATGGACCTGCGGCAGGATCTGGGGCTCGCCTATCTCTTCATCAGCCACGATCTCGGCGTGGTGCGGCACATTTCCGATCGCATCCTCATCATGTATCTCGGCCGCGTGATCGAGAGCGGCCCCACGGCGGCCATCTTCGCCGATCCGGTCCACCCCTATACGCGCGCGCTGCTCGACAACGTGCCGAGGCTCGAGGCGAAGAAGCGCTCCTTCGCCTCCATCAAGGGCGAAATTCCCTCGCCCATCCATCCGCCGCCGGGCTGCCATTTCCACCCGCGCTGCCCGATGGCCGGGCCGCGCTGCAGCCGCGAGAAACCGCGTGAGACCCTGCTCTACGGGGGGCGCATGGTCGCCTGCCACCTGCAGGATGGCGGCGTGCAGTAAGGGACTCGACGAAGCGGATTCCGGTGCGCGTGCCAACGACGCGACAGGCCAGAACCGCTCAGCGCCAGCCGTGATCGTCGCTGCGGCCCGGCCGCGCGGCCGGTGCGAGGCCCCGGTCGAAGAGGTTGCGGTTCAGGGTGTCGCCGTAGGTCGGGTTGGTGCGATCCAGCAGCGAGTTCGCCTGCCGGGCTGGCGAAATCGGCCGCGTTTCGCCGATCGGCGGGCGAGACGGCGCGATCACGATTCCGCCCGGCGTCGCATTCCAGTTCGGCGCGAGCGTTGCCGGCAGGCGCACCTGCGGTGACAACCCTCCGGGTGCAACGACCGGTGACGGAGCCGGAAGATCCGCAAGCGCGGGTGCCGGCCTGTCGGAGAGGATGCGGCTCACGGCCCGATCCGTGAAAAAGGCCAGCTTGCGCTGCCCGGCCGGTGTGAAGTGAATGCCATCCGAACCGCGCAGCCGCACGGTATCGCCCATCACATCCGGGCCATTGGCGGAAAACCCGCCCGAGGCATCGGCGAAGGCATCCACCGTTTCGACGAAGGTCTGGCCAAAAATGGCGACGCGCTCGCGGATCAACGTGTTGAGCGCCTTCAGGTCGTCCGACAGGCGCGGCGAGCGCATCAGCGGCAGGCCAACCCAGATGACGGGCACCTTCGCGTCGCGGGCGAGTGTCAGCAACGCATCGACGCGGTTGCGATAATCCTCGCGCCAGCCCTCGCTCAGCGGTTCGAGCGTCTGGTCGCCCACGCGGATCGGTTGCCGGTCATTGAGGCCGATCATGATGACCAGCACGGCGAGATCACGGTTCTCGGCCAGAAGCGTCGCCAAAGTCTGCGGCCAGGAAAAGTAATCCGCGCGCACGAGCCCGGAGGCGCTGCTCGTCCGGTGCACGAGGCGGTAGCTGCCGCGCAGGCCGGGATCGCCCTCGAAGCCGAAATTCAGCGCATCGGCCAGCGAATCCCCGATAATCGCCACAAGCGGCGCATGGGCATCCGCGAGGATCGGCACATCGACCTTCAGCGCCGGCATATGCAGGCCGAGGGTGGAATCGTCGGGATAGCGCGGTGCGATCTCGATGCGCCGGCGCGCGCGATAGGCCGGCGCTTCGGCGCGCGGCCGCGCCTGCGGCAGGGTTCCCCGCCAGTTCATCACGGATTCCTCGGCGAGGGCGAGGCGCGGACCGGGGACGGGCAGGAACGCCCCTGCGACCATAACGGCAATCGCGCCGGCGATGGCGAGGCATGCGCGGGAAACGGCTTTGGGAAGGCGCTGCTGCATGGGCCCCTCCCGGTTGCGCGCGGGCTGGCGCGCATGTCGAGGCCCGTTACTTCTGCCTCAGCTTCTGGAGCAGGGCAAGCGTGGGGTAGCCGTCGGCGGGCAGGCCATGCCGGATCTGCTGGCGACGGATCGCCTCCCGGCTGATCTCGCCGATGCGCCCGTCGACCTTGCCGAGCGGGTGGCCCAGCGCGATGAGCCGGCGCTGCAGTTCCTTCACCTCGGCGGGGGACAGGCGCTTGTCGTCGCGCGGCCAGGCGCTGCGGAAGCCGCTTCCGCCCGCCAGCCGATCGCCCAGATGCGCCACCGCCAGCGCATAGGCATCGGAGGAATTGTAGCGCTTGATGACCCGGTAATTCTCGGTGACGAGGAAGGCCGGCCCGCGAATGCCGGCCGGATACCACAGCATGGCCTTGCCGTTGCGGGGCAGGGCCGCGCCGCTCACGCGGGTGAGACCGGCGGCACTCCAGCTCGAGAATTCCTGCATGCCCTCGACCGAAGCGAGGTTGAAGCTCGGCGGAACATTCACTTCCACGCCCCAGGGCACGCCCGGCTGCCAGCCGAAGCTCGCGAGGTAATTCGCGGTGGAGGCCAGCGCATCGGGGATATTCGCCCAGAGGTCGCGCACGCCGTCGCCATCATGGTCGACGGCATATTTCATGAAGCTCGACGGCATGAACTGCGTCTGTCCCATGGCGCCGGCCCAGGAGCCGCGCATGGCCGCGCGATCGGCAAAGCCATCGTTCAGGATCTTCAGCGCGACGAGCAGTTCGTCGCGGAAGAAGTCGTCGCGGTAGCGATGAAGCGCCAGCGTCGCGAGCGAGCGGAAGACATCCTTCTCGCCGGTGAAGGAACCGAAATTCGTCTCCATGCCCCAGATGCCGAGCACGATGCGGCGGTCGACGCCATATTTCCGTTCGATGGCCGCGAGCTCGTCCGCATGGCGCTCGGCGGCGGCCCGCCCGCGTGCGAGGCGCTGCTCCGAGATCGCGCCGTCGAGATACGACCAGATCGGCCGGACGAATTCGCTCTGCTTCTTCGTGAGCGCGATGATCGCCGGGTCGGGCGTGAAATTGCCCAGGGCTGCATTGAAGGTTTCACGGCTGATGCCGCGCTGGCGCGCATCGTTCCACAGGCTTGCGAGAAAGGCCTGCACATTCGGGCCCGCCGCCTGTGCCGGCGCGGGCGCTGCCGCGTGCCGCGCGGGGCGCGGGTTCTGCTCCATGGCCGAAGCCGGAATCGCCAGCGCGACGCTCGCGGCCATCATCAGGCGGGGCATGCCAATCCGGCGCATGGGTTCGAAACTCCTTCGTCTCGCTCAGGGGGTGAATCGCATGCCCAGAAGAAAGCTATGCGCCTGATAATTCGAGTTTGGGGCATTAAGACGGTAAGCCTCGAAGGCATAGGACCCGCGGAAGGCCACCATCCGGTTGAGCTTGTATTCCAGCCGCAGGCCGCCGATCAGCTGCAATTCGCGGCGATTGACGCGCTGGTAATCGGTTTCCGCGATCTGGAAGGTCGTCGTCGCGGTGAAATGGCGCAGGAAGGCATGCGTCAGCGTCGCGGTGCCGCGATAGGCGATGGCGCCGGAGGACGAGGCAAGCGTCGTCTCGACGATCTCGGTCTGGGCGCGCAGGGCCAAAGTCGTCAGCGGCGAGATCGACCAGGTGAGCGTGGCATCGCCGGTGGGCGAGCCGAGCCGCGACAGCCGGGAATCGTCGTAATTGCGGTAGGTGTAGCCCACGGCCGCCTCGCCGATCAGCGTGCGCGCGAGTTCGAAGGTCGAGCCGACGCGCACGGTTCCACCGACCGACGAGCGTTCGAAGCCGGAGGCATCGCGTGTTTCGTCGTAGGTGCGCTTGTCCGCGCCGACTTCCACGAAGGGGGTGACGGACGGCGAAATCTCGTAGCCGGCCCGCAGGCGCAGGCCGTAACCGGTGAGGTTGCGGGCAGCCTGGCTGGTGGTCACGCCGCCGAATTCGAGGTCCGAGTAATCGGTGCGTTCCACATTCCCACGCAGGCCGAGGCTCAGCCGGCCGAAGCGCTGGGTGCCGCCGAGGCTCGCCGTGTTGGTGTAGAAGGGGCTGCGCCCGGTCGTGCCGGCCGGAAGGTTCACGTTGCTGGCGTTTTCCGTATCGATGCGCGAGCGGATCTCGCCGTCGAGGGTCAAGTCGCGCGAGACATCGAGCCGGAGGGCTGCGCGGGCGTCGCCCTCGGGGCGATTCGTGTCGCGGACCGAGGTGTAGCCGGTGAAGCTGCCCCGCAGATCGACATCGAGCTGATGCTGCGACCAGTCCGAGGTCGCGCGCAATTCGGTCTCGACGCGGTAAAGGGCGGAACCGCCGCGGTTCGTCGCGGTGCGGGTGGGGTTCGTGTCGTAGCCGCCGGAGACCTCCAGCGCCGGGCGGAACACCATCCCGCCGGAACGGATGCCGAGCGGCGCATAGGGGTCCTGTTCCAGCGGCAGGCGGCGCGGCTGGCGCGGCGTCACCCCCGGCAGGCCGGGCGCCGGCTCGGCGACGCTGCTCGATACGGGCGGAATGCCGGCCGGCGCGGCATCCCTGAAGCGGGTGCCCGTGAGATCGCCCGGCCGCTGCGATGTGGAAACGAGGCCGCGCGGCTGCGGATTGGCGGGCGGGGCCAGCGGGTTCGCCGCGCTCGGGCGCGACGTGTCGCCGGCCGAGCGGCGGATTGCCGTGTTGGGCCGCTTCTGCAGGGATTGGCGTGACGTTCCGGGCGCGGGTGGAATGGGCGTGGCGCGCGGCGGCGGAGGCAGCCCCTGCCCGCGGGGGCCGCGCAATTCGCCCTCGATGGCGCCGGGCGTGCCGGGCGCGCCCTCGCCGAGGAACTGGGCCAGGGCCGGCTGGGCCAGAAACCCGAGGATAAGGCTCGCCACGAGGCCGCGCAGCCCGCTGCGCTGCAGGGCAGAGGTTGCCCCACAGGCGTTCCTGCGGCTATCAGTGCGGCGCTTCGTCAAAGGGCTCGCCTCGGAAATCCCGTTTCGCAGGTGAAACCGGCAGGGTTCCACCCGTTGACGAGAGGTAAACGGCGATGGTTAACGCCCGGTTTAGAACCCGGCAGTTTTGTCCCGGTCTGGAACGGAGCAGGAGCACGGCATGACGCGACACGCGGATGCGACGATCGATTCCGCCCTGCGCACCCTGCGCATCGAGGCGAATGGCCTCGCGCAATTGCAGGCGGCACTCCAGAATGGTCTCGGCGCCCCCTTCCGCGAGGCGGTTGACCGCATCCGGGCGACCGAGGGCCGCGTGATCGTGACGGGCATGGGCAAGAGCGGCCATGTCGGGCGCAAGATCGCGGCGACGCTCGCCTCCACCGGCACGCCGGCCTATTTCGTGCACCCCGCCGAGGCTAGCCATGGCGATCTTGGCATGATCCGCTCGGATGACGTAATCCTCGCGCTCTCCTGGTCCGGGGAGACGGCGGAACTCTCCGATATCGTCGAATATTCCCGCCGCTATCGCGTGGCCCTGGTCGCGATCACCTCGCGGCCGGAAAGTGCGCTCGCGACCCGCGCCGATGTGGCGCTTGTGCTGCCGCGCAGCGAGGAGGCCTGCCCGAACGGCCTCGCGCCGACGACCTCCACCACGATGCAGCTGGTGCTGGGGGATGCGCTGGCCGTGACCCTGCTCGAAGCGCGCGGCTTCACGCCCGAGGATTTCCGCATGTTCCACCCCGGCGGCAAGCTCGGGGCGAAACTCCGTCGCGTCGAGGACATCATGCATCAGGGCGATCGCCTGCCGATCGTCGGCGACGCCGCCCGGATCGAGGAAGTGGTCGCGGAAATGGGCCGCAAAGGGTTCGGCTGCGCGCTGGTGCTCGATGCCGACGGGTTGCTCGCGGGCATCGTGACCGATGGCGACCTGCGCCGGAACTATCGCGCCGACCTGATGCAGCAACCGGTTTCCGCTTTGATGACGCGGAATCCGAAAACCGTCCGGCCCGATCTGCTGCTGGGCGAGGCCGTGGAATTCCAGGAGCGGCACAAGATCACCGTGCTGGTGGTGGCCGAGGGGCGCCGATGCCTCGGTCTCGTGCATTACCTCGATCTGCTGCGCGCCGGCGCGGCGTAAAATTCAGGCCGGCTCCACCACGAGCGTCGCGCCGTCCACCGAGATGATGCGCACCTTCGTGCCGGCCGGCAGATCGGGCCCGTTCACGCGCCAGACCGTATCGCTTACCCGCGCCTGCCCGCTGCCGTTCTCGATGGCGGTCGCGAGCATCACGACCTGCCCGCGCAGGGTGCGGGAGAGGTCGTGCAGGTCCTGCGCCGCATCGTTCACCGCGCGCCGGCCATAGACCATCCAGCCGAGCACCGCCGAGCCCAGCGCCAATGCGCCGAACAGCGCGAGTTCCAGCGTGAGCGGCAGGGTGACGATGCCGGCGATCAGCGCCATGGCGAGCGCCGCGAGGCCGATCCACAGCAGGTAGGTGCCCGGCGCGACGACGACTTCGAGCGCCATGAGCGCGAGACCCAGCCCGAGCCAGCCCCAGACCGGCGGAAGACCCAGAAGCGACATCGTGACCTCCTCAGGAGCGATTTCAGGCGAAGCGGGAACCGGTGCGCGTGAAGAAATCGCGAAAGAACAGAAAGTTCAGCTGCGCGAGCCGGTATCGGGCACGCCCCGGCGCGGTGCGGCCGGTTGCTCGTCGGATGCGAGCGCGGATTTGGCAATCTCGGCGATGCCGCCGAGCGTGCCGACAAGCCCGCTCATTTCGGCCGGGATGATCACGACCTTCTGATGGCTGGCGGTCGCGAACTTGCCGAGCGCCCCGATATATTTCTCGGCGACGAGATAATTCACGGCCGAAAGGTCACCATTGCTGATGGCCTCCGAGACCATGCGCGTCGCGGTCGCCTCCGCCTCGGCCTGCCGCTCGCGCGCCTCGGCATCGCGGAAGGCGGCCTCCTTGCGGCCCTCCGCCGCGAGAATCTGCGCCTGCTTCTCGCCCTCGGCTTTCAGGATGGCCGCCTGCCTCTGGCCCTCGGCCTCGAGAATGGCGGCACGGCGATCGCGCTCGGCCTTCATCTGCCGGGCCATGGCGGCGGCGAGATCGGCCGGCGGCTCGATGTTCTTCAGTTCGATGCGCGTCACTTTCAGGCCCCAGGGCGAGGCTGCGGCATCGACCACGTTCAGGAGCTTGCCGTTGATGTCGTCGCGGCTGGAGAGCAGGTTGTCGAGATCCATCGAGCCCATGACGTTGCGGATATTCGTCATGGTGAGGTTCAGCAGCGCATTCTGGAGGTTGGCCACCTGGTAGGTCGCGCGCGAGGCGTCGAGCACCTGGTAGAACACCACGCCATCGGCGCGCGCCGAGGCATTGTCCTTGGTGATGACTTCCTGCGTCGGCACATCGAGCACCTGCTCCATCATCACCACCTTGGAGCCGATCGTCTCGATATAGGGGATGACGAGCCCGAGGCCGGGCGTGAGCGTGCGATTGTAGCGGCCGAAGCGCTCCACGGTGAAATGCTGGCCCTGCGGCACCTGCCGGATGCCCGCCATGATGGTGATGATGGCAAAAACGACGAAAATCGTCGCAACGATCGTTCCCGCTTCGAGATTCATGCGATCCCCCTCCATGCATCCGGCCGGACAATGAACTGCCTCCGCCGTCCCGGCAAGGCGCAGCACTTTGGCCGGTCAGCGGTTGTCCGGCATCTTCTTCAGATGGTCGGCCATGCGGCGCGCGCTTTCGCCCAACTGGTTGCATTCCTCGTTCGAGAGCACGGTCATCATCTCGTTGAGCAGTCGAAGCTGTTCGGCGAGGCCCAGTTCCGCCTTGGCCTCCCCTTGTGGCGTGAGAAACAGCCGGCGGATCCGCTTGTCCTCGGGGTCGCCCTCGCGCCTGAGCCAGTCCATGCGCTCCAGTTCGGGCAGCGCCATGGAGAGGTTCGATCGTCCGATGAACAGCCTTTTCGCAAGGTGCTGCTGGGTGATGCCAGGCTCATGCATGAGGTTCGCGAGGATATCGAACTGCGCGAGCTTGATGCCATGCGGCGAGAGGGCTGCGCCAAGCCGAACCTCCCAGATCGCATGCAGGCGGGCCACCGCGAGCCAGTTGCGGAAGCGTGGACGGTCCCAGGGGCGTTCGGACATCGGCTGGCAGGCACCTTCACGCGGGATGGACAGGCCCGAACGGCGCTTGCGTTTGTTCAGGATTGAACTACTATGTTCAAGATTGAACAAACGCCATTCGGGAGTTCAGCATGGCACAGCTTGCCCTCAAGGTCATCCGGCCGCTCATCCGCGCCTCCAGCACCGTTTCGCCCCGCTTCACCGGCCGCCTGGCCTTCCGGCTGTTCTGCACGCCGATGAAGCATGCGCCGGTGAACCGGCAGAGCGCGGGGATCCGTCGGGCGGAGGCGGTCCTTGCGAAGGGGCAGCCGGCGCATGTGACGCATGGCTGCGGCTTCGTGAAGGTCGTGCGCTTCGAGCCCGAGGGCACGGGCCGGGGCACGGTTCTCGTGTTGCATGGCTGGACGGGGCAGGGCCTCTTCATGGCCGGCTTCGTGGAGCCGCTCCTTGCACGCGGCTTCTCCGTGATCGTGATGGACATGCCGGCGCATGGCGGCTCCTCCGGCCGGCTTCTGAATTTCCCGATCGGCGTGGAAGCGATCTCCGCCGTGGTGCGCGGGGTGCAACCGCTCGCCGGCATCATCGCGCATTCCTTCGGCGGCGCGGTGGCGGCTGCGGCCGTGGGCGGCGCGATCGATGCCTTCCCCGCCATTCGGGCGAAGGCGCTGGTGTCGATCGCGGCGCCCGCCACCATGCAGATCTACGGCAAGAAATTCGCTGACACGCTCGGCCTCACGCCGCGCGGCCATCAGGCCTTCGAGGATCGCGTGCTGGAGATCGCCGGCCGTCCGATGGCGAGTTTCTCGGGCCGGGACTTCCTCGCGCGGTCGGACACGAAAACGCTGGTGATCCACGCGAGCGACGACCGCGAGATTCCCTTCTCGGATGCCGAGGATCTGGCGGGTGCGCCGGGCGCGCGGCTGATGCCGGTGGATGGCCTCGGCCATCGCCGCATTCTCGTCTCGCGTGCCGTGCAGGATGCGGCGGCCGAATTCATCGCGGCCGTCTAGATCAGCGCCGTCTAGGCGGATCAGATCCAGCCCATCAATTCGCGGCGGACGATGGTCTCGATCACGTCCATGCCCCCTTCGCTGTCGTTCAGCGCGGGGATGTAGCTGAAATGCTCGCCGCCATTATGCTCGAAGATCTCGCGGTTCTCGCCGTCGAGTTCCTCGAGCGTCTCGAGGCAATCCGCCGAGAAGCCCGGCGCGATCATCGCGATGCGCTTCACGCCGGATTTCGCGAGCGCCTCGACCGTTTCATCGGTGTAGGGCTGCAGCCAGGGATCATTGCCGAAGCGCGACTGGAAGGTGATGCGGAAGCGCTCCTTCGGCCAGCCCAGCGCCTCGCGCAACAGGCGGCCGGTCTTCTGGCATTCGCAATGGTAGGGGTCGCCCTTGTGGAGATATTTCTCCGGCATGCCGTGGAAGGTCGCGACCAGCACCTCCGGCTCCCAATCGAGCCCGGCGAGATGGGTGCGCACGGAATTCGCCAGCGCATCGATATAGACCGGGTCATCGGCATAGGCCGGTGCCACGCGCACATAGGGTTGCCAGCGCATCTTCATCAGCGCGCGGAAGGCCTGGTCGGCGGCGGTCGCGGTCGTCGCGGCGGCATAATGCGGGTAGAGCGGCACGAGCAGGATGCGGTTGCAGCCCTGATCCTTCAGCGCCTGGATGCGGCTTTCCGTAGAGGGGTTCGCGTAGCGCATCGCGAAATCCACGACGAGACGGTCATCCCCCGACAGGCGCTCGGCGAGCTTCTCCGCCTGATTGCGGGTAATGGTCTTCAGCGGCCCCTCGTTCTTCTCGTTGTTCCAGATCGTCGCGTAATCCTTGCCCTTCCGGCCCGGACGCGTGGTCAGGATGATGAGGTTCAGCAGCGGCCACCAGATCAGGCGCGGCACCTCGATGACGCGACGATCGGAGAGGAATTCCTTGAGGTAACGCCGCATCGACCAGTAATCGGTGCCATCCGGCGTGCCGAGATTGAGCAGCAGCACGCCCACCTTGCCGGTCTTCACCGCAGGGTGATCCCCCGGCAGCCGCACGGCGCGCATTTCGGCCTCGCGGCTCTTTTCCAACTCGCGGGTCATCGCAGCTTCGATCATCGGCTGGTGCTTGTTCATCGCTTCGTTCCGTAAGGCATCGCATGGGGCGCGTCACGAAAGAAAAGCGCGCCCGTTGCCCTGCTTACGCGAGCCTCACGCGATCGGACGTTCGTCGGCGATGATCTTTCCGTCATTGGGCAGAGAGCCGGGCGTGACCAGCTCCACCTCGCCCTTGAGTTTCGTCTGCGCCTGCAGGCTCGCGGCAAGGGCGGCGATCAGCGCGGGCGAAGCCTCGCCGCTTTCCGCACGGAGCGTCATCGCATCCTGCTCGTTCTGGCGCGTGACCACGAGGCGCAGCCGCCCGAGGCCGGGATGGGCCTTGCGCACCGCCTCGACCTGCGCGGGATCGACGAACATGCCCTTCACCTTCGTGCGCTGGTCGGCGCGGCCCATCCAGCCCGCGAGGCGCTGGTTGGTGCGCCCGCACGGGCTCTGGCCGGGGATGATCTTCGAGAGGTCACCCGTGCCGAAGCGCAGCAGCGGGTAATCCGCATTGAGGCGCGTCACGACGATCTCGCCGACCTCGCCCTCGGGCACGGGATCGTGGGTGCCGGGCTTCACGATCTCGACGATCAGCCCTTCATTGATGATGAGGCCCGGCTGGCCGAGGCTCTCATAGGCGACGACGCCGAGATCGGCTGTGGCGTAGCACTGGCAGGCGGTGATGCCCTGCTCCTTCACGAAAGCCTGCAGGCTCGGCGGGAAGGCGGCGCCGGAGACCATCGCCTTGCGGATGCCGGAAACCGGCCGGCCGGCCTCGTGGCCCTTCTCGATCAGGATCTTCAGGAAATCCGGCGTGCCGGCATAGGCGTTGGGCTGCAGGGCCGCGATCGCCTCAAGCTGCTGCTCGGTCTGGCCCGGGCCGGCGGGGATGACCGCCGCGCCGATGGCATGCGCCCCGGATTCCATGATGAAGCCGCCCGGCGTGAAATGGTAGCTGAAGGTGTTCAGCACCACATCGCCTTTCCGGAAGCCGGCGGCGAAGAAGGCGCGGCCCGCGCCCCACCAATCGCCCGCATAGCCCTCGGGATCGAAGATCGGTCCCGGCGACATCAGGAGCCGCTTCAGCCCGCCGGTTCTCGTGGCGGCGAACCCGGCGAAAGGCGGTTTCGCCTTCTGCAGCGCGAGAAGATCGCTCTTGCGGAACACGGGCACCATCGCGAGTGCCGCGCGGTCCTTCAGCGTGCGGATCTCCACACCCCTGAGCTGCTTCTTCAGTGCGGGTGCCTTGCCGATGCTCGCGGTCAGCAAGGCGCGCAGGGTGCGGAAATCCTCGGCCTCGCGCTTCTCGGGCGAGCGGATTTCGAGCCGGTCGAAATGGCTGGGCATCGTCTGTCTCCGGCTCAGGCCGCGGCTTGTTCGGTCGCGAGGAATTCGCCCATCCGGGCCAGCGCGCGCTCGATATTCTCCAGCGAATTCGCGTAGGAAAGGCGGATATAGCCCTCGCCATGCACGCCGAAATCCGGGCCACCGATGGTGGCGATGCCGGCCTTCTCGAGCAGCGCGGAAGCGAGCTTCTTCGCCTTCCAGCCGGTCTGGCTGATATTGGGGAAGGCATAGAACGCGCCCTTCGGCGTCGCGCAGGAGAGGCCCGGCAGCGCGTTGAGCCCCGCCACCACGGCCTTCCGGCGACGATCGAACTCGGCGACCATGCGATTGACGTCGTCCTGCGGGCCGGTCAGCGCCGCGAGCCCTGCCCATTGCGCCGGCGCGTTGACGCAGGAAAAGGAATTCACCGCAAGCTTCCGCGCGGCCTCGTAGGCCTTTTCGGGCCAGATGGACCAGCCCATCCGCCAGCCGGTCATCGCATAGGTCTTCGACCAGCCATTGAGCAGGATGAGGCGATCGCGAATCTCGGGGTAAGTCAGCAGCGAGCAATGCGCCTCGCCGTCATAGGTCATCTGGTCGTAGATCTCGTCCGACATCAGCGCGACGCGGGGGAAGCGCGCGAGACCCGCGACGAGCTTGTCGATCTCGGCCTTGGGTGTCACGCCGCCGGTGGGGTTCGCGGGCGAATTGATGATGAGGAGACGCGTGCGCGGGGTGATGAGCGAGAGTGTCTCTTCCGCCGAGAAGGCAAAGCCGTTCTCCTCGCGGATCGGCACGGGAATGGGCGTGGCGCCCGTGAACTCGATCATCGAGCGATAGATGGGGAAACCGGGATCGGGGTAGAGAATCTCGACGCCGGGCTGGCCGAACATCAGGATGGCCATGAACATCGTCACCTTGCCGCCGGGCACGACCATCACCCGCTCGGGCGAAACCTCCGCGCCGAATCGCCGGTGCACATCCGCCGCCACCGCCTCGCGCAGGGGCAGGATGCCGGTCGCGGGTGTGTAGCCGTGCTGGCCGTCGCGCAACGCCTTGATCGCGGCCTCCACGATATGGTCGGGCGTCGCGAAATCCGGCTGGCCGATGCCGAGATTGATGATGTCTCGCCCCTGGCGCGCGAGTTCGGTGGCGCGGGCGAGAACCGCGAAGGCATTCTCCTCGCCGATGCGGGCGAAGGCGGGGACGATTTCCAGCATGAACTCCCTCTTGGTCTTGTCGTGGGCCGTTTCCTCGGGCCGCTGCGGCGGCTCTGGTCGTTGACGGGTGGCATGGCACCCGCGCCGCACTCTGCGGAGAAGCGACGGCTTCTGCAAGATGGGCCGGAACAGGCTGCGGATGTTTTTGTTCGCATGCGCAATTCCGGTTGATCTTGCGAGAACATCGCGGCATGCTTGGGTAAACATATGATGATTGAGGAGAGGCCACCATGGCCCGGAAACCGGCTTCGCGCAAAGGCTTCAAACTTCGCTCGCGCGACTGGTTCGACAATCCCGGCAACCCGGATATGACCGCGCTCTACCTCGAGCGCTACCTGAATTACGGGCTCACGCGGGAGGAACTGCAATCCGGCAAGCCGATCATCGGCATCGCGCAGACCGGTTCCGATCTCTCGCCCTGCAACCGGCATCACGTGGTTCTGGCCCAGCGCATCCGCGAAGGCATCCGCGAGGCGGGCGGCATCGTGATGGAATTCCCGGTCCATCCCATCCAGGAGACCGGAAAGCGCCCGACGGCAGCGCTCGATCGCAACCTCGCCTATCTCGGCCTCGTGGAAGTGCTCTACGGCTATCCGCTCGATGGCGTGGTGCTGCTGACAGGCTGCGACAAGACCACGCCGGCGCTTTTGATGGCCGCGGCGACGGTGGATATCCCGGCGATTTCCATGAATGTCGGGCCGATGCTGAACGGCTGGTTCCGCGGCGAGCGCACTGGCTCCGGCACCATCGTCTGGAAGGCGCGGCAGATGATGGCCGCGGGTGAGATCAACTACGAGCAGTTCATCGAACTCGTCGCGTCCTCGGCGCCCTCCACCGGCCATTGCAACACGATGGGCACGGCTTCCACCATGAACAGCCTCGCGGAAGCCTTGGGGATGAGCCTGCCGGGTTCGGCCGCGATCCCCGCGCCCTATCGCGAGCGCCAGCAGGTTTCCTACGAGACAGGCAAGCGCATCGTGGAGATGGTGTTCGAGAACCTCGTGCCCTCGAAAATCATGACGCGGAAGGCTTTCGAGAACGCGATCCGGTTGAATTCCGCGATCGGTGGCTCGACCAACGCGCCGATCCACCTGATCGCGATCGCGCGCCATCTTGGCATCGACCTCACGGCGGATGACTGGGAAAAATACGGCTACGAGATCCCGCTGCTCGTGAACCTGCAGCCCGCCGGCGAATATCTCGGCGAGGAGTATCATCGCGCGGGCGGCGTGCCGGCAGTGGCGGCCGAACTCATCGCGCAGGGCCTCATCCACGAGGATGCGCTGACCGTGAACGGCAAGACCTTCGGCGAGAACAATCGCGGCCGTTTCAGCGAGGATCGCCGGGTGATCAAGCCCTTCGCCGAGCCGATGAAGGCGAAGGCGGGCTTCCTCAATCTCAAGGGCAACCTCTTCGACAGCGCCATCATGAAGACCAGCGTCATCTCGCCCGAGTTCCGCAAGCGCTACCTCGAGAACCCGAAGGATCCCAACGCCTTCGAGGGCACCGCCTTCGTGTTTGACGGGCCGGAGGATTATCACCATCGCATCGATGATCCGGCGTTGAAGATCGGCGCGGATGGCATCCTGGTGATGCGCGGCACGGGGCCGATCGGCTATCCCGGCGCGGCGGAAGTGGTGAACATGCGGCCCCCGGCCTATCTCATCAAGCAGGGCATCGAGGCGCTCCCGTGCCTGGGTGATGGCCGGCAATCCGGCACCTCCGGTTCGCCCTCGATCCTCAACGCCACGCCGGAAGCGGCGGCGGGCGGCAATCTCGCGATCCTCAGGACGGGTGACCGCATCCGCATCGATCTCAACACGCGCTCCGCCAACATGCTGATCTCCGAAGCGGAAATCGCAAAGCGGCAGGCTGAACTCAAGGCCGTTGGCGGCTACAAGTTCCCGAAGAGCCAGACGCCGTGGCAGGCCATGCAACGCAAGGAAGTCGATGGCCTCGCCAATGGCATGGTGCTGAAGAACGCCGTGAAATACCGTCGCGTCGTGCGCACGCACGGCACGCCGAGGGACAATCATTGAGTGCCGATCGGGTGAGTGCCGACCTCGCGCACTGGACGCCCCGGCCTTTCCCCACGCCCGTGGTGCTGGAGGGACAATACGCGCGGCTCGAACCGCTCGATCCCGTTCGCCATGCCGATGGGCTTTTTGCGGCCCTGATGGGCGACGAGGCAGAGCAGGATCATCTCTTCCTGTTCGAAACGAGGATGGACCGCCCAACCTTCCAAAGCTGGATCGAGGCCAAGGCGAAGCGCACGGACATCCTCTGCCATGTCGTGGTGGAGCGCGCGACGGGCCGCATCGGCGGGCGGCAGGATGCGATGCGCGTCGACCAGACGCATGGCGTGATCGAGATCGGCTCGATCCATTGGGGGCCGTCCATCGCCCGGACGCGCGTCGCCACCGAGGCCCTGTTCCTGCACGCCGATCACGCGATCTCGACGCTCGGCTATCGCCGCTACGAGTGGAAATGCCACAACGGCAACGAACCCTCGAAGCGCGCCGCAAAGCGCTTTGGCTTCAGCTTCGAGGGCGTCTTCCGCCAGCACATGGTAGCGAAGGGGAAGAACCGCGACACCGCGTGGTTCTCGATCCTCGATCAGGAATGGCCGGCGTTGAAAGCCGGCTATCAGGCATGGCTCGCACCGGAAAACTTCGATGCGACCGGACAGCAGAAGAAGAGCCTCGCGCAAGCTGGCGTGCGGCCGGGAGGATGACATGGCAGGGCGTTTGAAGGGCAAGGTTGCGGTGGTCACGGCGGCAGGCGCGGGCATCGGGCAGGCGATTGCGCAAGCCTTTATCGCCGAGGGCGCGACGGTATGGGCGACCGATATCAACCGCGAGGCGCTCGATGCCATCCCGCGCGCCAAAAGGGCGAAGCTCGATGTGCTCTCGGACAAGCAGGTCGCGCGCTTCGCCGAGAAGGTCGGCGGAATCGATATCCTCGCGAATGTCGCCGGCTACGTGCATCACGGCACGATCCTCGAATGCGACGACAGGGCCTGGGATTTCTCGTTCGATCTCAACGTGAAATCGATGCACCGGATGACGAAGGCCTTCCTGCCGGGCATGCTCGCGAAGGGTAGCGGCTCCATCATCAATCTCTCCTCCGGCGCCTCCTCCATCAAGGGCGCGCCGAACCGCTACGTCTATGGGGCCACCAAGGCCGCGGTGATCGGCCTCACCAAGGCGATCGCCGTGGATTTCATCGCGAAGGGCGTGCGCTGCAATGCGATCTGCCCGGGCACGGTGCAATCGCCGTCGCTCGATGGGCGCATCGCGGCTCTGGCTGCCTCCACCGGCAAGAGCGAAGCGGAGGTGCGCGCCATGTTCATCGCCCGCCAGCCCATGGGGCGGCTCGGCACGGCGGAAGAGGTCGCGATGCTCGCGGTCTATCTCGCCTCCGACGAGAGCGCCTTCACCACGGGCGGGACGCATCTCGTCGATGGCGGCTGGACCTTGTGAGGCAGCGATGAACATTCTCATTCTCGGGGCGGCCGGCATGGTCGGCCGCAAGCTGGTGGAACGGCTCGCGCGCGAGGGCCAGCTCGGCGGGCGGGCGATCGCCGCGATGCGCCTGCATGACGTCGTGATGCCCATGGCGCCGGCAGGCGCCGCCTTCCCCGTCCATGGCGAGGAAAGCGACTTCGCGCTGCCCGGAATGGCCGAACGGCTGATCGCCGACCGGCCCGATGTGATCTTCCATCTCGCGGCCATCGTCTCGGGCGAGGCGGAGCTGGATTTCGAGAAGGGCTACCGCATCAATCTCGATGGCACGCGCATGCTGTTCGAGGCGATCCGCCGGGTGGGTGACGGCTATCGCCCGCGCGTTGTCTTCACCTCGTCGATCGCGGCCTTTGGCGGTCCCTATCCGGACGCGATCGGCGACGAGTTCCTCAACGCCCCGCTCACGAGCTACGGCACGCAGAAGGTGATCGGCGAATTGCTGCTCGCGGATTTCACGCGGCGCGGCATCTTCGATGGCATCGGCATCCGCCTGCCGACGATCTGCGTGCGGCCCGGCGCCCCGAACAAGGCAGCCTCCGGCTTCTTCTCCAACATCTGCCGCGAGCCGCTGGCCGGCAAGGAAGCGGTGCTGCCTGTCTCCGAGGATGTGCGGCACTGGCATGCCAGTCCGCGCAGCGCCGTGGGCTTCCTGATCCATGCCGCGACCATCGACGGCGCGATGGTGGGTCCACGCCGCAACCTCACCATGCCGGGCCTTTCCTGCACGGTCGGCGAGCAGATCGCGGCTTTGCGGCGCATCGGGGGCGAGAAGGTTGTGGCGCGCATCCGCCGTGAGCCCGATCCGTTCATCCAGGGCCTCGTCGCGGGCTGGCCGCGCAATTTCGATCCGCGGCGCGCGCTGTCCCTGGGCTTTCGTGCCGAGGCGAGCTTCGACGAGATCCTCCGCGTG
Organism: Methylobacterium sp.; assembly: GCA_002928875.1. Lineage (GTDB taxonomy): Bacteria > Pseudomonadota > Alphaproteobacteria > Rhizobiales > Beijerinckiaceae > Rhabdaerophilum. Next base: position 167,842 of record PERO01000020.1, on the reverse strand, counting down.
CATATCGAGGATGAACTCGGCGGCGTGATCGCCTGATCGCGGCGCTGGCCTCAGGCAGGCCAGGGCGTCTCCGGCACCGGCGAGATCGGCGCGCGCCCCTCGGCCAGCGCGATCACGTTATCGACCACGAGCTGGCCCATGAGGTTGCGTGTATGCACCGAGGCCGAGCCGACATGCGGCAGCAGCACCACGTTCTCGAGCCCGAACAGTGCCTCGGGGACCCGGGGCTCATCCTCGAAGACGTCGAGCCCCGCCGCGCCGAGCGCCCCGGATTGCAGCATCTCGACCATCACGGGTTCATCGACGAGCGAGCCGCGCGCCACGTTGATCAGCGTGCCCTGCGGGCCGAGCGCCTCCATCACGGCGCGATCGACGATGCCGCGCGTGGAGGGTCCGCCCGGCGCGATGATCATCAGGATATCGACCGCCTTCGCCATTTCCACGAGGGACGCGAAGAAGGGGTAGGGCACATCGGCCTGCTGCGATCGCCCGTGATAGGCGAGCTTCAGCCCGAAGGCCTCGGCGCGCTGGGCAATCGCCTTGCCGATGCGCCCGAGCCCGAGAATGCCCATGGTCTTGCCGCGCAGCGTATCGGTGAGCGGAAAATTGCCCTTGAGCCACAGCCCCTGCCGCACATGCCGGTCGGCCTGCGGCAGCCGGCGGACGATCGCGATCAAGAGGCCGAGCGCGAGGTCGGCCACCTCGTCGGTCAGCACGTCCGGCGTGTTGGTGACTACGATGCCGCGGGCTTTCGCGGCCTTCGCATCCACGAGGTCATAGCCGACACCGAAACTCGACACGATCTTCAGGTTGGGCAGCGCCCGGAACAGCGTCTCGTCGCTCGCCGCCATCTGCCCCGTCACGAGGCCCTTGAAGCGCGCGCCCTCCTTCGCGAGGAAACCGGCGCGATCGGCCTGCTCGTTGAGGCGGACGAAGGGAAACTGGCTTTCGATGCCCTGCTGGATGAGGGGCATCATGGGCTGGGTGATCAGGACGGGAAAGTCGGGGTAGCGCATCGGGCATCCGGCAAATGAGGGCGACAGCGCATTATCGGCCGGAAGCCGGCGCTTGGGGAAGCCCTTTCCCGATCATTCCTCGTCTTCGCCGGGAACATCGCCGTCATCCAGATCGGCATTGCCCGCATTCTTGGCGAGCCCCTTGGACAGCCGGCGCAACAGCTTGCGCAGGCGCTTCGCATCCTTGTCCTCCAGCAGTTCGGCGATCTCGTCCTCCATCAGGCTGGTCAGCTCGGAGATGCGCGACAGTTTCGCCTCGCCTTCAGCCGTGAGCGTCACGAGAACGATGCGCGCATCATCCGTGCGCGAGCGCCGCGCGACGAGGCCTTGCGCCGCAAGCCGGGTGATGGTCTTCGAAATGGTGGGCGGGCGAACCCGCAACGTCCGCGACAGCTCGCCCATGGTCGCGCCCTCGGTGCCCGAGAGCGCCTGCAGAACCACTTCCTGCCCCGGAAAGATACTGATCTCGGCGAGAAGTTCGGCCATCCTGGCCCGATAGAGACGCGATGCCAGCATCAATTGCTGGCCAACCGTTTTCTGCGTGTTCGCCTTCATGGCGCCATATCCCGAAAAAATGGTTTCCTGAACCGTAAGCCGACTTCACATCGGCTCAAATCACGCCTGCGTGACATCGGGATGACAGGCGAGGCCATTCGTTCGCAGCCAGGCCGCTTGCCTCGAAAAAGGTTTTGTAAGGATCGGCCCCGAATGCGCTTGCATCGTCCGGGGAATATCCCTATACACCCCCTTGCCCATATTCGCACGTGCCTGTGGTTGCGTGCTGGTCGGTGGATCTCCGGACAAGAGGCCGGAAAAACGCCAGTCGTCGAGGGTCGCGAGCAACTGCTCCACCCCCAATGAACGGACCAGCAGCCGGAGGCGAACCGGCGGCCCCGCCCGAAGCGGGTGACGCAGCTCAAAGCAACGACGGAGCGGGCTTTTTTGGTCTCTGCCGGGTTCCAAGTCCGGCAACCGAAGAGGCTTGTCCATCTTGCCGGGCGTGCGGTCGGGTCTTTCCCTTCCAAACGATGGCTCCGAGGTCACTCTGGTTGCGCTTTTGCGCGTCCGGGGCTTTCCGACGGCCAACGGCGCAGCGTCACCGCTGTCCTCTCTCCTCTCCGGAGGGGCGGGCAGCACGGATGTATCCTGTAGGCGTGTCCGCGTTTCCACCCTGCGGCACGGCGAAAGGATGCACCCAGTTTGACCATCGCCAGAGCGGCCAGAGCGCCGCATGAGGGGATGCTGCCATGACTGAGCGAATTCTCGAGTACCTCCGCAACCGTCCGTCGGAGGGCCCGCGCCTCATCGTCGATATCGATGTCGTTCGCGACAACTACCTCGCCTTTGCGAAGGCGATGCCGGATACGCGCGTCTTCTACGCCGTGAAGGCCAACCCCGCCCACGAGATTCTCGAACTGCTGGCCAAGCTCGGCTCCTGCTTCGATTGCGCCTCCATCGGCGAAATCGAGATGGTGCTCGCGGTGGGTGCCACGGCGGATCGCATCTCGTTCGGCAACACGATCAAGAAGGAGCGTGACATCGCCCGCGCCTATGAGCGTGGCGTGCGCCTCTTCGCGGTCGATTGCGAAGCCGAAGTGGAGAAGGTCGCGCGCGCCGCGCCGGGCTCCAAGGTGTTCTGCCGCATCCTGTGCGATGGCGCGGGTGCCGAATGGCCGCTGTCGCGCAAGTTCGGCTGCCAGCCGGAAGTCGCGCCGCGCGTGCTGGAACTGGCCCATCGCCTCGGTCTCGTGGCGCATGGCCTGTCCTTCCATGTCGGCTCGCAGCAGACGAACCCGAAGATGTGGGACGAGGCGCTGGCCTCCTCGGCCGCGATCTTCCGCGACCTGGCCGAGCGGGGCATCCAGCTCGCCATGGTCAATCTCGGCGGTGGTTTTCCGACGCGCTACCTGCGCGACATTCCGAAGGTGCAGGCCTATGGGCAGGCGATCTTCGATTCGCTCTGCAAGCATTTCGGCAACCACATCCCCGAGACGATCATCGAGCCGGGTCGAGGCATGGTCGGCAATGCCGGCATCATCGAGAGCGAGGTGATCCTCGTCTCGAAGAAGTCGGATGATCCGAACGAGCCGCGCTGGGTCTATCTCGATATCGGCAAGTTCCATGGGCTCGCCGAGACGATCGACGAGGCGATTCGCTATCCCATCCGCACCCGCCATGATGGCAGCGAGATGGGCCCCTGCGTGATTGCCGGGCCGACCTGCGATTCGGTGGACGTGCTCTACGAGAAGACGCCGTATTCGCTCCCGTTCAGCCTCGAGATCGGCGACAAGGTGCTGATCGAGGGCACGGGCGCCTATACGACGACCTACTCGACCGAGTGCTTCAACGGCATGCCGGGACTCCGACAGATCGTCATCTGACGGCCGCGGCGCATCCCCGCGACGAGTGTCATCCGGGCGGCCCTGCCGTCCGGAAGGCCGTTCGCGCAACGCGCCGGTGCCGCAATCGTTCTTCCCCGCCAACACCCGTTCGGCAGGACGCCGGTTCTTCGTGAGCCGGCTTCCGAGGCGCGAGGGTTCTCTCAAGCGTTCCGAGAGGACCAGACCATGATTGTTCTCGACCACGAAAAGCTTTTCGATGTCGGCCAGCGGGAAACGTTGCTCGACCATTGCTTCGGCCCCGCGCGCTGGCAGAAAACCTGCGAGCTGCTGCGTCATGGGCGCTTGCCATCGCCGGGCCTCGCCTTCGTCGCGCGGGCGGACGATCTCGTCGTCGGCACGGTGCGGCTGTGGGATGTGGCGGCGGGCAACGCGCCCTTCCTGATGCTGGGCCCGCTCGCGGTGTCGCCGGCCTGCCGGAGCCTGGGCCTCGGTCGGCAGCTGATGGCGCGAGCGATCAGCCAGGCCCGGTCGCTCGGGCATCGCGCCATGTTCCTCGTGGGCGACGAGCCCTATTACGCGCGGTTCGGCTTCCGGGCCGACCTGACCGACGGCCTTGCGCTGCCGGGTCCGGTGGATCGTCGGCGGTTTCTCGGGCTCGAACTGCAGGAAGGCGGCTTTGCCGGCCTGCGGGGCCTGATCCGGCCCACGGGAGCGGTTCCGCTCCGACCGGCTGGAACGGACGCAGCCCGCGCGTGGCGCGCCGTGGCCTGATTTCGTCCCGCCTTCACCCTTGACCTGTTGCACCGCGCCCCGCATAGGGGCGCGGATCTCCCGGTTTTTTCTGCGATCTCCCTTGACCTGAAAGCTTGTCCGATGTCCCAGAACTGGCCCAACCACGGCACCATCTCCGGTCCGATCGTCATGATCGGCTTCGGCTCCATCGGTCGCGGCACGCTGCCGCTGATCGAGCGGCATTTCCACTTCGATCGCAGCCGCTTCGTGGTGATCGATCCCGATGACAGCGATCGTCGCCTGCTCGACGAGCGCGGCATCCGTTACATTCAGGCCGCCGTCACGCGCGAGAACTATCGCGACATGCTGAAGCCGCTGCTCACCGCCGGCGAAGGGCAGGGCTTCTGCGTCAACCTCTCGGTCGATACGTCGTCGCTCGACATCATGGAATTCTGCCGCGAGATCGGCGTGCTCTACATCGATACGGTGGTGGAGCCCTGGGTCGGTTTCTACTGGGACACCTCGGCCGGCCCGGCCGCGCGCTCGAACTACATGCTGCGCGAAACCGTGCTCGCGGCGAAGCGCCGGAATCCTGGTGGCCCCACGGCCGTCTCCTGCTGCGGCGCCAATCCCGGCATGGTCAGCTGGTTCGTGAAGCAGGCGCTCGTGAATGTCGCGAGCGATCTCGGCCTGCCCTTCGAGGAACCCTCGACCCGCGAGGGCTGGGCGAAGCTGATGCGCGACGCGGGTGTGAAAGGTGTGCATATCGCGGAGCGCGACACCCAGCGCGCCAGGAATCCGAAGCCGGCAAATGTTTTCGTCAATACCTGGTCGGTTGAGGGCTTCCTCTCCGAGGGGATGCAGCCGGCCGAACTGGGCTGGGGCACGCATGAGCCCTGGATGCCGGAGAACGGCCGCACGCATGAATCGGGTTGCGGCGCCGCGATTTACCTGCTCCAGCCGGGTGCCAATACCCGCGTGCGCACCTGGTGCCCGACCAATGGCGCCCAGTACGGCTTCCTCGTGACGCATAACGAATCGATTTCGATAGCCGACTATTTCACGCTGAAGGATGGCGACGGCAAGGCGCTGTTCCGGCCGACCTGCCACTATGCCTATCACCCGGCGAACGATGCCGTGCTCTCGCTGCACGAACTGTTCGGCAATGGCGGCAATCTCCAGCCGGAGCATCACATTCTTGACGAGCATGAGATCGTCGATGGCATCGATGAACTCGGCGTGCTGCTCTTCGGCCACAAGAACAACGCCTACTGGTATGGCTCGCAGCTCTCGATCGAGGAGACGCGCGAGATCGCACCCTACCAGAACGCGACCGGCATGCAGGTCACCTCGGCGGTGCTCGCCGGCATGGTCTGGGCGCTGGAGAACCCCGAGCGCGGCATCGTCGAGGCCGACGAGATGGATTACAAGCGCTGCCTCGCGGTGCAGATGCCTTATCTCGGCCCCGTGCGCGGCTTCTACACCGACTGGAACCCGACGAAGGATCGCGAGAAGCTGTTCCCGGAAGACGTGGATTACAACGAGCCCTGGGCGTTCCGGAACGTGCTGGTGCGCTGAGTGGCGGCAACAGGACTGAGCCACATCACGTTCATTGTGCAGGATCTCGACCGGATGGAAGAGATCCTGACGCAGGTGCTCGGGGCGCGAAAGGTTTACGACAGCGGCAGCGAAACCTTCTCGCTTTCGCCGGAGCGCTTTTTCCTGATTGGTGCCGAACCCGGGAATCGGGATGCTCCGGCACCGATCTGGGTCGCCACCATGCAGGGCGATCCATTACCGGCGCGATCCTACAACCACGTGGCTTTCAAGATCGACGAAGCCGCGTATGATCTTTGCCTCGCAGCTGTTCGGAAGCTCGGGCTGGACCTTCGAGAGAGCCGCCCCCGTATACCCGGAGAAGGGCGTTCGCTCTATTTCCACGACCACGACAATCATCTGTTCGAACTGCACACGGGCACGCTGAACGAGCGGTTGGAACGGTATAGCCGCGGTCGGCAAACGCCGGCCTGAACCAGAAGGCCAAGCCTCATGCGCGCCGGCCGCTAGATATACTGCACCGCCTCGATCACATCCGCCTCGCCAATCTCGTCCATCGGTTTGCGGATCTTCACGGCCTGCGTCGCCTCGCCCTCGCGCATCACGAGGATGATCGTTTCGAGGCCGGGGCAGGAGGGATCGCCGCAATCAATCTCGGAAATGGTCAGCGTCAGCGGCGGATCATGCCCGAGCGCCGCCTCCGCCCAGCCACGAATGGCATCGCGCGCGGGGTTGCTCTCGGGCTTCTTGCGGAAGGGGTTGGGGAAGGGCGCCATCGCGCCTCACACCGGTAGGTCGAGCAGGCCGGCCGCGCCCGATTCAGCGCCGAAGATCAACCGGCGGCCATCCTTGTCCCAGGCGAGCGCGGTGATGGGCGTGCCATCGCCGCCGGCGCGCACCAGCAACTCGCTGGCATCGGTGAGGCGCACGAGCAGCACCCAGCCATCCTGATAGCCGATCGCCAGCACGAGGGCTTTCGGGTGGAAGGCCACCTTGCTCACGCGCGCGGGCCGTGCCCCGCATTCGCGCGGCGGCTTGCCCATCGGGCCATCCTTTGCGAAGGGCCAGACGATGGCGGCTTCCGCGCCGGAGGTCGCGAGCCAGAGGCCATCATGCGACCATGTCATGTCGCGCACCTTGGCCGGATAGCCCGACATGCGCATGTGGCCCTTGTCGGCCAGCCGCCAGCCGTGGAGCTGGTTTTCTTGCATCGAGGTCAGCACGAAGCGCCCATCCGGCGAGACCTCGCATTCGAGATGCGAACCCTTCCATTCGAGCTTTTCGGGCTCGGCCGCCATGTTCGGAAACCACAGCGAGACAAAGCCGTTCTGCGAGATGGCGAGCCGGTAGCCCTTGGGAAAGAAGGCGAGGCCACGCGCGCTTGTCGCCGTGGCGAGGCTCTTCACATGGCCTTTCGCATCGCTCACGAAGGCCTGCCGGCCGATGCTCCAGGCCGTCGCGCCCTCCGGTCCGAGCGCCAGCGCATCGACCCAGCCCTTGCCCTCGCCGAGCAGCTTCGGCGCCTTGCCCGGCCGGCATTCGAAGACCTTGCCGTCATCGCCGCCGGTGACGACGCGGTCGGCCGCGATCCGCGCGACGAGAATCGAATCCGCATGCGGGCGCAGGGCAGGCGCCTCGCGCCCGAGCTGGATCGCGCCTTCGGTGGTGACGATCGCGAGTGCGCCACCGACAAAGCCGGCGGCGAGGATATGGGCGTCGAAGGCGAGCGTCTGCACGCGTTCGGTGAGGGAGGAGGCAGGCTGCATCATGCCCCGTTCTTGCCTCAGGCCGCGCAGGCGAGGAAGCCCTTTTTCAGTTCGTCTTCCTTGAGATTGCGCCCGATGAAGACGATGCGGCTCACCCGCTTCTCGTCCGGGCGCCAGTCGCGCTGCAGGTCGCCGTCGAGGATCATGTGCACGCCCTGGAAGACGAAGCGCTTCGGCTCCTTCACGAAGGCCAGGATGCCCTTGGAGCGCAGGATGTTCGGCCCCTCGACCTGCACGAGATCGTTGATCCACGGCATGAACTTCTCGGGATCGACATCGCCCTCGATCGCGACCGAGACCGATTGCATGTCCTCGTCGTGATAATGCTTCAGCCCGCCATGATGATGGTGGTGATCATGATCGTGATGATCATGCGTGCAGCCCGGGCCGCATTCATGGTCGTGGTCGTGATGGTGGTGATGATGGTCGTGATCGTCCTTCTCCAGGAAGGCCGGCTCGATCTCCAGGATGCGCTCGAGATCGAAGGCACCGCGATTGAGAACGGCATCGAGCGGCACGGCGCATTTCTGCGTGCGATGCAGCACCGCATAGGGGTTGATGCCGCGGATACGGGCTTCCACCTCGCGCAATTCCGCCGGGCTCACGAGATCGGTCTTGTTGAGCAGGATCACATCGGCGAAGGCGATCTGGTTCTTCGCTTCCGGCGCGTCCTTCAGGCGGTCCTTCAGCCATTTGGCATCGGCCACGGTGACCACCGCATCAAGGCGGGTTTTCGCGCCGACATCATGGTCGACGAAGAAGGTCTGCGCCACCGGCGCGGGGTCGGCGAGGCCGGTGGTCTCCACGAGGATCGCATCGAAGCGACCCTTTCGCTTCATCAGCCCCTCGATGATGCGGATCAGGTCGCCGCGCACGGTGCAGCAGATGCACCCGTTGTTCATCTCGAAGACTTCCTCGTCGGCGCCGACCACGAGGTCGTTGTCGATGCCGATCTCGCCGAACTCGTTGACGATCACCGCGAATTTCTTGCCATGCGGCTCGGTGAGGATGCGATTCAGCAAAGTCGTCTTGCCCGCGCCGAGATAGCCGGTGAGCACGGTGACGGGGATCTTGTCGGAAGCGGTGTCGGTCATCGGAAGCGGTCCTTTTCGGCGCGGCGAGGTTCAAGGCCCCGCGCGGCATTGCCAGCCATATGGGCCTCGGGCGTGCGCGATGCAAGCGCCTGAGGCGCCTGTGTCGTCAGTCCTTCAGCGCCTCGGCGATGGTCTTCGCATTGTGCCGCATCAGCGCGAGATAGGTCGGGGCCGGGCCCTTCTCGTCGGTCAGCGCATCGGAATAGAGCGTGCCCCCGAGCCTGGCGCCGGTCTCCTTCGCGAGCTGCTCGGCGATGCGCGGATCGGCGACATTCTCGAGGAACACCGCCTTGGCCTTGCGCTCCCGCGCGAGACGCACGATGCGCGCGATCTCCTGCGCCGAGGGTTCGGCATCGGTCGAGAGCCCGCGCGCGCCCTGCATCTGCAATCCGAACTCGCGCGCGAAATAGCCGAACGCATCGTGATTGGTCAGGATGAGCCGATCCTTCGCGACGGGGCCGAGCAGCCCGGCGATCTCGGCCTTCGCACGGTCGAGTTCGGCGAGATACTTGTCGGCATTGGCACGGAACATCGCCTCGCCCGCCTCGTCGGCGGCGATGAGGCCGTCGCGGATATTCGCGACATAGAGCTTCACCGCGTCGATCGACTGCCAGGCATGCGGATCATGTTTCCCATGGTCGTGGGCATGGCCGTGATCGTGCCCGCCCTTCGGCTTTTCCAGCGGCTTCAGGCCGGTGCTCGCGGTGACGACACGCGCCTTTGAGCCGGAGGATTTCACCAGCCGCGGCATGAAGCCGTCGAAGCCGAGGCCATTCACCAGCAGCAGGTCCGCTTCCTTCACGGTTTTCGCGTCCTGCGGCGTCGCGCGGTAGACATGCGCATCGCTGTTCGGGCCGACGAGGCTCGTGACGCTGACGCGGTCGCCGCCGACCTGCTTCACGAGATCGCCGAGGATCGAGAAGGAGGCCACGACGTTCACCCGCTTCGCCTCCTGCGCCTGGGCGGCGCCGGGCAGCATCGCGCCGGCCAGCACGAGGCCAAGAGCGAGGCCGAGCGCGAGGCGGCGCGAAAAGCGAATGTTATTTCGTTTCATTTCTGGAGCGTGCGACATGGCGGATGACCTCCTTCGGAACATTCAGGCTTCGAGGTGGCGGCGCGGCATCCAGCGGCGCAACAGGCCGAGCGGCGCCAGCACGAGCGAAGCGACATAGACGAGCCCCGCGACGAGAATGATGGCCGGGCCGGATGCGAGCCCGAAATGGTAGGACACCAGCAGGCCGACGAGGTTCGCGAACATGGCAGCCACCACGGCGATGCCGAGCATCGCTGCAACATCATCGCTCCACAGCCGCGCGGTGCCGGCCGGCAGCATCATGATCCCCACCACGAGCAGCGTGCCCAGCGCATGGAAACCGGCGACGAGGTTCAGCACCACCAGTGCGAGAAACCCGAGATGGAACAGCGCCCCGTGACGGCTCACGCCCGCGGCGAAGCCGGGATCGAGACATTCCAGCACCAAACCGCGATAGCCCAGCGCCAGCGCCGCCAGCGTCAGGCTCGCGACGCTGACGATCAGCAGCAGGGTCGCATCATCCAGCGCGAGGATGGAGCCGAAGAGCAGGCTCAGCACATCGATATTGGTCTTCGCGGCAGAGAGGATCAGCACGCCCGTCGCCAGCGACAGGAGGTAGAACGCGGCGAGCGCCATGTCCTCCTTCACCAGTGTCGCGCGGGAGATCGCGCCGGCGAGCAGGGCGACGGAAAAGCCGGCCACCAGCCCGCCGATCGTCATCGCGCCGAGCGACAACCCGCCGACGAGGAAGCCCAGAGCCGCGCCGGGCAGGATGGCATGCGCCATCGCATCCCCGATGAGGCTCATGCGGCGCAGCATCAGGAACAGGCCCACTGGCGCTGCACCGAGCGAGACCGCCAGCCCTCCGACCAGGGCCCGGCGCATGAAGGGAAATTCGACGAAGGGGCCGATCAGGAGATCGTAGAGAAACATCACGCCGCCCGCTCGCAGAAGGCGGCCTCGCGATCGAAGGCCTCGGACATCGAACGTGCACGGGCGAGGTTCGCCTCGCTCAGCACGGCGGCCGTCGCGCCCCAGGCGATGGGTTCGCGCGCGACGAGCAGGCTCTGCGGAAAATGCTGCCGCACCACCTCGAAATCATGCAGCACGCAGAGGATCGTGCGACCCTCGGCGTGCCAGTTCTCGATGATCACCAGCAAATCCGCGATGGTGCGCTGGTCGATCGCCGCGAAGGGTTCGTCGAGCAGGATCAGCGGCGCATCCTGCAGCATCAGCCGCGCGAAGAGCAGGCGCTGCAATTGCCCGCCGGAGAGCGTGCGGATCGAGCGATCCTCGAAGCCGTCGAGCCCGACGCGCGCGATGGCCTCGTAGGCCCGCTCCCGGTCGGCGCGCGAGATGCGCCCGAAAATGCCGCGCCGGCTGCACAGGCCGGTCAGCGCGAGATCGAAGACGCTAACGGGAAAATCGCGGGAAAGGTCGCCGATCTGCGGCATGTAGGCGAGCGCGGGGAAACTGTTCTCGATCACCCCGCCCAGCGGTTCGATGCGACCGGCAATGCCCTTCAGCAATGTCGATTTCCCGCCACCATTCGGGCCGATCACCGCGAGCAGGCTGCCAGCCGCGACCGTCCCGTCGAGATGGTGCACGGCGGGATGCCGATCATAGCCGAGCGTGAGATCACGGAAGGCGAGCGCGGGTGCCATGGTCAGGCCATCGCCCAGAGAGTTGCGAGCCAGAGGCCGGCGAGCAGCGGCAGCACGAGCACGAGACGCTGGCCGCCGGACAGGGCCATCAGCGAGCGCATGCGCGGGGCGCGCTTCTGCCGGGGCGTCGCATGGACATGCGGGTGAATATGGGGATGCGCGTGATCATGCCCGTGTCGATGACCATGCCCGTGCCCGGAATGATCATGCCCGGCATGGTCATGATGCCCGTGAGGCTCCTGATGCCCGTGATCCTGGACGGGGCGGGACGGGTCGGACGAGGCGGGGGCGACGAGCATTCAACTGTTATAATGTTACAGTTCGTGCCCGGCAAGAGGGGGATTGAGGCGCGCAGCGATGAGCAAAAATGGCATCCCGGCCGCCATGCGCGGCCTGCGCGTTATTCGTAGAAGGGCTCGGCCTTCATCGCGTTGCGCACGAAGATCGCCGTCAGGTAAAGCCCGCCGAGCAGGGAAATTCCGATGAGCCCGTAGGTCACTTCTCGGCCCCAGCCCATCAACCCGCCGACGGCCCAGCCCAGCGCCAGGGCGGCAGCCAGGATTTCCGTGCCCACGAGAATGGCCGCACAGATCACCGCGAGGGCATTGGAGCGGTTGAAACGCTTTTCGGCCATTCTATCCTCTTCCGGCTGGATCGGCCTTCGCGCCAGGCCGGCTTTTCCGCTATCGGATCGTGAACCGGCTGGCAACTGCCGGGTCAGCCTTTCCGACCGTCAAACCCGCCGAATGAGGCCCTTTCATGAAAGACACTCCGGTTTTCGCCCATGCCGCAGTTGCGGCGCCGCATCGTCTCGCGGCCCTGGCCGGGCAGTCGATCCTCGCGGCGGGCGGCAATGCCATCGAGGCGATGGTGGCGATGGCGGGGGCGGTCGCGGTCGTCTACCCGCACATGAATTCGATCGGCGGGGACGGCTTCTGGCTCATCCGCACGCCGGACGGGAAGGTGCGCTCCATCGAGGCCTGCGGCTTTGCCGGCGCCCGGGCGACGATCCCGGCGTATCGCGCGAAGGGCTATGATGCCGTGCCGGTGCGCGGCGCCGATGCGGCGCTGACCGTGGCCGGTGCCATCGGCGGCTGGATGCGCGCGCTGGAACTCTCGAAGGCACTGGGCGGCCGGATGTCCGTGAAGGATCTGATGGCGCAGGCGGAGGCTCTGGCGCGCGAGGGCGTGCCGGTCAGCCAGTCCGAAGGGCGTTATACCGTGAAGGAGCGCGCGGCGATCCTCGCGGTGCCGGGTTTCGCGAAGCATTTCCTCGGCGAGGGGGGCAAGCAGCCCGAGGCGGGCTCGATCCGCAAGCAGGCGAAGCTCGCGGCCGTGTTCGAGCAAATGGGCCATGCCGGCCTCGCGGATTTCTATCGCGGCGACATTGCGCGCGAAATCGCTGGGGATCTCGAGCGCGCCGGTTCGCCGGTGACGCGCGAGGACCTCGCCCGCTATGAAGCGCGCTGGCGCGAACCGCTGAAGACCCAGCTTCCGGGCGTCACGCTCTACAACAATCCGCCGCCGACGCAGGGGCTGGCTTCGCTGATCCTGCATGGCGTGTTCGAACGGCTGGAGGCGAAGGAGGCCGAGAGCCCCGCGCATTGGCACGGGCTGATCGAGGCGGCGAAGCGCGCCTATGCGATCCGCGACCGCGTGGTGACCGATTTCGACCATCTCGCGGCCGACCCCGCTAGCTTCCTCACGCCCGAAAGGCTGGCGCGCGAGGCGGATGCGGTGAAGCCCGGTCGGGCCGCCAGCTGGCCCTTCGCGAAGGATGACGGCGACACGATCTGGATGGGCGCCATCGATGGCTCGGGCCTTGCGGTCTCGTTCATCCAGTCGCTCTATTGGGAATACGGTTCCGGCGTGGTGCTGCCGAACACCGGCATTCTCTGGCAGAACCGTGGCATGGCCTTCTCGCTGGACCCCCGGGCGCTGAACCCGCTTCAGCCCGGCCGGCGACCCTTCCACACGCTCAACACGCCGCTCGCGGTGTTCGATGACGGGCGCGTCGCCTCCTATGGCGCGATGGGCGGGGACGGCCAGCCGCAATTCCAGGCGCAGGTGTTTTTCCGCGCCATCCGCTACGGCCTTTCCGTCTCCGAGGCCCTGGATCGCCCGCGCTTCCTGTTCGGACGGACATGGGGCGCAGGCAGCGCGACGTTGAAGGTCGAGAACCGCACGGATGGCCATCTGCTCGATCGTCTCGCGAGCCTCGGCCACGACATCGAAGTGATCGACAAGCCCTATGCCGACATGTTCGGCCATGCGGGCCTGCTCATCCGCGATGTGAAGGGCGCGATTCACGCGGATCACGATCCGCGCTCGGATGGCGGGGCGGAAGGCCTGTAGGTTTCAGGCCCCGGCGGCCATCAGCCCGGTCAGCAGGGCCGCGCCGATGAGCATGAGCGCCACGCCCGCCAGCGTTTCCATGGCGAGCTGTGCGCGCAAGGCCGTGTGGCTGCGCCCGCTCGCGAGCCAGAGGGCGAATTGCTTCGCCTTCACCGCGAGCACGGCGAAAAGGCTCGTGCCGATCGCGGTGCCCACCGCCATGGCGATGACGGAGGCCGCACCCAGCACATAAAGCCGCTGCGAGAGCGCGAAGACCAGCAGGATGATCGCGCCCGTGCAGGGGCGGATGCCCGCGCCGATGGCGGCCAGCACGAGGCTCCCGCGCTGGCCTTTCGCGAAGACGGCCGGGCTCGGCCCATGCTCGTGCGTGCAGGCCGCCTCCGCCGGCGTGAGGCCGAGCAAGGCCCGGCCCTTGCGCCAGACAATCCACAGGCCCATCGCGAGGATCAGCGAGAAGCCGAGCGTTTCAATCAGCGTCACGGACCGATCGATGTCGCGCGCGGTGCCGCCCGCGAGCTTCGCGATGACGAGCACCACGCCCAGCGCGATGAGCGCCTGCACGGTCGCCGCGCCGAAGGCGAGCGCGACGCCGCGCTTCAGGGCGCGCTCGTTCGCGACGATGTAGCCCGAAATCACAGCCTTGCCGTGGCCGGGCCCCACGGCATGCACCACGCCATAGGCAAAGGCGAGGCCGATCAGGGTGAGGAGGCCGCCGCGCTCGCTTGCAGCCTCGCGAAAGGCGAGTGTCAGCGCGCGATGGAATTCGGCCTGCTTTTGCAGGAACCAGGCCGCGAGGCCCTCTGCTGCGGGAGGCGGGCCGCCGCGCGGCGCGGGCAGGCCGAAAGGCGCGGATTGCGCCAGCGCATCCAGCACGAGGATCAGCGCGAGAAGGGCAAACCCCGCCATGAAGGCGCATGCACGCCGCATCGCATGCCCGGTCATGCCGTCGGTCTCACGGGCAGGAGAAGGTGACGGGCGTGGAAAAATCGATCCCGAGCCCGCCGGGCGGGGCCTTGTCGAAGGCGTTCTCGCCCAGTTGGGAGAGGCGCTGGAACACGCCCGCGGCCGGCGGTTTCATCTGCACCTTGCAGACCTTGCTGAAGCCTTCCACCTGCACCGGGTTTTCCTTGGCGAATTCGAAGGAGACGAAGAAACTCGGGTCCGTCACCTCGAGCCGCGCATCCTTCACGGCAATCGTTCCCTCCTTCACGGGCAGGGTGAAATTGAGGATCAGCGCCTTGCCGTCATGGTCGAGCCAGTAATCCACCGGATCATGGAAGGCGATGGCGGCCTTCCCCTGCTTCACACTGGTGAAGAAGCCATATTCGTGCAGCGATTCCATGTTGATCTTGGCGAAGGGCGCCAGCTCCTCGCGGCTGAACTTGCCGTCGCCATTCGTGTCCATGCCGGTCACGGCATAGGCCGAAAAGGGCTCGTCGAAGGTCCAGCGATGCTTGATGGCGGTGATGGTCCCGTCGGGCTTCGTGACGACTGTCGTGGTGGCGGTCACCCAGACATGCGGATGCGCCAGCGCCAGCGCGGGCGCCAGTAACGCGAAAAAGATCAGAACTGCTCGAAATTTCATTGCCGAGGGAGGGACGAATCGAGACCGTTTCATGTGCGTATTCTACACTTGGCGCATCAGGATGGCGAATACATGGCGCAAAGCCCTCCAACCTGCAATTCCGCTGGTTAGGGCAGCAATGCTGACATAGACTGAGCGATAATCCGGTGCAGCATAAGCACCGATGTCGTCCGTATCGTTCACAAGGGAGAGTGACGATGGGTGAGCCGTTTCCGCTGCGTCATGTCACGCTGGAAGACAAGTACGACCTCGCGCAAGGCCCGGTCTTTCTGAACGGCGCACAGGCCGTCACCCGCATGCTGCTGATGCAGCGCGAGCGCGACCGGCGCGCCGGGCTCAACACCGCCGGCTTTATCTCGGGCTATCGCGGTTCGCCGCTGGGCGGCCTGGACCAGAATTTCTTCCGGGTGAAGAAGCTCTTCGAGAAGGCGAATATCCGCTTCGAACCGGGGCTGAACGAGGATCTCGCCGCCACCGCCGTCTGGGGCACCCAGCAGGCCGAGATGCGCGGCGAAGGCAAGTATGACGGCGTCTTCTCGCTCTGGTACGGCAAGGGTCCGGGCGTCGATCGCTGCGGTGACGTCTTCCGCCACGCGAACCTTGCCGGCACCTCGAAGCATGGCGGCGTGCTCGCGCTGATGGGCGACGACCACACGGCCGAGAGCTCCACCACGGCGCACCAGTCCGAGTTCCACTTCCTCGATCTGATGGTGCCGATCCTGAACCCCGCGGGCGTGCAGGAAATTCTCGATTACGGCCTCTACGGCTATGCGATGAGCCGCTTCACCGGCGCCTGGACGGCGCTGAAATGCGTGAAGGACAACATCGAATCGACCGCTTCCGTCGATGGTTCCATCGACCGCGTGAAGATCATCCTGCCGGAGGATTTCGCCTTTCCGCCCGGTGGTCTCAACATCCGCCCGCAGGACGGCTTTCTCGAGCAGGAAGCGCGCCTCCACGAATTCAAGCGCGCGGCGGCCGTGGCCTTCCTCGCCGCGAACAGCCTCAATCATTACGTCACCACCGGCGGCGCCAGCCCGAAGATCGGCATCATCACCACCGGCAAGAGCTATCTCGACACGCGCCAGGCCTTCGAGGATCTCGGCATCGACGAACTCAAGGCCAACCAGCTCGGTATCCGGCTCTACAAGCTCGGCTCGCCCTGGCCGATCAGCCAGCGCGAATTGCAGGATTTCGCGCGCGGGCTCGATCTCATCATGGTGGTCGAGGAGAAGCGCAGCCTGATCGAGGTGCAGGTCCGCGAGGAACTCTACGGCACGGCGAACCAGCCCGTTGTTGTCGGCAAGCGCGACGAGAAGGGCGAATGGCTCTTCCCGGTGAAGGGCGCGCTCGACCCCAACGACATCGCCATCGCGCTCGGCGAGCGCGTGCTGCGCTACCATCCGAACCCGGATCTCGCGGCGCGCATCGAGCGCCTGCGCCAGGCGCAGAGGACGCTGCAGGTCACGAACGACATTGCCGTGCGTACCCCCTATTTCTGCTCGGGTTGCCCGCACAACACCTCCACCAAGGTGCCGGAGGAGGGCCGCGCCTATGCCGGCATCGGCTGCCATTACATGGTGAGCTGGATGGACCGGAACACCGAGGGCGTGACCCAGATGGGCGGCGAGGGCGCGAACTGGATCGGCGAATCGACCTTCTCGACCCGCAATCACGTCTTCCAGAACCTGGGCGACGGCACCTACAACCATTCGGGCGCGCTGGCCCTGCGCTGGTCGATCGCGACGAAGACGAACATCACCTACAAGATCCTCTTCAACGATGCCGTCGCCATGACCGGCGGCCAGCCGCACGAGGGCAACCTCTCGCCGGATGGCATCGCCCGGCAGGTGCGCGCGGAAGGCGTCGAGCGCATCGCGGTCGTCTCGGACGAGCCGGAGAAATACGATCACCGCTATTCCTGGCCCGCCGGGACGACGTTCCATCACCGCACGGAACTGATGGCGGTGCAGCGCGAACTCGCGGCGATTCCCGGCGTCACCGTGATGATCTACGACCAGACCTGCGCGGCCGAAAAGCGTCGGCGCCGCAAGCGCGGCCTGATGCCCGACCCGGACAAGCGTGTGCTCATCAACGAACTCGTCTGCGAGGGCTGCGGCGATTGCGGCAAGGCCTCGAACTGCGTCTCGGTGCAGCCGCTGGAGACCGAGTTCGGACGCAAGCGGAAGATCGACCAGTCGAATTGCAACAAGGATTTCTCCTGTCTCGACGGCTTCTGCCCGAGCTTCGTGACGGTCTCCGGCGCGCGGCCGAAGAAGCTGGCGGGCCAGGCCTCCGGCTTCCAGATGCCGGCGCTGCCGGATCCGGTCCTGCCCTCGCTCGAAGCGGGGCCCTGGTCGGGCATCGTCACGGGTGTGGGCGGCACGGGTGTCGTGACCATCGGCGCGATCCTCGGCATGGCGGCGCATCTCGAGCATCGCGGCTGCGGCATGATCGACATGGCCGGCCTCGCGCAGAAGGGCGGCGCGGTCTATTCGCATGTCCGCCTAGCCAAGACGCCCGAGGATATCCACGCGATCCGCGTCTCCGCCGGCATGGCGGACATGATTCTCGGCTGCGATCTCGTCGTCTCCGGCTCGAAGAAGGTGCTCGCGGCGACGAAGCCCGGCGCCACCACCTTCGTCGTCAACACCGCCGAGATCCTGCCCGGAGATTTCACCCGCAACCCGGATTACTCGCTGCCCGGCGAGCGCCTGAAGCGCGGCATCGCGAGCGCCGCCGGCAAGGATCGCGCCTTCTTCATCGACGCCTCGAAGATCGCGGTGACGCTGTTCGGGCAATCCATTGCCGCGAACATGTTCCTCCTCGGCTATGCCTACCAGAAGGGCGGCGTGCCGCTGACTTCGGCTTCGATCGAGCGCGCGATCGACCTCAATGGCGAAGCCGTGAAGATGAATCTCGAGGCCTTCCGCTGGGGCCGCGCGGTGGCGCATGAGCCCGCTTTGATGGGGCAGATCCTCGAATTGTCGAAGCCCACGCCGGCACAGACCATCTCGACCACGCTCGACGAGGCGATCGCGCGCCGCGTGGCCTTCCTCACGGATTACCAGAACGCGGCCTACGCCAAACGCTATGCCGATGCGATCGCGGCCCTGCGCAAGCGCGAGGCCGAGGTGATGCCGGGGCAGACGGCGCTGACCGACGCGGCCGCGCGCGCGCTGTTCAAGCTGATGGCCTACAAGGACGAATACGAGGTCGCGCGGCTCTACACCGCGCCGTCGTTCCGCCAGCAATTGCGCGAAACCTTCGACGGCGAGGACATGAAGCTCACCTTCCATCTCGCGCCGCCGCTGCTCGGCCGCAAGCATCCCTCGACCGGCATGCCGATGAAGACGAGTTTCGGCCCGTGGATGCTGAACGTCTTCGGCCTGCTCGCGAAGTTGAAGGGCTTGCGCGGCACCGCTTTCGACATCTTCGGCCATTCCGCCGAGCGCAAGGATGAGCGCGCGCGGATCGAGACCTATCTCGCCCGCCTCGAGGAACTGGCGCGGGGCCTCACGCCCGGGAAGCATGCGCTGGCGACCGAGATCGCCGGCCTGCCGCAGCGCATCCGCGGCTTCGGGCATGTCAGGGCGAAGAACGCGGCCGAAACCGATGCGGCGGAAGCGAGCCTGCTCGCCGAGTTCCGTGCCGAACGGCCGGTGATGCGGCAGGCCGCGGAGTAACGCCGGCTTGTTTCGCTGGCGAAGCGGGTGGATAAGGGCGTGAGAGATCTCACGCCCGGTGCCGCCCCTTGATTTCCGCCGAACGCCTCGCCGCCATCGCCCGCTGGTCGCATGATCTGCCGGAAGCCGAGCGCGAACGTGCGCGGCGCGGCATCGTCGAGAAGAACTATGCCTCGGGCAGCTACATCTGCCATCTGGGTGACCGGTTCGATGTCTGGACCGGCGTGGTCGATGGCCTCGTGAAGCTCTCCACGAGTTCCGATTCGGGCAAGCTGATCAGCTTCGCCGGCCTCCCGGCCGGGGCCTGGTTTGGCGAGGGCACCGTGCTCAAGAGTGAGCCGCGCCGCTATGATCTCGTGGCGTTGCGCGAGACGCGACTCGCTTTGATGGATGCGCCGACCTTCTTCTGGCTCTTCGAGAATTCGGTGGCGTTCAACCGGTTTCTCGTGCGGCAACTCAACGAACGCCTCGGCCAGTTCATCGGGCTTGTGGAAACCGATCGTCTGCTCGATGCGCCGGCCCGCATCGCCCGCGCGCTCGCCTTCCTGTTCAACCCGGAGCTTCACCCCACGGTCGGGCTGCACCTCGCCATCACGCAGGAGGAAATCGACCTACTCTCCGGCCTCTCGCGGCAGGCGGCGAACAAGGCCCTGAAAGCACTGGAGGAAGCGCAGGTCCTGCGCATCGAGCGCGGTGGCGTCTCGATCCGCGCCTGGGGCGATCTCAACGCCTTCCTGATGCGTGGAAACAGCTGAATCGGGGCTGGCGTTCCGTCGGCCCGGCACGGTGGAAATCTCGATCCGGGACCGGAAAATACGCCAAATTTGGCACAAGCCCTAGGACTCACGCGTCAAAAAGCCGCGAAAAGACGGAGTTTCGAAAAAGTAACAGCATTGCGAGGCGCCGTCTGTCAAGCCCGCGCTTGCGTCCATGCCACATTGCTGCAAACCTGACGGTCGAAAATCAGGGCCTCACAAGAAAGGCCCGCGCAGTTGGGGAGTGACACGCGTGGATCGGGACGCCTCGGCGGTCTTGGATACGTTTCCGAAGTGGCTGGCGCATCAGGCACGAAGCAGGCCCGAACGGCCGGGCATGCGCCACAAGGATCTCGGGATCTGGACGGAATGGTCCTGGGCGGATGTCGCCCGGAACGTGCGCGCCTATGCGCTGGGATTGATGGCGCATGGCCTTCAGCGCGGCGACAAGGTCGCGATCATCGGCAACAACCGGCCGAAACTCTACTGGTCGATGATGGCGGCACAATCGGTCGGGGCGATCCCCGTGCCGGTCTATGCGGATTCCGTCGCCGAAGAAATGGCCTATGTGCTGGAACATGCCGAGGTGAAGTTCGCCTGCGTGCAGGACCAGGAGCAGGTCGACAAGATCCTCTCGGTCTCGGATCGCCTGCAGAACCTCGCCTTCGTCTTCTATGACGAGCCGCGCGGCCTGCGCGCCTACGATCATGCCCGCCTGCAGGCGATCGGCGAGGTGATCGCGCAAGGCGAGGCGCTGATCCTCGCCGATCCCGAGGCCAATCGCCGGCTCGATGCCGAGATCGCGCGCGGCAATGGCGATGATATCTCGGTCATCCTCTACACCTCCGGCACCACGGGCCGCTCGAAGGGCGTGATGCTCTCGGCCGGCCGCTGCATCGCCGCGGCGCGCGATACGGTCGCTTTCGATGGCATCACCGATCGCGACAATGTGCTGGCCTATCTGCCGCTCGCCTGGGTGGGCGACCACTATCTCAACTACGCGCAGGCGCTGATCGCCGGCTTCTGCATCAACTGCCCGGAAAGCCCCGAGACGGCGGTGGAAGACCGTCGCGAGGTGGGCAACACCTATGCCTTCGCGCCGCCGCGCGTGTTCGAGGGCATGCTGACGCGCATCATGATCCGCATGGAGGATGCGAGCTGGCTGAAGCGGAAATTGTTCCACTATTACATGGGTGTGGCGAAGAAGTGGGGCGAGAAGATCCTCGACGGCAAGCCCGTGCCGGCTCTGGCGCGGCTGAACTATGCCATCGGCCATCTGCTCGTCTATGGCCCGCTGAAGAACGTGATGGGCCTCACCACCGTGCGCGTGGGATACACCGCCGGCGAGGCGATCGGCCCGGAACTCTTCTCGTTCTTCCGGTCGATCGGGCTGAACCTGAAGCAGCTCTACGGGCAGACGGAAGCGTTCCTGTTCGTCACCTGCCAGAAGGATGACGGCGTGCGGGCCGATTGCGTCGGCCCCGCAACCCCGAATGTCGAGATCCGCATCGCCGACGATGGCGAGGTGCTCTACAAGTCGCCGGGCCAGTTCGTGGGCTATTTCAAGGACCCGGACAAGACGGCCGAGACGATGACCCCCGACGGCTTCGTGAAGACGGGCGATGCCGGCTTCTTCGAAAAGGACGGGCAGCTTCGCATCATCGACCGCGCCAAGGATGTCGGCCGCCTGCGCTCGGGCGCCTTGTTCTCGCCGAAATACATCGAGAACAAGCTGAAGTTCTTCCCCAATATCCGCGAGGCCGTGGCTTTCGGGCAGGGCGAGGATTTCGTCACCTGCTTCCTCAACATCGACATCACCGCCGTGGGCAACTGGGCCGAGCGCAACAACGTCTCCTACGGTTCCTACCAGGAACTGGCGGGACATCCGCAGGTCTATGACATTCTCGCGGGCCATGTGGCGGAGGTGAACCGGCAACTCGCCGAGGAGCCGCTGATGGCGAACGCCCAGATCCATCGCTTCCTCATCTTGCACAAGGAACTCGATGCGGATGACGGCGAACTGACCCGCACCCAGAAGGTGCGCCGCGGCTTCATCGCGGATCGCTACGGCGCGCTCGTCACGGCGCTCTACGATGGCTCGAAGGAGGCGAACATTTCCACGGAAGTCACCTTCGAGGATGGCCGCAAGGGCGTGATCGCCGCCCGCGTGAAGGTGATGGACGCCAAGGTCGTGCCACCCGTGGCACTGCCGCAGGCAGCCGAGTGAGCGGGGACGGCATGGCTGAGACTTCCACCCTTTCCCCCGGCGAGATCATGCTCAAGGTCGAGAATGTCTCGCTGCGCTTCGGCGGCGTGAAGGCGATCACCGATGTCTCCTTCGATATCCAGAAGGGCGAGATCCGCGCCATCATCGGCCCGAACGGCGCCGGCAAGACCTCGATGCTCAATGTCATCAACGGGTTCTACCACCCGCAGGATGGCACCATCACCTACAAGGGCGCGACGCGCGCCAAGATGAAGCCCTATGTGGCTGCCTCGCAGGGCATTGCCCGCACCTTCCAGAACGTCGCGCTCTTCAAGGGCATGTCGACGCTCGACAACATCATGGTCGGGCGCACGCTGAAGATGAAGTCGAACTTCTTCTGGCAGGTCTTCCGCCATGGCCCGGCCATGACCGAGGAGATCGCGCATCGCCGGCATGTCGAGGAGATCATCGATTTCCTCGAGATCGAGCATATCCGCAAGGTGCCGGTCGGCAAGCTGCCCTACGGCCTGCAGAAGCGCGTGGAACTCGGCCGCGCGCTCGCGATGGAGCCGGAACTGCTGCTGCTGGATGAGCCGATGGCCGGCATGAACCTCGAGGAGAAGGAGGACATGTGCCGCTTCATCCTCGACGTGAAGGAGCAATACGGCACCACGATCGCGCTGATCGAGCACGATATGGGCGTGGTGATGGACCTCTCCGACCGCGTGGTGGTGCTCGAATATGGCCGCAAGATCGCCGATGGCACGCCCGACGAGGTGAAGGCCAACCAGGCGGTCATCGATGCCTATCTCGGCGTGGCGCATTGAAAAGGTGGGATGCATGTTCATGACGCAAGACCGGCATCCACTTTTGCTGAACATCCATTGAAGGGAGGGCGGGCAGGATGCTCTACAACGTTCTGATCGATCCCTTCGTGCAGATGGCCGGCGCGCCGGATCTCTTCGTGCAGACGATCTGGGAAGGCCTCGTGGCGGGCGTGCTCTATGCGCTGATCGCGCTCGGCTTCGTGCTGATCTTCAAGGCCTCCGGCGTGTTCAACTTCGCGCAGGGCATGATGGTGGTGTTCGCGGCCCTCACCCTCGTGGGCCTGCACGAGAAGGGCGTGCCCGCCTGGGCGGCGCTCCTCCTCACGCTCGGCGTCATGGCGATCCTCGCGATCGCCGTGGAGCGCGTGGTTTTGCGCCCGCTGGTGAACCAGCCGGACATCATCCTGTTCATGGCGACCTTCGGCCTCACCTTCATCATCATCGGCCTAGGCGAGTTCATCTTCGGCGGCGAGCCCAAGCAGATGATCGCCGAGGAGCTGGGCCTGCCGCAGGGCACGATGCGGTTTGACGTGCTCGGCGGGAAGGTGCTGATCCAGAAGATCGACGTCGCGGCGGCGGTCATTGCCTCGTTGATGATCGCGGCTTTGGCCTTGTTCTTCCAGTATACCCGCATCGGCCGCGCCCTGCGCGCGGTGGCGGACAGCCACAAGGCGGCGCTCTCGGTCGGCATCTCGCTGAACCAGATCTGGGTCATCGTGTGGTTCGCGGCCGGCATCGTGGCGCTCATCACCGGCATCATGTGGGGCGCGCGCTCCGATGTGAGCTTCGCGCTGCAGGTGATCGCGCTGAAGGCCTTGCCGGTGCTGATCCTCGGCGGCTTCACCTCCATCCCCGGCGCGATTGTCGGCGGCCTCATCATCGGCATCGGCGAGAAGCTCGCGGAATTCTACTGGGGCCCGCTGGTGGGCGGCGGCATCGAGAACTGGGTGGCCTTCGTGATCGCGCTGATCTTCCTGATGGTGCGGCCGCAGGGGCTGTTCGGCGACAAGATCATCGAGAGAATCTGAGCATGTGCAACAATGATGGATTGCGGCCGGATGTCCGCGACGGCGACAGGGTGATCTGATCCATGCTTTACCGGGAATCAGGCCAGTTCAAGAAGACCTACTCGGCAGACATGCAGGTCTTCCCCTTGCGGGAAGACCGGACGGGCATTGCCGTCATCCTGTTCATCGCGGCGGTGGTGATTCCGCTCACCGGCTCGAACTTCTTCCTCTCGACCGTGATGATCCCCTTCCTCGTTTTCGCGCTGGCCGCGATGGGGCTGAACATCGTCACGGGCTATACCGGGCTGATCTCGCTCGGCACGGGCGCCTTCATGGGGGTCGGGGCCTATGCCTGCTACAAGCTCACGACCTATTTCCCCGACGTGCCGATCGTCATCTGGATTCTCGCCTCCGGCGTCTTCTCCGCGGCGATCGGCGCGCTGTTCGGCCTGCCATCCTTGCGCATCAAGGGTTTCTACCTCGCGGTGGCGACGCTCGCCGCGCAGTTCTTCCTGGAATGGTGCTTCGTGCGCATTCCCTGGCTCTTCAACTACAACGCCTCGGGCGCGATCGAAGTCCCCACGCGCTGGATCGCCGGCATTCCGGTGACCGGACCGAACGCGACGCCGATGACGCGCTACTACGTCATCCTGTTCATTGTCGTGCTGATGACCTGGATCGCCTCGAACGTGCTGCATGGCCGCATCGGGCGCAGCTTCATGGCGGTGCGCGACATGGATATTGCGGCCGAGCTGATGGGCATCCGCCTGCTGCGCACGAAGCTTCTCGCCTTTGCGATGTCGTCCTTCTATTGCGGCGTCGCGGGCGCGACGATGATGTTCCTCTGGTACGGCGGCGGCGAGGCGAGCGACGCCTTCAACATCAACCAGAGCTTCATCATCCTGTTCATGGTGATCATCGGCGGGCTCGGTTCGCTGATCGGCTGCTTCTTCGGCGCGGCCTTGCTGCACATCATCCCGGTGATGCTGAAATTCGGCCTGCCGGCGATCGGCATCCCGCTGGCCGGCGCCACGGCCGAGCATATCACCTACCTGCTCGTGGGCGGGCTCATCATCCTGTTCCTGATCCTCGAGCCGCATGGCCTCGCGCGGCTCTGGCAGATCGGGAAACAGAAACTCCGAACCTGGCCCTTCCCCTATTGAGGGGGCGGGTCTTGCCAACGCGCGAGCGGCGGCAAAATGAAGACCTGAGGAGCCCGGGAAGAGGCTCCAATGAAGGAGAAACCACCATGAAGAAGACCCTTGGTCTCGCGGCTCTGGCCGCAGCCATCGCGGGGGCGGCGCCTATGCCCGCCTTCGCGCAGGACAGTGTCTATGTCCCCCTGCTCACCTACCGGACCGGTCCGTTTTCCGGCTCGGGCGTGCATATCGCCAACGGCATGCGCGATTATCTCGAAATGCTGAACCAGCGCGACGGCGGCATCGGCGGCGCGAAGATCCTCATCGAGGAATGCGAAACCGGCTACGACACCAAGAAGGGCGTCGAATGCTATGAGAGCGTGAAGGCCAAGAATCCGGTCATCGTGAACCCGTATTCCACGGGCATCACGCTGCAGATCATACCCAAGGCCGCCGTGGACAAGATCCCCGTGCTCTCCATGGCCTATGGTCTCTCGGCCTCGGCCGATGGCGAGAACTTCCCGTGGATCTTCAATCCGCCGGCCACCTACTGGGATGGCGCCTCGGTCTTCGTGAAGCACATGGCGCAGGTCGAGGGAGGCCTCGACAAGCTGAAGGGCAAGACGGTGGGCCTCATCCACCTCGACGCGCCGTTCGGCAAGGAGCCGATCCCGGTGCTCGAGGCGCTCGCCAAGGAATACGGCTTCAACCTGAAGCTCTATCCGGTGCCGGCCGCGCAGATGCAGAACCAGGGCTCGACCTGGCTCGCGATCCGCCGCGACCGCGTGGACTGGATCTACAACCAGGGCTGGGGCGCGATGAACCCCACGGCCGTGAAGGAAGCGGTGAAGAACGGCTTCCCGATGGATCGCCTCGTCGGCGTCTGGTGGGCTGGCGGTGACGACGACGCCCGGGCGGGCGAAGCCGGCGCCAAGGGCTACAAGACCCTGAACTTCCACAACACCGGCGCCAGCTTCCCCGTGATGCAGGACATCCTGAAGCACGTCTTCGACAAGAACCTGAGCCAGGCCAAGCGCGAGCAGGTGGGCGAGAACCTCTACAATCGCGGCGTCTACAACTCGATGCTGATCGCCGAGGCGATCCGCACCGCGCAGAAGATCACCGGCAAGAAAGCCGTGACCGGCGAGGATGTCCGGCGCGGTCTCGAGGCGCTCAACATCACCGAAGCGCGCCTGAAGGAGATGGGCATGGAAGGCTTCGCCAACCCGGTGAAGCTCTCCTGCAACGATCACAACGGCCACAACAAGGTGTTCGTCTCGCAGTGGGACGGCACGAAATACGTGAAGGCCTCGGACTGGATGGACCCGATCAAGTCGATCGTCCGCCCGCTCATCGAGGCTGAAGCGAAGGATTTCGTGTCGAAGAACACCGGCTGGCCGAAGCGCAGCGAGGCTTGCGAGAAGGCGGCGTAACGCCAAGGGCTCTCGGCAGCCGCAAGGCCATCGTCCGGCTTGTTCCGGGCGTGGTCGGCGCGGCTGCCGATGGCTGACGACCCCTTGCCCCTGAAGGAGCACGCCATGTCCGTTGCCGCCGAAACCGCCGAACCGATCCTCTCGGTCAACAACATCGAGGTGATCTACGATCACGTCGTGCTGGTGCTGAAGGGCGTGTCGCTCACCGTGCCGCGCGGCGGCATCGTGGCTCTGCTCGGGGCCAATGGCGCGGGCAAGACAACGACGCTGAAGGCGATTTCCAATCTGCTCAAGGCGGAGCGTGGCGATGTGACCAAGGGCTCGATCATGTTCGAGAGCGAGCGGGTCGACCGCATGAGCCCGGCCGATCTCGTGCGGCGGGGTTGCATCCAGGTCATGGAAGGCCGGCATTGCTTCGGCCATCTCACCATCGAGGAGAACCTCCTCACCGGCGCCTTCACGCGGCAGGATGGCCGTGCGGCCGTGAAGCGCGACATGGAGATGGTTTATAATTATTTCCCGCGCCTGAAGCAGCGCATGAAGTCGATGTCCGGCTACACGTCCGGCGGCGAGCAGCAGATGTGTGCCATCGGTCGCGCGCTGATGAGCCGTCCCAAGATGATCCTGCTCGACGAGCCGTCCATGGGGCTCGCGCCGCAGATCGTGGAGGAGATCTTCGAGATCGTGAAGGATCTGAACGCCAAGGAGGGCGTCTCCTTCCTGCTCGCGGAGCAGAACACCAACATGGCGCTGAAATACGCCACCTATGGCTACATCATGGAAACGGGTCGCATCGTCATGGATGGCGATGCGAAAGCCCTGCGCGAGAACGAGGACGTGAAGGAATTCTACCTCGGCGTCGCCGGCGGCGACAAGAAATCCTTCCGCGAGGTGAAGAGCTACAAGCGCCGCAAGCGTTGGCTGGCGTGAGCGCTTCTAGCGCACCAAAGCCGTCACCCAGGCCGCGAGGAACGGGAAGGGCAGGGACACCGCGACCCGCAACAGCACCACCCGCGCCGGCATCGACGGGATCTCCCACGAGATCATCCGGTTGACGGTGAAGAGCGACCACGCGGTGACATAGGCCATGACCTGCGCGAGATCGGCGCCGGCCTTGAGCGAAGCGGCGCCGATGGCGTAACCCACCACCGGCCCACCGGGCGTCAGCGCGCCGGCGACACTCGCGAGCGCGGTGCCGAGCAGACCCGAATTCGGCCCGAACCATGCGAGGATCGTCTCCTTCGGCAGGAGATGCGCGAGGAAGCCCGAACCCAGCACGCCGATCGCGAGCCTCGGCAGCAGGTGGATGAACTGCGTCTTCGCATCGCTGAAGCCATCCGTCAGCAGCGCCGGCGAACGCCGCCACGCCGCGAAGGCGAGGGCGGCCGCAATCAGCACCAGCGCCAGCGTGAAGGCCAGGACGATCATGCCTTGCCCTCGCCGGGCGGCGGCCGATTCACGAAATCGTCGAAGATCGAGGCGCGCGCCAGAAGCCCCAGCAGCACCGGCATGGGCAGCGAGACGAGGAAGCGGAACAGCACGAAATCCGTGCCGAAGAACGGCATTTCCCAGATGATGGCGCGATTGATGCCGAGCAGCAGCCAGGCCGAGACGAAGGCGATGGCCGCGCCACGATCCGCGCCGCTCACCATCAGCACCGCCGCCAGCGGAAAGATCGTAAATGGCCCGGCCGGGAACAGCGTGCCGATCAGCGCCGCGATGGCGAGGCCCTTCAGCCCCGATCCCTCGCCCACATATTTCTCGATCGTTTCGCGCGCGATCATCAGGCGGATCAGGCTGCCGATCAGGCATCCCAGCGCCACCTTGGGCAGGATCGTCAGGAACAGCCAGACATCCTCGGCGAGGATATGCTGCGAGACCGAAAAACCGTCGCGCAGGGTGACCCAGAGCATCGAGCCGAAGGAGAGGGTCGCGACCACCAGAAAGCCCCAGTCCAGGGGCTTTCGCTTCAGCTTGGGCAATCCGGATGGCTGTTCCTCGGGCAAGCGGCGATCAGGCCTTCACGTTCGAGGCTGCGGCATCGATATGCGCGACGAGGCTCGGCTCTAGCCGCAACTGGCTCGCCAGGGCCGCGAGGAAAGCCCGCTCGTCGGCCGTATCCGGGTCGATCGCGAGGCGCGCGGCGGCATAGACCTGCGCGGCCTGTTCCGGATCGGTGATGCCCTGCGCCAGCGTCGCCGGATCGGCGGGGTTCGCGAATTCGCGGTCGAGGAACTGCGCGGCCTCATCCTCGAGACCCGCCGCCTTCAGGTTGCCGATGATCGTATGGCGCTCGAGATTATCCACAATGCCGTCCGACGAAGCCGCTGCGATCATCGCGCGCACGAGGCGCAGGGCCTGCTCATCCGAAGCCGAAGCCGAGGGCGGCGGGAGAGCGGCCGGCTGCTGGAAATCCTGCGCGGCATTCTGCGAATCGATCAGCGGTCGGCCCGCCTGGTAATTCTGGAACGCCTTGTAGGCGAGCCCGCCCACCAGCGCCATGCCGCCTAGCTGCGCGGCCGAGCCGGCGATCTTGCGGCCCGCGCCGGTGCCGAGCAGAACGGCGGCCAGACCGCCGATGGCGACGCCGGTCGCGACCGGGTTCTTCGCCGCGAGGTCCCGCGCGCGCGCCACCAGATCCGCCGGGTTCTGGCCGGTCGTGCGGCGGAGGAAATCGCTCGCCTTCTGCGTGGCGCCGGTCGATTGGTTGATCTCGGTCGCGCCCTGGCGGACACCGCTTCCGGCCTGGTTCAGCACCTGGCCCGCCATGCTGGCGACCTGTCCGAGCATGCCGCCGAGCTGCGGTTTGCCGCCGCCCGGGCTTCCGGCCTGGCTTCCGGCGGAGACGAGAGCATCGAGAAGTTTGCGGGCATCGAACATGCGGGCGACCTCATGGGACAGGATGGGGCCCTCGCGGGGCCCATTCTTCCCAGATGGGAGCAGTATGTGGCGATGCCGTGACGAAAACCACGGCGGATCGCGCGTTTTTTTCAGGTCAGTCGCGGAGCAATTCGTTGATGCCGGTCTTGGAGCGGGTCTTCTCGTCGACCGTCTTCATGATGACCGCGCAATAGGTCGAGGGGCCCCAGTTTTCGCCGGGCAGCGCCTTGCCCGGAATCGAGCCCGAGACGACCACCGAATAGGGCGGCACATAGCCCACATGCACCTTGCCGGTGTTGCGGTCGATGATCTTGGTCGAGGCCGAGAGAAAGACGCCCATCGAGATCACCGAACCACGGCCCACGATCACGCCTTCCACCACTTCCGAACGCGCGCCGATGAAGCAATCATCCTCGATGATCGTGGGGTTCGCCTGCAGGGGTTCCAGCACGCCGCCGATGCCGACGCCGCCGGAGAGATGCACGTTCTTGCCGATCTGCGCGCAGGAGCCGACGGTCGCCCAGGTATCGACCATCGTGTTGTCGTCCACATAGGCGCCGACATTCACGAAGGAGGGCATCAGCACCACGGACTTCCCGATATAGGCCGAGCGGCGCACCACGCAGCCCGGCACGGCCCGGAAGCCGGCCTTGGCGAAGCCGCCCGCATCCATGCCGAGGAATTTCGAATCGACCTTGTCCCACCAGCTCGCGCCACCCGGCGCGCCGCCGATCAGCGCCATGTCGTTGAGGCGGAAGGAGAGCAGAACGGCCTTCTTCAGCCACTGGTTCACCACCCAGGCCTCGGGACCCTCCACGTCCGGGCGGCGCTCGGCCACGCGCATCGTGCCGGAATCGAGCGCCGCGAGCGCCTCCTCCACGGCATCACGCACCTCGCCCCTGGTCGAGGCGTTGATCTCGGCGCGCTTTTCCCAGGTGGCATCAATGATGGAGGCGAGAGACATGCGGAGGACCCTGCAAGCGGTTGGAACGGATGCCCGTTCTGGTCGCTGAGCCCTTGCCGAGTCAAGCTGCCGGCACGGCCAGCGCCCATCGCAGCCGATCAAGAAACTGCGGAAGATCGGCAGTCACATGGTCGAAGCGGATGCCGAATGCACCGGGGCCGTGTTCGACGTAACGCTCCCATTCCTCTTTGTGGTCACCCGCCGCGCCGGGGATCACCAGAACCGTGCGCATCCCGAGTTCGGCCGGCACCTCGAGATTGCGGGGGATATCCTCGAACATCGCCGCCGAGACCGGCGTGATGCCAAAGGTCGCGAGAAAGCGCTCATAGGTGCGCCGCGCCGGCTTCGGGTGGAAATCGCTCGCCACGATGTCGAAGATGCCGTCGAAGAGCCCGTCGATGCCGAGCTGGCGGATGGTCTCCTCGGCATGGCGCACCGAGCCGTTGGTGAAGATGAACTTCCGCCCCGGCAGCGCCGCGATGGCATCGCCGAGCCGCGCATCGGGCGGCAGCGACGAGCGATCGATGTCATGCACGAAATCGAGGAAGGCATGCGGGTCGATCGCATGCTCCTTCATCAGGCCGTTCAGCGTCGTGCCATGCACCTGATAATAGTATTTCTGGATGGCCCGTGCGGTCAGCCCGTCCACGCCCAGGAGATTGCCGATGTAATGCGTGATCTTCTGGTCCACCTTGGGCCAGAGATCGGAATGCGGCGGGTAGAGCGTGTTGTCGAGGTCGAAAATCCAGGTCTCGACCGCCTGAAATCGCGCCACGAGGGCGCCGGAAGAGGGAAAATCGTCTTGGGGCATGGGCCTGTCTGAAAAACTGCGGCAACCGGAACGTCAAGAATAGGAGCACAATAGGATGAATGCCGGTTTCAGCCAATTCGCGAAGAAGTGCTAAAGCGTCGTCCGGCTCAGCAGGGCAGCGGAGAGCGTCCCCTCGTCGAGATAATCGAGCTCGCCCCCCACCGGCACGCCATGGGCGAGCCGCGTGACCTTCACCCCGGCGGGCGCGAGCATATCCGAGATGTAATGCGCGGTGGTCTGCCCTTCAACGGTTGCGTTGAGCGCGAGGATGACCTCGCGCACGCTCCCGGTCGAAGCGCGGTCGAGCAGCTTGCCGAGCGCGAGATCTTCCGGTCCGGTGCCGTCGATCGGCGAAAGCGTGCCGCCGAGCACATGATAGGCCGCACGCAGCGCGCCCGCACGCTCCAGCGCCCAGAGATCGCCGACGCTCTCCACCACCATCAGGATCGATGGATCCCGGCGCGGGTCACGGCAGATGGCGCAGGGGTCCGAGGTATCGAGATTGCCGCATTCCGTGCATGTCACGATGCGCTCGCCCGCGACCTGCATCGCCTGCGCCAGCGGCAGCAGCAGATCCTCGCGCTTGCGCATCAGATGCAGCACCGCGCGCCGGGCCGAACGCGGCCCGAGTCCCGGCAGGCGAGCCAGGAGCTGGATCAGGCGCTCGATTTCGGGGCCGGCGAGGGCTTGGGGCATGGTGTCTCGCAAGGACGGATGAAGCGTCGTTGCGAGGAGACCGAAGGTCGACGAAGCAATCCAGTCTTTGTGGATTGCCGCGTCAGCGCCTTCCGCGCTTCCTCGCAATGACTAGAAAACCAGCACAATTGCTCAGAACGGCAGCTTGAAGCCGGGTGGCAGGGGCAGGCCGCCGGTCAGCGCCTGCATCTTCTCGGCGATCACGCTCTCGGTTTTCGCCCGCGCGTCGGCATGGGCCGCGAGGAGAAGATCTTCGACCATCTCGCGGTCCTCGGGCTTCAGCAGATCGGGATCGATCGACACCGCCTTCAGCGCGCCCTTCGCCGTGAGCGTGACCTTCACGAGGCCCGCGCCGGATTGCCCCTCGACGAGCGTCTCGTCGAGTTCGGTCTGCATGGCCTCCATCTTGGCCTTGAGGCCGGCCATTTCCTTCATCATGCCCATGATGTCGCGCATGGTTTTCTCCTGCGTGGCACGCCGATCAGAGATCGTCGTCGCTGAAATCGAGGTCGGTGAAATCCGGAGGCTCGTCGGCCTCGGTGGGTGCGGCCTCGGCGGCGGGGGATATCCGCGCTTCCTCGATCTGCACGATCTGCGCGCCGGGGAAATGCTTCAGGATCGCCTGCACGGCCGGCTTGTTCTGCACGCCGCGCCGTTCTTCCGCGCGCTTCTCCTCGGCGATCTCGTGCAAGGTCGGCGGCAGCGCGCCCGGCGGCGCATCGACCAGCGACACGCCCCAGCGATGGCCGGTCCAGTCGAGCAGCGCGCGCAACAGGCGATTGGGAAGATCGACCTCGCCGTGTGGTTCGAGAATGAGCTCGATCCGCCCCGGTTCGTAGCGTGTCACGCGGACATCCCGCGTCAGCGCCATCTGCAGGCGGATGTCGCGCTTGGCTTCCGCGAGCGCCACGACGGCCTCGAAACTCTGCGGCAGATTGGCCGGAACGGCCTGCGGCTCCGCGCGCATCACCGGGCGCTGCATCTCGCCGCCACCCGCGATCATGCGCGGCGCGCCGGGCTCGCCCATCGTCGGTGCGCTGGCCCGCGGCGCATGCACCGCGCCGCCGCCGGCGGGCATGCCGCCGCCACCGCCTGCCGGCGCGCCCGCATTCCCGTTCCTCAGGTCGCGGATGATCTCCGCCGGCCCCGGCAGATCGGCGGCATAGGCGAGCCGGATCAGCACCATCTCGGCCGCGATGCGCGGTCGCGCGGCGGATTGCACTTCCTGCAGGCCCTTCAGCAGGATCTGCCAGGCCATGGTGAGCGGGCGAATGGTGAGCGCTGCCGCGAAAGCCGCGCCGCGCTCGCGCTCGCCCGGCGAGAGGGCCGCATCCTTGCGGCTCTCCGGCGTGAGCTTCAGGCGCGTGACGACATGCACGAATTCCGCGAGATCGGTGAGGATCGCGACAGGGTCGGCGCCCGAATCATACTGGCTCTCGAATTCGGTGAGCGCGCGGGCGATGTCGCCCTTCATGACCGCCTCGAAGAGATCGATGATGCGGCTGCGATCGGCCAGGCCGAGGGAAGCGCGCACCGCGTCCGCCTCCACCTGTCCTCCGCCATGAGCGATCGCCTGATCCATTAGCGACAGCGCATCGCGCATCGAACCTTCCGAGGCGCGCGCGATCAGGCCCAAAGCCTCGCGCTCGATGGTCACCCGCTCCTTCGCGGCGATGCCTTCGAGATAGGTGATCATCTCCTCGGCCTCGATGCGGCGCAGGTCGAAGCGCTGGCAGCGCGAGAGGACCGTGACCGGAACTTTCCGGATCTCGGTGGTCGCGAACAGGAATTTCACATGCGGCGGCGGCTCTTCCAGCGTCTTCAACAGGCCGTTGAAGGCGGCGGTGGAGAGCATGTGCACTTCGTCGATGATGTAGACCTTGGTGCGCGCCGTGACAGGCTTGTAGCGCGCGGCCTCGATGATCTCGCGCACATTGGCGATCGAGGTGTTCGAGGCCGCATCCATCTCGATCACGTCGACATGCCGGCTCTCCATGATGGCCTCGCAATGCAGGCCCAGGGTCGGCATGTCGATCTGCGGGGTGTGGACCGCCTCGGTTTCGTAGTTCAG
Source organism: Methylobacterium sp. (assembly GCA_002928875.1). Lineage (GTDB taxonomy): Bacteria > Pseudomonadota > Alphaproteobacteria > Rhizobiales > Beijerinckiaceae > Rhabdaerophilum. The sequence continues at coordinate 134,223 of PERO01000020.1, read as the reverse complement.
CGCGCGGGCGAGGATGCGCGCGGTGGTGGTCTTGCCCACGCCGCGCACGCCGGTGAAGATATAGGCCTGATGGATGCGGTTCGTGGAAAAGGCGTTGCGCAGGGTGCGCACCATGGCGCCCTGTCCGATCAGGTCCTCGAAACTCTGCGGGCGATACTTGCGGGCGAGAACGCGGTAATTCCCGCCATTCTCGGCCGCGGAAAGGTCGGAGGCCGGAAGATCAGATGTGGCCATGATCCCTCCCTCCGTGCCGCGCGCTTCCATCCAGGCACCCGTCCCGCCATTCGTCACACTGGCCTTCTCGGCCTGGCAAGGGAAGGGGTGGGAGGCTGGACAATAACCCGCTCGGACTCGTTAGGGCTGCTTCCTTCCGGACCTGACCCGGTTGGCGAGGGATGCGTCCATCGCCAACCTCCCGCTCGCTATATGGGCGATCTCGCGGGTGAAAACAAGCGACGCCGAAGGCCGGCATCCTGCGTTTTTCCCGCTCGCCAGCCGGCCCGGCGAGGCGCTAGAACGGGGACCGGAAAGGGGCTCCGATGACTCGCGAACAAGGCTTCCAACTCAATGAACGGCTCGAAGCCGATGCCTACGAGATCGGCGATCTGCCGCTCTGCCGCGTGCTGCTGATGGATGATGCTCGCTACCCCTGGCTGATCCTCGTGCCGCGCCGCCCCGATCTGGCGGAATTCATCGATCTGCCGGTCGAGGACAGGCTCGAACTCATGGAGGAGATCGCGCTGGCGCAGAAGGTGATCCGCGATGTCTCCGGCCCCGACAAGATGAACGTTGGCGCGCTGGGCAACATGGTGCGGCAGCTTCACGTGCATGTCATCGCGCGCTTCGTCTCGGATGAGGCCTGGCCCGGCCCGGTCTGGGGCAAGGGCGAGCGCGTGCCCTATCCACCCCACATGGTCGGCCCGTTGATCGACCGCTTCGAAAAGGCTCTGGGATTAGCCGCATGACGGATTTCGACTGGCCTTCGCTGCAGGAACTCGCCCCGCCCAGAACCCTCGGTTTTGCCCATGCGACGCTGGATCGTGCCGCGCATCTGCGCAGCCGTCCGGAGGAGCTGGCCGCGCTCGAGGCGAGCGCCAACGCGAAATTCTATGTCTTCTGTGGCGATCAGGTTGTGCTGGCGAAACGCGGCGAGGCGATCGATGCCCTGTTCGACGCCGGCGAAATGCCCGCCCCGGATTTTCACCGCGAGCGCGTGTTCCTCGGCATCGAGAACGGCTCGCCCCGCTTCGCGCAGTTCGTGGATCCCGCGATCGAGGAGACCCTGAAGACCGAGGCGAGCCTCGTGCTGATGGGCGTGCGGCAGGCCGCCTTCGAGCGCCCGGTCTCGGCGGCGGATCTCGGGGCCATCGCGGCCGGCAAGGCGCTCACCCTCTGGCATTGGAAGCATCGGTTCTGCGCGAATTGCGGCTCACCGACCGCCACCGCGCAGGGGGGCTGGCGGCGCGATTGCGCGCATTGCGGGGCGCAGCATTTTCCGCGCACCGATCCGGTCGTCATCATGCTGGTGGTGGATGGCGAGCGCTGCGTGCTCGGCCGGCAGGCGCGCTTCGTGCCGAACAGCTATTCCACGCTAGCCGGCTTCGTCGAGCCGGGCGAGACGATCGAGGCGGCCGTGCGCCGGGAATGCAAGGAGGAGGCGGGGCTCGAGATCGGCCGCGTCCGCATCGTCGCGAACCAGCCCTGGCCGCTGCCGATGTCGGTGATGATCGGGGCGGTGGCAGAGGCCACGAGCTTCACAATCGTGAAGGATGAGGAAGAGCTGGAGGAATGCCGCTGGTTCAGCCGCGATGAGGTGGTCTCCATGCTGGAGAAGCGCCACCCCGCCGGGCTGCTGGTGCCGCCGCATCTCGCGATCGCCAATCACCTCATCCGCCTGTTCGTGGGGCGGAGGGATTAGGCGGTCGTCATTCCCGACGAGGCACAGCCTCGGGCGGGAATCCTTTTTCGAAGCATGCTGATGTTTCCCGCCCGTTCCTGCGGGCCGTCGGGGATGACATGTCGCGGTTTGAGCCTTGCGCTCACTCCGCCGGCGGGCTCACTTCCTTGCGATAGGGATGCGCCTTGTATGTCCCGAGAATGCGCAATTCCTTCGAGAAGAAGGCGAGTTCTTCCAAGGCCAGTTTGAGGTTGCGATCCTCCGGGTGGCCTTCCACATCGGCATAGAACTGCGTGGCCGAGAACTGGCCATCGACCATGTAGCTCTCGAGCTTCGTCATGTTGATGCCATTGGTCGCGAAACCGCCCATCGCCTTGTAGAGCGCGGCCGGCACGTTGCGCACGCGGAAGACGAAGCTCGTCATCAGCGTGCCCTCGCCTTGCGGCGCGTCTTTCGGCTCGCGCGAGAGGATCACGAACCGCGTCGTGTTGTGCTTCTCGTCCTCGATATGCTCCGCGAGGATATCGAGGCCGTAGACCTCCGCCGCGAGCCGGGGCGCGATGGCCGCGCGGGTGGGATCGCCCGCCTCCGCGACGTGCCTCGCCGAGCCTGCCGTATCCGCTGCCGTCACCGGCTTGATGCCGTGCTTCCTGAGAAAGCGCCGCGTCTGCCCCAAGGCCATGATGTGGCTCTCGGCGGTCCGGATGCCCTCGAGCTTCGCGCCCTTCACCGCCATGAGGTGAAAATAGATCGGCAGGAAATGCTCGCCGATGATGTGGAAATTCGATTTCGGCAGCAGGTGATGAATATCCGCCACGCGCCCCGCGATCGAATTCTCGATCGGGATCATCGCGAGATCGGCCGTGCCGTCACCGAGTGCCGCGAAGGCATCCTCGAAGGTGGGGCAGGGCAGGGCCTCCCAGCCGGGATAGACCTCGGCGCAGGCGATTTCCGAATTCGCGCCGCGTTCGCCCTGGAAGGCGATCACCTTTTTCATCGTTCGGTTCCTTTCAGCGCGCGGCCATGAATCAGCGCGCGGCGATCAGCGCGCGGGCGCGCTCCAGATCCTCGGGCGTGTCGACGCCGAGGGGCACGGTATCCACCACGACGATGTCGATGCGCATGCCGGCCTCCAAAGCCCGCAATTGCTCGAGCTTTTCGCGCATCTCCAGCGGCGAGGGCGGCAGGTTCACGAAGCGCCGGAGCGCATTCCGGCGATAGGCGTAGAGCCCGATATGGTGGTGAAGATCGCCTTCGCCCCACGGCGCCGTGGCCCGCGTGAAATAGAGTGCGCGCATGCGGTTCGGGGTGAGCCGCGAGCCGACCGCCTTCACGACGTGGCTCGCGGTCTTCTCTTCCTCCCGGCGGATGATTGCGGCGAGCGTCGCGATATCGACCGCCGGGTCGGCCAGCGGCAGCAGCGAGGCTGCGATGACGCGCGGATCGATCGTCGGCAGATCCCCCTGCACATTGACGATCACGTTATGCCGGCCATCGGGGTCATAGGCCTCTACCGCCTCGTGGATGCGATCGGAGCCGGAGGGGTGGTCGGAGCGCGTCATCACCGCCTCGCCGCCGGCCTTCCGCACAACCTCGGCGATTTCCGGCGCGTCGGTGGCGACGATGGCCGGTCCGATGCCGGATTCGATCGCGCGCTTCCAGACCTGGACGATCATCGGCTGGCCGCCGATCTCCGCCATCGGCTTGCCGGGCAGGCGCGTCGCGGCCATGCGCGCCGGAATGACAATCAGCGGATCGGACATGACGGGCAGCTCCGCGCGCGGGCAAGGCCGATACCAAGCGGCCAAAAGTAGCACAATTTGGCGCGCTTATACGGGTTGCCTTCGCCCCTGAAAAGCGAGTAATCACCCGCTCCACAAGGCGGAATGCGAAGACCGCTTGACGGGGCGCACGAAAACGTGAATGCCCCATTTCCGGTCCGCCGGCGTCATGCCGGCCTTTATCGTGCAGGCCAAGGGGCGAGCATGGATTCGAACGAGTTTAACAAGATCGCCGGTGCCGTGCTTGGCATGCTGACTCTGGCGATGGGCATCGGGTTCCTGTCGGGCATGCTCGTGCATCAGAAACCGGTGGTGAAGGCAGGCTACGAGCTGCCCGAGCCGCAGGCGGATGCCGGTGCTGCCGCTGCGCCGGCCGCCGCCGCCGCGCCGGCCGAGCCCATTGCCAAGCGCCTCGCTTCCGCCAGCGCCGAGAAGGGTGCCACCGCTGCGCGCAAATGCGCGGCCTGCCACCAGTTCACGAAAGATGGCAAGAATGGTCAGGGCCCGCTGCTTTACGGCGTGGTGGCCCGCGTGAAGGGTTCTGCCGCCGGCTTCAACTACTCGAATGCCTTGAAGGAACGCGCGGGCAAGGGCGAGAAGTGGGATTTCGAGCAGCTCGATGCCTTCATCGCCAATCCCAAGGGTTATCTGCCTGGCACCTCGATGAACTATGCCGGCATTTCTCGCCCGGATGAGCGCGCCGATCTCCTGGCCTACATGCGCCAGCAGGCGGATGCGCCGGCGCCGCTGCCGCAGTGAGCATCGACACATCGAAGGAATGGAAAGGCCGGGCGACCGGCCTTTTTTCTTGCCCCTCGCAAGCCAGATATCCGGAAATCCGGTAGGCTTTGCCGGGCAAAGGTCGCGCCTGCCTCTGGCCTTCAGGCGCAGGCGCACCATAGTTTCTCCTCAGGGACGATAAGTGATTCGGCGAACCCGGGAGCATCCGAGCGTGAGGGAAGATCCGATCGAATGGGCCAACCGCCTCGCGCTGTCGCGGCGCAGGCTTCTCACCGGCGCGGCGCTGATCGGGGTTTCCACCCTGCTGCCGCAGGAGCGTGCGAGAGCCCAGGCCACCGTGGCGCAATCCACCGACGCTCAAGGCTTCGAGGCGCCAAGCCACGGCATGTCGATTTTCGGCGATCTGAAATATCCGGCCGATTTCAAGCGCTTCGATTATGTGCGGCCCGATGCGCCGACGGGTGGCGAATTCTCGACCCAGATCACCTCGCTCTCCGGCAACCAGAATTTCACCACCTACGACACGCTGAACACCTTCTCGATGCGCGGCAATGGTGCGGCGGGGATGAGTCTCATCTACGACAGCCTGATGACCGGTGCGTCGGATGAATCGGATTCGCTCTACGGCCTCGTCGCCGAGAGCGTGCGGCGCACACCGGATGGCCTGCGCTATCGCTTCAAGCTGCGGCCGCAGGCCCGCTTCCATGATGGCAGCCCCATCACTGCGGCGGATGTGGTGTTCACGCTCGAGACGCTGAAGAGCCCGAAGGCGCATGCGGGCTATCGCATTGCCCTGGAACGGGTTCTCGGCGCGGAGGCCATCGCGCCCGACGAGGTGGAATTCCGCTTCGCGCCCAATCGCAGCCGCGAATTGCCGCTGGTCGCGGCGGGCCTGCCGATCTTCTCGAAGGCCTATTACGCGACGCGGGATTTCGATGCCGGCACGCTCGAAAGCCCCCTCGGGTCGGGCGGTTACAAGGTCGACAAGGTCGATGTCGGCCGCTCGATCACCTTCCGCCGCGTCGCGGATTACTGGGGCAAGGATCTGCCCGTCTCCGTGGGTCAGGGGAATTTCGAGACCATCCGCTACGAGTATTTCCGCGATCGCGAGGCGGCCTTCCAGGCCTTCACCGCCGGCACCTTCTCTTTCCGCGAGGAATTCACCTCGCTGACCTGGGCGACGCGCTACGATTTCCCGGCGATGAAGGATGGCCGCGTGAAGCGCGAGACGGCGCCGGATGGCCGTCCCTCCGGCACGCAGGGCTGGTTCATGAACACCCGCCGCCCGCAATTTCGCGATCCGCGCGTGCGGGAGGCCATGGCGCTCGCGCTCGATTTCGAATGGGTGAACCGCAACCTGATGTTCGGATTGAGGAAGCGCACCGCTTCCTATTTCGAGAATTCGCCCATGAAGGCCGAGGGCAAGCCCTCGCCGGCGGAACTGGCGCTGCTCGAACCCTTGCGCGGCAAGGTGCCCGAGGACGTGTTCGGCGAGCCTTGGTCGCCGCCGGAGAGCGATGGTTCGGGGCAGGATCGCAACATCCTGCGCCGGGCCTCGCAACTGCTCACGGCGGCCGGCGCCAAGCGCGGCCCGGATAACGTGCTGCGCCTGCCCGACGGCACGAAGATAGAGATCGAGTTCCTCGAATTCGACAATGCCATCAGCCGGCATACGGAATCGATCATCAAGAATTTGCGCCTGCTCGGCATCGAGGGCGCGATCCGCGTGGTGGATCCCTCGCAATTCCAGAAGCGCCAGCAGGAATTCGATTTCGACATCCTCTCCGCCCGCTTCGTGATGTCGCTGGCGCCCGGCGAAAGCCTCAGGGCGCTGTTCGGTTCGCAGGCCGCGAAGACGCAAGGCTCGCGCAATCTCGCGGGCATCGCCGATCCGGCCGTGGACGAACTCATCGAGAAGATCATCGCCGCGAAGACCCGCGAGGAACTGACGATCGCGGCGCGCGCGCTCGATCGGGTGCTGCGCGCCGGGCGCTACTGGATCCCCGCCTGGTATTCGGGCGAGCATTTCATGGCCTATTGGGACATGTTCGAGCGCCCCGGCCCGATTCCGGCGCTGGGCGGTTCGCCCACCGGCATCGCCATGGCCACCTGGTGGCGCGATGCGGCCAAGGCCCAGAGGCTCGGGCGCTGATGCTGGCCTATACTCTGCGCCGGCTAGTGCTGATGGTGCCGACTTTGCTCGGCATCCTTCTGCTCTCCTTCGTCATCATCCAGTTCGCGCCGGGCGGGCCGGTGGAGCGGATCATCGCGCAGCTTCAGGGGCAGGATGCTAGCGGTTCGAGCCGCATCGGCGGGGGCGGCGGCGATATCGGCGCGGCGGCGCAGAGCGGCGGGGCGGGCGATGCCACCTCCAGCTATCGCGGCGCGCAGGGGCTCGATCCCGCCTTCATCAAGGAACTCGAGAAGCAGTTCGGCTTCGATAAGCCGGCGCATGAGCGCTTCCTGAAGATGGTGTGGGATTATGCTCGCTTCGATTTCGGGCGCAGCTTCTTCCGTGATGCCAGCGTGGTGGATCTCATCCTCGAGAAGCTGCCGGTCTCGGTGTCGCTCGGCCTCTGGATGACGCTGATCGCCTATGCGATCTCCATTCCGCTTGGCATTCGCAAGGCGGTGCGGGACGGTTCGGCCTTCGATGTCTGGACGAGCGGCGTGATCGTCGTGGCCTACGCGATTCCCGGCTTTCTGTTCGCGGTTTTGCTGGTGGTGTTGTTTGCGGGCGGGTCGTTCTGGCAGATCTTCCCCCTGCGCGGCCTGACCAGCTCGAATTTCGACCAGCTCTCGCTCGGCGGGAAGATCCTCGATTATCTCTGGCACATCACCCTGCCGCTGACCGCGATGATCCTCTCGCAATTCGCGACGCTGACGCTGCTGACCAAGAATTCGTTCCTGGATGAAATCCGCAAGCAATATGTGCTCACCGCCCGCATGAAGGGCCTGAGCGAGAGCCGCGTGCTCTACGGCCATGTGTTCCGCAACGCGATGCTGATCGTGATCGCCGGCTTCCCCGGCGCCTTCATCCACGCCTTCTTCACGGGGTCGCTGCTGATCGAGACGATCTTCTCGCTCGATGGCCTGGGGTTGCTCTCCTATGAGGCGACGCTCGGGCGCGATTATCCGGTCGTCTTCGCGACGCTCTACATCTTCGCGCTGATGGGCCTCGTCATCACGCTGCTGACCGATCTCACCTATACCTATATCGACCCGCGCATCGATTTCGAGGCGCGCGATGTCTGAGCGGGTGATGTCCGAACTCGCCGCCGATGATCGCGCCCCGCTCGCGCCGCCCGTGCCGGAAACGGGCGGGCTCCTCGGCCGCTTCGTGAAGCTCTCGCCGCTGAACCAGCGCCGACTGAAGAATTTCCAGGCGAACCGGCGCGGCTACTGGTCGTTCTGGATCTTCATGGTGCTGTTCGTGCTCAGCCTCTTCGCGGAATTCCTCGCGAATGACCGGCCGATTGTCGCGCATTACAAGGGCGAATGGCTGTTTCCCGTTCTGGTCGATTACCCCGAGGAGAAGTTCGGCGGCTTCCTCGCGGTGACGGATTACCGCGACCCGGTGATCGCGCAGGAGATCAACGAGAACGGCTTCATGGTCTTCCCGCCGATCCGCTTCCATCATCGCACCATCAACCGCGACCTGCCGGTGCCGGCGCCCGCGCCGCCGACCTGGATGCTGACATCCGAGCAATGCGCCGCCGCCGCCGCGAAGACCGGCGGCAAGACGTGTCGGGATATCGAATGGAACTGGCTCGGCACGGATGATCGCGGGCGCGATGTCGTGGCGCGGCTGATCTATGGCTTCCGGATATCCGTGCTGTTCGGGTTGATCCTTGCGGTTTTCGCGTCCGTCATCGGCATCGCGGCCGGCGCGGTGCAGGGCTATTTCGGCGGCAAGACCGATCTCATCTTCCAGCGTTTCATCGAGATCTGGACCTCGATGCCGCTGCTCTATTTGCTGATCATCCTCTCGGCGGTGATCACGCCGAGCTTCTTCATCCTGCTCTTCATCCTGCTGCTGTTCAAATGGACCACGCTTGTCGGCGTGGTGCGCGCCGAATTCCTGCGGGCGCGCAACTTCGAATATGTGAATGCCGCCCGCGCGCTGGGCCTTGGCGATCGCGCGATCATGATGCGCCACATCCTGCCCAACGCGATGGTCGCGACGCTGACCTATCTGCCTTTCGTGCTCAATTCCTCGATCACGACGCTGACCTCGCTCGATTTCCTCGGCTTTGGCCTGCCGCCCGGCTCGCCCTCGCTGGGCGAACTCCTCCAGCAGGGCAAGTCGAACCTGCAGGCCCCCTGGCTGGGCCTCGCCGGCTTCGTCGTCATCGCCAGCATGCTCTCGCTGCTGATTTTCATCGGTGAGGCGGTGCGTGATGCCTTCGACCCCCGGAAGACGTTTGCATGAGCCCCCTTCTCGCGGTCGACAATCTCGCAGTGGCTTTCCGGCAGGGCGGGCAGGAGAGCCTCGCGGTGCGCGGCGTCTCCTTCACGGTCGAGAAGGGCGAGACGCTGGCGATCGTCGGCGAATCCGGCTCGGGGAAATCCGTGACGGCGCTTTCGGTGCTGGGCCTGCTGAACTATCCCGCCGCGCATCACCCCTCGGGCCGCGTGCTCTTTGCCGAGGCGGGCAAGCCAACGCGCGACCTGCTGAACGCGGGCGATGCGGCTTTGCGCAGCGTGCGCGGCAATGCGATCTCGATGATCTTCCAGGAGCCGATGACCTCGCTCAATCCGCTGCACACGATCGAGCAGCAGATCGGCGAGATCCTCTCCATCCATCGCGGCCTTTCGGGCGAGGCGGCGCGGGCGCGTGTACTCGATCTCCTGAACAAGGTGGGCATTCGCGAGCCGGAGAAGCGCCTCGGCGCCTATCCGCACCAGCTTTCGGGCGGACAGCGCCAGCGCGTGATGATCGCCATGGCGCTCGCGAACGAGCCCGCGCTTCTCATCGCTGATGAGCCGACCACCGCGCTCGATGTCACCGTGCAGGCGCAGATCCTCGCGCTTCTGAAGGACCTCCAGCGCGAGACCGGCATGGCGATGCTTTTCATCACGCATGATCTCGGCATCGTGCGTCGCCTCGCGCATCGGGTCGCGGTGATGAAGAAGGGCGAGATCGTCGAGCAGGGGCCGGTGGCCGAGGTCTTCGCGAAGCCGCAGCATGCCTATACGAAGGCGTTGCTCGCGGCCGAACCCTCGGGCGAGCCGCCCGTGCCGCACCCGGATGCGCCAGTGGTGGCGGAAATCAGCGATGTGAAGGTGCATTTCCCGATCCGCTCGGGCTTCTTCCGCAAGGTGACGGGCCATGTGAAGGCGGTGGATGGCGTGTCGCTGCGCATCCGCAAGGGCGAGACCCTGGGCGTCGTGGGCGAATCCGGCTCGGGGAAAACCACGCTCGGTCTCGCGATCCTCCGGATGATCCGCTCGGAGGGCCGGATCGTCGTGCTGGGGCGCGATGTGCAGGGCCTCGGCTTCGCCGAGATGCGCCCGATGCGCAAGGCCATGCAGATCGTCTTCCAGGATCCCTATGGCTCGCTCTCGCCGCGCATGTCGGTCGCGGATATCGTGGCCGAAGGGCTCTACATCCAGGAGCCGGGATTGAAGGAAAAGCGCGCCCGCGAGCGCGTGGCCCACGCGCTCGTCGATGTCGGGCTCGACCCCGCCGCGATGGATCGCTACCCGCATGAATTCTCCGGCGGCCAGCGCCAGCGCATCGCGATCGCGCGCGCCATGGCGCTCGATCCGGAATTCGTGGTGCTGGACGAACCCACCTCCGCCCTCGACATGAGCGTGCAGGCGCAGATCGTGGACCTCCTGCGCGATCTGCAGGCGAAGCGCGGCCTCGCCTATCTCTTCATCAGCCACGATCTGAAGGTCGTGCGCGCCTTGGCGAGCCATGTGCTGGTGATGCGCAACGGCGTGATCGTCGAGGAGGGGCCGGCGCGCGACCTCTTCGCGGCACCGAAGGACGCCTATACCCAAGCGCTGTTCCATGCCGCCTTCCAGATCGAGCAGCCTGCATAGAATACGCGCGATTGCGTTGAACCCCTGTTCACCGCGCCGGCAATCGAAGCGGTCGCTTCAACACATCTTTCGGGAACGGGTGGAAAGACTGCCGGCCGCACAGGGCCAGGAGGGTGAATTTCCATGTCGTTTCGCATCATTCTGATGGTGGCCGGCGTCGCGATCGGCGGTGCCAACCTCGCCAACACGATCGCAAAACGGCAGGGCGAACCGGAAAAGGCCGAGCCCGTTGCGGCCGCCGTCGCCACCCCTGCCGCCAGCAATGCCGCCGCGCCGGCCGCGCGCATCGTCGCGCTCAAGGCCGACCGTCGCGGGCATTTCGCGACCGATCTGGGCGTCAACAACCAGTTCGTGAAGGCGCTGGTCGATACCGGGGCCTCGGTGGTCGCCTTCTCGCACGAGGACGCCCTGAAGGCCGGCATCCGGCCGAAGCCCGGCGATTACACCGTGCCGATGCAGACCGCGAATGGCATCGTGCGGGCGGCGAAGGCGCGCATCCCGGAGCTGCGGTTGCAGGGCATCGTCGTTCGCGATGTCGAGGCGACGATCATGCCGCCCGGCGCGCTGCACATCACCCTGCTGGGCATGAGCTTCCTGAAACGTCTCAAGAGCTTCGAGATGAACGGCAGCACGCTCGTCCTGCGGCAGTGAGGGTCAGACCGCAAAACCGAAACGGCGCACTTCCGCTCGCAGGTCGGTTGCCGGCGCGACGTGGATCACCGAGAAGCCCATGGCCGCCGCCGCATCCACATTCGGGCGGCTGTCATCCATGAACAGGCAATCCTCCGCCTGCTGGCCATATCGCTCGAGAAACACCCGGAAGATCGCCGGATCGGGCTTCAGCAGCCGCTCCTCCGCCGAGACCACGCGGCCGGCAAACCGCGTGAGGAAGGGGTAGATCGTATCGGCCTCGGCAAGCGTGTCGGAGGCGAAATTGGTGATCGCGTAGGTCGGAATGCCGGCGGCGAGCGCATCCTCCAGCACGGCGACATTCGGCGCGATGGCCTCGGGCACCATCTTCCGCCAGTTCGCGCGGAAGGCCCGGATCAGGTCGGCATGATCGGGATGTTTCGCGATCTGCAGCGCCTCGGCCTCGCGCCAGTCGCGGCCGCGATCCTGCTCGAGATTCCATTCGGGCGGCAGGATCTCGGTCAGGAAATGCGTGCGCATCGCGTGATCCGGCAGCAGGTCCAGATAGGCGAGGTGCGGGTCATAGCGCAGCAGCACCTGACCAATGTCGAAGACGAGCGTTCGCGGCATTCCGTTTCCGTTCATGCAGGATCGGCGATTGCATATCCCGCGTTCGCGCAACCGCGTAAAGCCCGATTGGCATCAGGCTTGAAACCGTGATCGCAACACGCGTGCCGCTGTCCGGAATCGGGAGAAACCCTCCCGTTCCGGGACGGATCAGGCGTCGGGGCGTTCGGTTTCGGAGCAGGGAGAGGGCCATGTCCTTCGCGAAGATTCGGGTGATTCTGGCCGACGGGCAACCGGCGCTGCGCGAGGGCCTGCGCATGGCCTTCGAGCGCGCCGGCGATGTCCTCGTCATCGCGGAAACCGGGGACAAGACTGCTCTCGTAAAGGCCCTGGAGATGCACCAGCCGGATGCGCTCTTGATCGAGACCGGCCTGCCGGGGATGCGGCTCGCGGACATCATCCCGCGTCTGCGCCTCGGTCAGCCGCGATTGCGCATCCTGGTCAGCGTCCTCGACAACGAACTCGACAAGGTGCCAGCCCTGCTGGCGGCGGGCGCGCATGCCTGCCTGACGCGCAAGGCGCCCGCGACGGAGTTCCTGCACGCGATGCGGGCCGTCTCGCAAGGCGGGGTCTATGTCTCGGGCTGCCTCGCCTCCGGGCTGATCGCCTTGCCGCGCCAGGCGCCGAAGGACGATCTCTACCAGCTGACCGAACGCGAGACGGAAGTGCTGCGTTTCATCGGCGGCGGATTTTCGAACAAGGAGATCGCCCGCCGGCTGGCGCTCTCCGTGCGCACGGTGGAAACGCACCGGCTGAACATCCGCCGCAAGACCGGCTCGGCTCGCCTGCGCGATCTCGTGCAGGCGGCGCAGCAACTGGGGCTCGACCGCCCCGAGGGCGTTGCCGGCGAAGCGCGACCGTCCTCCGCGCCGTTCCGGCGGCCTCTCCCGCCGGCTTAGCAAAATAACAACCCTGATCGTTTACCCTGCGCCTTGCCGGTGGGGTTTGCCTTGCGTTCCCCGCGCCGCCGGCCTGTGGTGTTGCGTTCATGCGTCAATTGCGGAAGTCCGCCCTGCTGGCGGCCGTGTTTTCCGGTGCGATCCTGGCCGAGCCGCGTGCCGCCTCGCAGCCCTCGGCCATCGATATCGACCCCGCTTCGCCCACCCTCGGCGAGTTGCTGGATCGCGAGGCGGATGCCCAGCGCCGCGCGCGGGAGGAGCAACGGGCGCGCGAGGCGGCGGAGCGTGCCGCCCGCCAGCCCGACATCACCGGATCATTGCCCCAGCGGCGCATCGTGCAGCAGCCGAACGTGCCGCGTGGCGCGGTGACGGTGATCCTGCCGCATCCGAAGCTGAGCGCAGGGCGGCCGGTTCCCTCCAGGCCGGAACGGCGCTGAAGGCGGGCTATCCGCCTGCGACCGCCAGCATGATCTTGCCGCGATGGGCGCTCGATTCCATCCGCTCATGCGCGGCGCGGGCTTCGGCCAGCGGCAGCACGGTGTCGATGCGCGGGCGAATGGCCCCCCGTTCCACCAGCGGCCAGATTTCGCGCAGGACCGCGCTGACGATGGCAGCCTTCAGCGCCAGCGAACGCGGGCGCAGGGTCGAGCCGGTCATGGTGAGGCGGCGGATCATCAGGTGGCGGAAATCGATCTCCGCCTTCGAGCCCTTGAGGAAGGCGATCTGCACGAGCCGCCCTTCCACCGCGAGGCACCGCAGGTTGCGGCCGATGTAATCCCCGCCGACCATGTCGAGGATCACGTCGACGCCCTGCTGGTTCGTGGCCTCCAGCACCTCCGCCGCATAATCCGGTCCGGTGTAATCGATTGCGAGATCCGCCCCGAGTTCGCGGCAGAAGGCGAGCTTCTCCGGCCCCCGCGCCGTGGCGAAAACGCGCGCGCCCCATGCCTTCGCCATCTGGATCGCGATGGAACCGATGCCGCTGGTGCCACCATGCACGAGGAAGGTTTCGCCGGCCGAGAGGCGCCCGCGCGTCACCACGTTGTCGTAGACCGTCAGCACGTTTTCCGGCAGGGCTGCGGCCTCGACGAGCGACAGGCCCTGCGGCACCGGCATGGCGAGCGGCGCATCGACCAGCGCATATTCCGCATAGCCGCCACCGGCGACGAGCGCGCAGAGCGCAGCGCCGACAGGCATTTGAGCGCCTTCGCCCGCCGCCACGACATGGCCGGAAATCTCGAGCCCCGGGACGTCCGGCGCACCCGGCGGCGGCGGGTAGCCGCCCGCCCGCTGCAGGCAATCCGGCCGGTTCACGCCCGCATAGGCGACCTTCACGAGATATTGGTTCGGGCCCGGTTGTGGCACGGGGCCTTCCGCCACCGCGATCACCTCCGGCCCGCCGGCGCCCCGGAAGCGGATTTCCTGCATCGTTCTGGGGATCATCGAAGGTTCCTTCCGCCAGGGTGCTGCGGCAATCCGCGATTTCCCTCGCGGCGCTTGCGCCCTACGATGTCGCCGCTCGTCGCGCCCAAATCAAGACCGGGATCGCCTCTCATGTCTGCTGCCGAACTTCTCCCGCAACTCGTGGCCATCGTCGGCGAGGCGCATGTGCATGTCGCGGCGGATGATCTCGCGCCCTATCTCGCGGAAACGCGGCGACTGGCGACGGGCACCGCGATCGCTGCCGTCACGCCCGCCAGCACGGCGGAGGTCTCGGCGGTTGTGAAGGCCTGCAACGCGGCGGGCGTGTCCTTCGTGGCGCAGGGCGGGAATACCGGCCTTGTCGGCGGGGGCGTGCCGCATGGCGGCGTGGTGATTGCGCTGAAGCGCATGAAGGCGATTCAGCCGGTTGACGCGGTCAATGCCGCGATCACCGTGGAAGCCGGCGCGGTGCTGGCCGATGTGCAGGCGGCGGCGCGCGCGGCGGGGTTCCTCTATCCGCTGTCGCTCGCCTCGGAGGGGTCATGCACCATCGGCGGGAACATCGCTGCGAATGCCGGGGGCACGGCTGTCCTGCGCTATGGCAACACGCGTGATCTCGTGTTGGGCCTCGAGGTCGTGCTGCCCGATGGGGCGATCTGGAATGGTCTCTCGGCCTTGCGCAAGGACAATGCGGGCTATGACCTCAAGCACCTGTTCATCGGCTCGGAAGGGACGCTCGGCATTGTCACCAGGGCTGTGCTGAAGCTCTTCCCGCTGCCGAAAGCGCGCGCCACGGCCTTCGTCGGTGCCGCCGGGCCGACGGAGATCGTCGCGTTCTTCGCGCGCCTTCGCCAGCGGGCCTGCGACCGGCTTACGACCCTCGAGATCATCCCGCGCTTCGGCCTCGAGATCGTGACGCGCCATGCACCGGGCGCGCGCGACCCGCTTGCGACGCCGCACGCCTCTTATGCGCTGGTCGAACTCACAAGCCCGGAGCCGAACGCCGATCTCGAGTCGCTGATGATGGAAGTCCTGGAACCCGCGCTCGAAGCCGGGGAAATCGAGGATGCCACTTTAGCCGCGAGCGATGCGCAGGCCGCCGCCTTCTGGCACTTGCGCGAGGGCCTCTCGGAATATCAGAAGCACGAGGGGGCCTCGATCAAGCACGATGTCTCGGTGCCGATCAGCCGCGTCGCGGATTTCCTGATCGAGGCCAGTGCGGCCTGCGAGGCCGCGATGCCCGCCTTGCGCGTCTGCGCCTTCGGGCATATCGGCGACGGGAATATCCACTTCAACCTCAGCCAGCCCGTGGGCATGGAGCCGAAGGCGTTCCTCGCGGAGTGGCATCGCTTCAATCGCATCGTGCATGACGAGGTGGCAAAGCGCGGCGGGTCCATCGCGGCGGAGCATGGCGTCGGGCTCTTCAAGCGCGACGAACTCCCGCATTACAAGGACCCGGTGGCGCTGAAGCTGATGGAAACGCTGAAGCGTGCGCTCGACCCCGAGAACCGGCTGAACCCGGGCAAGGTCATCGCGATCGGCGATGATCTGCCGGAATTCACGCCGGGCGGATAGCGCAGGGCCGTCTTCGCGAGGACTGCGAGCGAAGCGTAGCAGGACGTGGCGATCCAGAAACCCTGGATTGCCGCGTCGGCCTTCGGCCTCCTCGCAATGGCCAACCTCAATTCGCCGCGAATCCCGAACGCTGCGCCCAGCCGGTCATGCGCTTCTCGATCCAGGCCGTGACGGCATACATCGCCACGCCCAGCACCGCGAGCGCGAGGAGCGACGCAAAGAGCAGCGGCACGTTGAAATCGGCGCTGGCGCGCGCCATCAGGTTGCCGATGCCGTATTTCGAGGCGTTGTATTCGGCGATGACCGAGCCGACATAGGCGAGCGTGATCGCAACCTTCAGCGAGCCGAAGAAATAGGGCATCGAGCGCGGCAGCCCGACCTTGGTCATGATGTCGTATTTCGAGGCGCCGAGTGCCTTCAGCACGTCCTCCGTTTCCGGTTCGATGGTCGCAAGGCCGGTCGCCACATTCACGACGATCGGGAAGAACGAGATCAGGAACGCGGTCAGCACCGCCGGCATCCAGCCCACGCCGAACCAGATCACCAGGATCGGCACCACCGCCACCTTGGGGATGGCGTTGAAGCCCACGAGCAGCGGATAGGTTCCCGCATGCACGATGCGCGAGGAGCCGAGCAGCAGCCCCATGCCGAGGCCGAAGACGACGGCGATGGCGAAGCCCGCGAAGGTCATCCACAGCGTGTGGAACGAATGGAAGGTCAATTGCGTGCGGTATTCCCACATCGCCTTGCCGATGGAGAGCGGCGTGGGCAGCACGAAGCTCGACACGTTGAAGACGCGGCAGCCAATCTCCCAGAGCAGGAAGAAGCCGATGGTGAAGACCCACGGCGCGAGCGCGATTTTCTGCTTCTGTGTCATGGGAAATCGAGCCTCACTCTCCGTGTTCGGTGGCCGTCATCGCGAGGAGCGAAGCGACGTGGCGATCCGGAAAAAATGGATTGCCGCGTCGAGGCTGTGCCTCTCCTCGCCATGACGCCTCTCCCTCAATGCACATTGCGTGCCTCGCGGATATGCCCGCGCAATTCGTGCACGATCTCCGCGAATTCAGGCTTGAAGGTCACGTCGAGGTCGCGCGGGCGCGGCAGGCTCACCTCGCGCTCGGCGACGATGCGGCCGGGCCGCGCGCTCATGCAGAAGACGCGATCGGCGAGGAAGACCGCCTCGCGCAAATCATGTGTCACGAGGATGACCGTGAATTTCTTCGCCGCATGCAGGTCGCGGATGACGCACCACAATTCCTCGCGGGTGAAGGCATCGAGCGCGCCGAATGGTTCGTCGAGCATCAGCAGGCGCGGCTCGTGGATCAGCGCCCGGCAGAGCGAGGCGCGCTGCTGCATGCCGCCGGAAAGTTGCCAGGGAAAGCGCGGGCCGAAACCCTTGAGGCCCACCTGCGCGAGAAGCGCCTCGGACTTCTCGACATAGGCCGCCTTCTCCTTGCGCAGGCGCGAGCGATGTGGCTCGACGATCTCGAGCGGCAGCAGCACGTTGTCGAGCGTGGTGCGCCAGGGCAGCATCACCGGGTTCTGGAAGGCCATGCCGGCCATCTTCACCGGCTTCGTCACCGTTTCGCCGCCCACTACCACCGAGCCCGCCCGCGGGAATTGCAACCCGGTCGCGAGCTTCATCAGTGTGGATTTTCCGCAGCCCGAAGGGCCGACCACCGCGGCGAATTCGCCTTCCTTCACCGCGATGGTCAGATCCTCGACGGCGAGAACGCCGCCTTCGCCGCCATAGACATGCTGGACCCGGTCCAGCCGGACGAATGCGTCGTTCACGCGCCGACCCCCTGCCTCGTCGCCACTCAATCGATCTTGCGATCGGCGGCAGGCGGCAGGAATTCGGCGGTGAAGACATCCGCCATCTTCGGCCGGTTCTTGAAGGGCGCGGTCATGCCGATCTGGTCGAGCGCCTTCTCGAAACGCTCGGCGACGACATTGCCGATGCCGTCGCGCTTCACCACGGGGGTCAGCACGTTCTGCTCGATCAGCATCTGGAGGCGGCCGAGTTCCACATCCTGCTTCGCGACGTCATTGCGCTTCAGCACCGCTGCGGCACCGGCCGCCGGGTCCTTGATCACGTCGCGCCAGGCCTTGGTGAAGGCGCGCAGGAACTTGCGGATCGCTTCCGGATTCTCGGCGAGCAGCTTCGGCGACGCCATGATGACGTTGCCGTAGAGTTCCACGCCATAATCGCTCATCAGCAGGTTCACGATGTCGCTCTCGGGCACGCCGCGCGCCCGGAGATTGATGACGGAGGACACCGAGAAGCCGAACACGGCATCGACCTCGCCGGTGGCGAGCATCGGTTCGCGCACGGGGAAGCCGACATTCTCGAACTTCATCGTGCTCTCGTCGATCTTGTTCACCGCGCGCATGATCGGCCATTGCGCATAGGCCGCATCCGCCGCCGGCGCGCCGAATTTCTTGCCCGCGAGGCTCTTGAGGTCGGTCGTAATGCCCTTGGATTTCCGCCCGATGATCGCGAAGGGCGGACGGTCATAGACCATCATCACCGCCTTGAGATTCACGCCCGGGTTCTCGTCGCGGAAGCGGATCAGCGAATTCACGTCGCCGAAGCCGAGGTCGTAGGTGTTCGACGCCACGCGCGGAATCGCCTCGCGCGAGCCGTTGCCGGTATCGACCGTGACATCCAGGCCCTCGGCGGCGAAATAGCCCTTGTCGATCGCGATCAGGAACGGCGCGGAAGGGCCTTCGAAGCGCCAGTCCAGCGTCACGCGCAGCTTGGTCTGGGCCTGCGCCAGGGAAGGCAACATAAGGACGGGAGACAGCGCGGCAAGGCCGGCGAAGGCCAGGCCAAGGACGGTGCGACGGCGGGAAATCTCAAACACGGGTTCCTCTCCTCTGTTGCATCTGCGCGGCGTCCGGTTTGCCGGGTCTGTCTCGGCCGCAAGCCTTCACGGAACAGCAAGCCTCATGCCGGGTTGCAGCGCAAGGCGAAGCCTCGGGCCAGCCCGGTCATGCACAGAAATTGGTCGGATCGCCGAAAAGGCCAGCGGCGCGCCTGCCGGTCAATACGGCACGCGATCCGCCTTCTTCAGCCAATCCGCGAAGACCGCGGCGGCTTCCGCACTCGGCTGATGGACGGTCGGCAGCAGGCGCGCCTCTATGGGCTTGGGAATCTCGTCGTAGATCAGCGCATCGTCGAAGCCGATGGCGGCCGCATCCACGCGCGAATTCGCGAAGACCAGCCGGTCGAGCCGCGCCCAATAGACCGCGCCGAGGCACATGGGGCAGGGTTCGCAGGAGGAATAGATCACGTGCCCCGAGAGATCGAAGGTGCCGAGCGCCGCGCAGGCACGGCGGATCGCCACCACTTCGGCATGCGCGGTGGGATCGTTGCCGGAGGTCACGCCGTTCCAGCCCTCGGCGATGATGCGGCCGTCCGCCGTGGCGATCACCGCGCCGAACGGTCCGCCCGCGCCGGCTTCCATATGCCTGCGCGATAGCTGCACCGCGTGGGCGAGAAGCGCGTCATCATCAGGCGGATTGGACATGTCGACCTCGTGAAACGTCGCGGCTCTCCGCCGCTTTCGCCCTTTCCTGCAAGAGTTGCACCGCAACGCCCGCCGCGATCACGGCCGGCTCCTTCGAGCCGAGATCCCGGATGCCGATGGGGCAGGTGAGCCGCGCGAGGGTATCGTCCGCGTGGCCCATTCCGCGCAGCTGGCTCAGAAAGCGCGCGCGCTTCGTCGCCGAGCCGATCACGCCGACGAAAGGCAGATCGTCGCGCCGCAGGGCTGCATCGCAAAGCGCGAGATCGAGCGCATGGCTATGCGTGAGGATGAGCACCAGCGAACCCGCTTCCGCGCCGGCGATTTCCGTCACGGGATCGGCGGGCGCGACGGGTGTCACGTTGGGCGGGAAGGCGGCGGGAAAGGCGTTCGGACGCGGGTCGATCCAGCGCAAGGCAAAGGGCAGGGGAGCCAAGGCCAGCGCAATCGCGCGCCCGACATGCCCCGCGCCGAAAAGGAGGAGGGGCGTGGCCTCGGGCTTCTCCAGCACAGCCGCGTCCGTGACGCGCTCGAAGCGGAGCGTCACGCGACCGCCGCAGCACTGGCCGAGATCGGGGCCGAGCGCGAAACCCATCTCGCGTTGTGCCGTGCCTGATCGCAGCAGGCGCTGCGCCTCGGCGAGCGCCTGCCATTCCAGCGTGCCCCCGCCGATGGTGCCGGTGAAGCGACCCGCTTCATCCACCAACATTGCTGCGCCCGCTTCACGCGGCGTGGAACCGCGCGCCTCGGCAATCGTGATGCGGATGCGGCTCATGCGAGGCCCTTCTGCACATCGCAGGCGTCGAGAATGGCTTCGGGTGTCGCCGGTGCGCGAAGGCTCACGGGCTTGCCTGGCGCGAGGCTATGCACCGCATCGGCGATGGCCGAGAAGACCGAGATCGCCAGCATCACCGGCGGTTCGCCCACCGCTTTCGAGCGGTGGATCGCTTCCTCGCGGTTGGGTTCCTGCCAGAGGCTCACGCGCAGGTCAGCCGGAATATCCGACGCCACCGGGATCTTGTAGGTCGAGGGCGCGTGGGTTCTGAGCCGGCCCTCGTGATCGAAGACGAGTTCCTCGGTGGTGAGCCAACCCAGCCCCTGCACGAAGCCGCCCTCGATCTGGCCGATATCGATCGCCGGGTTCAGCGAGCGCCCGCAATCATGCAGGATATCGGCGCGCGTCAGCTTCATTTCGCCGGTCATCGTGTCGATGATGACTTCCGAGCACGCCGCGCCATAGGCGAAATAGAAGAACGGCCGCCCCGTCTTCGTGTTGCGATCCCAGGTGATGCCGGGCGTGGAATAGAAGCCGGTGGAGGAGAGCGAGACGCGCTCCAGCACGCAGGCCTTGGCCAGCGCGCCGAAGGCGATTTCCTGCCCGTTGCCGCGCACGAAACCGTCGGAAAAGGCGACATTTTCCGCCGGACACCCGAAGCGTCGCGCGGCTTCCGCGGCCATGCGGGCCCGGATCGTCTCCGCCGCGATCTTCGCGGCCATGCCGTTGAGATCGGAGCCGGAGGAGGCCGCCGTCGGCCCGGTATTCGGCACCTTCGCGGTATTCGTTGCCGTGATCTTCACGCGGTCGAGGCCGATGCCGAACACATCAGCCACGACCTGCGCGACCTTCACGTAAAGGCCCTGGCCCATCTCCGTGCCACCGTGATTGAGCATCACGGAGCCATCCGAATAGACATGCACCAGCGCGCCGGCCTGATTGAGGTGCTTCAGCGTGAAGGAGATGCCGAACTTCACCGGCGTCAGCGCGAGGCCCTTCTTCAGGATCGGCGAATGCGCGTTGAAATGGGCGATCTCCTGCCGCCTTGCGCGATAATCGCTCGTGAGTTCCAGCCGCTCCACGAGGGGCAGCAGCGTCTCGATATCGAAGACGGTCATGCCATAGGGCGTGACGTCGCGGCCCGGCCGGTAGAAATTCGCCTTCCGGATGTCGAGCGGGTCGCGGCCGAGCTGGTGCGCGATCGCATCCATCACCGCCTCGATTCCCACCATCCCCTGCGGGCCGCCGAAGCCCCGGAAGGCGGTGTTCGAGACGGTGTTGGTCTTGAGCCGCCGCGAGGCAATCCGCGCCTCGGGCAGGAAATAGGCGTTGTCCGAATGGAACATCGCCCGATCGACCACGCCGATGGTGAGATCGGCCGAATAGCCGCAGCGCGCATCGAGCTGCAGGTCGATCGCCTGGATATGGCCGTTGGCATCGAAGCCGACATCGTAGCGCGTCAGGAAATCGTGCCGCTTCCCGGTGAGGACGAAATCGTCGTCGCGGTCGAGCCTGAGCTTGCAGGGCCGGCCCGTGAGGCGCGCGGCGAGCGCGGCGATGGCGGCGAACTGGCTCGCCTGGCTCTCCTTGCCGCCAAAGCCGCCGCCCATGCGCCGGCATTCGATGGTGACGTTGTGATCGGCGACGCCGAGCACGCGCGCCACGATATGCTGCACCTCGCTGGGGTGCTGGGTCGAGGAATGCACGAGCATCTCGTCGCCCTCGCCGGGGAAGGCAAAGGCGGCCTGCCCCTCGAGATAGAAATGCTCCTGCCCGCCAATCTCGATCTCGCCGGAAAGGCGCAGGGGCGAAGCGGCGAGCGCATCCGCCACGCGCGGATTGTCCCAGGCGTAATCCGGCAGCACGCGCCCGCCCTCGGCACGGGCATCCTCCACCGAGACGGCGGGCGTCTCGCTGGCGATGTCCATCCGCGCGAGCCGGGCCGCGACGCGCGCGGCCTTTCGGCTTGTGGCGACCACCGCGAACACGGCCTGCCCGTGGAAGGCGATCTCGTCGGTCGCAAGCATGGGCTCGTCGCCGAGATGGGGCGAGGTGTCGTTCTTCCCCGGCGCGTCATGCCCGGTGATGACGCGCACGACGCCTGCGCTCGCCTCGACCTCGGAAAGGTCGAGCTTCACCAGTCGCCCGCGCGCCTTCGGCGAGAGGCCGAGCGCGATGTGCAATGTGCCGGCGGGTTCGGGGATGTCGTCGATATAGGTCGCGCGCCCCGTCACATGCAGGCGCGCGCTGTCATGTGGCAGGGAATCATGCACCACGGCGAGGGTTTCCGCTTCAGCCCGCATGGACCACCTCACGCGGGTGGATGCGCGTCTCGGCTGCCCCGCCGGCGATTTCCAGAAGCGCCTTGCCGAGGATGGCGCGCGCCACCTTAGCGCGATAGGCCGCACTGGCGCGCATGTCGGAGATTGGCTGGAAATCCGCCTCCAGATGCGAGAGCGCCGCCGCCCAGCCATGCGGATCGGCGAGCGACACGCCTTCGAGCGCCTGCTCGGTCGCCCTGGCGCGGGCGGGAATGCCGGCCATGCCGCCATAGGCGAGCCGCGCCTCGGCAATTGCGCCATCCTCGATGCGGAAGCGGAAGGCGCCCATCACGGCGGAGATATCCTCGTCGAAGCGCTTGGAGATCTTGAAGGCGCGGAAGGCCATGCCGGGTTTCAGTTTCGGAATGTGGAGCGCCGTCACCACCTCGCCCGGCTCGCGCGCCTGCCGGCCATAGGCGAGGAAGAAATTCTCGAGCGGCATGGTGCGCGTGAGCCCGCCCTTGCGCATCTCGACGCTCGCGCCGAGCGCGATCAAGGCGGGCGCGAGATCGCCGATGGGCGAGCCGTTGGCGATGTTCCCGCCCACGGTGCCGGAGGCGCGGACCTGCTTCGAGCCGAAGCGCCGCATCAGCAGGCCGAGATCGGGGTCGAGCGCGGCGAGCGGGGCAAGCGCGCGCTCATGCGTCACGCCAGCCCCGAGGGTGAGGGTGGTGTCGGTCGCGGTGATGCGGTCGAGGCCCTTCACGCGCCCCAGCCAGATGATCTTGCCGAGATCCTGCAGGCGCTTGGTGATCCAGAGCCCGACATCCGTGCCGCCGGAGAGGAGTGTCGCATCGGGGTGGCGAAGCGCGAGGGTCGCCATGCTCTCGATGCTGGCCGGAGCGGCGAAGAAGCGCGCCTCATGCCCGATGAAAAGGTCGGATCCCTCCTGCAGCGCGTCGAGCCGCGCCCGGCGCTGCTCGGCATCGGCCGCGAAGGCGTCCGCCGCCGGGCCGTGGAGCGCTTCCATCGCCGCATCGGCGATCGGGCGATAGCCGGTGCAGCGGCAGAGATTGCCGGAGAGGATGTCATCGAAGGCGGCGCGCGTCAGCGGCCTTTCAGCCTCGTGATAGGCCGCGAACAGGCTCATCACGATGCCCGGCGTGCAGAAGCCGCATTGCGCGCCGTGATGCGCGATCATCGCCTGCTGGATCGGGTGGAGGGAGCCGCCGGCGGAAAGATCCTCCACGGTCAGCACTTCCGCGCCGTCGATCTGGCCGAGGAGCAGGATGCAGGCATTCACCGGCTCGTAGCGGACGCGACCCTCGCGCAGGCGGGCGAGCACCACGGTGCAGGCGCCGCAATCGCCTTCGTTGCAGCCCTCCTTGGTGCCGGTGGCGCGTTGCTCCTCGCGCAGCCATTCGAGCAGCGTGAGGGTGGGATCGAACCCGTCGAGTTCGACGGTCCGGCCGCGGAAGATGAAACGCAAGCGACGACGCATGATCTGTGATGGCTCCTCCGGCGCAGGATTGGAGGAGCGCGCCGAAACTTCAAGAGGGCATCGCGCGCCGCAATGCCTCAGGACATGCCGAGATAGCGGCCGGGACGATGATTGATCGCGAGGATCAGGTTCACCACCACGGCCCCCAGCAGCGAGAGGGCTAGGTTCTGCGGCGGCAGCACGGCGAGCGAGGCCAGCAGGATCGCGCAATCGATGCCCATCTGCACATAACCCGCGCGCCAGCCGAAACGCTCCTGCAGGAACATCGCGAGGATGTTCACCCCGCCGAGCGCCGTGCGGTGGCGGAAGAGCATCAGCAGGCCGTTGCCCATCAGGCCGCCGCCGAGGATCGTCGCGAAGACCGGATCGAGCGGGATCATCACGATCCAGTCCGGCAGGAACTTCGCGAAGAGCGAGACGACCGTCACCGCGAGGAAGGTGCGCAAGGCCACCTTCCAGCCCATGCGCCAGGCCGCGAGCGCATAGAACGGCACGTTCACGGCCGAAAACGCGAGCCAGAAGCCGGTGCCGGTCGCGTGGTGCAGCAGCAGCGCGAGGCCCGCCGTGCCGCCGGTCACCAGCTTCGCCTGGCTGTAGAGCATCACGCCCACGGCGATGAACAGCGTGCCCATGAGGATCGCGAGCGCATCCTCATAGGCCGCGTGCCGGTGCAGTTCCGTCTGCGCTTGGTTCACGAAAGCCCGCCGATGCAGACATATTTCACGTCGAGATAGTCATCGAGACCGTATTTCGAGCCTTCCTTGCCCATCCCGCTTTCCTTCACGCCGCCGAAGGGCGCGACTTCCGTGGTGATCAGCCCCTCATTGATGCCGACCATGCCGTATTTCAGCGCTTCCGAGACGCGGAAGGCGCGGGCGAGATCGCGGGTGTAGAAATAGCTCGCAAGGCCGTATTCCGTGGCATTGGCCCAGCCCACCACCTCGTCTTCGGTCTCGAACTTGAAGATCGGCGCGATGGGCCCGAAGGTCTCTTCCGTCGCGACCTTTGCGCTTTGCGTCACGCCCTTCACCACGGTCGGCTCGAAGAAGGAACCGCCGAGCGCGTGGCGCCGGCCTCCGGTGAGGATGCTGCCGCCCTGCGCGGTTGCATCGGCCAGATGCTCCTCGACCTTCTCGATCGCCTTGTCGTCGATCAGCGGGCCAACCGTCACGCCGGATTCGAGGCCGTTGCCGACCTTCATCGCGGCGACGGCCTCTGCGAATTTCTCGGCGAAGGCATCATGGATGCCGGCCTGCACGTAGAAGCGGTTGGTGCAGACGCAGGTCTGGCCGGCATTCCGGAATTTGGCGAGCATCGCGCCGGCCACCGCGCGGTCGAGATCGGCGTCGTCGAAGACGATGAAGGGCGCGTTGCCGCCGAGTTCCATCGAGATGCGCTTCATCGTGCCCGCGGCCTGCGCCATCAGCAATTTGCCGATCTCGGTCGAGCCGGTGAAGCTGATCTTGCGCACCTTCGGATTGGCGGTCAGCTCGCCACCGATCTCGCTGGCCGAGCCCGTGAGAATGTTCACCACCCCGGCCGGAATGCCGGCCTTCTCGCACAGGATACCCCAGGCGAGCGCCGAGAATGGCGTCTGCGAGGCCGGCTTGATGACGATGGTGCAGCCCGCCGCGAGCGCCGCGCCGAGCTTGCGCCCGATCATCGAGGAGGGGAAATTCCACGGCGTGATCGCCGCGACCACGCCCACCGGTTCTTTCGTCACAAGGATGCGCCGGTCACCCCAGGGCGAGGGGATCACATCGCCATAGGCGCGCTTCGCCTCTTCCGCGAACCATTGCACATAGGCCGCCGAGCCCATCACCTCGCCCTTGGCCTCGGCCAGCGGCTTGCCCTGCTCCAGCGTGAGAAGCGTGCCGAGCGCTTCGACATTCTCGCGGATGAGGTTTGCGAGCGTCATGAGCAGGGCGGAACGTTCGGCGGCCGTCTTTTTTCGCCAGGCTGGGAAGGCCGCCTCGGCGGCGTCGATGGCGCGCGCGGTTTCCGCCTTGCCGCAGGAGGGGACATGACCGAACACGTCGCCGGTTGCCGGATTGGTGACCGCGATTCTCTTGCCCGAGGCGGCTTGCACCCATTCGCCGCCGATGAGGTTCGCTTCCTTCTTGAAATCGATCTTTGTCAGCATGGGGCCCTCGTGGTGATGTCGCGGTCGGGAAGGTGCGTTGGTCGCTTTCCGCATCAGTAGCGCCGTTCCCGCGGCGATTCCATGGCGTATTCTGCGGGTCGCGCCGCGAAAGGACCGGCGATCTCAGCCGTTTTCCGCCAGAAATCCCAGCACTTCCGCCTTTGTCGGCGCGCCCAGCGGCCCGCCGGGGCGCGTCACCTTGATCGCCGCCGCGGCACTTGCGAAGCGGATCGCGACGGGAATGGCCATGCCCTCGGCCAGCGCGTAGGCGAAGGCGCCGTGAAAGGTATCCCCCGCGCCGAGCGTATCCACCGCCTTGACCGCGAAAGCCGGGTGATGGGTGACGCGCCCCTCCCAATGGCTGTAGGTGCCGTGCTCGCCATCGGTCGCGGCGATGAAGTTCGTGCGGCCTCTCGCATAATGCGCCACCGCCTCGCCGATATGGGTGATGCCGGTCATCTCGCGGATGGCCTGCGCGGAGAAGATCGCATGCGTCGCGGCCTCGACAAGGCGCGGCTCCTGCGGGGCCCGGTCGCCATCGAGCACGGCGAATTGGCCGGAGGCGCGCGCCGAATCGAACAAGCGCAGGGCAGCACTTTCCCAGCGCACATCGGCGAGCACGCCTGCAAAGCCCTCCGGCACGGCGCGCGGCAGCCAGGGCGCATCCTCCGGCGCATCAGGGTCCATGCGGTTGAAGATGCTGCGATCGCCATTCGGCTCCACCACGATGGTCGAGCGCGAGGTCGCGAGGCCCGGCATGGGCAGGCTCAGGCTCGTATCGATGCCGTAGCCCTCGAGCATGCCGCGCAATTGCGCGCCCACCGCATCCTCGCCGAAGCGCGCGAGCAGGCTCGGTCTGCCGCCGAGCCTTGCGATGGCATAGGCGCCATTCGTCGCGGTGCCGCCGATGGTGGTGACGAGGCCGCTGGCGCGGTGCTTCTGGCCGGGCGTGATCGGCATCGGCAGGGTGTAGATGTCGTCGAGAACGGCAATGCCGATGGTGAGGATGCGGGTCATGGATCGATGGCGGGCGGCGGGTCTCAGGGCGCGAGGCGCCCGATGGTGGGCCAGCCATGCCCTGCCGGGCAAGCCCTTCCTTCGCGCCCTGCACGTCGAATCCATGGCGTGAACCCATCTCGATGGGGATCGCCGCGCGCAGGACCGACATAATCCTTGCCTTCCGCCCGTCCGGGGTCGGAGGAATGGAGACCGAAGCATCAGGGAGGGATCAGCATGGGGCCGGCCGATCGCCGCAAGCTTGTCGTCCGGGCGTGTCTCCTTGCTCTTGCCGTGCTCATGGGGCCGCGGGCAGGCGTGGCGCAGACCATCGCCCCGCCCGCCAGCGCAGAGCCGTCGATCACCTTGCGGCTGTTCATCGGCAACGGGCAGCGGCTCGAGATCGCGCGGCTGGCCGTCGAAGGCTTTCTCAGGGCCAATCCGGGCATGGCGGTCGAGATCGAGACCGGCGGCGCGACGATCGAGCAGCAGCAGCAGGCGCTGAACGCCGCGCTGGCGGCGAAGGATGGCGGTTTCGATCTGTTCCTGATCGACAATCTGCGCGCGGCCCAGTGGGCGGCGGCCCAATGGGTGGAGCCGCTCGACGCCTATCTCGGGGCCGAGCGGGATCGCCTGCTCGAGCGCTATCCGCCCGCCCTGCGCGCCGCAGCCATGGCGGGAGGCAAGGTGGTGGCGCTGCCCTATTTCGCCGATGTCCAGCTTCTCTATTTTCGCAAGGATCTGCTGGAGAAATACGGGCTTCAGCCGCCCGCGACCTGGGATGAGCTGAAACGCGCGGCGCAAGCCATCATGGCCGGCGAGAACAACCCCGCCCTGCGCGGTTTCGAAACCTCCGGCGCCCCGGTGGAGAGCACGGTCTGCACCTTTCTCGTTCCGCTCTGGGGAGCCGGGGACGATCTGGTCGCGGGCGGCAGGCTGAACCTCGCGGGGGAGGCCGCGAAACGCCCGTTCGACCTCTGGGCGGATCTGCGCGAGGCCAATGTAATGCCGGCAAACCATGCCGAGATCGCGACCGATCGCATCCGCCAGAGCCTGCAGGGCGGACAGCTCATTTTCGGGCTGACGTGGTCCTATGCCTGGAGCCGGCTGGAGAACGATCCGGATTCGGTGGTGAAGGGCAGGATCGGTATCGCCGCCGTGCCGGGTTTCGCACCGGGCAGCGGCGCGGGCTGTCTCGGAGGCTGGTACGTGGCGGTGTCGTCCGCCTCGCGCAACAAGCCGGAGGCGGTGCGTTTCGCGCAGCACTTCGCTTCGCCTGACGTGGCGCGGATCATCGCCGTGCAGGGCGGTCAGCTGCCTGTTTTCCCGGAACTCTATCGCGATTCCGAGGTGATGGCGGCCCGCCCCTGGATGGCGCAGGCGCTTCCGGCGCTGCTGAGCGCCCGCCTTCGCCCGCTCACGCCGCGTTATAGCGAGGTCTCGGAAGCGATCCGGACAAACATGCATGCCGTGCTGGCACGGACCCGAACGCCGGAACAGGCGTTGTCCGACCTGAACGTTCGGCTTGGGGGCATTCTGCGCTGATGGGCGTGGCTGCCGCGAGCCGCCGGACTTCACGACATTGCGAGGGGAACGTGTTTGTGCGACGCGGCATTAGCGATTTGCAAGAAGGAGCGGGCATGCCGAACGGAGCCGACATCATTGCAAGGCGCCTCGCGGCGCAGGGTTGCCGCGTGGCCTTCGGTATGCCGGGCGGCGAGGTTCTGGCGATCGTCGAGGCGCTGGAAAGGGCCGGCATCCGCTTCCAGCTCGTGAAACACGAGAATGCCGGTGGCTTCATGGCCGAGGGTCATGCGCATCGCCAGGCTCTGGAAGCGCATGGCTCAATCGCGCCTGCAATCCTCGTCGCGACGCTCGGTCCCGGTGCCGCCAATGCCGCGAACGTGGTCGCCAATGCGCATCAGGATCGCGTGCCGATGATCATGCTCACCGGCCGCGTCGATGCGAGCGAGGCCGAGAGTTACACGCATCAGGTCTTCGATCATCAGGCGTTCTTCCGTCCCATCACCAAGGCGAGCTTCTGCGCCTCGCGCGGTGCCGTGGCGCGCGTGGCGGATCGCGCCGTGATGCTCGCGGTCGAGGGCCAGCCGGGGCCGGTGCATCTCGACGTGCCGATCTCGGTCGCGGAAGGCGAGGAGCCGGAGGGGCTGATCGTCTCGCCGCAACCCCGGGCCGGCCTCGCGAACCCGGCCGCGCTGGAAGCCGCCCGCGCGATCTTCGCCAGGGCGAAGCGGCCCTTGGTCATCGCCGGCGTGGACGCCATGAACCAGCGCGCGGAAGCCGCCATCGCGGCCTTTTGCGAACGTCATTCCGCGCCGCTTCTCACCACCTACAAGGCGAAGGGCACGCTGCCCGAGGATCACCCGCTGGCCTTGGGCGGCGCGGGTCTTTCGCCCAAGGCCGACAAGCTGATCCTGCCTTTTCTCGCCGAGGCCGATTGCCTGATCCTCGCCGGCTATGACCCGATCGAGATGCGCATCAACTGGCGCGATCCGTTCCCGCCGGGTGTGCCGGTGATCGATCTGCCGGCGACCCTGCCGACCCACCAGATGCACCGCGCCTGTTGCCAGCTCATCGGGGATGTCGCGGGTAATCTCGAAAGCCTCGCGGACAACGCGCCCGCCCGGCCGGGGATCGCGGGCGAAAAGATAACGGCGCTGAAATCGGCGCTGAAATCCGCCTTTTTGCCGGAGCCGGAATGGGGTCCAGGCGTGGTGTTCGAGGCCCTGCGTCAGCTTGCTCCACGTGACGCGCTGGCGACCGCCGATTCCGGCGCGCATCGCATCCTGCTCTCGCAGATGTGGGAGGTTTATGAACCGCGCGGTCTGATGCAATCCTCTGGGCTCTGCACCATGGCCTGCGCGTTGCCCTTGGCGATGGGCGCGCAGATCGCTTCGCTCGAGCGCGTGGTTTTGGCCTTCATGGGCGATGCCGGGCTCGAGATGGGCATTGGCGAACTCGCAACCATGCGCGATCTCGGCCTGCCGGTCGTGGTCGTGGTGCTGCAGGACGAGCGCCTCGCGCTGATCGACCTGAAGCAGCGCGCCTCGAAACGGCCGGAAGCCGGCGTGCGGTTCGGCGCGACGGATTTCGCCGCCGTGGCGACCGCGTTTGGCGGCCATGGCGTGACGGTGCATGACCGGGCAGCACTGGAGGCGGAAGCGCGGTCGGCCTTCGCGCGCCGCGACCGCTTCACGCTGATTGCCGCGCGCATCGCGCCGGATGCCTATGAGGGTCGCCTCTGATGACGGGAAGCCGCGTCCGCGCGCCTCGCGACGTGCGCCTCGATTTCTTTCGCGGCCTCGCGATGTTCGTGATCTTCGTGGCTCACCTGCCCGAGAACACTTGGTTCGGGTTCATTCCGGCCCGGTTCGGTTTTTCCTCCGCCGCGGAATTGTTCGTCTTCTGCTCGGGGCTTGCCTCGTCCTTCGCCTTCGGGAAGGTGTTCGTGCAGCAGGGCTTCGGCCGGGGCCTGTTCCGCATCCTGTCGCGCATCTGGCAGGTCTACTGGGCCCATATCGGGCTCGCCCTTGTCATGATGGCGTTGAGCGTCGCCGGCTGGAAGCTCACCGGTTCGGATTACCCCGCGCGCCTCGGCCTCGGCTGGTTCTATCAGGAGCCCGGCGAAGGCCTTTTCGCGCTGATGACGCTGACCTTCACGCCGGCTTTCCTCGATATCCTGCCGATGTACATCGTGCTGCTCGCCATGCTGCCGGGCGTGATGCTGATGGCCCGGCTGTCGCCGCTTTTCGCCATGGGCGCCCTGGTGGCGCTATGGATTCTGGTGCAGGTGACGAAGATCAACCTTCCGGGCGGGCAGGGGCCGGGCGGCACGTGGTTCTTCAACCCCTTCGCCTGGCAACTGGTGTTCTTCACCGGGTTCTCATTCGGCATCGGCTGGCTGAAGGCGCCGACGCTCGAGAAGGGCGTGTTGTTCTGGCTCTGCGTCGCGGTGCTCGTGGTCTCGGTCCCGCTGAATTTCTGGGTGATTCTGGATGCGGTTCCGGCCTTGACGGCGTTGCATGAGATGCTGATCCCGCCCGATGGCAAGATCAATCTCAACCCCTTGCTTTATCTGCACTTCCTGGCAAGTGCCTATGTCGTGCTGACCCTGATCGACCCCTATCGCGACCGGCTCTCCGAGTTTCGTCCGATCATCGAGGTGGGCCAGCAGGCGCTTGGCACCTTCATGGCGTCGATCGCGCTCGCCTGGGGGCTCGGGATGGTGCTTGACGAGGTGGGCCGCAATGTTTTCTCCACGGCAGCCGCCAACCTCGCGGGCTTTGTGGGTCTGGTCGCGGTGGCGCGGCTCGCGAAGCGCTACAAGTCCAGCAAGGATGACCGCCCGGCCAAGCCCGCGCTCCAGCCGGCGGAGTAGACCGGTCAGTCCAGCCGGAAGATCGGCCTCAGCCTGACACCGACCACATTCCCGGCAAAGGCGAAGACGAGCCACACCCAGCCGTGCAGGCTGCCGGAAATGGTGCCGGAAAAGAACGCGCCGATATTGCAGCCCGTGCCAAGCCGCGCGCCGATGCCGAGCAGCAACCCGCCGATCACCGCCGCGGCCAGCGAGCGGGTGGGGATGGCGAAGCCCGGCTTGAACTTGCCCGCGAGCAGCGCCGCGAGCATCGCGCCGAGGATGATCCCGAAATCCATCACGGAGGTGACATCGGCAAAGACGCTGTCGCGCAGGCTCGCCTGTTGCCCCGCAAAGAAGGTCCAGCCTTCCGGGTTCGCGCCGAACAGGCTCGCGATCTTCGCACCCCAGAGCGCGAAGGCGTTGGTGATGCCCCAGGGCCAGCCGGAGACGACCAGGGTCGCGATGTTCACGAGCGCCAGCGCCAGCGCGCCGACGATGAGTGCCCACGGGCCGCTGATCCAACGGGTTTCCGCCTGCGCGAACGAGGCGAGCGAGCCGTGGCGCGCCTGCTCGGCCCGCGCCACCAGCGCGTAAAGACCGGCGAGCGCGGCGAGCATCAGCGCAAGCGCCGGCACCCAGCCCAGGCTCGTGACGATGGAAACCGCCGGCAGCGCGGGCCAGGCGAACCAGATATCGGCATGGTAGCCGGCGAGGGTCGATCCGAGGATGAAGAAGGCGAGCGTCACCACCATCCGCATCGATCCGCCGCCAATGGTAAAGAGCGTGCCCGAGCCGCAGCCACCGCCGAGCTGCATGCCGATCCCGAACAGGAAGGCCCCGGTGACGAGCGCCACGCCGACCGGAAACACGAAGCCGCCGACCGGCTGGCCGAACAGGCTGCCGGCCGCCAGCGCCGGAAAGAAGACCAGACTGCCGAGCCCGAGCATCACCAGCTGGGCCCGCAGGCCCACGCTGCGCCGCTCGAGGATGAAGCGCCGCCAGGCCGCGGTGAAACCGAAGCTCGCATGATAGAGGGCCAGCCCCGCGAAGAGCCCGATCGCCGCCAGCACGGCCATCCGCCCCCCGCCTTCATGGGCGGCCAGCGCGAGCAGCAGCGGCGTTGCGATCAGCGCTGGCAAAGCTTCGGCTCGAAAAAGTTTGGCGATCGGGTTCTGCACCAGAAGCATTGGCCACAATCCTGTCTTCATTCGTCCTGATTTAAACGTCACGAGGAACTTTGGCGATGGCAAGATCGTTTAGATTTGAACCGTTCTGCGCCAAGAATCCGCTGTCAGGGCCTTTCTCACGAAGGGTTTATCCTGCCGCGATCCTTTTTTTGAGGCGCATACGCGCGATCCGGGCGATGGTCTGATTCACCGGCCGCGTTCATTCTCGAGGGGAGAACCAGTGATGATCAACGAGGAATGGACGCGTCTCGTGACGACGGACAAGCCGCATCCGGCAGAGACCGCCTTCGTTGCTGGTTATCTCGGCCATGCGCGCGATCTGCCCGATCGTCTCGCCGCCTATCTCGCGGCCCATCCCGAAGATCCCCGCGCGCCGGCGGTGAAGGCCATCATTCTGGTCACGCTCGCGCGTGCCGAGTTGCTGCCCATGGCGCGCGAAAGCGCGGCAGAAGCCCACAAGCGGCTGATGGCCAACACGTTTTCCCTGCGTGACGCAGCCTTCGTGGAGGCCGCCCAGCAGGCGAGCCTCGGCTTGTGGCGCGAAGCGATCCGCGCGCTCGACCGGGCGAGCTTCCTCGACCCCGAAGATGCGCTGCCTGTGAAGATGGGCCATGCGCTGCGCTTCATGCTGGGCGATGCCGCCGGCATGCTGAGCGCGGTGGAGGAAAGCCTGTCGCGCATGAGCCTCTCGAACCCGCATCGCGGCTTCCTTCTGGGATGCAAGGCGTTCGCGCTCGAAGAGAACGGCCATTACGGCCGCGCCGAACTCGCGGGCCGGGAAGGCCTGAGCCTTCGGCCGGATGATGCCTGGGGCCTGCATGCGGTGAGCCATGTCCACGAGATGACCGGCCGCGTGAACGAGGGTATCGAGTGGATCGAGGGGCATCAGGAGACCATCCGCGGCGCGAACAATTTCGCGGGCCATCTCTACTGGCATCTCGCGCTGTTCCATCTCGAGCAGGATAACGCGGCGAAGGCGCTGGCTCTTTACGATGCCGAGGTGCGCCGCGAGCGCACGGACGATTTCCGCGATATCGCCAACGCCGCTTCGCTGCTGATGCGCCTCGAACTCGATGGCCATCCGGTGGGCAGCCGCTGGGAAGAACTGGCGGATCTGGCCGAAAAGCGCATGAGCGACCGCATCCTGCTCTTCGCGGACCTGCATTACGCGCTGGCGCTGATGGGCGCGGGCCGCAAGACCAAGGCCCTGCAATTCGCCCGCACGATTCGCGACCATCGCCCCGGTCCCTTCGCGCAGGAGGCCGTGTGGGATGCCGCTGGCCAGCGTCTGGGTGCCGGCCTCGCGGCCTTCCTGGAGGGGGATGCGCAGAACGCCTTCGAGATGCTGGCGCCGCTCTCCCGCCCGGCCCAGTGCCTGGGCGGTAGCCATGCGCAGCGCGACATCATCGAGCAGATCACCGTCGAGGCCGGTTTGCGGGCCGGGGCCGAACAGGCCGTGCGCAGCCGTCTCCTGACGCGACTCTCCAGCCGGGGCGGCCATAACCGCTTCGCCGAAACGCGGCTGGCGCGCCTTCTCAATCGCCGCAGCCCCGGCCGGGGTGTGCTAGGGTTGATCGCGGCGCTGACGCACGGACGCGACCCCGCCGCGCATCACGCCTGAGGCGTCACGCCTTCACGATCCGGAAGGTGAGTTTCTGGTCGTCCTGAACCGTGGATTCGAGCCGGTCCCCGGTCTCCCGGATGAGGTTCGGGATATCGAGCCCGGCCAGCGGATCATTCGCCGTTACCACGAGGACCGTGCCCGGCGCGAGGCTTTTCAGCGCTTTTCGCGTTTTCAGCGCGGGCAGCGGACAGCGCAGCCCCAGAAGATCGAGCGCAATCTCAGTCACGGTCATCCATCCCCAGAGGCCCTTTCCGGCAGCGTGATCCCGGCCATATGCTGGAAGCCACCGGGTCTGTCGAGAGGAGGAATGCGTCGTGCGCTTGTGGATGGGGGCGATGCTCTGGCTTTTCGTTCTGCCGGCTTCGGCTGCCGATCTGCGCGGCCATGGCGGGCCGGTCAGGGCCATCGTCGCGTCAGCCGATGGCCGCATCGCCACGGCCAGTTTCGACACAACCGTCATTCGCTGGCAGCCGCGTGCGGGCGTGGCCGACGCCGTGCTGCGCGGGCATGAGGGCGCGGTGAATACCCTCGTCGGCCTGCCCGATGGCGGATATGCCAGCGCCGGCGAGGATCGCCGCATCCTCCTCTGGCCCCGCGATGGCGATGCGCCGCGCGCCGTGCTCGAAGGGCACGAGGCGCCCGTCGCCGGGCTCGCCCTTTCGCCGGACGGGCGCGAACTCGCCTCCGCGAGCTGGGATGGCACCGTGCGGATCTGGCCGCTTTCGGGCGGTGCACCGCGCGTCATCGAGGCCCACAAGGGCAATGTGAACGCGGTGGCCTACCTGCCCGACGGCACGCTCGCTTCGGCCGGCTATGATGGCCAACTCATGCTCCACAAGGGCGCGGAAGCGCCGCGCGTCATCGAGATCGGCATTCCGCTGAATGCGCTGGTGCGCGCGGGCGAGGAACTCGCCGTTGCCGCCGCCGATGGGCAATTGCGCCTCGTGAACCCGGCGACCGGGGAGATTCACACGCTGGCCATCGCCGAGGTGCCGCTGGTGGCGCTGGCTGCTTCGCCCGATGGCGGGATTGTCGGCGCAGCAGGATTTCGCGGCGCCCTGGTGCTGGTCGATCGACCCGGCCGGGGCATCCTCCGGCGCATGTCCGGCCCGGCCTTTCCGCTCTGGTCGCTGGCCTTCTCGCCGGATGGGCGGGAGATCCTCACCGGCGGGGCGGATCGCCTCGTGCGGCGCTGGGTGGTGGCGACGGGCGAGCCGGTGAACCCCGTCCTCGCGGAGGCGCCGGAAGCCCGCCTGCAGGCGCTCGCGAACCATCCCGGCGCGGAGGTGTTCAAGGCCTGCGGGGCCTGCCACACGCTCTCCCCGGATGATGGCAACCGCGCCGGCCCCACGCTGCACGGCGTGATGGGCCGGAAGGTGGGCACGGCCGAGGGCTATGCCTATTCGCCGGCGCTGCTCGACAAGCCGATCACCTGGAACCGCGAGACCATCGCGCGATTGTTCGAAATCGGCCCGAACGCCATGCTCCCCGGCACCAAGATGCCCGAGCAGGTGGTGAACCGCGCGGAGGACCGCGAGGCGCTGGTGGATTTCATCGAGAAGGCGACGCGGTAGCGCCGGGTGTCATTGCCGACGCGCCGCGAGGCGCGAGCGGGAATCCATGATGACACGAGCGACCTGAATTCCCGCTCCGTGCTGCGCTCGCTCGGGAATGACACGTGGAACCTGTCCCCGCCCGCCTCGGCGTGAGACGGTTTTTGTCAGTTCAACTTATCTTCCGGGTTCTCGCGGATGTAATCCTCGGTGGTGCGCACGCGCGGCCGGGGCGTGCCGGCATAGGGGTCGAAGCCCGAATTGGTCATCGCCTCCACGCGGCAATCGTCGCAATAGCCGATGAGCTTGGCGCGATCGGCATTCGCACCGGAATACATCCAGTGCTGTCCCGCGAGCTTCGCCTTGATGCGCTCAATGGTGGATTTCGTGCCGAAGAGCTTCCCGCAATGGTCGCACGGGTAGGGCTCCTCCTCCTTCAGCGTCACCGGCGCGGCGTTGATGCGCTCGAAATCGATCTGCGGGGTGATGCTGATGACCTTTTCCGGGCAGGTCGCCTGGCAGAGGCCGCATTGCACGCAGAGGTCTTCCTGGAAGCGCAGTTCTGGCCGCTCGGGGTTGGCCGTGAGTGCCGAGGCCGGGCAGGCGGAGACGCAGGCGAGGCAGAGCGTGCAGCCCTCGGTTTTCACGTTCACAGTGCCGAAGGGCGAACCGGTGGGCAAGGCCACGCGGGCCGGCCGCTCCGGCGCGACATTGCGCCATTCGCGCAAGGCCAGCATCATCACCGGGCGCTTCTCGCCGATGGGCAGGAAGCTCGCGGGCTCGGCCGCGACCACATGCGCCGGCATGGCGCCGAGGCCCGCGAGAAGCTGATCCGGATCATCGGTGGAGATGATGGAAACCGCATCCCTGGGGTAGCCCAAAGCGGGCAGCAATTCCGCCGACAGGCTCGCGAGTTTGGCGATCGGCAAGGGATCGTGCTTCGGCTTCGAACGGATGAGGAAGGCCACGCCCGCCGCGCCATAGGCGAAGCTGGCGGCGACCTGCTCGAGACCGATCTGCGTCACCTCGTTCACCGCAACGGGGATCACGTTCGCCGGCAGACCCTCGCCGAAACGCGCCAGCGCGTCGATCAGCGGCAGGCCGTGATCCGCATCGTGGAACAGCATCACCGGGCGCTCGCCTCCGGCGCCGCGATAGGCGCGGAGCATCAGGCGCAAGCGCTTCATCAGGTCATCCGCCGCCGGCAGGGCATAGCTCGCGGCCCCCGTCGGGCAGACCGAGGCGCAGGAGCCGCAGCCCGCGCAGATGCCCGGATCGATGGCGACCGCATCGCCTTTCGGGCTGATCGCGCCGGTCGGGCAGACCTCGAGACAGCGCGTGCAGCCCGTGATCTTCGAGCGGGAATGCGCGCAGAGTTCCTCATGGAAGGTGATGTATTTCGGCTTGTCGAAGGTGCCGACGAGGTCGCGCGCCTTCGCGATGAGCTTTTCCACCCCCACCGCATCGCGCGGATCGGCGCGGAGATAGCCGTCGCGCAAGTCATCGGCGTGGAAAAGCGGCTG
Source organism: Methylobacterium sp. (assembly GCA_002928875.1). Lineage (GTDB taxonomy): Bacteria > Pseudomonadota > Alphaproteobacteria > Rhizobiales > Beijerinckiaceae > Rhabdaerophilum. Next base: position 97,126 of record PERO01000020.1, on the reverse strand, counting down.
GCCGCCGGTGAGGTCGATCAGCACGTCGCAGCGGGATTGCGCGCCGTTGCGCGTCGGCCCGAACGCCAGCGCCTGACGCGAGGCGGGCGAAGCGAGCGCGAAACCGTCGAGCATCAGTTCGAAGGTCCCGAGATGGCCCTTGGCCTGGCGGATCACGCCGCAGGCGATGGGGAAATCGCGGTTGCGCGGCGGCATCACCGCGCCGGGCTTCGCGAGCATCACGGTGATGTCGAGGGTATCCGCCAGGCGCGCGGCGACTGCGAGCGCGACCTCGTCGCGGCCATAGATCAGCGTCACGCCCTGGCTTTCCATCGTGACAAACGGCAGCGCGGGCTGAGGCAGTTGGGCGGTCGCGAGGAGGGCCGCCATCTTCGGGGCGGCCATCGCGCTTTCGCTCGACCAGCCTGCGCGGTCGCGGATATCCACGAAGCGCGCTTCGCCCTGAAATCCCGCCTCGGAAAGGCCGGTGCGCAAGGCGGCCTGCTCCTGCTCGCAGGCGATCGTGACCGTGCTGGCGGCGGCGAATCGGCCGAGAAGGTCGCGATCCGCGCCGCAAAGCTGCGAGCAGGCGATGACGGCCGGCTCCTGCCCGGCGGCCTTCAGGCCTTTCGTGATCGTGGCTTCATCGGGTGAAAACGTTCGTTCGCAGGAGCAAAGCGCCAGCATGGCGCCCTTGCGCGGGGTCGGAGAGAGATCGGCCATCGGGTCCTCGGGGCGGGCCAAGGTTCATAGCCTTCGGCCCTTGTCGTTCTTTGGAATTCGTTCAAATAACGCTAGGGCCGCAGAAGCAAGGGGGCAAGGCCAGAGAACCCCGGCGGCCAACAAGAGGGAGAGGGCGGTTCGACCGCCCCCGCGAACGCATGCTGACGAGTGCCGAACCGACGAAATTTCCGCCTCTGGTCACGCCATATCGCCTGCGTGAGATCGAGGATTCGTTCGAAACCGCGAAAGCGCGCGCGGCCGAGGTCGGCGCGGGGTCGCTGTTCTATGTCGGCCGCTTCGCGCTCCTCGATTTCGCGCTTGTGCTGGAGCCGGAAGAGCCCTTGCGGCTTTCCCGCAAGATCCTGTTTGCCGGCATGAACGCTCTGGCCGAAACGCTCGCGAACATCGCGCCGCCCGAATTGCCCATCGAATTCGTCTATCCCGCGACGCTGCATTTCGATGGCGCGCTGATCGGCGGCGGGCGCATCGCCTGGCCGGAAGGGTGCGGCGAGGACGAGGTGCCGGAATGGCTGGTCTTCGGCGCGATGATCCGCGCGGGCGGCATGCGCGATCTCGGCATCGGGATGTCGCCCACCGTGACGACGCTCGACGACGAGGGCTTCGACGCCTGGAATCCCGAGGAATTCGCCGCGAGCTTCGCGCGGCATTTCATGGTGGAAGCCGATAGCTGGGCCGAAAAGGGCTTCCGCGCCATCGGTCCGCGCTATCTCGAACGCCTGCCGAAGATGAAGGGCGACGTGAAGCGCGGCATCGACACGAATGGCGATCTTCTCGTGCATCGCAATGCGACCGACGCGCCGGAGCGCCTGCCGCTGCTGAGCCGCCTCGATCCGCCGGAATGGTATGATCCTGCCGAGAATGAGCCGCGCGGCTGAGCCGGAAAGCATCATGATGAAATTGCTGCGCACCATCCGGCTCGATCCGTCCGATGCCTTTGTCTTCACCCGCGCCGCCGAGCCGGGGGAATGGGCCGTGCCCGGCACCTTCCTGTTCTGGGAGCGGCCGGTGGAAACCCTGATCGGCAAGGAACGCGCGGCCTTCCGCTCCGGCCTTCTCGGCATCGGAAGCTTCGGCTGGTCCACCCTCGCGACCATCGTGGAGGCAACGGAAGCGGAGCGCGCCCTGGCCGTGGAGGCCCTCGCGCATAAGCTTCTTGCGGATTGCGGCGCGCCCGATCTCGAAACCGCGCGCGCGGCGGCGGAAGCGGAAATCGCCGCATCCGCCGAACTCGCGGAGCCCGCCGTCGGCACGCTCGTCGCCATCCATCGCAGCCTCGAGGCGGGCGAGATTGTCGAGCGGTTCCGCACCCTGCTGCCCGGCACGGATGAGCGGCATGGTCGGGTCTTCGAATTCGTGGAAGAGCCGGACGACGTGGAAGAACAGGTCGATCTCCTCGGCCTCATGAAGGAGGGTCGGGCGCGATGAGCCAAGGCCATAGCCACCAAACCCATAGCCACCAGCCGCATTCCCACAAGGTCGCGGCGACCGCCCCGCGCGAGGCTTCGCCGATCCACGACGATTTCTGGGTCGCGAGCGGCCATCACCTCGTCGATCGCGACGCGCAGGGCGGGCTCGTCCTCACCGATGCCTTCCTTGCAGCCTATCTCGCCCGGCCCGAACTCGTGCCGCCCGACGAAGCCTGCCCGGTCGAGCGCGGCCTGCATGCGAGCCTGCTCGCGGAGCCAAGGGGCGTGGTGCCGGCGGATGAACTCGCGCTGGTGGCGGATGCGGATGCGCGGGAAAATCTCGGGCATTTCCTCGCCTATCGCGATCTCCTGCTGGCGCATCCCACGCTGGAAGCGGCCTATGTCGCGCTGGTGACGAAGGGCAAGCCGCGCCTGCCGGTGATCTTCATGGGGCATCTCGCGCATGTCATCGCGCGCAACGCCTTCGACGAGGTGAGCGATGGCTGGACCTTGCGCGCGGCGGAATGTTTCTACCGGCCGCAGCGCCTCACCTTCCATGAAGGGCGCAGCCTGCTCGCCGATGCCGAGACCATCGAGACCCATGAACATGACCGCACGCATTCGCCGCTGCTCTCGATGCTCGGCGGTCCTGCGATTTCCGAGCTGGAAGTGCTGAACGACGTGAATGCCGGGACCTATCGCGCCCGCTCGGATGCGCATGATCTCGTGCTCGACATCACCGATCTCGCCGGTGGTCGCGCCGCTATGGCCCGCGCCATGACGCGCTGGATCGCGCATCTCACGGGCATCGAGATCGAGTTCACACCCGTGGAGCGGTTCTCGGGCCATGATTTCGGCTGGTTCCTGTCGCTCGATCAGGATGGAACCGCGCTCGCCAACAAGGTGTGGCGCGGGGAAGCGCTGGAAGAGGAGGAGGCCGCCCGCGTGCTCGCGCTCTTCACCTTCACGCTGCCCCAGCATCCGCGGCTTGAGGCCGGCAGGCGCGGAGCGGCCTGTTTCGCGGTGCTGGGTTCGAGTGCCGATCGCTTCGTGCGCATCAAGCCGCAGAACCTCGTCGCGGGCCTGCCGCTCGCAGTCGAAGGATAACGCCATGCTGGTCGAAGAGGTCATCCCCGTCGCGGTCATCGTGGACAAGAAGAAGGCGGCGAGCCCCTGGATCGACCATATCTGGGTGCCCGCGCGGGTGGTCACCGGTCTTCCCGAGACCGAGCCGATGACGCTGATCGCGCGCGAGGGCGAGAACGAGAGCTACTTTGCCGGGGCGATGAGCCTGGTGCTCGCCTCCACGGAAACCGCGAATTATCGCGACAACCTGCTCACCGGCCAGCCGAAGCTCTGGGTCGTCCTGCGCATGGGCGAGCTGGATGCCTATGTGAGTGTCGTCACCGTCACGGCGGACCCGGCCGAGGGTGAAGCGCACACGGAATCAGGCTCCAATATCGTCGATACCGTGCCAATGCCGGCGGAAATCGCCGCGCAACTCGCGGCTTTCGTGGACCGCCATCATGTCGAGCGCGAATTCTTCAAGCGCAAGCGCGGGCGGGTCAATCCGGATGCGCTCGCCCATCGCCGGCCCGGACGGGAGCGCGACGAATGAGCCCGGACGGTCCGGATCGCGAGGAGGGCTTCCTCACGCGCTGGTCGCGGCGCAAGCGCGAGATCGCCGAGGAGGGCGCAAAGCCGGCCGAGCCGGCCGCGCCGCCCGCGATCGCGCCGCAACCCGCTCCGGAACTGGCGCTCTCCGCGCCCGAACCGGACGAGGAATTTGATCTCTCCCTCCTGCCGGATGTCGAGACCCTGACCGCCGAGAGCGACATCACGCTGTTCCTGAGGAAGGGCGTGCCGGAAGCGCTGAAGAACGCCGCCTTGCGCAAGATGTGGAGCGCGGATGCCGCGATCCGCGATTACATCGGCCCGGTCGACTACCAGTGGGATTTCAACGATCCCGCCGGCGTGCCCGGCTTCGGGCCGCTGGGCGAGGATGTCGATATCGAGGCCATGCTCCGCCAGGTGATCGGCGAGAAGAAGCCGCCGCCCGAATCAGTCGTGGCGGAGGAGGAGACAGTTTCGCTACCGGAACATTTACATCAGACCAAAGTCGAAGAAGAGGCCGATACCGTGCCCCCGCCTGCGGCCGATGAACGGGCCGCTCTACCGGAATCCGCACCGGATACCGGGTACGGAAACGAAATTGCGGAGGATTCTGTGCCAAAAGAGGACATCTCGGCGCCAAAACCACGCCGTCATGGCGGTGCGCTGCCTCTGTGACGCGGCGACGCAGGGCTTGCCGAGCCATAGGAATGTCCTATACTCGCGAATGAGACTAATTCCAAACTGTGGCAGCCCGCCAATCGGCGTTCGCCGCCACAATGTGGAAGGGCCCTCCGGGCGCGACAACAATCAAAAGGCGGAACATACCGCCGAGCGGAGAGCAATGAGGGACGCCGGTTTACAAGCCGCGTTGCAGGCTGCGGGAGGAGCTTCGGCTCTCGCGCGCAAGCTTGGCGTGGCGCAGCCATCGATATCCGGGTGGACCCGCATCCCTGCCGAACGCATCGCTGCGGTCGAGGCCGCGACCGGCGTGTCCCGCCACATCCTGCGCCCGGACCTCTATCCCTCCGAGGAAGGCGACGCGCTGCCGGTTGCGCTGGACCCGGTCGATGAAGCGCGCGCGCAACTCTACCTGCTGTTCGCGAACCTGCTGCTGCGCGTGCCCGACGAGCGTATCCTGATCGATCTGCGCCAGCTCGGCGGTGACGATACACCCCTCGGCGAGGCGTTGCGGGGTGTCGCCGCCGCTGCCGATGTCACGCGCGCCGAAGCCATCGCGCACGAGCATTTCACGCTGTTCATCGGCGTCGGGCGTGGCGAATTGCTGCCCTTCGCCTCCTATTACCAGACCGGTTTCCTCTATGAGCGGCCGCTGGTGCGCGTGCGCTCCGACATGCGCCGGCTCGGCCTCGAGCGGGGCGAGGAGTTCCGGGAGCCGGAAGATCACCTCGGCTTCCTGATGGAAACCATGTCCGGCCTCATCGCGCGCCGCATCCCCTGCGAGCCGCGCGAGGAGAAGGCCTATTTCGAGCGCCATCTGAAACCGTGGGTCGAGCGCTTCTTCGCCGATCTCGAGAAGATGGACGCGCAACCGTTCTACCGGGCCGTCGGACGGCTCGGATCTGTCTTCATGGCCATCGAGCGCGAGGCCTTCGCGCTTTCTGGCGAGGAAACACCGGATGCCGCCTGAAGCGGCCCGCAACCGAGGGAGAAGATCGCAATGACGAGCGATACGAAAAAAGGTCCGGACCGACCGGATGAATCCCGCCGCACCTTCCTGCGGGCCGGCCTTGTCGGGGCCACGGCCACCGCGGTCGGTGCGGGCGCGGTCGCGACGCCGGCCCAGGCGACCGAGAACGACGCCGACAAGAAAAAGGCGCGCTACCAGGAAAGCGCGCATGTGAAAAAATACTACCAGACCAACCGCTACTGAGGAAAACGCCATGCTCATCAAGCGCAAGGAAGGTCAGGCGCCGCGCGGCGCGTTTCTCTCCGCCATCAGCGGCCTCGGGGCCGATCGTCTCGACCGCCGCTCGTTCCTGCGGCGCTCCGGCCTCGCGGCCGGCGGCCTCGCGGCGCTCGGTTCGCTCTCGCTCGGCACGGTGCGGGAAGCCAGGGCCAAGATGCCCGTCCCCGGCAAGCCGGTGGAAGTGAAGACCAACATCTGCACCCATTGCTCGGTCGGCTGCACGGTGAAGGCCGAGGTGCAGGAAGGCGTCTGGGTCGGTCAGGAACCGGCATGGGACAGCCCGATCAACCGCGGCACGCATTGCGCCAAGGGCGCGTCGGTGCGTGAACTCGTGAAGGGCGAGCGCCGGCTGAAATACCCGATGAAGCTCGTGAACGGCGAGTGGCAGCGCATCTCCTGGCAGCAGGCCTTCGACGAGATCTCGAAGAAGATGCTGGAGATCCGCCAGGCTTCGGGCGCGGATTCGGTGTGGTTCCTCGGCTCGGCGAAGTTCTCGAACGAAGGGGCCTATCTCTTCCGCAAGTTCGCGGCCTATTGGGGCACCAACAACGTCGACCATCAGGCCCGAATCTGCCACTCCACCACGGTGGCGGGCGTCGCGAACACCTGGGGCTATGGCGCGCAGACCAACTCCTACAACGACATCCGCAACGCCAAGACCATGATCATCATGGGCGGCAACCCGGCGGAAGCGCATCCGGTCTCGCTGCAGCACGTGCTCTCCGGCAAGGAGGTCAACCGCGCGAACATGATCGTCATCGATCCGCGCATGACCCGCACGGCCGCGCACGCGACCGAATATGTCCGCATGCGTCCGGGCACGGATATCCCGATCATCTGGGGCATGCTGCACCACATTTTCAAGAACGGCTGGGAAGACAAGAAGTTCATCGAAAGCCGCGTCTACGGCATGGATATGGTGAAGAAGGAATGCGAGAAGTGGACGCCGGCGGAAGTCGAGCGGGTCACCGGCATTCCGGGGGCGCAGCTCGAGAAGGTCGCGAAGACCTTTGCGCTCGAGAAGCCCTCGACCCTGATCTGGTGCATGGGCGCCACGCAGAAGACCGTCGGCACGGCCAATGTCCGCGCCTTCTGCACCCTGCTGCTCGCCACGGGTAACGTCGGCTCGGCCGGCACGGGCGCGAACATCTTCCGCGGCCATTGCAACGTGCAGGGCGCGACCGATCTTGGCCTCGATGTCACGACGCTGCCGCTCTACTACGGCCTCGACGCTGGCGCCTGGGGCCATTGGGCGCGCGTGTGGGAAACGCCGGTGGATTATTTCCGCGGCCGCTTCGACACCATCAAGGCCGCCGATGGCAAGGACGTCTCCACCATGGAGATGCCGGGCATCACCTCCACGCGCTGGTTCGATGCGGTCACCCTCCCGAAGGAGCAGGTGGGCCAGAAGGACAACCTGAAGGCCATCTTCGTCATGGGTCATGGCGGCAACACCGTCACCCGCATGCCGGAAATGACCAAGGGCCTCGAAAAGCTTGATCTCGTGGTCGTGGCCGATCCGCATCCCACCACCTTCGCGCATATCTCGAACCGCAAGAACGGCACCTACCTGCTGCCGATCTGCACCCAGTTCGAGACGAGTGGCTCGCGCACGGCCTCGAACCGCTCGATCCAGTGGGGCGAGCAGGTCGTCGACCCGATCTTCGAGAGCGCCAACGATTACTGGGTGATGCACCAGTTCGCGCAGAGGCTCGGCTTTGCCAACGAGATGTTCAAGAACATCAAGATGGTGAAGGGCAAATTCGGTGACGAGCCGGAACCGGAATCCATCCTGCGCGAGATCAATCGCGGCGGCTGGTCGACCGGCTATTGCGGCCAGTCCCCGGAGCGCCTCAAGGCGCATATGAAGCACCAGGACAAGTTCGATCTCGTCACCTTGCGCGCGCCGAAGGATGTCGCGGAAGTCGGCGGCGATTATTACGGCCTGCCCTGGCCGTGCTGGGGGACGCCGGAATACAAGCATCCGGGCACGCATATCCTCTACAACACCAACCTCCATGTGAAGGATGGCGGCGGCACCTTCCGCGCCCGCTTCGGCGTGGAATACGAGGAGCCGCAGGCGGATGGCTCGAAGAAGAAGGTCAACCTGCTTTCGGAAGGCTCGTTCTCCGAAGGCTCGGAGATCAAGGACGGCTACCCGCAATTCACGCTCGGCGTGCTCAAGAAGCTCGGCTGGGACAAGGATCTGACGGAAGCCGAACTCTCGGTCATCAACCGCATCGGCGGCAACAACCCGGATAACGTCTCGTGGGCGATCGACCTCTCGGGCGGCATCCAGCGCGTGGCCCTCGAGCATGGCTGCATCCCGTTCGGCAACGGCAAGGCCCGCGTCAATGCGTGGAACCTGCCCGATCCGGTGCCGGTGCATCGCGAGCCGATCTACACCCCGCGCACCGATCTCGTGGCGCAATATCCTACCCGTCCGGATTTCCGGCAGTTCCGCGTGCCGAATATCGGCTTCACGGTGCAGAAGGCGGCGGTGGACAAGGGGATCGCGAAGGATTTCCCGATCATCCTGTCCTCGGGACGTCTCGTGGAATACGAGGGCGGCGGCGAGGAGACCCGTTCCAACCCGTGGCTCGCGGAATTGCAGCAGGACATGTTCGTCGAGATCAACCCGGCGGACGCGGCCGAGCGCGGCATCCGCGATGGGGGCTGGGTCTGGGTGACCGGCGCCGAGAACAGCTCGAAGGCCCGCGTGAAGGCGCTGGTCACCGAGCGCGTGGGCAAGGGTGTCGCCTGGATGCCGTTCCACTTCGGCGGCTGGTTCCAGGGCGAGGATCAGCGCGCGAGATATCCGAAGGGGACCGACCCCTATGTGCTGGGTGAAAGCGTGAACGCGGTCACGACCTATGGCTACGATCCCGTCACCGGGATGCAGGAAACCAAGGTCACGCTCTGCCAGATCCGCGCGGCGTAAGGAGGAGAAACAACAATGGCCCGCATGAAATTTCTCTGCGACGCGGATCGCTGCATCGAGTGCAACGCCTGCGTCACCGCCTGCAAGAACGAGCACGAGGTGCCCTGGGGCATCAATCGTCGCCGTGTCGTCACCATCAATGACGGCAAGCCCGGCGAACGCTCGGTCTCCATGGCCTGCATGCATTGCACGGATGCGCCCTGCGCCTCCGTGTGCCCGGTGAGCTGCTTCTACACCACGGCGGATGCGGTGGTGCTGCACTCGAAGGACCTGTGCATCGGCTGCGGCTACTGCTTCTACGCCTGCCCGTTCGGCGCGCCGCAATATCCCAAGACCGGGAATTTCGGCTCGCGCGGCAAGATGGACAAGTGCACCTATTGCGCCGGCGGCCCGGAGGCGGACAACACCTCGGCCGAACTCGAGAAATATGGCCGCAACCGCCTCGCCGAGGGCAAGCTGCCGCTCTGCGCGGAAATGTGCTCCACCAAGGCGCTGCTGGCGGGTGATGGCGACATCATCGCCTCGATCTACAAGGAGCGTGTCGCGAAGCGCGGCTACGGCTCCGGCGCCTGGGGCTGGAAGGTTGCCTACAAGGAAACCATTGCCATCTGAGATGGCTCACGAGCGAAGCGGAGGCGGGGCAACCCGCCTCGTCCCGCCAGAAAACCGAACATAAGGGGGCTGATCGTGATGTCCTTTACCCGTCTTTTCCGCAGCGGCCAGCTGGGCGCCGGCCTCGCTGCGTTGCTTCTCGCGGCGTTTTTCGCAGCCGCGCCCGCTTCGGCGCAGAGCGTCAATCCCACCGCGCAATCGGTGAAGGAAGAGCAGCTTCTCCAGGCCCTGAAGCCCGGCGAGCAGCTCTCGGGCCGCATTTCCATTCCGGATCCGAAGGCGGCGAGCCTGATCCAGTCCGGCCGTGACTGGCGCGCCTTCAACCAGGAGACGCTGCACAGCCTCGGCACATGGTCCGTGCTGGGCATGGTGGCGCTTCTCGCCGCGTTCTATGTCTTCCGGGGCAAGATCCGCATCGATGCCGGCCCCTCGCGCCAGCGCATCCTGCGCTTCAACACGGTGGAGCGCTTTGCGCATTGGCTCTCGGCCGTGAGCTTCATCATTCTCGCGATCACCGGCGCCAATGTCACCTTCGGCAAGCTGCTGCTCGCCCCGGTGATGGGGCCGGAAGCTTTCGCGGCCTGGGCGCAATATGCCAAGTACATCCACAATTACGTGGGCTTTGCCTTCATGGCGGGCGTGCTGCTGGTCTTCCTCGTCTGGGTGAAGGATAACCTGCCGAACGCGGTGGATATGCGCTGGTTCGCGGCCGGCGGCGGCCTGCTCTCGAAGGGCAGCCATCCCCCGGCGAAGCGTTTCAATGGCGGCCAGAAGATCGTGTTCTGGTCGGTGGTGATCGGCGGCTTCCTGCTCTCGCTCTCGGGCTGGTACCTGCTCTTCCCCTATTCGACCACGCTGGCGGACGTGCAATGGCACGCGACCATCCATGGCGTCACGGCCTTCGTGATGATCGCGCTGATGCTGGCGCATGCCTATATCGGCTCCATCGGCATGGAAGGCGCCTTCGATGCGATGGGCTCCGGCGAGGTCGATCTCAACTGGGCCAAGGAGCACCATTCGCTCTGGGTCGAGGAAGAGATGAAGAAGGGTACGCTTGCGCCGCATGCGGCAGGCCAGCCCGCGGAGTAAGGCGGCCTGCGCTGCAGCGCGCCGCATGAAAGACTTGAAAAAGGGCGCGCGAGCGCCCTTTCTCTTTTCGGCTTGAAGCGAGGGAAAGGGGACGGCCTTGCAGGTGATCGGACTGGCGGGATGGAGTGGCGCGGGCAAGACGACGCTCGTCTCGAAGCTCATCCCCGCGCTCGTGCGGCGAGGCCATCGCGTTTCCACGGTGAAGCACGCGCACCACAGCCTCGAGATCGACCAGCCGGGCAAGGACAGCCACACCCATCGGCTGGTGGGCGCGACGGAGGTTCTCGTCTCCTCGGCGAACCGCTTCGCGCTGGTCCATGAACTGCGCGGCGAGCCGGAATTCACCCTGCGCCAGCTGCTCGCGCGGCTCGGCCCCTGCGATCTCGTGCTGGTCGAGGGTTTCAAGCGCGAGACGCATGCCAAGATCGAGATTTTCCGCGCTGCGAATGGCAGGCCACCCCTCCACCCCGACGACCCCATGATTCGCGCGATCGCCACCGACGCGCCCTTCGCGGGGACAACCTTGCCGCAGGCGCATCTCGATGATGTCGAGGCGATTGCGGATCTCGCGCTGCGTTTCGCGGTGCCGCGTGACGCACTTCTGGCAGAGGGCTGACCCATGGCACAATTAAGCCCCGATTCCTTCGCCTTTGGCGGGCCGCTTCGCCGGATCGACGACGCGCTCGATGATCTGAGCCTGCGCCTGGCCGGGCTGGGCGAGACGGAATCCGTGCCGGTCATGCAGGCGCTGGGGCGCGTGCTGGCGCATGACGCGGTGGCACGGTTCGCGATCCCGAATTTCGACAATTCCGCCGTCGACGGCTATGCCGTGGCCTTTTCCGATCTGGCCGAGGCCGGGGAGACGCAGCTCCCGGTCTCCCTGCGCATCCCGGCCGGGATGACGGGCGTTCCGGCGCTGCCGGCGGGCACGGCCGCGCGCATCTTCACCGGCGCGATGATGCCGGCGGGCGCGGATACCGTCTTCATGCAGGAGGATGTGCGGGTCGAGGGCGACACGGTCGTTCTGCCCGCGGGCCTCAAGCCTGGCGCCAACCGGCGTTTCGCCGGCGAGGATTTTGCCAGCGGCGGGAGGATCGTGCCGCCGGGGACCCGGCTGAAGCCGCAGCATCTCGCGGCTCTGGCGGCGGCGGGGTACGGGCAGATCAAGGTGCGCCGCCGGCTGAAGGTCGCGATCTTCTCGACCGGGAACGAAATCCGCGAGCCGGCCATGCACGCACCGGAACCGGGCTGCCAGTATGATGCGAACCGCGCGATGCTCGCGGGACTCCTCGCATCACGTGGCATGGTGGCAACCGATCTCGGTATCCTGCCGGATGATCCGTCCGTCATCGCAAAGGCCTTGCAGGATGCCGCGCAGACCAATGACGCGATCCTGACATCCGGCGGCGTTTCCACGGGCGAGGAAGACCATGTGAAGGCCGCCGTGGAAGCCGCCGGGCGGCTCGATTTCTGGCGGCTCGCCATCAAGCCCGGACGGCCCATCGCGATGGGCACGCTGGAAGGCACGCCGTTCCTCGGCATGCCGGGCAATCCCGCCGCTGTGTTCGTCACCTTCGTGCGTTTCGTCGGGCCGGTGCTGGATCTGCTCGCGGGCGCGACGCCGCTCCGCCCGGTGCCGATCCCCGTGACGAGCGGATTCGATTACCGCAAGAAGGCGGATCGCCGCGAATATGTCCGCGTCAGCCTCGCCTCCACGCATCGCGGCATGGTGGCGCAGCGCTTCCCGAAGGACGGCGCGGCGTTGATCTCGTCGCTGATCGCGGCGGATGCCCTGGCGGAACTGGCGGAGGATGTCACCGAGATCCGGGCGGGAGAGACGGTGCCCGTTCTCCCGCTGGCTGGTCTTCTCGGCTGAAAATGCTCCGCTGCGGGCGAACCCGCCGGAGCGCTTGGCGCATCAGAGGCGCACGCCGGTTGTCGCAAAGCTCTGCGATGCGTTCTTCTGGTAGCTCGCATCCAGGATGAAGCTCGCGCCAAAGCCGATCGCGAGGATCACGGCACAGGAAATCAGGAACGCTTTCATTCTGCCCTCGTAGATGGGTCGCTTGGCCGCGACCTCGTTTGCACAGCCGGCCGTCGCGCCGGATCAATCCAAGTTCTAGAGCGTTGTCGGCGCGCCGACAAGCGTCGCCAATCGTTCGGCCTCGGCCAATTCCTCCGGCGTGTTGACATTGAAGAACGGATCGAACGGCTCGGCCGGCCATTCGGCTGCGGCGCAACCGAAGCGCGCGGTGAACCGGTCGATCTTGCGTTCGCCCTCGGCCATGGCGGCGCGCAGGTCTTCCCGCAGAAAGACCGGCCAGAGCCCGATCACCGGATGCGTCCAGCCTCCCGAACTGGCGCAGGCCAGGGGCAGGCCGGCTTGCCGCCGCGCCGCATCGAGACGTTCCGCGAGATCATGCGGAATGAACGGGCAATCGCCCGGCACGCTCAGGACATCACCGGTGATGCCCTGTGCCGCCGCCCAGTCGAGGCCGGCGAGAATTCCGGCGAGCGGGCCGGGAAAATCGCTCTCGGCATCCGCCACCACCGGCAGGCCGAACTCGGCGAATCGGCGGGCGTCGCCATTGGCATTGAGCACCAGGGCCCGGCCGGACCGCGCGACGCGCGCCAGCACATGGCTGAGGATCGGCACGCCCTTCAGCACCTTCAGCGGCTTGTCGCCGCCGCCCATGCGCGTGGCACGACCGCCGGCGAGAATCACGACCGCGATATGTCCGGTTGCGGGCTTCATTCAATCCTCCCCGCCCGCGCCCTTGCGTCGATGCCGGGCGCTCTCCTCGGGCACATGGGCCAGGTTCTGGTCGTAGATCAGCCGGTCCGCGCCGGAGAGCACCACGAAGCGTTTGCCCCGCGCCCGGCCGATGAGCGTGAGCCCCGCCTTGCGCGCCAGTTCCACGCCCCAGGCGGTGAAACCGGAGCGCGACACCAGAGCGGGAATGCCCATGCGGACGGTCTTGATGACCATCTCGGAGGTGAGCCGCCCGGTGGTGTAGAACAGCTTGTTGTCGGGCGAGAGCCCGTGCCGGTGCATGTAGCCGGCGATCTTGTCGACGGCGTTGTGCCGGCCGACATCCTCGAGATAGATCAGCGGCCGATCCTCCTCCGCGAGCACGCAACCATGGATCGCCCCCGCCTCGAGATAGAGCGAGGGGGTCTGGTTGATCTTGTGCGTCAGCGCATAGAGCCATGATGTGCGGATCTTCGTCTGCGGCAGCGAAGCGTTCTCGATCACGTCCATCAGGTCGCCGAACACCGTGCCCTGCGCGCAGCCCGAGGTCTGTACGCGCTTCTTCAGCTTCTCCTCGAAATTCGTTTCGCTCTCCGTGCGCACCACGACCACGCCGAGATCGTCGTCGTAATCGACGGCCGTGATGGCATCGTCCGGCTTCAGCATGGCCTGGTTGAGGAGGTAGCCGATCGCGAGATATTCCGGGTGGTCGCCGATCGTCATCATGGTGACGATCTCGCGCGCGTTCAGGAACAAGGTCAGCGGGCGCTCCACGGTCACGCGGGTTTCCACCGGCTCGCCCGCCTCGTTGAAACCGGAGACCGGCACGGAGAGGCGCGGGTCCTCCGGGTCCGGGCGCAGCCGGTAATCGCTCAGGAAGTCATCGGGCATGGCAGGAATGTTCCTCTGGTCCACCCGGTTCAGCCGGCCGGGCCGATCGCGTGGGAAGGCGGATCATAGGTCGCTTCCCCGCGAAAGCGAGAGGACAGCCATGCATTCGATCAACGCCTTTTTTCTTGCCATCGCCGGTCAACTGCGCAAGGAGAAGCCCCGTTCCAAGCTTTCTCAAGGGTTTGACGTCCGTGAGTGATTCCCCGATCCGAACCGATTGCCTCATCATCGGCGCTGGCCCCGTGGGCCTTTTCGCCGTGTTCGAACTTGGTCTGCTCGATATCAAATGCCATCTGGTGGATATTCTGGGCAAGCCGGGCGGGCAATGTTCGGAACTCTATCCCGAGAAACCGATCTACGACATCCCGGGCTTCCCGATTGTCACGGGCCAGGGCCTCGTCGACAATCTGATGGCGCAGAGCGCGCCCTTCGGTCCCGTCTTCCATTACGGCGAGATGGTCAGCGAATTGCAGGTGCTCGGCACGCCCGAGGCGCCGCTCTTCCGCGTCAAGACCGATGCCGGCACCGAGTTCGAGGCGAAGACGGTGGTGATCGCCGCCGGCGGTGGCTCCTTCCAGCCGAAGAAGCCGCCGATCGAGGGGATCGAGGCCTATGAGGGCACCTCGGTTTTCTATGCGGTGCGCAAGATCGAGCAGTTCCGTGGCAAGCGCGTGCTCATCATCGGCGGCGGCGATTCCGCGCTCGACTGGACGCTGAACCTCCAGCCAGTGGCGGAGCGCGTGACGCTGCTGCATCGCCGCGACGATTTCCGCGCCGCGCCGCATTCAGTCGCGCAGATGCGCGAACTCGTCGCCACCGGCAAGATGGACCTCGCCATCGGGCAGGTCACAACCCTCGAAGGCCCGGCGCCGGAACTCGCCGGCGCGCGGTGCAAGGGCGCGGATGGCAGCGAATTCCGCGTGGACTGCGACCGCGTGCTGCCGTTCTTCGGCCTGACGATGAAGCTCGGGCCGATCGCCGATTGGGGTCTGAACCTGAACGAGAACCTCATCCCGGTCGACACCGAGAAGTTCGAGACCAGCGTGCCGGGCCTCTTCGCCATCGGCGACATCAACACCTATCCGGGCAAGCTGAAGCTCATCCTCTCGGGCTTCCACGAGGGCGCGCTGGCGGCGCAGAAGGTGCACCGCTACGTGTTCCCCGAGAAGCGGCTGGTCTTCCAGTACACGACGTCGTCCACGAGCCTGCAGCGCAAGCTGGGCGTCAACGCCTGAGAGCGATCAATCGATCTTGGCGATCCGCGCGGCGATCGCGCGGGTCAGCACGTTCGTCGGCACCGACATGATCAGGTCGGCGCTGCCGGCCATGCACCAGATGCGGCCGAGGCGCACCAGCAATTCGTCCATCACGATGGGCAGGCGCGTCGTGAGCGCGAAGGGCGGCAGGCCGGCCGGTGCGAAGCCGGTCACACGCTCGGTGGTCGCGGCATCGGCCTTTTCCTGCACTTCGCCGACGAGCTGGGCCAGGGCCCGCTCGCTCACCGGCGTCTTGGCCGAGGCCAGCACGAGCATCGGCTTCTTCGTCGCCTTGCCGCGATAGAGCACGCAGCGCACCAGCGCGCCGGGTTCGGTGCCGCAGGATGCGGCGATCGTTCCGGGATCGATCGCCTCGGCCGGCAGCCGGCGCAGCGAATAGGGAATGCCGGCCCGCATGGCGGTATCGATGACGCGGCGGATCGCGGCCGGAAGTTCATCCAGCGTCACCTCCGCGGCCGCCGGGACCGGTGGGGCGTCCATCGTTGACATATCCGCCTGTTTCGCCGCCTGCAAAGTCATACGCCAATCTCCCGCCCCTCTCGGGACAGTGCAGGCCATTCGTTAATTCCAAGTATTTCTACAGGGTCACGAGCCCGATCCGGGCGACATTCCGGCTTTCGAACGCGATGCCCCGCCTTTCGATATGCAAGGCCTGTTCCGATCCGGGCACGATGCGGATGAGATTGTATTCGGCGAGATGCTGCACGGTGCCCGGCACGGCCGATGCCGAACCCACGCCGATGACCGGGATCGGGCCGTTGTTGCCGGTGAGGTGCTGCACCGAAAACCGGTGATTATGGCCGTGCAGGACAAGTTCCGCGCCATGTTTTCGCAAAACCCGCTCGAAAAGCCGCGAATCGGTCAACCCCCGGCCGAATTTCACGCCGCGCGTGACGGGCGGGTGATGCAGCATGAGAACCCGGAAGAGACCCTGCCGGCCGGTCTCCTCCAGCAGGTTTGCGAGCTTGCGCCCCTGCTCCGGTCCCATGGTTCCGGTCGCGAAGAACGGAACGGTGGGAATGCCGGTATTGATGCCGATGAAGGCGACATTCTGCCGGATCCTGAGGTAGGGAAACCGCTCGGCGAGCCCGGATGCGCCGGGTGCCTCGTCGCCATCCGAGCACATGAACGGGGCGAAACTGGCATCCATCGCCGGCAGCGAGCCACGGACATAGGCATCGTGATTGCCGGGGATGACGCTGACCTCCGTGGGGCCGCCCAGCGTTTCCACCATGCGCGCGGCCACGGGAAATTCTGGCGGATAGCCGACATTCACGAGATCGCCGGTCAACGCGATGTGATCCGGCTTGTGCTGGCGGATATCGGCGATAATGGCTTCGAGCACCGCCATGCTATGGATGGTCGCGCGGGCGCGGTGCCAGTTCAGCACGCCCGTCAGGCGCTTGTTCGCCATCGCCCGGAAGGGCATGGCGGGCAAGGGGCCGATATGGGGATCGGAGAGATGAGCCAGCAGAAGGGTCACGGCGTGCCTGTCTCGCCCGGTGCCGACGAGGCAGGGCGCTCCGGCTCCGTCTCGTATGATGCGGGGCGGTCGTCAAGGGGCGAAACGCCGCCCCGTCTCGGCCGGCGGCAGCGCTGGGCCGTGAAACTGTTCCACACCTGGTTCCTGTTCCGGCGTGGGATGAGCCTGGGCGTCCGGGTGATCGCGCTCGACGCGCAGGGTCGCGTCTTCCTCGTGCGCCACACCTATGTGCCGGGCTGGCACCTGCCGGGCGGCGGCATCGAGCCGGGCCAGACCGCGCGGGACGCCGTGGCCTCGGAACTCGCCGAGGAAGGGCATCTGGAATGTGCCGCCGAGCCGCAGCTGCTCGGCGTGTTCCTCAACCGGGCGGGCATCGGTCGCGATCACGTGATGCTCTATCTCGCGCGGGACGTGCGACAGGTCGCGCCGCGCCTGCCGGATCGCGAGATTGCCGAAAGCGGCTTCTTCGCGCTGGATGCGCTGCCGGAAGGGGTGACGGCCGCAACGGCGCACCGCCTGCGGGAATGGCGCGAGGGGCTCGCTCACCCCACCCATTGGTGACCCGCTTTGTCCGGATCGGACCCGGCGCGCCCCGCACCTCGCGCGGGAAGCCGGCACGGCTTGCGTCATCGCTTGACTTTCCGGTCCTGACGGGGGAAGCGCGGGTCCATGAACGAACTCTCCATCACGATCGATGCGGCCAACGCGGCGGACGACCCCGCGATCGAGAAGTTGCACCAGCGCGCCTTCGGCCCCGGTCGCTTCGCGCGCACGGCCTACCGCATCCGCGAGCAGGCGAGCGCGGCGGAATCGCTCGGCTTCGTGGCGCGCGTGGGCTCGCTGCTCGTGGGTTCGGTGCAATTGACTCCGGTCCGGCTGGGCGAGGCCCGCGCCTTCATGCTCGGGCCGCTGACGGTGGAGCCGGCCTTCGAGAAGCGCGGCATCGGTGCCGCACTCCTGCAGCGCTGCGAACAGGCGGCCCGCGCGCTGAAATCCGATGCGATCCTGCTCGTGGGCGATGAGCCCTATTACGGCCGCCATGGCTACAAGCGCGTGCCGATGGGCCGCATCACCCTGCCGGGGCCAGTCGATCCCGGTCGCCTGCTCATCCTGCCGCTGACGGAGACCGGCGCGAGCCTTTCCGGGCCGCTCGTGCCCGCGCGCTGAAGCGCGCGGCGGCGCGCGGCTTCAGGCCCGCGGCTGGCGGCGACGCCCCTCGCCGAACCACATCGCGATGAGCGGCAGCAGCAACAGACCCAGACCGAGGAAACCCACGCCCAGCGGCGTGATGGTGATGCCGCGCAGGATCGAGGCCGTGTTCGGCCGCAAGCCGATGTAATCCGAACCCGCAAAGCGGCTGCCCGCGCGGATATCGACGATACGCGGCATGGTCACCGGGCCGTTCGCCGCGATGCGCCGCACCGAGCCGCCGGTCCATTCCGCGACCGGTTGGAGCATCTCGGTCGTGGAAATTACCGCCCGGAATTCGCGCGGGTTCGGGGGGCCTGCATTCGCGAAGGCGAGAAGCCCGCCATTGCTCGCGCGATGCAGGCCGGCGCGGCGGATCGCAACCTCGGCCTGCCAGAGGCCAGGCTCTGTCTCGGCGAGCGTGATCGGCAAGGTTTCGCCGGCCGGATTGGTGAGTTCGACATCGCCCGGCGGGCCGCCGATCGTGCGACGCTCGATGAGCAGGCGATTGCTGCTGACCATCAGGCGCAGGGCCTCTTCCTCGAGTTCCGGCTCCTTCATCAGCCAGTGCGACAGACGGCGCAGCACGTCGAGATAGGGCCCGCCGCCCTGATAGCCGCGCGCCCAGAGCCAGACGTGATCGGAGAGGAACAGCCCGACACGCCCCTTGCCCTCGCGCTTCAGCACGAGCAGCGGCAGTCCATCGGCGCCGGTCATCAGGCCCTGGCCATCGCGCGGGCGGGCCGCGATCTGCCGGAACCAGGGCGACCAGCGCGCGGCCCGCACGGCGATGGGGCCATTGCCCTCGTTGGCGCCTTCGAGCTTGCGGGTGACGGGGTGCTTCTGGCCGAGATCGGTCACCTCGGCGCGATAGGCGCGCTCGATGATGTTGCCGGTCGGCTCGGCCGGCATGATGTCCTTCAGTGGCGTCGTCAGGAGCCCGTTCCGCGCCACGAATTCCGGCCCCACCGCGAAGAGCATCGCGCCGCCATCGCGCACATAGCGCACCATGTTCTCGAAATAGAGCGTGGGGAGGAAGGTCTGGTTCGAGTAGCGGTCGAAGATGATGAGATCGAATTCCTTGATCTTCTGCACGAAAAGTTCGCGCGTGGGGAAGGCGATCAGCGAGAGTTCGTTCGTGGGCGTGCCGTCCTGTTTCTCCGGCGGGCGGAGAATGGTGAAATGCACGAGATCGACATTCGGATCGGCCTTCAGCAGGTTGCGCCAGGTGCGCTCGCCATTGTGCGGCTCGCCGGAAACCAGCAGCACGCGCAGCTTCTCGCGCACGCCCTCGATGGGGATGGCCAGAATGTTGTTGAGGCCGGTGAGTTCGCCCGGCGCCGTCTCGATGCCGACCTCGAACAGGTTCAGCCCGGCGCGGTCGAGGCGCAAAGTCACGCGGAAGGGCACGCCGGGCACCACCGGGCGCGACGGCAAGGTCTCGCCGTTCTGCCGGAGGGAGAGACGCAAAGGCGCGGCACTCTCGCCCTGCGTCTCCACGCGCACGATGGCCGTGACCTCCTTGCCGACGAGCCCGAAGCGCGGGGCTTCCACCAGTTCGATGCGGCGGTCGAACTCGTTCGCGCGACCGGTGATCAGCCCGTGGAACGGCGCCGTGAAGCCCAGCCGCGCCCGCTCGCCCGGCACGTCGTGCACCACGCCATCCGTGATGGCGATGACACCGGCCAGGCGATCCTGCGGCACGTCGCGCGTCGTCGCGGCGAGCGTCTCGAAGAGGCGCGTGCCATCCGACGAGCCGTCGCGCTCGAAGACATCGACCATGCGGATCTCGGTATTGGGACGACGCTTCAGCGCCTCCGTCACCTCGCGCAGGGCTTCCTCGGTCTCGGCAGGCCGGGTCGCGAGGTTCTGCGAGCCCGAACGATCGACGACCACCGCGACGATGTCCGTCAGCGGGTCGCGCTTCTCGTTCACGAGGCGCGGATCGGCAAGCCCGAGGCAGATGAGGATCGTGGCGGCCAATCGCAGCCAGGCGCCGCGCTTGCCCCGAAACACCAGCACGATGCAGATCGCCAGGGCGAGAGCCGCGAAGCCGAGCAGCACCGGCCAGGGCAGGAAAGGCGAGAAATCGAGGCTCAGCCGGTCCGCATTCATTGGCCAAGCCTTTCGAGGAGCGCCGGCACATGCACCTGGTCGGCCTTGTAATTGCCGGTCATCACATACATCACGATGTTCACGCCGGTGCGCAGGGCGAATTCACGCTGGCGCGGCTCGCCCGGCACGAGCGGAAAGAGCGGCTGGCCCAGGCGATCCACCGCCCAGGCGGCGGCGAGATCGTTGCTGGTGATGATGAGCGGCGACACGCGATCGCCCGCCCGCGCCGGCACCTTCACATCGCGGGAGCCGGAAATCGCCTCCACCCAGGTGTCGCCGGCGACGTAACGGCCAATCATGCGGTCGAGCAGGTAGAAGGTCTTCGTCAGCACGTGGTCGGCCGGAACGGGTTCGAGCGCGGGGATATCGAGCGAGGTCAGCATGCGGCGCAGCGCGCGCGTCTCGGCGGTGACCTGGCTGCCCGAGCGCTGGGCGAAGGCGTCGCGGGTATCGAACACCACCGTCCCGCCATTCTTCATGTAGGTATCGATGGCGCGGATCGCGCCCTCCGGCGGACGCGGCTGATCGGGCAGGACCGGCCAGTAGATCATCGGGAAGAAGACCAGTTCGTCCTTCTCCGGATTGATGCCGATCGGTTCGTCGAGGCTGATGGCGGTGCGTTGCTGCAGCGCCTGCCCGAGCCCGATCAGCCCCTGCCGGCTCGCCTCATCCACGCTGGCATTGCCCGTGATGACGAAGGCGATGCGCGGACGGAGCGCCGAGCGCATTTCCTCCGGCGTCGTGCTGATCGGCGGCGATTGCGCCGCGTTCGGCGCGGTCTGGGCCTCGGCCCGGGGCGGGAGGGCGAGCCCGCCGAACGCGGCTGCGAGCAGTGCCGCGGCCGCGGCCGTCCGGACATTCCGGCGCAGGCCGCCCGTCGATATCCACAGAACCGCCAGCGCGTCGAGCAGGATCAGCAAGGCCGCAAGCCCCATGAACCAGGGTCTGAGATCCAAAGCAGCGGCACCCACAAGCCCCTGGACGCCATGGCCCTGCCAGTCGATGCCGCGCAGCCCATCGCCGGCGCTCACGGCGTTCACCGCCACGCTCGCTTCGGGCGGACCATAGAATCCCGGCGGATTTTCACGCGTCCCGCTGCCTGTGCGACGCGGATCGAGCGGGCGCGCGGTTGCCGGCGGCGCGGACAGCGTGCCGAAGCCATCGAGCGTGAGCCGCGGCGGCAGGCGTTCCACGTTGGCGTTATCCCCCGGTCCGGCCTGGGCTTGGCTTGAGGCGAGTTGCAGACAGCGACGCAGCATGTCGACGAAAATGCCCGAAAGCGGCAGGTTCGACCAGCTTGTATCGGCAGTGACGTGAAAGAGGATGATCTGCCCCTTGCCGCGCGGCGCGGCGGAGACGAGCGGCGTGCCATCCTCCAGGACAGCCCAGCTCGCGCGGGTGAGCGTGGAATCCGGCTCGGCCAGCACCTGCCGTTCGACACGGATTTCCTCGCGGATGGGGATGCCGGCAAAGGGCGAACTCTCGGGGAAGGCGCCGAGCTTCTGCGGCCGATCCCATGACAGCGCGCCGCCGAGGATGCGGCCCCCGCGCCTCAGACGCACAGGGAGAAGGTCGTCGCTGGCGGCCGCGAGGCCGGGACCGGCAAAGCGGATGAGCGTGCCGCCATTCTCGACGAAACGGCCGACCGTTTCCGCCGTCGTGCCCGCAAGCGTGCCGATATCGACCAGAACCAGGATATCCGGCCGCTCCTCGAGCGCCCGCTCGATGGGATCTGACGTGCCGCGCGCCGGTTCGCGCAGTTCCGAATAGGGCTGCAAGGCCCGCGTGGCAAAGAAGCGGCCGGAAACCAGCGGCTGCGCGGTGTCGGTCGTTTCGCCCGTCACGATCGCCACCCGCCGGCGACGGCTCGATCCATCCACGAGGGAAACGGCGCCGGCGTGGCGCGCCTCGGCAATGTCCAGCCGCGCCACGGCATTCAGCAATTCGAGCGGCAGCGACAGGCGGGCCTTGGCCTCCGCGCCTCCGGCCTCGAAGGCGAAGGTCACGTCGCCCAGCGGGCGGCCCTTGTCGTCGCTCGCGCGGATCAGCCCGGCCTCGGCACCCCCGCGCCCGCCCGCCCGCAGCAGCGCGATATCGAGCCCTTCCGCCGAGGCCTTCACGTCAGAAATCGCGACGGGGCTCTTGTCCAGCGGCGAGAGGATGGTGAGGCGGCTGCCGTAATTGGCGAGGAACGTGGCAAGGCGCGCCTGTTCGCCGCTGGTCGTCACGCCGTCCGAAATCCAGATCACGCCGGCCTGCGCATCGGCATCGAGCAGGCGCTCGGCGGTGGTCAGCATGATCTCGCGATCCGGCCGGAACGGCTTGGGGGCAAGGCCGATCACCCGGGCGAGCGCGGTTCGCGCCGATTCCGGGGCGGATTCCGGTCGGTCGTCGCTGGCGGTCAGCAGCACGATGGCCCGCGAGGGCTGCTCCGAGAGCAGGCCCGAGACACGGTCGATCCGGGCTTTCCAGTCGCCGGCAGCCGCCCAGCCATCGTCGATCATCAGGATGAGCGGGCCGGTGCCGCCGGGCAGGGCTGTTGCGTTCGGTTGCCAGCGCGGACCCGCCACGGCGAGAATGACCGCGGCGGCCAGGGCCAGGCGCAGCAGCAGCAGCCAGAGCGGCGTGCGGGCCGGCTCGCGCTCGCGGCCCAAGAGGTCCTTCACCAGCGGCAGGGTGGGCAGGGGCAGGCGCTTGGGCGGCGGAGGCGTGAGCCGCAGCAGCCAGTAGAGCGCGGGCAGAACCACCAGCGCGATCAACGCGAGCGGTGCGGCAAAGGCGAGCGCACTCATGCTCTGGCGCTCCTCATGGCTTCGCGCTTCTCATGGTTTCCCGCTCCTCATGGCCGGGCCTCCTCGACATCGCCGTCGGCAAGCCGGGGGAGGGAGGGTACATGCCCGCCGATCAGCGCTGCGAGCATCAGCAGCACCTCCGCCGGCGGCCGATCCGTCACGTGATGCAGGAAGCCGAAACCGTGACGCGTCGCGATGCGGCGGATTTCATTGCGGTGCGCGAGGATGCGCTCGCGGTAGCGCTGCGCCACTTCGCCGGCTTCGCCCACGCGCCAGAGATCGGGGGTTTCGAGACCTTCGAACTCCACCTCGCCCGCGAAGGGAAACTCCTCCTCGACCGGGTCGCGCACCATCACGATCGTGCCCCGCACGCCCTTATGCGCCAGCGCCTGCAGCTTCGCGGCAAAATCCGCAACGGGCAGGATGAAATCGCCGATCAGGATCAGGCGATCCTGCCGGCGCAGGGGGAGGTCGGGCGGAAAACCGCCGGTATCCTCGTCCTGGTTCTGCAGGCGCAGAAGCGCTTCCGCGAGGCGCGGAATGATCTGGCGCGAGGCCATGGGATTGGTGCGACCGAGCAGCGCCACCCGCTCGCCGGCATGGACCAGCATGTCCGCCATGGCGAGGCCCAGCACGATGGCGCGATCGCGCTTCGGTTTCTGTGCCAGCGCCGAGACGAAATGCATCGACGGCGAGAGATCGAACCACAGCGCGTAGGACGAGGCGCTTTCCCACTCGCGTTCGCGCACATAGAGGCGATCGTCGCGGGCCGAACGGCGCCAGTCGATCCGGTGCGCGGCCTCGCCGGGCATGAAGGCGCGAAACTCCCAGAATTCCTCGCCCGGACCGGGACGCCGGCGGCCATGGATGCCCATGGCGAGCTGCGCCGAGACCTGTCGTGCCTCCACCGTGAGATGCTCGAGCACGCTCGACAGCTCCGCCGCCTCGCGCTGCAATCCCGAGGGCAGGTTTCGGCCGAAGCGGGGAAGGGCGCGTGCGAGATCCGCCATCAGCGATACTTGGCCGTCAGGCCGGCGATGATGTTGCCGAGCGTCTCGCCTTCGGCACGCGCCGCGAAGGACAGCGCCATGCGATGTTTCAGCACGGGTTCGGCCAGAGCGATCACGTCTTCCATCGAGGGCGAGAGGCGGCCGTCGATCAGGGCGCGTGCGCGGGCCGCCAGCATCAGCGCCTGCGAGGCGCGCGGACCGGGCCCCCAGACGAGCTTCTCGGCGAGCGGCGTCCCCGGCTGGGGCCTTGCGGAGCGCACGAGATCGAGGATCGCATCGACGATCTGCTCGCCGACGGGCAGGCGGCGCACCAGCCTTTGGGCGGCGACGATCCCCTCCGCCGACAGCACGGGCTGCGGCTCGGCATGTTCGGCGCCGGTGGTCTCGATCAGCATGCGCCGCTCGGCATTGCGGTCGGGGTAGTCGACATCGATCTGCAGCAGGAAGCGGTCGAGCTGGGCTTCGGGCAGCGGATAGGTGCCTTCCTGCTCGATCGGGTTCTGCGTCGCCAGCACATGGAAGGGGCGGGGCAGGTCGTGCCGCTGGCCGGCAATGGTCACGAAGCCTTCCTGCATCGCCTGCAGCAGCGCCGATTGCGTGCGCGGCGAGGCGCGGTTGATTTCGTCCGCCATCAGGAGTTCGGCGAAAACCGGTCCCTTGATGAAGCGGAAGGCGCGCTTGCCGGGGGTGGGCTCTTCCAGGATTTCCGTGCCGAGGATGTCCGACGGCATGAGGTCCGGCGTGAACTGCACGCGGCGGGCATCGAGCCCCAGCACCTTGCCCAAGGTCTCGACCAGCTTTGTCTTCGCGAGGCCCGGCACGCCGACGAGCAGTGCATGGCCACCGGCCAGCAGCGTGACGAGGGTTTCCTCGACCACGGTTTCCTGCCCGAAGATCACCTTGCCGATTTCGCCGCGCGCCTTCTGCAGGGTCTGGCCGGCATCCTCGGCGAGGCGAACGAAGGAGGCTGCGAAATCCTTGGGTTCATGGGCCTGCATCGCGCGCTCCTTTTTCCGTCATCGATTCTGTAATCTGGAACGCATGTCCCGTCTCGGCAATGCGGCAGGTCGGCATGGGCCGGCGAATCCCCATCACAATTGCAGGATGGTCCTTCGCCGGGCGTTCCGGCAGCGAGCAGTCGAACGGCCGATCGTGGCGAGGCTGTGGCGGCCCTTTGCGTTTCCTTGTCGCGCGCCTACATCGGAAGCGAAAGGAGCGCCTGCCGGATGAGCACGCCAGCCCTGCCGCCGCACTTCCTGGAATTCGCCCGTGCCAATGCCGGGCGGAAGGCGCCGCCCGTCGAACAATGGAACCCGGCCTATTGCGGCGAGATCGACATGCGCATCGCAGCCGATGGCCAGTGGCATTATCAGGGCAGCCCCATCACCCGGCTGCCGCTGGTGAAGCTCTTCGCCTCCATCCTGCGGAAGGACCCGGAGCGCTACGTGCTGGTGACGCCGGTGGAGCGCGTGGGCATCCTTGTGGATGACGCCCCCTTTCTCGCGGTCGAGATGGAGGATGCCGGGGCGGCAGGCCAGCCGGCGCTGGCCTTCCGCACCAATCTCGACGAGATCGTCGTCGCCGGGCCGGATCACCCGGTACGGCTCACGCTGGCGTCCGATGGCGGCTTCAAGCCGTATATCCATGTGCGCGGCGACCTCTGGGCTCGCGCGACGCGCATGGTCGCGCAGGAGATCGCCGGGCGGCTCGAGGATCGTCCGTCCGGATTGGTCCTGTGCTCGGCCGGCGTCGAATTTTCCGTGCCCGAAACGGCGTTTCGTGCTTGAGAGACACCATGGTTGAACAAGCGCTCTCCGGAACTCCTGGCCTCGAACTGGCGCCGGAACTCCGCGAGGTCGGTCCGTTCCGGCAGCGCGCCCGCGCCCGGCTCTTCGCGGCCCCGCTCGATCCGGCCCAGGATTGGGAGCAGTTCGGCTGCCACAAAATCGCGAATATTCCGCCCGAGCCCGAATTCTGGGCCGCGGCCCGGCCGGCGGCGGTGCTGGTGCCCGTGCTTCGGCGCCCGCACGGGCTGTCGCTGGTGCTCACCGAGCGTGCGGCGCATCTCTCGCGCCATGCCGGGCAGGTCGCCTTCCCCGGCGGGCGGGTCGAACCGGGCGAGAGCGCCGAGCAAGCCGCCTTGCGCGAGGCGGAGGAGGAAATCGGCCTTTCCCCCGCTGCGGTCGAGCCGGTCGGCTACCTGCCGCCCTATTTTTCCGGCACCGGCTTCCGCGTCCAGCCGCTCGTGGCGGTGCTGGACGAAGCGGCGACGTTCACGCCCGATGCCAACGAGGTCGCGCGGCTTTTCGAGGTCCCGCTTGCCCATGCGCTCGACACCCGCCAGTATCGGCGCGGCGAGATCTTCTGGAGGGGGCGCGAGCGGTCCTTCTTCATCCTCGACCATCCGGAGGCCTATATCTGGGGCGTCACGGCCGGAATCATGCGAAGCTTCGCGGATCGTTTCTGAAAACCAGGTGAGGGTATGGGTCGCATTCTCTTCGAGATCGGCGGGTTTTTCTTCGTGCCTTTCGTGGCCTATGCCGCGTTTCTCGTGTGGCAGGGCCGGCACCCCCAGGCCGCGAAACAGATATTCGAGCGCAAGGCCCTGCTGGTTCAGACCCTGATCGGCCTCGTTCTCATGGCACTCGTCGTGCTGTTCATCGGGTTGACCGACGAGGCGCATCGCGGGGCATACCGGCCCGCCGTCTTCAAGGATGGCCAGCTCGTGCCGGGCAAGGTCGAGTGACACCGGAAGCCGCCTCCGCCCGTCTCGCGGCGCTGCTCGCCGAGCCGGGCGCGATGGCGATCCTCCCGGCCTTCGCCGCGGCGGGCGAGGAGGCGCGGATCATCGGCGGTGCCGTGCGCAATGCGCTGATCGGGGCCGACATTGCCGATCTCGACCTTGCGACCACCGCGCTGCCGCAGCGCACGATCGAGATCGCGGAAGAGCGGGGCTGGAAGGCCGTGCCGACCGGGATCGAGCACGGCACCATCACGATCGTCATCGCGGGCAAGCCCTACGAGGTGACCACGCTCCGGGAGGATATCGCGACCGATGGTCGCCATGCCGAGGTGCGCTTCGGCCGCGATTTTCGCGGCGATGCGGCGCGCCGTGACTTCACGATCAACGCGATGTCGATGGGGCTGGACGGGGTGCTCCATGATTATTTTGGTGGTCTCGCCGATCTGGCTGCCCGGCGCGTGCGCTTCATCGGCGACCCCGACGCCCGCATCCAGGAGGACTATCTTCGAGCCCTGCGCTTCTTGCGCTTCAGCGCCACCTATAGCGATGTCGGGCTTGATGAGGCGGGACTCGCGGCGGTCGTCCGCAATCGAGACGGCTTGGCACGGCTTTCCCGTGAACGCGTGCGTCAGGAATTCCTGAAGCTTCTTATGGCGGAGAGCGCCCTTCCGGTGATCGAGGAAGCGGAGACCAAAGGATTGCTGAGTGAAATGCTCGGATTCCCGTTGGATGTTCATGCTTTCGCGCTGGCGTTGGGTTTCGCCAGAAATGCCGCGGTTGAACTCGACGCTATGGCGCGGCTTGCCGCTCTTGCCGCCTCGCATACTGGCGATAGTGCAGAAACGTGGCATGCACGTCTCCGATTGTCGAACGTGGAAATTCGCACCCTTCACCGGTTTGCGCAGGCTGTTCATGGCACAGAGAGTGAGCCGCGCCTTCTGCGCTACCGGTTCGGTGAAGATGCCGTCGCGGCGCTGGTGCTGCGGGCGGCAATGGTCATTGATCTCATCGAGGAACTTGATGATCGGCTCGCAGAGGCGCGTCGGCCAGCGCCGGAATTCCGGCTTTCGGGAGAGGATGTCCTTTTAGCCGGGGTGTCACCTGGTCCGCGTGTTGGTCATCTTCTGGCCGAGACAGAACGGCGCTGGATTGCATCCGGTTTCCCCGACGCGCGAGGGGACCAGCAGGCCATTCTGAAGGCAGTGCTCGCCTCGACCTGATCAGGGCCACCTCACCCGTGGCGGCATCGAGGAGAGGATCGATTCGATGTTGCCGCCGGTCTTCAGGCCGAACAGCGTGCCGCGATCCCAGAGCAGGTTGAACTCGACATAGCGGCCGCGCTGCACCTCCTGCTGGAAGCGCTGCTCCTCGCTCCACGGCTTGTCGATATTCTCGCGGAGAATCGCGAGATAGGTCGCAAGGAAAGCCTCGCCCACGCCGCGCGTGAAGGCGAAATCCGCCTCCCAATCATCCGAGAGGTAATCGTAGAAGATGCCGCCGATGCCGCGCGGCTCGTCCCGGTGCTTCAGATGGAAATATTCGTCGCACCACGCCTTGTAGCGGGCATGATCGCGGCCATGGGCGAGGCAGGCCCCGCGCATCCCCTCGTGGAAGGCGATGCTGTCGGGGTCGTCCTGCACGCGGCGCGCCGCGAGCACGGGCGTGAGATCCGCGCCGCCGCCGAACCACGCCTTCGAGGTCACCACGAAGCGCGTGTTCATGTGCACGGTCGGCGCGTTCGGGTTCCAGGGATGCGCGATCAGCGAGATGCCGCAGGCGGAAAAGCGCGGATCGGCATCCGCTCCGGGGATCTGGTTTGCGAATTCCGGCGCGAATTGTCCGTGCACATGGCTAAAATGCACGCCGCATTTCTCGAAAACCCGGCCGCGCAGCATGCCCATCCGTCCGCCGCCGCCGGGCGAGCCGTCGTGATTGGTGCGCTCCCAGGGCTTGTATTCCGGCACGCCCGCCCCGCCAGCCTCGGGGAAGAAGGGCCCTTTCGCCTCTGCCTCGACCGCTTCGAAGGCCGAGAGGATGGTCTTTTGCAGGGTGCCGAACCATTCGGCGGCGCGCGCGATGCGCGTTTGGGTCTGGGGCTCGTCGAGCAGGGCGGTCATGCGGGACTTTCAGGCGATGCGACGGAAACGATGGGCGATCTGTCAAGGCGATGGAACGTCAAGGTCTCCAGTTGTCGCCATCGGCGGAAAGAGGTCAAGCTGTCGCATCGCCTCCGCCACCAGAATGCCGCCCGCCACCGCCACATTCAGCGAGCGCAGGCCCGGCCGGAGCGGAATGACGACCGCCGCCTCCGCCGCCTCGTGCACGGCATCCGGCACGCCGGCGCTTTCGCGGCCGAGCAGGATGATGTCGCTTGGCAGGAATGGAAAACGGTGATGCGGAACCGCTCCCTTCGTGGTTGCGAGCACGAGCCGGTGTCCCCGCGCCCGACGCCATTCCTCGAAATGCCGGAAGGAGAGATGGCGCGTCAGTTCCAATGCGTGGAGGTAATCGAGCCCGGCGCGCTTCAGGTTGCGGTCGCTCGCATCGAAGCCGGCCGGCTCGATCAGGTCGAGAGGCAGGCCGAGGCAGGCACAGAGGCGCATCAGCGTTCCGGCATTCTGCGGAATGTCGGGCTCGTAGAGCGCAAGGCGCAGCGGCCGCGCGGGATCGGCGGGCGGAAGTGCGGAAAAGGGGTGGATATCGACCATGGTCTAGCCCGCAAAGCATGGGTTTGGGGGATGGACAAGTGCCTTGCGGAGTGCCATGGAGCCACGGACTTTTGAACCGTTCCGGTCCATGGCCCCGTATAGGGCTCTGGGACCGTCGTTCCGGCGCTTTTGGCGACGACTCGTCGCATTGAAAACCGGAGGAGCGCGTCATCTGTCAGGGAAAATTTCAGTCTTCCCGGGCAGTTTGCGGCGCACAGGCGGTTGTGGGATGTCGCGAGGGCGCGCCGATTGGCAGGGACGCGGTTCGCGAGAAGGAAGGATGAAGGACGTGGCTGACAACACGATGAAGGCTCCCGGCGCGAGCGATCCGAATCGTCGCGATTTTCTTCTGCTGGCGACCGGTGCGGCCGGGGCCGTGGCGGTGGGCGGCATCGCCTGGCCGCTGATCTCGCAAATGAATCCGGATGCGTCCACGGTTGCCGCCGGCGCGCCGGTCGAGGTCGATCTCGCCCCGATCGGCGAAGGCAAGGCGATCACGCTGAAATGGCGCGGCAAGCCGATCTTCGTGCGCCACCGCACGGCCGAGGAGATTGCGAGCGCCAAGAAGGACGACACCGCCTCGCTTCCCGATCCGCAGACGGATCTCGCGCGCGTCCGTCCCTTCGACGGCAAGGCGCAGGAACAATGGATCGTGGTCTACGGCAACTGCACCCATCTGGGCTGCGTGCCGATCGGCTTCTCGGGCGAGTATAACGGCTGGTACTGCCCCTGCCACGGCTCGCATTACGACAATTCCGGGCGCATCCGCAAAGGCCCGGCGCCGCGCAACCTCGACATTCCGGAATTCGCCTTCCTCTCGGCGTCCAAGATCCGCATCGGCTGATTGAACAAGGGTGAGTGACAATCATGGGTGAGCATCATTCCACCTACGTGCCCAAGACGGGCATCGAGCGCTGGGTCGACGCGCGTCTGCCGATCGTCCGGCTGATGCACGATTCCGCGGTCTCCTATCCGGTTCCGCGCAACCTCAACTATTTCTGGACCTTCGGCGGCATTCTCATGCTGATGCTGGTCTCGCAGATCATCACCGGCATCGTGCTCGTCATGCACTATACGCCGCATGTCGATCACGCCTTCCAGTCGGTCGAGCACATCATGCGCGATGTGAATTATGGCTGGCTCATGCGTTATGCGCATGCCAACGGCGCCTCGATGTTCTTCATCGCCGTCTACATCCATATCTTCCGCGGCCTCTATTACGGCTCCTACAAGGCGCCGCGCGAGTTGCTGTGGATCCTCGGCGTGGTGATTTTCCTTCTGATGATGGCCACCGCCTTCATGGGCTACGTGCTGCCCTGGGGCCAGATGTCCTTCTGGGGCGCGACCGTCATCACCAACCTCTTCTCGGCCATTCCGGTGGTGGGCGAATCCATCGTCACCTGGCTGTGGGGTGGCTACTCGGTCGACAATCCGACGCTGAACCGCTTCTTCTCGCTGCATTATCTGATGCCGTTCATGATCCTCGGCGTGGTGGTGCTGCATGTCTGGGCGCTGCACCATGTGGGTCAGAACAACCCCTCGGGCGTCGAGGTGAAGAACTACGCGAAGGATACCGTGCCGTTCACGCCCTACGCCACCGTGAAGGATCTCTTCGCGATGGTCTGCTTCCTGATGGTCTTCGCGTGGTTCGTGTTCTTCCACCCGAACTTCCTGGGCCATGCCGACAACTACATCCCGGCTGATCCGCTGAAGACCCCGGCGCATATCGTGCCCGAATGGTACTTCCTGCCCTTCTACGGCATCCTGCGCGCGGTACCGGACAAGCTCGGCGGCGTGCTCGCCATGTTCGCCTCCATCGCGCTCCTGGCCTTCCTGCCCTGGCTCGATACCTCGAAGGTGAAATCCGGCGCCTATCGCCCGGCCTTCAAGATCTTCTTCTGGGTCTTCGCGCTGGTTTGCGTGCTGCTCGGCTATGCCGGCTCGCAGCCGACGGACAAGGCCGTGCTGACGCTCGGCGGCCGCGTGGTGCTGGACATGGTGGGCTTCGGCCAGATCCTCACGATCTACTATTTCGCGCATTTCCTGGTGATCCTGCCGCTGCTGGGGCTCTTCGAGAAGCCGCTGCAACTGCCGGCCTCCATCGCGGATTCGGTCCTGGCCTCCACGGGCCATGGCCATCCCGCCGGCGCGCATGCCTCGCCCGAAAAGTAAGCGTGGCAGGCCATAAGGATTGAACTGATGACAATCGTCTCCCGTTTCCTCGCCGCCGCCATCGTCGCGGGTTCCAGCGTGGCTCTCGCGGCACCGGCCCTCGCGGCCGGGGGCGGCGAAAAGCCGCCGCGCCAGAGCTGGTCGTTCTATGGCCCGTTCGGCACCTTCGACAAGGCGCAGCTGCAGCGCGGCTTCAAGGTCTACCGCGAGGTCTGCGCGGCCTGCCATGGCCTCGAGAAGGTCTCGTTCCGCAACCTGTCCGAGCCGGGTGGTCCCAGCTTCACGGAAGGGCAGGTGAAGATGCTCGCCGCCGAATACAAGGTGATGGACGGCCCGAACGAGCAGGGCGAGATGTTCGAGCGGCCGGCGCGGCCGTCGGACCGCTTCCCGAAGCCGTTCCCGAATGCCGAGGCCGCCAAGGCCGCGAATAACGGTGCCGTGCCGCCGGATTTCTCGGTCATCGCCAAGGCGCGTTCCTATGAGCGCGGCTTCCCGACCTATGTTCTCGATATCCTGACCCAATATCAGCAGCAGGGCCCGGATTACATCACCGCGCTCCTGATCGGCTACGAGGAGCCGCCGGCGGGCGTGAAGGTCGAGGATGGCCTGCACTACAACCGCTACTTCCCCGGCAACAAGATCGCCATGGCCAACCCGCTCGTGGCGGTGTTCGATGATGCCGGCAAGCCGCAGGACCCGAACTTCTACCCCGACGGCACGCCACTCACGCGGCTGCAGGTGGCGAAGGACGTGACCGCCTTCCTGATGTGGGCCGCCGAGCCCAAGATGGAAGAGCGCAAGCGCACGGGCGTGAAGGTGATGTTCTGGCTCATCCTGCTCGCCGGGCTGCTCTTCATGCTGAAGAAGCGGATCTGGTCGCGGCTCGACGACATGCCGGCCAAGGCTCACTGAGCCTGCTCCGCATCCCGGATCGCGGGATGAAAACCGGCTGGAAATCAGGGGGCTTCGGCCCCCTTTTTTGTGGGGGCGCAACTTTTTTGAGGGGGCATGGCATGGCAGCGGCTTACCACGGGGGCGATCGCGCGGAACTGCGCGAGGCAATTCGCACCATTCAGGATTATCCCAAGCCGGGCATCGCCTTTCGCGACATCTCGACCCTGCTGGGCAATCCGCGCGCGTTCCGGCGCGCGGTCGACGAACTGGTGCAGCCCTATGCCGGTGCCGGGATTTCGAAGGTCGCGGGAATCGAGGCGCGCGGCTTCATCCTGGGCGGCGCGATCGCGCATCAGCTCTCCTGCGGATTCGTGCCGATCCGCAAGAAGGGCAAGCTGCCGCATGCCACCGTCTCGATCTCCTACAGCCTCGAATACGGAACCGACACGATGGAAATGCATGTCGATGCGGTCTCGAAGGGCGAGCGCGTGATCCTCGTGGATGACCTGATCGCCACCGGAGGCACGGCGAGCGCCGCGGTGCAGCTGCTCCAGAAGCTCGGGGCGGAAGTGGTCGCGGCCTGCTTCGTGATCGACCTGCCCGAACTCGGCGGCGCGGACCGGATCCGGGAGCTCGGCGTGCCCGTGCGCACGCTGATCGCCTTCGACGGGCATTGAATTCAGGGCAGCAGCGCGTCGAGCTGGCCGATGATCGCTGCCAGTTCCTCGTCGAGATGGCCGAGCAATGCGGTCCAGTCCGAATAATGGCGCAGCTCATGTGCGCCATCGGAAATGCCGCGTAGGCCGATCATCGGCACGCCGAAGCTCTCGCAGGCGCGCAACACCGCAAAGCTCTCCATATCCACCATGTCGGCGTCGATCGCCGCATAGGCCGGGCCGGAGATGACGGCCGCGCCGGTGGAGAGGCGCCCCGCCGGCAAGGCGTGCAGGTGGATGGGCAATTCGATCTCGACGGGCCGATCGAGAAACGGCGTCGCGCCTTTTGCAAAGCCCAGCGGGGTCCCGTCCATGTCGCGATACGAAACGCTCGCGACCTGATAGACCCGGCCCTGTTCGAGACGGTTCGATCCGGCCGAGCCAAGCGACATCACGAGATCGGGGGACGATCCCGCGTCGAGCAGTGCCGTCAGCGCCCGTGTCGCGCCGATGGCGGCCTCCACCGGTCCGACACCGGTGATGACGGGCTGGATGAGCGCGCGCAGATGGGGGCCATATTCCGCTTCCGTCGCCATCACGAACAGGATGGACCGGCCGGCGAAACGGCCGAGCCACGGCACGGCTGGCGTCACGCTTCCGCCTCCCACAGCACGATGCCGGTGAAGGCGAAGACCAGTTCGCCGCGCTGGTTGATGCCGAAATTGCGGTGCTGGGCGATGCCCCAGCCCCGTTTCGAAGCCGATTTCCGGCCTTCGATGAACCGCGAGCCATAGGTGATGCGGTCGCCTGCGAGCACGGGCCTCAGCCACAGGAGGTCGCGGAAACCCGGCGAGGGACCGAGCTTCGGGACGAAGCGGCCGGCCTTCGCTTCCGCCGCCCAGAAACCGACGATCGCCCGCATCCAGTTCGAGGCGATCTGCCAGCCCGAGGCCGAGAGGCCGCCGAAATGCGTGGCGCGGCCGGCTTCCTCGCTGAGATGGAATTCCTGCGGATCGAAATCGCGCGCAAACGCGATCATCTCGCCGGGTGTGAAATCGATGGTGCCGAAGCGCAGCGTCAGGCCCTGTGACATCGCGCCGATGCGACCCATCGCCGGGTTCGGCCCCTCCGGCAGGGCGAGGGTCTCGCGCGGGGGCGGTGGAATATCCGCGCCCTCGGGCGGCGGCACGGGCGCCTTCGGGTCGCGCCGCGCGAACATGATGAGGTTTTCCTGCCGCAGCACCGCGACGCCGTGCTGGTTCTCGACCGTGAAGCGGAAATTGACGAAGCCGCGATCCGGCTTGCTGGCCGAGGCCTTCCGGCCCAGCACCTCGAACCGGCCGTGCAGCGTATCGCCGGGGCGCACGGGCGCGGCCCAATCGAGCCGCGAGACGCCCGGCGAGCCCAGCCCCTGCTTCGCCGGCAGCAGGAAGCCGTCGGCCATCATCCGCATGTTGAGCGAGGCCGTGTGCCAGCCCGAGGCGATCAGGCCGCCCGTGAACCGGGCCTGCTCGGAGGCCGGGTCCGTGTGCATGGGCTGTGCGTCGTACTGGCGTGCGAAATGCAGGATTTCCGCCTCGCTGACGGTCACGGAGCCATAGGCCTGCTGCTCGCCGACCCGAAAATCCTCGAAATACCGCATGGTTCACCTGAGGCTGGCGCAATCCCGCGCCAGCGGGAACCCGCCCTTACAATCGGCCACCCGTCGCAGCGGCGCAAGCGAGCCCGAGGGTCATCAGCGTGACGAAACCCACGCTTTTCACCAGCGCTTCGCGCGTGCCCTCCGGGGCGGCCTGCGCCCAGGTCATCAGGAAAACGAGAGGAAACAGAACCAGATACAACGAGCGCCACCAGAACGCCCGAACGCGCATTGCCACTGCCGACATCAGCGAGCCTCCGTCCAATCCCCCTTCAAGGATTAGACTAAGGTCGCATTCGTAAACGGCAAGTCAAAAACCGCGACAATCCGCCTCAGCGGCGCATGCGCTCAGTTGGCGAAGCGGAAATGCAACACGTCGCCGTCGGCAACCTCGTATTCCTTGCCCTCGAGCCGGAACTTGCCGGCCTCGCGCGCGCCGGCCTCGCCCTTGTGGGCGATGTAATCGGGGTAGGCGATGGTTTCGGCGCGGATGAAACCCTTCTCGAAATCCGTATGGATCACGCCTGCGGCCTGCGGCGCCTTGGTGCCGGCGGTAATCGTCCATGCCCGGGCTTCCTTCGGCCCCACCGTGAAGTAGGTGAGAAGGCCCAGCAGCGCATAGCCCTCGCGGATGACGCGATTCAGGCCCGGCTCCTCGAGGCCGATCGCCTCGAGATATTCCTTCTGCTCCTCGGGCGGCAACACCGCGACCTCGCTCTCGATCTTCGCCGAGACGACCACGGCGCGCGCGCCTTCCTCCTTCGCGCGCCCGAACACGCGTGCGGAGAACGCATTGCCCTTGTCGGCCGAGGCTTCCTCGACATTGCACACGTAGAGCACCGGCTTCGAGGTCAGCAGGCCGAGCATGCGGAAGGCGCGCTCCTCGCTCGCCTTCACCTCGACAAGGCGCGCCGGCTTGCCCTCGCGCAGCAGGACGAGCGAGCGGCTCATCAGGTCGAAGCTTTCCTTCGCTTCCTTGTCGCCGCCCTTCGCCTTCTTCTCGATCGCGACGATGCGCTTCTCCAGGCTGTCGAGATCGGCGAGCATCAATTCGGTCTCGATGGTCTCGATATCCGCGACGGGGTCGATCTTGCCCTCGACATGGGTGATGTCCGAATCCTCGAAGCAGCGCACGACATGGGCGATGGCATCGACCTCGCGGATATTGGCGAGAAACTGGTTGCCGAGGCCTTCGCCGCGCGAGGCGCCACGCACGAGGCCGGCGATATCCACGAAGGTGAGGCGCGTCGGGATGATCTCCTTCGAGCTGGCAATGGCGGCGAGCGCATCGAGCCGTTCATCCGGCACGGCGACATCGCCCACATTCGGCTCGATGGTGCAGAAGGGATAGTTCGCGGCCTGCGCGGCGGCGGTCTGCGTCAACGCGTTGAAGAGGGTGGACTTGCCGACATTCGGCAGCCCCACGATGCCCATCTTGAAACCCATGGTGTCCGTTCCGTGCAAGGGGCGGCCGGGCCGCCGGGTGTCATGAAGTTGCGCTGCTTTTCAGCGAGGTTCCTCGCCCTGTCCAGCCTTTTTCGCGCGTTCCCCTGCTTTGGCCATTCCCGCCTCGCGCGGTGTCTTCGCTTCCGCGTGGCCGGCCTTCTCCATCGCGATATGCACGCGATTGGCGAAGAGCGCGTCGTCCCGCCCCAGCAGCCCGGCATGGCTGGCGATGGCCGCGCAGAGATCCTCCACCCAGGGCTGCTCGGCTTTCGCGAAATCGTTCAGCACATAGCCATGCACGAGGGCCTTGTCGCCGGGATGGCCGATGCCGAGCCGCACGCGGGCGTAATCATTGCCGCAATGCGCGGAGATCGAGCGCAGGCCATTATGTCCGGCAATGCCACCGCCGACCTTCACGCGCAGCTTCGCGGGCGGAAGGTCGAGTTCGTCATGCAGCACATGGAGCGCGGAGAGCGGCAGCTTGTAGAAATCCATCGCGGCGCGCACGGCGCGGCCGCTCTCGTTCATGAAGGTCTGCGGTTTCAGAAGCAGCGCCTTCTCGCCGTCGAGCGTCACTTCGGCGAACTCGGCCTGAAAGCGCAGGCGCCACGGCGATGCACGATGCGCTCGCGCGATCGCATCGATCGCCATGAAGCCGATATTGTGCCGGTTGCCGGCATATTTCGCGCCGGGATTGCCGAGGCCGACGAGAAGCCGCATCGCAACGCCTTCCTGATGCGAAACGGGCCGGATCGCGGCATGCGAACCCGGCCCGAAGAGATGAGATCCGGCGCCGGAGCGCCGGACAAGGCTCAGGCCTCTTCCTTCGCCGTGCCGGTGATGGTGACGAGCGTGAGATCCTTCTCGCCGCCCGGCGGCAGCTTCGCGCCGTTCGGCAAGGTGATCGACGAGATGTGGATCGAATCGCCGACCTTGGCCTTCGACACGTCCACCGTGATCGCCTCGGGAATCGAGTCCGCCGGAACGATCAGTTCCACCGCGTGGCGGACGAGGTTCAGCGAACCGCCGCCCTTCAGGCCCGGCGAGGTTTCCTGACCGCTGATGTGCACGGGGATTTCCACGCGCACGGTCGAGCCTTCCGCGAGGCGGAGGAAATCGACATGGATCGGGAAATCGCGGACACGGTCGAGCTGGTAATCGCGCGGGATGGCGCGGATCTTCTTGCCGTCGACGTCGATCTCGAAGACCGTCGTGAGGAAGTGGCCGGCATAGATCAGCTTGTTCGTCTCTTTGTATTCGAGCGAGATGGCGACGGGCGGCTGACCGGCCCCGTAGATGACGGCCGGAACGCGGCCTTCCTTACGGACTGCACGGGCGGCCCCCTTGCCAACCCCCTCGCGGGTCTTCGCCGCGAGCTGCTTCAGAGAAGCCATGGTGTTTCTCCAACAAAAATGTCCCGCCGGGCGGCCCTGCGGGCAGCCTCGCGAGATCGCATGAGCCCGCGACCTCCAGGGGTGTCAGCGCGGGTGAGCGGGCTATAGGCGATTGGCGCCCCAAGGGCAAGAAATACGTGCCATGAAGGCCCTGCGCAGCACCAGAGCGGCGAAGAACGCTGCGGCAAGCGCCATTTCGGGCCCCAAATTTTTCTTCAAAATTGCAAAAATTTTTACGCATTCATGCAATCATGGGAAAATGCATTGCTCTCGCGCCAACTTGAAAGCATGCAAATGGGCAATTTTGCTGCACAACCATAAATTGCAGTCACTGTCTTAACTCTTTGTATTGTGTATGCATTGGTTCAACGCTTGGCCGATCGGGCGGCCTTTTGCGCATGTATCCCTCTGTTTTACCGCAAAGATGCGGATTTTATGCCCTCTCGTCCAGGTTGTCTCGTCGGCTATCTTTTGAGCCTCCGTTAACCATTCGCCCTCGCAATGTCTGCAACGACAAGAAAGAGGAAAATGCCATGCGTCTCAATCTCGCTGCCAAGCTTGTGTTGCCGGTCGTATTGATTGCCTCGATCGCCGCCGTTCTCGCCGCCGGAACGTATTACTTTCTCGAGCGGAACAATGCCTCGGCGCAACAGGCCGATCTGGCGAGCAGGAAGGCCTTTCTCGCCGCCGAAATCCGCGCCGCGAGCCGCGCCTCGCAGCGCGACCTTCTCAATCTCATTCTGGACAAGAACGCCGACAGCCGCCGCAGCATTGCGGAGCTGGTCGATCGGCGCATCAAGCTGATGCAGGATCTGTCGGAGCGCCTCACGCCGCTGCTCACCGATGGCGACCGCGCCGTGCTCGCCAATTTCGATCAGCTGCGCACCCAGGTGATCCAGGCCTTCATCGAGGTCCGCAACCAGGCGCTCGCAGGTCAGCCGGATGCGGCTTACGAGAAATTCGTCCGCGATGTCCGCACCCGCGAACGGGCGATGAGCGCCGTGACCGATCCCTTCATCCAGAAAAGCGAGGAGGAGGTGCGCACGCTTGCCCGGCAGATCGAGGAACAGGCCCATCAGGCGGAGTTCCTGGCTGTGACCGGATCTGCGGTGGGCATCACCGGCGGCGTCGCGCTCGCGCTGTTCATCATCCTCGGTGGTGTCGTGCGCCCGCTGCGCGCGATGACCGGAGCGATGATGCGGCTGGCGGATCGCCACTGGGAGACGGAAGTTCCCGGCACCACGCGCAAGGACGAGATCGGCGGCATGGCGAAGGCGCTGCTGATCTTCCGCGACAATGGGCTGGAATCCGATCGTTTGACCGCCGAGGCCGAGGCCGCCCAGAAGGCGCGCGAGGAGCGCCGCCAGCGGCTCGAGGCAGCCATTGCCGATTTCCAGTCTCGCGCCGGCATGGTGATGTCGAGCGTCGTCTCGGCCTCGTCCGAATTGCAGGCGGCCGCCGAAAGCCTCGCCGGTTCGGCCGAGGAAACCCTCCAGCAGAGCAACTCCGTCGCATCCTCCGCCGAGGAAGCCACGGCCAATGTCCAGAGCGTGGCCGCGGCAGGCGAGGAACTCTCGGCCTCGATCAGCGAAATCCTGCGGCAGGCCCGGCAATCCTCGGATATCGCCACCGACGCGGTGAACGCCGCCGGCCAGACCGACGAGAAGATCCAGCTGCTGTCGCAATCCGCCGAGAAGATCGGCAGCGTCATCGAACTCATCCAGGGCATCGCTTCGCAGACGAACCTGCTGGCGCTCAACGCGACCATCGAGGCCGCGCGCGCCGGCGAGGCGGGCCGGGGTTTCGCGGTCGTCGCGAGCGAGGTGAAGGATCTCGCGGGCCAGACCACCCGCGCCACGAACGAGATCGCCACGACCATCGCCGGCATCCAGGAGGTGACGAACGGCACCATCGAGGCGATGCGCGCCATCGGCCAGAAGATCGAGAAGATCCACACCATCGCGCAGGAAATCGCGGGCTCGGTGGAGGAGCAGGGGCGCGCGACCTCCGAGATCGCACAAAGCGTGCAACTCGCGGCGGTCGGCACCACGCATGTCTCGGGGAACATCGTGCACGTCAACGAGGCCGCGACGAATACCGGTGCTGCCTCGACGCAGGTGATGAGCGCGGCGCGCGACCTCGCCGAGCAGGCCGAGACGCTGCGTTCGGAGATGGACAAGTTCCTGGCGGCGGCACGGGCGGCCTGAGGGCCGCCGCAGCGCTTGTCCGCGCGTCAATCGAACAGGGTCGAGACGCTTTCCTCGCCGGCGGTGCGCTTGATCGCCTCGCCCAGCAGCGAACCGACCGAGATCACGCGGATGTTCTTCGCGACGCGCACGGCCTCCGTGGGCTGGATCGTGTCGGTGAGGACCAGCTCGGTGATCTTGGAGGCCGTGATGCGCGCCACCGCGCCGCCCGAGAGCACGCCATGGGTGATGTAGGCGCGCACATCCTTGGCGCCCTTCTCCATCAGCGCGTCGGCGGCGTTGCAGAGCGTGCCGCCCGAATCGACGATGTCGTCGACCAGAATGCAATGTTGCCCTTCGACATCGCCGACGATGTTCATCACTTCCGATTCACCCGCGCGCGGGCGACGCTTGTCGACGATGGCGATCGGCGCGTTGATGCGGTTGGCGAGCGCGCGGGCGCGCACCACGCCGCCCACATCGGGCGAAACCACCGTCACCTGCGACGTGTCGAGGCGTTCCTTGATGTCCTTCACCATCACCGGCGCGCCGTAGAGATTGTCGACGGGGATATCGAAGAAGCCCTGGATCTGCCCCGCATGGAGATCGAGCGTCAGCACGCGATCCGCCCCGGCGCGGGTGATGAGATTGGCGACGAGCTTCGCGGAAATCGGCGTGCGGGGCGCGGATTTCCGATCCTGCCGGGCATAGCCGAAATAGGGCACCACCGCCGTGATGCGCTTGGCCGAGGAGCGGCGCAAGGCATCGATGATGATGAGCAGTTCCATCAGGTGGTCATTGGTGGGCGCGGAGGTCGATTGCAGGATGAAGACATCCTCGCCGCGCACATTCTCCTGGATCTCGACGAAAATCTCCATGTCGGCGAAGCGCCGCACCTGGCATTTCGTCAGCGGCTGCTGGAGATAGGCGGCAATGGCTTCCGCCAGCGGACGGTTGGCGTTGCCGGCCACAAGCTTGATCTTGTCCATGGGGAAGCTCCTCATCTGACGTGCTGCTAGCGCGACTGGCCCCGCGTTTCAACATGACGCGCGCATGACAGCCATGCCCCTGTGCAAAACCGGGACGGGAAAAAATCGAATCCGCGCCAAGGGTTTGGCGGGGCCCGGCGAACCGGGAGCGATTACAGGCTGTCCTCGCCCGCCGCCGCGACATCGCCGGCCGCGACGTCGCCGGTCGCGATGGACTGGCCGGTCAGCAGGCGCGTCAGTTCGTCGAGGCCCGAGGCCGCCACGCGCCGCATGGTCGCGTCATCGAGGCCCGGCCATCCCGGCGCATTCGCCGGCACGAGGCCGGAAACGCGATTGGCGCGCGTGCGCCCGTCGGCCGAGGTCTGCAGAACGTAGGAGATCGCCGGCTTGCCATCCGTGCCCGTGAAGCTGTCGAGATAGGCGCGCAGCCGGGTGGTGGCCACCGGCGCATGCGCATCCGCGAGCACGAAGCCGCGCGTCCGGGCTTCCTGCGCGAAGATCGCGGCGAAGCGCTGACCCTGCTCGTCGGAAGGCCCGGAGACGCCGAGCACCGCAAGCGTGGCGTTTTCCGGCTTCAGCGCGGCGAGGTTGGCCGAAGCGGTCATTTGCGGGGCGTTGCAGCCCGCAAGGCCGAGCGCCACGCCGAGGCCAAGGGCCAGGGCCAGCGGCCTGCCGGAACGGAAAAGGAAACGCTGAACCATGTCACCGCCAGTCGTTGGTCAACGGTTTCTTAACGCCGCGCATCCCGGATGCAAAGCCCGCGATCGCGGAGCAAGCCGGGCTTGGTTAATCTCCCCTCGCCGGAACGGGCGACACTTTCGGGAATCACCGCCAGCCCCTATGTCTCGGGGATGACCAGCCGCAAGATCATCGATGGGGGAACGGCCTTCGAGGATGAC
This sequence comes from Methylobacterium sp., assembly GCA_002928875.1. GTDB lineage: Bacteria > Pseudomonadota > Alphaproteobacteria > Rhizobiales > Beijerinckiaceae > Rhabdaerophilum. The sequence continues at coordinate 55,580 of PERO01000020.1, read as the reverse complement.
GCCCTCGACGAGGATGACGCGCTCGCTTCATCAGGGCCGGATTACGCCCCGCCGGAGGTGATGCTGGACATTGCAGACCTGCCGCGCCGGCTCGCGACCGGCATGGCGGTGATCCGCGCCTTCTGGGAGACCCTGCCGGGTTCGCCGGGCGTCTACCGGATGATCTCGGCGGATGGGGAAGTGCTCTATGTCGGCAAGGCGCGCAACCTCAAGGCGCGCGTCTCCTCCTATGCGCGCGGCGACGCACCGAACAACCGCATCGCGCGGATGATCGCCGAGACAGCCCAGATGGAGTTCGTGACGACCACGACGGAAGCCGAGGCGCTTCTGCTGGAAACGAACCTCATCAAGCAGCTCAAGCCCCGCTACAACGTGCTGATGCGGGATGACAAATCCTTCCCGTTCATTCTCATCACGGGCGACCATGAGGCCCCGCAGATCACCAAGCATCGCGGGGCGCGCAACCGCAAGGGGCGCTATTTCGGCCCCTTCGCCTCGGCCGGCGCGGTCAACCGCACGCTGAACACGCTGCAGCGGGCCTTTCTCCTGCGCTCCTGCACGGATTCGGTCTACGAGAACCGCTCGCGCCCCTGCCTGCTGTTCCAGATCAAGCGCTGCGCCGCGCCCTGCACCGGCGAGGTTTCGCGCGAGGGCTATGCGGCGCTCGTGCGCGAGGCGAGCGACTTCCTCGATGGCAAGAGCCAGGCGATCCGGCAAGACCTCGCCAAGGCGATGCAGGAAGCCTCCGAGGCGATGGAATTCGAAACCGCCGCGCGCTATCGCGACCGCCTCGCCGCGCTTTCGGCGGTCTCCGCGCAGCAGGGCGTGAACACGAGCGAGGTCGCGGAGGCCGATGTCTTCGCGATCCATGCCGAGGCCGGGCAATTCTGTGTGGAGGTGTTCTTCTTCCGCACCTTCCAGAACTGGGGCAATCGCGCGTTCTTCCCGCGGGCCGATCGCGCCATGGAGCCGGCCGAGGTGCTCGACGCCTTTCTCGCGCAATTCTACGACGAACGCCCCGCGCCCAGGCTCGTGCTGCTCTCGCATGAGGTCGAGGATCGCGCGGTTCTGGCCGAGGCGCTCTCGGCCCGCGCCGGCCACAAGGTGGAGATCGCCACGCCGCGGCGGGGCGAGAAGCGCGATCTCGTCGAGCATGCGCTGACCAACGCGAAGGAGGCTCTGGGCCGTCGCCTCAGCGAAACCGCGAGCCAGGAAAAGCTGCTCGCGAGCCTCGCGCAGGCTTTCGACCTCGCCGCGCCCCCGCGCCGGATCGATGTCTTCGACAACTCGCACATCTCCGGCACGAATGCGGTGGGGGCGATGATCGTCTCGGGCCCGCGCGGCTTCTCGAAGACGCATTACCGGACCTACAACATCCAATCGACCGAGATCACCCCCGGCGACGATTTCGGCATGATGCGTGAGGTGATGCGCCGGCGTTTCGCGCGGCTCCTGAAGGAAACGCCGCGTGACGAGAAACCGGACGACCCCGAGGCGCTGCCCGCCTGGCCCGATCTCGTGCTGATCGATGGCGGCAAGGGGCAGCTCGAGGCGGTGCGTGGCGTGCTCGCCGAACTCGGCATCACCGATGTGCCGCTGGTGGGCGTGGCCAAGGGGCCGGATCGCGATGCGGGCCGCGAGCAATTCGTCATCCCCGGCCGCGAACCCTTCCGCCTGCCCCCGCGTGACCCCACGCTCTATTTCATCCAGCGCCTCCGGGATGAGGCGCACCGATTCGCGATCGGCACGCATCGCGCCCGGCGCAAGAAGGCGCTCACGGCCAATCCGCTCGACGAGATCAGCGGCATCGGCCCGCGCCGCAAGCGGGCGCTGCTCCTGCATTTCGGGACCGCGAAGGCCGTGAGTCGCGCCTCCTATGACGATCTCGCCCGCGTGCCCGGCATCAACGAGGCGACAGCCCGGCTGGTCTATGATCATTTTCATGAAGGCGGGCGTTAGCACCGTGGAAGGCGCGAAAATTTCAGGCCTGCGAGACTTGACCCGCTCGCCTCCGGCATGGTGCTAAAGGGCCATGCCCGCTCCCCGGAAGCTTCGTCCGCTCTCGCTGCCCAATCTGCTCACCTACGGGCGCATCGCGGCCATTCCCGTGGTGGTGGGCCTGTTGTTCTGGCCGGGCGACCCGGCCATGCGCTGGGTGGCGCTGGCGATCTACGCGCTGGCCGGCATCACCGATTATCTCGATGGCTATCTCGCGCGGCTCTACCAGGAGCAATCCTCGCTGGGGCGCATGCTCGACCCCATCGCCGACAAGCTGCTCGTGGCGGCCTGCCTGCTGATGCTCGTGGCCGATGGCACCATCCGCTCCTGGTCGATCTGGGCGGCGATCGTCATTCTCTGCCGCGAGATCCTGGTCTCGGGCCTGCGCGAATATCTCGCGGAACTGAAGGTTTCCGTGCCGGTATCGCGGCTCGCGAAATGGAAAACCTCGGTGCAGCTCGTCTGCCTCGGCTTCCTCATCGCCGGGCCGGCGGGCGATGCCATCCTTCCGCCGGACTGGACGCGCTACATCGGGCTCGCACTGCTATGGGTGGCCGCCTTGCTGACGCTCATCACCGGCTATGATTACATGAAGGCCTCGATCCGCCATCTGGTCGAGGAAGACAACGCGGCCTAGATGGACAACCGAACGGCCGGATGGATCCCATGAAGGTTCTCTATTTCGCCTGGCTTCGCGAACGCATCGGCAAGGCCGAGGAAGACATCGCCTTTCCGCCCGGAACCGAGACCGCGGGCGAGGCGATGGCGCATCTCGCGAGCCTCGGCGAGGAATATGCCTATGCATTCGAAAATCCGGCGATCATCCGCATCGCGCTCGATCGCAAGCATGTCCCGCACGAAACCCCGCTGCGGGATGCACGGGAAATGGCCTTCTTCCCGCCGATGACCGGAGGCTGAACATGCCCGATCCGCTGATCCGCGTGCAGGCCGAGCCTTTCGATGCCGCCGCTGAATCGCGTCGCATCACGGCCGGGCGCACGGATATCGGCGCGGTCGTCACCTTCACCGGGCTCTGCCGCAGCGAGGAGGGCAGCCTCGCAGCACTCGAGCTCGAGCATTACCCCGGCATGGCCGAGGACGAATTGGCGCGCGTCGCCCGGGAGGCTTTGGCGCGCTGGCCGCTTCAGGGGGTGACGATCATCCATCGCCATGGCCGGATCGTGCCGGGCGAGGAGATCGTGCTGGTCGTCACCGCTTCGGCGCATCGGCGTGCAGCGTTTGAATCGGCGGATTTCCTGATGGATTACCTCAAGACCCGGGCGCCGTTCTGGAAGAAGGAGCACCCCGCCTCCGGCGCGGAAGGCGGCTGGGTGGCGGCCAAGGCCGACGACGATGCGGCGGCCGGCCGCTGGTGAGAATAGTGCGGCAAGTTTGCGCAGGTGCCAATAGAGCGGCATGAACTTGCACGGATTAACGCAATTTTCGAACTTATAGTTGTAGCGTCGCTTCGCTCGAACCCTTGTCTACCGAGCCGAGGCTGACGTTATGCGACTCAACGACCCCGCTTTTCCCGCCAGATCTGCCGCGAAAGCGCTGCGCGTTCTGGTCGTCGATGATGCGGTCGTCATCCGCGGTGCCATCCGTTCGGCCCTGGACAAGCTCGAAAGGCCGCTGACCGTGATCGAGGCGGCAGCGGGCGACGAGGCGCTGGCCATCATGCGTCAGTCGCCGGTTGACATGATCTTCTGCGACATCCATCTGCCGGGCATTTCGGGGCTCGAGGCCCTCGCGCATGCCTTCGCGGCGCAGGAACGCCCCCCGTTCATGGTGCTGATGTCGTCCATGCATGCCGAGGCCGTGCGCGAGGTGGGCCGCAAGCTGCGAGTCTACGAATTCCTGCGCAAGCCGTTCCGTTCCTCGGATGTGCTGAATGCCGTCTCGGCCTTCGACCGGCTCTCCAAGGTCACCCGGGCGCTGCTGGTCGATGACAGCGCCACCGCCCGCAAGCTGATGCGCCGCATTCTCGAACGCTCGCAGTTCCGGCTGGACATTCAGGAAGCCGAGAGCGGCGAGCAGGCGTTGAAGCTCGCGGGGCTCACGGATTTCGACGCGATCTTCCTCGATGCCAACATGCCGGGCATGAGCGGGCCGGAAACCGCGGGGCATCTGCTGCGGGCCAATCCGCGCACGCAGATCGTGATGGTCTCCACCGAACAGCAGATGACGCTGATCCGCTCCTCGCAATATGCGGGGGCCTTCGCTTTCCTGAAGAAGCCGTTCGAATCGTCGGATGTCGATGCCGTGCTGCATTCGGCCTTCGAGATCCGCTCGCCGAGCCTCGCCCGGCCCACCCATGCGATCTTCTCCGACCACGAGGACGCGCAGGGAAGCGCGCCGAAGCGCGCCACCGTCTAGCGCGTTTTCCGGTCCGACCGGGTCGGATCGGCCGCTCTATCTTTTTGTCGTGTCGCATTTTCGTCCGGCCAGCCGGTATCGACCTGGCCGGAACAGGCGTCGGTGCGGTGCAGGCAGGGGCGCGTCAGTTCGCGCCCACTTCCGCCACGTAATCCTCCATCAGAACGCGGCTCGTATTGCCCGGCGTGAAGGTGTAGGGGCCGATTTCGGCCACCGGCGTCACTTCGGCGGCGGAACCCGTGATGAAGCATTCGACGAAGCTCGGCAGTTCGTCCGGCATGATGCGCCGCTCGATCACCTCGAAGCCGCGCCGCTTCGCGAGATCGATGACGGTGCGGCGGGTGATGCCGTCGAGGAAGCAATCGGCCATCGGCGTGTGGATCGCGCCATCCTTCGTGAAGAAGATGTTGGCGCCGGTGCATTCCGCGACGCGGCCCTGCCAGTCGAGCATCATCGCATCGGCATAGCCGCGCTTCTCGGCGCGGTGCTTCGAGAGGGTGCAGATCATGTAGAGGCCGGCGGCCTTGGCATGCACCGGCGCGCAGGCCGGATCAGGCCGGCGATATTCCGCGATGTCGAGCTTGATGCCCTTCATCTTCGTCGCGGGGTCGAACATCGAGGGCCAGTTCCAGGTGGCGACCGCGACATGGATGCGGTTGTGCTGGGCGGACACCGCCATCATCTCCGAGCCGCGGAAGGCCACGGGGCGCACATATTGGTCGCCGCCGCCATTGAGCTCGACGATCTTGCGCTTGGCTTCCTCGAGTTCATCCACGGAGTAGGGGATCTCCATGTCCATGATCTGCGCCGAGGCGATGAGGCGCTCGGAATGCTCGCGGCTCTTGAAGATCTTGCCCTTGTAGGCGCGCTCGCCCTCGAAGACCGAGGAACCGTAATGCAGGCCATGCGTGAGGACATGGACCTTCGCATCCTGCCAGGGAAGGATCTCCCCGTTCATCCAGATGAAGCCCTCGCGTTTGTCGAACGGGATGATGGCAGGCGTGGCAGACATGATCAGTGTTTCCTCGTTGCTTTTGGCCGCTTCCGGTGGCCGCTTCGGGCCTTCCGGAGACTTGAAATATTATTGCGCCAATTGCGGTGGTATACCAGAGACTGCGGGTTAACAGGCTGTCTTTGCACACAGAAAAGCCGGGACACGAACTTTCGTTGCGCGAAAGACGGCTTGACGGGTAACAATCCGTCTGAAATATGTCAACAACATTGACATAATTTCTCGCGCCCCGAGGCTCGCTGCCGGACAGGGCGATCAATGGACATCATGGCTCAATCCTTCCCGCGAAAACTGGCTCTCGCCGAGCCCCTGGCGACCATCGAGGAGCCGGATTTCGAGCTGATCGAACTGCTGTTCTTCGCCTATCGCGATTTCGTGGGCGAGCCCGACCGCCTGCTCGAGAAGCACGGCTTCGGACGCGCGCATCACCGCGTGCTGCATTTCGTGAACCGGCATGAGGGGCTGACGGTGGCGGAGCTGCTGGAGATCCTCGAGATCACCAAGCAGAGCCTCGCCCGCGTGCTGAAGGATCTCGTCAGCGGCGAGTTCATCGAACAGCGCGCCGGCACGGAGGATCGCCGCCAGCGACGCCTGCACCTCACCCCACGCGGCAAGGCGCTGGCCGAGGCGCTGCTCGGGATGCAGGGTCGACGCATCGCCCGGGCCATCGAGAAGGCGGACCCCGCCTCGCGCGCCGTCATCGCGCGCTTCCTGTCGGAACTCATCGATCCCGAGCGACCGAAGCCCGCGGTTTCGGAAACGCCCTGATCGAGACACCGTGAAACGGACGCCATGCGCGGCGACCTTTATTTGCACAGCCAAACCGGCGCATAATTGCCCGCATGCGCAAGGTTCCGATCACCGACGAATCGCCCCACATCCTCATCGTCGACGATGACGACCGCATTCGCACCCTGCTTTCGCGCTTCCTCGCCGATCACGGCTATCGCGTCTCCACGGCCGACAATGCCGGCGAGGCGCGCGCCCGGCTCGCGGGAATCGTCTTCGATCTCATCGTGCTCGACGTGATGATGCCCGGCGAGAGCGGCCTCGATCTCGCCCGTGACCTGCGCCGGAATTCCGCCATCCCCATCCTGATGCTGACGGCGCGGGCGGAAATCGAGGATCGGCTCGCCGGGCTGCAATCGGGGGTGGACGATTATCTCACGAAGCCCTTCGATCCGCGCGAATTGCTGCTGCGTGTCAGCTCCATCCTGCGGCGCGTCGCCCTACCGCCGCCGGTGAAGACCCTGGAGGAGCCGGAAAGCGTGCGCTTCGGGCCCTTCAGCTATCATCTCGCACGCGGCGAATTGCGACGCGGCGACGAGGTGGTCCGGCTCTCGGAGCGCGAGCGGGAGATCCTGCGCCTGCTCTCCGGCACCGGCGGCGAGACCCTGCCGCGCGAGGCGCTGGCGGAAACCGCCAATGCCGCGAACGAGCGCACGATCGATGTGCAGATCAACCGTCTGCGCCGCAAGATCGAGGAGGATCCCGGCAATCCCGTGCATCTGCAGACCGTGCGCGGGATCGGCTACCGGCTGGTGATCGACCGATGAACCGTGTGATCCGCGCGCTGCAAGGCGTCTGGGCCGGGTTCGTCTGGCTTCTCCGGATGCTGCCGCCGCTCCTGCGCCTCATCGGGCGGCTGGTCGCCGTGCCGCTGCGCGGGATCGGCTGGGTCGCCGGCCTGATCTGGAACACGGCCCCGGTGCGAAGCGTCGTGGAACCCGTGGCGCGCCTCGAAGCGCGCCTGGGCCGCTGGCTGAACCGCGTGCTGCCAAAAGGGCTCTACACCCGCGCGCTGCTCATCATCATCATGCCGATGGTGCTGCTCCAGACGGTTGTCGCCTATGTCTTCATGGAGCGCCACTGGCAGGCGGTGACCGCGCGCCTCTCCCAGGCCCTGAGCCAGGATATCTCGGCGCTGATCGACATCTACGAGCAATCCCCAGGCGAGGCGCAGGCGCGGCTCATCAGCACGCTGGCCGAGCAGCGGCTGGGGCTCGATGTCGATTTCCTGCCCGCCGAACCCCTGCCGCCGCCACTGCAGAAACCGTTCTTCGACATCCTCGACCAGGCGCTGACCGGCGAACTCGCGACGCGTATCCGCCGCCCGTTCTGGATCGACACGGTCGGTCGCTCGAACCTCGTGGAGATCCGCATCCAGCTCGATCAGGCCCTGATGCGCGTCATCGCGCGGCGCAGTCAGGCCTATGCGTCGAACTCGCATATCTTTCTGGCCTGGATGGCGGGCTCGTCGCTGGTGCTGATCGGCGTCTCGGTGATCCTGCTTCGCAACCAGATCCGGCCGATCCTGCGGCTGGCGGAAGCAGCCGAGGATTTCGGCAAGGGCCGCGACGTCTCCTTCCGGCCCCGTGGCGCGCGCGAGGTGCGGCAGGCTGGGCTCGCCTTTCTCGAGATGAAGAGCCGCATCGAACGCGCCATCGAACAGCGCACAACCATGCTGAACGGCGTGAGCCACGATCTGCGCACCATTCTCACCCGCTTCCGGCTCTCGCTCGCCTTCCTGCCGGAGGGCAGCGAGGTGGAGGACATGAAGCGGGACGTGGACGAGATGAGCCGCATGCTCGAGGCTTATCTCGCCTTCGTGCGCGGCGAGGCCTCCGAGAGCGCTTCGCCCACGGATATCCGGGCGCTGATCGAGACCTTCAAATCCGATGCCGAGCGGGCCGGGCATTTCACCACCTTGGCGATCGAGGGCGATCCGGTGGTGAGCGTGCGCCCGCAGGCCTTCCGCAGGCTCCTCGGCAATCTCGTTTCGAACGCCGCGCGCTACGGCGACCGGATCGAGATCCGCGCCGTGCATGACGCGAAATATCTCACGATCACGGTCGACGATGACGGACCGGGCATTCCGCCGGAAAGCCGGGAGGAGGCCTTCCGGCCCTTCCTGCGGCTCGATGCCTCGCGCAACCAGGATCATGGCGGCACGGGCCTCGGCCTCGCCATCGCGCGGGATATCGCACGCGGTCATGGCGGCGATGTCATGCTGGAAGAGAGCCCGCTCGGCGGCTTGCGGGCGCGCGTGCGTGTGCCGGCCTAGCGCATTTTCCGGCCAAGTGGATACCGGTTGGCGATCAGAAAATGCGACAAAACAGAGAGATAGAGTGGTCGATCTGATAAAGTCAGATCGGAAACCGCTCTAGTAGAGGCGGCCGCCCAAAGGCACCTCGCGTTCGGGGCTGACGAGCACCACCTCGCCCTGGTCATCCGGAAAGCCGAGGGTCAGCACCTCCGACATGAACTTGCCGATCTGCCGCGGCGGGAAATTCACCACTGCAGCCACCTGCCGTCCGAGCAGCGTTTCCGGGGTGTAGTGCTTCGTGATCTGCGCCGAGGAGCGCCGCGTGCCGAGCGGACCAAAGTCGATCGTCAGCTTGTAGGCCGGCTTGCGCGCCTCCGGGAAGGCGTCGACGGCGATGATCCGCCCGACGCGGACATCCACCTTGAGGAAATCGTCGAAAAGGATGGGCGGCGCGGCATGGGTTGTCACGGTCGTCGTCACGGCGGGTGGTTCCTCAGGCGGCATCCGGATGCGGTTCGTCGGCATGGCGACGGCTGCGGCGCTTGCGGCCATCGCAGGCGGCGCGGAAGAAGCCCCGGAAGGGTGCGGCCATCCGATCGAGCCCCTCGGCCCGCGCCAGCACCCATTCGCCGCGTTTCACTTCGCGATCGAGCGCCGCCATGGTGCGGGTGAGCGCGGGGTCGCTCTCGTCGAGGAAGATGCGGAAGGCGCGTGCGAAAACGAGGATCGCGCCCTGGATCTTCAGCGCACCCATCGGGCCATCCACCTCGATGCCTGCGGCTTCGAGCATGTAGCGCCAGGAATTGAGGCCCTGCTGGTTCAGGGCCAGCATGCCGAGCGGATCGCGCTCGAAGGCGCGCGAGATCGAACGCAGGGCGTCGCGATAGGGCAAGAGCGCATCGAAGCGGCGCATCATGATGTCGAGCACGCGCTCGCGAGCCGGCTGGTCCTGCATGTCCTCGCCCGTGCCGTCGAGCACGATGCGATCGATCCGGCGCACGAAGCCGCCGAGAATGGCGCCCTTCGAGGGGAAGAGATCGCGAAGGTCGGCCAGCGAAATCTCCGCTTCCTCGGCAATCGCCGTGAGCGAGATCATGTCCCAGGGCTGGCGCGCGGCCAGCGCCATCAGCGCATCGACGACGCGGGCGCGCGGATCGCTCTTCGGGGCCTCGGCGGATTTCTCGGCTGGTTTGCGGGCCATGATGACCTCCCTTGGGTTCAAGACCTTGCGGGTTGAGGAACGCTTCCCTGAAGGTAGTCGTTCCCCCTCTTTCTGCAAGGCTCGCCTAGCCGGCAAGGGCCCTGGCGCGTGCTTCCGCCGCAGCAACGGCCCGCGTCATCAGGGGCGTGAGGCCGTTCTCCCCCATCAGCACCTCGAGTGCCGCCGCCGTGGTGCCGCCGGGCGAGGTGACGTTCTGGCGAAGCTGGGCGGGGCTCGTCTCCGCCTCCTGGAACAGCAATTCGCCCGCGCCTTCGATCGTGGCGCGCGCGAGCCGCGCGGCCATGCCCGGCTCGAGCCCCAGTGTCTCGCCCGCCTTCGCCAGCGCCTCGACCATGTGGAACACATAAGCCGGGCCGGAGCCGGAGACGGCCGTCACCGCGTCGATCAGCGCCTCGCTTGCCACCCATTCGAGCCGCCCTGTGGTTTCGAGCAGACGCGTCACTGCAGCGCGATCGGTCTCGGACAGTGCCTCCGTGGCATAGGCGCCGGTGATGCCGCGACCGATCGCGGCCGGCGTGTTCGGCATGGCCCGCACGAAGCGCGTGACCTGCGGCAGGCGCCTTTCCATGTCGGTAATGCTCTTGCCCGCCATGATCGAGACGACGACGCTCTGCGCATCGAGGCAACGCGAGAGGCCCTCCGCCGCGGTATCCAGCATCTGCGGCTTGATGGAGATCAGCATGAGGCCCGCGAGAGCCGGCTCGGCCGGGTTCAGCGCGAAGCCCGCTTCCCTCTGCAGCGTAAGGAGTTCCGCCGCGGGATGCGGCTCCACGACCGTGATGCGCGAGGCCGGCCAGCCGCCGGCCAGCGCACCCTTCAGCATGGCGCCGCCCATCTTGCCGCAGCCATAGATGAGGAGAGGGGGAACGGAGAGGGGGGCTGACATCGGGCGCTCCGGAAACGGGAAAAGGCGGTCAGAGCATGATCCCGGGAAGTGGCTACCGGTTCCCGGAAAGATCATGCTCCAAGGGAAAAGACTTCCCGCCTTCTGTCACGCCAGCCTTGTCTCTTCAACCAGACTGCTTTGGCCCCTCACGCCTCGCCGGCAGTCTCGAACAGGATGGTCTCCAGGGCCTCGGGCGCGGTCTTGCCGGCCCAGACCACGAACTGGAACGCCTGGTAATATTTCTCGCAGGCCTCGACCGCGACCTTGATCAGCGCCTCGCACTGGTCGGGGCTCGGCGGCGTGCCGCCGGAGAGGACGAGTGCATGGCGGAACATGATCGCGTTCTCGCTCGACCACAGATCGAAATGGCCCACCCACATCTGTGCGTTCATCCGGCCGATGAGATCGATGATTTCCGTGCGGCGACGCTCGGGCACCTTCAGATCGAAGGCGCAGGCGAGGTGCAGGGCTTCCATGTCGTCGAGCCAGGTGAAGCTGACATGGTAGTCGCACCAGCTGCCGGCGATCGCGATGGAAATCTCGTCCTGCTCGTCGCGTTCGAAAGCCCAGGCATGGCGGGACGCGATCTGCTCGATGAGATCGACCGGATGCTCCGGCCGTCCACCCTGATGATCGAGAATATCCATCCCGTCTGCCCTTCTTGGTCGAAGTCGGAACGCGCGCGAAAACCCGTTCCGTTGCGTGGAACCGCAACGGCCTGTGCCGGACGCCCGAACTGGAAAAAACCCTTACGCCTCACAAGCGTGCATGGAACGGCCGCACGCCGACGCGTACCGAGATTCCGCGAACCCACTGAAATCAGGCCGCGAATCACCCTGACCCGAAACTAGCATGGCTAGATTCGCCCTGTCCTCCTGAATTTTGCTGCAGGAGTCCGGTCTCGTGTCAGGCGTGTCCGAGGTCGCCTTCCGCGCCCGCTTCATCACGATGACTGTCGAATTGGACGGTCATGGATTCGCATCCGCATCACAACCGGCCCGAGGGGGTGATCCACAATCCTCGGGCGATTTCCACAGGCGGCAAAGCGTATCAGCCCTTCGCGGCGAGTTGCGCTTCCAGGGCGGCCAGCCGGGCCGAGAGCTTCTCGTTCTCGTCGCGGGCCAGGATCGCCATCTCGCGCACGGCCTCGAATTCCTCCCGCGTCACGAAGTCGCTGTCGCGCAGGATGCGCTCGATCTGGCTCTTCACGAAGCTGTCGGCCTCGCGACTCACGCCTTGCGCGACGCCGATGGCGCCGGTCATCACGCGGGAGAGTTCGTCGAGCAGGCGGGTCGGTGGTTCGCGCATCGGGGCCTCCCAATCGGGTGAAAAGGCGGGAAGAAAAGAATTGGCCGCTCACCTAGCACGAGCGACTGGCTTTGGTTAGACAGAATTCGCCTGTTCGTATTCGGCGAACGGCTCGCCAGACCGGAAACGCGGATGCCCTTTCCACAGTTCGATCCCGTCGCGTTTTCCCTCGGCCCGCTGGTCGTGCGCTGGTATGCGCTGGCCTATATCACCGGGCTTGTGGGTGGCTGGTATTACGCGCGCCGGCTCGCGGCCGATGCGCGTCTGTGGCCTGCCGGCCTCAGGGCACCGACGCCGGAACAGCTCGACGACCTGCTGGTCTATGCGGCCCTGGGCGTGGTCGTCGGCGGGCGGCTCGGCTTCGTTCTCTTCTATCACCCGGCCTATTACGCGCAGAACCCGCTCGAGATCCTGCAGGTCTGGAAAGGCGGCATGGCCTTCCATGGCGGGCTCTTCGGGGCGGGTGCCGCGGTGTTCCTCTGGGCGCGGCGCAATGGCCTCGACCCCTTCGCGATGCTCGACATCGCCGCCGCCGTCGCGCCGCTGGGCCTGATGCTTGGGCGCATCGCCAATTTCGTGAACGGCGAACTCTGGGGCCGGGCGACGGATGTGCCCTGGGCGATCATCTTCCCCCATGCGGGCCCGCTGCCGCGCCATCCGAGCCAGCTCTATGAAGCCGCGACGGAGGGCCTGCTGCTGCTGGTCGTGCTGGCGATCGTCGTGCGCCGGCAGGGTTTTGCGCATCCCGGGCGCGTCGCCGGGCTGTTCGGCATCGGCTATGCGGTGACGCGCATCGTCTGCGAGTTCTTCCGCGAGCCGGACCGGCATCTCGGCTTCCTCGCCGGGGGCTGGCTGACGATGGGCATGGTGCTCTCGGTTCCGATGGCGATCGCCGGTCTCTGGCTCTATCGCCGGGCGAGGCCGGCTCCGGTGGCCGCATGAGCATGCTGACCACGCCCCTCGCTGAGGAGATGGCGGCGCTGATCGCCAGCGAAGGCCCGCTCTCGCTCGACCGGTTCATGGCCCTGGCGCTGGGGCATCCGCGCTACGGCTATTACATGACGCGCGACCCCTTCGGCGCAGCGGGCGATTTCATCACCGCGCCGGAAATCAGCCAGATCTTCGGGGAATTGCTCGGCCTCGCGCTGGCCGTGACCTGGCAGAACATGGGCGCGCCGGAGGATGTCGCCGTGGTGGAACTCGGCCCCGGTCGCGGCACGCTGATGGGCGATGCCCTGCGCGCGGCCCGGGCGATCCCGGCTTTTGCCGAAACGCTCGCCGTGCATTTCGTGGAGACGAGCCCGGTCCTCATGCGCGCACAGGCCGCGCGCCTCGCGCAGGACAGCCGCGACGCGCAATGGCACATGACCATCGACACGCTGCCGGATGATCGGCCGCTGCTGATCCTCGCCAACGAGTTCTTCGATGCCCTGCCGGTGCGGCAGTTCCAGCGCGTGGGAAATTCCTGGCACGAGCGCCTCGTGGGCCTCGACCCCGCCGGCGGCCTCGCGATCGGCCTCGCGGAGGTCCCGGCCGGCAACATACCCTTCGCCGGGCCGGAGGGCGCCATCTTCGAGACCTCGCCGCTCTCGCTCGATATCATGCGGCGCCTTGCGGAAAAGCTCGCGCGGCAGGGTGGCGCGATGATCGCCATCGATTATGGCCACACGAAAAGCGGTTTCGGCGACACCTTGCAGGCGGTAAAGGCGCATCGCTTCGTGCCGGTGCTCACCGATCCGGGCGAAGTGGACATCACCGCCCATGTCGATTTCGCGATGCTGGCGATTGCCGCCCAGCGCGGCGGTGCCGTGGCGCATCCGCTGCTGACGCAGGCGAGCCTGCTCGAGCGGCTGGGCATCCACCATCGCGCGGAAATCCTGAAGCGCAAGGCCGAGAAGCCCGGCGAGATCGACCGCGCCGTGATCCGTCTCGCCGGCACGGATGACGCGGCGATGGGCCTTCTTTTCAAGGCCATGGCCATCACCGCGCCGGGCATGGCCCCGCCGCCCGGTTTCGAACAGCCCGATCCGCGATTGTCCTGAGATGCTGAATCCGATCCTCTCCCCCGCGCTCGCCAAATCCGGCATCCGCCACGCCTTTTTCACGCGCGAAGGCGGCGTCTCGCAGGGGCTCTATGCGGGGCTGAACGGCGGCATCGGCTCGAATGATGATCCCGCCCTCGTGGCCGAAAACCGCCAGCGCATGGCGGAATGGCTCGGCGTCGAGCCCGCGCATTTCCTCTCGCTCTATCAGGTGCATTCGCCCGATGTGCTGCACGTGACCGGCCCCTGGCCGGGCGAGCGCCCGAAGGCCGACGGCATGGTGACCGCGACGCCCGGCCTGGCGCTCGCGGTGGGCGCGGCCGATTGCGGGCCGATCCTCTATGCCGATCCGCAGGCGAAGATCGTCGGCGCCTGCCATTCCGGCTGGAAGGGCGCGATTGGCGGCGTGCTGGAATCGACCATCGAAGCCATGGAGCGGCTCGGCGCGCATCGCGCGCGCATCACGGTCGCGCTGGGGCCCATGCTGAGCCAGACGAATTACGAAGTCGGCCCGGAATTTCGCGAGACCTTCCTCGCGCATGATCCCGCCAATGCCGATTTCTTCCGTGCCGGCACGCGCGAGACGCATCCGCATTTCAACCTGCCCGGCTACATCGCGCGCCGGCTCGAAAAGGCCGGCGTGGCGCAGATCGAGGATTGCGGCCTCTGCACCTATGCGGATGAGCGACGCTTTTATTCCTACCGCCGGATGACCCATCGCGGCGAGAAGGATTACGGGCGTCTGCTCGCGGCGATCCGGCTCTAGAGCGGCTTCCGATCTGATTGAATCAGATCGACCGCTCTAGCTCTCTGTTTTGTCACATTTTCTTGCGGCCAACCGGTATCCACTTGGCCGGAAAATGCTCTAATCCACCACGTCAGGCGTCTGCCATCCCAGATGCTGGCCGGAATCGACCGCGATCATCTGGCCCGTCACGGCCTGCGCCTGCGCGAGATAGAGCACCGCCTCGGCGATCTCTTGAGGGCTCACCGCACGGCCCAGTAGCGTGCCGGCGGCTTCGGCCTCGAAACCCGCCACGCCATCATGGATGTTCGGGAGCGTCGGTCCCGGCCCCACGCCGTTCACCCGGATGCCGCGCGGCGCGAGCGCCTGCGCCAGCGTGCGCGTGGCGGTGAAAAGCGCGGATTTCGCGAGCGTGTAGGAGAAGAATTGCGGGTTGGGCCGGAACACCCGCTGATCGATGATGTTCACGATCGCGCCCGCTTCGCCCTCGGGCAACTGAGCGGCGAAGGCCTGCGCCAGCAGCACCGGCGCCTGCAGGTTCACCGCGAGATTGTTCGCGAAGCTCTGGGGCGTGAGGCTTGCGAGGCTGTCCTTCTCGAAGAGGGACGCGTTGTTCACGAGCAAGGTCACCGGCCCGAAAGGCAGGCCGGCCGCTTCCATCAGCGCGGCAAGGCTCGCAAGATCGGCGAGATCGCCGACAAGGCTTGCCGCTTCCGCGCCCTCAGCACGCAAGGCGCTGGCCTTCGCCTCGGCATCCCGGCTCTCGCGACCATGCACCACGATCGCATAGCCTGCCCCGGCGAGCCGATCGGCGATCGCCGCGCCGATGCGCTTCGCCCCGCCCGTGACCAAAGCGACCCGTCTCATGGCATGCGCTCCCGGTTGCGGCGCTCGAAATCCTTGGCGACGCGCAACCAGCGATAGAACGCGAAATTCATGGCTGTGATGAAGCCGTAGGTGCCGCGCACGGCGTGGCGGCGCCCGATATACGCCTTCAGGAACGCGATCGGGAATTCGAGGAAGACCCGCGCTGTCGCGGTGGATTTCCCGCGCGCGGCGAGGTCCGCCACCTGCTGGTCGGAATAGGCATTGAGCTTGCCGATCTGGTCGCCGATCGAGCGCACCGAGAAATGATGCACCGTGCCCCGGAGCCTTGCCACGCGCGCGCCGGGCTGAAGATCCACCCGGTCATGCACGGGCGAGGCCGAATAGGTGCCGCGATCGCGCCGGTAGAGCCGCACGGGCGCGAGGGCATAGGCAAACCGATGCGGGGCGGCCTCGCCCGGAAAGATCTCGGCGATGCGGATTTCGTAGGCTTCCGCCGCCGGCTCGCCGGATGCGAAGAGCCCGGCGATCTCATCCGCGAGGTCGGGCGGCACCACCTCGTCGGCATCGAGGTTCAGCACCCAGTTATGCCGGCACTGGCTTTCCGCGAAGCGCTTCTGCGGGCCATAGCCCGGCCATTCCCGCTCGATCACCCGGGCGCCCAGCGCGCGTGCCGCTTCCTGCGTGCCGTCGGTCGAGCCGGAATCCACCACGAGAATGTCGTCCGAGAGGTGCCGCACCGCCTCGATCACGCGGGGCAGGCGATCGGCCTCGTTCTTCGCGATGATGAAAATCGAGAGCGGGAGCGGGGGCACGACCGGGTCCGGGTTGCAGCTTCGTCTTCGCTTCGCATGCGCCTTCCGCGCTGGCAAGCGGCCGGCCGGGCCGGACACGCTCGCGTTACGTCCGGTTAGGCTTAATGGATTGCGACCATGATTAATCAGTTGTTGGCCTTCTCTTCAGGCTTTTGTTCAGCATGGTGAACGGCCGTGTTAATCCTGACAAACGATGAAGGGGGCAGCAGGCCCCAGTATTCGTTTCCGACAGGAGGATTGCGATGCGCACTCATCTGCGTTCGACTTTGATCTGCATCGCACTGGTCCATGGTGCACTGTATTCCGTGAAGGCCATTGCGGCAGATTTCCCTGGTGCGCGCAATTCGAACAGCGGTTATTCTGTGCCTGGCCCGCCGGTCAATTGGCAGGGCTTCTACGTGGGCCTCAACACGCATTACGGCTGGGGCAAGGCGAATGCGGCGAGCCTTTCGGGCTTCGGCATTGGCGGCCATGCCGGCTACAATTTCCAGTCCGGGCCCGGCGTCTTCGGTGTCGAGGGCGATGTGGGCTATACCGGCATCGATTATCGCGGCTTTGCGGACACGTTCCGGCAGAAATGGCTCGCCTCGGGCCGCCTGCGCGCGGGTTATGCCTTCGATCGCTTCCTGCCCTACATCACCGGTGGCTTCGCCTTCACGGATGGCACGCTGAAGACCGCGACCGGCCGCGACGATCAGGGTCATTTCGGCTATGTCGTGGGTATTGGCGCGGAAGCGATGCTGACGCAGAACGTCTCCGCCCGCGTGGAATTCCTGCATTACGGCTTCGACCGCGAGACCTACAATGCGCCGGGCGCGCGACGCATCAGCCCGCAGAACAACCTGCTGCGCTTCGGCCTGAGCTACAAGTTCTGACCCCCGCATGATGGGCGAGGTCCGGCCTTTCAGGAGGCCGGGCTTGCATGTCAGACGGGTTTGCGTGTCAGGCTGGCTTGCGTGTCAGACCTGCGGCTTCGATTTCGTGAAGCCCGGCATGCCCTTGTTCATGGCATCGAGGAACGCCGCGAGCTTCGGATATTGCCCGCCCGCCAGCGTCGAGAAGCGGAAATCGAGCCAATCGAGCATGCAGGCGACCGTCAGCGTGCCGACATCCGGCGTAGCCGTCGGCATGGGCGGGCTCTGTTCGAGCGCTGCAAGACCACGCTCGACCTTGCCGCGCTGATGGTCGATCCAGCGCGCCTCGTGCTTCTCGGCCACGCGGAAGCGGCCCTCGTAGAGCATGAGGATCGCCGCATCCATGATGCCGTCGGCCAGCGCCTGCAATTTCAGCGCGGCGAGCCGCTCCGGCCAGGCGAGCGGGATCACCTTGCCGCCGCCGGCATCATGGTCGAGCCATTCGATGATGACGCGCGAATCGTAGAGCGACATGCCATCCGGCAGGATGAGGCAGGGGATCTTGCCCAGCGGGTTATCGTTGCGCAGCGGATCATCCGCCGCCATCGTGTCGGCGCTGACGATCTTGAACCGCTCCGCATGGCCGGTGACGAGGCCGGCAACCTTCACCTTGCGGCCGAAGGGCGAGGTGGGGGAGGAGCGTAGTGTCAGCATGCGGGGTAATCCTTTCGCGAATGGTCCCGCAGACTTCGCGCGCCGGAGCGGCGCTGGCAAGCGGCTTTTACTTCCGCGCGAGCCAATCCAGCCGGTACCGGGCGGTGGCGCCAAGCGCGAGCCGCCCGGCGAGTTCGGGCAGCAGCGTTGCGAGGTCGTCCGCCAGCGTGTAGGGCGGGTTCGCGAGCAGCATGCCGCAGGCGGAAAGCGGTCCCGTGGCATCGAAGCGGTCGATATGCAGTTCCGCCACCAGCACATTGGCGAAGCCGCTCGCCTGCGCTGCCGCCTCGAAGGCGTCGACGGCGGCGCGATCCTTGATCGGGTACCAGACGGCGAGGCCGCCGCCGACCCATTTCCGCGCCATCTGCGCGACGCCCCGCGCGAGGCGCTCGAATTCGTCGCGGCTCTCGAAGGGCGGATCGACCAGCACCAGCCCGCGCCGCTCGTTGGGCGGCACCTGCGCCTTCCAGATCGTGTAGCCATCGAGCGCGGTGATCGCGAGGCGGGAATCGCGCGCCGGCAAGGCCTTGCGTAACGCGGCTTCCGCCAGCGGATGCGGCTCGTTGAAGCTCGCACGATCCTGCGCGCGCAGGCCATGGCGGATGAAAAGCGGCGAACCGGGATAGGAACGGGCATCCGGGCAGAGGTGGGCCAGCGCCTCTCGCCAGGGAGCCAGCACCGCCTCCGCCGCGGGGCTGAAGGGCGCGGCCATTTTCCCCACGCCGCCGCGCCATTCCCCGGTGCGTTCCGCCTCTTCGCCCGCGAGGTCGTAAAGCCCGCTGCCTGCATGCGTGTCGATGACGCGGAACGGCGCGGGCTTCAAGCCGAGATGCCCGAGAATGCGGATCAGGATCACGTGCTTCAGCACATCCGCGAAGTTTCCGGCGTGAAAGCCGTGGCGGTAATTCATGGAAATCCGTCAGATTTTGTCGATCCGGCTTACCGGTTATCAAGCGAATTGCTGCATCATTTCGAATAAATTGTCACGACTTTGCAAATTTGCACAAAGGTTTTTGGCGGTGCGCGGCAAGTGGCTCTATTTGTCGGTGATTGGCGCATTCGGGCTCTTCTACGGGGTCGGCATGCCGCTGCCGGTCGTCTTCGCGCCGACGCCGAAGGAGCCGCGCCAAGGCCCTCTCAAAGAGGAAGAGCCGGTGCCGCTGGTAAAGGGCTATCGCTACGTCATGAATTATCTCTGGCCGGCTACCCCGCCGCAGGCTCCGCGCATTGCCCGCCCGCCGCAGCCTCCGCCGCCGACGCCGGTCGCGGCGCCGGAGCCGCCACCGCCGGTCGCGCCGGCGCGCCAGTTCGTCGAACCGCCGCGTGCGGGCAATCAGGGCTTCACCGCGCTGGCGGTACAGTGATGTCCCGGACCCGGCAGGCGTTGCGATCGACCTCCGGGCAGGTCCGGAAGCCGCGCAGGTCTTTCGTCAGGCAGATCCGCACTTCCTCGATCAGGCCGCGCTCGCAGGTCACCGCCATCATGTCGGGGCGAAGGCCCGGATTGGCCTCGGCGAAGGCGCGCTCGACTTCGATCGGGGTGAGGCGGATCGCCTCGCGTGGGGCCTCGAGCGCCTCCGGTACGCGCAGCTTCTGGCGCAGCGCGCCGATGCCGGAGAAATACCCTTCCGGCGACAGGCCCGAACAGGTCCCGTGCTTGCGCCACTGGTGGCGCGCGAGACCCGCTTCGGGCAGCACGGTTTCCGCGATCTCCATCGCCCGCCGGGAGGGATTGCGCCCGTCAGGCAGGCAATAGGAGGGGTAGCCCGCTTCGTATTGTGGCCAGAGGCCGTGCACCACGAAGCCGGGATTGCGACCCGTCTCGCATTGGCGCGATCCGCGCCGTTCCCCGGTGATCTGGCACCAGGTCGCCGACCACGACAGCGAGAGAACGTAAAAATCGAATTCGCCCATCGGTGCTCCGCGCGCCTCGCGCGGCTGGGCGAGGGCCACGGATGCGCCCGCGACGGTCGCGCCCGCCAGGAGCGCGAGCGCCAGGGCGATGGCGCGCCGCACGGAATTCAGCGACCGGGCAGCCGGTCGCAGGCGCTGCCATGCGCCAGGGTGCGATCGTAGCCGGTGACGCAGAAGGTCACCCCCGTGCCGTAGCCGGCGAAGCCGTTCGCTTCGATGATGGAATACACGACCCGCACGCGCTTCTGGTCGCCCATAATGGCGACGGCCTCGCAGGTCCGGCGCGGAATGAGGTCGAGGCCATGCTGGCGCAGGCCGATCTGATGCACGCGCTCGAAGGCAATGATCTCGGCCGGGCTGTTCCAGTAGCTGCGTTCGTTCTTCGCGAAGCGCCCCTGGATCGTGGACAGGATGCCGGGCGACTCGCAGGTCTCGAGATTCGCGGAGAACGGCCCGTAGCGCCCTTCCGCCGGGATTTCCTCGCGGGCCTGAACCGGCGCGAGGGCGAAGAGGCTGGCGGCAATCAACAGGGCGCGACGCATGGCAGGCTCCGGAAGAGAAATGCTCCGCCAGATTTGGACGCCCCCGCCGTCCGGGTCAAGCCGGAAGCGTGCTCAGTTGCCGCCCATCGGCATCACCGGCTGGCGAACCGGCGCGGTGCGCGGCACGGAGCGTTGCGGCTGCGCCCGGGGAGGCGCCGGGAGGAGCCCGGTGCTGGCGGGCGGCAGCGGCTGTTGCAGGATCCCGCGCCCGCGGCCGACCGGCAGTTCGGGCGTCGAGGAGGTGAGATCGAAATCGCGCGGATCGAATTCCTCCTCCTGCTCGATCACGCCATTCTCCGGAAGTCCGGCCTGGCCATCGCGCTGCAGCATCTGCTGCTGGCGCTCGAGCGAGCCCGCCGGGGCGAGCGTGGCGGGCGGGCGCTGCGTGACCGCGACCGGGGGCTGCGGCGCGGCATAGGGGTTCGTCGCGTAGCCCTGCTGCGGGCGCAGGGTCGAATAGGCCGCGTTGGGGAAACCCTGCGGCGCGGCCGGGGCCGTGTTGTAGGCGGTCGCCGGCGGCATCGGATTGGCCAGCACCGGCGGCAATTGCGGCCGCTCCGGCGCCTCGACGCGTGGACGGCAATAGCGCCGCTGGCCGCGTGCATCGTGCCGCGCGAGGTCGAGATGGAAATGGTCGTAGTGGAAGGCATCCGAGCCCGGACCCAGCACGGTGCGGAACTTTCCGCAGGCCGAATTCAGCACATCGCGCAGGAAGCCCTGTTCGCTGGGCGTGCCGCCCCGCCATCCCCCCTTCACCGTCGTCACGGACCCGTCCGCGAATACGAAGGACATGATGTCGATCGCGTTGCCGAAGGCGTGCTCCGAGAGTTTCGCGCCGGGTTGGTGGTTGCGGCGCCGGCAGGCATAGGAGCCGGCCGTGCGGATTTCCTTCACGCCCTGGCCCATCCAGGCGAGGGCCGCGGGCTGAACGGCAGTGGCGAGCCAGTCGTCGAGCCAGGCCACCATGGGGCAGGTGAGGGTGGCCTCGGGCTTCAGCACCGTGAGGCGCAGATCCGCGCCGGTCGCGGTTTGCAGGGGCGCGCCGGCCTGCGCGAAGCTCTGCAGGATGCTCTGGTCGATCTGGAAGGCCTGCACCTTGAGGGGAATGTCGAGGCCGCAGGCGCCGGAACCGTCGATCGGCTTCGTGATGCGGACGAACTCGCTCTCCTGCACGATCCCGGCCTTCATGCAAGCCACTTCCGCCTCGCCCCGCCATGGCTCGCGCTGTTCGAAGCGGACGAAGCCGCAGCCGGACAGGAAGGCAGCGCTCGCGAGGATCGCGAGGCCCATGCGTGCCGGTGTGCCGATCGTCGCTCGGCTCTGGGGGGAATGGCAGGAACGCAACATTCCCGAAAATTGACTCGACCTCGGTAAGGTTCGTTTAAGAGAAAGGGTTACGGGGTGGTTAAGATTCTCCCCGGTCCGCGACGCAGGAGGGGCCGTTGCAAGGCAAGGCGCGTTTCATCTTCCCGTTCTTCCAGGCCGGCATCATGGCCTTCCTGATGACGGGCTTCGTCACCTGGCTGAACCTCGGGTTCCCGCCCGATTTCGTGAAGCGCTGGATGCTGGCCTTCGTGAAGGCCTGGCCCCTGGCCTATCTCGCCGCGCTGATCGCCGCGCCCTTTGCCCAGCGCGCCACGCGCTTCGTCGTCTCCCGGCTGGAAGGATCCAAGACATGATGCGCGCGCTCGACCTCGCGGAGGCCATCGAGGCCGGCGATCTCACGCCGGCGACCGTTCTGGAACTGGCGCTCGAAGCGATCGGCGAGCGCGAGAAGGAGATCCGCGCCTTCGCCCATCTCGATATCGACCGCGCCCGCATGGCGGCACGGGCCTGCGCGGGCACGGATGGCCTTTTCGGCCTGCCCGTCGGCTTCAAGGACATCATCGACACGGCCGACCTGCCGACCGAATTCGGCTCGCCGATCTACAAGGGCTACCGGCCGAAGGCGGATGCGCCGATCGTGCTGATGACGGAAGCCGCGCAGGGCGTGACTCTGGGCAAGACGGCGACCACGGAATTCGCCTTTCTCAATCCCGCGCCGACCTTCAACCCGCACAATGCAGCGCATACGCCCGGCGGCTCCTCGGCCGGCTCGGCGGCGGGGGTGGCCGCCGGTTTCATGCCGCTCGCCTTCGGCACCCAGACCGGCGGTTCGGTGATCCGCCCCGCGAGCTATTGCGGCGTTGCGGCGATGAAGCCGTCCTTCCGCCTGCTGCCTCTGCAGGGCGTGAAGCCCTTCGCGCCGCTGCTCGACACGCTCGGCCTGTTCGGCGCGCGGGTGGCGGATGTCGCCTTCGGGCTCGCGGCGATCACCGGACGCGACCTCAGGATCGATGGTGGCGATTTCGGCAAGCCCACCTTCGGCGTGACGCGCCAGCCCTTCGCGGGGGAGATGTCGCGCGAGGCGAATGCCGCGCTCGATCACGCGATCGCCGCGCTCGAAAAGGCCGGCATCGCCGTCCGCGAGATCACGCTGCAGCCGATCTTTGCCGAGGCGCATGCCCATCATCGCGCGATCAACAACCACGAGGGCGCGATCTCGCTGATGTGGGAGAATGCGCGGCACCGCGACAAGCTCTCGCCCATCCTGCGCGATTGCATCGAGGCCGGGCAGGCCGTCAGTCTCGCCGAATACGATGCCGCGCGCTCCGTGGCGAACAAGGCGCGCAAGGCCACGCATCGCGTGTTCGAGGAGGTGGACGCGCTCCTCACCTTCTCCGCGCCGGGCCTCGCGCCGGGGCGCGACAACACCGGCGATGCAACCTGCAATAAGCTTGTCACGCTTCTGGGCCTGCCCGCGGTCAACGTTCCGGCCTGGCGGGATGCCGCCAGCAACCTGCCGATGGGTGTGCAGGTGATCGGTGCGTTCGGCGACGATCAGCGCACGCTGGCCGCGGCGCATGTGCTGGAACAGGCGCTGGCCGGACAGGCCTGAGACTGCCGGCTGAGGATTTCCGCAAAAAGCTGTTGAAAATCGGAAGGGTTCGACCAGACCGGCGTTAACGATTCCGCAACGCAGCGACGAAGAGCCATTGCCAGATGTCGCGGTTGGGTTAAGCTTGGGTTATCGCCACTTCATGAGGTGACACCATGAGCTCCACCTACGGTCTGGATGTTCTGGCGTTTCTGGCGTCTTTTGTCTTCCTCGTCGCCATCCTGTTCGGCGCCGTGTGACAACCGTTTCGGGTTTTGCCGGGGGGTAATCCGGCACAAGATCGGGCTTCGCCGCAACACGGCGAAGCCTTTTTTCTGTTTGTCATCAGGTTGAAAACGTTTGGTTTTTCCGGTTTTCGGGGCTTTGCCTTCGTTGAGACGGGCTCAACTCTGCGGGCAGGGCGTGGAGAGCGGCTGCCACGTCGTGACGTTCTGGTTCATCTGGCAGCGGAACATCCCGTTCTGCATGCAGACTTCCGACCCGACCGGCAGATTTTCGCCGCGCAGCCGGCAGGTGCATTCGGTTTTGTTGAGCTGGGCCCGCGTGATCACCCAATCGCTTGCGGAACGGGCCTGCGGCTCATCCGCGCGGGCTCTCCCCGCGGTCAGCGGCGCGATCAGGCCGGCCATAAGCGCGCAAAAGACGAGAATTCGGCTGGGCGATGTCATGTCCACGCTCCCTTCGGGCAGGAGGAACACACGCAGGACGTCGCACCAATTGCAGGCCCAAACCGCCCCCGTGTCAATGGTTACGTAAAATTTGCGACAACGTTTGAAAGTATCGCGGTAATGCAACTTTAAATTGACGCCTGTAGTGGTTCTGGCGAATTCATTTCAGCGGGAGACGTGCATGTCGGGACAACGGATTGCGGGCCTGTGCTTTTTGATCGCGGCCACGCTTCAATCGGGGATGGCCTTTGCCAATCCGCCGCCTATTCTCTGCACCAACCTTCCGCGTTACGGATGGGTGTCGTCCGAGGAGGTCGAGGCACGGCTTAAGCGCGCGGGTTTCCAGCTGCTGCGCCTGCGCATCACCAACGAGGCGTGCTACGCCGCTCTCGTCACCAATTCCGCCGGTCAGGTGCAGGAATTGCGCATCCATCCCGGCACCAGCGATGTGCTGCCGCCGGACGAACTGACGACCGGCTCCGTTAGGCCCTGATCAGCGCCGGCGTGGCTTGCCGCCGCCCTTGGCGCGCGGCGAGCCCGTGAGCGGCACCTCGCGATCCGTGCCCGGCCCCATCGCATCGAGCGAGGGTTTCGCCGCGCGGGTCGGCGGAAGGTTCGCCGCGGCCCCATATTGCGAGGCACCCGCCTTGCCGGCCTTCGCCGTCACGCTGCCCTGCCTTGCACCCGGCTCCTCGAACACCGCGAGTTCGGTCGCCTTCAGCCGCTTGATCTCGTCGCGGATGCGCGCCGCGGTCTCGAAATCGAGATCGGCCGCCGCCTCGCGCATGCGCTTCTCGAGATCGGCCAGCACCGCCTCGAAATTGTGGCCGATGGAGATCGCCCGGTCGGCCTGCCCCTTGTCGACGGTGACGCGATCGCGCTCGTAGGGCGAGTTGATGATGTCCTCGATGTTGCGCTTCACGCTTTGCGGTGTGATGCCGTTGGCCAGGTTATAGGCCGTCTGCTTCTCGCGACGGCGATTGGTCTCGGCCATCGCGCGCTCCATCGAGCCCGTGATGTTGTCGGCGTAGAGGATGACGCGGCCATCGACGTTGCGCGCGGCGCGGCCGATGGTCTGGATCAGCGATGTCTCGGAGCGCAGGAAGCCTTCCTTGTCGGCATCGAGAATGGCGACGAGCCCGCATTCGGGAATGTCCAGACCCTCGCGCAGGAGGTTGATGCCGACGAGCACGTCGAAGGCGCCAAGCCTGAGATCGCGGATGATCTCGATGCGTTCGAGCGTATCGACATCCGAATGCATGTAACGCACGCGCACGCCGGCTTCGTGCAGGTATTCGGTGAGGTCTTCGGCCATGCGCTTCGTCAGAACCGTGACGAGCGTGCGATAGCCGGCGGCCGAAACCGCGCGCACCTCGCCGAGCAGGTCATCCACCTGGCTGCGTGCCGGCCGCACGATCACCTCGGGGTCGATGAGGCCGGTGGGGCGGATGACTTGCTCCACGAACACGCCGCCGGTGCGCTCCATCTCCCAGTCGCCGGGGGTCGCGGAGACGTGCACGGTCTGCGGGCGCATCGCCTCCCATTCCTCGAAGCGCAGCGGGCGATTGTCCATACAGGAGGGCAGGCGGAAACCGTATTCCGCCAGCGTCGCCTTGCGGCGGAAGTCGCCGCGATACATGCCGCCGATCTGCGGCACGGTGACATGGCTCTCGTCCGTGAAAACGAGCGCGTTGTCCGGCAGGTATTCGAAGAGCGTCGGCGGCGGATCGCCGGGATTGCGCCCCGTGAGATAGCGCGAATAGTTCTCGATGCCCTGGCAGACGCCGGTGGCCTGCAGCATCTCGAGATCGAACTGCGTGCGCTGTTCGAGGCGCTGCGCCTCGATGAAGCGGTTCTGGTGGTTGAGTTCCGCAAGGCGCTGCTTCAGTTCGCTCTTGATGCCGCCGATCGCCTGATCCAGCGTCGGGCGCGGCGTCACGTAGTGCGAATTCGCGTAGACCTTCACGAATTTCAGGTCGGCATTCTTGTGGCCGGTGAGGGGATCGAACTCGGCGATCGCCTCCACCTCGTCGCCAAAGAGGCCGATGCGCCATGCCCGGTCTTCCAAATGGGCCGGGAAGAGTTCGATCACGTCGCCGCGCACGCGAAAGGTGCCGCGCGTGAAATCGGTGTTGGTGCGCTTGTATTGCAGGGCCGTGAGATCGGCGATGAGCTGGCGCTGGTCGAGCCGCTCGCCCACCTCGATGCCGAAGCTCATGGCCGTGTAGGTCTCGACCGAGCCGATGCCATAGATGCAGGAGACCGAGGCGACGATGATGACGTCATCGCGTTCGAGCAGCGCACGCGTCGCGGCGTGGCGCATGCGGTCGATCTCCTCGTTGATGGTCGATTCCTTGGCGATATAGGTGTCGGTCCGCGGCACATAGGCCTCGGGCTGGTAGTAATCGTAATACGAGACGAAATACTCGACCGCGTTCTCCGGGAAGAAGCTCTTGAACTCGGAATAGAGCTGCGCCGCGAGCGTCTTGTTCGGCGCGAGGATCAGTGCGGGGCGCTGCGTCTTCTCGATCACCTGCGCCATGGTGAAGGTCTTGCCGGAACCCGTGACGCCGAGCAGCACCTGATCGCGCTCGTGCTGCTGGATGCCCCCGACCAGCTGGCGGATCGCCTCGGGCTGGTCGCCACGCGGCTCGAACGGCGCCTTCATGGTGAAGCGGATGCCGCCCTCGCTTTTCGCCGGGCGCTCGGGGCGATGCGGCGCCCAGACCTTCTTCTCGCGGAACAGCGGATTGCCGTTCTTCAGCAGTTCCTGCAGCGCCTCATGCGTCGCCTGCACGCCGGCGGTGGAGGTCAAGGCATCGGCTTCGGAAATGCCGTCGAGCCCACCGCCCATGCGGGCATCCTCGGGCAGGAGCGGCACGACGTTTCCCTGCATCACGCGGCGCGGCTTCGCACCGGCAATTTCGTCGTAGCGCGTCGGCTCGGTCGCGACGTCGCGCTTGCGGGACAGCGGCACCTCGTCCGGCAGGCCGAGCGAGGCCGCGAGCTTCGGGTCGACGCCGGTCACCGGCCCGGCGGCATAGCCCGATTGCGGCTTCTCGCCGAAGCCGCGCCCGCCGGGCTGCGATTTCGCCTGCTGGTTCAGGGCCGGATTGAGCAGGGCCGCGAGATGCTGGTCGAGCGGCTGAAGCTCGGGCCGCGAGGCCTTGCCGCGACCGGAGGCGCGTGGAGTTTTCGGGGCGCGTGTCATCGTCCTGAAATGGCAATTCCACACGGTCTCGGCAAGGGATTTGCCTGTCTGTCGCAGGGCAACCCTGCTAATCTGTCAGCGATGGAAGGCCGTCCCATGCGTTTCCGCTCCGCTGCATCCGGTATCCTGCTGATCATGCTGGCCATCGCACCGGCCGGGGCGGTCGGAACCGATAACTCGACCCTCGCCAATGATCCGGAATTCCGGCAGGCGGAGGCGCTGATTGCCGCCGAACGATGGGCCGAGGCGCTGCCCCTGCTGCTCAGCCTCGAGCGGGACATCAAGAACAATCCGGATATCTACAATTTTCTCGGCGTGATCTACCGCAAGCACGCCGATTTCGCCACGGCGCGCGCCTATTATGATCGGGCCCTGACCCTGGATCCCGAGCATCGGCCCACGCTGGCCTATCTCGGGGAGTGGCATCTCGAGACCGGGGACCCGGCCGGGGCGCAGCGTGTCTTCCGGCGCCTGCGTGACCTCTGCCTCGATTGCCGCGAGACCCATGCCCTTGCGGCGGTGCTCCGGAAGGCGGGGCTGGCCCCGCCCTGACGAAGAGGGCGTTTGCCCGCGCTTGCAATCCCCCCGGCAATCAGCGAGGAGGGGCCTCACGCCATGCAGCCCGGATAGCCTGTTCCGCCCATGTCCCCCGCCACGATCGAACTCATCGGCGCCATTGCCGCGACCATCACGACCCTGTGCTGGGTACCGCAGGCCATCAAGGTGATCCGCACGCGGGACACACGCTCGCTCTCGCTCATCATGTACGTGATGCTGACGCTCGGGATCGGGCTCTGGCTCGTCTATGGTCTACTCATCATGTCATGGCCCCTGATCGGGGCGAATGCGGTGACCTTCGTGCTGGTGCTCATCATCCTGGGCATGAAGATCCGGTTCGGCTGACACCGCCTCCCGGATCACCCGCCCCTCACCGGGGCACGAGACGCAGGATCTTCCCGTCGCGGTCATCCGTCAGCAGGTAGATGAAGCCGTCGGGACCCTGCACCACATCGCGGATGCGCTCGCCCAGCCCCTCGAGCATCCGGTTCTCGCCCGTGACCTGCCCGTTGCGCATCTCGAGGCGGGCGAGAAGCTGTCCGGCCAGCGCGCCGGTGAACAGGTTGCCCCGCCATTTCGGGAACTTGTCGCCGGTATAGAACATCGCGCCCGAGGGGGCGATGGACGGGTCCCAGTAGAAGACCGGCTGTTCCATGCCCTCTCTGTGCGTGCCGACGCCGATTTTCGCGCCGGAATAATCCACGCCATAGGTGATGACGGGCCAGCCGTAATTCTTGCCGGCTTCCGGACGATTGACCTCGTCGCCGCCGCGCGAGCCGTGTTCGATGGTGTAGAGCGCGCCGGTCTCGGGGTGCAGCGTCGCGCCCTGCGCGTTGCGATGCCCGTAGGACCAGATTTCCGGTCGCGCGCCGGCGCGGTTCACGAAGGGGTTGTCGCGCGGCACCGAACCATCCTTCGCGACGCGGATCACCTTGCCGATATGGTTCGCGAGGTTCTGCGCCTCGTCCGACAAGTTGCCGCGATCGCCGAGCGTGATGAACAGGTTGCCATCGCGCCCGAAGACGAGGCGGCAGCCGAAATGCCGGCCGGTATTGCCCGCCGGCATCTGCCGGAAGATCACCTGTCCCTCTTCCAGCGCCGCGAAATTCGCGGAGAGTTTCCCGCGGAAGACGCTCGTGCCCGTGCCGCCGTCGCGCGCCTCGGCGAAGCACAGGAAGACCTGCCGCGTCGTCGCGAAATCCGGATCGAGCGCGAGGCCGAGCAACCCGCCCTGGCCCACCGTCGCGATGGGCGGCAGGCCCGTGATCGGCGCCCCGGCCGAATTCGAGCGCAGGTTCACGATGCGCAGGCGTCCCGGCCGCTCCGTCACCAGCGCGCGACCATCGGGCAGGAAGGCCATGCCCCAGGGGTTCGAAAGCCCGCGCGCCACCACCTCCGTGCGCACCTCGTCGCCGGTCTGCGCGTGAAGGGACGGGAGCGGCAGCGCGACCAGGGCGGCCAGCGCGATGAGCGGGGTGCGGACCATGGACATCTCCTCCGGCGGCATGCCTGCGAGAGAATAGGGCAAAGCGGGCAAGGCTCAACGGCTGGCGCGGTCGCACCGTTCCACCGGTGTCCAGTCAAGCTCTTGCCTTCCCCATCGGAATTTGGCCTGATGCGGTCGCCGCAGGCCACGCCGTTCACATTAGGTTGGCTTTCGCGCGATTATGAGGGCTGCAACAACGCAAAAGGCTGCATGGCCTGACAATCTTGCGGGAGACGCCTGTGACGATGGTGCGCAGCAGGGGCAGAAGCCCGGCGGAGGACGGAAAAGGAACGGCATGAGCGAGGAAGCAAGCCGTGCCTTCACGTCGTTCTCGACCTATCGCAAGCGCGATGTCGTTCGCCGTTTCTGGGCCGTTGCCGGAGGTTTCTGGAAAGGCGCCACCCGGTCCCGCGCGTTCTTCTACACGTTCGGTCTCGCCCTCGGGCTCATCCTCGTCCTGTTCGTGAATGTCGGCGTCAATCGCTGGCAATCCGGCCTGTTCAACGCGCTGGAAGCCAAGAACGGCACGCGGGCCTTCACGGTGCTGGCGCTGGTGCCGCTGCTGGTGCTGGGCGGGGCAGCGGCCGGCGCCCTCGTCGTCTACATGCGCGAAACCTTGCAGGTCTACTGGCGCGAATTCGTGGTGAAGGCGCTCGTGGCCCGCTGGATCGAGCGCGATCGCTATCGCCGGATGCAGGAGCAGGGCCGCGAACCGCCCAATCCCGAATACCGCATCGCGGATGATGTGCGCGTGGCGCTCGATCCGCTGGTCGATTTCGCGATCGGTTTCTTCTCCGCCGGCCTCGCGCTGGTCGCCTTCATCGGCATCCTCTGGCAGGTCGGCGGATCGGTCACCATCGATATGGGCGGCAAGAGCCTCACCATTCCCGCCTTCATGGTGCTCGCGGCCGTGATCTACGGTTTCACGATGACCGCCGCGACCGTCTGGGTCGGCCGCCCGCTCGTCGCGGCCATCGCGCACCGGAACGAGAGCGAAGCGCGGCTGCGCTTCGACCTCACGCATCTGCGCGAACATGCCGAGAAGGTGCGGGCGGAAGGGGCCGGCCCGGCGCGGCACGGCGCCATTCTCTCCACCTACGAGAGTGTCGTGGAGCGCTCGCGCCGCATCGTGCGGTATCACACGCGCATCACCTGGTTCACCAACGGCAACGGCGTGCTCGTGCCGCTTTTCGCCATCATTCTGGCCACGCCGAAATATCTCTCGGGCGGTTTGTCGCTCGGCGATCTCATCAGCCTCGGCGCGGCCTTCCACCAGACGCAGACGGCCTTCTCCTGGCTCGTGGACAATTACCGGCAGGTCGCGCTCTGGTATGCGTCGGCGGGGCGCGTGGTCGATGTCATCGACGCGCTGGACGACGCGCGCTCCGAGGAGCCATACCCGTCGGATCCCGCGCCGGAACCTGCCGCGGTCTATCTGACGCTTCCTGCAAAAATGCCGGCGGAGTGAGCCGCCGGCTGTGGGTTCCCGTCCGCGTCCGCGGGCGTCAGGCGGGCTGCAGGCCGATCGCCTTCACGACGTCGGTCCAGGTCTCCATCTCCTGCTTGAGATAGGCCCGGAATTCGCTCGGCGGGCGAATGTCGAGCGCAAAGCCGAGATCGGTGATTTTCTTCGCGACCGGCTCGCTCTGCATCGCCTTGATCAGCGCACGCGACAGACGATCGATCGCGGGAGCCGGGGTCTTGGCCGGCGCGAAGAAGCCCGCCCAGCTCTCGGCATCGGCGTTCGAGACGCCCTGCTCGCGGAAGGTCGGCATGTTCGGCAATTGCGGGGCGCGCTTCGTGCTGGCCACGCCGATCCCGCGCATCTGGCCGGCCTCGACCTGCTTCAGCACGCTCGGCAGCGTGGACAGCGACACGTCGATGCGTCCGCCGATGATGTCCTGCACCAGCGGCGCAGCCCCCTGGTAGGGGATGTGCTGCATCTGGATGCCGACACGGCGCATCAGCAGTTCCGTCGACAGATGCGACCCCGAGCCGTTGCCGGTCGAGCCGTAATTCAGCTTTCCCGGCTCTCTTTTGGCGAGCGCGACGAGTTCCTGCAGGTTCTTCGCGGGCAGGTCGTTCTTCACCACCAGCGCGTGGGGGAAGGCCCCGGCGCCGGCGAGCGGCGCGAAATCGGCCATGGCGTCATAGCCCGGCTGCTTCATCAGCAGCATGTTGTTGCCGTGCGTCTGGTTGTTGCCGAAGGTGATGGTGTGGCCGTCCGGTTCGGCCTGCGCCACGCTCCGCGTGCCGATGGAGCCCGAGGCGCCGGCGCGGTTCTCGACGATCACCTTCTGCTTGAGGTCTTCCTCGATCGCCGCCGCGACGATGCGGGCGATCACGTCCGTCGGTCCGCCGGCCGGATAGGCGACCACCATGGTGATCGTGCGGGACGGAAACCCGGCCTGCCCGCGGGCCACGTACGGAAAGGCAATGGCAGCGCCCGCGGCGGCGAGCGTCTGGCGGCGATTCAGCATGAAATCTCTCCCTGATGCGGTTGTCGAGGGGACGCCGATCAAAAAAACCGATCCCGACCGTCTTTTTGCCCCCTTTGGCCTTGATGGCCTATGCCAAGAGACATAAAGCGGAGCGTTGCCAAAGGCCAGCCCCTGCGGGCCGGCGGCATATCCACTCGATCCGCCCCTATCCGGAGTGCATAATCATGGCCTTCATCGCCGATGCCCTGAGCCGCATCAAGCCGTCCGCGACCATCGCGATCACGCAGCTCGCGCGGGAACTCAAGGCAAAAGGCCAGGACGTGATTTCGCTCTCGGTCGGTGAGCCGGATTTCGACACCCCGCAGAACATCAAGGATGCCGCGATTGCGGCCATCCAGCGCGGCGAGACGAGGTATCCGCCCGTTTCGGGCATCCAGCCGCTGCGCGAGGCGATTGCCGCCAAGTTCAAGCGCGAGAACGGCCTCGATTACAAGCCGAGCCAGACCATCGTCGGCACGGGCGGCAAGCAGGTCCTGTTCAACGCCTTCATGGCCACGCTGAACCCCGGCGACGAGGTCATCATCCCGGCGCCGTACTGGGTCAGCTATCCGGAAATGGTGCTGCTCTGCGGCGGCACGCCGGTGGTGGTGTCGGCGGGCATGGAATCGAATTTCAAGCTCCAGCCGGAAGCGCTCGAGAAGGCCATCACGCCCAAGACCAAGTGGATGATCTTCAATTCGCCGTCGAACCCGACCGGCGCGGCCTATACGCGTGCGGAACTGAAGGCGCTGACGGATGTGCTCGTGCGCCATCCGCATGTCTGGGTGCTGACCGATGACATGTACGAGCACCTCGTCTTCGGCGATTTCGAATTCACCACGCCCGCGCAGGTCGAGCCGAAACTCTACGAGCGCACGCTGACCATGAATGGCGTCTCCAAGGCCTATGCGATGACGGGCTGGCGCATCGGCTATGCAGCCGGTCCGGAGCAACTCATCAAGGCGATGGACATGGTGCAGGGCCAGCAGACCTCCGGTGCCTCCACCATCGCGCAATGGGCGGCGGTGGAAGCGCTGAACGGCCCGCAGGATTTCATCCCGATGAGCAAGAAGGCCTTCGAGGGCCGGCGCGACCTCATCGTCTCGATGCTGAACCAGGCGAAGGGCCTCTCCTGCCCCAAGCCGGAAGGCGCGTTCTATGCCTATCCCTCCTGCGCGGAGCTGATCGGAAAGAAGGCCCCCTCGGGCAAGGTCATCGCCACCGACGAGGATTTCGTGATGGAACTCCTGGCCACGGAAGGCGTCGCCACCGTGCACGGTTCCTCCTTCGGGCTGGGGCCGAATTTCCGCGTCTCCTACGCCACCTCGAACGAGAAGCTCGAGGAAGCGGGGCGCCGCATCCAGCGCTTCTGCGCCTCGCTCGCCTGAGGCGAAGCGGGATTGGCGGCGCAAGCCCAGGGCATGTTCCCGTTGCGGAACAAGCGAAGCACGAGCCGGATGCGATCCATCGCATCCGGCTTTCTTGCCTTGTTCCTGGCCTGCCTCGCCATGCCGGAGGCCAAGGCCCAGACGGGAATCTTCTCGATCTTCCGCAATCCGCCACAATCGGATCTCGCGCCGCCGGCGGAGCCCGACGATCATGTCGAGCTGCCGCTGCTGCCGCTCAACGCCTTGCCCGCGCCGAACCTGCCGCTGCCGCCGCTGCGCTCGGGTGCGCTTCCGAATAACGTGGCCCCGTCAGCCCCCGCTCCGGCAGCCCCTGCCGCACCCGTCGCTGGCGCGCCACCGGTTGCACCGCCCGCGATTTCCGCGCCGAACGTCGCCCCCGCGGTGCCGGCAAGCCCGCCGCCTCCGCCGGCGCTGGCTGCAGCGCCCGATCTGCCTTTGCCACCGCGCCGGCCGGGAACACCCGAACTTCCGCCCGAGCCGGAGCCTGCCCCGCAGGCCGAGGCGCCGGTCGTGGAACCCCCGCCCTGGGAGCATGATGCCTTCGCGGAACGCCCGACCATGCTGAGTGCCTTGCCCTATCCCGGCTTCCGGCCGGTGCAGCCTCCGCCCCTGCAGCAGCAGGAAACCACCACCGAGGAGCTGGAACAGGAGGAGGAGCGCACGCCCGAGCCGCTGCAGGTCGAGAAGCAGACCGACTATGTCGATATCGCCTGCCTCAGGCCCGAGCTGATGGCGCTGGTCCGCAAGGCCGGCGACCGCTTCGGCGCGACGCCGATCATCACCTCCGGCCAGCGCTATCGCGGGCGGCTGGGCTCGTATCATCGCCGCTGCATGGCGGCCGATTTCTTCGTGCCGGGTGTCGCGCGGTCCGATCTCGCGCGCTTCCTGCGCAGCCTGCCGGAGGCGGGTGGCGTCGGCACCTATTGCCACACGAAGAGCGTGCATATCGATGTCGGCGAGCCGCGGAACTGGTCGCAATGCGGCTTCCGCTTCCGCTTCTCGCAGCGCGGGTGATGCGCGGATTCGGGTGGAGTCTTCCCCCGAACCGGCCTAGGGCATGACAATCGTTGCCTGGCCCCGGGATTCGCATGTCCGAAACGCCGAAATCCGCCGTCCCGATCTCGCAGCCGATGAGCGCGGATCTGTGGCTGACGCTCGGCTTCCTCTCGATGCTCTGGGGCGGCTCGTTCTTCTTTATCGCGATCGCCGTGAGGGAATGGCCGCCCTTCTCGATCGTCTTCGCGCGGGTGGTGATCGCGGCGCTCGTGCTGCTGGCGGTGCTGGCGGTGCTGCGCCCGGCGTTCCGGCTCGATCGGCGGCTCGTCCTGTCCGTGCTCGGCATGGCGCTGTTCAACAATGTCGTGCCTTTCTCGCTCATCGCCTGGGCGCAGGGGCATATCCCGAGCGGGCTCGCCTCCATCCTGAACGCCACGACGCCGCTCTTCACGGTGGCTTTGCTGCATGTCGCGGGAGCCGAGCGTGCGACGCCGATGAAGGCGGCGGGCGTGATTGTCGGGCTCGGCGGCGTGGCGCTGATGCTCGCGCGCGACTGGGGCAAGTTCGGCGCCGCCGAGATCGTTCCGCAACTGGCGATGCTGCTCGCCACGACCTCCTATGCCATTTCGGGCTGGTGGGGTCGGCGATTGCAGAAGGATGCCGTGCCGCCGCTGGTGGCAGCGACGGGCCAGATGCTCGGATCGACCTTGCTCCTCGCTCCGCTCGTTTTGCTGGTCGACCGGCCCTGGACCTTGCCGGTCCCCTCCGTCCCGGCCGCGATGGCGGTGGTCGCGCTGGGCGTGTTCTCGACCGCGCTGGCCTATATCCTGTTCTTCCGGGTGCTGGTGAAGGCGGGGCCGACGAATCTCGCGCTCGTCACCTTCCTGATCCCGGTCAGCGCCATCCTGCTCGGGACGCTGTTCCTGGGCGAAAGGCTCACGATGGCGCAAGGGTTCGGCATGGCGACGATCGGGCTGGGGCTGGCGCTGATCGATGGCCGCTTGATCCGACGCAGGGGCCTATGACGCCGAATTGACCGCCTGTTTCTGCGTAGCGCTTGCGCAAAGGGCTGGACGCTCTAACTTTCCGTGATAAGAACGCGTTTGGTTCACAACTAAACAATGCCTGGGTCAACCGGGCCTGCAAGAAAACCGCCGGGCAAACGGCGGTACGGGAGGAATGGAATGAATGCGATCGCGCGCCCGTGGCTCAACCACTATCCGGATTCCGTGCCGACGGAGATCGACGTCACGAAATTGCCGACGCTGAATATGCTGCTGGAACAGAGTTTCCGGCAATATGCGGCCAAGCCGGCCTTCATCTCCTTCGGCAAGACGCTCACCTTCGCCGAGATGGAATCCAAGGCGCGCGCCGTCGGGGGCTGGCTGCAGGCGCAGGGCTTCAAGAAGGGCGACCGCGTCGCGCTGATGATGCCAAACGTGATGGCCTATCCGGCGAGCCTGTTCGGCGTGCTGATGGCGGGTCTGACGGTCGTGAACGTCAATCCGCTCTACACCGCGCGCGAACTCACCCATCAACTCAACGATTCGGGTGCCGAAGCCATCATCGTGCTCGAGAATTTCGCGCATGTCGTGCAGGAGGCCCTGCCGCAGACGCGCCTGAAGAAGGTGATCGTGGCCCGTGCGGGCGATCTCCTCGGCTTCAAGGGCGCGATCGTCTCGTTCGTGGCGAAGCATGTGAAGAAGGTCGTGCCGGCCTGGTCCATCCCGCATGCCGTGCCCTTCGCCGAAGTGATCGCGATGGGCGGGCGTGCCGGCCTGCGCCCGGTAGACGTGACCCTCGATGACGTCGCCTTCCTGCAATATACCGGCGGCACCACGGGCGTGGCCAAAGGCGCGACGCTGACGCATCGCAACGTCTCCGCCAATGTCGCGCAGGCCGATGCCTTCCTGGGCTGGGCCATCCGCAAGGAGCCGAACAACGTGATGGTGACGGCCCTGCCGCTCTACCACATCTTCGCGCTCACCTGCTGCTGCCTCTTCATGGTGAAGATCGGCGCGGCCTGCCTGCTGATCGCCAATCCGCGCGACATTCCGGGCTTCATCAAGATCCTGAAGACCACCCGCTTCACGCTGATGTCGGGCGTGAACACGCTCTACAACGCGCTGGCGAACCATCCGGACATCAAGGGCGTCGATTTCTCGCGGCTGAGCTTCTCGGTGGCCGGCGGCATGGCGACGCAGCAGGTCGTGGCGCAGAAATGGAAGTCGCTGACGGGTTGCTCGATCGTCGAGGGTTACGGTCTTTCGGAAACCGCGCCGGTCGCCTCCATCAACCGGCCGGACATTAAGGATTTCACCGGCTCGATCGGCTATCCCGTGCCCTCGACCGAGATCGACCTGCGCGATTCCGACGGCAAGAGCGTCCCGCAGGGCGAGCCCGGCGAGATCTGCATCCGCGGGCCGCAGGTGATGGCAGGCTACTGGAATCGCCCGGACGAGACCGCCAAGGTGATGACACCCGACGGCTTCTTCCGCTCGGGCGATGTCGGCGTGCTGCAGCCCGATGGCCTGTTCAAGATCGTCGACCGCCTGAAGGACATGATCCTCGTCTCGGGCTTCAACGTCTATCCGAACGAGGTCGAGGATGTGCTGGCCTCGCATCCCGGCGTGCTGGAAGTCGCGGTGATCGGGGTGCCGGATGCCCAATCCGGCGAGGCGGTCGCGGCCTATGTGGTCAAGCGTGACCCCGAGGTCACGGCGGAGAGCATCCGCGCCTTCGCGAAGGAAAATCTCACGGCCTACAAGGTGCCGAAGGTCATCCATTTCCGCGATGCCTTGCCGAAGACGCCCGTCGGCAAGGTGCTGCGGCGCATGCTGCGGGACGAGAAGGCGGCCTGAGGCGCTTCCCGCCTCGCTGATTTCGTGCAAGATGAGCCGCGCTTCCGGCCTGAAGCGCGGCAACCGGCCTGTTGCGCGCGGTTTCCCACGCCGATGTGATTTGTCCGAAGCAGACACCGCACCTAACGTCGCGACCATCATCAGGAGCCTTGGAGGTTCGCCATGCATGTCATTCGCCGCAAGGGTTGGGAAATTCCCGAAAGCCAGGTTACGCCCGAAGCCGTGGCCATGAACCGGCGCTCGCTGCTGAAGGGCGTGGGTGCGGCGGGGCTGATGCTCGCCGGCGGGCGCGCCGCCATGGCGAACGACCCCGCGCCGACCGACAATCTCCATCCCTATGCCCGCAACGCCGCCTATACGGTCGAGCGCGAGATCACCCCCGAGGCGATCACGTCGCGCTACAACAACTTCTACGAATTCGGCACCAGCAAGGGCATCTGGGGCGAGGCGCAGGCGCTGAAGACGCGCCCCTGGACCATCAAGATCGACGGCCTCGTCGAGAAGCCGATGGAAATCGGCGTGGATGATCTCATCGCCGCCATGCCGCGCGAGGAGCGCGTCTACCGCTTCCGCTGCGTGGAAGCCTGGGGCATGACGGTGCCGTGGTCCGGCTTCGGCATGAAGGCCTTCCTCGATCTCGCGAAGCCGCTGGGCAGCGCCAAATACGTGCGGATGGAAACCTTCCTCGATCCGCGCCAGGCCCCGGGCCAGCGCCAGATCTGGTATCCCTGGCCCTATGTGGAAGCCGTGACCATCGCGGAAGCGGCGAACGAACTCGCCTTCCTCGTCACGGGCATCTACGGCAAGTCGCTGCCGAAGCAATATGGCGCGCCGATCCGCCTCGCCCTGCCGTGGAAATACGGCTTCAAGTCCATCAAGTCGATCCGCAAGATCACCTTCACCGAGGAGCGGCCGAAGAGCTTCTGGGAGCAGTTGCAGGCGGCCGAATACGGCTTCTGGGCCAACGTCAATCCGGAGGTGGCGCATCCGCGCTGGAGCCAGGCCACCGAAGAGGTGCTGGGCCAGAACCGCCGCATCCCCACGCTGCTCTTCAACGGCTACGGCGATTATGTCGCCGATCTCTACAAGGGGCTCGAGAAGGAACGCCTCTGGGCGTGAGGGATGGTATCATTCCCGACGGCGCGCATCGTCGGGCATGACCGATCGGGCCTGAACCTCAATACACCCAGCGTTGCGCCTTGCTGACCATGAAATCCCGGAAGACCTGCACGCGGGCCACGCCCTTGAGGGATTCCGGGAAGACGAGATAGCAATCGAGCTGCGGCATCGTCTCGCTCTGCAGAAGCTGCACCAGCGGCGAGGACTGGTCCACTGTGTAATCCGGCAGGACGGCGATCCCCGCGCCGCTGGAGGCGGCATTCAGCAGGGCCGAAATCGAGTTCACCACCAGCGCCGGCTGGCGCGGTTCGCGCCGTTCGCGACCGGCCGTGCAATGCCAGTTCACATCCGCGAGATAGCTCGGAATATCGCCCCCGAAGGCCACGAGGCGATGCTCGTCGAGATCGGCCACGACCTTCGGCGTGCCGAAGCGCTTGAGATAATCCGGCGAGGCATAGACGTGGAAATGCACAGCGAAAAGCCGGCGGCGGATCAGGTCCGCCTGCTGCGGCGCACGCAGGCGCAACGCCACATCGGCCTCACGCATCGCGAGGTCGAGTTCGTCATCGGTCAACAGCACCTGCAGCCGGATATCGGGATAGAGATCGAGAAATTCGCTGAGGCGCGGCGTGAGCCAGATGCCACCGAGCGCGACATTCGCCGTGATCTTCAATTCGCCATTCGGCTTCTCGCGACTGTCCGTGAGGCTGAGGCGGGTCTGCTCCAGCTTCGAGACCAACTCGCGCGCGGTGCGGAACAGCATCTCGCCCTGCTCGGTGAGCACGAGGCCGCGCGCATGGCGGTGGAACAGGGGAACGTCGAGTTCGCTCTCCAGCGCGGAAACCTGCCGCGACACCGCGGATTGCGACAAACCCAGCATCTCGCCCGCCCGCGTGAGGCTGCCGGCCTCCGCCGCGGCGTAGAAAATCCGGACCCGATCCCAATCCATGCGACGCTCCAGCCCCGTGACTTCTGCGCGGGAACCTTGCGAACGCATTCCCACTCTGCAAATTTTGCAGGGCTGTAGATCAGACTGGCGCCGCGAAGGCAAGAGGTCAGGTGTCGCAATCCGGTTTTTGGTGGGCCGGATTGCGCCCGGCCCGGACGGGTCGCCGACGCGGTGCTTGCTATTCCGCCGCCATCTTCTGCGTGGCGTTGGCGATGAGGAAGCGATCCGCCTCCAGCGCCGCCATGCAGCCGAGGCCGGCGGCGGTCACCGCCTGCCGGAACGTGTCGTCGGCCACGTCGCCGGCCGCGAACACGCCGGGAATGTTGGTCTGCGTCGTGCCGGGAACGACCTTGATATAGCCGCTCTCCTTCATCTCCACCTGCCCCTTGAAGAGGCCGGAGGCCGGCTCGTGCCCGATGGCCACGAACACGCCATGCGTCTGCAGCTCGGTCAGCGCGCCGGTGCGCGTGTTCTTGAGGCGGATATGCGTCACGCCGAGCGGCTGGGTGGTGCCGCAGATCTCGTCGATGGCGTTGTCCCAGAGGACGGAGACGTTCTCCTTGGCGAAGAGCCGCTCCTGCAGGATGCGCTCGGCCTTGAAGCTGTCGCGGCGATGCACGACCGTCACGGTCTTCGCGAGATTGGCGAGATAGAGCGCCTCCTCCACCGCCGAATTGCCGCCGCCGACCACCACGACATCCTTGCCGCGATAGAAAAAGCCGTCGCAGGTGGCGCAGGCCGAGACGCCGAAGCCCTTGAACGTTTCCTCGGAGGGCAGGCCCAGCCATTTCGCCTTCGCGCCCGTCGCGATGATGAGCGTGTCGCAGGTATAGGTCGTGCCGCCATCGCCCGTCAGCGTGAAGGGCCGGCGGGAGAGGTCGGCCGAAACGATATGGTCGGAGACCATCGTGGTGCCGACATGCTCGGCCTGCAGGCGCATCTGCTCCATCAGCCATGGGCCCTGGATGGCCTCGGCGAAGCCGGGATAATTCTCGACATCGGTGGTGATCATCAATTGCCCGCCGGGCTCGAAGCCGGAGATGAGCATCGGCTTCATCATGGCGCGCGCGGCATAGATCGCCGCGGTATAGCCGGCCGGACCCGACCCGATGATGATGACCTTCGCGTGGTTCGTGCTCATGCTGAAAACCTGTCCCGAGATACCCGATGCGCCAGAAAGCGCCGCGCCAGTTCGATCGCGATCGTCTCCGTCGCGTCGATCGGCTCATAGCTATAGCGTTCCGGCCGGCCTTGAAAGGGGCGGGCCGCGCCGCATTCCACGAGTCCCCGCCAGAATGTGTCAAGCTTGTGCGATTGTCCCGTGAGGCGAAAGCCGAGCACGGGGCGCCCCGTGGCGACGGCCTCGCCGAGCATGTTGGTCGAGTCCATCGTCACCAGCAGGGCGTCGCTGCGGGCGAGCAGGGCGGGGTAGGGGTTCTCGCCCCGGCCGTCCCAGAACCAGCCGCCGGTTTCCGCGCAGAGCGCCGCCAGCCCGCGTGCGACATTCTCCGGCGTGCGGCGCGAGGGTGTGCCGCAGAGCCGCCAACCCTCCTGCACCGCCTGTCGAAGCCCGGCGATCAGCCGTCCCTCGTCCTCCGGCGAAAAGCGGAAATCCTTCGAGGTGCCGCCGATCAGCAGGCCGAGCACCGGGCGGCCGTCGCTCGCCCATGGCGCCGTCGCTGCCGCGAGCCGCTCCGGCGAGAAGCGATGCGGTGTCGTGAGCGTCACCAGCACATTCGGCCCCCGCAGGCGATCATGCTGCGGCACCCAGAGGAAATCCGCGGTGCCGGCTCCGGAGCGCGGATCGCGCAGGAACATGGTGAAGATCCGCCCCGCGCTGCTGCGCTTCAGAAATCGCAGATAGGCCGCCGCGCGCCGCCCGGCCCCGATCGCGATGTCCGGGAAGGGCGGCGCCATGGGAGAACCGGGCCTGTCAGGCCGTTCGCGCGGGTCGATCGGCCCCCAGGGCATCAAAGCCGCGTAAAGCCTGCGCGGGGCGATGATCCGGCTTTCCGCCGCGAGATCCAGCCTTTCGGCGAGGCCGAGGCCGGGCGAGAGGTCTCCCGCCTTGCCGTCCGTCACGAGCCAGACGCGCGTTCCCGCGAGCGCGCGCTGCGCTTCCTCCAGCGTGCGGATCCCGGGAGCGCGGATTTCAGGGGACGATGCCACGCGACAGCCTCTTTCGCCGGCGCGCATTATTGTTTCGTGCCGGCGCGGCGTTTATCGTCGGAAAGCTCATCCTTTGTCCATCCGGACAAATCCGATTCGCCGTTCAGCCGGGAATGCCATGCCACGCAGCCTTCAGCTCGATAGCCTCGACTGGAAAATCCTGGCCGAGTTGCAGGCGGATGGCTCGCTCACCAATGTTGAACTCGCCCGGCGCGTGGGGCTCACCCCGCCGCCCTGCCTGCGGCGCGTGCGGACCCTGCAGGAGGCCGGGCTGATCCAGGGATACCGGGCGCTGCTCGACCCCGCCCTGCTCGGCTATTCGGTGGTGTGCTTCGCCTTCGTGCAGCTCGCGAGCCAGTCCGGTGCGGATCTTCAGGCCTTCACGACGCGCGTCGCCAGCTGGCCGCAGGTGCGCGAATGCTGGACCATGTCCGGCGACATCGATTTCGTGATGAAATGCGTCACGACCGATCTCGCGGCCTTCCAGACCTTCGTGAACGACCTCACCACGACGCCGAACGTGCGCAACGTGCGCACGGCCCTCACCCTCACCAAGGTGAAGGACAAGGGCCTCGTGCCGTTCGGGGCTTCGGGTTAACGGGACAGATCCCGCGCCACCCAATAGGCGAGCGCGCGTGCCAGCGCATCCACGCGGCGCGTATCCTTCTCGACGTCGAACCGGCTGCTTTCGGAAGAAACAGCCGCGAAGGCGCGCTTCTCCATCAGCACCTTGCCGCGCCCATCGAGCACGCGCGTCACGCCTGTCACGGCGTCGGGCGTGCGGCCGAAGGACAGCCCCGCATCGTGGGTGAGGTAGATTTCGCGGATGACGATCTCCACGCGCGAGCCGGCGGGAAAGTCCTGCTCCCGCTTGGCGAGTTCGGCGGCGAGATAGCCGGGCAGAACCCGGCGGATCGGTTCGGTGGGGGCCACGCCGGGCTCGAGCACGACGTTGACCCGGGTAAGGGGGGCCGCGACGGCTAACCCCGCTCCGCCGATCGCCACGACCAGGCAAACCGCCCGGACAGCCTTAACGGAAAGCGACCTCCACCACTTCATAGCTCTTGCCTCCACCGGGCGTGTTGACCTCGACGCTGTCGCCGACCTTCTTGCCGATCAGTGCCCGTGCGATGGGCGAGGAAATCGACACGCGGCCGAACTTCACGTCAGCCTCCAGATCGCCGACGATCTGGTACTGCTTCTCTTCCTCGGTATCTTCGTCCACGAGTTTGACGGTTGCACCAAACTTTACCGTGTTCCCGGTCAACTTTGTGACATCGATGATTTCAGCACGGCTGATGATGCTCTCGAGCTCCGTGATGCGGCCCTCGTTCAGCGATTGCGCTTCCTTCGCGCTCGAATACTCCGCGTTCTCGGAGAGGTCGCCATGCGCGCGCGCTTCCTGGATCGCCAGGATGATCCGCGGCCGTTCCACCGCCTGGCGGTGCTTCAGTTCTTCTTCCAGGGCCTTGAAGCCCCTTCCGGTCATCGGAATGCGGTCCATCGCACCCTCCAGAGACAAAAAAATCGCGCCCCCGGGGATATTCCGGGTGGCGGTGACATTCCAGACGAATGAGGTTCGCCAGAAGCCGACGGGCTGCTGGACGAACCGGCGGGCAGTTGGCGTTCAGGCAAAGTAATCCTGAAGCGCCCGGACCTCGAGGTCACCGGCCAGATAGGCTCGAATCCCCTCGGCTGCCGCCACAGCCCCTGCCAAGGTGGTATAATACGGCACCTTCTGCAAGAGGGCGGCGCGGCGGAGCGAGCGGCTGTCATTCATGGCCTGCGCGCCATCGGTCGTGTTGAGCACGAGCTGGATCGAGCCGTTCTTGATCTCGTCCACGATATGCGGGCGCCCCTCGAGCACCTTGTTGATGCGCTCGCATTCCAAACCATGGCTCGCGAGGAATTTCTGCGTTCCGACCGTCGCGACCAGCTTGAAGCCCAGATCGGCGAGGATCTTCACGGAAGGCAGGATGCGATCCTTGTCGGCGTCGCGCACCGAAACGAAGACGCGGCCCGCGGTCGGCACCTTCGTGCCGGAACCGAGCTGGCTCTTCGCGAACGCCACGCCGAAGCTACGATCGAGGCCGATGACCTCGCCCGTGGAGCGCATCTCGGGCCCCAGCACCGTATCGACGCCGGGGAAGCGCGCGAAGGGGAACACTGCCTCCTTCACGCCGACATGGTTCAGTTTCGGCGCGCCATGGGCGAAATCCGCGCGCAGGGCCGCGAGGATCGGCGCCTCGGAGGTCGCAAGCTTCTCGCCGGCCATCACCAGCGAGGCGGCCTTGGCGATGGGATGGCCCACCACCTTCGCGACGAAGGGCACGGTGCGGGATGCGCGCGGGTTGACCTCCAGCACGAAGATCGTGCCGCCCTGGATCGCGTATTGCACGTTCATGAGGCCGCCGACATCGAGCGCCAGAGCCATGGCGCGCGACTGCCGCTCGAGTTCGGCGATCATCGCCGGCGAGAGCGAGCGCGGCGGCAGCGAGCAGGCCGAGTCACCCGAATGGATGCCCGCTTCCTCGATATGCTCCATGATGCCGCAGATATAGACGTCCTTCCCGTCCGAGAGGCAGTCCACATCCACTTCGATCGCATCCGAGAGGTAGCGATCGAAGAGCAGCGGGTTCTTGCCGAGCAGCGTGTTGATCTGCCCGGTCTTGTCGTTGGGGTATTTCGCCTTGATCTCCGAGGGGATCAGCGAGGGCAGCGTGCCGAGGAGGTAATCGTCGAAGGTCTCCTGGTCGCGGATGATCGCCATGGCGCGGCCGCCGAGCACATAGGAGGGGCGCACGACGAACGGAAATCCGAGATCGGCCGCGATGAGGCGCGACTGCTCCACCGAATAGGCGATGCCGTTCTTCGGCTGCTTCAATTGCAGCTTGTCGAGCAGGCGCTTGAAACGATCGCGATCTTCCGCGAGGTCGATCGCCTCCGGGGACGTCCCGAGGATCGGCACCTGTGCCACTTCCAGCGCGCGGGCGAGCTTCAGCGGCGTCTGCCCGCCGAACTGCACGATGGCGCCCAGCAGCGTGCCGGCCTCGCGCTCCTTGTCCATGATCTCGAGCACGTCCTCGGCGGTGAGCGGCTCGAAATAGAGGCGGTTCGCGGTGTCGTAATCGGTGG
This sequence comes from Methylobacterium sp., assembly GCA_002928875.1. GTDB lineage: Bacteria > Pseudomonadota > Alphaproteobacteria > Rhizobiales > Beijerinckiaceae > Rhabdaerophilum. The sequence goes on along the minus strand of PERO01000020.1, from coordinate 11,302 downwards.
AGACGGTCTCGGGGTTGCAATTGATCATGATCGTCTCGAACCCGGCATCGCGCAGGGCAAACGAGGCGTGGCAGCAGCAATAATCGAACTCGATGCCCTGGCCGATGCGGTTCGGCCCGCCGCCGAGAATGACGATCTTCCGTTTGTCCGAGACGCGTGCCTCATCCGCGGGTTTGCCGGCGAAGGGCGGCGCATAGGTCGAGTACATATAGGCCGTGGGGGAGGCGAATTCCGCCGCGCAGGTGTCGATTCGCTTGTAGACGGGCCGCACGTCGAGCGCCCGGCGCCTTGCGCGCACCTCGGTCGTCTCGAGATGGGCGAGCGCGGCAAGGCGCGCATCGGAAAAGCCCATGCCCTTGAGCAGTCGGAAATTCTCCGCATCCGGCGGCAGGCCATGGGCGCGCACCCGCGCTTCCATGTCCACGATCTCGCGCAGGCGATCGAGGAACCACGGATCGATCCGGCAGGACTGGTGGATTTCCGCATTCGTGAAGCCGAGCCGCATGGCCTGCGCCACATAGAGCAGGCGGTTCGCGGTGGGCGTGCCGATCGCCGCGCGGATGGCGTTCTTGTCGTCGCCCTTGCCGAGGCCGTCGATCTCGATCTCGTCGAGGCCGTCGAGCCCGGTTTCGAGCGAACGAAGCGCCTTCTGCAGGCTCTCGTTGAAGGTCCGGCCTATGGCCATGCTCTCGCCGACCGATTTCATCGAAGTCGTGAGGATGCCGAAATTCGGGTCGGTCGAGGGGAATTTCTCGAAGGCGAAACGCGGGATCTTCGTCACCACGTAATCGATCGACGGCTCGAACGAGGCCGGCGTCGCGCCGCCGGTGATGTCGTTCGCGATCTCGTCGAGCGTGTAGCCCACCGCAAGCTTCGCCGCGACCTTGGCGATGGGGAAACCCGTGGCTTTCGAAGCGAGCGCCGAAGACCGCGAGACGCGCGGGTTCATCTCGATCACCACCATGCGGCCATCCGCCGGGTTGATCGCGAACTGCACGTTCGAACCGCCCGTCTCCACGCCGATCTCGCGCAGGACCGCCAGCGAGGCGTTGCGCATGCGCTGGTATTCCTTGTCGGTCAGCGTCAAGGCCGGCGCGACGGTGATGCTGTCGCCCGTATGCACGCCCATCGGGTCGATGTTCTCGATGGAGCAGACGATGATGCAGTTGTCGCGCTTGTCGCGCACGACCTCCATCTCGAATTCCTTCCAGCCGAGCACGCTCTCTTCAATCAGCACCTCGTTGGTCGGCGAGGCATCGAGACCGCGCTCGACGATGTCGAGGAATTCCTCGCGGTTATAGGCGATGCCGCCGCCTGTGCCGCCGAGCGTGAAGGAGGGGCGGATGATCGCCGGCAGGCCGACATCGGCCAGCGCCATCATGGCCTGCGCCAGCGCGAATTCCTGGTAGCGCTTGCGGCGGTCTCTCTCGGTCGCGTCCCATTGCCGTTCGAACGCCTCGCGCGCCTTGGCCTTTTCGGCGGCCGAGCCGGTGCCGGCCTCGATCCGCGCGAGTTCGGCCTTGTGCACCTCGCGATCCTTGCGCTTCAGTTCGGTTGCGTTGGCGAGGCGCGATTTCGGCGTCTCGAGGCCGATCTTCGTCATGGCCTCGCGGAAGCGCTCGCGATCCTCGGCCTTGTCGATGGCGTCGGCCGTGGCGCCGATCATTTCGACCTTGTGCTTGTCGAGCGCGCCCATCTTTTGCAGCGACAGCGCGCAGTTCAGCGCCGTCTGGCCGCCCATGGTCGGGAGCAGCGCGAAGACCTTGCCCGGCGGGCATTTCGGCCGCTCGCGCGCGATGATCTTCTCGACGACCTCGGGCGTGATCGGCTCGACATAGGTCGCATCCGCCAGTTCCGGGTCGGTCATGATGGTGGCGGGATTGGAGTTCACCAGCACGATGCGGTAGCCCTCGGCCTTCAGGGCCTTCACGGCCTGCGTGCCGGAATAGTCGAATTCGCAGGCCTGTCCGATCACGATGGGGCCCGCCCCGATGATCATGATCGTATGGATATCCTGGCGTTTCGGCATGGGCTTGAACTCTTGATGCGCGTTCCCCCACACCCGTGCTTTTGCTGCCGCGCGGGCGGGGAAGGACCACTCAATGGGATGCTAAGCCGCCGCTATAGCCAGAAGGGGCAGGCTGGCCAAGCGGAAAAGCCTCGCTTCGTCGACAAAATCGTGGATGGCGGCGGCTTCCGCCGCGCCACTGGAGTGACACGCCGATGATGCTATGGTCGAACCGGTCATCCGGGGCGCGACTGGGCCCCTGTTCGGGGAGTTCACACCATGGAATGGGTTATTCTCGGCCTTGTCGTGCTCGTCCTCTTCTGGGGCGTCGCGACCTATAACGGTCTCGTCTCGCTGCGCCAGCGCGCCAATCAGGCCTTCGCGGATATCGATGTGCAGCTGAAGCAGCGGCACGATCTCATCCCCAATCTCGTGGAAACCGTGAAGGGCTACGCTACCCACGAGAAGGAAACGCTCGACGCGGTCATCAAGGCGCGCAACACCGCCATTTCCGCGCAGGGCACGGCTGGGCAGGCGGCGGCCGAGCAGCAGCTTTCCGGGGCTTTGGGCCGGCTGATCGCGCTCTCCGAGGCCTATCCCGATCTCAAGGCGAACACGAACTTCCTCGACCTCCAGGGCCAGCTCGCCAATGTCGAGGACAAGCTCTCGGCGGCCCGCCGCTTCTTCAACAACGCGGTGAGCGAATTCAACGCGGCGATCCAGGCCTTCCCGGCCGTGCTCTTCGCCCGTTCCATGGGCTTCTCCGAGCGCACCTTCTTCGATGTGGGGGACGATGCCCGCAAGACCCTCGACCAGGCGCCGAGCGTGAAGTTCTGAGGCGATGATCGGCCAGGCCTTCGGGCTCTACACGCATATCCGGCGCAACCAATGGCGATCGAACGTGCTGATCGCCGGCCTTTTCGTGCTCGTGGTGATGGTGACCTTCGGCATCACCCTGATCATCGACGGGCAGTCGCGCTATGCGCCGCTCGACGATCACCTCGCTTATGCCATTCGCCAGACGCTGTTCTACACGCCCGTTTCGCTGGCGATCACTGCGGCGTGGGTGCTGATCGGCTTTTCCGCCAATGTCGCGATGATCGGCTGGGCGACGGGCTCCGCGCCGCTGACGCGCGAACAATCCCCGCGGCTCTGGAAGCTCACCGAAGACCTCTGCATCTCGCGCGGCATGCCGGTGCCCCGTCTCGCGATCATCGACACGGATGCGCTGAACGCCTTCGCCTCGGGTGTCAACGAGAAGCAATACACCGTCACCGTCACGCGCGGGCTGATGGAGGCGCTCGACGATGCCGAACTCGAGGCCGTGATCGCGCATGAACTGACCCATATTCGCAACGGGGATGTGCGGCTGATGATCATCGCGGTGCTGATCGCGGGCGTCGTCTCGTTCTTCGGCGAGATGGCGGTGCGCGGCCAGCGTTTCTCGAATGTGCAGGTCACGCATCGCGGCTCGAACGGCGACAGCCGCGGCTCCGGCCGGGGCGCGGCGGTGCTGATCGGCATCGGCATCCTCATCCTCGCCTGGATTCTCGCGGTGGTGATCCGCTTCGCGCTGTCGCGTTCGCGCGAATATCTCGCCGATGCCGGCGCGGTGGAACTCACCAAGAACCCGGATGCGATGATCTCCGCGCTGCTGAAGATCTCCGGCCGTGCGGATATTCCCGGCGTGCCCTCGGGTGTGATGGATATGTGCATCGAGAACGACCCGAACGATTTCGCCGATATCTTCTCGACGCATCCCTCCATCACCAAGCGGATCCATGCGCTGCAGGCTTATGCGGGCGGGCATCTGCCGCCCGGCCCGCCGCGCATCCGCGAGCGCGAGGCCCTGCCGCAGATCGTCGAGAAGCGCGGGCCCTGGGGCCGCCCGCCACAATGAACGATGCGCGCCCGGTTCAGGGCCTTTTCCGGCAGATCATCGCCTTCTTCGGCGTGGGCGTCGTCGCCGCCATCACGCATTACGGCACGCTGATCGGGCTCGTGGAGACGGGCGCGATGGCCGTCATTCCCGCGACCCTCGTGGGCTATGTGCTGGGCGGCGGCGTCTCCTATGCGCTGAACCGGCTGATGACCTTCGAGGCGACGCGCAGCCATGCGGAAGCCGGCTGGCGCTTCGCAGTGGTCGCGGGCGTGGGCTTCGGGCTGACATGGCTGCTGATGAGCCTCATCCACGGCCGATGGGGCGTGCCGTATCTCGCGGCGCAGGTGCTCACCACAGGTGTGGTGCTGGTCTGGAGCTTCCTCGCGCACAAATACTGGAGTTTTGGCGAGAAGGCATAGCGCCCTTGTCATTCCCGACCGAGCGCAGCGAGGAGCGGGAATCCAATCTGTCCTGCCCGTCGCATGGATTCCCGTTCGCCGGCTTCGCCGCCGCCGGGAATGACACGATATGCCTCACTCCAGCGGCGCGAGTTTCACCGCCATGAAGGCCATGCGCGACTGGTTGTGCCCCGGATTGCGCTCGAGCCGCCGCGCCGTCAGCCCGAGGCCTTCCAGCAGCGAAAGCATCTCGGCCTCGGTGTAGCGCGTGAGGCCGAGATCTTCACGCAGCTTGCGATAATCCGAGAGCGCCGCGCGCACGAGGCCCATCCCCGCAGCCATCAGGAAGCCGCCCTCGAAACCGAAGCGGAGGAGGGCGAGGGCATCCGTCGTCGCGGGCAGGTCCGGTGGCAGGATATCGCCCACCACGATCCGCCCGCCATCCCTCAGCTTCTCCGCGAGGCGCTCGATCAGGCCGGGGAAATCCTCGCGCGGCACATATTGCGCCACGGAATGCAGGATGACGAGATCGAGGCTTGCCGCCGGCAGCGCGAACGCCTCGTGATCCGAGAGCACCGCGATGCGCGGATGACCCGCGAAGCGCGCGGCAAGCTTGTCGCGCACGTTGGGCGCGGCATCCGACAGGCTGAGGCGCCGCGTCCTTTCAGCGAGGATATCCGCCGACAAGGCTTCGCCGCAGCCGAAATCGAGCACGACCGCGTCTTCATCCGGCACGAGGCTCGCGAGGTCGCGGGCCAGCAAGCGGTAATGCAGCGCCTTGTGCCGCTCGTTCACGTAGATCGGGTGGTCGCCGTTCCAGTAATCGATCCAGCTGGTCATGCTGGTGCCGATATCACGCTTTGCCGGCCTTGTGGGCCCGCATCATGGCGACGAAGCGGTCGAACAGGTAATGGCTGTCCTCCGGGCCGGGCGAGGCCTCCGGGTGCTGCTGCACCGAGAAGGCCGGGCGATCCGTCAGGCGGATGCCGCAATTCGAGCCGTCGAACAGCGAGACATGCGTCTCTTCGGCATTGGCGGGCAGCGTCCTGGGGTCCACCGCGAAGCCGTGATTCATCGAGACGATCTCGACCTTGCCGGTCTCGTGCTCCTTCACGGGGTGGTTCGCGCCATGGTGCCCTTGCGCCATCTTCAGCGTCTTCGCGCCGATCGCCAGCGCGAGCATCTGGTGGCCGAGGCAGATGCCGAAGGTCGGCACCTTCGCGTCGAGCAGGCCCTTGATCGTCGGCACGGAATAGGTGCCGGTCGCGGCCGGGTCACCCGGTCCGTTCGCGAGGAACACGCCATCGGGGTTCAGCGCCATCACGTCCTCGGTCTTCGAGGTCGGTGGCAGCACGGTCACCTTGCAGCCACGCGAGGCGAGCAGGCGCAGGATGTTGCGCTTGATGCCGTAATCGAGCGCGACGACATGGAATTCCGGGTTCGCCTGCCGGCCATAGCCTTCGCCCCAGGTCCAGATGGTCTCGTCCCAGTCATAGCGCTGCGGGCCGGTGACATGCGGCACGAGATCGAGCCCATCCATCGAGGGCAGGGCCTTCGCGGCCTTCTGCAGCGCCTTGCGATCGAAAATGCCTGCCGGTGAGTGGATCAGCACCGCGTTCTGCATGCCCTTGTCGCGGATGAGCGCCGTCAGCGCGCGGGTATCCACGCCAGCGACGCCGACGATGTTGCGCGCTTTCAGCCAGGCATCGAGATGCCGGCTCGCGCGATAGTTCGAGGGTTCGGTCATCGAAGCGCCGAGCACCACGCCGGAAACGCCGGTGCTGCCGGCCATGTTGACCGTCTCGATGTCCTCGTCGTTCACGCCCACATTGCCGATATGGGGGAAGGTGAAGGTGATGATCTGGCCGGAATAGGAGGGGTCCGTCAAAATCTCCTGATAGCCGGTCATCGCAGTGTTGAAGCAGAGTTCGCCGAAGCCTTCGCCCACCGCGCCGATGCCTTCGCCCTCGACGACCGTGCCATCTGCCAGCACCAGCAGGGCCGTGACGGCGGGTTTCGACCAGGGGGCGGGCGCGTGCGCGCGATTTTCGGATTGCGGGACAATCGTCGACATGGCACTCACCGGAGCGTTGGGGGGCAGCGCGGGACCGATCGAACCGGACGCCACGCGAAACGGCCTTCGCTTACGGAAGCTTCTGCCCGAAATCAATGCCTCGCGCGGCGAAATCGCCGCGCGCCACAGTTCAGGTGACGAAATGCGCGATACGGTGATGACCGCCCTCAAGGATGCGATGAAGGCCGGCGACAAGGTGAAGCTCGGCGCGGTCCGCCTCATCCAGGCCGCCATCAAGGATCGCGACATCGAGGCGCGCGGTGCGGGCAAGGAGAAGGCGAGCGACGACGAACTCCTCTCGCTCCTCGCCAAGATGATCAAGCAGCGGCAGGAATCGGCCTCGATCTATCACGCCAATGGCCGCCCCGAACTCGCCCAGCAGGAAGAGGCTGAAATCGCCGTCATCCAGTCCTTCCTGCCGGCGCAAATGGACGAGGCCGAGGTGAAGGCGGCCATCGCCACGGCCATCACCGAGACTGGCGCGGCGGGCATGAAGGACATGGGCAAGGTGATCGCGCTGCTGAAGGAGCGCCATGCCGGCCAGATGGATTTCGGCAAGGCCTCGGGCCTCGTGAAGGCGGCGCTGACAGGCTGAGGCTCGGGAGTCCTTCTCGGCGCCGAAGGCGGGCGGGAATCCAGACGACCCTGTGGATTATGGGGATTGTGACGAGGCCGGTTTTCAGCCGGCCTTCTTCTTTTCCGCCATGAAATGCCGCAGCACGGCGTTGATGCGCCCCTGATAGCCGGGGCCGTCCTTCTTGAAGAATTCCAGCACGTCGGGGTCGAGGCGGATGGAAATCGCCTGCTTGGGCAGGAAGGGTTTCACCTCCACATTCGCCCAGTCGATATCCTTGAACTCGGCCCAGTCCGGGTCGTCGGCGATCGCGCGTTCGAGCTGTTCCTCGGTCATGGCATCCAGCCGCGCCCAGTCGGTGCGGCTCTCGCGATGCACGATCTCGCCGTCGGCCGTGCGGATGATCGCGCGGCCCTTCTCGTCCCGTCCTAGGAAGGTTTCGATGCGTTCCTGAGCCATAACGCCTGTTCCTCCTTCCGCGAGATACGCGCGGAAATGATGCGGATCGTCTCGCCGCGCTTCGTGAAGACAACGCTCACGAAACGAAAGTTCAAAAATCCCACAAGCACGAGCCTGTCCTCGTCATTGCGGGGAGAGGGATAGACCACGCTCCGCTCATCGAGGAAGAGAACATCGACATCATCGAAATCAATGCCGTGCTTTTCGATATTCGCGAGGCACTTGGCCTCGTTCCAAGTTAGAGAGAGCATGCTGTAAACCTTTATTATGGGGAGCAAAATCTTGCTCCAACTTCGGGTTCGCCATCGCTGTCTCCACGGTTGATATGCGGGTGGTGGTTTGTATATACACTCGTATTTCCCGCGTCAACCCCTTGCCGTGGCCTCCTGAAATCGCCATCCACAATCCATGCGCTATCCGCCCTCCATCCTCGAGGAGATCCGCGCCCGCCTGCCGGTTTCGGCGGTGGTGGGCCGGCGCGTGCGCCTCACCAAGGCGGGGCGGGAATGGCGGGGCCTCTCGCCCTTCAACGCCGAGAAGACGCCGAGCTTCTACGTGAACGACCAGAAGCAGTTCTACCATTGCTTCTCCTCCGGCAAGCACGGGGATATCTTCTCCTTCGTGATTGAAACCGAAGGGCTTTCCTTCCCCGAGGCCGTGGAGCGGCTCGCAGGCGAGGCAGGCGTCACGCTGCCGAAGCTCACGGAGGAGACCGTCGAGCGCGAGAAGAAGCGCGCCGGCCTCGGCGAAGCTTTGGAGATGGCCGCCCGTTTCTTCGAGGAGCAGCTGAAATCGCCAAAGGGGCGCGAGGCACGCGCCTATCTCCAGGGGCGCGATCTCGGCAGCGATGTCGTCGCGCGCTTCCGGCTGGGTTATGCGCCGGGCGAGCGCTTCGCCCTGCGCGATCACCTCGCGGAGAAGGGCGTGCCCTCGGAGGTGATGATCGAGGCCGGCCTGCTCGTCACGGCCGAGGACGTGACCGTGCCTTACGATCGCTTCCGCGATCGCGTGATGTTCCCGATCCAGGATGCCAAGGGACGGGTCATCGCCTTTGGTGGGCGGGCGCTCGCGAAGGATGTGCAGGCGAAGTACCTGAACTCGCCGGAAACGCCGGTCTTCCACAAGGGCGCGACGCTCTACAACCTGAACCGGGCGCGAAAAGCCGCGCATGATGCCGGCACGATCTTCGTCGTGGAGGGCTATGTCGATTGCATCGCGCTTGATCGCGCGGGCCTCGCGAACGTCGTGGCCCCGCTCGGCACGGCGCTGACGGAGGATCAGCTCGCGCTTCTCTGGCGGATCGCGCCGGAGCCGATCCTCTGCTTCGATGGCGACAAGGCCGGCCAGCGCGCCGCGCATCGCGCGCTCGATCTCGCGGTGCCGATGATCGCGGCGGGGAAGACGTTGCGTTTCGCCTTCCTTCCCGAAGGCCTCGACCCCGATGACCTGCTGCGATCGCGCGGGAGCGACGCCTTGCGGGAGGCGCTCGCGAAACCGCGACCGCTCGTCGATGTGCTCTTCGAACGCGAAATCGGGCGCGCGCCGCTCGAGACACCGGAGCAGCGCGCCGATCTCGAGAAGCGGCTGTTCGGCACGGTGGCGCGCATCGCCGATGACGATCTCAAGCGCCATTACCGCGAGGCGATGAGCGAGCGCCTGCGTTTGCTATTCCGGCCGCAGAGAGCGCAGGGCAACTATCGCGAGAACACCTATCGCCAGGCCGGGCGCGGGGGAGGCAACCGGCGCGCCGGCGGGTTCGCGGGCGGCTTTTCGGGGGGCTTCGGCAACGAGATGCCTTTGGTCGCCTCCGAGGGGTTGAAGCGCAACGCGCTGTTCCGGCCCGCCTCGATGCTGCAGCCGCGCGAGGCGGCTTTGGTGCTCGCAGCGATTCATCACCCGGAATTGATCGAGACGGAAGCCGAGACGATTGCCGAGCTGTTGCTGGCCTCGCCCGAGGCGCGCAGCCTGCGCAGCGCGCTCCTCGACCTCGCGGCGCGCGGCGAAGGGCAGGATCTCGCGGGACTTCTGATGGCACGCGGCTTCGCCGAGCCGTTGCGGGCTTTGGAGTTCGCGGCGAAAACCGAGGGCTGGACCCAGCCGGGAACGGTTTTTTCTCGTGTTTTGACCGCCTGGAGAGAGGCTTCCCACTTGCATGAGCGACAATCCTTTCTAAATAGCGAGATCGAGGCTGTTGCGCGCGAAGTCGCGGAAGACGGGGGTGAAGAGCGGTTCGAGCGCCTGAAGGCGCTTGTCCGGCGCCGCGAGGCGCAACTGGATCCGGAGAACGGGCTGGGTGAATAATCGCAATCGCATGGTCAGGCGAAGGGAATACCGGCTCGCCTGAGGATGATGCGGATGGAATAATCGTCAGCGGGGGAACGCTCGGCTCTTTTCGGTGCAGCGCGTTGTCTCGCGGGGGTCGGGACAGGGATTTCGCAACGCGAGCGTTCGAATCCGCTTTTTCGCCCCTTGGATAAGAGGTCGTTAAATTGCTTCGGCATAATCGCCCGGGGGCTCAATGCTCTCGGGCTCGAAGCAGTTGGCGGCGAGAGATGGTGGGATGAACATCGCATGGCGACCAAACCGGTCAAGAAGGACGAGCAGGGCAATGCGGCCGAGACGCCGGACAGCCCGCTGATCGATGTCTCCGATCAGGCCGTCAAGCGCCTCATCAAGCTCGCGAAGAAGCGCGGCTTCGTGACGCTCGACGAGATCAACGCCGTCCTGCCGCAGGAAGAGGTGAATTCCGACCAGATCGAGGACATCTACGCGATGTTCAACGAGATGGGCGTGAATGTCGTCGAAACGGAAGAGGGCGCCGAGGAAGAGGCACCCGAGGCCGCGGCCGACGACGAGGCCGAGGAAGCCGAGGAGCAGGCCCCGCGCGCCACCGCGATCGTGAAATCCGAACGGTCCAGCGAGCCGCTGGACCGCACGGACGATCCCGTGCGCATGTACTTGCGCGAGATGGGCGCGGTGGAGCTGCTCTCCCGCGAGGGCGAGATCGCCATCGCCAAGCGCATCGAGGCCGGTCGCGAGGCGATGATCGCGGGCCTCTGCGAAAGCCCGCTGACCTTCCAGGCCATCATCATCTGGCACGAGGAACTCGAGCAGGGCAAAACCCTGCTGCGCGAGATCATCGATCTTGAAGCCACCTATGCGGGCCCGGATGGCAAGGGTGCGCCGAAGGTCGATGCCCCGACCGACGATTTCGTCGAACCAACGAAGGCGCGCGCGCTCAACGAGGATGGCGACGAGGTCGCGGCTCCCGAGCCCGAGCCTGAATCCTTCGACGATGAATTCGAGGGCGGCGTCTCGCTCTCGGCGATGGAAGCGGAACTCAAGCCGAAGGTGCTCGAAACCTTCGGGCGCGTCGCCTCGAACTACAAGAAGCTGCGCCGCCTGCAGGATCAGGACATCGAGAACAAGCTTCAATCCACGAAGCTCACCCCCGCCCAGGAGCGCAAGTACAAGTCGCTCAAGGACGAGATCATCACCGATGTGAAGTCGCTCTCGCTGAACCAGAACCGCATTGATGCGCTGGTGGAGCAGCTTTACGACATCAACAAGCGGCTGATTGGTCTCGAAGCGCGCCTTGTGCGCCTCGGCGAGAGCTACGGCATCGACCGCATGGAGTTCCTCAAGAGCTATCAGGGCTCGGAACTCGACCCGAAATGGCTGCTGCGCGTCTCGAAATTCACCACGCGCGGCTGGAAGGATTTCGTCGGCAAGGAACTCGAGCGCATCAAGGACATGCGCGGCGAGATCCAGGCGCTGGCGTCTGAAACCGGGCTCGAGATTGGCGAATTCCGCCGTATCGTCCAGATGGTGCAGAAGGGCGAGCGCGAGGCCCGGCAGGCCAAGAAGGAGATGGTGGAGGCCAACCTGCGCCTCGTCATCTCCATCG